>NZ_CP088150.1:5680000-9529571 GCF_023375135.1 Bradyrhizobium sp. C-145 | reverse complement strand
CCGTCCGCCACTTCACGCGCGCTTGTTCACATCCATCAACATCTCCTGCGCCGGTCTGGCCGGTCGGAATAAGTGACCCGGTCTCAGGGGCTTGCGCCGGCCTGTCGGCAGCTTATCAAGAGGCTTGTCCGCGCAATCCCGTTTCCGCGCCGGCCGGCCGGCAAACTTGTTCTGGCGGGCAGCGGTGTGAAGAAAATTGGCCGTTGTCCCGTCCCTGGTGTCGCGCATCTCTTTCCGAGAGGTTAAGCTCCACAGAAATCCACAAACTGCCCCGCCAAAATCCAAAGAGTTTTTGTGCCGACCTCGAACAACTATTTCCATCTGCACCTGGTCTCCGACTCCACCGGTGAAACACTCATCACCGTGGCGCGCGCGGTCGCGGCTCAATACGCCAACGTGACGCCGGTCGAGCACGTCTATCCACTGGTGCGCAGCCAGAAGCAGCTCGATCGCGTGCTCGACGAGATCGAGGAGGCGCCGGGAATCGTGCTGTTCACGCTGCTGGAGAAGGATCTGGTCTTCAGGCTCGAGAACAAGTGCAAGGAGATCAACGTTCCGAGCCTGTCGATCATCGGCCCGGTGATGCAGCTGTTTGAAGCGTATCTCGGCGCTGCGACCACCGGCCGCGTCGGCGCCCAGCACGTGCTCAATGCGGAATATTTCAAGCGCATCGATGCGCTGAACTACACCATGATCCACGACGACGGTCAGCATGTCGAAGGCCTCGACGAGGCCGACGTGGTGCTGGTGGGTGTGTCCCGCACCTCGAAGACGCCGACGTCGATCTATCTCGCCAATCGCGGCATCCGCACCGCCAACGTGCCGCTGGTTCCGGGCATTCCGGTGCCCTCGCAATTGGAGACGCTGACGCGTCCGCTGGTCGTCAGCCTGCATGCGACGCCGGAACGGCTGATCCAGATCCGTCAGAATCGCCTGCTCTCTATGGGAGCCGAGTCTGGCAGCGACACCTACACCGACAAGCAATCGGTCACCGAGGAGGTCGCGTTCGCGCGCAAGCTCAGCGCCAAGCATGATTGGCCACTGCTCGATGTCACCAGACGCTCGATCGAGGAAACCGCCGCGGCGATCATGAAGCTCTACACCGATCGCCAGCGCAACCGGCCCTCAGAATAGTTTCGCAATGGGTCTGTGGCGCGGCACATCTCCGTTGATCCTGGCTTCGCAGAGCAGCGCGCGGAAAATGCTGCTGGCCAATGCTGGCTTCGAATTCGAGAGCGTGACGGCTGACATCGACGAGCGCGGCCTTCAGGCTGCGTCGAAACTTTCGAACCCGCGCGCGATCGCTCTGTTGCTGGCCTGCGAAAAGGCGAAGGCCGTCTCGGCTCTTCATCCCGGAAGTTATGTGATCGGCGCCGACCAGACCCTGGCTCTCGGCGAGCGCCTCTTCAACAAGCCCGCCGGTCGTCCCCAGGCGATGGCGCAATTGCGCGACCTCGCCGGCAACAGCCACGAGCTGAATTCAGCGGTGGCGGTGGCGCATGGCGGAAAGATTGTTTTCGAGGATGTTTCGGTCGCCCGCATGACCATGCGGCATATGACCGAAGCCCAGCTTTCAGCCTATCTCGATGCCGCCGGTGACGCCGTCACGACCAGTGTCGGCGCTTATCAGCTCGAAGGGCTGGGTATCCATCTGTTCGAGCGCATCGAGGGCGACCATTTCACCATTCTCGGCCTGCCGCTGCTGCCGCTGCTTGCGTTCCTGCGCCGCGAGCGGCTAGTTGCGGTGTGAACGACAGACATGGCTGGGCCTTGATGCGGATCCTCGGACTGACCGGCTCGATCGGTATGGGCAAATCCACCACCGCGAAATTGTTCGCGGAGGCTGGTGTTCCCGTCTACGACGCCGATGCCGCAGTTCATCACTTGTATGAAGGCGAAGCGGCTCCCGCGATCGAGGCTGCCTTCCCCGGCACCACCATCAACGGCAAGGTCGACCGGTCCAAACTGTCCGCGCGGGTCGTGCACGATCCCGCCGCGATCAAGCAGCTCGAGCAGATCGTCCATCCAATGCTGGGCGAGTCCCGCAAAAAATTCTTCGCCGAGGCCGAAGCGGCCAAGGTCCCCGTCGTGGTGCTGGACATTCCCCTCCTGTTCGAGACCGGCGGCGAGAAACGGGTCGACGCCGTGGTCGTGGTCTCGACCTCGCCGGAACTTCAGCGCGAGCGGGTGCTGGCGCGCGGCACGATGGACGAGGCAAAGCTCGACGCCATCATCGCCAAGCAGATGCCCGACGCCGAAAAGCGCAAGCGCGCCGATTTCGTGGTGGATACCTCAAACGGGCTGGACCCGGTGCGTGCTCAAATCAAGCACATCCTGGCCGAGGTCGTTAAGATGCCGCAGCGGCGAGCCTGATTCGCCGATTTTTGCACGGCCATCCCAATCATGCGCGAAATCGTTCTCGATACCGAAACCACCGGCCTCGATCCGCTCCGCGGCGATCGCCTGGTCGAAATCGGCTGTGTCGAGATCTTCAACCGCATGCCGACCGGACAGACCTTCCACCGCTACATGAACCCCGAAAGGGACATGCCGGCGGAGGCCTTCGCAGTGCACGGGCTGTCGGCCGAATTCCTGTCGACCAAGCCGCTGTTCCACGAGGTCGTCGACGAGTTTCTGGAATTCATCGGCGATGCGCCGCTGGTGATCCACAACGCCTCGTTCGACATCAGCTTCATCAATGCCGAGCTCGATAGGATCAAGCGCGCGGCGATCCCGCGCGAGCGGCTGGTCGATACGCTGCTGCTGGCGCGGCGCAAGCATCCCGGCGTGTCGAACCGGCTCGACGATCTCTGCTCGCGCTACGCGATCGACAATTCACACCGCACCAAGCACGGTGCGCTGCTCGACGCCGAGCTCCTGGCTGAGGTCTATGTCGATCTGGTTGGGGCGCGGCAGTCGCAGCTGCTGCTAGCCTCGGACACCGAGGAGATTCGCGTCAGTGCGACCGGCGAAGCGCCGCGGCGACAGCGCCTGGTGCCGCTTGCGCCGCGGGTTTCCGATGCCGAACGAGAGGCCCACCGGGCCTTCATCGCAACGTTTGGCGACAAGGCGATCTGGAACGAGTACCTGCCCGCTCCAGCTGCCGTGGCGGCCGGTTAGGCCTGACCGGCTTGGCCCTGAGCGGCCATTTGCCGCTCCATGTTCTGACGATAGAGACCGACGAAGTCGACCGGATCCAGCATCAGCGGCGGGAACCCGCCGTCGCGGACGGCGGTCGCGATGATCTCGCGCGCGAACGGGAACAGCAGGCGCGGGCACTCGATCATGACCAGCGGATGCAAATTCTCCTTCGGCACATTGGCGATCCGGAACACGCCGGCATAGGCGAGCTCGAACGAGAACATCACCTTGCTCGCCGCCTCGGCCTTGCCCTCGACCGACAATGTCACCTCGAACTCCTGTTCGCTGAGGTTGTTGGCGCTGACGTTGATCTGGATGTTGATCTGGGGCGGCTGGCTCTGCTGCTGGAGCGAGCTCGGCGCGTTCGGATTTTCGAACGAGAGGTCCTTGGTATATTGCGCCAGCACGTTGAGCTGGGGAGCCTGGGCCGCCTCGGGAGGGGTGCCGTTACCGTTGGTCATGAAAGTCTCTCCTTACCCGATTTGGGCTGAATTTCGCGGCGGTTGGCTAACATAGGCCCGCCTCATTCTACAAGGACGAACGACCCCGGGTGAGATATCGGAGCCGCGCCCGCAACTGTGCGGTTCACCCGGTCTTTTGCGCGAAATTGCGCCCTAAACGATTGAAGAAGCGCGATTTCCGGGCAGGATCGGGTTTCCCCTTAAGCATAAAACGCGCTACACTCAGCGCTGTGCCAAAAGGCGCCATTGGCCGGGCAAGATTTCGTGCCTACATCCCAGGGACCAGACGCGCGGACCTAAATGGTGATGTAGACTTGCCGTTTCCGTATGGAACGGTCTACTGGCCGGATTGATTTTCCCGGCGACGACCTCAAATCGAAGACCAAAAGCAAAGACCAGAAAGCGAATACGACGTGGACATCTACACTATCATTTTCCTGGCGCTGGCGGTCTTTATCTTTCTGCGGCTGCGCAGCGTGCTGGGACAGCGCACCGGCAACGAACGGCCGCCGTTCGACCGCAATGCGCTCCAGGGTGCCCAGGACAAGAACGTCGTGACCATGCCGGGCAAGGTGATCGACCAAGCCCCGCTGGCGCCGACGGCCGAGCCGACCCCGCCCGCCGATCGCTGGAAGGGCCTGGCCGAGCCGGGCACCCCACTCGCGCAGGGTCTCGACGCCATCGTCGACAAGGATTCCACTTTCGACCCGCGCCATTTCATCTCGGGTGCTCGTGGCGCCTATGAGATGATCGTGCTCGCCTTTGCCAATGGCGACCGCCGCGCGCTGCGCGACCTGCTGTCGTCGGAGGTCTATGAGAGCTTCGATGCCGCGATCAAGGAGCGCGAGAAGAACGAGCAGAAGACCGAGACGCGTTTTGTCTCGATCGACAAGGCTGAGCTCGTCGGCGCCGAGCTGCGCGACCGCACCGCTCAGCTCACCGTACGCTTCGTCTCGCAGATGATCTCGGCCACCCGCGACAAGGCCGGCAACATCGTCGACGGCAGCGCCGACACGGTCGCCGACATCACCGACATCTGGACTTTCGCCCGCGACACCTCCTCTCGCGATCCGAACTGGAAGCTGGTTGGCACCGGAAGCGCGAATTAAGATATTTCTGAAGAACAGCGCGACGGCGCTTTGCGCAGGTGTCGTCGTGCTGTCGTCGTTTTCGCTCGGCGCAGAGGCGGCGCGGCGCCACTACCGCAGCCACCACCATCATCCTCCGACATTGCCTGCCGCCCCGCCGCGGGCCTTGCCCTATCCGCAGCTTCCCCTGCCGTTCGAGATTTCCGGCGCGCAATATCTGCCGCTGGCCTGGGCGGACGTGAAGGGCTGGAGCGAGGACAATCATCTCGCCGCCTACAAGACCTTCCGTGCGAGCTGCCGGTCGATCAACGCGCAGACCGGCGCATCTGAGCCGAAAGCCGAATCCAAAGCACTTGGCGCCTCGCTGAGCAAGCCCTGCCGGGCCGCCAGATCGCTCGAGCTCACCGACGACGCCAAAGCGAAGACCTTCTTCGAGGAGAATTTTTCGCCGTTGCGCATCTCGCGCCTCGGCGAGCCCGACGGCTTCGTCACCGGCTATTACGAGCCCGTGCTGGAGGGATCGCGGACGCAGACCGACGTCTACAACGTTCCGGTCTATCGCCGCCCCTCCAACCTGTTCGTGCGCGGCTACAAGCAGGACTCGGTCAGCCTGCCCAACAAGGGTCCGGTCTATCGCAAGATCGGCCGCCGCAAGCTGGTGCCCTACTATGACCGCGGCGAGATCGAGGACGGCAAGATCGCCGGCCGCGGGCTGGAGATCGCCTGGCTCAAGGACCCCACTGATCTCTTGTTCGCGCAGATCCAGGGCTCGGCACGGATCAAGTTCGACGACGGCGGCACGGTCCGGCTCAATTACGACGCCTATAACGGCTATCCCTACACGGCGGTCGGCCGCATCCTGATCGAGCGCGGCATCATTCCGAAGGAAGAGATGTCGATGCAGAAGATCAGGGAATGGATGACGCAGAATCCTGAGGGCGCCAAGGAGCTGCGCCGCCAGAACCGCGCCTACATCTTCTTCCGCGAGGTCAATCTCTCCGACAAGGAGGAGGCGGTCGGCGCGCAGGGCATTCCGCTGACGGCCGGCCGCTCGATCGCAGTCGACAAGTCGCTGCACGTCTACGGCACGCCATTCTTCATCGAGGGCGAGCTGCCGATCGATTCCGAACGCGCCAAGACGTCGTTCCACCGGCTGATGATCGCGCAGGACACCGGCTCGGCCATCATTGGACCTGCGCGCGCCGATCTTTATTTCGGCGCGGGCCCGGATGCCGGCCGCGTCTCCGGGCGGCTGCGCCATCCCATGCATTTCGTGATGCTGGTGCCCAAGAGCCTCGATCCCAGCATACGCGGCGCGCGATTGCCGGTGCCGGACCCGCGTCCCTCGGAGAAGATCGCAAAGCTGTTCCCGCAGACTGACCCGGCCAAGGATCCGAAGAACGCGGCGGCTGCGGCGAAAGCTGCTGAGTCAGGCAAAGCTGGCGCGCCCTCGCCTGCCGTGCCACAAGCCAAGGACGCCACCGTTGCGGTAGCGAGCCCGGTGCCGCTGCCGGAGCCGCGTCCCAACATCAAGCCCGACCGCGAACAGCGCAAGCGCGTGTATCGTCGTTCCCACCCGCAGCAATGAAGCGATCGTCCCGTCCGCCCGTGCTGGAGCCGCGTCCCTCACCGCGCCGCCGTGCGCTGAGCGAGGAGGAACGCGCGCTGTGGGACAATGTTGCGAAACAGGTCAAGCCGCTGAGGAAGTCTCGCGTGGCGAAGGCGCCGGCCGCGCCGCGCGGTGAGCCATCACCGACGCTCCCGTCCGCAAGACCCGCGCCGCCCGCAAGGCCGGTCGCCGCTGCGCCGGTGCCGCGCGTCGCAAAACCGTCCGTCCCGCCATTGGCGCCGATCGGCAAGCGCGAGCGCGCAAAGCTATCGCGTGGGCGCAGCGAGATCGAAGCGCGGCTCGACCTGCATGGCATGACCCAGACGCGCGCCCATCGTGCGTTGACCGGCTTTCTGCACCGCGCCCAGCACGACGGCCTGACCTTCGTCCTGGTCATCACCGGCAAGGGCCGCAGCGGCGGCGAAAGCGGCGTGCTGCGCCGCCAGGTGCCGGAATGGCTCAGCCTGCCGGAATTCCGCGCTTTCGTCGTCGGCTTCGAGGAGGCCCATATCGGGCACGGCGGCGAAGGTGCGCTGTACGTGCGAATTCGCCGGGCGAGGGTCTAGAGCGGCCGGACAATTGCGAGCGCGGACTTCTCTTGCCTCTCCCGCTTGCGGGAGAGGCCGACGCGCCCCGGGCGATGCGAAGCATCGTCCCGATGCGCGGCGGGTGAGGGCTCTCTCATCTTGGGCAATCTCTTTGTGGAGACACCCTCACCCCAGCCCTCTCCCGCAAGCGGGAGAGGGAGCGCACCGTCTCCGGAGTTGGACTGAGTCGTCTCAGAACGGCCGGATGATTCCGACGCGCGGGATCAGCGTGAGGATCAGGCCGAAGGCGTTCGTCTTCCGATCCTCGGCCGGAATCGGCGGCGTCTCGCGCGCGGCGGGAAGCATCTTCACCGCGTGCAGAATCAGGAACATGCAGGCCGCCCAGTTCGAGATCCAGCGCGAATAGTCGAACACCATCGCGAACATCACGAGATAGGCGAGGCTGACGCCGATCACCGCCGCGAGGACGAGCCGCCGGTGCATATCCTTCGCGAGCGCGTCGATCAGGCTCGCAAGATAACGCCACAACGGCGAGTGCAGCCAGATCAGTAGCGCAAACACGGGCACGCCGAGAATGTTGTGTGGCAGCCGGCCCCAGGTGTCGGCAACCTCCTTCGCCAGCGGCTGATACCAGATGTAGCTGAACTGCAGCAGATCGGTGCGGGATGGATCGGCCATCCGGCTCCTGAGATACGCGACGAAATCCGCTTCCGGGATCGGCATCGTTCCCAGAAACTGCGCCGCGAAGAACAGCGCGGAGACGATGGCAAAAGCCGCGACACCGAACGTAATGTTGGTGCGATTGCAGCCACAAGCCAGGTAATGCCTGATCACGACGATGGTGATGATCGTCGGCACATACATCAAGAGATGGATGTGATGGATCAACACGAGCACGATCGAGAACGACGCAGCCGTCGCCACGAAGAGCAGCGAGCCCGCCGGCATCAGCAAGAGGACGATCGCCAGCGCGCAGCCATAGATGTCGAAATGGCCGAGCGTATGCATGAAGTTCTTGAGGAAGAACGGCGAGCCCGCGGTGAAGACGAACAGCGGCAGCGTCTTCGCGGTGAAGCCGAACGTCTTCTGGAACAGCCTTGCGTACAGCCCCAGCGTCGCCAGCCACGTCACCCCGCCGAGCGCGAACACCAGCCACACCGGCACCTTCGCCGTGAACAGCGCGACGATCGCCCCGATCAGCGCGCGCTTGATGAAGCCGAAATGGTAGTCGACGAGGAGGTGGATATAGGGGACGTAAGGCGGCAGCTGGATCTTGTGAAGGAAGACGCCGACCAGGACGGCGGCGTTGATCGCGAGCAGCAGCCGCCACGGGTTTTGCCAGAGGCTAGCGGGCACGCCGCACCTGCGCATTGGCGGCCAACTCAGCCGTCGTCCCGGACAAGCGAGCATAGCGAGCGCTGATCCGGGACCCATAACCACAGAAGGTCGTTTGAGCCGAGATCGGAGTCGCCATCTGTTTCAACAAGGACCGCCGCGGGTAATGGGTCCTGGCTTTCGCCAGGACGACGGCGGAATAGATACAGCGCCGGGGCAAAATTACAAAATAAACCGGCTCAGATCGGCATTCTTGGCCAAATCTCCGACGTGCTTCTGCACGTAGTCAGCATCGACCCGGACCGTCTCACCATTGCGGTCGGGGGCGGTGAAGGAGATCTCGTCCAGCACCCGCTCCATCACGGTCTGGAGCCGCCGCGCGCCGATGTTCTCGACGGCGGAATTGACGGCCACGGCGACGTCGGCCAGCGCATCGACCGCGCCATCGGTGATGTCGAGCGTCACGCCCTCAGTCTGCATCAAGGCGACATATTGCTTGATCAGCGAGGCTTCGGGCTCGGTGAGGATGCGGCGCATGTCGTCGCGGGTCAGCGCCTGCAATTCGACGCGGATCGGCAGGCGGCCCTGCAATTCCGGCAGCAGGTCCGAGGGCTTTGCGACATGGAAGGCGCCGGAGGCGATGAACAGGATGTGGTCGGTCTTGACCGCGCCGTGCTTGGTCGAGACCGAGGTGCCCTCGATCAGCGGCAACAGATCGCGCTGCACGCCCTCGCGCGAGACGTCGCCGCCGACGCGGCCGTCGCGGGCACAGATCTTGTCGATCTCGTCCAGGAACACGATGCCGTTGTTCTCGACCGCGCTGATCGCTTCCAGCGTCAGCTGCTCGGTGTCCAAGAGCTTGTCGGATTCCTCGTTGACGAGAATCTCGTGCGAGCCCTCAACGGTCAGCCGCCGCGTCTTGCTGCGGCCGCCCAGCTTGCCGAAGATGTCGCCGATCGAGATTGCGCCCATCTGCGCGCCCGGCATGCCCGGGATCTCGAACATCGGCATGCCGCCGCCGGACGACTGCGTCTCGATCTCGATTTCCTTGTCGTTGAGCTCGCCGGCGCGCAGCTTCTTGCGGAAGGATTCGCGGGTCGCGGAAGAGGCATTGGCGCCGACCAGCGCATCGAGCACACGCTCCTCGGCCGCGAGCTGCGCCCGAGCCTGCACGTCCTTGCGCTTGCGTTCACGCACCTGGACGATCGCGACCTCGACGAGATCGCGCACGATCTGCTCGACATCGCGGCCGACATAGCCGACCTCGGTGAACTTGGTCGCTTCCACCTTCAGGAACGGCGCATTTGCGAGCTTGGCGAGCCGCCGCGCGATCTCGGTCTTGCCGACGCCGGTGGGGCCAATCATCAGGATGTTTTTCGGCAGCACCTCCTCGCGCAAGGAGCCTTCGAGCTGCTGCCGCCGCCAGCGGTTGCGCAGGGCGATCGAGACGGCGCGCTTGGCATCGGCCTGGCCGACGATGAAACGGTCGAGTTCGGAAACGATTTCGCGGGGGGAGAAGTCTGTCATGGCACCTTAGCTAGGGTCAGATGCGGGCTGGGACAAGCCGCTTTTTTCGGCCATCAGATGATCGGCGGACCGGATTGCCATTGCTTCACGGCGTCCACCGGATGGATCAGCATCAGGATATTGAGTGTCAGATTGTCGCGAATGTGGAGCGCCAGCATGATTTCGAAGGCGAGCCCGATCAGAATGGTCACTGACACCGGCAGCACACGGGCAACGAGGAACCCCAGTACCATGAAGACCGCGTCCGAGACCGAGTTGACGATGCTGTCGCCGTAATAGTCCAGCGAGATCGTACCGGCGCGGTAGCGTTCGATGATGAACGGCGAGTTCTCGACGATTTCCCAGGTGCCTTCGATCAGCATGGCGATGATCAATCGTGCCGGCCATGACAAAGGCAGCGAGGGCAGTCGCGCGAACAGCAGCCAAGTCAAACCGTAGAACAGGAAGCCGTGCAGGACGTGGGAGAAACTGTACCAGTCGGCGATGTGTTGCGAATTCTCCGAGCTGTTCACCACGCCATGCCACAGCTTCACATAGCCGCAGGTGCAGATCGGCACGCGTCCCACCGCGAACAGGATCGAGGCTTGCAGCATGAGCAGCAATAACGCGATGCCCACCCAGGCTTGCGGGGGTACCGACACCTTGCTCTGCTGCGTGCTCGTCAGCGTCACGATTCACGCACCATCAACAGCGCCGGTCCGTCCGGCGTCTCGACCATGCGGTCGCGGACAAAGCCAGCCTTCTCATAGGCGCGTATGGCACGCGCGTTGAGCGGATCAGGATCGGTGACGATCCGCGGCAGGCCGTTCCGCAGCTGCGCGTTGACGAATTGGCGAATGAACGCCGCGCCATGGCCGCACGCGATCATGTCGCTTTCGCCGATGAACTGGTCGATCCCACGCGTGCCCTCCGGTTGCGGCCCGAAGCCCGTATTCCAGGCGGTCAGGCGGTAGCATTGAAGATAGCCGAAGGGCCTGTTGCCGGCCAACACGATGAACTGGTTCATGGCCGGCTCGTCGAGATCGCCGCTGACGAGCGAAAACTGCTCGTCCGGATCGCCCCACCATTCCCGCACATGGGGCTCGCCCAGCCACCGCCGGATCAGCGGCAGATCGGCCGCGGTCATCGGGCGGAAGATGTAGGTTATGGCCATCAGCTAGCCGCGGCGATGCTGCGCCCCCTCTCCCGCTTGCGGGAGAGGGTCGGGAGAGGGTGTCTCCGCAATGGGACAATCCCCCAGAGGAGAAAGCCCTCACCCGCGCGTTCGGCGCGACCTCTCCCGCAAGCGGGAGAGGTTACAGCCAGTCCGGTGCCCCGCCGTTGAGTCACAGGTGGGCCCTACCCTGTCGCCAGGCTCTCGATGGTCACATTCCGGTTGGTGTAGACGCAGATGTCGGCGGCGATGTCGAGGGAGCGGCGGACGATGGTCTCCGCGTCCTTATCGGTATCGAGCAGGGCGCGTGCCGCGGCGAGCGCATAATTGCCGCCGGAGCCGATCGCCATCACGCCGGCCTCGGGCTCGAGCACGTCCCCGGTGCCGGTCAGCACCAGCGAGACGTCCTTGTCGGCCACGATCATCATGGCCTCCAGCCGCCGCAGATAGCGGTCGGTGCGCCAGTCCTTGGCCAGTTCGACCGCAGCGCGGGTCAGCTGCCCCGGATATTGCTCGAGCTTGCTCTCCAGCCGCTCAAAGAGCGTGAAGGCGTCGGCGGTCGCGCCGGCAAAGCCGCCGATGACGTCGCCCTTGCCGAGCTTGCGGACCTTCTTGGCGTTGGACTTGATCACGGTCTGGCCGATCGAGACCTGGCCGTCGCCGCCGACCACCACCTTGCCGCCCTTGCGGACCGTCAAAATCGTGGTGCCGTGCCAGCCCGGCGAGCTGTTCTGGGAAACCTGCATGAATGATCCTCGTTGTCGGGCCTGATTTAGGCGGTCGGGGCCAATGGGACAACAGGCGGACAACCGGCAGACAACGGGCCGCTCCGGGCCTAATTCGCTCACCATAGGCAGAAGTAGAGGCCCGGCTACCCCGTTCCCGCAGTAGCGAAGGCGTCATTTGGCTGTTAAAAGACCGGCGTTTTCGGCCCCGAACGAGGATGAAAGCTAGTTTTGATGCGCACCGCGACGATCAAGCGCAAGACCAAGGAGACCGACATCGAGGTCACTGTGAACCTCGATGGCACCGGCGTGGCCAATATCGCGACCGGCATCGGCTTTTTCGACCATATGCTCGATCTCCTCGCCCGCCATTCCCGCATCGACCTCACGGTCAAGGCGGTGGGCGACCTGCACATTGATCATCACCATACCACCGAAGACACCGGCATCGCGCTCGGCCAGGCGGTCAAGCAGGCGCTCGGCAACATGGCGGGCATCACCCGCTATGCCGGCGTGCACATGCCCATGGACGAGACGCTGTCGCGCGTCGTCATCGACATCTCGGGCCGCCCGTTCCTGGTGTTCAAGGCCGACTTTCCCCGCGACAAGATCGGCGAGTTCGACACCGAGCTGGTGCGCGAGTGGTTCCAGGCCTTCGCCATCAACGCCGGCGTGACTCTTCACGTTGAGACCCTATATGGCGATAACAGCCACCATATCGCCGAGTCCTGCTTCAAGGGTCTGGCGCGGGCGCTGCGCACTGCGGTCGCGATCGATCCGAAGGCTGTGGGCGAAATCCCGTCCACCAAGGGCTCGCTCGGCGGCTGACGTCTCGGTCCGGCGGCGGGCGCCGCCTCCGGTATCACTGAATTCAGAGAACGGGGCATCACCATGCCTGTCTATACGGTTCATGCTCCCTCTCCTGCCGGAGCCGATCTGCGTGCCACCGACAAGTTCGTCTTCGTGCGCGACGGCTTCCACTTCTGGGCGATGATCTTCGGCCCGGTCTGGCTGCTGTGGAATCGGCTGTGGCTGGCGCTGATCGGCTGGCTGATCTTTGTGGCCGCGTTCAATGCGGGGCTGTCCAGCCTCGGTCTCGGGCGCTCGTCGATCTTCTATGCGGATCTCATTATCGCCCTGCTGATGGGCTTTGAGGCCTCGAGCCTTCGCCGTTGGACCTTGTCGCGCGGCAAGTGGCGGCAGCTCGACGTCGTGATTGCCGACAACGAGGATACCGCCGAGCACCGCTTCTTCGAGCGCTGGAGCCAGAAGCAGCACGGCATCGTCAACGATCAATGGGCCGTTGATCGCGGCGGCCCGCCGCCGACCCGCGGCGTGCCGGGTCAGCAATTCTCGAACCCGCCGCCATTGCCGGCGGGCGGCATCATTGGGTTGTTTCCAGAACCGGGAGGGTCAAGATGAGCGTCGCCATCATCGATTACGGTTCCGGCAATCTGCATTCCGCCGCGAAAGCCTTCGAGCGCGCCGCACGCAGCCTGGACAACCCGCAAAAGGTGTTCGTTACCAGCGATCCGGACCAGGCCTACAGCGCCGACCGTCTGGTGCTGCCGGGCGTCGGCGCTTTCGCCGATTGCCGGCGCGGACTTGATGCCGTCAACGGCATGGTCGAGGCGATCACGGAAGCGGTGCGCGTCAAGGCGCGGCCCTTCTTCGGCATCTGCGTCGGCATGCAGTTGATGGCAAGCCGCGGCAAGGAGCATGTCACGACGGACGGCCTGAATTGGATCGGCGGCGATGTCGAGAAGATCACGCCGCGCGACGAGAACCTGAAGATCCCGCACATGGGCTGGAATACGCTGGAGGTTTTGCGCGAGCATCCGGTGCTGAACAAGCTGTCGCTTGGCCCTAAGGGCCAGCACGCCTATTTCGTGCACTCCTATCACCTCAACCCCGCCAACGAGGCGGATGTGCTGGCGCGCGCCGATTACGGCGGGCCTGTCACCGCGATCGTCGCGAAGGACACCGCGATCGGCACGCAATTTCACCCCGAGAAAAGCCAGCGTTTCGGCCTGGCCCTGATCTCGAACTTTTTGCGATGGAAACCGTGATCCTCTTCCCCGCGATCGACCTCAAGAACGGCCAATGCGTGCGCCTCGAGCAAGGCGACATGGCGCGGGCGACCGTGTTCAACCTCGATCCCGCGGCGCAAGCGCAGAGCTTTGCCGCGCAGGGTTTTGAGTATCTCCACGTCGTCGACCTCGACGGTGCCTTTGCCGGCAAGCCGGTGAATGCCGAGGCCGTCGAGGCGATGCTGAAGACGATCAAAATTCCGGTGCAGCTCGGCGGCGGCATTCGCGATCTCGCCACCGTCGAAGCCTGGCTCGACAAGGGCATCACCCGCGTCATCATCGGCACCGCCGCGGTGCGCGATCCCCAGTTGGTGAAGGCTGCGGCGACGAAATTCCCCGGCCGCGTCGCGGTCGGTCTCGATGCCCGCGACGGCAAGGTCGCGGTCGAAGGCTGGGCCGAGACCTCGCAGGTCACGGTGCTGGAGATCGCAAAGCGTTTCGAGGATGCCGGCGTTGCCGCCATCATCTTCACCGACATCGCGCGCGACGGCCTGCTCAAGGGCCTGAACCTAGACGCGACCATTGCGCTGGCGGACGCGATCTCCATTCCCGTGATCGCCTCAGGCGGCCTCGCCTCGATCGAGGACGTCAAGGCGATGCTGACGCCGCGCGCCAAGAAGCTCGCTGGCGCGATCGCCGGCCGCGCGCTCTACGACGGCCGGCTCGATCCCGCCGCCGCCCTCACCCTGATCCGCAACGCGTACTAGGAGACATCCAATGTTCAAGGTGCGCGTGATCCCCTGCCTCGACGTCAAGGACGGAAGGGTCGTCAAGGGCGTCAACTTCGTCGATCTGCGCGATGCCGGCGACCCTGTCGAAGCCGCGATCGCCTATGATGCCGCCGGGGCCGACGAGCTCACCTTCCTCGACATCACCGCGACCCATGAGAACCGCGGCATCATGCTGGACGTGGTCCGGCGCACGGCGGAAGCCTGCTTCATGCCCGTCACCGTCGGCGGCGGCGTGCGTGAGGTCAACGACATCAAGACGCTGCTGCGCGCCGGCGCAGACAAGGTCTCGATCAACAGCGCGGCGGTGTCGCGACGCGAGTTCGTCAAGGAAGCCGCCGAGAAGTTCGGCGAGCAGTGCGTGGTGGTGGCGATCGACGCCAAGCGCGTCAAGCGTCCGGGCGGCGACCGCTGGGAGATCTTCACCCATGGCGGGCGCAATTCGACCGGCATCGACGCCATCGAATATGCCCAGGAAGTGGTCTCGCTCGGCGCCGGTGAAATCCTGCTCACTTCGATGGACCGCGACGGCACCCGGCAGGGTTTTGACATTCCGCTGACCCGGGCGATCGCCGACAGCGTCTCCGTCCCGGTGATCGCCTCCGGCGGCGTCGGCAATCTCGACCACCTCGTCGACGGTATCCGCAACGGGCACGCCACCGCCGTGCTGGCCGCCTCGATCTTCCACTTCGGGGAATTCACCATCCGCGAAGCCAAGGAGCACATGGCCCGCTGCGGACTGCCCATGCGCCTCGATGCCTGACGACTCCCGTTCACAAAAGTGCTACACGAGCCGGTAGACCGGCTCGTTCGGCCGGATCGCGCTTTCCGAGTAGTCTGTATGCCGCGTTTCACGATCCACGATCTGGCCGAGACCATCGATGCCCGCGCGGCATCCGGTGGCGAAGCCTCCTATACCCGCAAGCTTCTGGACAAGGGCGCCGAGCATTGCGCCAAGAAGTTCGGTGAGGAAGCAGTCGAAACCGTAATCGCAGCAGTCGAAAACGATCGCGCGCATCTGATCGCCGAAAGCGCCGACCTGCTCTACCATTTCCTTGTGCTGCTCAAGGCACGCGGCGTAAAGCTGGAGGAGGTCGAGGCCGCGCTGGACAAGCGGACGTCGATGTCAGGGTTGGAAGAAAAGGCGTCGCGCAAGAGCGGCAACTAGCCGAGGTGGAAAGATCGCGTCATGGATATCCGCGCACCCGAGCAGCAGTATAATCCGTACCGCGTCTATACGCGCGAGCAGTGGTCCAGGCTGCGCGACGACACGCCGATGACGCTGGAGCCGGGCGAGTTCGACCGGCTGCGCTCGCTGCACGATCGCCTGGACTTGCAGGAGGTCGAGGACATCTACCTGCCGCTGTCGCGCCTGTTGTCGATCTATGTCGACGCTATGCAGCGCCTGTATTACGCCGAACGCCAGTTCCTCAATATCCGCGACCGAAAAGTGCCCTACATCATCGGCGTCGCCGGCTCGGTCGCCGTCGGAAAATCCACCACGGCCCGCGTGCTTCAGGCGCTGTTGGCGCGCTGGTCGCCGCGGCCGAAGGTCGAACTGATCACGACCGACGGATTTCTGTATCCCAACGCGGTGCTCGAGCGGCAGGGCATCATGCAGAAGAAGGGTTTTCCGGACAGCTATGACCTGCCGCTGCTGCTCAGCTTCCTCTCCGATATCAAGTCCGGCCGCCGGCACGTCCGCGCGCCGGTCTATTCGCATCTGACCTACGACATCGTGCCAAACGAGTGGGCGGAGATCGATCGGCCCGACATTCTGATCGTCGAAGGCGTCAACGTGCTGCAGACCGGAAAGCTGCCGCGTGACGGCAAGGCGGTGCCTGTGGTCTCCGACTTCTTCGACTTCTCGGTCTATATCGACGCCGACGAGGCGGCGCTGCGGCAATGGTACATCAAGCGCTTCCTGGCGCTGCGCGACACCGCCTTCACCAATCCAAAATCCTACTTCAACCGCTACGCCCTGTTGTCGGATGAGGAAGCGACCGCCACCGCGATCGCAATCTGGGAACGCACCAACCTTGCCAATCTCGAGGACAACATTCTGCCGACCCGGCCCCGCGCGACGCTGATCCTGAAAAAGGGCGCCGACCACACGGTGGAGAGCGTGGCGCTCAGGCGGCTGTAATCGCGCCGGTGAACATGGGTCCCTGGCTGGTCCGGGCTGAGTGTCTTTTGTTGCTGACCGACAATCGGTATTCCGCTATGCCTTCAAAAACGGCTGGGAGGCAGCATGGTTGATCGTCTCAGAAGCGCCGCGGAGCAGCTTGAAGCGCCGATCTGCCCGGACTGCCATATCGAGATGAAGTGGTTCCGCTCCGAACTGCTCGCGGACGAGCCGACCCCGATCATCGCGCATCTCTTCGTGTGCCCACATTGCAAGCGCGCGGCAAAGACGGACACCATATTCAAAGGCCCCCAAACGCCGCCTGATAAGCTCGCTGCGCCACGTTTTACTGCTCATGAAGGAACGATCGTCCCGCCGGACGACACGGGGCCTGCTCGGCTCCCGGCCTGCCCCGCACCATAGCTGGCGCCGGCCGGGCTCAGGTTCCCATGAGATTCGCGCTCAGACTGCCAGGTGCCGGGACGCGGCCAGCCCGGCCAGCGCCTCGTCCAGCTTCTCGCGGTCGAGCGGCTTGATCAGGAATCCGTTCATGCCTGCCTCGAAGCAGGCGTAGCGGTCCTCGACCAGCGTATTGGCGGTGAGCGCCAGGATCGGCGTGTGCTGGCGACCCGCGGCGGCCTCATGGGCGCGGATGCGTTTTGTCGTCTCGATGCCGTCGAGCTGCGGCATCTGGATGTCCATCAGCACGAGGTCATAGGGCGTGCCGGCCGATGAAGCGGCGAGCCAGGATTCCAGCGCCGCCTCGCCATGGACGGCGATGACGACGCGATGGCCGAGTTTGGTGAGCAGCGACCGCATCAACAATGCGTTGATCTCGTTGTCCTCAGCAACGAGAATCGAGAAGCCCCTCGCCCGCGCTGCGCTGGTGGATTCTGCCACCGGCTCCGGCGCGAGATCGGGCGAGGCGACCTCCGGCGTCAGCGCGAGGCGTGTGGCGAGCGAGGCCGCGCGCAGCGGCTTCACCAGGAATCCGGAGAAGGCCGGGGAGAATTTCTCGTGGCGCGAGCTCGACGTCAGCAGCACGAGCCGCTGCATCGCATGCGCTCTCGCCGCTTCGCCGAGATGGTCGGCAGTGGCAGGACCGATCGCGCGATCGACCAGTACGGCGTGCCATGAACGCTCCGGCAGTAGCGCCTCGGCGACCGCCGCATCCGCAACCATGCAGGTCTGGCCGCCCCAGCGTTCCAGGCGCCGCGCGATCAGCGAGGCTTCGATGCCCTCGGCGACGAGGAGTAACGATTTGCCGGCGAGGTCGGGGCTGGGGAATGCCGTCTGTCCGGCGCCTGCTTGGGACGGGGGTAGCGGCACCGCGACCTCGAAGGTCGAGCCCTTGCCCGGCTCGCTCGTGAGCGTGATCCGGCCGCCCATGCGCTTGACGATGCGCTCGCTGATGGAAAGGCCGAGCCCGGTGCCGCCATAGGTGCGCGCGACGCGCTCGTCCGCCTGCTCGAACTCCCGAAAGATGCGCGACTGCGCTTCCGGCGCGATGCCAATGCCGGTGTCGCGGACCAGGAAGCTGATCTCGTGCGGCCAGATGCCGGGCTCGACGATCAGCGCGACGCCTCCGCTCGCGGTGAACTTGATGGCGTTGCCCGCAAGATTGAGCAGCACCTGACGCAGCCGCGCGGCGTCGCCTACCACCTCGAGCGGCAGGCGCTCGTCGATATAGGATGCGATCTCGAGAGTTTTTGTCTGCGCACGCGGTGCCAGAAGCTCGGTGATCTCCTCGATCAGCGCGGACAAGGCGAAGGGACGTTGCTCGAGATCGAGCTTGCCGGCTTCGATCTTGGAATAATCGAGCAGCTCCTCGATCAGCGTCATCAAGGCTTCGCCGGAGGTTTTCACCGCCTTGGCATAGGTCGCCTGCTCCGGCGTCAGCGTGGTATCGAGCAGAAGGCCGCCCATGCCGATGATGCCGTTCAGGGGCGTGCGGATTTCGTGCGAGGCCATCGCGAGAAAACGCGATTTCGCGCGGTTGGCGGCATCGGCCTGATCGCGGGAGTCGGACAAAGCGCGTTCGGTCTCGGTGCGGTCGGTGACGTCACGTCCGACGCTCTGCAGTTCGGCGGGCTGCCCGGCATCGAGGCGGACATAGCCCTCGCGCCAGGCGATCCAGCGCGCGCCGAGCGGGGTTGCGATCTTCTGGTCGTGAACGCGTGTGCCGCTGCTCTCGCGCGCGCTGTCGCCCTGCTCCAGCACGTCGAAATCGAAGCGGGTGCCGACCAGCGCGCTCCGCGCCTGTCCGGCCAGCGCGCAATAGGCGTCATTGGCAAAGGTGATGCGGCCGTTTGTGTCGCGCAGCACGATCAGATCGCCCTGCTGCTCGAACAGGCTGCGGGCACGCTCTTCGGCTTCCTTCAGCTCCCAATTGCGATCGATCAGCGTCTCATTGTGGGCGGCGAGCGTACGCAGCCGCTTGTTGACGAAACGCAGCCGCATGCTCAGCGTCGCAAGGCCGAGACAGGCGAGGGCGAACAGGAAGCTCGCGCCGATCGCAAACGCATTCGGATCGTAGCCGGAGTTCTCGGACCGGCTGCCGGAGACGAAACCATAGGCGGCGCCGAACGTCGCCGAGAAGATCATGAAGGAGCGGAGCGCGAAAGCGATACGGGGATGCTGTCGCCTGAAGCGGCGCATATGCACCTTGATCCGGAACGTCCGACCCATCGCCACCGACCCCGACTCTTGTCCGAAACCCCGCGCTCGCCGTGTGCGACGATGTCGCCTCGACCTTGCGAACAGTTTGAGGCTTCGGCGCCGCCTCCAAACAGGGTTGACGAGGTGTTAATGCTTCAGAGCGAGGCGGCCTGAAGCTGGCGGTGGCCGCCGCGGGCGCCGACGATCAGTGCCGCCGCCTCGCGCTGCGAGAACGTTTTCGAGCGCACATAGATGCGGTAATCAGCCGGCCCTTCGGTGGAGAGATAGATCACCTGAGCGCCATCGACGGGCTGCGCCGCGATCGAGACCAGGCGCGTCGCCGGAGCGGCCTGGCAGGATTCCGATTCCGAACCGAGGCCGTCGTCCACCACCGCGAAATCCGCAGCGTCCGCATCGTCGGTGACCTGAACCCGCACCGTGGCCTGCGCGGGATCCTCGGTGAAGGCGACGTGCACGCCGGCGGTCCAGAACAGAGTTGTGAGCTCGACCGAGGTCTCGCCGAGGGCGATGCAGGGATGCGAGACCGATCCGATCTCGGCGCGGGCGAACACCGCCGCTGCCAACAGGGGGACAACCGAGGCCAGGATCTTGAAACGCAACATGACACTCTACTCGCCCGGGCCCCTCGGGAACTCGTGTTGGAAACACATGGGGCTTATGGTTTGCAGAGCGTAAAGGAAACTCGTTACCGCCGGGTTGATGCGCGGAATGATCAGGCCAACTGCCGCACATCCTCCGCGAGTGCGCGGTAGGACAGGGCCTCGGCGAGGTGCAAGCGGCCGATCTTGTCGGCGTTGTCGAGATCAGCCAGCGTGCGCGCGACCCGCAGCACGCGATGATAGCCGCGCGCCGACAGCCGCATGGTCTCGGCGGCGTCGCGCAGCAGTTTGGCGCCCTGCGCATCCGGCTTGGCAATCTCTTCCAGGACCGAGGCCGGCGCCTCGGCATTGGTGCGGACGTTGGGCAGGCCGGCATCGGCATAACGCGCAAGCTGGATGTCGCGTGCGGCCGCGACGCGCGCGGCGACCTCGGCGGAGCCTTCCGCCGGCGGCGGCAGGATCAAATCGGCCGCGGTCACTGCCGGCACCTCGATGCGCAGATCAATGCGATCCATCAGGGGACCGGAGATGCGCGCCTGGTAGTCGCCGGTGCAGCGGTCGATGCGGCCGCGCTTGCAGGCATAGCCGGGCTCGAACGCATTGCCGCAGCGGCAGGGATTCATTGCGGCCACCAGCATGAAGCGGGCAGGGTAGGTGACGCGGTGATTGGCGCGCGACACCGCGACCTCGCCGTTCTCCAAGGGCTGGCGCAGCGAATCCAGGACGCGCGGATCGAACTCGGGCAGCTCGTCGAGGAACAGCACGCCCTGATGCGCCAGCGAGATCTCGCCGGGCTTGGCGCGCATGCCGCCGCCGGTGAGCGCGGCCATGCTGGCGGAGTGATGCGGCGAGCGGAACGGCCGCCGCGCGGTCAGCGCGCCGCCCTCGATCTCGCCGGCGACGGACGCGATCATGGAGACTTCGAGCAATTCGCTCGGCGACAGCGGCGGCAGGATCGAGGGCAGGCGCGCCGCCAGCATCGACTTGCCCGCGCCGGGCGCACCGATCATCAGCAGGTGATGCCCGCCGGCAGCTGCGATCTCCAGCGCCCGCTTGGCGCTTTCCTGGCCCTTGATATCGCGCAGGTCGAGGGACGAGGCGGCGGCTTCATGCACCTTCGGTGAGGGCCGCGACAGCACCTGCGTGCCCTTGAAATGGTTGGCGATCTGAATGAGCGATTGTGCGGCGATGATCTGGATGTCCGGGCTCGCCCAGGCCGCCTCCGAGCCGCAGGCGGCGGGGCAGATCAGGCCCTCCTCGCGTCCATTGGCGCCGATCGCGGCGGGCAGGACACCTGCGACCGGCGCGATCGACCCGTCGAGGCCGAGCTCGCCCAGAACCGTGAAACCCGTCAGCGCATCCGGCGGGATCGCGCCGATCGCCGCCATCAGCCCGAGCGCGATCGGCAGGTCGTAATGGCTGCCCTCCTTGGGCAGGTCGGCCGGCGCCAGATTGACGATGATCCGCCGCGCCGGCAGCGCCAGCCCCGAGGCGATCAGGGCCGAACGGACCCGCTCGCGCGCCTCCGACACCGCCTTGTCCGGCAGGCCGACGATGGCGAAGGCCGGCAGGCCCGGGGCGACCTGCACCTGCACGTCGACCGCACGGGCCTCGATCCCCTCAAAGGCGACGGTAGAAACCCGCTGAACCATTGCTCGAACCAGCCTGCCCTCTCGCGCAATTAGGGGTAGCAGAGCCTGGGGCCCTTCGCAAGAACAATACAGGAACATTTCCAAAGGCCAAGCCAGCCCTAACCAGTCGTAAACGTGAAGCGGACACTACGCCTCGAATGCGAGCGGCTCTCCTCAGCACATTCCAACGAATGTCCGCTACTCCTCAGGCTGCGGGATGGGCCGTGATCTAACGGGTGAAGAATTCAAATGCTTGCAAATCGCCGGAGAAGCGAACGCCGGGTGTGCAGCCGGCTGGCCAAGATCCATTTTGGCGCGGGCTCGCTGCCGCGCGACTGCACGATCACGGATATTTCGGATGGCGGCGTGAAAGTGGTGGCGGAATTCCTGGAAGTGCCGCCGCAATTCACCATCATCTTCGCGCCCGATTATTCCCGCCAATGCCGCCTGCGCTGGCGCATCGGCTGCGAGTTCGGCGCGGAGTTCGTCGATTAGGCCTTAATGGTTGCGCCTCCTTAACCGGGCTTTAGCGTTAATGGGTAAGCATCTCTGATCAGTCGCCGAGTGATCAGAGTATGCCCAAGCGTCCGTCCGCCGCCTTTCCTTCGGCGAAATTCCTGCTTCCCGTGTTCATGGTGCTCGTGCTCGGCGGCTGCCAGACCAATGGCATCGAGGATGTGACCGGCGCGCTCGGCGTCAGATCTGAAACGACCGTCACGGCCGACGCCAAGCCGGACATGGACGCCCTGCGTGAGCGCTACCGCGCCAAGCCCGGCGATCCCAGCGTTGCGCTCGCCTACGGCAAGGCGCTGCGCGAGAGCGGCCAGCGGGCGCAGGCCGTCGCGGTGATGGAGCAGGCCGTGCTCGCCCATCCCAGCAACAAGGCATTGCTCGCCGGCTATGGCCGCGCGCTCGCCGACAACGGCAATTTTCAGCAGGCCTTCGATGTTCTCGGCCGTGCGCATACGCCCGAGGATCCGGATTGGCGCATCCTGTCGGCGCAGGGCGCGGCGCTCGATCAGCTCGGCCGCAACGAGGAGGCGCAGCAATATTACGCGACCGCCCTAAAGATCGTGCCCGACGAGCCGCAGGTGTTGTCCAATCTCGGCCTGTCCTACATGCTCCAGAACAATCTGTCGCGGGCAGAGGAAACGATGCGCCGCGCGCATGAGCGCAATCCCGGAGATCCCCGCGTGCGCGCCAATCTCGCGCTCGTGCTGGGGCTGGAAGGAAAGCAGGCGGAGGCCGAGACCATCGTGAAGGCCGATCTGCCGCCGGATCAAGCGGCGGCAAAGGTCACGGCGCTGCGGCAATTGCTGGCGAAGAAGCAGCAGCGAGCGGACAGATAGCCCACGCTGTTCGTAGATTCTCGTTTTGACGCGTTGTCTTCACGCGAGCCGGTAGCCAGTTCGCTCGAAGACGCTTCCAGCCTTACGACGCCTTGCGATGCGGGGCGGATCCGCGGCCCGACCTGCCCTTCAGCTTTTTCAGCAGCGGCCCGAGCAGCGAACGCTTCGGCTTCTTCACCTCGCCGCGGCCGGCGAGGCGGTTCGCCATGCTCTGGAACAGAAGGGTGGTGCGGTGACTCTTGGAGACCTCCGCGATCATCTGGCCATTGTTGGCAGCGGTCGAGAACAGCTTCGAATCGAACGGGATCACCGCGAGCGGCTGGCTCTCCATGGTCTTGGCGAAGGCTTTGACCTCGATCTCCGCCCGCTTGTGCATGCCGACCTGGTTGAGGCAGTACAGCGGCGGCCGGTCGTTCGGCCGCGCCGCCTTGAGCACGCTCAGCATGTTCTTGGTGTTGCGCAAATTGGCGAGATCGGGCTCGGCGACGATCACGATGTCGTCGGCGTTGACCAACGCGCGCCGGGTCCAGCCCGACCATTGGTGGGGAACATCGAGCACGATGCAAGGCGTGGTCATGCGCAGCGTGTCGAACACCGCGTCGAAGGCTTCGGCGCCGAAATCATAGACGCGGTCGAGCGTCGCGGGCGCGGCCAGCAGGCTGAGCCGCTCGGTGCATTTGGCGAGCAGGCGCTCCATCAGCGCCGTGTCCGGCCGGTCCTGCGACAGCACCGCGTTGGCGATGCCCTGCACCGGATCCTGATTGTAGTCGAGGCTCGCGGTGCCGAAGGCGAGGTCGAGATCGATCACGACGGAATCGAGCGCGAGATCGCGGGCGATGGTCCAGGCCACGTTGTGCGCGACGGTGGACGCGCCGACGCCGCCCTTGGCGCCGACCACCGCGATGACACGGCCGGTGATGATGGCTTCCGACGCCGAGAACAGGCTGCAGATCGAGCGGACCACGTCGAGGGTTTCGACCGGTCCGACCACGTAATCGTTGACGCCGCGGCGGACCAGCTCGCGATAGGGCGCGGTGTCGTTGGGATTGCCGATCACCACGACGCGGGTACCGGGATCGCAGACGCCGGCGAGGTCGTCGAGCCCCTCCAGGATGTCGCGCGTGCCGTCGGACTCGATCACGATCACGTTCGGCGTCGGCATCGATTCATAGACTTCGATCGCCGCAGCGAGGCCACCGTCCCTGGCAGTGAGATGCGCCTTGGCGAGCCGGCGATCCTCCCCCGCCGCGGTCACCGCGGCGAGCGTCTGCTCGGTCTCGCAAAAGGCCTGCACCGAGATGCGGGGAACCGGCGCAATGTGTTCGTCGGGGTGCCGCGGATCGTCCGCGTCTTCGTCGTGGATGCCTGTCATTTGCCGGTGTCGCTGAGTTTGGCCTTGTCGGCCTCGGGATAGGCAGTCGCAGTGGGCGAGCCCTTGCGATAGCGGTCGAAGGCGATGTCGCGCCGAGCGGTGTAGGCGGGCGTCTCGGCGCGCGGCTGCTCGAGGTCGGCGGGGTTGTCGATCATGGCCGCGAGGTTGCGCTGGCTGGCGCAGCCCAGATTGAAATACGGCCGGTTCTCGTTGTAGCCGGGGTCGAGGATGTTCGGACCAACGTCTTCCGGCCACAGTCCGCAGGGTCCGGCCACCGCGCTGATCTTGGAATAGCTCAGCCGGATCGTCGGCAGGAGGCCGGGATCCTCGGGACGATAGGGATGCTGGACGATGGCGCGCGAGGGCACGCCGCCGGATGCGAGCACGGAGCGGATTTCCTGATAGGTTGCCGCCGCCGCGCGCGAATTCGCGGTGTCGGTGGGCACGTCGACGACGACGGAGCCGGTGCCTTCGCGCACCCAGTCCCGGGCAATGCCGACGACATCCGCGTGTTGCGCAGCCGAGAGGCCGCCGCGCGCCTTGCCGACGAAGATCACGATCGAGCGCTTGCCCTCCTGCACCGCGATCGGGTGGCGCTGGCGATAGTCGGTCGGCACCGTCTGAGTGACGATTTCACCGGTGGTGTTGCACGCACCCAGCATGACGGACAGTCCCGTCAGCGCCATCGCTACGCTGAAGTGGCGGCGTCGGTCGGCTATCGTCCTCGTCATCGCTTGATCCCCTCTTGCCCGTTTCCTGTCCCGTTCCCCCGGGCCGTCCGCTTGTCGTCAGTCGATGATGAAACCGAAATCGCCAGGCGTGCCGTTGATCGGATCGACGCGGCGCGCGATGCCATAAAGGCGGTTCATGCGGCCGAGCAGCGCCGTCTGCGCGTCGGAGGCCGGCGCGAAACCGTCGTCGGGCCGCGACAATTCCTTCTGGGCGACGGCGCGCACCACATAGGGCGTCACGATCACCATCAGCTCGGTCTCGTTGTTGACGAAGTCCTGGCTGCGAAACAGCGCGCCGATGATCGGCACCTGGTCGACGCCGGGCAGGCCGTTGATCGCCTGCTTGGTGTGCTGCTGAATCAGGCCGGCCATCGCCATCGAGCCGCCGGAGGGAATTTCCAGCGTCGTTTCGGCGCGGCGGGTCTGAACCGAGGGGATCGTGATGGAGTTGCTCGAGGTCGAGGACACCGCCTGCGTCAGCGTGATCGCGTTCGTATTCGACAGCTCCGAGACCTCGGTCATGACGCGCAGGCTGATGCGGCCTTCGCTGAGCACGACCGGGGTGAAATTCAGGGAGATGCCGAACTTCTTGTAGGTGACCTGGGTGGTACAGACGTGGGTGACCGGATCGCAGGAATAGCCGGCCGGAATCGGGAATTCGCCGCCGGCGATGAAGGTTGCGGATTCGCCCGAGATCGCGGTCAGGCTCGGCTCGGCCAGGGTGCGCATGACGCCGGCGCTTTCCATTGCGCGCATCGTGGCGCTGACGGTGGCGACGCCCTTGGCGAGGCCGGCGACGCCGAGCCCGTTGTTGGCGACGATCGGCCCACCAGAGACCGAGAACGGGTTGGAGTTGTTGAAGTTCACCACCGCGGTGCCGGCGTTCAGGCTGGCGCTGAGATCGACACCCAGCTGCTTGACGATATCGCGGCGGACTTCGCCGACGACGACCTTGAGCATCACCTGGTCGCGGCCGCGCACGACGATGTTGTTGACGACCTTGTCGCTGCCGCCGACGAGCTTTGCGGCGACGTCGCCGGCCTGCTGGGCCTCGACCGGGCTCGATACCGAGCCCGTCAGCATCACGCTGTCGCCGACGCCTTCGATTTGCACGCCCGGCAGCGACTGGCGCAGCGCGGCGCGCATGCCGTTGAGGTCGCGCTTCACCGCGATGTCGTAGGAGGCGACCTGCTGGCCGTCGGCGGTGAAGAACACCACGTTGGTCTGGCCGACCTGGCCGCCGATGATATAGGCGCGCTGCGCCGAGCGAATCACCGCGTTGGCGATCTTGGGATCGGCCACCAGCACGTCCTTGACCTCGCGCGGCAGGTCGATGACGACGGACTTGCCGACGCCGAGCGACAGGAAGCGCGTCCGTGCCGGCGCGATCGTCGCGACCGGCGACACACCGAGATCAGGCGCTTGCATCGGTGTCTGGTCGCCGACCGGTGCGTCCGCGGCACTGAGCCGGTCGGGGGCTGCGAGCAGCCCCAGCATCAGCATCGCCCCCGCCAAGAACGAGCGCGCGCGCTTCCCCCGAATGCGCACGCCCGTCCGATCATCCCCGTAGTTCATGCTATCCCCATCATCACTTCTGTGACGTCAGTTGCCGCGCCTGCACGCCGTAACGAATTACATTCACGCCGGCGGGACGCTTGACCGCCTGGTCCTCGGGCGTGCCATCGACTGCGTTGGCATCGACGATGCTCCGCAGCGCGAGCTGGAGCGTGCCGCCCTGGCGCGCAGCCGACAGCGTGGCGACCTGGTCAGGCTTGAGCTCGAGCGTGACGGTCTTGCCGATCACGGCGGTCTGGCCGTCCTTCTCCTTCGGCGCCTGGTCGATCGCGAGCACGCGGATGTTGGTCAGGATGACCTCGGACACGATCAGGTCATTGCCGCCGGTCGGTCCGTTGGTGTCGGGATTTTTCAGGCGGCGGGTCAGCACGATGTCGACGCGGTCGTTCGGCAGGATGAAGCCGCCGGCGCCGGTCTCGGCTGAAATTTCGGTGGAGACGGCCCGCATGCCGGAAGGCAGGATCGCAGCCATGAAGCCGGAGCCTTCGGCCCTGACCAGCTTCTGCTCGCGGATCGGCTCGCCCTGCATCAACGGCACGCGCGCGATCGAGCCGGCGATCTGGGTCTGCGCCTCGGGCCTGCTGTCGCGGCGGATGAAGGCGTTGCTCGCGGTCGCCGCCGGCCAGGCCTGCCATAGCAGATCCTCGGGCTTCACGGCCTGGCCGAGCCCTATGTCGTTTTTCGCAACGAGGACCTCGACTGTCGGAAGCTTCTCGGCGACGGGCAGAACGGGCGCGGGCGCACTCTGATAGCTGCTCGCCAGATACGCAGCGACGCCGCCGGCGCCCAGTGCGATGACGAGAACGACAATGCGTGCGGTATTCATACTCTTCTACTCTTACGCGGGGCACTCGAACCGCACGTGGCGGGTTCCCCCCGTCGATGAGTAGGGAGTAAAAGTATAAGGGGTGTTGCGAGGTCGAATGTGATGGCCGATCACGCTGCGGGTTTTCGGCAGATGGTGAACGCGGCGTTATTCGGTCGGCCAGCGGCCCCGTAGATTCACGTAGCGCGTGAGACGCGTGCGGATGCAGCGCGGGGGCGTCATGGTGAATGGGTGGTTAGTGATGGGAGAGGCTCGAAGTCGCGCGTCATCGCAGTGTGTGCTGCGACGCGTCGGCGATCCGTCATCCTGAGGTGCGAGGCTGTCGATGCAACGCATCGCAAGGCGAGCCTCGAAGGATGAGCGGCCGGGATGCAGCCGGGCCGTCGTCCTTCGAGGCTCGTCCTGCTATGCAGGACAAGCGCCTCAGGATGACGGTGATAAATTGACGCCTGCGTAGCCCGACGCTACTTCGCCCGCTTCTGCTCGATCGCGTCCCAGATCTTCGCCGCCACATCTGGGCCGCCGAGCCGCGCAATGGCGCGGATGCCGGTCGGCGAGGTGACGTTGATCTCGGTGAGGTTGCCGTTGATGACGTCGAGGCCGACGAACAGGAGGCCGCGCTCGCGCAGCGCCGGTCCGACGGTGGCGCAGATCTCGCGCTCGCGCACCGTGAGCTCGGTCTCCTGCGCCGCGCCGCCGCGCACCATGTTGGAGCGGAGGTCGTCCGCGGCCGGGACGCGGTTCACCGCGCCGGCGAACTCGCCGTTGACGAGGATGATGCGCTTGTCGCCGTGCTTCACCTCGGGGATGAATTGCTGGATCACCCAGGGCTCTTTGAACGTCACCGAGAACATGTCGAACAGCGAGCCGAAATTCATGTCCTGCGGCATCACGCGGAAAACCGCGGCGCCGCCATGGCCGTGCAGCGGCTTCATGACAACGGCTCCATGCTTGTCGCGAAAGGCGTTGATCTCGTCGAGGTCGCGCGAGATCAGGGTCGGCGGCATCAGCTGCGGAAAGTTCATGACGAACAGCTTTTCCGGCGCGTTCCGCACCGAGGCGGGATCGTTGACGACCAGCGTCTTCGGATGGATGCGCTCCAGGAAATGCGTCGAGGTGATGTAGGCGAGGTCGAACGGCGGGTCCTGGCGGAGCAGCACCACGTCAAAGCCGTTGAGCGCCTCGCGCCTGGGCTCCCCGAGGGTGAAATGGTCGCCGGGCTCGTCGCGCACCGTGAGGAGCTGAACCGGAGCGACCAGCTCGTCGCCGACCATCGAGAGCTTGTCCGGCGTGTAATAGGACAGGCCGTGGCCGCGCTTCTGCGCCTCCAGGAGCAGTGCAAAGGTGGAATCGCCCTTGATGTTGATGCGGGCGATGGGGTCCATCTGGACGGCGACGTTCAGTTTCATGGTCTGCCTTTCAGGTCGAGGCGTCGAATGCCGCCAACACATGGCGCGGAAGTGATCGCGGCGCAATCAGCATGGCGTCGAATCGCAATTCGAATTCGGCATGCTCGGGATGCGCCACGAGCCAGCCTTGTGCGGCATCGATGATGCGCTGCTGCTGGCGCGGCGTCACCGCGAAGGCGGCGTCATCCAGCGTCGCCCGCGCCTTGACCTCGACGAAGGCGATCAGATTGCGGCGGCGCGCCACGATGTCGATCTCGCCATGCGGGGTGCGATAACGCTTGGCGAGGATGCGGTAGCCCTTGGCCATGAGAAAGGCGGCGGCGCGGCTCTCGGCGGAGATGCCGGTGCGGAACGCGGCGACGCGCTCGGGCGAGGCGACTTTCGGTTCCGCCGGGACCTCAGTCTTCGCCATCGCCGCCCCGCAAGTCCTTGTGCACGTCTTTTGCGAGCTCGAGCGCGCGGGCGTAGACCTCGCGTCGTGGCCGGCCCGAAAGTGCGACCGCATGCGCCACGGCATCCT
This sequence comes from Bradyrhizobium sp. C-145, assembly GCF_023375135.1. Taxonomy (NCBI): domain Bacteria; kingdom Pseudomonadati; phylum Pseudomonadota; class Alphaproteobacteria; order Hyphomicrobiales; family Nitrobacteraceae; genus Bradyrhizobium; species Bradyrhizobium sp. C-145. Next base: position 9,500,350 of record NZ_CP088150.1, on the reverse strand, counting down.
TGACGCTGTGCGCGGCCAGCTGCTCGCGCAAGAGACCGTCGAGCGCATCCGATGCCAGCACGTCGGCGTTTGCTGCAGGCGGACCGATCACCAGAACGAATTCACCGCGCGTCTCCGGCGCGTCGGCTTGCCGCGCGAACTCGGCGAGGGGCGCACGCCTGACCTCCTCGTGCAACTTCGTCAGCTCGCGGCAAACCGCGGCCTCTCGTTCACCCATGATCTCGGCGAGATCGGTCAATGTGGCCTGCATGCGATTGCCCGATTCGAACATCACCAGCGTCGCGTCGATGCGCGCAAGCTCGGCCAGGCGTGCGCGGCGCGCGGCCGATTTCGCCGGCAAAAAGCCTTCGAAGAAGAAGCGGTCGGTCGGCAGCGCTGCGACGGACAGCGCCGCCAGCACCGACGACGGGCCGGGCAGCGCATAGACCGCATGGCCGGCAGCGCAGACCTCGCGCACCAGCTTGAAGCCGGGATCGGAGATCAGCGGCGTGCCGGCGTCAGAGACCAGCGCGACCGAGCCGCCTGCCGCAAGCGCCTCCAGGATCTTTGGGCGCGCGGCTTCCGCGTTGTGCTCGTGATAGGGCTTGAGTTGTGCAGCGATGGCGTAGCGCTCGGTCAGGCGCCGGGTGATGCGGGTGTCCTCGCAGGCGATGACGTCGACGCCGGCGAGCGTCTGAAGCGCCCGCAGGGTGATGTCGCCGAGATTGCCGATGGGCGTCGCCACCAGATGAAGGCCGGGCGCCGCCTTCGGCGCCGTAAGCCGATGGGCGTCGATGGAGAAGCCGCGCGAGGCGGCATCTTGAGCTTCAGGCGTATTTATCGGGGCCGGCTTTGCGCGCATAATGAAGTCAACTTAGGCACGATCCGTAGGGCTGGGAACCGGCTCTTCGAAAAAGATCGTGCCGAGGTGAGGGCGGACGGGAATGTGATCGATCCGGGATCGCGTTGCGAGGGAGTAAGGGTCCTCGCGCCATATTCGCGACCGAAACGCCGCCTTGATGCTGCGTGAGTAACGGCGAACAGCTGGCCAGGAGGGGACGGCAGCCGCGTTAAGTGGCTATTATCCTTTTGTTTTGGTTAACTATTCGTCGACAATATGCCTGAATCCCCGGCTTGTGTCGTGGACAGAGTGACCGGCTGCCGACGGCCGGTCGGAAGAGAAGTTGCCATGGTGGGCCCGCGTCATCCCAGATCTTCCTCTTCGGAGGAGTCTTCCGCTCCCGGGCCCCGATCGTCGTCGGCGACCCGGCGGAGTGCGCTCGGCCTCCTGCTCGGCGCGCCCTTGCTGTCGGCCTGCGCCGGCGTGCAGCAGAGTCTCAGTCAGTTCTCCAGCTCGGCGCCCCCGGCTCAGCCGGCTGGCCCGCCGCAACAGGCCGCGACCGCGGGCACCGGCGGGGTGAAGGTCGCCGTTATCCTGCCGCTCTCGGCCGCCGGCAATGCGGGCCTCGCGGCGCAATCCATGCGCAACGCCGCCGAGATGGCGCTGGCCGAGTTCCAGAACCCGAACATCCAGCTCCTGATCAAGGACGACAATGGCAGCCCGCAAGGCGCGCAAGCAGGTGCGCAGCAGGCGGTCGATGAGGGCGCCGAGATCATCCTGGGACCGCTGTTCGCGCAGTCGGTGCCCGCGGTGGCGCAGGTCGCGCGCACGCGTGGCATTTCGGTGATCGCGTTCTCGACCGATTCCAGTATCGCCGGACGCGGCGTCTATCTGCTGAGCTTCCTGCCGGAGTCCGACGTCAACCGCATCGTCGAATATTCCGCCAGCATCGGAAAACGCTCCGTCGCGGTGCTCGTGCCCGACAATGCCTATGGCAATGTCGTCGAAGCCGCCGTGAAGGCGGCGGTGCCGCGGCGTGGCGGGCGCATCGTCGCCTTCGAGAAATACGGCGCCGATCGCGCCACGCCGGCGCGGACCGTGGCGCAGCAGCTCGGCGGCGCGGACGCGCTGTTCATTGCTGATGACGGCGATGCCGTCGTCTCGGTGGCGGATGCGATGACTGCGGCGGGCGCCAATTTGCGCAACATCCAGCTGCTCGGCACCGGCCTGTGGGACAATCCGCGCGTCTATGCCAGCGCTGCGCTGCAAGGCGGTCTCTATGCCGCGCCGGACCCGGCCGGTTTTCGCGCGTTCTCCGGCCGTTATCGCACCAAATACGGCGCCGACCCGATACGCACCGCGACGCTCGCCTATGATGCGGTCGCCCTCGTAGCCGCGCTCGCGCGCACGCAAGGCACGACGCGCTTCTCGCCTGATGTGCTTACCAACCCCTCGGGCTTTGCCGGCATCGACGGCCTGTTCCGCTTCCGCGCGGATGGCACCAACGAGCGCGGCCTTGCGGTCATGAAGGTGACGCAGGGGGGCGGCGTTGCGGTCGCGGGCTCGCCGAAGAGCTTTGGGGCTTGATGGTTCACCTCTCCCGCTTGCGGGAGAGGTCGGCGCGTAGCGCCGGGTGAGGGTTCTTTCCTCTTGGGGATTCTCCCGTTGCGGAAACACCCTCTCCCCAACCCTCTCCCGCAAGCGGGCGAGGGAGCGCACCAATGACTTGGCTGAGGCTTACGCAGCCAAATCCGCGACCACCGCATCCAGCACCGGAAAACCGCTGCTCGTCACGCGCAGCCGGCCCGTCGCGTCGACCGTGATCGCGCCTTCCTCACGGAGCAGCGCAATGCGGCCGGGGTCGAGCGGGCGGCCGGAGAGGGCTCTGTAACGCTCGGGGTCGATGCCTTCGGCGAGACGCAATCCCATCAGCAAGAACTCGTCGGCGCGTTCCTCGCTGTTGAGGAGCTCATCGGTGACGACGCCGTCGCCGTTGGTCTCGACCCGCATCAGCCAGGCTTCGGGGCGCTTCTCGGTGGCGGTGGCATGGCGCACGCCGTCGATGTCGAGGCGGCCGTGGGCGCCGGGGCCGATGCCGGCATATTCCTCGCCGCGCCAATAGACCAGATTGTGCCGGCACTCGGCGCCGCGCCGCGCGTGGTTGGAGATCTCGTAGGCGGGCAGGCCGAGCTTGTCGCAGGTTTCCTGCGTGACGTCGTAAAGCGCACGCGCGACGGCTTCGTCCGGTGTCTTAAGCTTGCCCGCCTGGTGCAGGCCGAAGAACGGCGTGCCTTCCTCGATCGTCAATTGGTAGAGCGACAGATGCTCGGCCGCTTCATCGATCGCGAGACGCAGCTCCTCGGCCCACATCGCTGGCGTCTGGTCAGGACGGGCGTAGATCAGGTCGAACGAATAACGGTCGAACGAGCGGCGCGCGATGGCGACGGCATCGAGGGCCTCGCGCGCACTGTGCATGCGGCCGAGCGCCTTCAACGAGGCATCGTCGAGCGCCTGCACGCCGAGCGAGACGCGGTTGACGCCGGCGGCGCGATAGCCGGCGAAGCGTGTGGCCTCGACGCTGGTCGGGTTTGCCTCCAGCGTCACCTCGACATCGTCAGCAACATGCCAGTGCTTGCCGATCGCATCGAGCACTGCGCCGACGGTTGCGGGCTGCATCAATGACGGCGTGCCGCCGCCGAGGAAGATCGAGGTGACCTCCCGGCCGGGCGCGCGCTCGGCGGTCGCTGCGATCTCGCGGGCGAAGGCCGAGGCGAAGCGCGCTTCGTCGATTGGTGCGTGGCGGACATGGCTGTTGAAGTCGCAATAGGGGCATTTCGACAGGCAGAACGGCCAGTGCACGTAGACGCCGAAGGCTGCAGATTCTCGTTTTGACGCGTTTTCCTGGCGCGAACCGGTATCCACTTCGCTCGAAAACGCTCTAGCGCGGCTCAAGGCAGATCTCCGCCAGTTTCACGAAGGCGCGGGCGCGGTGCGACAGGCCGAGGCCGAGCGGCGGCAGGCCGTGCTTCTCGATACTATCCATCTCACCGAAGGTGCGGCTGTGGCCGTCGGGCAAAAACATCGGGTCGTAGCCGAAGCCGGCGGTACCGCGCGGCGGCCAGACCAGCGTGCCGTCGACGCGCGCCTCGACCTGTTCGAGATGATCGTCGGGCCAGGCGACGCAGAGCGCGGAGACGAAATGCGCGGTGCGCTTCGCCGGAATCGTCGCGCCGCGCTCCTGGAGCAGGCGCTCGATCTGCGCCATCGCCACTGCGAAGTCTTTGTTTGGCCCGGCCCAGCGCGCGGAGAAAATGCCGGGCGCGCCGTCGAGCGCGTCGACCACGATGCCGGAATCATCGGCGAAGGACGGGAGCTTGCTTGCCCGCGCCGCCGCGATCGCCTTGATCGCGGCATTGCTGCGGAAATCATTGCCGGTCTCTTCGGGCTCGCTCAGGCCGAGATCTCCGGCCGACACCGCCTCGATGCCGTACGGGGCAAGCAGCTCCCGCATCTCGGCGAGCTTGCCGGGATTGTGGGTAGCGATGACGAGCTTGTCCGTGATTCGGCGGTGCATGGCCTATTGACTACGCTACCGCCAGTTTCTGCAAGTCTACCAGACGCGCGACGCCCTTGCGCGCCAGCGCCATCAACGCCAGGAACTCGGTTTCGGTGAACGGCTCGCGTTCCGCGGTGCCCTGCACCTCGATGAGGCGGCTGTCGCCGGTCATGACGAAATTGGCGTCGGTCTCGGCTTCCGAATCCTCGGCGTAGTCGAGATCGAGCACCGGCGTGCCGTTGTAGATGCCGCAGGAGATCGCGGCGACGTTGTCGCGCAGCACGTTGGTCTTGATCATGTTGCGCGCCTTCATCCAGTTGATGCAATCGGCAAGCGCGACCCAGGCGCCGGTGATCGAGGCCGTGCGGGTGCCGCCGTCGGCCTGGAGCACGTCGCAATCGACCGTGATCTGGCGCTCGCCGAGCGCTTCCAGATCGACGATGGTGCGAAGCGAGCGGCCGATCAGACGCTGGATCTCGACGGTGCGGCCGCTCTGCTTGCCGGCGGAGGCCTCGCGGCGGGTGCGTTCGGAGGTTGCGCGCGGCAGCATGCCGTATTCGGCGGTGACCCAGCCGCGGCCCTGGCCCTTCAGCCACGGCGGCAGGCGGTCTTCCAGCGTGGCGGTGACCAGCACATGGGTGTCGCCGAATTTCACCAGGCACGAGCCTTCCGCATATTTGACCACGCCGCGCTCCAGCGTCACGGGGCGCAATTCGTCGGGCGCACGGCGGCTTGGCCGCATGGGAAATCCTCCAAAACTCACGGGAAAGGCTGTTCGCGGTGCTTGTAGGAGGGGCGAGGGTAGGCGGCAAGGTTTTTTCACCCCCTGATGTCGAGCCTGTAAACGCCACGCTTGTCAGAAGCGCCCGGGATGGACAAATTATGAGTATCTGAGAGGAGTTACCGTCTGTGGCCCATCACGATCCGATCCATCTGATCGCGCCGCGCGCAGGCCTCGCCCAGCTCAACGAGCGTTCCCGCGACATCTTTCGTCAAATTGTCGAAAGCTATCTCGCGACCGGCGAGCCGATGGGCTCGCGCAATATCTCGCGCCTGATCGCGATGCCGCTGTCGCCGGCCTCCGTGCGGAATGTCATGGCCGATCTGGAACAGCTCGGCCTGATCTATGCGCCCCATACCTCCGCCGGCCGGCTGCCGACGGAACTCGGTCTGCGCTTCTTCGTCGATGCCTTAATGCAGGTCGGCGACCTCAACGAGGCCGAACGGCAATCCATTCAGAGCCAGCTCTCTTCCGTCGGCGAGGCGCAATCGGTCGAGGCGGCGCTGGACCAGGCCCTGATGCGGCTGTCGGGCCTGACCCGTGCCGCCGCGGTCGTGCTGACGCCGAAATCCAATGCGCGGCTCAAGCACATCGAATTCGTCCGCCTGGAACCGGAGAAGGCGCTGGTGATCCTGGTTGGCGAGGATGGCCAGGTCGAAAACCGCGTCCTGACGTTGCCGCCCGGAGTTCCCTCCTCGGCGCTGACCGAGGCCGGCAATTTCCTCAATGCGCGGATTCGCGGCCGCACGCTGGCCGAGGCGCGGCTCGAGCTCGAGACCGCGCTCGGGGAGGCCCGCGCCGAGCTCGATCAGCTGACGCAAAAGGTGATCTCGGCTGGCATCGCAAGCTGGTCCGGCGGGGAGAACGAGGACCGCCAGCTCATCGTCCGCGGTCACGCCAATCTGCTGGAGGATCTGCACGCGCTGGAGGATCTGGAGCGGGTGCGCCTGTTGTTCGACGATCTCGAGACCAAGCGCGGCGTCATCGACTTGCTCGGCCGGGCCGAGACCGCCGAAGGCGTGCGAATTTTCATCGGGAGCGAGAACAAGCTGTTCTCGCTGTCGGGTTCCTCCACCATCATCTCGCCCTATCGGGATGCCGCCGGCCATATCGTCGGCGTTCTCGGCGTGATCGGCCCGACGCGGCTGAATTATGCCCGCGTGATCCCGACGGTGGACTACGCCGCCCGTATCGTCAGTCGCCTTTTGGGGGGCTGACCGGCGTTTCCTCCGATCACAGGCGCTTGATTTTCGTAAGCTTAGGCACGATATCCGGGCCAACAATCCCCTGAGACGAGTTCGAGAATAGAGCCGATGACCGATCAAGACCGGCAACCCGAAGACACGACCGCGCCGACCGGCGAGCCCGTGGTGTCGAAGCCCTACATCATGCCCGACGATCCCGAGCCCGGTTCGGTCGAGACGCTGCAGAAGGAAGCCGCCGAGGCGCGCGACCGCATGCTGCGGACGCTGGCCGAGATGGAGAACTTGCGCAAGCGCACCACCAAGGAAGTCGCCGACGCCCGCCTCTACGGCATCACCGGCTTTGCCCGCGACGTGCTCGACATCGCCGACAACCTCCAGCGCGCGCTCGATGCCGTTCCGGCCGAGGCGCGTGCCGCGGCCGATCCCGGCCTGATCTCGCTGATCGAGGGCGTCGAGCTCACCGAGCGCTCGCTGCTCAACGCGCTGGAAAAGCACGGTGTGAAGAAGTTCGATCCGCAGGGCCAGAAGTTCGACCCGAATTTCCAGCAGGCGATGTTCGAGGTGCCCGATGCGTCGGTGCCGTCGGGCACCGTGGTGCAGGTCGTGCAGGCCGGCTACACCATCGGCGAACGCGTGCTGCGTCCCGCCCTGGTCGGTGTCGCCAAGGGCGGCGCGAAGGCTGCGGCCGCGGCCAACAACAATGAGTCGAGCGGCGCGACGAATTGAGTCTCACGGCTTCGCCGTCATTCCGGGTTCGACGCTTCGCATCGCCCCGGAATGACGGTGCGAAACTCTTACGCGCTCACCGCGATATCGGCAGACTGAATCCGCTTCACGCCGGCCTTGGCCATATCGGCCCAGGCCTTTGCCAGCGAGCCCTGCGTGTCGATGCCGCGGCAGGCGTCCTCCACCACATGGACGTCGAAGCCCGCCTTGCGCGCATCGAGCGCGGTCCAGGCGACGCAGAAATCTGTCGCGAGGCCAGCGACGAAGACGCGCTTGATCTTGCGGCCCTTCAGGTATCCGGCAAGGCCCGTCGAGGTCTTGCCGTCGGCTTCGAGGAAGGCCGAGTAGCTGTCGACGTCCCTGTGAAAACCCTTGCGGATGATGAGTTCGGCGTGCGGGATCGCAAGGTCCTTCGACAGCGCGGCACCGTCGGTGCCCTGCACGCAATGGTCCGGCCACAGCACCTGCTTGCCGTAGGGAAGATCGACGGTCTCGAACGGCTTCTTGCCGGAATGCACCGACGCGAACGAGATGTGGCCGGGCGTGTGCCAGTCCTGCGTCATCACCACGTTCGCAAACGCTTTCGCGATCTTGTTGATGACCGGCACCACCTGCTCGCCTTCCTTCACCGCAAGGCTGCCGCCGGGTAGGAAGCAGTTCTGCACGTCGATCACGAGCAGGGCGGAGGCCTCGTCCGGCTTGATTGACGCGGCCGCAAACGGCGCGGTTGGAGCGAGGCCCGCGAGCGCGGTAGTCGCAAGCGCCGCCAACATGTGTCGCCGATCCAGCATCGTTCGTCTCCCCTCCAGGATGATCCACGGGAAGAAAGCCTAGTTCCGTTCGCATACGAACAGAAGCCCGAAAATGCAGCCGATATTGGTGAGTGGTTGGGCTTGGTCGGCGGGTTCGCTTAACCTCTCCCGCTTGCGGGAGAGGTCGCTGCGCTCGCAGAGCGCGGCGGGTGAGGGCTCTGTCCACGTCGGGAGTGTCCCCTTGCGGAGACACCCTCTCCCCAACCCTCCCCCGCGAGCGGGGGAGGGAGCGCATCCAGTTTGTGGATGCGACTACCCTTTCGGCTGGATGCCGTCGCGCACGGCGCGGAAGCGGGTGAAGGCGGCTTGCCACTGGTCGCGCGGGGCGCTGGCGATGATGCGCAGCGAGGCGCCGCCGGTCGAGAAGCGGATCCACTGCACCACGGTCACCGGCGTCTTGTCCTTGCCGCTGACGCCGTCGATCCGGGTCTCGAAACCCTGCTGGCCGTTGATGCGGATCGGCTCGGACATGGTGACGCGCGACTCGCGCACGCCGGGAATCTGCAGCGCCGCCTCCTGCGCAAAGCGGGCGCGGTCGTCGGCCTGCTGCGGGGTGGCACCGATCAGGCCGAGGATCATGAACGGCTTCGACTCATAGCCTGCGCTCTCGTTGCCGTCGGCCAGGATGATGCTCGCGCCCGGCGCCAGCGTGCGGATGTCCTTGAAGTCGGCGAGATCGGTGATCTTGAACGGCATCAGCGCGATCTGCTCTTCGGCCGAGACCCGCTTGCGGGTCACAGTGCTCGCAAACATCTGCCGCACCGCTTCATCGGTGTAGATCTTGGTCGCATTCTCCGGGATCTGCACCGCGACATAGCCGGAGAAGCCGGCGCCCGGCACGATCATCGAATAGCGCCTCACCGGAGTGTCGCCGGACTTGCCGCTTTCGGTGGTGAAATAGGCAAGGCCCGCGGGGGTCTCGATCTTGTCCTGCTTGACGCCGTTCGCACCGGCCGAATTGGAATTGAAGGCGCTCACGACCTCGCCATAGGCCGCAGGCGGCAGCTCGGTGATCAGCACCTTGACGCTGCCGTCCTCGCTCTCGAAGCCCGGAAAGGTTTTTGCCGTGTTGAGGCCGACCAGCGGCACCATTCCGAGGCGCAGGCCGGGCGGGTAAACGGCGTCGGCAGCAAGGGCCGGAAGCGCCGAGGCGACGAGGAGGGCGAACGCGGCGAGGAGGCGGATCAGCTTCATGGGCACTCTGATTGGTTCACATTGAGGCCGTTCGATGGTCGGCCATTGGGCCGCTTTGTCGCGCGGAGCAGCTCTGCTGCGGCTGCCGGCCGGACCGCCTTTTAGCGGGTTTGGCCTTGCCGCAACAGGGTGGGGCGGACTGCCATAGCGGGGGCTCGCCGAGGCCTGAACCTGTTAATATTTCCTCACCCGCAAGGGTGGTTGAGCCCGGATATGATCTTCCAAAACCCGATGTTTTCGCGGCCGAAACTTGCGTTCGGTCCTTGCGGGCCCCTCCCCCCCTCCTATATGAGCCTCAATCATCGCAATATCGCGGATGTTTGATCTTAGGGGGTTTCGGTTCGGGTGCCTTCTGGGCCCAGCCAACCTGCCGCAAAAAGAAGGATATCAGGACCATGGGAAAGGTCATTGGGATCGACCTCGGCACCACGAACTCGTGCGTCGCCGTAATGGATGGCAAGAACGCCAAAGTCATCGAGAATTCCGAAGGCATGCGCACGACGCCTTCGATCGTTGCCGTCACGGATGACGGCGAGCGCCTCGTCGGCCAGCCGGCCAAGCGCCAGGCCGTCACCAATCCCGAGCGCACCTTCTTCGCAGTGAAGCGCCTCATTGGCCGCCGCTACGACGACCCGATGGTCGAGAAGGACAAGAAGCTCGTTCCGTACAAGATCGTGAAGGCTTCCAACGGCGACGCCTGGGTCGAGGCCGACGGCCAGACCTACTCGCCCTCGCAGGTCTCGGCGTTCATCTTGCAGAAGATGAAGGAGACCGCGGAAGCTCATCTGGGCCAGAAGGTCGACCAGGCCGTCATCACCGTTCCCGCCTACTTCAACGACGCCCAGCGCCAGGCGACCAAGGACGCCGGCAAGATCGCGGGCCTCGAAGTGCTGCGCATCATCAACGAGCCGACCGCGGCCGCGCTCGCCTATGGCCTCGACAAGACCAAGGCCGGCACCATCGCAGTGTACGACCTCGGCGGCGGCACCTTCGATATCTCCATTCTCGAGATCGGTGACGGCGTGTTCGAGGTGAAGTCGACCAACGGCGACACCTTCCTCGGCGGCGAAGACTTCGACATGCGCCTGGTCGGCTATCTCGCCGACGAGTTCCAGAAGGAGCAGGGCATCAACCTGCGCAACGACAAGCTCGCTTTGCAGCGCCTGAAGGAAGCCGCTGAAAAGGCCAAGATCGAGCTGTCCTCGACGACGCAGACCGAGATCAACCTGCCCTTCATCACCGCGGATCAGACCGGTCCGAAGCATCTGACGATGAAGCTCACCCGCGCCAAGTTCGAGGCGCTGGTCGACGACCTCGTGCAGAAAACCATCGAGCCCTGCCGCAAGGCGCTGAAGGACGCCGGCGTCACCGCCGGTGAAATCGGCGAGGTGGTGCTGGTCGGCGGCATGACCCGCATGCCGAAGGTCCAGGAAGTTGTGAAGCAGCTGTTCGGCAAGGAGCCGCACAAGGGCGTCAATCCGGACGAAGTCGTGGCGATTGGTGCCGCGATCCAGGCCGGCGTGCTCCAGGGCGACGTCAAGGACGTGCTGCTGCTCGACGTGACCCCGCTGTCGCTGGGCATCGAGACGCTGGGCGGCGTGTTCACCCGCATCATCGACCGCAACACCACGATCCCGACCAAGAAGAGCCAGGTGTTCTCGACGGCTGAAGACAATCAGAATGCCGTCACCATCCGCGTCTTCCAGGGCGAGCGTGAAATGGCGGCCGACAACAAGATGCTCGGCCAGTTCGATCTGATGGGCATTCCGCCGGCTCCGCGCGGCATGCCGCAGATCGAGGTGACCTTCGACATCGACGCCAACGGCATTGTCAACGTCTCGGCCAAGGACAAGGCGACCGGCAAGGAGCAGCAGATCCGGATCCAGGCCTCGGGCGGCCTGTCGGAAGCCGACATCGAGAAGATGGTCAAGGACGCCGAGGCCAATGCGGCGGCCGACAAGAAGCGCCGCGAGGCGGTCGATGCCAAGAACCATGCGGACGCGCTGGTGCATTCCACCGAGAAGGCCCTCGCCGAGCACGGTTCGAAGGTCTCCGAGACCGAGCGCCGCGCCATCGAGGATGCCGTCAGCGACCTCAAGGAGGCGCTGAAGGGCGACGATGCCGAGGCGATCAAGGCCAAGACCAACACCCTGGCCCAGGCTTCGATGAAGCTCGGCGAAGCCATGTACAAGCAGCAGGCCGAGGCCGACGCCAAGAAGGACGCGGCCAAGGACGACGTCGTCGACGCGGAATTCACCGAGGTCGACGACGACAAGAACAACAAGAAGTCCGCTTAAACCCCAAGAGGGTGACGATGCGGACGGCTTGGACCCCAGACGCGCTAAAGGCCTCCTCCCTCGCGGGGGAGGCCAACGTGTCGGGACGGGCGGGCAAGACGCCTGTTACGATCAATCAATTCCCAGCCGTTATGCTCAATGTTGCTACGCTGCCCTCTGCCGCGACGCGTAAGGCCGCCTATATCAAGGCTGCCTATGTCGTCGCGCAGCGGCATCGTTTCGCCCCGACTTGATTCGCGATTGGATAGACCGAGTCCGACATGTCCACGTCCACCAAGCGCTGCTACTACGAGACCCTCGAAGTCGAACGCGACGCCGACGAATCCAAGCTGAAATCGTCGTTCCGCAAGCTGGCAATGAAATTCCATCCCGACCGCAATCCCGGGGATGAAACCAGCGAGGTCAAGTTCAAGGAAATCAACGAGGCCTATGAGATTCTCAAGGACAAGGACAAGCGCGCCGCCTACGACCGTTACGGCCACGCCGCGTTCGAGCAGGGCGGCGGCTTCGGCGGCGGCGGTGCCGGTTTCGGCGCGGGCTTCGCCTCCTCCTTCTCCGACATTTTCGAAGACCTGTTCGGCATGGCCGGACAGCGCAGCCGCGGCGGCCGCGAGCGTGGCGCCGACCTACGCTACAACATGGAGATCACGCTCGAGGAAGCCTTTGGCGGCAAGACCGCGCAGATCGAGATTCCGGTCTCGGTCACCTGCGAGGCCTGCTCGGGTATCGGCGCCAAGGCCGGCACCAAGCCGAAGACCTGCTCGACCTGCGGCGGCGCGGGCCGCATGCGGCAGTCGCAGGGCTTCTTCACGCTCGAGCGCACCTGTCCCGGCTGCCAGGGCCGCGGCCAGACGATCGAGGATGCCTGCCCATCCTGCTCGGGACAGGGCCGGGTCACCCGCGAGCGCACGTTGTCAGTCAATATTCCGCAAGGGGTCGAGGACGGCACGAGGATCAGGCTCGCCGGCGAGGGCGAGGCCGGGGTCCGCGGCGGCCCGCCCGGCGACCTCTACATTTTCCTGTCGCTGGCCCAGCACCAGTTCTTCCAGCGCGACGGCGCCGATCTGCATTGCCGCGTGCCGATCTCGATGGTGACGGCCGCCCTTGGCGGCGAATTCGAGGTGCCGACGATCGAGAAGAGCAAGGCCAAGGTGAAGGTACCCGCCGGAACCCAGTCGGGCCGCCGTTTCCGCATTGCATCAAAGGGCATGCCGGTGCTGCGCTCGCGTCAGATGGGCGACATGTACGTCCAGGTCGTGGTCGAGACCCCGCAGAACCTCACCAAGAAGCAGCAGGAATTGCTGGCCGAGTTCGAAAAGCTCTCCTCCGGCAACACCCAGCCGGAATCCGAGGGATTCTTCGCCAAGGTCAAGGATTTCTTCGGCAACCGGGCGAGTTGACGCGTCTTGACCGTGTCGTCTTCGGCCTATACGTCTTTATGACCATTTTCTGACACGCCGCGTCCCGCGGTCCCGTCCGGTCCTGACATGCCATTGCCATCGTCCGCGCGTGCGTTGAAGAAGCCTCGTCTTGATGACGAGGTGCGCTTTCTCAGATCTTGGATCGAAAAGCCGCTGCACATGGGCGCGGTGATGCCGTCGGGCAAGCTGCTGGCCCGGACCATGGCCCATTACGTCGATATCGATTCCGACGCGCCGGTGGTTGAGCTCGGGCCCGGCACCGGCGCCATCACCTCGGCGCTGATCGAGCGCGGCATCGACCAGAAGCGCCTCGTCCTTGTCGAATACAATCCCGGCTTCTGCGCCCTGCTGCGCGACCGCTACCCGCAAGCCAAGGTAGTGCAGGGTGATGCCTATCGCCTGCGCGACACGCTCTGGAACGTCTTGAGCGCGCCGGCCTCCGCGGTCGTCTCCGGCCTGCCGCTCGTCACAAAACCGATGCTGACGCGGCTGCGCCTCATCCGCGATGCCTTCACGGCGCTGGCGCCCGGTGCGCCGTTCATCCAGTTCACCTATGCGGTGGTGCCGCCGATCCCGAAATCGCTGCCCGGCGTGTCCACAGAGGCCTCGGAACGGATCTGGATGAACCTTCCTCCGGCCCGCGTCTGGGTGTATCGCAAGGACTAACCTGTCGCCACAAACGCGGTGCGCTCCCTCTCCCGCTTGCGGGGGAGGGCTGGGGTGGGGGTGTCTCCACGGTGGGAGACCCCCAGTCGAGAAAGCCCCCCGCCGCGCTTCGCGCGTCGACCTCCCCCGCAAGCGGGAGAGGTGAACGGAGTTCGCCGCCCGGATGTCAGCTCCCAAGATCCTGGTCATTCCCGGCTCGCTGCGCACCGGCTCGCATAATGCGAAGCTGGCGGCGCTCGCAGCCTATGAATTCGACCAGGCCGGCGTCGACGTCACCCGCATCTCGCTCGCTGATTTTCCGCTGCCGATCTATGACGGCGATCTCCAGGCCAAATCCGGCGTGCCCAAGCACGCCATCAATCTCAAGCGCATGATCGGCGCGCATCACGGCGTGCTGATCGTCACGCCCGAATACAATGCTTCGGTGCCGCCGCTGCTGAAGAACGCGATCGACTGGGTCAGCCGCGTGCACGATCTGCACGAGGCGCGCGGCGACGTGTTCCGCAACCGCGTCTTCGCGCTCGCCGGCGCGTCGCAGAGCCGGCTGGGCGCGGCCCGTGCGCTGCAGGCGTTGCGGCTGATCCTGACCTCCTGCCACGCCCATGTGATTGCCAGCCAGCTCACGCTTGCCTTTGCCGATCAGGCCTATGACGATATGGACAGGCTGAAGAACGAGGGCGATATCGCCGCGTTGAAGGAGCTGGTGCGGCAGTTGATCGACATTTCCCAACGCATGATGTGAGGTGACATGACGCCAGCCGAGATCGCCCCCAAGGACCGCCTGATCGTTCCGCTCGACCTGTCGAGCCCGGAGGCTGCCGAGGCGATGGTCGCAAAGCTTGGCGACAGCGTCACCTTCTACAAGATCGGCTACCAACTCGCCTATGCCGGCGGCCTGCCGCTGATCGGCAAGCTTGCCGACACGGGCAAGAAGGTGTTTGCCGATCTCAAGATGCACGACATCGGCAACACCGTGATGCGCGGTGTCGAGAGTGTCGCCAAGCTGGGGGCGACTTTCCTCACCGTCCACGCTTATCCGCAGACCATGAAGGCGGCCGTCGAGGGACGTGGCGGCTCGGGCTTGAAGATTCTCGCGGTCACCGTGCTGACCTCCTACGACGACGACGATCTGCACGCGGCCGGATATCGGCTCGGCGTCTCCGAGCTGGTCGAGGCCCGCGCCCAACAGGCGCAGGTGCTCGGTGTCGATGGCCTCGTGTCCTCGCCCGAGGAAGTGGGCGCCCTGCGAAAGATCGTCGGTCACCAGATGAGCCTCGTCACGCCAGGCATCCGCCCCGCGGGCGCGCCGAGTGGCGACCAGAAGCGGATCATGACGCCGGGTCGTGCGATCGCCGCAGGTGCCGATTATCTCGTCGTCGGACGTCCGATCCTCGAAGCCGCCGACCCCAGGGCGGCGGCCGACGCCATCCAGGCGGAGATCGCGCAAGCGCTCGGCTGAGCAACAACCAGGGAGAGAAGAACAATGGCAAAAGGCTACTGGATCGGGCGCGTCGATGTGAGCAATGACGAGGGCTACAAGCCCTATGCACTCGCCAACGGTCCGATCTTCAAGAAATGGGGTGGTCGCTTCGTCGTTCGCGCCGGCAAGTTCACCACCGTCGAAGGCGCCAGCCGCAACCGCAACGTCGTGATCGAATTCCCGGACTACGAGACCGCGCTCGCCTGCTACAACTCGCCGGAATACCAAGCCAATATCAAGGTGCGCCAGCCGCACTCCATCGCCGAGCTCATCATCATCGAGGGCTATGACGGCCCGCAGCCGTCGGACGGCTGAGGCACGATCTTTCTTACCCTCCCCTGGAGGGGGAGGGTCGATCGCACGCAGCGCGAGCGGGGTGGGGTGATCTCTCCGCTCGGGCACGGTTGGTTGCTGAGAGACCGTCACCCCACCCCGTCACGCAATCTCGCTTTGCTCGATCGCGTGCCCGACCCTGCCCCTCCAGGGGAGGGTGGAAGCACGCCTCTGACCCCCCTCGGTTGCCGGAACTGCCTCCCCCCGCTACAACGGCCCCAGAGAGGATCACATCATGTCCGACATGCGCTTGATTGTTGCTGGGGCTGGCGGCCGGATGGGCCGCGCGCTGACGCGGGCGATTGCCGAGAGCAAAGGCGCGGTGCTGGCCGGCGCGTTGGAGGCGCCGGGCTCGGACTTGCTCGGCAAGGATGCCGGCGTGCTCGCAGGCCTGCCGGCCAACGGCATCACGCTCTCCGCCGA
This sequence comes from Bradyrhizobium sp. C-145, assembly GCF_023375135.1. NCBI lineage: Bacteria > Pseudomonadati > Pseudomonadota > Alphaproteobacteria > Hyphomicrobiales > Nitrobacteraceae > Bradyrhizobium > Bradyrhizobium sp. C-145. Next base: position 9,484,636 of record NZ_CP088150.1, on the reverse strand, counting down.
CCTCTGGGCGATGTCCAAGGATGCCGATGGCATCCTCGATTTCACCGTGCCGGCGGCGACCATCGCCAATGTCGCGATCGCCGCCCAGCGCGGCCTTGTCCATGTCATCGGCACCACCGGGCTGTCGGCCTCCGATAACGCCGTGATCAAGAGCGTGACCAACCGCGCCGTCGTGGTGCAATCCGGCAATATGAGTCTGGGCGTCAACCTGCTTGCCGCCGTGGTCAAGCGCGTCGCCAAGGCGCTGGACCAGAGTTTTGATATCGAGATCGTCGAGACCCATCATCGCATGAAGGTCGACGCGCCCTCGGGCACCGCGCTGATGCTGGGCCAGGCGGCAGCTAGCGGGCGCGGCATCCCGCTCGACGAACACTCCGCGCGCGGCCGCGACGGCATCACCGGCGCACGCCGGCGCGGCGACATCGGCTTTGCCTCCTTGCGCGGCGGCACCGTGGCCGGCGATCACAGTGTCAGCTTCCTCGGCCAGTTCGAACGCCTGACCCTGTCGCATCACGCCGAGGACCGCATGCTGTTCGCCCATGGCGCGCTCAAGGCGGCGCTGTGGGCGCACGGCAAAGCGCCGGGGCATTACTCCATGGCCGACGTGCTCGGCCTGTCCGACATCTGAACCAGAGCATGATCCGGAAAAGTGCGAAGCGGTTTTCCGACAAGGTCATGCTCAGAACAATAAACTAGATGGAAAGCAGTTGATGAGCGAACGTCTTCTCGTGCTCGTGCGGCATGGCCAGAGCGAATGGAATCTGAAGAACCTGTTCACGGGGTGGAAGGATCCTGACCTCACCGAGCTCGGTGTCAGCGAAGCCAAGGAAGCCGGCCGCAAGCTAAAGGCACAGGGTCTCGTGTTCGACGTCGCCTACACCTCGGTCTTGACGCGCGCGCAGCACACGCTGGACCTCATCCTCGGCGAGCTCGGGCAAGAAGGCCTGCCGACCGCGAAGAACCTCGCGCTGAACGAGCGCGACTATGGCGATCTCTCCGGCCTCAACAAGGACGACGCCCGCAAGAAGTGGGGCGAGGACCAGGTGCTGATCTGGCGCCGCTCCTACGACGTGCCACCGCCCGGCGGCGAGAGCCTGAAGGACACGCTGGCGCGGGCGCTGCCCTACTACGTGCAGGAGATCCTGCCCGCCGTCCTCAACGGCAAGCGCACGCTGGTCGCCGCCCACGGCAACTCCTTGCGCGCCTTGATCATGGTGCTGGAGAAGCTCTCGCCGGAGGGCATCTTGAAGCGCGAGCTGGCGACGGGTGTGCCGATCATCTATCGCCTCAATGCGGATTCGACGGTGGCGTCGAAGCTGGATCTGGCGGGTTGAGCCAGATTTTGCGTGAGGTGCGGTGAGGCCGCGCCTCATACTCGGTGTCGTCCTGGCGAAAGCCAGGACCCATAACCACCGGCCGTCGTTGTTGCAAAGATTGGTGGTGAGCACTTCACGCCACCACGCCTTCCTGGGGTAATGGGTCCTGGCTTTCGCCAGGACGACCATGTGAAGGCAGTTCGCGTATTGCCTACTGCATCCCCACCCGCCCGGCCTCCCAGCCCAGCATCGCCTGCTTGCGGGTGATGCCCCAGTGATAGCCGGTGAGCGTGCCGCTCTTGCCGAGGGCGCGATGGCAGGGGACGACGAACGAGACCGGATTCTTGCCGACCGCAGCGCCGACGGCGCGTGAGGCCTTCGGGCTGTTGATGTTGCAGGCGATGTCGGAGTAGGACACCGCGCGGCCCATCGGAATCTTCAGCAGCGTCTCCCACACCCGCACCTCGAAATCGGTGCCGATCAGGACCACGCGCAGCGGCTGATCCGGCCGCCACAGCTTGGGGTCGAAGATGCGCGCTGCGAGCGGCGCGGTGCCGTCGTGATCTTCCACATAAGTGGCGTTCGGCCAGCGCCGCGTCATGTCGGCGAGCGCGACCTTCTCCTCACCGTGATCGGCGAAGGCGAGGCCCGACAGGCCGCGGTCGGTCGCGATCACGATCGCGGTGCCGAACGGCGAGGGATGGAAGCCGTAGCGCAGCGTCAATCCGGCGCCGCCGTTCTTCCATTCGCCGGGCGACATCGCTTCGTGGGTGACGAAGAGATCGTGCAGCCGGCCGGGGCCCGACAGACCGGAGTCGAGCGCCGCATCGAGGATGCTCGCGGAGTCTCTGAGCAGCCCCTTGGCATGGTCGAGGGTGAGCGCCTGCATGAAAGCCTTCGGCGTGATCGAGGCCCAGCGGCGGAACAGATGGTGCAGCTCATCGGGCGTGACGCCGGCCGCATCCGCCATCGCCTCAATGGTCGGCTGCGCGCGCCAGTTTTCCGAGATGAACGCGATCGCCCGGCGCACGGAATCATAGTCGCGCAGCGCGGCGTTCTGGGGGCCCGGCTTGGCCAGGCGCTGATCATGTATGGCGAGTGTCATCATGACCGGAATGTAGGAGCGGGAAGGGTATGAAACCACCCGATTTCTGATCTGGAATCAGGTGATCGGATTGTAGGTCGGGCCCCGCTTGGCGGCGTTCAGCGCCTCAACCAAGCTTTTGTAAAAGCTCGCTTTTTCGTTCGGTCCCAGGAAGCGGGCGATCTGGATCTGGTGACCGCGCGAGATCAGGTAGAGATGCTCGATGCCAAAATCCTCGTCGATCTCCATGTCGAGCCGGACCCAGAGCGGATTGAACGTCCAGTCGACGACCTGGCCGCGATCACTGATGCGGCGCACGCGCAATTCGGAAGGGGTGACCACGATCTCCTCGCTGGCCCGTGCGGCGCGGAAATTGGCTTTGAAGGCCCACCAGATCACGAGAACGTCGAGCCCGAAGAAGCCCAATACCGGCCAGGCCCCCATCATCAGGAAGGCAAGGCCCGTGACGAAGCTGACAACGCTCAGGAACAGCATCACGGCGAGGAAGCCGGTGCGGTTCAGCGAGCGGTGTGGCGTTAGCAGCGCGGAGAAGATCTGCACTTCGCGCTGATCTTCGGAGCCCTTGCGCTCAATTTCGTTGCCTGTGCTCATCGTCCCTCAGTATATCCCGATCATGGCGAAAATCACCCGCAAGCCGGCTCCGCGTAAAGCGGCCGTGCCGAAGAAGAAGGCAAAACCGGCCGCGGCCAAGCCGAAACCGCCCGCGAAAATGTCGCGCAAAGCCGCAAAACCCTGGACGCCCGCCGAAATTCACGAGGCCTTCAGCCGTTTCCGCAAGGCCAATCCGGAGCCGAAGGGCGAGCTTGAGCACATCAATCCGTTCACGCTGCTGGTCGCCGTGGTGCTGTCGGCGCAGGCGACCGACGCCGGCGTCAACAAGGCGACGCGCGCGTTGTTCGAGGTGGCCGACACCCCGCAGAAGATGCTCGATCTCGGCGAGGAGCGCCTGCGCGAGTACATCAAGAGCATCGGCCTCTATCGCACCAAGGCCAAGAACGTCATTGCGCTATCGGCAAAAGTGCTCAGCGAGTTCGGCGGCGAGGTGCCGCGCACGCGCGCCGGGATCGAATCGCTGCCCGGCGCCGGACGCAAGACTGCGAACGTCGTGCTCAACATGGCCTTTGGCGAGCACACCATGGCGGTCGACACGCATGTCTTCCGCGTCGGCAACCGCACCGGGCTTGCGCCGGGCAAGACACCGCTCGAGGTCGAGCTCGGTCTCGAAAAGGTGATCCCGGCCGAGTTCATGCGGCACGCCCATCACTGGCTGATCCTGCACGGCCGCTACACCTGCCTCGCGCGCAAGCCGCGCTGCGAGGTCTGCCTGATCAACGATCTCTGCCGGTGGCCGGAGAAGACGGTGTGAGACAGTGCCGCGTCGGGCGCGTCACCGCATCTGTCGCGCCGGCTCGATCAGCTCGGGTCGCGAGCCGGACAGCCGCTTGTGCATATGGACCATGAAGGCCATGCCGAAGATCGGCGTCGCCAGATTCACGATCGGAATCGAGACGAAGGCGGCGATGAACAGGCCGGCGGTGAAGATGGTCGCGGCATTGTCGCGCCGCATCGCCTTGGCTTCCGCAGGCGGGCGGAAGCGCATGGCCGCGAGCTCGAAATATTCCCGGCCGAGCAGCCAGGCGGCGGCGATGAAGAAGATCAGGAAGCCGGCGCCGGCGAATAGCACCAGCGGCAGCGTGGCGAGATAGACCAGGATCGTCAGCAATGCGGTCTTGACGCCCTCGAGGATTGCCTGGCTGAACGGCAGCGCGACACCGGGCCGCTCGGCGGGATAATGCTCACGCTCGACGATGTCGGCGACGTCGTCGACGAACAGGCTCGCCACCAGCGAGGTGATCGCGGGCATCAGGAAGATGCCGCCGAACACGACGCCGAGGCCGGCGGCAATCGAGACGATCCACGAGAGGACCTCGAGCGATGAGTGCCAGCCCGGCCCAAGCAGACCCTCGAGCCAGACCTCACCAGAGGTCGCAAACCAGCCGAGGAGCCGCTGCAGGCCGATCGCCAGCACGGTGATCAGCACCAGCGCCAGCCCGATCGATCGCCACAGGATCGAGCGCATCGGCGGCGAGATCATTTGCGACAACGCCTTCACGGCGGCATCCAGCATGGGGCACCCTCTCCCGAAACCACCCGCGAGAGGTAGACATGCAAGGCAGCTTCGGCAAGGGCGGGCGGCTCCGCCTCCGTCGGCTGCGAACGCGGCGCGAATTCTTGCTTACCCTCCCCTGGAGGGGGAGGGTCTGAACCTCCTCCGAATGAGTGGACACCTGTAGTAGGCTCATTGAGCCCGGAGGTGTCGAATGGAACGTCAACGTCGGTCATTTACCGAAGAGTACAAGCGCCAGGCCGTTGAGCTGGTGGTGTCGAGCGGTCGCTCGATCACGTCGGTAGGCAAGGAACTCGGGCTGCGCGACTCGGTGCTGCGGCGTTGGGTGGATAAGGCCGGGCAGCAGCCGGCATCGGCGGCGTGGCGCCCCACCACGCAGGCGACGCCGATGTCGGCGGACCAGGCTTCGGAGATCGCCCGGTTGCGCCAGGAGAACGAACGGCTGCGCATGGAGCGCGACATTTTAAAAAAGTCGATCGCGATCTTTGCCGGAACCCGGACATGAGCTTCCGCTTCATCGAGGACCATCGCGACGCCTATCCGGTACGATTGATGTGCGCCGTGCTCGAGGTCTCGCCGGCCGGCTATTACGCCTGGCGCGATCGCCCGGCGAGTCAGCGGACCAAATCCAATGCCACGCTGCTGGCTGCGATCCGGCAGGCCCATCACGACAGCAGCGGACGCTACGGCAGTCCCCGCGTCCATGCCGTGCTGCGGACGCAGGGCCGTGGCGCCAGCCGCGGCCGGATCGAGCGGATGATGCGCCGGCACGGTATCCGCGCCATCACGGCGCCGCCGCGCCGGGTGCGCACCACCGACAGCCGTCACGACCTGCCGATCGCCCCGAACCTGATCGCGCGCGACTTCACAGCGGAAGCCCCGAACCGCGTTTGGCTCGCCGATATCACCTACATCCCGACCGCGGAGGGCTGGCTGTATCTGGCGGCCGTCATGGATCTCTTCAGTCGAAAGATCGTCGGCTGGGCCATGCGGGATCACATGCAAGTCGAACTCGCATCCGCGGCGTTGACGATGGCCATCCAGCAGCAACGGCCGCAGGCCGGATTGATCCACCACTCCGATCGCGGCGTGCAGTATGCCTCACACGCCTATCGCGACGCTCTCACGGGCGCCGGCATCGTTGCATCGATGAGCCGCAAGGCCGATTGCTACGACAATGCCCCGATGGAGAGCTTCTTCCATACCCTGAAGACCGAGCTCGTTCACCATCGCGACTACCAGACCCGCGCCGAGGCCCAGCGCGATATCTTCGCCTTCATCGAGGGCTTCTACAACCGCACCCGGCTCCATTCCGCGATCGGATATATCGCCCCGATCGAGATGGAGCTAAAAGCCGCTTAAACCCGTCCACTTTTTCGGGGGAAGATCAGGTCGGCACGTGATCGAGCGAAGCGAGATTGCGTGACGGGGTGGGGTGATCTCTCCACTCGGGCATTGTTCGTTGCGGAGAGACCGTCACCCCACCCCGCTCGCGCTGCGCGCGATCGACCCTCCCCCTCCAGGGGAGGGTAAGAGCCGCTAAGCTCTCCTAGAGTAGCCTACTCATGCCGATGACCGTGACCGTGCTTTCGCGCCTTCACGTGCTTGCCCTCGCCGGTCGGAATCATCACCACGCGGCCGTAGCGCACGCCGCGTTCGGCGATGATGTGATCGGCGAAATGCTTGACCTCGGAAGCCGCGCCGCGCAGCGCCGTCATCTCCATGCAATTGTTGTCGTCGAGATGGACGTGCAGGGTCGCCAGCGCGAGGTCGTGATGGCCGTGGAATTCCTGCACCAGGCGCTTTGAGAGATCGCGGGCGCTATGGTCGTAGACATAGACGAGGCCGGCGACGCAGGGGCCGGTCTGCGCGGTGTCCTCGGTGCTCTGTTGCAGGCCGGCGCGGGCGAGATCGCGGATGATCTCGCTGCGGTTCTGGTAGCCGCGTGCTTCCGCCGCCGCGTCGATCTCCGCCAGCAGATCATCCTCGATCGTGATCGTAATTCGCTGCATCAGATGCTCCCTCGCGCGGCGCCTTCTTACCTCGCCCCGCCTGCGGGGAGAGGTCGTAATTCAAGCGTAGCTTGAATTACGGGTGAGGGGGAGCTTCCGCGAATGCAGCTGTTACCGCCTGTGTGGAGATGCCCCTCACCCCAACCCTCTCCCCGTAAGAACGGGGAGAGAGAGTACACCATCACAGTCGCGTCGCACGCAGCCGCAGCGCGTTGCCGACCACGCTCACCGAGGACAGCGCCATCGCCGCCGCGGCGATGATCGGCGACAGCAGCACGCCGAAGGCCGGATAGAGGATGCCGGCCGCGATCGGGATGCCGGCGGCGTTGTAGATGAAGGCGAAGAACAGGTTTTGGCGGATGTTGCTCATGGTCGCCTGCGAGAGCTTTCGCGCCCGCACGATGCCGACGAGATCGCCCTTGAGCAGGGTCACGCCGGCGCTCTCCATCGCCACATCGGTGCCAGTGCCCATGGCGATGCCGACTTCGGCCGCCGCCAGCGCCGGCGCGTCGTTGACACCGTCGCCGGCCATCGCGACGCTGCGGCCGGCCTTTTGCAGCTTGGTCACCACCGCGCTCTTCTGGTCCGGCAACACCTCGGCTTCGACGTCGGCGATGCCGAGCCGGCGCGCCACCGCTTGCGCCGTCGTGCGGTTGTCGCCGGTCAGCATGATGACCTTGATGCCTTCGGCCGCGAGGGCCTTCAGCGCCTCCGGGGTCGAGGCCTTGACCGGATCGGCGATCGCGAAAAGGCCGGCAAGCCGGCCGTCGACGGCCATGTTGATCACGGTCGCGCCGTCGCCGCGCAGCCGTTCGGCTTCGGCGTCAAGCAGCTTGGTGTCGATGCCGATCGACGTCAGATATCTGGCATTGCCGAGCGCGATGGTCTTGCCGTCGACCTTGCCGGTCGCGCCCTTGCCGGTCGGCGAGTCAAAATGCTCGACTTGGCCAAGAGTGAGCTGCTTCTCTTTTGCCGCGCGCACGATCGCGTCGGCCAGAGGATGCTCGCTGGCACGCTCGACGCTGGCGGCGAGGCGAAGGACGTCATCCTCGGCAAAGCCGGCAGCCGGCACGATCGCCACCACCTTGGGCTTGCCCTCGGTCAGCGTGCCGGTCTTGTCGACCACCAGCGTGTTGATCTTCTCCATCCGCTCCAGCGCTTCGGCGTTCTTGATCAGCACGCCGGCTTGCGCGCCGCGACCGACGCCGACCATGATCGACATCGGGGTCGCAAGTCCGAGCGCACAGGGGCAGGCGATGATCAGCACGCTGACCGCGGCGACCAAGCCGAAAGCGAGCCGCGGCTCCGGTCCAAACCACGACCAGGCCGCAAAGGCGGCGATGGCGACGACAATCACCATCGGCACGAACCAGCCGGCGACCTGATCGGCCAGCCGCTGGATCGGCGCGCGCGAGCGCTGCGCGTCGGCGACCATCTGCACGATCTGCGACAGCAGCGTCTCGCGTCCCACCTTGTCGGCGCGCATGATGAAGCTGCCGGACTGGTTGAGCGTGCCGGCGATCACCTTGGCTCCGCTCTCCTTGGTGACCGGCATCGATTCGCCCGTGACCAGCGATTCATCGAGCGAGGAGCGGCCCTCGAGGATCACGCCGTCGACCGGCACCTTCTCGCCGGGACGAACGCGCAAGCGGTCGCCGGCATGCAGCGTATCGATCTCGACTTCATGCTCGCTGCCATCGGCATCGATGCGGCGCGCGGTCTTCGGCGCGAGCTGGAGCAGCGCCTTGATCGCGCCCGAGGTCGCATCGCGGGCGCGCAGCTCCAGCACCTGACCGAGCAGAACCAGCACGGTGATCACGGCAGCCGCCTCGAAATAGACGGCGACTGCCCCCTCATGGCCACGGAAGGTGTCAGGGAATATCTGCGGCGCGACGGTGCCGATGATGCTGTAGACATAGGCGACGCCGGTGCCCATCGCGATCAGCGTGAACATGTTGAGGTTGCGCGTTGCCAGCGACTGCCAACCGCGGACGAAGAACGGCCAGCCGGCCCACAGCACCACGGGCGTGGCGAAGACGAGCTGGATCCAGTTCGACAATGTCTGGTCGATCCAGTTGTGCGGGCCCGCGAGGTGGCCGCCCATCTCCAGCACCACGGCCGGCAGCGCCAGCGCGCCGCCGATCCAGAACCGCCGCGTCATGTCGGCAAGCTCCGGATTGGGCCCGGTCTCGAGGCTCGCGACTTCCGGCTCCAGCGCCATGCCGCAGATCGGGCAGGTGCCGGGGCCGACCTGGCGGATCTCGGGGTGCATTGGGCAGGTGTAGATCGTGCCCGCGGGCATCTCGGGCTCGGGCGCCCCGTCCTTCGCGAGGTACTTGGCGGGGTCGGCGGCGAATTTGGTGCGGCAGCCGGCCGAGCAGAAATGGAAGGTCTCGCCGTGATGTGTGAGGTGGTGCTTCGACGTCGCGGGATCGACCGTCATGCCGCAGACGGGATCGAGAACCTTGGTCGCATCGCCATGGTCATGGGCGTGATGATGGACGTGGCCGGAATGATCGCCGTGTCCGCCGCAGCAGGAGGACGCCGGCTCGGGCGCTGCGGGCTCGGCCTTGGCGGAACAACCGCATCCCGAATGTCCGTCTGCGGCGTCGTGATGAGGCTTGTGTTCGCTGCTGTTCATTTCCATGCTCCGGCCTTGCAACCTATACCCGGTAGGGGTATATAGGCCGCATGCGCAAGGACATCAAGGCATCTGTCGGAAAACGTCTCGGCCGGATCGAGGGCCAGGTTCGTGGCCTCTCGAAAATGGTGGAGGAAGACCGCTACTGCATCGACATCGTCACGCAGATCTCGGCGGTGCGCGCCGCGCTGCGCCGGGTCGAGGAGGAGATCCTGAAGGATCACGTCGCCCATTGCGTCGAGCACGCCATCGCCAGCGGCGACAAGGCTGACCAGCGCGAGAAGATCGCGGAACTGATGGCAGTGATCGGACGGGCGGAGCGGTAATTCTCGTCATTGCGAGCGCAGCGAAGCAATCCAGACTGTCTCTGCTTAGGGATTCTGGATTGCTTCGCTGCGCTCGCAATGACTGTGGAGAGGGACGCGAGATAACTCCTCTTGCGTCGTCCTGGCGAAAGCCAGGACCCATACCGCGGAATCTATCGATTGCGTTCGGTAGGCGTACCGAACGAGGAGTCTTCGCCAAACTGCTCCCTGGGGTAATGGAGCCTTCGCCGGGACGACAGTGGAGCTACGCCGCCCTCTCTCTTGCCCGGCCTCGCCGCCTTGGGCGATACATCGCCAGCCTCTTCAGCAGCGGGACATGGCCGGCCATCTCGGCAGGTTGCTTGCTCACTTCCTCAGCCGAAATCTCAGCCGGCGTCTCTTCGTCAATCGCTTCAGGAACGAGCGGCGGCGCACGGAGCGTTTCTGGAAACACACTGAATGTGCCCGCCACCTCCTCGAGCGGCTTCTGCTTGTCGGCCCAGTGCAAGGCCGTGTAGTCGAAGCCGTGCACGATGGTGGGTTTGACGACTTCGAAATAGGGCGAGATGTCGAAGTCGCGGGGCATGTAGAGCGAGGAATCGCGGATGTGCAGGATCTCGCGGCGAGCGGCGCGGCTGCCGGCCTTGGTGATCTTCGGCAGGATCGGGTAGCGCACCGCGTCGAACGCTTGCGCGATCAGCGCCGAGCAGATGATCTTGGTCGGATCGCCCGATCCCAGCGCGATCATGCGCCGCCGCCAGCGCTGTGGCACCGGCAGCGGGAACAGGAAGCGCATGAGGTCGACGATGTTCTTGGTGTCGTAGCCGAATCCGATGCGATTGATCGCATAGCGGCAGACGGTGGTGCGGTCCTCATAGGACAGCCCGACCGGGCGGCAGACTCGGGTGTGATAGGGGAAATATTTCGACAAAGGCGCCGAGGTGACGCCCTCGCCGATATTGGCCTCGATCAGCACATGCGGCTCGCCGTCCGCCTCTTCCGCGCCCTCGATCGGACCGACATAGAGCGCAGCATGCGACCAGGTCGACTGCGTCAGGTATTTGATGATGCCGGAGATGCGGTTGTTGCCCTCGACCAGCAGCACGTCGCCGGGCTCGATGACGCCGCGCAGGTGCTCCGGGTCGCTCGGCGTGAACGGCTCGTAGCCCGGCACCTCCTTCGAGAGGTACGCGGCAATCAGCTTGCCGACTGAGTCCAGGACCGTCCCCATTTCGAACTCCCCCCACGGCCTTTTCCGGCCGTCTTTTTCCCTTCTCTATCATGGTCGAAACGTGTTGCAATTCGGTTCATCACTCTGTGAGATCAAGCACGGTTGATTCACCATGGTGGTTGCTGCGCAACATCAGATACGGCAAGGTTCGCGGGCTGTTCCCGTTCGCCGCAAGTCCCCGGAAACCATGACATGACAATCACGCGCCGCGGTTTCCTTTCGGCGTCGGCGGCTCTTGCTGCGATGCCGGTCCTGCGTGCAACCGCCGCGACCCCGCCGCGGGAGGCTGACATCGTCGTGATCGGCGCGGGGGCTGCGGGAATTGCCGCAGCGCGGCGCATCATGGCTGCCAACCGCAAGGTTGTGGTGGTGGAAGCAGCGGCCCAGATCGGCGGCCGTTGCATCACGGACAGCACGACTTTCGGCACGCCATTCGACCGCGGCGCGCGCTGGATGCACAATCCCGAGACCAATCCGATGATCCGGCTGGCGCGCAGCGCCGGGCTCGACGTGCTGCCGGCGCCATCAGGTCAGAAGATGCGCATCGGCCGCCGCAACGCACGCGCCGGCGAAACCGAGGAGTTCCTGGCCGCGCTGGTGCGCGCCAACCGCGCCATCGACGACGCCGCGCGCGGCAAGCTGGATACTTCCTGCGCCTCCGTGCTGCCGAAGGATCTCGGCGACTGGGCCGGCGCGGCCGAATTCATGCTGGGCGCGGGCTTTGCGGGCAAGGATCTGAAGGAGCTTTCGGCGATCGACAAGACCCGCGCGCAGGACCGCAATGGCGCGATCGCCTGCCGCCAGGGTCTGGGGACGCTGATCGCGAAACTCGGCGAGCAGGCGCCGGTGGCGCTGTCGACGCCGGCGAGCCGGATTGTCTGGAGCAATCGCGACGTCGGCGTGGAGACCCCGAGCGGCAAGATCGCCGCCCGCGCCGCCATCATCACGGTCTCGACCAACGTGCTGACCTCAGGCGCGATCAAGTTCGCGCCCGACATTCCGAAACGCACGTTAGACGCGGCATCGAAGCTCACCCTCGGCAGCTACGATCACATCGTGCTGCAAATGCCGGGCAATCCGCTCGGCCTGTCGCGCGACGACATCCTCATCGAGCAGAGCAACTCGACGCGCACGGCCCGCATGTTCGCCAATATCGGCGGCTCCTCGCTGTGCTGGGTCGACGTCGGCGGCTCGTTTGGTCGCGATCTCGCCGAGCAGGGCGAGAAGGCGATGACGGCTTTCGCGAAGGAGTGGATCACCAAGCTGTTCGGCAGTGAGGCTGCGGCCGCCGTGCAGAAGACCAGCGCGACGCGCTGGAATGCCTCGCCCTATGTCATGGGCGCGATGTCGGCGGCCTCGCCCGGCGGCCAACTCTCGCGAAAGGTTTTGGCAGAGCCGATCGGCAACATGTTCCTCGCCGGCGAAGCCACGCATGAGACGCTGTGGGGCACGGTCGACGGCGCCTGGGAAAGCGGCGAACGCGCCGCGGAGGCCGCCTTGCGCAAGATCGGCGCGCTCAAGGACGAGCCGGCGGACGTGCCGACGCAGTCGACGAAGAAGCGTAGGGCCAAGCCGCCGCGGAATTGATTCAGTCGTCGTCCTGGACAAGCGCAGCTCTTGGCAACGCGTAGCGTTGTCCAGGGCGGAGCGCAGATCCAGGACCCATTACCCCAGGGAGGGATTTGGCGACGGCCAGTGGTCACCAACCTGGGCTAAAAATGCTGACCGGGGTAATGGGTCCTGGCTTTCGCCAGGACGACGCGAGGATGGTTCAACGCAACATCCCATCCAGCACCGGCAATCCCGCAATCACCGCCATCGCGATCAGCGCGTAGCAGATGCCGCGAAACACTTTTTCGCTGGCGCGGCCGAACAGCGAGGCGCCGAACGCGACGCCGAGCGCGTAGACCGGGCCGACGATCAGCGAAAGCACGAGCGACTCGCGCGAGATCAGGCCCGTGGTCGCGTAACTGACCATCGAGAAGAAATCCGACGCGCCGAAGAACAGCACGATGTTGGCGCGCGCGACGAACGGCGCGATCGGGCGCCCGAGCCAGTAGCCGACGATCGGCGGGCCGCCGGTCTGAGCCAGCCCGCTACAGAATCCCGAGAGGCTGCCGATGCCGACCGAGAGCCAGGCGTGGTCCTTGCCGCGATAGCGCCAGCCCGACAGCAGCAGGAGCAGCAGCGCAGCGACGAAGCAGGAGATGATCCAGCGTGTGGTGACGGGCTCGAGCACGCTGAGGAAATAGGTGCCAAGGGGCACGCCGGTCAGCGCGCCCAGCACGATCACGGCAGTGGCCTTGCGGTCCGCCTTGCGCCATGCGTCGGGCAGGAGCGGCGCGGCCGCGACGAAATCGATCACGAGCAGCAGTGCAGCCACGAGCCGCGGCGCCGCGATGCTGCTCGCCAGCGGCATGAAGATCAGCGCCGAGCCGAAGCCGGAGAAGCCGCGGGCGGTGCCCGAAACGAAAGCGACGGCGCAGAGCGCCATCGCAATGGTGAGGCTGACGTCCATGGGAAGAAAGTCAGTGAGACTCATCCCCGCAAGGTGCCACCGGTCTTCTTCGTCACCTCGGCAACGACCTTCGCGGCCACAGCCTCAATCTCCTGGTCGGTCAGCGTCTTCTCGCGCGGCTGGATCGTCACCGCGATCGCGATCGACTTCTTGCCGTCGTCGATGCCCTTGCCCTCGTAGACGTCGAAGACATTGACGCCGGTGATCAGCTTCTTGTCGACGCCTTGCGCGGCGCGCACGATGTCGCCGGCCTTGATGGTACGATCGACGATGAAGGCGAAGTCGCGCGAGACCGGCTGGAACGCCGACAGCTCGATCACAGGCTTGGCACGGGTCGGCTTCTTCTTCGCCTCGGGGATGCGGTCGAGAATCACCTCGAACACTATCAACGGGCCGTCGGCGCCGAGCGCCTCGAGCGCGCGCGGGTGCATCTCGCCGAAATAGCCGAGCACGTTCTGCGGACCGATCTGGATCGTGCCCGAGCGTCCCGGATGCAGCCAGCCGGGACCACCGGCGACGATCTGAAGCGCCTGCATCGGCGCGCCGGCAGCGGCGAGCACCGCCAGCGCGTCCGCCTTGGCATCGAACACGTCGGCCTGCGCCGAACCGGACCAGTGTCGTCCCAGACCTTCCGAAGAAGCAACACCGCGGCGCACGCCGCTCGCCGCCATGAACTGATCCTGCGGGCGGTCACCCCTGAACAGCTGCCCGACCTCGAACAGTGCGACATCGCCAAAGCCACGATCGGCATTGGCCTGCGCCGCGGCGATCAGGCCCGCCAAAAGGGTCGGGCGCATGTCGGACAGGTCCGACGCGATCGGGTTGGCGACTTCGAGCTCGCGCTGACCGCCGCCGAACAATTTTGCCGCAGGTTTTGCGATGAACGACCAGGTCACCGACTCGACCATGCCGCGGCTTGCCAGCGCGCGCCGCGCGCGGCGGGTGCGGAGCTGAAGCGGAGTCAGTACCGGCTTGCGCGCGTCCTCGCCGCGCTCGAACGGTGTTTCCGGCACCTTGTCGACGCCGAGGATGCGCACGACCTCTTCGACGATGTCGGCCTTCCCGTGCACGTCGGTGCGCCAGGAGGGGATTGCGACCTTCACCACCGGGCCCGGGCCCGCCATCATGAAACCGAGATGGGTCAGAATGCGCTTCATCTCTGCTTGCGGCACTTCGATGCCGGAGAGACGCTTGACCTCGGTGACCGGGAAATCGATCACGCGATCGTCGCCGAAGGCCTTGCCGACCACGGCGGTCTCCGACGGCGTGCCGCCGCACATCTCCATCACCAGCTTGGTCGCGAGCTCGAGCCCCGGCACCATGAAGGCGGGATCGACGCCGCGCTCGAAGCGGTAGCGCGCATCGGAATTGATGCCGAGCTTGCGGCCGGTCTGGGCGATGTTGATCTCGTTCCACAGCGCCGATTCGATCAGCACGTCGGTGGTGTTCTCGTCGCAGCCGGAAGCTTCGCCACCCATGATGCCGGCGAGCGATTCGACGCCGTGCTCATCCGTGATCACGCAGATCGCGGGATCGAGATTGTAGGTGCGGCCGTCGAGCGCGAGCAGCGTCTCGCCCTCGCGGGCGCGGCGCACGACGAGGTTGCCCTTCACCTTCTTGGCGTCGAACACATGCAGTGGCCGCGCGCGATCGAAGGTCATGAAATTGGTGATGTCGACCAGCGCGTTGATCGGGCGCAGCCCGATCGCGGTCAGTCGTTTCTGCAGCCATTCCGGCGACGGCCCGTTCTTGACGCCGCGCACGAGGCGCAGCGCGAAGCCCGGGCACAGCGTGGCGTCTTCGACCGTCACTTTCACGGGGCAGGGGAATTCACCCTTGATCGGCTTGATCGTGGGGTCCTTGAACTTGCCCATGTCGGCGGCGGCAAGATCGCGCGCAATGCCGTGCACGCCTGTGCAGTCCTGCCGGTTCGGCGTCAGATTGATCTCGACCACGGGATCGCCGAGCCCGGCCCATTCGGCGTAACCGGCGCCGATCGGGGCGTCCGCGGGCAATTCCATGATGCCGTCATGGTCGTTGGAGATCTGCAGCTCGGCCGCCGAGCACAGCATGCCGCGGCTCTCGACGCCGCGGATGGTGCCGACACCGAGCGTGATGTCCTTGCCGGGAATGTAGGTGCCGGGCGGCGAGAATACGCTGACGAGTCCGGCCCGCGCATTCGGCGCGCCGCACACGACCTGCACCGGCGCACCGCCGTCGCCGGTGTCGACCATGCAGACCCGCAGGCGATCCGCATTCGGATGCTGCTCGGCCGAGATCACCTTCGCAATGGTGAAGGGCTTGAGCGCCTTCGCCTTGTCCTCGATGTTCTCGACCTCGAGCCCGATCATGGTGAGCTTGTCGGCGAGCTTGTCGAGTGACTCGTCGGTCTCGAGATGATCCTTCAGCCAGGAGAGAGTGAATTTCACGAGCTCAGCCCTCCGGCAAGCGTTGGCACTTCGAGCGGCTTGAAGCCGTAATGGGATAGCCAGCGGACGTCGCTCTCGAACAGCTGGCGCAGATCGGCGATGCCGTATTTCAGCATGGCGATGCGGTCGATGCCCATGCCCCAGGCAAAGCCCTGGTACTCGTCGGGATCGATGCCGCAGGCGCGCAGCACGTTGGGATGCACCATGCCGCAGCCGAGAATCTCGAGCCAGTCCTCGCCCTCGCCGAAGCGGATCTCGCCCTTGTCGCGGCGGCACTGGATGTCGACTTCCAGCGACGGCTCGGTGAACGGGAAGAACGACGGGCGGAAGCGCATGTTGATATGGTCGACCTCGAAGAACGCCTTGCAGAACTCATGCAGGATCCATTTGAGGTGGCCGAGATGCGAGGTCTTGTCGATGACGAGGCCTTCGACCTGGTGGAATTGCGGCGTGTGGGTCGCGTCCGAATCGATGCGGTAGGTCCGGCCCGGGCAGATCACGCGGATCGGCGGCTTCTGGCTCAGCATGGTGCGCACCTGCACCGGCGAGGTGTGGGTCCGCAGCAGCATGCGCGAGCCGTCTTCTTTCGGATGAAAGAAGAAGGTGTCGTGCATCTCGCGCGCGGGATGGCCTTCCGGGAAGTTCAGCTTGGTGAAGTTGTAGTCGTCGGTCTCGATGTCGGGACCTTCGGCGACCGAGAAGCCCATGTCGGCGAAGATCGTGGTCAGCTCGTCCCAGACCTGGCTCAGTGGATGGATCCGGCCGGCTTCAGCCGCCGCATCGCGCAGGGGCAGGGTGACGTCGATGGTCTCGGCGGCAAGCCGCGCATCGAGCGCTGCCGACTTCAAGACGTCGCGCTTTGCTGCGAGCGCTTGGCTAACCTCGTCCTTGGCCTGGTTGATCGCGGCGCCCTGCGTCTTGCGCTCGTCTGGCGACATCTTGCCGAGCGTTGCGAGCAGCGCTGAGATCGAGCCCTTCTTGCCGAGGGCCGCGACGCGCACGGCCTCTAACGCTGCCTCATCGGTGGCGGCGGCGATGTCGGCGGTGATCTGGGCTTGGAGCTGAGCAAGATCGGTCATGGCAATCCCTTTTGGCCAGGATGCTGAGCCGATGATCCTAGCCCGTCACACCCGGCACTCTGCCGGGCATCCACGTCGGA
The DNA here is from genome assembly GCF_023375135.1 of Bradyrhizobium sp. C-145. Taxonomy (NCBI): domain Bacteria; kingdom Pseudomonadati; phylum Pseudomonadota; class Alphaproteobacteria; order Hyphomicrobiales; family Nitrobacteraceae; genus Bradyrhizobium; species Bradyrhizobium sp. C-145. Next base: position 9,467,792 of record NZ_CP088150.1, on the reverse strand, counting down.
GAAGTGTGTTTGCGCAAGAGATGACGGCTGGGGCAGTCGAAGCGCCAAGACAAACGCCAAGACGCGCCGCTGCCCGGGCCATCACAAGCTGAACGCTGCGCAGAGCACAGTGGAAGACGGCTTACGCCGCCAGCGCGGCTTTGGCCTTCTCGGCGATCGCCTGGAACGCGGCGGGTTCGCGGATCGCGAGATCCGACAGCACCTTGCGGTCCACGGTGATGCCCGACTTGGCAAGGCCGTCGATAAATCGGCTATAGGTCAGGCCGAACGGACGCACCGCGGCGTTGAGACGCTGGATCCAGAGCGCGCGGAAGGTGCGCTTGCGACGCTTGCGGTCGCGGAAGGCGTACTGCGCGGCCTTCTCGACGGCCGGCTTGGCGGCGCGGATGGTGTTCTTGCGGCGGCCGTAGAAACCCTTGGCGGCCTTGTAGACTTTCTTGTGCTTGGCGTGGGCGGTCACACCGCGTTTGACGCGAGACATGACGGAAATCCTTCAGAGATGACTTGGTTTTCGGATCGCCGCGCGTAAGCGCGGCGAGGTGGCAGTGATCGTGGACGCGATCAGGCGTTCGGCAAGAAGTACTTCTTGACGTTGTCGCCGTCGGTCTTGAACAGCACGCGGGTGCCGCGGAGCTGACGGATCTGCTTTTTCGTCCGCTTGATCATGCCGTGACGCTTGCCGCGCTGGGCGTGCATCACTTTGCCGGTGGCAGTCACCTTGAAGCGCTTTTTAGCGCCCGATTTGGTCTTCAGCTTGGGCATTTGGCTCTCCTATGGCCGCAACAGAAATCCGCCCGTGAAGGCGGCTGGCCGTCTAAAATGCTCGTTAGAGCGTTGATTGTGCTCAGGTTTTACGAACAAACGAGAAACCCGCACGGTACATCGCCACGGCAGCCCTTAATCAGCCGGGCGATGAAGGCTGGGCTTATGACAGAGCGGGAGCCAAATGGCAACGATGAACCGCCGGAACCTGCACGCCGACTATTTGGAGTTGCCACCCCCAATATCCACGCCTTCATGTCCGGAGCAGGACCAAAATGGCCGATTTCCCGCAATCGATTTCCACCTTTGCCCGCCCGCGCCGCCTGGCGCTGCTCGCCGTACTTGCCGCCGCCATGATGCCTTCGACTGCCGATGCCCGCGCCGGCGGCTATGACGGCATCTGGAACGTCACCTTCGCCACCACGAGGGGCAATTGCAGCTCCGGCTACAGCGTTCCCTTCACCGTCACCGGCAGCCGGGTGTCGTCTGCCGGCGGCGGGCGGGTGTCGGGCAAGGTCAATCGCGGGGGCACTGTGGCGGTCCAGGTCTCGGTCGGCGCCTCCTACGCCAGCGGCGGCGGCCGGCTCGCCGGCATCAACGGCGCCGGCTCGTGGAGAGGCATCATCTCCGGCGACCAGTGCAGCGGCACCTGGCAGGCGACAAGGACGTAGGCGCCAAGCGTTCGATGTGCTCCCTCCCCCGCTTGCGGGAGAGGTTGCAGCAGCGCTCGCGGCTTGCACCTCGACCAAAACAAAACGGCCCGCCGGAGATCCGGACGGGCCGTTGAACTCTCGATCCTAACAAGCCAGCGTTAGCGCGGCGCCAGCACCATGACGACCTGGCGGCCCTCGAACCTTGCGTCCTGCTCGACCTTGGCGAGCTCGGCGACGTCGGTCTTGATCTTGTCCAGAAGCTTGGTGCCGATCTCCTGGTGCGCCATTTCGCGACCACGATAGCGCAGCGTGATCTTGACCTTGTCGCCCTCTTCGAAGAACCGCTGCATCGCGCGCATCTTCACGTCGTAATCGTGATCGTCGATCATCGGGCGGAGCTTGATCTCCTTGATCTCGACGGTCTTCTGTCGCTTGCGGGCTTCGGCGGCTTTCTTCTGAGCGGAATACTTGTACTTCCCGTAGTCCATGATCTTGCAGACGGGAGGGCTGGTATTCGGCGAAATCTCGACCAGATCCATGCCCACGTCCTGGGCCATCCGGATGGCGACGACGGTCTCGACCGTGCCTTTGTTCTCACCGGTCTGATCGATCAGCTGGATCTGCGCATTGCGGATATCATCATTGATGCGGGGCCCGTCTTTGCTGGCAGCGGGCGGAGCTTTATTAGGACGGCGAATGGGTGGTTCTCCAAAGTTGTGAAGGAAGCGGCCATTTTGAAGGAAGATGCGTTTGCCGGCAAGCAAGTCGCTCGTGCGAGACGCGAAAAACCCTCAAATGCGAGGCATTTTGGTCACGCCCGCTGGCACGCAGACGACATAGACACCTTGCTTCTGTTCCGCAAGCGTCCCAAAGGGCCAATGCCGACACCGAATTGAGCTGCGGGGCGCGACCAAACAGCTCAAACCGCACAGCCAGAGTAAACGTTCCATGACCAATGCAATTCCCGATACCGTGCTCGACTTCATTGATGTCGGCGAGGGCCCGTCCGCGCGCAGGATCGCGGTGCGCCGCCGTGGCGGAACGGGCCCCGGGCTGGTCTGGCTCGGTGGATTCAAATCGGACATGCAGGGCGGCAAAGCACTGGCGCTGGACGCCTGGGCCAGAGAGCACGGCCGCGCCGTGGTCCGGTTCGACTATTCCGGTCACGGCGAATCCGGCGGCGAATTCGCCGATGGAACCATCGGGCGCTGGCTGGAGGAGAGTGTCGCGGTGTTCGAGCGCTTCTGCGACGGTCCGCAAATCCTGATCGGCTCCTCCATGGGCGGCTGGATGGCGCTGCTGCTCGCGCGCGAGATCAAGAAGCGCCAAGAGCAACAGCAAGCCAAGGCCTCGCTGGCCGGTCTCGTCCTGATCGCGCCGGCGCCCGACTTCACCGAGGCGCTGATGTGGAAGAATTTCTCGCCCGCGGTGAAGAAGGAGATCGAGACCAAAGGCGTCTGGATGCGGCCGTCGGACTATGGCGACGGCTCGCCCTATCCGATCACGCGAAACCTGATCGAGGAGGGGCGCAATCACCTCGTGCTCGGCAGCGCCATCGATCTCGGCTGCCCCGTCCGCATCCTGCAAGGGGCGAAAGATCCCGATGTGCCGTGGCAGCACGCCTTCGCGCTGACGCATCGCCTGCCGGCCGACGACGTCGTGCTGACCATGATCCAGGACGGCGATCACCGCCTCTCCCGCCCGCAGGACATCGCGCGCATTCTTGCCGCGGTGGCGGAGATCGAGTGAAGTGTCTCTCTTCCTTCTCCCCTTGCGGGAGAAGGTGGCGCGAAGCGCCGGATGAGGGGTGGTTTCCGCGAACTCGAATAGACGTGTTCGCCGAGACAGACCCCTCACCCAAGCGAATGCGTATCAACGAGCGGAGCTGCCCTCTCCCGCAAGGGGAGAGGGCACAATAAGAAGCACCGGGAGGCAACACAATGACCACCACCACCGCCATGCTGCGCACCTTCTGCGATGCGGTCGAGCAGCGCAACGGCCGTGCCTTTGCTGAGCTGTTCACCGAGGACGGCGTCTATCACGACGTGTTCTACGGCGCCTTCGCCGGCCGCGCGAAGATCGCCGCGATGATCGACGATTGGTTCTATCGCACGGCAACCGATTTCCGTTGGGACATGCACAATCCCGTATCGGACGGCACCACGCTCTATGCGCGCTACACGTTCAGCTACAAATCGACCCTGCCGGAGGCGAACGGCGCGCGGGCGATGTTCGAGGGCGTGGCGATCATGACGCTGACGGGCGGCAAGATCGCCAGCTATCACGAAGTTGCCAACACTGCGCCGGCGTTCGTCGACCTGAAATTTGCGCCGGAACGGATTGCGAAGATCGTCGCCAAGCGGGGCGCCGAGCTGAAGGCGCGGCCGGAGATGCAGCGGCATCTTAGTTGAGCGCCGCGCTCTCCATTTCGTCATTCCGGGGCGCGCCCATTGGCGCGAGCCCGGAATCCATTTCACCTCTTGGCCCGCGGCCCGATGGATTCCGGGTCTGCGCCTGACGGCGCATCCCGGAATGACGACAAACTACCGCTTCGACGGATTCACCATCGGCTTGCGCTGCGCCAGCGCGGCGACCGTGGCGGTGCCGATCGGGCCCTCTTCGTCATAGAGCCAGCATTCGCCGATCGCCACGCCGTCGGTGGCGTGGTGATTCACCACCTCGAAGCCGATCCACTTCGTGACCGGCAGGCGATGCAGATAGATCGTGACGTCGCTGTTGATGTAGCCGAGCCCCTTGTCGCCGGCGTTGGCAAACGGGCTGGCGAAATCGGCACCAACAGCGACATGGACGAACGGCGTCATCGGCACGCCCGCAACGAGCTCGCGCACCTCGCTCATCCAGAGCCGGCGCGGTCCGAGCGAGCCCATATGGCCGATGATCGGCCGCGTCGTCCATTTGCCGTTCATGCCGAGCCTGGGATCGGTCGGCTTTGGAATGTCGGCCGGCTTCGGCACGTCCCAATTCGGCGGCGACCAGACGTTACCTTCCGGATTCTGCGTCCGCCGCAACAGCTGGCACGAGGCGCGCGCCATGCTGACGCCGCCGGAGACAAACTCCGCCTCCACCACGCGGATGCGCAAGCCGTCGCGCACCAGCCGCGTCGTCACTTCGACCGGCTTGTCGATGGTCGGCAGCCGAAACATGTCGACGGTGAGTCGGGCCGGCACGAATTCGGGGCCGGAATGGCGCTCCTCGATGGCGAAGCCGAGCAGGCCGATGATGACGCGCCCGTGCAGCGATTTCGGGTCCCATGGACCGTTGGCGACTTCCGTCGGATGGAATGTGTCGACGTCGCGGGTGAAGAAAGGCATGTTTGTCATGACGCGCGAGATTGAAGAAACGCGCTTGGAAATCAAGATCGTACAGGGTGCCGAACGGCGCTCGCGCTCGCGTCATTGCGAGGAGCTCTTGCGACGAAGCAATCCAGACTGCCTCTGCGGAAAGATTCTGGATTGCTTCGCTGCGCTCGCAATGACGGAGGATGTGGCACTGACGCTGGTTCAGATGTGAGTCGCGGATGAGGAAAATTTCAGGAGGCGGCGCGCCACTCCTCACGCACGCTCTCGTCAGACTCTCCATCCATCGCAGCGCTCTTCATCGCCGCAAGCTCCTCCTCCGACATTAACTGCCCCAACGCCCACACCGCGGCCCCGCGCACCAGCGGGCTCGCATCATCCAGCAATCGCCACGCCTCCGCAGCCAGGGCCTCCTCCCCTGAATTGCCGATCGCGATCAGCACGTTCCGCACAAAACGATCGCGGCCGATGCGCTTGATTGGCGACTTCGTGAACAGCGCGCGAAACGCCGCGTCGTCGAGCCGTGCCAGCTCAGCGAGATCAGGCGCGCGCAATTCATCGCGCGCGGCGAGCTTGGTCTCGCGCCCCTCCTGCGCGAACTTGTTCCAGGGGCAGGCGGCAAGGCAATCATCGCAGCCATAGATGCGATTGCCGATGGCTTTGCGAAATTCGTGCGGGATCGGCCCCTTGTTCTCGATGGTGAGATACGAGATGCAGCGCCGCGCATCGAGCTTGTAGGGCGCGGGAAACGCGGCAGTCGGGCAGATGTCGAGACAGGCGCGGCACGAGCCGCAATGGTCGATCTCCGCATCGTCGCGCGGCAGCTCCAGCGTGGTGTAGATCGCGCCGAGGAACAGCCAGGAGCCGAACGCGCGCGAGACGAGATTGGTATGCTTGCCCTGCCAGCCCAGATGCGCGGCTTGCGCCAAGGGTTTCTCCATCACCGCCGCGGTGTCGACGAACACCTTCACGTCGGACGGCGCGGTCGCGACCAGCCAGCGCGCCAGCGCCTTCAGCCGCTTCTTGATGAGGTCGTGATAGTCATCGCCCTGCGCATAGACCGAGATCGCCGCACGCGTGCGCCGCTTCAGGATCGCCAGTGGATCCTGATCGGGGCCGTAATTGACGCCGAGCATGATCACCGAGCGTACGTCCTGCCACAGCCCGCGCGGATCGACGCGACGCTCAGGGCTTGCGGCCAGCCAGTCCATGTCGCCATGGCCGCCGGATGCGATGAATTCGAGAAAATATTTTCCGGCGCTCTCGATCGTGCCCGGTGCGGTGATGCCGATGCAGTCGAAGCCGAGCGCGCGGGCTTCGCGCGCAAGCGCCGTCTTCAGTTCAGCCGGATCGGAGCTCAGAAATCCAGGTCCACGTAAGTCCGCGACGCCGGCACGCCGGCCAGCCATTCGCTGAGCAGCGGACGGAACGACGGGCGGGACTTCACCCGCGCGTACCACGCCTTTGCTGCGTCGTCCTCGCTCCATGGCACGTCGCCTAGATAGTCGATCGCCGAGAGATGCGCCGCGGCGGCGAGATCCGCGTAGGTGAGCCGGTCACCCGCGAGGAAGTTACGCGTCTGCGCCAGCCAGCCGATATAGGCCAGATGATAGCGCACGTTGGCCTTGGCGGCGCGCATCACGTCGGCCGAAGGCGGGCCGCCGCCGTCCTCCTCGCTCATGAACCGCTTGTAGATGCGCTCGGTGACGAGAGGGTGCGAGACCTCCTCGAAGAATTTTTCGTTGAACCAGGCCATCAGCCGGCGCACCTCGACCCGCTCGCCGATCGTTTGCGGCATCAGGCGCTTGGGTCCCATCTCGGCGCCATGGGCCTCGTCGACATATTCGGCGATGATCGCCGCGCCCGGTATGGGCGGCTGCTCGTCGTCCACCAGAACCGGCGTCGTTCCCGCCGCATTGAGCAGCAGAAACGCCTCGCGCCGCTCCCAGCTGCGCTCTTCGACCAGCTTCAGGTCGAGCCCGTATTCGCCCGCGATCAGGCGGATGAAGCGTGAATGCGGGCAGAACGGATGATGAAACAGCGTAAACATGAAGCCTTTGACTATTTGATGGTGCTTAAGAATCCATCAATGTTTGTGCGGCGCCACACTAGTTCCTCAAAACCGCGAAGCAAGGGCGTGATGTCGCATTTTGCGATTGCGGCATGGGAGCGAATAGGCGAGAAGAGCCCCGCTTTTCCAGCCGAAATGGACCGTAAATATGTCAGATGCAATACGGGCAGTGATCCTCGGCATCATCGAGGGTGTGACCGAGTTCCTTCCCGTGTCCTCGACCGGCCACCTCTTGCTTGCCGAGCGCTTCTTCCACCTCGGCGAAGGAGCCTTCTGGGATTCGTTTACGGTTCTGATCCAGCTGGGTGCGATCCTCGCGATCGTCGGGCTCTACTTCAGGAAGCTCTGGGACGTCGCGATTGGCCTGTTCACGGGCGATGCCTATGCGCGCCGCTTCGTGATCGGCGTGCTGGTGGCGTTCCTGCCGGCCGTGATCGTCGGCCTCGTCGCCGGCAAGTACATCAAGCTCATGCTGTTCAATCCGTGGGTCGTGTGCTTCACGCTGATCGTCGGCGGCGCCATCCTGCTCTGGGTCGACAGGCTCGAGCTCAAGCCGCGCGAGTTTGATGCCACCAAGTTTCCGCTGTTGATGTATCTCTATATCGGCATCGCGCAGTGCGTGGCGATGATCCCGGGCGTGTCGCGCTCTGGCGCCAGCATCGTGGCCGCCATGCTGCTCGGCGCGGACAAGCGCGCGGCGGCGGAGTTCTCGTTCTTCCTCGCCATCCCCACCATGATCGGCGCGTTCGCCTACGATTTCTACAAGAACCGCTCTGAGATGACGATGGATCACATGAACATCGTCACGATCGGCTTCGTGGTGTCGTTCATCACCGCGATCATCGTGGTCAAGACGTTTTTGACCTACGTCACTCGGCACGGTTTCATGCTGTTCGCCTGGTGGCGCGTCATCGTCGGCACGCTCGGCCTGGTCGCGCTGGCGCTGGGGCACTAAAGCGCCTGGCTGTAGCCCGGATGGAGCGCTAGCGTAATCCGGAGCCGGCGTCGCTTGTTGCACGATCCCGGATTGCGTCATCGGTCGGCGCTTTGCGCCGATCCGCTAGCTCCATCCGGGCTACGCCGCCAGGCTGGAAGAGCGTTTTCAACGCAAAATAAGCTTTTGATCGGTAGTCAGTTTCCGACGCCGGGCGGAGCCCGGCACAGGAGCTGAACCATGACCCTCGTCAGCGGCTGGGGGCGTTTCCCGGTCGTCGATAGCGATGTGCTGCGGCCGCGCTCGTTCGCGGCGGTTGGCGAGGCTATCTCGGCCGGCACTGTCGCGCGCGGCAATGGCCGCGCCTATGGCGATGCCGCGATCGGCGCCGCCAGGACCGTCGCGATGACGGGGTTCGACCGGATCAGGTGGTTCGATCCGGCGACCGGACGCATCCGCCTCGAGGCCGGCGTGCAGCTGTCGGACCTGATCGAGACCTTCGGCCCGCGCGGCTTCCTGCCCTTCGTCGTTCCCGGCACGCGCTTCGTGTCGATTGGCGGCGCCATTGCTGCCGACGTGCACGGCAAGAACCATCATTGCGAGGGCGGCTTCGGCCGCTATGTCGAGAGTATTTTGCTGCGAACCGGACAGGGCGAGGTGATCGAAGCCTCGCGCGAACAGAACTCCGATGCGTTCTTTGCGACTATCGGCGGCATGGGCCTGACCGGAATCATCCTGGAAGCGACGATGCGGTTGCGTCCGGCCGAAACGGGATGGATCCGCGAGCGGGTGATCTCCGCATCCGACCTCGACGCAGCGATGCGCGCGCTCGATGCGAGCGATTCCGCGACCTATTCGGTGGCCTGGATCGATTGTGTTGCGCGCGGCAAGGATCTCGGCCGCGCGCTGATTTATCTCGGCGAGCACGCCGGCAAAGACGAGCTCGCCGCTGGCGCCGCTGTATTTCCCGTCGGCAAAGATCCCGGCCTCCGCATGCCCGTCGACCTGCCCTCGATGACGCTGAACCGCATCAGCATCCGCGCCTTCAACGAGCTGTATTACCGCATGGGCGCGCGGCGCGCCGGCGGCAGCCAGGTGGTCTCGCTCTATCCGTATTTCTTTCCGCTCGACAGCCTCAAAGACTGGAATCGTATCTATGGCAAGCGCGGCTTCCTCCAGCATCAATGCGTGATCCCGGAGCAGGGGGCGCGCGCGGTGCTCGGCGACATCCTCGAGCGCGTCGCGCGTCGCGGCGATGCCTCCTTCCTCGCCGTGCTCAAGAAGCTCGGCCAGGGCGACGGCATCCTGTCGTTTCCGCTGCCCGGCTACACGCTGGCGCTGGATTTCCCGCTGAGGGGCGACATCCTGAATTTCCTCGACGAGATCGATCGCCTGGTCGTCGCTGCCGGCGGCCGGCTGTATCTCGCCAAGGATGCGCGTCAGTCGCGCGCGACGTTCGCCGCCGGCTATCCGGCCTTGCAGCGCTTCAATGCGATCCGCAAATCGCTCGATCCCGCCGGGACCATCCGCTCGAAACTATCACAACGCCTGTTTGATGAGGTCTAGGCCGTGACGTCACGCAAGTCAGTATTGGTGCTGGGTGGCTCCTCCGATATCGGCCGCGCCGCCGCGCGCGCCTTTGCCAAAGCGGGATACGATGTCGGCCTCGCCGGCCGCGACGTCGCCGTGCTAGAGCCTGATGCCGCCGATCTGCGCGCGCGCTACACCATCGAGGTCGGACTCCATAAATTCGATGTGCTCGACACTGCGTCGTTCGAGAGCTTTGTCGGCGGCCTGCCGGCGTTGCCTGACGTCGTTGTCTCGATCGTCGGCCTGCTCGGTGTGCAGGAGACCGCCGAGAGCGATCTTGCCCACGCCACCACGATCATGCGTTCCAACTACGAAGGCCCGTCGCTGATCCTCGGCCTGTTCGCCGAAAAGTTTTTAGGCCGCGGCAATGGCACGATCGTCGGCGTGTCGTCCGTTGCCGGCGATCGCGGCCGCGCCTCGAACTATGTCTATGGTTCGGCCAAGGCCGGCTTCTCCGCGTTCCTGTCGGGCCTGCGTGCCCGCGCCAGCCGCGGTGGCGTGCACGTCGTCACCGTCAAGCCCGGCTTCGTCCGTACCAAGATGACGGAAGGCATGAAGCTGATCGGCCCGCTCACGGTCGAAGCGCCGGTGGTCGGCGATGCGATCCTTCAGGCCGTCGAGAGCAAAACCGACGTCGTCTATGTCAGCGGCAAGTGGCGCCTGGTGATGCTGATCATCAAGACGCTGCCCGAAGCGGTGTTCAAGAAGCTGAAGTTTTGAGGTGTATCCGCACCGGCGGTGCGCTCCCTCCCCCGCTTGCGGGGGAGGGTCGGGGAAAGGGTGTCTCCACAGAGAGAGACCCGATGACGAGAAAGCCCTCACCCGCCGCTTCGCGGCGACCTCTCCCGCAAGCGGGAGAGGTATCAACCTCACGCGCTCTTGCGCTGGAACTGGCCCGCCGCGCGGAAGCGCCAGAGATATTGCGGGGCAATGGTGTCGAGCGAATCGGGGGTGATGCCGAGCCCTTCCAGCGTCAGGCCCGCCGCCTTCGCCGCATCCGACACGACATTGTCGAGCTCGAGCATCGTGACCTGGTCCGGCGTCAGCTTCAGCGCGCCCGGCGCGAATTGCAGGAAGTTAGCCTTGAAGCGGGCGAGCCCGAACGGCAGCGGGATCAGCATCCGCTCGCGATTGGTGATTGCGAGGATGGCCTCGATGATCGCGCGCATGGTCAGCACGTCCGGCCCGCCGAGCTCGTAGGTCGCGCCCGCCTTGGCCTTGCCGTCGACGGCGTCGGCGATCGCAGTGGCGACGTCGGCGACATAGACCGGCTGTACCTTGGTCTCGCCGCCGATCAGCGGCAGCACCGGCGAAATCCGGGCCAGCGCGGCAAAGCGGTTGGTGAACTGGTCCTCGGGCCCGAACATCAGTGAGGGACGGAAGATCGTCGCCGACGGCACGGCTGCCCTTACCGCCTCCTCCCCGGCCGCCTTGGCCTTGGCGTAGCGCGAGGGCGATTTGGCGTCGGCGCCGATGGCGGAGACATGCACCAAGCTGGCGCCGGCGGCCGCCGCCGCCTTGGCGACGGTTTCGGCACCCTTGGCCTGGACGGCGTCAAAGGTCTGCTGGCCGCCCTCGGTGAGGACGCCCACGAGGTTGATCACGACATGCGAATCACGCAGCGCCGCCTCGACCGAGGCCGGATAGCGCAGGTTTGCCTGCACGGTGTGGACCTGCCCAACCTTGCCGGAGGGCTGGAGGTATCCGGCCAGTTCCGGCCGCCGCACCGCGACCCGGATCCGGTAATCGCGCTTGCACAGGGCGCGGACGACATTCCGGCCCAAAAACCCCGATCCGCCGAAAATCGTGACGAGCGTGTCCAGATTCGATGCCATGGGGGTCGGTTCCTGCAGGTGGGTAACGTGTTGTCAGGCTTGTATCGGGCCGGTTTGCGATGCGCAATCGGCATCCCGAAACAGGCTTCACGCATGAATTGACAACGGCGTCACCGAACCGTAGTAACCGCCTCCGTGCCCCAAACGGCATGCCCAGGTGGTGGAATTGGTAGACGCGCTGGCTTCAGGTGCCAGTGGCTTAACGGCCGTGAAGGTTCGAGTCCTTTCCTGGGCACCATCCCCAACCCAAGTGGTTGAAATCGCTCATTTGCAGGGAAATTGAGCCGCTGACCGGTACACAAAACCGGGACACAGCGCGTATGAACTATCGAATGGCCTACCTCTCGAAAGATACTGACTCGTCGTTCTACAGCTTCAGGACGCGGACGCCTCTCGACGTCCTCAAAACCCTCGACAACGAGAGGGCACTTCTGACGTTCGAGGAGTGCATGGGAAGCCCCGCATTCGCCGTAACGGCGAAAATTGGAAACGAGATCAAGTTCTCCCTACGGACTCGCGACCATTCGATCGCCGACATTCGCAAGAACTAAGCCCGGGACATACTTGCCAGACTTTGGGCGGCGCGACGATCAGAGCCGCGGCAGCTGGGTCCTCATCCCACGAGAGTCCACGCCGGGCGCACGACGCGGACCGCCCGTCCCGCTTTTCCCCAAGCGGATAGCTGAAAGTTCAGGCGCGCGTTAGCGTCTAACGACTGCTTTTTCCTGCGCCCAATTTCCGGGACAGTTGATTCGGAAATGCCCATCCACTCTGTACGTGAAGATTTTCCGCTTCGCGTCGGGGGCCGCTCGCCAACTCAGGATGGTGCCGCCATGCCAAGCGCGATCTCTCTGGTGTTCATGAAGGTAGAGCCGGCCGCCCATCGCTTCCGTGGCGAGATCATCGGTCGCGACCCATTCGCCGGACTCGTGCACTTGATCACCAATGTGGCGATGATTGAGGCCGTGCTTGCAAACGTAGTGCAGATCAATCGGCATAGCGCTCGTCCTTTCTAAGGATTACCAACGGATTGAGATCTCGATAGCCGCAGGGCTAACGCCGTACGTCTTTGCCAAGCCCTGCTTTGCCTCATCGATCGTCAGCGCCCGAACGTCCTTCGACTTGGCGGCCTCCGATCCGACTTCTACGGAGCTTCCAGGCTTACTGGTGGACGCTGGAGGAGAAGGAGCGAGAGGTTCGGCCCAAAGTGCTCGATCTGCGAACCCATCGCCTACACCGCGTGGACCCCGTCCGTTTTCGTGGAACGGTGCGACCCAGTTCGGAAGGTCGCCCATTCCTGCCTTGTCCTGCGCAGATTGGTTCTCGTCGAAAATCTCCCGCATCGTCTGCTGGTCGAACATACTGACCATGTGATCGGCTCGATCGGGGGCGGTCGGTGCTACCACGACGACGAAATCGCTCTCATCGAGACCACTCCATTTCCCGTCGCGCTTCCCGAAAGATATGCGCCCGCCAGTGCTCGTTTTGATAACGCAACGAGCCTCCGTGCCATCGATCAGAAATTGGACGCGCTCTCCTCTGATGACACCCTGGCCAGATAGGAGCTTCAGCTGACCATACCTGCGCTCGAGGATCTTCCAGACGTCGGGCAAAACTTCCTGCTTAAGAACCTTTTTCATGTTTCCTTCCTGTGATTGGTCGCAATAACCTTTGGGTCGATGTGAGAAGTGATAGCAAAAAAATAAACAATAAACAAGGATACAAAAATAAACTTTGCAGAACCGTCCCTTCTCGGGGACGACCTCGCTGCCACGGAAGATCCGTTCAAGGTCGCAATGCGGCAGATCGCTGGTGTGTTCGCTCAACTCGAAAAGGCACGGCTGGTCGCCAAGTTGAAGGCCGCTCGTGACCGCAAGCGCGCCTCAGGCGTGAAGGTCGAAGGCCGCAAGAGCTACGCAGAGCTGGATCAGCGCGAGCACGGCGGTCAGATGATTGCCTTGGCGCGGAAGCTGCGGCGGCGATCCCCTAAAGCAGGACGACGGTCGTTGCGAGATATTTCCGCTGCACTTGCCGATGCCGGGTTCGTCAGCGAATCCGGGAAGCCCTACGCAGCCACCGCGGTCGCCAGGATGCTGGGTGAGCTGTGATCTTAGGGTCCGCAACATCCCCCGGTGTGGCGACAGGGCGCGAGCCTCTACATTTAGGTGTAGATTTCTCGGTAGACGCTATATGCTGGGACTCTCAGGCGCGATTCCCTGCCGGAGTCATTCTCAATGGCAGGGACAGGCGAAAGGACAGACCTAAGGGTTCTCGACGATGAATGTAGCGGCAAAGATCTCGGACCTCGAAGAAGACTCGGTCTTCCGGCGCGATATTCCGGACCACCGAGACGTCATCAAGGGCGAGCTGGCTCAGCGCGGAGAGTGGATCGTCGCCAACATCGCGACCACAAGTCCTTGGCCGATCGTCGCCCAGAAGGTGCAGTGGCGCGGGGTCGACATCTGGATCATGCCGGTGATGAAGGACTTCTTCCCGGCGGTCGCCATGATGGTCCCGCCCGGCAAAGCCCGGCACGAATGCGAGGAGCTGGTGATGCGCTTCATCTCCATGCTCAGCTGGGTCGAGGAGCGGGGTTACGCGGTCGAGGGCGGTGGTCTTGGCGGCGGAAGTCTCCCGAGTCCCATGGGACGCGACAAGCAGCGCGGCTTCATGATTTGCGACGAGTTCGACCTGTCCTACTTCCTCGAGGTCACCGCAGAGAAGGCGATGCTCGCCTTGGCGCTGATGCGGGAGGGGCGCAGCCTCAACCACGTCGGCTACGCATTCTTGTCGTTCTACAAGGTGCTCGAAACCGCCTTCCCGCGCGACGAGAAGCGCATTGCCTGGATCGCGGGCGCGATAGCCGACCTTGACGGCTTCGGGGTCAAGGAGGCAATCGACGGTATCAAGGCGCAGGGCTTCTCGACCGCCGAGGAGGTCAGTACGCACCTGTTCAAATCTGGCCGATGTGCCATGGCGCATGGCGCACGGAAGCCGATCGTTGACCCTGACATCCCGGGCGATCTCCGTCGGCTCGGGTCTGAGCTTCCGATCGTGCGGGCTCTCGCGATCAGGGCAATTGAGCAGGTTTTTGGCGTCGAAACTCGGGGTACGAACTTCAGGAAGCACCTCTACGAGCTGGCGGGCTTCAAGAAAATCTTGGGGCCTGAGATCGTGAAGTTCATGCAGGAAGGTAAGCCGCCCTCCGGTGATCCCGTCGTGGACGTGCCGGACATCAGCGTGCGCATTCGCCGAAAGGGGGCCTACGGCCCGCTCGAAGGTCTGCGGTGCAAACGCCTGGGCCATTCGGGCAGCGTCGTTCAGATGCACTTCGAGTCGCTTCAAGGGGACGTCACGTTCAGGTTTTTGCTCGACTTCGAGCAGGAGCGTATCGTCTTCGACGTGTTCAAGGATATCGGGGTGCGGGACACCGGCAGCGCTGACTCAGCGGAGCGGGTTCATGAAGTCAGGCGGTTCGAGCAGGATTATTTTGGCAATGGCCAGCTCCATATCGTCGAGGCCGACACTGGTGAGCTGATCGGACGCAAGGACGCCTTCATTCCGATGAACATGTATCTCGACGGCGCTGGTGCCAAAGCGGAGCTGGCGCGCTGGAAGGCCCTGGCGGGCCAGCGGCGGCGTCGTGATGAGGAATTTGCACGGCAGATGGAGCGCGACGCCATGGGTTACCAGGTGGAGGTGACCGTCGGCAGTTCGAACTGAGCTGCTTGTTTCCGGTACACAACACCGGTACACAGCACCTAGCCGGTAGGCTCCAATCCCCTAGAAAATAGGGCTATTTCAGTGGTGGCGACCCAGTCCTTTCCTGGGCACCACCCCCAACCCAAGTGGTTGAAATCGCTCATTTGCAGGGAAATTGAGCCGCTGACCGGTACACAAGGCCGGGACACAGCGTTCATGGACTCTAGGAGTCCCGGATCTCCAATTTCATCATCATTGCCTTTCGGAAATCGGGAGTCCGGCAATTCCGGACATGAGCGGGGCGGATCGATCGAGAGCGAGGTTGCGGGCGGTCCTCAGACCTTTGCCTTGGCGTCGAAGCGCCCGCCTGGGCCGGCGCGGAAGCGGCCCTTCATCTTGAAGCCATCCCGCATATTGAGACCGAGAAGAACGATGTTGGTGGCGCCGGCAAGCAGCTCGAGCGCCTGCACCGCGTAGAATGTCGAGTCGAACTCGGCGGCCTTCGCCTTGGAAGCTAGAAACAGGGCGGCAGGAATCAGAACCAGGACGCCGTTGCCGGCGATGAACGGCATCCGTTTGATCTTCGCACCGATCAGGCCAGCACGCCGCTCCTTGGCGAGGAAGAGCCCCGAGCCGCCCGTTACTGCCAGCGCCGGTACCAACAGCAGGAAGCCCCATGGGATGGCCGTTTTGACCATGGTCACGCTCGCGTGTGACGCGAGCATCTCCGCGAAAGCCGTGGAAAGCCAGAAGGTCGCAACAGTCGTCAGTGCGACCGCGCCCGCTATCGGGTGGATGATCTTGGTCATCGGATCCTGCCGTTTTCGAAGCGAGCTACGCGACGCAGATGCCGGGCACGGCGACCTTCTGGAACAGGTGCGGAGAGGCGACGGCGGACGAGGGATAGGCCGAGATCTTCGATCTGAACTCAGGGTGCGTGAACGCAGCCCGGAAGTGGGCGGTCGATTCCCAGACGGCATAGTTCAGATAGGTCGGGCTTTCGCCGATCGCGCGGTGAAGCTGGGTGGAGATGAAGCCCGGCTGCCGCTTCATGAAGGCAGCATCGTCCTGCCAGACCTGGAGGAAGCTCTGCTCGTCGGCCCTGTCGAGCGTGAAGACATTCACCAGCACGACGGGGCTGGTATCGATGCCGAGCTGACGATCGATCGGAAAGGCGGGGTCCAGTGGGCGTAGGTGCGACATGAAGCCTCCGTGAGGTTGGTTGCATGATGTCATTATGGTACGATGCTATATACCAACTTGACATTATAATGTCAATATAGATTTATGGTGACATATGCTGAAATCCGAACGCACGCCAACCGGCGATGCCCTGACCAACCTCATGCTTGACCTGTTCCGGCTGAACAGCCTGCTCTTGACCGCAGGCGACCGCTTGGTGGCCCGCCTCGGGCTCACCAGCGCCCGCTGGCAAATCCTCGGCGCCATCGTGCACGCAGAGCGCCCCCAGCCAGTCGCATGGATTGCCCGCGATCTGGGTGCCAATCGGCAGAACGTGCAGCGGATCGTCAACGACCTTCTCGCGGAAGGGCTTGTGGCGCTCGAGGCCAACCCGCATCACCGGCGAGCGCAACTTGTCGTCCTGACCGATAAGGGACGGCGCACTTTCGACGCTGCCATGGCTTTGCAGGCGCCGTGGGCCAACGGCCTTTCGGAAGGGCTCGCAGTCAAGGACCTGCAAGCCGTTCACCGTGTCGTCACGACGCTACGGAAGAAACTGGAGAGCAACGATGAGCCTGAAGAGCGAGGCTAGTCCAGCGGTTCGGACGATGACTTATTGGGATCGCCGAAGTATCGCCGCCACAACGGTGCCTCTGTAGTACAAATCAGCCCGCCGCCCTCACACCACCCGCTTCCCCGCCCGCTCCGCCACCGCCTTCTGCACAAAATACATCGCGACCAGCGAGACGATCGAGGTCGCGACGACGATGTAGCCTAGGCGGTCGAAATGGATCAGCGAGCCGTCCGCCTGCTGCGCGATGATGCCTGCGGCGAGCACCGAGCCGAGCCCGCCGGAGAGCTGCTGCAGCGAGGCGCTGACCGCGCTGAACGAGCCGCGCTGGCTCGGATCGGGGATCGCCGACATCAAGGCCTGCGACGGGATCATGCGCGAGAAGATGCCGACGAACATCAAGACGTTGACGAGGATCGCGGTCGCCAGCGAGACGTGGCCGAGATGGGTGTAGATCAGCACCATGATCACCGACACCACGCTGCCGAACACGAAGGTCGGGTATTTGCCGAACGCGTCGCTCGCCCTGCCAACCAGCGGCCCGGTGACGATGCTGAACAGGCCGGAGACGAGATAGATCGTCGGCAGATGCGTAATGTCGATGCCGAGATTGTGCACGGTGAAGGCGCTGGAGAACGGCATCAGCATGTAGCCGCCGGTCGCCAGCAGCGTCGTGACGGCGAAGGCCAGCGTATAGCGCGTCTGTCCGATCGTCGCGATCAGATGGCGGAACGGGCTTCTGTCCTGCTTCAATTTCAGGTGCGCATCGACCGGCTCCATGACCAGGGCGATGATCGCGATCGCGGCGATCGACACCACGACGATCGCGGCGAAGCAGACATGCCAGTTCCAGTGATTGGCGAGAAACAGCCCGGCGGGAATGCCGAGCACCTGGCTCGCGGCAAACGCGGTCTGGATGAAGCCCATCACGCGGCCGCGCAGTTGCAGCGGAAACAGGTCGGTGACGATGGCGAGCACGACCGAGCCGATCACGCCGCCGAACAATCCGGTCACGATCCTGCCGAGCAGCAGCACATGGTAGGTCTGCGCGGCGGCGCAGAGCATCGTTCCGAGCGTGAAGCCGACATAGAAGAACAAGAGCAAGCGCTTGCGATCGAAGCGATCGGCAAAGCCGGCGGCCAGGATGCCCGAGATCCCCGCGCTGAACGCGTAGGCTGACACCGCGACGCCGAACTGCCCGGCCGTGATGTTGAGCGAGGGCATCAGGATGGCGCCGAGCGGCGACATGATGATGAAATCGAGGATGATCGTGAACTGCGTGAACGCGAGCAGCGCGATGAGGAGCGCCTGATAGCGCGAAAAGCCGCGTTGGCGTTCCCTTGGGTCGTCGACGGGCGCGGCGAGCGTCTGTTCGGTCATAGTACCTGATTCAGGGTGAGGGCGACGGGGACGCGAGAAACTGGCAGATAGGGTGGGCTGGGACGATGTCCACAGGGCGCAAGGCAAAAGCTCTGCCGGAACAGGACGCGCGCGCGGGTTGTGGGATTTGGGCAACAGGGCCTTCGGCGGGAGACCGTCCGCCCCTCTTACGGCGAGTTAAGCCGCCCTTAGCGAATGCCGCTTAGGCTCGCGGCCATCCATTTCCCCTGCTCCCCGGCCTTTGGGCCGGTCATTTGGCGGCAAGTAAGAGCATTTTCGGATGGAGCAGCCTGCCCGGCAGTACGATTCTAGCGACCCGGCACCGTCGGCGATTGCGGCGGCTGGGCGGACGCTTGTCGTCGATCTGGAAGGCGCGCTGCTGCGTTCCGAACTGCTGATGGAAGCGCTGTTCAGCGCGCCTGGACGCATGCTGGCCCGCTTCGGCGCAGGCGGACGGGCGGGCATGGCGGCGCTCACGGAAATCCTGGCGCGGGCCGAGATCGACTATGCCCATCTGCCCTATGATTCCGATGTGCTGAACCGAGCGCTGGCGGCGCGGGCGCGGGGCGCGAAGATCTATCTCGTCGCCGGACGTTTCGTCGATCATGCGACGGGCATTGCCGCGCATCTTGGTTTTGACGGCGTCGTGACGCCGGCCGATCTTGCTGCGGGCAACACGTTGACGTTCGATCGCGGCGCGGTCGAGCGCATCGACAACCGAGGCGGAAGTCGCGTCAGCCTAAAAACCTGGGCCAAGGCGCTGCGCATCTATCAATATGCCAAGAACACGCTGGTGTTCGTGCCGGCGCTCACCGCGCATCAGCTGAACCTTTCGACGCTCGGCTATGCGCTGCTGGCGTTCATGGCGTTCTCGGCCTGCGCGTCGGGCGCCTATCTGATGAACGATCTCCTGGATCTCGCGGCCGATCGGCAGCATCCGACCAAGCGCCATCGCGCGCTCGCGGCCGGCGATTTGCCGATCTCCTCGGCGCTATCAGCGATTCCTGCGCTGTGGCTGTTCGCGCTCGTCGCCGGCCTCTGCATCTCGCCCCTCTTCCTCGGCGTGCTCGGCGCCTACCTCGTCACCACGATCGGCTATTCGCTCGCGCTCAAGCGCAAGATGCTGGTCGACGTGGTGACGCTGGCGGGCCTCTACAGCTTGCGCATCATCGCCGGCGCCGTCGGCGTCGGCGTGGTGCTGTCGGAATGGCTGTTGATCTTCTCGCTGTTCGTGTTCACCTCGCTGGCGCTGATCAAGCGCTTCAGCGAGCTCAGCATGCGCGAGAGCGCCGGCCTCGCCGATCCCTCCAACCGCGACTACAGGATCACCGATCTGCATGTCATCGCCGCGATGGCGGCGGCGAGCGCGATGAACGCGGTGACCGTGTTCTCGCTCTACGTCTCCTCCTCCGCAGTGACGCCGCTCTACAGCCGCCCCTGGATGCTATGGCTGCTCAACCCGCTGCTGCTCTACTGGTTCGGCCGCGCCCTGATGATGGCGCATCGCCGCGAGATGCCTGACGATCCGATTCTCTACGCTTTCCGCGACGGCCCCAGCCGCATCACGGTGGCGGCGATGATCTGCATCATGCTGGCGGCGATCTGACCGGCCCGTAAGGTCACGGCCGGCGCTTGCGCGGCGTGCTGCGAGTGGATACATCGCGGGTAATCCCGATTAGCCTATTCTGCCGACCGACCGATTCGAGGTTTTGAAACGCCATGACCGTACGCCTGCATCGCGGCGACCTGCCCGACTTGTCCCGCTACACCGGAGCGGTGGCGATCGACACCGAGACCATGGGGCTGAACCCGCACCGCGACCGGCTCTGCGTGGTGCAGCTCTCGCCCGGCGACGGCAGTGCCGACGTGGTGCAGATCCCCAAGGGCCACACCGACGCGCCGAATCTGAAGGCGCTGCTGGCCAATCCCGCTATCACCAAGATCTTCCACTTCGGGCGGTTCGACATCGCGGTGCTGTACCAGACCTTCGGGGTCATGACCGGGCCGATCTACTGCACCAAGATCGCCTCCCGCCTGACCCGCACCTATACCGACCGCCATGGCCTGAAAGACCTCGTGCGCGAGGTGCTCAACATCGACCTCTCCAAGCAGCAGCAGTCCAGCGACTGGGGCTCCGACAGCCTGACCGAGCCGCAGCTCGCCTATGCCGCCTCCGACGTGCTGCATCTGCACGGCTTGCGCGAGCGGCTCGATGCCATGCTGGTGCGGGAAGGCCGCACCCAGCTGGCTCAGGCCTGTTTCGACTTCCTGCCGACCCGCGCCCTGCTCGACCTGCAGGGTTGGGCGGAAGAGGACATTTTCGCGCATTCCTGACGCCTCCTGTGGTCGCCAGGTTCAGGGCTGCCGCCCCGTTTCGGACACTTTCGTAACGGCCTGTCGCCGGCTGCATATTTCGGCGGCGTCGGGTACAATGGGGCGCCTTCGACTGGACAAGGTTAGCGACACGCTGGAGCAGCGGTGAACTCGGCCCAGAATCCCACCTACGACGCCGCGCTTGCGGCGAAGTTTGCCAGCGCGGCGCGCCACAGCCGCCTGGTGCGGATTCTGCGTGTCGCGGTGCCGGGCGCGGTGCTGCTGTCCATGGCCGCCATCGTCGGCGTGTCGGTCTTCAATCCGTTCCGCATGCTGATGCCGAAGCTGCCGCTCGATTCCGGAAACATGGTGGTGTCGGGCACCAAGATCACGATGGAATCGCCGCATCTCGCCGGCTTCACCCCGGACCAGCGGCCCTACGAGCTCTGGGCCAAGACCGCGACGCAGGACATCACCGATCCCGATCACGTCGATCTCGCCGACCTGCGCGCGAAGGTCCTGATGGAGGATCAATCCACCCTGTTCCTCGACGCTCGCACCGGCCGTTTCGACAACAAGCAGCAGCAGCTCGATCTGCACAAGGACATCTTGCTGCGTACCTCCACCGGCTACGAGGCGCGGCTGAACTCCGCCTTCGTCGACATGAACAAGGGCACGGTCACTTCCGACGAGCGCGTCGACGTCAAGCTGACCAACGGCACGCTGACTGCGGACCGGCTGCGGATCACTGAGGGCGGCGATCTCATCCGCTTCGAGGGCAACGTGGTGATGCACCTCGACAAGCTGGACGACACCGCCGCCGCGCAGCCTGCGCCACCCGATCCAGCGCCACCTGCGAAGACGCGCACGCCTCAGAACAAGTCTGCCAATTCAAAGTGATTTTCATGATCAGTTTTTTTTCGCGCAACGACAACAAGCGGAGCGCCATCATCAACGCGGCCGCGCTTGCCGCCACCGTCGTGCTGATGGCAACAGGTGGCGCGGTCGCACAGAGCACGATGCAAGGCGTGCCCAACGCGATGCAGGGCTTTTCGCAAAACCGCGATCAGCCGATCCAGATCGAGGCCGCCTCGCTCGAGATGCGCGACAAGAAGAAGGAGGCGACCTTCGCCGGCAATGTGAAGGTCGTGCAGGGCGACACCACCATGACCTCGAAAACGCTTGTGGTGTTTTACGAGTCGAGCGGCGGCGACAAGCCGGCCACGCCGCAGCCCGCGGCGAAGGGCGCGAAGGCGGCGCCGATGCAGTCGGCAACGCCCGGTCCGGGCGGCAGCTCCGCGATCAAGCGGCTGGAGGCGCGCGGCAATGTCGTGGTCACCCAGAAGGACCAGGTGGTAACGGGCGAGACCGCCGTGTTCGATACCAAGACCAACCTCATCACCATGATCGGCGGCGTGGTCTTGACGCAGTGCAAGAACGTGCTGCGCGGCGACCGTCTGATGGTCGACATGACGACCGGCGTCTCACGTGTGGAATCCGACAGCGGCCGCGTTCAGGCCCTGCTGCCGCAGGGCGGCAGCAGTGATTGCGGCCAGGGCGCCAAACCCGGCACGGCGCCGCCTTTGCAGTTACCGGGCGCAAGTAAACAAAAGTAAATTCAAGCACTTGTGTCGGATGCTCCCGATCCGAGGTTGAAGCTTGCCCGGCAAGACTGTATCTAGCGCGAAGGGCTTTCGAAGCGGGGTTCGCCGCTTTTCGGGCGTGTTTCACTGGGCATGAGACATCCCTTCACCCACGCTGCACCGGCGGATCACAAGGCCGGGGTGGCAGATCGCGGGATCACGCGCGGATCATCGTGCAGGATTGTCGTGCAGGATCGTCGTGAAAGGCTAGAAGGCGGGGATGGTCGATCTCTTCAGCATGTTCCGTCGGCGCCCCGCCAAACGCGGCCGGCCAGGGTTTGCGCGTCAGGACATCACCGCGCTCGGTGACAACGTTGGCGGTCTCGTGACCAGCCCGGTGCGGGACGCGCCGCCGCTCGCCCGTGACCAGGCGATGCGGGCGCCCGACCAATTCCAGGGCGACTATCAAGCCGAGCCGCCGCGTCCGCAGGCGGTTCACCCCGTCAGGGCCGCCGGCAGGTCCAATGGAACGGGCGGACCGCAGCTGCTGCGGCGGCCCGGCTTCCTGGCTGTGCATAGCGTGGAAAAGGCCTTCGGCAGCCGCCAGGTGGTGCGCGGCGTCAGCATCTATGTGCGCCGTGGCGAAGCCGTCGGCCTGCTCGGCCCGAACGGCGCCGGCAAGACCACCGTGTTCTACATGATCACCGGCCTGATCAAGGCCGATCGCGGCGCCATCGAGCTCGACGGCCACGACGTCACGAAACTCCCGATGTATCAGCGCGCGCGGCTCGGCATCGGCTATCTGCCGCAGGAGGCCTCGATCTTCCGCGGCCTCACCGTCGAGCAGAACATCCGCGCCGTGCTCGAAGTGGTCGAGCCCTCGCGCAAGAAGCGGGAGCAGCAGCTCGATTCGCTGCTCGACGAGTTCAACATCACGCGCCTGCGGAAATCGCCGTCGATCGCGCTATCAGGCGGTGAGCGCCGCCGCGTCGAGATCGCGCGCGCGCTGGCGACGCGGCCGAACTACATGCTGCTCGACGAGCCCTTCGCCGGCATCGATCCGATCGCGGTCGGCGACATCCAGGACCTCGTCCGCCATCTCACCAATCGCGGCATCGGAGTCTTGATCACCGACCACAATGTGCGCGAGACGCTCGGCCTCACCGATCGTGCCTACATCGTCTATGCCGGTGAAATCCTGACCGAGGGTACCCCGGATGAGATCGTCGCCGATCCAGACGTGCGCCGGCTTTACCTTGGCGAGGAATTCCGCCTCTAGCCCGTTTTTGCGTTTCGTCAAGACGTGTACATCGGGCCCGGACTAGGGTAAGCAAAAATCGGACCAATTTTTGGGAACGGTTCTTGCTTCATGGCGCTCACGCAGAGATTAGAGTTCCGGCAATCGCAGTCGCTGGTCATGACGCCGCAGCTGATGCAGGCGATCAAGCTGCTGCAATTGTCCAATCTCGATCTCACGACCTTCGTGGAGGAGGAACTCGAGCGTAACCCGCTGCTGGAGCGGGCCAATGACGAAGCCGGCGGCGAAGCTTCCGCCGACGCCGGCCAGTACGGCGAGGAGGCCCGCGGCCAAGACGATGGTAACGGCGACAGTTTTGGCGACGACGGCTTTGGTGGCAGCGCGGAGGCCTTCGAGCCCGGCCAGGAAGAATGGATGAGCAAGGATCTCGGCACCCGCGCCGAGATCGAGCAGACCCTGGACACCGGCCTCGACAACGTCTTCTCCGAGGAGCCGGCCGAGGCGGCTGCGCGCAACGCCCAGGACGCCGCGCCGACCACCTATACCGAATGGGGTGGCGGCGCCTCGGGTGACGAAGACTACAATCTCGAAGCTTTTGTCGCGGCCGAGACGACGTTGTCGGATCATCTCGCCGAGCAACTCTCGGTCGCCTTCACCGCGCCGGCGCAGCGCATGATCGGCCAGTACCTGATCGACCTCGTCGATGAGGCCGGCTACCTGCCGCCGGATCTCGGCCAGGCCGCCGAGCGTCTCGGCGCATCGCAACAGGATGTCGAGGACGTCCTTGCCGTGCTGCAAAAATTCGATCCGCCCGGCGTCTGTGCGCGCAATTTGAGCGAATGCCTGGCGATCCAGCTGCGCGAGCTCGACCGCTACGATCCGGCCATGCAGGCGCTGGTCGAGCATCTCGATCTCCTCGCCAAGCGCGACATCGCGTCCTTGCGCAAGCTTTGCGGCGTCGACGACGAGGACATCGCCGACATGATCGGCGAGATCCGCCGCCTCAATCCCAAGCCCGGTATGAAGTTCGGCTCGGCGCGGCTCCAGACCATGGTGCCCGACGTCTATGTCCGCCCGGGTCCCGACGGCGGCTGGCACGTCGAGCTCAACAGCGACACCCTGCCGCGCGTGCTGGTCAACCAGACCTACTATTCCGAGCTGTCGAAGAAGATCGGCAAGGACGGCGACAAGTCCTACTTCACCGATGCGCTTCAGAACGCGACCTGGCTGGTGCGCGCGCTCGACCAGCGCGCCCGCACCATCCTGAAAGTTGCAACCGAGATCGTGCGCCAGCAGGACGGCTTCTTCACCCATGGCGTGGCACACTTGCGGCCGCTCAATCTCAAGGCCGTCGCCGATGCCATCCAGATGCATGAATCCACAGTGTCGCGCGTCACCGCCAACAAATACATGGCGACCAATCGCGGCACGTTCGAGCTGAAATATTTCTTCACGGCCTCGATCGCCTCGGCCGACGGCGGCGAGGCGCATTCCGCCGAAGCCGTTCGCCACCACATCAAGCAGCTGATCGATGCGGAAGAGCCCACGGCGATCCTGTCGGATGACACCATCGTGGAACGCTTGCGCGCCTCGGGCATTGATATTGCCCGCCGCACGGTCGCGAAGTACCGCGAAGCCATGCGTATACCCTCCTCGGTGCAACGCCGCCGCGACAAGCAGAGTGCCCTTGGTAACGTCCTCTCCACCGCAATGTCCGATCGTTCCCGCAACACCGAGCCGGCCTGATTGCGCCGGGGCGAAATCGCGCTACTCTCACCTCCCCATTGAGACCGATCCAAGCATGCGCATGATCCGGAAAAGGTTTTCCCTCCCGACAAATGCGGAACGCGTTTGCGGGGAGATCATGCGCAGGGAACAACTTCAGCTGCGGTGATCCGTCATCGCAGCTGAGGCGCAAACCAAGCGAGGCATCACATGACTCTCCGGATTTCGGGCAAGAGCATCAACGTCGGCGAGGCCCTGCGCGGCCGCGTTGCCGACCGCACCGACGAGGTGCTGCGCAAATATTTCGACGGCAACTATTCCGGCCACATCACGCTGAGCAAGGACGGCTTCGGCTTCCGCACCGATTGCGCGCTGCACCTCGATTCGGGAATCACCCTGGAAGCCGATTCGAACGCGCCGGATGCCTATGCCAGCGCCGACCAGGCGCTGCTGATGATCGAGAAGCGGCTGCGCCGCTACAAGAACCGCCTCAAGGACCGTTCCGCCCGCAAGGCCCATGCCGCCACCGAGGCGATGGCTGCGCTCAATGCCACGAGCTATGTGCTCGAGGCGCCCGAGGGCGAGGACGAGGTCTCCGGCTACAGCCCCGTGATCATCGCGGAGCAAACCACCTCGCTCAAGTCGCTGTCGGTCAGCGAGGCCGTCATGGAACTCGACCTCAGCGGGGCGCCTTGCCTGGTGTTCCAGCACGGCTCCTCGGGCCGGGTGAACATCATTTACCGCCGCGCCGACGGCAATGTGGGCTGGATCGACCCTCCGGGCGGCAAAACAGACCGCAAGGTGGACGGTTAATGGTTCCGTATCCTCCGCAAGCCTTAACAATGACCGTGGGCAAAGCCGCACGCGGGAGTTGGCACCGGGATTGCGTTGGAGTAGAAGCGCCCCACATCAGGACCGGGGCTAAGTCCCCCTCCTGCTTCATGTTATTGACACCGGCTCAGCTTGGTCTTCCAAGATGGCCAAATCGGAACCTGACGGTTTAATTCACCTCGGAAAGCTTCCATGCCGATTACCGATCTGGTCGCACCCGAGGCGATTCTCCCGGCATTGAAAGTCAACAGCAAGAAGCAAGCCTTGCAGGAACTCGCGGCCAAGGCCGCCGAGCTGACCGGGCAGAACGAGCGCTCCGTCTTCGAGGTGCTGCTTCAGCGCGAGAAGCTCGGCACCACCGCAGTCGGCTATGGCGTTGCCATTCCCCACGGCAAGCTGCCCAAGCTCGACAAGATCTTCGGCCTGTTCGCGCGCCTCGATCGCCCGATCGATTTCGAATCGATGGACGGCCAGCCGGTCGATCTCGTCTTCCTGCTGCTCGCTCCCGAAGGCGCCGGCGCCGACCATCTCAAAGCCCTCGCCCGCATCGCCCGCCTGCTGCGCGACCAGGACATCGCCAAAAAACTCCGCGCCTCGCGTGACGCCCAGGCGATCTATTCGGTGCTGGCGCTGCCGCCGGCGACGGCGGCCTGAGCGTCACTGCGAGCGCAGCTCTCTCAACACCGTCATTGCCGACTGTAAGGGAGCGTGCCCCGGACGCAGCGCAGCGCTTCCCTCGCGATGCGAAGCATCGTCGAGTGCGGTGCGCCGCAGAGCTGGGGCCCACGTCTCCACATTGTGCGTGTTGCTTTCTGGGTCCCGGCTCTGCGCCGCA
Source organism: Bradyrhizobium sp. C-145 (assembly GCF_023375135.1). Lineage (NCBI taxonomy): Bacteria > Pseudomonadati > Pseudomonadota > Alphaproteobacteria > Hyphomicrobiales > Nitrobacteraceae > Bradyrhizobium > Bradyrhizobium sp. C-145. The sequence goes on along the minus strand of NZ_CP088150.1, from coordinate 9,441,250 downwards.
ACGTTTCCTGCTGCACCGCGTCCGGGACACGAGAGTTGAGCACCCTGTAGCTTCACACTCCGTCATTGCGAGCGAAGCGAAGCAATCCAGAATCTTTCCGCGGAGGGATTCTGGATTGCTTCGTCGCTTCGCTCCTCGCAATGACGATGCCGAGACGATATCGCTCGAAATGAAAACGGGCACGCCTTCGCGTGAAGGCATGCCCGCTTGAAACTCTACTCGTGCGAACGCGCGTGCGCTCAGTGCACGCTCACCGCTTGCAGCTCGTTGCTCCAGGCGTTGGCGATCGCGGCTTCCCGGCTGTCGGTCAGCATGATCGGCGTGCCGTCGGCGGCGTGGAGCGCGAAGAGCTTGAGGCCCGGCGCAATCTTGGGCGCCTCGGGGAACAGGTCCGGCACGTCCTCGGAGCGGATCTGCTTCACATAGGCGATATGACCTTCGCCGAGTGTTGCCAGCGTCTCCGGAGAGACATTCTTGGCTTCATATTCGAACGCAACGTGACCTTCACTCATGGTCTCGACTCCTCTGGAACACTAAGCGGTCGAGTCCGCTACTCGTTCCATTATTCGTGCTCATTGATAGCGATTGTCTTAACGATCCTCTCCGGTTCAGGCCGGGCCAGATCGATCGACAACAGCCCGTTCTTCAGATCCGCGCCCAGCACCTGCATCCCCTCCGCCAGCACGAAGGTGCGCTGGAAGTGGCGCGCGGCGATGCCGCGATGGATGTATTGCCGGGTCTTGTCGTCCTGCTGCCGCCCGCGGATCACGAGCTGGTTTTCCTCAATGGTTACATCGAGTTGGTCGCGGGTGAATCCGGCGACCGCCAGCGTGATGCGCAAACGCTCGGGCTGGCCATCCGCGCGGTCGCACCTCTCGATATTGTAGGGAGGATAACCGTCGGCGCCTTTGACGACCCGATCGAGCACGCGCTCGATCTCGTCGAAGCCCAGCAGAAAGGGACTGGAGAGCGTTGGAACACGAGACATAGTTTACAAAGTCCTCGCAGAAGCGACTTTGGTGTTTCAGGGCCCGGAAGCGGCACCCCTTGGTCAGCAATATGGGCATATCCCCGAGGCGGTTCAAGCAGGTAGCCGGGGAGGCTGTGGATGGGCCTTTCCGGGCGTCATGGCCGGGCTTGTCCCGGCCATCCACGATCTTACCCGCGGCGCCAAGAACGTGGATGCCCGGGACAAGCCCGGGCATGACGAGTCTCGATTTATCGTAACGAAAACAAGCCCCTTCTACTGTGCATGGGGTTGTTTTCGCACTTTTTGGTTGGCCGGCTCCTGGAACCGGTCAGGCCTCGATCCGCTTGCGCCCGTCGCCGCTGAACAGGTGCAGCTTCGACCGCACCGCCGCGACGCGGATGTTCTGGCCGATCGCCGGCGCTTCGGTTCCGGGAATGCGGACGATGACCTCGCCCGGCGGCAGCTCGCCGGGGGTCGCGGCGACGCGCTGCTCCTCCTGCTGGCGCGAGCCGTAGACGAAGGTTTCGGCACCGACTCGCTCGATCGCTTCAACTGTCAGCGGCAACGCGACGCCGCCGGCGGGCGTCTGGTCGGTGATGACGAAGTCCTCCGGGCGGATGCCTAGGATGCCGGCCTCGCCTACACCATTGAGCTGCGATCTGATCTCGTCAGGGCGCGTCGACATCAGATTCATCGGCGGTGCTCCGATGAAAGAGGCGACGAAGGTGGTCGCCGGCTTCTCGTAGATCGCGAGGGGGTTGCCGACCTGCTCGACCTGGCCGCCGTTCATCACCACCAGGATGTCGGCGAGCGTCATCGCCTCGAGCTGGTCATGGGTGACATAGATCGACGTGGTGTTGAGGCGGCGCTGCAATTTGCGGATCTCGACCCGCATCGCGATGCGCAGCTTGGCGTCGAGATTGGAGAGCGGCTCGTCGAACAGAAACACTTTTGGCTGACGCACGATGGCGCGGCCCATGGCGACGCGCTGGCGCTGGCCGCCGGAGAGCTGGCGCGGCTTGCGCTCCAGCATGGCGGAGAGCTCGAGCACGCGCGCGGCTTCCTCGACGCGGGTCTTGATCTCGGCTTCCGCCATGCCGCGGTTGCGCAGGCCGTAGGCCATGTTGTTGTAGACGCTCATATGCGGATAGAGCGCGTAGTTCTGGAACACCATCGCGATGTCGCGATCGGCCGGCTCGATCTGGTTGACGACGCGGCCGCCGATGTCGATCTCGCCGCCGGTGACGGTCTCCAGCCCCGCGACCATGCGCAGCAATGTGGACTTGCCGCAGCCCGAGGGGCCGACCAGTACGCAGAACTGGCCGTCGCCGACATCGACGTCGACGCCCTTGATGGCTTCGAAGCCGCCGGGATAGGTCTTGCGGACGCTGCGCAGGGTGACGTTAGCCATGAAAACTCATTTCCAAGAACCTACTTTTCCGTCTCGACCAGTCCGCGCACGAACAGCTTCTGCATGGCGACGACGACGAACACCGGCGGCAGCATGGCCAGCACGGCGGTTGCCATCACGATCGGCCATTCGGTGAGTGCGTCGCTGGTGGTGATCATCTTGCGGATGCCGATCTGGATCGTCTGCATGTCGTCGCGGGTGGTGATCAGCAGTGGCCAGAGATATTGATTCCAGCCGAGGATGAACAGGATCACGAACAGCGCGGCCATGTTGGTGCGCGACAGCGGCAGCAGCGTATCCCAGAAGAAGCGCAAGGGGCCGGCGCCGTCGATGCGCGAGGCTTCCAAAAGTTCGTCCGGCACCGTCATGAAGAACTGGCGGAACAGCAGCGTTGCGGTGGCCGACGCGATCAGCGGCAGTGACAGGCCGGCATAGCTGTCGAGCATGTGCAGATCGGCGACGATCTTGTAGGTCGGATAGATGCGCACCTCGACCGGCAGCATCAGGGTGATGAAGATGAGCCAGAAGATCGGCATCCGGAACGGAAAGCGGAAATAGACGATCGCATAGGCTGAGATGATCGAGATCGCGATCTTGCCGACCGCGATCAAGAGCGCCATCACCAGCGAGTTCAGCATCATGTTGCCGACCGGCTCGCGGGTCGAGCCGCTCGTGCCGACGAAGATGGTCTGGTAGTAAGTCTGGAAGAAATGGCCGCCGGGCAGCAGCGACATCTGTCCGTTCGCGATCAGGGCGTTGTCCTGGGTCGAGGCGACGATCGCGATGTAGACGGGGAACGCGACGATCGCGATCCCGATCCAGAGGATGATATGAGCGACGTAGCGCCTGATGCCCTCTTGCTCGACCATCAGTAGGTCACCTTGCGTTCGACGAAGCGGAACTGGATTCCCGTCAGCACGATCACCATGATCATCAGGATCACCGATTGCGCCGCGGAGCTGCCGAGATTGCCGCCGAGCAGGCCGTCGGAATAGACCTTGTAGACCAGCGTCTCCGTCGACTTGCCGGGACCGCCGCGGGTCATGGTGTCGATGATGCCGAAGGTGTCGAAGAAGGCGTAGACGATGTTGACGACCAGCAGGAAGAAGATGGTCGGCGACAGCAGCGGGAACGTCACGGTCCAGAATCGGCGCATCGGGCGCGCGCCGTCGATCGCGGCCGCCTCAAGCACGCTTCTCGGGATGCTCTGAAGGCCGGCGAGGAAGAACAGGAAGTTGTAGGAGATCTGCTTCCAGGCGGCGGCGAGGATGATCAGCGTTGCGGCCTGGTCGCCGTCGAGCAGCGGATTCCAGTCGACGCCCAAGGCGCGCACATAGCGCGAGAGCACACCCAGCGAGGGGTGCAGCATGAAGATCCAGAGCACGCCGACGACCGGCGGCGCCACCGCATAGGGCCAGATCAAGAGCGTGCGGTAGAGCATCGAGCCGCGCAGCGGCTTGTCCGCCATCACCGCGAGCAGCAGCGCAAACGACAGCGACGAGACTGCGATGGCGAACGAGAAGAAGAAGGTCCGCACGATCGCCTCGAAATAGGCGCGGTCCTTCAGAAGTTCGAGATAATTGTCGAACCAGACGAAGCTGGTCGAAAGACCGAAGGCGTCCTGGAGCAGGTAGGACTGGATCACCGCCTGCAAGGCCGGCCAATAGAAGAAAATCAGCACGATCGCGAGCTGCGGCGCAACCAGCGCGTAGGGCAATAGCTTCGATTGGAAAATGGCTTGCTTTTGCATGATGCCCGCAGGAGCGGCAGGCCGGGTTACCGGCCTGCCGCTGATCGCCTCACTTGACGGCGGTCTTTTCGAACTGGCGCAGCATCGTGTTGCCGCGCTCGACGGCGGCATCCAGCGCCTGCTTGGCGGTCTTCTTGCCGGCGAGCGCCTGCTCGATCTCTTCCGACCAGACGTCACGGAGCTGGACCATGTTGCCGAGGCGCAGGCCGCGGGAGTTCTCGGTCGGCTCCTTGTTGGTCAGCTCGAGCAGCGGGGTCTCGAGATAGGGCTGATCCTTGTAGAAGCCTTCCGCCTTGGCCTTCTCATAGGCCGCCTTGGTGATCGGCAGATAGCCCGAGGCCTTGTGGATGTAGACTTGGCGATCGGTATCGGAGAGGAAGCTCAGGAATTTCGCGACACCCTTATAATCGTCGGCCGACTTGCCACCCATGACCCAGAGCGAGGCACCGCCGATGATCGAGTTCTGCGGCGCGCCCTTCACGTCGGGATAATAGGGCATCGGGACGGCGGTGAAGTTGAACTTGGCCTGCGCCTTGACGTTGCCGAAGAATGCCGAAGAGGTCAGATAGAGCGGGCATTCACCTGACGTGAAGCGGCCTTCACCGGTGTTGGTGCGGCCGGCATAGTCGTAGGTCTTGTCCTTCTGGAGTTCGACCAGCTTCTCGAGGTGCTTGACCTGGACCGGGCTGTTGAACTCGAGCACGGTGTCGAAACCGTCGAGGCCGTTGGCCTTGGTCGACAGCGGCACGTTGTGCCAGGCGGAGAGCTGCTCGAGATTGACCCAGGTGACCCAGGAGTTGGAGAAGCCGCAGGTCGGATGGCCGTTGTCGTGCAGCTTCTTGGCGGCGTCGAACACCTGCGGCCAGGTCTTCGGGATCTCGACATTGGCCTTCTTCAGCTCGTCGAGATTGACCCACATCACCGTCGACGACGAGTTGAAGGGGAAGGACAGCATCTCGCCCTTCGAGGTCGAGTAGTAACCGGTGATCGCGGGCAGATAGGCCTTCGGATCGAATTTCTCGCCGGTCTCGGCCATCAGCTTGTACACCGGCTTCACCGCGCCGGTCGCGGCCATCATGGTCGCGGTGCCGACCTCGAACACTTGCATGATGTGCGGGGCGTTGCCGGCGCGGAAGGCGGCGATGCCGGCGTTCATCGTGTCGGCGTAATTGCCTTTGTAGGTCGGGATCACCTTGTAATCGCTCTGCGATGCGTTGAAGTCGTTCGCGAGCTTGACGATGACGTCGTTGTTGGCGCCGGTCATCGCGTGCCACCACTGGATTTCAGTCACGGCCAGGGCCGGCGAGGCCGACAAGCCAACCGTGATTGCAACAGCCGCAGCCGCACCAAAATGTCGAAGAGCCATCAAGAAAACCTCCCTTGCCCGTCAATAAAGAAGCGCTTGCGCTAGCAGCGCCATATGACGTTCACATGACTGTGTAAGCGGCCGAAACGAAAGCGGCAAGCGCTGGAAAAGGGAAGCCGGAAAATAGGCGAAGACGAAGGGGCAGCCTGCTACGCTCGCGGTGCAGCATCACGACAAGTGCGGTGTTGCCGCGAAAGGAGAGTGGCATGGGGGCTCGATGCGGCCGCAGATTAACCTCTCCCGCTTGCGGGAGAGGTCGCGCCGAAGGCGCGGGTGAGGGCTCTCTCCGCTTGGGGATTGTCCCGTTTTGGAGACACCCTCTCCCCAGCCTCCCCCGCAAGCGGGGGAGGGAGCGGACCGGCGCCGCCGCTCAATCTCTCTTATCTCAGCGCTTGCGCTCGGGGCCGCAGACCACGCCCTTTTCGACCATCGCCTCGATCTCCGCCCTGGAGTAGCGGAACTCGCCCAGCACCTCCGCCGAGTGCTGGCTGAATTTCGGCGGCAGGCGGCGCAGGCTGGGCTTGCTGCGATCGAGCCGGATCGGCGAGGCCACGCCCTTGTACCAGTCCTTCTCGATGATATCGCCGCGCGCGATCGTGTGCGGGTTGGTCAGCGCCTGGTCGATTTTCTGCACCGGGCCTGCCGGCAGGCCGGCCGCGAGCAGGCGATTGCACAGCGGCTCGGCCTCATGCTGGCTGAACACGACGGCAAGCTCGGCGCGTAGCGCCTCGCGATTGGCGATGCGGTCCTTGTTGCGGGCAAAGCGCGGATCGGTGCCGAGCTCGGGCTTGCCGATCTCCTTACAGAGCTTGCGGAAGGTGCCGTCATTGCCGACCCCGATGAAGATGTTGTCGGTTTTCGTCGGGAAGATCGCGTAGGGCACGAGGTTGGGATGCTCGTTGCCGGTGAGCGAGGGCGGCTTGCCATGCATGAAATAATTCGCGGTGTGCGGATGCATGATGGCAAGGCCGGTCTCGTACAGCGTCGTTTCCAGGAACTGGCCAAGCCCCGAGCGCTGCCGCTCCGACAGCGCCATCAGGATGCCGATCGCCGCATAAAGGCCGGTGGTGATGTCGACCAGCGGCACGCCGATCCGCATTGGGCCGCTCTCCGGCGAGCCGGTCGCGGCGATCATGCCGGTCATGGCCTGGATGATGGCGTCATAGCCGGGATTGCCGCCACGCGGGCCGTCGGCGCCGAAGCCGCAGATCCGGCAATGCACGAGGCGCGGGAATTTTGCGCGCAGCACTTCGTTGCCGATGCCCCATTTCTCAAGGGTGCCCGGCTTGAAATTCTCGATCAGGACGTCGGCCGTCTCCAGCATCTTCAGCAGCACGGCACGGCCGCCCTCGGAGGCGAGGTCGAGGCCGATCGAGCGCTTGTTGCGGTTGATGCCGACGAAGTAGGCCGCGTCCTCCTCGTGGAAGGGAGGGCCCCATTCGCGCACCTCGTCGCCCGCGGGCGGCTCGACCTTGATGACGTCGGCGCCGTGGTCGGCGAGGATCTGGGTGCAATAGGGACCGCCGAGCACGCGCGTGAGATCGATGACGCGCAATCCGCTCATGGCACCTGTGGCGGCTTCAGAACTCATGCCTTCGCTTCCCGTGTGTCGACGTTTGATCACAGGCCTAGCGAGGTTCGTGCACGCCAGCAATGGCCCCGCGCGTAGGGCCGTATGCGCCCCAGCGTCTCAATCCCGCGAAGTGGGAAATCCACGGAAGCGGCCGGCCCGAGGGGGATCTCGGGCCAGCCAATCCGCACTTCCGGTCAGACGACCGTCAGGCGAACGTCGACATTGCCGCGCGTGGCGTTGGAGTATGGGCACACCTGGTGCGCCTTCTCGACCAGCGCCTCGGCCTCGGCGCGGGCCAGGCCGGGCAGCGAGACGGCCAGATCGATGTCGAGACCGAAGCCGCCCTCGGAGCGCGGGCCGATGCCGACGGTCGAGGTGACGGAGGCGTCGGCGGGAACCTTGGGGCCGCCCTGCGAAGCCACGAACTTCATTGCGCCGATGAAGCAGGCGGCATAGCCGGCCGCGAACAGCTGCTCGGGATTGTTGCCGGCGCCGCCGCCGCCGCCGAGCTCCTTCGGCGTGGTCAGCTTGACGTCGAGCGCGCCGTCGAGGGTTGCGGCATGGCCGTCGCGGCCGCCGGTCGCCTTGGCACTGGTCTTGTAGAGGACGTTCACGGACATTTTCATCTCCCTGGGGGTTCGGGTGGTGCGATCTGTATTGCAGACAATTCGATTGTGCACAATCTAAATTGTGGTGCCTCACATTTAATTGTTCGCAATTGAATATGCGGCCGCCCGGCCCCACAATGCGGGGCAAATCCCGTGAGATTCGCCATGGCCCGGAAACCATCGGCAGCGGACGCGCCGCTGCGGCTCGACAACCAGATCTGCTTCGCGGTCTATTCGGCCGCGCATGCCTTCAACCGCGTCTACAAGCCGCTGCTCGAGCGGCTCGGCCTGACCTATCCGCAATATCTGGTGATGCTGGTGCTGTGGGAGCGCGACGACGTGCCGGTGAAGGACATCGGCGAGAAGCTGTTCCTGGATTCGGGCACGTTGACACCGCTGCTCAAGCGGCTCGAGGCCGCCCATCTCGTCAAACGCACCCGCTCGAGCGAGGACGAGCGTCAGGTGCTGATCGCCCTGACGCCGCAGGGCTACGCGCTGAAAGACAAGGCGCGCAGCGTGCCGGAATCGATTCTGGCGGCGTCGGACTGCTCGGTGCCGGAACTGGTCGCGATGAAGGACGAGATCGTCGCGCTGCGGGATAGGCTTAATGCGGTGATCGGGGAGTAGGGGCAGTTAGAGCGACTAGAAGTGCTTCTTCGCGAACGCGCGCCCCGAGCCAGATTTCAAGTATCGTTCGAATGCGACAGCGCGTGCGGCGTCATCGAACGCGAAATAAGTTCGTATTCGCCAGGCCCGTATTTCGACGTGTGAGGCACCTCGTCGGCGTTATGCTTTGCCAGACGCGCCCGTAGATCGTCGGTGATGCCGACGTAGAAGTGCTCGGAATCGAGACTTTCGAGAATATAGACGTACTTCATCGCGCTTCCTCCCTGGAGGGTAGGATAGCAGCTTCAAGACATGCCTAGGATGTTGCCGTGGTGGTGATCGCGGATAGAGTCCGCCGCCGCCCTTCGGGCTATGGCGGGGCAGCCTTCGCTCACTTCGCTACGAGGGACTTCCCTAGGCTTGCCCAGCCGAAGCTCGCGAAGCGAGCGAAGGCTGGTGGAGCCAGGCGGGATCGAACCGCCGACCTCTTGCATGCCATGCAAGCGCTCTCCCAGCTGAGCTATGGCCCCTTAACCTCAGACAGGGTGAATCTGGTGGATCACCCCAACCGGCGAGCCCTAGGCGACTCGCGCGGTGCACCCTTTTTCACAGATCAGGACTGATCTCAAGTCTCTTCATCACCTCCGACATCACCAATGATGTCGGTCACGTCCTCATCGCCCTCTTCCTCGTCGGCAATGAAGGTCGAATCATCGTCATCGTCGTCGTCGAGGGTCTCGTCGACCTCGATATCGTCCTCCGATTCGGGCACGACGGCCTTGACCTTGCCGGTGTTCTCCTCGGCATCGGCCTCCTCGAGCGACACCAACTCCTCGGCCTCTGCCGGCTCCGGCGCGGTGTCCTGGGCCATGCTGCGGGCTTCAGTGCCGCGGGACGCACGTGCGGGAGCGATGGGGGCGATCGGCACCACCTCGCCGGTATAAGGCGAGATCACCGGATTCTTGTTGAGGTCATAGAATTTCTTGCCCGTGGTCGGGCAAATACGTTTGGTTCCGAGTTCGGACTTGGCCACGGCAGGAATCCTGGGAATGTCTGAAAAGCGGTGCTTCACTTGGCTAGTTGGCGGCCCGCTGTCAATAGCGCATTACGGAAGAACGACATGCCCGTGACGGGGCGCGGACCATGTGGTACCTGCGGCCCAGCCTTCAAGGCATCCAAGGACACAATCTTGACCCATTCCGACCAACCGAGGCCGCTCCAGTCTCGCGCCAGCGGCCCCCTGACCGGGAAAGTACGGGTGCCCGGCGATAAGTCGATCTCCCACCGTGCCCTGATCCTGGGTGCGCTCGCGGTCGGCGAGACCAAGATTTCGGGCCTGCTCGAGGGCGAAGACGTCCTCAACACCGCCAAATCGATGCAGGCGCTGGGCGCCAGGGTCGCGCGCACCGGCGATTTCGCGTGGACGGTGAACGGCGTCGGTGTCGGCGGCTTCGCCCAGCCCAAGGGGGCGCTGGATTTCGGCAACTCCGGCACCGGCTGCCGCCTGGTCATGGGCGCCGTTGCGGGGTGCCCGATCTCGGCGGTGTTCGACGGCGACGCCTCGCTGCGCAGCCGCCCGATGCGCCGGATCCTCGACCCGCTCGAACAGATGGGCGCCAGGGTCGTATCAGGCGGCGAGGGCGGCCGTCTGCCGCTGACCCTCCAGGGCGCGCGCGATCCGCTCCCGATCACCTACAAGACCCCGGTCGCCTCGGCCCAGATCAAATCGGCCGTGCTGCTGGCGGGCCTGGCTGCGCCGGGCACCACCACGGTGATTGAGAGCGAGGCGAGTCGCGACCACACCGAGCTGATGCTGAAGCATTTCGGTGCCGACATCACATCGGTGCAGGAAGGCCAGCACGGCCGCCGCATCACGCTGGTCGGCCAGCCTGAGCTGCACGGTGCCACCGTCGTCGTGCCCGCCGACCCCTCCTCGGCGGCTTTCCCGGTCGTTGCGGCGCTGATCGCCGAGGGCTCCGATGTCGTGCTGTCGGATGTCATGACCAATCCGCTGCGCACCGGCCTGTTCACCACGCTCCGCGAAATGGGCGCTTCGATCGAGGAAAACGACGTCCGTCGCGATGCCGGCGAGCCGATGGCGCAATTGCGCGTGCGCGCCTCGAAACTGCGCGGTGTCGAGGTGCCGCCGGAGCGCGCGCCGTCGATGATCGACGAATATCTGGTGCTGGCGGTCGCAGCCGCCTTCGCCGAAGGCACGACGATCATGCGCGGCCTGCAAGAGCTGCGCGTCAAGGAATCCGATCGGCTGGAAGCCACGGCTGCCATGCTCCGCGTCAACGGCGTGAAGGTCGAGGTCTCCGGTAACGATCTGATCGTCGAAGGCCGCGGTCACCTGCCCGGCGGCGGCGTTGTTGCCACCCATATGGACCATCGCATCGCGATGTCCGCGCTGGTGATGGGTTGCGCGTCCGACCAGCCGGTGAGCGTCGACGACACCGCCTTCATCGCCACCAGTTTCCCGGATTTCATTCCGATGATGCGTTCGCTAGGGGCCGAGTTTTCATGATCATCGCCATCGACGGGCCCGCGGCCTCCGGCAAGGGGACGCTCGGCAAGCGCCTCGCCCACCATTACGGTTATCGTCATCTCGATACCGGCGTAATCTATCGTGCGGTGGCTTACGAGCTGATGCAGTCCGGTCACGATCTCCGCGATGAAGCCGCGGCGGTCGCGGCGGCGCTGGAGCTCGACCCCGAAAAGTTCGGCAATCCCGCCCTGAAGACCCAGAAGGTCGGCGAGGGGGCCTCCATCGTCTCGGCGATCCCTGGGGTCCGCGAGGCCCTGGTCAATTTCCAGCGGCAATTCGCCGCTGATCCGCCCGGGGCCGTGCTCGATGGCCGGGACATTGGAACCGTGATCTGCCCCCATGCCGACGTGAAGATTTTCGTCGTCGCCGATCCCAAGGTCCGCGCCCATCGCCGGACCATGGAGGCGAGGGCGCGGGGGGAGGAGGCGGACGAGGCGGCCGTGCTCGCCGACATCGTCCAGCGCGACGAGCGCGACAAGAACCGGCTGATTGCGCCTTTAAAACCGGCCCCGGATGCTCACTTGCTTGATAACTCCCAACTGGATATAGAAGGCGGCGTCCGGGCCGCCATCGACATTATCGAGGCCGTCCGAGCGGGCCGGTCGCGGGGTTAAGCCGCAGCCGTCATTGGAGGAAGCGCCCGCTCCCGCTCTTTGAGGTCGATAACCTTCGGTCCCTGATGGGACCGGCGCGATCCAGGCCCCGGACAACGATTCCACGTATCGAACGCGCGGGCCTCAGCCGGCCCGCTTCCGCAGTTCCGGCGCCGAGCCGGAGCAGCGAGCGGTCGCTCGAAGGTCTTGCGGACCTTCCGACACTGCGTGTGCGATGCGCCCATGAACCCAACGGCCGGCAAGACATCCGCAACTGGAGAACAAATGGCTTCGACTTCTGCTGATACCTATAGCCCCTCGCGCGACGATTTCGCCGCGATGCTCGATGAGTCCTTCGCAGGTGGCAACCTGCAGGAAAGCTCCGTCGTCAAGGGCAAGGTGGTTGCAATTGAAAAGGACATGGCCGTCATCGACGTCGGCCTGAAGACCGAGGGCCGCGTGGCCCTGCGCGAATTTTCCGGCCCCGGCCGTGACAGCGACCTCAAGGTCGGCGACGAGGTGGAAGTGTTCCTCGATCGCATCGAGAACGCCCTCGGCGAAGCCGTGTTGTCGCGCGACAAGGCGCGCCGCGAAGAGAGCTGGGGCAAGCTCGAGAAGGCGTTCCAGAACAACGAGAAGGTCAACGGCGTCATCTTCAACCAGGTCAAGGGCGGCTTCACCGTCGACCTCGACGGTGCCGTGGCCTTCCTGCCGCGCTCGCAGGTCGACATCCGTCCGATCCGCGACGTCGCGCCGCTGATGAACAACTCGCAGCCGTTCCAGATCCTCAAGATGGACCGCCGCCGCGGCAACATCGTCGTGTCGCGCCGCACGGTGCTGGAAGAGACCCGCGCCGAGCAGCGCCAGGAGTTGGTGCAGAACCTCGAAGAGGGTCAGGTCATCGACGGCGTGGTCAAGAACATCACCGATTACGGTGCGTTCGTTGATCTCGGCGGTATCGACGGCCTCCTGCACGTCACCGACATCGCCTGGCGCCGCGTCAACCACCCGACCGAGGTGCTCTCGATCGGCCAGACCGTGAAGGTCAAGATCATCAAGATCAACCACGAGACGCATCGCATCTCGCTGGGCATGAAGCAGCTCTTGGACGATCCGTGGCAGGGCATCGAAGCCAAGTACCCGCTGGGTGCCCGCTTCACCGGCCGCGTCACCAACATCACCGACTACGGCGCGTTCGTCGAGCTCGAGCCGGGCATCGAAGGTCTGATCCACGTCTCCGAGATGTCGTGGACCAAGAAGAACATGCACCCCGGCAAGATCGTCTCGACCTCGCAGGAAGTCGATGTGCAGGTGCTGGAAGTCGATTCCGTCAAGCGCCGCATCTCGCTCGGCCTCAAGCAGACCATGCGCAACCCCTGGGAGGTCTTCGTCGAAGGTCACCCGACCGGTTCGGTGGTCGAGGGCGAGGTCAAGAACAAGACCGAGTTCGGTCTGTTCCTGGGCCTCGAAGGCGACGTCGACGGCATGGTCCACCTCTCCGATCTCGACTGGAAGCTTCCGGGCGAGCAGGTGATCGACAACTACAAGAAGGGCGACATGGTGAAGGCCGTGGTGCTCGATGTGGACGTCGAGAAGGAGCGCATCTCGCTCGGCATCAAGCAGCTCGAAGGCGACCCCTTCGCCGAGCCGGGCGATGTCAAGAAGGGCGCGGTCGTGACCTGCGAAGTGCTCGAAGTGAAGGAGAGCGGCATCGAGGTGAAGATCGCCGGTACCGACTTCTCGACCTTCATCAAGCGCTCCGAACTCGCCCGTGACCGCAACGACCAGCGTGCCGAACGCTTTGCCGTCGGCGAGAAGGTCGACGCCCGCGTGATCCAGTTCGACAAGAAGGCCCGCAAGGTCCAGGTGTCGATCAAGGCGCTCGAAGTCGCCGAAGAGAAGGAGGCCATCGCGCAGTACGGCTCCTCCGATTCGGGTGCGACGCTCGGCGACATCTTGGGCACCGCGCTCAAGAACCGCGACAACAAGTAAGCGAAACGCAGGTTTCGCTGACATCAAAGCCCCGGCGCGAGCCGGGGCTTTTTTGTTACGCTTGTAGCCCGGATGGAGCGCAAGCGTAATCCGGGGTCGTTGCCTCACGGACGGACTGTCCCGGATTTCGCTGCGCTCCATCCGGGCTACGCACCTGCCGCGGTCACAGCCTTGTTTTCTTCAAATTGCGCCGCAATTGATGTATCCAGATAAGCCGATAGTCACGCTGTGACGGCACAACGCGTCTAGCCATTCATTTGGAGATATTCCGATGTCGCTCGATTCGGACATCATCGTCGATCGCCGAAGGATCCGCCGCAAGCTGACATTCTGGCGCGTGATGGCCGCGTTGATCGCGATCGCGGCGATCGCGAGCTTCGCGCTGATCGCGACGCCAGGTGCGCGCGGCACGTTCGCATCTGCCGGGTCGATCGCGCGCGTCCACATCGATGGCCTGATCCGCAGCGATTCCGATCGCACCCAGGCGCTGGAGCGGCTGGAGAATTCGCAGGCCGCGGCCGTCATCGTTCACATCAACTCGCCGGGCGGCACCACCGCCGGCTCCGAGCAGCTCTACGATTCGCTCACCCGGCTGAAGGCGAAGAAGCCGCTCGTCGTCGTGGTCGAGGGCCTTGCCGCCTCCGGCGGTTACATCACCGCGATTGCGAGCGACCACATCATCGCCCAGCAGAGCTCGCTGGTCGGCTCGATCGGCGTGCTGTTCCAGTATCCGAACGTCACCGAGCTTTTGAAGACCATCGGCGTCAAGGTCGAGGAGGTGAAGTCGTCGCCGCTGAAGGCCGCGCCCAACGGTTTCGAGCCCACCAGCCCCGAGGCCCGCGCCGCGCTCGATGCGCTGGTGAAGGACTCCTACGCCTGGTTCAGGGGATTGGTGAAGGAGCGGCGTGGCATGGATGACACGCAGCTCGAGAAAGTTGCCGATGGCCGCGTCTTCACCGGCCGCCAGGCGATCGATCTCAAGCTGATCGATCAGATCGGCGACGAGAAGACGGCCGTGACCTGGCTGGTCGAGCAGAAGGGCGTCAAGAAGGGGCTCAGCGTGCGCGATTACAAGCTCCAGCCGCGCTTCGGCGATCTGCCGTTCCTCAAGACGGCCGCCGCCGTAACGCTGGAAGCGCTGGGTTTAGGCTCGATTGCGCATCAAATCGGGCAAGCCGGCGTCGCACAGGCGGTCGATCGGTTCGGAATGGATGGAATGCTGGCCTTGTGGCAGCCGGCCGCGTCAAACTGACGGGAACTGGGCGAGTCCCAGATGTTTTTCCCGCGGGGCGAGTGCCGGGTCAGCCTGCTTTTTCGGCATTTGTCACGCATTTTCACGACGCTCAACCTTGATTTAGCGTCTTGACAGATCACGGTATTTTCACGGAAATGGTCATCCGCACGCTTCCGGGTCCTATCTCTCGATGATCAAATCCGAACTTGTTCAGCGTATCGCCGAGCACAACCCGCATCTGTACCAGCGGGATGTCGAGAACATTGTGAATGCGATTCTCGAAGAGATCGTAGCGGCCCTCGCACGCGGTGACCGCGTCGAGCTGCGCGGCTTCGGTGCCTTCTCGGTCAAGCACCGCCCGGCACGCGCCGGGCGCAATCCGCGCACCGGCGCCCATGTGCCGGTCGACCAGAAGAGCGTTCCGTTCTTCAAGACCGGCAAGGAAATGCGCGAGCGGTTGAACCGCGACCATCCGGATCCCGGCGCGGCAGACTGAGGCCGGCGTCAGGATTTCCTGCGGTCGCGCACGATGCGGCCGCAAGCTTGATTCAAGGCGAGCGAAGCGAGATGCGAAAGTTCCTGACCGCGCTGATCGTGATTCCGCTGGGCCTGCTCCTGGTGGTCTTCGCCGTAACCAACCGACATTTCGTCACCGTCTCCTTCGATCCCTTCCTGTCGTCCGACCCGTCGCTGTCGGTCACCTTGCCGCTGTTCCTGCTTTTGATCCTGGTCGCCGCCTTGGGCGTGCTGGCAGGTGGCTGCGCCGTCTGGCTCGGCCAGCGGCACTGGCGGCGCGCGGCGCGCCGGAATGATGCGGATGCGCGGGCTGCCAGGGGCGAATTGGCCGATCTACGGGCCCAAATGGCCGCAGCAAAGCCCGAGTCCCAGCGCCTCCCCGTCGCCTCGGGGGTCGGCCTTTACGGGCCCATCGGGCGAGACAAGCAGCGCGCGACGTTGTAGAAGCGGCCGCAACCGAAAGCCCTGTTTTCCGGCCGCAGGCCCGCGGCCTCCATTCGCTTTGAGACCATGTCCCTGCTCGTCAAGATCTGCGGCCTGTCTACGCCCGAGACGCTCGAGGTGGCGCTCGAGGCGGGTGCCGACATGGTGGGGTTCGTGTTCTTTCCGCCGTCGCCGCGGCACCTGTCGTTGGACGCGGGCCGCGAGCTCGGCCGCCAGGTGAAGCGGCGTGCGCTCAAGGTCGCGCTGACCGTCGATGCCGACGACGCCACGCTCGACAATATCATGGACGCGCTGTCACCGGACATTCTCCAGCTCCATGGCAAGGAGAGCGTGGCGCGGCTGCGCGACATCAAGCAGCGGTTCGGCCGCCCCGTGATGAAGGCGGTGCCGGTCGCCACATCTGCCGATCTCGCCGTGCTGCCCGGCTACGCCGCAGTCGCCGACCGTATCCTGTTCGATGCGCGCGCACCGAAAGATGCAACCCGCCCCGGCGGTCTCGGCGCGCCGTTCGACTGGCACCTGCTCGAAAATCTCGATCTGATCCTGCCCTACATGGTCTCGGGCGGGCTTCACGCCGACAACGTCGCCGAAGCCCTCCGCGTCACCGGCGCCAGCGGCGTCGACGTCTCCTCCGGCATCGAGAGCGCCCCCGGCGTCAAGGACCCCGAGATGATCAAGGCCTTCATTCGCGCAGCGCGCGCCAGCCAAGATACAAGCCAAGAGTTGAGTGTCCGATGAACGTCGCCAAACCCAATTCCTATCGCAGCGGCCCCGACGAGCGCGGCCATTTCGGCATTTTCGGCGGCCGCTTCGTCGCCGAAACCTTGATGCCGCTGATCCTCGATCTGGAGAAGGCCTATACCGAAGCCAAGGCCGATCCGGCGTTCCAGGCCGAGATGAACGGCTATCTCAAGAACTATGTCGGCCGGCCCTCGCCGCTCTATTTCGCCGAGCGCCTCACCGAGCATCTTGGCGGTGCGAAAATCTACCTGAAGCGCGAGGAGCTCAACCACACCGGCTCGCACAAGGTGAACAACGTGCTCGGCCAGATCATGCTGGCGCGGCGCATGGGCAAGAAGCGCATCATCGCCGAGACCGGCGCCGGCCAGCACGGTGTCGCCACCGCAACGCTGTGCGCGCGCTTCGGCCTGGAATGCGTGGTCTATATGGGCGCCGTCGACGTCGAGCGGCAGCAGCCCAACGTCATCCGCATGGAGATGCTGGGCGCCAAGGTATTCCCGGTGCAGTCGGGCACGCGCACGCTGAAGGACGCCATGAACGAGGCGCTGCGCGACTGGGTCACCAACGTGCACAACACGTTCTACTGCATCGGCACGGTGGCGGGCCCGCATCCCTATCCGACACTGGTGCGCGACTTCCAGTCGATCATCGGCAACGAGACCAAGACGCAGATGCAGGAGGTCGAGGGCCGGCTGCCGGATTCGCTGGTGGCCTGCATTGGCGGCGGCTCCAACGCGATGGGCCTGTTCCATCCGTTCCTTGACGACCCCTCGGTCGAGATCTTCGGCGTCGAGGCCGCGGGCCATGGCCTCACGCAGCTGCACGCCGCCTCTATCGCGGGCGGCCGCCCCGGCGTGCTCCACGGCAACCGCACCTATCTCTTGATGGATGAAGACGGCCAGATCCAGGACGCGCATTCGATCTCGGCCGGTCTCGACTATCCCGGCATCGGCCCCGAACATTCCTGGCTGCACGAGATCGGCCGCGTGAACTATCTCTCCGCGACTGATCACGAAGCACTGGCCGCGTTCCAGCTGCTGTCGCGGCTCGAAGGCATCATTCCCGCGCTCGAGCCCGCCCATGCCATCGCCAAGGTGATGGAGCTCGCGCCGAAGCGGCCTCGGGATCACCTGATGGTCGTCAACCTCTCCGGCCGCGGCGACAAGGACGTCCCGCAGGTCGGCGACATCCTCAGGGGCAAGAGCAAGTGACCTCCCGCATCGATACCCGTTTTGCCGAGCTTGCGAAGCAGGGCCGCTCGGCCTTCGTGACCTTCCTGATGGCCGGCGACCCCGATCCGGCGACATCGCTCGAGATCATCAAGGCGCTGCCGAAGTCCGGCGCCGACGTGATCGAGATCGGCATGCCTTTCACCGATCCGATGGCCGATGGTCCGTCGATCCAGGCCGCCGGGCTCCGCGCGCTCAAGGCCGGCATGACGCTGAAGAAGACGCTCGACCTCGTGCGTGGCTTCCGCAAGGACGACAACGCGACGCCGATCGTGCTGATGGGCTATTACAACCCGATCTACATCTATGGCGTCGATAAATTCCTGGCCGATGCCAAGAGTGCCGGCGTCGATGGTCTCATCATCGTCGACCTGCCGCCGGAGGAGGACGACGAGCTCTGCCTGCCCGCGATGAAGGCCGGGCTCAACTTCATCCGTCTGGCGACGCCGACCACCGATGACAAGCGTCTGCCGGCCGTGCTCGCCAACACCTCGGGCTTCGTCTATTACGTCTCGATCACCGGCATCACCGGTGCGGCCGCCGCGGACTCCTCGGCGGTGAGCGAAGCAGTTGCCCGCATCAAGCGGCACACAAAACTGCCGGTCTGCGTCGGCTTTGGCATCCGCACGCCGGAGGCTGCGCGCGCCATTGCCTCGCATGCCAATGGTGCGGTGGTCGGCACCGCGCTGGTCGATGTGCTCAAGAACAGCCTCGATGCGGATGGGCGGGCGACTGGCAAAACCGTCAACGCCGTCGCCGAATTGACGGCGGCCCTGGCCCAGGGCGTCAAGGGCGCGCAACAGGCGGCGGAATAGGCCATAATTCCGCTTTTCGGGCGGGCGACACGGCGGCTTGCCGGGCAGCGGCCCGGCCGCCATATATCCCTTCAGGCGATCCGCGAGGCGGGTTCGCACATCGGAGCAAACCATGAACTGGCTTACCAATGTGGTTCGGCCGAAGATCCGCAACATGCTGCGGCGGGAGACGCCGGAGAACCTGTGGATCAAGTGCCCGGATTCCGGACAGCTCGTCTTCTACAAGGACGTCGAGGCCAACCAGTTCGTCATCCCCGGCTCGAACTACCACATGCGCATGGGCGCGGTGGCCCGGTTGAAGTCGATCTTCGACAACGAGACCTGGTTCGATGTGGCGCTGCCCGAGGTCACGCCCGATCCGCTCAAGTTTCGCGATGAGAAGAAGTACGTCGATCGCATCAAGGATGCGCGCGCCCGCACCAACCTCAACGACGCGATCAAGGTCGGCTACGGCAAGCTCGAAGGCTCCGCCGTCGTCGTCGCCGTGCAGGATTTCGATTTCATGGGCGGCTCGCTCGGCATGGCCGCAGGCGAGGCCATCGTGCGCGGGCTCGAGCTTGCGGTCGAGAAGAATGCGCCGTTCATCGTGTTCGCCGCATCCGGCGGCGCGCGGATGCAGGAAGGCATTTTGTCGCTGATGCAGATGCCGCGCACAACCGTTGCGGTGCAGATGCTGCGCGAGGCCAAATTGCCCTATATCGTCGTGCTGACCAATCCGACCACCGGCGGCGTCACTGCGTCCTATGCCATGCTCGGTGACGTGCAGATCGCCGAGCCCGGCGCCCTGATCGGCTTTGCCGGCGCACGCGTGATCGAGCAGACCATCCGCGAAAAACTCCCCGAGGGGTTCCAGCGCGCCGAGTATCTGAAGGAGCACGGCATGGTCGACATGGTCGTGCATCGCCACGAATTGCGTCCGACACTGGCGCGACTCTGCCGCCTGCTGACCAAGGCGCCGGCGCTGGAAAGCGCATCGAAGCCGGTGCAGCCGGTTGCAAGCCCGGCGCAGATCGTATCGGCCGCCGAGACGGCGCCGGCCGCGCCCCACGCGTGAACGCGTCCTCTGACAGCGCAAAGCCGCCGCTCGGCGAATTGATCGGGCGGCTGTCGGCCCTGCATCAGAAACGCATCGATCTCGGGCTCGAGCGGATGCACCGCCTGCTCGCGCGGCTCGGCCACCCTGAAAGCAAGCTGCCGCCGGTGATCCACATCGCCGGCACCAATGGCAAGGGTTCGACGCTCGCTTATCTGCGCGCGACGCTGGAGGCCGCAGGCTTGCGCGTGCACGCCTACACCTCGCCCTATCTCGTCCGCATCAACGAATGCTTCCGGCTGGGTCGCGTCGGTGGCGGCGTGCTCGTCAGTGACGATGAATTGCGCGCCGCTCTCGAAGAGGTCGAGCGCGTCAATGCCGGCGAGGCTGCGACCCTGTTCGAGCTGAAGACCGCCGCGGCCTTGCATCTGTTCGCACAGCATCCGGCCGACGTGGTGCTGCTCGAAGTCGGCCTCGGCGGCCGGCTCGATTCGACCAACGTGATCGATGTGCCGGCGGCCTGCGTGATCACGCCTGTCAGCATGGATCACATGGACTTCCTTGGGGCGACCCTGGCATCGATCGCCGGCGAGAAGGCCGCGATCATCAAGCGCGGCGTACCCGTGATTTGCGCTGAGCAGGCGGGCGAGGTGATGGCCGTGATCGAAGCACAGGCGAGGCGCATGCGCGCGCCGTTGTTTGCGGCGAACGAAAGCTGGCACGTCAATGTCGAGCGCGGACGTCTGGTCTATTCCGACGAGCGCGGCCTGATGGATCTTGCAGCGCCGCGCCTGTTTGGCCGTCATCAGTTCGACAACGCCGGCCTTGCAATCGCGACGCTGCGTGCGGTCCCGGCGTTCAAGGTCAACCAGGCGGCGTTCGAGGCTGGCATCGTCGGCGCGGAATGGCCGGCACGAATGCAGCGCATCACCTCGGGCGAGCTGCTCTCCTGGGGGCCGCAGGGCTCGGACATCTGGCTCGATGGCGGGCACAATGCCGAGGGCGGCCGTGTCGCGGCGGCTGCGCTCGGCGATCTCGAAGAGCGGGTGTCGCGGCCGCTGGTCGTCATCGCCGGCATGATGGCCAACAAGGATGCTCAGGGCTTTCTCGCCAATTTCGCCGGTCTCACCCGTCACATCATCGCAGTGCCGATCCCTGATACCGAGAACGCGATGCCGGTCGACCGCCTCGCGGACGCCGCGCGCAGCCTCGGCATGCGCGTCGAGCCCGCGCCCGGCATCGAAGCTGCGCTGCGCGCCTTGGCGAAGCTCGCCTACGAGGTGCCGCCGCGCATCCTGATCACCGGCTCGCTCTATCTGGCCGGCCACGTGCTGGCGATCAACGGCACGCCGCCTGCATGAGTTTGCGTAGCCCGGATGGAGCGCAGCGCAATCCGGGATCGTGCCACAAGCGATGAAGGCCCCGGATTTCGCTTCGCTCCATCCGGGCTACGGTGATGAACGATGCGTTTTGCCGCGATTGCCGACGTCCACGGAAACTATCTCGCGCTCGAAGCCGTGCTCGCCGACATCCGCGCGCAAGGCATTGCCGACATCGTCAATCTCGGCGACATGCTGAGCGGACCGCTCGATGCGCGCAGGACGATCGAGATCCTGATGACGCTCGACGCCGTGCACGTGCTCGGCAATCACGACCGCTATCTGCTCGACCGCGCTCCGGAACAGATGGGCTCGTGGGATCGTCCCGCCCATGCGCAGCTCAATGCCGCGCAGCTCGACTGGCTGCGCGCGCAGCCGATGACGCGTGTGTTTCGCGACCAGGTCTTCCTGTGCCATGCGACGCCCAATAGCGATGAAGTCTATTGGCTCGACACCGTGCATCCCGACGGCACGGTGGCGCTGTCGCCGCTGGACCGCATCGAGCAATTCGCACAAGGCATCACGCAGTCGCTGATCCTCTGCGCCCACACCCATCTCGCCCGCGCTGTGCGCCTGCGCGACGGCCGGCTGATCGTCAATCCCGGCAGCGTCGGCAGTCCTGGTTATCGCGACAAGCATCCGTATCCGCACATCGTCGAAGCCGGCACGCCGCACGCGCGTTATGCCATTCTCGAACTTGTTGATGGCGTTTGGCAGGTGACGTTCCGACACGTCGTTTATGATTATGAAGCGATGGCGGCGTTGGCGCGGCGAAACGGGCAGCCTGAACTGGCGAACGCGCTGGCGACGGGATGGATTGGGTAGTTGTGATCTTGTAGCCCGGATGGAGCGCAGCGTAATCCGGGGCCGTCGTCGCTTGTGGCACAATTCCCGGATTACGCTGCGCTCCATCCGGGCTACGGCTAGCTCACTTCAACAACTTCATCGGATCGGCCGCTTTCTGCTTCAGCTGCTCGAATGTGCATTGCCGCGGCGCCTTGTCGGGGCGCCAGCGCAGGATCGAGGTGCCGTGGCGAAAGCGCTCGCCGCTGAAATGGTCATAGCAGACCTCGATCACCAGCTTCGGCTTGAGCGGACACCACTTTGCTGACCGCTCGGTGGACCAGCGGCTCGGCCCGCCCGGCGCGTTGCCGGTGAAGCCGGGCTCGCCAATCAATGCTTCGAGCCGATCGGTCAGATCAGGCTTCTGCTCTGCCTTGATCGCCGAGGTGAAGCCGACATGGTGCAGCAGACCTTTGTCGTCATAGAGCCCGAGCAGCAGCGAGCCGACCACGTTCCTGCCGGCGATCTTGTTGGTGGCGTAGCGGAAGCCGCCGACGACGCAATCGGCGCTGCGGAATTTCTTGATCTTCTGCATGCCGTCGCGCGTGCCGGCTTGGTAGGGCAGGTCGATGCGCTTGGCGATGACACCGTCCGAACCGCCGCCGGATTGCGCCAGCCATTTTTTGGCGGTGGCGTAGCTCGTTGTCGACGGTGAAAGACGGAAGACGCTGCCCTTGAGGTTGGCTTTCGCGAACGCTTCGAGCGCCGGCCGTCGTTCGATCAACGACTTTCCGGCGAGGTGCTTGTCTTTCGTCGCCGCGAGCAGATCGAAGACGAGGTAGAGCGCCGGCGTGTCCTGCGAGAGCTTCTTCACGCGGCTTGCCGCGGGATGGATTCGTTGCAGCAATGTGTCGAACGAAAAACCCTTGCCGTGCGGCACGACGATCTCGCCGTCGAGCGTGAAACGATCCGCCCTCAGCTTCAACGCGGCGGCAACGATCTCGGGGAAATAGCGCGTGAGGTCCTCGCCGGATTTCGAGCGGAGATCGACGTCGCTGCCGTTGCGCGACAGCAAGCAGCGAAAGCCGTCCCATTTCGGCTCGTACTGCCACTCCTTGCCGCGCGGGATCGCATCGACCGACCGCGCCTCCATCGCAACGAGGGAGGTCGATTTTCGCGCGCGCTTTGCGGGAGGGGCGGGCAAGGGCTGGGACTCGTCCTACGCTGAACACCCCCACCAACGCAAAACGGCCGGCTTTCGCCGGCCGTTCTCGAAAATAATCCCGCGCGAGAAGGATCAGACCGCGGAGGTGATCCACTGCTGGAGCTTTGCCTTCGGTGCCGCGCCAACCTGGCGGGAGGCCATCTCGCCGCCCTTGAAGATCATCAGAGTCGGGATCGACATCACGCCATACTTGGACGCGGTCTTCGGGCTCTCGTCGACGTTGAGCTTCACGATCTTGACCTTGTCGCCCATCGCACCGGCGATCTCGTCGAGGGCGGGCGCGATCATGCGGCAGGGGCCGCACCATTCGGCCCAGAAATCGACGACCACGGGGCCGTTCGCCTTGAGCACTTCGGCTTCGAAATCGGCGTCGGAAACCTTGCTAACGGCCATTGGAGTACCTCACTCGGTTGAAAGAATCGGCGCGACCTGGAATCGCGCCCGGGATCATGGGGTCAACCTATGAACGGCTCCTTGCCGGGTCAAGGACGCTCACACCGAGATGAAGGGATGCCAGCGCCGCGTCCAGCGCGGGGGCCGAAATCTCCATATATTCAAGGGCCTCGGTCCAGAGCAGGACAGCCCTGACAGGCCTTTGGGGATAAAGCCTCGATAGCACCGCCCGGTACAGCGCGAGCTGCCGGACATAGGCGGCGGGGGCCTCGGCCGCGTTTCTGGGTGCCGCCTGGTTGGTCTTGAAATCCACGATCAGGACCTCCTCGGGTCGAACGACCAGCCGGTCGATCTGCCCCGACACCAGCGCCGGGGTGCGCCCCGGCCGCTCCAATTTGCCGACGATGGCGACCTCGGCCCGGCTGCCGGCGGCAAAGACCGGGGCGAAGCGCGGCTCAGCGATCAAGGCGAGCACCTTGTCGGCCAGCGCGGTGCAGTCGGCGTCGGGCCAGTCCGAGGCATTGCGTGCCATGAAGTCGCGTGCGGCCTCGCGCCGGCGCTCGGCGGCGATGTCGGGCAGGGATTGCAGCAGCCGGTGCACCAGCGTGCCGCGTTGCAGCGCCAGCGCGCGGGACTGCACCGATTCGCCGCTGCGCACGCGGCGGCCCTCTTCGGCCGACTGGCCCGAGGGGCGCACGGGATCCTCGTCGACGATCTCGCGCGCGGCCGGCGCTCGCAGCCAGTCCGGCAAAGCGATTGTCTGGTCCACCGACGTCGCCGGCGTGCCTAGCGCCGCGACATCCTCCGGCCGCGCGAATCGTGTCACTTTGCCGAGCGGCGTCTCGATGATCTGCTTGTCCAGGCCCGAGCCGGCGAGGCCGGTGTCGACCAGATCGTACCAGCTCAGCTTGCGGACGGTCCTCATATTGCCGGGCATGCAGCCGCCGACGATCAGGCGGTCGGCGGCGCGCGTCATCGCGACATAGAGCAGGCGGCGATATTCGTCCTCGGTCTCCTCGAGCATGGCCTTGCGCGCCTCGGCGACCGGCTTGGGATCGTCGGCCTTACGGCCGGCCCAGACCACCACCTCGCCGCCATTGCCGCGCGGCACGTGAATTAGCCGCAGCCGCTGCGAATCCGCGGGCGAGGATGTCGTGTCCACCATGAATACGACGGAAGCCTCCAGACCCTTGGCACCGTGCACGGTCATCACCCGCACCTCGTCGCGCGAGATCTCCATGTCGCGCTTCACTTCGGTGTCGGCCGAACGCAGCCAGGCCATGAAGCCCTGCAGCGAGGCCGGCGCCTTGCGCTCATAGTTCAGCGCCAGCTCCAGGAACTCGTCGAGCGCGTCGTTGGCTTCGTGCCCGAGACGGCGCAGGATGCGTGCGCGGCCGCCATCGCCCCCTAGCAGCCAGGCGTAGAACGCGAACGGCGTCTCCTCGCGCGTACGCATCTCGCAGGCTTCCAGGCGCCGCAATGCCGTGGCGAACTTCTCGCTTGTGTCCGCATGTTCGCCCAGCGCGCGGCGCAGCGATCCCTTGCGGTCCCAGGCAAGCTGGAACAGGTCGTCGTCATCGAGCCCGAACAGCGGGCTCTTCAGCGCCACGGCGAGCGCGAGATCGTCCTGCGGCAGCAGCAGCGCGTCCGCAAGATTCATCAGGTCGATGATGGCGATGTGCTCGGTCAGCTTGAGCCGGTCGGCGCCGGCGACCGGGACGCCAGCGTGCTTCAGCGCCTGGATCACGGCGTCAAAGGCATTACCGCGCCGCCGCACCAGGATCAGCATGTCGCCATAGCGCAGCGGCCGCCGCTCGCCTTCGTGTCCCGTCAGCGTGCCGCTCTCGATCAGCCGCTTGATCTCGGCCTGGATGCGGCGCGCGAGCTTCACCTCGGGGCTGGTGACGGCAACGCCGTCGAAGGGTGCGCGCCAGCCCTCGATGTCCTGTCGCTCGTCGGCCTCCGCGAGGTCCCACAGCTCGATCACGCTCGGGCCTGCATCGGCTAGCGCATTGTGCAGGGGATGGCCGATCTCGACCGAATGGATGCTCTTGTAGATCTGGGGATCGCGGAAAACGTGGTCGACCGAGTGCAGGATCGCGGCGCCCGAGCGGAACGAATAGGTGAAGGCGACCGGATCGAACTTCAGCCCGGCCGCGGTGAACTTGCGGTGCAGCTCGCGCCGGCGTGCGTCGAATTCGTGCGGAGCTGCGCCCTGGAACGAGAAGATCGACTGCTTCTCGTCGCCGACCGCGAAGACGGTGCGGTTCAGCCCCTCACGCGCGCCTTCGCCTGCGGTGAATTCGGAGATGATGTGCGCGACGATGTCCCATTGCCGCGGGCTGGTGTCCTGGGCCTCGTCGATCAGGACGTGATCGACGCCGCGGTCGAGCTTGTAATGCACCCAGCCCGAGGAGACGCGGTCCAGCATCGCCAGCGTCTTGTCGATGAGGTCGTCATAGTCGAGCAGACCGCGCTCCTGCTTCTCGCGGCGGTAGTTTTGGGCGGCAGCGGTCGCGATGTGTAGCAGGGCCGCGGTGCGGTCGCGAACCGTCACAGCGCGACGCTTCTCGATCAGCCCACCAAGCCGCTGCGCCTCGTGTTCGAATAGGTGAGCGACTGACGGATGATCTTTGCAAAACTGTTTGGTTAGCAACGTCTTGCGTGGTTGCTTCTTTTCATCGGTGAGAAAGACCCCGAGATAAGCATCGACCTGCGCGCCGCCTGAGAACGCTTTTGCCGAACGTAAGCAATCGGCCTGATCCCGCTCAGTCTTGTTGCCGCCATCGAGTGCGAGAACAACTTCGTCCCAGCGTGACCGCGGCAGGAACGGACCGTCGAGAATCTCCGTCTCAACGTCCTCGATGCGGTCGCCGGCGTCGACACCCAGCACCGCCGCCATCTGAGCAGCAGCTGCCTCGGCGTTGCCGGCCTCGTCGGTCCATGCCATGAAATGATCGCGACTCAGGCACGCCTCGCGCACGACCTCCTTGAAGGTGACGTCGGCGGCGCTCGCCATCGCCGTCAGCAGCGCGCGGCCTGTGACGCTCTCCGGATCACGTGCGGCGTCGAGCAGCACCTTCAGATTGGCGCGCTCCATCATGTCGGTCTGGTCGCGCTCATCGATCACGGCAAAGCGCGCGGGCACGTTGGCCTCGAACGGGAATTGCTGGAGCAGGCGGGTGCAGAGCGCGTGGATGGTCTGCACCTTCAAGCCACCCGGCGTTTCCAGCGCACAAGCAAACAGCTTTCGCGCCTCGCGCCGCAGTTTTGGGCTGGGGTAGGGAATGCCGACGGCGCGAATGGCGGCGTCGAGCCCGGCATCGCCCAGCGTCACCCAGTGACCGAGCGTGGTGAACACGCGCTCGGCCATGTTGGCGGCGGCGGCCTTGGTGAAGGTGATGCAGAGGATCTTTTCCGGCGGCACGCCGGACAGCAAGAGGCGGATCACGCGCTGGACCAGCACATGCGTCTTGCCCGAGCCGGCATTGGCCGACACGAAAGCGGAGGCGGTCGGATCGGATGCGCGCGCCTGCCGCGCGCGCACCTCGTCGGGGATGGGGCGCGGCGCCTTCACCATTCCTCGATCCCCAATCCACCGGCCGCAGACCATTCCTTGATCCGGGCAAGATCGTCATAGATGCCGTAGCGGTTCGCCCACATCGGCAGGTTCAGCGAGGTGTACGGCTGGTTCTCGTCCTCGAAGGCGCGGATCAGCGCCTCCAATTTGGCTCTTGCGTCGGCGGCGGCAGTGTCCGGCGGAATTGGCTCGTCACCTTTGTTTACCTTGAGCTGGAGGATGCGCTCTTCCCCGGCCGGATTGTTGCCGCTCAGGCGGACATAGACGAGCTGGCTGACCGACGCACCGGCGTCGATGTCGGGAAAGCCGCCTTCGCGCAGGATCGCGGCTTCCAGCGTCAGTTGCGGTGACAGGCCCATGCGGACCTGCTTGTCGCTTGGCGGCTGCCCGGTTTTGTAGTCGAGGATGGCATAGAAGCCTCCCTTGCGGCGCTCGATGCGGTCCGCGCGCGCAGAGAGGCGGAAGCTACGCGTGGTGTCGAGCGTGATCGAGATCTCGCCGTGGGTCTCCGCCGTGATGGCCTCGATCGCATCGCGCCGCGCCGTCTCCCATTCACCGAACCAGCGCGCGATGCGCTGGAAGCGCGGCCACCACAGTGCCCGCGCCTCGGGGCGCTCCATCAGCGGCGCAAAATGCTTCTCGCCGATCGCGCGCAGCACGCGCGCGGGATCGTCGGGCAGGCGTGCCGCATAGGTTTCCGTGAACTCTCCGAGCGCATCATGGATGGCCGAGCCGCGATCGGCGGCCGAGAGCGGCATGTCGACCGGATCAAGCGCATCCAGCCGCAAAATGTGCTTTGCGTAGATCGTGTAGGGATCGCGCAGCCAGTCCTCGATCGCGGTGACAGACATCTTGAGCGGCCGCGTCGCGCGCGGCGGTCGCGGCTCCGGCTGCTTGATCGGCCTGACCTCGTCGGGCTGGTCCAGCGCGCCCGCAAACTGCACATATTTTTCGCCGGCGCGAACTGCCGCCTTCCAGAGCTCATCGCCCGCCACCGCCTCTAACCGATGCAGGAAGCGCGAGGCCACCGCCGGCGCGCCGCCGGCCTTCGCCGAATGGGTGAGGATCACCTCGTCGCCGCCGAGCAGCTGCGCGAAGTCGTGTGCGGAAAGGCCGATGCGGCGCTCCGGCAGATCGAGCCCAAGCTCGTGCCGCATCGGCCGGCTGAGCCAGGGGTCGATGCGCGGCGCCGGCGGCCAGACGCCCTCGATCAGGCCGCCAATGATGATACGGTCGGCCTGCATCAGGCGCGATTCCAGCGGGCCGTAGATTTGCAGCCGGGCGCCGGGTCTATCCCGCCGCCGCACCGCGCGATCGCCGAACGCGGTCTGGAAGACGTCGGGATAGTCAGGCAACGGCACCATCAGCCCGCTGGTCGTTCCGCCGCGCAGCAGGTCGTCGAAGGCGCCGGCGAGGGCGAGGCCTTCGCGCTCCTCGAAGGCGAGCGGAATGCCCTGCTCGTCGCGCGACAGCTCGATCATGATCTCGCGATGCCGGTGCGCGAGCTCGGCGAAGTCATACGGTTTTGACGAGGCCAGGCTCTCGATCGGCGCCAATGCTTTTTGCAAGGCATCGATCAGCGCCTGGATTCGATCGAGATCCTCGGCCTTGAGCCGCGCGCGCGGCTCGGCCTTATGGAGCGCGGAGACTTCGCTGCGCCACAGCTTTGCCAGCTCGTCGCGAAAGCGGTTGAATTCGCGCAGGAGGCCGGCCGTGCCCGCGGGTGGACGCGTGCCGCGCAAGACCGCGAGTTCGAGGCCCTCGATCGCTGCCTTCCACGCACTGGGCGCGCGGCCGAGCCGGCACAGCGGATGCTTCAGCATCGCCAAAAGCGTCGGCGGCTCCAGGCCCTTGGTCGCCGCCTCTGCCGCCAGGCGGGCAAAGACGCCGGCGGATGTTTCCATCAACACATCGCCGCCGGAATCGTCGAAGGCGAGGTCCCATCGCGCCAGCGCAGCCATCACCCGCCGCGCCAGCGCGCGATCGGGCGTCACCAGCGCCGCCGATTTGTCGAGATGCCGCGCCTCGCGCATCGCGATCGCGATAGCGAGCGCCTCCATTTCAGGGTTGGGGGCTTCGACAACCGTCAGGTTCTTCATGCCGCCGGCGATCTTTGCCGCGACATCCGGCTGCTTCAGCCGGTCATGCCAAATTTCCGTCTTGGCCGACGGCCGCATCGATTCGGATGCGAGCAGATCGCGGCCGCCTTCTGCCGGCGGCTGGAGAATCTCGACGTCGCTGCGCTTGATGCCAAAACGCTGCAACAGCGCGTGCATGGCATATTGCGGATGGTTCGAGGCCGGATGCTCCGCGAATTTGCCGAGCGCATCGCGCACGCCGCCGATGGTGCGCCAGGCGTCATCGTCGAGATCGGTGTCGAGGCCCGGCAGCACCACGGCGCCATGTGGCAGCGATGCGACCGCATGGAGGAATTTTGCGGTGGCCGGCATCGAGCCGGTTGAGCCGGCCGCGATCACCGGCCCGCTCGGATGCGCGGTCAGCCGCCTGGCTTCCGCCGCGATCAGGAGATCGCGCCGCGCCGCCGGCTCGATCCGTTTGATCTCGGCGAGATGGCTGGGCCAGGCAATGCGCGCGATGCGCAAGAATTCGAGCGAGTGCTGCCAGTAGCGGTCGAGCTGATCCGGTACCAGACCGTCGAGCGCGCTCCAGTCGACGCCGCGCGTCACCATGTCGTCGATCAGGCGCGCGAGGTCGCCGGCCAGCGCCAGTGTCGAAGCTGGACCGCCAACCACCAGCGGCGCCAGCACCGGGCCCTTGGCCCAAGCGGCGACGAGCTGCGCCAGCGTCAGCCGCCGTTCGAGCTCACCCAGCCGTGGCGGAATGTCGAGAGGTGTTGCACCTGAAAACTGCTCGCCCTCGTCGGCGAAAGCGAGCTCGTCCTCGTCGATGTCACCGAGCGCGACGATGCGCGGCAGCACCACCGCGTCTGCCTTCATCTCGTCGAGGAAGATCTCGCGCACCACGCGCATCGCGCGCCGGGTCGGCAGATACAGCGTGGCATCGGCAAGCCGCGCCGGCTCCTTACGCGCCTCGAAGCCATCGACCAGCCGGCCGTCGAGCAGGGCCGCGACGACCGTGCGTAGGAACGGAACTGAGATGGGAACGCTGAAAACGCGCATGGGCTGCCTGATTCGGGAATCAGGCGCCAATATAGGGAGGCGAGCTCAAATGGTCATGGGTGTGGGCGAGGTCTTCCCCGCTGTTCGCGATGCTGGAACAGCTTTGCTTTGCCCACCCTACGGCACCGTCTTCGAGGCGCCTTTACGCCACGCTCTCCAGAAACGCCTCTTCCGCCGCATGCACGGCATCAGGCGTGCCGACATGCATCCAGACGCCGTCGAGGCGGAGGCCGAACAGCCGCTCCTGCTCATTGGCGCGATCGAACATTTTTGTCAGTGAGAATTCGCCCTTGGGCGCATCGGCAAAGATCGCGGGCGACATGATCGCCGCGCCGGCATAGACGAACGGAACGACCTCCTTCTCCTTGCGCTTGCGCAGGGCGCCGTCGGGCAGCATGCCGTAATCGCCACGGCCGCTATAGCCGATGCTGGTCGCGGTCGGCGCCATCAAGAGCAGAATGTCCATGCGCGCGGGGTCGAAGTTTTCCGCAAGCCGCGTCAGGTTGGAGCGCACCCCGTCGATCCACAACGTGTCGGAATTGACGTGGAAGAACGGCGCATCGCCGAGCAGCGGCAGCGCCTTGACCACGCCGCCGCCGGTGCCGAGCACCTGGTCGCGTTCGTCGGAGATGATAACGCGCGGAGATTGGCGCGATGCGGTGTGATCGATGATTTGATCGGGCAGGTAATGCACGTTGACCACCGCCTCGGTCACGCCGGCTTGGCCGAGCTTGTCGAGCACGTGGTCGAGCAGTGGCTGGCCAGCCACCGGCACCATCGGCTTCGGCATCTTGTCCGTCAGCGGACGCATGCGCAGGCCGAACCCTGCGGCAAGCACCATGGCTTTGGTCGGTTTGACGGACATTCTTCGCTTTCTCAAATCCCTTTATTTCGCTTTCGCGGCAATCCTAGCATGAGCCTCGGCCTGCCGCACCGCATCCCAACCGCCTTAATCGCCCGCCGTGACGGTTATACGACGAGTGTTGCCGTTACGCCCCGATGGCTGTGGAGCGCGCCTTTTTCTTCTTGTCGCCGAGCTTGAGGAAATTGACGCCGATCTGGTCGCCATTGACCCAGGCCAGCTCGCAGCGCCGGTACGCAAGTCCGGTGGACGACAGCAGCAGAAAAAATTCCTTCAGGTGCAGGCCCTCAACCGAGCCGTCGATGGTCAGCTTGGCGCCGGTCTCGGAGACGTCCTCCATGGTGCAGTCGCGCCGCCAGGTGCCGTCGATGCCCATCATCTGGGCCGGAACCCCGCGCTCGAAAACGACCCGGTTATTTCCGCGCTGATCCGCTTTCGCCGCCATCTGCCCTTGCTCCAGCCCCGTGACGATCCGGCTGCCTCGCCGCCAGAATAGCGACATCTTGGCTAACGGCCGGTAAATCGGGCCCCGGACTAGGGCTGCGGCGGCGGGACGTTGGCGAGATACCACTCGCGCAGATCGGTGAGCGCGGGATGCGCGAGCGAGCGCTGGAGATAGGTCCAGATCCGCGGCTGGTGACGCAGATAATGCGGCTTGCCGTCGCGGCGGTTGAGCCGGGCGAAGGTGCCGAGCAGGCGGGTGTTTCGCTGCGCGGACATGATGGCGTAGAGCTCGGCGAATCCGGCCGCATCGAAGCTGGCATCAGCCGCGCGGCGCGCTTTGATGTAACGCGACAGCAGCGTCAGCTCGAG
The DNA here is from genome assembly GCF_023375135.1 of Bradyrhizobium sp. C-145. NCBI lineage: Bacteria > Pseudomonadati > Pseudomonadota > Alphaproteobacteria > Hyphomicrobiales > Nitrobacteraceae > Bradyrhizobium > Bradyrhizobium sp. C-145. The sequence continues at coordinate 9,409,646 of NZ_CP088150.1, read as the reverse complement.
GCTTTCCGGCACATCGATGCGGGCGTCCTGGAGCAGCGACACCACGTCGTAGGATTGCGGACCGAGCACGGCGTCCTGGAAGTCGATCACGCCGACGCGCGCGATGCCGGTGCGATTGCCGAGCCAGATCAAATTGGGCGAGTGATAGTCGCGGATGACCCAGGTTCTTGGCGCCGCCAGCGGTTTCTTCAGCAGCTCGCGCCACATCGCGAAGAATTCCGCGCGCGCCTCCTCGCTCAGCGGCGCGTTGCGATCGGGCAGATACCATTCCGGCATTAATCCGATCTCGATCAGCATCGCCTCGATGTCGAAGACAGGAATGGTGTAGGTCTGGTCCGCCAGCCGCAGCGTCCCCGGCAACGTCCTGCTGTGCAGCATGGCCAGCACGTCGGTCGCAGCTTCATAACGTTCGGCGATCGGGCGCGGCGGATCGCCTTCGATCACGCCTTCGCTGCCGAAATCCTCCGAGATCAGAAAACCGTGGTCGAGATCGAAATGGTGGATCGCGGGCGCTGAGATTCCCGCCACACGTAAACCTTCGTCCATGAAAACGAACGGCTTTATGTTTTCCGCAAGATGCACCGCGGCGCTGTAGGACTTGCCGTCATAGAGCGCCGCGCCATCCGGGCGCTGCGGCGAGTTCATGAGGATGACGACGCCGTCGTCACGGATCAGCCGCGCATAGGAGCGCGTCGAGGCGTCGCCATTCATGCGCCGTCGCGTCGCGTCGATATAGCCGGATGCATCGAGGAATTCGCGCAGCGCCTTCAGCCGCGCGACTTGCGCTGCACCCTTGCCGTAACCGGTGATGTCGGCCGCGCGTGCATTCGAGCCCAGCGCCGGCCGGTGCGTCAGCGCGATGTCGATGCGATCTTCCGGCATCGCCGACGGCGCACGCTCTGGCCATTCGATCAGAACCAGGGTTGCGTCCGGTAGCGGCGACAGTCCGATCTCCTCGAGCTCGCTCTCGTCCTCGACACGGTAGAGGTCGGCATGCATCACCGGAAACGGCGGCAGCTCGTAGCCCTGCACCAGCGTGAAGGTCGGGCTCGGCACTTCCAGCGCATCGTCTCCGGCGAGATAGCGGATCAGGCTGCGCGCCGCCGCGGTCTTGCCGGCGCCGAGATCACCGGTGAGCGTGATGACATCGCCCGGGCCGACCAGCAGCGCGAGGTCGGCCATCAATTGCGCAGTGGCCGTCTCGTTGTGGAGCGCGACGGAGAATGTGGTTGGTTCAGTCATTCGGCGGCGTCGCGATGCGCCGCCTGGTCGGTCGGGAAATCGCAGATCACGACCGTGCCCCGGCCGACGATCGAATCCACCCGCACCTTGCCGCCATGCAGCTCGACGAAGGAGCGCACCAGCGACAGGCCGAGCCCGGCGCCGCGGTGACGCGAGCCCTGCGAGCGGCTTTCGAACCAGTTGAACACCTTGTCCTTCATGTCGGCAGGTATTCCAGGCCCGGAATCTGTCACGGTGAAGACCACGCTGCGTTCGGTGCGGCGTGCGCTGATGCCGACGGTGGAATCCTGTGGAGAAAACCCGACGGCGTTGGCGAGGAGGTTATAGAGCACCTGCACCACGCGCTTCTCGTCGCCGATGAAGCTGCCGACGTCGGGCGCGATCTCGACCTTGAGGCGGATGCGGTCGGTGGCGAGGCGGTCCTGGATGCCCTCGGCGGCGAGCTCGATGGTCTTGCTGACGTCCACCGGGCCGAGTTCCAGCTTCATCGCGCCGGCGTCGATGGTGGCGAGATCAAGGATGTTGTTGGTCAGCGCCAGCAGCGCGTTGGTCGATTTGGTGACGTAGTCGAGATATTCGGCCTGCTTCGGCGTCAGCGGCCCGGTTGAGGGATCGCTGAGGAAATGCGCGAAGCCGATGATGGTGGTGAGCGGCGAGCGCAGCTCGTAGGAGACGTGGTGGACGAAATCCACCTTCATCTGGTCGGCGGCCTCCAGCGCCTCGTTGCGCTCGCGCAGCGCGCGCTCGACATTCTCGGTGTCGGTAATGTCTTGGAACGTCAACATGGTCGCGCCGTCAGGCAGCGGGCGGATCATGCCATGAAGCACGCTGCCGTCCTTGCGTTCCAGCTTGAGCGGGATGTCGGCGCGGTTCTCGATCGAGGTGATGGCTTCGCGGATCTGGCGCCAGACGCCGGGGTCGTCGAACAGCTGATGGCACCAGCCTTCGACCGTCTGGATATGCGGCTCGCCGCGCATGGCATCGCTCGACAGCTTCCACATCCGCACGAAGGCCGGGTTGAACAGCTGCGCCTTGCCGTTGCTGCCGAACACCGCGACGCCTTCGGCGAGGCTGTCGAGCGTCTCGCGCTGCACCCGGATCAGGCCGTCAAAGCGGCGGGCGAGGTCGAGGCTCTCGGTGACGTCGTCGAACAGATAGGTGACGCCGCCTTCCGGGTTCGGCGTGGTAACGACCGAGAGGGCGCGGCCGTCGGGCAGGAACCAGGTGTCCTTGGCGGTCTCGACCGCGCGGTAGGCCTCGTGCAGCTTGACCTTCCAGGCGCGGAAGTCCGGCTGCTCCGGCAATTTGCGCGCGGCGCGGAGCTGGTCGAGCACGCTGGAATCATCAGGGTTGGCGTCGAGGAAGGTGCGGTCGAGGTCCCACAGGCGCCGGTAGGAATCGTTGTAGAAGGCAAGGCGCCGCTGACCGTCGAACACGGCCACGCCCGAGGAGAGCTGGTCCAGCGTGCGGCGATGTGCCTCCGCCATGCGTACGAGCGCCGAGCTCAGCGCATCTGCCTCGCTGGCATCGATGGCGACGCCGACGCTGCCGCTGCCGACATTGACCGCGCGCACGTCATACATGCGCCGCTCGCCGCCGATCACGATCGGCAGCCGCGAGTTGAAGTTGGCGGCGTCCTTCAGTCCCCGATCCATCGCGGTGCGGTCGGCGCTGTCGAGCAGCTCGAGCTTGCGCTCCTGGGCATCGGTGACGCTGTTCGCCTCGGTCGCGCGGACATAGGCGGGGTTGGCGTAGGTCAGTGCGCCGTTCTCGCCCTTGGCCCAGATCGGCCATGGAGAAGCGGCGGCGAAGCCGCGCAGCATCTCGGTCTCGTCGGAGAGCGCTTTGTAACGCAGATTGGTCTCGGCCAGATCGCGCCGCAGCCCGGAGAGTTCGCGAATCCTGACAATGGCCTGGCCGCCGATGGCGCGGCCGATGGCTTCCAGCGTATGGCCATGCGCGGTGGTCAGCGTCAGTTGGAACCCGTCGCCGTGCTGGCGCAGCGCATCGACGGCGTGATCCATCTGCAGCGCCGGTTCCGGCGGCAGCCAGGTTCCGAACGCGAGCACGCGCTGCGGCGAGGAATCGCGCGGCAGCACCATCGAGATGTCGCCGGAGATCTGCGCGCGGTTGTCGCCGGCCGGCCAGGAGATCAGGACCTGCGGCTCGGCGAACAGCAGCGCGCCGAAGCGATCGGCCTGGAGTTGCAGTTCCCCGATCCGGGCGCGCAGCCGCGCCTCGTTGTCCGCCGTGCGCACGCGCGTGCGCATCAACAGGATCGCGGCCACCACCGAGAAGCCGAGCAAGGCCAGCGCGGTGGCGAGCACCGCGAGTTCCTGCCGGTTGAAATCCAGCATGATGGAGAGAGTGTCGACGAGGTCGGCGGCCTCAGCCGGCGCAGCCGGCAGCAGCGCCGCGAAAGCGCTCCCCAACAAGCCGTTGCGCGCCAACGATGTGCACGACAACAGCGTCCGACGCATCGACACGATCACGCCTGACATAGTTGCCCCAAGATCGCACGGATTTGCGCGCGGCGACCCCCGTCGCGCGCGAATCAAAAGACAATACCCTCACCGCGACTCCGGCGGTAAGAGTCCAGATCGTGAACGCAATGGCGGCCCCCCAAAAATGCCGGGCACGATGTTCCAACGCACGTAGTTCTTCGGGTGATTCGGCTGGAGCTGTCGCGCGTTAGCGGGGCAATGCGGAGTGCTTGCCTCGATGAAGGTGCGCTCCCTCCCTCGCTTGCGGGGGAGGGTTGGGGAGAGGGTGTCTCGACAATGGGACATTCCCCCAGAGGATAGAGCCCTCACCCGGCACTCCGTGCCGACCTCTCCCGCAAGCGGGAGAGGTGAAGAACTAGCGGCCGGTGGAACCAAAACCGCCGGCGCCTCGATCGGTTGTCGACAAGGTGGCCACGGGAACCAGCGCGGCCTGCACCACGGGCGCGATCACCATCTGCGCGATGCGCTCGCCGCGCTTGATCACGAAGGGGGCTTGGCCGTGGTTGATCAGGATCACCTTGATCTCGCCGCGGTAGTCCGCGTCGATCGTGCCCGGCGAGTTCAGCACGGTGACGCCGTGCTTGGCGGCAAGCCCCGAGCGCGGCCGCACCTGGGCCTCGTGGCCCGGCGGCAAGGCGATTGCGAGGCCCGTCGGCACCAGCGCGTAGTGGCCGGGCGCGAGCGTCAACGGCTCGCTGTCCGGAACCGCAGCCATCAGATCGAGGCCGGCGGCCTCGGCGGTCTGATAGGTAGGCAGCGGCAGGCCTTCGGCATGGGCGAGGCGTTGCAGTTCGACCGTGACTTTGGTGCTCAAGATGCCGGCTCCCGGGATTTGTCGGCCACGCTCCTTGCGACATGCGCGACCAGTTCGATGGCGACCTGTTCCTTGGTCATCACCGGCCAGGAATCAACTGCGATCTCGCCATTCTTCTCACCATTCTTGCGACTGATCAGGTGCACAGTGTTGCGGTCGCCGCCCATCACGCCGGTGGCCGGCGAGACGTCGTTGGCGACGATCCAGTCGCAGCCCTTGCGCGCGAGTTTTGACTTGGCGTTGTCGATGAGGTGTTCGGTCTCGGCGGCGAAGCCGATCACCAGCGGCGGCCGCTTGTCGGTCAGCTTGGAGATGGTGGCGAGGATGTCGGGGTTTTCGACCAGCTGAAGCGGTGGCATGCCGGCCGAGGTCTTCTTCAGCTTCTGCTCGCCCTCGTTGGCGACGCGCCAGTCGGCGACTGCGGCGGCGAAGATCGCAATGTCGGCGGGGAGCGCGGCCTGTACCTGCTCCAGCATCTGCCGTGCCGATTCGACATGCTTCACCGTCACGCCCTGGGGATCGCTGAGATCGACCGGGCCGCTCACCAAAATCACCTCGGCGCCGGCGGCCTGGGCGGCGGCGGCAATGGCAAAGCCCTGCTTGCCGGAAGAGCGGTTGGCGATGTAGCGCACCGGATCGATCGGCTCGTGCGTGGGTCCTGCGGTGATCAGCACGCGCTTGCCGGCGAGCGGGCGCGGCACCGGCGGCCGCAGCAGCCGCTCGGCGGCATTGGCGATCTCGATCGCCTCCGACATGCGGCCGGTTCCGGCCTCCCCCGCCTCGGCCATCTCGCCGGAATTCGGGCCGATCAGCACCGCGCCGTCGCGCTGGAGCTGCGCGACGTTGCGGCGCGTCGCCGCGTTGTTCCACATCAGCGGGTTCATCGCAGGCGCCAGCAGCACCTTGCGATTGGTCGCGAGCAGGATGGCGCTGGCGAGATCGTCGGCATGGCCGTTCGCCATCTTGGCCAGGAGATCGGCGGTTGCCGGCGCCACCACGATCAGGTCGCAGTCGCGCGCGAGGCGAATGTGGCCGGCGTCGAACTCGCTCTGGGGGTCGAACAGGTCGGTGTAGACGCGCTCATGCGACAGCGCGCTCACCGCCAGCGGCGTGACGAATTGCTGCGCTGCCTTGGTCAACACGCAGCGGACCTCGACGCGCCGTTCCTTGAGCCTTCGGATCAGGTCGAGCGATTTGTAGGCCGCAATGCCGCCGCCGATGATCAGGGTGACGCTGGCCTCGGGAGCGGCGCTGATACGTTGGGGTATCGGGGCTGAGGCTGCCGCAGGCGGCACCGCAAACGGCGTCAGGGGCTCCTCGCGGCCCTCGATGAGCTCCCGCAGGATGACCCGGACCTCTTCCTCGACCGACCTGCGGTTCTTGGCCGAGCGCAGCCGCAGATAGGTTTTGACGGCGTCGTCGAGCTTGCGGATGGTCAGGCTTGCCATGACGCCCTCCAGCACGGAATGATCGCGATGCTATCATCCGTGTGATTGCAGTGCAATCACAGATTCCGGATGGCGATCAGGATGCCGATGAAGGTCGCGGCGATGATCCAGAGCGCCACGGTGCGCCCGCGGTTCTTGCGGCTCTCGCTGCGGCCCATCGCGGCGATGCTCTCCGGCGACAGCCCTATGCCCTCCCGCGTCATGGTCTCGAGCTGCTCCAGCACCTTCACCGACCGCTCGGCGATCTCCGGCAGGCGCATCAGCACGCGCGCGATGTCTCCGGTCCCCGCCAGCGCGCCCTGGACCCGGCCGATCGGCCCGAGATTGCGCTCGATCCATTCTCGCACCACGGGGTCCGCGACCTTCCAGATGTCGAGCTTGGGATCGAAGCCGCGCGCCACGCCCTCGACCACGACCATGGTCTTTTGCAGCAGGATCAGCTCGGGCCGCGTCCTCATGTCGAACAGGCCGGTGACCTCGAGCAGCAGCGTCAACAGCCGCGCCATCGAGATCTCCTCGGCGGTGCGGTTGTGGATCGGCTCGCCGATGGCGCGGATCGCTTGCGCGAAATTCTCGACCGAATGATGCGCGGGCACATAGCCCGCCTCGAAATGCACCTCGGCGACGCGGCGGTAGTCGCGGGTGATGAAGCCGAGCAGGATCTCGGCGAGGAAGCGCCGCTCCTTCATCCCGAGCCGGCCCATGATGCCGAAATCGACCGCGACGAGACGGCCGGTATCATCCAGGAACAGGTTGCCCGGATGCATGTCGGCGTGGAAGAAGCCGTCGCGCAGCGCGTGCCGCAAGAAGCTCTGGATCACCTTGCGGCCGAGATCGGGCAGGTCGACCTGCGCCTCTGCAAGGCGCTTGTGATCGTTCAGCGCTATGCCGTCGATCCACTCCATCGTCAGCACGTTGTGCGTGGTGCGATCCCAGTCGACGATCGGCACGCGGAAATCAGGGTCGTCGCGCGTGTTCTCCGCCATCTCCGACAGCGCCGCGGCCTCCAGCCGCAGATCCATCTCCATCGCGACCGAGCGCGACATGGTGTTGATGACTTCGACGAGGCGCAGGCGCCGTGCCTCGGAAGAATAGGCTTCGGCCTTGTGCGCGACGAAGAAGAAGTCGGAGAGGTCGCGGCGGAAACGTGCGGCGACGTTGGGCCGGAGCACCTTGATCGCGACCGGTTTGCGGATGCCGTCGCGCAGGACTTCGCCGCGATGCACCTGCGCGATCGAGGCGGCGGCGACCGGTGGGCCGAAGCTCGCAAACACATCCGTTAGCGGCCGTTCCAGCGACGTCGTGATCGCCGCCTCCGCTTCGGCTTGCGAAAATGGCGGCAGGCGGTCCTGGAGGCTTTCGAGGTCGCGCGCCATGATGACGCCGACGACGTCGGGGCGTGTTGCCAGGAACTGCCCGAGCTTGAGATAGGCCGGGCCCATTCGGGTGAGGGCGCGCGATATCCGCGGACCGTGCTTGACGCCGCGCCGCTCGACGAGCCGCGCCAGCTTCAGCGCGAGCTGTCCCGGCGGCGGCACCAGGCTCCGATCGACCGAGCCGAACACGCCTTCGCGCGCGAACACGAACGCGGCGCGGATCAGGCGCGCAATGTGGCTAATGGCAGAGATCACAAACGCCAGCCTGAATGCAGTGCGACGATGCCGCCGCTGAGCGTCTGCCAGCTGACGCGGGAAAAGCCGGCGTCGCGAATCATGTCGGCGAAGACGCCTGGCTTTGGAAACTTGCGGATCGACTCGACCAGGTACTGGTAGGACTCGGCGTCGCCCGTGACCATGCGGCCAAGCGGCGGGATCACCTTGAACGAGAACAAGTCATAGAGGCGATCGAGGCCCGGCATCTCGACGGTCGAGAATTCCAGGCATAGGAAACGGCTGCCGGGCTTGAGCACACGGTAGGCCTCGCGGAGCGCAAGGTCGATCTGCGGCACGTTGCGAATGCCGAAAGCGATCGTATAGGCATCGAAGCTGCGATCGGCGAAGGCGAGTGTTTCGGCATTGCCCTCGACGAAATCGACCCGGGTCTCGAGATGCCGCTTCATGGCGCGCTCGCGGCCCACGGCGAGCATGTCCGTGTTGATGTCGCAGACGGTGGCATGGAAGCCGGAGCCTGCGGCCTTGGCGGCGCGGAACGAGATGTCTCCGGTGCCGCCGGCGACGTCGAGCAGCGCGAACGGCCGGTCGCTCCTCGGCGGGTCGAGCGCGTTGATCATGATGTCTTTCCAGACCCGGTGCAGGCCACCGGACATCAGGTCGTTCATCAAATCATAGCGCGAGGCCACGCTGTGAAACACATCGTTCACCAGCGTCTGCTTGTCCCCTAAGGGGACGTCCCTGAAGCCAAAATGCGTGGTTTCGCCCGGCCGATCCATTACTCTACTCCACGAGGCGGACCATAGCGCGCCCGCCGCAATGGCGCTATCACACCGCCCTCATAAGGTGAATGCCCGACCATGCCTGAATTGCCCGAAGTCGAGACCGTCCGCCGCGGCCTTCAGCCCGTCATGGAGGGCGCGAAAATCCTCAACGCCGAGGCCCGGCGGCCGGATTTGCGCTTTCCGTTCCAGCCGGACTTCGTGGCGCGGCTCAAGGGGCAGGTCGTCACCGGGCTCGGCCGCCGCGCAAAATATCTCATGGCCGATCTCGCCTCCGGCGACGTGCTCCTGATGCATCTGGGCATGTCGGGTTCGTTCCGCGTCATCAAGCCGGACAACGATGCCGCGCCCGGCGCGTTTCACTATCCCCGCGGCAAGGACTCAGCGCATGACCACGTGCTGTTTCGGATGTCCTCGGGCGCCGACATCGTCTTCAACGACCCGCGCCGCTTCGGATACATGAAAGTGATTGCGCGCGCTGCGCTTGATGAAGAGCCGCTGCTGCGCGGGCTCGGTCCCGAGCCGCTCGGCAACGAGTTCGACGCCGCGATGCTGGCGCGGTCCTGTGCCGGCAAGACCACCAGCCTGAAGGCGGCGCTGCTCGACCAGCGCGTGGTGGCGGGGCTCGGCAACATCTATGTCTGCGAGGCGCTGCACCGCTCGCATCTGTCGCCGCGCCGGATCGCCGCGACGTTGTCGACCAAGGCCGGACAACGCAAGGGCGTTGCCGGCGGCGAGCCGACGGACCACGCCAAGCGATTGGTCGGCGCGATCCACACCGTGCTGAACGATGCCATCAAGGCCGGCGGCTCCAGCTTGCGCGATCACCGCCAGACCTCGGGCGAGCTCGGCTATTTCCAGCATTCGTTTAGGGTTTATGACCGCGAGGGTGAGAAATGCACGACGCCGCGCTGCGGCGGCACCATCAAGCGGTTTACGCAGAGTGGTCGGTCGACCTTCTGGTGTCCGAAATGTCAGAAGTGAGGATCAGGCGAGCGGCCGACAGAAGGTGAGTTTCTGCTAGCCGATATGCCTACCGCAACCGTCATTGCGAGGAGCTCTTGCGACGAAGCAATCCAGACTGTCACCGCGGAGGTACTCTGGATTGCTTCGCTTCGCTCGCAATGACGGGTAGGTCGAGCCTCTCCCCCAAAAAAGAAGCGAAGCAACCCGGCCGGGCTGGTGGCCGGATTGCTTCGTCGCTTGGGCTCTTCAACCGGATAGTGAAGAGCCCGCTGCCGTCCGAGCGATCGCCCCACTCAGGACGCCAGTATCTTGGTCTCGTCCGCCGAAAGCTCGGCGCTGACATGCAGCATGCCGTCCGCAGCCGACATCATCTGGCTGGCCAGCAGATGGGTCGTGGTGGAGAGTTCGAGCCGGGTCTCGATCCACTGCCAGAGGCCGCGGATCTCGTCTGCCGATTTGCCGTTCGGCGCGAATTCGCTGACCGCGAGACCGTTCGCGAGTGAGTCCTGGTGATCGTTGCGCATCACGATCAGCGGACGTGCGAGCATCTCGGCAAGATCGAGCGCGGCTTCCTCGGCGAGGGTGTTGGCGGCATTGTCGATGCGCTGGCCGCGGATCGGCGTCTGGTTCAGCACGAAGGCAAAGTGCCGCTTCCAGGCGCGCGCGACGCTGAGCGTCGAAGCGGTCGCCTCGATGTCGGCGACGCTCGGGCGGGCCGGGATCAGGCAGAGATCGGAATGGCGGATCGCGGCGGTGGTGGCGGCGCTAAGGCCGGCTGCGGTGTCGACGATCGCGAGCTGGAGGCCGCTGTCGGCCAGCATTTTCAGGCGCGGCGCGATGTCGGCGGCGTGATAGATCGGCTCGACGACGAGATCATCCGTGGTGCGCCGGCGCTGCCAGTTGGACAGGGTGCCCTGCGGGTCGGTCTCGATCAGGCGGACGGTGAAGCCGGCCTGCTGAGCTGCGAGCGCGAGGCCGATGGCAAGCGTGCTCTTGCCGCTGCCACCCTTTTGGGTGGCCAGTACGATCGTGTGCATTGAAGATCAATCCTTTGGAATGCTTGGGTCAGGAATACGCCACGCGAACGTGCATCGATCTCGATGCTGAGCCCTTCTCGCTCAGGACGTGCCGGCCCGATCCAAAGGGGATCGCGGAGGTCCGAATCAACGGCAACGATGATGGCGGAATAGCGAATACCAGCGAATCCGTACCATTACCGGACCCGTAGTCGTACGTAAGATAGTGCTCACGGCGGTGCCCCGGACAAAGCGCAGCGGAAAGCGGTGCGCTGCTGAGCCGGGGCCCAGAAAAATCACCTCCACGGAATTTGAGATAGCATGGGTCCGGGCTCAGCGGCGCAGCACTACGTGCCGCACCGCGTCCGGGACACGAGCGGATCATTCTCTCGGCTGGTTTACTTCCGCACGCAGATCACGCGTATGACGGCCGCTCTTGCGTCCGTCGACGTGCCATTCGCCGTGACGCCATTCGCCTTCAGGAATCCGCGCACCGTCTCCGCGGCGACCATCACCGCCTGCGACGCCGGCACCGACGTCGCAGGTCCCGCGACCATTGCCGGCTTCAGCAGCGCGACGCCCGCGAACTTGCCGTCGGCGTCGATGGTCGGGCTGCCGGAGAAGCCGACCGCCGGCGGAGGCGACAGTGCGGAACTGCTTGATGCGACCGGCGCCAGCGCGGACTTGAGGCTCGACACGCCGGCCGCGCCGCCCTGGCTCTGCGGATCGGCGATACCGATGACATCGACACTCGTCTTTGCCGCACCGCCGATGAGGCTGAGCGGCTTCAGGCCGCGTGCGCCGTAGATGTGCAGGAGCGCGAGATCGTGCTCCTTGTCCTCGGCGAGACGGTCGGCACTGCCATAGCCGGCGATCGTGATCGCGAGACAGCCATCGGTGACGAGGCGGTCGGTGACGATCGCACCATCGTCGCTGACGACGATGCCGGTGCCGTATTCGACGGTCTTGCGCGGCGGCGGCCCGGCTTGCGGTCCCGACGGAAACGCATTGAACGCGCTCGACATCGCGATCACGACCGGCTCGACCGTGTTCTCAGTCGCCTGGTCGTAGAGGATCGTCATGGTGCGGACCTCGTCGCCTTTGAAGGTGCCGCGGACATAAAACTTCTTAAGGCCCTGCAATCCCGACAGCACGAAGAAGTCGGGCTTCACCACGGTGTAATCGACCTTGCGCCCGGACGGCTCCTTCTCCAGGTCGGCGAGTTTTGCCGAGGTCGGGTTCGCCTCTTTGCGGCGGCTGAGCAGCACCTGAACCGTGCCGGTCGGCGAAGCCCATTTCGAGCCATTGGCGTCGCTCGCTTGCTGCGGTACCAGCTTGCCGGGGATGCCGAGCCGGGCGCCGGTGGTCGGCTCCGTCACGATCTTCCAGCCGACGCTCTCCTGTTTCTTTCGTGCCGTCTCGGCAAGCGCGGCGCGCTCCTGCGGATTGAGCACGCCGGTCGGCTTGCCGCCCTTGGCCTTCTGGTACTCCTTGATGGCGTTGACCATGCGCTCGCTGACGTCGCCGGTGATGGCGCCGTTATACTGGCCGACCCAGGCGAGGTCGGACTGGAGCGCCAGCCGCTCAGCTCTTGCCATGGCATCCGCTGTGGCCGACGGCGTCTGCATCGCCGGAGGCTGGATCGGCACGGTCTGCACCGTCTTCGGCTTGGTGCCGGGGACCTGTGGCGCCGTCATCTGGGCGTTCGCGCCTGTGGCAGCCGCAAACATCAGTGTTGCCGCAAGCATCGATCTCATGACAAATCCAGCCAGCCCATTGAACGCCATGTCATTGAAGCACATCTCCTTGGTCGCGACCAATGATGGGGTGGTTCAGGTGGCGATAGAGGCCACGAACCCAAGTCCTCATCCTGAGGAGCGGCCTCAAGGCCGCGTCTCGAAGGATGGCCACGGGCGAGATCGGGGCCTTTCATGGTTCGAGACGGCGCTTTGCGCCTCCTCACCATGAGGGGTGAGAGGAACGAAGGACGATGCTGAGCCCGGACGAACTTGAACGCTATGCCCGCCATATCGTGCTGCGCGATGTCGGCGGTCCCGGCCAGGCTGCGCTGAAGCGGGCCTCCGTGCTGGTGATCGGTGCCGGCGGGCTCGGCGCGCCCGCTTTGATGTATCTGGCCGCCGCCGGCGTCGGCACGCTCGGCGTGGTCGATGACGACGTGGTGTCGCTGTCCAACCTGCAGCGCCAGGTGATCCATACGACGCCCGATATCGGCCGGCACAAGGTCGAAAGCGCCGCCGAGCGGATTGCGGCGCTCAATCCGCATGTCCGTTTCGTCGGCCACGCCACCTGGCTCAACGCCGACAATGCGCTCAGCCTGATCGGCGACTACGACCTCGTGCTCGACGGTTCCGACAATTTCTCGACGCGCTATCTGGTCTCGGACGCCTGCTTCTTCGCGAAGCGGCCGCTGATCACGGCCGCGCTCGGCACTTTCGACGGCTCGCTCACCACCATCCGTGCACATGAGAAGAACGAGCAGGGCGAATTCAATCCGACTTATCGCTGCCTGTTCCCGGAGGCACCGCCGCCCGGCACGGTGCCGGCCTGCGCGGAGGCCGGCGTCATGGGGGCGCTGGCGGGGGTGCTCGGCTCGATGATGGCGCTGGAGGCGATCCGCGAGATCGTCGGCTTTGGCGACGGCCTCATCGGCCGCCTTCTGATGATCGATGCGCGCGCGATGCGCTTCGAGACGCTGCGCTATGGACGAGATCCGGCCAATCCGCTCAACGGCGATGGGCCCGTCGTCACCGACCTCAGCGCCCATCGCACCTGAGCGCCGCACGCGATCAGAGCATGCTCGGCAGCACGCGATCCGGCGGTTTGTGGGCGTCGAGGAAGGTGCGGATGTTGATGATCACCTTCTCGCCCATCTCGACACGGCCTTCGATTGTGGCCGAGCCCATATGCGGCAGCAGCGTCACCTTGCCGGCCTTTGCGAGCCGCACCAGTTTTGGATTGACCGCGGGCTCGTGCTCGTAGACGTCGAGGCCGGCGCCGCCGATCTCGCCGCCTTCGATCAGCTTGATTAGCGTATCCTCGTCGGTCACCTCGCCGCGCGCGGTGTTGACGATGTAGGCGTCTTTCCGGATCAGCTTCAGCCGCCGCGCCGAGAGCAAATGATAGGTCGCCGGCGTGTGCGGACAGTTCACCGAGATGATGTCCATCCGCGCCAGCATCTGGTCGAGGCTTTCCCAATAGGTCGCACCCAGTTCTTCGGCGATCTTCGGCGCGACGGGGCGGCGGTTGTGATAGTGGATCTGCAGGCCGAAGGCGCGGGCGCGGCGCGCCACGGCCTGGCCGATGCGGCCCATACCGATGATGCCGAGCCGTTTGCCGCCGATTCGATGGCCGAGCATCCAGGTCGGCGACCAGCCCGGCCAGGGTTTTCCTTCGGTCAGGATCGAGGCGCCTTCGATCATTCGGCGCGGCACCGCGAGGATCAGCGCCATGGTCATGTCGGCGGTATCTTCGGTCAAGACTTTTGGCGTGTTGGTGACAGTGATGCCGCGGGCGTGCGCGGCCTCGACGTCGATATTGTCGACGCCGTTGCCGAAATTGGCGATCAGGCGAAGCTTGCAGTCGGGCTGATTGACGACATCGGCACTGATCTGGTCGGTCACGGTCGGAACCAGCACGTCGGCGGTGCGCGCGGCTTCCGCGATCTGCTCGGCCGACATCGGCGTGTCGTCGAGATTGATCCGCGCGTCGAACAGCTCGCGCATCCGCGTCTCGATCGAATCCGGCAGCTTGCGCGTCACCACGACGAGGGGCTTTTTCTTCACCGACATGTCCTGCCTCATGAGGTGCCGCAGGCCGCCTCTGTCACCAAAGGCCGGCCGTTGAGGCCTCATTAACCCGGTTGTTCGACACTGCCCTTGCCGTGTCGTCCCCGGCGTTTCCTTCAAGCTCTCCCGATATTTCCGGCCGGAAAATCGGGGCAAACTGGTTGTTCAAGCGTCCGTCCTCTCTAGCAGAAGACCGGGCCAAGACAAGAACCACGGGTTAGGGCTTGCGGACCTGGCTTTGGGGAACACCCGCGTGGGGCGGGACAGGGGCTGACGCGGCAGGATTTTGGATTTTGGAGTGAGGACCCGGCTCGGGCGGGTCTTCGACAGGAGACGGGTTTGATGGCGTTGGGGCGTTTTTGTTCGGTGATGGCGCTCGTTTGTACCTGGTTGAGCGCCTCGGTCAGCCCCTCGCATTCGGCGAAGGACAACACCCCCCAGACCGCCAGCGGGCTGCCGGTGCCGCGCTATGTCAGCCTCAAGTCGGATCACGTCAACGTTCGCGCCGGCCCGACCAAGGACAATGACGTGGCATGGGTCTATACCCGCGCCGGCCTGCCGGTCGAAATCACCGCTGAATTCGAGAACTGGCGCCGGGTACGCGATTCCGAAGGCGCCGAGGGCTGGGTTTATCATTCGCTGCTGTCGGGTCGCCGTACCGCGGTCGTCACCATGAAGAACAAGGACGACCTCGCGCCGATCTACGACCGTCCCGATCCCGACAGCGCGGTTGCAGCCAAGCTCCAGGTCGGCGTCGTCACGCAGGTGAGGAAGTGCACCGCAAACTGGTGCCACGTCACCGGCAACGGTTTTGACGGCTGGATCCAGCAGGAGCGCCTCTGGGGCGTCTACTCGGACGAGCAGGTAAACTGACGTCTTGCCGTCGTCCCGGCCTAGCGCGCAATTGCGCGCGGGGGCCGGGACGACGGCAGAGAGTGAGGCTCAGCGCTTCTTGCGCAGGCGCACGACCATGTCGATGCGCGAGATCTCGTACCCCTCGGGCACCTCAGGCATCTTGGATAGCGCCAGATGCGGATCCTCGATATCGACCAGCTCATGGCTGTTCTCGAGGTAGTAGTGGTGGTGGGTGGTGACGTTGGTGTCGAAATAGGTCTTGGTGCCGTCGACGCTGACCTGGCGCAGCAGGCCGGCATCGGTGAGCTGGTTCAGCGTGTTGTAGACGGTCGCCAGCGACACCGGAACCTTGGCCAGGGTCGCTTCCTCATAGAGCATTTCAGCCGTGAGGTGGCGCGCACCCTTGCCGAACAAGAGCCAGCCGAGCGCCATGCGCTGGCGCGTCGGACGGAGCCCCGCGGACTGGAGCATTTCGTTGACGTCGTGCCACGGGCAGCCGGTCAGGGCCGGCTGGCGGCCGGACAAGAGGGCCGCGGAATGGACGTCGTCGTCGTGATGGGGCGCGGTATTCTCGCTCATTTCCAGATTTCGGGCACGCGTGAACAATATCTCCCTGCAATATAAGGACAGAAAGATGCAGATGCAAGTTTCTCGCAACTAGAGAGGTTCTAATCAGACTTGGAACCGGGCGAGGGGAGCGGTCATTTTACCTTCATGGACGCGCTTTGCGACCCGAAATGCCTGTGTTAGAGAGCGCGCGGTTCCGCTTAGCCGATTTTGGCGCAGCCAGGCATGGCGGCCCGTCCGCAGTCCATCGGGGCTTGCGGGAGGTGCGCCTGACGATGGCAATTGGCGTTGCTCTCCGACCGAGACGGGGCCCATTTTCGCCAAAAAACGTCGCTCAATCGGGATTAGAACAGAGGCTCGTGCATGCTGAACAGGCGCAACGGTTACGAATACGAAGATCTGCTGGCGTGTGCCCGCGGCGAGATGTTCGGCCCGGGCAATGCCCAGTTGCCGCTGCCGCCGATGCTCATGTTCGACCGCATCACGGAAATTAGTGACAATGGCGGGGAGTTCGGCAAGGGCCTGGTGCGCGCCGAGCTCGACGTGAAGCCCGACCTCTGGTTCTTCGGCTGCCACTTCAAGAACGATCCGGTGATGCCCGGCTGCCTCGGCCTCGATGCGCTGTGGCAGATGGTCGGCTTCTATCTCGGCTGGATCGGCGGCGAAGGTCGCGGCCGCGCGCTCGGCCTCAGCGAGCTGAAGTTCGGCGGCCAGGTGCTGCCCGAGGCCCGCAAGGTTGTGTACAACGTCGATATCAAACGGGTGATGCGTTCAAAGCTCGTGCTCGGTATCGCCGACGGGTGGCTTTCGGTCGATGACCAGATTATTTATCGCGCCAAGGACCTGAAGGTCGGCCTGTTCAAGCAGGGCACGAGCCTGGGCTGAGCGCATCACCAAGAAGGCAACGATTTAGGCGAGGCTGTCATGAGGCGGGTTGTGGTCACCGGGATGGGCATTGTCTCGTCGATCGGAAACAACACCCAGGAAGTGCTTGCGAGCCTGCACGAGGCGAAGTCGGGCATTTCGCGGGCTGAGAAATATGCCGAGCTCGGCTTCCGTTCGCAGGTGCAAGGCGAGCCGACGCTCGATCCTGCGACGGTGGTCGACCGTCGCGCCATGCGTTTCCTCGGTCAGGGCGCGGCGTGGAATCACGTCGCGATGGAGCAGGCGATTCAGGATTCCGGTCTGTCGCCCGACGAAGTCTCCAACATCCGCACCGGCATCATCATGGGCTCCGGCGGCCCCTCGGCGCGCACCATCGTCGAATCCGCCGACATCACCCGCAGCAAGGGACCGAAGCGCGTCGGACCGTTTGCCGTGCCGAAGGCGATGTCGTCCACGGCCTCCGCGACGCTTGCGACCTGGTTCAAGATCAAGGGCGTGAACTATTCGATCTCCTCGGCCTGCGCGACCTCGAACCATTGCGTCGGCAACGCCTATGAGACGATCCAGATCGGCAAGCAGGACGTCATCTTCGCCGGCGGCTGCGAAGAGCTGGACTGGTCGCTGTCGGTGCTGTTCGACGCCATGGGCGCGATGTCCTCGAAATACAACGACACGCCCGCCACGGCCTCGCGTCCCTACGACGTCAATCGCGACGGCTTCGTCATCGCCGGCGGCGCCGGCGTGCTGGTGCTGGAAGAGCTCGAGCATGCCAAGGCCCGCGGCGCGCGCATCTATGGCGAGATCGTCGGTTATGGCGCGACCTCGGACGGTTACGACATGGTCGCACCGTCGGGCGAAGGCGCCGAGCGCTGCATGCGCATGGCGATGTCGACGGTGAAGACCAAGGTCGACTACATCAATCCGCACGCGACCTCGACGCCCGCCGGCGATCCGCCGGAGATCGATGCGATCCGCAGAGTTTTCGGCGTCGGCGAGAAGTGCCCGCCGATCTCGGCGACCAAGGCGCTGACCGGCCACTCGCTGGGCGCCACCGGCGTGCAGGAAGCGATCTATTCGCTGCTGATGATGAACAACGGCTTCATCTGCGAGAGCGCGCACATCCAGGAGCTCGATCCCGTGTTCGCGGACATGCCGATCGTGCGCAAGCGCATCGACAACGTCAAGATCGGCACCGTGCTGTCGAACTCCTTCGGCTTCGGCGGCACCAACGCCACGCTGGTGTTCAGCCGGCTGGATGCGTGACGGCGTTGTTGGCGCACCGTTGATTTTCTCGTCATGGCCGGGCTTGTCCCGGCCATCCACGTCTTGGCCTCAGGTTTCGAAGGGCGTGGATGCCCAGGGCATGACGAAAGCGGAAGGTGATCGTGAGATGGAAGGTTTGATGAAAGGCAAGCGCGGTCTGATCATGGGCATCGCCAATGATCATTCGATCGCCTGGGGCATGGCGAGGACGCTGCATGCCCATGGCGCCGAGCTCGCCTTCACCTTCCAGGGCGAGGCCCTGGGCAAGCGCGTCAAGCCGCTGGCGGAGCAGCTCGGCGTCGATCTGGTGCTGCCGTGCGACGTCGAGGACATCGCCAGCGTCGATGCGACTTTCGTTGCGCTCCGCGAGAAATGGGGCAAGCTCGACTTCGTGATCCACGCGATCGGCTTTGCCGACAAGAACGAGCTGAAAGGCCGCTACGCCGACACCAGCCGCGAGAATTTCTCGCGCACCATGGTGATCTCCTGCTTCTCGTTCACGGAGGTCGCAAAACGCGCCGCCGAGCTGATGACCGAGGGCGGCAGCATGATCACGCTGACCTTCGGCGCTTCGGAGCGCGCGATGCCGAATTACAACGTGATGGGCGTGGCCAAGGCGGCGCTGGAAGCCTCAGTCCGCTATCTCGCCGCGGATTTCGGGCCGCGCGGCATCCGCGTCAACGCGATCTCCGCAGGCCCCATCCGCACGCTCGCCGGCTCCGGCATCGGCGAGGCGCGGGCGATGTTCGCATTCCAGCAGAAGCATGCGCCGCTGCGCCGCGGCGTCACGCTCGACGAGCTCGGCGGCTCGGCGCTGTATCTGTTGTCGGATCTCTCCGGCGGCGTGACCGGCGAGATCCACTACGTCGATTCCGGCTACAACATCATCCTGATGCCGAGGCCTGACGATTTGAAGACGGAGTAGCTGAGATTCTGTAGGGTGGGCAAAGGAGCGCAAGCGACGTGCCCACCATCTCTCGACAATTCGGGACAGATGGTGGACACGCTTACGCTTTGCCCACCCGTTTACCCCGCCGCGATCTTCTCGGCGCGCTGGAATGCCGGCCGCGCCATGCAGCGCGCGAGATAGGCGTCGAACGCCGGGCGCGACGGCACCATCTTGAACAGCCGCACCGCGAAATTCAGGCCGGAGCCGATGGTGATGTCGGCGGCAGAAAATTCCTCGCCGAGAATCC
The DNA here is from genome assembly GCF_023375135.1 of Bradyrhizobium sp. C-145. Classification (NCBI taxonomy): domain Bacteria; kingdom Pseudomonadati; phylum Pseudomonadota; class Alphaproteobacteria; order Hyphomicrobiales; family Nitrobacteraceae; genus Bradyrhizobium; species Bradyrhizobium sp. C-145. The sequence continues at coordinate 9,390,692 of NZ_CP088150.1, read as the reverse complement.
ACGGCCCCTTCTCGAGCGCGGCTTCCAGCACGTCGAAGACCTGTGTCGCGCTGCCCCAGGCCGCGGTCGAGGTCGGGATCTCGATCTTGGTGTAGATCTGGATGATGGCGGGCTCGATGCAGCCCGGCGAGAAGAACAGCCATTGCAGATAGCGCGCGCGGCGCGGATCGGTCACAGCGGGCGCGAGCTTGGTCTCGGGATAGCGATCGCCAATGTAGGCGCAGATCGCAGCGGCCTCGCCGAGCGCGGCGTCGCCGTCGGTCAGCGCCGGCACCTTGCCCATCGGATTGATCTTCAGATAGTCCGGCGCCTTTTGCGCGCCGGTCGAGATGTCGGTCAGCACGCGTTCATAGGCGAGGCCGCTCTCTTCCATCAGCCAGAGCGTCGTGAACGAGCGCGAGCGGGGCGACCAATAGAGCTTGATCATGGCGAGGAACCTTCCATCGGCGAGAGGCGAACGGCGCGCAATTCATGACGCGTTTGCTACGCATTCGCAACGCACTATGCCTAGGCGGATGCGGCGCCCGGTCGCCACATCTTGGTCAACGCGAAGTCGGCGGACCCCTTCAATCAGCGTGGCGGAGTCTGCGCCGGTTGTTGCAACAAGGATGGCAATGTCTTGTCGAGGCTTTTCGTCAGCATCGTGCGCACGCCCTCGCGGAGCACCGGATTGTTGACCACGTCCGCAGGCTTTTCGGGAAACATCGCGCGATCCAGCTGGGTTGAGGGGCCGCCGAGAAAATTGTGCGTCATGCGTTCGATATAGGTGTCCTCCGTCATCAAGGCAGGCGCCTCCTTCGTCAACTCCAGGGTCTGACCGTCATAGACCCGGATGAACATCATGGCGAAGAGATGCACGGGGCCGCCATACGGGTATTGCGAGATGCCGATACCGTATTCCCGCTGCGTTCCGCCGTGCCGGTGGACGACGACGTAACGATCGCAACGGATCTTGGGCGCGAGAAATTGGACAAAGCCCTTCACGTCAGCGGCTGCACGATAGAAAAATGGATTCTGCTTCTGGTGGCCTCCGGACCTGAGTTCCTCTCGTGTGTAAGGTATCCTCCGCACTGAACTGCCGGGCGCGGCGGCGCGAACGCGCGAGACTACGAGGTCGTCGAGTGCCCACGCCGCGACTGAAGTCCGCGTGTACTTGTCGAGGAACTTCAGGGGCCCGAACTTCTCGACCATGAAGAGGTCGCCGGCGATCGGAATGACGCCGATCTGGCACGGGCCCGCTTCTGCGGGCCGGCGTGGAGTGACGGTTGTCGGCTTTTTCGCCGCGGGCCTGACCGACTCCGGCTTCGGCGCAGGCTGCACCTGTCCGCCGCTTGGCGATAACAGTGCATATGAGACCATCGCGACAGCGGCGAGAACGTTCATCCTTATACCCCACCGCGTCTCACTGCGCGAAATAGGGCGGTAAGATCTTGTCTAGCCGCTCCGTCAGGAAATCGCGCATGTTGTCACGCAGGGTCGTGTTGCCGGCGGAGTCGGCCGCCGTGACCGGAAACAGGGAGTTGTCTACTTTGCGAAGACGTTCGTCCTGCACGAAACTGTCAGCCATATGCTTCATGACGCCTTCCAGCGTCACGCCAGGCCCCTTCTTGATTTCAAAGGTCTGGCCGTCGAACACGGTCACGCCGATATAAGCGTACAGAAACGAATAGCTGATGATACCTGCGCCACGATTGAGAATACCGAGTCCCCGGAGCGGCTGATTGGTCCCCGGCAGCATCCCCTCGCCGCGCGTGACGACGACATATCGTTCGCAGCCGGCATTGCCCGCGATCTGACGGATCAGGTTCGACAGCTCTTCGCGCTCGTTGCGAAACAGACTGGGCTTCGGATGATAGTAGGCGTCGAACGCGCCTTTGGCGTAGGCAATTCGCCTGAGCGGCGTGGCGCGCGCCGCCGCACGCACACGTGCGAAGACAAGGTCGTCAAGGCCCCAGGAAACCGGCACTTCCGCATACTCGTTGCCGAACACCGTTAGGCCGATCTTCTCGACGACGAATGGGTCCTGCGTCGCCGCGATCACGCCGACGCCGCAAGGACCGGCAGTCGTCTGCTCGGTGGGTTTAGCCGGAGCCTTCGGCTTCGCCGTTGCCTTCTTGGCAGCCGGCTTTGCCTGGGGCGCGGTCTGGGCGGAGGGAGTTGCGGTCGCAGGAGGGGTTTGCGCGGCTGCCGGAGCCAGAAAGGACAGCAGGACGAGCACCGAAGCAGCAAATCGAAACATGAATTCCAAGCGGGATCAGAGGCAAGGGGGCGTCGGACACCCCACACTAGGGTGGGAGTGTGACAACCGCAAGCTGCACCCGGCAAACGTCGTCTATCCCGTCGGTCGCTGCCGCTTCCACCGATAATACTTCATCACGAACCCGTTCGACGGCTCGATCTCTTCTTTCTCGAATACGAAGCCCTCGCGCTCATACCAGCGCCAGGCTTTTTCGTTCTCGCGCACGCAGCGCAGGTACATCTCATCAGGCAGTTGCGTGCGCGTGAAGGCGAGCAATTGCCGGCCGAGCGATTGGCTCTGATAGGCGGGCGCGACGAAAAGCATGTCGAGATAGCGCTTCGGCAGATGCAGCGCCAGCATCGCGGCGATCGTGCCGTTGTCGTCGGCGACGAACAGGCTCCAGCCGTTCTCGATCTCGCGCCGGACGCGCGCGCGCAGATTTGCCAGCAGGAAGTCGCTGGCCTCAGCGAGGCCGGTCGAGACCCAGCTCTCCATCCAGACGCGGCCGACCTCGTCATGTTCGTCGGCGCGCGCAGGGCGGATGATCGGATGCGGCATCGGGCGCTCAGGCACTGTGACTGCGCGCGGCCGGACGCGGGCGCGCCTTGCCGGCCGACAGGCACACCACCTCGGAGATCTGTAGCAGCTGTCGCGCCAGCGGATTGGTCTTGCGCCAGATCATGCCGATGGTGCGCGAGGGTTGGGGGTCACGGAAGCGCGCCAGCGAGACCGAGGCCGATCGCGTCTCCACCGGCACCGCCATCTCCGGGATCAAAGTGACGCCGATGCCGGCACTGACCATCTGGACCAGCGTCGAGAGGGAATTCGCATCCAGCATCTCGCGCGGCGGCGCCGATTGCATGTTGCAGAAGGACAGCGCCTGATCGCGGAAGCAGTGCCCCTCCTCGAGCAGCAACAGCCGCATCTCCCGCATCATCTCGCGCGACGGCACCGGGGTGCCCTCGTCCGCGCCCGGCCGCACCAGCAGGAATTTCTCGTCGAACAGCGCGACCTCGGTGAGCGAAGGCTCGGACACCGGCAGCGCGACGATGGCGGTGTCGAGCCGGCCCTCGACTAGCTCCTGGATCAGTCGCGGCGTCATGGTCTCGCGCACGCGGATATCGAGCTCCGGATGCATGCGCGTCAGGTTCTTGGTGATCTTGGGCAAGAGATAGGGCGCGATGGTCGGAATCATGCCAATGCGCAGGCGGCCGGCGAAGCGGTCCCGTGATGCCCGGGCGAAGTCGCCGAGCTCATCGACCGAGCGCAAAATGTCGCGGACGCGTTGCGCGAGCTCCTCGCCGAACCGGGTCAGCGCGACCTGCCGCGCGCTGCGCTCCAGCAGCAGGCCGCCGAGGGTCTCTTCCAACTCCTTGATCTGCATCGACAAGGCCGGCTGCGAGATCGAGCAGGCCTCGGCTGCGCGGCCGAAATGGCCGTGGCGCGCCAGTGCATCGAAATAGCGGAGCTGGCGCAGCGTCAGGTTTATCATCAGAAAATCCTATCGCAGCGATCATTAAAGTCAACTTCACCTGATGGGAGGCGACGCTTAGAGTATTTCTACCTGGTCAAAGGCGCCGTCGGACGCCACCAGAGGAGGTAATCATGGATGACACTTCGAAGTGCCCGTTTACGGGCGGAAAACCCACGCGCGTGAACCGCGACTGGTGGCCAACCCAGCTCAGCATCGAGATGCTGCACAAGAATTCCGACCTGTCCGATCCGATGGGCAAAGAATTCGACTATGCCAAGGAGTTCAAGTCGCTCGACCTGAACGCGGTCGTTAAGGACCTGACAGCCCTGATGACGGATTCGCAGGAATGGTGGCCGGCCGACTTCGGTCATTACGGCGGCCTGATGATCCGCATGGCCTGGCACAGCGCGGGCACTTACCGCATCACCGACGGCCGCGGTGGCGCCGGCGCCGGTCAGCAGCGCTTCGCGCCGCTCAACAGCTGGCCCGACAACGCCAACCTCGACAAGGCACGCCGCCTGCTCTGGCCGATCAAGCAGAAATACGGCCGCAAGATCTCCTGGGCCGATTTGATGGTGCTGGCCGGCAACGTCGCGCTGGAATCGATGGGCTTCAAGACGTTTGGTTTTGCGGGTGGCCGCGCCGACGTCTGGGAGCCGGAAGAGCTCTATTGGGGTCCCGAAGGCACCTGGCTGGGCGATGAGCGCTACAGCGGTGAGCGTCAGCTCGCCGAGCCGCTCGGCGCGGTGCAGATGGGCCTCATCTACGTCAATCCGGAAGGCCCGAACGGCAAGCCGGATCCGATCGCGGCGGCCAAGGACATCCGCGAGACCTTCTTGCGCATGGCGATGAACGACGAGGAAACCGTCGCACTGATCGCCGGCGGTCACACGTTCGGCAAGGCCCACGGCGCGGGCGATCCGTCGCTGGTCGGTCCGGAACCGGAAGCGGGCGCGCTGGAAGATCAGGGCCTCGGCTGGAAAAGCAAGCACGGCACCGGCGTCGGCGCCGATGCGATCACCGGCGGCCCGGAAGTCACCTGGTCGCAGACGCCCACCAAGTGGAGCAACTACTTCTTCGAGAATCTGTTCAAGTACGAATGGGAGCTGACGAAGGCGCCGTCGGGGGCGCAGCAGTGGAAGGCCAAGAACTCCGAGGCCGTCATTCCCGATGCCTTCGACAAGTCCAAGAAGCATGTGCCGACCATGCTGACGACGGACCTCTCGCTCCGCTTCGATCCAGCCTATGAGAAGATCTCGCGGCGCTTCCTCGAGCATCCCGATCAGTTTGCGGACGCCTTCGCCCGCGCCTGGTTCAAGCTCACCCATCGCGATATGGGCCCGATCCAGCGCTATCTCGGACCGCTGGTGCCGAAGGAGACGCTGATCTGGCAGGATCCGATTCCGGCCGTGAATCACGAGCTGGTCGGCGAGCAGGACATTGCCTCGCTGAAGACCAAGATCCTGGCCTCGGGTCTGTCGGTGTCGGAGCTAGTCTCGACCGCGTGGGCGTCGGCTTCGACGTTCCGCGGCTCGGACAAGCGTGGCGGCGCCAACGGCGCTCGCATTCGCCTCGCGCCGCAGAAGGACTGGGAGGTGAATCAGCCGGCTCAGCTCGCCAAGGTCCTCGGCAAGCTCGAAGCGATCCAGAAGGACTTCAACGCGTCCTCAGGCGCGAAGAAGGTCTCGCTTGCGGACCTGATCGTGCTCGGCGGCACCGCCGCGGTCGAGAAGGCCGCCAAGGATGCCGGCGTCGACGTCAAGGTCGCCTTCGCGCCGGGCCGCATGGACGCTTCGCAGGAGCAGACGGATGCTGCCTCCTTCGCGCCGCTGGAGCCGCGGGCCGATGGTTTCCGCAACTACACCGGCAAGAAGCATCAGTTCATGATGCCTGAAGAGGCGCTCGTCGATCGCGCGCAGCTGTTGAAGCTCACCGGGCCCGAGCTAACCGTGCTGGTCGGTGGCCTGCGTGTGCTCGGCGCCAATGCGAACGGTTCGAAGCACGGCGTCTTCACCGCGAAGGTGGGCACGCTGAGCAACGACTTCTTCGTCAACTTGCTCGACATGAGCACGCAATGGGCGCCGGTTGCCGACGGCACCTACGAGGCCCGCGACCGCAAGACCAACGCGGTGAAGTGGACCGGCACGCGTTCCGACCTGATCTTCGGCTCGCACTCGCAGCTCCGCGCCTTCGCCGAGGTCTATGCCACCTCGGACTCCAAGGAGAAGTTCGTGAAGGACTTCGCCAAAGCCTGGACCAAGGTGATGAACCTCGACCGGTTCGACATCGCGGCTTGAGGTCTTGCACCTCTCCCGCTTGCGGGAGAGGTCGCGCCGAAGGTAGCCGATGCCTTGCATCGGCGTTCTTCATCTGAGAACGGCGGCCATAGGCCGCCTACGCCTCTCCCGCAAGCGGGAGAGGGGGCGCACGTTGCCCGGGACAAGCCACAAACAAAAAGGGCGGCCTTTCGGCCGCCCTTCGTGTTTTTGACCGTGTCGCGAGAACTTACTCGCCGGCCGCTTCGCGCGGAGCCTTCTCGCCCTCGGCGGCCTTCTCCTTGGCTTCGAGGTCTTCGCCGGTGGTCTGGTCGACTACCTTCATCGACAGGCGGGTCTTGCCGCGGTCGTCGAAGCCGAGCAGCTTGACCTTGACCTTGTCGCCTTCCTTGACGACGTCGGAGGTCTTCTGCACGCGGTTGGCCGCGAGCTGGCTGATGTGGACGAGGCCGTCCTTGGAGCCGAAGAAGTTCACGAAGGCGCCGAACTCCATCACCTTGACGACGGTGCCGTCATAGATCTGGCCGACTTCCGGCTCGGACGCGATCGACTTGATCCACTTGATCGCGGCCTTCATCGCCTCGCCGTCGCTGGAGGCGACCTTCACGGTGCCGTCGTCCTCGATGTTGACCTTGGCGCCGGTCTTCTCGACGATCTCGCGGATCACCTTGCCGCCGGTGCCGATCACTTCGCGGATCTTGTCGGTCGGGATCTTGAAGCTCTCGATGCGCGGCGCGTATTCGCCGAGCTCGGCGCGGGCCGCGGTCAGGGCCTTGGCCATCTCGCCGAGGATGTGGATGCGGCCTTCCTTGGCCTGGCCAAGGGCGACGCGCATGATCTCTTCGGTGATGCCCTCGATCTTGATGTCCATCTGGAGCGAGGTGATGCCCTGTTCGGTACCGGCGACCTTGAAGTCCATGTCACCGAGATGGTCCTCGTCACCGAGGATGTCCGAAAGAACCGCAAAGCGCTTGTCCTCGAGGATCAGGCCCATCGCGATGCCCGCGGTCGGCCGCTTGAGCGGCACGCCGGCATCCATCAGCGCCAGCGAGGCGCCGCAGACCGAAGCCATCGAGGAGGAGCCGTTGGATTCGGTGATCTCCGACACCACGCGCGTTGTGTAGGGGAACTCGTGATGCGGCGGCAGCACCGGGTGGATCGCGCGCCAGGCGAGCTTGCCGTGGCCGATCTCGCGGCGCTTGGTGCCGCCGAGGCGGCCGGTCTCGCCGACCGAGTAGGGCGGGAAGTTGTAGTGCAGCAGGAATGTTTCCTTGTACGTCCCCGACAGCGCGTCGATGTACTGCTCGTCCTCACCGGTGCCGAGTGTGGTCACGACCATCGCCTGGGTCTCGCCGCGGGTGAACAGCGCCGAGCCGTGGGCGCGCGGCAGCACGCCGACTTCGGCGACGATGTTGCGCACCGTCTTGACGTCGCGGCCGTCGATGCGCTTGCCGGTGTCGAGGACGTTCCAGCGAACGATCTTGGCCTCGAGCTCCTTGAACACGCCGGCGATACGGAGCTTGTCGTATTTCGGCTCCTGGCCCTCCGGGAAGTAGTGGGCCATCACCTTTTCCTTGGCGACGCCGACCGCGGCATAACGCTCCTGCTTCACGGGGATCGCGTAGGCGGCGCGCAGCTCCTGCTCGATCAGGCCGAGCATTTCCTTTTCGATCGCCGAATTGTCGATCGCGGTGACTTCGCGCGGCTCCTTGGCGGCCTTCTCGGCGAGCTCGATGATCGCGTTGATGACCGGCTGGAAGTGGCGGTGACCGAACATCACGGCGCCGAGCATCACGTCTTCGTTGAGCTCCTTGGCTTCCGATTCCACCATCAGCACGGCGTCGGCGGTGCCGGCGACGACGAGATCGAGCTGGGTGTCGACCATCTCGTCGAGCGTCGGGTTGAGGACGAATTCGTCATTGGCAAAGCCGACACGCGCCGCGCCGATCGGGCCCTTGAACGGCACGCCGGACAGCGTCAGCGCGGCGGAGGCCGCGACCATCGCCACGATATCGGGATCGTTTTCCATGTCGTGCGAGAGCACGGTGACGATCACCTGGGTCTCGTTGCGCCAACCGTCGACGAACAGCGGGCGGATCGGACGGTCGATCAGGCGGGAGACCAGCGTCTCCTTCTCGGTCGGACGTCCCTCGCGCTTGAAATAGCCGCCGGGAATGCGCCCCGCAGCGTAGGTCTTTTCCTGGTAGTCAACAGTCAGCGGCAGGAAGTCGACGCCTTCGCGCGGCGCCTTCGCCGCGACGACCGTGGCAAGCACCACGGTCTCACCATAGGTGGCGATGACGGCGCCGTCGGCCTGACGGGCGATCTTGCCGGTTTCGAGCTTGAGAGGGCGTCCGCCCCAGTCGATCTCGACTGAATGCTTATTGAACATAGAGGTCTTCTTTCATGGGTTCTCGAAAGAAGGGACACGCTTCGAAAAACAAAAACCATGCGCAAGATTGCGAGGCGCTGATCGGAGCGGGTGATCAGCGTCCTGCGATCCTGCCATGGTTTTTGGATGTCGGATGGCGTCCATCCTTTCGGGTCATACGGGCGCCTTGCCCGTTGTGCCCAGCCGCCGGATTGCTGCTGGACTGTCAGTCGGCACGAACGCGAACACCGAACCTTGGTCTTCGCTCATCATGCCCCGGATGTTCGCCGTCAACGGCTCGCATCCGACGCGCACGCAGCCTCGATCAAAAACCTTTAAGGAAGCGCTTTCGTTCGAAACCACGCGCGAAAACGCGCGCCAGTGGCGCGCGCAGGAACTCTTAACGACGAATGTTGTGCTTCTCGAGCAGCGCCTTGTACCGCGCCTCGTCCTTCTTTTTGAGGTAGTCGAGGAGCGAGCGGCGGGTCGAGACCAGCTTCAAGAGGCCGCGACGCGAATGGTTGTCCTTCACGTGGGTCTTGAAATGGTTGGTGAGGTTGTTGATGCGTTCCGACAGGATCGCGACCTGAACCTCGGGCGAGCCGGTGTCGCCGGCCTTGGTGGCATTGGTCTTGATGACTTCCGCTTTGCGTTCTGCGGCAATCGACATCGTCAATTTCTCTCGTTGCGACCGGGGCTGGCAGTCAGGCCGGTCAGGTTGAACACACGCTTGGGGATGATTTCGCCATTGCCAACTTCGGCAAGCGCCAAAAGACGGCCTGCCACCGTGACATAGACTGTGCCGCTACAAGTGGGCGCATCCCGTCCGCGCAACAAAACGGCCTGGCCCCGATGGAGCCTTGCCGCATCAGCCCGAGTGACGGCCAGTGCCGGGATGTCGTCCAGCGCGGTCTCAACGGGCAAAAGCGCGTCGGCGAGGCTGCCCTCGCCGGACGCGGCTCTATCGCACAAAGCCTCCAGCTGATCCAGCGGAATCATGTCGTTTTCGCCAAATGGGCCGACCAGGGTCCGCCGCAGCGCGCAGATATGGCCATAAGTGCCGAGAATCCGGCCCATATCGCGGGCCAGCGCCCGGACATAGGTGCCCTTGCCGCACTCGGCCTCGAACACGGCCCGGTCGTTATCCGGTTGATCCACAAGGGTTAAATGGTGAATCTCGACGGGGCGGGGCGCCAGCTCCACGACCTCGCCGTCGCGGGCGAGGTCATAGGCGCGCTCGCCCTGGACCTTGATCGCGGAATAGCGCGGCGGAATCTGCTCGATCACCCCGGTGAAGCGGGGCAACAGGGCCAGGATGGCCTCCCGGGTCGGGCGCTGGTCGGAGGTCGCGGTGACCCGACCCTCGATATCGTCGGTGTCGCGTTCCTCGCCCCAGCATACGGTGAACTGGTAGCGCTTGCGGCCGTCCATCACGAAGGGAACGGTCTTGGTGGCTTCGCCGAGTGCGATCGGCAGGCCGCCCGAGGCGAGCGGATCGAGCGTGCCGGCATGTCCCGCGCGCTTGGCGTTGAACAGGCGCTTGAGCACGGCGACGGCCTGGGTCGAGGTCATGCCGATCGGCTTGTCGAGCACGACCCAGCCGTGGACGTCGCGCCGGTCGCGGCGCGGCTGGTTGCCCTTCTGCTGCTGCTTGGCGCGCGGATCGTTGTTGACGCGGCGCGGCTCCTGGTACGATTGAGAATTGCTGCCCAGATCCGCAAAATTATTTGTCTGCACGTCGCGTTGATCGCCCTGTTCGCCGCTGATCGTGTCGTGAGCCGGGTCCATCGTCATCGTTCTTCTTCCCGATCCGAATCCGGATCCTGTTCCAAGTCCTTCTGCACCGCAGGTGTTCGCAAAAGCTTCTCGATCCGTTCCGCCTCGTCGAATCGTTCGTCGACGCGGAAGCGAATGTCAGGTGCAAATTTCAGGTTAACGCGCCGCGCGACTTCGCCGCGCAGGAATTTCTTGTTGCGCTCGAGCGCAGCGATGACGATCTCGGTGTCGCGGCCACCGAGCGGCATCACGTAGATTGTCGCGAGCTTCAGGTCCGGCGACATCCGCACCTCCGGCACGGTGATGATGTGACCTTCGAGATCCGCATCATGCACGTTGCCTTGCGCCAGAATCTCGGCCATCGCATGGCGAACCTGCTCGCCGACGCGCAACTGACGTTGCGAGCCTCCGGCTGCGGAACTCTTCTTTTGATGATGGCGGGGCATTCTCGAAAATCACCTCGTCATGCCCGTGTTTGGGACACGGGCATTGTCATTTGTCCTGTTGAAACGAAGAGAGGTGGATGGCCGGAAAAATCCGGCCATCGCACTCTCGCAATTTCAGTTCAAAAAGATCCGAACGCTTCGGTAAGATTTGGACTTACAGGGAGCGCTGGATCGTCTCCACGCGATAACACTCGATGACGTCACCGGCACGCATGTCGTGATAGTTCTCGAAGGCCATGCCGCACTCCTGGCCGGACTGGACTTCCTTCACTTCGTCCTTGAAGCGCTTGAGCGTCGACAGCTTGCCTTCGTGCACGACGACGTTGTCGCGGATCAGGCGCACATTGGCGCCGCGTTCCACGGTGCCGTCGGTGACGCGGCAGCCGGCGACCTTGCCGACCTTGGAGATGTTGAAGATCTCCAGGATCTCGGCATTGCCCAGCATGGTTTCGCGCAAGGTCGGCGCGAGCAGGCCGCTCATCGCCTTCTTCACGTCGTCCACGAGGTCGTAGATGATGTTGTAGTAGCGGATCTCGATGCCGTTGCGCTTGGCGGCCGCGGCGGCCTCCTTGTTGGCTCGGACCGAGAAGCCGATGATCGCGGCGTTGAAGCCTTCCGCGAGCGTCACGTCTGATTCCGAGATGCCGCCGACGCCGGCATGCAGGATGCGGGCGGCGACTTCGTCGGTGCCGAGCTTCTCCAGCGAGCCGAGGATCGCTTCCAGCGAGCCCTGCACGTCGGCCTTGACGATCAGCGGGAATTCCTTGCGGCCCGCCGTCTTCAATTGCGACATCATCTGCTCGAGCGAGCCGCGCATGCCGGAGATCGAGGCCGCCGCGTTCTCGCGCTTCTGGTGCGCGCGGTAGCTGGTGACCTGGCGGGCGCGGGCTTCGTTCTCGACCACGGCGAGACGATCGCCGGCCTCCGGCGGACCGTTGAAGCCGAGCACCTCGACCGGCACCGAGGGACCGGCCTCCTGTACCGTCTCGCCCTGATCGGAGATCAGCGCGCGGACGCGGCCCATCTCGGCCCCGGCGACGATGATGTCACCGACACGGAGCGTGCCGCGCTGGACCAGCACGGTCGCGACCGGACCACGGCCGCGATCGAGCTTGGCCTCGATCACGGTGCCTTCGGCCGGACGCTCCGAATTGGTCTTCAGGTCGAGGATTTCGGCCTGCAGCGCGATCATCTCGAGCAGCTTGTCGAGATTGGTCTTGTTCTTGGCGGACACTTCGACGTCGACGACTTCGCCGCCGAAGGATTCGACCTGTACCTCGTGCTGGAGCAGCTCGGTGCGGACGCGCTCGGGCTTGGCATCGGGCTTGTCGATCTTGTTGATGGCAACGATGATCGGCACGCCTGCCGCCTTGGCGTGATTGATAGCTTCGACCGTCTGCGGCATCACGCCGTCATCGGCCGCGACCACCAGCACGACGATGTCGGTGACCTTGGCGCCGCGGGCACGCATCGCGGTGAACGCGGCGTGGCCGGGCGTGTCGATGAAGGTGATCTTCTTGCCGCTCTCGGGCGACAGCACCTGATAGGCGCCGATATGCTGGGTGATGCCGCCGGCTTCGCCGGAGACCACGTTGGCATGGCGTAGCGCGTCGAGCAGCGAGGTCTTGCCGTGGTCGACGTGGCCCATCACGGTCACGACTGGCGAACGCGTCTCGGTATCGGTGGAATCGTCGACCTGGTCGAACAGGCCTTCTTCGACGTCCGAGGCGGCGACGCGCTTGACGGTGTGGCCGAGCTCTTCGGCGATCAGCTGCGCGGTGTCGGCGTCTATCACGTCGGTGATCTTGTGCATCGCGCCCTGCTTCATCAGCATGCGGATGACGTCGACCGCGCGCTCGGACATGCGGTTGGCGAGTTCCTGGATGGTGATCGCTTCCGGGATCGTCACCTCGCGGACGAGCTTTTCCTTGGGCTCGTTCGAGGCATGGCCCTTGAGGCGCTGGGTGCGGCGGCGGAACGAGGCGATCGAGCGCTCGCGCACGTCATCGGCGTTGAGCGCGGTGACGACGGTGAGGCGACCGCGTTCCTTCTGCGGGCCGGGCTTGTGCGTGGTCTTGGGGGCCGCCGCGGGACGCATGGCGCCGCCGGGACCGCGACGGATCTGGCGCGGAGCCTCCTCCTCGTCGGGCTCGGCGGCAACTGCGGGGCCGCGGCCAGCCGGTCCACCCGGACGCTGCGCGGTCGTGGTTGCAGGCCGCGCCGTCGTTGTTCCGGGACGTGCCGTCATGGGGGTGCCGGGCCGCGCCGCGGGGGCGCCGGGTCGCGGCGCAGGAGCGGTCGGAGCTGCCGTTGCGGGACGTGCGGCAGAAGGCTGCTCGCCTTCGCCGAAACGCTTCTTGGCCTCGGTCTCGGCCTTCCGCTTGGCTTCGTCCTCGTGGCGATGACGCTCGTCCTCGGCCTTGCGGCGGGCCTCGGCGGCTTCGCGCTCGGCGCGTTCGGCGGCCTCGCGGACCGCGCGGCGCTGGGCCTCTTCCTCGGCCTGGCGGCGTTCCTCGACCTCGCGCAGCTTGGCATCGGCCAGCGCGCTGGCACGGGCGGAACGTTCGTCCTCGGTCAGGGTACGCAGCACCACGCCGGAACCGGCGTTGCGCGGCGAGGCGGGCGGTGGCGCCGGGCGCGACGGCGCGGGCGCGGCCGGTGCCGGCTTCGCCGTCACCTCGGGCGCGTGCGGCTCGGGGCCGTCGCCAATGCGGCGCTTGCCGCGCTTCTCGACCACGACCTGCTTGCTGCGGCCATGGCTGAAGCTCTGGCGCACGGTGCCCGTTTCGACGCGCGGCTTGAGCGATAGCGTCTTGCTCGGAACGCTCAGCTTCTTGTCGCCAGGGGTCTTGGTATCAACCATTCAGCAGTCCTAATCCTGATCTGTTGTCGTTGTGCGTTGCCGCACCGTCGTATCGGTTCGTCGTTGTCTCTCAGAAATCCTGGCCGTGCTTTTCGGCCGTCTTGTCATCGTCCGCCATCCGGTATCGGACCAGCATCTGGCTACGTGACAGGAATGACCTGCTCGCCGGGCCCGCGAGCAGCGCAGCATGTATCACATTTGACCGGGTCAGTGCCAAATCCAATTCTATCGATTTCAGCGCGGTGATGACGGGAATCGGCGGCCTGGCGCCGCGATTTCCGGCATTTTGACGCGCCAGCATGTCCAATTTGCGGATTCCGTCCGCGGCCCCGTCGCTGGCATGGATCAGGACCTCGACCGTACCTTCCCGAAGGGCGCTCTCGACCTTGCCGAAGCCAGCCACGACCTGGCCCGCCTTGGCGGCGATCCCAAGGGCTTCCGTCACGCTCCGAACCAGGAGCGTCTCGATGTCGGCGGGAAGCGTCTGGGGGGTGCGCAGGTCGCGCTTGAAGGCCTTGCTAAATTGGTGACGCCGCACGGCTTCCGCAACCACCTGCCGTGAGGCGGTGATCCACATGCCACGTCCGGGCAGCTTGCGCTTGAGATCGGGAACTATGTCGCCTTGGGGCGATACGACGAAGCGGATCAGCTCGTCGATCGGCCGGACCTCGCGGCTGACCGCGCACATCCGCATGGTCGCGGACTTTTCGGTCCGCGGCCCATGGTCGAGTTCGCTGTCAGTGCTGGCGAGCATCCGGTCGACATCCTCCTTCGCCTTCTAAGTCGCGTGTTCTTTACGCAAAACCGGTCTCCACTTTCGCTGAACACGCCTTAAGCCGGCTGATCTTCGGTCGCCTCGGCCTCTTCGGGCTTGGCAAGATCGGCCTCGGTGATCCAGCCGGCCTTGACGCGGGCCTGCATGATCATCGCTTCGGCATCGTCACGGGAGATGTCGATGCCGTCGAGCGCACCAGCATGCTTGGTCGGCTCGCCGCCTTCCTTGCGCTCGGTCCAGCCGACCAGATCGTCGGTGGCGCAGCCGGCGAGGTCGTCGACGGTCTTGATGTCATTCTCGCCGAACTTCACCAGCATTTTCGAGGTCACGCCGGGCACGTCCTTGAGCGCGTCCTCGACGCCGAGTTCCTTGCGCTTGGCCTCGAGCTCGGCTTCCAGCTGCTCGAGATATTCGCGGGCGCGGTTCTGGAGCTCCTGCGCGGTCTCCTCGTCAAAACCCTCGATGCTGGCGAGTTCCTTGACGTCCACCATCGCGAGTTCCTCGACCGAGGTGAAGCCTTCGGACGCCAGCAACTGGCCGACCACTTCGTCGACGTTGAGCGATTCCATGAAGACGCGGGTGGAGTTCTCGAAGTCCGCCTGGCGGCGCTCCGATTCCTCCTGCTCGGTCAGGATGTCGATGTCCCAGCCGGTGAGCTGCGAGGCCAGACGCACGTTCTGGCCGCGGCGGCCGATCGCGAGCGAAAGCTGGTTGTTGGTATCGGGGACGACGACCTCGATGCGCTCGCGATCTTCGTCGATGACGACCTTGGAGACTTCCGCCGGCGCCAGCGCGTTGACCACGAAGGTCGCGATGTCGGGCGACCAGGGAATGATGTCGATCTTCTCGCCCTGCAATTCGTTCACCACCGCCTGCACGCGCGAGCCGCGCATGCCGACGCAGGCGCCGACCGGATCGACCGAGGAATCGCGGGAAATCACGCCGATTTTCGCGCGCGAGCCAGGATCGCGGGCGACCGCCTTGATCTCGACGATGCCGTCATAGATCTCCGGCACTTCCTGCGCGAACAGCTTTGCCATGAACTGCGGATGGGTGCGGGAGAGGAAGATCTGCGGGCCTCTCGTCTCGCGGCGGACGTCGAAGATGTAGGCGCGGACGCGGTCGCCGTTGCGGAACACTTCGCGCGGCAGCATCTCGTCGCGGCGGATGATGGCTTCACCACGACCGAGATCGACGATCACGCTGCCATATTCGACGCGCTTGACGACGCCGTTGACGATGTCGCCGATGCGGTCCTTGAATTCCTGATATTGCCGGTCGCGCTCGGCCTCGCGCACTTTCTGCACGATCACCTGCTTGGCCGACTGCGCGGCGATGCGGCCATATTCCAGCGGCGGCAGCGTGTCGGCGATGGTGTCGCCGACCTGGGCACCGGGATTGGCGCGCTGCGCATCCACCAGCGAGATCTGGTTGGAATGGTTTTCCACCTTATCGACCACCAGCATGTGGCGCGACAGCCGCAGCTCGCCCTTCTTCGGGTCGATCTCGGCGTGAACGTCAGTCTCGCTGCCATAACGGGCCCGTGCCGCTTTGGCGATGGCGTCCTCCATCGCGGCGATGACGATGCCGCGGTCGATCGATTTCTCGCGCGCAACGGCGTCCGCGATCTGGAGCAATTCAAGTCGATTGGCGCTGACTGCCATGGCTAGTCTCCTTCGTCAGGCTCGATCTCGCCGCGCCGCGCGCGTTCGGCGGCAAGGCGGTGTTTCTTCGTATTGGTCGGGGCCGGCTTCTTGTTCGGCTTGGTGTTCTTGGTGGTCTTCTCGCTGATCTTGGCGTGCGGCGCCGGCGGCGGCTCGAGGCCGAGATTGCGGCGCATCTCGCGCGCCTCGGCCTTGCCGCGACGCATCGATTCCGCGATCAGCTCGTCGGTCAGCACCAGCCGTGCCTCGCCGATATCCTCCATGGTCAGGAGAACGTCGGGATCATCACCCGCCTTGACGTCGTCGCGATGCAGATGCACGCGATCGCCCTCGACAGCACCGAGCGTGCCGCGGAACCGCTTCCGTCCCTCATGGGCGACCGCCATCTCGATCTTCACCAGATGTCCAGCATAGCGCTCGAAATCGGAGCGTCGCACCAGGGGGCGGTCGATCCCCGGCGAGGAGATTTCCAGCCGGTAGGCGCGATCGATGGGGTCGGCGACGTCGAGCACGGGCGACAGCGCCCGCGAGATCGCCTCGCAATCCTCGATCTGCATCGAGCCGTCCGGCCGCTCGGCCATGATCTGCACGGTGCAGCCGGCCTCTCCGGAAATGCGGATCCGCACCAGGCGATAGCCCATGCCCTGGAGCACCGGAGCTGCAACCGCGGACACCCGGGCCGCGACGCCCGGCTCGACCACGAGCCGCGGCTCGGCCAGCAATTCGGCATCCGTGGAACCAGAGTTCGGTTCGGTCATAGCAGGGGTCAGGCGCTCGATGGTTAAGGCTCGGTTAATTTCAAAGCCCGCTTCGGAACTCTCCCGACAACGCGTCGGGCCGCATCTTCCGCCAAGCCGCGTTCAGGTAATAAAAAAGAGCGGGTCCTTTCGGGCCCACTCTCACTACGCGGATCGTATGAGAAGATGAATTGGCGCTGATATAGCCTTTTCCACCCTCCCGGACAAGGCCCATTGCAGGGAGGACGAGGCTTTTTGCGACCTTCGGACGGTCCGCCGCGCAACGCTTCCTTCATCAAGCAGGCCTAGATTCCCCGATTGTGGGGCGGCTTGAGCTACGGCGCGCCCACGGCGTGCCAGATCCCGAGTTGCGTTTCATGACCGTTGCCACGTCGCTGATCCCTGGACTGGACGATATCGTCAAACGCGGCGATCCGCGGCGTCGCGGCGAGATCGCGCGGGCCATCTCTGCATTGTTTTTCCGGGATGCCGAAAAACTCGGCCCCGAACTGATCGATCTGTTCGACAATCTCCTGATTGATCTCGTCCCGCATGCCGAGCTCGCCTCGCGCATCGATCTTGCCGAGCGCTTCTCGCGCCTCGGCAACGCGCCGCCGCATCTGGTGAACCAGCTCGCGCGCGAAAACGAGATTATGGTGGCGGGCCCTGTGCTGCGCCGCTCGCCCGTGCTCGACGAGGCCGCCCTGGTCGAGATCGCGCGGTTGAAGGGTCAGAGTCATTTGCTGGCGATGACGGATCGCCCCACCTTGCCGGCTGTCGTTACCGACGTGCTGGTCGAGCGCGGTGATCGCGACGTGGTGCGTCGCGCCGCTGGCAATGCCGGTGCGGTGTTCTCGCCCGGCAGCTATTCCGAGCTGATCAAGCGCGCCGCGCAGGACGGCGTGCTGACGCTCAAGATCGGTCAGCGCAACGATCTCTCGGGCGAGCACCTGAAGGAGCTTCTCGACGGTACGCTCGACGTCATCCGCCGTCGCCTCTCCAGCGTGGTCAATCCCGCGCGCCAGATCGAGATCAAGCGCGCGATGGCGGCCATCGAGGAGGCGGCGCTGCCGCCGGGGCCGCGCCGCGACTTCTCGGCGGCACAGCGCACGGTGCTGGCCCTGCATCGTGATGGCCATCTCGGCGAGAGCGCGCTGCTCGGTTTCGCCAAGGCGCACAAATACGAGGAATCGATTGCCTCGCTCTCGGCGATGTCCGGTGTCCGCCTTTCGATGCTCGACCGCCTGATCGCCGGTGATCGCTACGATCCGATTTTGATCCTGGGGCGCGTGCTCAATCTCGGCTGGCCCACGGTGCGCGCGCTTATCCTGCTCTGGTACGGCCCGCACCGCACCCCGGCCGATGCCGACGTCGAGACCGCGCGCATGAATTTCACGCGCCTGATGCCGACGACCGCCGAACGCGTCGTGAATTTCTGGCGCAACCGGCAGACGATCTGAAATCAAGGCATCCAGCTTTGCCGTCATGGCCGGGCTTGTCCCGGCCATCCACGTTCTTCGCGACCGAAGAAAGGAAGTCCGTGGATGCCCGGGACACGCCCGGGCATGACGACTGCGGACGAGCCGCGCGAAGTATCTACACTCGCTGAAACCGCAGATAGGCCGCCTTGCGCCCTTCGCGCGCGGCTTTCCGGCCGTAGCGCGTCATGGTGTAGCCCGCCCAGGGCTGCCGGAAATCGTCGGCGCGTTCCGCAAGCCAGACGAAATCCGAAGAGCGCGCAAGATGCGACAACGTCCAGGCACAGTAATCGTCGATGTCGCAGACGAAGCGGAATTCGCCGCCAGGCTTCAGCACGCGCGCCATTGCGGCAATGGTCCTGTCCTGCACGAAGCGCCGCTTCCAGTGCCGCCGTTTCGGCCAGGGATCGGGATGGATCAGGTCGATCCGCGACAATGAGGCTTGCGGAAGCCAAGCCAAGAGCTCCGCTGCATCGCCCGCGAACAGGCGGATGTTGCCGATATTGGCCGCCTCGATCTGCGCGAGGATTTTTGCCATGCCGTTGACATAGGGCTCGCAGCCGATGAAGCCGGTGGCGGGAAAGTTTTGCGCCTCGGCCGCGAGATGCTCGCCGCCGCCGAAGCCGATCTCGAGCCGCAGCTCGCTCGCCGCGGGGTCGAATATCTCGCCGGCATTCGCCGACGCTTCGCTCGCGATGTCGAGCGCAAGATGCGGCAGCAGATGATTGATCAGCCCGGCCTGGTGCTGCCTGAGCTTGTGGCCCTTGCGGCGCCCGAAGAAGGCGCGCTCGCTGTCATCGCGCTCGGAAACTGATTTGCGTTCGCTCATCGCAGCGTCTGATACAGGCGATGGAGCAGCCGCGCGCGCGGCGCGAGCGACGAGACGTAGAGCTGCTCGTAATGGGTGTGCGCGCCCTTGCCGTCGACGCCGAGCCCGTCGAGCGTCGCGGTGTGCGCGGCGGTGAAATTGCCGTCCGAGCCGCCGCCGGTGTGGGTGTCGATCAGCTCGAAGCCGATCTCGGCTGCGAGTGTCTTCGCATGCTCGTAGAGTGCGGCGCCTGCATTGCTCTTCTCGTAAGGCGGACGATTGAGTTCGCCGGTGATCTCAACGGTGACGCCGTCGGTCTTCGACGTGAGCGCGAGGATCTTGCCGACGAACTCGTCCGCGTCGTTGAGGCTCAGCACGCGCAGATCGACTTCGGCATAGGCCTCTTCCGGCGTCACATTGGGGCGCGTGCCGCCGCGCACCACGCCGACATTGACGGTGACGCCGCGCTTCAGGTCGTTCATTCCCTCCAGCGCCAGGATCACGTTGGCGAGCTCGCGGACGGCACTTCGGCCGTCCCCGGGTCGCGTGCCGGCATGAGCGGGGACGCCCTTGATGAAGACTCGGAAGCGTCCGACGCCCTTGCGCCCCGTGACGATCCTGCCGCCGTCGCGCGCCGGCTCCGTCACCAGCACGTATTTGGCCTTGCGCCCTTCCTGCTCGATCAGCGCACGCGAGGTCGGGCTGCCGATCTCCTCGTCGGAGGTGAACATGTGGGTGATGCCGAGCGGCGAACGATCGCCGGCGGCGCAGAGCGCACCAAAGGCGTGATGGGCGATGTAGGCGCCGCCTTTCATGTCGTAGATGCCCGGACCGAACGCACTGTCGCCTTCGACCTTGAACGGCAGGCGGTTGATGAAGCCCATGGGATGAACGGTATCGAGGTGGCTCAGCACCAGGATGCCCGGCTCGTGCTGGCCCCAGGTCGAACGCGCCACGAGATGGTCGCCGCAGCCGCCGACGCCGGCGACGCGCTCGAGCGTCACGGGCAGATCGCGGTATTGCTCCGCGACCACGGAGATCAGCTTGTTGACCTGTTCAGGTGCTTCCGTCGGCGTCTCGATCTCAACCCAGCGCCGGATGCCATCGAGAATGGTTTGGGAATCGAACCAATTGGAGCTGGCCATGAACGCATCTATGCCTTTGAATCGCATCATCGGAAAGGACGCGCATCGAGGGCGCGGTCGCAAATGACGACATAGGCCAGATTTGGCGCAGTCTCAAATCGCCATTGCGAGGACGCGTCAGCGCTTGTCGGGGCCTTCGCGGGCGGCGATCTGCTCGACGAGGTCGACGATGGAGCGGCGCATCTTGGAATCGGTGATTCGGGTGAACGCCTTGGTCAAGGCGAGTCCCTCCGATGTCGCGAGGAAATCCGAGACGTAAGAGGGCGAGGCGCCTTCGCTGAAGCCTTCCGGGCCCGGCACACCGCTCGGCCCGCCCTCGAACAGAAACGACACCGGCACCTGGAGAATCTCGGCGATCTGCTGGATGCGGCTCGCGCCGACCCGGTTGGTGCCCTTCTCGTATTTCTGGATCTGCTGGAAAGTCAGGCCCAAAGCTTCACCGAGCTTTTCCTGGCTCATGCCCAACATGATGCGGCGCATACGCACGCGACTGCCGACATATTTGTCAACAGGGTTGGGCGCTTTCGACATTTCCTCAGCCCTCCAAACATCACCCTCGGCGCAATCATCAAGCGTGCCTCGGGTGTCAGCACCGTCAAATCAGACCCTCTTATTGGGAAACATTGCGGAGAAATTTAGCAACGCACCGCTGTCTTTTGCAGCTGGTGCAGAATGGGGAGCCCGCGTGCAGTCTGTCAACCGTGGGACTACGGTTGTCAAAGGATTCCGGCTAAGTCCGCGGCGAGGCGATCAGAGGTGCCGTTTGGCGACATGTCGGCGGACCGCCACAATCACGGCGAGCGCGACGAGCATGGCTGCGGGCACGTCGCCCACCCGCGCATAGATCGTCGGCGGGATCGCGGCGGGCAGACCTGCATCCAAAATGCCTTCGATTCCGAGGCCGAGACTGGCGATGGTGCGCCCCACCGGATCGATCACTGCGGAGATGCCTGTATTGGCGGAGCGGACCAGCGGCAAGCCGAGCTCGATCGCGCGCATCCGCGCCTGCTCCAGATGCTGATAGGGACCGGTCGAGATACCGAACCAGCCGTCATTGGTGAGGTTCACGATCCAGCCCGGACGTTCGCTGCGTCCGCCCACCTCGCCGGGAAAGATGGCTTCGTAACAGATCAGCGGCAGCGCGGGCGGCGCGCTGGCGACCGGCAGCGCATGGCGCACGGTGCCGGGAATGAAGCCGCCGCGCACGCGCGTCAGCTGCTCGAAACCGAGCTTCTCCATCAGCCCCTGGTAGGGAAGAAATTCGCCGAACGGCACCAAATGCAGCTTGTCGTACACAGCGAGCACGCTGCCGTCGTGATCGATCACGTAGATCGAGTTATAGGCACGCGTGATCGGCGTGCCCCGCGGCAGGTCGGGCGCGCGGACCGAACCCGTGATCAGCACCGTGCCCTTCGGCAGAAGGTCGGCGATCTCAGCCATCGCGTCGGCTTCGCGAGTCAGGAAGAACGGGAAGGCGGATTCCGGCCAGATCAGGATGGTGGCATCGCGCACGCCGGTCGATTGCGGGCCGGAGGCGCGGTCGGACAGGGCCAAATATTTCTTCATCACCTCCGCCTTGGCGGCGTAGTTGAATTTCGCGTCCTGCTGGAGGTTCGGCTGCATCAGGCGCAGCTTGGCGCCCGCGACCATCGTGGTCGGATGCAGCGACAGGCGGATCGCGCCGAAGATGCCCATGACGATCAGAAGCACAATTGCGGCGGCCGGCGCGCGCCATTGCAGGCGGCGATCGGGCGCGCGATCGAATAGTGTCGCGGGGCTCGCGAAGATCGCGACCGTCAGGAACGTCATGCCCCACAGGCCGATCAGCGATGCCGTCTGCGCCAGCGGCAGCGGCTCGGACAGCGCGTAGCCGAACGCATTCCAGGGAAAGCCGGTCAGCGCGTGGCCGCGCAGCCATTCGCTGATGGTGAGGCTTGCTGCGAGCGCCACCACGCGCGTGGCATTCTTGGTCCAGAGCAGGCGCGCCAGCGCAAAGCCGATTGCCGTGAAGATCGAGAGATAGGCCGGCAAGCCCAGCACGGCGAACGGTGTCAGCCAGGCGAACACGTCGGCCTCGACGAAGAAGGCGTAGCCGATCCAGTAGAGGCCGGGCACGAAATAGCCGAGCCCGAACCAGTAGCCGGTCAGCGCCGCGGCAGGAACGCCGCCATATCGTCCGCCGCCAGCGCCGTCGATCAGCCAGACCAGCACCGGGAAGGTGACGAACAGCACCGGGAAGAGATTGAACGGCGCCAGCGCCAGCACCGACAGCGCCCCGGCCGCCATGGCGATGACGGCGCGCTTCCATCCCCAGCTGAGGATAATGGCAAGCGCAATCTGCCGAAGTCGCTGGAGCGGGCTCACTGCGGACCGGCCCCGTCGCTCGGCGGTGGGGTCGGCGTGTCACTGGCCGGCGGTTGACCGCTCTCCGGCGCAGCTTCGCGGCGGCGGCTCTCGCGCTGGGTGCGAGGCGCGGGACGCTCCTTCCGCGTGGAGATGCGCAGCCGCTTGACGCGACGCGGATCAGCGTCGAGCACCTCGACCTCGTAAGTGCCGGGGCCCGAGATCACCTCGCCGCGCACCGGCAGGCGCCCGACGAAGCTGACGAGATAGCCGCCCAGCGTCTCCACCTCCTCGCCGGCCTCGCCGGTGACGAAATCCTCGCCGATCACCGAGCGGACGTCGTCGAGGCTGGCGCGGGCGTCGGCGATGAAGGCGTTGTCGGGCAGGCGCACGATCGAGGGCGGCTCGTCGCTGTCGTGCTCGTCGTCGATCTCGCCGACGATCTGCTCGACGATGTCCTCGAGCGAGACCAGCCCGTCGCTGCCGCCATATTCGTCGACAACCAGCGCGAGGTGGATGCGCGTCGCCTGCATCTGCGCGAGCAGGTCGATCGCCCGCATCGACGGCGGCACGTAGAGCAGCTTGCGGATGATGCGCGCCTCGTGAAGCGGCAGCGCGAGATCGACGGCGCGCAAATCGAGCCCGGCCGGCAGCGGCTTCTTGCGCTTGGTCTTGGTGGCCTCCGACACGCGCGCACGCGCGGTCATGAAGGCGAGCAGGTCGCGGATGTGGACGATGCCGACGGGGTCGTCGAGCGTCTCGTTGTAGACGACGAGCCGCGAATGGCCGGCGCTCTCGAAGCGGTCCATCAATTCGCCGAGTGGGATGTCGCGCTTCACCGCGACGATGTCGGCGCGATGGACCATGACGTCGGCGATGCGGCGCTCGTGCAGGCCGAGGATGTTGCGCAGCATGGTGCGCTCGACCGCAGAGAAACCGGTGTCGTCAGGCGTCGACGCGTCGAGCACGACCTGGAGGTCGTCGCGCACCGATCCCGCCTTCCAGCCGAACAGCGTCCGGATGGCGCGCAAGAGCCAGCCTTCCGCGGTCGGGCGCATCACCTCGCCTTGGGTCACGACAGCGGGCAGATTGCGCGTGTTGCGCGGGTTGTCCTGGATTGGATCGGAATCCGGCATCTCAATTCGTCCCCGGGCGGTCTGCATAGGGATCGGGAATGCCGAGATGCGCCAGGATCTGCGTCTCCAGCGCTTCCATCTCCTCGGCGTCGTCGTCGTTCTCGTGGTCGTAGCCGATCAGATGCAGGAAACCGTGCACGGCGAGATGACTCAAATGATGATCGAACGGCTTGTGTTCCTCGTCCGCCTCGCGCCGCATGGTCTCGTAGGCGATCGCGATGTCGCCGAGCATGCGCGGCGCATCGCCCGGCTTCCACTCGCCCTCGGGCTGAAGCGCAGGGAACGACAGCACATTGGTCGGCTTGTCGATGCCGCGCCAGTTGCCGTTGAGGGTGCGGATGCCGGCGTCATCGGTCAGCATCACAGCCACTTCGGCGTCGGCGACGTCTTCGTCGACATTCTCGGCGGCGGCCGCAACCGCGCGCTGGATCACGGTTTCGGAATCGGGCTCGCGCTGCCAGCAATCGGCGACGACGAGGACCTCGGTGATGGGTAGGTTGGAATGGGACATTGTGCTGTCTGGGACGAAAAGGCGCGCTGTCCGCGCCCGCTTGGTCCGGCTGTTGCCTCGTCAGGATTGACCGGTGGCCGGCCGCTGCGGCGACCCTTCGTAAGCGGCGACGATCCGCGCCACGAGCTCGTGGCGGATCACGTCCTCGGCTTTGAAATGCACTTGCGCAATCCCCTCGACGCCGTTCAGGAGCCGGGTTGCTTCCGCCAGACCCGAGGTCTGGCCGTTCGGCAGGTCGATCTGCGAGGGATCGCCTGTGACGATCATGCGACTGTTCTCGCCGAGGCGGGTCAGGAACATCTTCATCTGCATCGACGTGGTGTTCTGCGCCTCGTCCAGGATGATGGCGGCGTTGGTGAGCGTGCGGCCGCGCATGAAGGCGAGCGGCGCGATCTCGATCTCGCCGGTCTGGAGCGCCCGCTCGACGATGCGCGCGTCCATGAGATCGTAGAGCGCGTCGTAGATCGGGCGGAGATACGGATCGACCTTCTCGCGGAGATCACCGGGCAAAAAGCCGAGCCGCTCGCCGGCTTCCACCGCCGGACGGGATAGGATGATCTTGTCGACCTCCTTGCGCTCGAACAGCTGCGCGGCATATGCGACCGCGAGCCAGGTTTTGCCGGTGCCGGCGGGACCGATGCCGAACACCAGCTCGTGGCGCTTCAGCGCGCGGATGTAGGAATCTTGCGCGGCCGTGCGCGCGCGCACCGGGCGCTTGCGCAAATTGATGCTGTCGAAGGTCGATTTGGCCGATTTGGCGTCGAACTCGAACAGCGAGCCCTGGGCGATCACGGCGCGGATCGCGCCCTCGACCTCACCCTGGTCGAGATCCTGTCCCTTCACGGCTTGCGCGTAGAGCATCTCCAGCACGCGGCGTGCGGCGTCGCAGCCGTCGCGCGTGCCGCCGATGGTGATGTGGTTACCCTTGGAGTCGACGATCACGCCGAGCCGCCGCTCGATCTGCGCGAGATGCTGGCCGTACGGGCCGACCAGCGCGGAAGCGGCACGGTTGTCGTCGAAATCGATGACGACTTGGGTCTCGGGCGGTACTTGCATGTCGCGGTCAAATTTGCGGCTGGGAGCGAACGAAGACGAATCCGATGCGCTTTTTGGCAAGGGTTCAGGCTCCAGTGGCTTGCGATAAAGCGGGCTCGCGCGCGTTGCGCGGCGTCACGAGCTCGCCGAGAAAGCTGTAGCGCTCGAGGCTGTCGATCCGGACCGGCAGGATTTGTCCGATGATGTCGGGCGAGGCCATCACATGCGCGGGCTGGAGGTAAGCGGTGCGGCCGACGATCTGGCCTTCCTTGCGAGCCGGACGCTCGAACAGCACGTCGATCGTTGAGCCAATCGCAGCCTTGTTGAAGGCCGATTGCTGGCTGTCGATCAGTTCCTGGAGCCGCTCCAATCGCTGGTCCATCTCGGCGGGGGACACCGTCTCCTGCATGTCCGCGGCCGGCGTTCCCGGCCGGGCGGAATATTTGAACGAATAAGCCGCAGCGTAGCCGATTTGCGTGACAAGCGCGAGGGTGGCGAGAAAATCTTGCTCGCTCTCGCCGGGGAAGCCGACGATAAAATCCGATGAAAAAGCAATGCCTTGGCGTGCGGTGCGGAAACGCTCGATGACCCGCCGGTAATCATCGGCGGTATGTTTGCGGTTCATGGCGGCCAGAATCCGGTCCGAGCCCGACTGCACCGGCAGGTGCACGAACGGCATCAGGGCATCGAGGTCGCGATGGGCCGCAATCAAACTGTCATCGACGTCGCGGGGATGGCTGGTGGAATAGCGCAGCCGGGCGATGCCCGGGATTTGCGCCAGATGCTCGAGCAACCGGCCGAGCGGCCAGCTTTTTCCGTCCGGCCCCTCGCCGTGATAGGCGTTGACGTTCTGGCCGATCAGCGTGAGCTCGCGCACGCCGTTCTCAGTGAGCCGCTTCACGTCGTCCACGATCTTTGCCACGGGACGCGACACCTCGGCGCCGCGGGTATACGGCACGACGCAGAAGGTGCAGAACTTGTCGCAGCCTTCCTGCACCGTGACGAAAGCGGAAATGCCGCGCGCGCGGATCGCATCGGGTTTGGGCTGGGCCAGGAAGCCGAACTTGTCTTGCGCAGGGAATTCGGTCTCGATCGCGCGGCCCTCGTCGCCAGCGCGCTTCAACAGCCCGGGCAGATGATGGTAGCTCTGCGGTCCCACCACGACGTCGACGACCGGCGCGCGGCGCACGATTTCCTCGCCCTCGGCCTGCGCCACGCAGCCCGCGACCGCGATCTGCATTGCGCGGCCCGCGCGCGCGGCCTCGTCCTTGGCAACGCGCAGGCGGCCGAGCTCGGAATAGACCTTTTCCGAGGCCTTCTCGCGGATATGGCAGGTGTTGAGGATGACGAGGTCGGCGTCCTCAGCGCTGGCCGTCTCCACGAATCCTTCCGGAGCCAGCGTGTCCACCATGCGCTGGGCATCGTAGACGTTCATCTGGCAGCCATATGATTTGATGTGCAGCTTGCGCGGCGGCGTCATGGAACCCGAAAATGGAGCTGGAGGACGGCCCTCAGATATAGGCTGGAGGCGCGAAAATCCAGCGAAGGGGGCCATTTGGGTCGTCATTCCGGGGCGTGACGCAGTCGCGAACCCGGAATCCAGAGGTTCTGGTGCGAGATTCCCGGTTCACGCGCGTCGCGCGCGCCCCGGAATGACGGTGAGAGGGCGAAATCAGCCCGCCAGGGCGTCCGCCTCGACCCGCCGGACCAGCTCCGGCAGCTGATGCATGTCGGCAAAGAGCAGGTCGGCGCCGGCCAGGCGCAGGGTTTCGGCATAGCCATCGCGGCAATGGCTGCCCCCGTAAAAGCCGAACACGGGCATCCCGGCCGCTCGCGCGCCGGCAATGCCGGCCAGGCTGTCCTCGATCACGACGCAGCGCTCGGGCGGCACGCCCATTTCGTTGGCCGCGAACAGGAACAGGTCCGGCGCCGGCTTGCCGTTTTTCACCTGCGAGGCCGAGAAGATATTTGGCGCGAGGCGCTCGTAGAGGCCCGTGCTCCCCAAGCTCACGCGCATGCGCTGATGCGAGCCGCTCGAGGCGACGCAGACGCGTTGGGTGACGACATCGAGCACATCATGGATGCCGCGGATCGCTTCGAGGTCGGCCTCGAACGAGCGGAACAGCTCGTCCTGCAGATCGCCGTGATAGGCCTCGGGCAGCTTGCGGCCGAGCTCGGTCTCGATCTCGAGATTCGCCTGCCGCGTCGAGCGGCCGAGGAAACGCGCGAACACCTGATCCGACGTGATCGGATAGCCGTGCCTCGTCAGCACATCGGCATGCGCGCGACAGGAGATCACCTCGCTGTCCACGAGCACGCCGTCGCAGTCGAAGATGATGAGGTCGATGGGCATTCAGCGCCTGACTTGGTGGAGGCACTCTGGTGCCGCGCGGGTGGTGCTACCTCTCCCATAGGGAGAGGTCGGCGCGAAGCGCCGGGTGAGGGGTTGTGGACTCTCGTGGGACCTGAGCCCCCTCACCCGATTTGCGCTGGACGATGCTACGCATCGCCAGGAGCAAATCGACCTCTCCCCGTCGGGGAGAGGTGAAGTGAGCTCGCGGAGAGATCTGCTCAAATTCGCAACTAACTCGTCGGCTTGTCGTCGTCGAGCGGGACGCAATAGAGCTCGAGGCGGTGATCGACCAGCTTGTAGCCGAGCTTACGGGCGATCTCGGCCTGGAGCTTCTCGATCTCTTCGGAGGTGAACTCGATCACCTTGCCGTCGCGTAGATTGATGAGGTGGTCGTGATGGCTGTCGCGCATCTGCTCGTAGCGCGCGCGGCCCTCGCGGAAATCGTGGCGTTCGATGATGCCGGCATCCTCGAACAGCTTCACCGTTCGGTAGACCGTCGAGATCGAGATCTTGTCGTCGACGGCGACGCAGCGCCGGTACAGTTCCTCGACATCGGGATGATCGACCGCCTCCGCGAGCACGCGGGCGATGACGCGGCGCTGCTCGGTCATGCGCATGCCGGTGGCGGCACAGCGCGCCTCGATGCCGGATGCCTTGGATGCGGAAGAAGGTTTCAGTGCGGTCATATGATTGTCTGCCTGGCGGAGGCGCTTTCTGCCACCAATGTTACGACAAGTCACGTCGCATCAGAAGGGCGTTCAATTGTTCCCCGTTCGGCTGCTTATAGTAGCGTTCGCGGCGCCCGACCACCATGAATCCGGCCCGATCGTAGAGTCGGCGCGCCGGCTGGTTATTTTCCTCGACTTCGAGAAATATTGTGCGCACCCCGCGCCCGGCGAGGTGGCCGAGATGGGTCATCAGCAGCGTGCGGGAGAGGCCGCGGCCGCGATGGGCCTGATCGACTGCGATCGAGAGGATTTCCGCTTCGTCCGCGCCGATCCGCGACACCGCAAACCCGATCGTCTTGCGGCCGAGGCGTAAGCGATGCACCAGCGTGTTGCGCTCACCGAGCATGCTCTCGAACTCGCCTTCGCCCCAGCCGCGTGCGAAGGAGGCGCCGTGAAGCTGCGCCAGCCGCACGGCGTCGCGCGCGGACGCGGGCTCGACGGCGACAGTGCCGACGCGCCACCATTGCGAGAACCATCCCATCATGAGCTTGCAGCTTGTGCTGCGAGCTGTAGCTGCGCGGCCGGCTTGGCGTCGGGCGCGCGCAGATAGAACGGCCGCGCCGGGGTCGTGTCGGGATTGGCCGCGGCGCCGAGCCAGGCGACCCAGCCGATGTCGGGCGCGGGCTGCGCGTCGACCGCAATGGGTTGCGGCGCATCCTTCGGCCAGCGCTCGGCAAGGATGTTCGCGGCATTGCCGACCAGGTGCGGCGCGCCGAATTGCGAAGCCGCGATCGCCTCGTCGATGCTGGCGACCTGCGGTCGCACCAGCTGGCTGCCGTCGCCGGCGACGATCTGGAAATAGACGTGGTCGTGCCGCGCGTCGATCGCGGACATCACCGGCGCCGATCGGCTCTGGCCGACGATGGCGGCGGCATAGGCCGACAAGGTGGTCAGGCCGACGGCCGGGCGTTTCGCCGCGAGCGCAAGGCCGCGCGCCGCCGAAATGCCGACTCGCAGACCGGTGAAGCTTCCAGGACCGACGGTGACCGCGATGCGGTCGAGCGCGGTGAAGCCGAGATTGGCCGATTGCATCACCCGCGCGATCAGCGGCATCAAGGCTTCGGCATGCCCACGCTTCATCGGCAGCGATTCCTGCGCGCGCAGCTCGGCCGTTTCGGTGTCGAGCACGGCCGCGGAGCAAGCGTCGAGCGCAGTATCGATGGCGAGGATCAGCATGGAACGATCGTAGCATCATCCGTCAGGGAATGCTCGTCGTTCCCATCGTCATGGCCGGGCTTGTCCCGGCCATCCACGCCTTTGCAGCTCCATATCTCGTAGGATGGGCAAAGGCGCACTTGCGCCGTGCCCACCATCGTTCCGCAAATGACGGGATCTTGGTGGGCACGCTTCGCTTTGCCCACCCTACGGCAGCTTGCTTACATCGGCCGGACTTCGACCACGTCGGGCACGAAGTGCTTCAAGAGGTTCTGGATGCCGTGCTGGAGCGTCGCAGTCGATGACGGGCAGCCCGAGCAGGCGCCCTTCATGTTGAGATAGACGACGCCGTCCTTGAAGCCGCGGAAGGTGATGTCGCCGCCGTCATTGGCGACCGCCGGCCGCACCCGGGTCTCGATCAGGTCCTTGATCATGTCGACCGTCTCGGCATCGGCCTCGTCGAAGAATTCACCGTGGTCGTCGAGTTCGGTATCGCTTTGCACTGTGCCGTCGGCGAGCAGCGGCACGCCGGACATATAGTGCTCCATGATCGCGCCGAGAATCGCGGGCTTGAGCTGCTGCCACTCACCGCTCGCCTTGGTCACGGTGATGAAGTCCGATCCGTAGAACACGCCGGTGACGCCGGGCACGTCGAACAGCTTTTCGGCAAGCGGCGAGCGGCCTGCGGCTTCGCGGCTCGAAAACTCCACCGGGCTGCCGTCGACCACGACGCGGCCGGGAATGAACTTCAACGTAGCGGGATTGGGGGTGGCTTCGGTTTGAATGAACATGGTTTTCTCCAGACGTCGCCGGTTCAAGGCCGGCGCGTGCTCTATCCAGTAGCAGATGGCGACGGGGAACGCACGATCAAGGGGGTGAGAAGGGCGTTTCGCTGTTATATCAGCAAGTTAGGGTGCTTGCGTCTCCCTCTCCCCGCCTGCGGAGAGAGGGGAAGAGCTAAGACAGCGAATCCACGCTTCGGTCGCTCAGCGCGCCGGAGATAATCGTCACCGGAACCGGAAACGTGCCGAGCGAATGGGCGAGCAGCGAGACCAAAGGCCCCGGTCCCTCCGCACCGGGGCTCGCGGCCAGCACCAGCATGGCGATATCAGGATCCTCGTCGATCACCGCGAGCAGTTGTTCCATCGCGGCGCCTTCCCGGATCACGCGCTCCGGCGTGATCGCGGCGATGCCGTTGGCGCGACCGGCGGCGCGGTCGAGCGCGGCTTCCGCCGCTTCCTGCGCCTCTGCGCGCATGATGTCGGCGACACCAAGCCATTCCTGGCTCTGCTGCTCGGGTTCGATGATGCGCAGCATCACCACGCCGCCGCCGGCGCGGATCGCCCAGCGGCTGGCGTAATACACCGCGCGATCCCATTCGGCGGTGTCGTCGACGATGACGAGGCATTTGGGCTTGTGACCCGGCTCGAAGCAAAGTCGCTTGCTGGTCATGCATGTCCCGGCGTGTGCACGGCCAGCATGCTGCCACACTCCCGGAACGTTTGGGAGAGGGGACATCGGCCAGCGCCGTGGCGCAGGCCGGTTTCTCAGATGCGATCTTCAGCGCCGGTGGATGAAGCCGACGATGTCCTTCGAGAGCTTCATGGTCTCGTCGGCGATAGTGCGGGCCCGGTCGGAGCCCTCGTTCAGGATCGCGTCGATATGGCCGGGGTCGGCGACGAGGCGCTTCATCTCGCCGGCGATCGGCGCGAGCTTGGTGACGCACAGCTCGGCTAGCGCATTCTTGAAGCTGGAGAACTGGCCGCCGCCGAAATCCCTGAGCACGTCGGCCTTGGAGCGACCGGAGAGCGCGGCGAAGATGCCGACGAGATTGTCGGCTTCGGGACGCGTTTCCAGGCCCTTCTCCTCGCTCGGCAGCGGCTCCGGATCGGTCTTCGCCTTGCGGATCTTCTGCGCGATGGTGTCGGCATCGTCGGTGAGGTTGATGCGCGAATTGTCGGACGCATCCGACTTCGACATCTTCTTGGTGCCGTCACGCAAGCTCATCACGCGCGTCGCCGGACCGGTGATTAGCGGCTCCGGCAGCGGGAAGAACAAGCCGTCATTGTGTCCCTGGGCGCGAATGGAATCGCCGAAATCGTTGTTGAACTTCTGCGCGATATCGCGCGAGAGCTCGAGATGCTGCTTCTGATCCTCGCCGACCGGCACGTGGGTGGCGCGGTACAGCAGGATGTCCGCCGCCATCAGCACGGGATAGTCGAACAGCCCGACCGAGGCGTTCTCGCGGTCCTTGCCGGCCTTCTCCTTGAACTGGGTCATGCGGCCGAGCCAGCCCATGCGCGCAACGCAGTTGAAGATCCAGGCGAGTTCGGCATGGCCGGAGACCTGGCTCTGGTTGAACACGATGTGCTTCTTCGGATCGATGCCGGCAGCGATGAACGCCGCGGTGACCTCGCGGGTGTTGCGCGTGAGCTCGGCCGGTCCGCCCCAGACATCGACGCCTTGCGTAATCGCGTGCATGTCGACGACGCAATAGATGCAGTTGTGGGTTTCCTGCATCTTCACGAAGTTGACGATCGCGCCGAGGTAATTGCCGAGATGCAGATTGCCCGTCGGCTGGACGCCCGAAAAGACTCGTTCAACGAATGGCATGGTCAGCTTTCCTGGAAGATACGGCCGTCGTTTCCAACAGCGGCGCAGCCCCGTCAAGGGCAATTCGATGGGCTCGCGGTTTAGGCCGGTCGTTTCAACGCGTTAACCGCCTCGCGCCAGGAGGCTGCACCGAGGACTTGCAGGAGCAGGCCGTAGACGGCGATTCCTGCCGCGATCTGCACACCCAGTGCGACGAATTTGATCAAGCCATGGGTCTCGGCAGGCACGAGACCGGCGGTCAGCCAGAGCAGGGCGCCCATGGCGATCGCGGCCAGCACGATCCGCGGCAGCCGCTTGCGGGCCGAGGCGTCGACCGAGAAGCCGAATTCGGTTGTGCCTTTCCGAAGCAGCGAGAGCGCGCTGCTCCAGGCGCCGGCCGCGATGCTCGCCGCGATGCCGCTGGCGCCAAAGACATGACCGAGCACAACCGCGAGCCCGACCGTCACCACAAAGCCTTTGGCCGTCGCGAGCAGCGGCGTCATCGTGTCGCTGCGGGCGTAGAAGGCCGGCGACAGCGCCTTGATCAGCACGTGCGCCGGCAGGCCCAGCGCCAGCCACATCAATGCGCGCGCCGTGGCCGTGCTGTCCTCGACGCTGAACGCACCATGCTCAAATAGCAGCCGTACGATCGGCTCGGCCAGCACGATCAGGCCGAGCGTGGCCGGCAGCGCCAGCCCGGTCACCAGCTCCAGCGCGCGCGATTCGGCATGCGCCACCGCGACGCGGTCGCCGCTACCGACCGCACGCGTCAGCTCCGGCACCAGCACCGTGCCCATGGCGACGCCGACGATGCCGAGCGGCAGCTCGATCAAGCGGTTGGCAAAATAGAGCCAGGACACCGCGGAGGGTGTCGCCGAGGCAATGATCGCGCCGGCGACCATCAACCATTGCGGGCCCGAGCTTGCGATCATGCCGGGAATGGCCTTGGCAAAAAAGGCCCGCATCTCCTTGTCAGAACTCACGCGCAACGGCGTCGCAAGGCGCGCGCTTCGCTGCGACAGCAGCATCAGCAATTGCAGCAGACCGGCGACGCCGACGGCGGCGGCCAGCATCCACGCAGCGAGGACCGCATCGGCATGCCCCAGCAACAGCACCGCGATCGCGGCGATCAGCGCGATGTTGAACAGCAGCGGCGAGAACGCCGTCAGCGCAAAGCGCCCTTGTGCGTTGAGCAGTCCCATCAGCACGGTGACGGGGCCGGCGAAGGCGAGATAAGGCAGCATCAGCCGGGCGTTCTGCACGGCGAGATCGAGCGTGCGGCTACCGAGAAAGCCCGGGGCGATCACAGTGATGATCAGCGGCATCAGAAGCGCAATGCCGATCGAGATCGCGACCAGAGCTGCGCTGACCGTGCCGAGCACCCGTCCGGCGAACGCCGCCGCAGCGGCCTCGCCATCACGGTCGCGGATAGGCAGCCAGACCGGGATCAGTGCCGCATTCAGCGCCCCCTCGCTGAGCAGCCGACGCACGACGTTGACGAGCTGAAATGCCGCCAGGAACGCATCCGCCACGGCGCCGGTGCCGAGCAGCGCCGCGATCAGGGAATCGCGGGCAAAGCCCAGCAGCCGCGAGGCCAGCGTTCCCGTCGAGACGGTCAGGAAGGAGCGGATCATCGGGCGCAATAATACCGTTGCTTGCCCGCGAAGGGCTGGTCGTGATAGGCCGCGAGCCAGATTTCAGGCCTACAGGAAGCGGATTTCCGCAGGGATCGCAATCCGGCAACAGGATCAAGGTGAATGGCTGACGTGAAATATGACGTTCTCGGCATCGGCAACGCGCTGTTCGACGTGTTGGTCAGGACCGACGAGGCCTTTTTGGCCAAGCATGGCATGACCAAGGGCAGCATGTCCCTGATCGACGAGGCACGGGCGGCCGCCATCTACAAGGACATGGGCCCGGCGACGGAAGTCTCGGGCGGCTCGGCCGCCAACACCATCGTCGGCATCGGCAGCTTAGGGGCACGCGCCGCCTATGTCGGCAAGGTCAAGGATGACCAGATCGGCAAGCTCTATGTCCACGACATCCGCGCCGCCGGCGTCGCCTTCAACACGCCGGCTGCAAAGGACGGCCCCGCCACCGGCTGCTCCTATATCCTGGTCACAGGCGATGGCGAGCGCACAATGAACACCTATCTCGGCGCGGCGCAGGATCTGTCGCCGGCCGACATCGATCCGGCCGAGGTCGCCGGCGCCGGCATTGTCTACCTCGAAGGTTATCTCTGGGACCCCAAGAACGCCAAGGACGCCTTCGTCAAGGCGGCCAAGATCGCCCATGATGCCAAGCGCAAGGTGGCGCTGACGTTGTCGGATTCCTTTTGCGTCGACCGCTATCGCGACGAGTTCCTGTCCTTGATGCGCAACGGCACTGTCGACATCGTGTTCGCCAACGAGGCCGAGCTGCATTCGCTCTACATGACCTCGGACTTCGACACCGCGCTGAAGCAGCTGCGCAACGACGTCAATCTCGGCGTCGTCACCCGCAGCGAGAAGGGCTGCATGGTGGTCTCAGTGGAAGACGCCGTCGCCGCGCCGGCATTCCCGGTCGACAAGGTCATCGACACCACCGGTGCCGGCGACCTCTTCGCCGCCGGCTTCCTGTATGGCCTCGCGCGCGACTTCGCGTACAAGCAGTGCGGCGAGCTCGGCGCGCTTGCGGCGGCCGAAGTGATCCAGCACATCGGGGCGCGGCCCCAGGTGTCGCTGAAGGAACTCGCCGAGCAGCGCGGGCTGACGGGGTAGGCTTCGCTCACTCCCCGTCATTGCGAGCGAAGCGAAGCAATCCAGTATCTTTCCGCGGCGGCAGACTTGATTGCTTCGCGGAGCCTGTCATCGGGCCGCGCTTCGCGCGGACCCGGTGGCTCGCAATGACGATGTGGATTCAGGTGCGCGCCAAACTCTCAGCTGTCATCGCCCGCGAAGGCGGGCGATCCAGTACTCCGAGACGGCAGTGATTGAACCGAGAGGCCGCGGCGTACTGGATCCCCCGCCTTCGCGGAGGATGACAGTCGTCGTGTGGTGAGAGCTGCGCGGCCGTGCGCGCCCCTCACGCTGCCTTCTGCCCGCTCCCGGCAGCATCGAGCCCGGCATAAACCCCGCGCTCGAAGCCCGCGAACGTCTCCAGACACTTTGCGTCGGCGAACGGCAACAGCTGCATCAGGATCACGCCGGTGACGTCGCGCGACGGGTCGATCCAGTAATAGGTGTTGGCGAGGCCCGCCCAGGCGAGACTGTTCGGGCTGCGCCCTTCCGCGGTCTTGGCGGTGTTGATGAGGAAGCTCAGCCCCCACTTCTTCACCTGCTCCGGATAGAGATCGACGTCGTTGGTGTACATCGGCGCCGCCGTCGTCATCTTGCCCATGGCGAGATCGCCGATGTGGTTCTGTCCCATCGTCGCAACCGTCTCCGCCTTCAGCACTTGGTTGCCGTTGCCGCGGCCCTTGTTGAGAATCATCTGGGTGAACTTGATGTAGTCGCCCGCGGTCGAGTAAAGGCCACCGCCGCCCATGTGGAATTCCGGCTCCTGCTCGAGCTCGAACGGGATCGATGCGAGCTGGCCGTCCTCGCCGCGCGCATGCATGCCGACCAGACGCTTGCGCATGCTATCGGTGATCTTGAAAGCGGTGTCGCTCATGCCGAGCGGCGCGAACATATTGTCGCGCAAATACGCATCGAGCCGCTTGCCGCTGACGGCCTCCACCGCCTTGCCGACGAAATCGATGTTGGTGCCGTATTCCCAGCGCGTGCCGGGATCGGTCATGATTGGCGTCTTCAGCGCCGCATTCTGGCAGGTGGTGATGGCGGGGATCCCCGTCTTCTCCAGATACAACGCGAGATCGCCGTTCCACATGTTGTAGCAGAAGCCCGCGGTGTGGGTCATGAGGTGGCGCAGCGTGATCGGCCCCTTCGCAGGCCGCAGCTTCGGCTCGCCCTTGGCATCGAAGCCTTCGAGCACCTGCGGGGTGGCGAGATCGGGCAGCACTTCACCGATCGGCGCATCCAGCGACAGCTTGCCCTGTTCGACCAGCTGCATCGCGCCGGCTG
The DNA here is from genome assembly GCF_023375135.1 of Bradyrhizobium sp. C-145. Taxonomy (NCBI): domain Bacteria; kingdom Pseudomonadati; phylum Pseudomonadota; class Alphaproteobacteria; order Hyphomicrobiales; family Nitrobacteraceae; genus Bradyrhizobium; species Bradyrhizobium sp. C-145. Next base: position 9,354,726 of record NZ_CP088150.1, on the reverse strand, counting down.
ATGTCACCGCCTTCGTCATCGATGCGATCCAGAACACGCTGTCCGCGGTCATCGCATCGGGCTTGGACAGGTCGCGCTTGCCGAACGCACCCTGATACAGCACTTCTTTACCGCTGGCGGCGATGGCGACGACTCCGGGAATTTCTTGTGCGTCGCTCTTCTGGCGCAGAAGTTCGTCGATCTGGGCTCGGCTTTGCATGCGTGTTTCCTCCGGTTTGATTATTGTTGGAAGTGATTGATTGTCCTCCCGCATGCTCGGCGCGGCAAGCGCATCCATGTACCTGTGCCGGTCGCGATGTCGTGACTTGACGGTCGGCGTTCCACGCAGGACGACAACGGAGCTGAACTGCAAGACTCTTTCACAACCTGCGGTGGATGGCTGCATCTCGCCGTGGCCATGAATGGGCGCTGGGGGTATGTTTCGCGTGTTTGACTCACTTGAAACATTTTGTGCGTTGCGGCGCTTCAGCACGCGGCCAATTGGCCGGTGACGTTAAGACTTGATGCAAATTGGCGGCTGCTGATCGGCCGCGAGGGGACCTTAAATGATTTCGACCTGGAGTGAATGGAAGCGCTATCCCCGTCCCGGACGGGGCGACAATTTGGAGGCGCCGATCTCGCCCGGCATTTACGAGGTTCGCATCGCCGGCACCGGCGCGCTGTACTCCTTCGGGGCGGTCGACAACCTGGCGCAGGCGCTGGCATTGCTGCCGGTCGGTTCGAAGTCATGGTTCGGCCGCCGCGACACCTCGGACGTGCCCGATCTCGAATACCGCACCTGCGCGACCTCCTCGAAGGCCGACGCCAAGGCCGCCGCCGAGCGCATGATCGGCCGCCGCGAGACCTATCTGAGCGGCGCGGCCTGAGGTCGCGCTCCCGTTTAGCTGAAGGCAGATTTGCGTTGCGGGGCGGTGCATTGCGCGCCGTCTGTCCCTATATTCCGGGCCGATCCGATCGCGCCCTGAGGAGTAACGCCATGACCCCGACTGCCGCCCGCGCCCCGCAAGCCTCGTCCAATCTGCGCGACCGGTTGAAGGACCCGTCGCTGCTGAGGGAAGCCTGTTACATCGACGGCGCCTGGGTCGGCTCGCCGGTCTTCGCCGTGAATAATCCCGCGACCGGCGTCGAGCTCGCCAAGGTTCCGCAGCTCGGCGCGGACGATACCACCAAAGCGGTCGAAGCCGCCGAGCGCGCGTTCCCGGCCTGGGCCAAGCTCACCGCCAAGCAGCGCTCCAACATCTTGCGCAAATGGTTCGAGCTGATCGTCGCCAATCGCGAGGATCTCGCGCTGATCCTCACCTCCGAGCAGGGCAAGCCGCTCACCGAGGCGCTCGGCGAGGTCGACATCGGCGGCGCCTACGTCGAGTTCTTCGCCGAGGAGGCGAGGCGCGTTTATGGCGAGACCATCCCGACGCAGCGGAGCGATGCGCGCCTGCTCGCGATCAAGCAGCCGATCGGCGTCTGCGGCGCGATCACGCCGTGGAATTTCCCGAACTCGATGATCACGCGAAAAGTCTCGCCGGCGCTGGCGGCCGGCTGCACCGTGGTGCTGAAGCCCGCCAATGAGACGCCGCTGTCGGCGCTCGCGCTCGCGGCTCTTGCCGAGAAGGCCGGTGTGCCCAAGGGCGTATTCAACATCATCACCGGTGACGCGCCGCCGATCGGCAAGGTCCTGTGCGAGCATCCGGCGGTTCGCTTCGTCGGCTTCACCGGCTCGACCGCCGTCGGCAAGATCCTCTACCAGCAGGCCTCGGTCGGCGTGAAGCGGCTCGGCCTCGAGCTTGGCGGCAACGCGCCGTTCGTGGTGTTCGACGACGCCGACATCGACGCCGCGGTCGAAGGCGCTATCGTCTCGAAATACCGCAACATGGGCCAGACCTGCGTTTGCGCCAACCGCCTCTACGCCCAGGATGGCATCTACGACGAGTTCGTGCAGAAGCTGTCGAAGAAGGTCGCGGCGATGAAGATCGGTGACGGCACCGAGAGCGGCGTCACGCAGGGCCCGCTGATCAACATGAAGGCGATCGACAAGGTCGAGCGCCACATCGCCGACGCCATCAAGCGCGGCGCCAAAATCGTCACCGGCGGCAAGCGCAGCGAGCTCGGGCGCTCGTTCTTCGAGCCGACCGTGCTGGCCGACGTCAAGCCGGACTCGCTGGTGTCGCAGGAGGAGACCTTTGGTCCGCTCGCGCCCGTCATCCGCTTCAAGGACGAAGCCGACGTCATCGCGATGTGCAACGCCTCGCCGTTCGGCCTTGCCTCCTACTTCTACTCCCGCGATCTCGGCCGCGTCTGGCGCGTCGCCGAGGCGCTGGAATCAGGCATGGTCGGCGTCAACACCGGCCTCATCACCACGGAAGTCGCCCCCTTCGGCGGCGTCAAGGAGAGCGGCCTCGGGCGTGAAGGCTCGCATCACGGCATGGAAGAGTATGTCGAGATCAAATACGTGATGATGGCGGGGGTGTGAGGGCGCATCAGTCTCCCCGCGTCATTGCGAGCCACCGGGTCCGCGCAAAGCGCGGCCCGATGACAGGCTCCGCGAAGCAGTCCAGAATCTTTCCGCGGAGGCAGTCTGGATTGCTTCGTCGCAATGACGAAGTGAGGTGCAACAGCTGGGCTAAATCTTCAGCTCTTTCCCCGTCACGCGCCTGTAAGCTTCGAGATACCGCTTACTGGTTGCATCCACAACGCTGGCGGGCAGTGGCGGCGGTGGGGCGTCGCCGTTCCAGCGGCCGGCGCGGCGCTCGACGTCGAGATAATCGCGTAAGGGTTGCTTGTCGAAGCTCGCCTGCGGCTGGCCGGGCTTGTAGGCATCGACCGCCCAGAAGCGCGAGGAATCCGGGGTCATGACTTCGTCTATCAGGATGATGCGGCCGTCCTTGTCGCGGCCGAACTCGAACTTGGTGTCGGCGATGATGATGCCCTGCTCGCGCGCCAGCTCCTCGCCAAGCGTATAGATCGCGCGCGTCATGCTCTCCAATGTGTAGGCGACCTCGTCGCCGACCACCGCGCGCATCTTCGCGATGGTGATGTTCTCGTCATGGCCACTCTCGGCCTTGGTTGCCGGGCTGAAGATGGCAGGCTCCAGCTTCTCGCTCTCGACGAGGCCGGCCTTGAGCTTCTCGCCGGCCAGCGTGCCGCTCGCGGCATATTCCTTCCAGGCTGAGCCGGAGAGGTAGCCGCGGATCACGCATTCGATCGGAAATACGGTGGTGCGCTTGCACAGCATGGCGCGGCCGAGGATCTCGGCGCGGTGGGGCGTCAAGGCCGGCACGGCCGCAATGATCGCGTCGGTGTCGGCGCTGATCATGTGATGCGGCACCACGCCTTCGAGCTCGTTGAACCAGAACGCACTCACTTGCGTCAGCACCGCGCCCTTCATCGGGATGGTCTCGCCCATCACGACGTCGAAGGCGCTGATGCGGTCGGTGGTGACGAGCAGCAGGCGGTCGTCGTCGACGGCGTAGATATCGCGCACCTTGCCGCGTCCGATCTTGGAGAGGGGCAGGTCGCTGGAGAGCATGGTGGTCATCGGCAAAGCCTTCACGCAAGAAATCCGGCCGCGGCTGACAGTGCGGCCGGAAACCCGATTAGCCTATTCCGGCAGCGGAATGAACTCATGTTCCTGCGGAACTGCCGCGAAGCGGCCGGTTTTCCAGTCCTGCTTGGCCTGCTCGATCCGCTCCTTGCTGGAGGAGACGAAATTCCACCAGATGTGGCGCGGGCCCTCCAGTGCATCGCCGCCGAGAAACATCATCCGGGTGGCCTTCAGTGCCTTCACGGTGATGCGGTCGCCCGGACGGAAGATCAGCAGCCGCGGCCCTTCGTAGCGCTCGTTCGCGATCTCGACCTCGCCGTCGATCAGGTAGATCGCACGCTCCTCGTGATCGGGATCAAGCGGCACGCTCGCGCCTTCCGCCGCCGTAACCTCGGTGTAGAACCAGGGCGAGACCATCGCGACAGGCGAGGCGATGCCGAACGAAGAGCCCGCGATCACCCGCGCGGTAAAATCGCGCTCGGAGATCATCGGCAAATCGCCCGCCGCATAGTGCTGGAACGACGGCGCAATCTCCTCGGATCCCGACGGCAACGCGATCCAGCTTTGCAAGCCCAGCATCTTCTGGCCGGAGGCGCGCTGCGCGTCGGGCGTGCGCTCGGAATGGGCGATGCCGCGCCCGGCGGTCATGAGGTTCATCGCGCCGGGCGCGATCTCCTGGACGTTGCCTTCGCTGTCGCGATGCATGATCGCGCCGTCGAACAGGTAGGTCACGGTGGCAAGCCCGATATGTGGATGCGGCCGCACGTCCATGCCCTTGCCGGAGACGAACTGCACCGGTCCGAAATGATCGAAGAAGATGAACGGCCCGACCATCTGCCGCTTGCCGTGCGGCAATGCGCGCCGCACCTCAAATCCGTCGCCGAGATCGCGCGTGCGAGGCACGATGACGAGATCGAGCGCATCGCAGGACATGGGATCGCCGAGCACGGGATCGTTGGAGGGTTGCCAGCTCATGGGTAGGCTCCTTTTGGCTTTGTTGGATGCGAGACTAGCAGGAATTTGCAGCGCCGTCGCGACAAAGCCGGGGCTCAACGTCGCGGACCGCAATAGCGCCATGTGCAAAACTATCATCGCCTCACCCACCGCTGTCATTCCCCGCGAAAGCGGGGAATCCAGTACGCTGCGGCCAATCGGTTTAATCACTGTCGTCTCGGAGTACTGGATCGCCCGGTCAAGCCGGGCGATGACGTTTGTGGTGCGGATGGTCCTTGAAAAAATACGCCTGACGAAGGATGTTCGGCTGATTTCAATCGCGACCGTCGCATCGCCCGATGACATTTGCTGCAACAGAACTGGCATTTCGCGCCGCGTCCGTGGCGCTGCTGCTTGTGCTAGGCGCGTCGCTCGTCTCTGATTTCGGACACGTGCTGGCAGCCCGGCTCGGTGCTGGCTTCGCGATCGGCTCGGCCGCGCATGCGGCGAGCTATTCGGTCGGCGTGTCGTCGCTGGTGCCGGCCTGGCATGCGCCGCTGATCGCGTTGTCGACGGGCAACATCGTGGTGTTCTGGCTGTTCACGCGCGCGCTGTTCGACGACGAGTTTCGCCTGCGCTGGTGGCACGGATTGATCTGGGGACTGGTGACCGCGTTCAGCTTCGTCAACTGTCTCTGGATCGCGCCGGGCGGAAACGTTCGGCTTGCCGTCACCATCGTCAATCTGATCGTGCTCGGTTTCATTGCGCTCGCGGTGGCGCAGACCATCAATTCGTGGTCGGCCGATCTGGTCGAGCGCCGCCGCCGCGTTCGCGTCTTCATTGTCTGCGCGGCCGCGCTCTATGGCGGGGTGAACGCGCTGCTCCAGATTGTCGTGGCCGGAGTTGAGGTTGGCGATATCGCCGACACGATCAATGCGGGCGTGCTCGCCTGCATCGTTGCGGCCATCGCCTATGCGATGATGCGCGTCGATGGTGCCGAGCTGTTTCCGGTTGCTGTGGAGGCCGCGCCGCCGCTGGTTTTGAGCCAAGCTCCGGCGGCAGAAGACGCCGCCGACCAGAAGCTCATCGATGCCCTGATGCGGCTGATGGCGGACGAGCGGATCTATCGCCAGGAGAACATCACCATCGGCGTGCTGGCGAACCGGCTGAAAATTCCCGAATACCGGCTGCGTCGGCTGATCAACCAGCGGCTCGGCTATCGCAACTTCAATGTGTTCCTGAACAATTACCGGATCGAGGAAGCCAAGGCCGCACTCGCCGATCCCGCCCAGGCCGAAGTCCCCGTCATCACCATCGCCATGGATGCCGGCTTCCAGTCCCTCGGCCCCTTCAACCGCGCCTTCAAGGCGGTGACCGGCGTGACCCCGACGGAATATCGGCGGCTTAAAGCGAGCACGGCGTGATGGGCTCTTCGCCTCTCCCCGCCTGCGGGGAGAGGCCGGAATTTGCGGAGCAAATTTCGGGTGAGGGGGAGCCTCCGCGAGTCGGTCTGTCACCATCCCCGCGTAGGCTCCCTCTCACCCCAACCCTCTTCCCGCAAGCGGGGCGAGGGGGTCCACCGTCCCCGGCGCGACAGACCAGCCCAATTTTCAAGCTGTTGGATCTGTTGCGTTATTTCAGAATCGATCAGTCCCGGCCAAATCCAGCCACGCCATTTTCCAGATCCGGCGAGCACATATCCCACGCCTCCTGCTTCGTCTTGGGCTTACGCCCCCAAGCCGGAGACAACCCGTGACCCGCCGCCGCAAGATCGTCCTCCTCACCACCATCGCCGGTGCCGGCCTCGCGCTCGGTGTCGCGCGCGCCGGCGACGTGCCGAAGGTCGCCACCGGCTTTGTCGCTGGCATCCTATGCTCCGAGACCTTCGTCTCCGGCCTCGATCCGCGGCGCACCTTCACCGAGACCAACGATGCGATGCCCGGCACCGGCCTGATCAGCTGGGCGATGGACTATCGCGTCGACCGCGTGCGCAAGGACGTTACGGTGACACTGTTTGGCCTCGGCCGCAGCCATGCCGTCTATCGCGAGGGGCTCGGCTGCACGCTCGCGCATGGCGAGCCGCTCGCCGAAGTCATGCCGCCGCCGGACGACAGGCAGCCCGCGCTGCTGCCCGAGATCGCCGGTCCGGCGATCGTGCCGCCGCAAAGTCCCGAGCTTGCTACCGCACTCGACCGCGCCTTTGACGAGCCGGCACAGCCGCCTTATCGCCGCACCCGCGCGATCGTCGTGATGAAGGCGGGCCGCGTCATCGCCGAGCGCTACGCCGACGGCATCGGACCGGAGACGCCGCTGCTCGGCTTCTCCATGACCAAATCGGTGATCTCGGCGCTGACAGGCGTGCTGGTGCGCCAGGGCAAGGTCAAGCTCGACGGGCCCGCGCCGGTCGCCGCCTGGAAGCATCCGGATGACCCGCGCTATGCGATCAGCGTCGATCAATTGCTACGCCACACCGCAGGTCTGGCGCTCGGCAGCTCGTTGCAGGCCTCGCTCGGCTCCGCCTTCGAGCCGGTGAACCGCATGAAGTTCGTGGAAGACGACATGGCCGCCTATGCCGCGAGCATGCCGCTCGCGACCGCGCCGGGCACGGCGTGGAATTATCACGACGGCAACACCATCATGCTCTCGCATCTGATCCGCAACACGGTTGGTGGACATCCCGCAGATGCGCTGCGCTTTGCGCGCCGCGAATTGTTCGCCCCGCTCGGCATGCGCCAGGTCACGCTCCAGCTCGACGCTTCAGGCACGATCGAGGGCTCGAGCGAGATGCTGGCATCGGCGCGGGACTGGGCGCGCTTCGGCCAGCTCTATCTCAATGACGGCATCGCCGGCGGCAAGCGCATCCTGCCCGAGGGGTGGGTGAGCTATTCGTCCTCGCCCACGCCGAATGCCTGGGTCGGCATCGGTGCCGGCTTCTGGACCAACCAGGGCGACAGCTTTGGCGCGAAGTTTCGCATCGCGCGCGGCTGGCCGCGCGATGCCTTCTTCGCCAAGGGCACGATCGGGCAGTACACGATCGTGATCCCCTCGGAGCGCCTGGTCATCGTGCGGCTGGGGCGTTCGCCGAACTGGCCGCCCGAAGCAGATGGCGTGTTCGACCTCGTGCGCGACGTGGTGGCCGCAACGCGCGAGAAGGGGAAGATAGCCGGGGCGGATTGAGAGCAGCGGCGGCTCTTCTTACCCTCCCCTGGAGGGCCCTCCAGGGGAGGGTGAGCATGCGCGCTCGAGCTATTGCCTCCCTAGCTCCGTCGCCTTCGCCACGCGGTCGAACCGCTCCAGCGTCATGATCGCATCCGCAAACTTCTCCGCGCGTGCGTTCAGCACGGGCCGCGCCAGCGTCAAAAACTTCTGCTGCATCGCCTTCGTGTCAGGAAACGAATTCGGCTCGCCCGAGGGATCGGCATACAGCCGCTCATGCACGCCATTGTCCGTCGTGATGCTGACGCGGGCGCCGAACGGATGGGTGCGGCCGATTTCGAGGCGGTCGTCCTGCACCACGTCGAACTTGTCGGCGAGGGCGTCGATGGCGGCATCGCCAAGGCGGTTGTAATCGTCCCAGCCGAATGAGCCCTGGTCGAGCGCGAGCGCGCCGGTGAAGAACATCGAGAACTGGCCGCCGACGATCGAGGTCGGATGCCGCTTGGTCGCGGCATCGCCGGTGAGCGTGATGCCGTTACGATGCAGGCCGATCTCGACGCGCTTAACCTGGTCCGGCGTCAGATTGTGCTCGCGCCGCATGGCGATCAGCGCGTCGATCGCCGCATGGGTGTAGCGGCAGCTCGGATAGGGTTTGACGCCGATCTTCATCGTCTCGTAGCTCTTGCCGAGCTCGGCCACCGCTTTGCCCGGATGCGCATCGTCGGTGTAGCCGGCGAGCAGGCCGTGCTTGCCCTCGACCGATTCCGTCGCGCCGACGAAATCGTTGCGCGCCAGTGTCGCGGCGATCACGCCGTTCATCGCGGCGGCGCCGACCTGGTAGCGCTTGTTCCAGGCGCCGTTGACCAGAAATTGCAGCGATCCGGCAGCCTGGCTGCCGGAGACGCCGAAGGCGGCGATGATCTGCTGCTCGGAGAGGCCGAACAGTTTTGCCGCGGCCGCGGCCGCGCCATAGGTGCCGGCGGTCGCGGTCGGATGGAAGCCGCGCGCATAATGCGAGGTTGGATCGAGGGCATTGCCGAGCCGGCAGCAGACTTCATAGCCCACAACGATCGCGGTCAGCACGTCGCGGCCCGACGCGCCGACCATCTCGCCGACCGCGAAGGCGGCCGGCACCACCGGCGCGCTCGGATGCAGCGAGGAGTCGGCGTGCGTGTCGTCGAAGTCGAGCGAATGTCCCAGCGCGCCGTTGAGCAGGGCCGCCACCGCCGGCGTCCAGGTTTTGCCGTCGCCGAACACGGTGGATTCGCCCTTGGCATCGAGCGCAAGCGTTTCCAGCGTCTTCAGCATCGACGGGGTCGATTCCGCCTCGCTGCGGGCGCGGATGGCGCTGCCGAGGAAATCCAGCGTCAGCACTTTGGCGCGATCCAGCACCTCCGCCGGAATATCCTGATATTTCAGATTGAAGACATAGGCGGCGAGCGTTGCGGTTTCGTGGGCCATCGTGTTTCCTCGTTTTGGCCGGCAAGTTAGGCGGGCTGATTTCGCCTTTCAAGCGGCCTTGCGGGGGCGGGCATCAGCCATGCTTTTGCCTGGCGCAAGAGGATCGGACCGGGACGTTGACGATGACACGCGCAAGAGAGCTGCTCGACCGGATCCGGGCGCGACGGACGCAATTGGGGCTGGCGATCCGGGTCACCGTGGCGGCGGTCGCAGCCTATGCCATCGCCACCGCGCTGCATCTGCTCTTGCCGCTCTGGGCGGTGCTGACCTCGCTGATCGTGACCCAGATGAGCGTCGGCCGCTCGCTGAAGGCGACGCGCGACTACATGCTCGGCACTATCGGCGGCGCCATCTATGGCGGCGCCATCGCGATCCTGATCCCGTACTCCGGTGAAGCGGGCCTGTTGGGGCTTCTGGTGCTCTCGGTCGCCCCGCTCGCCTTCATCGCCGCGATCAATCCGAGCCTCAGCGCCGCGACGGTCACGGCCGTGATCGTGCTCCTGGTTCCGACCATGCATCACTCCGATCCCATGACCTCGGCGATCGATCGCGTCAGCGAGGTCGCGGTCGGTGCCATCACGGGCCTGCTCGTCTCCTTCCTGGTGCTGCCCTCGCGCGCGGTGCGGCAGATCCGCGCCAGCGCAGCAAGACTGCTCGAACTGATCGCCGATGCCTTCACCGAACTGCTCGCGGGCCTCACGCGCGGCCGCGACAACGACGCGCTGCACCGGATCCAGGACGGCATCGGCACTGCCATGGTCAGCCTCAACGCGATTGGCTCAGAAGCCGAGCGCGAGCGCGCCGCACGCCTGTCGAGCGGGCCGGATACCGGTCCCTTGCTGCGAACCATCCTGCGGTTGCGGCATGACGTCGTGATGATCGGCCGCGCCACCGTGGTGCCGCTGCCGGCCGAGGTGCAGACGCGGCTCGCAGGTCCACTGACGGAGGTCTCGATGGTGATCGCGCGCTTCCTGCGTTCGGCCGCCGCAGCCTTGCGGGAGGGCGCCGGCGCGCCGCCGCTCCATCCGGTCCACGTTGCGCTCCAGCATTACGCCGAGGCGGTCGCCGCCGTCCGTCACGACGGTCTGATCCGCGGCCAGCCCAGCGACACCGCCGAGCGCTTCTTCGCGCTGGGCTTCTCGCTGGAGCAGATGCACCAGAACCTCTGCGATCTCGATCGCGTCGTCGGCGAGTGGTCGGAGGCGGCGGCCGACAAGCCCGCGCGGGTGGCGGAGTGAGCTAGCGCCGCTTCAGTCCCTTGCCCTGCATGCGCCAGAGCAGGAGGTCGATGCGGTCCTGGCCGAAGAACGGCTCGTTCTCGAACACGAAGGTCGGCACGCCCCAATGGCCGGAGGCGGCGTGGTCCTTTTCGTTCTCCGCGATCACGTGCTCATAGCGATCCGGATCGGCAGTGATCGCGGCGTCCATGGCGGCAAGATCGAAGCCGGCCTTCTCGGCCGCGCGCGCGAGATGATCGCCCTCGTTCCATCCCGCCACCGAACCGTCCCATAGCACGCGCGCGATCGCGTCTGTAAATTCGAGCGAGCGTTCTTCGAGCTGCGCCATCGCGCCCAGCCGGGTCAGGCGGTGGATGTAAGGCTGCTCCACCGCAACGTCGAGCGTCGTCTTGTCCTGCACGATCGGATCGGGCCTCGGGAAGCGGAACGGAATGCCCTCGTGCTGCGCCACGCGCGTGCTGTCGAGCACCACATAGCGAATGAAGTTCGGGCTGGCCTTCTTGAAGAATCCCGGCACGCGGACCGCGAGCGGGTAGACCGGCCGCAGGTTGACCGCGAGGTCATACTCGGCGACGAGCTTCAGTGTCTTGGGCAGGGCCAGATAGCTGAAGGGACTGCGGTAGGAGTAGAAGAGATCGACGGACAGCGTCATCGGGCCGGCTCCACGATGTCTCCCATCATGCTGCGGGCCACGAGCTTGTGGAACGGTACGATCAGCGTGAGGTAGGTACGCCCGAGCAGATTGTTGGTCCGCACCAACGTGGTCAATGTCACCTGATGGTCCGCCCCGTCGCCGGCGACGTCAACCACGACGCGGAAATCGAGATGGTAGTCGTCAAACCCGGCGATGAGCTGTTCCGGCGTTTCGCTCAGCACTGGAAACAGGCCGATCATCCCGTACGGAGCCGGAGCACCTTCGCCTGACGTCTTCAGTCCGAAGGGTTTCACCAGGATGTTGCGCAAGCGCGTCAGCGCATCGATCCAGCGCGGCCCGTGCAGCACCATTCGGGTGCAGGCCTCGCGGGCGCTCAATTGCGTCGCGCCGACCTCTACACGAAAGGCATCGATGAACTGCGCGCCTGATAGCACAGCGCCGGCATCGACATCGGGTGTGACTTCGCGAACCGAGCCTGTCATCCCGCCAGTTTGCGCGTCAGCATGCCAAAGCGCAAGATCAACAGGCCGGCATAAACGAACGATCCGATCGACAGCCCGATCCAGACGCCGACCGCGCCGAGGCTGGCGTGGAAGGCGAGGACCCAGGCGATCGGGAAGCCGACGCACCAATAGCCTGTTGCTGCGAACACAAGCGTCATCTGGGTGTCATTGATGCCGCGCAGGGCGCCGCCCATGATGGTCTGGAGCGCATCGGCGATGAAGAAAGTCGCGCCGACCAGCAAAAGTGTCGCGGTCAGCGCGACGGTCGGCGCGCTGGCCTCGCTGTTGCCGAAGAACAGCCGTCCCAGCTCATAGCGGCCGAGGATGATCGCGACAGTCAGGGCCGCGACGAACGCAATGCCGAGCACGGCGGCAACGAGCCCCGCGCGCCGGACGCCGGCCGGCTCGTTGCGGCCGAAGGCGTGGCCAACGCGCACGGTGGCGGCCATGCCGATGCCGAGCGGCACCATGAACAGCACGGCGGTGACCTGGAGCGCGATCTGATGTGCGGCGAGCGCGGTGGTCGAGATCAGCCCCATCAGCAGCGCCGCCGAGGAGAACAGGCCGTATTCCATCAGCAGCGAGAACGAGATCGGCGCGCCGATCGCGATGAGCTGGCGCATCAGGGGCCAGTCGATCCGCCAGAAATGGGCGAGCGGGTGATAGTCCGCGAACGGCTTTCGCCGTGCGGCAATAGTGAGCGCGGCGAGGAAGGTGCCGAGATTGACCAGCGTGGTCGCAAGCCCCGCGCCGAGCAGGCCGAGCTTCGGCACGCCGAACAGGCCGTGGATCAGGACATAGACCAGCGCGGCATTGGCGGGGATCGCGGCGAGCGTGATCCACAGCGGCGCCTGCGGCCGGTTCACCGCGCTCATCATGCTGCGCAGCGCGATGAAACCGAGCGCCGGCGCAATGCCCCAGGCCAGTCCGTGGAGGTAGCGCTGGGCCAGCGCGGCGGAATCCGGCGCCTGTCCGAGCGCGAGCAGGATCTGCTCGCCATAGAGCGGCGAGGCCATCATCGGCAGCGAGATCAGCAGTGCGACCCACAACCCGACGCGCAAGGAGCGGCGGATCAGCCTGCCGTCGCCAGCGCCGAAGGCCTGCGCGGCGAGCGGTGACACCGCCGACATCAATCCGAGCCCGAAGGTGAAGCTGACGAAATAGACCGTATGCGCCAGCGCCGCCGCGGCCACTGCGTCCTCGCCGAGCCGGCCGATCATCGCGAGATCGGTCGTGATCATCGCGATCTGCCCGAGCTGCGTCAGCATCATCGGCACGGCCAGCCGCAGCGTCTCGGCGAATTCATCGGCGAGATGATTTTGCAGCACGCCGGCTTGCGGCTGCGAATGACGTTGGACGGTGTCGAGCATGGCCGGTCCTTAGCACAGCCGCACGTCGAAAACATGGCCCGCGATCGAGATGCCTCTTCACCCTCTCCCCTTGCGGGAGAGGGTGGCTCGCCGCGTAGCGGCGAGACGGGTGAGGGGTCTCTATCCTCACGAGCGATCTTGCAAGTGGATAGAACCCCTCAACCGGCGCCATAGCCGAAGCTTTGCTTCGGCGTTCTTAAGAACGGCGGCCGAAGGCCGCCTATGCCACCTTCTCCCACAAGGGGAGAAGGAAGAAAGAGCCCTCAGCCCTTCCGTTCCGGCACGCGCTTGATCTTCGCACCCAGTGCGTTCAGCCGTTCCTCGATGCGCTCGTAGCCGCGCTCGATCTGGTCGGCGTTGTTGATGGTCGAGGTGCCCTCGGCGCAGACCGCGGCGAGCAGCATCGCCATGCCGGCGCGGATGTCGGGCGAGGTCATCGGTGCGCCGCCCAGACGGCTGGGGCCGGCGATGATGGCGCGGTGCGGATCGCACAGCACGATGCGCGCGCCCATCGCGATCAGCTTGTCGACGAAGAACATCCGCGATTCGAACATCTTCTCGAACATCAGGATCACGCCCTCGCATTGCGTGGCGGTGACGATCGCGATCGACATCAAATCGGCCGGGAAGGCCGGCCAGGGCTGGTCCTCCAGCTTCGGCACGTGGCCGCCGAAATCGTCCTGGATCTTCAGCGTCTGGTTCGAGGGCACGATGAGATCGTCGCCCTCGACGCGGCAGACGATGCCGAGCCGCTCGAATCCCATGCGGATCGAGCGCAGGTGCTCGACACCGGCACGCACGATGCGCAAGGGCGAGCGCGTCACGGCGGCAAGGCCGATCAGCGAGCCAACCTCGATATGGTCGGGCTGAATGGAGTAGGTCGCTTCCCCCAGCGTCGCCGGGCCGTGCACGATCATGGTGTTGGTGCCGATGCCCTCGATCTTCGCGCCGAGCGCGACCAGGAAATTGGCGAGATCCTGCACATGCGGCTCGGACGCAGCATTGCGCAGGTAAGTGACACCGTCGGCGGCGACCGCTGCGACCAGCGCATTCTCGGTCGCGGTGACGCTCGGCTCGTCCAGGAACACGTCCGCACCGGCGAGCTTCGGCGCACGGAATTCGAGCCGGTCGGTCGCGGTGACCTTGGCCCCCAGCTGCTCCAGCGCCAGCACATGGGTGTCGAGCCGTCGGCGGCCGATCACGTCGCCGCCTGGCGGCGGCAGCATCACTTCGCCGCAGCGGGCGAGCAGGGGACCTGCGAGCAGAATCGAGGCACGGATGCGCACGCACAGCTCGGGGTCGAGATCGGCGGCGCGGATGCTCTTGGCATGGATGCGCAGCGTATTGCGCGCGGTCCACTCCGCCGCGGCGCCGACCGAGCGGATCAGCTCGACCAGCGTCTCGGTGTCGCGGATCCGCGGCACGTTCTGAAGCGTCACCGGATGCTCGGTGAGCAGGGCCGCCGCGATGATCGGCAGCGCCGAGTTCTTGTTGCCGGACGGCTCGATCGAGCCCGAGAGCCGGTGACCGCCCTCGACGATGTATTGGATGGGCGCCACGGGGTTCTCGCTGTCCTGTTGGTGGAGCTGTTTCGGAGGCGGAAACTACAGAGAATTGAGCGCGGGAGCAATTGTGATGGCCGTGGCTCGAGCCCGCCCCTCGGGAGCTTGTGACAGGCGGCCCTTAGAACAACCCGACGATATTTCCGACCACGTAAAGGATGGCAATCAGGATCAGCGCGCCGATCATGACGAAGGAAATTTCGATCGCGATGGCGCCGGTGCCGAGCGTGGCGGCCACGGCGGCGAGGAGCCGCTCTTCACGGAAGATGAGCGCGAGCACCGAGAGCAGGATGGCAAGCAGGCCGAGCGAAATCGCGGTGACTGATGCGGTTTCACTCCAGCTTCGCGCCGCGGATTTTTCGATCCTGGGAGCCTGATACTCGACACCCTTCACCCGCGCCATCACGCGGTCCTTGATGCGATGTCCGGTGTCGACGATGACCTGCTCCGCTGGCGGCGGCGGAAACACGATCGGCACGACCCAACGCGGCAGCACGGCGGCCATCAGCGCCAGCACGCCGACGATGCTGCCGATGATGCCGAGCCGGCGGGATGGCGCGGTGGAACTGGTCATTGCGGAGCTGGTCATGGCGTGAGCGCTTCCCGGCCGGAATGGCCCGCGGGTTCATGCCACTTCGTCGCGCTGGCGGGAGGTGAGGTTCAGGGGAGGCAATGGGAACAGGTCCTCTTGCCACGAGTCGGGTGCGCTCCCTCCCCCGCTTGCGGGGGAGCGTTGGGGAGAGGGTGTCTCCACGATCGAGACAGTCCCTGAGATGAGAGAAGAGAGCCCTCACCCGCCGTGCTCTGCGAGCACGTCGACCTCTCCCGCAAGCGGGAGAGGTGCAGCGAGTGCAGATCAAACCCAACACGACCGGCGATCAGATATCGATCGTCGCACTCAGCGAATGTTCCTGGATGAAGTCGCGGCGCGGCTCGACAACATCGCCCATCAGCTTGGTGAAGATGTCGTCGGCCTCGTCGACCTCCTTGACCTTCACCTGGAGCAGCGAGCGCGCTTCGGAGTCGAGCGTGGTCTCCCAGAGCTGCTCCGGGTTCATTTCGCCGAGACCTTTGTAGCGCTGCAGCGCGATGCCCTTGCGCCCGGAATCGGTGACCGCCTCGAACAGATCGACCGGACCGTGCACCACGTGCTCGCTGTCCTTGCGCCGCAGCTTGCCGGAGCGGGCGTAGACGTCCTGCAGCTTCGTCGTGTACTCGTCGAGCTTGCGGGCCTCGGCCGAGCCGAGCAGCGCATCGTCGATGACAGCCGCTTCCTTGACGCCGCGCACGGTGCGCTCGAACAGGAACCCCTGGCCTTCAACGAATTGACCGACCCAGCCGCGCTCGACCTCCTCGGCCTGGTTGTCCAGCCGGCTCGCGATGTATTGCGCGGCGGCCGCGGCGTTCTCGGGATTGCCGTAGATCGACTTGTTCAGCACGCCGGTGATGGCGGCCTGCTCGACCACCTTGCGGTTATAGCGGCTGTGCAGATTGCGCAGGATGCTGCGAACCACGCGGGCGTCGTCGACCAGCGAGCGCAGGTCGCGGCCGGTGCGGTCGCCGCCGGTGCCGGGAACGAACACGCAATCGTCGAGCCCGGCGTCGATCAGATAATCCTCCAGCGCCCGCTCGTCCTTCAGATATTGCTCGGACTTGCCTCTGGAGACCTTATAGAGCGGCGGCTGGGCGATGTAGAGATAGCCGCCGTCGATGATGTCGCGCATCTGCCGATAGAAGAAGGTGAGCAGCAGCGTGCGGATGTGGGCGCCGTCGACGTCGGCGTCCGTCATCACGATGATCTTGTGATAGCGCAGCTTCTCGACCGAGAAGTCGTCGCTGATGCCGGTGCCGAGCGCGGTGATCAGCGTGCCGATCTGCTCTGACGACAGCATCTTGTCGGGGCGGACGCGTTCGACGTTGAGGATCTTGCCGCGCAGCGGCAGCACCGCCTGGAATTCGCGATTACGACCCTGCTTGGCGCTGCCGCCTGCCGAGTCACCCTCGACGATGAAGAGCTCGGATTTTGCAGGATCCTTTTCCTGACAGTCGGCGAGCTTGCCCGGCAGCGAGGACACCGATAGCGGGCTCTTGCGCGTCAGCTCGCGCGCCTTTCGTGCGGCTTCGCGGGCGGCGGCGGCCTGGATCACCTTGCCGACGATCATCTTGGCTTCGCTCGGGTGCTCCTCGAACCAGGCCTGGAGCGCCTCGTTGAGGACGTTCTCGACCACGGGGCGCACTTCCGAGGACACCAGCTTGTCCTTGGTCTGCGACGAGAACTTTGGATCTGGCACCTTCACCGACAGCACGGCGGTGAGACCTTCGCGGCAGTCGTCGCCGGTCAGTGCGATTTTTTCCTTTTTCGCATTGGCCTCGGCATAGCCGTTGACCTGGCGCGTCAGCGCGCCGCGGAAACCGGCCAGATGGGTGCCGCCGTCACGCTGCGGGATGTTGTTGGTGAAGCACAGCACGTTCTCGTGGTAGCTGTCGTTCCACCACAGTGCGGCCTCGACGCCGATGCCGTTGGCTTCGGAACGCACCATGATCGGCGCCGGCACGATCGCCTTCTTGTTGCGGTCGAGATATTTGACGAACTCCTCGACTCCGCCGGAATAGTGCATCTCCTCGCGCTTCTCGACCGCGTGGCGCGTGTCGGAGAGGATGATGTTGACGCCGGAATTGAGGAAGGCGAGCTCGCGCAGGCGATGCTCGAGCGTGGCGAAATCATATTCGACGTTCTTGAACGTCTGGGTCGAGGCCAGGAACGTCACCTCGGTGCCGCGCTTGCCCGGCGCATCGGCGACGATCTTCAGCGGCGCCACGGCATCGCCATGGGCGAACTCGATGTAGTGCTCCTTGTTGTCGCGCCAGATCCGCAAGCCGAGCTTGCTGGACAGCGCGTTGACGACGGAGACGCCGACGCCGTGCAGGCCACCGGAGACCTTGTAGGAATTCTGGTCGAACTTTCCGCCGGCATGCAGCTGGGTCATGATGACCTCGGCCGCGGAGATGCCTTCGCCCTTGTGGATGTCGACCGGAATGCCGCGGCCGTCGTCGCGCACCGTGACGGAATTGTCGGCGTTGAGGATGACGTCGACGCGCGTGGCGTGGCCCGCCAGCGCCTCGTCAATGGCGTTGTCGACGACCTCGTACACCATGTGGTGCAGGCCCGAGCCGTCGTCGGTATCGCCGATATACATGCCCGGGCGCTTGCGGACGGCATCGAGACCCTTGAGCACGCGGATCGATTCCGCGCCATAGTCGCTCGCGTTGGAGGGCTCGTTTTCGGCACGCGGCTGCCGAGCAGGTTCTGTCATGAGAGGCCTTTGAGATGTCGCCCGAATCAGCGGCGCAAAAGGCGCTGATTTGTAGGCTATTTGTGCCACGAAAGAGGGTTTGCGCCTAGCGCAAAGTATCTCCTCGCAACCCTTTGGGAAGATAGGGTTTTTGGACCGATTTTCAAGGCTTTCGAAAGCCGATACAGGGCGCTGCAAAAAGCGCGATTCGAGGGCCGGTTTGCACCTCGAAAAACCGTTGAATTTGTGGGAACGGAAAGGTCAGTTCCAGGGCCCTTCAATACAGCTGGAGCGGCGGCCACGCCTGACCGTCGCGCCCGACCGTGAGCTCCCAGGTATCGCCGGCGGCGATGGTGAGACTGTTCGCGGTGGCTGGATGGCCCGGCACGCTCAGTCCGTAAGAGTATTTGCCGGGCACGAGATCCAACGCGACCGCGTTCGCGCCGGCGGGGCGCGGGATGGTCCGCTCGTTGATCGTGAGCACGGCTTCCTGCTCGCCGATATTGCTGAACACGAGCTTCGCCTGGCCGGGGCCGGGCAGGACGTTTGCTCGGGTCGCCGCATCCGAATTCTTCTGCACGAGGTGGACCGAGGTGCTGCCGGCCTTGCGGTCGAGCTCCAGCGCTGCCGGCCCGATTGGGGAGACGAAGTCGAGGCGCACGTGGTCGGCGGTGACCACCGTGCCATCCTGTTCCTGCCAGCCGAGCTTTCCGAGCTCGGTGCGATAGAACACGAGGACGTCGCTGAGCCGTGCGGGCACGGTGGCTTCGAGCCTGGTCCGGAGCGGGGCTTCGATGCCCGGCATCACGGTGGTGTGGATCCCGCGATAGCTGTAGCGGGTCGGCGCAGGCAGCTTGGCATCCGGATCCAGCGTGAGCGCGGCAGAAAACAGCGGCGGCAGATTCGACACAAAGGCGCCGGCGCTTGCCGCGAGCAGACAGCTCGCGAAGAGAGCAAGGCCGCACGCAAAAACTTGCCATCGTGCCGGAGCTCGCACCCCAGGCCTCACCGTCGTCATGCTCACGCTCCAAGGATATCGCGCGAGTTGGAAATCTTGCGCGACGGCCGCTTCTCGCGGCCTCAGGCAGCTAGTCGCTGACGGAACCGGGCGGGTTCAATGTGGCGGCCTACCTTCGGGCGGAGACGCGTCCGCTCTCGACGTCAAAGATCTCGCCTCCCGCGCCGATCTCGGCGAAGGCGGCGGGGTCGGCGCCGGTCAGCCAGACCTGCGCGCCGAGCTTCTTCAGCTCCTCGAACAGCGCCGCGCGCCGGTTCGGATCGAGATGGGCGACCACCTCGTCGAGCAGCAGCAGCGGCACGATGCCGGTCATTTCGGCCACCAGCGTCGCATGCGCCAGCACGAGGCCGATCAAGAGCGCCTTCTGCTCGCCGGTCGAGGCATCGCGCGCCGGCATGCTCTTGGGCGCATAGACCACCTGGAGGTCGGTGAGATGCGGGCCGTCGGTGGTGCGGCCGGCGATGGCGTCGCGCGGACGGTTGTCGCGCAGGATCTGGCGGTAGCGGTCCTCGACCGACGTCGCGGTCTCCTGAAGCAGCGCGTTCTCCATCCAGCCGTCGAGCGCGATTTGTGCCGACGGAAACGCCGAGGCTTGCGCGCGCGTATTGAGCATGCCGGTCAGCCGTGCCGCGGTCTGGCCGCGCGTTGCGGCGACCGCGACCGCAAGCTCGGCGGTCTCGCGCTCGATCGCGTCACACCAATGATCGTCGTAATTGCGCGTCTCGAGCAGGCGGTTGCGCGAGCGCAACGAGCGTTCCAGTGCGTTGATCCGGCTGGAATGGTCGCTGTCGATGGCGAGCACCAGGCGGTCGAAGAAGCGCCGCCGCTCCGAGGCCGCGCCCATGAACAGCCCGTCCATCGCCGGCGTCAGCCACACCATGCGGATGTGGTCGCCGAAGGCGGCGGCGGAATTGACCGGCTCGCGGTCGATACGGCAGCGCCGGCTGACGGCGGCGTCAGTGCGCGGCGCATCGATGCCGGTGCCGAGCGTCGCCAGCCCCAGTGCGCCCTCGACCTGCGCCGACACCGCCCAGGAGCCGTCGCCCTGGTTGTCGGCGACGTCTTCCAGCGTCGCGCGCCGCAAGCCCCGCCCCGGCGACAGGAACGAGATCGCCTCGATGCAATTGGTCTTGCCCGCCCCATTCGGCCCGACCAGCGCCACCATGTCAGCCGCCGTCTCGAGCCCCGCCGCCCGATAATTGCGAAACTGCGTCAGCGTCAGGCGATGAATGCGGGAGGGGGTCATATCAGCTCGTCATTGCCGGGCTTTGCTTTCCCTCCCCCCTTGTGGGGGAGGGTGGCGCCTCACGCAGTGAGGCGACGGGTGAGGGGTATCTTACCGCCCGGCAAGCTTTGCAAGAATATCCTCCAATACGGACACGGATTGCTGCAAAACGTCGTTGTTCCAATAGCGCGCGACCGAGAAACCTTCTGCGAAAAGTGCGGCTTCGCGAACTGCATCACGCTGCGATCCCGCATGCTGACTTCCGTCAATCTCGATCACGAGGCGCTTGTCGAAACAGACGAAATCGAGAACGTAGTTCTTGAATGGAACTTGCCGGCGAAACTTGTAGCTGGAGAGCCGACGATCCCTGAGCAAGCGCCACATGGCCGCTTCTGCGTCCGTCGGTTCGTGCCGCATATTCTTCGCAAATTGGCGGAGACGTTTGGGGACTGGCCGATGGGACGGATCTTGCGGCACTAACCCCTCACCCGACCGACTGTGTCTCCTCCAGCCGAGCTGCCCTCTCCCACAAGGGGAGAGGGCATAGCAATGCGCATCGCGTTCGGCTCTAAAGGCAGTCTGCGTTGGCGAGGGAGCACCTCCCTCACACCCGCATCGGCATCAGCACGTACAGTGCGCTCTTGTCGTCGCGGTCTTGCACCAGGGTGGGCGAGCCGGGGTCGGCCAGCCTCAAGGTTGCGACGTCGCCTTCGATCTGGGCGGCGATGTCGAGCAGGTAGCGGGAGTTGAAGCCGATATCGAGGGCGTCGGAGGCGTATTCGACCTCCAGCTCTTCGGTCGCGCTGCCGGAATCCGGATTGGTCACCGACAGCACCAGCTTGCCCGCCGACAGCGACAGTTTCACCGCCCGCCCGCGCTCGCTCGAAATCGTCGAAACACGATCGACCGCGTTCTCAAAATCCTTCTTGTCGACGACGAGCTCCTTGTCGTTGCCCTGCGGGATGACGCGGCCGTAGTCGGGGAAGGTGCCGTCGATCAGCTTCGAGGTCAGCACCACATTGCCGATGGTGAAGCGGATCTTGGCCTGCGACAGCTCGATCGTCATCTCGGCCTCGGTGTCCTCGATCAGGCGCTGCACCTCGCCGACAGTCTTGCGCGGCACGATGACGCCGGGCATGCCCTCGGCGCCCTTGGGCTGGACCAGGTCGAGCTGGGCGAGGCGGTGGCCATCGGTGGCGACGCCGCGCAGGGTCGCCGCCTTGGCGGTGCCGGCGGCGTGCAGATAGATGCCGTTGAGGTAATAGCGCGTCTCCTCGGTCGAGATCGCGAACTGGGTGCGGTCGATCAACCGCTTGACGTCCTTGGCGGCGAGCGAGAACGAGTGCGACATGTCGCCGGCGGCCAGATCCGGGAAATCATTCTCCGGCAGGGTCTGCAGCGTGAAGCGCGAGCGGCCGGCGCGGATCGCCAGCACCGCGCGGTCGCCGTCGGCCTCGAGAACGATCTGCGAGCCGTCCGGCAGCTTGCGGACAATGTCGTAGAACATGTGCGCCGGCACAGTGGTGGAGCCCGCGGTCGCGGTTTCCGCGGGCAGCGTCTCCGTGACCTCAAGGTCGAGGTCGGTCGCCTTCAGCGACAATTTCGCGTTCTCGGCGCGGACCAGCACGTTGCCGAGGATCGGAATCGTGTTGCGGCGCTCGACCACGCGATGGACATGGCCCAGCGACTTCAGCAGTTGCGCGCGTTCGACCGTAACCTTCATTGCACTACTCGCCCGATCCCCAAGGAAAACACAGCGTTGAGAAGGCCGGGCAGCGGGACGCGCGCCACGGCACCGAAGACCCCGAAAAGCCGGATCATTCCTGCCGATATGATCAAAGCTGTCAGGGTCGCGCAAGGTGGCGCGGATGGCCCCCGGATTCAAGGGATCGGGGGCAGTTCCCCACGATTTACCGCCCAAACGAAGGCCGCTGCCCAGGCATAGATATGCTCCCTCGCCCCGCTTGCGGGGAGAGGGTTGGGGTGAGGGGGATTCTCCGCAGGGGAGGTGAGAGTTGGACACGCCGAGAGTCCCCCTCACCCGGAATCCGCGCTGCGCGCGCATTCCGACCTCTCCCCGCAAGCGGGGAGAGGTGAAAGAAATAGGCGTTTATTCCTGAAGCTGGCGCTTCAGCGATTCCACTTCCTCGGACAGCGCGGTGTCCTTGGAGACCAGGGCCTCGATCTTGCGCACGGCGTGCAGCACGGTGGTGTGGTCGCGTCCGCCGAAGCGGCGGCCGATCTCGGGCAGCGAGCGCAGGGTCAGCGTCTTGGCGAGATACATCGCCACCTGGCGCGGGCGCACCACGTTGGCGGTGCGGCGCGAGGACAACAGATCGGAGCGGCTGACGTTGTACTGTCGCGCCACCACGCGCTGGATGTCCTCGATCTTGATCCGCTTGGGCTCCTGTGGCCGGACCAGGTCGCGCACCTCGTGCTCGGCCATCTCCAGCGTCACCGGCCGGTTGTTGAGTTTCGAGTGCGCGAGCAGACGATTGATCGCGCCTTCGAGGTCGCGGCCGTTATGGGTGATGGTGCGCGCCAGATAATGCAGCACCTCCTCGGGCACCTCGAACGTCGCATGGTGGGCGCGGGCCGCGGCAACGCGCGACTTGAGGATGCCGTGCCGCAGCTCCTCGCCGAGCGAGCCCATCTCGACCACGAGGCCGCCGGCGAGCCGCGAGCGGACGCGATCGTCCAGGCTCTCGAGATCGGACGGCGGACGGTCGGCCGCGATCACGACCTGACGGCCGGCGTCGATCAGCGCGTTCAGGGTGTGACAGAACTCGGCCTGGGTCGACTTGCCCTGCAGAAATTGGAGATCGTCGATGACGAGCACGTCGATGCCGCGCAGCGCTTCCTTGAAGGCCAGCGCCGTCTGCGTCTTCAGCGCGGCGACGAAGCCGTACATGAATTTTTCCGCGGTGAGATACAGCACCTTGCGCTCGTTGCCGGAATTGCCGGCCCAGGTCACCGCCTGCAAGAGATGCGTCTTGCCGAGGCCGACGCCGGCATGGATGTAGAGCGGGTTGAACATCACGGGATCACCGCGGCGTCCTTCGGCGACCTGGCGCGCGGCCGCATGCGCCAGCGTGTTGGAGCGGCCGACGACGAAGCTCGCGAAGGTCAGGCGTGGATCGAGCGGCGAGCCGCCGAGCGCGTCGTGATTGGCCGAGACCGGCGCGGTTGCGGTCGAGCGCAGCTCCGGGGTGGGCACGCGGCGCGCCTCGACCGGGGCGGGCGCTTCCTTCGGCTGCGCGACCGGGCGCACCGCCGAGCGGACCGTGAGATCGATACGATGCACTTCCGGCATCTCGGCTTGCCAGCACGACAGCACGCGCTCGGCATAATGGGCCTGAATCCAGCTCTTCAGGAAGCGCGTCGGCACCGAGAGTCGCACGCTCTCGTCCTGCACGCCTTCCAGATCCATGCGCGCAAACCAGCTCGTGTAAACGTCTTCGCCGACGCTCGAGCGCAGCCGACCCTTCACGCGTGACCAGCGATCCTGTTCCATTGTCATCGTCAGAAAACTTCTCTTGAGAGATAAGGTTGCGTTGTGAGCGCCATGCAGGGTTCCTGCCGAAATCCCTGGGGTGGCGCGACCTCAAGCGAGTCCATCATCAGACATGGCTCGACCGTTCGGCGGAAATGCCGCGGGTCAGATCAGCGATGTCAGAGATGGAGGGGTCGCGAGGTCAGCGCGTACTCTGCGCGCCCTCACACGTCGGAGGCTGGTCGCTTGACGGATCGGAGACGGCATCGTCGAAAGAACGAAACTGTGTCAATACCGCGTTGAATCCGTAGGACATGATACCTCCCCGTCCCGCCGTGATTGCTCACGACAAGGTCCTGCGTGTGAAAAGACAGCCGCCCCTGAAAGCCCCAGTCGCGAATGCCCTGCCCGTCTGTACTCGCCGTTCGTTCGGCTTCGCCTCGCGTCTATCGGGGTAGCTTTACGACGTCTCTCATTTGCGCCTGGCGCGAGCGGGACAGTTGAGATCCCGCTTGGAGACATTCAGACAAAGAGCTACCATTCCCACATTGCTATGGGTTTCGAACCGACAATCGCTTGTTGAAGCGTCGCCTACGTGCACACCGCCGCCGATTTGCACGCTCGCCCCGTTTCCAAAACCGCGCTGGTCTCAAGATCGTGGGCGCCGCGAACGACTTAAGGAATACACTAAGCGGAAAGACTCGCAACGAAATTGATTCACACTTGAGGCACCAAAAAACTTGGTCTGCGTTAACGCCGCGCGCGAGTTGTTCACAGGCTCCGAAGCAAGTTTTTGGATTCGTGCGCAGAATCGAAAATGCCGCGCCTCGTGTGACAATTCTCCGCCTACGCCAAAAAACTTTTAAAAATTCGTCACGCACCCGACGCGCGAGCGAATTTTCCAAATGCTTGTCGCTGCTATGTTGATAAGTGATTATTGAGTCATCGCTTTTCGAGACTCGTTTTGCAGGGTAACTCCACGCCGAGACGCGTTCCTGTGAATCTACGGTGTGCAGAAGTTTCGTCGCCCGCGGATTCAATTCGAGCCCGCAGCACAAGGGTTTTTGCAACGCGGTGAAAGTTTCCGCTGTTGCAAAATTTCGGCAGTAAAACTACGGAACGAAGAATAGCGCAGACGTTGCAGATCTTCCAAACCAAAGATCGAACGTGCCGTGGCTGCTTGCGTGAATATGACAGCCAACAAAAAAGCCCGGCGCGATGCCGGGCTGTTTGGCGCGCCGATCGGATCGACCGATCGGATGATGGTGCGAGATTACTTCGCGAGCTTGGCGATCTGCGCGGTGAGGCGCGAGACTTTGCGGCTGGCGTTGTTTTTGTGAATGATGTTGCGCTGGGCGGCGCGCATCAAGGCCGGCTCGGCACTCGCCAGCGCCTTGACGGCAGCGGCGCGATCGCCGGTCTTGATGGCTTCCTCGACGGTGCGCACGGCGCCGCGCATCTGGGTGCGGCGCGACTTGTTGACGGCGGTGCGGCGGGCGATCTTGCGCGTCGCTTTCTTGGCGGAAGTGGTATTGGCCATGGTCTCAATGTCCTTTGCGGTACCGGTCGCGTCTTGGTCGGGTAGCGCCGGCTGCTTGACCGCTGAATCGACGCTCGGATTTAGGGTGTTCGGTTGCTGGGCTGTCCCGGGAACATGAGGCCTCAAAGAGCCTGCACCTGCTCAAAGAACAGCGGCGGCAGGATTGCGCCCACCGCCAGTTGGCGCCCTTATAGAGAGGGTCTTTCGCACCGTCAACGCTTTCGGGAGCTGGAAAACCGGCCTGAACGGGCTGGAGGCGGGCCGTAACGCCCTGAAGAGGTTGAATTTCTGCCGTCGCCCGGCTATTGGCTGGCAACATTCTGGAGGGTCGTCCGATCGCACGACCATGGCAGGTGAGGCATGATCCGCGGCTTTTTCCGACTGATTGGGCTGTTGCTGCTCGCCGGCGGGTTCATCTTCATGGTCTATGACGGCGCCCGCTGGGTGGCCGACCAGACCCTCAAATTCACCCGGTTCGGCCAGTTCTGGAACGACATCAATCAGGCCAGCCAGACCGCGTTCCGGACCTGGGTCGAGGCCAAGGCGCCCTGGCTCTGGACTTCGGTGATCCGCCTGGTGCTGGATCAGCCGGTCTTCGCCGTCCTCGGCATTCTCGGCATTTTGCTGATGATCCTGTTCCGCCCGCGCAAACCGCTGATCGGCTATTCCCGGGATTGAGCTTTCAATTCCGGGGATTGAGCGCGCGCGGGCCGCGTAACAAAGCTGCCTGTCGTTGCGTAGATGCCTATATTCCCACCTGATCGCGAGCACGCCGCCTGAGCGCTCGACCTCTTGAGCTCGCTCACGCGACGGACAGCTCGTTTCGGAGACCAATCATGCTGTTCATGCGCAAGACCACCGCGTTGCCGAGCGCAACTGAGGCGCTGCCCGGCCGTGCGCAAGCCATCCCCACCGCGACCACCCATTTCGTCAACGGCGCGAAGCTGCAGCCGCCTTATCCCGCCGGTCTCGAGCAGGCGGTGTTCGGTCTCGGCTGCTTCTGGGGCGCCGAGCGCAAGTTTTGGGAGCTCGGCGACGGCATCTACACCACCGCGGTCGGTTATGCCGGCGGTCACACGCCGAACCCGACCTATGAAGAGGTCTGTTCGGGCCGCACCGCTCATACCGAAGTGGTGCTGGTCGTGTTCGATCCGAACAAGATCTCCTACGAGAGGCTCTTGAAGACGTTCTGGGAGAGCCACAACCCGACGCAGGGCATGCGCCAGGGCAACGACGTCGGCACGCAGTACCGCAGCGCGATCTATACCTTCAGCGACGCGCAGAAGAAGGCCGCCGAGGAGTCGAAGGCGCTCTATCAGAAGGCGCTCGCCGCAAAAGGGATCGGTGCCATCACCACCGAGATCGCGCCCGCCGGCGAATTCTACTTCGCCGAAGACTACCATCAGCAATATCTGGCGAAGAATCCCGCCGGCTATTGCGGCCTCGGCGGCACCGGAGTGGCCTGCCCGATCGGAGTTGGTGTGAGCGCGTAAGCGTTCACTGCTGCGACAGGCTCGCTGCACCTCTCCCGCTTGCGGGAGAGGTCGCATCGCATCGCAGATGCAATGCGGGTGAGGGCGCTTTCCTCGTCGGGAATCCCTCTGTGGGGACACCCTCACCCCGACCCTCTCCCGCAAGCGGGAGAGGGAGCGCACCAGGGTCCTTGTCGCACTCATGCGTCCAACAACCCGCGCAACGCTTTATTAACCATAACCGGTGCAAGACTGGAGCCGTCTCGTTTCGAGGGATAGGTCCGGTGCCGGTTGCACGCGCGTTTCGATGGTCAATCTTGGCAGCGTCCCTGGCAGCGTCCGCCGCGCTTGCCCTTGGCGGCTGCATGCAGACCGCCGGCCCCGTCACGGTGATGCCGCCGCGCGCCGATCTCGACTCCATGGCCTATGGTCAGCCCTACAGCGCGCCGCAGCCGGTCGTCGTTGCCGACGGTGGCGGCGCCATTGGCGCGCTGCGCAATTCCTTTGCCTCTTCGCCCGCGCCCATGCCGGTCGGCTACGCCGCGCCGATGGCGGCGCCGGTGCGCTATGACTCTTCCTATCATCTCGACGCCGGCGACAGGCTTCGCGTCGTGGTCTACGGCCAGGAAGGTCTCACCAACAGCTATGCGATCGACGCCGGCGGCTCCATCACTATGCCGCTGATCGGTGCGGTGCCCGCGCGCGGCCGCACCACGGCGGGCCTCGCCGGCGAAATCGCCGCACGCCTGCGCAACGGCTATATCCGCGAGCCCTCGGTCGCCGTCGAGATCGAGGCCTATCGCCCGTTCTTCATTCTCGGCGAGGTCCTCGCGCCCGGCCAATATCCTTACGTGCCGAACATGACGGTCGAAAGCGCGGTCGCCATCGCCGGCGGCTTCTCGCCCCGCGCCAAGCGCGACGTGGTTACCGTCACGCACACCGAAGCCGGCGGTGCGATGCGCGCTATCGTCCCCCTCGGCACGCCGCTTGCGCCGGGCGACACGGTGTTCGTCGGCGAGCGCTGGTTCTAGGTTTCCTGGGCGCGCGTAAGCGGGAGCTATGATGCGCAATTGCGCATCAGAGAATCCATTCCTCCACCAACTCTGCCGCACGATGGATTCCGGGCCCGCGCTACGCGCGTCCCGGAATGACAGCTTAGGTGGTATCGACGATTTTTCTCCGCCCGCGACTTACCTTCGAAAATCCAGCCGCCCGTTCGGAAAACACCCGTCGATCCGTGTGGCATCCACCACGCGCCCGACCCATGGC
Source organism: Bradyrhizobium sp. C-145 (assembly GCF_023375135.1). Classification (NCBI taxonomy): domain Bacteria; kingdom Pseudomonadati; phylum Pseudomonadota; class Alphaproteobacteria; order Hyphomicrobiales; family Nitrobacteraceae; genus Bradyrhizobium; species Bradyrhizobium sp. C-145. Next base: position 9,327,000 of record NZ_CP088150.1, on the reverse strand, counting down.
CGTGTGATCGCCGGCGTGGTCAGGTTGATGTACTTGCCGACCAGGCGATCCGCGCCCTCGCGCGCCGCGTCGATCAGTCCGTGCCGGCGGCCATTGTCCCAATCGAAGCGCAGATAGAGGCGGCTTCCTGCGACGCGGATTTCTGCGCGCCCCTGTTTCCATCTGTCCGGCGTGTCGCCCGCAATGGTCGGATCGGCGCCACCGTTCCAGCGGCTCTGCCACCAGCCCTCGAGCGGATCAGAGGGCGAAGCCACGGATGCCCATGCGGCTGCGTTGACGTCGGCTGCATCGCCGGACAGCGATGCTGTCGCGGCATAGGCCCGCACCTCGGAATCGTCAGGCGACGGAACGTCCATGGTTCCGAACGGATTGCGGAGGAAGAGGTGCGTGATGGCGTGCTGCATGACGAAGCTCCGGCGCGAGTTGCTTGATCCGCCAGCTCTATCGCCGCGCGGCATGATGCAGCCACCCGATTTCTGCGAAGCGGGGCAGCGCAACTGTCTCCCAGTCATTCCGGGGCGCGCCTTAGCGCGAACTATGATGCGCAATTGCGCATCAGAGAATCCATTCCACCGCAGAGTCCGCGGCCTAATGGATTCCGGGCCTGCACCGCTTCGCGGCGCATCCCGGAATGACGGCGCGCTACTTCGTCAAATGCTTCGCGAAAAATGCCATGCTGCGCGGCCAAGCGATGTCGGCGCTGGCCTTGTCATAGCTCGCCCGCTCGTCGCAATGGAAGCCGTGCTGCGCGCCCGGATAGACGAAGACCTCCACATCGGGCCGCTTCATCTTGATGGTCTCAACATCGGTCAGGGGAATGCCGGCATCCTTCTCGCCGAAATGCAGCTGCGTCGGCACCTTCGGCGTCTCATCGGCAAAGCGCACGACCGCGCCGCCGTAATAGCCGATCGCGGCCTTGAGGCCCGACAGTCGCGTCGCCGCAACGAAGGCGACGCTGCCGCCAAGGCAAAAGCCGATGATGCCGACGGGGCCGACGCTTCTGGCCGCGTCGATCGCCGCCTGGGCGTCGCGCAGCATCGCGGCCCAGTCCGGATTGGCGACGAATTTGCGCGCCTCCGCGATTTCATCGGGCGAATAGCCCGACTGGAAATTGGGCGCGGTCCGGTCGAAGATCGACGGCGCGATCGCGACATAGCCTTCCCCTGCGAGACGGTCGCAGACCGAGCGGATGTGGTGGTTGACCCCAAAGATCTCCTGGATCACCACCACCGCGCCTTTCGGCGTGCCCAAGGGATCGGCGCGATAGGCGCCCAGCTGGAAATTGTCCGAAGCCGTCAGCTTGATGTCTTGTCCCACGCGGGTTGTCCTTGTTGGTTGATCATTGATTGAGAGTTCGGATTGCTCCACAAACTCGTCATGCCCGGGCTTGTCCCGGGCATCCACGTCTTGTCTCAGCGCGGAAGAACGTGGATGGCCGGGACAAGCCCGGCCATGACGATCCGGAATTGCCGGAATTGTCGGCGCGCAGCCACCCTCACTCCCACATCCAGTTCTCGCCGTAGTCCTCCTTCCATCCTGCCAAGCGTCCATGGCGGAATTGCAGGAACAGGCGGTGGCGATAGGGGATCAAGCCGCTGCCGCCGATGTTGCGCAAAGCGAGGTAGATCTCGTTGCCGGGACGTCCTCGCACATATTGCAGGGGCTGCCCGAGGGCGCGCGCGGTCTGTTCGGCATCCATGCCGAAGGCGAGCGGCGTATTGTTCGACAAGGTCGCGACGAAGGGTCGGCGCGGCGGCATGGTACCGAACGGCTCGGCCTGCGCAGACATCGATAGCAACATCATGCCAGCAGCCAGCATCATCAGCTTCATCGCCTACGTCCTTGCTTGATCGGCCTATCTCGGCAAGTTCTTCAGGAAAGGCTCGACCGCGTCAACAAAAGCCTTGGGCTGATCGATGTTGACGGCATGTCCGGCGGCGGGGATCACGACCTTTTGTGCGCCGGGGATCTTTGCCGCCATGTAGTCGGACGCCGCCAGGAACGGGGTGTCGTCGGCGCCGACCACGATCAGGCTGGGCAACTTGATCTCGGGCAGCAGCTCGATCACGCGCGCGTCGCGCTGGGTCAGCATGCCGCGCGCGGCGAGCGCCAGCCCCCTGGCGTTGCGATGGCTGGCGGTGGCGCGCTCGCGCGTTGCTGATTTCAGCACTTCGAGGCCTTCGCGATCCAGCCGATCGGCGGTGGCAAGCGCCCGCGCGTTCCAGGCTTCGCGGGCGTCGCCCTTCTTGAAACCGGGGCCGGTGTCGATGATCAGCAGCGCGCGGGCGCGCTCTGGGTGGGCGCGATAGAACGCGAGCGACATGTAGCCGCCGAGCGAGAGGCCACCGATGATGGCGCGCTCAGTGCCGACCGCATCGAGGATCGCCGCCATGTCGCCGACAGTCAGCGCTTCACTGTAGGCTTTGGGATCGTCGGGGTAATCGGACTGGCCGTGGCCGCGCATGTCCCACAAGATCAGCTTGTGGTCTTTCGCGAGCGCATCGATCTGCCCATGCCACATCGCCGACGTCGAGGAATAACCGTGAGTGAGCAGCAATGGCGGCCCCTCGCCATGGACTTCGTAATAGATCCCGACGCCGTCCCGATTGATCTTCGGCATTGTTTTCCGCCCTTTCTTTTTTGTTCTAGCCACGACTTCAGTGCTTCACCCTCCCCTGGAGGGGGAGGGTCGGCTCACATTTGAGCGCAGCGAAATGTGAGACGGGGTGGGGTGACAGTCTCTCCACGTCGAACAGTGTTTCTCGTGGAGAGATCACCCCACCCCGCTCGCGCTGCGCGCGATCGACCCTCCCCCTCCAGGGGAGGGTAGGTTCGTCGTTGGCAGCATTCTACTTTGCCAAGTTACCTGGAAGAAACTGCCTGAACGCGATGGCACGCATGTCAGATACACGTGCTGTTGTGTCCAGTGGCTGCGTCGCGCCGTTGGCGCGGCGCACAACGAGCAAGTGCAGAGCTAGCTTTTTCGAGTGCTTCCAAATTGCATTTGCCTCCGCGCGTGAACGCGATCATGCTCGCCGCCAAGGCGGGACGCCAGCCCGGTGGGCGTCCGCCAGACAAGTTGCCGCCGTAAGCGGCTTCATGCACCGGCAGGGGAAGACGCCTATGCCAACTCTCACCATCAACGGGCGGAGTCTGTCCGTGGATGCGGCGAACGACACGCCGCTCCTCTGGGCGATCCGCGAGCAATTGCAGATGACCGGCACCAAGTTCGGCTGCGGTGCCGGGCTGTGCGGGGCCTGCACCGTGCACGTCAACGGCGAAGCCGTGCGCTCGTGCCAGACCATGGTCGGCGACGTCGCCGGCAAGAAGATCACCACCATCGAAGGCCTGTCCGCCAAGGGCGATCATCCCTTGCAGAAAGCGTGGATCGCCGAGCAGGTGCCGCAATGCGGCTACTGCCAGTCCGGGCAGATCATGCAGGCGGCTTCGCTGCTTGCGAAGAATCCCAATCCGACCAAGGAAGAGGTCGTGGCGCATATGGACGGCAATCTCTGCCGTTGCATGACCTATTCGCGGATCCAGAAGGCGATCATGCGCGCCGCATCCGAGATGCGCACCGCGTCCGCCACCTCCAGCGAGCGGAGGCCCACATGAACGAGCATGTGAAGAACATTACCCCCGAGACGACCGATCTCAGCCGCCGCTCCTTCCTGGTCGGCACCGCCGCCACCGGTCTCGTGCTCGGCTGTGCCGGCGTGCCCGGCATCGATTCTGCGGCGGCTGCGGCGCCGGCCAGTTTCGAGCCGAGCGTCTGGTATGCGATCTCGCCCGACGGTCTCGTCACCGTGACCTGCGGCAAGGCCGATATGGGCCAGCACATCGCCTCCACCATGGCGCAGATCGTCTGCGAGGAGTTGGGCGCGAAATGGAGCGACATGCGCGTCGCACTTGCCTCCAACGATCCGAAGTTCAACGATCCCGTGCTGGGCGCGCAGATCACCGGCGGCAGCTGGTCGACCATGATGAACTTTGACGCCATGAGCCGCGCCGGCGCCGCGGGCCGCATGGCACTGACGGAAGGCGCGGCCGCCGCGATGGGTGTGCCGGCCAGCGAGCTCGTGGTGCGCGATTCCATGATCGTGCATCCGAAGTCGAAGAAGCAGATGTCGTTCGCCGAAATCGTGAAAAGCGGCAAAGCGACGAAAACCTTCACGCCGGATGAGCTGAAGGCGATTAAGCTGAAGACGCCGGATCAATACACCATGATCGGCGTCTCGGTGCCGCAGCTCGACATCCCCTCCAAGACCAACGGCACGGCAAAGTACGGCATCGACGTGATGCTGCCGGGCATGGCCTATGGCGCGGTGGTCACGCCGCCGGTGCGCTTCGGCGCCACGGTGAAATCGGTCGACGACAGCGGCGCTAAGAAGGTGCCAGGCTTCATCAAGGCCGTCACGCTCGACGACAAGACCGGAACGACGTCGGGCTGGGTCGTCGCGGTGGCCAGCACCTACGCCAACGCCAAGAAGGCGGCGCAAGCGCTGAAGATCGCCTATGACGGCGGTCCCAACGCCAAGCTGTCGAGCCAGTCGTTGCTCGATGAAGCCATGCGGCTTCAGAAGCTGGAGGATTCCGGCCAGTTCTTCGTCAAGGACGGCGATCCCAACGCCGCGTTCGGCTCGGCGGCAAAAGTGCTGGAGGCGGAATACACCACCAGCATCAACATCCACGCGCCGCTGGAGCCGATGAACGCCACTGCGGAGTTCAAGGGCGACATCCTGCACATCTATTCCGGCAACCAGTTCGCGACGCGCTCCGGCGCGATCGCAGCCGGCGCGGCCGGAATCGATCCGAAGTTCGTGGTCATGCACCAGATGTGGCTCGGCGGCGGCTTCGGCCGCAGGCTCGATGCCGACATGATGATTCCGGCGGTGCAGGCTGCGAAGGCGGTCGGCAAGCCGGTGAAGGTGATCTATACGCGCGAGAACGACATGACGATGGATTTCTCGCGTCCGCTCACCTATCAAAAGGTCAAGGCCGGCGTCGACGGCGATGGCAAGCTCATTGCGATCAGCCACGACGTGGTCTCGGCCTGGCCGACCGCGCGCTGGGGAATCCCCGACTTCCTGACACCATCGGTCGACAAGAAAGGTCCGCTCGATTCCTTCACGGTGAACGGGGCCGACTTCTTCTACACCGTGCCCAACCATTATGTGCGCGCGATCAAGAACGAGCTCGCGCACAACGCCACGCCGTCGGGCCAGCTCCGTTCGGTGGCGCCGGGCTGGACCTTCTGGGCGGTCGAAAGCATGATCGACGAGATCGCGGCGGCGGCGGGCAAGGATCCGGCGCAGTTCCGCATCTCGCTGCTCGATGGCGCGGGCAAGAACGACGGCGGCGCGCAGCGGCTACGCAACACGCTGCTCGCCGCGATGGGGTTGTCCGGCTACGGCACCAAGCAACTCCCCAAGGGAGAAGGCATGGGCGTGGCCTGCGTCTCGTCGCAGGAACGGGCGACTGCGAGCTGGACGGCGTGCGTTGCCCATGTCGCGGTGGCGCCGTCGGGCGCGGTGACCGTGAAGAAGCTCACGGTCGCAACCGACGTCGGCACCCAGGTGCATCCCGACAACATCCGCGCCCAGGTCGAGGGTGCGGCGCTGTGGGGCCTGTCGCTGGCGATGTATGAGAAAGCGACACTCAAGGACGGTGGCATCGAGCAGACCAATTTCGACAGCTACACGCCCTTGCGCATGAGCCAGACGCCCGAGGTCGCCGTCGCCGTGATTGCCAATGGCGAGAAGGCCACCGGCGTCGGCGAGCCCGCGGTGACGGTGGTGGCCCCCGCCATCGGCAACGCCATCTTCAACGCCTCCGGCGCCCGCGTCCGGGCGCTGCCAATCACGGCGGAGGCCGTGAAGGCGAGCATGAAGGCGTGAGGCGGGGCAGGCTGCTCGACAAGGCTGCATGAGATGGTTCGCCGGAGGGCAACCTCCGGCGGATTTCCTTTGGGGTCCCCTGCATCTCCATAACTCGCCGTCATGCCCGGGCTTGTCCCGGGCATCCACGTTCTGCGTGCCGCGGGCAAGACGTGGATGGCCGGGACAAGCCCGGCCATGACGGAGACTGTCAGGGTTAAAAATCCTCTTTGTTATCAATGGCCCGGCTACTGTGCATGGGGTTGTTTTTTCGACTTTTTGTTTGGAGCCGCCCATAGCGGAAATCCCTCAAATTGCGCTCAATTCCGCAGGGTTCCATTGAGCACGCCTCTTAAGGGCCAGAGAACCTGATCCGGCTTAGGCTTAAGGCCAATACTCGTGCTCTCGGTTCCTTTTGGGGAAGTTCATGAACGCCTCAGCCAAACCCGCCGCCAAACGCCGGCTTCTGCTCGCTTCCGACCGGAGCGACGAGAGCAGCGAGCTCGTCAGCATCTTGAAAGCGGTCGGTGAGGTGTCGACGGTCACGACCCAGGACATTCCCGAGAAGCCGTCGCGCGATCTCTCCGGCCTCGTCGTCGACATCAATTTGCGCTCGCCCGAGAGCGTGCAGCGGGTACGCAACAAGCTGCGCGGCGATGCCTATCGGTCGATGCCGCGGCTGTTCGTGCTCGCCGATGCCCTGCATCACGGCACCATGCAGGCCTGGGCGCTGGGCGCCACCGACACCATCTCGCGCCCGCTGCAGGCGGACGCCATCCTTCAGCGCATCCGCTCCGCCTTCCCGGACACCGCCGTCTATGACGCGACCGACCGCGGCAAGACGCTCAACCGCGGCGTCGAGGCGGCGCATGCGGTCCTCGCCAAGATGTTCGAGAAGCTGCCGCTCGGCGTGCCCCTGACCTTCGACGACGTCATTGCCGCCGAGAGCAAGATCCTGAAGGCGATCAAGCACTCCTCGCTGCGCGAATGGCTCACCACGGTCGGCTGCCATCATGTCGGCAGCTATCGGCACTGCCTGTTCGTCACTGGTTTCGCCGTCGCCTTCGCCCAGCATCTCGGCATGCGCGAGGACGACCAGCGCCGCCTGACCCGCGCCGCGCTGCTGCACGACGTCGGCAAGGCCTTCGTTCCCTCCGCGCTGCTCGACAAGCCCGGCAAGCTCACCGACGAGGAGATGGCCGAGGTCCGCCAGCATCCGCGCCGCGGCTATGACGCGCTCGCCGCGCAAGGCGGCTTCCCGCCGGAGATGCTCGACGTCATCCTGCATCACCACGAATTCCTCGACGGCTCGGGCTATCCCAACGGCCTGTCGTCGAACCAGATCAGCGACATCGTGCGGCTGACGACGATCGTCGACATCTACGCCGCCCTGGTGGAGAAGCGTGCCTACCGCATGCCCTTCACCCACTCGCGTGCGTTCACGATGATGGAAGGCATGGGCGGCAAGCTCGACCAGCAGCTGTTGCAGGCGTTCCGCCCGGTGGCGCTGGGGGCGTTTTGATTTCATCGTCGTCCTGGCCTTCGCCAGGACGACGTTGTTGCAAGAGCTCGCGCTACCCCACCATCTTCCTTAGCTCCGCCTTCGCCGCCTTCTCCAGCGTCGAGCGCGGCATGTCGTCGACGAGCCTGATCTCGCGCGGCACCTTGAAGTCGGCAAGGCCAGCGCGGCAGGCCGCCATCACGCGATCATGCAGGTCGGGCGCAGCACCCGCGACGCCGCCCTGCGGGATGATGAAGACGACCGGCACCTCGTCCAGCATCGGATGCGTCTTCGCCACCACCGCCGCCTCGCGCACGCCGGGAACGAGCGCGATCACCTGCTCGATCTCGGAGGCCGCGACGTTCTCGCCGCCGACCTTCAGCATGTCCTTGGCGCGGTCGCCGAATTTGATGTAGCCGTTCTGAAGCCGCTCGACGCGGTCGCCGGTGAGGAAGAAACCGTGCTCGTCAAAACTCTCGCGCGTCGCCTTCTCGTTGTGCAGATATTCGGCGAACAGCGACAGGCCGGGGATGCCCTTGATCGAGAGATTGCCGGTGCCGCCGACGTCCGTCGGCCGGCCGTCGTCGTCGGTGATGCGGATCTGATATTCGCTTGCCGTGCGGCCGATCGACATGGGTATGTTGGGCTGGTCGACCTCGCCGACGATGCCGTGGGTGATGGTCTCCGTCATGCCCCACCAGCCGATGATCTTGACGCCGAACGCGGCGAAGGCCGGCGGCTCGTTGATCGCACTGCCCCACAGGCGGAATTTGTGGTCGTTAGGGATCTCCTGCTCGAGCAGCGCTTTCATGCAGAACGGAATCGTCGAGGTCCAGGTCGAACCGTGCTCGCGCGCGACGCGCCAGAACCGGCTGGCGGAGAAGCGCGGCTGGATCACGCAGGTGGCGCCGACCCACAGCGTCGCCAGCATCGAATAGGCGAGCGCATTGGTGTGGAACAGCGGCAGATAGGTCTGGTGCACGTCGCCGGCATGAAGGTCTTCATGCGCGGCGTTGATCTTGGCGCCCCACAGCGCGTTGGCGTGGGTCCACAGCACCGCCTTTGGGCGCGACGTGGTGCCTGATGTGTACTGCACGCTACACGGCGCGAGTGGATCGGTGGCGCGCCTGGGGCGATCTGCGCTCTCAGTGAACAGGGACTCGAAACTGTCGCCGCGCGCGACCGCTTGCGCCGGCGCTGTGCCCGCATCGTGCGAGGTCACCGCCATCCAGCATATGTTGCGGCAGTTCTGCGCGACAACTTCCGCATAGGCGGGCTGCGTGATCGCGGCGACCGCGCCGCAATGATCGGCGAAGTACGCGATCTCGGCCGGCGCCGAGCGGGTGTTGGTGGTCACCGCGACGGCCCCGAGTTCGACACAGGCAAACCACGCCAGCATCGCCTCGATGCAATTGTCGAGATGGATGAGCACATATTCGCCCGGCCTGACGCCGCGCCTTGCGAGGCCTGCAGCGAGGGCGCCGACCCGCTCGTGAAACTCGCCATAGCTCCAGCGCCGCGCCGGCGCATCGAACGGCGCCCAGATCAGGAACGGATGTGTGCCGCGCACCTCGGCGCGCAGCTTCAGGAGCCATGGCACGTCGAGCCCGTCGAAAGGGCCCACGATTCCGGCGGCGGTCTGTTGAATGGGCATGTGTCCTCCCGTGCAGCCTGCATCTTGATGATGGCTGTCTTTGGATTATTGCGTCTTCCTGCCACCCGATGGCGCGGGAAGCAAATGGCGCGGGGGCGCTCGCTCTCTCCTCCGTCATTGCGAGGAGCCCTTGCGACGAAGCAATCCAGAGTCCCTCCGCGGATGCATTTCTGGATTGCTTCGCTTCGCTCGCAATGACGGCGCTTGAGGCCGGCCGTCAGGCCCTAATCCTCGTACGACGAGATCTCGATCAGGCTGCCATCGGGATCCCGGCAATAGACCGAGCGCAGCGTGCCGCGGGCGCCTTGCCTCGGGCCCGGCCCTTCCTCGATCGCGACGCCATGGGCCTGCAGATGCGCCACCACCTCTTCGGGAGTGGCGGAGGTGAGGAAGCACAGATCCTCGCTGCCGGCGGTTGGGTGGTCCGCGGTGAACCACTCCACCTTGTCGCCATCGCGCGGCCGCACGTTGATCTTCTGGTTACCGAATTGTAGCGAAGTCCGCGGCGCTTTGCCGCCGCCGGGGTCGAACACCTTGACTTCCATGCCGAGAATCTTGCGGTACCACTCCGCGGTGGCCGCAACGTCGGCGACGTTGATCACGAGATGATCGAGAGCTTCGACCTTGACCGGCATGTCTCATCCTTTCGTCGTGATGCGCCCCGTGCACTTTCCGCCTGCGGCAAGCTTTGTTACAACCCCGGCCGACGAACACTTTACAAGATATCCGGCCTTCAAGAACAACACTGGGAGAACCCTTGAGATGATCACTCGCCGTACCGCGCTGGGCCTGCTCGCCGCCAGTCCGCTTGCAGCCACTCCGCTGTCCAAGGCCCTTGCCGCCGATTATCCGGCCCGTCCGGTGAAATGGGTGGTCGGCTATCCGCCGGGCGGGGCCACCGACATCCTGGCGCGGCTGCTCGGCCAGCGGCTGTCGGAACGGCTCGGCCAGCAATTCGTGGTCGAGAACAAACCGGGCGCCGGCAACAATATCGCCACCGAATCGGTCATCAACGCCGAGCCCGACGGCTACACGCTGCAGCTGGTCAACCCGGCCAACTACATCAACGCCTCGCTCTACGCCAACCTGAAGTTCAACTTCGTGCGCGACATCGCGCCGGTCGCCTCATTCCAGCGCGTGCCGAACGTGATGACCGTGAACAAGGACGTGCCGGCCAAGAACGTCGCCGAGTTCATCGAATATGTGAAGGCCAATCCCGGCAAGGTGAACATGGCCTCGTCCGGCAACGGCACCTCGGTGCATCTGTCCGGCGAGATGTTCATGGCCATGACCGGCTGCAAGATGCAGCACGTGCCCTATCGCGGCGCGGCGCCCGCAATCACCGACATGCTCGGCGGCCAGGTGCAGGTGATCTTCGACAACATGCCCTCGATCATCCAGCACATCCGCTCCGGCAGCTTGCGCGCAATCGGCGTCACCACCACGGAACGCTCGCCGCAATTGCCCGACGTGCAGCCGATTGCCGACACCGTCAAGGGCTATGAGGCCAGCGCGCTGTTCGGCATGGGCGCGCCGAAGAACACGCCGAAGGAGATCATCGCCAAGCTCAACAACGAGATCAACACGCTGATGAAGGAGCCCGACATGGCCAAGCGTCTGGTCGAGCTCGGCGGCGAGCCGCGGGTGCAGACGCCCGAGGCGTTCGGCGAGGAGATCAAGGCGGAGACCGAGAAGTGGAAGAAGGTCGTCGAGTTCGCCGGCCTGAAGGTCGAGTAGCGATCTTGTGATGAGCGTGATTGGAGCCCTGCCGTTCGGCAGGGCTTTTTTCTTGCGCGCGCGATACACTTGATCTGGAATAAACCGGCGCGACGAAACCTCGTGAGGATGGTGGTGTATCTCGCCAGCAAGAGAGGAGTTGGATCATGCGCAACACCCAATTGGCGCTGCTGACGCTTGGCGTGACGGTCCTTGCCGGTTTCGCCACTATTCCCCCAGCCGCCGCACGCGACTATCCCTGGTGCGCGCAAGGCGGCGAGTACGACTATCCCGGCGAATGCGCCTACAGCACCTATGAGCAGTGCCAGGCCAGCATCTCCGGCCGGCTGTTGTACTGCGGTCGCAATCCTCGCTTTGGCTACGGCCAGATGCAACCTCAGCCGCGAGTGCACAGCCGCACGCGCGCCGTCGCGCCGTACTAGCGCAACCCACGTTCCCCACTGACCCGCTGCCTGATCACGCGCTCGTGCAGAACCGCGTGCGGAGGTTCTGGCTTGACGCATCCCGATTCGCATTTATACTAAACCTAATGGTTAAGTATCAAGATGAGACGCTGGACCGGACCTTTGCGGCGCTATCCGACCCGACGCGGCGTGCCCTGCTGGCACGGCTTGGCGAGCAGGACAGCCTGTCGGTGAGCCAGCTGGCCGCACCGTTCCCGATCTCGCTGCCGGCGATCATGAAGCATCTCGACGTGCTCACGGATGCGGGCCTGATCCTGCGGGAGAAGACCGGGCGCACGGTCGCCTGCCGGCTCACCGCGCAGCCGATGGAGCAGGCGATGAACTGGCTCAATCGCTATGCGCAATTCTGGTCCGACAATCTCGATCGCCTCGCCGCCTTCGTGGAGGAAGAGACATGGCCAACGCAGCCGTCAACGCCGATCTCAGCGCCGCCGAGCGCCCAACGGAACGCCCAAGCCTCACGCTCACGCGCCGGCTCCGCGCGCGGCCGGAAAAGGTCTACGCGGCCTGGACGCAAGCCGAGCAGCTAGCGCAATGGTTCGGGCCGCCGAACATGAAGCCTGCGACGGTTCGAGCCGAGCTCGACGTCCGCACCGGCGGCAGCTTTCGCATCAGCTTCACCCGTGATGACGGCGAATATTTCGAGGCCGGCGGTACCTATCGCGACGTCGTGCCGAACGAGCGGCTGGTCTTCACCTGGGCCTGGCATTCAACGCCGGAGCGCGAATCGCTGGTGACGATCACGCTGAAGCCGGACAGCGCCGGCACCTTGATGGTCTTCCATCACGCCCAGTTCTTCGACGAAACCGCCCGCGACAACCATTTGCGCGGCTGGAGCTCGTTCTTCGACAAGCTCGATGCCTTTGTCGCCTGATCCCGATCAGAGGAGGACACCATGCAGCAACATCAGATCGTCTCGCGCGAGCAATGGATCGCCGCCCGCAAGGCGCATCTCGCCCATGAGAAGGAGCTCACCGCGGCCCGCGAGCGTCTGGCCGAGGAGCGCCGTGCATTGCCCTGGGTCAAGGTCGACAAGAACTACGTGTTCGACGGACCGAACGGCAAGCTGACGCTCGGCGATCTCTTCAAGGGCCGGCCGCAGCTCGTGGTGCAGCACGTGATGTTCGCACCCGATTGGGACGCCGCCTGCAAGAGCTGCTCGTTCTGGGCCGACGGCTTCGAGCGCATGGTGCCGCATCTGGCCGCGCGCGATACCAGCATGGTTGCGATTTCGCTCGCGCCTGTTGCCAAGCTCGACGCGTTCAAGAAGCGGATGGGCTGGACCTTCGACTGGGTCTCCTCGGGAAGCAACGACTTCAACTACGATTACGAAGTCTCGTTCACACCCGAGCAGATCGACAAGGGCGTGCCGAAGTACAATTTCGGCACCACGCCGTTCTACGGGCCCGATCTGCCTGGCATCAGCGTGTTCTTTCGCAACGAGGCCGGCGAGATCTTCCACACCTACTCATGCTTCGCCCGCGGCCTCGATATGATGAACGCCGCCTATCAGTACCTCGACCTCACGCCGCTCGGCCGTCACGAGGACGGCTTGCCCTATCCGATGGACTGGGTTCGCCTGCGCGACCAGTACGAACCGCAGGCGACCAAGGAGGCGTGCTGCCACGGGTGAGGGGAGCGGTTCGTTTCTCGATGTCGTCCTGGCGAAGGCCAGGACCCATACCGCGGAATCTATCGATGGCGCTCGGTTGTCGTACCGAACGACCAATCTTCGCCAAACCCCTTGTTGGGGTAATGGGTCCTGGCTTTCGCCAGGACGACGTCGGAGGTTAGGCGCGGTCGGTGCCCGCCTTCACCGCTTCGCGTCGGCCTGTTCGGTCGCGTTGCACGAGATCAGCATCGTATAGGGCCGGGCGTTGCCGGCGATGTCGGTCGTCTTGAGCTCGCCCTTCGGCTCGGCGGTCTGGTAGGGCACCACGGAATTGTCGAGGAAGTCGCGCAGCGCGCCGGTCTTGATGGCGAAGTTGATGTTTTCGGGGAGGTTCCCGGTTGCGACCGCGATCCGCAGATTGTCGAGCTTTCCGGTGACCACACCCACGACCTGCCCGGTGGTGTCGAACAGCGGGCCTCCGCTATTGCCGGGCTGCACGGGCGCGCTGATCTGCAGGAAACGCGAATCGTTGCGCATGCCACTGAGCGAGCTCACGATACCGGTGGTCACGGTGAAGTCCGAGCTCAGCAGCCCGTGATAGGGAAAGCCGATCGCGACGACGGAATCGCCGGAGCGGATCGAGCGGTCGCGAATCCGGGCAAACTCCTTGAACGTCGCTGTCGACGGCGCCTGCAAGAGGGCCAGATCGTTGTTTGCATCGCTCGATACGACGCGCAACACCATTGCGGCCTCGCCCGTGAGATTGCCCTTGAGGTCGCTGCAACCCTCGATCACATGGTTGTTCGTGACGATGTGCCCATTGGCGCTGACCACGAAGCCGGTGCCGCTCTTGGATTTGGCGGACTTGCTGGCCGGCGGTGGTGCCTGCTTGTCCGCTGTGGCCGCTGGCTTCGCTGTACCCTTGGTGAAGTCCCCGGCCTTGCTGAGCCCGTCCGCCTTCACCCGCGTGACGCAGTTCGCCAGCGCCGCGACCATGGGTGCCGTCGACGTCAACACGAACTGGAGTGGCTTGCTGCCGTTGGTCGTCACTACCATCAGGCTTGCCTTCTGGAAGGTGCGAGCGACATTGAGGGGCAGGATGGTCGTCACCATGTTGGGGGCGTTGGAGGTCGCAAACAACCTGGCCTGCTCCTGGCCGTCGAAGATGAAGTCGACGGGCGCGGTATCGCCCTTGTTGAAGCGAAAGCCGGGGCTGGCAAGGCTCAGAAGCCAGGAGCCGGCCGCATTCTGCGCGACGACGAGACTCACCCCGTTGGCGTAAGGCGCGGTGGCCGCACAATGCGAGAACGCTCCCGTCTCATCATTGCTGAAAGCACCGCCGATCCAGTTGCCGACATTGACGGAGCCGAACGGTCCCGCCGCATGCGCGACGCTGACGACACCCACGTGCAACAAAGACGCAACGACAAATGACTTAAGCCACATACCAGCCCCCGGAAATGCTTTTCGCTCCATCTTATCTGTGGGACGCGGTGTCGCGCAACCGCCAGTTGTTCTTTCAAGTTCGATCTGGCTGTCGCGACATCCGGGCTTGCCTTTACTCTGCAGTGCTATATACTTTGCAATACAAAGTAACAGGGCTCTGGGTAGCAGGGGCGGAACGAGGTTTTGGCGTTGCCAATGCGCGATCTCGACAAGGCGCTGGCCGACATCGTGACGATCCGCAGCCAGATCGCGGCGGGCACCGCGTTCCGCGGCTACGGCCCGGCGACAATGGCGGCGACAGGTGCCGTCGCGCTCATCACCGCGGTTCTGCAATTCTGGTTGCTCGGCGATCCCACCAGCGAGCCGCTCGACTTCTTCATCGGCTGGTTCATCGCCGCGGTGCTCTCCGGCCTGATCATCGGGATCGAGATGCGCGCGCGCTCGCGCCGCCATCATTCGGGCCTGGCCGATGCCATGATCTATCAGGCGGTCGAGCATTTCCTGCCCGCAGGCGTCGCCGGCGTGCTGCTCGCTGTGGTGATGTGGAAATTTGCAGCGGAAACGCTGTGGCTGTTGCCCGGCTTGTGGCAGATCCTGGTGTCGCTCGGCATCTTCGCCTCCGTCCGCTCGCTGCCGCGTACCGTCGCGCTCGCCGGCGCCTGGTATTTCGTGTCAGGCTTTGCAGTGGTGGTGCACGCCAGCCAAACTCACACGCTATCGCCATGGACCATGGGTCTGCCCTTCGTGATCGGGCAGTCGGTGATGGCCGCCATTCTGTATGTCGCGTCCGGAGACCATGATGTCGAAGTCTGACAGCGCGCCGTTCTCCTATGAAGGGCTCGATCGCGTCATCCACGAGAAGGCGAGGCTCGGCCTGCTGACCTCGTTGATGGCGCATCCCAAGGGGCTGGCATTCGCCGACCTCAAGCAGCTTTGCGGCCTCACCGACGGCAATCTCAGCCGGCACCTTGCCGTGCTGCAGGAGGCCGGCCTCGTCGAGGTGACCAAGGGTTATGAGGGCAATCGCCCGCACACGACCTGTCGCCTCACCAAGTCCGGCCGCCGCCGTTTCCTCGATTATCTCGCCGTGCTCGAACGCCTCGTGCGCGATGCCGCCAAGGCCGCCGGCCGCGAGGCGCCGCCGCTCGGACGCCTCGGTTTCGTTTCGACCTGATCCCCCTTTTGACCGGAGACTTTGTAATGCAAAGTAACCCTGTGTCCTGCGACGACAAGCTTCACGTCGGCATCATCATGGACGGCAACGGCAGATGGGCGACGCGGCGCGGTCTGTCGCGCCTGCGCGGCCACGAGGCTGGCGTCGAGACGATCCGACGCATCGTCGAGGCCGCGCCCAAGCAGGGCATTGGCACGCTGACGCTCTATGCCTTCTCCACCGACAATTGGCGCAGGCCCAAGGCCGAGGTCGCCGCGCTGATGACGCTGCTTCGCTTCTACCTTTCCAATGAAGTGCAGAGCCTGGTCAAGAACGGCGTGCGCCTCACCGTGATCGGCCGCCGCGACCGCCTGCCCGACGGCATCGCCAGCGCGATCGCGCGCGCCGAAGAGGCGACCGCCCAAGGCAGTACGCTGCATTTGCGCATCGCGGTCGATTATTCCGCGCGCGACGCCATCCTCAACGCCGCGGCGAAGGCCGCGGCGCTGACTAGCCTCACCCGCGAAGCGTTCTCGCAGCTCGTCACCGGCGAGGCCGGCCTGCGCGACGTCGATCTCATCATCCGCACCTCGGGCGAGAAGCGGCTGTCGGACTTCCTGCTCTGGGAAGGCGCCTATGCCGAGCTGCACTTCACCGAGCGGATGTGGCCTGAATTCGATGCCGGCGATCTCGCCGAGGCGCTCGCCGCCTTCCATGGCCGCGAGCGCCGTTTCGGCGGCCTCCAGGCGATCATGCCCGAGGAGGTGCCTGCGCTCTCACGCGCGTGACGCCGGCCTTCACTTGGTGTAATTTTGAGCAAGCGCAGGGCGTGGATCCTGCTCTACTGTCGCCGTGAGGGGAGCCTTTGGCGATGCGCGCAGTTCTGGATTATTGCAGCGGCGGGACGGAGCGGCAGGTCAAAGCCGGTACCGTGGTGATCACCGAGGGCGGCACCAGCGGCCATCTCTACGTGCTGATGCAGGGCAAGCTCGAGGTGCTCAAGGGCGAGATGGTGGTCGCCACCGTCACCGAGCCGGGCGCTGTGCTCGGCGAAATGTCGGTGCTGCTGGGCCAGCCACATACCGCGACGGTGCGGGCCTGCTCCGACGCGGTCATCTACGAATTCGAAGATGCCGCCTCGTTGCTCGAGCAGCAGCCCGGCATGGCGCTTCTGATCGCGAAGATGCTGGCCCAGCGGCTCAACGCCGCCAACACCTATCTCGCCGACCTCAAGCGGCAATATGCCGACCACGGCTCCCATCTGGCCATGATCGGCGAGGTGCTGCAGAGCATGATCAACCTGCCGCCGCAGGAGGTCTCGCCAGGCTCGGATCGGCAATCCGATCCAAGGATGTGAGCCAGCCCGGCGGCGTCTCGATGGGCGCGGCGGGTCGCTTTAGCGGCGCGCTCAGGTCGATCCATTGCGCTTCCCCGGCCGCAAGCCAGAACGCCTTGTCCGCACCGAGATCGAGCACGATGTAGGTCGGCGGCCGGCCGGGTTGTAGGCCCGTGTTGAAGACCCAGCTCTCGCCGAGCCGGTCGAACCAAGAGCCATCCCTGATGAAGGGCGACTGATGCACATGGCCGGAGATCACCATCGCCGGCTGATACTGCATGATCCATTGCACCAGCTCGATGTCGCCGAAAAAGCGCTTGCCGCCCCAGCTCGTCGGTGATTCTGCCGGCGGCGCATGGTGCACCCAGATCCAGCGCCGTGGGCGATTGGTGGCGGCGTCACGGAGCTGGTCGACGAGGCGCTGCTTGATCAGCGGTCCATCCCACCATGGGCACACCGTGAACAAGGTGTCGCCGATGGTGAGGCCGTCGCCGTCGCAGGCAATCCCAAGCTCTCGTACCTCCGAGATCCAGCGCGAGATCTTCTCGCCGTCCGCATTGCGTTCATCGAGGTCGTGATTGCCGGAGCAGAGGATCACGCGGGTCTTCGTGGCGAGCAGCGCGAGGTACTTCTTCACCACCACGATCTGCGCGCGGAAATCCACCATCGAGCCGATGTCGAGCGCATCGCCGGCGAAGATCACGAGGTCGAATTGCGGAGCGGCGCTGACCAGCCAGTCGAGCTGAGGCAGCGAATAATGCAGGTCGGCGACGACCAGGCAGCGCATTAAAATCCGTCCGCGGAGGATTGAATATGTCAGGAAATACCAAATGTCATGAAGCAAGAAGCAGGCCAGCACGTCACTCCTTCTTGTCAATCCGCGCAGGCTAGACCGGATCATCGAATTCTGATCTCGTGGCGCACCCTTCAACCGCTCGTGTCCGCATGACCCCCTTCAAGACCATTCGTGCCCGCGCCGAGAAACGCAAGGGCGGGCCTAAGGCGCTGGAGAAGCTGATGCCTAACAAGCCAGACCTCAAGCGGCTGGCGAAGCTCGGCGACGACCGCATCCTCGCCGAGATGACGAAGCGAGTGTTTTGCGCCGGCTTTGCCTGGAGCGTGATCGAGACGAAATGGGACGGTTTCGAAGACGCCTTCCTGCATTTCCAGCCGGCCAAGCTCAGCTTCCAGCCCGAGGAGTATTGGGAAGCCCTGCTGCGCGATGCACGCATCGTACGCAACGGCGCCAAGATCATGTCGGTGCGCGACAATGCCGCTTTCGTGCAGGAGATCGCGAAGGAACACGGCAGCTTCGGCAAGTTTCTGGCGAAATGGCCATCGTCCGACGAGATTGGGCTGCTCGATCTCCTCGCCAAGCGCGGCAGCCGGTTAGGCGGCAACACCGGCCAGATGCTGCTGCGCTTCGTCGGCTGGGACGGTTTTGTGACCTCCAAGGACGTGGTGGCTTGCCTGCGCGATGCGGGTCTCGACATTGCCGAAGAGGTGAAGTCGAAGGGCGATCTCGCCAAAGTGCAGGCGCAATTCAACGCCTGGTCCGAGGAGACCGGCCTGCCCTACACGTATCTGTCACGCATCTGCGCATTGTCGATCGGTGAGGACAGGAGCGAGTAGCAGGCCGATAGAAGGCCATTGGCCGCCGGATCGTGGACATCCTGTGGCGATCCCGTGCCATGAGCGCGGCAGAGGCAGCGCTCGATCACGAAATACATTTCTCAGGAACATTTGTGCGCAGCACTTGTTCGAAGTTTGAGCCAGGCGGCACACCGGCGCAGGGAACGTCCGCTCTGGCTCAGCTCAATGAAACCCGACGTGACAGAACGGAGCAGCTCATGAAGCTCACATCCGAACAAGTGAAGCAGACTGTCAACCAACTCGGTGCTCAGGTGCTGCCCGACGAACATCCCGCCATGCCGCAGCTTAACAGCATGTTCGGTGAGCACACCTTCTTCGTCGACGAGATGGGCCTCAAAGTTCTCGAGCCCACACCGTCGCTCGGTACCGATCGCGAGAGCGGCGAAGTCGTCAGCCTCGCCGATTGGGGCGATTCCGACCTGACCCGCCTGATGGCGCACGAGCCGGAACCGACCGGCGTGATCGTGGTGTTCGAGCATGTGAGGCATTGATCGGCCCGAGCGGGACATTTTGAGACACGTGCGCCACGGTCGGCGAACCGCGGTTCGCTGCTGTGGCGCACGGCTTTAGCGTGCCCGGTCACGTGACAATCAGCTCGGTTGTCTTGTCAACGCGTGTCTTGTCAACAAGTATCTTGCCAACGAGCTTGGTGCCGATCGTGTCATCCGCCACTGACGCTGCGTGCGTAGCGCCACATTTCTCCGCGACGGGCCGGAAACAGCGCGATGATCGTGAGCGAGACCGCATACGAAAGGCAGAAGCAGGCTGCCAAATCGGGAATCTCGTCGATCGAACATGCCAGCAGCCAGCGATGCAGCAGACACACAGTCACGACTGAAGCGAGGGCACCGGCGAGATGAGGCCCGACGACCTTCATGAGGTCTCGATGACGCACCGGGCCGCTTCGCCCAATCAGCCACCACAGGATGGGCGTGCGCACCACTCGCATCGACGTTCGACGCTTGCGCCGGCGGGATCCTCGTGAGAGGCGATTGGGAAAAGACCGAGCTCGAGCTACAGAAGAGGCTGATCGCATCAAGAAACCTGCCGGCTCATTCATTGGGAACCGCGCGTAATAGCGTCAAGCCTCGAGACTTCGCTGTTCTCTTACACTGTTGGTTGCTTCAGCGGGAATCTCGATGGCGATCTGAGTTCCCGGACCCGCCTTGCTCTCGAGTCGCAAGCGCCCGTTGAGCGATGAGGCGACTAAATTGAACGCGATGTGGAGGCCCAGGCCGGCGTTGCCACGCTCCCGGCTGGTCGTAACGAACGGATCGAAGATGTGAGCCTGCAATGGCTCGGGGATTCCGACGCCTTCATCGGCGCAGACCAAGCGGACTGATTTCGGGTCCGGCTGGCTCACCGTGATGACAAACCTGCCGCCGCTTTTGTCAGGATAGGCATGCCCGGCAGTGTTGAGAGCGAGATTGCTGATCACCTGAGCAAGCGCTCCGGGATAGCTGTTGAGCGTGATTCCCGCCGGGCATTGTACGTCGACCGCCAGGCCATGGTGCGACAGCAGCGGTCCAAGCTTGGACGTCAACTCCGACAACCAATCCCTGAGCTCGAACGTGCGCCGGTCCTCATCGGCCTGATGCACGGCGACCTGCCTGAAACTATGCACCATCTCGGATGCGCGGTGCAGGTTGTCGAAGGTCAGGTTGAGCCCCTGCTTGAGCCGGTCAATCCCCTTGGTCAGATCGGATCGCCGGACCGACGCTCCGCCCAATGCATCAGCCATTGCTTGCAGATCAGTCTGCATGGCTGTCGAGGTCGTCAAGGCGAGGCCAAGCGGAGTGCTGACCTCGTGAGCGACGCCTGCCACCAATTGCCCGAGCGAGGCGAGCTTCTCTGCCTGCACGAGGTGCTCTTGGGTTGCGCGGAGATCGCGTAGCGATTTCTCCGAGCGTTCTTTCTCCCGTTGCAGCGCCTCGGACGTTCGGAATTGCTTTCGGGCCCGGTACTCGCGCGCAGCCACGGCATAGAGCGACAATGCGTAGGCGTTTCCGACGAGAGAATGATTGATGAATCGCAGGCCCGTCGGCATCGTCAGCGCGAACGTCTCGGCGACCAGCAGCGCCACCCACGACAGCAGGCAGAAAATCGCCAGCGAGCCGATCCGCAATGGCAGCATGGTCGAGACGAACAGGATGATCATCATCATGCCCGGAGCGGCAAACGTGAAGCCTGACGGCAGCACGAGATAAATGCTCGGCAGGATGCAGCCGGGAATGACGCAGTAGACGAGGAAAATCGTCTCTGCCCACGGCTTCATCCATCGCCGTGACAGCAGCGCGGTCAGCGGGAGCAGCACGAACAGGGCAGTGCCACCGCGGATTGCAAGGGTGGTCGGAACGACTTCGGGGTAGAGCACCCAATCCCAGATGGTGTAGCCGGCATAGGTGGCGGCACCGAGCAGCATCGCGATCTGCGTCCACCCGAGACTGCCTCGGACGTACTGATCGACAAACCGCCGCTCCTCGATGCGGTCTTCGAAGCGCAGTCCGAGGCGTATCAATAAGGCAAGCATCCCAACATCAATCGCGAAAAGGCATGTTTTGATGTCTCTACGACAGGTTTGGCGGCGCGTCGCGGATAAAGATGTCGCGTTCGCCGGGGGGCCGCCGGTCGCGTTCAAATACCCAAGGTCAGCTGAGGCTCCGAAGCGCCGCCGACCTGGAGCGAAGACAGCGAGACCCCCAGTAGCCTGACCCGCTTGGGCAGCGGCATCTCGGCTTCGAGCAGGCCGCAGGCCAGCCGCTCCAGTTCGTCCCGTCCCGCAACCGCCGCTGCGACGGACCTGCTGCGCGTGATGATCTCGAAGTCGGCAAACTTGATCTTCAGGGTGACGGTGCGGCCGCGATTGCCGGTGGCCTCGCAATGCCGCCAGACCTTGTCGACGAGAGGTTCGAGCTCGGCGGCCAGCGCGTCGAACTCGGTGAGATCGGTTGAGAACGTGTTCTCCGCGCCGATCGACTTGCGGATCCGGTTGGCCCGGACCGGACGTTCGTCGACACCGCGCGAGATCCAGTAGTAATAGGCGCCCGACTTGCCGAAATTCGCATTCATGAACTCCAGCGTCTGGTTGCGGATGTCGAGGCCGATGAACATGCCGAGCGCGTTCATCTTCGCACTCGTCGCCGGGCCTATTCCGTGGAACTTGCCGACGGGCAGAGCCTCGACGAAAGCGGGGCCCATTTCCGGGGAGATCACGAACTGACCGTTGGGCTTGCGATGATCGGAGGCGAGCTTTGCCAGAAACTTGTTGTAGGAGATGCCCGCCGAAGCGTTGAGGCCCGTCTCGGCCTTGATCTTCTCGCGGATGCGCAGGGCGATGTCCCGCGCCAGCGGGATGCCTTGCAGGTTTTCCGTCACGTCGAGATAGGCCTCGTCGAGCGACAATGGCTCGATGATGGACGTATGCTCGGCAAAGATGTCGCGGATCTGCCGGCTGATTGCCTTGTAGACCTCGAAGCGCGGCTTCACGAAGATCAGATCGGGACACTGCCGCTT
Organism: Bradyrhizobium sp. C-145; assembly: GCF_023375135.1. Lineage (NCBI taxonomy): Bacteria > Pseudomonadati > Pseudomonadota > Alphaproteobacteria > Hyphomicrobiales > Nitrobacteraceae > Bradyrhizobium > Bradyrhizobium sp. C-145. The sequence continues at coordinate 9,305,055 of NZ_CP088150.1, read as the reverse complement.
CGCAGTCACGGAAGGCATGGCAGAGCGAACCCCGAACTTGCGTGCTTCATAGCTGGCGGCCGCGACCACGCCGCGTTCCGCAGAGCCTCCGACTGCGACCGGCTTGCCGCGCAGGTCCGGATTGTCGCGCTGCTCCACGGACGCATAGAAAGCATCCATGTCGATATGGATGATCTTGCGGACGGGCGAGGCTTCGCCGGTCACCGTGTCGGATTCGCTCATGGAATGATGATACAATTGAGCGGAGCGAAGCGCGAGGTGGCCCGTGCCCACGCTTCAATGGACGCTTTCGAATGTGCCGCATGATGCATTTCTGCGACCCGTTCGAGCCCGGTGCGCCGTTTGCCGATGCGGCAGGCGCCCGAAGCTGACTTCATCCTGCGGCATGCGCTCTCGCAAGGAACGCGATTCAGAACAAGCAGGTCTTTAAAACAAGCGCTTTCGCAGCGATGCGGTTAGCTCCTCGGGTCCAGCCGGCCCCAAAAGTCAAGGGCCGCGGCGACGATCGCCTCCGGTGCGTCCTCCTGGACGAGGTGCTTCGCATCGGGAATGACTGTGAACGAAGAGTCCGGAATGCGTCGGGCGAGTTCCTTGCCATCTACCAATGGAATGAACTCGTCCTCCTCGCCCCACAGAATGGCGACGGGGCACCGGATCTCGCCGTACCGCCCTTCCACCTCATGCGAATATCTGTCGTCCATCTGTGCGATCTGCCGCCAGAAGGCATTCTGCCCCTCGTCGCCAAGCCATGGCTCTATGTAGGCCCGCATATCCTCCTCGCGCAGGCGGTACTTCACCGCGGCGCTTATGTAGGCGCGCAGAATCGCCTCGTGCACGTAGGCTGGCAATCCGGAGAACACACCCGGGTGCGCCTTTGCTGCCTGGACGAGCACTGAGCCTTGCGGGCTGATCGCGACGGGATCGATCAGCATGAGGCTGCGGTACTCGACGCCGTCCAGTAGATGCGCGCGCAGCGCGGCCGAACCGCCGAAGTCGTGGGCAATAATGTCCGGCCGGTCGATGCGCCAGTGACGCGCGAGAGCGGCGAGCAGGCCGTTCTGGGCTTCGTGGAGGACGTCCGCATCTGGCTTGGCCGATTGGCCGTAGCCCAAAAGGTCGTAGTAGAAAACGCGTCGGTGCCGAGCGAGCCAGGGCACAATCCGACGCCATTCACGCGAGGAGAAGGGCGAGCCATGCACGACAACGGCCGGCCGCCCCTCGCCCGCAACGCCCCAGGCGATGCTCTGTCCCTCAAATGAGAACCGATCCCGTAAGTCCCATCGCGCCATTGCCGTCCTTTCGAATCCAGGAGTCACCGCGATTCAGGTAACGCTGCGGCCAGAGTGCCGAGGTCAGTTCTGATGTGGGCGAGCACAACCTCGATAAGGAACATGGAGCGGGTTGCCACTCCGCTTAGAGAACATATCGACATCGCGATGTGTTCCACGGTTCAGCGCGCCGAGCACAAGACGAAGGAACTCGTGCCGATGGGCAGATTAGCGCGAGCTGCTTTGCGCTGATTTCTACTCGCTGTTGAGCAAGTCCTTCATCTGGACAATCTCAGAAAGCTGGCTTTCGGTGATGCTGCTGCAGAGCTTCTTGATGCGGTCGTCGGTAAGATTGGCTTTGCGGCACATGAGTACGGCGCCTGAGTGTTGGGAAATCATGAAACGGCGCACTACGGCACCACGCGCGCGGTGCATTCGATGCTGGGCTACTCACCGGGCCGTGGGCGATTGGTTGGGTTCTTGACTGGCGCGGCGGATGCTCTGCGACAGGTGGGCGAGTGCCTTTGCCTTCATAGCCGCTGTGATGGTGGTAGCTTTGATCTCGTAGTGGCCTGCTGGGATCGCGATTAACCGATGCAACGATGGAGGCGGAGATCAACTCGATGATCGTCGAAAGAGCCTAATTCCATTGATTGGCTTACCCCATCGCTTACGCAAGCGAAGAGATCGAACGGCCGGACGGCCCCTAACCAATTGAATTTATTGGCGCGCCACGACCGATGAAGATGGGCACTACTGCTTCGCCGTTGCGCTATGATGCCGCGGCCGCCGACGCGATCCGGCCGGATAACCAGCGACGGACTGCGATCTTGCGCTACGCCTCGTGGCGGCTGTCTTCCCGATTTTCGCGGGTGGTCCGGTTCCCTTCGATGGACCAGATCCGGACATATGAACCAAGCATGTGGTACGATTTGTTAGCCGAGTGAATGGCAGGCGGAAAATGGATATTGCCAAGAAGATCATCACAAAGCTCCCGCTGGAGGAGCTATGGAACGAAAAGGGCACTCTGAACGCACGACGCGTCTCGTCGTGCCTGAATGCGGCTGACGTAATAGAGATGCTAAAGGTAGGGACGACCTTTGTCGTCGCTGACGTGGGGAGACCGCCCTACTGGATAGATCCATCGCATCGCTTCGAGTTCTGGAAAACTGAGGTGAAGCCCCGACTTGCAGATTTCGATCAGGCTTTCCTTGACCAATACCCAGGCGGTTATTGCTATTTCGCCTCAAAGTGGCAGCTCGCTGATGAGCTTGCACTGATAGTCGTCGAACGACACCACTGATCGGCAAGCGTGGCACCGATCATGGCCGTCCAGCGGACGGGTGGAACCGTGTCAGAAACTCAGCAATCTCGCTATCACTCGCCTGCCAACGTGGCCCACGTTCGCTTCTCAATAGGGAGAGGCCGAGGAGTTCTAACGGGCAATCGGCCATAAGCTGGAGCGTTCCTTTCTTCGCGATCCAGCGCTCCTCGCCGTCCTTATCGATACGATCAACGGAATATCCAAGTTCGATCAGTGCGAGATACGCTGGGACTTCCGTATTGCCTGCGGCCGCAATGCTTTCTTGCGCCATCTCATCCCCCGTGCCGTCCAGATAGTGTTTGAGTATCGCCTCGTGCTCGCGATCGACCTTGCCTGCGGTCCGCAATGACCGCAATTGCACAAGGGCGCACGTTAGCCCGCGATGCGCATCGGGTGCTTTGGGTTGCGGCGTATGAATTCGTCAACGTCCCGCAATCGTTCTGGCAATGGTTCAGCGTCGGGGTGGCTTCGATAGCTCCAGAAGCGGAAACCTGCTGACCAGAGGGCTTGCACCTTCTGCCATTGTTCGGCGTCGGACCGCTTCGGAGCTTTGAACGACCGACCCATCTCATGGAGACAAGAGCCGCACTGCGGACAAGTCGCGCCCATGTCCGCCCGCACCTTCCACGATTTCCGACACTCGAAGCAGGCATGGGCTATGAGGTAATCGCCTCCGCGCGCCGCACGAGGCGGACGCGGGTCGGCGCGCGTGCCAGTGGAGCGCCGCAAATCCATCCGTCGAGCTTTTTCCCAGCCGCCTACCATCCGGGGAGAATGACAGCGGACCCCAATGTCTGCAATGGGGGCCATTCGCATCGATATTACTAAGTCCACCTTCTCGACCGCTATCGACAATACCCGACCTTACCGACCGAGAGCTGGGCGCGGATCTCGACCGATTAGGACGGCGAGATAAAAGCGACGGTGTCGCTCCATGCCGTCGGAGGTCGTAAGTGTCTGTCTGCACGTCGCTTTGGATGGCACTGCAGCGGCTCCATATGAAGTGGCCTGGTGCCGCTCGAGCCGCAAAAGCATTCAAAATCAACGTTCCGAGCGCCATCGTTCGCAGCGTAGCGTCTTCTTGCGCGTACTCGGCGGATGTCCGGCCACGATCGCATGGAAGGCCACTGCCGGACCAACGGCACGCCGTCAAGGCTCGCGCTGCGCGCGACCGGCTCCGCCGGCTTGCGGCCTTGACTGCGCTTCGCTGGCCCGGCTCTTTTGCTTCCATGCGTTCATGGCCCGCTCTGCGCGATCGCGCTCATGCTGCAGAGAAAGTGCGAGTTCGCAGGGCTACAGCGTGACTTGGCGTAGACATCGGCCGTTCTGCGGATCGGCCCGGCTTGCCACAGTGGCGCCATGGCTCCTCCTCACATCGAGCAGCGCCTTTTACAGCCCAAGCGTCTCGAGGAAGTCTTATCAGGCGTCCTACATCGCCGGAAAGAACGCGCCGAGCGCCGAACGACGCATATCGCCGAATTGCGCAAGCGTGCGGCTGAGGCAGAAGCCAAACTCAAGCGGCTGTACGACGCCATCGAAAACGGGATCGCTGACGTGTCGGACCCAATGCTCAAGGAGCGTGTGACCGAGCTAAAGTCGATCCGCGATCAGGCCCGCGCCGACGCGGAGCGGGCCGAGGGTGCGCTGGATCGGGCTGGGCCGAGCATCACGCCCCAGGCGCTGAAAACCTTCGCCAGCCAAGCCCGCAAGCGGATGCGGACCGAATCCGGCGGCTACCGGCGCGACCACCTCCGCGCGCTCGCCCAGCGTATCGAGGTGGACGCGAAAGAGATTCGCATCATGGGGTCGAAAAGCGTGCTCCCGCGCACGCTTGTCGCCGCATCGAGCGCAAAAACGGCAGGTTTTGGAGTGCCCAGTTTTGTACCGAAGTGGCGCACCCGACACGATTCGAACGTGTGACCTTTGCCTTCGGAGGGCAACGCTCTATCCAGCTGAGCTACGGGTGCTAGTCGAGGCTTCATGTAGCCGATTGGCGAGGGGCGGGCAACCGGTTCTCACCGGCTCGCGCTGGAAGCGTTTTCGAGCGAAATGGATCCGGTTCGCGTAAAGAAAACGCGTCAAAACAAGAATCTAGAGCCCCGTTCCGATTCTATCGGAACGGAAATGGCACTAAGCCGATTTGCGCCGGCCAGGGGCCGGAACCGCTGCGGCCTCCCGGCCGAGGGCGGCGAACTCGGCCAGCACCCGTTCGGCGCAGATGACGCGGTTGCGGCCGAGCCGTTTGGCCACATAGAGCGCCTCGTCGGCCGCGCCGAGCAGCCGGTCGGGGCCGCCATCGGCACCACTGGGAATGTGGCTTGCGACGCCGACGCTGAGGGTGACGTGCTCGCCGGCGCCCATGGCGCCGTGGGCGATCTGCAAGGCCAGGACGGCGCAGCGGATCTCCTCGGCGACGGCGCAGGCGGTATCGCAATCCATGTCCGGCAGGATCAGCGCGAACTCCTCGCCGCCATAGCGGCCGGCGAGGTCGAGCGGGCGCATGGCGTGGCGGCTGACGGCAGCGGCGACCGCGCGCAGGCATTCGTCGCCGCTCTGGTGGCCGTGCCGGTCGTTGAACAGCTTGAAATGGTCGACGTCGACGAATAGCAGCGCCAGCGGCTTCTGCGTGCGCTGGGCGCGGGCCCATTCGCTCATCAGCATCTGGTCGAAGGCGCGGCGGTTCGACAGGCCGGTCAGCCCGTCCTTGGTGGCGAGCTCCTTCAGCGCCATCTCGGCGCGCTTCTGGTCGGTGAGGTCGCGCAGCGTCTCCACCACGGCGATCAGCTGGCCGGCCTCGTCGTGGATCGGGCCGGCGTCGATGGCGAGATAGAGCTGGCTGCCGAGCTTCGGCATCACGCACCAGTTCTCGGCGCTGAAGCCGAGGCCGTTATGGCCGCGCGCGGCATATTCCGAATAGTACTCCGGAAGCTGCTCCGGGCGGTCGAGCGCGACCAGGTCGGCGAGGCAGGGGCGCTTGGTCTCGTAGAAGGCCTGCCAGTGCTTATTGGTGCCGATCACCTCCGAGGCGGTGACGCCGGTCAGCCGCTCGCAGGCTCTGTTCCAGATCACGACGCGGCGCTTCGGGTCGATCACGAAGGTCGGCACCACCAGATGCTGCATCAGCCGCACGGCATAGGAATCGGCGACATCGACGGTCTTGGCCGGCGTCTTCCCTGGCTTCGCCATCAGGCCACCGCCGCCACCGGCAAGACGCCGGGCAAGCCATCGCCGGTGCCGAACAGCTTTCGCACTTCGGTGGCCGGCTTCGGCGCGCTGAACAGATAACCCTGCATCTCCGTGCAGCCGAGGTTGCGCAGCATCTCGCGCTGGGCCTCGGTCTCGACGCCCTCGGCGACCGTGGTCATGCTGCTGGCGGCGGCGATGTTGACCACGGCCTGCACGATGACAGGCGCGCCGTCCGCCTCCGCAATGTCGGCGACGAAGCAGCGGTCGATCTTGATCTTGTCGAACGGGAAGCGCTTCAGATAGCTGAGCGAGGAGTAGCCGGTGCCGAAATCGTCGAGCGCGATGCGCACGCCGACGGCGCGGAGCTGGTGCAGGATCGAGAGCGCCGCATCGTCGTCGCGGATCAGCACGGCCTCGGTGATCTCGAGCTCGAGCCGGCGCGGGTCGAGCCCGGAGGCGGCGAGCGCGCCGGCGATCCGCAAGGCCAGCGTGTCACATTTGAGCTGCACCGGCGAGACATTGACCGCAACGCGGACATGCGCAGGCCAGGTCGCGGCCTCGTTGCAGGCCATGCGCAGCACCCAGTCGCCGAGCTCGCTGATCAGGCCGGTGTCTTCGGCGACCGGAATGAACTCCGCCGGCGACACCATGCCGCGCTCGGGATGGCGCCAGCGCAGCAACGCCTCGCAGCCGGAGACCTCGCCCGAGCGCAGATCGACCAGCGGTTGGTAGTGAATCTCGAAGCCGCCGTTGACGAGGGCCTGGCGCAGATCCTGCTCCATGGCCAGGCGCGCCTTGGCACAGGCGTCCATCGCCGGCTCGAAGAAGCGGTGGGTGCGGCGTCCTTCGGCCTTGGCGCCGTACATCGCAAGGTCGGCATTCTTGATGAGCTGATCGAGATCGGAGCCGTCCTGCGGCGCCAGCGCGATCCCGATGCTCGCGTCGGTGGAGAGCTGATGGCCGAGACAGTGATAGGGCTGCCGGATCGCTTCGTAGATCCGCGTCACGAACGACACCACGTCGGCGGAGGACTGGATCCCGGTCTGGATGACCGCGAATTCGTCGCCGCCGAGCCGCGCAATCAGGTCGTCCTGCTTGAGGCAGCCGCGCAGACGGCCCGCGATCGCTTTCAACAGCTCGTCGCCGACATGGTGGCCGAGCGAATCGTTGATGCCCTTGAATTCGTCGACGTCGATGTAAAGCAGCGCGAACTGCCCGCCGCTGGCAACCTTCGCCAGCTCGCGTTCGATCTGCTCGCGGAACAGGGTGCGGTTCGACAGGTCGGTCAGCGCATCGTAGTGCGCCATATGCGCGATCTTCTCGTGGGCGCGCCGCCGCTCGGTGACGTCATCGACGACGTGGATGAGATAGCGCGGCTCGCCGGCCTTGTCGCGGAGGCCGATCCGGGTCGAGGTGATGTAGCGCAGCCCCATGGCCTGGGTCTGCCAGGGATGCTCGTCCTTGAAGAGCCCCTTGAGAGATTGCAGTGCCTTGTTGTCGTCCTCGGTCACCACCATCGCTGACGGCGTCGGGAAGATGTCGAAGGCGGTCTTGCCGACGACGTCCTCGCGTGACTGGCCGAATTGCTGCTCGGCGACGCCGTTGATCAGCAGATACTGCCGCGTGCGCGCGTCCTTCACCGTGATCTGCGAGGGGATGTGGTCGATGATCTCGCTCAGGAAGGTGTGGTTGCGGTCGCGCTCCTGCTCCAGGTTACGGCGCTCGGTGATGTCTTCAATCGTGGCGACCCAGCCGCCCTGCGCGAGCGGGGTGTTGATGACTTGGAAGGCGCGGCCGTCGGCCAGCTGATGAATTCTCGTGGAGACCGTGCCTTCGGCGACGATCCGCATGACGTCGGCGCAAAATTCCTCGACATTGCCGTCGAACGCGCCACGCTCCTTGCGATGATACATCGCCTCGCGGATGTGACAGCCGGGCTTGATGACATCGTGGGAGAGGCCGAACATGTCAGCGTAGCGGCAGTTGCAAATGACGATGTATCCGGCGGCATCGTACAGGATCAGCCCCTGCGACATGTTGTTGAGGGCGGTGTCCAGCCTCTGCCGCTCGGCCTCGATTCGCTCCTGGGCCTCGCGATTCTGCCGGTTGATCTGTCGGATGATCAGATACAGGATCAGCGCGATTATGGCGGCCGAGAGCGCCGCCGTCGTGACCATGAAGCCGGTCTGCTGCCGCCAGTCCGCGAGTGCAGCCGACATGGTATTGGTCGCGACGATGACCAGGGGAAAATGATTCAGGGACGCGGCCGAGCCGAGCCGCTCCTCGCCGTCGACCGGACTCCTGACGCGGAGCGTGTGCTGACCGCCCTTGGCCAGCACCTTCTGCATCAGCGGCGCATTCTTGAAGCTTCGTCCGATCATCTCTTCGAGATGCGGATAGCGCGCCAGCATCTTGCCTTCGCGATCGAACAGCGAGATCGCCGTGCCCTCGGCAAGCGCGACGGATGCGAAGTACTGCTGGTAGCTGTCCGGATCGATTCGCCGCACCATCGCGCCGAGGAAGGCTCCGTCGGCGCCGTTCAGCCGGCGCGCGACGATCGTGGTCCATTTGTCGATGATGAAGCTGCGGACGGATTCCAGGATGACCGGCTCGGCCGTCGGATCGGATTTGAACGTCTGGAAGTAAGCGCGCGAGGAGACGTTGATCTTCGGCAGCGGCTGGGCCCGCGACCAGTTGATCAGCTCGCCGTCGGCGTCGTAGATCGCGATGTCGCCGAGATAGGACGCCGAACTGATCTTGCTGCGCAGCATCTGGTTCGTCGCGAGCCCGGACATGCGCTCCCGAAACATCGCGGGCGAGGTGATCTCCGGCAGGTTCATCTGCCCGATCACATCGGCAGCGACGACGTCGGAATCTTCAAATTGCTGATCGAAGTGCCGCGCGATCAGCTGCACCGTGTTTTCCAGCTCGCGCTCGCGGTTGGCGAGGGTCCGCTCGCGGAATTCGCCGATGGCCATGGCGGTGACGATGAAGATGCCCGCGACCAGCAACACGCCGCACAGGGTCAACCACAGCACCGGCCCGCGCCGAAGCGCTGCCTCCCAGCCGTTCTTCGCGGCTAGGGACATTCCGGCTGCGATCCCTGACAAGACGTGGCGCATTCCCCCTCCCTGGAAGGGCAGGAATACACCACACAAATGGCCTAAACCTTAGGAAAGCCAGTTACCTAGGCATTAATCCCATTGCGAGATCGCATCCCCATGCAACGACCCGCCGCGCTGCACCATTAATCTTCGCTTAATGCGAGGCGCCGGCGCTCTTGTCGCCGCCGGCCTTGCGCAGCCGTCCGACCACGCCGGTCGGAAAGAAGTAGACGCTGGCGATGAACAGCAGCCCGAGCCACAGCAGCCAGCGGTCGGGATGCAACAGGCCCGGCAGCAGCGGCAGACCGGCTTCCGACGCCGCCGTGGACGCGACGCCCATCAGCGACTGCAAATAGTTCTGGGCGAGGATGAAGATGGTGGCTCCGATGATCGCGCCGTAGATCGTGCCCATGCCGCCGATCACGACCATCAGCAGGATATCCAGCATGATCGAGAAGCTGAGCGAGGTGTCGGGCCCGGCATAACGCAACCACAGCGCATTCAGGATGCCGGCGCTCGCGGCGACCAGCGCCGCGAGGCAGTTGGCGTAGGTCAAATGGAAGACGGTGCGGAAGCCGAGCGCCTCGGCGCGGAAACGATTCTCGCGGATCGCCTGAAGCACGCGCCCGAACGGCGAGTTCACCACCCGCAGCAGAGCCAGGATCATCAGGGCGGAGATGGCGAACACAAGGTAGAAGGTCAGGATGCGGCCGTTGATCTCGAAGCCGAACAGGCTCTTGGAGACCAGCACCGTGCCGGGCCGCAGTAGCTCGGGCAGCTGAAAACTGCGCCCGTCCTCGCCGCCGGTCAGCCAGGAGAGCTGCGAGGCCAGCACCTGGAAGGCGGAGGCGACCGCGAGCGTGATCATGGCAAAGAAGATCGCGGCGACCCGCAGCGAGAACAGCCCGATCGCGAGCGCGAGCAGAGCTGCGAGCGGCAGGCCAATGACGATGCCGGTTGCGACCGCGGTCCAGTTCGGGCCCATCCCGTACAGCGCGATCGCGATCGCGTAGCTGCCGATGCCGTAGAACATGGTGTGGGCGAACGACACCGAGCCGGTATAGCCGAGCAACAGGTCGTAGGACGCGACCAGGGCGGCGAAGACGCAGATCTTGGCCGCGACGTTCAGCGCCTTGGCGCCTGGGAACAGGAACGGCGTCGCCGCCAGCGCCAGGATGATGAGGACGAGAACGAGCGTGAGGACACGGCTGCGCGGCGGGTCACCGGAGAGGATCATCATCGGCTGGTCACCGCATAGAGGCCGCGCGGCCGCCACATCAGAATGGCGACCATCAGCAGGATGTTGGAGACGAGGGCGAGTTTCGGCACGAGGAAGCCGCCGTAATTGGCAACCATGGCCACCAGGATCGCGCCGATGAAGCAGCCGCCGATCGACCCGAGCCCGCCGATGATGACGACGATGAAGATCAGCACGGTGAGGTCGTCGCTCATGGAGGCGTGAACCTGCTCGCGATAGAGCGCCCACATCACGCCGCCGAGGCCCGCGAGTGCCGATCCCGTCATGAACACGCCGAGGAATAGGCGGCGAATGCGGTAGCCGAGCGCCTCGACCATCTCGCGGTTCTCGACGCCGGCGCGGATCAGGAGGCCGAGCTTGGTGCGGTTGAGCACGAGCTGGATCGCGATGAAGACGGCGAGGCCGATCAGCATCGCCAGCACACGGTATTTGGCAATTGCGACGTCGCCGAGGATGAAGGAGCCTCGCAGCGAGGTGGGCAGCGGCATCGGGATGATCTGCGGTCCCCACAGCGCATACAGCGTCTGCTCGGCGACGATCAGGCCGCCCGTCGTCATCAGGATCTGCTTCAGATGCTGGCCGTAAACGGGCAGGATCAGCACGCGCTCGACGATCAGGCCGAGCGCGCCTGATACTGCCATCGACAGCAGCGCTGCCGGTGCCAGCACCGCGAGGTTCACCCACAGCGAATCGGCTTGGATCGAGGCCGCAAACGGCGCCAGCACCAGGGTCGCGACATAGGCGCCGACCGCGATGAAGGCGCCGTGGCCGAAATTGAGCACGTCCATCAGGCCGAACACCAATGTAAGTCCCGATGCCATGATGAAGATCATCATGCCCATGGCGAGGCTCGCGGCGGTCAGCGTCAGCCACGAGCTGGTCGAGCCGATCAGCGGGATCATGAGAAGCGCGAGCGCGACCGGCAGCAGGATCGGCGCGATGTCGCGCTTCGGCTTCGGCAGCGGATCATTTGCGGCGAGTTCAGTCACTGATGCGCCTCCAGGCTCAGGCCGAGCAGTCGCTCTTGCAGCGGCACGTCGGCGGCCAGCGCCGCCATCTCGCCGCGATGGACGATGGTGCCGTTGTCCATCACCAGCACGTTGTCGCCGAGCTCGCGGGCGGCAAAGAAATTCTGCTCGACCAGAAGGATGGTCGCGCCCTTGCGCTTGATCTCCTTCAGGCACTCGATCAGCGCCATCACGATGGCGGGCGCGAGGCCCTTGGTCGGCTCGTCGATCAAAAGCAGCTTGCGCGGCTCGATGATGGCGCGCGCGATGGACAACATCTGCTTCTGCCCGCCCGAGAGGCTTCCCGCCCGCGACAGCCAGAATCGGCGCAGCGCCGGGAAGAAGCCAAAAATCCAGTCGAGCTGGGCATCGTCCAGCGGCCCGTCGCGCGCCGCCAGCACCAAATTCTCTTTCACCGTGAGATCGGAAAACACCGCCATGCTCTCCGGCACGTAGCCGACGCCGAGCCGCGCGATGTCCGGCGTGGCGCGGTTCTCGATGCGTTCGCCGGCGAGGGTAATCTCGCCGTGCGAGGCCTGCCAGAGGCCCATGATGGTGCGCAGCGTCGTGGTCTTGCCGGCGCCGTTGCGGCCGAGCAGCATCGTGGTCTGCCCCTGCGGAACTGCGAGATCGATGCCCTGGAGAATGTGATAGCGGCCGATATGGGTGTGCACGCCGGAGAGTTTCAAAAGGTCGGTCATGCTGCACTCCCTGCAGCCGTCTTGGGTGCTACGCCGAGATAGGCCTCCTGCACGATTGACGAGGCGATCACTTCGGCAGGCGGGCCGTCCGCAACCAGCTGGCCGTTATGCAGCACGATGATGCGGTCGGCGAGCGAGCGCACCACGTCCATCTTGTGCTCGACGAGCAGGATGATCTTGCTCCGGTCCTGCTTGAGCTGGGCGATCAGGTTGAGAACGACAGGCACCTCGTCGATGCTCATGCCGGCGGTTGGCTCGTCGAACATGAAGACATCAGGCTCCAGCGCGATCATCAGCGCTACCTCGAGTTTGCGCTGGTCGCCATGCGACAGCGCGGTCGCGGCGACGCCGCGCCGGCTGCCGAGCGCGACCTGGTCGAGGATGGCGTCGGCACGCGCGATCAGGTCGCGGCGGACCATCCAGGGCCGCAGCATGTCGTAATGGGTGCCGTTCGCCGCTTGCACCGCGAGGCGGACGTTCTCCTCCACGGTGAGGTTCGGGAAAAGATTCGTGAGCTGGAATGCGCGCCCGAGGCCTGCGCGCGTGCGCATCGGCGCGGAATGCTGGGTGATGTCGGTGCCGTCGAACAGGATGCTGCCGCTGGATGCGCGCAGCTGACCCGAGATCAAATTGAAATAGGTGGTCTTGCCGGCGCCGTTCGGCCCGACGATGGCCGTGAGCTCGCCCGGGCGGAACGTGCAGGTGACGTTGTTGACCGCGACATGGCCGCCAAAGCGGATGGTGAGGTCGCGGGTTTCGAGGGTTAGCGGCATTGGAGTCCGGCGAATGATGGGAACGGAGATATATCCGCGATCACGCTGCGCTCCCTCCCCCGCTTGCGGGGGAGGGTAGGGGAGAGGGTGTCGCTGCAGGCGAGAACCCCCAAGAGGAGAAAGCCCTCACCCGGCGCTACGCGCCGACCTCTCCCGCAAGCGGGAGAGGTGAGCACCACACTCACCGCTTGTTGCGAACCGGCACGTCCATGTCCTCGATCTTCAGCTCACGCACCGGCTCGAGCACGGCCCAGGCGACGTTCGGATCGACCTTGACCTTGAAGTGATACATGCTCTGCAGCGCCTGATGGTCCTCTTTGCGGAACACCATCTTGCCCTTCGGGGTGTCGAACTCCAGGCCTTCCATCGCCGTGATCAGCTTTTCAGTGTCGGTCGACTTCGCCTTGGTGACGGCGGCGACGACGGACATCGCGGCGGCAAAGCCGCCCGCGGTGAAGAAGTCCGGCGGCGCGTTGAAGCGCTTCTGGTGCTCGGCGACCAACCAGTCGTTCACCGGGTTCTTCGGGATCGCATAGAAATAGTACGTCGCGCCTTCCATGCCGGGCAGGCCCTTATAGGCGGCGAGCGCCGGCAGGATGTTGCCGCCGGTCGACAGCTCGATGCCGTAGCGCTTCGGATCCATGTCCTGGAGCTTGGCCAGCGGATTGCCGGCGCCGGCCCAGATCACCCAGATCACCTTGCGGCCCGGCTTGTCCTTCAGCGCGTCGAACAGGCGCTGGCCGACAGCGGTGAAGTCGGTGGTCGAGGTCGGGGCATATTCCTCGGCGGCGAGCGTCGCGCCGGTCTTGGCAAGCGCCTCCTTGAAGGCGGCGACGCCGTCGCGGCCGAAGGCGTAGTCCTGCGCCAGCGTCGCCACGGTGACGCCCTGCTTGCCGATCGCGACCGCGTTGGAGATCGCGTCCTGCGAGGAGTTGCGCGCCGTGCGGAAGATGTAGCGATTCCACTTCTCGCCGGTAATCTGATCCGCGACCGCGGGCTCGACGATCAGGATCTTCTTGTTCTCCTCGGCGACGGGGAGAATGGCAAGCGCGGCGGCCGACGAGGTCGTGCCGATCGCGATGTCGGCCTTGTCGTCCTGATAGGCTTCCGCGAGCGCCGCCTTGGCAAGGTCCGGCTTGCCCTGGTCGTCCTTGGTGATGACGACGATCTTGCGGCCGTCGAGCGTCATGGTGCCCTTGGTGGCGTATTCAAAGCCCATTTTCAGGCCGGTCTCAGTCTGCTTGGCATAGGCCTCGAGCGGACCGGTCTTGCCGTAGATCAGCGCGATCTTGAGATCGTCGGCCCGTGCGGATGCGCCCGCGGCGAGCGCGAGGATGGTTGTTGTTATGATGAGTGATCGACGCACGATGGTCCCTCCTGATTTAAAGCTTCTGGCAACAGCGATTTGCACAACACTACGAACATTGCAATTGAACCTTCCGGCGAAGCGGATTTGGCTTTGCCAGCATGCATCATTTTTGGGCCTGCTGCATGGCGCGCGCAACGTCGGCGCCTTCGACCTGCCGCCGATCGGACTGCGCTTCGTCCGCACTCTCGAAGATATGCGGCGCAACGCCGCGCTTCTCTAGGGCTTCGCCGAGCTTGATGCGCAGGAAGCCCGACGTGGTGTAGCGCGATACGCCGGAATAGAAGCGATCGACGAGACTGCGGACCATGGCCGAATAATCGTCCATCAGCTCCGGCAGGATGGAAAAATTGTCATAATTGACGATGGCGTAGACGCGGCGCCCGAGCGGGGCGAGCCTCGCCTCGACGATGGAGGCGATGGTGTCGATCTCGGCCTTGCTACGCAGCGGGTAGCGCTCCAGATTGACGAAGAACAGGTTCTGCTGCTCGTCCAGCGTGAAGCGCTGGTCGAGCGGGATGGTGAGCAGGCGCTCGCGTAGATCCATGAGATCTTCGCGGAAGATGCGGTCGTCCATCAGAACAGGATCGCGCGGGATCAGCGGCTTGAAATCCATCAGGCGCAGGATGTCGCGCTCGACGTCGATGCCGGGCGCAACTTCCGTCAGCTCGAGGCCGTCAGGCCTGAGCTCGAACACGCAGCGCTCGGTGACGTACAGCGTGCGCTGCTTGCGCGCGGCGGCAAACGGACCGCTGAAGGTGACGTGCTCGACGCTATCGACGAACTTGCGTGATTTGGCTTCGTCGAGGATGACGAGCTTGCCCTCATTCACCGCAATGCGCTGCTTGCCCGCGCCGAAGGTGCCGACGAAGATGACCTCCTTGGCATTCTGGCTGATATTGATGAAGCCGCCGGCACCCGCAAGTTTTGGCCCGAACTTGCTGACATTAAGGTTGCCGGCGCGGTCAACCTGGGCGAGGCCGAGGAAGGCGGCATCCAAGCCGCCGCCGTCGTAGAAATCGAACTGATAGGGCTGGTCGATCACCGCCTGTGTGTTGATCGCCGCGCCGAAATCGATGCCGCTCGCCGGGATGCCGCCGATCACGCCCGGCTCCGCCGTCAGCGTGATCAGATCGATGATCCGCTCCTCGTTGGCGACCGAGGCGATCCCCTCGGGCATGCCGATGCCGAGATTGACGACGCTGTTGGCCTTCAATTCGAGAGCGGCCCGGCGGGCGATGATCTTGCGCTCGCTGACCGGCATCACCGGCAGCGAGGCGGCACGGACGCGGATCTCGCTCGAGAACGCCGGATTGTATGGCGTGCCGAAGGTCTGCCAATGGTTCTCCGGCTTTGCCACGACGACGCAGTCAACGAGAATGCCGGGAATCTTCACTTGGCGCGGATTGAGGCTGCCGGCTTCGGCGACGCGCTCGACCTGGGCGATGACGATGCCGCCGGAATTATGCGCGGCCATAGCGATGGCCAGCGCCTCCAGCGTCAGCGCCTCCTTCTCCATGGTGAGGTTGCCGTCGGGATCGCCGGTGGTGGCGCGGATGATCCCGACATTGATCGGAAACGTCCTGTAGAGCAGGCACTCCTCGCCGCGCAGCGTGATCAGCTCCACCATGTCCTCGGTGGTGCGCGCGTTCAGCTTGCCGCCGCCGTGCCGGGGATCGACGAAGGTGCCCATGCCGACGCGGGTGATGTGGCCGGGCCGCCGCGCCGCGATGTCGCGGAACAGATGGGTGATGACGCCCTGCGGCAGGTTATAGGCTTCGATCTGGTTCGCGATCGCGAGCTGCTGCAATTTCGGCGCAAGGCCCCAATGCCCGCCGATCACGCGGCGGACCAGGCCCTCATGCGCGAAATGATTGAGGCCGCGCTGCTTGCCGTCGCCCTGGCCGGCCGCGTAGACCAGCGTCAAATTGCGCGGCTTGCCCTGCGTGTAGGGCGCATCGCCCTCGTTGGAGAGATAGAGCTCCTCCAGTGCGATGGCGATCTCCTCGGCAAAGCCGATGCCGACGAAGCCGCCGGTCGCCACCGTATCGCCGTCGCGGATCAGCATGACCGCCTCGGCCGCTGTGACGACCTTGCCCTTCTCGGAATTGCGCAGGTAAGGCAGAGCTGGGTGCTGGCTCACGGCGTTCCTCCCGATCGTTTCGACCGCATGCCGTTGGTGCCTGATCCTATCGCGAGAAGCCGCCCTGGAACAGGCTGCTCCTCGCGCCGGAAGGCCTGATGGGACAATCAGCCCTGAACTATCTTGCGCGTTTCGGTGGCAAAGTAGACCGACACGACAGTGATGAGTGCCAGCGCGATCATGTAGAGCGAGATCGGCCAGGTCGCCGGCGCGTAGGCCGTCATCAATCCCGTCGCGATCAGCGGCGACAGCGCGCCGGCGAAGATCGAGGCGAGGTTGTAGCCGAGCGAGACGCCGCTATAGCGCACCTTGGTGCCGAACAGCTCCGACAGGAAGCTTGCCTGCGGGCCATACATCGCGGCGTGGCCGACGGCGAGGCCCAGCACGATCGCGATCCAGGCATATTGCGGGTTCTTGGTCGCCAGCAGCATGAACAGCGGGAACGACATCAGCGCCGAGAACACCGCGCCGAAGATGTAGATCGGCCGCCGTCCGACGCGGTCGGAGAGCGCGCCGAAGGCCGGAATGGTGAAGGTCTCGATCGCCGCGCCGATCAAGACGCCGTTGAGCATGTCCTGCTTGTTCATGCCGAGCGATTGCGTGGCATAAGCGAGCACGAAGGTTGCGTAGATGTAGAAGAAGCCGTTCTCGGCAAAGCGCGCGCCCATCGCCAGCAGGATGTTCTTGGGATACATCCGGATCGCGTCGACGATCGGCATCCTCACTTCTTGCTTGGTATCCTTGACCTTCTGGAACTCCGGCGATTCCGCGATGGTGAAGCGGATCCACAGGCCGACCAGCACCAGCGCGATCGAGAACAGGAACGGGATACGCCAGCCCCAGGCATAGAGCTGCGCGTCGGTCAGCATCGAAGACACCACCGAGAATACCAGCGTGCCGAGCACGAGGCCGAGCGGTGCGCCGAGTTGCGGCCAGCTGCCGTAGAAGCCCTTCTTGTCGGCGGGCGCATGCTCGACCGCCATCAGCACCGCGCCGCCCCATTCGCCCCCTAAGCCAAAGCCCTGGATCAGGCGGCAGGTGACGAGCAGGATCGCAGCCCAGATGCCGGCGGTCTCGTAGGTCGGCAGAAAGCCGATCGCCGCGGTGGCGGCGCCCATGATCAACAGCGTCAGATAAAGCATGGTCTTGCGGCCGATCTTGTCGCCGTAATGGCCGAATACGACGCCGCCGAGCGGGCGCGCGATGAAGCCGAGCGCGTAGGTCGCGAACGCCAGCAGCGTTCCCATCATCGGATCGAAGGTCGGAAAGAACAGCTTGTTGAAGATCAGCGCCGCGGCAGTGCCGTAGAGGAAGAAGTCGTACCACTCGATGGCCGTGCCGATCAGGCTCGCGGTGGCGACGGTGACGTGCGAGGGCTGTTTGGCCTGAAGCTGATGGACCGAGATCGCTTCACTCATCTTGCGTCCTCCCTGGTTGCGAATGCGCGTGTGCAGCACGCGTCATTGTGCAAGAGCGAAGAGCAAGGTCCGCGCCAGATGGCGTCAATTGGTGCAAATGGGCGAAAACACAGCAATTTCAGTGGAGTCATCCGGACAAAGCGGCAAGCTGCGCTGTCCGGAATCTGAGACTCCGGACAGTCCGTGTCTCGAAACTCAGACGGAAGCCGGCCCCGCGGCGAGGCCGAACTTGGCGAGCTTCTTGTAGAAGGTGGCGCGCGAGATCCGCAGCATCCTGGCGGCCTCGGAGATCTGGCCGTTGCTGGCGGCGAGCGCCTGTTCGAGCGTGTGCTTCTCGAACTCGGCCTCGGCTTCGGCATAGGGCACGACCGTTCCGGCCGGGCGTTCGGGCGCAGCTAGCCTGACGTCGGCACCGACGGGAAGGATGCGAACGAAATCCTCGCCGGTCAGCCGCCCGGAATCGCTGAGGATCAGCGCCCGCTCCAGGATGTTGCGCAGCTCGCGCACGTTGCCCGGCCAGTCATAGCGCGCCAGTGCGGCGAGCGCGCTCGGCGTGATCCGGGCGCTGACATAGTCGCCGGACGCGCTGATGTCCTCGAGCAGCCGGGTGCAGATATCGGGAAGATCATCCAGGCACCGGCGCAGCGGCGGCAGGTCGATCGAGAGCACGTTGAGGCGATAGTAAAGATCGGGGCGGAACGTGCCCTCGCTGACGCGCTTGCGCAGATCCACATTGGTCGCGGCGACCACGCGCACGTCGACCCTGGAAATCTTGTCCGAGCCGAGCGGCTCGATCTCGCGCTCCTGCAGCACGCGCAGCAGCTTGGCCTGCAATTGCAGCGGCATCTCCCCGATCTCGTCGAGGAACAGCGTGCCGCCGTCGGCAATGCGGAATTTGCCCTCGCGCCCCCTGCGGTCGGCGCCGGTATAGGCGCCCGGCGCGGTGCCGAAGAATTCCGACTCGATCAGCGTGTCGGGAATCGCGGCGACATTGACGCTGACGAACGGCTTCTCGGCCCGCGACGAGGCGTTGTGGATCGCCTGCGCCAGCATCTCCTTGCCCGTTCCGGTCTCGCCGGTGAGCAGCACCGTGACGCTCTGCCGCGCGGCGCGGCCTGCCAGCTCCTTGGCCTGTGCGATGGCCGGTGTCGTGCCGACGAAGTCGGCGAAGGTGAAGCGCGCCGCGCGGGCGTTGGACAATTGCCGCCGCGCCAGCCGCAGATCGCTCTCGAGCTGGGCGACGCGGGCGAGCAGGGGTTTCAGGCTTTCGAGGTGGTCATAGAGCACGAAGCCGATCGCGCCGATCACCTTGCCGTTCTCGTCCTCGATCGGCATGCGGGTGACGACCAGTTGCTCGCCGCCGAGCTCCATGATGTCGAGTAGGATCGGCTCGCCGGTCTCGGCCACCTTCCGCATCAGGCTGTTCGGAATGACCTCCTCGATGGGACGGCCGATCGCCTCAGAGGTCCGCTTGAGCCCGAGTGCTGTGAGGTATTTCTCGTTGACGTAGACGACCCGCCCGCCCCGATCGATCGCGATCGCGCCCTCGCAGAGCTTTTCCAGCCGCTCGAACAGCGTCTCCATCGCGCGCGCACGAAGATAGGCGGGGTCGCTGATGGAGGAGGCGGGCATGACGTACCTCGCGGGAAGTCTGGCTGTGTATTACCAAAAGGGCAGTAATTTCAAAGGGGGAATTGGGTTGCTTGCCGGGTCGTCCATTCCCGGCGTCGTCCTGGACAAGCGCAGCGAAGCGGAGTGCAGATCCAGGACCCATTACCCAAAAGGTGGTTTGGCTTCGTGGTTACCAGCTCGCGCCACAACCCCTTCCCGGGGTAATGGGTCCTGGCTTTCGCCCGGACGACATTGAGGGTGTTGCCGTCGCACCCCTACCTTCGATACCCGCTCGCCCGCGAATAGCCCTGGCGGTTCTGCTGCATCGGGCGGCTTGCCACGTTGACCCGCGCTTCGCTGGCCACCGTCGTTGCGAACTTCAGCTCCTCCAGGAAGATCGGCCGGGAGAAGTAATAGCCCTGAGCGTAGCGGATCTTGGTTGCGGCCTGGAGATAGGCGAGCTCCTCGTAGGATTCGAGGCCCTCGGCAATCACGGTCATGCCGAGCGCTTCGCTCAAGGATTCGATCGCGCGCAGAATGCCCTGGCTGCGCGGACGCTTATGGATGTCGGTGATGAAGGAGCGGTCGATCTTGATCTCGTCGGCGGTGATGTCGGCGAGCGCCGAGAGCGAGGAATAGCCGGTACCGAAATCGTCGATCGAGATGCCGACGCCGAGCTTGCGGAACATCGGCAGGATCTCGTCCTGGAAATGATTCTTGGCGACGAAGGCGTCTTCCGTCAGCTCGATCATGAAACGCTGCGGAAAACCGGTGTCGTCCAGCGCCTGCGCGAAGCTGCGCATGAATTCGGGGTTGCCGGCCTGCTTGGCGGCGACGTTGATGCTGATGGTCGCTTCCGCGCCGAACGTCTCGTTGATCAGGTCGATCGACTTGACGATCTCGGCCAGCACGAGATGGGTCAGCTCGTCGATCAGCCCGAGCTCGCTGGCGAGGTTGATGAACGAGCCGGGCGCCTGGATCACGCCGTCGTCGTCGCGCAGGCGCACCAGGGCCTCGATACCCTTCACCGCTTGCGTTCTGATGTCGACCTTGGATTGGAAAGCGCAGCAGAAGCGCTTCTCGAGGATCGCGAGCCGCAGCGACTGCTCGACCTTCATCCGCGCCAGCGCCTCGCGCTCCATGCTGGAATCGAAGAAGGCCGCCGACCCCTTGCCGTCGTTCTTGATGCGGTACATCGCGATGTCGGCGTTCTGGCGCAGGGTCTCGAAGCTGCTGCCGTGATCGGGGTAGAGGCTGATGCCGACCGAGGTGGAGGCGAAGATTTCCGAATGGTCGATGAAGAACGGCGCGGTCAGCCGCTGCAGCGTCGATTGCATGAATTCGGCGACTTCTTCCTGGCTCTGGATCGGCGACAGCAGCAGCAGGAATTCGTCGCCGGAGATGCGCGAGAGCATGTCGGAATCGCGCAAGCCGCGTCCGAGTCGCTTCGACAGCTCGACCAGCAGCGCATCGCCGACGGCGTGGCCGTAATAGTCGTTGATGTGCTTGAAATTGTCGACGTCGAGAAAGGCCAGCGCGAAACGCTCGCCGCCATCGCGTGCGAGCAGGCCGTTGGCGCGATGCTCGATCACGCGCCGCGAGGGCAGCCCGGTCAGCTCGTCGAAATAAGCCGAGCGGAACAGCTGGTCCTCGAAATTCTTCTGCTCGGTGATGTCGGAGGATGCCGAGATCAGGAGCTGGCGTCCGGCGAGGCGGACGGGACGATGGGTCGTGAGCAGCACCTGCCGCGCGGCGCCGTTGTGAAGGGCTTCCTCGGTGACGACCGCCTGGCCGGCGCTCAGCGCCTGTCGGCAGGCTTCGCGACGCGGCGCGAGATCGGGCGAGGGACGGCTGCCGTCCATGCCGAGCTGGGAAGCCGCGGCATCGTTAACCAGCAAAAGCTCGCCGTGCGCGTCCTGCACGGTGAGGCCGGCCGGCAGCATTCTAACGATTTCCTTGAGAAATCCGAGCTCGGCTTCGCTCGCGCCAAAATATTCGTTGTCGTTCATAGAAGCCATGAATCTTGTTGTTTCAGCGCGCTTTTGCAATGGGCGCGATCTAGCGCGGTTCCCTCTTAAGTTTGGTTAAGGGGTCCGAAGAAATACGGGGGTGTTTTGGACGAAACTTGCGACGATCCGACGCGCGACGTCGATCGTCATTAACAGAGGGTCAATGCGCCCGCCAAACTGCGAGCGGAGCGCGCGGTTCTCTTTCGCTTGTATCGAACCTGATCGCGCGATGAGCTTGGGTTGAAACGTGCGAGCCGTTTGCTGTCCGTCAGCCGCCCTTGGGGATACGGCATTGCATGATGCAATGGAGGCCCGTCTTCAAGAATGAGAGCTCGGTCTTGCCGTCGAAGGCGGTTAGCGCCGACTTCAGCAATTTGGTGCCGAAGCCGGGTGCCGACACCTCGCCGATGCTTGGTCCCTCGGTCTCGTCCCAGGTGATGGTCAGGCGATCGCCGGTGACTGTCCATGACACCTGCAACAATCCGCGCGGCGCGGAGAACGCGCCATATTTGCCGGCGTTGGTGGCGAGCTCGTGAAACATCAGTGACAGCGTGACCGCGAGCTTCGGCGGCAGGAACAGCCGGTCGCCATTGAGCGTGAAGCGGACGTGGCCGTAAGGCCCGAGCTCCGCGATCAGGAGATCGCGGATGTCGCAGCCCGCCTTGTCGATCCGCGAGATCAAATCGTCGGTCGTGGCCAGCGACCGCAGCCTCGGATCGATGCGGGCCCAGACTTGCGGCTGGTCGTGCAGCACCTGGTGCAGCACGGCGTGCACCGTCGACAGCTTGTTCTTCAGCCGGTGTTGGAGCTCATCGACCAGCAGCTTGCGATAGTCTTCTTCCTCGATCAGGCGCTTGGAAATCCGGCGCTGCTCGATCAGCAGCGAGCGATAATGCTCGACACCCCAGATCGTCAGCGCGCTCACGGCCCAGTAAAGCGCCAGCAAGGCAAATCGCGCGTGATCGGCAAAGGCATCGCTGAAATTGACGACGACGCCGAGCACGCCGCCGACGAGTGCCGTCACGACGCCGATCCGGAAGCCGCCGAACGCGGCGGCAAAGAACACGGCCGGGAAATACGGGGTGAAGTAGACGTCGGGCCGGACCTGCGCGAGACCCCAGCGCGCCGCCGTCGCAATCAGCAGGCAGGCGGCCGCGAAGGCGATGCTCAGACCGAGCGATGGCGGTGCCACGCCCTGCCAGCCTTTGCGGAACTCGTCGATCAGCTTCCCCATGCCCCGCCCGGTCGCGATGCCCGTTCGAAAGTCGAGCCATGGTTGCGAATGTTACGCATGTCGGACGCGCAAGCAAAGCTTGCCTTGCCGCGGGCCGGCGGGAATAGTGACCGTCGCGGCGCCGTCATCTGTCAGTGTCCGCCATCTGAAAATCAAATCATTCAAAAACGGGAACATTCCATGGGCAGGCTAGACGGCAAGGTTGCGGTCATCACCGGCGCGACAAGCGGGATCGGATTGCGTACCGCGGAAGTCTTCGTTGCCGAAGGTGCCAAAATTGTGATCGCGGGTCGGCGCGTGCCGGAAGGCGAGGCGCTGGCGAAGCAGCTCGGGGCGACTTGCATCTTCCGCCAGACCGACGTCACCGTCGAAGCGCAGATGCAGGCGCTGATCACGCTCGCGGTCGACAGATTCGGCCGGATCGACTGCCTGTTCAATAATGCGGGCGGCCCAGCGCAGACCGGCGGCATCGAGGGCCTCGAGGCCGAGCGGTTCGATGCGGCGATGGCGACGCTGGTGCGCAGCGTCATGCTCGGCATGAAGCACGCCGCGCCCCACATGAAGAAGCAGGGTTTTGGCAGCATCATCAACAATGGCAGCATCGCCGGCCGTCTCGCCGGGTTCTCGTCCTCGATGGTCTATAGCGCGGCCAAGGCGGCGGTGATCCATCTCACCAAATGCGTAGCGATGGAGCTCGGCGAGTCCAATGTGCGCGTCAACTCGATCTCGCCCGGCGCGATCGCAACCGGCATCTTCGGCAAGGCGCTGGGGCTGTCGACCGACGCGGCCGAGAAGACGCCGGCGGTGATGCGCGAGGTCTACAAGACCGCGCAGCCGATCCCGCGCGCCGGTCTCCCTGATGACATCGCCCATGCCGCGGTGTTCCTGGCGAGCGACGAATCCAGCTTCATCAACGGCCACGACCTCGTCATCGACGGTGCCATGACCGGTGGCCGCAACTGGAGCCAGCAGCAGCAGGGTTATGTGGCCTTGCGCAAGGCGTTCGATCAGGGGGCGTAGTTGCTGAGGGCAACGCTGCCGTAGGGTGGGCAAAGGCGCGCTCTTTCGCGCGCCGTGCCCACCGTCGGTGTTCAAACCGGGAGAGACATGGTGGGCTGTCGTCGTACGCGCGACCCGGTGGCTTTGCCCACCCTAGGATATCTCGCCAAGGAGTTCTCGTGCCCCGGACGCAGCGCAGCGCTCCTTCAGCGGTGCGCTGCAGAGCCGGGGCCCATCTCTCCGAGCTGAACCTATCGCAAGATTCTGGGTCCCGGCTCGCGCTTTGCGCGTCCGGGACACGGGAGGCTCAAACCGCCTTCACCCGCACCCGCAAACCATCCCGCGGCTTCGGGATCGGCCACATCTGCCAGTCCGGCTTGTAGCCTGGCGCCAGCGATACCTCGATGTTCTGCAGGAAATGCCGCGCGAAGCATTTCGCCTGCATGTAGGCGAAGTGCAGGCCGAGGCACATATGTGCGCCGCCGCCGAAGGGCACAAAGGCGAAGCGGTGGCGGCCACGCTGCGCCTCCTCGGTGAAGCGCATTGGATCAAACCGGTCTGGCTCCGGCCAGATGTCCTTCATGTGGTGCGTGTAGAGCGGATTGACGCCGACGGCGGTGCCGGCCGGAATCGTAAAGCCCTTGAAAGTGAAATCGCGCATCGCGCGGCGCGGCATCGAGGGCACCGGCGGCTTGATCCGCAGCGCCTCCTTGAACGCCATCTCCGTCAGCGGCATCTTCTCGAGATCGTCGAAGCTGCTCGGCGCATCCGGGGCGAGGCCGAGCGCGAGAACCTCCGCCCGCAGCCTGTCCTGCCAGTCCGGATTTGCGGCGAGCTCGCCGATGAAGGAGGTCAGCGACGAGGTCAGCGTGTCGTGCGCCGCCATCATCAGGAAGCTCATATGGTCGATGATGTCCTGCTCCGAGAGCAGCGCGCCGTCCTCGTGGGTCGCGCGGCAGAGCTGCGAGAACAGGTCATCGCCGCCGTGATTGCCGCGTCGCAGCGGGATCTGCTCGCGGAAATAGGCGACGATGCGCTTGCGTCCCTTCACCCCTCGCGCCATTTGGGTGCCGGGCAGGGGGCGGCGGACCGGGGCGACGGCGGCCGCGACCATGTCGACGAAGGCACGGTTGATCTCGTCGACCTCGGGGCCGATGTCGGCGCCGAGGAACGAGGCCGCAGCGAGATCGAGCGTGAGCTGCTTCATCGCCGGATAGAGCTGCATCTCGCCGGGCTTGGCCTTCCACTGCGCGACGCGCGCGGAAATGCCGCGATCGAGATTGCTGAGATATGACTTCATCGGCCCGGCCTTGAACGCGACCGACAGCGCCTTGCGATGCAGGCGGTGCTCGTCGAAATCGAGCAGCATCAAGCCGCGCGGAAACAACAGGCCGAGCACCTTGTTCCAGCCATGCGTCGACGAGAACAGTTTCTGCTGGTCGAACAGCACGAGCTCGTTGGCCTCGGGCCCGAGCAGCACGACATTGGTCTCGCCGAAAATGTGCGTGCGGTAGACCGGGCCGTATTTGGCGCCGTTCGCCTCGATGTGCCCCTTGGGGTCGGCGAGCACCTGCAAGGTCTTGCCGATGATCGGCCAGCCTTCGTCGCCGGGGATGTGGGTCAGCTCATTGCGCCTGGGCGGGGTGAAGCCAAGCGCAGGGGCGGCCACATTCTGCATCGACATGACGATTGCTCCGGTTGGCAAGCTCCGCGAGCATAGCACGATCCGGTGGTCTTGCGCGCAAGCACGAACCATCGTCGTCCCGGCCTAGTGCGCAATTGCGCACGGGGGCCGGGACCCATAACCCCAGGAAGTAGTTTGTTGCGAGCTGGCAATTACCAATCATCGCCAAACACAAATCGGTGGCTATGGGTCCCGGCTTTCGCCGGGACGACGGAGATAGACCTACCGCTTCGCCGCTTCCTTCTGCAAATCCGGGGCGTTGACGGCGGGGATGGCGACGCGGCCGGGGCCGGTCACCTTCAGCGCCTCGGCGGCCTTCTCGTTCTCCATGATCTTGGCCATCACGGCCTGGCCCGCACGCTCGAAGATCGCACGATTCTCGATCACGAATTTTTGCGACTTGCGAAGACCGTCGATGTAGCCGTTGATCTCCGGCACGACGTAGCGCGCCACCATGTCCCAGCTGCGGCGGGTGTTTTCCGGATTGGCCCAGTCGTGCACGAAGCCGATGATGGCGCCGACCCCGCCGGACACCTGCATCACGTTTTTGATGGTTTTGACGAGATCGTCGGGTGTGCCGATGGTGGAGGCTGCGCCCTCGACGAAGGCGGTCTTATCCACGGCTTCATCGGGCGAGGAGAACGCGGTGAGGCCCGGCCGCTGCAGCGTGCCGACATTATATTCGTTGTGCCAGCGCATCAGCCCGGCGCCCGCTTCGCGGCGCGCCTGTTCGCGGGTTTCGGCGATATGCCAGGTCAGGAGCACGCGCCAGTCGGCGCGGCTCACCCTGGTGCCGTGTTTTTTCGCCGCGTCCTCGGCGAACTGCCATTGCTGTTGCAGCGACATCAGCCCCTGCGTCGTCATCGAGCCCAGCGAGATGATGCCGATGCCGTATTTGCCGGCCAGCGTCATGCCGGACGGAGAGATCTGCGAGGCCACCACGAACGGCATCTCCTCCTGCAGCGGCAGGATCTGCAGCGCGGCGTCGTTCATGGTGAACCAGTCGCTCTTCGCGGTGACGCGCTCGCCGTTGAAGAGGCGGCGGATCACAGCGATCGCCTCGTCCTGGCGGTCGCGCTGCGTCATCGGGTCGATGCCGAGCGTATGCGCGTCGGAGGCGAGCGCGCCGGGACCGGAGCCGAAGATGGCGCGGCCGCCGGTCATGTGATCGAGCTGCACCATGCGCTGGGCGACGTTGAAGGGGTGGTGGTAAGGCAACGACACCACGCCGGTGCCGAGCTTGATTCGCTTGGTGCGCTCGCCGGCCGCGGCCAGGAACATCTCGGGCGATGCGATCATCTCCCAGCCGGAAGAATGATGCTCGCCGCACCAGAACTCGTCATAGCCGAGGCTATCAAGCTGCTCGACCAGATCGAGATCGCGCCGGAACTGGAGCATTGGATGCTCCCCGATCGGGTGATGCGGGGCAAGAAAGGCTCCGAATTTCAGGCGCGCCATGGCGTTCTCTCCGGCTTCGATTTTATGTTTGTTGAGGCGGCGAGGCTACGTGCTCGCGGAAGCGAACGCAATCGCACGATGTCCCGCGCGGCGGAATGCAGGCATGCGCGGAGGCGCGATGAGATGTCTCGTCTCCCTCTCCCCGTTCTTACGGGGAGAGGGCGGGGGTGAGGGGCTGCTTCCGCAAATTCAATGGCAGTGCGACTTGCGGAAGCTCCCCCCCACCCGGAATTCAAACTGCGTTTGAATTCCGGCCTCTCCCCGAACGCGGGGAGAGGCGAAGCAACCGCGGAAGCGCGGGAATCCTACCTGCGAGGTAATCGCGACACCGCGTGCGATCTGAAATTATCGAGCAACGATAGTCCAGGGTCCCGCGCCGATGCACCAAACCGTCACACGACAGCTTGATTCCTCGCGCCGCTGGTGGGTGCTGGCCATCGTCGTCGCAGCCCAGTTCATGTTCGGCGTCGACGCCTTCGTAGTCAACGTCGCCATTCCCACCATCGCGGTCGATCTGAAAGCGTCGCCGGCGCAGATCGAATCCGTGATTGCGATCTACCTGATCGCCTATGCCACGCTGGTCGTCACCGGCGGCCGGCTCGGCGACATCCACGGCACGAAGAGCGTCTTCCTCGCCGGCGTGCTGGGTTTCACGCTGACCTCGCTGTGGTGCGGGCTCGCGCAATCCGGCGCGGAGCTGATCATCGCTCGGCTGGCGCAGGGCGCGACCGCGGCGCTGATGGTGCCGCAGGTGCTGGCGACGCTGCATCTGCTCTTCACCGACGAGACGCGCAGCCGCGCCTTCGCCATCTATGGCATCGTGCTCGGGCTTGCGGGCGCGGCGGGCTTCCTGCTCGGCGGTCTCCTCGTCACGCTCGATCTCGCCGGCACCGGCTGGCGCTCAGTGTTCTTCGTCAACGTGCCCAGCGGCCTCGCCATCGCCACTGCCGCCTGGCGCATCATGCCGTCGGTGCCGCGGCAATCAGGTACAAAGCTCGACGTCAAAGGCAGCGTGGTGCTGTTCGCAGGCTTGTTGTGCCTGATCGGTCCGCTGCTGTTCGGTCACGATGTCGGCTGGGCGCCGTGGTTGTGGGCGGTGATGGCAATCGGCGGCGCGATCCTCGCCGCGTTCCTGAAGCTGGAGCACGCGATCGCGCGCGACGGCGGCATGCCGCTGGTCGATCTGACGCTGCTGTCGGATGCAGCCTTCCTGCGCGGGCTCGGCGCGGCGTTGTTCTTTTTCATCGCCAACCTCTCATTCTACCTGGTGATGACGCTGTACATGCAGCGCGGCCTGAAAATTCCACCGCTCGCCGCCGGCATCGCCTTCATCCCGCTCGCACTTGCCTTCGTCGTGGCCTCGCGGCACAGCGGCGCGCGGGCGCGGCATCGCGGCACCAAGGTGCTGCTCGAGGGCTGCGCGCTCCAGATCGCAGGCCTCGCCGCGCTCGCGCTCGTCGCGTTCTATGTCGATGCACCGACGCCGCTTGCGCTGGCGCTCACGATGATCGTCTTCGGCTACGGTCAGGGATTGGTGATGGCGCCGTTGTCGGGCGCGGTGCTCGCGAGCGTAAAACCTGTCGCCGCAGGCTCGGCCTCCGGCATGTACGGCACCACGGCGCAGATCGGAAATGCGGCCGGAGTGGCCGCAATCGGCGCATTGTTCTTCGCCGTCGAATCGTTGCAATCAGCGCGCGCAGGATTTCTCGTCTCGCTTGCGCTGTTTGTGACATTAGTCATGATCTGCGCCGCATTTCTGGCCTGGATGCGCCGCGCCTCTGCACCAAGTTGAGGCATTGCGGTTAATACATGCGGATTCCGCGGGAAATCCCGGCGATTTTCGCGCGATTGACAGCGCACGGTCTTTTTATTTTGCAACGCAGCAACTATCTGGTTTGGCTGAACGTTGGAAGTTGCCCACCAGGAAGTTGCCGTGTCACTAGCCCGAAATGTCGATCTGTTGAGACGTCTGCCCAAGCTGGACGGTCTGCGCTTTGCCGAGCTCGGCCGCAGCGCTGATTCATCCAGCCCGCTGCAAGAGGTCACGAATTTCGGTGACAATCCCGGCGCGTTGCGCATGCTCGCCTTCGTGCCGGCGCAGCTGCAGAAGCCGCGCGCGCTCGTCGTGGTGCTGCACGGCTGCGGCCAGACCGCTTCCGGCTACGATCTCGGCGCCGGCTGGTCGACGCTGGCGAAGCATTACGGCTTCGCGCTGCTGATGCCCGAGCAGCAGCGCATCAACAACGGCAACACCTGCTTCAACTGGTTCAATCCGGAGGACACCGCGCGGGACAGCGGCGAGGCGCGGTCGATTCGCGAGATGATCGCGCACATGGTGCAAGCGCATCGCATCGATCAGAGGCGCATCTTCATCACCGGCCTGTCCGCCGGCGGCGGCATGACATCGGTGATGCTCGCGACCTATCCGGAAGTTTTCGCAGCCGGCGCGGTGATCGCGGGCTTGCCCTATGGCATCGCGTCGAACCTGCGCGAGGCGCTGGACGGCATGTTCCATTCACCCGTGCGTCCCGCGCGTGAGCTCGGCGATCTCGTGCGCAACGCCACCCACCATCGTGGCCCCTGGCCGAAGGTGTCGGTGTGGCACGGCAGCGCCGACCGCACCGTCAATCCCGGCAATGCCAACGAGATCGTCAAGCAGTGGCTCGATCTGCATGATCTGCCCGACGTGCCGATGGCCGAGACCAATGTCGACGGCTATCCGCGCCAGGCTTGGTGGAACCAGGACGGCGAGACGCTGGTCGAATCCTACGCCATCACCGACATGGCGCACGGCACGCCGCTTGGGCTAGCCGACAACGATCAGCGTTACGGCATGGAAGGCGCATTCCTGATCGAGGCCGGCATCTCCTCGTCCTACCACATCGCAAAATTCTTCGGCCTCACCGGCTGGATTGCGGAGGCGGCGCCGAAGGCGGAGGCAAAGCCTGCGACGCCGAAGCCGGCGCTGACGCCCGCGCCGCATCTCGCCCGTTCGATCCGCGCCGCGGTCGCCGCACAGCCGGCCGCGGCAAAGCGCGAGCGGACACGCAGCTTCGATCTCGGCCAGATCATCACGCGCGCGCTGACGGCGGCGCGGTTGATGAAGTAAGCGCTGTCGTCCCGGCCTTCGCCGGGACGACAACGGAGTTTGTGGCGACGCCGTTGGTTCAGCTCAGCGAAGCTAGCCCGTCTGATCGATCCACTCGATCGGTGTCACCGTGACCTCGCCGCCGGCCACCTTCCGCGTCATCTCCTGATAGGCCCTAAAGAACTCGCGCGATTGCAGGGTTTTTTGCGCGGCATCGTCGGTGACGCTGGCGAGATGGATATAGCTACCGTCATCGCGGTGCTTCAGGACACGATAGCCGATCCGCCCTTTCAGCTCCGGATCGCCGTCGATCGCCTTGATGAAGCGGCCGATCTCCTGATGCCAGGCCTCCGTCGTGCCGTTCCTGAATTCGTATGTGATCATGAAGTGCTTCATGTGGCGCTCCTTACTTCGTCTTGTGCGTCATCATCTGCGGCTTGCAAGCGATCCTGCAAGTATGGACAAAATTGATAGTATGGACTTTTTCGGCGTCCCTCCTATCCTCGGCCAGAGCGTTTTCGAGCGAAGTGAAGACCGGTTCGCATAAAGAAGCGCGTCAAAACAGGAACTCCGCGCATGGAGGAGCGACATGACCAAGGCAATGGCGAAGGCAAGAGCGACCCCCTCGCGCGCCTGTCCGGTCGCGGCGTTTCAGAAGATGATCAGCGGCAAGTACAAGCTCCGCATCGTCTGGGACCTCAAGGACGGTCCGCGCCGCTATGGTGAGATCAGGAGCGGCCTGCTGCGCGGCACGGAAGGCAGCGCCGAGATCACCCCGCGCGTGCTCAGCCGCGAATTGAAGGCGCTGACGCAAAGCGGCCTGATCGACCGCAAGGATTTCGGCGAGGTGCCGCCCAAGGTCGAATATCGCCTGACCCGCAAGGGCAGAAGTTTTGTGCCGGTCGTCGCCGCGATCCGCGAATGGGGCGAGCGTAACCTCGGCGAACCCGCGGCGCTGGCGGACGCCGCCGAGTAAAACGCTTACATTTCGCCGGTGATGAAC
Organism: Bradyrhizobium sp. C-145; assembly: GCF_023375135.1. Taxonomy (NCBI): domain Bacteria; kingdom Pseudomonadati; phylum Pseudomonadota; class Alphaproteobacteria; order Hyphomicrobiales; family Nitrobacteraceae; genus Bradyrhizobium; species Bradyrhizobium sp. C-145. The sequence continues at coordinate 9,274,421 of NZ_CP088150.1, read as the reverse complement.
GGATTGGTCATCCGCTCCTGGCCGATGCTCGAGCCGGCGCCGTGGCCGCAGATGAAGCCGACGTCGTCGCCGAGCGGCAGCAGCTTGGTTAGAATCGAGTTGATCAGCGTGGCATGACTGCCGCCGGGCAGGTCGGTGCGTCCGACTGAACCTGCGAACAGGACGTCGCCGACATGGGCAAAACGCAACTCCTTGTTGAAGAACACCACGCTGCCCGGCGAGTGGCCGGGGCAGTGATAGATGTCGAACTGCAGGCCGCCGATCGAGACGCTGTCGCCTTCGTTGAGCCAGCGGTCCGGCGCAAAGTTGCGCACCCCGGTCATGCCGAAGCGCGCGCCGCTCTCGACCACGTTGTCGAGCAGGAACTTGTCCGCTTCATGCGGGCCCTCGATCGGCACCTTCAGCGCGTCGCGCAAGTCGGCAGCGCCGCCGACATGGTCGATATGACCATGGGTCAGCCAGATCTTCTCCACGCTGACGCCGGTCTGCTTGATCGCGTCCAGAATCTTCGGCACGTCGCCGCCGGGATCGATCACCACGGCCTTCTTGGAAGGCTCGTCCCAGATGATGGTGCAGTTCTGCTCGAACAACGTCACGGGAACGATGATCGCGCCGGCTTTGGCTTTGGTGTCATTTTGTTCGGTCATGGTCGCACAATGCCGATTTTTGCCAGGCCGCCAAGCAAAAGATTCGGGCCAAACAGTCGGAACGAGCTCGGGAACAACCGTCACACGGCCGTCCCAATTGACCTGCCACTTTGAACCGGGGCGTCGCTGTCGCGTTCTCCCGCGCGAGGCGCAGATTTGGGTGGTCTTTCGGCATGGCTCAAGGCAACGAGAATTGGTGGCGCGACGGCATCTTCTATCAGATCTATCCGCGCTCCTTTCAGGACTCGGATGGCGATGGCGTCGGCGATCTCGCTGGCATCCTCAGACGGCTGCCTCACGTCAAATCGCTCGGCGTCGACGCGATCTGGCTGTCGCCGATCTTTCCCTCGCCGATGGCGGATTTTGGCTACGACATTTCGGACTATACCGCCATCGAGCCGCTGTTCGGCACGATGGCCGATTTCGATGCGCTGCTCGCCGCCGCCCATGACAACGGCCTGAAGCTGATCCTCGATCTCGTGCCGAACCACACCTCGGACCAGCATCCCTGGTTCATCGAGAGCCGGTCCTCACGCGACAATCCCAAGCGCGATTGGTACATCTGGCGCGATCCGGCGCCCGATGGCGGCGTGCCGAACAACTGGCTGTCCGAGTTCGGTGGCAGCGCCTGGCAATTCGACGAGACCACGGGGCAATATTACTACCACGCCTTCCTCGCGCAGCAGCCGGACCTCAACTGGCGCAATCCGGATGTTCGCGCTGCGATCTATGACGTGATGCGGTTCTGGCTGGAGAAGGGCGTCGACGGCTTCCGCGTCGACGTGATCTGGCACCTAATCAAGGACGTCGAATTCCGCGACAATCCGCCGAACCCACATTACGTCGAGGGCCGGCCGCCGAACGAGAAGATCCTGACGCAATACTCGACCGATCAGCCCGAGGTGCATGCCGTGATCGCGCAGATGCGGCGTCTCACCGATGGCTTTGGCGCGCGCGTCTTGATCGGCGAGATCTATCTGCCGCTGCATCGCTTGATGGCCTACTATGGCAACGATCTCACCGGCGCGCAGATGCCGTTCAACTTCGCGCTGCTCTCGACCTTCTGGAGCGCGCGCTCGATCGAGAAGATCATCGAGGATTACGAGAAGGCGCTGCCGCGCGGCGCTTGGCCGAACTGGGTGCTCGGCAATCACGACCGTCCGCGCGTCGCAAGCCGGGTTGGTCCCGAACAGGCCCGTGTCGCCGCCATGCTGCTGCTGACGCTACGCGGCACGCCGACGCTCTACTACGGCGACGAGATCGGCATGCATCAGCTCGCGATCGCGCCGGAGGACGTGCGCGACCCCTTCGAGAAGAACGTGCCCGGCATCGGTGTCGGCCGCGACGGCTGCCGCACGCCGATGCAGTGGGATTCCTCGAACTTCGCCGGCTTCTCGGAGGTCCGGCCGTGGCTGCCGTTGCCGGAGGATCACATCCGCGAGAACGTCGTCGATCTCGAAGCCGATCCGCGCTCGATCCTGACGCTGTACAAGCGCCTGATCGCCTTGCGGAAGGCCTCGCCGCCGCTGATGGCAGGCGACTATCATCCGATCTCGGCGCAAGGCGATCTCCTGCTCTATCGCCGCGAGGCTGGCGGCAGAGCGGTGGTCGTGGCGCTCAATCTCGGCCCCGATCCGATCGCCGTCACCACCAGCGCCATCCGCTTCGGCAGCGAGATCCTGCTGTCGACGTTTCTCGATCGGGAAGGCGAGCGGCTGGAGGGCGTGCTGGATTTGCGGGGGAATGAGGGCGTGGTGGTGGCGGCGCCATCCTAGCCCGCGACTCCGATGATCTCTTTCGTCATTCCGGGGCCCGAGCGGAGCGAGGGAGCCCGGAATCCATCGGGCCGCAGCGTCCTTGGATAAATGGATTCCGGGCTCGCGACTTCGTCGCGCCCCGGAATGACATTGCCCCCAACGATGCACCTACCCCGGATGCTTCCTCCCCCGCACCGTATTCGCGTCGATGTCGCTCCGCTTCAACAGATAATCCAGCCCGCCGACGCGATACCAGCGATAGCCGTAGGGCTCCAGCACGACACGGTGCTGGCCGCGCTTGTCGGCGTGGCTGTGATCTTCCGCGAGCAGGTTGATGAGGTGCGCGCCGGCCCCATCAGGCAGCCCCGCCGAGAACGCGATCTCGCGTGGCTTCTCGTCGAGATTGTGCATGAACAGCACCGAATTGTTGCGCCAGTCATAGCGCATGATGAACACGGCGGGATCGCGCACAGGAATGATGGTGAAATCGCCCCAACCGACTTCCGGCACCTCCTTGCGCATGCGCACGATGCGTTCAGTCCAGTTCAGCATCGAATTGGGATCGCGTCGCTGTTTTGCGACGTTGACATGCGGATAGCCGTACGGCCCCTTGTCGATGACGGGGCATGCCGGCTTGTCGCTCTTGGTGAAGCCGCCATGCGGCTCGGTCGACCATTGCATCGGCGTGCGCGCGCAATCGCGTTCGGGCAGCGACAGGTCATCACCCATCGCGATCTCGTCGCCATAGCGGATCACGGGCGTTCCCGGCAATGTGCATACCAGGCTGTAGGCGAGCTCGAGCCGCCGGCGGTCGCCGCCCAGCATCGGTGCGAGGCGACGGCGGATGCCGCGATCGTAGAGCTGCATCTCCTTGTCGGGTCCGAAGCATTTGAACACGACCTCGCGCTGCGCCTTGGTCAACCGTCCGAGATCGAGCTCGTCGTGATTGCGCAGGAACAGGCCCCATTGCGCCGTCGCCGGCCGCGGCTTGGTCGCCTTCAGCGCCTTCGCCAGCGGACGCGAATCGGCCGAGGCCAGCGCATAGAACAGATGCTGGTTGACCTGGAAGTTGAACATCATGTGCATGCGGTCGGCGTCGCGGCCGAAATATTCCATGTCCGTCTTCGGCAGCACATTGGCTTCGGCGAGGATGATGGCGTCGCCCTGCCGCCATTGCAGGAATTCGCGGAACGCGCGCAGCATGTCGTACTGTTCGACCGGTTTCTTCACCTTGGCGCCCTTGGTCGCGATCACGAATGGCACCGCATCCATGCGAAAGCCGGAGACACCGAGCTGGATCCAGAAGCCCATGATCTTCAGGATCTCGGCCTGCACGTGCGGGTTCGAGGTGTTGAGATCGGGCTGGAAATCGTAGAAGCGATGAAAATACCAGGCGCCGGCTTCCTTGTCGCGCGTCCAGGTCGATTTCTGCACGCCGGGAAACACCATGCCCTCGTGGGCGTTGGCCGGCTTCTTGTCGGACCAGACATACCAGTCGCGATAGGGCGAGTTCTTGTCGCGCCGCGCCTCCTTGAACCAGTGATGCTGGTCCGAGGTGTGGTTGACGACGAGATCGATGATGACGCGGATGCCACGTTGCTTGCAGCCATGGGTGAACTCGACGAAATCGCCGAGCGTGCCGTAGCGGGAATCGACGCTGTAATAGTCCGCAATGTCGTAGCCATCGTCGCGCTGCGGCGAAATCTGGAACGGCATCAGCCAGATCGTGGTGATGCCGAGGCCGTGCAGATAATCGAGCCGGCGCAAGAGGCCCTTGAAGTCGCCGACGCCGTCGCCATCGGCATCCATATAGGAGCCGACGGAGAGGCAGTAGATCACGCCGTTCTTGTACCAGAGATCTTCGATCATGCGCGCGCGGCCTCGTGGGCCGCCGAGGTGCGGCGGCTGCGTGATAAGTTTTAAAGGCAAAAGCGGTTCCGCAATGTCGTCCTGGACAAGCGAAGCACAGATCCAGGACCCATTACCACAGGAAGTCGCTTGGCGAAGATTGGTGGTTATCAGCTCGCGCTACAACAAACCCTTGGGGTAATGGGTCCTGGCTTTCGCCAGGACGACATTTGAGAATGAGCAACGGCTCGACCATTCTCGGCAGTGTGCATCCCGACGGAATCCGCTATCCTCCCCCCATGGACAACACCGCCCGCAATATCGCCCTACCGCCGCCGGACCGCCGCCAGTCGGAGACCGCACTGGCGGTCGCGCGCGGCACCGCGCGACTGCTGCGCTCGCTGGGCTTCTCCTGCATTAGCGAATTGCCGCTGCCCTCGGGCCGCCGTGCCGACCTCGTCGCGTTGAACGAGCGCGGCGAGATCTGGATCGTGGAGATCAAATCGTCGGTGGAGGATCTGCGCGCTGATCAGAAATGGCACGAATACCGCGCCCATTGCGACCGGCTGTTCTTCGCCTTCACGCAGGATCTGCCGTGCGAGATCTTTCCTGAAGACACCGGCCTGATCGTCGCTGACGCCTATGGCGCGCACATGCATTGCGAGGCGCCCGAGCACAAGCTTGCTGCCGCCACGCGCAAGCAGATGACGGTGCGCTTTGCGATGGCGGCTGCGCTGCGGATCAACCGTTTGGTTGATCCGCAGGGCTACGCGGATTTTTGGGAGTAGCCAAAAGAACGAAACTGTATCCCCGTCATCCTGAGGCGCGAGTGACGGGGCGCGGAGCGTCCCGTCGGGAGCCTCGAAGGATGCACGGCCGCGATGCAGCCGGACCGTCGCCCTTCGAGGCTCGCCTTGCTTTGCAAGGCGAGCGCCTCAGGATGACCGGGATAGAGGATTGAGCGTAGTAACTACCGCGGCGCGCGCTTGGCCAGAATGCGCTGCAACGTGCGGCGGTGCATGTTGAGCCGGCGCGCCGTCTCCGAGACGTTGCGGTTGCACATTTCGTAGATGCGCTGGATGTGCTCCCAGCGCACGCGGTCGGCGGACATCGGGTTGGTCGGCAGCTCGGATTTCTCCGCGCTGGTCGAGAGCAGCGCGGCGACGACGTCGTCGGCGTCGGCCGGCTTCGACAGATAATCGATCGCGCCCATCTTCACTGCGGTCACGGCGGTGGCGATGTTGCCATAGCCGGTCAGCACGATCGCGCGCGCATCGGGGCGCTTCTTCTTCAGCGCCGAGACCACGTCGAGACCGTTGCCGTCGCCGAGCCGCAGATCCACTACCGCGAAGGCCGGTGCCGATTTGCCGATCTGCGCAAGCCCGTCGGAGACGGTGTCGCACGATGTTACGGCAAAGCCCCGTGTCTCCATCGCGCGCGACAGCCGCTCCAGAAACGGCTTGTCGTCCTCAACGATAAGAAGCGAGCGGTCGGTCTGTTCGTTCAGTTCGGCGATGGCGTTCAAGGTGTTGTCCTCTCTCCAGCGCATTGACATATGGCGTCGCAATCGATCGGTGCCAAGGCGGCAAATGGTCGATCGGCCCCGTTGTGCGACGCAAGGTCGCGGCCTATCCTATTGTTTCTTCTAGCGTCTCGATAGCCTCAAAACGCTCTCGCGGCCAATTGATCTGGACCACCGCGCCGTGGTCAGGAAAGGTCCGGTTGGTGAACGAGACCTTGGCGCCGGTGCGTTCGAGCAGCGTGCGCGCGATGAACACGCCGAGGCCAAGGCCGCGCCGCTCGCCGCCTTCATCCTGGGTCCGCCGCCGCGACAGATAGGGCTCGCCGATCCGTTTGAGGATGTCGGGCGGGATGCCGGGGCCGTCGTCGGAGATCACGAGCTCGATATCGTCCTTGTTCCACCAGGCATTCACCTCGACGGTGGTGTGGGCGAAATCGACCGCGTTCTCGACGATGTTGCCGATGCCGTAAAGGATCGCCGGATTGCGCGAGCCGACCGGCTCGGCCGCGACCGCCACCGCGATCCGCACCTTGATGTCGACACCGAAATCGCGATGCGGCGCCACCACTTCCTCGATCAGCTCCGACAGCTTCATGCGGTCGAACGGTGCGCCGGTGGAGGACAGTTGGGTGATTTTGCTCAGGATGTCGCGGCAGCGCTGGGTCTGCTCGCGCAGTGTTTTCAGGTCCGCGGCAAAGCTCGGGTCCTTCACCGTTTTTTCCAGCTCACGCGAGATCAGGAAGATGGTCGCGAGCGGCGTGCCGAGCTCGTGCGCGGCTGCGGCAGCCAATCCGTCGAGTTGGGTCAGATGCTGCTCGCGCGTCAACACCAGCTCGGTTGCGGCCAGCGCGTCCGCGAGCTTGCGCGCCTCCTCGGTGACCTGGAAGGAGTAGAGGCTGGTGACACCGATCGCGAGTGCGATCGAGAGCCAGACACCGACGAGGTAGATCGGTGGCAGCACCAGCGGATCGTCGGAATCCCACGGCAGCGGCGAATGGAAGAAGAACAGGACCGAGGCGCAGGCCACAGCGAGGAGGCCGAGGCCGAAGGTGAAGCGGGCCGGCAGCGCCGTGGCCGAGATCAGCACGGGCGCGAGGAACAGGAACGAGAACGGGTTCTGGAGGCCGCCGGTAAAGAATAACAGACCAGCCAATTCCACGATGTTCAGCGCCAGCAGCCCGGCCGCCTGCATCGGCTCCAGCCGCTGCATCGGATTGGCCGCGGTCTGGAGCGCCAGATTGAGCGCCGCGGACAGGGCGATGATGCTGACGCAGGGGACGATCTCGACATTGAACTCCAGCCCCTGCGCCACGATGAAGATCGCGGCGAGCTGCCCCAGCACCGCGAGCCAGCGCAGCCGCAGGATCGTGTCCAGCCGGATATGCCGCTGCGCGTGGCGAAAGTCGGAATCGGCAATTTCGGTCATATCGGCCAATGTGGCGGTGCCTTCTAAGGGTCACAAACGCGCGGCTCACGGAACCAGCCAGGAATTACAAGCCTTGCGCTATCGGCTGCAATAGCAGAAGAACGGCCAGCATGACCGAGAATGACAAGGCTTCAAGCTGGCCGACTGTCGCGGATCGCAGCGCACCCGCGGCGATTGCGGTCGATCATCTCGTCAAGGTCTACAAGCAGACCCGCGCCGTCGACGATATCTCCTTTTCGCTTTCGCGCGGCAGCATCACCGGGCTGCTCGGCGGCAACGGCGCCGGCAAAACCACGACCATTGCGATGATCATGGGCCTGGTGCTGCCGACCTCCGGCCGTGTGCAGGTGCTCGGTCATCGCATGCCCGAGGAGAGCGCGTCCGTGCTGGGGCGGATGAATTTCGAGAGCCCCTATGTCGACATGCCGATGCGGCTCACGGTGCGGCAGAACCTCACCGTGTTCGGCAAGCTCTATGCGGTGAAGAACCTCGCTGGCCGCATCGCCGGGCTCACCGACGATCTCGACCTCGGCGATTTCATCGACCGCGCCAACGGCAAGCTCTCCGCCGGGCAGAAGACCCGTGTTGCGCTCGCGAAGGCGCTGATCAACCAGCCCGAGCTGCTGCTCCTGGACGAGCCGACCGCCTCGCTCGATCCTGATACCGCCGATTGGGTGCGGGCGCATCTGGAGCGCTATCGCAAGCAGCACAACGCCACCATCCTGCTGGCGTCGCACAACATGCTCGAGGTCGAGCGGCTCTGCGACCGCGTCATCATCATGAAGCGCGGCCGCATCGAGGACGACGACACGCCGGAAGCCATCATGGCACGTTACAACCGCACCACGCTGGAGGAGGTGTTTTTGGACGTCGCGCGCGGCCGGGTGAACGGCGCGAAGGAGGCGGCACGGTGAGAAGGAGTCGTAGCCCTGATGGAGCGCAGCGTAATCCGGGGTTCTCGTGTCTGGATAGGCTGATCCCGGATTGCGCTGCGCTCCATTCGGGCTACTGGTTGCGGCCGGGCTACCAGAGGCCGCCATGACCGAGCTGTCCCTCCACCGCGGCATCTCCGTCCATCGCATCGGCGCGATGATCCTGCGCTATTGGTACCTCTTGATGTCGTCCTGGCCGCGGCTGCTCGAGCTCTTGTACTGGCCGGCGCTGCAAGTCATCACCTGGGGCTTTCTTCAGCTCTACATCGCCGAAAATGCCAATTTCTTCGCGCGCGCCGGCGGCACGCTGATCGGCGCCGTCATCCTCTGGGACATCCTGTTCCGCGGGCAGCTCGGCTTCTCCATCTCGTTCCTGGAGGAGATGTGGGCGCGCAACATCGGCAATCTCATGATGAGCCCGCTGAAGCCGATCGAGTTTCTGCTGTCGCTGATGGTCATGAGCCTGATCCGGCTCGCCATCGGCATCATCCCGATGACGCTGCTCGCGCTGTTCCTGTTTCACTTCAACGTCTATGCCCTCGGCCTGCCGCTGATCGCCTTCTTCTGCAATCTGATCTTCACGAGCTGGTCAGTCGGCATCTTCGTCTCGGGCCTGGTGCTGCGAAACGGCCTCGGCGCCGAGAGCATCGTCTGGACCTTGATGTTCGCCATCCTGCCGCTGGCGTGCGTCTACTATCCCGTCAGCGTGCTGCCGGCCTGGTTGCAATACGTCGCCTGGGCGTTGCCGCCGACCTACGCCTTCGAGGGCATGCGCGCGCTCCTGATCGAGCAAACCTTTCGGACCGATCTGATGCTGGAGGCATTGGCCATCAACGCAGTACTGCTGGTTGCATCTTTTGGGGCATTCCTTGCCCTGTTGCGAAGCGCCAGGAAGCACGGCTCGCTGCTCTCGGCTGGTGAATAACGTCACTTTCCCGTGGATTCAGGCTGGTTTTGGCTTTCCCAACACGTAGATGTACGGAACCATGCATTGACGCAATATTGCGCATTCGGCAGTATGCTGCGATGCGAAGAGGAATATAGCGATGCCTATTGGTGAGTTTGGCGGCGCGCCGCCCCTGGCGGCTGAAGGCAGTCCGGTCCTGACGACGCCGATGTACTGGATGTACGAGATGGCGCATGCCTCTCTCAATCCGGCCCGCGCGGTCACCGATGCGACCAAGCTCCTGTTTCAGAATCCCCTCAATCCCTTGGCGCGCACCGAGGTCGGCAAGTCGGTCGCCGCGGCCTGCGAATTGTTCGAGCGCACCACGCGCCGCTACGGCAAGCCGGAATGGGGCCTCAACGACACCGAGGTCAACGGCATCCGCGTGCCCGTCGAGATCCGCTCGGTCTGGGAAAAGCCGTTCTGCCAGCTGCTCTACTTCGATCGCAAGTTCGCCCGTCCCTTGCGCAGCCCGCAGCCGCGCGTGCTAATCGTCGCGCCGATGTCCGGCCATTATGCCACGCTGCTGCGCGGCACGGTGGAAGCCCTCCTGCCCGCGCATGAGGTCTACATCACCGATTGGGCCGATGCCCGCATGGTGCCGCTCAGCGAAGGCCGCTTCGACCTCGACGACTACATCGACTATGTCATCGAGATGCTGCACGTCCTCGGCGGCAACACCCATGTCATGGCGGTGTGCCAGCCCTCCGTGCCCGTCGTCGCCGCCGTCTCGATCATGGAAGCGCGGCGCGATCCCTTCGTGCCCACCTCGATGACGCTGATGGGCGGGCCGATCGATACCCGCCGCAATCCGACCGCGGTGAACAACCTCGCTCAGGAGCGCGGCATCGACTGGTTCCGCAACCATGTCATCACCAAGGTGCCGTTCCCGCATCCGGGCATGATGCGCGACGTCTATCCGGGATTCCTGCAGCTCAACGGCTTCATCAGCATGAATCTCGACCGGCACATGGATGCGCACAAGCAGCTCTTCGCCAATCTGGTGAAGGGCGACGGTGACCTCGTCGACAAGCATCGCGAGTTCTACGATGAATATCTCGCGGTCATGGACCTCTCCGCCGAGTATTATCTGCAAACCGTCGACACCGTATTCGTGAAGCACGCGCTGCCCAAGGGCGAGATGACTCACCGTGGAACACGCGTCGATCCCTCCAAGATCACGCGCGTGGCGTTGATGACGGTCGAAGGCGAGAAGGACGACATCTCCGGTCTCGGTCAGACCGAAGCAACGCACACATTGTGCAGCGCGATTCCCGATCATCGCCGCGTTCATTACGTCCAGAAGGGTGTCGGACATTACGGCGTGTTCAACGGTTCGCGTTTCAAGTCGGAAATCTTGCCGCGGATTCATGATTTCATGGTCTCGGCGGCGAATCCGAGCTCATTGCAGGCGCTCGCGGCCGAATAGAGCGTTTTTCGAGCGAAGTGGCGACCGGTTCGCGTAGAGAAAACGCGTCAAAACAGGAAACAAGAGCCGCTCCGATTTCATCGGTGCGGCTCTGGTCGCGTATTTCGGCTTTCCCGTCGAAAATTCAGGCCCTGTCGGAGGCTCCGACAGGGGTCGCTTCCCTCCAGATTCGCGGTATTTAGGTAGCCTTATAGGAGTGAGTCGACACTCAGCCCTTGGGGGTGCCGCATGCGTCCAGCGGGGGCGAAAAAAACGGGTTCCAACCCCAGTCTGTAGGGTCTCCCGGACGCTTGACCGCTGTATATTGGGCAAATGATTTGTTTTTGCGCCGAGCGCTTTCCATGGCGGCGGTTATGGCAGAATCCGGGCGCCCTCCTGCCCCCCGGACTGACAGACATGGCCACTCGCGCGCTCCTTTATCGGCGGCCCCACGAACCGAAGACCCTCGTCATCACCCACGGATCGCAGTTTTTCGCGATCAGGTTGCGCCGACACAGACGCGCGCGCCGCTACACGCTCAGAATTCATCCGAGCGACCGCGAAGCCATCCTCACCATGCCGCCGCGTGGCACTCTCGTCGAGGCCAAGGACTTCGCGCAGCGTCACGGTGCGTGGATCGCTGCACGTCTCGGTCGCTTGCCGAAGGCCGCTCCGTTCCAGTCGGGAACGGTGATACCGCTGCGCGGCGTTCCCCATCGCATCGTTCACCGCGCCGGTGAGCGTGGCACGGTGTGGACCGAGATGCGCGACAGCGGTGAACGCATTCTCTGCGTTGCCGGCGGCTTCGACTATGTCGACCGCCGCGTCAGCGACTTCCTCAAGCGCGAGGCGCGCCGGGACCTTCAGCGCTCGGCGGAAGCCTACGCGGCCGAGCTCGGCGTCAGGGTCAAGCGGCTCTCGATCCGCGACCAGTCCAGCCGTTGGGGTTCCTGCACCTCGGCCGGCTCGCTGTCGTTCTCCTGGCGCCTGATCCTCGCGCCGCCCTTCGTGCTCGACTACCTCGCCGCCCACGAGGTCGCCCATCTCGTCGAGATGAACCACTCGGCGCGGTTCTGGCGTGTGTGCGGAAAAGTCTGCCCGTCAATGGAGCGCGCCAAGAAGTGGCTCGATACGTACGGCAATGACCTGCATCGGTATGGAGCCGAGGATTAGGCCTCGTTGCGGGTTAAGCGCCACTACCAGCACAGCATTCGATGTCGTCGCCCGGCTTGACCGGGCGACGACAGTATTCCAGAGACGGTTGTTGTCGGCCGAGACGCCTGGCGAACGGGATTCCCCGCCCTCGCGGGAATGACAGGGCAGGGTGGAGCAACACCCAAGCCTCTCGCTCGATTTTCGCCACACTTCGCGACGATTGCGCGTCTCGCTCGTTTAGTCCCGCCGCATCAAACGCTTCGCATCATCAGCCGCGCATCGCGCCGGCGATTGCCGGCTACTGTGCATGGGGTTGTTTTCGCAGTTTTTGTTTCAAGGGGCCCAAGGCCCTCGGCTCGAACCTATCGGTTTCCGCCAAACAGGCGGTCCATCAGCCAGCCATCGAGCCCTGCCGCCGCCTCGGGGCGCACATTGGCGCGCGTGGGGGACGGCGGGCGATAGCTGCCATTGTTCGCCGGTGCCGGCCCAGGCGCTGTCGGCGGAGACACCTGCGAAGCCGCCTGCGCGAGGTTCGACAGGCCCCAGCTGGCTTGTGAATTCGGCAAGGCGGCCACGGGCACGCCCTCGTGCGCCGTGCGCATGAAGCGCGTCCAGACTTCAACCGGCAGGCCGCCGCCAGTCGCCTTCTTGGTCGGCGAGTTGTCGTCATTGCCGAGCCAGACGCCGGTGACGAGGTTGGCGGTGTAGCCGATGAACCAGGCGTCGCGGTAATCCTGGCTGGTGCCGGTCTTGCCGGCCGCCGGCCAGCCGGGGATTTCGGCCTTCTTGGCGGTGCCGTTGATCAAGGTCTCCCGCATCATCGTGTTCATCATGCCGACATAGCGGGGGTCGATCACCTGGTTGCGCTCGTCCGGCTGGCGCATGTAGAGCAGCTTGCCACTGAGCGTCCTGATCCGCGTCACGACATGCGGCGTCACCGCGAGGCCGCCATTGGCGAAGGGGGCATAGGCGCCGACCAGCTCGACCATGGAGACTTCCGAGGTGCCCAGCGCGATCGAGGCATTGGGCTCGAGTTTCGAGGAGATGCCGAGCCGGTGCGCGGTGCGCACCACGTTCTTCGGCCCGACCTCGAGGCCGAGGCGTATGGCAACCGTGTTGAGCGACATCGCCAGCGCCTGCGTCAGCGTCACCGCGCCGAAATATTCGTGGGTGTAGTTTTCGGGTCTCCAGCCCTTCACCTCGATCGGCGCGTCCTGGCGGACGGTATCCGGCGTCAGCCCCTGCTCGAGCGCGGTGAGGTACACGAACGGCTTGAACGAGGAGCCCGGCTGGCGTTTTGCCGTGACCGCGCGGTTGTACTGGCTCTCGGAATAGTTCCGCCCGCCCACCATGGCGCGCACGGCGCCATCGGGCGCCATCGCCACCAGTGCGCCCTGGCTGACGTTGAACTTAACGCTCTTGGCCGCGAGCTCGTCGATGATGGCGGCTTCCGCCACGCTCTGGAGCCTTGGATCGATCGTGGTTTCGACCTTGATGCTCTCGTCGATCTGGCCGACCAGGTCGTCCAGCACTTCGCCGATCCAGTCGGCGACGTAATTGACCGTGCCGGCGCCGACCGGCTTCACCTCGTAGGAGGGATGGCCGATCGAGGCCTTGGCCTGCGCGTCGGTGATGAACTTTGCATCCGCCATCGCCGCCAGCACGATTTGCGCGCGCGCTTCCGCGCCCTCGGGATTGCGGTTCGGCGCAAGGCGCGAGGGCGATTTGACGAGGCCGGCCAGCATGGCCGCTTCAGCGATCGTCACGTTCTTCGCCGACTTGCCGAAATATTTCTGCGCGGCAGCTTCGACGCCGTAGGCGCCGGAGCCGAAATAGACGCGGTTCAGATAGAGCTCCAGAATCTCGTTCTTGGAATGCTTGCGCTCCAGCCAGATCGCGAGCTCTGCCTCCTGCAGCTTGCGCTGCATGGTGCGCTCCTGGGTCAGGAACAGGTTTTTCGCGAGCTGCTGGGTTAGCGTCGAGCCGCCCTGCGAGACGCCGCGATGGAGCACATTGGTGACGAGGGCGCGCAGGATGCCGACCGGGTCAATGCCGAAATGCGAATAGAAGCGGCGGTCCTCGATGGCGATGAATGCCTTGGGGAGATAGGGCGGCAAATCCTTCAGCGCGATATTGGCGCCGGCCATCTCGCCGCGCTGCGCCAGCATGCTGCCGTCGATGCCGACGATCTGAATCGTCGGTGGCCGCTTAGGGATCTCCAGCGACTGGATCGGCGGCAGATGGGCGCCGACATAGATCACGATGCCGATCACGGCGATGACGCCCCACAGGCCGAGCACCGCGCCCCAATAGACCAGGCGGCCGAGGCTAAAGCCTCCGCGCGATTTCGATCGGCGTTTGGCGCCGCTGCGACCGGCCGGAGCCTTGCGCTCGCGCGGCGGCGGCTCGTCGCCGGCATCCTCGCTCTTGCGCTTGGCGGATGCTTTCGCTGACTTCTTGGGCTTGTCCTCGCCGCCGGGAATGCGGTCCGCCGCGGTCAGGCGCAGATCGGCGAGCGCCGCGGGCAAGCCGAACAACGGCTCCTTCCGCCCACCCTTTTTCTTTCCCCACGCCATACGCCAAACGCCCGGTCAGCCCGCCCCGCCGCACGCTAGCGGTCGCTGTTTAAGGCCCGGTTACACAAAGCTTAACGCGCGATTAGGAGGTGCGGCATTCGCCGGTCGCAGTTCCGCTTCTGAGGCGCCGGAGCTAGGATCGCCCGCATCAAGAAAGAGGGAACTCGCATGGGCCACATCGATCCAACCAAGGAGATCTTCGCGCAATTCCGGGACAACGACCGCCCGGGCCCGATCCACATGCTCAACCTGGTGCGGTTGCGCAAGGAGGCGGCCTATCCGGACGGCCGCAAGGCGAGCGGCGCGGAAGCCTATGCGGCCTATGGCCGCGAGAGCGGCCCGGTGTTCGAGCGCCTCGGCGGCCGCATCGTCTGGCAGGGCAGGTTCGAGCTGATGCTGATCGGTCCGCAGGACGAGCGCTGGGACCATTGCTTCATCGCCGAATATCCCAGCGTTGCTGCCTTCGTCGAGATGATCCGCGATCCCGTCTATCGCGAAGCGGTGAAGCATAGGCAGGCAGCGGTGGAGGATTCGCGTCTGATTCGGCATGCAGTGCTGCCGGTGGGGAAGAACTTTGGCGAGATACCGACGTAGTCCGTAGAGCCTGTGAGCCAATTCGTTTGTTTCGGCATGGACCTCAAGGGGCGTTAGCGTCCCTTGAGGTCGAAGCCGGCGGCGTCAGGCCGTCGGTATGCTGCCGCGGTCTATGCCTTTACGAGACGGTGTCCCTGCAGGATGTTGTTGGTGAGGGCGTACCAGAGCACAACGGCACGGACCTTCGCGATACCGCGCACGGTTAATTGCCTGAGGTCCCAGTTCCGCCATCGGGCATGGATGCATTCGCAGATTGTGCGGGCTTGGTACTGTGCCTTGCCGGCTTCGCTGGCCATGCGAGCACGCCAGGCCGCTACGCCAGGACCGTCGTTGCTCCGGGGTAAAAAGGGATCGACACCGCTCCTGGATTTGGGAGGAGGACAGTAAACCTCGATACCTTCGCCATGCGCCCATTCGATGTCCTCGCCACTGCAAAACCCGCCATCGGCGAGGTAGCGGCGTGGCAAGCGCTTCAGCCGAGCGCGCGTTCGCTCCAGCATCGGTCGCATCAAGCCGCGATCTGAGCCGCTGTTGTCGACATCGATCGCGACCACGATCAGTTCGCCGGCCGCGCTAGCCACCTGCACATTGTAGGCCGGACGGAAGCCGGCATCCGCCATCTTCATCACCCGTGCCTGCGGGTCGGTGGTAGAGGCCCGTGGCTCTTTTGGCTTTTTGCCGTTGCCGCCCTTGTCATCGAGCTGTTTTCGCTTGCGCTTGATCTCAGCCAGCGCCGCTTGCGCGGCCTGCACCCGCTCGCTGCGTTCCCGCGCCGCGCGCTCCTTAGCGGCCCGGATCCGCCGATTGCTGGCTTCCGGATCCGCATCGACCTCGCGCTTGAGCTCTTCCACCACGGCCCCGGCCTGTGCCATCTGCCGATCCAGCGTCGCCTCCCGCCGGAACGATCCGGTTCCCGCACTCGCCCGTATCCGCACCCCGTCCTGGGTCAGCTTCTCCAGATCAACCAACCCTGCCTCGTTCAGGGCCACCAGATGTTCGACCAGCAAACGGTCAAGCAAGTCGGCACAGCCGACCCGGAAGTCCGATAGCGTATGATGGTTCAAAGACACGCCGCCGCAGAGCCAGCGGTAGACGTCGTGACTGTCGCAGAGCCGGTCCAGCGCCCGCGCGCTGCCAACGCCATCGCTCGTGGCGTACAGCCAAAGCGCCAGCAGCAACCGTGGCGATGGCGCCGGATAACCCGGCCTGTTCTCCCGCGCCTTGACGCGATCTTCCAGCTCGCTCAAGTCGAGCCCTTCGACATAAGCCCAGATCACCCGCACCGGATGATCCTGCCCGATCAGGCTATCGATATCGACCGCTCGCAATTCGACCTGATCGCGCACAGGCTCGCGCAGCCGAGGTGCCCCCCGCGGCACCACTTCGGTGCATGGCGCCGACTGTTCCGGCAATTCGCCAAAAAGTCCGTCGTCAGCCATCATTCTCTCCAGCAAATCAATCTGCTTAGAGAATCATATCCGCCTGACGCTCGATACGGAAAAGAGTCACAGCCTCGTAGCGTGGGCAAAGCGCCGGAGTGCGCGAATGCGCATTCCGGCGCGTGCCCACCACGTCTCATGCGATCGTGGAGAGGTGGTGGGCACGGCGCTGCGCGCCTATGCCCACCCCACCCTACGAGGCCAACACTAACCCGACGGCCCGGTGTCTGCGATGATCGGTCCGAACAGCTCCCAGCGCTCGCCGTTGAACTTCATCATCTGCATCTGCTTGTTGATGCGATAGTCGTTCGGGCCCGTGGTGATCTTGATGCCGGGCAGCGCCAGGCTCGGCGTATAGCCCTTGATGCCGGCGACCTGCTTCATGACGTTCTCACGCGTCAGGTTGTCGCCGCATTGCTTCAGAACCTGCACCAGCAGCTCGGCCACCGAATAGGCGTAGGTGTTGACGGTGTTGAGCTTGTCGCCTTCCGGAAAATACTTGTCCATGAAGGCGAAGAAGGCCTTCACGCCCGGATCGTCCTTCCACTGGGGATCGCCGGGGTCCTTGCCGTAATTGGTGGAGATGATGCCCTTGGAGATGTCGAGGCCTGCTGGCTTCAACGTCGCCGACACCGGGCTCGCATTGATGTCGAGGATATGCACCGGGCTCCAGCCGAGGTCGGCAAGCTTTTTGATCGCCTGCGCTGCGAATTTCGGCGTCGACGCGTCATAGAACAGGTCGGCGCCCATCGATTTCAGCTTGACCACCTGCGAGTCGACGGTCGGGTCGGTGACCTCATAGGAGACCTCGCCGACGATCATGCTGGCGGCCTTGTCGCCGAGACCGCTCTTGAGGCCCGCGAGATAGTCGCGGCCCATATCGTCGTTCTGATAGAGCACGCCGATCCTGGCGTTGGGATGATTGGCGAGAATGTATTTTGCGTAGATGCGCCCCTCGGACACGTAGTTGGGATTATAGGCGATGGTCCAGGGATAGTTCTGCGGGTCGTTGAACCGCGCCGCGCCGGTCGAGGCGAGGAGCTGTGGGATCTTCTTGCCGTTGAGATATTTCTGCACGGCGGCGTTCGCAGCGGTGCCGATCAGCTGGAAAGTGAACAGCACCTCGTCGCCTTCGACCAGCTTGCGCACCTGCTCGACAGTCTTCGGCGGCGAATAGGCGTCGTCATACTGGATCAAATTGATCTTGCGACCGTTGATGCCGCCCTGATCGTTGATCATCTTGAAATAGGCGGCCTGGGTCTTGCCGATATTGGCGTAGACCGAATAGGCGCCGGAGAACGGGACGGTCTGGCCGATCTTGATCTCGGTGTCGCTCGCGCCGGTGTCGTATTTCTTCTGGGCGAGGGCTTGGCTCGCGGAGAACGCGAAGGCGAGCGCCGTCGTGGCAGCTAGGAAGGCTCTGCGATTGGTCATATTGGGTCGTTCCTCCTGACGGAATTTTCGATCGATGGTCTTTGTCCGTTGATTGCAACGGTCGCCATCGCTGCCAAAGATTGTGGAGGAACGTTCGCCGCCGCGCAAGGATCACGGCGCTGCGCCGTAGCGCCTCAGGCCAAAAGCTAGGCCAGGAACAATGCCACCAGCGCAATCGCCGCCGGCAGCGCCTGCACCATCAGGATGCGTGAGCTGACGGTCGCGGCGCCATAAGCGCCAGCCACGATCACGCAAAGCAGGAAGAACGCCTTGATCTGGAACGCGAAGGCAGGATTGCCGTGAACGAGACCCCAGATCAGGCCGGCGGCGAGGAAGCCGTTATAGAGGCCCTGATTGGCGGCCAGCACCTTCGTCATCTCGGCCTTGTCAGGCGTGTTGCGAAACACCTTCAAGCCCAGCGGCTTGTCCCAGAGAAACATCTCCAGGATCAGGAAGAAGACATGCAGGATGGCGACCAGCGCCACCAGAAGATTGGCGATCAAAATCAAGTTGAGCTCCCCCAAAAGCGTCAGCTTTCGGGTGGACGTTAGCACAGCCGGCATGGCAAGTGCGACGGACGTATTTCGATGCAACGGTGCCGCAATGCCCGCTCGATCAACCAAAACGCCTGAACGCTTCGGTCTCGGTCGCCTGGCAACGCCGATCGGCATCGCGCTGCTCGTCACCGACGCCGAGGGCGTGTTGCGCGCGCTCGATTGGGAAGACTACGAGCACCGTATGCGCGAGCTGTTGCGGCTGCATTATGGTGCGGTGGACCTCCGCGATCAGCCTGCACCGACGCAGATGCGGACTGCGCTGTCGGGCTATTTTGAAGGCGACCTCGGCCAGCTCTCGGCCATCGCATGGCGCATCGCCGGCACGTCGTTCCAGCAAAAGGTTTGGACCGCGCTCGCACAAATCCCCACTGGGACCACGATGAGCTATGGCGCGCTCGCCGCAAGGATCGACATGCCCAAAGCGATTCGCGCCGTCGGCCACGCCAACGGCTCCAATCCGATCAGCGTGGTGCTGCCCTGCCACCGCCTGATCGGCGCCGATGGCTCACTGGTGAAATACGGCGGTGGCCTCGAGCGCAAGCGCTGGCTGCTGCGGCATGAAGGGGTGGAGGTGTAGTCCGGCCGTCATTCCGGGGCGCCGCGGAGCGGCGAGCTATGGTGCGCAATTGCGCACCTGAGAATCTATGGCGCCACCGACTCTGCGGATGAATGGATTCCGGGCTCGCGCTACGCGCGCCCCGGAACCACGAGGGTCACGCCGCCGGCTGCACCGCCTTGTCGCCGGCCATCACATGGGTTAGCGCGCTCTTGATTGCGGCCTGCCGTGTCGGCGCGTTGATCTGCGCGCCGAGGAGGTCGGTGACGTAGAACACGTCGCGCGCGCGCTCGCCGAAGGTCGCGACATGGGCCGAGGCGATGTTGAGGTTGAGCTTCGAGATCGCGGTGGTCAGCTCGTAGAGCAGGCCGGGCCGGTCGAGGCCGGAGACCTCGATCACCGTGTAACGGTCGGACCATTGGTTGTTGATGGTCACTTCCGGCTCGATCACGAAGGGCTTCGCCTTGCTGCGCACGGTGCGCCGCGCCACCACCTCCGGCAGGCGCAGCTTGCCCTCCAGCACGTCCTCGATCATCTCGCCGATCCGCGTGGCGCGCCTCCCCTCGTCCTCGTCGCGGTCATATTCCCGGGAGATCGAGATCGTATCGAGCGCGCGGCCGTCGGTGGTGGTGTAGATCTGGGCGTCGACGATGTTGGCGCCGGCCGAGGCGCAGGCGCCGGCGATGATCGACAGCAGCCAGGGATGGTCGGCCGCGAAGATCGTGAGCTCGGTGACGCCGCGCACCTCGTCGAAGCCGACATTGATCGCGAGCTTGTGGCCGGCCTGCTCGCTGGAGCGGACGAAGCGGGCATGGCGAATCTTGCGCGGCAGCTCGACCTTGAGCCAATAGGCCGGATAGTGCCGGCCGATATAGGCATCGAGCTCATCCTCCGGCCATTCGGCGAAGGCCATGCGGAATTCGGCGTAGGCGGCCGCGAGGCGCTTGCCGCGATCGACCTCCGAGAAGCCGCCGGTCAGTACCGGCTCAGTCTCGTAATAGAGCGAGCGCAGCAGCTGCGCCTTCCAGCCGTTCCACACGCCCGGGCCGACGCCGCGGATATCGGCGGTGGTGAGAATCGTCAGCAGCTTCATCTGCTCGACCGACTGCACCACGGCGGCGAAATTCTCGATGGTCTTGCGATCCGACAAGTCGCGCGACTGCGCGACCGTCGACATCGTCAGGTGTTCCTCGATCAGCCAGGCCACAAGCTCGGTATCGGCCGGACTGAAGCCGAGCCGCGGGCACAGCCGCCGCGCCACCTTGGCGCCGGCGATGGAGTGATCCTCCAGCCGGCCCTTGGCGACGTCGTGCAGCAGCGTCGCGATGTAGATCACCGCGCGGTGCTCGGGCCTCGTCTTGCGCATGAGGTCGCTGGCGAGCGCGAACTCCTCGATGCCGCCGCGCTCGATGTCCTGGAGGAAGCCGATGCAGCGGATCAGATGCTCGTCAACGGTGTAGTGATGATACATGTTGAACTGCATCATCGAGACGATCTTGCCGAAGGCGCGGATGAAGTGACCGAGCACGCCGGTCTCGTTCATCCGTCGCAGCACGGTCTCGGCGTCGTTGGAGGTCAGGATCTCCATGAACAGCCGATTGGCCTCGGGATTCTCGCGAAGCTGCCCGTTGATCAGGCCGAGCGAGCGCGTCACGTCGCGCATCGCATCCGGATGAAAGGCGAGGTTGTTCTTCTGCGCCAGGCGAAAGATCCGGATCAAATTGACCGGATCGTGCTTGAAGACATCGGGCGCAGCGATGTTGATGCGGTTGTTGTCGACGATGAAGTCGTCGCTATCAGGTACGCGCCGCTTCACGGTGCTGGGCCGCAGCCGCGCCATCATCCGGCTCAGCACCGGCGCCGGCTTGGCCTGCTGGTCCTCGAGCTTGGCGCAGAGGATGGCGGTGAGGTTGCCGACTTCCTTGGCGACCAGGAAGTAGTGCTTCATGAAGCGCTCGACGTCCTGCATGCCGGGATGCGAGGTGTAGCCGAGCCGGACCGCGATCTCGCGCTGCAGGTCGAAGGAGAGGCGCTCCTCGGCGCGATTGCAGTAGAAATGCAGATTGCAGCGCACCGACCAGAGGAAATCGGCGCAGCGGCGGAAGCTGCGATATTCCTGCGCGTCGAACACGCCGCGCTCGACCAGCTCGTCGGTGTCGCGGACGCGATAGACGTACTTGGCGATCCAGAACAGCGTGTGCAGGTCGCGCAGGGCGCCCTTGCCGTCCTTGACGTTGGGTTCGACCAGATAGCGCGACTGGCCGCCGCGGCGATGCCGCTCCTCGCGCTCGGCGAGTTTTGCGGTAACGAATTCGGACGCGGTGCCCTGCACCACCTCCTTGTCGAAGCGCTCGACCAATTCGTCATAGAGCGGCTTGTCGCCGGTCAGGAAGCGCGTCTCCAGGATCGCGGTGCGGATCGTCATGTCGCCGCGCGCCTGGCGGATCGATTCGTCGACCGAGCGGGTGGCGTGGCCGACCTTCAGCCCCATGTCCCAGAGGCAGTAGAGGATGGCTTCGGCGACCTGCTCGCCCCAGGCGGTCTGCTTGTAGGGCAGGATAAACAAGAGATCGATGTCGGATTCGGGCGCCATCAGGCCGCGGCCATAGCCGCCGGTCGCCACCACCGCCATGCGCTCGGCGCCGCTCGGGATCGGCGAGCGGTAGAGATGCCGCGTTGCCGCTGAATAGAGGACGCGGATGATCTCGTCCTGGACATGGCACAGCCGCTCGGCGCAGCGCCTTCCGTGACGGTCCTTCAAAAGGATCGCCTGTGCCGCGGCGCGCGAGGCGATCAGCTCAGCCTTGAGCAATTGCGCCATGGCCGTGCGGAACGTGTCCTCTCGGCCCTCGTGCTTTTCGGCGAGCGCATCGACCGCGGCGGTGATCCGCGCGGTGTCGAAGCGGTCATCCGTCTCTGGCTTCTTTTCAATCGCGACGCTGTCCATATCTCACCGGATATAAGAGGCGGCAGGCGCTGTCACCCGCCATTCTCTGGCAATAGCCGTTCCATGCTGGAAAGCTGCGGCTTTGGGCAAATCTGTTCTCGGGCCGCGCGCTCGCAAGGGACGGATTTTCTCGTTGACCTCTAGCCATAACTCCTTGAAAAACAATGAAGTTTTTGAGGAGTCGGGCATTGCCAGGATTACACGACGCATTCTGTTGGCGGGAGCCGTCGCGCTCGCAATGACCCCTGCGGCACGGGCGGCGGATCCGCTCAAGGAGATCCGCATCGACTGGGCGACCTACAATCCGGTTTCGATGGTCCTGAAGCAGAAGGGCCTGCTGGAGAAAGAGTTCGCCAAGGAGGGGATCACCGTCACCTGGGTGCAGTCGGCCGGCTCCAACAAGGCGCTCGAATTCCTCAACGCCGGCTCGATCGATTTCGGCTCGACCGCGGGCTCGGCGGCGCTGGTGGCCCGCATCAACGGCAATCCGATCAAGTCGATCTATGTCTATTCGCGTCCTTCTTCCTGATCCGCGCGCTGTTAGGTGCGGGCCTGACGGAAAAAGACATCACCCCGGTGCTGCTCCAGCATGCCGACGGCAAGACTGCGCTGATCCGCGGCGACGTCGACGCCTGGGCCGGACTCGATCCCATGATGGCCCAGGCGGAGATTGAGGAAGGCGCAAAACTGTTCTACCGCAAGGCCGACGCCAACACCTGGGGCATCCTCAATGTGCGCGAGCAGTTCTTGAGGGACTATCCCGACATTGTGCGCCGCGTCCTCGCGGTCTACGAGGAGGCGCGCAAATATTCGCTGACGAATTACGACGAGCTGAAGAAGATCTTCATCGCGGTCACGAAACTGCCTGAGGCTGTCGTCGACAAGCAGCTCAAGGAGCGCACCGAGCTCACCCACAGCCGCATCGGCGCGCCGCAACGCGCATCGCTTCTCGCCGCCGGCCTTGCCCTGCAACAGGCCGGTGTCGTCGATGCCAAGATCGACGTGAAGGCGACGCTGGACGCCCTGATCGACGACCAGGTCCCGCTGCCGACGAATTAGTTCGCAGGGAAGAGGCACGCGCGCAGCAAATTCCGCCGTCGTCCCGGGCAAGCGTAAGCGCAGACCTGGGACCCATAATCACAGGGAGTGGTTGTGGCGTGAAGACGGTCACTCCGAGTCCTCGCAACCACGTCTTCCTGTGGCTAGGGTCCCGGATCGGCGCGCGCTGGAGGCGCGCTTGTCCGGGACGACAATGGAGATTGCCTCGCGCCCTTGCATTCCCCGACCAGACGCGGTTCCTACCGGCCATGATCTCCCACGCGCCAGTGCTGCAACGATCATCGGAACCAACCGAGAGCGCGGCCGCCTGGCGCTCGACCGGATCAGCAAGACCTATCCCAACGGCGTCGAGGCGCTGGCGCGTTTCTCCGCCGAGATCAGGCAGGGCGAGATCATCGCCATCATCGTCGGCTGCGGCTGCGGCAAGTCAGCATTGCTCCGCGCCATCGCCGGCCTCGATCGGGCCAGCTCGGGCACGGTGACGCTCGACGACGAGGCGATCAGTTCGCCGCATGCCAATGCTCGACGAGCCGTTCTCCGCGCTCGATGCCTTCACCCGCAGGGATCTGCAGGATCATCTGTTCGACCTCTGGGCCGACACGCAGCCGACCTTGATCCTCGTCACGCATGTGCTGACGTTGCTGACGTCACTCGACCGTTCGCTCGACCGTAGCGTACCCGACCGTGACGCAACCCAGGGTCCCGGTCAGGCCCTGTGGTGGTGACAATCCGCCTTCAAGCCGGTACATCGAGAGGCGATCTTTCCGGGAGAGAACGAACATGGACGCTGCCCAATTGCGCCAGATGCAGGCCCCGCTCAAGGAGCGCTACAAGACCGATCCCAAGGCTGCGCTGATCACGCTGAAGGCCAAGGGCTCCACCGACAGCGATGGCATCGCCTGCAAGGTCGAAACCGGCCGCGCCATCGCGATGGCTGGTCTGCATCCCGCCACCGGCGGCTCCGGCCTCGAGCTCTGCTCCGGCGACATGTTGCTGGAAGCGCTGGTCGCCTGTGCCGGCGTCACGCTGAAATCGGTTGCGACCGCGATCGAGGTGCCGCTTAGGACCGGCAATGTCTATGCCGAGGGCGACCTCGACTTCCGCGGCACGCTCGGTGTCGACAAGGAGACCCCGGTCGGCTTCGCCGAGATCCGCCTACGCTTCGAGGTCGACACTGATGCGCCGCAAGACAAGCTCGATCTGTTGCTGAAACTCACCGAGCGCTATTGCGTGGTCTATCAGACCATCAAGAACGGCCCGAAGGTATCGGTGTCGATGCAGCGGATGTGACTCTCTTACCCTCCCCTGGAGGGGGAGGGTCGATCGCGCGCAGCGCGAGCGGGGTGGGGTGATCTCTCCACTCGGGCACCGTCTCCGTCGAGAGACTGTCACCCCACCGCCGCATATTTCGCTGCGCTCAATATGAGCCGACCCTCCCCCTCCAGGGGAGGGTAAGAAGCCAAAAATGTCCCCGACATCCACTTCATCTTCTTCCTTCTCCTGCGCATGGCGATCGCGGCGGCGTTCGTCGTGACGGCGTCGATCATCACTGAACGCTCGGGGCCGGTGATCGGGGCGCTGGTGGCGACGCTGCCGATCTCGGCGGGACCTTCCTACGTCTTCCTCGCGCTCGACCATGACGCCGCCTTCATCGCGCAAGGCGCGCTGTCGAGCCTTCCGGTGAACGCCGCGACGATCGTGCTTGGCCTCTGCTATGTCGTGCTGGCGCAGCGGAACAATCTGCTGGTGAGTGCAGGCAGCGCGATAGCGGTGTGGATCGTGCTGGCCTCCCTCATCCGCCTGTTCGACTGGACCTTGACGGCCGGGCTCGCCGTGAACCTGATTGCGTTCGGCATCTGCATTCCGCTGCTCGCTAAGTACCGCCATGTGAAGATGCCGTTGGTCACGCGTCGCTGGTACGACATTCCGTTCCGCGCCGCGCTGGTGGCGACACTGGTCGCGATCGTGGTTTCGACGTCGGGCTGGGTCGGCCCGCGGGTGTCCGGCGTCATCGCGCTCTACCCGATCGTCTTCACCAGCATGATGGTGATCCTGCACCCGCGCATCGGCGGCCCGCCAACCGCCGCGGTGCTCGCCAACTCCGCCTGGGGCCTGCTCGGGTTCGGTATGGCGATCGCGGTGATGCATCTCGGCGCCGCAAACTTCGGCTCCGCGATCGGTCTCAGCATGGGTCTCGCCACCTGCATCGTCTGGAATCTGACGCTGTGGTGGAACGGGCGAAGGAAGCGGCTGGCTGCGGCGTGAGCTTCGTACCGTAGCAACCATTAAACGCCGAGGAGTTTTTCAGTCCACGGCGTTCCGCGTTGCACGACGGTGTTGGCATAGATGAGCAGCTTGCGCGCGCATGCGATGAGAGCGGCATTGTGAGCCTTTCCGGCCGCAGTCAGGCGGGCATAGAGGGCCATGACGGCCTTATTCCAGCGGAAGGCCGCAGGCAGGGCTGCCGCAAACAGAGAGCGACGCAGGCGAGCGCGGCCGCCGGCGATACGGCGTTGGCCCGTGTACTGCCCGCTATCGTTGTCGAAGGGAGCCAGCCCGGCAAGGGCTGCGACTTCCTCCCGGCTGACACGGCCGAGTTCAGGCATGCGGACCAGGAGGGCCAGTGCCGTGCGCTCACCGATCCCGGGAATGCTCATCACGAGGTCAAGGCGGACAGCGAGATCGTGGTGAGCGCGTAGTTGCTTGGCGATGTGACGGATTTGGGAGAGCCGCCTTGCCTTCAACCGGGCAATGTCATCCAGCACGATGCGGCGTAGCCCAGGCTTATCGAGATGCTCGAGCCGGGTCTTGAAGCGCTTGATGTCGTCCTCGATCTGCTCGAGGAAGGTGAGCTGCTCGGCGAGCTCCGCCAAGCGCGGATCCGGCGCACTCCTCACCTCTTCGAGCGATGCCGCGCAGGCAGCAATCAGCGCGGCATCCAGCGTATCGTTCTTGGCGCGACGCAATCGGGAGCGGCCGAACGCCTTGACCTGGATCGGCTGCAGCACCAGCACGATGACGCCGGCCGCACGCAAATGCTCCACTACCCCACGCTCGTAACCGCCGGTCGCTTCGATCCCGACTCGCTTGACGCCAGCTTTGGTCAGCAGTTGCACCAGCTTCCGCCAACCGGGAAGGTCGTTGGCGACCTCCCAACCCTCGTCTCGACCATGAACTACAATGTCGAGCTTCGCCTTGGACGTATCGATTCCGCTGTCGTCGTGCTAGTCTGTGCCATCTTCGTCGACCCTGCCTTGTGAAGCGAACCTGATTGTTCCGGCAACCATCCGGGTCCGATGAAGGTGCTGGCGCGATCCTGCTACGGGGCAGCCACAAACTGCTCAGGGTGGGCGCGATCCGATCGCCAGCGGCCTGCCGCGGGTTGCAGCCGCGGCAGGCCATTCCTCACGGAACACGCCGACAATATCTGATTGCGCTATTACAAGGGTGGGCAAAGGCGCGCATTTCGCGCGCCGTGCCCACCATCTGCCTGCGGATTCGCCGTTGCATGGTGGGCACGCTTCGCTTTGCCCACCCTACGGCACTATGACTGCTTCGGCAGTTTCGCCTTCAACGCATACAGCGCATCCAGCGCCTCGCGTGGCGACATCTCGTCGGGATGTAACGCCTTCACCGCTTCCATCAAAAGCTCCGCTTCGCTCGGCGGCGCGGCTTCCGCTGCGGCGCGCGAAGGCACGGCGAACAGCGGCAGATCGTCGGCGAGCGCGCGGGCGGTCTGGCCGCGGTCCTGGGCCTCCAGCTTCGCCAACACCGATTTGGCCCGCGTGATTACGGCCGGCGGCAGGCCGGCGAGCTTGGCGACCTGGATGCCGTAGGAGCGGTCGGCCGAGCCCGGCAGCACCTCGTGCAGGAACACGACATTGCCCTGCCACTCCTTCACCCGCACGGTGGCGTTGAACATGCGCGGCAGTTTTGCCGAGAGCGCGGTCAGCTCGTGATAGTGCGTCGCGAACAGCGTGCGGCAGCGATTGCTCTCGTGCAGATGCTCGATCGCGGCCCAGGCGATCGAGAGTCCGTCGAAGGTCGCGGTGCCGCGGCCGATCTCGTCGAGGATCACGAGTGCGCGCTCGCCGGCCTGGTTCAGGATCGCCGCGGTCTCGACCATCTCGACCATGAAGGTGGAGCGGCCGCGGGCGAGATCGTCGGCGGCGCCGACGCGCGAGAACAGGCGATCGACGATGCCGATCCGCGCCCGCGTCGCCGGCACGAAGCTGCCGATCTGCGCCATCAGGGCAATCAGCGCGTTCTGGCGCAGAAAGGTCGATTTACCGGCCATGTTGGGACCGGTGAGCAGCCAGAGCTGGCCGGACTTCTGTCCGGGCGCCGGCGACAGATCGCAGGCATTGGCGATGAACGGCTCGCCATTGCGCTTGAGCGCCTGCTCCACCACGGGATGGCGGCCGGCCTCGATGGCGAAGCCGAGCGAGGTATCGACCTCGGGCCGCACATAGCTCTGGTCGACCGCCAGCTTGGCGAGGGACGTCGCGACATCGAGCAGCGCAAAGCCGTGCGCGGCGGCGCGCAAATCTTCACTGATCTCGAGCGCCTTGGCGGACAGCCGCTCGAAGATTTCGAGCTCGAGCCCGAGCGCACGGTCGCCGGCATTGGCGATCTTGGCCTCGATCTCACCGAGTTCGGAGGTCGTGAAGCGCACCTGGCCAGCCAGCGTCTGGCGATGAATGAAAGTCGCATTCAGGGGCGGCGACATCAGCTTGTCGCCGTGCTGCGCGGTCACCTCGACGAAATAGCCGAGCACGTTGTTGTGCCGGATCTTCAGGGCCTTCACGCCGGTGTGGTCGGCGTAGCGGGCCTGCATCGAGGCCACCACCAGGCGCGAGGCATCGCGCAGGTTGCGGGCTTCGTCGAGCGCGGGTTCAAAGCCTTGACGCACGAAGCCGCCGTCGCGCTTGATCAGCGGCAATTGCTCGTCGAGTGCGCTGGCAAACTCGGATGCGAGCTCGCGCGACGGCGTTTGCAGCGCCGCCATCACCGCCGCGATCTCCTGCGGCGGCTGGTCGAGTTCGGATAGCCGCGTCAGCACCTGGTCCGCTGCGATGATGCCGTCGCGGATGCCGGCGAGATCGCGTGGGCCGCCACGTCCGACCGACAGCCGCGCCAAGGCGCGCGACATGTCGGGGGCGCCGCGCAGGATGCTGCGGATGTCTTCGCGCGTTGCCGAATCGGCAACGAAGGTGCTGACGGCGTCGAGCCGCCGCGCGATCGCCGGCGCATCGGTCAGCGGCGCCGCCAGACGCTGCGCCAGCAGGCGCGAGCCGGCCGAGGTCACGGTGCAGTCGATGGCGTCGAGCAGCGAGCCACGGCGTTCGCCGGCGAGCGTGCGCGTCAATTCGAGATTGGCGCGGGTGGCGGGATCGATCGCCATGGTCGCGCCCGAGGCCTCGCGCGCTGGCGGCGACAGCGGCGGATGCTTGCCGACCTGGGTGCGGTCGACATAGGTGACGGCGGCGGCCGCAGCCGTGGCTTCCAGCCGCGTGAGCTGCGCCAGCCCGTCCATGGTCGCGACCGCGAAATAATCGCACAGCCGCTTTTCGGCGGTGGCGCCGTCGAAGACGTCGCGGGTCAGCGGCGTCACCGCCGGCAGCTCGCCCAGGGTCTGTCCGAGCTCGCTGTCGTTGTAGAGCGCGTCGGTGACGATCGCCTCGTTCGGATTGATGCGCGCCAGCGTCGCGGCGAGCTCGCCGCCCGAAACTTCGGTGACCATGAATTCGGCGGTCGAGATGTCGATCCAGGCAAGGCCAAAGCGGTCGGCGCCGGCGGAGGAGCGGGCGCGCGCGACCGCCAACAGATAATTGTTGGCACGCGCGTCGAGCAGCGTGTCCTCGGTCAGCGTGCCCGGCGTGACCAGCCGCACCACGCCGCGGCGCACCACGCTCTTGTTGCCGCGCGCTTTCGCCGCAGCGGGGTCCTCGGTCTGCTCGCACACCGCGACGCGGTGGCCGGCTGATATCAGGCGGTGCAGATAATCCTCGGAGCGCTCGACCGGCACGCCGCACATCGGGATATCCGCGCCCTGATGCTTGCCGCGTTTGGTCAAGACGATGCCGAGCGTCTTGGAGGCAATCTCGGCGTCCTCGAAGAACAATTCGTAAAAGTCGCCCATCCGGTAGAACAGCAGCAAGCCCTGATGCGCCGCTTTGATTTCAAGGTACTGTTCCATCATCGGCGTCACGCGCGCGGCGGCTTCCGCTGGCGGAGCGGGCGTGGATTCGGGCTCTGGCGCGGGAATGGGCTGTTGCATTGTCATGGGCGGCGCAACCTACAAAATTTCGTCCCTTGCTCCTATCGCTTTGGCCGGAGAGGCGAGGTTTTCCACGTTGTCCGCACCGCGGCATGCGTGGCGAATGGCAGGCCCCTGCAAAACGCACGCGAAACCGTCAATTGACCTGCCGCGGGCGCCCTCCTAAAACTCCGCGGACATTGAAGAATTTGGGCCGGATCGCGGCATTCAGGGAGAACAACGATGCGTGACGTCTTTATCTGCGATGCCGTGCGGACCCCGATCGGCCGTTTCGGCGGCTCGCTCGCCAAGGTGCGCGCCGATGACCTCGCCGCCACCCCGATCAAGGCGCTGATGGCCAAGCATCCCAATCTCGACTGGGCCCAGGTCGACGAAGTGTTCTTCGGCTGCGCCAATCAGGCCGGCGAGGACAATCGCAACGTCGCACGCATGGCGCTTCTGCTTGCGGGCTTGCCGGATTCGGTTCCCGGCCAGACCCTGAACCGGCTCTGCGCCTCCGGCCTGGATGCGGTCGGCGCTGCGGGGCGCGCGATCCGCTCCGGCGAGATCGAGCTTGCGATTGCCGGCGGCGTCGAGTCGATGACCCGCGCGCCCTTCGTGATGGGCAAGGCACAGGAGGCGTTCTCGCGCTCTGCCGAGATCTTCGACACCACGATCGGCTGGCGCTTCATCAATCCGCTGCTCAAGGCGCAGTACGGCGTCGATGCGATGCCCGAGACCGGCGAGAACGTCGCCGAGGAATTCCAGGTCTCGCGCGCCGACCAGGATGCCTTCGCCATCCGCTCGCAGCAGCGTGCGGGCGCGGCGATTGCCGCCGGCTATTTTGCGGAAGAGATCACGCCGATCACGATTCCCGGCGGCAAGGCCGGCCCCATCACAGTCGACAAGGACGAGCATCCGCGGCCCGAGACGACGCTGGAGGGCCTCGCCAAGCTGAAGCCGATCGTGCGCAATCCGGGCACGGTCACCGCCGGCAACGCCTCCGGCGTCAATGACGGCGCCG
Source organism: Bradyrhizobium sp. C-145 (assembly GCF_023375135.1). Classification (NCBI taxonomy): domain Bacteria; kingdom Pseudomonadati; phylum Pseudomonadota; class Alphaproteobacteria; order Hyphomicrobiales; family Nitrobacteraceae; genus Bradyrhizobium; species Bradyrhizobium sp. C-145. Next base: position 9,244,335 of record NZ_CP088150.1, on the reverse strand, counting down.
CCGCGATGATCCTCGCATCCGAAGCCGCAGTGAAGAGGCACGGCCTGACGCCCCGCGCACGCATTCTCGGCCTCGCCTCGGCCGGCGTGCCACCGCGCATCATGGGCATTGGACCTGTGCCGGCGACCCGCAAGCTGATGGAGCGGCTCGGCAAGAAGATCAGCGATTTCGATTTGATCGAGCTGAACGAAGCTTTCGCCTCGCAGGGCATCGCCTGCATGCGTCAGCTCGGCGTGCCTGATGATGCCGACTTCGTCAATCCGCATGGTGGCGCCATCGCGCTCGGCCATCCCCTCGGCATGAGCGGCGCCCGTCTCGCGCTCACCGCCGTGCATGGCATGGAAAAGCGCGGCGGCAAGCTCGCGCTGGCCACCATGTGCGTCGGCGTCGGCCAGGGTGTCGCGGTTGCGATCGAGAAGCTGAATTGAGGTCTCCCCCTCTCTCTCCCCGTTCTTACGGGGAGAGAGAGAACGACTGCGTCAATAGCAATACGACACGCCGTCCAGAATCGCGCACTGCCGCTTGTTCGGTGCATTGGGATCGTCCAGCGGCACGATGCCCTTGCCCTGGCCGACGAACACGCCGGGCCCGACATGCACCGAGCTCTTGTTGCCGATGATCACGCTCGGATGCGGCGTCGAGCTCGAGCGGGTGCCGTCCGGCCAGATGATGGCATCGCCCGAAAGCACCCCGCGCCGCCCGTCGTCGCAGTTCACGTCAACGCCCTGCCGGGTGCAGACCTGCGCCATCGCCGGCGTGGCGAGGGCGACACCCAGGGCCGAAATCAGGCTCAGCGCAGTGATGGTCTTGCAGACGGTCATGGCATCCCCCTGGCGGTTTGGCGTCCTCACGTGAATCGTCGCCCCAAACCCGCCGCAGGTTCAGCTGACGGGCGGATCGGGCGTCGATCGGCATCAGATATTCTCTCGTAAATACAATATGTTGCGGAAAATTCGCCCGATTTACCCGCGATCCCTTGCAAAATCGTCGGCGCCCCTTCAAGAGAGGGCGCTCCGGAGAGATGGCCGAGTGGCTTAAGGCGCACGCTTGGAAAGCGTGTGTGCGGGAAACCGTACCGTGGGTTCGAATCCCACTCTCTCCGCCACGAATTCCAAACAAGTTATTGTTGGAGTTTGGTTTTATCGAATGGCGGGTCGGCTACCCCCACATTCCACCCCGCATAACATTTTGGCTAGGTCCGCTGTGATAGTGGGCCTGCACGCCCAAAACTCTTTGCTCAACCTGCGGCTCCTCCGGTCCAAGTGCCTTTATCGGTCACAATCTTCAGAGTCACGGGTTCACAGCTCAGCCCGATGCCATAAGCATCCCCAGTCTTTGATCGTCTTTTCAGTCACATTGATGAATTGCGCTGCCATCAGCATTACGAGCCCATTGTTCGAAACGCACTCTGGCCTGCCGTTAACGAGAACCTGCTCGATGGTAATTGGCTGTTCGTTCATGGACACAATTTTCAAATGACTCCAACACTGCGTCGCCTTTGGGTCCAAGTACCTGCACTCGTGGGAGACCCTAAGTGACGGCCCGTTTGGCGGAACGTAGCCAGTAGCCACATCGATAGCATTTGCGATCGCTGGCTTTAGCGCTGGAAACCAAGTGTACAGCGTTTGGATATTGGCAACGGCGAGCGGAATACCCAGCAGCAGAAGCAGGGTTACTGTAGCGCTGATCTTTTTCATTCAAATCCCTTGTCCACGATGCGGATCGGCAGCTGATATTTTTGAGGCTTTAAAGCCGTGGGCGAATAAACCACAGGTTGGTTGGGTCCGTACATGGACCTTCGCCACTGGGAAGCCGTATAGCCGCCCAGCCCAAATAGAAGGATCACGCGGCCTTGCGTGACTTGCCGATGCCGCCCGTCTTGGCAGCCTGGCTGAAGTGCTCGTCCAGCTCGCCCGCCCGGACGGCCCCGATCAGGGCATCGATGACGGCCGGCAGCTTGTCCTTGGAGCCAACCACGATGCCAGCCTTGCCTTTCTCAAACTCGATTGGCTTTGCGCCGAACTTGATTGCCATGACCACCTGTCCGCTTGCGTCGGTCTTCCACCAGGGCCGAACGGCCTGCTGCTTGGTCGTGGCCTGGCGCTCGCCGTTGACCTTGGTCCAGCGCTGGACGGTCCGGACGTGATTGGGGTCGTTGAGGAGCAGTTTCTGCTCTTCCAGTTTGGTGATGAACTTGGTTCGGCGCATCTGGACCGGGTCGTTCCCAGCCTTTGGCAACGCAGTAAACGAGAGCGACTTAAGGATCGGCATCTGGGTTCTCCGTTGTTGGATAAACCCGCCTGACTCTAATTGTGAACATGATCTTGTACATGCCAAGGCTCATGGAACTGACGTGCGATTTTCAGCATCAATCACCATTGTCTGCGCACAGCCGTCCCGCGGAAAACTGGGGCATGAGCAATAGGTAGAGGTTTGCTTTCCCGCCAGGGTAGAGCAAAATGAACGCAATTTGCTTGGGGGAAACATGCCGCCTAACACCAGCACAACATCGACGTCCTTTACCTGGCTCCACATCACGGACCTACATGTCGGCATGGCGGGTCAAGAATGGCTGTGGCCAACGCTTAAACACGCGTTATTTCAAGACCTGTCCAAGGTGTTCAAGCTCGCGGGTAAGTGGGATCTCGTTATATTTTCTGGTGACCTAGTTCAAAGCGGCGAAAAAGCCGAATTCGACCGGCTGACGACAGTCTTGCAGGAGCTTTGGAGCGAATTCGGTAAGCTCGGCTTTTCACCCGACCTCGTAGTCCTGCCCGGCAACCACGACATCAAGCGGCCGCAGGTCACAGGCTCCATTCGAAGCTTGCTGCATTGGTGGGATGACTCTGACCTGCAGGCAGAATTCTTTAAAACTTCAAAAAATGAGTATCGCGCCGCCATTGAGAAGTCTCTTCGCAACTACACAGACTGGACCACACGAGCCACAGGACTTGGTATCGGATTGAAAACCGGCACGCCTGGACTGCTGCCTGGTGATCAGTCGCTGACTTTTGAAGTCAACGGACTGAAAGTCGGTGTAGTTGCGCTCAACTCTACATGGCTCCAACTGACCGGACAAAATTACGAAGGGCAGCTACACGTCGATACGCGTCAACTTCTAAACGTCACCAATGGTGATGCCGATCAGTGGTGTTCGCATAATGATTTAAACCTCCTGGTTACACACCATCCCACGAACTGGCTGCATGAACAAAGCCTCGATTATTGGAACAGTGAGATTAACCCGCCCGGACGGTTCGATGCCCATATATTTGGACATGTCCACGAGGCTTCAGCTCAACAAGGTGCCCATGGGGGAAATGTTCCTCGCATCGAGCTGCAGGGCATCTCAACTTCTGGCAAAAATCGGCAACAAGCTAGACCGTGCTCACGGCTATTCTGCCGTCCGTTACAATGTCGGCGATTCGCGCACGTTCAAGATATGGCCTCGACGATCTTATCCCGCGATCGGTGGCGGCTACAATATCGGGTCCGAAAACGGCTTCAACCTCGACTCTGATCAGTCGTTTAGTATCCTGCTGACCCCCAAAACGCGCGCCACATCTCTGTCTAATGAGTCAGATTCGCTTCAAGTCATACCGTAAGCGCTTAGCCATGACCCTATTGAAGCTGGCTTGACGTTTTGCGGAATCGCCACGGCATGAGGTCATCGATCCTGCTGTGGGGATGGCCGTCGATGATCGCCTCGAGTGTTTCAGCGATGTAGGCAACCGGGTTGACGCTGTTGAGCTTGCAGGTGGCGACGATCGACGCCAGCATGGCCCAGTTTTCGGCCCCGATTTCATGGCCCGCGAAGAGCGCATTTTTTCTGGTTAGGCAGACCGGCCGGATGGCGTTCTCGACCGGGTTGGTGTCGAGTTCGAGACGCCCGTCTTCGAGGAAGCGGGTCAGCCCCTGCCAGTGATTGAGCGCATAGCGGATGTCCTCGGCGAGCGTTGAGCCGCTGGAGATCATAGAAAGCTGCTTCTCAAACCACGGTTTTAAAGCCGCGATGAGGGGCAGCGAGTGCTCCTTGCGCGTGGCCAACCGGACGTCCGGCGACGAGCCGCGCACCATGGCTTCGATGGCGTAAAGCTGCGCGATGTGTCGAACGGCGGCCTCGGCGATCGGAGACTTGCTGTTGCGCACCAATTTGACGAAGCGCCGGCGCAAATGGCTCCAGCAATGCACGAGCGTCCACGGCCCTTGCGGTCGAACGACCTCGGTCAGCCGGTCATAACCGTCATAGGCATCGCATTGCAGGTAGCGTCCGCCAAAACCGTCGAGGAACTGCTCAGCAAAGGCACCGCTGCGACCAGGGGCATATCGGAACAGCACGATCGGCGGACTTGGCCCGCTGTGGCCGCGGTCGTCTGAGGCGATCGCCCAGAAGTAGCCTTTCTTCGTTTGGCCGCGCCCCGGATCGAGTACCGGCGCCCTGGTCTCATCCATGAACAGCCGATCCGCCATAGCCAGGTGGTGGCGCATGTGGTCCGCGATGGGCTGAAGATGGAAGCAGGCGCGGCCAGACCAGTTGCCCAGTGTCGCCCGATCAAGCCGGATCCCCTGGCGCGCATAGATCTCGGCCTGACGGTAAAATGGCGTGTGGTCGCCAAATTTGGAGACGATCACGTGCGCGATGGCCGCTTCGGTCGGCAGCCCGCCGGGCACGACGTGCTCCGGTGCGTGCGCCTGCACGACGGGGCCCGAGCAGCGGCGACAGATATATTTCGGGCGGCGCGTGACCAACACCCTCCATTGCGCCGGGATCACGTCCAGGCGTTTGCTGACGTCCTCGCCGATCTTCGCCATGGCGCCGCAACCGCACGGACAGAGCGTGCTTGCGGGCTCGATGATCCGTTCCACCTGCGGCAAATGGGCAGGCAAGCAGCCGCGATTGCGATGAGGACCTTGATCCGGCACGTTCCGCGATCGGCCGTTGATCACAGCCTCGGCTCTCTCCTGCGCCGCGTCCAAGATGCCTTGCGCGATCTCCACGTCTTCCAGCGGTAAGTGATACTGATCTGGCCGCAGCTTCTCGGACTTCGAGCCGAACTTCTCGCGGCGCAATTCGCCGAGAATGATCTCTAGCCGACGCCGCGCTTCCTCCGACGCCGCCAGCGCCCCCTGATGCTCGCTCAAGGCCGCCTGCGTTTGCGCCAAAAGCGCCTTGAGGCGTTCGTTTTCGTCGCGCAGCGCCGCGATGCTCATGTGCTATTTCGAGCACATCGGCGCCACACGTGCCACGCTCAAAATAGCGGCCGAGTCATTCTGCCGCAGTTATCCAGCGACCTGCGGCCGCCGCGCTTCTTCCGGGCGGACCAACCTCCAATCCAGCCCCTCGAACAAGGCCGCGAACATCGCCGGCGACATCCGCATCACGCCGTCCGCGATCGTTGGCCAAACGAACTTGCAACCTTCGAGGCGCTTGTGAACCAACACCAGGCCCGTTCGGTCCCACACCAAAATCTTGATTCGGTCCGCTCGTTTCGATCGGAACACGAAGGCTGCGCCGCTGAACGGGTCAAGACGAAGCATCTCCTGCACCTTCACCGCAAGCCCATCGTGGCCACAGCGGAAGTCGATCGGCCGCGTTGCAACGTAAATCTTCAGATCAGCACCGGCCGCAATCATCGTGATGCTCGCAGCACGCGGATCACCCGGGACAGCTGCTCGGCATCAATGGCCGTATCCGTCCGCAGCACGATATCACCAATCGCGATCTCAAGCTTGATGGCCGGAGCCTGACGCTCTTCCAACGCACCTCCCACCACCAGCGGCGCGAATGTCGGCTGGGACGCTTCGCACGCCGGCAGCAGGCCTCGCTGTCGAAAGCGCCGTCGCCAATCGTAGATCTGCCAGCGCGTCGCTCCGTGCTTGCGCGCCACCTCGGCCACCTGGGCACCGGGCAACAGACTCTCGGCGACGATCCGAGCTCTCTCAGCTTCCGAGCGCACGCGCCGCCCCGACGGTCCTTCCAGAACTTCCAACCGGCTCAGCGACCCTGGGCCGTCTAAATGGACGTCCTTTTTGCTGTCCAATCCCATCTCAAACCTCCGTCCAACCCGGAGGCTTCTTCGCACAGCTATTCCGATCCCGAAGCAAGGGTTCCGGCTAAGCGCTTACGTCATACCAAGCCTTGGGACCGTCAAAGCCTCACTGGTCGAGCTAGAATATGCGCCGGCTGTTGCTCCTGCCTACGCCAAGGTTCGTACTGTCGAACACAAACTCATCATGGATGCCATTAGTACAAAGCGCGCTTGTTGGGTGGTTGCTGAATGGGGGCTCGGCGAGGAAGCATTCATAGCAAAAATCAAATCCGAGCTATCCGGCGCAGCCTATCGACTCGACATGAGTACGTTTCAAAACCGCGGACAATTTTCGGAGACGCTACGTCAAGCCTTTGGATTCAACTTCGAACGCTTTGTACAACTCCTATCCGAAAGTGGGGCCGCACTAATACTGTTGGACAACATTCTTCAGATTGATAGCAAGCAGCCGGAGGAGGTCGCATCGGAAATCGAAGGAATGGTCGATGTGATTCTTGAATACTGCACTGAAATCCGTGTCTTGCTACGGAGCTATCGAGCGCCATTAAGCATCGCATATGACATGGTCCAGCTCAGCCCCTTGGACGCTCCGGATGTACGGAATTACATCGAGGACCATCCGGATGGTGTGGAGTTCAGGGCGTCACCGGTAGCCGTCGATCAGATGCATCGTCACACCGAAGGAATTCCGGCCCGGATTGATCAAGCGTTGCGTGAACTGCGAGTCGTCTCGTTGTCTGATCTCGTAAGCTCGGATGTTGATTTCGCTGAGCCCGATCACATTGTGCCAAAAGTTCACGATGGCTTAAGATCCGTCATTTCTCAACTTGCTAATAGCGGGGATACGGCAGATCAGCGAGCGTTTTCTCTGCTGAAAGTGCTCTCGCTCTTTCCGCAAGGAGAAAGGCTAAAGCGGATTGAACGGTTTTATCCTACTAATAAATTTCACAGGGCGCTGGCGGCAGACCTTCGATCCAAAGGTCTCATCGAGGTGGTCACCGAGCAGACGCAGGGACTCGGAGGAACGTTTTTTGATGGAGATTCAGAGAAGAAGCTTAAGATCGGGCTCCCTGCCCGGGAATGCATATGGGATCTGCTGAGGAAAGATGAACCTTACGAACTAAATCGGCGCGCCGCAGAGCTATATTTCGGCTCGTCTTGGCATAGTGGACAATTTAAGCCACCGCGATCGTATCGATTTGACTCACCTGGCTGCCTGCCGGCCGACATTGTAAATGCAAACACAATCCTAGTCCGCTTGCTAAGAGAAGCGATTGCTATCGGCACAGAAGCCAATGTTGAGCGAGTTCTTGGACTTTCGATTACATACATCAGAGCGTTAGTGCGTGGCGATCACTACACGAGCGCTGCAGAGTTGGCGGGGGATCTATTATCGCTGATTCCGAGCGGAGATTTTGATGACCAAACCGCCCAGCTATCAGCGGAGTATGGCGGCGCGTTGAGGATGTGCGGGGACCATGAAAAGGCAAAAAGTGTCTTAGAGGGCATCCTCGACCACGATTTCCCTAAATCAAGACGGCAAAGGATATTAATAGACCTGACGTTGTGTCACGAACGCGCTGGCGAGCTATTGGATGCGCGGGAGGTCGCCAAACAAGTGATCGAGATTGACCCGAACTCCTACTCTGCCATGCAAGCAGAAGCTACACTGATCGAACTTGATACGAGCGATCCGCGGCGGATGGAGAAACTTGAAGCTCTCGAAGCCCGGGCGCGGCGAGAAGATGCGACCGTCGTCGCAGGAAATATTGCTCTGAGCCGGGCCAAGCATGGAAATAAGACCCCGGAAGAAGTACGAGATATTCTTGCTCCGCTCATAAACTCCAAGCGCGCTTCGGATCACTACAATCGAGCACGTGCAGCAGTCGATGTGGCAGAGGCTACGCTTAGGAACGGATTGGCACTAACTGACTCCGATAGAAGTCAGCTCGTCAGGGCCTATCACTACACATTCAACGAGCATATGCCCAATTTATTCGATCGCCTGCACGATGCGTTGTGGAAGGATTTTACGAGTCGCGGCGACATATCAAACTTGCTCATTCTATTTCGCCACAGCTCGCTACGCTGGAGATTGAGGGGCGAGGATGATGAGGAGCTGAAGTACCTCAGCAAACTGAAAGTAGTGGTGGGTGACGTCGTAACGAGAGCAATTAGTGAGATTCAGAAAGAAGTGACATACTTTTTGGTTCGCATTACTCACTTTGATAAACCTTAGCTGGGAGGCCATTGGGTTACCGAAGTCTATTCCTTGCAGCAGGTCATGTTCCTTTTGAACTGATGATAGAATAACCCTTCTATCATCAGTCCCTACAAGTCCCTGACCGGTGGGCGTTTTGAAGACTGGGGAGAGGCGACCTCTTCTCGGACCGATCACAATCCAGTATTGCCCTGGCGTTTCATAACGGGTCGCAAGAGCTGGCGAGGTGCAAGGCTTGGCTCGTCACATTGAGCTATGGACGAAGGGGGCCGGGGGTTGCCGAAAATGGGTCCCCGGAAAGGGTAGCACAGCAACCAACGATCCTTCGTTGCGATATCCTCAAGCCATTGCCCCACTTGTCCAGAATCTTTCACCTGCAAGGCAAACGTCTGCTCTCGGCCAAGTAGCGGAGAACGAGGCCGCGCTTCGCCACGTCGCCTAAGGGGCCAGGAGCGGAAGTCGCGATGCAACTTAATTGAGTGGGGCCGCCACAGCTTGCTTTCGGGATCGTCATTCGCTCATTGAAGCTGAGGCCCGAATACGCGTAGGGCGCCTATCCGAACCGGCATGAAGGAATAGCTTTGGTTTAGCGCGATCTCGCGCGCGTCGGCATCGTCAGGATCTTGCCGTCGTCGATAAGATTGCTGCAGACCTCCTTTAAAGCTGCAACGACTTCGCGGGTGGCGCGGCTAACGGGCCGGCCCCGCGGCAGGGCGAGGACGCGGTCGGCGCGCATCCATGGCAAGAGCGCCGCCGACAGGGTGCCGGCCGCCACTTCCTGGTGAATCCCCGAGAACGGCAACAGCCCGTAGCCAAGTCCCGAGCCCACGATCTGTTTCATCGGCGTGGTGCTCTCGACCCGCAAGGAGAACGGCACGTCTGGCGGGAACGGGTTGCGGCTGAGCGGTACGACGGCGGTCGGCAGATCATTGACCTCCTTGCGCGTCAGCCGGCCGCGCCTGAGCCTGGGATCGCGCGGCGGACCGATCAGGAAGACCGGCTCGACCACCAGCGTTTCGTAGTCGAGATGGTCGTTGGGTTGCGGCGTGGTGACGATGGCGAGGTCGAGCTCCGCGCGCAGCAGATGATCGCACATCGTCTCGGTCAGGCCCTCGCTCAACTCCAGCCGGACGCGTGGAAAGCGCGTGGTGAATATCTTTGCCAGCGGCGCGTAGAAGTTGTCGGCGAGGCTCGAGGGCGCTCCCAGCCGCACCGTGCCGCTGGGCTCGCGGTTTTCCGTGCGTACCTCCGCCTTGACGTCATCGATGGCGCCGAGCAGCCAGCGCCCGCGCGCCAACAGCACCTTGCCGGACTCGGTTACCGAGACGCCGCGCGCGCCGCGCTCGAGCAAGGCGCCTCCCAATTCGTGCTCGAGTTCCTTGACGTGGCGGCTGAGCGCCGACTGCGCGACGTTGAGGGCGCTGGCCGCGGCGCCGAAGCCGCCGCGCTCGGCCACCGCCACGAAATAGCGAAGCTGCCGCAGGTCCATTCCATCCTCCATCTCGGTCTGAGATGGAGATCATATCAAACATATTCTTGTGAGATACTAAGAACCGGGCAGTCTGCTGCCAAAAGTAGATCGAGAGGAAACGAGCATGGACATCGTCGCGGAAGCACCCCGCCGGACGTCGGTATTTATTGTTGGCGGCGGACCGGTTGGCCTCGCCATGGGGCTGTTGCTCGACCGCTTCGGGATCGACGCCGTCATCGTCGAGAAGAGCCCGACCACGACAGATCATCCGAAATCGCGCGGCTGCTGGGTCCGCACCATGGAGATCTTCCGGCAATGGGGGATCGAGCAGGCGATCCGCGACCGCGGGCTGCAGGATGATTCCGACATGTTCGTGCAGGTCGAAAGCATCGCCGGCCGCGAGATCAGCCGGTCGCGCCCGGAGCCCAATCTCGGGCAGACGCCCGCGTGGAAATGCCTGGTGGCGCAGGATGCGGTGGAAGAGGAGATCTACCGGGTCATCGAGCATTCCAACCTGGTGCAGGTGCAATTCTCGACCGAATTCGTCGGCTTCGAGGAAGTCGAGGACGGTGTCATCTGCGAGATCCGCTCGATTGAAACCGGCCGCAGCGAACATTGGCACGCTAGGTATCTGCTGGCCTGCGACGGCGCCGGCAGCCAGACGCGCCGGGCCGCCGGCATCGACATGGTGGGGCCGGCCTGCCTGTCGGTGCTGCAGAACGAATACTGGCGCGCCGATCTTTCGCGCTTTCCATTGGCGCGCGAGGCCGCCGGCTATCAGGTCTACTCAAAAACGCCGGGCGTGCCGCCGCGCGCCGGCATTCTCAACACCAACGGCCGCGACCGCTGGCTGTCCATCATCCAGATCGGCGAGCAGAAGGACGATCGGCCGCGGCCCTGGACCGATGCCGAGATGATCGAGATCATCCGCGCCCATGTCGGCGTTCCCGATCTCGAAGTGACGTTGCTCAACCGCTCGGTCTGGCGCATGAGCAAGCAGGTCGCGGCGAGTTTTCGCAAGAGCCGCGTGTTTCTCGTCGGCGATGCCGCGCATCGCTTTCCGCCGACCGGCGGTTTTGGCCTCAACTCGGGCGTTCAGGACGCGCACAACCTGGCCTGGAAGCTCGTCTATGTGCTGCGCGGCTGGGCGTCGGAGAAGCTGCTCAACAGCTACGACCTCGAACGCCGGCCGGTGGGGCAATCGAACGCGGATTTCAGTTTTGGCAACATGATCCGCTTCCGGCGGATCGACGAAGCCGTCCGCTCCGGCAACGAGGATCACATCCGCTTCTGGGTGAACGATCTCGACAACCATTTGCACAGCATCGGCCAGGCGCTCGGCTTCACCTATGAAGAGGGCGCGGTCATTCCCGACGGTACGCCGCATGGCGGGCATCTGACCCGCGTCTACCGGCCGTCCGACCGGCCGGGCGGACGCTTTCCCCACATGTGGCTCGACATGCCGCGCAAGCGCTCGACGCTCGACTGGTTCGACAAGGAGTTTACAGTCGTTGCCGGTCCGCAAGGCGAGGCGTGGCTCGAGGCCGGCCGCAACGTGTCGGCGAAAACCGGGCTGCAGCTCAATTTGCAGCAACTCCCCCACGCCCATCCCGCCGACGGCATTCAGATGGGACCGCGCGGCGCGGTGCTGGTGCGTCCCGACGGCCACGTCGCCTGGCGCATGCCCTACATCCCCTCCGATCCCGCGCGCGAATTGGCCGGCGCGCTCGAAACCGTGCTGCATTAGTCATGGATACGATAGCCATGGATACAATCGAAGCCAACGGCACCACGATTGCCTTCAAGCGCAGCGGGGAGGGACCGCCGCTATTGCTTCTGCATGGCGCCGAAGCCGACCACTCGATGTTCCATGCCTTCGGCGCGCTACTGGCGCCGCATTTCACCGTGATCGCCTACGACCAGCGCGATTCCGGCGCGACCCGTAATCCGCCGCAGCCCTACGGTCTCGAGGAACTCGCCGACGATGCTGCCGCGCTGATCGCAGCGCTTGGCTATCGGCGCGCCCATGTGTTCGGCGCCTCGCTCGGCGGGGTCATCGCGCAGGTGCTGGCCGCACGTCACGCCGGGCGCATCGATCGCCTGGTGCTGTCGAGCACCTTCCGGCCCGGTGCGTCGGTGATGTCGATCAATCCGGAAGGCTTCCCGGCGTTTGCGGCGCTGCGCAATCGCATGCCGGAATCGGTCCGCGAGTTCGCCGAGTATTTCGTGCCGCGCGATTACATCGCGGCGCATCCGGAGGTGCTGGCGATCTTCACCAGCAGCAAGCGCGATGCCGAACAGAAGCAGCGCCGCGGCGCCATCCTGACGCAGCCGATCGCGTTCGAGCCCGGCGCGATCACGGCGCCAACGCTGGTGCTGGCTGGTGGTGCCGACCGCCTGATCCCGCCGGCGCATACGCTGTCGCTGGCGCGGGAGATCGCGGGCGCGAAGACCGCGACCATCGCCGGCATCGGCCACATCGGGACCATTCAAGATCCTGCCGCGGTCGCGGCGGAGGTACGGGCATTTTTGCGAGGCGACCAGACAAAACAACGACAAAACACGGAGGAGGATGACCATGGAGACCAAAGGGGAGGATCTCGTCACGCTCTATGACGAGGCGCCGCTCAATGCCCGTTACTGGGTCAGCATGGCGCTCGCCGTCACGACAAGCATCTTTGATTTTTTCGACTTCTTCATCGTGGGCTTCCTGGTGGCGGTGCTGGCCCCGCAATGGCACCTGACGTTCGGCCAGACCTCGGTCATGCTGCTCAGCGCCGGCGTCGGCGCGATCGTCGGATCGCTGGCCTGGGGCGCGCTGGCGGATCATTTTGGCCGCAAGACGTTGACGGTCGCGGGCGTGGTGCTTTGCGCGCTGGGCGCAGGCTCCATCTCGATCATCCCGGATGGCGCGTGGATCCTGTTCGCATGCCTGCGCTTCGTCGTCGGCTTCGGCATCGGCGCGGTTGCCGCGGTCGCGCTGCCACTGATCGTCGAATATACGCCGACACGGCACCGCACGATCCTGACCAGCGTCACGGTGATCCCGGTCTCGCTCGGAATCCTCGCGGCGTCGCTCACAGCCGCGACGCTGTTGCAGTTGATCGGCTGGCGCGGCCTCGCGGCGCTGGGTTTCTTGCCGCTGGCTCCGGCCATTCTGATCGCGCTCGTTATGCCGGAGTCCGTGCGCTGGCTGGTATCGCGCGGGCGTCACGCCGAGGCGAGCCGCATCGTCGGCCGGGCATTAAACGTGCCGCCGGATAATTTGCCGCAGCCGGCTATCGCGCCGGCAGGCCATGTGCGGTCGCCGGCCTCGAGCTTCGCCGATCTGTTGGCCAAGCCAAAACTGTTCTGGCTCACGGTGATCGTCTGGTTCGGCGCGAGCACGGCCAATTACGGCGTGTTCCTGTGGGGGCCCACGATCGTCGCGCTGTTGATGGGCGTGTCGCCGATGCAGGCCGCCCATCTCTTCGTCTTCGTCAGCCTGACCGGCATGCTCGGCCGTACCGCGTTCTCGTTCCTGCCGCAATGGATTGGGCGGCGGCGCTGCGGTGAGATCATGGGCTATGGCATCGCGCTTTCGCTCGGCGCGGCGGCGCTGTTCTTCGACCGCATCATCTTTGGCTATCCGGCGTTCGTCGTGCTGTTGATCCCGGCTGCGTTGTTCTTCGACGGCGGTTTTTCCAACATCGCGCCGTATTCCGCCGAGATCTTTCCGGTGCGGCTAAGCGCGCGCGGCGTGGGACTGGCGCAGGCCGCCAACGGTGTCGGAAAGATTTCGGGACCGCTCTGCCTCGCGCTGATCGCCGGCGCGTCGAATCTGATCACGCCCAAGGCCACCATCGAGGCCGTCACGCCGGCGTTTCTGTTCTTGGCCGCCTGCGGCCTCGCGATCGGGCTCGCCTTCAGCCTGCTTGGTATCGAAACCCATGGCAAGCCGCTGGCGCTAGAGAGCGGCGATCCGGCCGTAGCACCGCGCGAAACGGTGCCGGTGCGCGAGCACGCCACGACCCAGCGAGCATGATTGGAGCAAGGGGATGAATGTAGCGGACAGGAAGATCACAGCGCGCGCGCCGTTCGATACCGAAAAGCTCGACCGGCTGATGCACGAGGCGGGGCTCGACGCGCTGGTCGTCACGTCCCGCCACAACGTTCAGTATCTGCTCGGCGGCTATCGCTTTTTCTTCTTCGACGCGATGGAGGCGATCGGCGTCAGCCGCTATTTGCCGGTGTACGTCTATCAGCGCGGGCGTCCGGAGAATGCGCTCTATATCGGCAACCGCATGGAAGGGTTCGAGAAGGAACTCGGCCGCATTGCGGCGCCCGCGGTCAAGACCGCTTCCTGGGGTAGCATGGACGCGATCCGTCTCGCCATCGATCACATCAAGGCGCTGGGCGCCGACGTGAAACGCGTCGGGTTCGAGCCGAGTTTCCTGCCGTCCGATGCCAAGGATCTCCTGAGCAAAGAGCTCGGCGGTGCGTCGCTGGCGGACGCGCAATTCGTGCTGGAACGGCTGCGCGCGGTCAAGACCGCGGAAGAGCTTGACCTGGTGCGTGAAGCTTCCGAGCGCGTGGTGAACGCGATGACGGCGACCTTCGACATCTGCACGCCGGGCATGAGCAAGCACGATATCGTCGATCGGCTGCGGCGCGAGGAACACGACAGGGACCTTGTGTTCGAGTACTGCCTGATTGCTGCCGGCAACAGCCACAATCGCGCACCCTCCGATCAGCGCTTGAAGGCGGGCGACGTGATCTCGCTCGATTCCGGCGGCAACTATAAAGGCTATATCGGCGACCTCAGCCGCATGGGCGTGGTGGGCGAGCCCGACGCGGAATTGCACGACCTGCTGCACGAGATCGAGGAGATCCAGCAGGTAGCGCGCGGCGCGATCAGCCCCGGTGCGCGTGGCGGCGAAATCATCGCCGCCGGCGAAGAGGCGGTGCGCCGGGCGCCGCATGGCAATGTGCTGGACTACACGGCGCACGGCATCGGCCTTGTCAGTCACGAGGCGCCGCGGCTCACCGGACGTGGGCCGGTGCCTTATGCGCCTTACGATGCCGATCGGCCGCTGCAGCCCGGGATGGTGATCTCGGTCGAGACCGCGATGCTCCATCCTTCGCGCGGCTACATCAAGCTCGAGGATACGCTGATCGTCACTGAGGATGGCTGGGAAGCCCCCGGCGACATCGCACGCGGATGGAACATCGCGGGCAAAGCCTGAGTTTTCGAAATGGTGGGCATGGATTTCTGGTCGGGAATGCTGTTTGCCGCGTTCGGGATCGCCGCTCTCGCGCTTCGGCCATGACCTGCGGATCGGTTCTGCGGCACGCACGGGGCTGGGATTTGTGCCCCATGCGCGCGACGGCAATTTGCCTTTCGCTTGTCGCTCGATGGGGTTGTTGTCGATGATGGGCCATTGGCTGAACAGGCTTTTCCCGGCGGCGAAATCCCATTTCGGGCCGTAGCTCGAATGGTGGGTTTTGGTCTATGAAGGTCGAAAATGCTTTATTGTTCAATGGGAGTTGACTGACACTCTCTCCGCCATTTGCGCGATTTCGTGCGCCAAACTACGATTTGGCGCGTTTGAATTCGTTAGCTTGGCCGAATGTACGAAATGGCTGGCCTGACGGAGTCCAATATCATCGTCGCCATCAACAAGGACGAGGGCCTCTCTTCCAGCTCGTCGGCCAGACCGCGACACACAGGCGGCCCGGAGTTGGCTGAAATGTCGAAGAAATCTTGAGTCTTCTTCGGCCGGGGCGCTGCGTCAAATGAGCAAGTGGTTCACTTCAGCTCGCGTTGCTAGCCTGCGGCGCAGTCCTTGAGTTGCCGCCGAAGCCATTGATGCCCGCGATCGTTATCGAATCTGGCGTGCCAGGTGGCGTGCAGCGTAAAGGGCCTCGTATCGAAGGGCAGGGGCAGGGATTGCAGGACATCACGGTAGCGGTTGAGAAAACGCTGCGGAAGAGTGCAAACGAGGTCGGTCGACTGTAGCAAGAGCGGCACGACGCTGTAGTGCTGAACTGACACGGCGACGCGACGCGTCAGCCCGTCCTTCGCCAGGACATCGTCGATGAAGCCGCGAAAGCCGCCGCCTTCTCCCGAAACGATGACGTGCTCCAGGCGCGAATACTCTCTCATCGTGGGCCGCCGCAATCCGCGCGGATGATCCTTACGCTGGGCCATCATGAACCGTTCTTCGAGCAGCGGCTGGGACGGCATTCCGCTTGGGACCGCATCTTTCGAAACCAGCGCAACGTCGAGATCTCCCGCCTCGAGTTGGCCGGCCAATTTCGTCACATCGATCGAGCGGAAAGCGAACCGGATGCCCAATAAGCCATCCCGTCGCGAGAACGCAACCAGGCGCGATCCAACGATAGCGGTTGCGTTGTCGTTCGCGCCGATGGTGAAAGTTCGATCCGATTTCTTTGGGTCGAAGCCAGATGGTGCGCCGATAACATCTTGCAGATTCTGCAGAGCCAGTCGCAGGGGTTCCTTGAGCTCATTTCCCCGCGGGGTGAGGACCATGCCTTTTCCCGAGGCGGCAGGCGTCAGCAACTGATCCTTGAAGATATCGCGAAGCCTGGCCAGTTGGGCGGAAAGTGCCGGTTGGCTGATGCCAAGCCGTGCGGCCGCGCGGGTGACGTTCCTCTCATCGAGCATCACCTTGAGCGAGACAAGCAGAGGCATGTCGTGTGCCCTGACATCCACCTGGATTATACCTCCTATCTCATCTATCGATTTCAAATATCCCACGACGGAGGACATCAACGCAAGCCGGATCGAGCCGCGAACGCGGACAACACAGTTGGGGGTTACAGATGAGGAAGCTGCCAAACGCCGGTCCTGCCGTGGCAGAGCCCACCATCGAGTTGCAGCGAAGGGTCATGATCGCGGCGACCGTCGGTACGGTCATCGAGTGGTACGATTTCTTCATGTATATCTCGGTGGCTTCGGCCATCTCGGTCAACTTCTTCTCGAGCAACAATCCGGTTTGGGCCAACGTCTTCGCGCTTCTCACCTTCGGCACGGGCTATCTCGTTCGGCCGTTTGGAGCGCTGGTGTTCGGTCGCATCGGCGACATGATCGGACGCAAGCAAACCTTTCTCACCACGATCCTGATGATGGGATTTGCAACCGTTGCCGTCGGTCTGGTGCCGAGCTATGCGTCGATCGGCCTATGGGCGCCTTCGATCTTGATCTTGCTGCGAATGATCCAGGGATTGGCGCTTGGCGGTGAGTATGGCGGTGCTGCGACCTACATCGCAGAGCATGCCCCGCAGGGTCGCCGCGGCTGGCTAACGTCCTGGCTGCAAACGTCTGCACCGATCGGCTTCGTTCTTTCGATGCTATCCGTGTATCTCATGCGCGCCAGCATGACGCCCGAGGCATTCAATGACTGGGGCTGGCGCATCCTGTTCATCAGTTCGGTGTTGCCGCTCGCGATCTCGGTCTGGATTCGGTTGAAGCTGCAGGAATCGCCGCTCTTCCTCAAGATGAAGAACGAGGGAACGCTCTCGAAGTCTCCGATCTACGACACCCTCCGGGTGCTGCCGAATCTGAAACGCGTGTTGATCGCGATGTTTGCGATGGTCGTCCCCCAGAGCGTGCTGCTGGTCGGTGCTCAGATCTATTCTCTGGTGTTTCTCACCGGCACGGCCAAGGTCGATCCGCAGATCGCGAGTCTCCTGGTCGGTGCGGCCCTGATGCTGACGCTGCCGGTGATGATCTTCTTCGGTTGGTTGAGCGACCGCTACGGTACCAAGATATTTATCCTGGCCGCCTGCGTCATCGGCACGTTCACCTACCTCCCGCTCTACAAGGCACTTATCTTCTATGCCAACCCTGCGCTGTATACGGCGCAAGCCGTCGTCCCGGTCACCGTTGCAGCGGATGCATCGGAGTGTTCCTTCCAATTCAATCCGGTCGGAACGGCGAAGTTCGCCACGGGGTGCGACATCGCCAAGAACGCCTTGATCCGGCTCGGCGCTCCCTATTCGACCAGGTCCGAAGCAAAAGGGGCGGTCGCGACGGTTTTCGTTGGCACCAAGGCAATTCCGGTTGCCACGACAGGGCAGGCTCCGGACGTTGCGGCGTTCACCGGCAAGCTGAAGCATGCGCTGGAGGAGGCTGGATATCCGAGCCGTGCCGATCCAAGTGCGATGAATTTCGCCATGATCATCCTGGTGCTGGCGGCGCTGAGCACGGTTGCCGGCATGATCTTCGGTCCGTTGGCGTCGGCGATGACCGATCTGTTTCCGCCCCAGGTGCGCTACACGTCGGTCTCGTTCAGCTATCATGTGGGTAACGGCTATTTCGGTGGCCTCTTGCCGGCGATCGCCGCGGCACTCCAGATCTCGAGCGGCGACATATACGCCGGTCTTTACTACGTGATGGTCGTTTCGGCGATCTCGTTCTTCCTCGGCTTGTTCTGGCTTCAATCGGTGCCGGCAGCGGCCAAGGTCGAGTCAGTCGCGACCGTCACGGCCTAGCGGTCACGCTTCAATCTGCCCAAAGCACGAAAGCCTGTTTCAAATGACCGCAGTGCACGCGATCGGCAACGTTGCCATTCGTCAGGTTATCGAAATCCGAGGTCCGGGTTTCACCCCGGACTTCCTCTTCCCGGATTGGGATCAGTCGGTTCTGGAGAAGCACCGGGCATTGATGATCCCGGATTGCTTCGACGAGGCGGAGGGGCGCTTCATCGCGAGCATCCACACCTGGGTTCTGAAGACGCAGCACCACACGATCTTGATCGACAGCTGCGCGGGCAACGACAAGAACCGTCCGATGCTGCCGCGCTTTCATCAGTTGAATCTGCCGTTCCTCGACCGGCTGGCGGAAGCCGGCGTCTCACCCGAACAGGTCGACTATGTCTGCTGTACCCACCTGCACGCGGATCATTGCGGCTGGAACACGCGACTCCTCAACGGCCGCTGGGTGCCGACGTTCCCGAATGCCAAGTACGTCTTCTCCAAGGCCGAGTACGATCATTGGTCCGGCCCGGCTGGCAAGGAAGGCTTTAGCGCGGGCGTATTCGAGGACAGCGTTCTTCCTGTTATCCAGAGCGGACAGGCCGAGATCGTCGATGGCGAGGCTGCGATCGGGGACGGTCTTACGTTCCATCCGACCCCGGGGCACAGCCCCGGTCACGTCGCTATCCAGCTCTCTGACCAGGGACAGAAGGCACTCTTCAGCGGCGACATCATGCATCAGCCCCTTCAGATCTATCGTCCGGACTGGAACAGCGCGTTTTGTGAGCACGAGGAGCGCGCCCGCGCATCGCGCCGCTGGCTTCTCGAACAGGCCGCGGAAGATCGTTCGACTGTTTTCACGGCTCATTTCGCCAACACTTCAGCCGGACACGTCACGCGCAGCGGCGATAGGTTCGACTGGCGGTTCGTGTAACCTGGGAGGACACCGAGATGCATAAATCGATCGCCGACGCCATCATCAGCGAAGAGATGATGATCCCGAGCGACACCGCAGGGATCGAACTCTTCGTTCGCAACAAGCGACGGTCCGACCTGGTCCGGTTCTCGGCCGACAAGACGGTCTTGTTCGTAGCGGGATCGACCTATCCGGCGTCGGCTTCGTTCGACCTTCGCCTGGGTGGCTTGTCCTGGATGGATCATCTGGCCCAGGAGGGCTATGACGTCTATCTCGTCGATGTCCGTGGCTATGGCAGGTCGACCCGTCCGCATGAAATGGAAGCACCGGCGTCCGACAATCAGCCGATCGTGCGCACGCCTGTCGCTGTGCGCGACGTCGCCAGCGCTGCTACGTTCATCCGGTCGCGGCGAAGTGTCGACAAGATCAACCTGATCGGGTGGTCGTGGGGTACGACGCTGATGTCACGCTACGCCTCGGAGAACCTGGCGCACGTCAATAAGCTTGTTCTGATCGCGCCGCAGTGGCTACGGACGACCCCGAGCGCGGCTGATTCCGGCGGCCCCCTCGGAGCCTACCGTATCGTCGAACGCTCGGCGACCAAGAGCCGCTGGCTCAACGGTGTTCCCGATGAGAAGAAGGATGCGATACTGCCGGCAGCCTGGTTCGGTGCGTGGGCAGAGGCGACCTTTGCCACGACCGGACTCGGGCCGGACAAACTGCGTGCGCCGAACGGAACGGTTCAGGACAGCCGGGAATATTGGGCGTCCGGCAAGCCGCTCTATGATCCTACCCTGCTCACGGTACCGGTCTTGATCGTCCACGCCGAATGGGATCGCGACTGCCCGATGGATATGGCGCAGACGGTGTTCAGCAAGCTCTCGGCGGCACCCTATCGCCGATGGGTCGAGATCGGCGAAGGCACCCATTCGGTCTTCATGGAGAAAAATCGCTGGCAGGTCTTCAGTGCTGTCGACGGTTTCCTTGGTGAGCGGCCTGCAGCCTGGAGAGAGCACGCCGCGATTGCCCAGCTCCCGAAATGGTAAGTTTAACGACGTGGCCCCTGACGCGAAGCCCGATCTCTTGTTCTCCCCGAGGCGCCGGCGTCACGGCTGCTGGTCTTACCACATTGAATGAAGCTTCGGACACGAACTCCTAAGGTTCGGACCCGGCGCCTGCCACAAGTCCTGGTTACAGAACTGACTGGAAGCGAACCCGTGCTGGCAGTAGCTCAAACGGTAGGTTTCTGGCCCATGAAGGTCAAAACTGCTTTATCTTTCAATGGGGATTGACTGACACTCTCTCCGCCATTTGCGCGATTCTGTTCGCCACTGCGATCTAGGATACTTACGAACCGCGCAATTCCCGACGTGAATGCCGGGTATATTGCGCGACACAAGCTCCTCGAGGACCATCTCCGCAGTCAGCTGCAGGCGATTGGCCGCGCCCTGTTTGCGGCTTTCGGGCCGTCGCTTACCGACAGCACTGCAAGATTACTGGGACGCGGTACATGCCGACGAGCGACTCAGGATATTGCGATGCGGCCGGTCAATCTGGATGCGGAACAACGGATACGGCAGGCCGCCTAGCATTCCTGCTCTCCGAAGGTGAAGGCCACACGTTCGAATCGTGTCGGGAGTCCCGACAACATCGATGCGTGATTTCGACTGGCTGCTGACAAAGCGAGGCTCATCAAAGACCTACCAAGATTCGGACAACGCAGCCGCGAGGCCGGCGGTTTAGATCGCCCCGCGTGGTCTGCGCTCCATGACGAGATCGGCAGTCGAAGGGATCAGCTGCGCAACCCGATCTAATTGGTAGGTTCAATTCGTGGATAGTGTTTTGAACCTATGACCTTCAGGTTACGTGTCTGAACGTCTCGCCTCATCCGCACCGGTTTCGCACCAGAAACAGCCCGAAACGAACCGTGACGAACGCGATCGAACCCGAACGAAAACGCAGGGAAATCGACAAGGCCGGTCGATAGTCTGCCGCTCATAATGGTTTGGTTGCAAGCTCGAGTCCTGCCGGTGCGGCCGAGGCGCTTAGTTGCTTTCATTACAGGGCAGCGGCTTCATATTTATGGGGTCATGCCCCTCAGGAGTTTATTCCGTGCCGCAAGCTATCTTATCCGCGCAGAGTCGACCTCTACGTTCGCCTGCCGAGCTAGCCTCCATCATCACAACCGTCTATGAGCGCATCGAACGGGACCGGCGCCGCAACTGCTGGATCTATGTGCGGCCCATAGAAGAAGCGCTGGCCGAGGCTGATGCCCTTGTGCAGCGAGCGGAGGAGGGTGAAGTCCTGCCGCTCCTTGGCGTGCCATTCGGCGTCAAGGACAACATTGATGTTGAGGACATGCCAACGACAGCTGCCTGTCCGTCATTCGAATATGTGGCTGCGCAATCGGCCAGATGCGTCGAGAGATTGACGGCCGCGGGTGCGATCTGTCTTGGCAAAACCAACCTAGATCAATTCGCAACCGGACTGTCCGGCACCCGCTCCCCCTATGGTGCCTGTTCCAGCGCTGCTAACGATCTGTATATTTCCGGCGGTTCGAGCTCCGGTTCGGCTGCTGCCGTAGCATCCGGCCATGTTGCCTTCGCTCTCGGCACAGATACCGGCGGCTCGGGCAGGATTCCCGCAGGCTTCAATGGGATCATCGGGATCAAGCCAACCGTCGGCCTCGTCTCATCCCGGGGGCTTGTGCCGAACTGTCCGACGCTCGATTGCCCCTCGATTTTCTGCAATTCCATTGCCGAGGGTCGAATTCTGCTCGGGTTGATCGAAGGATTCGACGACAGCGATCCTTATAGCCGCCAACGGATTGCCTCGTCCTCTCCATCTCCTCGCAAATTCCGGTTCGGCCAGGTCTCTGCCGGTCATCTGAATTCATTCGGAATGCCGGAATGCAATGATCTTTACAGGCAGGCCTGCACGAGGCTTTCGGGACTGGGAGGCCAAGCCAGGCAAATTGACTTCGCGCCTTTCGCCGAAGCCGGTGAAATGCTCTTTTCAGGGCCTTGGATTGCCGAACGTCATGCGGCGATCAGCGCGCTCCTGGACATCGACCATGGAAACCTGCTTGACGTCATCCGCAACGTGCTGAGCGCAGCTGTCCGGTTTTCCGCAATAGATGCTTTCGCCGCGCAACATCGACTCTTGAAGCTGCGACGCCAGATCCAATCGCTTTTCGAGGAGATCGATGTCTTGGTAGTACCTACCGCGCCACGCCCCTTTACGATCTCGGAGATGATGGAAGATCCTATCACGCTCAATAGTCGCCTCGGTTATTACTCTTATTTTGCCAATCTCGTGGACTTGTGCGCGGTGGCAGTTCCCAACGCAACGCTCGGCAACGGCATGCCGATGGGCATCACTTTGCTAGCGCCTGCGTGGTACGACTATGCTCTTCTCGACCTTGCCGAGCGATGGCTGCCCGATGCGAAGGCTGCACTGTTCGATCCAAGAGTATATCCGAAGGCCGCGTCCTAGACGACTTCGAGATCGAGAGCGCGCGGATTGAGGATTACAATCAGGCCTCGGTGATAACGGATGACACCCCTTGCCTGCATGCGGGAAAGCTGCACCGTAACCCATTGGCGTGTTGAACCGATCAGATTGGCGAGATCACCATGTGTGAACGGGATCCCGATCACGATCTCACGGCCCTGCTGCGAGCCGTAGATCTTCGAGAGGAAGACCAACAGACGATGCAACCGCTCGGTCACCGAGCGGGTCCCCAGCATTTGCGCCATGGCCGAATAGCACCGTGCCTTGAAGGCGAGCGCATCCAGCAGCGCGACCGCGATACTAGCCGATTGAAGCGCCAGTGCGCGCAGGGCCGGGCCGGGCAAGAACGTAACCTGGCTCCGTTCCACCGCGACCGAAGACCATACGTGGGCACCAGTACCGAACAGATCCGGGCCGCCGACGAAATTGCCGGCGAACCAGTAGGCCAACGTCACCTCGCGTCCGGAAGGAGCCGCGTAGTAGCTGCGAATACGCCCCTCTTCGATCAGATAAATGCCGTTCTGCAGATCGCCCTGGCGCCAGACATGCTTGCCTGCCTGCAGGACCTCCTCGCGGCCGATGGCGAGGACACGACGCCGGTCAGCCTCACACAACGGATCCAACAAGCTGGGCAGCGACCCGACCAGAGCATCCGATCCCGCCAGCATGATGCCGGTCGTATTCCTGAGACTTGCCGCTGACATCTGCTCGCTCCCTTGCCCGCCGCAAGGAAAGCCATTCAAGAGCCATGCCAGAGCTGTCGTCAGGCGCCTACGCCTTGACTTCCATTTGCTCGAAGGCCCGGCGGCCTTCCGAGCGGATCAGGTCAAGGCAATCCCGCTTGAGGCCGAGATAGGCAGCCTCCGCAACGATGGCGCTGGAGCGCGGTCGCGGCAGACTCACCTGAAGATCCTTGAGGATGCGGCCTGGTCCCGCGCTCATGATCAGCACACGGTCAGAGAGAAGGATCGCTTCATCGATGTCGTGTGTGACGAAGACGATTGTTGCGTTGATCCGCTCGCGGAGCTCGAGCAGATTGTCCTGCATGACCGCCCGGGTCTGTGCATCCAGCGCTCCGAACGGCTCGTCCATCAACAGCACGCGCGGCTGGTTGGCGAGGGCACGGGCAATCGCAACCCGCTGCTGCATGCCTCCAGATAGCGTGTGCGGATATGCCGACGCAAATTTGGTCAGCCCGATCATCTCGATGAGGTCGTCGGCAATCCGCAGCGCCTCCGCTTTCGGCTTGCCGAGGGCGCGCGGCCCGTGCGCGATGTTCCGGCGTACCGATTTCCACGGAAACAGATGTGGCTGCTGGAAGACCATCCCGATCTCGGGTCGTGGTGCGCGCATTGCTTTGCCGGCCATGAGCACTTGGCCCTCGAACGGCCGCTCGAGGCCGGCCATCGCATTCAGGAGCGTGGACTTGCCGCAGCCGGATGGACCGACGATCGAGACGAATTCTCCCTGGGCTACCGCCAGGGATACGCGATCGACCGCGATGACCTGTCCGCTCGGCGCATCGAAGACGATGCTCAAATCCTCGACCCGGATGATCGCCTGACGCGCCGGGGCGGACGGCGAATACGTATCCACGAGCCTGAGCGACTGGTCTGGACGAAGCAGGCTCGGGGTCATCGCCACCACACGGCACGTTCGGCAAGAGCCGCGAAGGAACGGTCGGCGACGAAGGAAAGCAGCCCGAGAGCCGCCAACCCGCCCATGACCTGACCCGTTTGCATGTTCTGTTGCGCAATTTCGATACGGTAGACGATGCCGGCGAACGCTCCCGCCAATTCGGCGGCGACCAGCGTGTAGAAGGAGATGCTTACCGCGGTCCGAAGACCGACCGTGATATAGGGCAGCGCGCCAAGAAGGACGATCTCCCACAGCATCTGTGGCTGCGGCGTGCCGAGCATCTGGGCGGCACGGATAAGTTCGCGGTCGACTTTCTGCACCCCGATGTGGGTCGCGAGCCATACCGTGAAGAACACTCCCCAAACGACCAGGAAAAGCTTGCCTGTCTCCGAGAGGCCAAACCAAAGGATGACGATCGGCACGAAGGCGACGGGAGGAATTGGACGAAGGATGTGAAACAAGGGTGAAAGCAGGCTGGACACCAGCCGAAACCGGCCAGTCAGCACGCCGAGCACGATCCCGCCCGCGGCCCCGATCGCAAATCCCCCGGCCACGCGCGAGAGGCTCGCCATCAGGTCGGCGAAGAACTGTCCGCTGCGAATCCATTCGAGAATGGCGACAGCGACGGTCGATGGCGGCGGAAACAGCACGGCGTTCACGATGCCGGAGCGCGCAACCAGTTCCCACACGCCTGTGAAGGCGGGCACGGAGAGGACGGCGAACAGTACGCTCAGCCGTGCGGTCGCGCTCGCGCTGCTGCGTCTTCCGACACTCACGGGCGCGCCTCCAACGTGACGCGAGCTGGATCGAGCGTCTTCAGCGGCGCCGTCACCAGGACTTTCGAGAAATCGGGCATGCTCGCTCCAGGGGGATGATTGCCGGTCTCGAGCCGCCAGGCAGCATGGGTTTTCAGAGTCGTGAGAATCCTGTCGTCGAGGCGCACACGGTAGACATAGTCCGGCCAGATCGAAGCCATCGTCGCGTTTCATCCCGGTCGCTGTGGCGATGACGTCGATCGCATCATCCGGATGCGCCTTGAGCCAGCCCTCGGCTTCGATAAGGGACGCCAGGAACTTGCTCACGATCGCCGGGTTGGCCGCGAGGTAAGGCTGCGTCACGACAATGTTGAAGGTCTCCGAGTAGAGACCTTTGGTCTCAAGCGGGATCGCGCCTTCGCCAAGAGCCTTCTTCGCATTCGCGACGTGCGGCTCCCACGTATCGAACGCGTCGATGCTGCCGGCCGCCATGGCGGGGAGCATCTCCTGAGGTCGCAGGTTGACGAGCGTCACGTCCTTCGAAGTCAGGCCCGCCGCTTTCAACAGAACCGACGTGTAAACTTCGCTGCCGGTTCCGGCCGTAAAGGCGATTCGCTTTCCACGCAGATCGGCCTTCGTCTTGATCCCGGCAGAAGCCGCGGTCATGGTCTTGAGATCCGAATATTCCATCCCCGCCACGAAGGCGATCGGCTGTTGCGCCATCGCGGCCGCCGTGACCGGCGCCTCGGCAGTTGTCGCGATATCCGCCCCTCCTCCAAGCACCGTATCGAGGCATTGCTTCCCGCTGGTGAAATTGGAGACCGAGATGTCGAGCCCCTGCCTGGCGAAAATGCCCTTCGCATTGGCGACAATCGCCAGTCCCGAGATCGGCCCAAGATTCTGGGCGAGCCGCGCCTTCAGCAATTCTTCGGCGGTCGCGCGCTGAGGCGTCGCAAACAGGAAGGACGCAGTAAGCACGAACACGGCAGAGCGAAGAGCGGTTGTTGATCGCATGCCAAACCCCTGTGATGCCGGCGACCGGAGTGATCGACCGTGACGAGAGGGTCGTCTCAAGACGGGAGACCGTGAAGCAATTAATCGACAAGGCTCGATGCTGTCCAATTTTTGCGCAAGCAGACCAGCTTCCGACTGTGACTGGTGCAATAAATTCATCAAGCTGCTCACACCTTGGGCGCTTCGTAGCCTGCGAGAACGGCGCTCTGCTGGCCTTCGCCAAGCCCTAATCCCGATTCAATCAGAACCGATCGAGCTTTCGATGCCGTTGCGTGCGCGGCGAAACCAGGCCCACGTCTGCCGCGTCACTGCGATGTAGCCTGGGCCCCTGTAGACGATCTGATCGGCGACGATCCCGTTCAGTTTCGGCAGCGCATGGAACGGAATCGAAGGATAGGCATGGTGCTCGACATGATAGGGCATGTTCCATGCAAACCAGCGCACGAACATGGCGGTATAGGTGGTGCGGGTATTCTGGAAGGCGCTGCGCGTACGATCGCAACCGGTGTGTTCGGCAAGGAGATACGGACGCAGAAACAATTGACCGACGAACACGGGGACGACCCAGACCCACAACAGGAACAAGGTGTGCAGCGCGACCGATGCCAGCAGCAGCGCGACGTAGCCTGCCAGATAGAGGCGTGCTTCCCTCACGACAACGCAGCGCTTGCTTTCCGGAATCCAGGGTGACGTGGCGTTGCCGGTCAACGCATGGCGAAGCATCAGCCACACCCGGAAGGCAACTTGCCGCAGACCGCTGTAGACGATCACCAGTTGCGCGTCCGAGGTCGGGATCGGAACCGACAGCAATTCTGGGTCCCTCTTTGGATCCTGCGTATACCGATGATGATCCCAGTGGAACAGGCAGTAATATTCGTAAGGCAAGCCGACCGCGAACGAGGAGAGATGACCGAAGGCGAGATTAAGAGCGCGGCTGCGAAACGCCGTCTTGTGGGCGGTCTCGTGTACCACCATGAACAGGAATGCGACAAAGTAACCTTGGACGACGACCAGCGGCAACGTCCAGACGATTCCGTATCGCGACGAGACCAGCCAGATCAGCGCGCCGACAACGATGATGACGCCGTAGTGGCTGACCGCACGGACCAGACCTCGCCAATTGCACCGCATCGACAACTCGCGCAGCATGGCCGGAGTTAGCGGCTTCTCTCCGGTGGCAGTGATGGCATTGCTCATGATCGTAGTCGCCTCTTTCCGGGATCACGCACTTGACCGTGCTCGTGCGGACGTTGGAATTCGTCAAGCACAGGCCGACCCTAGGGAGCGACGTCGCAATGCAGAAGCAATTAATTTCGCGGGCGTTGGCCGCTCGGCATCCCGAGATTTGCGGCCCTCGCTTCATCGCATCGACCCGGCGACGGATTGGCCGCTAGTGCCGTTATGGGCGGTCAGGTCTAAATCCTATTCCGCGGGCGCTGCGTGCGGCAGATCGACGTGCGCGGTAAGGGTACGCTGACGCCGGTTTTTCCCAGCGAGCGGTGCGTGAATACGAGTCGCGCGGCGTTGCGGGGATTACATCGAGGACCAGTTGGCGCCGAAGCGAGAGTTCGTCGCGGCGCTCATGCCGCCGGTGAAAAATTGACGGATCGGGTCAGTCGCTTCGATGTGCCACGAGAGTTTCGATGAAAAGATCGGGCGTGAAGCGCCGGTTTTCGGCGGTAGCTCGAATGGTGGGTTTTGGCCTAGGAAGAACAAAAATGCTTGATCTTTCAAAGCGGATTGACTGACACTCTCTTCGCCATTTGGTCGATTTCATGCGCCAAACCACGATTTCGCGCGCTTGGGTTCGGTAGCCCATTGCTATGCGTCGACTGCGCCCGCCGCAGATTGGGATATTGGTGCGAGCAGATCGGACATCCGCGCGACCAGAGTATCTCGCAGCGCGCCGACAGAACTCGAACCCGAACCGTGCGCCGAAGAGCAATCAACGTCGGAGGGTCCAAGCCACAAGCGCCACGATCTGTGCTGTCAATACAGCACGACAGTGGCGGAACGATCTCATGATCGCTGATGACCTTGCACTTCATTGATCGTGCTCATTCAAGAGGGATCACCCGAGGGTCGACAAGACATGCAATCTTGCGGTTCAAATCGAAGAGCTTGGATGCAACACCGCGAATCCCCGTCTTCTAACCGGATGTGTCGACGGCCGAGGGCTCAAGGCGTCGGCAGTACGCCCTGTCGAGATCCTCAACCACGATTTGGATCCAAACGAACTGCCGAGTCGTTCCAGGCCCGGCGTAGATCGGCGACCGCGTGACGCCAGGCGTCGCCGTTCCGTCCGCCGAAGCGGCGGACGTAAGCTGGATGGAAAGTGATGCGGAGCGGGTGACCTTCAAATTGGAGCTTTGCCCTGCGCGTCACGCGGATCGATTGCGACTCGCCGAACAGGCGAGCCGCTGTGCTGCCAAGAGCAACGATCACGCCTGGCCTGGAACGCCGAATGTCGATCAGCACTGCTGCGCCAAAGCGATCGACTTCCTCGATTGTTGGGCTGCGATTACGTGGCTTCCGATCTTTGGAATGCGCGATTGGCCGGAAAGGAATGGCGTTTGCCAAACGCACCTGTTGGGGATCGATCCCAGCTTCATCCAGCATCTCGCGCAACGCCCTGCCGGCCGGACCGACAAAAGGCCTGCCCTGCGCAGCTTCCTCTGCGCCGGGTGCCTCGCCAACCACGTAGAGCCGCGGTCGTCGGAACGGGCCTTCAGGCGCGACACGACGGTGATCGAGATGTGTATTGGCGACGCGTGCCTTGGCCATTGGTTCCGGCGCCAAGCCTGGCAATGCAAATGCTCTGGCTCTATCAACTGCCGTCGCGCCACTGATTTCCAACAGCGCCAAGACCGGCCGCCGATTCGCCTTGGAACCGACGGCATTGACGCGAGTTTTCGACGCGCAGGGCTCGTTGAAAAATGGGACGGCGGCACTTACGAAGCCGAGGGCGCGACCAGCGCAGCAGAGAGCGAGCGAACCATGCGAGCAGGCTTGCGGCGAGGACGCATGAGCTTCGTTCTCAAGGGAAGCAAGTTTCGCGGGGCATATTCGCTCGTGCGCCTGAAGAGCCCGACGCAATGGCTGTTGATCAAGACGCATGCGAAAAAGTGACCTCAGGCCAATGCTGGCGACCCTCATCGACGCGCCATTCGATGACAAGGAGTGGATCTTCGAGACGAAATGGGACGGCTTCCGGCTTGTCGCAAAAACCGGAGGCAGAAATGGCTCCCTCTACTCGCGCAATGGCAACGACGTGACCAAGCGTTATGCCCCGGTCGCCGAAGCGCTCGATATCATCAAGCGCAATGCCGTGATTGACGGCGAACTGGTGGCGCTCGACGCGGAGGGCCGATCCCGATTCCAGCTGCTGCAGAACGCGCTGAAAGGCAAGGCGCGTCTCCGCTATTATGTGTTCGATCTGCTCTTCCTCGATGGCCGCGATCTGCGTGGCAAGCCGTTGCTTGAGCGCAAGGGCCGTTTGCACGCCATCCTTACCCGGCACCCACTCGTCCACTACAGCGGACACAGAAAGCGGCATGGCAAGGCGGCGTTCAACAAAGCGCGACGAGCGGGGGAGGAGGGCATCATCGCGAAGCGTGCCGCAAGTCTCTACCACTCGGGCAGGCGCACGAAAGATTGGCTCAAGATCAAGGCCGACCAAGAACAGGAAGCCATTGTCGTCGGCTTCACCGAGCCGCGCGGGAGCCGCCAGCACTTTGGCTCGCTGGTGCTTGGCGTGTACGACAAGGGCAAGCTTGTCTATGTTGGCCACAGCGGTGGGGGATTCCCCCGAGAGATGCTTGCGACGCTGCACGCGCGCATGATGAAGTTGAGGACAGACAAGAAGCCGTTTTCGGACGTTCCGCACGAGGACCAGACCACGTGGATCAAGCCGCGGCTCGTGTGCCAGGTCAAGTTCACGGAATGGACCCGCGAGGGGGAGATGCGCCATCCGGTGTTTCTCGGCATGCGCAGCGACAAGCCCGCGCGGCAAGTCAGACGGGAGCGCGCATGATCGTGAAGCTTACCCACCTCGACAAGACATTCTGGCCCAAGGAGCGATACACCAAGGGTGACGTGATCGCCTACTATGAAAAGATCGCGCCTTACCTGCTTCCTTATCTCAAGAACCGAGCCGAAGTCCTCAATCGCTTCCCCAACGGGATCAAAGGCAATTGCGGACAATGCGTTCCCTGTTGCCATCCGCTAAACGCAATCT
The DNA here is from genome assembly GCF_023375135.1 of Bradyrhizobium sp. C-145. Taxonomy (NCBI): domain Bacteria; kingdom Pseudomonadati; phylum Pseudomonadota; class Alphaproteobacteria; order Hyphomicrobiales; family Nitrobacteraceae; genus Bradyrhizobium; species Bradyrhizobium sp. C-145. The sequence goes on along the minus strand of NZ_CP088150.1, from coordinate 9,214,042 downwards.
GAGCGAATTTGCTTGGATACTGGCTCGCGCGTTAGCGGGCGGGATGCACGTAGTGGGCAGATCCCGCATCACGGGTCTTGGCAGCGCTCCATGGCAGATCCTGCATGTTTTGGTCGAGCTCCTGCTTGAGCGAGAGGTATTGAAGCATATCGGACAAGGCCAGGACGCCGATAAGCCGTCCCTGTTCAACCACGAGCAGACGACTGTGCCGACCGCCCTGCATCCTTGCAAGCGCCTCCAGTGCATCCAGATGCGGAGGGACAATGATCTCCGGCGAGCAGGGGCGCATGACATCAGCGACGCGGCGCTGGGTGGTGTCGGAGGGACCAAGATCGCGGACATCCTTCGCCATGATGCAGCCAATGAGTTCGCCGTCGCGCAGCACGGGGAAAGCCTTGAAGTAATACTTGTAAAAGTAATCCTCGACCAATTCCGCAATGGAAATATCCGGGGCGACGCCGATCGGGTTGCGTTGCATGAGCGTGGAAACGGGAAGCCCGCCGAAGGTGTGGCGTAGCGTCAACTCGTGCCGTGCCGCGCCGGCGGCGCCGTGCAGGAACAAGCCAATAAAGAACAGCCAGACGCCACTGATTGTGCTGCCGGTGATGAATTCCAGGATCCCGTACAGGATCATGGCAAGGCCGAAGAACTCGCCACTGCCGGCGGCAATGCGCGTGGCCCGTCCAAAATCGTTCATCCAGCCCCAAAGGCCAGCGCGCAGCACCCGTCCGCCGTCCAGCGGGAAGGCGGGAATGAGATTGAACAGTGCCAAGATCCAATTGAGGCCGCCAAGGTAGTCGAGCACCCCGAATGCGGCGGGCGAAACGGTCTTCTCGCTTGCGGCAGCGACTAGGAGCAGGATGGTGCCAAGCACCATGCTGGCGATCGGCCCACCGATCGCCATAAGGAATTCTGCCTTGGCGCTGCTCGGCTCCTTGTTCAGTTCGGCGACCCCGCCGAAGATGAATAGCGTAATGCCGGCAATCGGCATGTCGTAACGCCGCGCAATCAGCGCATGGCTCAGCTCATGCAGGATAATCGAGATGAACAGGCCGATCGTGCCTGCGAATCCCATCCACCAGTATGTGGCGGCGGACAAATTCGGAACCGTGCGAGGGAACTCGCCGAGCGCCAGCGTCCAGATCAACAGCGCTGCCAGGATAAGCCAAGAGATGTCGATCCATATCGTGAACCCGGCGAGCGTGAGGATTTTGATCCGGTGCAGGAACATCGCTGCCTCGCAAGCAGTGGCGCTGATGGGAAAACATCGCGTCGAGGGCGCTTGTTCCTAAGGCTGAACACGGCGCATCAGGCCGCTGCACGATGAATGTCGGCGAACGTGATGCCCAGAACTCCGGATCATTGCGGCTCAAGTGCGTCGCGAATTGCCTTCGCATTCCGCTCAAAATCTCTCGGGTCGCCTTTCGCCCTGCCTGGAGCGGGATACAGCCAAATGTGCGCATGCGGCACCTCTTCGCCCATGATGCGGGAATGTATTTCCTCGCAGAACGCGTTCTGCATTGCGCGCGCAACCGTCCGTACGACTTCGAAATACGCGCCAACGTTCGGTACGTCCCAGACCCAGCGCTGGTGCTTCTTTGGGATGATGAGAGTGTGCCCGGGGGATTGCGGGCGAATGTCGAGAAAGGCGAGATGTTCCTCGTCCTCATACACTTTCGCTGACGCAATCTCGCCGCTGACGATTTTGCAGAAAGGACAGTCGATCATGGCTGGGCTCTTTCCCGCGACTGGCGCGGATCGGACGAAATCGGAAAGCGTCGTAACATGTCGAGCACCTCGCCGTCGGAGACCTGCCCGAAATCCCGATAGTAGTAGCCGATGGCGGCGAACGCGGTATGTTCCTCAAGACATACGAAATCATCACATTCTGCGCGCATTTGCGGGACAATCTCGGTCGGTGCAACGGGAACCGCGAGGACGAGCCGGCTTGGATTTCGTTTTCGCGTCGCCTGCAAGGCGGCCCGCGTGGTGGCGCCGGTCGCAATGCCATCGTCGATAACGATTGCCGTCCGACCGGAAATCTCAAGACGTTGACGATCTCCCAAATAGCGCTGACGCCGCCTCTCTATCTCGGCAATCTCCTTGCGGCACTCGGCTTGGAAATCGGCTTCGCTGACGCCTCCGAGCCGAATGACATCATCATTGCGCACCACGATCGGTGCGCCACCATCTACGACGGCACCCATTGCCAACTCGTTTTGGAACGGGACGCCGACCTTGCGAACGATGATGAGATCGAGCGGCGCATGCAGCGCGGCTGCGACCTCAGCTGCCACGGGCACGCCACCCCGAGGGAGCGCCAGAATGGCTGGGTGCTGGTTCCCGTACGTGGCGAGGGGCGCCGCCAACTTTCGACCCGCTTCGATTCTATCTCTGAACGGCATGTCGCTGTCCTGCCTTCGAACCTGCTCCTGGAGCCATAGGAGTGAGGTAACGGGCGAACCATCGTGCTGCGTGGTCTGTCACTTGTTCGAGGGCTCCCGGTTCCGAAAAGAGATGACTGGCTCCCGGAACGATCTCGATTGCCTTGGGTTCTCGAAGCCGCGCAAATGCATCTTGATTGAGTTCGATCACCCCGAAGTCATTGCCGCCGATCACGAAGAGGGTTGGAGCATTGACTTGATCGATTGCATCGCCGGCGAGATCGGGACGGCCGCCGCGTGAGACGATAGCGCCGATTCGGCTGCGGAGCCGGGCTGCTGCCATGAGCGCTGCTGCTGCTCCCGTGCTCGAGCCGAACAGACCTACCGCAAACCGAGCCATGGTCCGGTCCTGATCCAGCCAGCGCACCGCATCGAGCAAACGGTCGGCCAGCAGCTCAATGTTGAATACATTCGCGCGGTTCGCTTCTTCATCGAAGGTCAAGAGGTCCAACAGCAGGGTCGCTAGCGCATGATCATTGAGAGCGGCGGCAACTGCCGTATTGCGCGGGCTGAAGCGACTCGATCCGCTTCCATGGGCAAAGACGACTACGGCACGGCTGCCTTCGGGAATGTGTAATATGCCGGCAAGCCCCCTAGGTGGAATGGAAACGTCCCGGACCTCACTGCTCCGTCCCGGTCGAGCACGAGCAACCATTTTCGCTCTCACTTCTTATTTCCTTTGCTACCAACGGGCGCTGCCAGCTTTGGTTTCGCAGCTCCGGAAGGCCTTCGCGTCGGCTTCGACAAGCCGCCCGGCGACGGGGCGGGAACCGCTCCTGTGGTATCGCTCGCCCAGATTGGGCGGCCCAGATTGGGATCCAGATTGGATGAAGGCCTCTAAGGTGCAGGCGATCAATGCAACTCGGCAAGCGGGGGCTGCGCCGTTCCTGCAGCGTTGATGGACGCCAGCAATGGAAGCGCGAGAGCAGATCGAGAGCGAAATCCGCGAGCTGCGGCTGCGTGACAAAGTACACTTTCTGAGCCGGCGAAATGTGTATCCGGAAGGCGCAGCCACCATCACCACTCGCGAGACCCATATGTCATGGGTCTTTCTCGTCGGGGATAAAGTCTACAAGCTGAAGAAGCCGGTCCGCTTTCCATATCTTGACTTTTCCAGCGTGGCCAAACGTGAGGCTGCATGCCGGGCTGAGCTGCGCCTCAATCGCCGCCTCGCCCAGGACGTATATCTCGACGTCGTGCCGCTGGTCTGGTCTCCCAAGGGGCTTGCCATCGGTGGCCCAGGGGAGGCGGTAGATTGGCTCGTCATGATGCGTCGCCTCGACGAGCGGAATATGCTGGACAACAGCATTGTTGATGGGGATGTCAAAACTTGGGAGCTTGATCGGCTGGCCGCTGTCCTTGCCCAGTTCTATCGGCGTGCACAGCCTACCTTCATTTCGTCGGCCGTCCGACTAGCCGAATGGTACCGAAGCCTCGACTACAATCGGCGCGTCCTTCTTGACAGGCGGCTCGCGATGCCGGCAGGGCTGATACAGTGGATCGACCAGATGCAACGCCGTTTCCTCGATCGCCGATCAGACCTCCTCGCCGATCGCATCCGTCGCCGAAAGATCATTGATGGTCACGGCGACCTGCGGCCCGAGCACATCTGGCTTGGCGATCCAGTTCGCATCATTGACTGCATCGAATTCAATCCGCGCCTGCGTGCGGTCGATCCATTTGACGAGATCGCTTTCCTTGACCTTGAATGCGAGCGCCTTGGGGCAGGATGGATCGGCGAGTACATTACACGACGGATGCGGCAAGAACTCAAGGACAGTCCGGGCGACGAGCTAATGACGTTCTATCGGTGTCATCGTGCAACATTGCGCGCCCGTCTTGCGATCGCCCATCTCCTCGAGCCCGAGCCGCGCAGTCCCGAGAAGTGGCCGCGGGTCGCGCGCCAATATCTTCGCCTGGCGGCATCGGACGCAATCAAGCTGGTTGGATTGCTCAGAAGACCAGGAGGTCGGCGAGATCGCGGTTCTCGTGCAGCCGGCGTATCGTCTCGGCGAGCAGTGGGGCGACAGGGAGGACTTTGACCTTGGCGCGCGCAGCAGCATCGTCAATTCGAACGGGCACCGCATCGGTCACGACAAACTGCTCAATGTCAGGATTCGCAACGACCTCGGCGGAGCCAGGCATGAATAGCCCATGTGTCACGAAAGCCAATACGCGACGGGCGCCGGCGCGCCGGGCCGCCTGCGCGGCACGCAGCAGCGTGGTTCCGGTACTGATCAGATCGTCAATGATGAGCACTGTCGCATCGGCTGCATCGCCGACCAAGAGATCGCCCGAAACCACGCCGGCGCTGCGGTGCTTGTCGACGTACCCCTTGCCGATCGGACGATGCAGCGTGGCTTCCAACGCTTCTCGCAAGAGTTGTGCGCGCTTCACGCCACCGGGATCCGGAGACACCACGCTGAAGCTTTCATCCATTAATTGCGCGGCAAACTTAACGAATAGCGTTGTCGACGTGAGGGCGACGGTCCGGCAGCGGAAGGCATTTTCGAACGCAACCGGATTGTGCACCTCAAGGGCGACGACGGCGTCGGTACCAACAGCCTCAAAGAGGCTGCCAATGTAGCGCGTCGTTACCGGGTCGTTGAGCTTGGTGCGGCGATCCTTTCGCGCATAGCAAAGATACGGCACGACCGCGGTGACGCGAGCGGCGCCGCAGTCTTTGAGAGCGCCGATGAAGAAGAGCAATCGGCATAGCTTGTCGTTTACGCTCTGGTTTGGCCCGTTATGCAGGGTTTGTATCACGTATGCGTCTGTGCCACGGACCGAATCGAGGGGGCGCGCCTTGTGCTCGCCATCCTCGAACTCACGCTCCTCGTGTGCAGCAAGCGACCAACCCAACGCCTGAGCCGTGGCTTTGCCAAGATCGGCCGTCGCGTTCAGCGCGAACAGCCGCATCTCGGAGTGACAGGCCAATTCCGCCATCTATAGCTCCGTTCGCGAGATGACCGGCCCCGAGCGGGATGGGATCACTTCCGCGTTGGCAGGGCTGCAAACGCGAGACCCCAGCTTCAAGGGGATCTCACCATTGAACAAATGAGGCCAATGCTGAGTTCCCGGTATGGGAGAGGTGCCATCCGGTCTCGTGAAGCTGCATATGCGTGCCTTTCAAAAATGAAAGGCGTAAATGCGCCCGTCGGCGCCCACATAGAGGCGGTCCTGCGTCGCGATCAGCGTCTGGAAGCGTCGGAGGCCGCTCAAGGCCTCGCTTACAAAAATCGGTTCGCCGGTATCGCCGCGGAACGCGTGCAGCCGATTGTCGCCTTCGGCGCCAACAATCCAAACAATCGGGTTGGAATGGCCGTCCGTGGTGGTCGCAACGGGGGAGCCGCGGCCGCGGAGCGCACCGCACCAGGCAGTGGCCATCGCCGGCGGGGAGCCCGCTGCGATCTTCAAGACCGTCAAATCGTGACCTCGGCCGGGCTGCGGGCAATGCGCTCCGGAGGCCTGGAAGGCAACAAAGACATCATCGCCGACGCGATAGGCGGCCGGCGAGGTGACGATCGACGACTGGGCTACTGTTTCGACCGCCAGCTGGCCGCCGACGCCGCCGAGACTATTTCGATCGAGAAGATAAGCCTTGCCATCCTTCCCCAGCGCCAGAATCAGAGCGCGGTCCCCGCCCGCTCCGGATATGTTGAAAGTAAGCGGATTGCTGCCCCCGAGATCCGCATCGGCGGCATCGAGTGTTTTCCAATCCGATGGCGCAAAATAGTCCCTCTTGTCGTCTCTGCGGCGCAGGTCGGGTCCAAAGTGAAACACGGCTTCACCGTCGCTCCAGGTCGGCGCGCCGAGCGTATTCCCAGTCGCAAAGTAGATGTCCTGCTCCGAGACGCTCAGACCGCCCGGCGCCCAGATCCCGCCCCCTCGCCCACGCGTTTCGAAGCTGACATGCTTGCCGGGCTCGCGCAGGGAAAGTCCGACCACCCAGCCGTGATAGTTCCCGCAATCACCAAAATGGCCACTGAAGGCGACATAGACAGTGTCGTCGAGAAGCGTGAGCGCCGCGCGCTGGTTGTGGACGCTCGGGTCGAAATGTCGTCCTGCCTTTTGCAGAAGGTCGGCCACATCGATCGGCCAGCCGGGGAGAACGCTGCCATCCTTTGTCGAAAGCGCGAACACTTCGTGGCGCGGGCCGTTTCCTCGCTCCACGGCAGCATCGAAATAGATGGCTTGGGTTGCAGGGTCGATCACCGGCGTCCCGGTAATACCAAGCGGATCGATATTTCCGCACGGCAGCGACGAACGGCGCACTGGACGCCCGACCACGCGCCTCCACAATTCCTTACCGGTCGTCGCGTCGAGGGCCTGGACGACGTCGTCCTCGGTGGCCACGAATAGCATCCCGGCGTTCGCGCCAGGAGGACGCCAGTACAGCGGCTGAGCGTACATCGAGCCCGCGACACGGGCGTTGAACGTGCGATCCAGCTGAACCGATCTGGCTTTATCCCAGGATAGCGCGGGAACGACGTACTGGCCGCTTCGGCTGTTGTCGCCATGATAGGTCAGAACGGAGCCGTCTTGAGCAAGGGCGGATAGCGGCGATAGCGCAAGTGCAAATAGTCCCACCTTCCAGGCAGGACGGGCTGTCCTCGAAAAAGCGCGTCGGATGTTCATGTGCGCCTAACAGCCCCGTGCTGCTCCAGTTCCATCATCGTGGGCACATGAGCTGAGGCGTTTCGCTCTCGCGCTCATCGAGCGCCGGTTTCACTCGCTCTTCGCGAGGACGTCGGCGACCTCGTACAAATGAGGATCGATATCGTCGGTGAGACTTCCGAACTGACTCCAGGCTTTGCGAAATTCAGGTGACTGGTGCGCGGCCCGTAGGAGATCACGGCTTTCCCATTGAATGTAATTCACGATACGACGCCCATCGAGGCTGCGATGCAGGCTGACGGAAATGAACCCCGGCTGACGCTGCATGAAGCGAGCTCGCTCCCTCATGAGCGATAGGGCCTCGGCCTGCTTCTCTGGTTCGGCTTCGATGATCGTAATTTGCGTGACCGGCTGCTGGCCGATCTGGATCTGTGGCATGGCGATCTCCTTTCACGGTATTATCGATCGATCTCCCCAAACACGATGTCCAGCGACCCGATGATCGCCGAGACGTCGGCGAGCAAGTGGCCGCGGCAGAGTAGGTCCATCGCCTGCAGATGCGCGAACGATGGAGCGCGGATCTTGCACCTGTAGGGTTGGTTGGTCCCATCGGAAACCAGATACACGCCGAACTCGCCCTTGGGGGCTTCCACTGCCGCATAGATCTCCCCGGCAGGCACGTGAAAGCCTTCTGTGTAAAGCTTGAAATGATGGATCAGGGCTTCCATCGAGCGCTTCATCTCGCCGCGGCGCGGAGGAAAGATCTTGTTGTCCTGCACTGCGACCGGACCTTGCCCGTCAGGAGCGCGGAGTTTGGCGATGCACTGTCGCATGATGCGCACCGACTGGCGCATTTCTTCCATGCGGACCAGATAGCGGTCATAACAGTCACCGTTCTTGCCAATCGGAATGTCGAAATCCATCTCCGGATAGCATTCATAGGGCTGCGCCTTGCGAAGGTCCCAGGCGGCGCCTGAGCCACGCACCATGACGCCCGAAAATCCCCACTCCCAGGCTTGCTTCAATGTCACCCTGCCGATATCGACGTTGCGCTGCTTGAAGATACGAAGTCCCGTCAGCAGCCGATCCAGATCGTCCACCACGCGCAGGAACGGATCGCAAAAGGCTTCGATGTCATCGATCAGCTTCGGTGGCAGGTCTTGATGCACGCCTCCGACACGGAAGTAATTTGCGTGCATGCGCGCACCGGACGCGCGTTCATAGAACACCATCAGCTTCTCACGCTCTTCGAACCCCCACAGCGGTGGGGTGAGCGCCCCGACGTCCATCGCCTGGGTCGTGATGTTGAGCAGATGCGAGAGCAGGCGTCCGATTTCACAGAACAGCACGCGAATCAGTTGGCCGCGGCGCGGCACTTCCAGGCCAAGCAGCCGCTCCGCTGCGAGGCAGAACGCATGCTCCTGGTTCATCGGTGCGACATAGTCGAGCCGGTCGAAATACCCGATCGATTGCTGATAGGTCTTGTTTTCGATCAGTTTTTCGGTTCCGCGATGGAGCAGGCCGATGTGAGGATCGACGCGACGGACCACCTCGCCATCAAGCTCCAGCACCAGGCGCAGCACGCCGTGAGCCGCAGGATGCTGCGGCCCAAAATTGATGGTGAAATTGCGGAGGCCTTCTTCCTCCATGGCGAACTCACGGCTGCGGCTGCGGGTCCGCGCCCGGCGTAGCAGCAACGCGGCTCAAGCCTTGGTCGTTCCTAAAGCCCCGTAGCCTCCTCCAGCCCCGTTGCGAGGAACTACACGGCCGCACCGCGTCCCGGCCCGAACCTAGGAACACGTGCGTTTGCATTCCGTTGAGCAGGGTGCAGGGCAGAAGAGTTGAGCACGATTGGCTGCGACATGGTTTCTGTGCGACGGAGGCGCGGCGACCCGGAGGCGGAGGTCTCGGAGGAGATCGTCGAAAAAGGCGACATCTATTTTGCCTACCGACCCCGGATCGAGGAAGATAAGGCCGAAGACCTCGGCGACATCCAGCGCTTTTACATGGTGATGAAGCCGGAACGACAGGCCCGGCTTCGTGTGGCGGTGCTTGGGCGCAAGCGGCTGCCCGAGGCGCGCGATCATGAACGCATCTGGGGGTTCATCGAAGCGATCAAGTCCGGCCCGGCCGTCGAGGACGAATTCCGTGAGCATCATTATGCGACCAGGACGCGCGGTGAACGCACGCTGCCGCCGGTCCGGCCCGCCGGCGAAGGCGTCTATGCGCTAATCAAGCGCGGTCGCAATCTCCACTTGAGCTATGAACTCGAACTGCCACGGCGGCCCGGCGAAGTCCAGGAGGAGCTGAATATCGAGCGCCAGGCGGCGTACATTCTGTCTATCAAGAACCCCGAGGCCGGGTCTCCGCCCGGCGCAGGACTGTCAGAGCGGGAAGAGGCGCATTACCCCAAACCGGTCGAGCGGCAATTCCGCGGCCGGCGGTTCGCATCCGAAGACCCGCATCTGCTCGACTATGAAGGCGCCGAGTTCATCCTGATCGGCGCGCGCGTTGATCCTGAGCGCGCCTATGGGATCGATATCGAGACCGAACACGAGACGGCCCGCAATGCCGACATTTTCCGCCAGCTCAAGATGTCGCCGCGCGAGCATCCCATCGGTCCGCTGATCAAGGGCGAATGGCAATAAAGGCAGTGCGTGGTCGGCTTTCCAGGTGCTTGAACCAAGGAGACCGCATATGAACCGGACGATCGAACTGTTGGCGCAAGGCCAGAGCTGCTGGATGGATGATCTCACCCGGCGAATGATCGATAGCGGCGATCTGGCACGGCGGGTTGGCGAGGAAGGCTTGCGTGGTATCACGTCGAATCCGGCCATCTTCGAGAAGGCGGTCGCGGAAGGCGCGGATTACGACGACGACATCGCTCGCGCAGCCGTGGCGGGCCGATCCCCAGCCGGCATCTATGAAGAACTCATTACCAGCGACGTACGGAACGCCTGTGATATCCTGCGCCCGGTGTACGAGGAGACCGCGGGCGTCGACGGTTTTGTGAGCCTCGAAGTATCGCCCCACCTCGCGCACGACACAGAGGCCTCGATCGAGGAGGCGCGGAGGCTGTGGACACTGGTCGACCGGCCCAACCTGTTCATCAAGATTCCCGGCACTCCGGCAGGGGTTCCGGCCATCGAGCAGCTGCTGTTCGAAGGCATCAACGTCAACATCACGCTGCTGTTCTCGATCGCCCGCTACGAGGCGGTGGCCGAGGCCTACCTGCGAGCGCTTGAACGGCGGCTGGACGCAGGCCAGCCGATCGAACGCATCGCTTCGGTCGCAAGTTTTTTCCTCAGTCGCATCGATGTGCTCGTCGATCGACTGTTGCGGCAGCGCATCGTGCCCGACCGCCTGCCTCCCGATCCTGATCCACGCAGCCTTCTGGGCAAGGTCGCGACCGCGAACGCCAAGCTCGCCTATCAGGCATTTAGCCATATCCGGTCGAGTAACCGCTGGATGGCGCTCGCCGAGAAAGGCGCGCGGGTACAGCGGATGCTATGGGCAAGCACCAGCACCAAGAACCCGGACTATCCGGATCTCATGTATGTCGAACCGTTGATCGGTCCAATGACCATCAACACGATGACGCGCAAGACCATCGCAGGGTTCCGCGACCACGGCACTGTGCAGGCCACGGTCACGCACGATGTGCAGCGCGCGCGGCGCGTCATGGAAGATCTGGGTCGGCTTGGGGTGTCGTTCGATCTGGTCACGGCCCAGCTCGAGAACGACGCGGTCCAGAAGTTCATCGATCCGTTCGACTCGCTGCTCAAGCTATTCGCCGCCAAGGGTGAGCGCGCTGTGGCGTTCCGTGATGCGGCCGATCTGCGCGCAGAGGCCCGCCGGCTGCGGCGACTGGTGATCCGCATGACGACGGAAGCGGGCTCGGGTCATCCCACCTCTTGCATGTCGTGCGCCGATATCGTGGCAGCGCTGTTCTTCCGCGAGATGCGCTGGGATCCGCTCGACGCAGCCGCGCGCAATGTCGATACGTTCGTTCTGTCGAAGGGCCATGCGGCGCCAATCCTGTGGGCGGCCTTGCACGAAGCCGGCGCCATCAGCGAGGATCCGCTGTCGCTGCGGCGGATCGATAGCACGTTGGAAGGCCATCCGACGCCGCTCAATCCATGGGTCAGGGTCGCGACCGGATCGCTCGGACAGGGGCTTGCGGCGGCCAACGGGCTCGCAGCGGCGAACCGCCTGGACCGCATCGATGCCCGCGTGTTCTGCCTGCTTGGCGACGGCGAATGCTCGGAAGGCTCAGTGTGGGAGGCCGCGCAGTTTGCTTCGCTCAATGGCCTTGCGAACGTGACGGCGATCGTTGACATCAACGGTCTCGGCCAGAGCGAGGCGGCGCCCTATCACCACGATACCGCGGTGTTCGCGCGTCGGTTCGCGAGCTTCGGCTGGCGCACCATCGAGATCGACGGTCACGATATGACAGCGATCCTTGCGGCATTTCGGACCGCGCATGACGGTGGCCCGACCGCCCTCCTCGCGCGTACCATCAAGGGCAAAGGGGTCTCGTTCCTGGAAGGAGCGGACGGATGGCACGGCAAACCGCTCGACCGCAAGCAGATGTCGCAGGCACTCGACGAACTCGGCGATGAGACGCAGGCGCCGCCCGTCGTCGAGCCACGTCGGGTCGGCCAGATGGCGCGCCCGCAGCGCGTGGCCGCGACACACTCCCCTCCCGCCTATCGGCTGGGTGATAAGGTCGCCACCCGCGAGGCGTTCGGGCACGCGCTGGAGAAGCTCGCTGGCGAGGAGCCAGCGCTGGTAGCGCTTGACGGCGACGTGAAGAACTCCACCGGAACAGAGCCGTTCGCGGCCCGATACCCGGAACGGTTCTTCGAGAGTTTCATCGCCGAGCAGAACATGGTCGGCGTCGCCCTCGGACTCGCAGCGGCGGGCAAGATCCCATGTGCAGCGACGTTCGCCTGCTTCCTCACGCGCGCTTATGATTTTATCCGCATGGCGCAGTATTCGCGGCCCGCCCATCTCGTCCTGTGCGGCAGCCATTGCGGCGTGTCGATTGGCGAGGACGGCCCGTCGCAGATGGGCCTTGAGGATCTCGCCATGTTCCGCGCCCTGATCGAAAGTACGGTTTTGTATCCGGCAGATGCGGTGAGCGCCGAGCAGCTGACCGGGATGGCGGCGCGTACCAATGGCATCGTCTACATCCGGACGACACGGCCCAAGACGCCGGTGATCTACTCCAATGCGGAGGAGTTTCCGATCGGTGGCAGCAAGGTGCTGCGCTCGTCGCTGCAAGATCGGCTCACTGTCGTTGCGGCTGGTATTACGGTGCATGAGGCGTTGGCCGCTTCCGACATGCTCGATGCACGTGGGATTTCGATCCGCGTGATTGATGCCTACTCGGTGAAGCCTATCGATGTCGTCACGCTATCGGCAGCCGCTCGTGACACCGAGGGGCTGATTGTCGTCGAGGACCACGCGATCGATGGCGGGCTGGGCGATGCCGTGTCGACCGCGGTTGGCTCGACGGCGCCGGTGCATCGGCTGGGGATTGCACGACTGCCGCGCTCTGGCACGAAAGACGAATTGCTCGACAGGTACGGCATTTCGCGCCGCTCGATTGAAGAGAAGGTCCTGCAGTTGGCTGCCTGAAACAAAAATAAACCCCGCCATCCAATGATTGGAATGACGGGGCTCGAGCTTTCACTTTTTCAAGGATTCCACCTTTCAAAAGTTACTTGCTCTAACTGGATAACTGCCACACGGCGCAGTCGTTCCCGGAAATTTTCGTCCGCGGCCTGTGTTAATGCAGCTCAGTTCCCCGGCATCCAAATAAGAAGTTCCCGGAGCACCGTGCTGAACCTGCCCCTTGAATCAGAGGAACACGCCCCGCTGCAGGGTCGGTGTTGGACTCAGGCGGTGGCGGAACTCTGGTTGTGCTGCTGGCTCGGCCGCGCGATTCCATGCAGCGCCTTGGCAGTCCCTGCCGACTGGCGCACCAAATCGCTAAGCGACACGATCCCGACCAGGCGCTTGTTCCGGTCTACCACGGGCAACCGTCGTACCTGGATCTCACTCATGTTCGTACAGACGTGAGATATGTCCTCGTCTTCGAAGCAGTATTTCACCTCTTGGGTCATCGCGTCACGGACCTTGCTGTTCGGGCCTTTGCCGTCCGCGATGCAGCGCACCGCAATATCGCGGTCTGTGATCATGCCCACGAGGCGGTCACCTTCACCCACGGGCAATACGCCACAATCGCACTCTTTCATCAGCTTTGCTGCATTCTGTATCGTGTCGTTAGGATTTACGACTTTCGCGTCGCGCGTCATCACCTCGCTGATCTTCTTCATGGTCAACTCCTATGCCGATCTGCCCCAACAGATTTCGGGGGCTTCTTCGATTGATATGTCAACACAACGGAGGCGACCATCGCGCGTTCCAAAGACGACACTGGTTCTGATCCGTGCAGAGATAAGAGCGTCACGGCCTGTTTCAGCCTGGCCCCGCCGCCATGCCCTTCTCGGCGAGTTCCTTCTTCGCATGCTCGTTCTTGCCGAGGTGTGTCAGGCGCATCCCGCGCAGCACGTTCGGAGCCTTGGTGAACTGGACGTTGTCATAACCAACGATCTCGATGCGGTTGCCCCACGGATCGCGAAAATCGAGGAAGGGTCCATCGATCACGGCGACACCTGCGGCATCCAGTGCCTTGCGCGCCGCTTCCTTGTCGTCGACCACGAGCCCGAAATGGCGGCCGTCGTCCGCTGCTTGCCGGCGGCCTTTCTGCAGCGCGATGAACTGGTCGCCCAGATCGATGAAGGCCATGGTGTCGGTCTTGCCACGTAGCTCGAAGCTGAACAGACGACCGTAGAATGCTAGTGCTTCTTCGATCTCTCCGACCTCCAAAGCTATGTGGTTGAAGCCAATGGCGCGCGGCCTTGCGAACTCAGTCATTGGATTCTCCTCTTTTGCCTACCTATCGATCAGGTGGGTAGACTCAGCCCAGGCCGCAATCGGGTATGAGTGCCCCAGCCACGGCGGACCTCGAGCGATCAGAAAGCGAATTCATGTCACAGCGCGTTGCTCCTCATTACGTTGCCTTGGGAACAGCGCTGACACGGCTGCATTTTGTCAGGGAAGAGATAGGTTCCTTGCGATGGCGGCGCCCGGTTGACTGACATTCTGTTAGCCATCGGGCCTCATCCCACCAATTTCCACCTTCCATCCCCCACGCGCTTCAGGGCCGGGTCGCTCACCCGCACATGCTCGGCGAGGAAATCGATGAACGCGCGGACGCGTGCGGGGAGCGGCGCGGTGTGGCCGACATAGACGGCGTGGATGTCTTCGCGGTCGCCGGGATTGTAGCTTTGCAGCACCGGCACGAGGCGGCCCGTTTCAATGTCGGGGCCGATGTGGAAGAGGGCGAGGCGCGCGAGCCCGACGCCGCCGAGCGCAAGGCGGCGCGCGGCTTCGCCGTCGCTGGCGCGCGCGACGGGCGGCGGCACCGCTTCCTCGGTGTGGTCGCCGCGCTTGAATGGCCAGCCGCGGATACTGCGCGGAAAGGTCCAGCCGATGCCACGGTGATCGGCGAGATCCGCCGGCGTCTTCGGCGTGCCGCAGCGTGCGAGATAGTCCGGCGCGCCGACCACGACCATGCGGCTGGTGCCGAGTTTCCGTGCGACGAGGCGCGACGCACGCAATGGACCGACACGGATCGCGACGTCGGCGCGTTCCTGCATCAGGTCGATCAGCGTGTCCGTGAACACGAGATCGAGCGTGACTTCGGGATGCGCTTCCAGGAAGCGCGGGATCAGCGGCATCACATGCAGCATGCCGAACGGAATGTTGCTGTTCACCGTGAGGCGGCCGCGCGGGGCCGAACCGGAGGCCGCCTCGCGTTCGGCTTCCTCCATCTCTGCGAGGATCCGCACGGCCCGCTGGTAGAACGCCTGGCCTTCTTCGGTCAGGGTCAGCTTGCGCGTGGTGCGGTTGACCAGGCGCGAGCCGAGCCGTGCCTCGAGCCGCGAGATCAACTTGCTCACGCCCGACGGCGTCAGGCGTAGCTTTCGTGCGGCCTGCGTGAAGCCGCCTAAGTCGACGACGCGGACGAAAACCTCCATCTCGGCGGAGCGGTTGGTGTCGAAGCGGGCCATGTTGAATTCACGTCACAAATGATTGGATTGCGGACATTCTAATGGTTTTGCTGCGGTGCGGCTATCTGCGTGGCTCGTCTCATCCATCGGAGCCACGCATGCCTCCCGCCGTCCTTGCGCTCACCGCTGGTGCCTTCGGCATCGGCACCACCGAATTCATCATCATGGGCCTCTTGCTCCAGGTCGCCGCCGAGATGCATGTCTCGGTGCCGGTCGCGGGCCTGCTCATCTCCGGCTATGCGCTCGGCGTGTTCGTCGGCGCGCCGGTGCTGACGCTCGCCACACGGCGCATGCCGCGGAAGTCCGTGCTGCTGGCGCTGATGGCGATCTTCACGCTGGGCAATGCCGCCTGCGCACTGGCGCCGAACTACGAGCTGCTGATGGCGGCCCGCGTGCTGACATCGCTCGCCCACGGGACCTTCTTCGGCGTCGGGTCGGTGGTGGCGACGAGCCTCGTCGCCGAGGACAAGCGGGCCTCGGCGATTGCTACCATGTTCATCGGCCTCACGGTCGCGACACTGCTGGGTGTGCCCTTCGGCGCCTGGTTCGGCCTGGTGCTCGGCTGGCGCGCGGCGTTCTGGGCCGTGACGGTCATGGGCGTGATCGCCTTTGCTGTGGTCGCCGCGCTCGTGCCCGGCCATGTCGGCAACGGCGACAAGCCGGTCTCGCTTGCCGAGGAAGTCTCGGTGCTCGGCCGCCCGCAGGTGCTGCTCGGCCTTGCCATGACCGTGTTCGGCTTTGCCGGCCTGTTCGTCGTCTTCACCTATATCCAGCCGATCCTGACGCGTTTCACCGGCTTTTCGGAGGCCGCAGTCTCGCCGATCCTGCTGGTGTTCGGCGTCGGGCTCGCGATCGGCAACGTCGCCGGCGGCAAGCTCGCCGACCGTGGCCTCGCCGGCGCGCTGATCGGAACGCTCGCCGCGCTCGCCATGGTGCTTCTTGGCCTTGCCGCCGTGCTGTCGGTCAAGATCCCGGCGGTCGTGCTGATCCTGCTGCTGGGCATCGCCGCTTTTGCGACCGTCGCCCCGCTCCAGCTTCGCGTGCTGGAAGCGGCAGGCCCCAATGGCCGCACGCTCGCCTCCAGCCTCAACATCGCCGCGTTCAATCTTGGCAACGCCCTCGGTGCCTGGGCCGGCGGTGTCACCATCGATCGCGGGCTCGGCCTTTCGGCGCTCCCTCTGGTCGCATCCGGCATCACCGCTGTCGGTCTCGTGCTGGCGCTGTGGAGCCTCCGGCTGGACCGCGCGCAAGCCGCCGTTGCGGCTTGTCCGGCGGAATAGCGCAGCGGCGCGTTCGCGGACAATTCGCCGCGCCGCGCCATCGCGCCATGCAGAAAACGCACCTGTACACGTCCTTTCGCCATCCGTAACGTCTGCGACGCAATTTCAGGAGATGCGACGTGGCGAAGACGACGACCAAGAAGAAAGCGGCTTCGAAGAAACCGGCTAAGACCTCGAACAAGAAAGGCGCAAGCCGCAAGGGCATCGTTGCGAAGAAGGCAAAGAACGCCACGCGGCTCGAGCCGGCCTCATCGCGCCGTCCCAAGGGGCCGGCCTGGCAATGGTCGGCGGTCGAGACCGCGGCTGCCATCCGCTCCGGTGCAATCTCCGCCGTCGAGACGGTCGAAGCGCATCTCGAACGGATGCACGCCATCAATCCGAGGCTGAACGCCGTCGTCGTCGATCTCTCGGAAGAGGCGTTGAAGGCTGCGCATGCGGCCGACAGGCAGCGCGCCAAGGGCGGCGAGCTCGGCCTCCTGCATGGCGTGCCTGTAACCATCAAGGAGAATGTCGACTACGAAGGCCGACCAAATTTCAACGGCGTTCCTGCCAACGAGGACCTCATCGCGCCGTCGGATTCCCCCGTGGTGCGCAACTTGAAAAAGGCCGGCGCGATCGTCATCGGGCTCACCAATACGCCGGAATTCTCCTTCCGCGGCTTCACCGACAATCCTCTGCACGGGCTGACGCTGAACCCATGGGATCCGAACATCACCTGCGGCGGCTCCTCCGGCGGCGCTGGCTCGGCGGTCGCCGCCGGCATTGGCACCATCGCCCATGGCAACGACATCGGCGGCTCCTTGCGCTGGCCAGCGCATTGCAATGGCATTGCCACCATCAAGCCGACGCAGGGACGCATCCCCGCTTTTAACGGAAGCGCCACCGCGGAGCGGCCGATGCTGGCCCATCTGATGTCGGCGCAGGGGCCGCTCGCCCGTCACGTTGCCGACGTTCGCCTCGCACTGGAGGTGATGAGCCAACGCGATCCCCGCGATCCCTGGTGGGTGCCGGCGCCGCTGGCCGGGCCGAAGCCGAAGGGACCGATCAAGGTCGCGCTGGCAAAGATCCCCGATGACATGGACGTCGATCCGCAGGTCACCGCGGCGCTGCGCCAGGCCGCGGATCATCTCGAGCGGTCCGGCTATCGCGTCAGCGAGGTCGAGGTGCCCGACATCAACGGCGTCTGGCAGACCTGGTGCGACATCATCACCAACGAGACCGTGGTGATGCAGGAAGCCAGCATGCTGAAGGTCACCTCCGAGGATTTTCACAAGGCCTGGGGCGGCATGAAGACCAAGGCCAACGTGCTCGATCTCAAAGCCTGGATGCAGGCGACGGCCGCGCGCAATGGCCACATCCGCGCCTGGCAATTGTTCTTCGAGGAGTATCCGGTCGTGCTGGCGCCGACCACGGTGAAGCCGACGCCGGGCCCGCGCGAGGACACGGTCAGTCCCGAGCGCGTGCGCGAGATCTTCTGGGGCGAGATCCGCTTCATTTCCGCGATCAACGTGCTGGGCCTGCCCGGCGCAGTGGTGCCGGTGGCCCTCCACGACGGCAAGCCGATCGGCGTCCAGCTCATTGCCGGGCGCTATCGCGAGGATCTTGCGCTCGATGCTGCGGCCGCGATCGAGAAGCGCGCCGGCGTGCTCGCCCACAGGCTGTGGGAGCAGATGGCTTAGGTGTAGCCTGGCTATCGCCGCGTTGACCTGCCTTCTCCCCCAAAGGGGGAGAAGGCAAAAGTAACGCCGCTGTCGCAGCAAACCTCGTCAATTCGTTAATCCAGTTTAACCCGAATTCTGGCCACCTCGCCAACGAGCGTTAGGGTTACTTCCTCGATCTCTAGGCGAATTATTGTCCGCTTTACCACCCGCCTCTAACAGGAGGATGGCGGACAACGCACATGCCGTGAGGCCAATAAGTGCGGCCCGCCACACGCGGAGGTGGCACGATGCGCAACGAGACGATCGCTATTCACGCCGGCTACGAACCGGAAGCCACCACGCACGCCGTCGCCGTGCCGATCTACCAGACCGCGGCCTACGCCTTCGACAGCGCCGATCATGGCGCGGCGCTCTTTAATCTGGAGGCCGAGGGCTTTCGTTACAGCCGCATCGCCAATCCGACCAGCGCGGTGCTGGAGAAGCGCATCGCGCAGCTCGAAGGCGGCGTCGGCGCGCTCGCGGTTGCGACCGGCCAGGCGGCGCTGCACTTCGCCTTTGTCAATGTCGCCGATCACGGCGGCAACATCGTTTCCGTGCCGCAGCTCTACGGCACCACGCACACGCTGCTCTCGCACATCCTGCCGCGGCAGGGCATCACCGGCCGCTTCGCCGAGAGCGACAAGCTAGATGCGATCGAGAAGCTGATCGACGAGAATACCCGCGCCGTGTTCGCCGAGACCATCGGCAATCCTGCCGGTAATGTCTGCGACATCGAGGCGCTGGCGAAAATCGCACACGCGCATGGCGTGCCGCTGATCGTCGACAACACGGTCGCGACGCCCATTCTGCTTAAGCCGTTCGACTACGGCGCCGACATCGCCGTGCATTCGCTGACTAAGTTTTTGGGCGGCCACGGCACCACGCTCGGTGGCGCCATCGTTGATTCCGGAAACTTCCCGTGGGCGAAATACGCCGACCGTTTCCCGGCTTACAACAAGCCGGACGCGTCCTATCATGGCCTCGTCTATGCCGAGCGCTTTGGTAGGACCGCCTATATCGAGCGCGCGCGCAGCGTCTATCAGCGCACAATGGGCTCGGTGCTCTCGCCGTTCAACGCCTTCCTGCTGCTCCAGGGCATCGAGACCGTGGCGCTGCGCATGGAGCGCCACGTCGAGAACGCCCGCAAGGTCGCCGAATTCCTCCGTGGTGACCCGCGCGTCGCCTGGGTCAATTACACCGGATTCCCGGACAGCCCCTATTATCCGCTGGTGCAGAAATATCTGAACGGTAACGCCTCCTCGCTGTTCACCTTCGGCATCAAGGGCGGCATGGAAGCCGGCAAGACCTTCTACGATGCGCTGAAGCTGATCACGCGCCTCGTCAACATCGGCGATGCCAAGTCGCTCGCCTGCCATCCGGCCTCGACCACGCACCGGCAGATGTCGGTGGAGCAGCAGCGCACAGCTGGCGTGCTGCCCGAGACGATCCGCCTGTCGATCGGCATCGAGCATTCCGCCGACATCATCGAGGACATCGACCAGGCGCTGGAAAAGGCCTGCCCGTCGTCGCGCCTCCAGGCCGCGGAGTAGGCCAGGGCGCCGATGACGATCTTGATCGACAGGGATCAACTCATGTCGAGCCCGGCACTGGTGCCGGCCGGGGGTGATCTCGCGCTTGATCGGGGCGGCGCCGAGCTGACCATCGGGCTGATCAACAACATGCCGGACCCGGCGCTGAAGGCGACCGAGCGACAATTCATGAGGCTGCTCCAGGCCGCAGCGGGCCCGCGCCGCATCCGCTTCCACTGCTTCTCGCTTCCCAGCGTGAAACGCTCACCGGAAGCCAAGTGGCATGTCGAGAATGAATATTCCGATCTTGCGGATCTCAAGCGCCAGAGATTCAACGGGCTGATCGTGACCGGCGCCGAGCCGGTCGCGCCCGAGCTCGACCAGGAGCCGTACTGGCGCGACCTGACCGACCTCGTCGACTGGGCCAAGGTCAACACGCGCTCGACGATCTGGTCGTGCCTCGCCGCGCATGCGGCGGTGCTGCATCTCGACCGAATCGAACGACGGCGACTGCCGGCCAAATGTCACGGCATCTTCGACTGCGAAGCTGTGACGCATGATCCCCTGACGCGCGGTGCGCCTACGCCGCTCAAGGTCTCGCATTCGCGCCTGAACGAGATCGCCGAGGACGACCTCGTTCAGGCCGGATACCAGGTGCTGACACGTTCGGAGGAGGCTGGCGTCGATGTCTTCGTCCGCCAATATGCCAGCCGTTTCGTGTTCTTCCAGGGCCACCCGGAATACGATGCCTTATCGCTCCAGCGCGAATATCTGCGCGACATCGGCCGCTATCTCGCGCGTGAGCGCGAGACTTATCCGAACCTGCCCGTGAGTTATTTTGACGCAGCGACGGAAGAGAAGCTGGCCCGCTTCGAGAAGCAGGCGCGGCACCAGCGCCATCCGGCGCTCACCAACGAATTGCCTGCGCTGAATTTGCGCGCCGATATCGCCGCCGGCAGCGCCGCGGCGGCATTGTTCCGGAACTGGCTGCAATATCTCGGCGCGGATGCCGACGCGCCGGTCTCGGCGCGCTAGCCAAAGGATGTTGGTTTCGCGTTAGGATTACTTGAGCGTTAGGCTTGCCTCAACCAGCGCACGAATGTTTCAGTAGAGAAATACGAAATCGCAGGAAACGCAGTGTGTGGTCGGAACTCCAGGGACGCGTGAGCAATCGGCTGGCCCGGCATTTCCGCGCCGCGCCGCACCGGTTGCCTGCGCGCGCGCCGATGGTGAGCTTCACCTTCGACGATGCCCCCGATAGCGCCGCAGGCGAGGGTGCCGAACTCCTGGAGCAGCATGACGGCCGCGGCACGTTCTACCTCTCCGGCAGCTTGATCGATCAGCCGTCGGACCATTGGCATGGGCTGTCGAATGACGCGATCGTGCGGCTTCACCGGACCGGTCACGAGATTGCCTGCCACACCTTCTCGCACCAGTGCGCGGTCGATCTTGACGCGGCCGCCATGGCCCGCGAGATCGAGCGAAACCGCAACTATTTCCGCAGCATCGATTCCTCGATCGTGCTGCAGAACTTCGCCTATCCGTATGGCCTCGCCTCGGTCTGGCGCAAGCCGCAGCTCACAAGGGCCTACCGTTCGGCGCGCGGCATCCTTCCCGGCGTTAACAGCGACGTCATCGACCTCCAGTTCCTGCGCGCGTCGCCTTTGATCGATTGCGAGATCGATCTGGCTGGCATCGATCGCTATTTCGATGAGGCGGTCGAAAGCGGTGGGTGGCTGATCTTCTACGGCCACGACGTCGCCAACGCGCCGAGCCCCTTTGGCTGCACGCCGCAATTGATGCGCCATGCGCTGAAGGCGGCCCGGAAACGCAACATGCCGATCGTGACGGTCGCGGAAGCGTTGCGACGGATCGGGGTGTAGCTGCTCTCTTCCTTCTCCCCTTGACGGAAGAAGGTGGCGCGAAGCGCCGGATGAGGGGTTGTCTCGGCATAGTAGTCTCTATCGAATTCGCGGATAGAACCCCTCACCCGCCGAGCTTCGCTCGGCACCCTCTCCCGCAGGGGAGGGAAGACTGCCTTTGCCCCGCAAACGGCCTTGCCACGCCCGCGTCAGCATGCGACTGGCCTTGTGACGAATCCACGGCCTTGTTCCAGACACGCCCATGTCCTCCCCTTCCACCGCTCCACTGCCAGCGCCGGCCAACGGCCGCGATGCGTTGTCGGTGCTGCATTCGGTGTTCGGACTGCCGGGGTTCCGCGGCGCGCAGGGCGAGATCATCCGGCACGTGACGGATGGCGGCAATTGTCTGGTGCTGATGCCGACTGGCGGCGGCAAGTCGCTCTGCTATCAGCTCCCCTCACTGCTGCGCGAGGGCTGCGGCATCGTGGTCTCGCCGCTGATCGCGCTGATGCGCGACCAGGTCGCCGGCCTGATCGAAGCCGGCGTCAACGCGGCCGCGCTGAACTCGTCGCTGACCCCGCAGGAGGCCTCGGAGGTGGAGCGGCGCCTGATCGCGGGCGATCTCGACCTGCTCTATGTTGCGCCGGAACGGCTGGTGACGCCGCGCTGCCTGTCGATGCTGGCGCAGGCGAAGGTGGCGCTGTTCGCGATCGACGAAGCCCATTGCGTCTCGCAATGGGGCCACGATTTCCGGCCCGAATATGTCGGTCTGTCCATCATCGCCGAGCGCTTTCCCGACGTCCCCCGCATCGCGCTGACCGCGACCGCCGACGAGCTGACGCGCAAGGAGATCGTGGCGCGGCTTCAGCTAACAGGCGCCCCGCAATTCGTCTCCAGCTTCGACCGGCCCAACATCCGATACGAGATCGTCGACAAGCGCAATGCGGTCTCGCAGCTGAAGGAATTCATCCGCGAGCGTCACATGGGCGATGCCGGCGTGGTCTATTGCCTGTCCCGCAACCGCGTCGAGGAGGTCGCAGCCGCGCTTCAAGACGCCGGCATTGCCGCGCTGCCCTATCATGCCGGCCTCGATAGCAGCGTGCGTTCGCGGAACCAGGACCGCTTCCTCAACGAAGACGGCATCGTCATCGTTGCGACCATCGCGTTCGGCATGGGCATCGACAAGCCCGACGTGCGCTTCGTCGCCCATCTCGATCTGCCCAAGAGCATCGAGGCCTATTATCAGGAGACGGGACGCGCCGGCCGCGACGGCAAGCCGTCGGCCGCCTGGATGGCGTATGGCCTCTCGGACATCGTGCAGCAGCGCCGCATGATCGACGAATCGGCTGCGTCTGACGATTTCAAGCGGGTCTCGATCGGCAAGCTCGACGCGCTGGTCGGTCTTGCCGAGACGCCGCACTGCCGGCGCCGGCGGCTGCTCGCCTATTTCGGCGAGATCGTGATGGGTGAGAGTTGCGGTAATTGCGATAATTGCCTGACGCCGCCGAAGATGCGCGACGGCAAGGTGCTGGCGCAGAAGCTTTTGTCCTGCGTCTACCGCACCGGGCAACGTTTTGGCGCGATGCACCTGATCGACGTGCTGGTCGGGCGCCTGACCGAGAAGGTGACGCAGTTCGGCCACGACAAGCTGTCGGTGTTCGGCATCGGCCGCGAGCTCAACGAAAAGCAGTGGCGCACGGTGCTGCGGCAATTGGTGGCAATGGGGCATTTGCAGAGCGACAGCGAAGCATTCGGCGCGCTGAAGCTGACGGATTCTTCGCGCGGCGTGCTGCGCGGTGAAGCGGAGGTGTGGCTGCGCGAGGAAGCGCCCGGCACCCGCATCCGCTCGAGCCGGGCCAAATCGCGCCGCGGCGACCTCGCGCCCGCGGCGAGCGCGCCGCAAGGCGATGTCGATCCCGAATTGCGCGCGCGGCTGCGCTCCTGGCGTTCCGACATCGCCCGCGAGCGCGGCGTGCCCGCCTATGTCGTGCTGCACGATGCCACCATCGACGGCATCGTCCGGGCCTGGCCGACGACGCTGGACGAACTGCGCAACGTGCCCGGCATCGGCGACAAGAAGCTCGAGCACTACGGCGACGAGCTGCTGCAGATCATCAGGACGAGGTAGGGCGCGCGCCCTATCCCCGATCGTCATCCCGGACAAGCGCGTCTAAAGCGCGCGCAGATCCGGGATCCATACCGCGTGATTTGTCGATTGCCTTCGGTAGCAGTACCGAACTTCGAGTGTTCGCCAAACGAGGCGCGGTGGTTATGGGTCCCGGCCTTCGCTGGGACGACAACTGTGTATGAGGCGAGAGCTGAGCGCCTCACCCATTCCGGAACGCATACGCATACCCGTTCAGCGCAGGCGCGCCGCCGAGATGGGCGTAGAGGATCTTCGCGCCCTTCTCGAAATAGCTTTTCTTCGCAAGATCGATCAGGCCCTGCATCGACTTGCCCTCGTAGACGGGGTCGGTGATCATGCCTTCGAGACGCGCGGTGAGGCGGATCGCGTCCTTGGTTTCTTCCGACGGCACGCCATAGGCGGGATAGGCGTAGTCCTCGATCAGCACGACGTCATCGGCGACGAGCTCCTTGCCGAGCTCGACGAGCTTGGCCGTGTTCTGCGCGATCTCGAGCACCTGCGCCTTGGTCTGCGCCGGCGTAAAGGACGCGTCGATGCCGATGACCTTTCGCGCACGGCCGTCCGCCGCAAAGCCGACCAGCATGCCGGCATGGGTCGAGCCGGTGACGGTGCAGACGACGATGTAATCGAACTTGAAGCCGAGCTCTTTCTCCTGCTTGCGGACTTCCTCGGCGAAGCCGACATAGCCGAGGCCGCCGAATTTGTGCACGGAGGCGCCGGCGGGAATCGCGTAAGGCTTGCCGCCGGCCGCCTTCACCTCTTCGATCGCCTGCTCCCAGCTCTTGCGGATGCCAATGTCGAAGCCGTCATCGACCAGGCGCACGTCGGCGCCCATGATGCGCGAGAGCATGATGTTGCCGACGCGGTCATAGACCGCGTCCTCGTGCGGCACCCAGGCTTCCTGCACCAGACGGCACTTCATGCCGAGCTTGGCGGCGACCGCCGCGATCATGCGGGTGTGGTTGGATTGCACGCCGCCGATCGACACCAGCGTGTCGGCGTTGGACGCGATCGCGTCCGGAATGATGTATTCGAGCTTGCGCAGCTTGTTGCCGCCATAGGCAAGGCCCGAATTGCAGTCCTCACGCTTGGCATAGACCTCGACCTGGCCGCCGAGATGTTTTGACAACCGCTCCAGCTTCTCGATCGGCGTCGGGCCGAAGGTGAGCGGATAGCGCGCGAATTTTTCCAGCATCATGGGTCATCCCGATTGGCGTTGGTGTTTCGCGGCTGCCTAGCATCGCCCGAGGAAAATGTGCTCTCGATATTGCGATCATATCGCGCCTATTCTTGCGCAATGGCCGGCCAGTGCTAATAATTCTTCCAAGAAAACGCTGTATCATGGAAGCTTCTTTCATGGCCACTCGGCTCGATCGCACCGACCTTAAGATCTTGAGATTGCTGCAAAATAACGGACGGCTCAGCAATGCCGAGCTGGCCGAAACCGTCGCAATCAGCCCCGCCACCTGCCATCGCCGCACCCAGCGCCTGTTCGAGGACGGCTTCATTGTCGCCGTGCGCGCCATGGTGGCGCCGAAGAAAGTGGCAAAGGGCACGCTGGTGATGGTCGGCGTCGTGCTCGATCGCTCCACCCCGGAGAGCTTTGCCACCTTCGAACAGGCGATTGCGAAGTTGAAATTCGTGCTCGACTGCCACCTCGTCGCCGGCGACTTCGACTATTTCCTCAAGATCCGGGTCGGCGACATGGAGGACTTCAACCGCATCCACGGCGAGCAGCTCATCGCGCTGCCCGGCGTGCGCCAGACCCGCACCTTCTTCGTGATGAAGGAGGTCGTCGACAACGCGCCGCTGGAGTTTTGAACGGTCAGACCTCGCAATGCGTCGATCAGGGACGTCGTCACAGCAACTTCACTTGCCTTGCACAGGCTTGCCGGTGACGGTTGCGTCCTCTCAACGAGGAGACCTCACCGTGCGCCTTCCCATTCTCGATCCCAAGGATCTGACCGACGAACAGAAGCCGCTCTATGACGACATGCGAGCCGGCATCAAGGACCACTTCAAGGGTTTTGTGAACATGCGCGAGGACGGCGCGCTGCTCGGCCCCTGGAATCCCTGGATCCGCGAGCCGCGCTTCGGCAAGCCGGTGTGGGAGCTGGTCAAGGCGATCGCGTCGAACCCGCTGCTGCCGGCGCCGGTGCGCGAGGTCGCCATCCTCGTCACCGGCTCGCATTTCCGTTCCGGCTACGAGCTCTACGCCCATGTGCTGGTCGCCGAGCAGCGCGGCCTGTCGGACGAGAAGCTCGCGACCATCGTCGCCGGACAGCGGCCGGTCGATCTCACCAGGCAGGAGGCCGTCGCCTATGACGTGGCGTCCGCGCTGGTCGGCGGCGGCGTTCTGCCGGAATTGACCTGGCGCGCCGCCGTGAAGGAGTTTGGCGAGCACGGCGCGGCCGAACTCTCCTACCTCGTCGGCGTTTACTGCATGGTCTCGGTCACGCTCAACACGTTCGACGTGCCGGTGCCGGACTAGCTTGCCACATTTGCGCTTCTGGACCGGGCGGAAGCGGAGCGCTACCTTGTCGCACGCATTCTCCGCTCATGATTGCAAGCGCAAGAGAAACAAGACAGGGCAACAGGAAATGACAGCCATGAAAACGTCACGCCGCATCTTGCTCACTGGACTGGCGGGGCTCGTCGTCGCCCCGACCGCAGCGGTAGCCGCCGCGCCGCAGCTTGCCACGGACGACGCCACCGTTGCCGAAGAGCGCTTTGCGCGCATGATTGCAGCAGCCCATGCGCCTGACGTTGCTGGTGCGCGCCAGGCCGAGCGTTATGCGAACGCGCATTGGCCTGAGTACGTGACCGCGGCGCGTGCGGTGATCGGCGCAAGGGCGTGATGCTGCTTTCTTCGTCCACAACGGGATGAGGAGAAAGACCTCACCTCGCAACCGCGCGCCTGACCTGCTCGCCGATCTGCGATAGCACGAGCTGCGCCTGCGGCAGGATCGCGCCCATGGCGTGGAAATTGTGGACCATGCCGTCGTGGCAGACATGCTCGACGACGACGCCTGCGGCGAGCAGTTTGCGGGCATAGGCATTGCCTTCGTCGCGCATCGGATCGAACTCGGCGGTGTGGATGATCGCCGTCGGCAGGCCTGTGAGCCGCGTCGCGCGCAGGGGTGAGATGCGGGGACTGGCGGCATTCAGGCCGCCAGGCAGATAGTCGGCGAGATCGGCTTCGATGGTGGCGCGGTCGATCAGATGACCCTCGGCGAATTCCTCGCGCGAAGGCGAGGTCTCTTCGAAATCCAGCACCGGGCAAATCAGGCATTGCGCGACGATGGAGAGGCTTGCGTTCTGAACCGCCTCCTGGCACACGATCGCAGCCAGCGTGGCGCCGGCAGAATCGCCGCCGACCACCAGCCGTTCGGCGTCGATGCCGAGTGTTGGTGCTTCGCGCGCGACCCACTCGGTGGCGGCAACCGCGTCGTCGACCGCGGCGGGAAATTTGTGCTCGGGCGCGAGCCGGTAGTCGACCGAGACGAGGCGGCAGCCGGTCGCATGCGCCAGCGCTGCCGCGATGCGGTCATGCGTGGCAATGCTGCCGGCGACGAGGCCGCCGCCGTGAAAGAACACGAAGCCCGGCGCGCGTCCACCGGCGCTTGCGGGCGAATAGAGGCGATAGGGCAGCTCGCCGCCAGGGCCGGACAGCATGCCGTCGGACGTCATCACATCCGGCGCATCAGCTCGCGCGAACTGCATCAGCTTGGTCAGTGACTGCCGCCGTGCATTCACGCTCGGCCGGCTTCGTGCCTGCGGCGCGGCGGCAGCCATCATGGTCAACAAGCGCTTTGCGAGTGGATCGAGCGGCATGGATCTCTCGTTCTCCCACAAGGGAAGAGGGTAACTCACCATCTTCCCGCAGGGAATCATTTAGAAATTATGACCAATAGTGCCGCTATAATGCGGCATCACGCCAAGGAGAGGCCGGTCATGGCCGAGATCAAGAAGCCCATCGAATATTCGCCGAGCTGGACCTTCTTCGAGGGCAAATGGCACGACGGCAATGTGCCGATCATGGGCCCGCGCACGCATGCGGCCTGGCTCGGCTCGATCGTATTCGACGGCGCGCGCGCGTTCGAGGGTGTGGCGCCCGATCTCGACCGCCACGTCGCCCGCGCCAATCAATCGGCGGTCAATTTTGGCCTGAAGCCGGTGGTCGATACCGACACCTGGCTCACGCTCGCGCGCGAGGGCATTGCGCGCTTTGCGGCCAATGCCGAGCTCTATGTCCGTCCGATGTATTGGGCGCAGAACGGCTCGGGCGGCGGCGTGCTGTTCGACCCCGAGACCACCAATTGGTGCCTGTGCATCTACGAGGCGCCGATGCCAAAACCCGTCGGCAACGCCATCACGCTGTCGCCGTTCCGCAGGCCCACCGCCGAATGCGCCCCGGTCGAGGCCAAGGCCGCCTGCCTCTATCCGAACAATTCGCGCGCGCTCGCCGAGGCCGCCTCGCGCGGCTTTCAGAACGCGTTGATGCTCGACATGCTCGGCAACGTCGCCGAGTTCGGCAATTCCAACGTGTTCATGGCCAAGGACGGTGTGGTCTACACGCCGGTGCCCAACGGCACGTTCCTCAACGGCATCACGCGCCAGCGCGTCATCAGCCTGCTTCGCGGCGACGGCATCACCGTGGTCGAGAAGACGCTGCGCTATGCCGATTTCCTCGCCGCCGACGAGATCTTTTCATCCGGCAATTTCGCCAAGGTCGCGCCGGTTGTCCGCATCGACGAGCGTGAGCTGAAGCCGGGCCCGTTCTACACCCGGGCGCGAAAACTCTATTGGGATTTTGCGCATGCGGTGAAGCTGGCGGCTTGAGCTGCGAGCTCCGTCATTGCGAGCGCAGCGAAGCAATCCAGAATCTTACCGCGGACGCAGTCTGGATTGCTTCGCTGCGCTCGCAATGACGAATTGCGGAAGCACCGCGAAGCTACGGGCCGGAGCGTGCGCGGGGCCACACCTTAAGCAGCCCGTCGCCGAAACCGGCTGAACTGAAACGCCTGCGTCGAATCCCACGGCGTGCGATGCGTCTCGCGGCGCGTTTCGATCAGTTCGAACTCCGCCCCCAACTCCGCCAAAAGGCTCGCGCTGTCATGGCGCTGCACTGGCAGACCGCTGCATTTCTCCGGGCCGTCGGGCGCGAACGTCGCGATGATGACGTGACCGCCAGGCGCAAGTGCTGACCGCAGGCGCTCGACATAGGCGGCTCTGTCGCGGGATTCGGTCAGGAAGTGAAATGCCGCACGATCGTGCCATAGATCGTATGTCTTTGCCGGGCGCCATGTCGTGGCGTCGGCAACGATCCACTCGACCGCTGACGCGGCGGCGCCGAGTCGCTTCTTCGCTACGTCAAGCGCGTTGCTGGAGAGATCCAGCACGGCGACGTTGCGATGTCCGTCCTGCAACAGAGCATCGACGAGCCGCGATGCGCCGCCGCCAATGTCGATGATGGCGGCCTCGGGGTCTAGGTTTGCTGCTCTGATCATCGCGAGCGAGGTCGTTGGGCTGCTCTGAAACCAGCTGACCTCGGCCTCGCCCTTGGTGGCGTAGACGTTGTCCCAATGCGCGCTTCGATCGGACATGGCGGCATGCCTCTCCAGCGTCGTCCTGGCGAAAGTCAGGACCCATTATCACCACTCGATATTGTGGTCGCAATTTATGGCCTCAGCCCGCATCAACAACCACCGCCTCGGAGTATGGGTCCTGACCTTCGCCAGGACGACATTGGGAAGCAGTCGGTCAAAGCGGCCGATCGTCCGCCCGTGGCACGGCGGGTTGGCGCCAATGAGAGGACCTACTCGTCCTTCTTCGACATCCGCTCGAGGCGTTCCTGCATTTCCTTCATCTGCTGGCGCAGATCGTCGATGTTGCTGTCCTTCGGCGCCTCGGCATTTGCATCGGGCTCTGGCTCCGCGCTGGCCGCGGGGCGGCGAAGGGCTTGAACATCGAGAAGGTCTGCTGGAATAGCTCCATGTTGCGGCGGACCTGCTCCTCGAGCGGAGCAAAGGGTGTGCCGGACAGCGTGTTGGCGATCTGCTTACGGAACTTCTCCTGCTCCTGGGTCAGGGTCGCGATCGACTGTTCCAGATATTTCGGCACCACCATCTGCATGCTGTCGCCGTAGAAGCGGATGAGCTGGCGCAGGAAGGTGGTCGGGAGCAGGTTCTGGCCGGCCTTGTTCTCCTGCTCGAAGATGATCTGGGCGAGCACGGAGCGGGTGATGTCGTCGCCGGTCTTGGCGTCGTAGACCAGGAAATCCTCGCCGTCCTTGACCATGGCGGCAAGGTCCTCGAGCGTCACATAAGTGCTCGTTCCGGTATTATAGAGCCGGCGGTTCGCGTATTTCTTGATGGTGGTGGGTTGGTCTGATTTCGCCATGGGCTCTCACTTGCAAGCGCGGAGAACAGGAACCCGGCGGGCAATGCCGCAGGGCGGGAAGAGTACGCAACGCAACAAAATAAGCATTTTCAAAGGGGTCACGCTACCGTTTTGTGCGCCACGGTTAATCGGGCAGCAAAAACGTGCTTGCGAAAGCGCCAAGAACACTATTTTGAATGCGCTGCGGCATGAATTCGGTCTCCGGCCGATTGACATGCCGCAACGACGTTAACAGGATGCCGTCCGAGACTGGCGAGCCGTTTTCCCAGCCCCGCCTGCCCCCAATCAACCTCAGGAGATGCCCATGTCAGACGATGTCGTCATCGTCAGCGCCGCCCGCACCCCGGTCGGAAGCTTCAACGGAGCGTTCGCGACCCTTCCCGCCCATGATCTCGGCGCCATCGCCATCAAGGCGGCGCTGGAGCGCGGTGGCATCGAGCCCGGCCGCGTCTCGGAAGTCATCATGGGTCAGATTCTGACCGCCGCTCAGGGCCAGAACCCGGCCCGCCAAGCCTCGATCGGCGCCGGCATTCCGGTGGAGAGCCCGGCCTGGGGCGTCAACCAGCTCTGCGGCTCCGGCCTGCGCACCGTCGCGCTCGGCTACCAGGCGCTGCTCAACGGCGATTCCGAGATCGTGGTCGCCGGCGGACAGGAGTCCATGAGCATGGCCCCGCACGCCCAGCACCTGCGCGGCGGCGTCAAGATGGGCGGCCTCGAATTGGTCGACACCATGATCAAGGACGGCCTGTGGGATGCCTTCAACGGCTATCACATGGGCAACACCGCTGAGAACGTCGCGCGGCAGTGGCAGATCACCCGCGCCCAGCAGGACGAGTTCGCGGTCGCCTCGCAGCAGAAGGCCGAGGCCGCGCAGAAGGCCGGCAGGTTCAACGACGAGATCGTTCCCGTCACCATCAAGACCCGCAAGGGCGACGTCGTCGTCAGCGCCGACGAATATCCGCGCCATGGCGCGACGCTCGACGGGATGGCCAAGCTCAAGCCGGCCTTCGAGAAGGACGGCACGGTCACCGCGGGTTCGGCTTCCGGTATCAATGACGGCGCTGCCGCCGTGGTGCTCATGACCGCGAAGCAGGCCGCCAAGGAAGGCAAGAAGCCGCTTGCGCGCATCGCGTCGTGGGCGCAGGCCGGCGTCGATCCGAAGATCATGGGCTCGGGCCCGATCCCGGCTTCGCGCGCCGCGCTGAAGAAGGCCGGCTGGAGTGTCGGCGATCTCGACCTGATCGAGGCCAACGAAGCTTTTGCGGCGCAGGCCTGCGCCGTCAACAAGGACCTCGGCTGGGACACGTCCAAGGTCAACGTCAATGGCGGCGCGATCGCAATCGGCCATCCGATCGGTGCATCCGGCGCGCGTGTGCTGGTGACGCTGCTGCATGAAATGCAGAAGCGCGATTCGAAGAAGGGCCTCGCCACGCTGTGCATCGGCGGCGGCATGGGCATCGCGATGTGTCTGGCACGCGACTGAGGAAAGCCTGACATGTAACTGACGCGTGCGCTGCACACGCGACTGAGTGCGTTGCACGCGATTAAAAAGGCGGCGGTTGCAAATCAAATATTCTTCGCAACTGCGCACGCCTCGACTAAAGAGAAACGCCCGGCTCATGCCGGGCGTTTTGTTCTTGATGTCCGTCAAACCTCCCGCATAATCCGCAGTTAAAAAACGATCGCGTCAGAAACGTCCGAAGAGTCCAAGGGAAGGAATACGATATGGCACGTGTTGCATTGGTCACGGGTGGTACGCGGGGCATCGGTGCTGCGATCAGCAAGGCGCTGAAGGCGGCCGGCTACAAGGTTGCGGCGAGTTATGCCGGCAATGATGCTGCGGCGGAGAAGTTCAAGGCCGAGACCGGCATCGCGGTCTACAAATGGGACGTCAGCAGTTTCGATGCCTGCGCCGAGGGCGTGAAGAAGGTCGAGGCCGAGGTCGGTCCGATCGACGTGCTCGTCAACAACGCCGGCATCACCAAGGACGGCGCCTTCCACAAGATGACCCTCGAGCAATGGAACGCCGTGATCGGCACCAATCTCGGCTCGCTGTTCAACATGTCGCGCCAGGTGATCGAAGGCATGCGCGGGCGCAAGTTCGGCCGCATCATCAACATCTCCTCGATCAACGGCCAGAAGGGCCAGTTCGGCCAGGTGAACTATTCTGCGGCGAAAGCCGGCGAGATCGGCTTCACCAAGGCCTTGGCGCTGGAGAACGCCAAAGGCGGCGTCACCGTGAACGCGATCTGCCCGGGCTACATCAATACCGAGATGGTGCAGGCGGTGCCGAAGGACGTGCTGGAAAAGGCGATCCTGCCGCTGATCCCGATCGGCCGTCTCGGCGAGCCCGAGGAGATCGCACGCGCCGTCGTGTTCCTCGCCGCCGATGAGGCCGGCGCCATCACCGGCTCGACGCTGACCGTCAACGGCGGCCAATACATGGTGTGATGCGTCGGCATCACGCGGACTGATATTGGCAACATCGCCATGCCCGGGCTTGTCCCGGGCATTTGTCCATGCACTGTCATTTCCGGGCGCCGCGACAGCGGCGGACCCGGGATCTCGAGATTCCGGGTTCGGCGCTACGCGCCATCCCGGAATGACGAGGCCTTCCACAATGACTCCCCGCACCGCGACGCTGGTCGGATTGACCGCGATCCTGATGTGGTCGCTGCTCTCAGTGATGACGGTGGCGACCGGAAAGATTCCGGCATTCCAGCTCGCCGCGATGACCTTCGCGATCGGCGGTCTCGTCGGCCTGCTCACCTGGATCGGCCGCCGCGAGGCGGCGAACAGCCTGCGCCAGCCGCTCGTCGTCTGGGTCGTCGGCGTTGGCGGCCTGTTCGGCTATCACGCGCTCTATTTCCTCGCGCTGCGCTTCGCGCCGCCGGCTGAAGCCGGCCTCTTGAACTATCTCTGGCCGCTGCTGATCGTGCTGTTCTCGTCCTTCCTGCCGGGCGAGCGGCTGTTCCTGCATCACATCATCGGCGCCGTGCTCGGTCTCGTCGGCACCGTGCTGCTGTTTGCCGGCAATAGCAGCGGCTTTGCGCCGGGGGCGGTGCCGGGACTGGTCGCGGCTTTCATCGCCGCTTTCGTCTGGGCGAGTTATTCGGTGCTGTCGCGGCGATTGAAGACGGTGCCGACCGATGCGGTCGCCGGATTCTGCCTCGCGACCGCGGCGCTCGCCGCGCTGATGCATGCAGCGCTCGAGACCACCGTCTGGCCGGAGACCACGCTGCAATGGCTTTCCGTGGTCGCGCTCGGCATCGGTCCCGTCGGTGCTGCCTTCTACGCCTGGGACATCGGCATGAAGCGCGGTGACATCCGCGTGCTCGGCGCCGCCTCCTACGCGACGCCGCTGCTCTCCACCGGCTTCCTCATCGCCGCGGGCTTTGCAAAGGCCAGCGCCAACATCGCCATCGCCGCCATCCTGATCGCCGGCGGCGGCCTGATCGCGGCGAAGGACATGGTGCTGCGGAAGCGATGATTGTCATTCCGGGGCGCGCGAAGCGCGAACTATGATGCGCAACTGCGCATCATAGTTCGCCGCTTGCGCGGCGCCCCGGAATGACTGTGTGGAGCTACGGCTCCCAGCCCTGTGGCGCGAGCTCGAAGGTCGCGAACTCGAACGCGGGCGCGACGGTGCAGCCGACCAGGGTCCACTCGCCGGTCGTCTCCGCCATCTGCCAGGCATTCGCCGGCACGATCGCCTGCGGCCGCTGGCCGCTGACGAGGTCCGTGCCGAGCTGCACCTCGTGCTGGGAGCAGCCGTCATGCGCGATGCGTAGCGTCAGCGGGCTGCCGGCGTAATAGTGCCAAGTCTCGACCGCATCGATGCGATGCCAATGCGAGCGCTCGCCGCGCGCGAGCAGGAAGTAGATCGAGGTCGAGCGCGAGCGTCCTTGCGCGTCGGTCGCTTGGTCGCGAAACGTCTCGCGGTAGTGCCCGCCTTCGGGATGCGGTCGGAGTTCGAGGCGAGCGATGATCTCGGCTGCGGTCGGCATCGGTCCCCGTCAGGACTTGTTCTTCAAGATTTGTTCTTGCGCTCGCGCAACTCGCCGAACACCGCAGCGGCATCCGCGCCCTTCATGTGCAGCCTGGCCGCAACGGAGGGCTCGTCGGCGCGCAGGAAGACGTTTGCACGCTTCTCGTCGCCGAGCAGCACGGGAATGGTCGGTTTGTTCTCGGCCCGGAGCCTCGCGACCTCCGCCGCGCGGGCCTGGAGCGCCGCATTGTCAGGGTCGACGGTGAGCGCGAACTTGACGTTGGATGCCGTGTATTCGTGGCCGCAATAGAGCTTGAAGTCGTCGGGCAGGGCCCGCAGCTTCAACAGCGAATCCCACATCATCGGATAGTTGCCTTCGAACACGCGGCCGCAGCCGATCGAGAACAGCGTGTCGGCGGCGAACACGGTCTTCTCATTGTCGAACACGTAGGAGACGTGGTCGAGCGTGTGGCCGGGCGTCTCCACGACGCGCGCCAGCAGGTTGCCGATCTTGACCACGTCGGCATTGGCGACGCGCAAATCGACGTTGGCAATCTTCGTGGTCTTGTCATGCGGCGCGACGACGCGGCAATTGAATTTCTGCTTGAGTTCGGCGACCCCGCCGACATGATCGCCATGATGATGGGTGATCAGGATGTCGGTGAGTTGCCAGCCCTCGCGCTCCAGCGCCTTGAGGATGGGACCTGCCTCGGGCGCGTCGATCGACGCCGTCGCCTTGGTTTCCACATCGTGGATCAAATAACCGAAATTGTCGTTTAAACAGGTGAAAGTACGAATTTCGGCGGCCATGACATCTCCATCGCGCTCAGCCCCGCCAGACAAATATGGCGTTAACGTTGCGCAGGCAATGCAATATTCCGCGCGCAGCAGCGGCCTTACGCGTGTTACATTGCCGTCATGACCATCGACGTCGTCGACCTCCGCGAGTTCTATTCCCGCCGCCTCGGGATCGTGGCGCGGCAAATGATCAATCGCGGCATCAGGCAGCGCTGGCCGGGCGCCGAGGGTCAGCGCGTGCTCGGCATCGGCTACCCCACGCCCTATCTCGGACTGTTCCGCGAGGATGCCGAGCGCTGCATCGCGTTCATGCCGGCGGCCCAGGGCGTCCTGAAATGGCCGACCGGGCGGCCGGCGCTGGCCTCGCTGGTCGACGAGTTCTCGCTGCCGCTTCCTGACGCCGCGGTCGACCGCATTCTCCTGGTCCATGCGTTGGAGATGTCGGACGATCCGGCTGCGCTGCTGCGCGAAGTCTGGCGCGTGCTGGCGCCGTCCGGCCGCGTCATCGCGGTGATCCCGAATCGGCGTGGGGTGTGGACGCGCACCGACAGCACGCCGTTCGGCCATGGCCGGCCCTATTCGCGCTCGCAGATCACCGAGCTGCTGCGCCAGACCTGGTTCACGCCGACGGCCTGGGGCGAGGCGTTGTTCATGCCGCCTTATGCCGGCGGCTGGGTGTTGAAATCGGCGCAGATGTGGGAGCGGGCCGGCGCGGCGCTGTCACTGCCTTTTGCCGGCGTGCACATCGTCGAAGCCACCAAGCAGGTCTACCGCGCCATCCCCGCCAAGCGCGAGCGGGCACGGCTGATTCCCTCATTGGCGAAGCCCGTGCTGGTGCCGTCCTCGACGACGGTGACACGGAGCTGAGCCATCGGCGTTGCCGCGAAGACGGTGCGCTCCCTCTCCCGCTTGCGGGAGAGGGGTGGGGAGAGGGTGCCTCCGCAGAGAGATTCGCCAAGAGGAGAGAACCCTCACCCGGCGCTTCGCGCCGACCTCTCCCGCAAGCGGGAGAGGTGCAATTCAGCCAACGCGCATCGCCAAAAACAAATCGTCCCGGCGTGGCCGGGACGATGCAGTTCACGAAATCGGAAGAAGCTTACTCGCCGGTCGCGAGATCGTCGCTGGACGCGACCGGGGCGGCTTCGCGCTCGGGACGCGGGCCATGCGGCCGGCGACGCCGCCGCGGATAGCGCTCGCCACCGCCGCCGCCACCCTCGAAACCGCCCTGGCCGCCATTCGCGCCGACATTCACTTGCGGCTGCGCGCCGGTGATGAAGGAGGGCAGGCGATCGACGCTGCCGGCATCGGAGATGACGGGCTGCGGCTGATTCTGCGGCTGCGGCTGATATTGCGGCTGCGGACGATGCTCGCGTTCGCGGTGCTCGCGCGGCTGCTGCTGATCGCGCTGATAGGGCTGCTGGTTGTCGCGCGGCTGATGATCGCGCTGATGGTGATCACGCTGGCCATCGCGGTCGCGCATGAAAGGCTGCTGCGGCGGCTGCGGGACGAAGCCCGGCTCCTGGCCGAAGGCCGAGAAATTCTCGCCATCGTCCTCGCTGTCATCGCTGCTGGCGATGGGCTCGTCACCGCGCGGCTGCTGCTGGTTCTGGCGGAACTGCTCCTGGGCGGCCGCGATCAGGCGGAAATAATGCTCGGCATGCTGGTAGTAGTTCTCGGCCGCAACGGGGTCGCCGGAGGAGCGCGCATCGCGCGCGAGCTGAAGATATTTTTCAGCGATGTGCGAAGCCGTGCCGCGGATCTTGATGTCGGGCCCGTTGGACTCGAAGACCCGGGTCATCGGGTTCTGGCCGCGCCGGTTGTTGTTGTTATTGTTGTTGCGGTTGCGCATCCGCTGCTTGTTCTGACCGTTTCTCATGTCCTGCCTTTAATTCCAGCCCTAAAGGTTGCACGCATTACTGATTGCTCGGAGTGACCTGGTGACAACGGTTCACGATTCTCGCACGCACCGCGTGCAAGAGCAGCCTGAACCCTGCCGATGTTCGTCGACCGTCGCGTTCAACAAAGACGCGTTCCCCACCCGCCAGCATTCATTGCCAGCGAACCCATTCATATCGCCTGCCGAAACAGGCCCAGCTTTCTTGCGTAAGTCTTCAAGCGCAATAGGCTTTCGTTCACGTTGCGGTCGGAGAGCAGCGCAGCTCCACTGGCCATCGCGCTCAACAGGACCTGCGGCTTGGAACCTATAATCAGTAAAGCTCTCGCCCGAGAGCCCGGCTTTCGCCCGTAGGTCTACGGGGCCGGCACCGATGTGTTGACCGAAACGTAGTCGTTCCCACGGGATATTCCAAGAGGTTTTTACAGGCCAATCCGGCTTTTATGGGGGCATTTTTCGGGCCGAAACGGCCCGCGGAATACCCGCCAGATCGGCCTTGGGTGGCCTGTCCGGCACTAACGCGGCAGCCGCCATCAAGGTTTCAATATTTCGGGCCTGGCCCTGTCCGGCCTCGACGATCAGCGCGCCCCCGGGGGCGAGGCGTTCGCTCGCCTGCGGGATCAGGGCGCGATAGGCGTCGTATCCGTCATTGCCACCGTCGAGTGCCAGATGCGGATCGTGCTCGCGCACCTCGATGCTCAATTTCGGGATTTCGGCCGAGGGAATATAGGGCGGGTTCGACACGATGAGATCGAACGGGCCCGAGAGCGCCGCCGCATAGGAGCAGGCGACGAAGGCGGCGCGGTCGGCGAGGCCGAGAGCCCTGGCATTGTCCCTGGCCGTGACGAGCGCGGTCAGGCTGAGGTCGGTGCCGACGCCGAAGGCATCAGGAATTTCGTGCAGCAGCGCAAGCAGGATCGCGCCGGATCCGGTGCCGACGTCGGCGATGCGGGGTGGATGAGATGCCTTCTGCTCGCGAAAGATTTCGAGTGCGAGCTCGACCACGGTCTCGGTATCGGGACGCGGGACCAGGGTCGCTTCGGACAGGCGAAATGGCAGCCCCCAGAATTCGCGTGTGCCGAGAATGCGCGCCACCGGCTCGCCGGCGATGCGACGCTGTAAATGCTGTGCGAGCCGCGACGCCTCGGCTTCCGTGAGGGGGCGGGCGGCCTGCGCGATCAGGCCAGTGAGGTCGAGGCCGAGCGCCGCGCCGAGCAGGATGCGGGCATCGAGCTCAGCTTCGTCGAGCTGGGCCGATCTCAATTGCGTGGCCAGCGTGCGCCGCGCGCTCTCGATCGATTGTCCGGTGAAGGGATTGCTCACGCGTTAGGCCGCCGCGCCCTGCGCGGCGAGCTGCGCGGCCTGGTGCTCTGTGGTCAGCGCGTCGATCAGCTCGCCGAGTGCTTCCCCCGCGATCACCTGCGGCAGCTTGTAGAGCGTCAGATTGATGCGATGGTCGGTCACGCGCCCCTGCGGGAAGTTATAGGTGCGGATGCGCTCGCTGCGGTCGCCGGAGCCGACCTTCTCCTTGCGCTCGGCCGAGCGCGCGGCGTCGACGCGCTGGCGCTCGGCGTCATAGATGCGCGAGCGCAGAATGTTCATGGCGGAGGCGCGGTTCTTGTGCTGCGAGCGGCTGTCCTGCATCATCACCACGATCCCGGTCGGGATGTGGGTGATGCGGATCGCCGATTCGGTCTTGTTGACGTGCTGGCCGCCGGCACCCTGCGCGCGCATGGTCTCGATGCGCAGATCCTCGTTCTTGATATCGACGTCGACATCCTCGACCTCCGGCAGCACCGCGACCGTCGCCGCGGAGGTGTGGATGCGCCCTTGCGTCTCCGTATCGGGCACGCGCTGCACCCGGTGCACGCCGGATTCGAACTTCAGCTTGGAGAACGCGCCGCGGCCCTGCACCTCCGCGATGATCTCCTTGTAGCCGCCAACGGTGCCTTCGCTGGCCGAGATCACCTCGACCTTCCAGCCCTGAAGGCTGGCGAAGCGCTCGTACATCCGGAACAGATCGCCGGCGAACAGCGAAGCCTCGTCGCCGCCGGTGCCGGCGCGGATTTCCAGCATCACGTTGCGGTCGTCCATGGCGTCCTTGGGCAGCAGCGCGACGCGGATCTTCTGGACCAGCTCCTCGATCCTGGCCGTCAGCTCGTCGCGCTCGGCTTCCGCCATGCCGCGCATCTCGGCATCGGTCGCGGGATCGGCGATCAGGGCTTCGGTATCGGCGAGCTCCTTGACCGCGGAACGATAGGTCTTCACCGCCTCGATCAGCGGCGTGATCTCGGCGAGCTCGCGCGTGATCTGCACATAACGGTCGGAGGCGAGCTGGCCCAGCGATTCGGCCTCGAGCGAGGCGTGATGCGCGAGCAGAACGTCCAGTTTGGCTTCGGGGAGTGACGACATCGGTACAGTCTCAAATGGGCGGACGGAGGCGAGGGGAGCGGAAGCGGCGCAGGCCCGCTACAACGCCAGGCCTTCGGCCTCGGCAAATTCCGTCAGCTTCTGCCGGATCGCGACGCTGCCCGCGGGCGCGTCCAGCAACGGGCCGAGCATGGCTTCGGCCTTTTTGGCGTCGAGGTCGAGCACCATCGCCTTGACCGGGCCGAGGGCGGTGGCCGAGAGCGACAGCGAACGATAACCCAGTGCGATCAGCGCCAGCGCGCCGATCGGCTTGGAGGCCATTTCGCCGCAGAGCGACAGCGACTTCTTCGCCGCATGGGACTTGCGTGCGATGTCGCGCAGCGCGCGCAGGATCGGCGCCGACATCGTGTCGAAGCGCTCGGAGACTTTTGCGTTGCCGCGGTCGACCGCGAACAGGAACTGGAACAGATCGTTGGAGCCGACCGAGATGAAGTCGACCTTCTTCAGCAGCTCGTCGAGCTGATAGAGCAGGGCCGGCACCTCGACCATGGTGCCGATGTCGATTCTTTCAGGCAGCGTGTGGCCGTGCTGGCGCAAATATGTGAGCTCGCGCTCGACCAGCGCCTTGGCCGCATCGAATTCGGCGACCTCCGAGATCATCGGGAACATGATGCGCAACGCGCGGCCGCCGCCGGCACGCAACAGCGCGCGGATTTGGCCGCGCAACAGGCCGGGACGATCGAGCCCGAGCCGGATCGCGCGCCAGCCGAGCGCGGGATTCTCCTCGATCACCGCTTCCATGTAGGGCAGCGCCTTGTCGCCGCCGATGTCGAGGGTGCGGAAGGTGACGGGCTTGCTGCCGGCCGCATCCAGCACGGTGCGATAGAGCGCGAGCTGGTCGCTGGTGCGCGGCAGGCTCTGGCCGACCATGAATTGCAATTCGGTGCGGAACAGGCCGATGCCGGCACTGCCGGTGTCGTCGATATGCGGCAGGTCGATGGCCAACCCAGCGTTGATCATCAGTTCGACCTTCTGGCCGTCCTTGGTAACGCAAGGCCGATCGCGCAGCGCCAGATATTGCGCCTGGCGGCGGGCGCGGAAGCGCACGCGCTCGGCGAAGGCGGCCTCGATCTCCTGCGAGGGGCGCACATAGATCGAGCCCGACGTGCCGTCGACGATGATGGCGTCGCCGGGATCGGCGATGCCAGGGGCGTTCGGGACTTCGCCGACCGCAGGGATTCCGAGCGCGCGCGCCACGATCGAGACGTGGGAATTGGCGGTGCCTTCCTCCAACACGATGCCGCGCAGGCGCTTGCGGTCGTAGTCGAGCAGCGCCGCCGGGCCCATCGCACGGGCGATGACGATGGCGTTGTCCGGCAATTGCTCGCGTGAAGGCGCGTGGTCCTGGCCGACCAGCTGTCGCATCAGGCGGTAGCCGAGATCTTCCAGGTCGTGCAGGCGGTCGCGCAGATACGGATCGGTCGAGCGCAGCATGCGCGCGCGGGTGTCGGACTGCACGCGCTCGACGGCGGCTTCCGCGGTGAGGCCGGTGGCGACCGCCTCGTGCAGCTTGTGCGACCAGCCCTGGTCGTTGGCGAACATGCGGTAGGCTTCCAGCACGTCGCGGTGCTCGCCGCCGTCGGCGACGTCGCCGCGCTCCAGCATGCGGTCGAGATCGGCGCGCAGCTTGGCGAGCGCGGTGTCGAGCCGCTTGATTTCCTTCGGCAGATCCTCGGCGATATAGTCCTTGATGACCACGCGCGGCTCGTGCAGCACGACATGGCCGAGCGCGATGCCTTCCGACAGGATGGCGCCGACCTTCTGCGCGGAATGGCGCGCGGCAGGCTCCTGGCCCGGCTGGGCGAGCGCGGACAGTTCGCCGGAGGCAATCAGCTCTGCCAGCACCATGGCGGTGGTCTGGAGCGCCTCGAGCTCCTCCTCGACATAGTTCCGCTTGGCGCGGTTCTGCACCACCAGCACGCCGAGCGTGTTGCCGGCCCGCAGGATCGGCACGCCGAGGAAGGAGTGGTAGATTTCTTCGCCGGTCTCGGGGCGGAACGAGAAGGCCGGGTGGCTCTGTGCATCGTTTAAGTTGAGCGGCGTCGCCTCGCTGGCGACGAGACCGACCAGGCCCTCATGGGCGCTGAGCACGGTGTGGTGCACCGCCTCGCGGTTGAGACCCTCGGTGGCGTAGAGCTCCAGCGTATTGTCGATGCGCAGCACATAGACTGAGCACACCTCGGCCACCATGTTGGCGGCAATCAGCACCACGATCTTGTCCAGCCGCTCCTGGGCTGAGACCTGCTCCGCCATGGTTTCGCGGAGCCGTCTCAACAAGACGCGGGGACCTCCCGACGCGCTCCGCATGTACCGTCAATCTCCTCCGTCTGCCGGGCCCCGAAGGGCCGTCGGCGGCTCGCCCGGAAATCCAGAAAAACAACAAGCTTGCTCGTCCGGCGCCGGCCCTGGTGGTTGCCAGAGCCGAATCGGCATCGCCTCAACTGGGGCACAGTATCTGGCAGCCCACCCTGTCCGCCTATAGCGAATTGGGGCTTGTTTTGCCAAGCAAAACGCCTGCCAAACGCGAATGTGTGGACACCTTCGCGTTTGCTGCGACCGCTAACAGAAAATTCGCCTAAGTCTGATCGAGGCCGTAGAGCGTGTGCAGGGTGCGCACTGCAAGCTCGGTATAGGCGGTGTCGATCAAAACCGAGAATTTGATCTCGGAGGTTGTAATGGCCCGGATGTTGATATTCCGTCCGGCGAGGGCCGAGAACGCCTGGGCGGCGACGCCGGCATGGCTGCGCATGCCACTGCCGATCACCGAAATCTTGGCGACGTCGGTGGCGGTATCGAGCCGGGCATAGCCGATCTTGGCCTTGGCGGCGGTAATCGTGTCCTTGGCGCGGGTGTAGTCGGCGGCCGGCACCGTGAAGGTGAGGTCGGTGGTCTTGCCGTCCTCCGAGACGTTCTGCACGATCATGTCGACGTTGATGTTGGCATCCGCCAGCGGGCCGAAGATCGAGGCCGCCACGCCCGGCTTGTCCTCGACCTGGCGCACCGAAATCTGGGCCTCGTCCTTGGAGAAGGCGATACCGGTGACGACGTGGCTTTCCATGATCTCCTCCTCGCTGCAGATCAGCGTGCCGGGCGGCTGGTTGGCATGCGGGTCGATATCCTCGGGCTTGTCGAAGCTCGAGCGGACGAAGATCGGCATGTTGTGGACCATGCCGAGTTCCACCGAGCGGACCTGGAGCACTTTGGCGCCCTGGGAGGCCAGTTCCAGCATGTCTTCGAACGCGATCTTATCAAGCCTCTTGGCCTTCGGCACGATTCGCGGATCGGTGGTGTAGACCCCGTCGACATCGGTGTAGATATCGCAGCGGTCCGCCTTGACGGCGGCGGCGATCGCCACGGCCGAGGTGTCGGAGCCGCCACGGCCGAGCGTGGTGATGCGATCCGTATCTGGGTTGATACCCTGGAAGCCGGCGATGACCGCGACCTCCTTGCGTTCCCTAAAGCGCTTGATGATCTCGCTGCCGTCGATGTCCTCGATCCGGGCCGAGGCATGAGCGTCGCTGGTCTTGATCGGGATCTGCCAGCCCTGCCAGGAGCGGGCCTGGATGCCCATGCCCTGCAGCACGATGGCAAGCAGGCCGGACGTCACCTGTTCGCCGGAGGCGACGACGGCGTCGTACTCGCGCGCATCATGCATGGGCGAGGCCTCGGTGCACCAGGCCACCAGCTCGTTGGTCTTGCCGGACATCGCCGAGACGACCACGGCCACTTCATGGCCGGCGTCGACCTCACGCTTCACATGGCGCGCGACGTTGCGGATACGTTCGATGTTGGCGACGGACGTGCCGCCGAATTTCATCACGAGGCGGCTCATGACGACGCGTGCATTCCCTCATAAGGATCAGTATGGTGACCGCACCGGACGGGTGCCTCGCGGATACCGACCGCGCGTATACAGAGCGGCGAGGCCGGGGGCAAGCGGGTTCCTGCGGGGGCAGGGTGCGGTGGTAGTGGGTTAACCGAGGTCATGGCGCGTTATATCGACGAGATCCTGCAACCGGGCGAGCGGGTGCTGTATTCGACCAATGCGCACTGGATCTTTTATTTTCCGGCCATCGTGGCCTGGATCGTAACGTTGGCCCTGCTGATCCTGTCGCGGCAGGTCACGGCCGACGGGCTCGTTTTGCTTTGCCTTACAGCCGCGGGTCTCGTGGCTCTGGCGGCCCTGTACTGGACCATCAAGGGCTGGTTCCATCGCTTCACC
The DNA here is from genome assembly GCF_023375135.1 of Bradyrhizobium sp. C-145. NCBI lineage: Bacteria > Pseudomonadati > Pseudomonadota > Alphaproteobacteria > Hyphomicrobiales > Nitrobacteraceae > Bradyrhizobium > Bradyrhizobium sp. C-145. Next base: position 9,170,586 of record NZ_CP088150.1, on the reverse strand, counting down.
ACCGAAACCGACGTCACCAACCTCCGGGTCGTGCACAAGACCGGGTTCATCAAGCGCCGCACCTTCGAGATGGCGCTGGACAAGGTCGAGAGCGTCGACGTCGACCAGAGCATTCTTGGACGGATTCTCAATTATGGTGACGTGACGATTCGCGGCGTTGGCGAGGGAATCGAGACGATCAAGACCATCGCCTCGCCGCTCGCCTTCCGTAGTTCGATCACCACGCGGTAGGACCGCGCGTAACCATGAGCATGCAGCAAAATCCTTCCGCAACCGCCACCGCCCAGCCGGGTTCGACCGTCGACGCCGCGGAGATCGCGAAATTCTCAAAACTCTCGGCGGAGTGGTGGGACCCCAGGGGCAAGATGGCGCCGCTGCACCGGATCAATCCGCTGCGGCTTGGCTACATCCGTGACGCCGCCTGCCGCAAGTTCGAACGCAATGTGCGCAGCCTCAGCTGCCTCGGCGGCCTGCGCGTGCTCGACATCGGCTGCGGCGCCGGCCTGCTCTGCGAGCCGCTGTCGCGCTTGGGGGCGCAGGTCATCGGCATCGACCCCTCGGCGAGCAACATCGCCGCCGCGAAACTGCATGCCGACAAGAGCCATCTCGCGATCGACTACCGCTGCACCATCGTGGAAGAGATCGATCCGCGCGAGCGCTTCGACATCGTGCTGGCGATGGAAGTGATTGAGCACGTCACGGACGTCGGCGTCTTCCTGAAGCGCTGTGCGGCGATGCTGAAGCCGAACGGTCTGATGGTGGTCTCGACACTGAATCGGAATTGGAAGAGCTTCGCACTCGCCATCGTCGGCGCCGAATACGTCCTGCGCTGGCTGCCGCGCGGCACCCACGAGTGGAACAAGTTCGTCACTCCCGATGAGCTCACAAAATACCTGCTCGACAACCGCCTCGTCATCACCGAGCAGACTGGCGTCGTCTACAGCCCATTCGCTGACAAATGGACCCTCTCCTCCGACATGGACGTGAACTATATGGTCGTGGCGGAAGGGATGGTGTGAGGGTTGAGTAGGGGCGCTGCGAACACAAAAACGGTGTCGTCCCGGCCCCTGTGCGCAATTGCGCACTAGGCCGGGACGACGGCGGAGCGTGTGGCGAAAGCATCGCTCCCATGACTTGCGCGTGATTGACCTGCTTCGCCGCTAGCGGCACGTTGCCGCAATCTTCCCTGCTCCCCATCCCACCCCCATGTTCACCATCGCCAGCCTCTGGATTCCCTTCACCATCATTGCCGCGCTCGGGCAAGTCGCGCGCAATGCGATGCAGCGGTCGCTGACGAAGCCGCTGGGGACCTGGGGCGCGACCAACATCCGCTTCCTGTTCGGCTTCCCGTTCTCGCTGCTGTTTCTCGCGGTGGTGCTGGTCGCCACCGGCGATCACATCGGCATGCCGCCGTTCGTGTTCTGGCCATGGCTCTTGCTCGGCGCACTCAGCCAGATCGTCGCCACCGGGCTGATGCTACTCGCCATGAACGACCGCTCCTTCGTGGTGACGACGGCCTACCTCAAGACCGAAGCGATCCAGACCGCGATCTTCGGCTTCGTCTTTCTCGGCGATCACTTGACCTGGCTGAAGGTGCTGGCGATCGTGATCGCGACCGTCGGCGTCGTCATCACGGCGCTCCGGCCCGGCGGCGAGAAAAGCTTTGCGGAATTGAAGCCGACCATCACGGGGCTCGTCGCCGCGGCGGCCTTCGCGCTCTCCGCGGTCGGCTTTCGCGGCGCCATCATCACGGTGCCGGGCGTGTCGTTCGTGACGGCTTCGTCGTTCACGCTGGTGCTCGGCCTGTTCGTGCAGACGCTGGTGCTGACGATCTATCTGCTCTGGCGCGCGCCAGACGTGTTGCGGGGAATCCTCGGATTGTGGCGGCCGTCGATGCTCGCGGGCTTCACGGGCGCCTTCGCCTCGCAGTTCTGGTTCCTGGCGTTCGCGCTCACGGCGGCCGCTAATGTCCGCACGCTCGCTTTGATCGAGGTGCTGTTCGCGCAAGCCGTGGCTTATTACTCGTTCAAGCAGCCGATCGCGCCGCGCGAGCTTGCAGGCATCGCGTTGATCGTGGTTGGCGTGGCTGTGCTGGTAGGGGTTTAGTTCCGGTCTTCCGGCAGCACCGGCAACGGTGACACCTCGATGCCTTCATCGATCAGCGACTTGGCTTCGTCAGGCGAGGCCTCGCCATAGATCGGACGGTGCTCCTTGTCGCCGTAGTGCATGGCGCGGGCTTCGTTGGCAAAGCGCTCGCCGACATTGTCGGCGTTCTTGACGATGTGATCGCGCAGCTCCTTCAGCTTCGTGCGCAGCTCTTTCTCCTGCGCCATCAGTAGTGAGGTTGGTCCCGACGGCGCAGCCTCGGGCGCAGGCGTGGCGCTCGCCGTGGCCTCCGCTGGCGGCGTAGCGCGGCCGCGCCCCTTCTTGCCGACGATGCGCGGGGCCATGATCGCCTTGTCGACCTTGGCCGAGCCGCAGATCGGGCAGGTCACGAGCTTGCGCTTCACCTGTGAATCGTACGCGGACGAACTCTGAAACCAGCTTTCGAAAGCGTGGTTCCGGTCGCAGTGCAGTGCGTAGCGGATCATGCCGATCCCCGTACGAGATGCAGATGGTCCGGCCCGGCCTTGGCATCGGCGACGCCGAAGCGGCGGCCGTGCTGGAGCGAGGGAATCGCCCGGCGCGCCGTCTCGACCTTGGCTGGGTCGACCTTGGCCATGATGACGCCGGGCTCGACGCCGCCCTCGGCGAGGATCTCGCCCCAGGGGTCGATGATCAGGGAGTGGCCGTAGGTCTCGCGCTTGTTCTCGTGCAGGCCAGCCTGCGCCGCGGCGAAGATGAAGCAGCCGGTCTCGATCGCGCGCGAACGCAGCAGCACGTGCCAATGCGCTTCCCCGGTCTTGCGGGTGAAGGCCGAGGGTACGGTGATGAAGGACGCGCCGCTCTCGGCCAGCGCGCGGTAGAGCGCGGGGAAACGGACATCGTAGCAAATTGTCAGACCGACGCGGCCCCAGGGCAGGTCGGAGATCACGGCGGTCTCGCCTGGCTGGTAATTGGCGGATTCGCGATAGCTCTCGCCGTCCGGCAGCTCGATGTCGAACATGTGTATCTTGTCGTAGCTCGCGAGCACGTTGCCCTCGGGCCCGATCAGGAAGGAGCGGTTGACCGCCTTCTCAGGCGAGAATCGGAGCGCGAGCGAGCCGACATGGATGTGGATTCCGAGTTCCGCTGCGAGGGCCCGATATGCCTTCAGAGAGGTGTCGTCCTCTTCGCTCTGAAGATGCTCGAACAACGCCTTGCGGTTCAGCTGCATCATGTTGCTGACTTCGGGCGTCTGCACGTAGTCGGCGCCGTCCGCCGCCGCCTGCCGGATCAGCTTGGTAGCGTGCTCAAGGCTCGGGCCGGGCATTAGGCCGGTGCGCATCTGCACCATGGCGGCGGTGAAGATCCGATCCTCGCTCATGAGACGGCCTTGATACTGTTGAGCATGCCGTCGAGCTTGCCTTCGCGGTCGAGCGCGTAGAGCTCGTCGCAGCCTCCGACATGGGTTCCACCGATCCAGATCTGCGGAAACGTCGAGCCTTCGCCGGCGCGGCCGTACATGTCCTGGCGCCAGGACGGGTTCTTGGCAATGTCGAACTCGGTGAAGGTCGCCTTCTTGCGGCTCAACAACGACTTGGCGGCGGAACAATAGCCGCAGCCCGGCCTCGTGTAGATCTCGATGGCAGCAGTCATCTCGTCTGGCGCTCTCATGTCATGAATTCGTTGAATTATATGGGACTTTACCGGGTCTCCACAACCCGGGCAAAGACCAGCACGTCGACCTGGGCGGCCTTGGCGCGCAGCAGGGCCCGCGCGCAGGCGTCCAGCGTGGCGCCCGATGTCAAGACATCGTCGACCAGGACGATGCGGCGGCCCTGAATCTCGGCCTGACGGTCGGGGGATACCTGGAACGCGCCCTGTACATTGGTGGCGCGCTGGGCCCGCGACAGGCCGATCTGTTGCTCGGTGGCACGCACCCGCCGCAACACCTCGCCTCGGGCCTCGACGCCGCTCTGCCGCGCGATGATCCGCGCCAGCGCCCCGGACTGGTTGTAGCGGCGCCGCCAGGCCCGGCGCCAATGCAGGGGAACGGGGATCAGCATGTCGGCGCCAGAGAGCAGCTCGCCGCCGGCGCGCGCCATCCAGCGGCCCATGGCGGGCGCCAAATCGGTGCGGTCCTGGTATTTCAGCGCATGCACCAGCGTGCGCGCGACGTCATCATAACGCACCGCCGCGCGTGCCCGCTGGTAGGCCGGCGGGCTCGCGATCGCCTCCATCGACAGCATGTCGGGACCGGGGTCATACACAAAGGGAATGCCGAGCCGCGGGCAATAGGGTCGTTCAATGAACGACAGCCGCGCCCAACAGGCAGCGCACACGCCCTCGCCATCGACCGGCTCATGGCAGGACACACACTGCGTCGGCAGTGCGATGTCGAGGGCAAGCCGCGCCGCGCGCGACAGCACCTGGCGGCCAGCCGTCCACGCAGCACGCAGAGGGGCGGCGAAGGATCGGGCGGGGGCGGTTTCGACTTCCATGCGGGGAAGGCTAGCGTTCCGCACTTATCCGCTCAAGCCACGCTCTCGTGCCCCGGACGCAGCGCGGCGCCTCTTCGGCGGTGCGCTGCAGAGCCGGGGCCCATCGCGTGGCATCATCCGCTGTTGCCGACTGGGTCCCGGCTCTGCGCTGCAGCGCTAAGAGCGCTGCAGCGCGTCCGGGACACGAGAGAGGACATTGCAATAGCCGTCGTGATCGGCGTAACCAGCGGCATGGCTCAAGCTCCGCAATCTCCTCCCGCTTTGTTCGATCGCGCTTTGTTGCACGCGCGGCAGGGTCGCGCGCGGGCGCAAGGTCCGGTCGCCTTCCTGCTCGATCGTGTCGCCGAGGACATGTCCGACCGGCTGGCCGCGGTGATGCGGGAATTCCAGGCACCGGCCGATCTTTGGACGCCCGGCGAAGGGCTCGTGGGACTGCGCACGAGGCTACCTGCCATCGAGCACATCGCGCTCGATGCCGCGGGTTCGGAGAAGCTTCCCTTTGCACCCGAAAGCCTCGACCTGATCGTCTCCGCGCTGGCGCTGCAATTCGTCAACGACTTGCCGGGTGTGCTCGCGCAGGTGCGCCGCGCATTGAGGCCGGACGGGTTGCTGCTCGCCGCCATGATCGGCGGCGACAGCCTGACCGAGCTGCGTCAGGCGTTTGCGGCCGCCGAAGCCGAATGTGAAGGCGGCGTGTCGCCGCGGGTCGCGCCGTTCGCGGACTTGCGCGATATCGGCGCGCTGTTGCAGCGGGCGGGCTTTGCGCTGCCGGTCACCGACGTCGACCGTGTCGTGGTGCGCTATGCCAATGCGTTTGCGCTGATGCAGGATCTCCGCCGCATGGGTGCGGCCAATGTGCTGATCGAGCGGCGGCGCGTGCCGAGCCGTCGCGCGACGCTGCTGCGGATGGCCGAGATCTATGCCGAGCGCTTCGCCGATGCCGACGGCCGCATCCGTGCGACGTTCGATATCATCTGGCTCTCCGGCTGGGCCCCGCATGCGAGCCAGCAGCAGCCGCTCAAGCCCGGCTCAGCCAAGGCGAGTCTGGCCGAGGCGGTGAAGAAGGCTCGGCGAGACTAGCGTGTCCCGGACGCGGCGCAGCACCCAGGTGATACGCTGCAGAGCCGGGACCCAGCTCCGCGGCAAGCATGGGCCCCAGCTCTGCAGCGCACCGCTGAAGAAGCGCTGCGCTGCGTCCGGGGCACGGCATTGTCACATCAACAAATCAATCAAATGCGGGATCAGCGGGATGTCCGCGGGCGGCATCGGGTAGTCGCGCAGTTTGTTGGCACGGACCCAGGCGAGGTTTTGGCCTTCGCGCGCCGTGACCTGCCCCTCCCAGCGCCGGCAGATGTAGAGCGGCATCAACAGGTGGAAGGTCTCGTAGCCGTAGCTCGCAAAGGTCAGCGGGGCCAGGCACGGCTCGGCGACTGTGATGCCCAGCTCCTCGTGGAGCTCGCGGATCAGGCTCTGCTCGGGCCGCTCGCCCAGCTCGAGCTTGCCGCCCGGGAATTCCCAGAGGCCGGCCAGCGCCTTGCCCTCGGGGCGTTGCGCGATCAGGACGCGCTTGTCCGCGTCGACCAGCGCGCAGGCCACCACCAATGTGAGCTTGAGATCGGCCATGCTGCCTTACGACCTGTAATCCCCGTTGATCGCGACATATTCCTTGGTGAGGTCGCAGGTCATGACGCGGTCGCGGCCCTTGCCGAGGCCGAGCGAGACCTTGATCGCGATCTCCGGCGCCTTCATCGCCTCCGACACCTGCGCTTCGTCGTAGGACGGATCGCGCGCGCCGCTCTTGGCGACGCGGATACCGTTGAAGGAGATCGAGAGCTTGTCGCGATCGGCCGGCTCGCCGGCCTTGCCGACCGCCATCACCACACGGCCCCAATTGGCGTCCTCGCCGGCGATCGCGGTCTTGACCAACGGCGAGTTGGCGATCGACATCGCGATCTTGCGCGCCGAAGCCTTGGTCTTGGCGCCCTCGACCGTGATCTCGACCAGCTTGCGCGCGCCTTCGCCGTCGCGGGCCACCTGCTCGGACAAATTGGCGAGCACCTGGTTGAATGCCTTGACGAAGGCCTTCAGGCGCGGGTCGCTGGCGCGGCTGATCTTTGGCGCACCATGCGCGGCGGCGGCGCCGGTTGCGAAGGCGAGCAGCGTGTCCGAGGTCGAGGTGTCGCCGTCGATCGTCACCGCGTTGAAGGTGTCCTCGACGCCGCTCTTGAGCAGGGCTTGCAGCGCGGCGGGCGCGATCGGCGCGTCGGTGAAGATGAAGGACAGCATGGTCGCCATGTCGGGCGCGATCATGCCGGCACCCTTGGCCATGCCGTTGATGGAGACCTTGGCCTTGCCGAGCTTCACGGTCGCGGTCGCGACCTTCGGGAAGGTGTCGGTGGTCATGATTGCCTTAGCCGCGGCGAGATAATCGCCGGGCTCGGCGGTCTCGGCGAGGCGGCCCAGCACGCCGTCGAACTTGGTCGCGTCCAGCGGCTCGCCGATCACGCCGGTCGAGGCGAGGAAGATCTCGCTCTCGCTGCACCCGACGGCCTTGGCGGCGATCTTCGCGGTCAGTGCCGTGGATGCGCGGCCGGTCTTGCCGGTGAAGGCATTGGCGTTGCCGGAATTGACGACGAGGGCACGGGCCTTGCCGCCCTTCAATTTGGCGCGGCACCATTCGACCGGCGCGGAGGGGCATTTCGACTTGGTGAAGACGCCGGCCACGGCCGTGCCCTTGTCCATCACCGCCAGCAGCACGTCGGTGCGGTTCTTGTAGCGGATGCCGGCCTCGGCGGTCGCAAGACGGACGCCCGCGATCACGGGCATGTCGGGAACGTGTTTCGGGGCGAGGGGAGAGACGGAGGAGGACATCGCGGGGCGCCTTGGTGGGTCTGGATATGCAGATGGCCGGGCATGTGCCCGGCCATTGCGACGTTAGATACTATTGGCGTCCGCGAAGTGACAGCGAATTCTTACTTCTTCGCAGGCGGCGCCATCTTGCTGTCGGACGGCTTGGCCGCATCGGCCGGCTTGGCGTCCTTTGCCGCATCCGCCGGCTGGTCCAGCCGCTCGACCTTGGCCTCGGCACGGAGCTTGGCGACGTACTCGGCCTGGGCCTTGCGGGTGACGTAGTTCTCGATCTGGGCCTTGACCTGCTCGAAGTCCGGCGCCTTGCGGTTGCGCTTTTCCTCGACCTTGATGACGTGCCAGCCGAACTGCGACTTCACTGGATCGGAGATCTTGCCCGGCTCGAGCGCGAAGGCGACGGCTGAGAATTCCGGCACCATCTGCTCCTTGGTGAAGAAGCCGAGATCGCCGCCGTCGGCGGAGCCCGGATCCTTGGATTTCTTCTTGGCGAGATCGGCGAAATCGGCGCCCTTGTCGAGCTCGGCCTTCACCGCCTTGGCCTCGTCCTCGGTCTCGACCAGGATGTGGCGGGCGCGCACCTCCTGCTCGCCGGTGATCTGCTTGGAGGCCTCCTCATAGACCTTCTTCATGGCGTCGGGGGTGGTGGCGGCCTTGCCCTCGCCCGCGAGCAGGCTGTCCATCAGAAGCCGGTTGCGGGCGAATGCCAGGCGCTTCTTGAACTCCTCGCTGTCGGCGACCTTCTTGTCCTCGGCAGCCTTGCTGACGATCTTCATGTCGATCAGGAACGACAGGACATTCTCGTCCTTGGTCGCCGGGTCCATCTGGGCGAGGCTCGGTCCGAGTTCTTCCTCGGCCATGGCGACGTCGCTTTTCTTGATTTCCGCGCCATTGACCTTCGCCAGCACCGGATCGTCGGCGGCGCGGAGCGGCCCGACGAACGCCAGGGACAGCGCCAGAGCGAGGCAGCCGGCCAGAGCGGACGCATGGCGGAAACGCTGGCCGGTGGTTACCGGGAACGAGGTGGTCATGGAAAATCCTTATGTTGAAGCAGGGGGCTGCTCGAGCGGGGCGGACACTCGCCCAATCAGGGGGGCTTGGCAACGCGAAAAGTCTGTCAAAATGATGAATTAGCCGCAATGCGGCCGCCGTTGACAAGGCTAGGGGCCGGCCATATCTCTGGCCGGTCGCGTCCATGGCGATGGCGTTTATTTTGCTGCGTTTTTGGCCGTTGAACCCAGACTTGCTCAATTCCCACCCATATGGCGGACGACCCCCGCAGTCCGGGCTGAAGGCGCCATCGGCGTCACGGTGAGTTGAATAGGCAGGCGGGTGACAACTTCTTGGCTGCAACGCGGTTAAATCGCGAACACAGGAACTAGGCATGATCGGCGCGCTCGCCCGCAAGTTTTTCGGCTCCGCCAACGACCGGCGGGTGAAGGGATATCAGTCCCGCGTCAACGCGATCAACGCGCTGGAGCCTGAAGTCTCGAAACTCTCCGACGAGGCGCTCAAGGCCCGCACCGCCGAGTTCAGGAAGCAGATCTCCGAAGGCAAGACCCTCGACGACCTCCTGGTGCCCGCCTTCGCCACGGTGCGCGAGGCGGCCAAACGCACGCTCGGCCAACGCCATTTCGACGTCCAGCTGATCGGCGGCATGGTGCTGCACGAGGGCGACATCGCCGAGATGAAGACCGGCGAAGGCAAGACGCTGGTGGCAACGCTCGCGGTCTACCTCAACGCGCTCGCCGGCAAGGGCGTCCACGTCGTCACCGTCAACGACTACCTCGCCCGGCGCGACTCCGGCTGGATGGGCCAGATCTACGGCTTTCTCGGCATGACCACCGGCGTGATCGTGCACGGCCTCGACGATGCCGAGCGCAAGGCGGCCTATGCCTGCGACATCACCTACGGCACCAACAACGAATACGGCTTCGATTATTTGCGCGACAACATGAAGTACCGGCTCGAGGACATGGTCCAGCGGCCGCACTTCTTCGCCATCGTCGACGAAGTCGACTCCATCCTGATCGACGAAGCGCGCACGCCGCTGATCATCTCCGGTCCGCTCGACGACCGCTCCGACTTCTACAACACCATCGACAGCTTCCTGCCCAAGCTCGACAAGACCGATTATGAGGTCGACGAGAAGCAGCGCACGGTGACGTTGACCGAAGCCGGCATGGAGAAGATCGAGACTCTGCTGCGCGACGCCGGGCAGCTCAAGGGCGAGTCGCTCTACGACGTCGAGAACGTCTCCGTCGTGCACCACATCAACCAGGCACTGCGCGCCCACACGCTGTTCACGCGCGACAAGGACTACATCGTCCGCGACAACGAGGTCGTCATCATCGACGAGTTCACCGGCCGCATGATGCCGGGCCGCCGCTATTCGGAAGGCCTGCACCAGGCGCTGGAAGCCAAGGAGCACGTCCAGGTCCAGCCCGAGAACCAGACGCTGGCCTCGATCACCTTCCAGAACTACTTCCGCATGTACGAGAAGCTTGCGGGCATGACCGGCACAGCCGCGACCGAAGCGGACGAATTGTTCGACATCTACAAGCTCGAGGTCGTGGAGATCCCGACCAACCTGCCGATCGCGCGCCTCGACGAGGACGACGAGGTCTACCGCACCCAGCAGGAAAAATACGGTGCGATCCTCGCCGAGATCGAGCGGGCCAATTCGCGGCTCCAGCCGGTGCTGGTTGGCACGGCGTCGATCGAAAAGTCGGAAGTGCTCGCCGAATTCCTCAAGAAGAACGGCTATAAGCAGATCGACTTCGGCAAGGACAACGCGCTCGACAAGCTCTATGCCGCGGCCCGCGCCGGCAAGCCGGCAAAGCTGTTTGCGGTGCTGAACGCGCGTTTCCACGAACAGGAAGCCTATATCGTGGCCGAAGCCGGTGTGCCCGGCGCAATCACGATCGCGACCAACATGGCCGGCCGCGGCACCGACATCAAGCTCGGCGGCTCGCTCGAGATGCGCATCCAGCAAGAGACCGCCAGCATTGAGGACGAGGCCGAGAAGGCCAAGAAGATCGAGCAGATCAAGGCCGATATCGCGCATTTCCGCGACATCGTGCTGAAGGCCGAGGAGACCGTCGAGATCGAGCCGGCGAAGGGGAGCAAGCCCGGCAAGACCGTGAACAAGCCCGGCGGCCTCTACATCATCGGCTCTGAGCGGCATGAATCCCGCCGCATCGACAACCAGCTGCGCGGCCGTTCCGGCCGTCAGGGCGACCCCGGCCGGTCAAAGTTCTTCCTGTCGCTCGAAGACGACCTGATGCGCATCTTCGGCTCAGACCGTCTCGACAGCATGCTCCAGCGTCTCGGCCTGCAAGAGGGCGAGGCCATCATCCATCCCTGGATCAACAAGGCGCTCGAGAAGGCGCAGCAGAAGGTCGAGGCGCGCAACTTCGACATCCGCAAGAACCTCCTCAAGTTCGACAACGTCCAGAACGACCAGCGCAAGGTGATCTTCGATCAGCGCGTCGAGTTGATGAGGGACGAGAGCGTCGCCGAGACCATCGCCGACATGCGCCACGCCTTCATCGACGATCTCGTCGCCAAGCACGTGCCCGAGCACGCCTATGCCGAGCAGTGGGACGTCGCCGGGCTGAAGGATGAATTGAAGCGTGTGCTCGATCTCGACCTGCCGGTCGACGAATGGGCCAAGGAAGAGGGCATCGCCGACGAGGAGCTGCTGACCCGCATCGAGACCAAAGCCGACGAGCACATGGCGGCCAAGGTCGCGCAATGGGGTCCCGACGTGATGCGTTACGTCGAGAAGACCATTCTCTTGCAGACGCTCGATCATCTCTGGCGCGAGCATCTGATCATGCTGGACCATCTGCGCCAGGTCATCGGCCTGCGCGGCTACGGCCAGCGCGATCCCTTGCAGGAATACAAGACCGAGGCCTTCAACCTCTTCCAGGAGATGAGCGCGCATCTGCGCGAGGCCGTGACGGCGCAGCTGATGCGCGTCGAGATCGTCCCGCCGGAGCAGGAGGCTCCCATTCTGCCGGCGATGGAGGCGCACAAGTTCGACCCGAACACCGGCGAAGACGAGATGGCCCTTGCCAGCGTCACGCTCGGTGCCCAGGCCACCGACGCGGCCCTTCGCGATCCCAAGAACCCGGCAAGCTGGGGCAAGGTCGGCCGCAACGAGGACTGCCCGTGCGGCTCGGGCAAGAAGTACAAGCACTGCCACGGCAAGTATGCGTAGGGCTTGAATGTATTTGTGAGGCGCGACGTCAACGCCTCATTCCCCGCTGTCGTCGCCCGGCTTGACCGGGCGACCGAGTCCGCCGCAGCCCCTCAGCTCAATCACAGCTTTCTCTGGAATACTGGATCGCCCGCGGGCGCTGACGCTACGTTGTGACGCGCGGCTTCTCCACATCGTCGTCCTGGCGAAAGCCAGGACCCATTACCCCAGGGAGAATTACGCGAAGCTCGTCACCACGGTCTTCGCCAAACTGCGCCCTGTGGTAATGGGTCCTGGATCTGCGCTTCGCTTGTCCAGGACGACGTGAGTTGAGAGATCGCGTCTGATACGACAGCTCAATTCGAGCTGTCGATCAAGCTCTCCAAGAGCCGCTTCAATTCGCTGGTCGACTTGTCGCCGTAGCTCTCCAGGATGTGCTCCTCCTGGTCCACCGCGAGCGAATTGAGCTTCTTGCTCAGCACCTTGCCACGGTCGGAGATGAACATCAGCACCTTGCGGCGGTCGTTGGGGTCCTGCACGCGGTAGACCAACGTGTCGGAGACCATGCGGTCGATCATCTTGGTCAGCGTCGGATGGTTGAGCAGCACGGCATCGGCAAGCTCGCCCATCGAATGGCCGTTGCCATCCGACAGCACTTTCAAGATGCGCCATTGCTCGACCGGCACGCCCTCCTTGCTCAACCGCAGTTCGAGCTGCCGGTTGATTTCGCGGTTGGCTTGCGCGAGCAGGTAGGCGAGGTGTTCGGTGATCGGGGAGTTTTCTTTCGATGGTTTTGCCACGGCTAAGACTTCGTCTTGACCCAAATGAGTGAATGTCTTGCAATCAATGCTGCATCTATATGCACTTCAATTGTTGAATATTCAATATTTTCAAAATAGGATCATTGCCCAACAAAAGGGCGGAAGCCGCGGCCGCCTGCTCAATGTGCTTTCAGGTCTGGTCCCAGACAGGAGTTGGCGTGCGCGCGACGGTAAACTTCCCGGCTCACGGCGGCCCGGCGTTGCCGCCGTCCTTGCTGTTCAGGAATCTGTCGTCGTCATCGGCGGCTGATGGTGTCTTGTCGCCCAGGGATCACGCCTTCTTCCGGCGGCGCGGCGCGAACAAGCTGCGGGTCGGCGGCTTCATCTGCTGCACCGGCTCGCCCGGGGTCTGGGGCCCCTGTGCGACCAACAGTGCCAAGCTCGCCGTCGCCGAGATCAACAAGCGGGGCGGCGTCCTCGGGCGCGAAATCGAGCTTTCCATTTACGACGCCGGCGGTCCGCTTGACGAGGTGTTGGACCGCGCCGAGCAGGCGATCGCATTCGACGAGGTCGATCTCATCGTCGGGCTGCACACGAGTGCGATCCGTGTCGGCTTGCGCGACGTCACCACGCGTCATCGCATCCCCTACATCTACACGCCGGTCTACGAGGGTGGCGAGCGCACGCCGGGCGTGATGGCGATCGGCGAGACGCCGCGCTGGCAGAGCCGGCCCTCGATCCACTGGCTCGCTGACGTCAAGAAGGCGTCGCGCTGGTACCTGATCGGCAGCGACTATGTCTGGCCCTGGCAGTCGCATCGCGCCGTGAAGAACTACATCAAGGAGACCGGCGGGCAGGTCGTCGGCGAGGAGTTCGTCCCCCTCGGCGAGGATAATCACGAGCCGCATCTGGCGCGCATCCGCGCCACGAGGCCCGATGTCGTGCTGATCTCGCTGATCGGCACCGACAGCATCACCTTTAACCGTGCCTTCGGCGAATGCGGGCTCGCCGCGACGACGCTGCGGCTCGCGGGCGCGATGGACGAGACCGTGCTGCTCGGCATCGGCGCCGACAACAGCGAGAACATGTTCTGCGCCTCCGGCTATTTCCCCGGCATCGGCTCGCGGGCCAACGACGACTTCCAGAGCCGCTATCGCACGATGTTCGGACCGAACGCTCCGCCGATTGGCTCGCTCGGCCAATCCACTTACGAAGGCCTGCGTTTCCTCGAAGCCGTCGCGAACAAGGCAGGTTCGCTGTCCATGGCTCCCATGCTCGCGGCGGGGCGCAACGTCGTTTATGGCGGCGCGCGTGGCCCGGTCACCGTTCGCAACGGTCACGCCCGCATGCAGATGTATCTCGCCGAGGCTGACGGGCTCGACTTCAAGCTGATCAAGCCGGTCTGAAGCGAGATTATCCATCGGCCGACGCGGATCTTCGAAATAATACTTGAAAAGGAAAATATTTCCGTCTGTAATATCGAGGTGAAGCCGGTTGGTTCCGCGCTGTGCAGGCGCGGTGCCCATGCGGCTTCCGTCCACGCCAGGGATCAAGAAGCCTTTGAGGAGAGCGCCGTGACAGTTGTCCTTCCCACGCCAGCCCAACTTCGCAGCGTCGCCGAGCAGTGCGGCCTTTCGCTGACCGACGACGACGTCGCCTCGTTCCGCGGCCTGATGCAGGGCTCGATCGAGGCTTACAATCTCGTGGCCACGATGCCGGACGAGGTGCCGGAGGTGAAATATCCCCGCACGCCGGGCTACCGGCCCTCGGCCGAAGAGAACCCGCGCAATGCCTGGTATCGCAAATCGACCGTGAAGGGCGCCGCCAGCGGCAAGCTCAAGGGCAAGACCGTCGCGCTGAAAGACAACATCATGCTGGCCGGCGTGCCCATGACCAACGGCTCGTCGACGCTGGAAGGCTATGTGCCCGATTTCGACGCCACCATCGTCACGCGCATGCTCGATGCCGGTGCCGAGATTGTCGGTAAAACCCATTGCGAGCATTTCTGCCTGTCCGGCGGCAGCCACACCGGCTCCTACGGGCCGGTGCACAATCCGCACAAGATGGGTTACTCGGCCGGCGGCTCGTCGTCAGGCTCGGGCGTCGTGGTCGCGCTCGGCGAGGTCGACATGGCGATCGGCGGCGATCAGGGCGGCTCGATCCGCATGCCGTCATCGTTCTGCGGCATCTATGGCATGAAGCCGACCTGGGGACTCGTGCCCTATACCGGAATCATGCCGATCGAGATCTATGTCGACCACACCGGTCCGATGACCGCGACGGTGGCCGACAATGCGCTGCTGCTGGAGGTGATTGCCGGCGACGACGGCTACGATCCCAGGATCAAGGCGCCGAAGGTCGAGGAATACACCAAGGCGCTCGGCCAGGGCGTCAAGGGCATGAAGATCGGCATCCTCAAGGAAGGCTTTGAGCAGCCGGGTGCAGAGGCCGCGGTGAACGAGAGCGTGCGCGCAGCGGCGAAACGCTTCCGGGATCTTGGAGCCAGCGTTGAGACGGTGTCGATCCCGATGCACCTCCTGGGCGGCGCGATCTGGACCCCGATCGGCACCGAAGGCCTGACCCAGACCATGATGTTCGGCGACGGCTACGGCCTCAGCCGCGGCGATCTCTATTCGACCTCGCTGATGGACTTTCATCGCGGCTGGCGCCGGCAGGCCGATTCGCTGTCCGAGACCACGAAATTGTTCATGATGCTCGGCACCTACATCAACAACAATTTCGGCCCACGCTTCTACGGCAAGGCGCTCAACATCTCGCGACGGCTGACCGCGGCCTACGACAAGGCGTTCGGGGATTACGATCTGCTGCTGATGCCGACCACGCCGATGAAGGCGACGCCGCTGCCGGCTCCCAATGCCAGCCGCGAGGATTACGTTGCCCGCGCGCTCGAGATGATCTCCAACACCGCGCCGTTCGACATCACCCATCATCCCGCGATGTCGCTGCCCTGCGGCATGGTCGATGGCCTGCCCGTCGGCCTGATGCTGGTCGGCCGCATGTTCGAGGAAGCCACGATCTATCGCGCCGCCCATGCCTTCGAGCAGATCGGCGACTGGAAGAAGATATGAGCGAGGCTTCGATGCAGGCGAACGGAGCGCCAGAGCGTTTTCGAGCGAAGTGGATACTGGTTCGCGTCAAGAAAACGCGTCAAAACAAGAATCCAGAGCCCCGTTCCGATTCCATCGGAGCGGGAAAGGCTCCGGCGCATGGCTAACGCGTTCGTCGCGGCGTTCGAGATCCTGAGCTTTGGCGCGATCATCGTCCTGATCGTGCTGGGGCTCGGGATCATCGCCAGCATGATGGGCATTTTCAACTTCGCGCAGGGCGAGTTCGTCCTGCTCGGGGCCTACATCACCTATCTCGCCTATGCCAAGGGACTGCCGATCTGGGCCGGCATGGCTGCGGCGCCCTTCGTGGTCGGCGCGCTCGGCTTCGTGCTGGAGGCGCTGATCATCCGCCGCTTCTACGCCGCGCCCATCGTCGCCATGCTCGGCACCTATGCGCTCGGCCTCATCATCCGCGAATCCGTGCGCGGCCTGATCGGCGGCTTCTATCTCACCGTGCCCGAACCAATCGGCGGCTCGATCGACATCGGCGCCATGCACATCTCGGCCTGGCGTTTCACCATCATCGTCATCACGCTCTTGGTGATGGGCGGCTGCTATCTGCTGCTGTCGCGCACGAGCTTTGGCCTGCGCGTGAGGGCGACGCTGGAGAATCCGTCGCTGGCGCGTGCGTCGGGCATCTCCACGCCACTGATCTATGGCGCCACCTTTGCGTTTGGCGCAGCGCTGGCCGGCCTTGCCGGTGCGCTGATCGTGCCGGTGTTCAGCCTGTTTGCCGATCTCGGCCTGCGCTTCCTGATCCAGGGTTTTGTCGCGGTCATGGTCGGCGGCGTCGGCTCCTTCATCGGCCCGGTCGCCGGCGCGGGCGTCATCGGCACGCTCAGCGCCGCGCTGCCCTGGGTGATGGCGCCCGTCGTCGCCGACGTGCTCGTCTTCGTGCTCGCCATTGTCTTCATCAAATTCCGCCCGCAGGGCCTCATCGCTGGAAAAGGGGTTTAGTCACATGTTCGATCGCACTCAGCTCTCACGGCGCCGCTTCCTCTCCAACTCCGCCTTTGCGTCCGGTGCGGTCGCAACCGGCGTCGGCAGCTGGGTGATCCCGGCGCCCTGGGCCAATGCGGCCGAAGCCCCGATCAAGGTCGGCATCGCCACCGACCTCACCGGCCCGATCGCCTATGCCGGCAATGCCGATGCCAACGTCGCCAAGATGGTGATCAAAGAGATCAACGCCGCCGGCGGCCTGCTCGGCCGCCCGCTCGAGCTCTATATCGAGGATACCGCCTCGAACGAATCGGTCGCGGTCGGCAACGTGCGAAAACTGATCCAGCGCGACAAGGTCGACATGGTGCTGGGCGGCATCACCTCCTCGATGCGCAACGCGATCAAGGATCCGATCGTGGCGCGCGGCAAGACGCTCTACATCTATCCGCAGCTTTACGAGGGCAAGGAGTGCACGCCCTACCTGTTCTGCACCGGCCCGACGCCGGCGCAGCAATGCGACGAGTTCATCCCCTGGCTGATCAAGAACGGCGGCAAGAAATTCGCGCTGCCGAGCGCCAACTATGTCTGGCCGCACACGCTCAACATCTATGCCCGCAAGGTGATCGAGGCGAATGGCGGCGAGGTCGTGTTCGAGGAATATTACCCGCTCGACCAGATCGACTTCTCCGCGACCGTCAACCGCATCATCTCCAACAAGGTCGACGTCGTCTTCAACACCGTCATTCCGCCGGGCGTCGGACCATTCTTCAAGCAGCTCTATGAAGCTGGCTTTCTCAAGAACGGCGGACGGCTCGCCTGCGTCTACTATGACGAGAACACGCTCAACATCAACCAGGCCGCCGAGATCGAGGGCCTCGCCAGCTGCCTCGACTATTTCAAGGTGCTGACCAAGGAGAACCCGTTCGACGCAAAGATCCAGGCGGCCTACGAGAAGGATTTCCCGGGCAACTTCCTGTTCGCCGCCGGCAGCGCCGCCACCGGCACCTATCGCGGCCTCAAGCTGTGGGAAGCCGCGGTCAAGGAGGCCGGCAAGATCGACCGCGAGTCGGTAGCCGCCGCGCTCGACCACGCCAAGATCGCCGAAGGTCCCGGCGGACCTGCCGAGATGATGCCAGGCAAGCGGCACTGCAAGATGAAGATGTACACCGCGGTCGCCAAGGGCGGAAACTACGAGATCGTCGCCCGCAGCAGCGGGCTCGTCGATCCCAAGGAATGCTGAGGCGGAATGCTGAAGCCGATGAGTGTGGTAAGAGAGGCCATCGCCGGCGACGAAGCGGACGACGCGATGGCTGAACGCGTGGCAGCGGGACGGGCCAAGGAACAAGTCAAGGCAGGACCAAAGGTCCTGCCGATCGTCGAAGGGGGCGTGCTCGTCGCCGCACTGCTCGCGCCGCTGGTGCTGCAGGACTATCTCACGGTATTCGCAACGCGCGTGATCATTCTCGCGCTGTTCGCACTGTCGTTCGACCTCGTCTGGGGCTACGCCGGGATCATGAGCTTCGGCCAGGCCCTGTTCTTCGGCTCGGCCGGCTACGGCGTCGCGCTGCTCGCGCGCGACCTCGACATCACCAACATCTTTCTGGTGCTGCCGGCGGGCACGTTGATCGGTCTCGCCTTCGCGCTGCTGCTCGGCGGCTTCCTGCTGCTAGGACGGCACCCCTCCAGCGTGATCTTCGTCTCGCTGGGCACGTTGACCGGCTCCTACGCCGCCGATCGCCTGGCGCGCGGCTGGTATTATCTCGGCGGCCAGAACGGCATCCCCTCGATCGCGCCGATGTCGCTTGGTTCATACGAATTCTCGGAAGGGCCGGCGTTCTACTATCTCGTGCTCGGCATCCTCGTCGTGGTCTACCTGCTCTGCCGCTTCCTGGTGCGCTCGCAATTCGGCCTGGCGCTCGCAGGCCTGCGCGAGAACGAGCAGCGCATCGCTTTCTTCGGCTACAAGGCCCAGCATCTCAAAGCCATCATCTTCACCATCGGCGGCGCCATCGCAGGACTTGCCGGCAGCCTCTATGCCTTCCACGAAGGTTTCGTCTGGCCCAATATGGTCGGCGTCGTGGTCTCGACCCAGGTGGTGCTCTACGTGCTGTTCGGCGGCTCCGGCACGCTGATCGGCGCCATCATCGGCACCGTCATCGTCGAGGGCGTCAGCTTCTGGCTGTCGGACAATTACCGCGACGTCTGGCCGATCATCCTGGGCTTGCTGCTGCTGCTCGTGATCCTATTCCGGCCGCTCGGGTTGATCAGTTTCGTGCTCGGCGAGCGCGAGCGGGTCGGCAGCTTTGGTGAAAAACCAAAGGAGAAGCGCAATGCCGCTTCTTGAGGCCGCCGGCATCAAAAAGGTCTTCGGCAAGCTCACCGCGCTCGATGGCGCGGCGCTCACCGTCGGCGAGAATGAGTTCCACGGGCTGATCGGTCCGAACGGCTCCGGCAAGAGCACGCTGATGAAATGCATCGCTGGCGCCGAAGTGCCGACGCAGGGCAAGGTGAGCTTCGTCAACACCGACATCACTGCGTTCACCCCGACCGAGCGCGCCCGCGCCGGCATGAGCCTGAAGTTCCAGATCACGAGCGTGCTGCCGTCGCTGACGCTGTACGACAACATCCTGCTCGCGCTGCAGGCACAGTGCTCGCTGTTCGACCTCGTGCTCTCGCGCACGCGCAGGCTGCTGCACGACCAGGTCATGACCATGCTGAGGCAATTTCGCCTCGCCGACCGCGCCTTCGACGCGGCCGCCGCGCTGTCGCACGGCCAGCAGCAATGGCTGGAAATCGCGATGGCGCTGGCGGGCAAGCCGAAACTGCTGCTGCTGGACGAGCCGACCGGCGGCATGAGCCTCGAGGAGCGCCGCGTCACCGGCGAACTGCTCCAGCCGATCAAGCAGCATTGCTCGCTCGTCATCGTCGAGCACGATCTCGATTTCATCCGCGACATCTGCGATCGCCTCACCGTGCTCGACCAGGGCAGGGTGCTGGCGTCGGGCACGGTGTCCGAGATCCAGGCCAACACATCCGTCCAGGAGATTTATCTGCGCCGTGCCTGAATTTTTGGACATCAAGCATCTCGACGCCGGTTATGGCCGCAGCCAGGTGCTGTTCGACGTCAGCCTCGGCATTCCCTGGCGCGGCGGCGTCGCCGTGCTCGGCCGCAACGGTGCTGGCAAGACCACGCTGATGAAGACCATCGTCGGCGAGCTGCCGGCCTGGAAGGGCGAGGTCGCCTTCGACGGCCGCGACATCAGCCGCCGCGCCACCCAGGAGCGCGTGCGCGCCGGCATCGGCTACGTGCCGCAGGAGCATTCGGTGTTCGCGCGCCTGTCGGTGCGCGACAATCTCGCGGTCGGCTCGCTCGCGAGGAAGGATAGCTCTGCGGTCGATCGGGTCCTGACCATCTTCCCAAAACTCGGCCAGCGCCTCGACCAGCCCGCCGGCACGCTCTCCGGCGGCGAGCGCAAGATGCTCGCCATCGGCCGCGCCATGCTGGGCGATCCAAAACTGCTGCTGCTCGACGAGCCGACCGAAGGCGTCTGGATCGGCGTGATCGAGGAGATCACCGAGCGCCTGATCGAACTCGCAAAGACCATCGCCGTGATCATCGTCGAGCAGCACCTCGACTTGGCGCTGCGCGTCGCCGACTACGCCTACGTGCTCGACCGCGGCAGGGTCGCGCTGCAAGGCGAGGCGGGTGAGGTGAGGGGCAATCCGGAGCTGATGCGGTATCTGGCGCCGTAGACGACGGCACGCAATGGCTTCCAAATCCTTAACCTGCACCCTGCCAGTTCCGTCATCCTGAGGCGCGAGCCGCGCGGTGCAAGCGCACCGCACCGCGAGCCTCGAAGGATGCGCGGCCGAGCTGGTAGTCGGGCCGTCGCCCTTCGAGGGCCGCTGAAGAAGCGGCCACCTCAGGGTGACGGCGAGACGCTGTCGATCGAACGAGACTGGACCGAAAGTCGCGGTGGGTTACTTCACCGCCCCAAACCGGCTGTCGAACGAGTTCGACTGCACCACCGGTGCGGCGCCGGCCAGCTGCCCGCTGTCACCCGCGCCATCCGACACCGACGGCTTCAGCGCCGGGCGCGTTGCGGCGAGGCGGGTGTCGGGCTTGGCCGGCTCGGCGGGCTTGGCGGCTACGGCCGGCTTCGGCGCGTCCTTGGCCGCATCCTTGGATTTGTCATGCCCCGGCACGAAGCGGGTCACTGCGGCCTTCAGCCTCGACGCTGCCGTGGGAGGCGTCGTGGGCGTGGTGGCCGGCGCGACGGACGCCGTGGCTTGCGGCGGAGGCGTGGTCGCCGTGGTGTCGGCCGTGCCGAAGCCCATCTTGCGGCCGAGGTTGGAGAAGAAGCCGCCGCCTTGAGATTTCTCTTGCGATTTCTCGGCCGGCGCAGCCGTGGCGACGCGCGTGTTGGTCGCGGGTGCGCTGCTAGCTGTGACCGGCTCTTCTTGCGGCGCGGACGCTGCCGCATCGAGGTTCGGCTTGGGCGGATTGACGTGGCCGGGAATCGTGCCGGGCGCCTTCGCCATCGTCAGCATCTGCAGCGTGGTGCCTTCAGCGCCCTCCGACAGGCCGGTCGAGCCTTCCGGAATCTTGGCAGCGAAGATCTTGTTCATGCCGCCGTCGATGCCGGTGTTCATGCGCGCCACCGGCGTGCCTTTGGCGACGAGCTTGGCGTATTCGGCTTCGTCCTTGACCTGCTTCTCGCGCACGGCGCTGGCGATGTCCTCGGGGATCACGTAGGCCGGGCACTTCGCCGAGGCGTCGAACACCGGGTCGCGCTTGGCGTCCGCCGGCTTCGCTGCATCGAACACGTATTTCTTCTCGCAGAAATCGACTTTCGGCTCCTGCCGCGTCACCTCGAAATGATCATAGCCTTCCTTGATCATCTTCCAGAAGGCCATGTTCGGATTGTTCCGGTGCTTGGCCATGTTCACCGGCGTCATCTTGAACGGATAGGCTTGGAGCTGGAACGCCTTCTGGCCGCCGAAGAAGGATTCGCGGCCGAGCGAATAGATCTCGGCGATCTGCTCGTCGGTCATAGCGTAACAGCCGCGCGACGAGCAATCGCCATGCACCATCAGTTGCGAGCCGGTGCGGCCGAGCGCCTTGTCGAACGCGTTCGGATATCCGGTGTTGAACGACAGGTAATAAGCCGATTGCGGATTCATCTGGCTCGGATTGATCGAGTAGAATCCTTCCGGCGCCTGGCGATCGCCTTCGCGGACCTTGGGGCCGAGATCGCCCGACCAGCGGCAGATCGGATAGGTCTTGAGCAGGGCGAACTGGCCTGAGCGGGTCTGCTTCCAGACCTCGAGCTCGGCCTCCTGCTTGAACAGGCGGACCAGGATCGGCGATTGCAGGTCCATGTTCTTCTCGACCATCGCGGCGAGAAGCTTTGGCGGCACCGGCTGGTTGGCCTTGGCGTTGGTCGCGAGCGAAACCTGGTCGGTGTCGCAGCCGGCCAGCACGACGCTGGCGGCAAGCGCAGCCGAAGCCAAAAGCGCGCGAGCAAGCGAACGAGAAATCAAGATGGACCCCACACCGTGCCGGGCAGCGAGCGCGAACCCCAATTCTTCTGGAGCACGGCCTGACCGGAAATCCGGACCCGTCACGACGGGCTTTTTCAGACCACGCCCCAGCGCTTATGCCCTGAAGCCATTGATTAAAATTCTAACCTCTGGGTCATGTGGTCGCAACCCGAGCGGAGATCACGAGCCCGTTGGCCCAGTGGCATGGTCAACGAAGACTGAATGGACGCGACTTTGGACGTAACTTGGGACGTAACTTGGGCCTTTCGGCCGAATTGGAACAGAGATCGCTGATTTGGGCAAAAAAAGGGTTAATGCGGGGTTACCGGGAAGGTGGGGTTGCCCCAGCGTCAAACTCGGTGTCGTCCTGGCGAAAGCCAGGACCCATAACCACAGGGAGTGGTTTGGCGAAGACTCGTGGTTCGGTACTCCCAGCGTCCCCAATCGCGAGATTCCGCGGTATGGGTCCTGGCTTTCGCCAGGACGACGAGCTGAGAGCCATATTTGTCGTCGAACCCGGCCGAATCAGCCCAGCCGGTCGCGTCGCTGGGAATGGTGGGCACGCTTCCGCCTTCGCTCTTCGAGCTACGGCGGACAAGTCGCTTTGCCCACCCAGCGAGACCGAGATCGGGACGAATCAGCCCAGTTTCCGGCCGATATCGAGGAATTTCTGCCGCCGCTGCTTGCGGATGGCGTCGCCGTCGAGGCTCCGGAGCTCGTCGAAAGCCTTGGCGATGGCATCGCCGGTGGTGGCGATCATGGCGGCGGGGTCGCGGTGGGCGCCGCCGACCGGCTCTTTCAAAATGCTGTCGATCACGCCGAAGCGGAGCATGTCCTGGGCGGTGATCTTCATGTTGTTGGCGGCTTCCTGCGCCTTGGTGCCGTCGCGCCAGAGGATAGAGGAGGCGGCCTCCGGTGAGATCACGCTGTAGATCGCGTGCTCCAGCATCAACACTCTGTTGGCAGTGGTGATGGCGATGGCGCCGCCCGACATGCCCTCGCCGGTGATGATGGCGACGTTCGGCACCGTCAGCGCCAGACAGGCATCCGTCGAGCGCGCGATCGCCTCGGCTTGTCCCCGCTCCTCGGCGCCGATGCCGGGATAGGCGCCGGCGGAATCGGCGAGCGACAGCACCGGCAGGCCGAACCGCTCGGCCATCTCCATCAGCCGCACGCATTTGCGATAGCCTTCGGGCCGCGCCATGCCGAAATTGTGCCGGATGCGGCTTTCGGTGGAATCGCCCTTCTCCTGGCCCATCACGCAGATCGGCTCGCCGCGGAAGCGGCCGAAGCCGGCGACCAGCGCCTCGTCCTCGCCGAATTTGCGGTCGCCGGCTAGCGGCGTGAATTCGGTGATCAGGCCCTTGATGAAGTCGTTGAAATGCGGCCGCTGCGGGTGCCGCGCCACCAGCATCTTCTGCCACGGCGTCAGGTTCAGATAGAGGTCGGCCAGCGCCTGCGCCGCCTTGTCCTCGATCCGCCCGATCTCCTCGGCGATGTCGGTGCCGGAGGCCGCCAACATCCTGAGCTCGTCGACCTTGGAGTCGAGCTCGGCGACGGGCTTTTCGAAGTCGAGATAGCTGCGCATCTGGTCTGGCATCAACTCAATATAAGGGGACGGGGCGAGAGAGCGAAACGAGGTTAGGGTTGTGGAAAGAAGTGTAGCTTCTTCAATGGTTTGGCTTGTGTGCTCGTGAGACGCCAGCCAAATCAATCGTGAGGCCACGGCTCTTTCCGCGGAGATGTGGCCGAAGTCAAGGCGGATCGTCACCTCTCCCGCTTGCGGGAGAGGTCGCGCCGAAGGCGCGGGTGAGGGCTTTCTCCTCTTGGGGATTGTCCCTTTGCGGAGACACCCTCTCCCCAATCCCGCAAGCGGGAGAGGGAGTGCACCTCCCGCAAAAATTACTTCTCCGCCAGCGGGTGGAGGTCGCGCACCAGACTCTTCAGCCGCTCCTCGACCACATGGGTGTAGATCTGGGTCGTGGAGATGTCGGTGTGGCCGAGCAGGGTTTGCACGATGCGCAAATCGGCACCGTTATGCAGCAGGTGGCTGGCAAAGGCGTGGCGCAGCACGTGCGGGGAGACCAGCCGGGCCTGAAGCCCGGAGGCGACCGCGAGCTCCTTCAGATCGCGGGCAAAATGCTGGCGCGTCAGATGTCCGCTCTCGCCGAAGGAGGGAAACAGCCATTTCGAGGCGGCCACGCTGTTCTTCTTGTCAGCCTTTGCAGCTTCCGTCGCCGCGAGATAATCGGCCATCGCCTGCCGCGCGGCGTCGTTGAGCGGCACCAGGCGTTCCTTGTTGCCCTTGCCGCGCACCACGATCATGCGCGCATCGCGCTTGGCGGCCGAGCGCGGCAGTGCCACCAGCTCGGAGACGCGCAGGCCGGTGGCGTAGAGCACCTCGAGCAGGCAATAGAGCCTCAGAGCGCGCAGCCGTTTCGACGGCGAGGCATCCGCCGCCTCGCTCAATTCCTTGGCGCGGCGGAGCATGCGGTCGACATCGGCAATCGACAGCACTTTTGGCAGGCCGCGGCCGCGCTTGGGTCCCGACAGGATCGCTGCGGGATCCTCGCTACGGATGCGCTCGTTGAGGAGGAAGCGGAACAGATGCCGCACCGCCGACAGCCGCCGCGCGACGCTGGTGGATTTGAAGCCGCGCGCATCGAGATCGGCGAGATAGTCGCGCAGGACTTGCGTCTCCGCATCCACAAAACTGTGGCCGGCGCGGCCCAAAAATTCCGAGAAATCGGTGAGGTCGCGGCGGTAGGCATCGAGCGTATTGGGCCCGGCACCCTGTTCCGCCGCGAGCATATCGAGGAACAGGCCGGTGAGCTTGCTATCGGAGGGCTTGGTGCGCATGCCCTGGAGCCTAGCTGCTATTTCTTGAGAAACTTGTCAGGCGGGATCGTCACCGTCATTTCCCGCGGCTTTGGACTGACGAAATTCGCCAGCGCGAAGACCACGCCATAGACGATGCCGGCGATCACGGCGACGACCGTCAGGAAGCGGAACAGGCTGGGCATCGTGCTGGGGTCCGGAGGCCAAATTAACCAATGAAATCATCCAACATGTTCGCCGTTTCGTGGCAAGAGTCCTCTGGCGAGGCCCCCTGCGGGGTCGTATAGGTGGCGAAAGCATGCCGCCTTTGGCGGCAGATCGAGCGAGATCCATGTCCGACGCCGCGTTGCCGCTATCCGGTTCGCCTGAGGCCGACATCCTGTCGGCGCTCGGGGCGCGCTCGATCGTGCTGGTCGGCATGATGGGGGTGGGCAAATCCACCATCGGCCGCCGCATGGCGGCGCGGCTCAAGCTGCCTTTCGTCGACGCCGACACCGAGATCGAGGCGGCGGCCGGCATGACCATACCGGAAATTTTCGAGCGCCATGGCGAGCCGCATTTCCGCGACGGCGAGGCCCGCGTGATCGCGCGGCTGCTGGACGGTGGGCCGATCGTACTCGCGACCGGCGGCGGCGCCTTCATGCGCGAGGAGACGCGCGCGCGCATCGCCGCGAAAGCGGTCTCGATCTGGCTCAAGGCCGACCACGACGTCATCATGCGTCGGGTGCGGCGCCGTGCCGATCGCCCGCTGCTCCAGACCGCCGATCCCGAAGGAACCGTGACGCGCCTGCTCACCGAGCGCGAGCCGGTCTATCGCCATGCCGACCTCACCATCGCCTCGCGCGACGTGCCGCACGACAAGATCGTCGAGGAATGCATCGAGACGCTGCACGCCCATCTCTGCGGCGTGCCGCCTGCTGACGTTGCGAGTGCCGTACGATGACTGCGCCCTTGAAACATTCCGATCCTGTCAATGTCGATGTCGCGCTGGGCGAGCGCGCCTATGACATCGTCATCGGCCGCGGCGTGCTGGTCTCGCTCGGCGAGCGCGTCGCGCGCTTGCGCCCCGGCGTGCGCACCGCTGTAGTGACCGACCGCACCGTTGCGAAATATTGGCTCGAACCCACCGAAGCTTCGCTTGCTGCCGCCGGAATCCCGACCGAGCGCATCGTGGTCGAGGAAGGCGAGATCTCCAAGACCTATGCCGGCCTGGAAAAGGTCAGCGAGGCCCTGATCGCCGCAAAAATCGAGCGCAACGATCTCGTCATCGCGCTCGGCGGCGGCGTGGTCGGCGATCTCGCCGGCTTTGCCGCGGCGATCCTGCGCCGCGGCGTCGATTTCGTGCAGGTGCCGACCTCGCTGCTGGCGCAGGTCGATTCATCCGTCGGCGGCAAGACCGGCATCAACTCGCCGCAGGGCAAGAACCTGCTCGGCGCCTTCCACCAGCCGGTGCTGGTCATCGCCGACACCGCCGTGCTCGATACGCTGTCGCCGCGGCAATTCCGCGCCGGCTATGCCGAGGTCGCCAAATATGGCGTGCTCGGCGACGAAGCTTTCTTCAGCTGGCTGGAGAAGAACCATGCCGACATCTTCAGGGGTGGCTCGGCGCGCGAGCATGCCATCGCGACGTCGTGCCGCGCCAAGGCCGGCGTCGTCTCGCGCGATGAGCGCGAAACCGGCGAGCGCGCGCTGCTCAATCTCGGCCATACCTTTGGTCACGCACTGGAAGCGGCGACCGGCTTCTCCGACCGCCTGTTCCACGGCGAGGGCGTCGCCATCGGCATGACGCTGGCGGCGCAGTTCTCGGCCAGGCTCGGCATGATCGGCGAGCAGGACGCGACGCGCGTCGAGCGGCATCTGGTCGAGGCTGGCCTGCCGACGCGTTTGCAGGACATCGCGGGTTTTGCCCAGGAAGGGCTTGCCGATGCCGACGCTCTGATGGCGCTGATGGCGCAGGACAAGAAGGTCAAGCGCGGCAAGCTCATCTTCATCCTGCTGGAGGCCGTCGGTCGCGCAGTGATCGCCAAGGATGTCGAGCCCGCCCCGGTGCGCGATTTCCTGCAAGAGAAGCTTGCGCAGAAGGCGTGATGCGCGGCTGAACGGCGCCAAAGCGTTTTCGCGCGAAGTGGATACCGGTTCGCGTCAAGTCAACGCGTCCAAACAAGAAGCTAGAGTGGTGCATGGACTGGCTCGGATTCACCATCGTTGTCCTCTGCCTCCTGGTCTCGGCGTTCTTCGCCGCGAGCGAGACCGCGCTGACCGGCGCCTCGCGCTCCAGCATGCTCAGGCTCTCCAAGCAGGGCAATCACGACGCCGACGTCGTCTCGCAGCTGCTCGACATGCGCGAGCGCCTGATCGGCGCGCTGCTGCTCGGCAACAACATCGCCAATATCGGCTCCTCCGCGATCGCCACCGCGATATTCACGGCCTGGTTCGGTGATGTCGGCGTGCTCTATGCGACCGGGGTGATGACGGCGCTGGTCGTGATCTTCGCGGAGGTTCTGCCGAAGACCATCGCCATCAACGCGCCGGACCGCGTGGCGCTTGCGGTCGCACGCCCGATGCGGCTGACCATGTACGTGCTGGGGCCGCTGCTGCGCATCGTGGAAGTCATTGTGCGCCTGTTGCTGCGCCTGTTTGGCCTCGCCGGCGAGCATCAGGCGATCCTGTCGCCGACCGAGCGCCTGCGCGGCGCGGTCGACCTGTTGCACCACGAAGGCAAGTTCGAGAAGCATGACCGCGACATGCTTGGCGGCCTGCTCGATCTGCGCGAGCTCCAGGTCTCCGACGTCATGATCCATCGCACCGAGATGATGATGATCAATGCCGATTTGCCGCCGGAAGAGCTGGTGCGCGAGGTGCTGGCGACCGAATACACCCGCATCCCGCTCTGGCGCGAGAAGCCCGAGAACATCATCGGCGTGCTCCACGCCAAGGATCTCCTGCGCGCAATCCGTGCCTCCGACGGCGACACCTCGCGGATCGATGTCTCCACCATCGCGCTGCCGCCCTGGTTCGTGCCGGAGATGCGCCCGGTCTCCGAGCAGCTCAAGGCGTTTCGCCGCCGCAAGACCCATTTCGCGCTCGTCGTCGACGAGTACGGCGAGGTTGAAGGGCTCGTGACGCTGGAAGACATTTTGGAGGAGATCGTCGGCGATATCTCCGACGAGCACGACGTCGTGGTCGCCGGCGTGCGCGCCCAGCCGGACGGCTCGGTCGTGGTCGACGGCTCGGTGCCGATCCGCGATCTCAACCGCGCCATGGACTGGCACCTGCCCGACGAGGAGGCGACCACGGCGGCCGGCCTCGTCATTCACGAGGCCCGCTCGATCCCCGACCGCGGCCAGAGCTTCACCTTCCACGGCTTCCGTTTCCGCGTCCTCCGCCGCGAACGCAACCGCATCACCGCGCTCCGCATCTCACCGGTGCCGCGCGAGGCGGAGCTGGAGGAGGCAAAGCCGAGGCGGGCCGGGACGTCGTTTTGATGTCGCTTACCCTCCCCTGGAGGGGCCCATCAGGGGAGGGTAAGAGGAGATCACCCTTCCCCCGGCGCCTTCGCGTGGATCGCGAGCGCGTGGACGCC
This sequence comes from Bradyrhizobium sp. C-145, assembly GCF_023375135.1. Classification (NCBI taxonomy): domain Bacteria; kingdom Pseudomonadati; phylum Pseudomonadota; class Alphaproteobacteria; order Hyphomicrobiales; family Nitrobacteraceae; genus Bradyrhizobium; species Bradyrhizobium sp. C-145. Next base: position 9,142,141 of record NZ_CP088150.1, on the reverse strand, counting down.
GCCGGCGAGTTCCGCAGCCAGCGCCGAATTTATCATGCGGTGGCGATCGACCCGGCTCTTCCCTTTGAAGGCCTCAGACACGATATAGACACGGAAGTGCGTCTCGCCGCTCGGCCGATGGCCGGCGTGACCCTCATGCAAATGTGACTCGTCGACGACCTGCAGGCTTTCCGGCTTGAAAGCTTCTTGCAACCTGTTGCTGATAGTGTCTCTGATAGCCATGTGTGTGCCATTAAGGTGCGCGGTCGCACCCCGTCAATACCCGGGAGTCCCAGGTAATTGCGACCGGGTTTCTAGCTAATTGCAATGTCAAGACTTGAAGGTTTTTGCATTGCGTAGTCAAAGTCAGCCATGCCGATCGATTCATCAAAGTTCTTCGACTCCATCCGCGTCAAGCCGCGCGGCAAGCAGCCGGAAGCGAAGCCGCGCGAGACCGTGGTCGCCTGCGAATGGACCGGCTGTCAGAACAAGGGCAGCCACCGCGCGCCGAAGGGGCGCGAGAATTCGCGCGAGTACTGGCACTTCTGCCTGGAGCACGTCCGCGAGTACAACCAGAACTACAATTTTTTCTCCGGCATGAATGCCGATGCGGTCGCGCGCTACCAGAAGGATGCGCTGACCGGCCACCGACCGACCTGGAAGATGGGGGCCAACGGCGGCAAGAAAGCTTCGGAAGCCGAGATCGATGGCGCGTTCGATCCGTTCAGCATGTTCAGTGAGATCAACGGCCGCGCCAGCTGGCGCCGCGGTCCCGAGGCTCAGCCCAAGGCCGAGACGCGCAAGGTGATGAACGCCGAGCGCAAGGCGCTCCAGGTCATGGGCCTCGGCCCCGACGCCACGCTCGCCGACGTCAAGACCAAGTACAAGGCCCTGGTGAAGCAGCACCACCCCGATGCCAATGGCGGCGACCGCTCGACCGAAGACCGCCTGATCGAGATCATCAAGGCGTATAATTATCTGAAGACGGTGGTGCGGGAGGCGTAAGGCTACGCCTCCGGGAAGGACAGTTCGCAAACCAGTCCTTCCGGCTTCCACCACCGGGTCACCCGTCCGCGCAAGGTCCGGATGATGCCATCGACCGCGCCGATGCCAAAGCCCTTGCGCGTCGGCGGCTCGTTGACCCTGGGACCGCCGCGCTCCGACCAGTGCAGTACGAGAGGTTCTGCACCATTGGCCTCCCAGCGGATCTCCAGCCGGCCCGAAGGCGTCGATAGCGAGCCGTATTTGGCGGCGTTGGTCGCAAGCTCGTGCACGGCGACCGCGATCGATTGGGCGAGCGTCGCCGGCAGGCGGATGTCGTCTCCAGTGATACTGATACGTTCGCCGTCTCCGCCTGCGTACGGCCGGAGTTCGTCTTCGACGATGGTCTTCAGACTCGCACCGGTCCAGCGCGACGCCGAGAACAGCCTCTGCACGTTGGCAAGCGCACTAAGTCGGCCTTGAAACGCGGCCTGGAATTCTGCAGCGGTCTCGGCCTTCGTTAGCCGCAGCATCGCCTGCGTCACCGCGAGCAGATTGTTCGAACGATGATCGACCTCGTAGGCGAGGAGCATCATCCGCTGCTCGGCCTGCTTGCGAGCCGTGATGTCGACCAGCATGTTCACTGCGCCGACCAGTCGGCCGCGTTCGTCGCGCAGGGGCGTCGGATAGGGCATGAAGCAAATCCGCGAGCCGTCCGGCCGTTCGGCCACGGCCTCGACGTCGCGCACCGGCCGGTTCTGCTTGAGCGCGATTGCCATGGGGCACTCATCGTGGGGGAGCGGCGTGCCGTCGGGCAGATAGAGCTTCCATGTCACGCACCACATCGCGCCGACCTCTGGCGTCCGTCCGGCAAAATCGATGCAGGCTTGATTGAAGAAGGTGATGCGGCCTTCTGCGTCGGTCGTATAGATCGCGGCGGGCAGCGCCTGGAGCAAGTCCCGGAATCGCCTCTCGGAATCCGCGCCAGCGCTCCTGCTCGCTGCTTGCCTCGCGATCTCGCCGATCCTGGCCTCGTCAGAATGTCCAAGCAAGTCCAGCATCGCGTTCCTCTGCGGGGCCAGCTCAGGCAATTCGCCGGCCGCGCATTCGTTCCACGGTGCTCGTCGGAGACGTATAGACCCCTCTCAACCTGTCGTAGATCAAGGCTTTGCCTGCACGACAGCGGAGTGGGAGCTCCGCTGTCGCCTTTCCCTTAGTCCTCAGCCGCGTAGCCTGGATGGAGCGTCAGCGTAATCCGGGTCTTTCTTACACAAGCGACTTTCCCGGATTTCGCTTCGCTCCATCCAGGCTACTTCATCATTCCTTCGGCATGGCCCCCACATAGGACGAACTCGGCCGGATCAGCCGTCCCGTGCGCTGCTGCTCGCGCGCATGCGCGGTCCATCCTGCCACACGCGCCACCGCGAAGATCGGCGTGAAGGCCTGCCTCGGAATTGCGAGTGCATCGAGCAGGATGGCGGTGAAGAACTCGACATTGGTCTCCAGCGGCCGATCCGGATTCTTCTTGCGCAGCGCGCTGCGGATATAGGCTTCGACCTCGCCGGCAAAGGGCAGGTCGGCGCCGTTGGAAGCCAGTGCCTCGATCGCGGTCTTCAGCACGTCGGCACGCGGGTCGCGCACGCGATAGACGCGGTGACCAAAGCCCATCATCCGCTCGCCGCGTGCCAGCGCCGCATCGACCCAGCTCTGGATGCATTCGCGCGAGCCGATCGCATCGAGCATCTCAAGCACCGGCTCCGGCGCGCCGCCATGCAAGGGGCCGGTGAGCGCGCAATAGCCCGCGGTCACGGCGGCGAACAGATCGGCTTGCGTCGAGGCCACCACGCGCGTCGTGAAGGTCGAGGCATTCATGCCGTGGTCGCAGACGGTGACGAGATAGGCATCGAGCGCGGTGACCTCGCGCGTTGCAGGCGCCCGCCCGTGCAGCATGCGCAGCGTGTCGGCGGCGTGGCTCACGCTGGGATCGGGCGCGACCGGCTCGAGCCCTTTTGCGCAGCGGACCAGCGCGCCGGCGATCACTGGAAACGCGCCGACGATGGTCGCTTCGTGCTCCAGTCCATGTTCGGCGCGAAGTCCCGCGACCGCCGCGCGAAACCCGTCGACGATGCCCATGCCTTGTGTCGCCGGCAACAGATCCGGCAATCGCGCGAAGGCGCGCTCACGCGCGGCACCCAGGCTCGTCCGCACATTGCCTTCGCTTAAGCTGGTCTTGCTGGCGCCGTTCCAGAGCCGGGCGGTGACGCCCTCGAAGCTCGATTTGGCGGCGAGGCTGCCGACATGCTCGCCGGCGATGATCAGCTCGCCGCGCTCGCCATCGACATGGCTCAGCACGGTCTCCGCCGCGGGAACGCCGTCCAGCCCGATCTGGCTTTTGGTGAGGTGGATGTTCATGGCCCAATCTCCTGTTTGACGCATGGGAAAGGTCGGGCCTCTCGACAGGTTGATCAATCTTGATTACATAAATCAATATGAAAAATTCCGATGGGCTCTACCTCTCCGCCCGGGAAGCCGCCGCCGAGCTCGCGATCTCGCCAGCCACGCTCTACGCCTATGTCAGCCGCGGCCTGATCCGCTCCGAGCCGACAACGGATTCCCGCAGGAACCGCTACCGCGCCGAGGACGTCCGCGCCCTGAAGGAGCGCCGGGTGCCGTCGCCGGAGCCAAGGGGCCTGCGCAGCTTCGACGCCGACCTGCCGGTGATGGACACGGAGATCTCGACCATCACCGAGGAGGGCGCGATCTACCGTGGGGTCAACTGCGTCGATCTCGCCGAGAGCGACACGCTGGAGCACACGGCGACGCTGCTGTGGGACGTCTCCGGCGTCGATCCGTTCGATCAGGACAATCAGCCCTTTCTCTCCGAGGAGATGCGGACGATCGGGCAGGCCGCGCGGCGGGCGGCGCCGATCGACCGCGCTATCGCCGTGCTCGCGCTGGCTGCGAGCGCCGATCCTCGCGCCTTCACCCGCGCGCCGGATGGCCGCGCCATGGTCGGCGCGCGCATCGTCCGTCTGCTGGTCGCGACCATGCTCAATGCCGAGCCATCGGCCGAGCCGCTGCATCAGCAGGTTGCGAAAGCGTGGGCGGCCGACAACAAGCATGCTCCCGATCTGATCCGCCGCGCGCTGGTGCTGCTCGCCGACCATGAATTGAACGCCTCGACCTTCACCGCGCGTTGTGCCGCCTCGACCGGCCTCAATCTCTATGACTCGGTGATCGCCGGCCTCGCCGCGCTGAAAGGGCCCAAGCATGGCGGCGCCGGCGTGCTGGCCTCTCAGCTCGTGAAGACGCTGATCGATCGCGATGTCGAGCCGATGGTGCGCGAGCGCGTCGCGCTCGGCGAGCGTTTTGCCGGCTTCGGCCATGGCGTCTACAAGCGCGGCGATCCCCGCGCGCAATCGCTGCTGAATGCCTTGTCGCGCGCCGGCGCACCGCGAAAGTTCACCCGCGAGGTGCCGGAGCGGATCGCGGAGGCGACCGGGGAGTTCGTCAACATCGACTACGCACTCGCCGTGCTCGTGCACGCCCTGCGCCTGCCCGTCGGCAGCGAGCTCGCTTTGTTCGCCATGGCCCGCAGCGTCGGCTGGATCGCCCATGCCAGCGAGCAATTGCAGTTCGGCAAGCTGATCAGGCCGCGGGCAAGGTATGTGGGACCGGCGCCGGGACGGAGGGCGGGGGGTGTTGGTTAGGGACGTTGCGAGAGCGGCCCTCTTCGCCGTCGTCCTGGCGAAGGCCAGGACCCATACCGCGGAATCTACCGATGCGGACGCTAGGAGTACCGAGCGCCCAATCTTCGCCAAACAACGCATTGGGGTAATGGGTCCTGGCTTTCGCCAGGACGACTCGAAGGAAAGTCCTCAACCCCGCGGCTTCGCCTCCGCGACACCGCTGCCGTGCCTTCGGCGGATGAACCAGAGCCCAACGCCCACCACGATCGCCACGCCCACCACGGTCAAAATCCAGATGTGCTTGCCGACATGCCCATGATGATGCAGCCCGGCATATTCGTGCAGCGCTGAGATCGCGAGCACTCCCGGCAGCACATGCGCGGGGGCCCAGGCCAGGATCGCAGGGATGTTCACCGCGTAGAATTTCGCCGGCGCCATGCCGAGCGCGCCGGCGGTAACAGGCACGAAGGCGCGGATCGGGGGTACGAAGCGGGCGAAGAACACCGCCCAGGTGCCGAAGCGATGGAAGAAGCTCTCGCTCTGCGCGACCAGCCGCGGATAGTTCATCAGCGGCCAGGTGTTGAGGATCTCCCGTTGCTGCCGGTGCCCGATCCAATAGGCCGATCCGTCCCCGAGCACCGCGCCGAGTGCGGCCGCCAGCAGCACCCATGGCAGCTTCAGCTCGCCGCCCGGAACCAGCGCGCTCAGCGCCAGGATGATGGTCGAGCCGGGGATTACCGACCCGACGACCGGCACCGCTTCGAGCAGCGCCGCCAGGAACAGGGTCAGATAGGCCAGCCACGCATGGGCCGAGACGAAGGCGATGAGGGGATCGAGGAAGGATGTCACGTCGTCTCTGTAGCGGGCTGGAGTACTGGAATTCAGACCCTACATAGGTAAGCACATGCGGCAACAGTGCCATCCGCGCAGGCAGAGGCGTCAACCGCCTGAGATTCGAGCGTGATTCGCAAGGCAGCCCTCCAAAAACTGCGTTCCTTGCCTATCTAAATGAAAAGACAAAGGAACTTTGATTGGTGGGCGGGCTTCTGCCGGCCACTTGTCTCTGATAGGTTGAGTTTCAGCACCCAGCCGCAGCCAACGTGCGAATAACCGGTTTCGGGACCGCCCGGGACCTCGGAGGATTGATGACGACCGCCGCCCTGTCCAAAGTTGAGGAAGTTTCCGGTCAGCCCGACATGAAAGTGTCGGTGCGCCAGGTGTTCGGGATCGACAGCGATCTCGAAGTCCCGGCCTATTCCGAAGTCGATCCTCATGTGCCCGAAGTGGATTCCGACTACCGCTTCGACCGCGCCACCACGCTCGCCATTCTCGCGGGCTTTGCCAAGAACCGCCGCGTGATGGTGACCGGCTATCACGGCACCGGCAAATCCACCCATATCGAGCAGGTCGCCGCGCGCCTGAACTGGCCCTGCGTGCGCGTCAACCTCGACAGCCACATCAGCCGTATCGACCTCGTCGGCAAGGACTCGATCGTGGTCAAGGACGGCAAGCAGGTCACCGAATTCCGCGACGGCATTTTGCCCTGGGCGCTGCAGAACAACGTCGCGCTGGTGTTCGACGAATACGACGCCGGCCGCCCGGACGTGATGTTCGTGATCCAGCGCGTGCTGGAGGTCTCCGGCCGCCTGACGCTCTTGGACCAGAACAAGGTGATCAAGCCGCATCCGGCGTTCCGCCTGTTCGCCACGGCGAACACCGTCGGCCTCGGCGATACCTCCGGCCTCTATCACGGCACCCAGCAGATCAACCAGGGCCAGATGGACCGCTGGTCGATCGTCACCACGCTGAACTATCTCAGCCATGACGAGGAAGTGGAGATCGTGCTGGCCAAGGCCAAGCACTATCGCACTCAGGAGGGCCGCGACATCGTCAACAAGATGGTGCGCCTCGCTGACCTCACCCGCAACGCCTTCGCCAACGGCGATCTGTCGACGGTGATGAGCCCGCGCACGGTGATCACCTGGGCGGAGAACTCCGACATCTTCGGCGATATCGGCTTCGCCTTCCGCGTCACCTTCCTCAACAAATGCGACGAGCTCGAGCGTCCGCTGGTCGCCGAGTTCTACCAGCGCTGCTTCAACGCGGAGCTGCCGGAATCGGCGGTGAACGTGGCGCTGAGCTAGACCATGCCAACCATCTCCGTCGAGCGCACCATTGGGACCACCAAGAAGGCTGTGCTCGCCGGGCTCGCTGGCTACAACCACGAGCACATGGGGACGCAGAGACTGAAGGGCCTTGCTGTCTCGCTAAAGGACCGTGGCAAAATCGTCGGTGGGGTCGTCGGTCAGATCTGGACAACGGTTCTGTTCATTCAGTTCTTCTGGATCGAGCAGAAACATCGCGGCCAAGGTCATGGAACGAAGTTGATCGCGGCGATCGAGGACGAGGCAAGACGGCTCGGCGCAATCCGATCCCATGTGGACACGATGAGTTTCCAGGCGCCGGGCTTCTATCGTTCCTGCGGGTACGACGAATTCGGCGCCATTGACGGCTATCCCGGCGGCGTGACGCGCCATTCGTTTACGAAGTCGCTATGAGCACATCATCATCCAACTCCAAATTCCGCAGCAACAAGGAAGCGCCGACCGAGCCGTTCAAGCGCTCGGTCGCCTCCTGCCTCAAGGCGATCGCGAAATCGCCCGAGCTCGACATCTCATTTGCGGCCGAGCGCCCGGGCCTTGCGCCCGGCAAGGCGCGGCTGCCCGAGCCTGCGCGCAAGATGACCAGGCGTGATGCGGCGATCGTTCGCGGCCACGCCGATTCCATCGCGCTCAAGCTCGCCTGTCACGATCCGAAAGTTCACCGCAAGCTGATGCCGGGCAATCCGCAGGCGCGGGGCGTGTTCGAGGCGGTGGAGCAGGCGAGGGTGGAGGCGATCGGCGCGCGCCGCATGGCGGGCGTTGCGAAAAACCTCACCGCGATGCTCGATGATCACTTCCATCGCGGCAAGTTCGACGAGATCACCGACCGCGCCGATGCGCCGTTGGCCGACGCGCTGGCGATGCTGGTGCGCGAGCGCCTGACCGGGATGGCGCCGCCGGCGGCCGCCAAGAAGATGGTCGACCTCTGGCGGCCGATTCTCGAAGACAAGATCGGCAGGCGGCTCGACCGGCTCGACGGCGTCCTCGAGGACCAGACCCGGTTCGGCGATGCCGTGCATGATCTGCTGTCGGCGCTCGAGCTTGGCGACGAGCGCAACGCCGACACCGAGGACAATGACGAGAACGACGAGAACCAGGACGGCGACAACGACCAGTCCGGCGCGGAGGGCTCGCCCGATTCCGATGCCGCGCAGGAGATGAGCGCCGACCAGGCGCAGGCGACATCGGAGGAGATGAGCGAGAGCGCGATGGAAAGCGCGCAGGCCTCGACCTCGGATACCTTCGACGACGGCGAGCTCGGCGACGACGAGACCCCGGGCGAGGCGACGCGTCCGAACCAGCACGGCCGGAACGAGCCGCGCGGGCCGGAATACCACGCCTTCGCGCCCAAGTTCGACGAGGTCATCGCCGCCGAAGACCTCTGCGACCATGACGAGCTGGAGCGTCTGCGCGCCTATCTCGACAAGCAGCTCGCGCATCTGCAAGGCATCGTCGCCCGCCTCGCCAACCGGCTGCAGCGCCGGCTGATGGCGCAGCAGAACCGCGCCTGGGAGTTCGATCTCGAAGAGGGCATCCTCGATCCCGCGCGCCTGTCGCGCGTCGTCACCGATCCCTATCACCCGCTGTCCTTCATGCACGAGAAGGAGGCGACGTTCCGCGACACCGTGGTGACGCTGCTGCTCGACAATTCCGGCTCGATGCGCGGACGCCCGATCACGGTCGCCGCGACCTGCGCGGACATCCTGGCGCGTACGCTGGAGCGTTGCGGCGTCAAGGTCGAGATTCTGGGCTTCACCACGCGCGCCTGGAAGGGCGGGCAATCGCGCGAGGCCTGGCTTGCCGCCGGCAAGCCGGCCAATCCCGGCCGTCTCAACGATCTCCGCCACATCATCTACAAATCGGCCGACGCCCCCTGGCGTCGTGCGCGAAAGAATCTCGGGCTGATGATGCGCGAAGGCCTCCTGAAGGAGAACATCGACGGCGAGGCGCTGGACTGGGCGCACAAGCGCCTGCTCGGCCGGCCCGAGCAGCGCAAGATCCTGATGATGATCTCGGACGGCGCGCCGGTCGACGATTCCACGCTGTCGGTAAATCCCGGCAATTATCTCGAGCGGCACCTGCGCCACATCATCGAGGAGATCGAGACCCGCTCGCCGGTCGAGCTGATCGCGATCGGCATCGGTCATGACGTGACGCGTTATTATCGCCGCGCGGTGACGATCGTCGACGCAGAGGAGCTCGGCGGCGCCATCACCGAGAAGCTCGCCGAGCTCTTCAGCGAGACCAACACCGCGCCGACACAAGCGCCCGGCCGGCCGCGCCGCAAATTGCATTCGTGAGCAACCATCAATCCCGCCGCAGCTTTCTCGGCCACGCGGCGGCGGGATTTTCCATTCTGACGATGCCGCGATTGGCGCGGGCGCGGGCGCAGGCGCAGCCCGCGACCGAGCCGCCGCCGCGCGCCCTCCAGCTCGAGCACGCCGTCGCTGCGCCCGTCAGCGTCGAGGTCAACGCGCGCAGCATTCCCAATTTCGAGCCGCGCGACCGTTCGCGGACGCGCTTCGGCTCGCTGGATTTTCGCAGCGGCCTGGTGCTGACCTCGCCCTATCGCGGTTTTGGCGGCCTGTCCGGCCTCCGCTTTCTCGACAACAAAGGTGAACGCTTCCTCGCGATCTCCGACCAGGGCGGCTGGTTCACCGGCACCATCCGCTATTCCGGCCGCGAGATGGTTGGGCTCGCGGACGTCGAGGCCGCGCCGCTGCTCGGTGCTGACGGGCGGCCGATCACGGATAAGCGGCTCTGGTACGACAGCGAGTCGCTCGCGCGCGACGGCAACCTCGTCTATGTCGGGCTCGAGCGCGTCAACCAGATCCTGCGTTACGATTTCGCCAAGGGCGGCACCCGCGCCCGCGGCGAGGTGATCGCAGTGCCGCCTGCGGTCCGCAAGTTGCCCAACAACAAGGGGCTCGAAGCGCTCGTCGTCGTGCCCAAGAACCAGAACCAGGTGCTCGCGGGCACGCTGATCGCGTTCTCCGAGCGCGGGCTCGACGCCGACGGCAATTTGGTCGCCTTCCTGATCGGCGGTCCGACGCCGGGCCAGTTCAGCGTGCGGCGCTCCGAGAACTTCGACATCAGCGACGCGGTGCTGCTGGCCTCGGGCGATCTCCTCATCCTCGAACGCAAATTCTCCTGGTTCACCGGCGTCAACATCCGCATCCGCGCGATCCCGCTGAAGTCGATCGCGCCGGGCGCGCTGGTCGACGGCCTCACGCTGTTTTCCGCCGATCTCGGCCACGAGATCGACAACATGGAAGGCATCGACGCCCATGTCACGGCCGAGGGCGACACCGTGCTGACCCTGATCTCCGACGACAATTTCTCGATGCTGCAGCGGACATTGTTGCTGCAATTCACGCTGGTGGAGTAGGGCGGTCTCTCCCCCGTCATTGCGAGCGCAGCGAAGCAATCCAGTCTGCCTCCACGGAGGGATTCTGGATTGCTTCGCTGCGCTCGCAATGACGCTGGGAGGCAGGCTCGCACCAAGCCAGCACCGCAATGCATGGCCCTACGGGCCGCCATTCCCGCCACGCGCCTAGCAATCCGCCGCCCGCTCACTACACTCCCTGCAGCATCCTCCATCCCCCGGAACTCCCGCATGAGCGCCCTATTTTCCCCGATCAAGCTGCGCGGACTGACGTTGAAGAACCGCGTCATCGTGTCGCCGATGTGCCAATATTCGGCCGATGACGGCGTCGCCACGGATTGGCACTTCACCCACATCAACAATCTCAGCCTGTCGGGCGCGGCGATGTTCTGCATCGAGGCGACGCATGTCGAGGCGATCGGCCGCATCACGGCGGGCTGCCTCGGGCTCTACAGCGATGCCTGCGAAGCCGCCTTGAAGCCGATCCTCCATTCGGTGCGCAAGCATTCCTCCACGGCGATCGGGATGCAGCTTGCCCATGCCGGCCGCAAAGCCTCGAGCGCGCGGCCCTGGGAGGGCGGCCAGCTGATTCCGATCGAGCAGGGCGGCTGGCGGGCGGTTGCGCCATCGGCGGTGCCGCACAAGGAGGGCGAGGCCGCCCCGCTCGCGCTCGATGCCGCCGGTCTCAAGCGCATCCGCGAGGCCTTCGTCGATTGCACCAAGCGCGCTGCGCGGCTCGGCATCGATGCCATCGAGGTCCATGGCGCGCACGGCTATCTCCTGCATCAGTTCCTGTCGCCGATCTCGAACAGGCGCACCGACGAATATGGCGGCTCGCTCGAAAACCGCATGCGCTTTCCGCTGGAGGTGTTCGACGCGGTGCGCGCCGCATTCCCCGCCGACAAGCCGGTCGGCATGCGGGTGTCGTCGACCGACTGGGTCGAGGGCGGTTGGGATCTGGCGCAGACCATCGCCTTTGCCAAAGCGCTGAAGGCACGCGGCATCGACTGGATCGATGCCTCCTCGGGCGGCGTCTCGCCGCTGCAGAAGATTCCGCTCGGCCCCGGCTATCAGGTGCAATTTGCAGAAGCCATCAAGCGCGAGACCGGATTGCCCACCATCGCCGTCGGCCTGATCAGCGAAGCCAGGCATGCGGAAGAGATCGTCGCCAGCGGCAAGGCCGACATGGTCGCGCTCGCCCGCGGCATGCTCTACGATCCGCGGTGGGCCTGGCACGCCGCCGCGGACGTCGGCGGCGAGGTCGAAGCCCCGCCGCAATACTGGCGCTCGCAGCCCTCGACGCAAAAGGCGCTGTTCGGCAGGACCACGTTCGGGGCGCGGTGAGTTCTTCACCTCTCCCCGCTCGCGGGAAGAGGTCGGATCGCATCGCAGACGCGATCCGGGTGAGGGGGTACAGGTGCGGCGTTACGCTCGTGTGGGGAGAGAGGCCCCTCACCCCAACCCTCTCCCCGTAAGAACGGGGAGAGGGAGTAAACTCACGCATCCGTAAAACTCCTCGCCTTCCACGCACCCCAAAACTGGCCTAACCTGTCTCCTCAACGCCTCACGGAGGCCGGCCATGCGTTTTGGTGTTCGCAAAACTGCCCATGTGTTCGAGCGCGTGGGTCTTGCGATGGCGGGGGCGGCGTGCGGATTGTTCGTCGGCGCCTATGTGGGATCGGCGATCTCCTCGCTCACCACGCAGGGGTTCCTGTTGGTGATGATGGTGCTCGGCTTCATCGGCTTCTATCTCGGCATCGACACGCCGCAAATGCCCTTCGACGACGCGCACAACGCCATCGACGCCGCGGAATTTCTGAGCTCGGCCGGCACGCTCTGCGCCACGCTCACCGCGCTCGCCTCCGTCGCCGTCATCGTGCTCCGGCTCGATCCGCATATCAACTTCGCCTGGCTTGCTCTGCTCGGCTGGTCCGCCGGCGTCGCCATGCAGATCGTCGCGGGCGCGAAGGCCAGGATGCGGAAGTAGGCCTGCTTACCCTCCCCTGGAGGGGGAGGGTCGGCTCATATTGAGCGCAGCGAAATATGAGACGGGTGGGGTGACGGTCCCTCCGCGACGTACGGTGCCCGAGTGGAGAGATCACCCCACCCCGCTCGCGCTTCGCGCGATCGACCTCTCCTCCAGGGGAGTGATCTTCCCCCGAAAAAGTGGAGGGGTTTAAGCGGCTTTTAGCTCCATCTCGATCGGGGCGATATATCCGATCGCGGAATGGAGCCGGGTGCGGTTGTAGAAGCCCTCGATGAAGGCGAAGATATCGCGCTGGGCCTCGGCGCGGGTCTGGTAGTCGCGATGGTGAACGAGCTCGGTCTTCAGGGTATGGAAGAAGCTCTCCATCGGGGCATTGTCGTAGCAATCGGCCTTGCGGCTCATCGATGCAACGATGCCGGCGCCCGTGAGAGCGTCGCGATAGGCGTGTGAGGCATACTGCACGCCGCGATCGGAGTGGTGGATCAATCCGGCCTGCGGCCGTTGCTGCTGGATGGCCATCGTCAACGCCGCGGATGCGAGTTCGACTTGCATGTGATCCCGCATGGCCCAGCCGACGATCTTTCGACTGAAGAGATCCATGACGGCCGCCAGATACAGCCAGCCCTCCGCGGTCGGGATGTAGGTGATATCGGCGAGCCAAACGCGGTTCGGGGCTTCCGCTGTGAAGTCGCGCGCGATCAGGTTCGGGGCGATCGGCAGGTCGTGACGGCTGTCGGTGGTGCGCACCCGGCGCGGCGGCGCCGTGATGGCGCGGATACCGTGCCGGCGCATCATCCGCTCGATCCGGCCGCGGCTGGCGCCACGGCCCTGCGTCCGCAGCACGGCATGGACGCGGGGACTGCCGTAGCGTCCGCTGCTGTCGTGATGGGCCTGCCGGATCGCAGCCAGCAGCGTGGCATTGGATTTGGTCCGCTGACTCGCCGGGCGATCGCGCCAGGCGTAATAGCCGGCCGGCGAGACCTCGAGCACGGCGCACATTAATCGTACCGGATAGGCGTCGCGATGGTCCTCGATGAAGCGGAAGCTCATGTCCGGGTTCCGGCAAAGATCGCGATCGACTTTTTTAAAATGTCGCGCTCCATGCGCAGCCGTTCGTTCTCCTGGCGCAACCGGGCGATCTCCGAAGCCTGGTCCGCCGACATCGGCGTCGCCTGCGTGGTGGGGCGCCACGCCGCCGATGCCGGCTGCTGCCCGGCCTTATCCACCCAGCGCCGCAGCACCGAGTCGCGCAGCCCGAGTTCCTTGCCTACCGACGTGATCGAGCGACCGCTCGACACCACCAGCTCAACGGCCTGGCGCTTGTACTCTTCGGTAAATGACCGACGTTGACGTTCCATTCGACACCTCCGGGCTCAATGAGCCTACTACAGATGTCCACTCATTCGGAGGAGGTTCAGAGGGTCAGCACGCAGCCCCTAAAACACCACGCCCACCCGCGTTCCGCGCTTCCAGGCGATGCGGCAGCGCTTCTTGGTGTTGACGTGCAGCAGCTCGAACCGATCGGGGATGCTCACCTGTCCGCCGAGATCGACGCAGGCCCCGCCGGGCGAATAGTCGATCAGCGTGCAGGGAATCACGGGCGCGCGCGGGTCGGTGATGATCTTGGCCTGGCGCGAGACCAGCCCCGAAGGCTTCACGCGGGCATATTTGCGCGGATAGTGCGGCACGTCTCCTCCAGCTCCGCTGTCTCGCGGGGATCGGAGGCGATGATGGAACAGAGTTGATGCGATCCCGCTAAGCCGGGCCGAAGAATTTTAATGAAAAGCTGCCGTGACTGCAGAAAGCGGCGGTAACGGGGTGGGGCGGCGCGCCTGCCTCTTCCACCGTCATTGCGAGGGCTCTTGCGACGAAGCAATCCAGACTGCTTCCGCAGCGGCAGTCTGGATTGCTTCGCTGCGCTCGCAATGACGAGCGGTGAAAGCCACCCCTCACACCCCTCCATCTCCCCCGCCACCTCCGCATGCTGAGGCCCCACCGGCATCGGCACCGTCACATAATCCTTCGGCAGATTCACCGGCCGATAGTCCGGTTCCACCGCCATGCGCTTCAACACGCTCTCATGCACATGCGCGCCTTCGGGGATGACGCGCGGCTCGCTGTCGGGAATGTAGAAGCCGAGCGCCACCTTCCGCTCCGGCCATTCCTTGTACGTCGCGCTCTTCGGCAAATACTCCAGCACGCGCCAGCCCGCCGTCATGGAGTTGTGCAGCACGCCGCTCTTGCCCGTAAAGGCGGGCGCGACATAGCTGAACGGCGAGTTCTTGCGTTGGATGCCGAAGGCGAGCTGGTTCACCGTGCGCGGATTGAAGTTCAGCCCCGCCTTCGCGGCCTCCTCGATCATCCAGATCAGCGGATATTTCGACTCCCCGCTCTCGGCTTCCGGATAGCCGCCGCCGACGTCGCTGTGCACGCCGGCGAACCACACCTGCAGAATGTCCTGTGGCACCTTCTTCTCGTCCGGCACATAGCGATTGCTCCAGAACTCCTGCGGCTCCCTGTATTGCTTCAGGCGGAACATGCAGCGCCGCTCGTCGATCGCGATCGCCTGCCGGAAGATCTTGACGCTCGGATTGCGCAGCGTGAAGGCGAGCTCCTCGAAGCTCGGCCAATACAGCCGGTCGGCGCGCGGCACGATCACGCTCGCCACCGTGTCCCAGACGCCGATGAAGTGGATGGTCGGCCAGCGCGTCGAGGTGATGCGCGCGAACTGCGCGGCGAGATCGAATTGGTCCTTCGGCAGCGGCCCCTGCTCGTCGACAGCGACGTCCGCGAGGTCTTCGACGTCGTTGCCGCGCCCGGTGCCGGAATATTGCTTGTAGGCGATGAGGCCCGAGCCTGCGAGGTTCACCTGCTCCGGCGAGATCAGCCCCACCTTGTGGATCAGCCCCGCCAGCACCCGCACCGTATAGGCCCCGCGCGAGAAGCCGAACAGATAGATCTTGTCGCCCGGCGTATAATGCTGAACTAGGAAGCAATAGGCTGACAGCACGTTGTCATCGAGCCCGTAGCCGGTGGCGAGCCCCAGCACCAGGTTGATATTGGCTTTCCAGCGATTCCACGTCGTCGGCTCCGTCACCGTGCCGACCCCGGGATCGTAAAACACCATCTGCCGCGGCTGCGTCTTGTCGGTCTTGCGCAGGCAGCGGTAGAGCTTCAGGACGTTGGAGATGTTCTCGCTGATCTCGTTGCCGGTGCCGTCACAGCAGATGACGATGTTCTTCGGCTCTGGCTTGGCTGCGGTGGTGTGGGCGGGTTCCATGGGATGCGCCTCGGGGTGATGCTACCGGGGCGAGTATAGCGGAAATGGAGGGCAGCGAGCAGCCGAAGGCGGCGTCGCCGGCATTTTGCCCCATCTCTCACCTGTTGACATTAACAACTTGTTAACCATGCCGTCGCCTAATGTGGACGAGTGGGGGATCACCATGTCGGCCCATGTGACGCGACCGAAATTGATGCCTGTTTCGGCCGATCCAGCCTTTCGTTCGCTTGCCAGGCTGGCGGTTCGCGCCAAGGCCGTCCTGCAGACCAAAACGGCTGTCGTACGGAGCAAAGCCATGTTTGGAAAGGACGACTTAGTGGACAATCTCAGCCGCGATCTCGATCGCGCGCGCGGAAGACGCGATGCACTCGCATCCGAAGCCACGACCCTGACGGCCCAGATCGCCGAAATTGAAGCCCGCCTTTCCGAGGAGAAGAAAAGGCGGGAGCGTGAGCGCGTCTTGTGCGAGATCGAAGCGATCAAAACCCGAGTCAAGCAAGCCGCCGGCGCGTTTGCACCCGTCGTCGATGGTCTCTCCAAGGCGATCGAGTCGGCTGCGGCCGTCGTGCCCGAGGCGCGCGAGCTCAATAGCTTCCTGGTGTCGGTGGCGACCGAAATCGACAGCGTGCTCGATCCCCTGTTGCGCGAACTGGATCAGCGCGCGGATGCGGTGCGAACAGGCCACGTCGCGCTGGACCTGCCGAGTTCGGCCAATGAAGCGCCGCCCATCGAGCTGCCGAAAGACAGCAACGAACGCCTGCTTCGTTTTCCAGCATGGCTGTCTCGCGACAAGGAGACGGACAAGAAGGAATCAGCGGAGAGCCCGCGCAGCACGGCCGCGTGAGCGATCGGCGCGCCGCGCAGCTTAAGAAGCTCGTCTGCAGGTTCCGCAAGCGCAGGGCAATCGCATATGACGCGAGCGCTTGGGGTGCTGAAGTTTCCACATCGTCATGGCCGGGCTTGTCCCGGCCATCCACGCCTTACCCCGCAGCACAAGGAACGTGGATGCCCGGGACAAGCCCGGGCATGACGACCTCTTGTTGATGCTCATATGCGGTTACCCTCTCCCGCAAGCGGTGGAGCCGCGTAGCAGCGGTCCATGTCCGGTTGGAGACGAGCCCCGACTCCCGCGACCGCTCAGTTGGCGGCGCGGCGCAGGAAGGCCGGGATATCGAGAACGGCCTCGTCGGGCGCATTGCGCGCAGCGGTGCGGCCGTAGGGATCGAGCGGCCGGTCGGCCGCGTGGCGCGCATGTTCCAGGCTCGGCCTTGCCGGTGGCCCCACGGGGTGGTGCGGCTGCGGGCGCAGCGGCGGGCTTTCCACTTGCGCAAGGGGAGCACTGCGCTCGATGCGATCGGCGATGCGGCGGCCGTCGTTGCGCAGTCTGCCGGCGAGCTGGGTGAGGGCGGTTTCCACCGGTTGCGCCTGCGGTGCCGGGTCGAGATTATCGATACCGGTCGCCACCACCGAGACGCGGACGATGCCTTCGAGGCTGTCGTCAAACGACGCGCCGACGATGATGTTGGCGTCCGGATCGGCCTCGTCGCGAATGCGGGTCGCGGCTTCGTCGACCTCGTACAGCATCAGATCCTTGCCGCCGGTGATGGAGATGATGAGGCCACTGGCGCGCTTGATCGAGGGATTCTCGATCAATGGATTGGAGATCGCGGCCACGGCGGCGGCAAGCACGCGCTTCTCGCCGGAAGCCTCGCCACGTCCCATCATGGCCTTGCCCTTCTCCTTCATGACGGAGAGGACGTCGGCAAAATCGAGGTTGATCAGGCCTTCCTTGACGATGAGATCGCTGATGCAGGCCACGCCCGAATAAAGCACCTGGTCGGCAAGGGCAAAGGCGTCGGCGAATGTGGTCTTGTCGCTGGCCACCCGGAACAGGTTCTGGTTCGGGATGATCAAGAGGGTGTCGACCGTCTTCAGCAACTCCTCGATGCCGGCTTCGGCAAAGCGCATGCGGCGCTGGCCCTCGAAGTAGAACGGCTTGGTGACGACGCCGATGGTGAGGATGCCGAGCTCGCGCGCGGCCCTGGCGACGATGGGAGCCGCCCCGGTGCCGGTGCCGCCGCCCATGCCGGCCGTCACGAACACCATGTGTGCGCCGGTCAATTGATCGCGGATCGTATCGATCGCCTCTTCGGCTGCGGCGCGTCCCAATTCCGGCTGCGAGCCGGCGCCGAGGCCCGCGGTCACCTTTGTGCCGAGCTGGATCAGGTGCCTCGCCTTCGACATGGCCAGCGCCTGCGCGTCGGTATTGGCGACCACGAACTCGACGCCTTGCAGCCCGGCCGTGATCATGTTGTTGACCGCATTGCCGCCGGCGCCGCCGACCCCGAACACGACGATGCGGGCCTTCATTTCGTGGATATCGGTGATGCCAGTCATGCTTCCCTCGTGATTGCTCCGGCATGCCGGGGATGGAGAAAGTTTTCGAGTGCTACCTGCAAGCCGCGCGGTCTGCTTGCACGATCGCAGCGGCCAGATGTCCCAATCGACGCGCGGCGTATCCTGCGATCGCGCCGCCCACCCTGCCACCGGTCCGCAGAACCGCCACTTCGTCTTCCAGTCGTGCCGCCCACGCATTGGCTGCCGCCGTCTCGGCGGCCGCCTGCATCAGCTCGACTTTGAGCCGATCGGCACGCTCGCGCTCGCGCTCGAAATCGGCCCGGGTGTTGGCTGCCACTATTTCGAGCCGCGCGACCTCCGCCTTGAACGCCTCGATCTTGAAGGCCTCGATCTTGGCTAGGGAGGCATCGATCGGATCTGCCCGGCGGCCGCGCCGCGGGCGGGGTGTGTAGCGGAGCTCGGAGAAATCAACGCTCACCAGCGCCTTGCCGTCCTCCGACCGCGAGCGCGGCAACCGGCGGCGTCGCGCCAGCGAACGCGCGGCCTCTCGGGAGATATCGAGGCGGGCACTGAGATCGGCATACGTCAACAACTCAACGCACATCGGCGCTTCTCCTGGAGCGAACCGGGAAGGCATTTCGAGCTAGTGATGGCTGGACGATTGCAGCAGGCTAGGCTGCGTTGGTTAATGGACAGTTAACGCGCGAGGGGGGATGTTTACGAGTGCCGTCACGGTGCCACGCCGGGGATCGTTGGGCAGCATCTACCGCGGCTGCGTCTTATCCGTCTTGCGCAGGCAGCGGAGAGCTTCAGGACGTTGGAGATGCTCTCCGAGATCTCGTTGCCGGTGCCGTCACAGCGGATGGCGAGGTTTTGGGCACGGTCTTTGGTGCGTGTTTCCATGGGACGCACCTGCGGGTGATGCCACCGGGCGACTAGAGCGGAAAACGGCGAAGCGGCGGACGATACGCAAACGAAATGGGGCGGGCAGCAGCATGCCTGGCTTTGCTCCTCCCTGCACCGCAGCAAAATACGACCAAAGGTTGCGCGAATCGGAACTTTGGGTAAAAGTACAAATAATTTTTTGACAAGAGTGCAGGCGTATCTAAAAGGCGGTCGATTGATTCTTAACTTTTCCACGGAAGAGGTGAGGGACATTTGTGAGAAGCGAAGCGTGGCGAGAACGGCGCTTGGATCAAACGGAGCGCTGGAACTTGCTCAGGTGCTGGCTGATATTGACGCGTGCGCCAACTTCTCTGAACTTACTGCAATTCATCCCGCGTCGATCGTCAATCTCAGCACTAACGAGAAGGCCATAGATCTCATCTGCGGTTCTCGGTTGATCATTCGCTCGGGTCATCCGACTTACCCAAATCCGCCGGCCGCAGTCACAGATTGGGATCAAGTGACCAGACTACGAATCGTGTCGATCGAGACAACCAATGGCTGATCTGTCGTTTCAACCGGATTGGTTCTCTAAACCAGGTGACACGCTGCTCACTTTGATGGAGCATCGCGATCTCACTTCAGATGTCCTTGCACAGAAACTTGGTCGGAGCGTCACCATCATCTCGGGGCTTCTCTCCGGAAGCGTAGAGATCGATGGTGAGTTGGCCGACGGTCTGGCTAAGCACGTCGGCGGTACGGCCTCGTTTTGGCTGACGAGGCAGTCAAAATACGCAGGCGCGCTCAATCGCGCCGCGAGTGCCGTTTCGAATGAAGCTGGAGACAAGTGGCTCAAACAGTTCCCCCACAGCGATATCTCAAATTATGGCTGGGTCAGTCCTAAACGGCGTGAAGACCGTCTCAAGACATATCTCGCATATTTTGGCGTCAGCGATCCGCAAGAATGGATTGAAAGATACGCAAATCCGTTGGGCGTCTCTTTTCGAACCTCTCCTTCATTCGCTTCGAAGGCTGGTGCCCTTTCAGCATGGTTGCGGCGCGGCGAGTTGGAAGCCGCTGCTGTTCCTACGTCAAAATGGAATCCTCAGAAGCTTCGGCAACATCTATTGGAAATGCGTGCGCTGACGAGGGCTAATGCGCCAGCTCATTTCCTACCGCGCATTCGGCGGATATGTGCGGACGCAGGTGTAGCTCTTGTTTTTGTGCGTGCTCCTTCTGGATGTCGTGCGAGTGGCGCTACGCGGTTTTTATCGCCCAACAAAGCAATGGTGATTCAGAGCTTCAGGCATCTTTCTGACGATCACTTCTGGTTCACTTTCTTCCATGAGCTCGGGCATCTCTTGCTGCATGGAACGTCCGCCACATTTATCGATGGTGGAATTGAGAACGTCACTAAGCAGGAAAGCGAAGCGAATGAATTCTCCGCTTCTGTTCTGATCCCGCCTGAGCAGAAGGACGAATTGCTCGATCTAAAGCCAAAGACTGAGCAAGTGATCAAGTTTGCTTTTTCGCTTGGCGTTTCTCCAGGCGTCGTGGTTGGGCAATTGCAACACAACCGGATTATCAAGCCAAGCCAGCTAAACTTTCTCAAGCGCCGTTTTACGTGGGATCAAATATCGGCTGCGCTATCTAACCCTTGAAATGCTTAAATGCGGAAGGGCTCTTTTGCCAGTTGCAGATAGAGTCCTCCATGACTTGCATGCCGACTCCAAGTCTCTCATCAAGGCTTTTCAGGATGCAGTCGACATCTGGTGCGGTCCGCTTAGAACTAAGGTCTCCATCGATCAGAAGCCGTCCGCCGCGAAGGGGGCCTGTAGCTCCATCAAGATAGGCGGATCCAGGTGACATTGGGACTAAGTCCAAACGACCAAGCAGCGCCAGGAAGTCAAATCTCGCAAGTCTTCCAAACCGTTCGATCCTGAGTTCGCGATACGCCGCGTCGAAAATAGTGTGTGGATCATTACCGCCCCTTCGTACGAGATCGCGAAACCATTTTTCTGGTGATCGATCGACAGCCCGCACGAAACTTTGAATTACCGCGAGCGTACCTGCTCGAGAGTCAGGCCTTAGGCTTTCGTATTTTCGGTGATTACCGAATGCGCCGCCGATCTTGTCGTGGTTGGCCGTTATCCACTTCCTGAAGTCGTCAGGATTTTCCGATACCTCCTTCCAAGTCCAATTGTGTTGGCCTAGTCCGGAGTAAATATCCTGCATACGCCGCCAGCCGAATCGACCGTGCTTCCCCGTATGGGTAGCTAAAAAGATTAACCAGATGGCTTCATCCGGATTGCCCAACTTTGCATGAAGTAGGGCTGCTCTTTCAGGATCGAATAGGGGGCTGGTTGGATCAGCACGGGCAGCATCAATTGGTCTGCTTTTCAGGATGCGCGTATAGTCCATGCGCCGCAAACTTGCGACCATTTGCATCGCAAGTGTCTTGCGAGCCTCTTTGTCGTTGATTCCGCGAAGGGGGTAGACTTTATCCGAGAACTCCCGAAGTACTCGATCTAGTCGCTTGAGTTCAGATTGCCGAGATGGCCAGAGAACCGACACTTAGCTACTCGCTTGTCCGCCGAACCGATCCTTCATAGGAAGGTTGGTTCGGCTATCAATGTAGTATTTGTAGCAATCAGATGTCATTGCTTGCCGAAGGTCAGCGATAGCAGTTTGGTTGCCCGTTGCTGCGAAGACCTGCAGTAGTCGAATTAGGTCGGACCAGTAAGGGTCTAACCCGAGAGCGCTCGCATCGACCGCTTGGCCTGACCTTATTTCCTCTAGCGCGCTCATTACATGAGCAATCGATGGCCAAGGATCACCATTCGGCATTGAAGGCATTTCGATGCGCGATTGAAAGCCTTCTTCGGTGAGCCGCACTGCATCGTCGCAATTATCGTCATATAGGTGCATGCTTCCCGCGAAGTGTCGGTACGGACCTATGTCGTAGCTCAATGTCCGGGCGAGCATTTCTTGGAGCATTGTGAAGCAGAACACGTCGTGCGGAAGGCCCTTGTACGCGTCGTTGGAGCGCATTGTCGTGATCATCTCCAATTTTCCATCGCGTTGAAGGAACTGAAGAGTTGTAGTGCAGGGGATTTCCGAACGATGTCCGCTCAGATCCTCCGCATTGAAGATTTGAATTAGCGCGCGGCGTGTCGTCGGCCGGTTACTCAGTAATTTTAGAACATTGGCAATCTGGTCTTGCCCTCTTTGCCGGAATAAGCGTGGACCATAGCCGCCATAAACCGTTTTGCCGTCGTCGCTCTCTGTTTTGTAGGCAGGAACGAAAGGAACGATGAAGTCTAGCTGGTTGTCCTTAGAGAGATACCAGAGCAATTCGCCGAGCGCGCTAAACGGCTTGCCGCGTGTTTCAGTGCGGCTCAATCGTGCGCGGGGCTTCATGATCTCGACCGTGACTCCGCGCAGCTCTCTATTGCTCCCCCGTGTTGCGCCATCGACCTTTGGCGCCTTGAGCAGCTGGGGATACAGCTGAAGAAGCGCGTCATCGAGAGTGTCGGCAATGAATTCCATCTCGAAGGGACAAATTTTGAAGCAAATTGAATCTGGAAGGCGCCGGCGACTCAACGATTGGCAACTAAAAGATGCTTAGCGAATTGATGGCACGCAAGTGCACTTTCGTCGGTGGGCTGCATCTCTGCACAAACAAAAACGGCCGGATCTTCCGATCCGGCCGCTACTCAAACTCTACTGGCTAAGCCTACGCCACGCGACGCAACTTAGCCCCCGCCCTAACAGGGAATCTTCTTAGCTCGCCTTCTTGACCGGCGCGGTGTCGCCGACCTTCTTCTGGATGGCGCGCTTCAGCTCGAGGGCGCGCGGCGACAGGAGGTCCGGGTTGGCCTTGAGCAGGAAGGGGTCGAGGCCGCCATTGTGGTCGACGCTCTTGACCGCGGTGGTGGAGACGCGCAGGCGCACGTTGCGGCCCAGGGCTTCCGAGATGAACGTCACGTTGACGAGGTTCGGCAGGAAGCGGCGCTTGGTCTTGATGTTGGAGTGGCTGACCTTGTGGCCGACGAGGGGGCCCTTGGCCGTCAGTTCGCAGCGGCGAGACATGGCAAAAATCCTTATCCTAAACCCCCAACGAGTTGCGGCCGCCATTCTGGGCGCCACGGGGGCGAATTCTCTGTCCTTGCAGGGAGCGGGCGGACGTATAGGGGGGAAGGGGCGGGTAGTCAAGGATTTGGGGTGGGTTTCGTGCCCGCCCCGGCGGTGGTGCGCCCCTCTCCCGCTTGCGGGGAGGGTTGGGGGAGGGGGCTGCCTCCGCGGTGGGGCAAGCGTTTATCACGGGTGGTGCCTCCAAGGAGAGTCCCCAAGAGGAGAGAGCCCTCACCCGCGCGTTGCGCGACCTCTCCCGCAAGCGGGAGAGGTGTCGAAGCCCGCGGCGCCCCGATCACCAAAACGGCAATGATCGGAACGCCTTACCATCACATAAAGGGCGTAATCGCGCCGGAAGAATCCGGTGGAGTTCCGCGTCTGCGCGCCCGGACGCATTGCCTGCCGCCGATTTCGGCTTAAGTAACGCATCGATTGGCGCCCCGATTGGAAAGCTTCGTGCCCACCTCGTCCCCCGTTTCGCCCCGGCGGCGCTCTGCCGGCCAGCTCGCCCTGGCGGCCCTGTGCGGCCTCGCGTTGGCGTGGGCGGCCGAGCCCGTGGCGGCGCAGGGCAAGCTCGAGGCGCAATATGAGGCGACGCTGGCGGGCATTCCCGTCGGCAGGGGCGCCTGGAACATCGACATCCAGGACGACGTGTTCGCGGCCGCGGCCTCCGGCGGCACCACCGGGATCTTGAAGTCGTTCACCGGCGGGTCCGGCACCGGCGCTAGCCAAGGCCGCGTCGTCAATGGCGCGCTGGTTGCGACCGGCTATCAGGCCTCCACCACCACCTCGAAGAAGACCGAAGAGATCCGCATCACCCTCGACAAGGGCAATGTGAAGGAGTTCGCGATCCTGCCGGAGCCGCCGGTCGATCCGGACCGCATCGTCGTCACCGAGGCGCATCGCCGCGGCGTCTGGGACCCCATGACGGCCTCGCTGCTGCGCGTGCCCGGCACCGGCGATCCGGTCTCGCCCGAGGCCTGCCACAACGCCGCGCCCGTGTTCGACGGCCGCATGCGCTACGACCTCAAACTCGATTTCAAGCGCATGGAGAGCGTCAAGGCCGAGAAGGGCTATCGTGGCCCGGTCGTGGTTTGCGCGCTCTATTTCGTGCCTGTGGCGGGCTACATCCCCGACCGCCCCGTGATCAAATACCTCGCCGCCCAGCGCAACATCGAGATCGCGTTCGCGCCGGTTGCGGGCACGCGCATCCTGGTCCCGTTCTGGCTGAAAGTGCCGACGCCGCTGGGACCGGCCATGCTGGAAGCGACCAGCTTCATCACCTCCCCCCAGCCGCCGCGCGTCGCGAAGACGCAGTAGCGCCTTCACCCTCCCCTGGAGGGGGAGGGTCGATAGCGCGAGCGGGGTGGGGTGATCTCTCCACACGAACAGTGCCCGTGGGGAGAGATCACCCCACCCCGTCGCGCATTTCGCTGCGCTCCATGTGCGCCGACCCTCCCCCTCCAGGGGAGGGTAAGAAAGCGTGTAAATTCAATCACATGCTACTGTGCATGGGGTTGTTTTCGCACTTTTTGTTGTGGCAGGCCGGTGGGACGGGAATCCATTTGACTCCCGCCCGATTCTGATTCGACGCCGCGCCATCCCCAATTTTAAGAAACCCGCCGCCGAAACGTCGCTTGTGCGGACGGGCAAAACTCCATCTAGTGCGCAATCAATACGAGTCCCGCGACATGTTGCGTGAACGGAACGGGACTCATCAGGGAGTCAGCGATTCGGCCGCGATTCGTTCTAGAGTCGTTCCGAAGCTTAAGGCCAACGGGAAAAGCGTCGCAAAGTGAGACAGTTGCGCGAGGTTTGGGGAGCTCTCTCTTCTCCCTCTCCCCGTTCTTACGGGGAGAGGGTTGGGGTGAGGGGCTGCATCCGCGAAAGCGGTAACAGTTCGACTCGCGGAGAGCCCCCTCACCCGGCGCTTCGCGCCGACCTCTCCCCGCAAGCGGGGGCGAGGTGACTTTCAAGCGCTTCGCGCTCCCGCCCCAAAACGGCACTGACATTCGCCCAAATCGCCACTACCTAATCCCTGGATATGGCTTTCTCTCCCTCCCCCTTCGCTTCCGAGCGCGCGCCCGGCGCCGGCGTCACTGCGGTGCTCGGTCCGACCAACACCGGCAAGACCCATCTCGCCATCGAGCGGATGCTGGCGCATCCCTCCGGCATGATCGGGCTGCCGCTGCGCCTGTTGGCGCGCGAGGTCTACAACAAGATCGCCGATCGCGCGGGGCCAGAGAGCGTCGCGCTCGTCACCGGCGAGGAGAAGATCAAGCCGAAGAAGCCGCGCTATTGGGTCTCGACCGTCGAGGCGATGCCGCGCGACCTCGACGTCTCGTTCCTCGCCATCGACGAGGTCCAGATCGCCTCGGACCTCGAACGCGGCCACGTCTTCACCGACCGCATCCTCAACCGCCGCGGCCGCGACGAGACGCTGCTGCTCGGCGCCGCGACGATGCGCCCGATCATCGAGCGGCTGTTGCCGGGCGTGTCCATGATCACGCGGCCGCGCCTGTCGAGCCTCGAATTCGCCGGCGACCGCAAGATCACGCGCCAGCCGCGCCGTACCGCCATCGTCGCCTTCTCGGCCGACGAGGTCTACGCCATCGCCGAGCTGATCCGCCGCCAGCATGGCGGCGCCGCCGTGGTGCTGGGCTCGCTGTCGCCGCGCACCCGCAACGCGCAAGTGGCGATGTTCCAGAACGGCGATGTCGACTATCTCGTCGCCACCGACGCAGTCGGCATGGGCCTCAATCTCGACGTCGACCACGTCGCCTTCGCCTCCGACCGCAAGTTCGACGGCTACCAGTTCCGCCGCCTCACCCCGGCCGAGTTCGCGCAGGTCGCCGGCCGCGCGGGCCGCGCCACGCGCAACGGCACCTTCGGCACCACGGGCCGCTGCGCGCCGTTCGAGCCAGAGCTCGTCAACGCGCTGCAGAACCACACCTTCGATGCCGTGAAGATGCTGCAATGGCGCAACTCGAAGCTGGATTTCTCCTCGCTCGGCGCGCTCCAGGTGTCCTTGAACTTACCTCCGGGGCACGAGGCGCTGACGCGCGCGCCTGTTGCCGAGGACATGCGCGTGCTCGACCACGCCGCCCGCGACGGCGAGGTGCGCGATATCGCGCATGGCAAGGACGCCGTGGAACGCCTCTGGGAGGCCTGCCAGGTCCCCGATTACCGAAAGCTGTCGCCCGCCGCCCATGCTGAGCTGGTGACGACGCTCTACGGCTTCCTGATGCAGAAGGGATGCGTCCCCGATGCCTGGTTTGCCGCCCAGGTCGACCAGGCCGACCGCATCGACGGCGACATCGACACGCTGTCGGCCCGGATCGCGCAGATTCGCACCTGGACCTTCGTCGCCAACCGCCCGGACTGGCTGAAAGACCCCGAACGCTGGCAGGGGATCGCGCGGGAGGTCGAAAATAAATTATCGGATGCGCTCCATGAACGCTTGACTGAGCGTTTCGTTGATCGCCGGACCAGTGTATTGATGCGCCGCCTGCGGGAGAACACGAGCTTGAATACTGAAATCGGCAAGACCGGCGAAGTCATCGTCGAAGGCCATGTCATCGGCCGCCTCGACGGCTTCACCTTTGCACCGGACGTGGCGGAAGCCGGCTCGGATGCGAAAGCCTTGCAGGCTGCAGCGCAAGCGGTGCTCGCCGGCGAGATCAACACGCGCGCCGAGAAGCTGGGCAACGCGCCGGACGAGCAGTTCGTGCTGACCTCGGAAGGCATCATCCGCTGGACCGGCGATGCCGTGGCGCGCCTGTCTGCCGCCGACGACGCGCTGCATCCGCGCATTCGCATCATCTCCGACGAGCGCCTGACCGGCGGCCCCCGTGAAAAAGTGCAGGCGCGGCTCGAGCTCTGGCTCAAGACGCATATCGAAAAGCTGCTCGGGCCGATGTTCGAGCTGTCGAAGGCCGAGGATGTCACCGGCATCGCCCGCGGCATCGCTTATCAGCTGGTCGAGGCGCTCGGCGTGCTCGAGCGTCCCAGAATCGCGAACGAGCTGAAGGATCTCGATCAGCCCTCGCGCGCGGTCCTGCGCAAATATGGCGTCCGCTTCGGCGCCTATCACATCTATTTCCCCGGCCTGCTCAAGCCCGCCGCGCGTGCGCTGGCCGCGCTGCTCTGGGCGCTGAAGCAGGACAATGTCGATCTTTCCGCGCTCTCGGGCGCGCAGCATCTGGCATCGTCGGGCCGCACCTCGTTCCCAGTCGACAAGCAGCTGCCGCGCGATGCCTATCGCGTGCTCGGCTACAAGCAGGCCGGCGAGCGCGCCGTGCGCGTCGACATTCTGGAGCGGCTCGCCGATCTGATCCGCCCGGCGCTGGCCTGGCGCGAGAACTCGCCCGGCGAAAAGCCCGCCGGCGCATTCGACGGCCGCAGCTTCGTGGTGACGCAGGCGATGACCTCGCTGACGGGATCGGCCGGCGAGGATTTTGCGTCCGTGCTGCGCGCGCTCGGCTATCGCATGGAGAAGCGTCCGCCGCTGCCGCAAAAGCCTGTGGTGACCGAGACCGTCGCGGCAGAGATGCCGCCCGTCGAGGGCAGCGCGGAGACCTCGACCGAGACCGCGGCGGAAGCCGTGGCGGGCCTGCCCGCGGAGGCATCCACGGATGCCGCCGCTGAACCCGTCACCGTCGAAGACGCGCCCGGCGTGGAACCGCAGGACGAGGCAGTGCCGGCGGAGCCGGCGCTGGAAGTATCGCCCGAGGCTCCCGTCACGCCCGAAGATGCCCCCGGCATCGCGCCGCCGGCGGAAGAGACCGCTGCGCCGGCGGAAGCTGCCGGCCTCGAAGCCGCTGCCGCCGAGACCGCGGCAACGGAAGCTGCCGTATCGCCCGACGCTGCCGCGCCTGAGGCTGCGGCGGAGCCCGAGCTCGTCGAGGTCTGGCGTCCCGGCGGCCGTCACGAGGACCGCAAGCCGCGCCACGAGCGCCATCGCCATCAGCGTCACCATCACCGTCCGCAGGCGGGTGCAGAGGGCGCGACGGCCGCGCCGGGCGAAGCAGCGCAGTCAGCCGACGGCGAGAAACGCGGCGAGCGCCAT
Source organism: Bradyrhizobium sp. C-145 (assembly GCF_023375135.1). Taxonomy (NCBI): domain Bacteria; kingdom Pseudomonadati; phylum Pseudomonadota; class Alphaproteobacteria; order Hyphomicrobiales; family Nitrobacteraceae; genus Bradyrhizobium; species Bradyrhizobium sp. C-145. The sequence goes on along the minus strand of NZ_CP088150.1, from coordinate 9,114,233 downwards.
CGCCATGGTGGTCATCGCCGCGATGGGGCTAAGGATTTTCGCAAGCCGCGTGAAGGTGGCGAGGGCGGTGATCGCCGCGAGGATAGGAATCGCAGCTTCCAGGGCAAGGACCGCGACAACAAGGGCAAGTTCGGCGGCGATCGCGACAAGGGTCGCGAGCATCGTGGCCGCGACCGCGACAAGGGCCGCGACCGCCGCGACCGTGAGTCCGGTCCGTCGCTGCGTCCCTATGCCTCCAGCGCGAATCCGCGCGAACGCGATCGTCCGGTCGATCCGAACTCGCCCTTCGCCAAGCTTGCCGCGCTGAAAGAGCAGCTGTCCGGCCGGAAGGAGTAATCCTACGACCGAGCGGCAGCGCATCGACAAATGGCTGTGGCACGCCCGGGTGGTGAAGGCGCGCACCTCCGCCGCTGAGCTGGTCGTCACCGGCCATGTTCGCGTCAATGGCGCACGCGAGACGTCGCCGGGGCATGCGATCAAGATCGGCGATGTCCTCACCATCGCGCTCGATCGCACCGTGCGCGTCTTGAAGGTCACCGCCTTCAGCGAACGCCGTGGCGATGCAGCCTCGGCCCGCGTGCTCTATGAAGAGCTAGTCGAGCGCAATTAATTGCGCTTTGTATTCATTTCTTGGCCGATCAAACGCACACAAGTGTCATGATCGGCTGTTGCCGACCTTGCAGCGCCGGGCCATCCGCGCTACGCAAGCCGCGACTTTTAAAAGAGCTTTTCGGAGCGTTGGATGACTTACGTCGTCACTGAAAACTGCATCAAGTGCAAGTACACCGACTGCGTCGAGGTCTGCCCGGTCGACTGCTTCTACGAGGGTGACAACATGCTCGTCATCCATCCCGACGAGTGCATCGACTGCGGCGTGTGCGAGCCGGAATGCCCCGCCGACGCCATCAAGCCGGACACGGAACCGGGCCTGGAAAAGTGGCTCCAGGTCAACGCCGACTATGCCAAGAGCTGGCCGAACATCACCCAGAAGAAAGAATCACCCGCCGATGCCAAGGAATTCGACGGCATGGAAGGCAAGTTCGAGAAATATTTTTCTCCGAACCCGGGCTCGGGAGACTAATTAGGGCCCAAACTTAACCCTAATAGCGGCGCCGGCGCCGAAAACCAGCCCTCAAGACCCCTAAATCATTGATTTTTGCGGGAAATGTGCTATATTGGGCGCATTAAGCCGAACCCCGTCAGCCCCGTTGGCCCCTCTGGGTTCCCGTGAAACCAAATGTCGAACAGGGGCGTGGCAGTTTTCCGCGCGCAGGCTGTGTCACAGAAAACGCGTAAAAAGAGTACTTCAGCGAGGGCTTCCCATAAGGAGGCCAAAAAAGTCGCCGCGGCCAGCCGTAGCGCATCCAAGGGTCGGACCGCGACGAAGGCGCCGGCTGCAAAGTCCTCGAAGAACAAAAGAAGCGCAATGCCTAACAAGACTGCCAAACCGGCCGCGAAAGCGACCGTTGCCAAGCCTGCTGCTGCCAAGGCTCATCCTGCGAAGGCTCACGCTGCCAAGCCCGCCGCGCCGAAGGCTCCCGTTGCTGCTGCTCATGCCAAGGCTCCTGCCGCTGCCAAGCCGGCCGCCAAGCCCGCTGCTGCGCCGAAGGTCGAGGAAAAGAAGGTCGTGACCCAGCGTCAGGGCTTCAAGGCCAACGAATTCGTCGTTTATCCCGCTCACGGCGTCGGCCAGATCCTGGCCATCGAGGAGCAGGAGATCGCCGGTGCCAAGCTCGAGCTGTTCGTCATCAATTTCATCAAGGACAAGATGACGCTGCGCGTTCCGACCGCCAAGGTCGCCAATGTCGGCATGCGCAAGCTGTCCGATCCGGCGCTGGTCAAGAAGGCGCTGGAGACGCTCAAGGGCCGCGCCCGCGTCAAGCGCACCATGTGGTCGCGCCGCGCCCAGGAATACGAAGCGAAGATCAATTCGGGCGACATCGTCGCGATCGCGGAAGTCGTGCGCGACCTCTACCGCTCGGAGTCGCAGCCGGAGCAGTCCTACAGCGAACGCCAGCTCTATGAAGCGGCGCTCGATCGTCTCTCCCGCGAGATCGCGGTGGTGCAGCACTCGACCGAGACCGAAGCGGTCAAGGAGATCGAGGCCCAGCTCGCCAAGAGCCCGCGCCGCGCCAACGCCAAGGCGGAAGCCGCCGACGGCGAAGCCGATTCGGATGCCGAGGGCGATACCGACGACACCGATGGCGACGATACCACCGTCGCCGACGAGGCCGCGTAAGCGCCTCGTTGCACGGATCGCAACAGATCGAAAGCCCGGCCATTCGGCCGGGCTTTTCGTTTGGGGCGGAGGCCGTCCTCGTTCGGCGACGTGTCAAATCGGGCAGGTGATCGATTGGGACCGCTCGATCCCGACCAGGATCAAATCCGCGGCGCGTTTCGTGACGAGCCGATCCCGGTCTCGCGGCCTTCGCCGGCCACCGGCGCAACCGTCGACCACCAGTCACCCAATGCATCGATCAACGGCACGAGCGTGTGACCGGCGGAGGTCAGGTCATACTCGACCCGCAGCGGATACCCGTCGAATTCGGTGCGGGTGACGATACCGGCGTCCTCCAGCTTGCGAAGCTCGAGGGTCAGCATTCTGTGCGAGATGGTTGGATTGTCCCGGCGCAAGTCGCTGAAGCGCTTGGTGCCCTGCTTCAAATAGTAGATCAGAAGCGTAGGCCAGCGACCGCTCAGAATCTGCATCACTTCCTCGATGGGGCATCTCGAAACGAGATCTTTCATCGGTCGACTCCAGGTTACAAAAAAGTTCGTAATTTACTTGACGCAGCGAGTGGCTAGGGTCCGGCACCGCTGCGCAGCGTGATCATCAGAAATCACGGAGAATGGATCATGGACCCAATTCTAATCTACGGCTTCCCGATGGGAAGCTCCATGGGACTCGTTGCGGCGCTCGAATGGCTGGGCAAGCCATATCGGCTGTGTCGCGTCGATATGCTGGGCGAGATGCGAAGCCCATCATACGCCCGGATCAATCCGCGACATGAGACGCCCACGTTCATCACGGACGAAGGCGCGGTGCTGACCGAAACAATGGCGATCGCGGCCTGGCTCGAAGCCAGGGACGTCGAACGGCGCATCAGCTTCGATCCGCTGTCGCGGCAAGCCGACCGAATGCATCAGCTCATGGCGTTCGTGAATACGGGCTTTACCGCGGCCTTCGCGCCGCTCTGGGCCGCAATGGAAGGTGAAGCCATGGAGCCCGCAATGAAGTCGGCCCTGCGGGATTTTGGCAGAAGGAAGGTGATCGAGCGCCACGACAAGTTCGAAGAATTGATCGAAGGGACGCGCTTCTTGCTCGGCGACAGGCCGACGCTGGCCGACGCGTTGCTGACAGGCGTGGCGCGCTGGCTCGACTTCCACGCCGTCGCGGAGCGGAGCCGCTGGCCAAAGCTGGCGGCGCTGCGAGAACGCCTCGAAGCTGATCCTGCCGTCGTCTACGCCACCGCCTTGGAGAACGGAGTCTCCGATCCGGGAGCAGGTTTCTGCGCAGGCCATTGCGCGCTAGCCGATATCATTGCGCGGTTCGGCAAATAGACGCTACGAGGGAAGGGAGGAGGGATCTCGATCCCTTCCTCCTACTTCACCGGCCGCTTCTCGAGCTTCCGCGCTAGCGTCCGCCGATGCATCCCCAATCGCCGTGCCGCCTCCGAGATGTTGAAATCCGTCTCGATCAGGGTCTGGTGGATGCGCTCCCATTCCAGCGTCTTGATCGATGTCGGCCGGGTGTCGAGCGCGACCTCGGCGTTGCCCTCGGCCTTGTTGAAGGCGGCCTCGATGTCGTCGGTGTTGGACGGCTTCGCCAGATAGTGGCAGGCCCCCAGCTTGATGGCCTCGACGGCGGTGGAGATGCTGGCGAAGCCGGTCAGCACCACGATCAGCATGTCGGGATCATGCGTGTGCAGAAGCTCGACGCAGGCGAGCCCCGAGGCGCCGCCGAGCTTGAGGTCGACCACGGCATGGCCGAAGGATCGCTCCTCCAGCACTTGGCGCACCTCCTCGATCGAGGCGGCCAGCACGACCTCGTAGCCGCGTCGCTCGAACGAGCGCTTCAGCGTGCGGGCGAAGCCGGCATCGTCCTCGACGACGATGAGCGAGCGGTCAGGCGTCAAAATTCCCTCCGATCGCGAGCGTTGCGAGCGGCAGCGTGAGGCGCACGGTGGCGCCGCGCTTCCTGTGGTTCTCGGCGGTCACGCTGCCCCCTAACTTGCGCACCACGTTCACCACCAGGAACAGGCCGAGCCCGCCGCCGGCACGACCCTTGCTCGACTGATAGGGCTTTCCGAGCTGCGCCAGCATCTCCGGCGCAAAGCCCGGGCCGCGGTCGCTGATCGCCAGCACGAGATTGTCGCCCTCGCGCTCGGCGACGAGCTCGACCCATTCCCGCGAGACCTCGTAGGCATTGTCGAGCACGTTGAAGATCACCTGCTTCAGCGCGACGTCGGAGACGATCGCGACGTCCTCGCCGAACGTATTGACGAAGTAGAGCGTGCGCGCCGAGCGCGCGTCGCGCCATTCCTCCACCAGCGCAGTGACGAAGGCCGTCACCGTCGTCGGCGAGGAGCCTTCGCCGCGCGCTTCGCCCGCCGACACCAGGATGCCCGTGACGATCGATTTGCAGCGTTGCAGCGAGGTTTCCATCTCCGCGAGATCTTCGGCGAGTTCCTGATCGGCGGCGAGATCGGGCATGCGGCGCCAGTCGCTGAGGATCACCGAGAGCGAGGCCAGCGGGGTGCCGAGCTCATGGGCCGCGCCGGAGGCGAGCAGGCCCATGCGCACGATGTGATCCTGCTCGGCCGCGTGCTGGCGCAGCGCCGCCAGATGCGCGTCGCGCTCGCGCAAATTCCTGTTGATGCGGGTGACGAAAACCACCAGCAGCACGGCGTTGAGAACGAAGCCCAGCAGCATGCCGGTTACGGTAAGGCTGTAGGTCTCGCTGATGGGATTTGGCGGCAGGTCGAGCGGCCGGTAAGCGAGCGTCAGCCACACAAAACTCGCGCAAGTCAGTGCCACCAGCGACCAGGTCGAGCGGGCGTCGAGCAGCACCGCGCCCAGCGTCACCTGGAGCAGGAACAGCGAGGTGAAGGGATTGGTGGCGCCGCCGGAGAGGTAGAGCTGCGCGGTCAGCGCGGCGACATCCAGCATCAGCGCGACCAAAAGCTCATTGTTGGTGATCGCCGCGCGATGGCGCACCCAGACCAGGCTGGAGACGTTGAGCAGCACCAGCGCGCCGATCACCGCGCCCATCCGTTCCAATGGCAAGGCAATACCCAGGCCAAAATGCACGACGCCGATGGTCACGATCTGGCCGACCACCGCGGTCCAGCGCAGCTGGATCAGCAGCGCCATGTTCTTGCGGTTGGTCTCGTCGTCGGTGGGAGCAGTGCCGATCAGCTCGCCGCGCGCGTCCGCCTGCGTTTGCAGCGTCACGGCCAGCTCGCCGCCATGGGCAAGCGTCCGGGGACTCGACTTTGCGTCGTCAGGTCGGCTCGACGATCGTTCCAGCATCTGATCCCGTCCTGCGGGCAGCGGCATCGGAGCCGCCGGCCGGTTCGTGGACGAAGCGTTTGCGGCGGAACAGCCCGCCGCCGAATGTGACGAAAAGCCTGCCGACCAGCATGAAAGCCAGGGCAAACCACGTCAGCGCGTAGATCAGGTGGTTATTGGGAAAGTGGATCACGGTCAATCCGCCGATCGGACCGCCGGCAATTTGTGATCCGGCGTCGGCATCCACGAAAAAGGGCGCGACCTCGTGGAGGCCGCGTGCCGCTGCGATCGCGGCGACATCCCGCGAATACCAGCGGTTGTGCTGGGGCACGTTGTTCCGCAGGAATCCGCCCTTCGGCTCCGTCATGCGCAACAGGCCGGTGATCTCGACCTGGCCATCCGGATTACCGTCCCGGCGCGTCGATGCGTCGCGCCGCTCGGACGGCACGAAGCCGCGGTTGATCAGGACCTGCGTGCCGTCGCTGCGCAGAAGCGGCGTCAGCACCCAATAACCGGGGCCTTCTTCCGTGACGGCCTGAACCAGCGTCTCGCGGTCGTGCAGGAAGCGGCCGGTGACGCTCACATGCCTGTATTCGTCGTTCGCGGCGCTGATCGTGGGCCATGAAGCGGCCGAGGGGATCGGCACCGCCTGGGCATGAACGCGCTGCTCAACGCGGTCGATCAGCGCCAGCTTCCAGGCGCGGCGCTCGATCTGCCAGACGCCGAGCGCGATCAGAAGGCCAATCGCCGTCAGCGAGAGGGCCGTGAGCCACAGGGACGGGGATCGCGCAGCCTTGCCGCGCGTCCCGCTTGCCTTGCCCGTCACGGTCCGGGGTTCGCTCACTTCATTCCCGTCATCTGATGGATCGGCATCATGTTGCTGTTGAGGTGGTTCATCACCCACAGCGAACCGGACAGCGCGATCACCACCATGACGATGGTGAAGATCAGCGCCATCATGCTCCAGCCGTTCTCTGACGTCGTGTTCATGTGCAGGAAGTAGATCATATGCACGACGATCTGCACGACCGCGAAAGCCATGATGACGAGCGCGGTGATCTGCTTGCTCGGCAACGCGCCGCTCATCACCAGCCAGAACGGGATCGCGGTGAGCACGACCGAGAGCACGAAGCCGAGCATGTAAGTCGAGAACGTGCCGTGGGCGTGGCTGTCGCCGTGGTGATGGTCGTCGGCGTGGACGGCGTGGGTATCGGTGCTCATCGCAGAACTCCCAGAAGATAGACGAAGGTGAAGACGCCGATCCAGACCACGTCGAGGAAGTGCCAGAACATCGACAGGCACATCAGACGGCGGCGGTTGGCCTCGATCAGGCCGAACTTCCAGACCTGCACCATCAGCGTCACCAGCCAGATCAGGCCGCAAGAGACGTGCAGGCCGTGGGTGCCGACCAAAGTGAAGAAGGCGGACAGGAAGGCGCTGCGCTGCGGCGTTGCGCCTTCATGGATCATGTGGGCGAACTCGGTGAGCTCGATGCCGATGAAGGCGAGGCCGAACAGGCCGGTGATCGCCAGCCACAGCTGAGTCTGGGCGATCTTGTTCTGCTGCATCGTCAGCATGGCAAAACCGTAGGTGATCGACGACAGCAGCAGCATCGAGGTGTTCACCGCGACCAGATCCAGGTCGAACAGATCCTTTGGCGCGGGACCGGCGGCATAGTTGCCGCCGAGCACGCCGAAGGTGGCGAACAGGATCGCGAAGATGAGGCAGTCGCTCATCAGATAGATCCAGAAGCCGAGCGAGGTGCTCCAGCCTTCCGGATGCGGGTGCTCGTCGGCGAGATAGAAGACCGGCTCGCCCGATTGGGTGGGATTGATCGCGACAGTCATTTACTTGGCTCCGGCGAGCAGTTTGGTGCGCGCGTCCTCGGTCCGGATGACGTCTTCAGCCGGAATGTCGAAGTCGCGGTGATAGTTGAAGGTGTGACCGATACCGACGGCGAGCATCGCGATGAAGCTCACCGCGGCCAGCCACCAGATGTACCAGATCAGGCCAAATCCCATCGCGGTGGCAAGGCCGGCGAGGATAATGCCGGTGCCGGTGCTGCTCGGCATGTGGATCGGCCTGAACCCGGTGATCGGACGCTGGTAGCCGCGCTTCTTCATGTCCCACCACGCGTCGTTGTCGTGCACGACGGGCGTGAAGGCGAAGTTGTAGTCCGGCGGGGGCGAGGAGGTCGCCCATTCCAGCGTGCGCGCATCCCAGGGATCGCCGGTGACGTCCTTGAGCTGCTCGCGCTTGAGGAGGCTGACCGCGAACTGCATCAGCATCGAGAGGATACCGATGAAGACGAAGACGGCACCGATCGCTGCGATGATGAACCAGATCTGCAAGGACGGATCATCGAACACGCGCAGGCGGCGGGTCACGCCCATCAGGCCGAGCACGTAGAGCGGCATGAAGGCGAGGTAGAAGCCGGTGACCCAGAACCAGAACGACATCTTGCCCCAGAACGGATCGAGCTTGAAGCCGAACGCCTTCGGGAACCAGTAGTTGATGCCGGCGAACGCGCCGAACACCACGCCGCCGATGATCACGTTGTGGAAGTGCGCGATCAGGAACAGGCTGTTGTGCAGGACGAAGTCGGCCGGCGGCACCGCCAGCAGCACGCCGGTCATGCCGCCGATCACGAAGGTCAGCATGAAGGCGATGGTCCACATCATCGGCAACTCGTAGCGGATGCGACCGCGATACATCGTGAACAGCCAGTTGAACATCTTCGCGCCCGTCGGGATCGAGATGATCATCGTGGTGATGCCGAAGAACGAGTTGACGCTGGCGCCCGAGCCCATCGTGAAGAAGTGGTGCAGCCAGACGAGGTACGACAGGATGGTGATGACGACCGTGGCGTAGACCATCGAGGTGTAGCCGAACAGCCGCTTGCCGGAGAAGGTCGAGGTGACCTCAGAGAAGATGCCGAACGCCGGGAGAACCAGGATGTAGACCTCGGGATGGCCCCAGATCCAGATCAGGTTCACGTACATCATCGGGCTGCCGCCGAAATCGTTCGTGAAGAAGTTGGTGCCGACGTAGCGGTCGAGCGAGAGCAGCGCGAGCACGACGGTCAGAACCGGGAAGGAGGCGACGATCAGGACGTTGGTGCAGAGCGAGGTCCAGGTGAACACCGGCATCTTCATCATGGTCATGCCGGGGCAGCGCAGCTTGACGATGGTGCAGATCAGGTTGATGCCGGATAACGTCGTGCCGACGCCGGCGACCTGCAGCGCCCAGATGTAATAGTCGACGCCGACGTCGGGACTGTAGCCGATGTTCGACAGCGGCGGATAAGCCAGCCAGCCGGTGCGGGCGAATTCACCGATGAACAGCGAGGCCATCACCAGCACCGCGCCGCCGACCGTCATCCAGAAGCTGAAATTGTTCAGGAAGGGAAACGACACGTCGCGCGCGCCGATCTGGAGCGGCACGACGTAGTTCATCAGGCCCGTGACCAACGGCATCGCCACGAAGAAGATCATGATCACGCCGTGGGCGGTGAAGACCTGATCGTAGTGATGGGCGTTGAGATAGCCTTCGGAGCCGCCAAAGGCGAGCATCTGCTGGCCGCGCATCATCAGCGCGTCGGCAAAGCCCCGCAGCAGCATGACGATGCCGAGGATCATGTACATGATGCCGATGCGCTTGTGGTCCACCGTGGTGAACCACTCGCGCCACAGATAGCCCCAGAGGCGGAAATAGGTGAGGCCGCCGAGCAGTGCAGCGCCGCCAAGCGCGACCACCGCGAAGGTGCCGACGACGATCGGCTCGTGCAGCGGCAGCGATTCGAAGCCGAGCCGGCCGAAGATGAGCTTGAGAAGATCAGGAGACATGCGGGATCTCTTTAGGAGTCTGACTTCGGACGCTGTCCGAGGAAGAAGGAAGAGGACTTCAGCGGCGTGAACGACGGCCGCTTCAGGCCGGCGCCGATGAGCGGCGCGGTGTCGGTGGGAGCCTTGATCGACGCGGTGGTCGCGGCGCCTTGCGGCGCATCCGGCGTGCAGGTGCCGGCGACGAAGCTCGGCTCTGGCCCAAGCACCGTGCCGCGGCGGGCGTATTTGTCGTAAGTGAGCGGCAGGGTGTTGTTCAGGCCCTCATGGCCGTTGCCGCCCTTGGCGTCGATCGCCATCATCTCGCTCTGGCACATCTTGCCGGTCTCGACGCACATGTTGAGGATCAGGCGGTAGAGATCGGCATCGACGGTGCCATAGCGGCGGACCGGTTCGTTCTGGCTGGGCTTTTCGAGCTGCAGATATTCGGCGCGGCCGAGCGAGCCGCCGGCCGACTTGGCGCTGGCGATCCAGCCGTCGAAGCCCTTGTCGTCGAGGCCCTGGAAGTTGAAGTGCATGCCGGAGAAGCCGGCGCCGCTATAGTTCGCCGAAAAACCCTTGTAGATGCCGGTGTGGTTGACGACGGCGTGGAGCTTGGTCTCCATGCCCGGCATCGCGTAGATCTGGCCGGCGAGCGCTGGGATGTAGAACGAGTTCATCACCGAGGACGCGGTGATGCGGAAGGTGATCGGACGATCGACCGGAGCTGCCAGCTCGTTGACGGTGGCGATGCCGTAGTCCGGATAGATGAAGAGCCACTTCCAGTCGAGCGCGACGACGTCGACCTCGAGCGGAGCCTTGGACTGGTCCACGGCGCGCTCTGCATGGATGCGGCCGAGCGTGCGATAGGGGTCGAGCAGATGCGTGCCCATCCAGGTCAGTGCGCCCAGGCAGACGATGATCAAGAGCGGTGCCGACCAGATCACCAGCTCGAGCTTGGTCGAGTGGTCCCATTCCGGCTCGTAGCGGGCCGAGCTGTTGGACTGGCGGTAACGCCAGGCAAACAGCACCGTCAGCGCCATCACGGGGACGACGATCAGGAGCATCAGGACGGTGGAGATGATGACGAGGTCGCGCTGCTGGGCAGCGATATCGCCGGCGGGCGCCAGCACGATGTAGTTGCAGCCGCTGAGCGCAACCGCCAGGGGTAGCAGCGCCAGGATCTTGAGACGGGACACGGGCCGAGCCTTATGAGAATGAGTTTCCTTTGCGGGGGCAAGGGGTAGCTGCGGCGCAACAATCCGGACATTGGACAATTTGTCCAATGTTGCAGTGCGGAATGTTAGGTCAGAGAGGACCAGATTGTCTGGCGTCCCGCCGGGCGGTCGGCTTTGGTTTTCAGGACGTTAAGGGCGCACGAATGGCGACGGCACAGACCCCCGCAATGGCAGACCTCCACTCGGGCGAGCACGGCCACGACCAGGCCAGTCCCGGCGAGATCGCCATCGGCGTCATCATCGGCCGCACCTCGGAATTCTTCGACTTCTTCGTCTTCGCGATCGCCTCGGTGATCGTGTTCCCGCGCCTAGTGTTCCCGTTCGCGAGCGAGCTGACCGGCACCCTCTATTCCTTCATGATCTTCGCGCTGGCCTTCATGGCCCGGCCGATCGGCACCGTCATTTTCATGACGGTCGACCGCGCCTACGGCAAGACCGCCAAGCTGATCTCGGCGCTGTTCCTGCTCGGCACCGCCACCGTCGCTCTCGCGTTCCTGCCCGGCTATCACGAGATCGGGGTCGCGGCGATCTGGCTGCTGGCGCTGGCGCGTCTCGCCCAGGGTCTGGCCTGGGGCGGCGCCTGGGACGGTCTCGCTTCGCTGTTGGCGCTGAATGCACCGCCTTCGAAGCGCGGCTGGTACGCGATGGTGCCGCAGCTCGGGGCCCCGCTCGGGTTGATCGTGGCGAGCGCGCTGTTCGCCTATTTCGCCGGCAACCTCTCGGCCGATGATTTCTTCGATTGGGGCTGGCGCTATCCGTTCTTCGTCGCCTTCGCCATCAACGTCGTGGCGCTGTTCGCCCGCCTGCGCATGGTGACGACGGAAGAATATTCCTCGCTGTTCGAGACCCGCGAATTGCAGCCGGCGCGCATCTCCGACACCGTCGCGCGCGAAGGCCAGAACATCATGCTCGGCGCCTTCGCGCCGCTGGCGAGCTTCGCGCTGTTCCACATGGTCACGGTGTTTCCGCTGTCCTGGGTGTTCCTGTTCACCCGCGAAAGCCCAGTGCGCTTCCTGATCATCGAGATCGTCGCCGCCGTGTTCGGGGTCGTCGCGATCGTGCTCTCCGGCATCATCGCCGACCGTGTCGGCCGCAAGTCGCTGCTGATGGGATCGGCGATTGCGATCGCGATCTATAGCGGCTTTGCCCCGCAGCTGCTCGACGCCGGTGCGTTCGGCGAGACCATCTACATGGTGATCGGCTTCATCCTGCTCGGCCTGTCCTTCGGCCAGTCCTCGGGCGCGATCGCCTCGAACTTCAAGCAGACGTACCGTTACACGGCTTCGGCGCTGACTTCGGATATGGCCTGGTTGTTCGGCGCCGGCTTCGCTCCACTGGTGGCGCTGCTGCTCGCGACCAATCTCGGCGTCATTGCCTCGGGTGCGTACCTGCTGTCGGGCGCGTTCTGGACCCTGCTCGCGCTCTGGCTCAGCGGCCAGCGCGAGGCGGGCGATATGGATGCGGGGCGGTAGGGCTCGCGCCGTCCCCACATCACAGGTTTCGTAGGGTGGGCAAAGGCGCGTAAGCGCCGTGCCCACCAATCTTTCAACGATCGTGCTCGGGAATGGTGGGCACGCTACGCTTTGCCCACCCTACGGTAGCTCGGCGTGTGTCAATCCGCCACGATCTTCACGCGATCCCGCACCTTCACCTGCGCGTTGCGATCGAGTCCGTTCAGTACGCGGAAACGTTCCGCGGGATGATCGACGCCGGCCATGCGGTGGGACAGCGATTCCACGGTGTCGCCGGGCTGCACGGTGATGACCTTGATCCGTAGCGGGCGCGCGGCCTGGATCTCGTCGAGCGTCAGGCGGCGGAATGAGTTGACGGTCTCGCGCGCGTTGCGGTCGCTCTCGGTCGACTTCTGCCGTGTCGCGAAGATGAAGCGGTAGACGTCGCTGCCGAAGCGCAGTGCATAGACCTTGAACTGCCACTGATCGCCCTTGGCGGTGGCGGACGCCGCCGGAAAACCGTTGATGGTGAGGTCCTCGGTCGAGGCCTTCTCAACGCCTTCCATCCAGCCGGAGTTCAGGTAATCGCCGAGCGACTGCTCGGCCGGCACCCGCACCACGTCGAAGCGCATCGCCTGCGAGCCGCCGTCGCGCACGCCGATCACGGCCTGCGCGGTGTTGTCGAGCGTGAAATTGTCCGGCGCCTGGAATGTAAAGCCGAGCTTCGGATGCAGGAACCTGCGGCCGCGGACAAAGCCTTCGCTGGGGTCTTCGCCATAGACGAGGTTGTCGATCGCGGCGAGATAGGTTTCGCGGTCGCGTTCGGCGCCCTCGGGCGCAGCATATTGCCGCGCGATCGTCTGCGCGTTCTGCACGCGCTCCGGGGTTGCCGGATGCGACGAGGTGAAATCCTGCGCGCGTGGATCGAGCGAGCTCTTGCCGGCCTTCAGCTCGGCATTGCGCTCCATTGCCGAGAGGAAGCGCGCTGCACCGTAGGGGTCGAAATGCGCGCGGGCGGAAATGCCGACGCCGATGCCGTCGGCCTCGATCTCCTGCTTGCGCGAGAAGCTCGCCATGGTGAGCTTGGTCTTGGCGAGCGCGAGCGCGGTGAGATCGGGATCGTTGCTCATGTCGGTGACGACGCGGGTGACGATAGCGGCCTGGCGCGCCTGATCCTCGCGCATCGCGGCGTGCTTGGACAGCACATGCGCCATCTCGTGGCTAAGCACGGACGACAATTCCGAGGTGTCGCTGGCGAGCGCGAGCAGGCCGCGCGTGACGTAGAGCTGACCGTTCGGCAGCGCGAACGCATTCACCGCGCCGGAATTGAGGATGGTGACCTTGTAGCCCTGATCGGGACGGTCGGAGGCTGCGACCAGCCGGTCGACGGTCTTGCTGACGAGCGATTCCAGCCTGGGATCGTCATAGGTCCCGCCATAGCTCGCCAGGATGCGCTCGTGCTCCTTCTCGGTAGCGGGGGTCTGCGCGACAGCAGGCTTCGGCTTGGGCATCGCCACAACCGGCGGGGTCGCGGCGGTCTGGAACCGGCCCATGTCGCCGCAACCCGCCAACGCCGTGCCTAGGATAAGGCATAGCGCGGCTGGCGCAGCCCGCAGGCGGCGGCCATCACCTCGTTCGTGCCGTTCTAGCACCCCATTCACGTCGCTTAACCCGTGCCCGGCCCCATTTAGGGCCTTACCCCTGTCGGCTCGTTTGCGCCTAGCAACTCGACCTGTCCCACGAGGCGTATATCGATCCGCGGCCCCGTGTTTCCCTCGACCCAGCCCCGAACTCGAATACGTCTATTTTCCAGGGACTTAAGGGTAATTCCGGCGCTTTCGAACGCCGGTAACGTGCGCTTTGAGATAGTCGCCGCAAAGCCGCGTGTCCAGTTCCGTCCGAAGTTGAGGTAGGTCATTGCCCCAGCTTGCCGGACCGACAGGACTTTGCCCTCGACCACCATAAAGCGCCCGATCCCCGCCAAAATATCGTCCGGACTTTCCGCGTTTTTTATGGCCGACGGGTCAGCCCAGCTGCCCTTTTTTTGACGCCGCGCCTCGGCCTCCGACGCCATCAGGGCGGCCGCGCAGTCCCTGTCCGCGATCTCGGCGGAGACGATGGCATCGCCCTGGGCGAGCAGCGTCGCCTGCACGGAGGCGTCGCTTTCGCCGACGAAGACCAGCGCGTTCTGGCGGCCGTAGCGGTCGGGCGGGTCGTCAGAGCTCCGCAGTGTCACGTCGCGGCCGGCGAGCAGCGAGGTCAGCGCCAGCTTCGTCGTCACCGTCGGCTCGATGCCGGTGAGGCGGATCTCGCGGCCGTCGTCGAGGCGGATGCTGCGCGCATCGACGATCGCGGCGACACGGCCCTCGCCTTGGGATTCGAATTGGCATGGCGAGGCGGACGCGGCGTGACCCGCGAAGAGAAGACATGCGACGATGAGGTGAAGCCGTTGCGCCACGTGACCCGGAGAGGTTGTGTTACGCTCCAGTTCTAACCCAAATGTAGCGAACGACGAAGGGCTGTCGTAGGGTGGGCAAAGCGAAGCGTGCCCACGTCTTTGGCCAACCGCGCGGGCGGTGGGCACGGCGCGAAGAGCGCGCCTTTGCCCACCCTACGGCAGATCATGTGATGCTTCGCCATTGCCTCACACGCCGTCATTGCGAGGAGCGGAGCAATCCAGAGTCCCTCCGCTGAAAGATTCTGGATTGCTTCGCTGCGCTCGCAATGACGTGGAAACATTTCGCCGCACTCCACCATTCCGCTTTGCGGAAAACATGCGCGGCAATCATGCGCTTGTAACGGCACCTCGCGCTTGCTGCCCTCTCGCGCATGCGGCATGATTGCCGCCAATAGCGATAGCCAAGACCAATGGCCAAGAGCAATAACCAAGCCGCCATCAGAGCACGGCGCGATAAGGGAGGTCTTTTTCGATGAAGCATATTCTGTCGGGCATTTTTGCTGCCGCGTTTGCCCTGAGTGCGAGCGTCGTGCAGGCGGAGGACAAGCCACCGCTCAAGATCGGCGGCATCCTCGATATGTCGAGCCTCTACGCCGACATCACCGGCCCCGGCAGCGAGACCGCAGCCAAGATGGCTGTCGAGGACTTTGGCGGCGAGGTGCTGGGCCGCAAGATCCAGGTGCTGGCGGCCGACCATCTCAACAAGGCCGATCTCTCCGCCAACATCGCCCGCGACATGCTCGACAATCAGGGCGTCGAGATGATCTATGACGTCGCGGCTTCCGCGACCGCGCTCGCCGCCGGCGAGATCGCGAAAGCGCGCAACAAGATCATCGTCTTCAACGGTCCCGGCTCGATCCGCCTCAGCAACGAAGCCTGCGGTCCCTATACCGTGCATTATGTGTTCGACACGTTCGCCCAGGCCAACGTGACCGGCCTTGCCGCCGTGAAGTCGGGCCTCGATACCTGGTTCTTCCTCACCGCTGATTACGCCTTTGGCCAGGACCTGGAGAAGGACACCAGCAACGTCATCACCAAAACCGGTGGCAAGGTGCTCGGCAGTGTGCGTCATCCGCTCAACACCTCGGATTTCTCGTCGTTCCTGCTCCAGGCGCAGGCCTCGAAGGCCAAGGTGATTGGTCTTGCCAATGCCGGCGGCGACACTGTCAACGCCATCAAGCAGTCGGCGGAGTTCGGCATCATGAAGGGCGGCCAGAAGCTGTCGCCGCTGCTCGCCTTCGTCACCGACATCGACTCGATCGGCTTGGAGACCGCGCAGGGCCTGCTGCTGGCCGAAGCGTTCTACTGGGACATGAACGACGAGACGCGCGCCTTCTCGAAGCGCTTCCAGGAGCGCGTGAAGCGGCCGCCGACCTCGGCACAGGCCGGCGTCTATTCCTCCGTGACGCATTATCTGAAGGCGGTGAAGGCGGCCGGCACGACCGACGCTGCTGCGGTGATGAAGGCGATGAAGGAGACGCCGATCAACGACTTCTTCGCTCATAACGGCAAGATCCGCGAGGACGGCCGCATGATTCACGACATGTACCTGTTCGAGGTGAAGAAGCCGTCGGAGTCCAAGGGCCGCTGGGATGACTACAAGCTGCTCGCCACCGTGCCCGGCAATGAGGCGTTCCAGTCGCTGGAGCAGTCGCGCTGCCCGCTGGTGAAGAAGTGACGGCGTGACGTAGTCACGACGTCATTGCGAGGAGCTCTTGCGGCGAAGCAATCCAGACTGTCTCCGCGGAAACATTCCTGGATTGCTTCGCTTCGCTCGCAATGACGGTGTGGTGATAGCTCGGCTAGACAACAACAAGGAAGGCGTCCCATGAATGACATGGTCCTGCAAAAGCTCGAAGGCGGGCTGCTCACCATCACCATGAACCGGCCGGAGCGCAAGAACGCGCTCAACCCGGACATGGTGCGCGGGCTGGTCGAGGCGGCGCGGCGCGCGGCCGACGATGCGGAAGTGCGCGCGGTGCTGTTCAAGGGCGCGGGCGGCAGCTTCTGTGTCGGCGGCGACGTCAAATCGATGGCGGAGGGTCGGGCGCCGCTGCCGTTCGAGCAGAAACTCGCAAACCTGCGCCGCGGCATGGAGGTCTCGCGCATCCTGCACCAGATGCCAAAGCCCGTCGTGGCGCAGCTCGACGGCGCGGCGGCCGGCGCCGGCCTGTCGATGGCGTTGTCCTGCGACCTGCGCATCGCCAGCGAGTCCTGCAAGATCACCACGGCCTTCGCCAAGGTCGGCTTCTCCGGCGACTACGGCGGGACCTATTTTCTGACGCAGCTGCTCGGCAGCGCGCGGGCGCGCGAGCTCTATCTGATGTCGCCGGTCCTCACCGCGAAGGAGGCGCATGCGATCGGCATGGTGACCAAGGTCGTGCCCGACGCCGAGATCGACGCCGCCGCGCACGAGCTTGCGCTGTCGCTGGCGCAGGGGCCATCGATCGCGCTCGGCTTCATCAAGCGCAACATCAACAATGCCGAGCATCTGGCACTGGAGGATTGCTTCGATGGCGAGGCGATCCATCACACCCGCTGCGGCGACACCGAGGACCACAAGGAGGCCGCCAAGGCCTTCGTCGAGAAGCGCAAGCCGACCTTCAAGGGCGCATGACGATGGCGCCCTATATCCGGCTGCGTCAGATCTGCCTGGTTGCGCCGCAGCTTGAGCCTGTCATCACGGATATGGCCAGGATCATGGGTCTCACCGTGTGCTATCGCGACGGCAATGTCGCGAAATACGGTCTGGAGAACGCGCTGCTGCCGGTCGACACGATCCTGCTGGAAGTCGTTGCGCCCTTCAAGGACGGCACCACGGCCGGCCGCTTCATCGAGAAGACCGGCGGCCGCGGTGGCTACATGGCGATCTTCTGCTGCGACGATCCGGACGAGTGCGGTCGCAACGCCAACGCGCTTGGCGTGCGCACGGCCAATGTCATCGACCATGCACCCTATCACGGCGTGCAGCTCCACCCCCGCGACTGTCGTGCCGCCTTCATCGAGTTCAACCACACCGAAGGCAGCGACGACATTCTGGGCGCCTATCCACCCGCGGGACCCGATTGGCAAAAATTCATCCGCAAGGATGTGACGCAGGCGCTGACGGCCGTCGAGATGCAGAGCCCCGACCCGCAAGGGCTGGCGGAGCACTGGGGCAAGATCATCGGGGTTGCAGCTCGCGACGCCGAACTGAAGCTGCCCAACGCAACCTTCCGCTTCGTCAAGGGCACCAGCGAAATCATGAGCGCACTGGAATTTCGGGTGACTGATGCAGCACGTGTGCTGCATGCCGCGCGGGAGAAGGGGCATGCGGTTGCCGGCAACGAGTTCTTGTTAGGTGGGGTAACGTTCCGCGTCAGTTGATTATCTGCAAATGATCCGTCACCCTGAGGTGCTCGCCTCTTCGGCGAGCGTCGAAGGGCGACGGCCACTGGCGGGGCCGCACATCCTTCGAGGCTCCCCGCACGGCGCTGCGCACCGCGCGGCTCGCACCTCAGGATGACGGGTAGGGTGGGGCAAGAATAAGAAGGGGGATCACGCCATGCCGCATCCGCTCGACAGCTTCTTCGCGCCCGCCAGCATCGCACTGATCGGGGCCTCGCGCGATCACGAGAAGATTCCGGGGCGGCTGCTGTCGATGCTGCGCAAGAACGATTATCCCGGCAAGATCTATCCGGTGAACCCGAACTATGCCGACATCGACGGGCTCGCCTGTTACACATCGATCGCCGAGATCGGCGCGCCGATCGATCTCGCCGTCATCGTCATCCCGGCGCGCGCGGTGCTGCCTGCGCTCGAGCAATGCGCCGTCGCCGGCGTCAAGAACGCCGTCATCATCTCCTCCGGCTTCGCGGAGGAGGGCGGCGACAGCGCAGCGATGCAAGATGCGATCGCGGCGCTGGCCAGGCGCACCGGCATGCGGATCTCCGGGCCCAACGCCGAGGGCTTTTTCAGCCAGATGCAGCGCGTGGCGGCCACCTTCAGTCCCGCGGTGGACGTCAAGCCGGGTGTGGTGCCGCTGGTCGCGACGCAAAAGCGGATCGGCATCGTCGCGCAGAGCGGCGGCATCGGCTTTGCCTACTACCATCGCGCGCGGGCGATCGGCATCGCCGTGAGCTACGTCGTCAGCGCCGGCAACGAATCCGATCTCGGCGCCGGCGAGTTCCTGGATTATCTGGTGCAGGACACCTCGACCGACGTGATCCTGCTATTCATCGAAGGCATCCGCGACGTCGACAAGTTTCTGGCCGCCGCGCGGCGCGCCGCCGAGGCGAGGAAGCCCGTCGTCGTGACAAAAGTCGGCCGCTCTGGCGCCGGCCAGCGCGCGGCGGCCTCGCACACGGCGAGCATGGCCGGCTGGTCGGCGGCCTATGACGCGGTGTTCGCGAAATACGGTTTTATCGTCTCCAACGATCTCGACGAAGCGTTGACGATCGCGGCGCTGCTCGCCAGCAATCCGCTGCCCAAGGGCGATCGCGTCGCCGTCGTCACCGTCTCCGGCGGCGCCGGCATCTGGGGCGCGGATGCCGTGGCACTGCAGGGCTTGCAGGTGCCGGAGCTGTCCGAAACGATCCAGGCGGGGATCCGAACGCTGATGCCGTCCTACGGCACCGCGCGCAACCCGATCGACGTCACCGCGCAAGGCGTGACCTCCGGCGGATTGCAAAAGAGCGTCGACCTGCTCACCGCCTCCGACGAGGTCGATGCGGTGCTGATCGTGCTGTCACTGTCGAGTGAGGTGCGCAAGCCGTTCGACGAGGCCGAGCTGACGCCGGTGCTGGCGGCGCAGAAGAAGCCGGTCGTGTTCTATTCCTACACGGTCCCCTCTGACTTCGCGCGGCGGGAGCTCGCGAAATCCGCTGTCGTGGTCCTCTCGGGTTTGACTCATGTCGGCGTCGCGATGCGGCGGCTCGTCGACTACGCGAAATTCAATCTGCCGAAACCGGCGGACCAGACGCGGTTGCCGGTGCGCGATCTCTCTGCGCATTTGAAGTCGCCAGCATTGTCCGAGGCCGACAGCAAGTCATTGCTCCGCGCCGCCGGCATCGCGCTGCCGGACGAAGTGCTGGTGACGGACAAGTCCGGGCTGGATGAAGCGGTCGCGCGCGTGGGCTTTCCGCTGGTGATGAAGATCCAGTCGCCCGACATCGCGCACAAGAGCGAAGTCGGCGGCGTGCGCGTCAACATCACCACCAAGGGCGAGGTCTTTCTGGCGTTCGAAGCGCTGCTGGACAATGCGCGCGAGCAGCGGCCGGACGCGGCGATCCAGGGTGTGCTGGTCGGTCCGATGGCGAAGAAGGGCGTCGAGATCATCGTGGGAACGATGACGGACCAGACATTTGGGCCGATGGTGATGGTCGGGCTCGGCGGCGTCACCACAGAACTGTTCCGCGATGTTGTCTATCGTCCGGCGCCTGTCGGTGCGGAAGAGGCCGGCGCGATGCTGGCGGGATTGAAGGCGGCGCCGCTGCTGAACGGTTTTCGCGGAGCGGCGCAAGCGGATGTCGCGGCGCTGGCGCGATTGATCGCGGATGTCTCAGTGCTCGCCGCACGGCATGCGCAGGAGATCGCGGAGATCGAGCTCAACCCGGTGCTGGTACACCCGGACGGGCAGGGTGTGACGATCGTCGACGCGCTCGTGGTGGGAAAGAAGTAGGCGGCCACACACCTTGCTGTCGTCCTGGACAAGCGAGCGCTGATCCAGGACCCATTACCCCATGGGTAGTTTGGCGAAGACTCGTTGTTACCAGCTTCGCGCCGCAACTTCTCCCCTGGGGTAATGGGTCCTGGCTTTCGCCAGGACGACAGCGAAGGGTGTGGCAGCGCCGCGGCGCGGCAGCAATCACCTTCCCTTAAAATTGGCCACGCGCCGCTCCTCCGTGGCCTTCACACCCTCCTTGAAGTCTTCCGTCGCACGCAGCCGGGTCTGCTCGGCGAGCTCGTGGTTGGTCGCGGCCATCACGCGGTCGGCGAGGCCGGCGCGCATCGTGGCGCGGGTGGAGAGCAGGCCGAGCGGGGAGCATTCGGCGATCTCGCCGGCGAGCTTCATCGCGGCTGATTTCACCTGGTCCTGCGGCACCAGCTCGTTGGCGAGGCCCCACTTCACCGCTTCTTCGCCGGTGACGCGGCGGCTGGTGTAGAACATCAGCTCGGCGTTGTTCTTGCCGATCAGCTCCGGCAGCGTCACGGTCAGGCCGAAGCCGGGATGGAAGCCGAGCTTGGTGAAATTCGCGGAGAAGCGGGCTTCGGGGCAGGTGACGCGGAAGTCCGCGGATACCGCGAGACCGAGGCCGCCGCCGATGGCGGCGCCCTGCACGGCGGCGACGATCGGCTTCTTGGCGCGGAAGATGCGCACGGCCTGGATGTAGAGATGGTTGATCGGCCCGAGACTGTCGGCCGGATCGCCCTTGGCGGTCTTCTCAGCCTCGCGCGCTTCCTGCGCCTGCCGCGCCGGATCCTGGAAATTGGCGCCAGCGCAAAATGCCTTGCCCTGCGCCGACAGAACCGAGGCGCGGATCTCAATGTCGCGGTCGAACTCGTCGAGCGCATCCGCGATCTGGTTGATCAGCGAGATGTCGAAGAAATTGAGGGGCGGCCTGCGGATCTCGATGGTGCCGACGTGTCCGATCTTCTCGACGCCGATATCTTTGTAGGTGGTCATTTTGTGCCTCCAGTATCTCAGTAGCGAAGAACCACCTCTCCCATAGGGAGAGGTCGATTTGCGCCAGCAAATCGGGTGAGCGGCTCAGCTCTATCGTGGGATCCTAACCCCTCACCCGGCGCTACGCGCCGACCTCTCCCGATGGGAGAGGTGAAGGGCGCGCGCTGCCAGAGCATCGCTCCCATCCACACTATCGAAGTCCCAGTCCGCGGGCGATGATGCCGCGCAGCACCTCGGTGGTGCCGCCCTGGATGGTGAGTTTGGGTGCGGTCTTGATGGCGAAGTCGAGCTGGCGCTCCAGCGTCTCGCGGTTGGTCGCGGTCTCCTCGACGAAGGCGGCGAGATCGCGCACGCGGTGCGGCAGCTGCTGCTCCCAGACCGTGCCGATGTCCTTGACGATCGACGCCTCCACCACCGGCTCCTTGCCGGCCTGCAGCATGCCGGCAACCGAGACCGACATGCGCCGCATGGTGTGGAGCTGCGCGACGAGGCGCCCGATGCCCTCGGCACTGCGCGTGTCCGGGTTGGGACCGATCGCGCGCACCAGCTCGGTCAGCACGTAATAGGTTTCGAGGAAGCGTTCGGGGCCCGAACGCTCATAGGCAAGCTCTGATGTCGCCTGCTTCCAGGCGCCATCGACCTCGCCGAGCACATGATCGTCGGGAATGAAGTGATCGGTGAAGACGACCTCGTTGAACTCGTACTGGCCGGTAATCTGCCCGATCGGGTTCACCTGGATGCCGGGCTGCTTCATCTTGACCAGGAACTGGGTCAGGCCGTGGCGGCGGTTTTCCTTGGTCGGCGGCGAGGTCCGGAAGATTGCGATCATGTAGTCGGCGATATGCGCCGACGAGGTCCAGATCTTGGTGCCGTTGATGAGATAGCCGCCGTCGGTCTTGGTCGCGCGCGTCTTCGCGGCGAACAGGTCGGAGCCGGAGTTCGGTTCGCTCATGCCGATCGCGAAGCAGATCTCGCCGCGGCAGATGCGCGGCAGGATCTCTATCTTGATGTGCTCGGGCGCGTATTTCAGCAGCACCGGCCCGCTCTGGCGGTCGGCGACGAAGAAGCGCCGCGTCGGCGCATTGGCGACGCGCATCTCCTCGGTCACCACGTAGCGTTCGAGGAAAGAGCGCTCCTGGCCGCCATACTTTTTGGGCCAGGTCATGCCGAGCCAGCCCTTGGCGCCGACCCGGCGGGAGAATTCCGGCGCGTCGGTGTCTTCGCGGTTGGGCTTGTGCGGATCGAAAGTGCCAGCGGCGATTTCCTCGGCGAGGAAGGCGCGGACTTCCTTGCGCAATTGCTCGCATTTTTCCGGCAGGCGGATCGGATCGAAACGGAGGGCAGCGGTCATTGTGGTCGTCCCCTGATCAGCGCGAAGCCACGAGCGGCCACAATTCATCGGCGCCGCGGCTTGCAACGAGCTTGCCGAGCTCGACGGCCCAGTGGCTTTCCGAGCCGAAATCGTCGCGCCAGGCCAGTGCCCGCAGCGAATAGCGGTGCAGGATGTGCTCCATGGTGAAGCCGATCGCGCCGTGAACCTGGTGGGCGATGCCGCCGCCTTTCTCTGCTGCTTCCGCGCAGCGGATTTTTGCGGAGGCGGCTTCGAGATAGACCTCGTTGTCGAACGCCTTGGCGTTCGCAATCGCATCGGCCGCAGACGTCGCGGCCGCAAGCGCTGCGGCGGATTCACCGGCGAGGCGTGCGAGATTGTGCTGCACCGCCTGGAATTTCGAGATCTTCTTCTCGAAGGCGACGCGCTCGTTGGAATAGCGCACGGAGATATCGAGCATGGATTCCAGCGCGCCGGCGATCTGGAGGCTGCGCGCGACGCCGCCCATCAGCATCAAGGTGGTCTGATCGAAACCTTCCGGCGCGGGCTTGAGGGTGACGGGCTGAACCTTGTCGAGCGTCACGGTGTCGCTGTGGTCGTAGCCGACGTTGAGCCCGGCTTCGATCCGCGCCTTGGTCGCATCGACCAGCGCGATGGAAATGCCGTCCTTGCCGTGCGCCAGCACCGCAAAATGCTTCGCCGCCTTGGCAAAGGGCGCGCCGCGGGCGCGGCCGGAGAGCGCGCCGTCGGCATCGAGCGTGATGCGATCCTTTGGCGAAGCCGGCAGCACCGTCATCTCGCCCGCGGGCGATGCGATCTTGGCCTGCGCCAGCAGCCAGCCCGCGAGCATGGTCTCGGCCAGGGGGACGGCGACTGCGAAACGGCCGGCAGCGTTCAGAAGGGCAAAACCGTCGGCAAGGCTGGCGCCGGAGCCGCCGAGATCGTCAGGCACCCACGATAGCGGCAGGCCGGCCTCGCTCAGCGCCCGCCACAGCGGTGCCTGCCACGAATTCTTCTTGTCGTTGTTGATGGTTTGCGGATCGGCGAGATCAGCGAAGATTTTTTCCGCGGTCTCGACGACGATATTGTCACTCTCCGCCACAGCGTTCCCCGTGTTTTGCCATTGGCGCGTCTGCCCCGGTGGGGCGGCGCGCAGGTTCTTCTTGCGCCCGATGATCGGAAAAAGCCATGGCCCTGACAAGCGTTGATCGCAGGTCAACCTGCGGCGCAGGCATGGGCGCAAGGACCAATAGGAGGCTAATTCCGCTTAGCGGAGTTTGCTCGATTTGCAGGGCGCGGCAAACTCGCTAAACAAGGCGCCGACGTCAGAGACAGGGGAAGGAAACCAGGATGGCCAAGGATAGTTTGTGCGCAATCGTGACGGGATCGGCATCCGGCCTTGGTGCCGCGACCGCGGAAATTCTCGCACGCAGCGGGGCCCGGCTTGTCATCAACTATTCCTCGAGCCAGAAGGAAGCCGAGGCCACGGCTGACCTCTGCCGCAAGGCCGGCGCCGCGGAAGTTCTGGTCGCGCAGGGCGACGTCTCGAAGGATGACGATTGCCGCAAGATCGTCGCGGCCGCGGCCGGTTGGGGCCGGCTCGACGTGCTCGTCAACAATGCCGGCACCACCAAGCACGTTGCCCATGCCGATCTCGATGGCTTGTCGGCGGAAGATTTCCAGCGCCTCTACGGTGTCAACACCATCGGCCCCTTCCAGATGGTGCGCGCGGCGCGCAGTCTGCTCGAGGCCGGCGCCAAGGCCTCGGGGCGGCCCTCGGCGGTGGTCAATGTGTCGTCGGTCGCCGGCATCAGCGGCGTCGGCTCGTCGATCGCCTATGCCGCCAGCAAGGGCGCGCTCAACACCATGACGCTGTCGCTGTCGCGCGCGCTGGCGCCGCTGATCCGCGTCAACACGGTGTGCCCCGGCTATATCGACACGCCCTGGTTCACCAAGGGCCGCGGCGAGGCCGGGGCAAAGCAGGTGCGCGACAGCGTGGTCGCGAAGGTGCCGCTCAAGGTCGCCTCGAGCGCGGAAGACATCGCGCAGCTCGTTTGCTTCCTGGCGATGCCGGCCTCCAGCAACATGACCGGCGAGGTCGTGCGCATGGATGCGGGGATGCATTTGATTACGTGACGGTGGTGGACCCGTCGCGCTTTCTGTCTCGTCAAACACAGTCGTCGTCCCGGCGAAGGCCGGGACCCATAACCACAGGCCGTAGTTGTGGGGCGAGCAGGCAATTGCCAGTCTTCGCCAAACTGGATTCGGTGACTATGGGTCCCGGCCTTCGCCGGGACGACACCGAGTTTGTTGGTAGACAACGCCACAAAAGCGATGGCGGCCCTACCCCTTGATCACGCCGCTGGCGACCAGGCGGTGCCAGATGAACAACACCACCACTGCGCCGACCGTGGCCATGATGAAGCCGGCGCCCTGGTCGGGGCTGTAATGGCCGATGGCCTGACCGACGAAGGTCGCCAGAAACGCGCCGGCGATGCCGAGGATGGTGGTGAGGATGAAGCCGCTCGGATTGTTCGGCCCCGGCGCGAGCCAGCGCGCGATGAGGCCGGCGACGAAGCCGACGAGGATGATCCACAACAGGCCGCCCATGCTCATGACAGTGCTCCCCTCCCTTTGACGACAATCAGATGCGACCCGAGAGCTCGTTCTCGGTCGGCAGCCTTCCGTCCGGCGTCAAATGATCGATCACCTGCGGCAGATACTGGCTGAGGCCGGACAGCAGCTCCTCGCGTGACAGGCCGCTCTGGGCGGACAGGCTGTCGATCTGGTCGGCGCCGAGCGCGCTGGCGAGATCGCCCGGCGCGATCGGCTTGTTTTCGCCCTTGCCGACCCAGGAATTCGCGGTGTCGCCGTGACCGCTCTGCTGGAGCTGGTTGAGGAGATCGCCGAGCCCGCCGCTGAGCACGGTGCCGGCCGCGCCGCCCGCGAGCAGGCCGCCGAGGCCGCCTTTGAGCAAATCGCTGAGGCCACCGCCTGCGCCGGCGTTGACCGGCGGCGGCGCAGGCGTCGGCGACGGTTGCGGCGCCGTGCCGGATTGGTTTGCGGTCAAATGCTTGAACGCCTTCCAGGCGAGCAGACTGAGCAGCGCCATGGTCATCGGCGACATGCCGCCGGAGGATTTCTCGGAGCTAGGCGCGCTGGGCCCGCGCGGGCCGTTCTGCATGCCGTTGAGGACGTCGAGTAGACCCATGGTGCTCTCCTTTGGCGTCTCGTTCGGCGAGCGCTCGCCGCTGACAGGCTCCCCCGGGGCGAAAACATATGGGGCGGTCATGACGGTTACAAGGCGGCCGCGACGCGATGGGCAGCCGGCCTCGCCTCTGCTATCGAAGGCCGGTCATTCAGGGAGCGAGGTCAGTGGTTACGGATCGACCGATCGTGGTGGCCGGCGCCGGTGCCATCGGCTGTTTCGTCGGCGGCATGCTGGCAGCCGCGGGCCGCCGCGTCGCGCTGCTGGTGCGGCCGCGGGTGAAAACCGAGATCGAGCGGTTCGGCCTGCGGTTGACCGACTTCGACGGCTCCGAGAACAAGCTCGGCGCGGGCCAGCTCGCGTTGTCGGAGGATCCTTCGATCTTCCACAGCGCCGGCATCGTGCTGGTGACGGTGAAGAGCGCCGACACCGCCGATGTCGCGGAGCAGATCGCGCGGCATGCGCCGCGCGACGCCGTTATCGTCTCGCTTCAGAACGGTATTGGCAATGTCGCGGTGCTGCGCGAGCATCTCGGCGATCGGCGTGTGCTCGCCGGCATGGTGCCGTTCAACGTGATCGCGATGGGCGAGGGCCGTTTCCACCGTTCGACCTCCGGCGACATTCATGTTGGTGAGGACGATGCGAACACAGCCCTCGCGCTGTCGGTGGCCGGCCTCACGGTACGCGCGAGCCGTGATATCGCCGGCGTGCAATGGGGCAAGCTGATCATCAATCTGAACAATGCGCTCAGCGCGCTGTCCGACATGCCGCTCGCCGCGCAGCTGGCGAACCGCGACTGGCGAAGGCTGTTCGCCGACCAGATGGCCGAGGGCCTAGCCGCGCTGAAGGCCGCCGGCATCGCGCCGGTCTCGGCAACGCCGATCCCAATGAGATGGACGCCGGCCTTGCTGCGGCTGCCCGACGTGATCTTCAACGCGATCCTGGGACGCACGATGAAGATCGATCCCGAAGCCCGCTCCTCGATGTGGCAGGACCTGAAGCACGGGCGCAAGACCGAGATCGACTATCTCCAGGGTGCGGTCATCGCGCTGGCCGAGCAAAACAACGTGGATGTGCCGCTGATGCGCCGCATTGTTGCGCTGATCAAGGAAGCCGAAGTTGCCGGCAACGGCCCGCCCGGGCTGACGCCGCAGCAGATTCGCGGGTCAGCGTGAGTGCGAAGGAGGAGCGCGATGAAGCGTTGTTTGACGATTGGGATCGCGCTGGCTGCGCTCTGCGGCGCATCGACGCTCGCTCATGCAAGACCGCCGACGGTCGTGAACTCTCCAGGCTATGACGCGCGATTGCAGGAGAGCCGCAAGGCGTTGAGCGCTTCGCCAACGGCAGCGCCGCCGGCGAGTGCGTCGGTGGCCAAACCGAAGCCGAGCAAGAAGAAGCACGCGAATTGAGGAAGGGACGCGAATCTCCATCCAACTCGTCATTGCGAGCGCAGCGAAGCAATCCAGAATCTCTCCGCGGAAGGATTCTGGATTGCTTCGTCGCAAGGGCTCCTCGCAATGACGGCGGTGGCTAGCTCTAGCCCTTCTTCGCCGGCTTGCTCGGCGTTGGATTGAACAACTTCTTCAAATCGTTCAAGCTTTCCGACAGCCGCGGCCATTCGCAGGAGAAGGAGCCCTTGGTGCAGGGCGCGCCCTTTCGCTGGCCGACATTCTGCTGCACTTTCGGCCGCTGGACCGGGACGGGCACGCGCTCGATGTCGGTTCGCAGCGCGACCTGCTGGAACTGCTGTACCTGTTGTTCCTGCTGCTCGCGCTGCTGGCGCGCGGTGGCCTGGGCCGCTTCATTAATGCGGCGCTGGTTGGCGAGATAGGCGGTGTAGGCTGCGTCGATCTTCTTCTGCTCTTCCGGGGTCGGATTCGGCCCGGCGATGTCGAAGGTGCGATCCTGGAGGAAGTCGTAATAGGAATAGCCGCCGCCAGCCTTGCGGCGGCCGGCGAATTTGGCGTTGCAGTCGGCAAGCGCCGCGGTCTTCTCAGCCTTGGTCGGGGATTTTTCGGCGGCGTCGGCGCATTCCTCGAAGTCGACGGGCGCGCGCTTCCACCATTGCGCCTGGGCATGCGGCAAGGTCAGCAGAAAAAATCCTGCTGCGGCAACGAGAAGCGCCGCACGACGCGATGCAACTACGACCGACATTCTACGAGAGCATTCCCTGCAAAACTCAACCCGCCCCGAGTCGAGTCGGATTTTTGCCTCTTTATCGCCGGCTTGTCACCCATGGAACCCGGGAATTTCATGGCTGGGCTGCTGACATTTTTTGCTTGACGTGGCGCGCGAGTCACAGCCGCGCGCAGATGATGTGCTTAGACTTTTATCGATTTGAATTCGAAGGGGAATGTCCGTCATGCGAGCGTTGGCCGGTCTCGTCGCAATCGCGCTGGTGCTGATTTGCGGCCATGCCTTCGCGGCGGACGAAGCTGCGCCCAACCGCAAGCCGGTGAGAGCGGTTGCGGACGCGCGGCTCGCGGTCGGCGGCCAGGGCATTCTGCCGCTCTACCTCTCCAGCGACTGGTCGATGCCGCTGCCGGCGATCTCGCGCGCGATCATCGTGCTGCATGGACGGCTGCGCAATGCCGACGAATATTATCTGTCAGCCCACACCGCGCAGGTCGCAGCGGGCGACGACGGCAAGCGTGCGCTCATGATCGTGCCGCAGTTCTTGGCGGAGATCGATGTCGAGGCCCACAAGCTGCCGGCAGACATGCTGCGCTGGTCGCTGGAGGGTTGGGAGGGCGGCGATGCCGCGCTGGCGCCCAATCCGGTCTCCTCGTTCGAGGCGCTCGATGCGATCCTGGCAAAGCTCACCGACCGGCGCATCTTCCCGAACCTGAAGCAGGTCGTGGTCGCCGGCCATTCCGGCGGCGGGCAGGTCGCGCAGCGCTACGCCATCGCCGGCAAAGGCGAGGCGGCGCTGTCGCGCCAGCACATCGATATCCGCTACGTCGTCGCCAACCCGTCGTCCTATGCCTATTTCAGCGCCGAGCGGCCGGTGCCCGCCATCGCCGCCTCCTGCCCGGGCTACAACAATTGGAAATACGGCATGGACGAGCGGCCGCCCTATCTTGCGAACGTCACGCCGGCTGCGCTCGAACAGCGCTATGTCGAGCGCGAGGTGATCTATCTGCTCGGCACCCTCGACACCAATCCGGAGCATTCCGCGCTCGACAAGAGCTGCATGGCGAAGGCGCCACGCGCTACGCCCGCGGTCACGCCTATGCGGAGGCGATGGCCAAGCGCAACCACGGCACGCCCAATCACCGGGTTTGGGACGTCGCGGGCGTCGGCCACGACGCCGACAAGATGCTGACCTCGACATGCGGGCTCGCGGCACTGTTCGATAGTCCGGGCTGCGGCGCGGAGCGCTGATGCGCATGCGTTGAAGGCTTATGTCTTGAAGGCTTACGTCTTGAAGGCTTGCGGCTTGAAGGCTTGGCTCCGGCTGTTACACTTCGCACCGTGAGCGCCTCATCGTGAGGCGGCGCCAAGAAGACGAAGTGGAAACGCCTGATGCTGCTGCCCCTGTCCGACGTGCCGCGCTGGTACGCTGAACGCAAACCGCACGGCACGATCGCCGTCCGTCATGGGCAGGATACGCTGACATGGGACGAGCTCGAGCGTGGCGCCAACCGGCGCGCGCGGGCGTTCATGGCCAGGGGCGTCAAGCCCGGTGACTTCGTCGCGATCGGATTGCCGAACGGCAACGCGTTCTTCGAGACGTCCTTTGCGGTGTGGAAGTGCGGGGCGACGCCGACCTCGCTGTCATGGCGCCTGCCGCGCGGCGAAGCCGCCGCGGTGCTCGACATCCTCAAGCCGGTGCTGGTGGTCGGCGGCGAGGCCGATTGGAACGCGCCGAACCGTCTGCCCGCGGATTTCGTGCCGCAAGGTTTTTCGGACGAGCCGCTCGATCCGCCGGTGGCGCGCTACTGGAAGGCCATGACCTCAGGCGGCTCGACCGGCCGGCCGAAGGTGATCCTCGATCACCATCCAGCGGTGACCGACACCGTGGCCGCGCCGCCGCTCAACATCCCGTTCGGGGTCTCGTTGCTCAATCCCGGTCCGCTCTATCATAATGCGCCGTTCATCGTGTCGCATTACGCGCTGTTCACGGGCGGCCAGCTCACCGGCCTCGTCAAGTTCGACGCCGAGGAGACGCTGCGGCAGATCGAACGCGAGCGCGTGCAATGGGTCAATTTCGTGCCGACCATGATGCACCGGATCTGGGCGCTGCCGGAGAGCGTGCGCAATGCCTACGATCTGTCGAGTCTTGAGACGGTCTTCCACATGGCAGCTCCGATGCCGCCCTGGCTGAAGGAGAACTGGATCGCCTGGCTCGGGCCTGAGCGGATCTGGGAGCTCTATGGCGGCACCGAGCGCCAGGGCTCCTGCATCATCTCCGGTGCGGAATGGCTGACGCACAGGGGTTCGGTCGGCAAGATCGGCGACATGGCGAAGCTTCGCATCATCGGTGAGGACGGCAACGACGTCGCGCCCGGCGAAACCGGCGAGATCTATTTCCTCAATAATGACGGCAAGGACGCCACCTATCACTATCTCGGGGCCGAGCCGAAGCGCCGCGCCGACGGCTGGGAATCGCTTGGCGATATCGGCCGGCTGGACGCGGAAGGCTATCTCTATCTCGGCGACCGCCTCGCCGACATGGTGCTGCGCGGCGGCGCCAACATCTATCCGGCCGAGGTCGAGGCCGCCGTCTCCGCCTGCCCCGGCGTGCGCTCCTGCGTCGTGGTGGGATTGCCCGATCCGGAATTGGGCCAGCGTGTCCACGCCGTCATCGAGCCGGAGCCGGGCGCGGACGGTCAGGCGCTCGCCGACGGCATGGCGGAGTTTTTGAGGGACAGGCTCAGCCGCTACAAGCATCCGGAGAGCTTCGAGATCGTCAGCACCCCGCCGCGCGATGATTCCGGAAAAGTCCGCCGCACCCTGTTGCGCGACGAGCGCGCGGCGTGGATGAAGCAGGGGCGCGCCTTCCGGATTTGGCCGGCCAAGGCGCGAGCGCACGCCGACTGAGACACATCACGGAAGGACTGACGAGATGCCCATCACCATCGCTGCCAACAGCGTGCCGAAGCCGCCCGCCGACATCATCGAGGGCTTCCGAGGCGCGCCGACTTCGGTGATTTCCGACAATCTCGCCCGGTTGCCGGGCGCGGTGGGACTGAAGCCGTATCATCGCGGCGGCAAGCTGGTGGGGACGGCCTTCACGGTGCGCACCCGCCCCGGCGACAATCTCGCCATCCATCGCGCACTCGAGCTGGTCGGTCCCGGCGACGTCATCGTGGTCGACGGCGGCGGCGACGAGACGCGAGCCCTGGTCGGCGAGATCATGAAGAACATCGCGCAGTGGCGCAAAGCCGAAGGCTACGTCATCGACGGCGCGATCCGCGATGTCGCGGCGTTCGCAGCCGATGACTTTCCCTGCTATGCCCGCGCCGTGATCCACCGCGGCCCCTACAAGAACGGCCCCGGCGAGATCAACGTGCCTGTGACGATCGGCGGCAGCGTGATTGCGCCCGGCGACATCGTCGTCGGCGACGAGGACGGCGTGGTGTCGTTTCCCGCCGCGGGCGCCGCCGCGGTACTGGAAGCCGTCCGCGCCCAGGTCGCGCGCGAGGAGGAGACATTGAAGGCAATCCGCGAGGGACGCTATCAGGGCTCGTATGGAAAATCCTGATCAGGCGAGCACGAAGGGGAGGATGGCATGAGCCAGAAGGACGAATTCCATAACATCGATGATCCCAGCGACGGATTGTTTCGCGAGCTCGCGGCGGGAGTGACCACGCGCATCTTCTCGGGCGAGCAGGCGATGCTGTCGGTGGTGACGCTGGCCCCGCATGCGCAGGGCACGCTGCACCATCATCCCGAGGAGCAATGGGGCGTGCTGCTCGACGGCTCCGCCGTCCGCGTCCAGGGTGACGAGGAAATCCCGGTGAAGAAGGGCGATTTCTGGCGCACGCCCGGCAACGTGCCGCACACCATGCGCGCCGGCCCCGACGGCGCCCGCGTGCTGGACGTCTTCAGCCCGCCGCGGCCAGAATATAGAAAACCGGGGTCGGGCTTCGGGACGACCTAAGCGCTTCGCGCTTAGGTTATTTTCTTGAGCGTGATCTTTGGGAAAACCGCTGCACACTTTGCGCTAACGCGGCCCTTCGGGTCCGGGTCATGCTCTAGCGCCAACGAGCAAAAGCCGGGACGATCACACGACGCACGCTCTTGGCCGCACCGGCCGTTCTCGCGATGGCGCCGGCAGCGGCGCAGGCCGGCAAGATCACGCTGGTGGTGCCGTTCCCGCCGGGCGGTTCGACCGACGCGATGGCGCGGCTGTTGCAGTCCAATCTGCAAACCAAGCTTGGCCGCATCGTCGTGGTCGAGAACAAGTCGGGCGCTGCCGGCGCGCTCGGTGCGGCGCAGGTCGCCAAGAGCCCGGCGGACGGCTCGACGTTCCTGGTGACATTCGATTCCCACGCAGTGATCCCGGCCATCCTCGACAAGCCGCCGGTCGACGTCGAGCGCGAGCTGATGCCGGTCCTGCTGGTGGGCACCGCTCCTTACGTGATCGCCGCGGGCGCCGGCCGTCCCTATAAAAGCTTCGCGGACGTGGTGGCGGCCTGCAAGGCGTCGCCCGGCGCGGTGAAATACGCCTCCGTCGGCATCGGCACGCTCGGCCATCTTGCCATGACCGTGCTCGGCAGCAAGGCCGGTGTCGAGATCATGCACGTGCCCTATCGTGGCGGCGGTCCGGCCATGAACGACGTGCTCGGCGGCCATGTCGATCTCATCGCGGGATCGGCGGCGCTGGTTGCAGCCCAGCTCGGCACCAACATGCTGCGGCCGATCCTGCAGCTCGGCCGCACGCGGCTGTCGGCCTTGCCGGACACGCAGACCGCGATCGAGGCAGGCTTTCCGGATTTCGAGACGCTGGCCTGGTGGGGCATCTTCGCGCCCGCGGGCACGCCGCCGGACATCGTTTCGGCCATGGCGACGGCGTGCAAGGAGATCCTGAGCGAGCCCGCGACTGCAGCTCAGCTCAAGGACACGCAGCACATGACGTTGCTGCTCGAGGACGGCGCCGCCTTCAAGACCTTCTTCGACAAGCAGGTCGCCTATTGGGGCAAGGTGGTCAGGGACAACAATATCAGGGCGTGAGAGGCCTCTGCCCGGGATTGCCATCCCGGGTCCGGTGCGCTCGTGCGGGCTTGAGCGTCAGAGCATCTTGCCGACGATCTTCGTCATATCTGCCGCCGAAAACGCGCGCAGCGTTTCGGTGCGGACATTGCCGAGTGCGCTGAGACTAAGGCTGAGCGACATCGCGGCAGCCTCATCTGGAGCCTCAAGAACGGTTACAACGTCATATCGTCCCTGCGTCCAGACGATCTCTTTCACGGTCACACCGAACGTTTTGGCCATCTCCTTGAAGGCTTCGGCCCGCTTCGGCGAGTCCTTGACGTTGCGGACTCCCTGATCCGTGAAGTTTCCCAGCACGACATAGGTTACCATGGTCGTCCTCCCTGGTTAGAACCCAGATCCAATTCTCGCTTGAGGCAACCGCGCCGAGTTTGCCACGGCGGCTGAGACAGCGCTACTTGCGCGTTGGAACGTCAGCAGATGCGACTTATTCGGTCAGGACAACGGCCGTGCGAAACTGAGCTCATGGCCGTCGGGGTCGGTGAGATGGAAGTAGCGCTCGCCCCATTCCGCATCGCGCGGCGTGGCCGACGGCTGCCATCCGGCGGCGCGCGCCTGCTCAAAGGTCGCGTCGACATCGGCGACATAGAAGATGACGCGGCCCCACCAGGACCAGCGCTTGTCGTCTGGCTGCGCCGTCAGGTTGAGATAGCCGGCGCCGGCGCGAAAGCTGGTAAATGCTGCGGCTTCGCCGCCATGGAGGAGCTCGAACCCCAGCGAGTGGTAGAAGCGCACGGCGCGCGCCATGTCATGCGTGCCGAGCGTGATGGCGCTGATGCTTTCGATCATGTGGGCTGCTCCGCAGAGAGGGATACGGGAGGAGATTGTACAGCCGCCTCGCTTCCCTTGACGACAACCCGGCCCGCCGATGCGGCTGGCGAACGGCATCTTGCTCTGCTATGAGGGGGCCGAACCCGCAACGTTCGGGTTCCGCGGTCCCGTAGCTCAGCCGGATAGAGCGACGGTTTCCTAAACCGTAGGTCGGAAGTTCGAGTCTTCCCGGGATCGCCATAATCTCAGATACTTAACGCATTGCTCGCCAGATGCTGGGTGCGCCTCGCGCGCATATTCCCTATCCTTTAGCTTCGCCCTCGTGTTCGCCTGCCGTGACCCTGCGGCTGGCAATGGC
The DNA here is from genome assembly GCF_023375135.1 of Bradyrhizobium sp. C-145. NCBI lineage: Bacteria > Pseudomonadati > Pseudomonadota > Alphaproteobacteria > Hyphomicrobiales > Nitrobacteraceae > Bradyrhizobium > Bradyrhizobium sp. C-145. The sequence goes on along the minus strand of NZ_CP088150.1, from coordinate 9,080,205 downwards.
AACGCCATATCATTCGACTAGCGGGAAAGTAGCGCCAGGACTATCATGCTCGCTCTGCGATTGAATATCCGGACGCCTGTTCATAGCGAAACAGCCCGCAATCATTTCCGCGAACTCGCTCATCATCATTCTTTTTGGAAAGTTCTTGCGGTGATCAAGCAGAAGTCAAATAGCCGCGGCGGGATCGGGCCGCGTTCATTTCTGGACGACAATAGAGAGTTCGAGCGCTGGCTGCGTTCCCAATGTAAGGTCGTCGAGCGCGACCTCGACGAAAAGCACAAAAAGATGAAGGACGACCCGTTCGTCTTCCTTCGTGCAACCTTCTTCCGCTGGGCCAGGTCTATCGAAGCGCTCTGCCCGGAGTTGACGGACGCGCCGCGCGTGCTGTCCGTGGGGGACACCCATATCGAAAATTTCGGGACTTGGCGCGACGCGGAGGGACGCCTCGTCTGGGGCGTCAACGATTTCGACGAGGCCGCGAGCATTGCCTATCCCTTCGACCTCGTGCGCCTTGCGACAAGCGCCCGGCTCGCGCCAAAGGCCAAGAAAAAGAAGGCGAGGGCCATGACCCACGTCGGCAATGGTGACGCCGCAAAGGCGATTCTCGATGGTTACAAGCAGGGTCTCAAACAACCGCGGCCCTCGCTCCTGGATGAGCAGGCGAGCTGGATGCGCGCTTACGTGACATGCACCGACGACGAACGCCATGAGTTCTGGGACGACGTGGAGAAATATCCGCGAGCGAAGCCACCGTCTGCTGTTGCCGCAACACTCCGCAAGAAATTACCGCCCGATGCCGCATTCGATCGCTTCGCGACGCGCGTGGCAGGTGTCGGCAGCTTGGGCCGGCCGCGATTCCTCGCCATTGCCGATTGGTGCGGCGGCCAAATCGTCAGGGAAGCTAAGGCGCTGGTGCCGTCGGCCTGGGATTGGGCGCATGATCGGAAAGGCAAGCTGCGCTTTCTCGACCTCGCAAAAGGTTCGTATCGAGCTCCCGATCCACACCTCGTGCTCGAACGCCAAAATGGCTTCGTGATCCGGCGCCTTGCGCCCGACTCCCGCAAGATCAATCTCGGGGATCACGCGAACATGAGCCTGGAGCTCGATCTGCTCAACGTCATGGGCTTTGACATCGGCGCCATTCACGCCGCGACGGCACGCGCATCGACCACGATCGCCGCAGACCTGATTAAACGCGACAACGATTGGCTGCATGCTGCTGCAAAGGCCGCCGCCGCATTCGTCGAAGATGATTTCAAGGAGTGGCGCAGGCACGGTTGACCGGCGAGCGGCGGGCTCCGTTCTCGATCACCTCCGCGCTTTGCCCAGTTGGTGCAAGATTTGCTACAAGATTTGCTATAGGCAGGACGGCGACTAAGGTCGCACGGCCGCCATCTGCAATGCTTGGCCACAATTCCGGAGACCATGATGCCTTTCGACTTGATCCTGCGCGGCGGCCGTGTGGTCGATCCGTCCCAGAAGCTCGACGCCGTGACCGACGTCGCCTTTGCCGGCGGCAAGGTCGCGGCGGTCGGCGGCGGGCTCAAGGCCGATCCGGGCACCGAGGTCCGTGACGTCTCGCGCTACATCGTGACGCCGGGGCTGATCGATCTCCACACCCATGTCTATTGGGGCGGCACCTCGCTCGGCATCGATGCCGAGGAATTTTGCCGCCTCTCCGGCGTCACTACGGCGATCGACACCGGCAGCGCGGGGCCGGGCAATTTCGCCGGCTTCCGCAAGCATGTGATCGAGCCGAGCCAGGTCCGCATCCTCGCATACCTGCACGTCTCGCATGCCGGCATCTTCGGCTTCTCGCACCGGATCATGGTCGGCGAGAGCGAGGAGCTGCGACTGATGAATCCGGTCGATGCGGCCAAGGTAGCCGATGCCAATCGCGATCTCATCGTCGGCATCAAGGTGCGCGTGGGCCTGCATTCGTCGGGCACGTCGGGGACCGTGCCGCTCGACATTGCGCTGGAGGTTGCCGACGAGGTCGGCATGCCCCTGATGGCGCATATAGACCATCCGCCGCCGAGTTACGAGGAGGTGTTGGCGCGCCTGCGTCCCGGCGACGTGCTCACCCACGCGTTCCGGCCCTTCCCCAATACGCCGGCGACTGCGCAGGGCACGGTGAAGAAGGCGGTGCTGGACGCACGCGAGCGCGGCGTCCTGTTCGATATCGGCCATGGCAAGGGCTCGTTCGCGTTCAAGACCGCGCGCGCCATGCTCGCCAACGGCTTCTATCCGGACACGATCTCGTCCGACATCCACATGCTGTGCATCGACGGTCCCGCCTATGACCAGGTCACGACCATGTCGAAGTTCCTGTGCATGGGCATGGAGCTGCCGGATGTGATTGCGGCCTCGACGGTGAATGCGGCGATGGCGCTGCGGCGCCCGGAGCTCGGCAGCCTCAAGCCGGGCAGCGTCGGCGACGCCACGCTGATCTCGGTCAAGCAGGGCCAGTTCGATTACGAGGACGTCGTCGGCGAGCACCTGATCGGTAACAGGAAGATCGTCTCCGAAGGCGTCGTCATCGGCGGCCGCTGGTGGCATCCGAATTGAACGACCCTAAGCTTGCTCGCGATAGAATTGGAGCAGCCGCGCGCCCGCGGGCGAGAGCCAGTCGGGCGCACCGGTAATGTAGCCCTCGACGCGGCCGCTCATTCCGACGAGATAGGTGATGGGCATGCCGACGAGCGAGAACATCGCGGTAGATGCTTCGGCCGCTGTGCCATAGGCGTCGATGTAGCAGGCGAGATTTTGCACGGCGAGGCCGCCGAGGAATGTGCGGATCTTGCGCAGGTCTTTGGTGTCCGTGCAGACCGCAACGATGTCGAGCCGGTCAGGCCGTGATGCCGCCAGACTTGCGAGCATGGGTAGATCGAGCCGGCAGGCGGCGCACCAGGTGGCCCAGAAGTTCACCAATGTGATGTGGCCCGGCTTGGCCGTCACGACAGCGTCCCGACCGTGCGGGTCCTGAAGCCTGAGCTGTGGCATCGGCGCGCGGGGCCGCACCACAGTAAATTGGCTGCGGCCGGCCTCGAACACTGGCGGCCAGCTGTCCTGCGCGCCGCTTGCATGTGGGACAGCGAGAGAGGCTGCCGCGGCCATCAGGATCGATCGTCGCGACAGCACTGAGCCTCCTTCGCGCGCTGTCTCACGCATGGATATAGGCCCAGCCCTTCAGCTGCAGATCGACCACGCGTCCGATGCCGAACGGGACGAGGCTCGCGCCTGCTATCAGCGGGATCGAGACCTGCTCCTTGGCTTCCGCAATCGCCTTGGACGAGGCGCACATGCTGTAGGCGAGGTTCGGCAGCGACTGCCGCAGCGTCGCCAGCGGCTCGACCAGGGGCGTCTTGTCGGCCCGGAAGACGTCGATGCCCTTGCCGTTGGCGACGACCTCGATCAGCAATTTCGCGCCCCTCTCGGCAAAATGCTTGGAGAGATTGGCGGAATAGCTGATCGCGTGACCCATGACGTAGGGCTCGTTGCTGTCGATCAGGATCACGACGCCGTCGGCGAGACGATCCACTTTGGCCGCGGCGGTGCCGCCGGCCGTGAGGATTGATGCGCCGGCGAGCAGCCCCCTGCGGGACCATCCGTTGGCTGAGATCATGGCTGTGGCGACCGGTCAGAACTGCCGCGGTGCGATCGGTGCCTTGCTGTTGCGTCCCCACAGCACGAACAGGCTGAGCGCCAGCAGGACGACGTTGAGCGGCGCGATCGGAGCCTCGCCGCGCGAAATGTGGAAGAAGAGCGCGAACACCTGCAGCACCGCGCAGCCCAGCGCCGCCAACACGGTCAGCCGCGGCAGGATCCGTGTCAGGGCCGGCAGCAGAATGCCGATCCCGCCGGCGAGATCGACCAGCGCGATCGCGCGAACGAACGTTTCGGAATATTGGCCGGCCCAGGGCATCATCGCCGCAAGCTGGGGAATGGGTGTCGTCAGCTTGACCAGCCCCGCCGAGATGAAGACGAAGGCGAGGAGGACCTGCGCGACCCAGAGGCCGATGCGCAAGGCGCGGCCGGGGGCGGCGGTCTCGATGATGGTGCTGGACATGGTGGTTCTCCAGGGGATGTGAGGGTGGCCACCATTTGATGGTTTCCTTATTCTTGATCATTATCTGCTCCAGGATTGGTTCATTTCCTGGATATTGATGATTTCATGGACACCTTGGTCAGCATGAGGGTGTTTTGCCTGGTCGCCGAGCTGAAGAGCTTTGCGGCCGCGGCGCAGCGCCTGCGCATCTCGCCCGCCATGGCGAGCAAGCATGTGATGCAGCTCGAGAAGCGGCTTGGCACCCGGCTGTTGAATCGGACCAGCCGGCGCGTCAGCCTGAGCGAAAGCGGGGCGCTCTATTTCGAGCAGGCGCGGCAGATGCTGGACTCGCTCGACGAGGTCGAGGCCGCCGTCAGCAAGGCGACCGTTGTTCCGCGCGGCACGCTGCGGCTGACCGCGCCGGTGTGGATGGCGAACGCGATCTTTGCCGGCGTGCTGGCAGACTATCAGGCGCGCTATCCGGACGTGCGCCTCGATGTCGATCTCAGCGGACGGCTGGTCAATCTGGTCGAGGAGGGATTCGACCTCGCCTTGCGCGCGACCGGCGCGCCCGACGAGGCGTTGATCGCGCGGCCCATCACCAGAGTCCCGTTCTATTTGGTTGCAGCCCCTGCGTTTCTCAAACGCGCGGGCCGCCCGGCGACCTTTGCCGATCTCTCCGGACAAGCGCTGTTGCACTATGCGCTGTATCCCGGCGAGAGCTTCTCCTTCCAGGGCGAGCACGGCCCCGAGACCGTAAAGCTCAATCCGGTGCTACGCAGCGCCAACGAAACGCTGCTGCACGCGGCTGCGCTCGAAGGCATGGGCCTCGCCTTCCTGCCGAAATGGCTGGTCACTGATGACATCGCCGCCGGACGTCTCGAGCACCTCATGTCCGAGCAGGTCATTTTCGAGGGAAAGCTGTTTGCGGTGTATCCGAGCCGCAAATATCTCTCAGCGAAAGTGCGGACCTTCATCGACTTCATCGCCGCCGACAAGCGGATGAAGTGAACGGCTACAACGACCTTGCAATCAACAGCTTCATGATTTCGTTGGTGCCGCCGTAGATCTTCTGGATGCGGGAATCGATGAAGATGCGCGAGATCGGATATTCCTGCATGTAGCCATAGCCGCCGAACAGCTGCAGGCATTCGTCGGCGGTCTCGACCTGCTTCTCCGAGCACCAATATTTCGCCATCGACGCCGTCACGGTATCGAGGTCTTTGGCGATCAGGCGCTCGATGCACCAGTCGACGAAGACGCGGGCGATCATCGCCTCGGTCTTGCGCTCGGCGAGGGTGAAGGCGGTGTTCTGGAAGTCCATCAGCGGCTTGCCGAACGCCTTCCGCTCCTTGGTGTACTCGGTGGTGAGTTTGACGGCGCGCTCCATCGAGGCGACGGCGCCGACCGCGAGCGCAAGCCGCTCCTGCGGCAACTGCTGCATCAGCTGGACAAAGCCCTGACCTTCCTCCTTGCCGAGCAGGTTTTCCGGCGGCACCGTCACGTTGTCGAAGAACAGTTCCGACGTGTCGGAGGCGTGCAGGCCGATCTTGTCGAGATTGCGCCCGCGCTTGTAGCCGTCCGCGCCGGCGGTCTCGACCACGATCAGCGAAATACCCTTGGCACCAGCATCGCCGGTGCGCGCAACCACGATGACGAGATCGGCGGCCTGGCCGTTGGTGATGAACGTCTTCTGGCCGTTGATGACGTAGGAATTGCCCTGCTTCTTCGCCGTGGTCTTCACGGCCTGCAAATCCGAGCCGGTGCCGGGCTCGGTCATGGCGATGGCCCCGACCATCTCGCCCGAGGCCATCTTCGGCAGCCAGCGCTTCTTCTGCTCCTCCGAGCCGTAATTGAGGATGTAGTGCGCGACGATGGCGCTGTGCACGGAGACGCCGGTCGTCAGCTCCGGCACCGTGCTCTCGAGATCGTCCAGCACCGCCGCGTCATAGGCGAAGGTGGCGCCCAGCCCGCCATATTCCTCCGGCACGCTTGCCAAGAGCGCGCCCATCTCGCCGAGCCCGCGCCAGGCGAAGCGGTCGACCATCTTCTGCTCGCGCCATTTTTCGGCGTGCGGCGCCAGGTCCTTGGCAAGGTATTTCCGGAACTGGTCGCGGAAGATTTCGAGCTCTTCGGTCATCCAGGAGGAGCGGTAGGACATGGAAACCTCGATCGGCGATGTCGCGCCTTGCGACAGCCAGCGTGTCAGGCCTGCCACAACGGTCGGCACGGGCGCAAGGCTGCTCCTCTTGGTACGCCATTCGAGCTCGCCGCGAATTGTGTTTTCAGGCTGCGCCCGGTCTAGCCGCCATGTGCGGTCTTGCCGCCGTCGATGACGAACTGACCGCCGGTCGTGTAGGGATGATCGTCGGAGGCCAGCACGAGCGCAAACGCGGCGATCTCCTCGGGCGTTGCCACGCGCTGCAAGCCCGGAACGTTGGATTTGGCCCATTGCGCAATGCCGACGTGCCAGGCTGCATCGGGCAGATTCTCCATGCCGGCGAGCCGGCGAATCATCGGCGTGTCGGTGGTACCGGGAACCAGTGTGTTGATGCGGATGCCATGTTTTGCGTAGTCGAGTGCCGCGGCCTGGACCAGGCCGACCAGTCCGCGCTTGGCCGCCGAATAGGCCGAGCGTTTGGCTGTCGTGGCAATGGCGTTCGACGACGCCGTGACGACGATCGCGCCGCCTTTCTCCAGCATGTGAGGGATCTCATACTTCATCGACAGAAATACGCCGCGCAGGTCGGTGCTGATCACGTCGTCGAATTCGGCCGCGCTGTATTCGTGAAGGGGGCGCTCGATGGAAATGCCGGCGTTGTTGAAGGCGACGTCGAGCCGTCCGTAGCGTTCGATCGTCTTGTCGACCAGCGCCTTGATCTCGGCCTCGTTGCGGACGTCGGCGCGAATGAAGACCGCGTCGCCGGCCTCGCGCACCTCGTTCTCCACCTGTTTGCCGCGCTCGGCGTTGCGGCCGCAGAAGGCGACCTGGCCGCCTTCGGCCGCGAACATCAGCGTCGCGGCGCGGCCGATGCCGGAGGTGCCGCCCGTGACGATGACGACCTTGCCCTCGAATCGGCGCTTGCCGCTGGGCTTCTGCTGCGGCAGCGTCGCGCTCTGGCCGAGCGCCACGCCGCCGGCGAGGCCACCGACGGCGCCCGCGAGCATGCCGAGCGCGGCGCCTCCGACCAGATGACGCCGCTTTACGGGACTGCTTGCGGTGATATCCTGCATTTCGGTCATTTCGAACTCCGGGGCCACTCATCTAAACAGTGTTAAGATAGATATGCCGCAATCTGAACAGTGTCAAGTTACATGAAGAAACACGCCCCCTCCGCCAAGCGCGGCGCCGGCGCGACGCGGGCAAAGCCGGAGCCCGGTTATCATCACGGTGAATTGCAGGAGGCGTTGATCGCTGCGAGCGAAGCCATTCTCGCCGAGCAGGGTGCCGAGGGTTTCACGCTGCGCGAAGCCGCGCGACGCGCCGGGGTTTCGCCGGCTGCCCCGTCGCATCATTTCGGGAACGCGCAGGGGCTTCTCACCGAAGTCGCGATCCGCGGTTACGACGCGCTTGCCGGCGCCTTGCGCGAGGCGGCATCCGTCAAGCAGGGTGCGAGCGACAAGCTCCATGCCCAGGGACTTGCTTATGTCAATTTTGCGCTGACACATCCCGGCCGGTTCCAGATGATGTTTGCGAACAAGCGCCTCGTGGCAGACGATCCGCGTCTGAGGCAGGCGAGCAGGGCCGCCGGTCACGCGTTCGAGATCGTCGTCGCCGAACTGGTCGGCGGCACCGCGAAGGAGGCGAAGACAGCGGCTGCGGCGGCCTGGTCCACCGTTCACGGCTTTGCCAAGCTTGCGCTCGAGGAGAAATTCGGCTCTGTGAAGAACGAGGCCGGACGCCGCGAGATCATGATGACGCTCGACCAAGTCCTGAACTATCTATGGCCGGCAAGCGGCGCGCACCGTTGAGTGAGGGCCCGACGACGTCATGACAAGCAAGACGACGGAGCTCAAGTTCGACATCGAACGCATCGGCATGGTCTCCGCGATCCTGACGCTTCCGGCCCATGCGCGCGCCTGCTACGTCCTCGCGCACGGCGCCGGCGCGAACATGCGGCATGCCTTCATGGAGAAGGTCGCCGCGGGCCTTGCGGAGCGCGGCATTGCGACGTTCCGCTTCAATTTTCCCTACATGGAGGAGAAGAAGGGGCGTCCCGACCAGCCGGCCGTCGCGCACGCCGCCATCCGCGCGGCGGTTGCTGAGGCTGCCCGGCTCTGCCCCGGCATCACGCTCATCGCCGGCGGAAAATCGTTCGGCGGGCGCATGACATCACAGGCGCAGTCCAAGGCTGCATTACCTGATGTCAAAGGGCTCGCCTTCCTCGGCTTCCCCCTGCACGCCGACAAGAAGCCGTCCTCCGAGCGCGCCGAGCACCTCGCCGGCATCGCTATCCCCATGCTGTTCTTGCAAGGCACCCGCGATGGGCTTGCCGATCTGGGCTATCTCAAGCCTGTCGTCGAGAAGCTCGGCCCGAAGGCGACGCTGCATCAGGTCGAAGCCGGCGACCATTCGTTTGCGGTGCTAAAGAAGTCCGGCCGCACCAATGACGAGGCGCTGACAGAGGTGCTCGATACGCTGGCGGCCTGGATCGACGGGCTCGCCTGAATCTCAGGCCGAGTAAAGCCCCTTGTCGCGCGCCTTCTGGATCGCGAGCGCGGCGATCAGGTCGAGGGTCGGCGTCGACAGCCCGGCGGTGCGGGCGAAAGCGGCAGGCGCTTTCACCAGCACGTCGATCTCCATGGCGCGGCCGAGCTCGTAGTCCTGCAGCAGCGACGGCTTGTGGTTGGGGGCGGGGCCGCTGCGGGTCACGCGTTTGACCTCGGGAATGAAATGCTGGGCGATGTCGTTGGCCTCGTTTAGCATGCGCGGAATGACTTCAGTGAAGGCGGGGTCGTCGCGCACGCCGCGCGCGGTCTGGCCGGTGAGCAGGCACAGCACCGACAGCGACATGTTGGTCAGCAGCTTTGACCAGATCGCCTCGCGGATCTCGGCCACCGGCGGCGATTCCAGCCGGGCATCGTTGAAGACGCCGCGCAGCCTGGTGATGCGCTCGCAATTGCGGTCGTCGCATTCCCCGATCAGCAGGCGGTTGCGGTCCGGCGTCAGGTTCTGCACCACGCCGGGCGCGATCACCTCGTTGGAGGAGAAGACGACGCCACCGACGATCCGCTCCTTCGGGATGCAGGCGCGCAACCGACCGCCGGGGTCGAGAAACGAGATATCCGGCGGCGTCGGGTGCCGCGGCGGCAGGCCGATGCCGTACCACCAGGGAATGCCGTTCTGCGCGAACACGATCGCTGTGTCGTCCTGGAGCAGCGGCTTGATGTTGGAAACCAGTCCCTGAAGTGCGGTCGCCTTCAGCGTCGAGATCACGACGTCCTGCGGGCCGAGCTGGGCCGGATCGCCTGACGCGTTCACCTTGGCGCTGACCTCGGAATCGCCGACGCGCAGCTTGAGGCCGCCGGCGCGCGCCGCCTCCAGATGCGCGCCCCGCATCACGCACGAGACCTCATGGCCGGCGCGTGCCAGCCGGACCGCAATGTGGCTGCCGACGGCGCCCGCGCCGAAAATGCAGATGCGCATGTGATGTCCCGTCCTGATCCCTTGGTGCCATCAGCTGCCAGCATGACACAAGCCGCCATGCGATGGACGCGGCCGCCCCACGCCGGAAAGATATGGATCAGGACACGCGCCCTCGGCCATAGTGCGCAGCAAACAAACCGACCGGAGGATCGCCGATGCCCGCCAACCCTGTCCTGTGGACCCTTGATAAGCGCGGCGTCGCGACCGTCACCTTGAATCGTCCCGAGGTCAACAACGCCTATGACGGCGCGCTGATCGCGGGCGTGCTCGCGGCCATGGACGATCTCGGCAACAAGCCGAACTTGCGTGTCGTGGTGCTCCGCGGCAACGGCAAGCATTTCCAGGCCGGCGCCGACCTCAAATGGATCAATGGCGTGCGGCCGCAATCGACTGAAGCGAACGAGGCGGCGTCACGAGCGACCTTCGAGGCCGTGCAGCGGCTCAACACGCTGCCGGTTCCGACGGTCGCGCTAGTGCAAGGCGGCTGTTTTGGTGGCGGCACCGGCGTGATCGCGGCCTGCGATGTCGTCATCGCGGCCGAAAACGCGCTGTTCTCGATCACCGAGGTGCGCTGGGGCCTGACCGCGGCGATCATCATTCCGCAGCTCTGCGACGCCATCGGCGTGCGCCAGGTCCGCCGGTACGCCCTGACCGGCGAGCGCTTCGGCGCCGAGGACGCCCGCCGCATCGGCCTCGTCCACGAGGTGGTGCCGCTCGCCGATCTCGAAGCCGCCGGCACCAAGGTGGTCGAGCAGCTGCTCGCCAACGGGCCGGAGGCGATGGCCGAAACCAAGCGCCTTGCGCTGGAGAGCTCGTTCGGCGGAATGGCGGTGGACGATGCGGCGTACACGCGGCTCGTGCACCTGCATTCGCTCAAGCGCCAAAGCGCGGAGGCCGCGGAAGGACTGGCGTCCTTCGCGGAGAAGCGGGCGGCGAATTGGGATGGCGCGAAAACTTGAGCCTCAGCAGCCGCGGCAGATGTTGTTGATGCTGCGATAGACCGCGTCGTCGTCCTGCCGCATCTGGCGCAGCGTTTCGAGCGTCTTGCTCTCGCCGGTCGGCGCGGCCGGCTTGCGTCTTTCGGCGAGCTCTTCCTCCTGCCGCTTGTAGCAGGCTTCGCGATCGGGCTTGGCCTGGATGAAGCGGCAGTTCTGCTCCAAGGCTGCGGCGGGAGCAGCTGAGATCAACAGGGCTATCAAAGCGGGGAGGGGAAATTTCATAAGCGTCGAGTCCATGCTGGCACTTCTGTCAGGTCCGTCATTCCCGGGCAACCGTCTCGAGGCAAGCATGTAGCCCGGATGGAGCGGAAGCGAAATCCGGGGCCGGTGTCCCCGCATTCCGCTGCGCTCCATGCGGGCTACGGCGCGCCGCAAGGCTCACAGCGACGTCGCCAGTGACGTTTTCAGCAGCGTGAGCAGCGCCTGCACCGCAGCGGCGTTGCGGCGCCGTTCGGGAATCGCGGCCTTCACCCACAATTCCGGAATCGGGAAATCGCGCAGCACCGGCTTGAGGCTACCGTCACGCAAGGCATCCGCGACGAGATAATGCGACATCAGCGCGATGCCGTTGCCGGCGATGGCGCTGCGCGCCAGCACGTGTCCTTCGTTGGAGGAGAGCAGCGGGCTGACCTGGATGCTGATGCGGCCACGCGGTCCGTCGAAGACCCATTCCGGGCCGGTCGGCATGAAGCTGAGGCAGCGATGCTCGACCAGATCGCGCGGATGTTTTGGCGTGCCGTGCTTCTTCAAATAGGCTGGTGAGGCGCAAAGCAGCCGCTTCAACGGGCACAGCGGCTCGTCGACCACGCCGCCGAAGGAATGCGGGAAGGCGCCGATGGCGATGTCAAATCCTTCGGTGACGGGATCGACCGGGCGATCGATCAGAACGATCTCGAGCTTCAGCCGCGGGTTCTGGGTCTGGAACGCGCTGAAGGCGTCGGCGAGACGCGCCACAGTCAGCGAGGTCGGCGCCTTGATGCGGAGGTGATCGACGAGATCGTGGCCCTTCTCGCCCATGCGCGAGAGCAGGTCGGTGGCGTCAGCCACGACGCCGCGCGCGCGATGCACGTAGCGCTGTCCGGCCTCGGTCAGTCGCAACTGCCGGGTCGAACGGTGAAACAGCGGCGTGCCGATGCGCGCCTCCAGTTGCGTGACGCGCTTGGCGACGACCGAGGTCGAGACATCAAGCTTTCGCGCGGCGGCCGAGAATCCGGCCGCATCCGCCGTGGCGAGGAAGGCTTGCAGGTTCACGAGGATGTCCATAGCGACCTTTCTCGATTCGCGAAAGCTGATCGCGTATTTTGGTGGATTGTAGCCCCTCGCGCGTTAATTCATAGTCGTTCCTAAGCAAAGGATTTCGGGAGCGGACGCGCCATGCGGGCCATGACGATCGAAGAACCGGCACGACAGGTGCCGCTCTATGGCGAGTATGAAGTCGTCGTGCTCGGCGGCGGCCCTGCCGGCATTGTCGCCGCGGCCTCTGCCGCGCGCGCCGGGCGGAAGACGCTGCTGGTCGAGCGCTATGGCTTCCTCGGCGGCATGGGCACGGCGGCCGGCGTCACCAATTTCTGCGGCCTGCACGGCAACGTCCATGGCGAGCACCGGCGGCTGGTGCAGGGCATGGCGTCCGAGCTGCTGGCGCGGATCGATCGGCTCAACGGTCTCAATGCGCCGCACCTGATCCTCGGCAAGGTCTTTGCACAGGCCTATGACACCGCCGCCTACAAGATCGCGGCCGACGAATTGCTTGCCAGCCACAAGGTACACATCCTCTTCCATGCACTCGGCGCCGGCGTGGTGATGGGCGATGACCGCCGCATCGACGCGCTGATGGTCGAGACCAAGGCCGGCCGGCACGCGGTGCGATCTGAGATCTTCATCGACTGCTCCGGCGACGGCGATCTCGCCGTGTGGGCCGGCGCGCCGTTCGAAATCGGCGACGAGCACGGCCATCCGATGTATCCCTCGATGATGCTGCGTCTCAACGGCATCGATCCGGAGAAGGCGGGCGATGCCTGGCGCACCATTCCGCAATTGATGGAAAAGGCCATTGCGGCCGGCACCCACACATTCCCGCGCAAGAGCGCGATCGTGCGGCCGCAAAAATCCGGCATCGAATGGCGGGTGAATTTCACCCAGGTGGCGCGCGAGGACGGCCATGCCATCAACGGCGTCGAGCCCGACGATCTCACCCGCGGCGAGATCGAGGGCCGCAAGCAGGCCCTCGCCGCGTTCGAATTCCTGCGCACCGTGCCGGGCTTCGAAAAGTCCTACATCGTCGACCTGCCGCCGCAGCTCGGGATCCGCGAGACCCGCCGCATCAAGGGTGGCTACCAGCTCAGCGGTGCGGATGTGCTCGGCTGCGCTTCGTTCGAGGATTCCATCGGCGTCAATGGCTGGCCGATCGAGGCCCATGTGCCCGGCGACGTCGTCTTCACCTTCCCGCCGATCCCGGAATCGCGGGGCTATAACGAGCTGCCTTATCGCATGCTGGTACCCGAAGGCGTCGACAATCTCCTGGTCGCCGGCCGCTGTGCCTCGATGACCCATGAGGGCCAGTCGGCGGCGCGGGTCTCCGGGGCCTGCTTCGTGATGGGCGAGGCCGCCGGTTCCGCCGCCGCGCTGGCGCTGTCCGGAAACCGGATCCCGCGTGACATCCCCGTTGAAAAATTGCAGGAAACGTTGAAACAACAGGGCGCCTTCATCGGGCGAGACCAGACGGTGCCCGAGGGCCTGTAGCGGACGGCAAGAACGACCAAGAGAACCACTGGAGGAAACGGGATGATCGGGATTGCGCGGCTCGCGCTAGTGGGCCTTTTGGCGATCATGGCGATGAGCACGGCCAGGGCCGAAGACGCGCTGAAGGCGAAGATCGGCGTGCTTCGTCTGTCGTCCTCCGCGCCGGTCTTCATCGCGCAGGACAAGGGCTATTTTCGTGAGGCCGGCTTAGAGGTCGAGCTGAAATTCTTCGACGCGGCGCAGCCGATCGCGGTCGCCACCACCTCGGGTGACGTCGATTTCGGCATCACCGCCTTCACCGCAGGTCTCTACAATCTCGCCGGCAAGGGCACGCTGAAGGTGATCGGCGGCATGAGCCGCGAGAAGGCCGGCTATCCCCTCATCGGCTATTTCGCCAGCAACAACGCCTATGCCGCCGGCCTGAAGACGCCGAAGGATCTTGCCGGCAAGCGCGTAGCGGTGACGCAGGTCGGATCAAGCTTTCACTATTCGCTCGGCCTGCTCGCCGACAAATACGGCTTCAAGCTTACGGACGTGAAGATCGTGCCGCTGCAATCGCTGTCGAATGCGGCGGCTGCGCTGAAGGGCGAGACCGTCGATGCGGCGCTGCTGCCGATCTCCACCGCACGCAAGCTGATGGATGAGGGCGGCGCAAAGTTTCTGGGCTGGGTCGGCGACGAGACGCCCTGGCAGCTGGGCGCGGTGTTCGCCTCGCCGAAGACGCTGACCAACAAGGTGCTGGTGACAAAACTGCTCGGCGCGCTCGCGAAGGCCGACCGCGAATATCACGACGTCATCCTCGCCGCGATGAAGGACGGCGTTGCGCCGATCAACGACAAGACGAAGCCGCTCTTGGAGATCATTGCCAAGTACACCAATTTGCCGGTCGAGCAGGTGGTCGGCAATTGCGCCTATATCGACCCCGACGGCAAGCTGGACGTGAAGAACGTCGACAACCAGATCAAATGGCTGCAGGAGCAGGGCTTTGCCGACAAAGGCTTCGATGCGAACGCGATCATCGCGAAGGACTATGTGAAGGCGGATTGATGTTGACGATGCAGACTCTTGCGGCGAGCGATCTGCCACCCTCCCCTGGAGGGGGAGGGTCGATCGCACCGGCGATGCGCAGCATCGACCGCGGCGAGCGGGGTGGGGTGAGCCACGGCGGCGGTCTGTCCGTCGTTCGCTCCGATCGTTCGCGGAAAGCGCGAGAGCAGGCATCGTCAGCATCAATGCGGATAGACCGTCACCCCACCCCGGTTCGCATTTCGCTTCGCTCAGTACGAATCGACGCTCCCCCTCCAGGGGAGGGTGAAGAAGGCGGGCTCGCCGCATGGATCTGATCGCCAACCACATCTCCCACCGCTTCGGCGATCTCGCTGTGCTCGACGACGTCTCCTTTACGGTCAGCGCCGGCGAGGTGGTGGCGATCGTCGGTCCCTCCGGTTGCGGCAAGAGCACGCTGCTGTCGATCCTGGGCGGCCTGCTGCAGCCGACCTCCGGTGCGCCCGAGCTGCGCGGGACGCCGCCAGCGGACAGCCTCAATCCGCTGACCTTCGTGTTCCAGGATTTTGCGCTGCTGCCATGGGCGACGGTCGAGGAGAACGTCGAATTCCCGCTGCTGCATACGCAGCTCTCGGCGACGCAGCGCCGCGCGCTGGTCGACGATGCGCTCCGCCGCACCAGCCTGACCGATTTTCGCAAAACCTATCCAAAGCAGCTCTCCGGCGGCATGCGCCAGCGCGTCGGCATTTCGCGCGCGCTTGCGGTCAAACCTGCGATCCTGCTGATGGACGAGCCGCTGTCGGCGCTGGATTCGCAGACGCGTGAGCTGTTGATGGAGGATTTCGTTAGCCTGCTCGCCGATGGTGGCATGGGCGCGGTCTATGTCACCCACAATCTCGAAGAGGCGGCGCGGCTCGCCGACCGCATCGTGGTGCTGTCGCGGCGGCCGGGGCGGATTCGCGAGGTCGTGACCGTGCCGATGACGCGCGCCGAACGCGGCGGGACCGCGGCGCGGGAGAAGCTGCTCGCGCTGCAAGACCAGATCTGGTCGCTCATCCGCAATGAGGCGATCGATGCCGAGCGCGAGGTCCAACATGCTTGATCGGGCCTTGGCGGAAACTTCAGCGAAGGACGAGGCGACCCGGCGCGTCCGCTTCCGCGGTGCGGGCTTCGTGCCTGCGTCGAGCCGCTTCGGCGGCTGGATCGCGCTCGCGCTCGTCATCGCGGTCTGGCAGGCCGCCGGTACCCTGGGCCTCGTCAATCCGCTGTTCCTGCCGGCGCCATCGGCGATCGCGCGCGCGATCTACGAGCTCGCAATCTCCGGCGCGCTCTGGCAGCACGTTTCGGCCTCGCTGCTGCGCATCGGCGTCGGCTGGCTGCTCGGGACTGCGGCCGGCGTTGCCGTCGGCTTCGCCATCGGCCTGTCGCGGCTCGCGCGCAGCGTCGGCATCACCTTCATCTCGGCACTGTTCCCGATCCCCAAGATCGCGCTGCTGCCGCTGTTGATTCTCTGGCTCGGCATCGGCGAAGAGCCGAAGATCGCGACCATTGCGCTCGGGGTGTTCTTCTCGACCGCGATCTCGGTCTATAGCGGCGTCGATGCGGTGCCGCGCAACCTGATCCGCATGGCGCAGAGCTTCAACGTTCCCTTCGCCACCATCGTGCGCAAGGTGATCTGGCCCGGCGCGCTGCCCGCGATTCTCGCCGGCTTCCGTATCACCGCCTCAGTCGCGCTTCTGCTCGTCGTCAGCGCCGAAATGATCGGCGCGCAATACGGCATCGGCGCGTTCGTGCTCCAGGCCGGTAATCTGATGCAGACCGATCAGCTGCTCGCGGGCGTGGTGATCCTGTCGGTGTTCGGGCTTGCGGTGGGGAAAGTGATCGGCTGGCTGGAGATGCGGCTGTTGCACTGGCGGTGAGGCATTCTCCATCATTGCGAGCGCAGCGAAGCAATCCAGGGTTTTTCCACAGTGACAGTCTGGATTGCTTCGCTGCGCTCGCAATGACGATGTGGATGGAGACGCGCGCCAAAATTTCCATCGTGGTCCCGGCGAAGGCCGGGACCCATACCGCGTGATCTAACAAGGAACAGCGGTTCTTGTACCGACGAAGATAACTACAATCTTCGCTAAACTACTTCCTGTGGTTATGGGTCCCGGCCTTCGCCGGGACGACACCGAGTACTTGGCTAGCAGCCCGCCTCACGCGTTCCCGCGATCTTCCCGGAACAGATCCAGCTTCTGCTGCACCGGCCGGTCCGAGAAGCTGAACAGCACGGCGTCCTCGTCCGCCTCGTGCGTGACCCAGTGCCAGCTCGGCACCACGAACAGATCGCGCGGGCCCCATTCGAAAACGGTGTCGCCGATCCGACTGCGCCCCTTGCCCTCGATCGGGCAAAACACCGTCGCATCGGTCGCGCGATAGCGCGCGGTCTTGAAACCCTTCGGCAGCAGCTGGATGAAGGTGCCGATGGTCGGCATCGCGAAATCGCCGGTCTCGGGATTGCTGAACTTCAGCTTCAACCCGTGGCAGGCGTCCCATTCCTGGCTTACGCGGGCTTTCTCCAGGGCTTCGCGGGTGTAGGCATAGGGATAACTGAAGATCGGCGAGGTCTTCGAGCTCCGTTTCACGTCCACCGGCAGCAGATTGTGGCCGTAGCGGGCGAAGCTGTCGCCGGCCGGCTTGGTGATCTTCTGCTGGTCTTCCTTGGAGCCTTCCGCAAAGGAGCAGTCGAAGAACTGCACCAGGGGGATGTCGAGACCGTCGAGCCAGAACATCGGCTGGTCAGTTTCGTTGGAATGATCGTGCCAGGTCATCGACGGCGTGATGATGAAGTCCCCGGGCTCCATCGCGGTGCGCTCGCCGTCGACGGCCGTGTGGGCGCCCTTGCCCTCGAGCACGAAGCGCAGCGCGGACTGGCTGTGGCGATGGGCGGGCGCGACGTCGCCGGGCACCACCATCTGCACGCCGGCATAGAGTGAGGTCGTAATCTTGGACTGTCCGCGCAGGCCCGGGTTCTCCAGCACCAGCACGCGCCGCTCGGCTTCCTTGGCGGTGATCAGCTTGCCGGCTTCCGTCATGTAGTCGCGGATGACGTCGAACTTCCAGAGATGCGGCCGGCAGGCGCTCTTCGGCTCCGGCGTGATCAAATCGCTCATCACCGTCCACAGCGCGGTGAGATTTTCGCCGTCGATCTTCTTGTAGAACGCCTCGCGTTCCGGCGTCTTGGTCACGGCTTCCATGGTTGCTGCTCCCGATCGTTTTGTTGATTGACAGTATACTGACGATCTAGGTAGCGTCAACGTGGCGAACAACGTACAAGCAACGGGAAAACGGGAGGGTTCCGATGAAGCTGCACGGCTATTTCCGCTCGAGCGCCGCCTATCGCGTGCGGATCGCGCTGAACCTGAAGGGCCTCGGGGCCGAGCATTTGCCGCATCATCTGCGCAAGGGCGAGCAATGCGCGCCCGCCTATCTCGCCATCAATCCGCAAGGTCTGGTGCCGGCGCTGGAGAATGATGCGGGCGTAGTGCTGACCCAATCGGTCGCGATCATCGAATGGCTCGACGAAATGCACCCCAATCCGCCGCTGCTGCCAAAGGATCCGCTGCGCCGCGCCAAGGTGCGCGCCTTCGCGCTGGCGATCGCCTGCGACACCCATCCGGTGCAGAACCTGAAGGTGCTGGCGCGGCTGCGCGAGCTCGGCCTTGCCGAGGAGAAAGTCCAGGAGTGGGCGGCCTGGGTCAACCGCGAGGGGCTGTCGGCCTGCGAGACACTGATCAGGAACGAGCCTGGGCCGTTCTGCTTCGGCGATGCGCCGACGCTTGCCGATCTCTGCCTGGTGCCGCAGCTCGCCAATGCCCGCCGCTTCGGCGTCGATGTGTCCGCCTATCCGCGCCTGCTGACGGCAGAAGCCGCCGCCAAGGCGCTAGGGGCCTTTGCCGATGCCGCTCCGGAGAAGCAGCCCGATGCCGAGTAAGCCTCTTCCTCCAATCACGATGGACGCGGTCTATGCCGCGCCGGGCTATCTGTTCCGGCGCATGCAGCAGATCGCGGTCTCGATCTTCATGGAGGAGTGCAAGGCGTTCGATCTGACGCCGGTGCAATATGCGGCGCTGATCGCGATCCACACCCATCCCGGCATCGACGCGACGCGTCTGTCGGCGGTGATCGCCTTCGACCGCTCCACGCTCGGCAGCGTGATCGAACGGCTGCAGGCCAAGGACTATATCGAGCGCAAGCCGGCACCCGAGGACAAGCGGATCAAGCTCCTGTACCTGACGAAATCCGGCGCCGCGATCCTGCGCGAGATCATCCCCGCCGTCGAGCGCGCCCAGGCGCGCATGCTGGAGCCGCTCAAGCCCACTGAGCGCAAGGCGCTGCTGGGCCTCTTGGTGCAGCTGGTCGACCTCAACAACGAGGCCTCACGGGTGCCACTGCGCGCAGAGGACGCGCTAGAGCATCTGGGGAAGGGTGGGTGACTGGCTCCAATTGTGGAGCGACGCTGTCGCCTCAATCTCAACTGTCATTCCCCGCGAAGGCGGGGAATCCAGTACGCCGCGGCGTCTCGGTTCAATCACGACCGTCTCGGCGTACCGGATCGCCCGGTCCCGGCTCCGCCAAGGCTACGCCGGGGCCACAAGGGTGCTTGGCCGCCGAAGCTTCAGCGGAGGCGGCAAGCCGGGCGATGACAGCAGTGGCTACATCCTCAGCAACGCCTGCCTGTCAATCTTCCCCGTGCCCGTCTTCGGCAGCTCGTCGATGAAGATCACCTCGCGCGGATATTTGTAGGGCAATAGCTTACCCTTCACATAATCCTGGAGCTCGCGCGTCGTCTCGCTCTGGTCGACGCTCCGGTTGTTCATCACCACCACCGCCTTCAGGGTCATGCGCCGGTCCGGCAGTTCGGCCGCGAAGACCGCGCATTCGCGGATATCCGGGTGATCGGCGAGGCACAGCTCGACCTCGAGTGGGTAGACCCACTGGCCCGAGATCTTGATGAGATCGTCGGCGCGGCCACGGAAGAAGTGGAAGCCGTCGGCATCGCGGACGAAACGGTCGCCGGTGTAGATCCAGCCGCCGTCGCGGATGGTCTCGGCGGATTTGTCCGGCCGGTTCCAGTACAGCGGCGTGTTGGAATCACCGCGCACCCACAAGATGCCTTCCTCGTCGTCGGCGACGTCGCGGCCGTCCTTGTCGCGCAGCGCGACCTCGTAGCCGGGTACGCGCAGGCCGGCGGCGCCGAGCTTCTTCTGCTCGGGACGATTGGAGAGATAGATGTGCAGCACCTCAGTCGAGCCGAGGCCCTCGACGATCTCGAGGCCCGTGAGCGTCTTCCAGCCGTTGAAGACTTCGGCGGAGAGCACCTCGGCCGCGGAGAGCGACATGCGCAACGACGAGAAGTCGGTCTTCTCGGCGCCTTCGGCCTTGGTCAGCGACGTGTAGAGCGTCGGCAGGCCGAAGAAGACCGTCGGCTTGTACCGCGTGATCGCCGAGAAGATCGCCGCGGGCTTCGGCTGGCCCGGCAGCAGCAGCGTTGCCGCGCCCGCCGAGAACGGGAAGGTAACGGAATTGCCAAAGCCGTAAGCGAAGAAGATCTTCGGCACCGAGAAGCATATGTCGTCAGGCGTCAGCTTCAATACGCTCTGCGCAAAGGCGGCCTCGCTATAGGCCATGTCGTGCTGGAGATGCACGATACCCTTGGGCCGGCCGGTGGAGCCGGAGGAGTACATCCAGAACGCCATCTCGTCGCGATTCGTGTCGGCTTCCGCGAGCTCGACCGGGAATTGCATGAGCCAGCTTGCCGCTGCGATCGCAACAGGCGCCGCGTGGTCGCGCGCTTCGCCATTGACGACGACCAGCGTGCGCAGCTCCGTGTCCTTGCAGGCTTCCGCATTGAAGCGCGTCGCGAATTCGGCATCGGCCACCGCAACGGTCGCGCCGGAATCGGCGAGATAGAATTGCAAGAGGTCTGGCGGCGTCAACGTGTTGATCAGGAGCGGCACGAAGCCGGCACGCACCGCGCCGAAGAAGGCGGCGGGGTAGGCCGGCGTGTCGTCGAGGAACAACAGCACGCGATCGCCGCGCCGGAGACCAAGCGATACGAGGCCGTTGCCCCAGCGGCAGGCCTCCGCGCAGAGTTCGGCATAGGTCCGCTTGCCCGCCGGACCGGTCAGCGCGAGCTTGTCGCCGCGTCCTTTTTCGAGATTGTCGAACAGCACGCGGCTGGCGTTATAGATTTGCGGAACGGCAAAGCCGATCTCGCGTGCGCCCGCGCTGTCCGCGGGCACTTGGTCGCGAATCACGTTGCTCATGCCGCACCTCCGCCGTTCTTGGCGACCTCGTAACGCGCCATGAAGGCTGGGGACATCGCCCGCAGCCGGGAATCGTCGATGCGGCCGGACCGGGTGATGTAGCTGTAGGCGAAATCCATCAGATCGAGCTGCATGTGCTCGGCAAAATGCTCGTACCAGAAGGCCGAGGTGCGCGCGGCGTTGACGAGCTTCTGCACCACCGGCTTGCGCGCGGCCTGGTAGCGATGCAGCGCGGTCGCCAGATGCGCGTCCGATTCCAGCGCCTTGACCAGCGCGATGGCGTCCTCGATCGCGAGCCGCGTGCCCGAGCCGATCGAGAAATGCGCCGAGTGCAGGGCATCGCCGAGCAGCACCATGTTCTTGAACGACCAGTACTCATTCCAGACCCAGGGAAAGTTACGCCAGACCGATTTGTTGGAGATGAGGCAATGGCCGCCAAGCGTATCGGCAAACACCTCCTCGCAAATGCCCTTGGACTGCTCGACGTCCTTGTAGGCGAAGCCATAGGCCTGCCATGTCGCGTGATCGCATTCGACCAGGAAGGTGCTCATGGTGGGCGAGTAGCGGTAGTGATGTGCGTTGAAGGCGCCGCGGTCGGTCTTCACGAAAGTCTGCGACAGCGTGTCGAAGCGCTTCGAGGTGCCGTACCAGACGAACTTGTTGGAGGAGTAGGACAGCGAGGTGCCGAAATCGCCCTCATAGGCACGGCGCACCAGCGAGTTGAGGCCGTCGGCGGCGACGATGAGGTCGTGGCCGTTGAGCTGGTCGATCGCGTGGATCTGGGTATCGAAGCGCGGGGTGACGCCGGCATCGAGCGCGCGCTGCTGCAGGAACTTGAGGAGCTCGAGCCGTCCGATCGAGGAGAAGCCGACCCCGTCGATGGCGACGCTATCGCCGTGCAGGTTCAGCGTGATGTTCTCCCAGCTCTCCATATGCGGCGCGATCGCATCGACCGTTTCAGGGTCGTCGGCGCGCAGGAATTCCAGGGCCTGGTCCGAGAACACGACGCCAAAGCCCCAGGTCGCGTCGGCCGGGTTCTGTTCGAACAGGTCGACCTGATCCTCAGGGTGACGCTTCTTCCAGAGATAGGCGAAGTAGAGCCCACCGGGCCCCCCGCCAATCACGGCGATCCGCAACGTCTGCCTCCCTAATTGACAGTATACTTACTATCTAGGGGTAGACTAATGTGCTCCGGCGTCCGGCGCCAGCAGAATTATCGGCAAAGCGTGGCGCGCCGAGGCTCGCTCTCGGAACGCGCCTTTGGCGCGTGTCCGAAGCAGTTTCGCGCGCAAGCATAGCCAAACCACGCGGGCTTGGCCATCCGCACCGTCAGACGCAGCGCTTCACGTAGACCCCGTTCACCAGCACCCTGGTGCAGCGGACGGCCGGAACCGGCTTGCGGACCACGACGGCCGCGTTCGGGCCGGCGCAGCCGGCGCGATACACGCCGCGGGCGCAGACCACCGCCTTGGCGTCGGTGGCCTCGAACGTCATGGTGGCCGCGAAGGCGAGGAGTGCAGAAGCGACGAGCAGCAATGAACGCATGTTGTCCTCCCGGTCTGGTCGTGATTGAAATCGGATCCTTGCAAAAGATTTGTCGTTGCAGGCGTGCGGGAATTCATTGCGCACGCCGCCAATCATTGCCCCGTGCCTTGGCGCGCGATCGTGCGCCGCCTCATCGCGCTGCGAACGGGGCGAGTACGTCCTTGCACGCCGGCGATAGCGAGGCGGCATTGCTGGAGATGCATTGAACGATGCGGCCGCCGCCGGGCGCGACGCCGGCGCAGAGTGTGCGGATATCGGCGCCGCAGGCCGACCTGACGATGAACAGCTCTTCGCGAGGCCGCAGCGGGCGTAAAACGATCGCCGCTGGCGCTGCTGCCGCGGGAGCCGCACCCGCGGGCGCTGCCGTTGCTGCCGCGCCACCGCCGGCTGCGGCGCTCACGGCCTTCTCGCAGGCCGGCGAGACCTTGACCTTGTTCTTCTCCAGGCATTCGAGCGCAGCGGCGCCGCCCGGCGGCACGCTGGCGCACACCTTGGGATAATCGGCGCGGCACGCGCTCTTGACCGCCGCAATCTGCGCGCTGCTCGGCTGCGTGGCGGCAGCAGCCTTCGGCGCCGGCGCGGCGGTCGGCTTTGCAGCGGGAGCGGAGTCAGCCTTCGGCGTGGCAGGCGCCGCTGCCGCCTTGGGTGCGGCCTCGGTCTTCGGCGCAGCGGGCGCAGCTTCGGTCTTCGGAGCCGCAGCAGGTTCGACCGCGCGAACCGCGGTCTGGCATCCCGATGACAGGCTGGGCATGTTCTTCGCCAGGCATTGATACGCTTCCACCCCGCCGGGCGTCACGCTCGCGCAATGCGCCATGAAGTTCGAGCGGCATGCCGAGCGGATGGCGCCCTTCTGCGCCTCGGTCGGCGTTTGCGCGAATGCGCTTGTTGCAGTTGCGAAGAACGCTGCCGCCAGCAACGCCTTGCGCGTTGATGCATGTTTCAACGTGTTGAACATCTGAGTATTTCCTGCCCCGTCGGTCACGCCGACGATTCTGAAAATGTGATGCGATCGCAATCGTCGCGGGTAATGCCTCGCGAGCGGCATCATTCGCCGCTTTGACCTCTCCCGCAAGTCAATTATGCCGGCGCAATTGCGCCGCAACGAGAGCATGATCCGGATCCGACGGGCCGCGCTAGCGCAAAGTCTGCAGCGGCTTTTCGAAAATCATGCTCAAACGATACGTCGTCAGAGCCTGACCATGCGCTTGCCGCGGTTTTCGCCCGCGAGCAATCCGATCAACGCCTTCGGTGTGTTCTCGAGGCCATCGATGATGTCCTCCTGCACCTTCAGCTTGCCGGATTTGACCCAGGCTTGGAGCTCTGCGAGCGCGCGCTGGCTGTCCTTCATGTAGTCCATCACGATGAAGCCCTGCATCACGAGCCGCTTCACCACGATCAGTCCGGGCACGCCGCGCGGGCCGTGCGCGGCAGGCGCGCCGTCATATTGCGAGATCGCGCCGCAGCAGGCGATGCGGCCGTAATTGTTCATCTGCGGCAGGCAGGCTTCCAGAATGTCGCCTCCGACATTGTCGAAATAGACGTCGATGCCTTTTGGCGCGGCTGCACGTAGCGCCTTGAACACCGCGCCGTCCTTGTAGTCCACGGCGGCATCGAAGCCGAGCTCTGATGTCAGCCAGTTGCACTTGTCCGTGCCGCCGGCGATGCCGATCACGCGGCATCCCCTGATCTTGGCGATCTGTCCGACGATCGAGCCGACCGAGCCTGCTGCCGCGGAGACCACGACCGTCTCGCCCTCCCTGGGCTTGCCGATCTCCAGCAGGCCGAAATAGGCGGTGAGGCCGGCGATGCCGAACACACTGAGCAGATGCGTCATTGGTTCGAGCTTCGGCATCTTGGTGAGGTGCTTCGCAGGCACCGCGGCAAACTCTTGCCAGCCGGTATCGCCGAACACGATGTCGCCCGCCGCAAGCTCCGGCGCCTTCGAGCTCACGACCTCGGCGATGGCGCCGCCGGCCATCACGCTGTTGGCCTCGACGGCGGAGCGATAAGTCGCCCCGTGCATCCAGGCGCGGTTGGCGGCATCGAGCGAGATGTAGCGCACGCGCAGCAGGGCCTCGCCGTCCTTCGGCTCCGGTGGTGCGCTCTCCACCATCTTGAAATGCTCGGGGCCGAGCTTGCCGCTGGGCTTTTCCACCAGGAGAATTTGACGATTGATGCCGCTCATGGCGTTCCCCTCTTCGATTGTTTGGCAATTATTGATGCAACCGCAGCCAAGAAAACGTGCAAGCCGCATTTGTTGTGCGCTGCGTGAAAGCTAGATCGCCGCGCTCCATTTCACAATGGGAACATCCGGCCAACGCGACCACACGCAAAGCGTGTTGCGTCGCCGTGATATCTGCGACATCATGAAGCGCCGGTGTACGTGGGGGTAAGCGATGTCCAACAGGTTCACGCAATACATTCTGGCGGCGATGGTGCTCGGCATCGTCATGGGTTCGGCGATCTACAACTTCCTGCCCGATACGCGCGCCGATTGGGCCTCGTCCATCAACCTGATCGCCATGATGTTCCTGCGCTTGATCAAGATGATCATCGCGCCGCTGGTGTTCGCGACCCTGGTCGGCGGCATCGCTCATATGGGCTCGGGCTCCAAGCTCGGCCGCATCTTCGCCAAGACCATGGGCTGGTTCGTCAGTGCCTCCTTCGTCTCGCTGCTGCTCGGCCTCGTGATGGTCAATCTGCTCCAGCCCGGCGCCAACTTCCCCGGCACGCTGCCCGCGGCAGGCCAATCGACCGGCCTGCCGGTCTCGGCCTTCTCGATCGAGAAATTCCTGACTCATCTGATCCCGACCTCGATTGCGGACGCGATGGCGCAGAACGAGATCCTCCAGATCGTGATCTTCGCCGTGTTCTTCTCGGTGGCGATGGGCGCGATGCCTGAACGCTCCAAATCGATCCTGGCGCTGATCGACGACGTCGGCCACATCATGCTGAAGGTGACAAGCTATGTGATGCTGTTCGCGCCGCTCGCAGTGTGGGCCGCGATCACCGCGACGGTCGCCAAGAACGGGCTCCTGGTGCTCTGGAAGCTTGTCGTCTTCATGGGCGGCTTCTATCTCTCGCTGGCGATCCTGTGGGGCCTTCTGGTCATCGTCGGCTTCATCGTGATCGGGCCGCGCTACAGCCATCTGCTCAAGCTGATCCGCGAGCCGCTGATGATCGCGTTCTCGACGGCGAGCTCGGAGGCGGCCTATCCGAAGACGCTGGAGGGCCTCAACCGCTTCGGCGCCTCGTCGCGGATCTCGAGCTTCGTGCTGCCGCTCGGCTATTCCTTCAACCTCGACGGCACGATGATGTACTGCACCTTCGCGAGCATCTTCATCGCGCAGAGCTACCACATCGACATGCCGCTCGGCACCCAGCTCGCGATGCTGGCGACGCTGATGATCACCTCCAAGGGCGTCGCCGGCGTGCCGCGCGCCTCCCTCGTCGTGATCGCCTCGACGCTGGCACAGTTCAACATCCCCGAGGCCGGCCTCTTGATGATCATGGGCATCGACACCTTCCTCGACATGGGTCGCAGCGCCACCAACGTGATCGGCAACACGCTGGCGACCTCGGTGGTTGCGAAATGGGAAGGTGAGCTCGGGCCCGAGCATGCGCTTGAACCGGGCGACCTCGTGCCTGAGGACATGGTTCCGGGCGAAGTGCCTGCGATGGCCGGCCATGGATAGGAGCGAACCATGGGCCAGATCCTGGCGAGGTCAGTGATCGGCGGCGCCCTGTGGGTCGCAGCGGCATCGTTGCTCGCGACCTCGGCGGTCGCACAGACCGGCGGCAGCGAAGGGCTCAGCCCGACGCTGTCGGCTATCAAGACAGCGCACACCGTGCGGCTCGGCTATCGCGAGAGCTCGCCGCCATTCTCTTTCCTCGACCAGGCGGGTCGCCCGATCGGCTACAGCCTCGAGCTGTGCGAGGCCATCGTCGAGGAGATCGGCGTCGAGGTCGACGACCCCAACCTCAGAATCGACTACGTCAAGGTCACCTCGGACGACCGCATCGAGGCCGTGCTTCAGAACAAGATCGACCTCGAATGCGGCTCGACCACGGCCAATGCCGAGCGTGGCAAGCGCGTCGCGTTCTCGCCGCTGATGTTCGTCGCCGGCACCAAGCTGATGGTGCCGAAGGGAGCGGCCGTTTCCGGTGTCGCGGATTTGAAGGGCAGGACCGTCGTCGTGACCAAGGGCACGACCAACGAGCAGGCGATGCACGCCGTCGACAAGAAGCTCTCGCTCGGCCTTAACATCGTGACCGCGCCGGATCACGAGCAGTCGTTCCGGATGGTGGCCGACGGCAAGGCGGATGCGTTCGCGACCGACGACATCCTGCTCCACGGCCTGATCGCGCGTCACAAGGCGCAGGAATATTTTCGCGTGGTCGGGGACTATCTGTCCTACGATCCCTACGGCATCATGTTCAGGAAGGGCGAGCCGCAACTCGCCGCCGTGGTCGAACGCGCCTTCCGCAAGCTCGGCTCCAACCGCGACCTCGTCCCGCTCTACAACAAATGGTTCACCGCACGGCTTCCCACCGGCGAACGGCTGAACGTGCCGATCTCGCTGCAATTGGAGGAAGCGTTCAAGGCGATGGACGATTCGCCGAGCGCGAATAATTAGCGGCTTCTCTTCTTACCCTCCCCTGGAGGGGGAGGGTCGATCGCGCAAAGCGCGAGCGGGGTGGGGTGATCCCTCCACACGGGCGGTGTGTAAGGTGGAAAGACCGTCACCCCACGCCGTCTCGCATCGCTGATGCGCTGCGAGCCGACCCTCCCCCTCCAGGGGAGGGTGGGCCGAGCTCGCGGCCGCTAGTTCTGGCCAAACACCCGGTCCAGCGCCGCGTCATACGTCGCCTGCACCAGCTCCGGATGCAGCTTGCCCAACGCTTCCATCATCACGCCGGAATTGATCTCGAGCACGCGCCAGGTGCCATCGACGCGGACCACGTCAATTGACGCAAAGGCGATGCCGATGGCGTTTGCTGCGTGGATGGCGAGTCTCACGCAAGCCTCGCGAACCTCGCTGTCCTCCAGCAACACCGGCTTTGCGCCGGCATCGAGATTGTGTCGCCAATCTGTGCCGCGCTGCTTGCTGTAGACGATGAGAGGTACATCATCGAGCAGCACCACACGGACCTCCTCCTCGATCGCGACATAGGGCGAGATCACGAGTCCGGCGCTCATCGAGAAAACTTCGCCAACCGCGTGGTCGAGTTCCGTCTCCGTCGTCACCTTGAACACCGAGCGCCCCGATGTCCCCTCGTTCGGCTTCACCACCACGCCTTGCGGATGGTCGCGAAGCAGCTCGAGCATTGTCTCTCGCCAAGTGGGGCCAACAACATGCTTGCCCAGCTTCGGGTTGAGGAAGAGGTGATGGGGAACGCAGGGCACGCCCGCAAGCGTCAGCGCTTCGGCGGTGGCCGATTTGTCGTTGGCGAGGCGGTGGGCGATGGCGCTGTTGAGGCCGATGTCGTAGCCGAAAGCGAAGCGGCGCTCGTCGCCCCGGCGCATCGCGATCAGCCAGCCACTGGCGCGGACATCGACAGTGATGCCGTGCTGTGCGCAATAGCGCCTAATCGCCTGGACGAAGATCCGCTCGCCGTTTGCCATGTGATTCAGTCGTTCCTGTCGCCAAAAGCCGCAAAAATGCGGAAAACGGCGCCAAACCGGGGTGAAAATCAGAGCTATTCTTAATGAAATTCTCGTTAGCGCGATGGAAATTAAGTGCTGCCGTCGAGCCCCCAAGGGAAAAGAAATTGCCCGCCGCGCGCGCTGGGCAGCAAATTCATTAATGATGCGGCCAATTCAGCCCAAATGCCGGTTTGATCGGCATCAATTGCTTCCGAAACGAGGTTGATTATTGGTCTCAATGGCGTAGATCACACACGCGAAATCCTCCGCCATGGCAGATGGTGCCCGCCCCCGCTGTCAGGGGCCGGGCAACGCTTTTGCCCGAAAACCGCAATATATTCGGAATATCGAGAATCATGAGCGCGTTTTACCGAGAGAAGGTTCTTTCCGTCCACCACTGGACCGATACGCTGTTCAGCTTCCGCGCCACGCGCGACACCGGCTTCCGCTTCCAGAACGGCCAGTTCGCCATGATCGGCCTCGAGGTCGACGGCCGCCCGCTGCTGCGCGCCTACAGCATGGCGAGCGCCAATCACGAGGAACAGCTCGAGTTCTTCTCGATCAAGGTTCAGGACGGTCCGCTGACCTCGCGCCTCCAGAAGATCAAGGAAGGCGACACCATCCTGGTCGGCCGCAAGGCGACCGGCACGCTGATCACCGACAATCTCCTTCCCGGCAAGCGGCTGATGCTGCTCTCGACCGGAACCGGCCTTGCGCCGTTCGCGAGCCTGATCAAGGACCCCGAGGTCTACGACCAGTTCGAGTCGATCGTGCTGGTGCATGGCTGCCGCCAGGTCTCCGAGCTCGCCTATGGCGAGAAGCTCGTCGCGAATTTGCGTGAGGACGAGGTGTTCGGCGAGCTGCTCGCGGACAAGCTGGTCTACTATCCGACCGTGACCCGCGAGCCGTTCCGCAACCGCGGCCGCATCACCGACCTCATCAACTCCGAGCAGATCTTCAACGACATCGGCCAGGGCCCGCTCGACATCGCAACCGACCGCATCATGATGTGCGGCAGCCCGGCGATGCTCGAAGAGCTGAAGCTGATGTTCGAAGGCCGCGACTTCGTCGAGGGCTCCGGCAACAAGCCAGGCCATTTCGTGATCGAGAAGGCGTTCGTCGAGCGGTAAGCCCGCTCTTTGTCGTCTCGGTGTCGTCCTGGCCTTGTGCGCAATTGCGCACGGGAGCCAAGACCCATACCCACCGAGTGAGGTTTGGCGAAGGCTGGTCGTTGTCAGTCTTCGCAACAACCCCGCTTAGGGGTTATGGGTCCTGGCTTTCGCCAGGACGACGGCGGTGGGTGAAGCGTCTTGCCCGGCTGACCGTCCCTTTCTCTCCCATCTTCCTGCTGCACTGCAAAAGCCAGCCCATCGGGCTGATTGATTTGTCTCAGGCGAATTCGCTAGCCTGAAACAAGGGCCGCGTCATATCCGTATGACAGGCACAGGCGTATCGTAGCGCTCATGCTGGCGAGAGGACGTGATCGTGGCCGAGGACAACAAGACGCAAGAAGCTCCGAAACGCCTGCCACTGGCGGAAGAGGGGGTCATGGAAACCCTGCTGCTTCCGTTCTCGCCACGCTTCATCGTGCTGACGATCTGCGCGGTCGTCACCGCGCTCCTGATCGCCATCGGTATCGCCGACCGCAAGATCTTCGACATCCTGCTGGTCCCGATCCTGATCTTCGCCGGGCTGACCCTGCTCGGCGTCCGCGATCTCCTGCAGAAGAGCCACGCGGTGCTGCGCAACTATCCGATTTCGGCGCATATCCGCTTCCTGCTGGAAGAAATCCGCCCCGAAATGCGGCAATACTTCTTCGAGAGCGAGAAGGACGGCATGCCGTTCTCGCGCGACACCCGCGCGGTGGTCTATCAGCGCGCCAAGATGGAGCTCGACAAGCGTCCGTTCGGCACCCAGGAGGACGTCTATCGCGAGGGCTACGAGTGGATGCATCACTCGGTATCGCCGAAGGCGCATGCCAGGGAAAAATTCCGTGTCGCCATCGGCGGGCCGGATTGCGCAAAACCGTATTCGGCCTCGGTGTTCAACATCTCGGCGATGAGCTTCGGCGCGCTCAGCCCGAACGCGGTGCGTGCGCTCAATGCCGGTGCGAAGAAGGGCGGTTTCGCGCATGACACCGGCGAGGGCGGCGTCAGCCCCTATCACCGCGAGATGGGCGGCGACATCATCTGGGAGATCGGCTCCGGCTATTTCGGCTGCCGTCATCGCGATGGCACCTTCGACCCCGAGGCGTTCGCGCGCGTGGCCGGCGAGGACCAGATCAAGATGGTCGAGCTCAAGATCAGTCAGGGCGCCAAGCCGGGTCATGGCGGCGTGCTGCCGGCGGCAAAAGTCTCGGAAGAGATTTCCAAGATCCGCGGCGTCGCGATGGGCGAGGATTGCATCTCGCCGGCCTCGCACCGCGCCTTCTCCACGCCGGTTGGCATGATGCAGTTCATCGCCGAGATGCGCCGCCTGTCCGGAGGCAAGCCGGCGGGCTTCAAGCTGTGCATCGGCCATCCCTGGGAATTCCTGGCGATCTGCAAGGCGATGATGGAGACCGGCATCTATCCCGACTTCATCGTCGTCGACGGCAATGAGGGCGGCACTGGCGCTGCGCCGCTGGAGTTCATGGATCATCTGGGCATGCCGATGCGCGAGGGCGTCAATTTCGTCCACAACGCGCTGGTCGGCATCAATGCGCGCGACCGCATCAAGATCGGCGCGTCCGGCAAGATCGCCACCGCCTTCGACATGGCGCGCGCCATGGCGATCGGCGCCGACTGGTGCAATTCGGCGCGCGGCTTCATGTTCTCGCTCGGCTGCATCCAGTCGCTGAGCTGCCACACCGACCGCTGCCCGACCGGCGTTGCGACGCAGGACCCGACGCGTGCGCGCGCGCTCTACGTGCCGCTCAAGATCGACCGCGTTCAGAATTACCACCATGCGACGCTGCACTCGCTGACCGAGCTGATCGCCGCCGCCGGCCTCGAACATCCGCAGCAGCTGCGCCCGATCCATTTCAGCCAACGGACATCGACGACCCAGGTGCAATCCTTCGCACAGCTCTATCCGGCGCTGCGCCCCGGCGAGCTGCTCGAAGGCACGGAAGATCCGCGGTTCCGCGACGGCTGGCGGATGGCGCGCTCCGAGACGTTCCAGCCAGCGCTGTGAGCGTCGCCTCGATTGCAAGACCGCCGGCTCCGGCGCATAATTCATTGCCGGAGAGGCTGCGTTAAACGCTTGCCTCAACTTTGGGTGTAGATTGGCCCCATGGACGAACGGCGCGACAAGGCGAGACATCGCGTACTGAAAGCCGGAACCATCGAGTTCGGCGGCGGCGCGATCGACTGCACCGTCCGCAACCTGTCCGATACCGGCGCAGCGCTCGACGTCACCAGCCCGGTCGGCATCCCCGACCGTTTCACCCTGTTCGTCCACGCCGACGGAAAGCATCTGGCCTGCACCGTGGTCTGGCGCAAGGAAAAGCGGATCGGGGTGAGGTTCGGGTGAGGGTTTTGTGTTTGGCCTGAGCGCGGGCTCCAATCTCCACTGTCGTCCCGGCGCAGGCCGGGACCCATACCGCGTGATCTAACGATCGCGGTTGGTAGCAATACCGAACGCCGAGTTTCGCCAAACCACTCCCTGTGGCTATCGCGACGAGCGCAAGGGCTCGCTCGGGGGTCCCGGATCGGCGCGCGCTTGAAGGCGCGCTTGTCCGGGACGACGAGTGGAGATTGGCGCGGCAGCATAGCCCATACAAGCGCACTCAACTCACGCCGCCGCCTGCTCGCCCAGCCGGCTCGCCAAAATCTTGTCGATCCGTCGTCCATCGAGATCAACCACTTCGATGTGCCAGCCGGCGAAGTCGAAGGCGTCGCCGACATTGGGCAGCATGCTGAACTGTTGCAGCACGAGGCCAGCCACCGTGTTGTAGCGGTGCGGCGGCAGCTCAATGCCGAGCAGCTCGCCGAACTCGTCGACCGGCATCCAGCCGGAGATCAGGAGCGAGTCGTCGTCGCGCCTGACAAAGGCCGGCTCGGGCGGCCCCTCCTCGGAATGAAAGGCGCCGACGATCGACTGGAGGATGTCTGCGGCCGTCACCATGCCTTCGAACGCGCCGTATTCGTCATAGACGAAGCCGACGTGGACCGGCGCAGCTTTCAGGATGGTCAGCACATCGCGGGCATCCGCCGAGGCCGGAATGCCCGGCGCCTCGCGCACGAGTGCGCGCAGATCCGGCGCGCGCTCGTTCATATAAGCTATCAGCAGGTCCTTGGCCTGGAGCACGCCGATCGGCTTGTCGCGATCGCCGTCCGAGACGGGGAAGCGCGAATGCGGGCTCTTTGCGATGATCTCGTGAATGGTCTCCGGATCGTCGTTCAGGTCGATCTCATCGACCTCGGTGCGCGGCGTCATGACCGCGCCGACCGGGCGGTCGCCGAGCCGCATCACGCCGGCGATCATCTCCTTCTCACCGGGCTCGAGCACGCCTGCGCTCTCGGCCTCGCGGACGAGGTGATGGATCTCGTCCTCCGAGACCTTTTCCTCGGCGCTGCCGCCGCGGCCGAGCAGTGTGAGGATCAGCTTGCCGGAGACATCGAGCAGGAACACGAGCGGCAGCGAGATCCGCGCCAGCACGTGCATCGCGGGCGCGACCCTGACCGCGATGCTCTCGGGATCGCGCAGCGCCACCTGCTTCGGCACCAGCTCGCCGACGATCAGGGTGGCGTAGGTGATGAGCGTGACGACGAGGCCGACGCCGACGATGTCGGCAATGCCTGAGGACATGCCGAGCTCGACCAGCCATTGCGTCAGCCGCTGCCCGAGCGTCGCACCCGAGAATGCGCCGGAGAGCACGCCGACCAGCGTGATGCCGATCTGCACCGTCGAAAGAAATTTGCCGGGATCGGCCGCCAGCGTCAGCGCCCGCTCGGCGCCACGGACGCCCTTGGCCGCGAGCAGCGACAGCCGCGCCGGGCGGGACGACACCACGGCCAGCTCGGACATGGACAACAGGCCGTTGATGACGATCAGGACGACGACGATGACGAGTTCGATCGAGAGCATTGACGTTCCGAGAGTAAGCCAGTGTCGCCGGATGAGGGCACGAGTATTGATATAGGTATTCCGGGAGGAAATGCCGACCATTCTATCGCATCCGGTACCACGTGGAACCCGTGATCGACGGCGTTCCGACAGGTCCGCGACGAGATGGCACTCCGCGGAACTACGGGGCGTTACTTAACGGGCTCTTAGTGGCCGCCGGCTAGGTTTCCGACAATTTGCAGAATGTATTCGGGGACCACGGATGCGGATCGGGAAGCTTTTCGCGCTGTCGATGCTGACGGTGACGGTTTTTGCAGTCATCCTCGGCGCCGAGGTGCTCGTACCCCAGACACGCATCTTCACGAACCGCTCCGATGCGATCAAGACCGTCGACGCTTTTGCGGCGACCCTGATGGTCAGCCAGCAGGTCGCCGGCCTTCGTGCCCCCTACATTGGACCGATCTTCCAGGATGCCGCAGCCACACAGGCCCAGATCGATAATGCCGCGAAGGCGGGGAAAGCCGCCGATGCCGCATTCGAGGGCGCAAGGCGAGCCATCATTGTGCTCGATGACGGTGCTGCGATGGTCGAGAACCTCGACCGTGCCACGCGACGGTTGAAGGAGATCTACACGGCGGCCGATCGCGCGATGGGCCTTCCTCTGGCGGCGCGCGATAGCTCTGCGATCAGGGGCTTCCTGCCCGGAGTCGCCGAGGTGCTCGGCAGCATCGAGCCGATCATGAACCGGCTCGAGGCGAAGGTCATCAATGCCGATTCCTCGCTTGCGGCGCTATTGAGCCTGGCACGGACGGCGCAGGATCTGCGGGTTGCCGCCGGCAGCCGCGCGGCCACGCTGTCCCCCGCGCTGTCCGCGCGTCGCCCGCTCACGTCGGCCGAATTCTCGCTGATGGATCGCATGCAGGGGCGTGTGGAAGCCGACCGCGAGCGCATCGAGGCCGGCATCGACCAGCTCGGGAATCCGCCGCGGATCGCCACCGCGCTGAAGGCGGCAACCGAATCTTATTTCGGAAAATCAGCATCAGCCGTGGACAAGGAGATGGATGCTGCGCGCAGCGATGGCAAATATGGCATCGACAGCGATGAGCTGGCAAAGGTCATCGTACCGGCCATCCAGATGTTCTACGGCGTGCGCGACGCCGCGCTGGCCGAAGCTGCCGATCGCGCCTCGTCCTCTCGTGATGGTGCGCTGGCGATGCTGGCGCTTGCGGCCGTCGCGGTGCTGGCATTGCTCGGGACGCTCGGTGGTGTGACCGTGATGCTGCGCAGCCGTGTGGTGACGCCGCTCGGCCGACTCGCCGACGTGATCGGAACGCTCGCCGTCGGACAGCACGAGGTCGAGATTCCCGCAAGCGGCCGCAACGACGAGATCGGCCAAGTCGCGGGCTCGCTCCGGCACTTCAAGGATTCGCTCGTCGCCAAGAAAGCTGCCGACGAGGCAGCCGCGGTCGAAGCCGAGGCGAAGCTTCGGCGCGGCCAGCGCATGGATCGGATCGCGCGCGAGTTCGAGGCCATGATCGGCGATGTCATCAACACCGTGTCGTCGGCATCGTCGGAGCTGGAAGTCTCGGCGGGAACGCTGACGAACACGGCCGATCAATCGGAAAAGGTCACCGCGACCGTCGCGGCCGCCTCCGAGCAGGCCTCGACCAACGTGCAGACCGTTGCCGCGGCGGCGGAGGAAATGGCCTCGTCGGTCGACGAGATCAGCCGGCAGGTCCAGGATTCCGCGCGCATCGCCGGCGAGGCGGTGCAGCAGGCGGGGCGCACCAACGATTATGTCGGCGAGCTCGCCAAGGCGGCGGGGCGGATCGGGGACGTGGTCGAGCTCATCAGCCAGATCGCAGGCCAGACCAATCTTCTGGCCCTCAACGCCACCATCGAAGCGGCCCGCGCCGGCGAGGCCGGCCGCGGCTTCGCCGTGGTCGCCTCCGAGGTCAAGGCACTGGCCGAGCAGACCGCCAAGGCCACCGGCGAGATCAGCCAGCAGATCACGGGCATTCAGACCGCGACCGAGGATTCGGTCGGCGCCATCAAGGCGATCGGCGACACCATCGCCCGCATGTCCGAGATTGCTTCCGCAATCGCCGCGGCGGTCGAGGAGCAGGGCGCGGCGACGCGGGAGATTTCCCGCAACGTGCAGCAGGCGGCGCGCGGCACTCAACAGGTCTCCGCCAGCATCGTCGACGTGCAGCGCGGCGCCAGTCAGACTGGTTCGGCCTCCGCCAACGTGCTCGCGTCCGCGAGATCGCTGTCCGGCGAGAGCAGCCGTCTCAAGCTCGAGGTCGGAAAATTCCTGGACGCGATCCGCGCCGCGTAGAGCGTCGCGATATCAGAGTTGATTGCTGCAAACGAGGTGCACTCCCTCTCCCGCTTGCGGGAGAGGGTCGGGGAGAGGGTGTTTCCACAATGGGACTATCCCCAAGAGGGGAAAGCCCTCACCCGGCGCTTCGCGCCGACCTCTCCCGCAAGCGGGAGAGGTGAAACGGCCGCAATGATCTGATTTCACCACTCTTGCCGCGTTCAGAACTCCCCGTGCAGCCGCCCTGAAAACACCGACACCGGTCCACGGTCGGCGTTGTAGGCGGGGTTGACGATGAGCTGGTAGTCGGCGGTGAGGGTGAGATTCTTGTTCACGGCGTAGGCGTAATAGGTCTCGAGGATGCGCTCGTTGCGATAATTGAGCGCGCCGTCGCCGATGAGCACGCCGAGGCCGCCGGCGGCTAGGAAGTCGCGATAGTTCTGCGAAATCGCGTTGACCGCGCCGCCGATGCCGATCACGTCGTCAGGCCGGCCCCATTTCGTGCCCTTGATCGACAATCCGGCGGACAGGCTGCGATGAATGTCGGTGAAGGCCAGCGTTTCGAAACGGCCGTCGTTCCAGCTCCAGCGGCCGAACAGCCCGACATCGTCCGTGATCGCCTGTTCGAGGTTGAGCACATAACCGTACTTCACACGGCCACGCCGGGTCTGCGCGATGTCGAGATTGAGCGCGGGATTGTCCAGCGTCTCGCGGAAGCTTCCCATGTTGGCGCTGTCGAGCCAGCCCATGGTCCTGAGCTTGCCGGGCTGGCCGAACAGCGAGAAGCGCGTCTCGAGTTCGAGCACGTATTGGCCGCGCTCCCCGACTTTTGTATCGAAATGATTCGAGTTGGACTCGGAGACCATCAGGAAATAGCCGCCGCGCAGCGCCCAGTGCTTCTGGTTGAGCTCGGCGGTGACGCCATAGGTGAGGCCGACCTTGTCGGCGGAATAGTCGAAGGCGCCCGGCGCCCATAGCGACCAGTTCATGAAGTCCTTGCGGGTGTCCTTGGCGTAAGCATTGCCGTCGAACACGTCGACCACCGCGAACTTGCCGGCCTGCAAGGTGAGCCTGGAAACGTCGACCTTCTGCCCGAGCTGCAGCTGGCTGCTCGCAAGCTCCTCCTGCTCGCCGCCGAAGCCGAAGGTCTGGCGCACGAACAGGCGCGAGGTGTTGTAATGCGGATAGGGGAAATTCGACTTCTGCGCTTCGCCGTTCGGGAATCCGGCGGCGCCAACCGTGTCGTTCAGTCCAAATCCCTGGAGCAGCTCGGGATTGTAATAGACCTCGCCGCCGTCCCAGAGCCGTGCGTTCAGGAACAGGCTGTTGCTCCAGGTCGCCTTGGCCTGCGCTGATGGCGAGAGCGAGTTCGGTCCGGTGTAGAGCGCGGGAAACGACGGATAGCCTTGCGGCAGATAGGTGCTCTGGCCGTGAATCTCCCAGCGATCGGATTCCGTGTCGATCAGCGAGCTCTTCGGGTCATAGCTCGGCATGCCCGGCCAATCGACCTTGCGGTTGAGGCCGAGCCTGACCTGCTGGAAGTCGAGCGACGAGGAGCTGTATTGGGCTCCCGTGGAGAAGGCGACATTGGCGCTGTCGAAGCGGCTGTAGAGATATTCGAGCCGTGCGCTCCAATGCGGCGCAAAGCCGTATTCGATGCCGGCACCCGCGATCCAGCCGGGCCGCGTGTTCAGGATTTTCGGGACTTCGGCGCCGGAGGCCGGCGTGTCGAAATAGCGCTCGCCCATCCAGGCAAAGCCGCCGGTGGCGTAGATCAGCCACGGGCCGCTGGTGTAGCCGACGCGGCCGCGCAGGCTCGCGGTGTAGTCCCATTGCTGGGTGACGGTGTTGGCGGGGGTGGCCAGGAAGGAGACGATCGAGTTCGAGACAATGTAGTTGGGAAACGAGAAATCGCCTTCGACGCCGACCAGCCAGCCGGAATTGAGCCGGTAATTGTAGCCGGCCTGCACGCCGCCGATCATGCCGCTGAAGACGCCGCTGTCACTGACTGCGGTGCCATCGTTCAGCGCAAAGTGCGACGAACCCCGGCTATAGCCGGCATGCGCGCCGATATAGAGGCCCGTCCAATCATAGACCGCTCTCAGCGCCGGCGCCTTCAGCGGCAGATCGGCCGCGGTGCCTGTGGCGGGCAAAGCCAGCACGCCCGTGGCAATCGCCGCGGCTGTCCGCAAGTACCTGTAACGGTGACCTCCCAACGTCAAAACGCACGCCCCCAAACGCGAATGCATCCACCCGCCGCGACATCCCTGCCGATTCGCGGCGACCCTGTCATCAGGTCTTAGGTGCTCACGCGATCGAACGAGATGATCTCGATCCGGCGCGATTTCGTCCCAAGCCCCTGAGCATGTTGCGGACCTTATTGCGATTAATTCGCAATAGCAACTGGCGCGCGTCGCCGCAGAGGATGGTTCGCACCCGTGTGTGACGGGACTGCAACAAAGTCGGAGTCCGAAACAGATGACCCCGCCCGGGGGGACGCCGGGCGGGGTCGGGGGCACGACACGGGGTGGATGAGGCGCCCGTGTCGGACGCAGGATCCACGTGGGAGATCGGCCTCAGATACTCAGATCAGTAGCAGGTACGAACGCGGCCGACGTACTGGCCGAAGGCGTTGTACTGGGCGACCCAGCCGCAGCGGTGATAGCCGTAGTAGTAGGGATCGTTGCTGGCGGCGATCGCGGAGCCGACGACGGCGGCGGTGGCGATGCCGGCGCCCACGCCCCAGACCCAGCCGGGCTGCTTGGCTTCGGCCGAGGAGGTGGTGGACACGATGCTGCCGGTCACGGCGAGCGTAGCGAGAGCGACTGCGGCAAGCTTGGTCTTGATCGACATGTGAAACTCCATCCGGGGTTGAGGCGGTCCGTTGTGGCCCGCGTGCCCAGTTGGACGGAGGCTCCTCGCGTCCGGTTCGAAGCCGGGAAAGGCGGTCGCCGAGCCCTGTGCTTTCCTGAACAATTCCAGGAGGATGGGAGCTAGCCGAGGGGCCCCTTGGCGAGCCTGTTCACGTCGAAGTTATCGACCTCGCTCAGCAGTTCGCAAAAGGCTGTCGCGCCCTGATCGAGAAGCTGCTCGCCCTTTTCCGCCACAGCCAAGGTCGCGTTGCCGACGGCGCCGCTGGCGTTGAGATCTTGCGCCTGCCAGGCGAACGGCGCGGGACGTTGCGTCGACAGCCAGCGATACTGCTGCTCGATCGCGATGCTGCTCGCGGGAAAATCCGCGATCGCATTCATGCGCACCTGATCGGGATAGCGCGCCAGCATGATCGAGGTCTCTACCGCGCCGCCGTGAATGCCGTGGCGCACTTCATCGGCCGGGAACAGTTTGTCGGCGCCTGATAGCCGCGACCACGACGTCGTCACCACGAACAGTTTTTGGTGCGCGCGAAGATCCTGCGCGATCAGCATCATCGCCGCGCTGTTGCCGCCATGGCTGGTGATGATGACGAGCTTCTTCACGCCGCGCCGCGCGACGTCCTCGCCGATTGCGGTCCATCGCTTCAGCGCGACATCAGTCGGCAGCGTCTGCGTGCCCGGATAGTCGATGTGCTCGGTGGAAATGCCAACCGGCTCAACGGGCAGAAAACTGGCCGGAACGGTTTCGGGCAGCAGCTCGCGCACGCGCGCCAGATACGCGTCCGCGATCAGCACGTCGGTTTCGAGCGGCAGATGCGGGCCGTGCTGCTCGGTCGCCGCCAGCGGCAGCACCGCAATCCAGCGCGAGATCTCGGCCGGGGCCGCATCGGCCCAGCGGATCTCGGTCCAGTCGCGCGACGGCATCATTGAGCTTTCCCTGAAGGTTTCTTTGGAGGTTTCTTTGCCTGAATTTGTCACGTAATTTGGGGTATGAGGGGACGCAGGCCCGGCCGGCTCGCGTCCCCGAACTTCATGCGGTTTTATCGCGTTGCGTTCACATCGGCCAGCAACGATCGACGGAGTCCCTTCATGAGCCCTTCTCATCTGCGGCGAGCGTTAACGGCGGGCTTGATGGCCGCTTTGGTCGGAAGCATCCCGGTGCGGGCCGAGACGCTCGACAAGGTCACCTTCGGCACCAATTGGGTCGCCGAAGCCGAGCATGGCGGCT
Organism: Bradyrhizobium sp. C-145; assembly: GCF_023375135.1. NCBI lineage: Bacteria > Pseudomonadati > Pseudomonadota > Alphaproteobacteria > Hyphomicrobiales > Nitrobacteraceae > Bradyrhizobium > Bradyrhizobium sp. C-145. The sequence goes on along the minus strand of NZ_CP088150.1, from coordinate 9,040,792 downwards.
TCTTCCAGGCGGTCGCCGATGGCACCTACAAGAAATACGGCCTCGACGTCACCATCGTCCCCGGCGGGCCGAATGAAAATAATCGGATGCTGCTGATCGCCGGCAAGATCGATTTCTTCATGGCCGCAAACACGCTGATGTCGTTCGATGCGGTCGCCAATAACGTTCCCGTCGTCACCATCGCCGCGATCTTCCAGAAGGATCCGCAGGTGATGCTGACGCAACCCGACGCCAAGGTCGCCAAGATCGAGGATCTCAAGCCGCTGACGCTGTTCGTCTCCAAGGAGGGCATGACCAGCTACTTCCAGTGGCTGAAGTCCGAATATGGATTCAGCGAGAAGAACGTCCGTCCCTATAATTTCAATCCGCAGCCCTTCATCGCCAACCCCAAGAGCGCCATGCAGGGCTACGTGACATCCGAGCCCTTCGCGGTCGAGAAGGCGGCCGGCTTCAAGCCCAACGTGCTGCTGCTCGCCGACTACGGCTTCAACACCTATTCGACCCTGATCGAAACCCGCCGCGAGATCGTCGAGAAGAAACCGGATCTGGTGCAGCGCTTCGTCGATGCCTCCATGATTGGCTGGTACAATTACATCTACCGCGACAATTCCGCCGGCAATGCCATGATCAAGCAGCTCAATCCGGAGATGACCGACGATCTGCTCGCCTATTCCGTCGCCAAGATGAAGGAGCACGGCATCGTCGATTCCGGCGACAGCCTGAAGAACGGCATCGGCGCCATGAGCGATGAGCGCTACACCTCCTTCTTCAACAAGATGGTGAAGGCCGGCGTGGTCAAGCCCGACCTCGATTTCCGCAAATCCTATACGCTGCGCTTCGTCAACAAGGGCGTCGGCGTCGAGCTGCGCCCGAGCAAGCCGTAACGCATGCTGAGATTTGAGCAAGGTGCGTCGGTGTCGTCCACCTCTCCCGAAGGGAGAGGTCGCATCGCATCGTCAGATGCGATGCGGGTGAGGGGTTACGCTCTCTCCTGGGACCTGAGCTCCCTCACCCGGCGCTGCGCGCCGACCTCTCCCCGTTGGGGAGAGGTGAAGTGCGCCCGAAATGCAGCAGCCCGCGATCAATGGTAGCGAGCCAAACGTCATCCACCGTCGAGGCCAGCTTGACGGCTCTCGCCGTCAGCCTGCGCGGCGTGACGAAGATGTATGACAACGGCGTCATGGCGCTCGGCCCGCTCGACCTCGCGGTGCGCAAGGGCGAGTTCATTTCGCTGCTCGGCCCGTCCGGCTGCGGCAAGTCGACCGCACTGCGGCTGATCGCGGGGCTCAGCACGCCCTCGTCCGGAATCGTGCGGGTGGCGCGCCACGAGGGCGTGCCGCAGCCGGGCCACGGCATCGGCTTCGTGTTCCAGGAGCCGACCCTGATGCCCTGGACCAGCGTGCGCGACAACGTGCGACTACCCCTGAGGCTTGGCCGCGTCCCGAAGGCAGAGGCCTGCGCGCGCGCCGACGCGGCGCTCGCCAGTGTCGGGCTCGCCGATTTTGCCGATGCGTTTCCGCGCGAGCTCTCCGGCGGCATGAAGATGCGGGTGTCGCTGGCGCGCGCGCTCGTCACCGACCCCGATATCCTGCTGATGGACGAGCCGTTCGCGGCGCTCGACGAGATCACGCGCTTCCGTCTCAACAATGATTTGCTTGCGCTGTGGCGCAGCCTCGGCAAGACCGTCATCTTCGTCACCCATTCGGTGTTCGAATCCGTCTACCTGTCGCAGCGCGTGGTGGTGATGACGGCGCGGCCCGGCCGCATTCAGGCCGACCTCCGCATCGAGACAATCGAGCCGCGGGCTGAGGAGTTTCGCACCTCGGCGGCCTATTCCGATTATTGCCGAAGAGTGTCGGCCGCGCTGGCGCCGTCCTATGCGGGGCAGTCGACGCTATGAACGCGCAACCTGCCGTCACCGTAAAACCGTCCGGCGCGCAACGCGCGATGCGCTTCGTGCTGCCCGTCATCGTGTTCGCGGCCGGCCTCCTCGCCTGGGAACTGGTGGTCCGCATCAAGGAGATTCCGCCCTACGTGCTGCCGGCGCCCTCAATCATCGTCCTGACGCTGGTCAAGGACTGGGCGGTGCTGTCACAATCGCTTGCGACCACGCTTCTGACTACGCTCGAGGGTTTTATCGCGGCCAGCATCGGCGGCATCGCGCTGGCGCTGCTGTTCAATCAGTCGAAATGGGTCGAGTATTCGCTGTTCCCCTACGCCGTTGTCCTCCAGGTGACGCCTGTCATCGCGATTGCGCCGCTGCTCCTGATCTATCTGGAGCAGCAGACCGCGGTGGTGGTCTGCGCCTTCATCGTCGCCTTTTTTCCGGTGCTGTCCAACACCACGCTTGGGCTCAATTCGGTTGACCGCAATCTCGCCGGCTTGTTCCAGCTCTATGGCGCCTCGCCGCCACAGACCCTGCGCTTTCTCAAGCTGCCCGCGGCGCTGCCCTACATTCTCGGCGGCTTGCGCATTGCCGGCGGCCTGTCGCTGATCGGTGCGGTCGTGGCCGAGATCGCGGCGGGAACGGCGGGTGCCGGCTCTGGGCTCGCCTACAGGATCGCCGAGTCAGGCTATCGATTGAACATACCCCGCATGTTCGCGGCGCTGCTTTTGTTGTCACTCGCCGGGATTGTCATCTATGGGGTGCTGGCGCTAGTTTCGCACCTCGTTTTACGGCGCTGGCATGAGAGCGCGCTTGGAAAGGAAAACTGATGTCTACCGGTTCGATTTCGTCCGAAAAGATCGACCTTCTGATCTATGGGCCGGTGCGGCCGATCCTCGAGAACGGGTTTTCCGACCATTTCGTCGTGCACAAGGCCGAGACGCGTGGTGACCTCGAGCGACTGACGCCGGCCGTGCGCGACAGGATCCGCGGCGTCGCCGTGACCTATCACACCGTGCGGGCCGACAAGGAATCGCTGTCGCAGCTGCCCAAGATCGAGATGGTGGCGAGCTTCGGCGTCGGTTACGACCACATCGACGCCAAATACGCGGCCGAGCACAACATCATCGTCACCAACACGCCCGACGTCCTGACCGAGGAGGTCGCCGACGTTGCGATGGGCCTTCTGATCTCCACCCTGCGCGAGTTCATCAAGGCCGACCGCTACGTCCGCTCCGGATTATGGCAGACGCAGAACTATCCGCTTAGCGTCGGCTCGCTGCGTGACCGCAAGGTCGGCATCGTCGGCATGGGCCGGATCGGCCAGGCCATCGCGCGCCGGCTCGATGCATCGCTGGTGCCGGTGGTCTACCATTCTCGCAATCCGTCCAAGGACGTCTCCTACAAGCACTATCCTGATTTGATCGAGATGGCGAAGGCGGTGGACACGCTGATGGTGATCGTGCCCGGCGGCGCCAGCACGAACAAGATGATCAATGCCGAGGTGCTCAAGGCACTCGGCCCGCGCGGCGTGCTGATCAATGTCGCGCGCGGCTCGGTGGTGGACGAGCCGGCGCTGGTGCAGGCGCTGAAATCCGGCACCATTCTCGCCGCCGGCCTCGACGTGTTCGCGGCCGAGCCGAACGTGCCGGACGAGCTCAAGTCCATGCAGAACGTCGTGCTGCTGCCGCATATCGGCTCGGCCTCGGTGGTGACGCGCAACGCGATGGACCAGCTCGTGGTCGACAATCTCAAGTCCTGGTTCGCCGGCAAGGCGCCGCTGACGCCGGTTGCGGAAACGCCGTTCAGGGGGCGCTGATGAGAGCTCTTCGGGGCGTTGCATTCGCGGTCGCGGCCTGCTTGGCCGCGATCGGCATCGCGCATGCGCAGGATGCGACGACCCTGAAGAAGCAGATGCCCGGGCAGTGGGAGCTGTCGACCACCGAGCGCAGCAAGACCTGCGTCGTCACGCTCAAGGGCGACGCCGCGGGCCAGGGTTTTAAGCTGGAGCTGGAGCCGGCCTGCAAGACCGCGCTGCCTTTCACCAAGGACATCGTCGCCTGGAACGTTCGAGGTCTCGACATCGTCCGCTTGCAGGACGCGACCGGTGAAGCCGTGATCGACTTCACCGAGGTCGAGGCCGGCATCTTCGAGGGCCTGCGCCAGGGCGAAGGCGTCTACATCCTGCAAGATCTTGCCGCCGCGCGCTCGATGGCCAAGTCGATGGACCAGATGATCGGCGACTGGTCGATGGTGCGTGGCAACGGTCAGCCGGTGTGCGGGCTGACGCTGACCAACACCGAGGCGGGCCCGGACAATTTCCAGGTCTTCCTCAAGCCGAAATGCGACGCGGCGATCGCGCAGTTCAACCCGACGCAATGGCGGCTCGAGCGCGGCCAAATCATCCTGATGTCGAAGGCGGGCGAGGCCTGGCAGTTCGAGGCCGACGACAACGCGCAGTGGCGGCGCGTCCCCGACACCGCCGATCCGCTGATCATGCTGCGTCAGTAGGCGACGACATCGTTCAGCATTGCCGCGACGATGACACGGCGAGTTCTCGCGGGAACCGGACCGGCAGGGAATCGGTTAGCGGAACAGGTGATTCCGTTGGGAGATCCGCATGGCCAAACGTGTCCTCGCGATCGGCATCGAACCCGGCAATGCGGATTATAGCGCATTCCCGCAGCTCACGCCCGAACATGTCCGCAGCTACATCGAGGCCCAGCTCCTGCGTTTGCGCGGCCTCGGCTTCGAGGTCACGAGCTGTCTGATCGATCTCGATGCGACCGCCGAGGCCGCCGTGACGGCGGCGCTGCGCGACGAGCGCTTCGACTGCATCGTGATCGGCGCCGGGCTCCGCGAGCCCAAGGAACGGCTGCTGCTGTTCGAGAAGGTGCTCAACCTCGTCCACCGCCTGGCGCCGGAAGCCGCGATCTGCTTCAACACCACGCCGGCCGACACAGTCGAAGCGGTGCAGCGCTGGGTCGAACCGTAAGCGACAAGCGCTAGCAAGGCGCGCCATGAAAGGACAATTTAGATGCCTTAGATCAGCCGCATCCCGCGCAAACTGGCATGCCCGCTTCTGCCGACGATGATGTGGTCGTGCACGGAAATCCCCAGCGGCTTTGCGATGTCGATGATCGCCTTCGTCATCTGGATGTCGGCCTGCGAGGGCGAGGGATCGCCTGAGGGGTGGTTGTGCACCAGGATCAGCGCGGTCGCGGAGAGTTCGAGCGCGCGCTTGATCACTTCGCGTGGATAGACCGGGGTATGGTCGACGGTGCCGGTCTGCTGCACCTCGTCGGCGATGAGCTGGTTGCGCTTGTCGAGGAAGAGCAGGCGGAATTGCTCCTTGTCGGCGAAGGCCATGCTCGTGCGGCAGTAGTCGATCACCTCGTTCCAGGACGACAGCGCGTTGCGGCTGTTGACCTCGCCTTTGGCGACGCGGTGGACCGCCGCTGCGATCAGCTTGAGCTGGTGGATTGCGGCCTCGCCGACGCCGTCCACCTCGCGCAGGCGCGCCACGGGGGCATGCACGACCTCGGCGAACGAGCCAAAGGTCTTGATCAGCGTCTTCGCTAGCGGTTTTGTGTCCCGCCGCGGCAGCGCGGCAAACAGCGCCATCTCCAGCAGCTCGTAGTCGCTGAGCGCATCCGCGCCCGCGTTGTAGAAGCGCTCGCGCAGCCGCTCGCGATGGCCGTGATAATGCGGCGTGTCCTCAGGCTTGCTTTTGTCGTGGTCTGGCTTGGCGGGCATCGGCCGCCAGCATTGCCGGGGGCCGGCGTTTTTGCAACCGTCAATTGCGGCACGGCGCCGCTCTGGCGTTGTGACCCCAACAGTCCATTCCGTCATTCCGCGGCTCGAGCGGAGCGAGAGAGCCCGGAATCCATCGGGCCACAGCGTACGCGGCTGAATGGATTCCGGGCTCGCGACTTCGTCGCGCCCCGGAATGACATTGAGTGAACCAGACGTCAGAGACGCAGCTCTAGCGCCCCGGCTTCAACCCCGGCACCAGTGCGGCGAGCCTGTCCTTGATCGGGCGGCCGAACATCGATCCGCCCATGCCTGACGGCGGTGGACCCGGCGGACGTCCGCGGCGCCCGACGGTCGCATCGGTGCGGCGGTCGACGCCGAGCGTCAGCGTCGCAACGTAGCGGTCGCGCTCCTCCTTCACCGCGCAGAAGGCGCGATGCTCGGGATCGGAGCGTCCGATCACGAGGTCATTGGCGTTGATGATCGTGCGCTGACGGGCGCGGTCCTTGTAGGCGGGAACGTTGATGTAGATGAACTCGTTCAGTGCGTCCGGCAGGAAAGTCTGCCCGGTCAGCACCGTGCGGTCGTCCAAAAATACCTTGAAATGGACGTGCGTGGCGCGGCCGTCGTACCAGCCGGGATAGATGGTATTGAACGCAACCCAGCCGGCCTCGTCGGTCATCTGCGTGCCGCGCAAAAACGTCTTGCTGGTCGCGTCGATGTTGTGGCCGTCGCCCTGGCCGGGAAACGCCGAATAGAGGCCTTTTGCATCGCAATGCCAGATGTCGACCCGGGCGTCCCTGATTGCCGTGCAGGGCCCGGCTTCGATCACGCGCAGCCGTAGTGTCAGTGGCACACCGGGCCTGCCCTCCGTGATGTCGGACCGAACGAGTTTCGGGTCGGCATAGAACGGCCCTTCCTCCGCCTGGGGCGTCAGGATGCAGGCCGGCTCAGCGTCCGTTGAAGCGGGAGCGGCCTTCGCGCCGCTCTGGAGCAATCCCGCCGCACTGGCCGATACAAACCCCAGGAATCCGCGCCGCGTCGATCCGTTCACTCATCTCTCTCCCATTAGCTCTGGCGGGAGATCGTGATCGGCCGAGAGGACGGCAAGATCGCGCTGCGATGGTGCCGGCAATCAGCCGATCTGCTTCTCGCCGTGCCGCTCCGACAGCGTGAAGATCTCGACGCCCGTCGCCGTCACGCCGACCGAATGCTCGAACTGCGCCGACAGCGAGCGGTCGCGGGTGACTGCGGTCCAGCCGTCGGAGAGGATTTTGACGTGCGGCTTGCCGAGATTGATCATCGGCTCGATGGTGAAGAACATGCCGGGCTTGAGCTGCACGCCTTCGCCGGGCCGGCCGATGTGGATGATGTTCGGCTCGTCGTGGAACATGCGCCCGAGGCCGTGGCCGCAGAAATCGCGCACCACGCTCATGCCCTGCGGCTCGACGAAACTCTGGATGGCGTAGCCGATGTCGCCGGTGGTGGCGCCGGGCTTCACCGCGGCGATGCCGCGCATCATCGCTTCATAGGTGACTTCGATCAGCCGCTCGGCCTTCCGGGCGATCGGGCCGACCGCATACATCCGGCTGGAATCGCCGTACCAGCCGTCGACGATGAAGGTGACGTCGATGTTGACGATGTCGCCTTCCTTCAGCGGGCGGTCGCCGGGCATGCCGTGGCAGACCACGTGATTGAGCGAGGTGCAGGTCGAGTAACGGTAGCCGCGATACATCAGCGTCGCCGGATAGGCGTTGTTGCTGAAGGCGAAGTCGCGGACGAATTCGTCGATGCGCGAGGTCGGCACGCCGGGCCCGACGATGTCGGTGAGCTCGTCGAGGCACTTGGCCACCAGTGCGCCCGCCTTGCGCATGCCGGCAAAGGCGCTCGGCCCATGCAGCTTGATCTGTCCGGTCTTGCGCAGGGAGGTATCAGTGGCTTCGACGTAGCTCATGCGGGAACTGTCTTCCGGGCTCGGGGGCCTAATTTCGATGTTCGGCGGAAAGGCTTGATTTCAGGCCCTAATTTAATGATTGCGGGCCTTCATGCAAGCCGAGCGTGACTTTGCACCCAAAAGCGGGCCTAATTCGGGACTTCTACGGTGGTTTCCACCGGTAGCGCGCCACCTCGAATGCGGATTTCGCGGACGGGGTAGGGAACCCGGATGCCCTCGCGCTTGAAGGCGTCCCACAGCGCCAGCATCACGTCGCTCTTGACGGTGTCCATGCCGTCGGGATCGGCGAGCCACAGGGTCAGCGAGAACTTCATGCCGGCCTCGGCAAACTCGGTCAAAATGCAATTCGGCGGCTTGCCCTTCTGCGCGCGCGGATGGGCGGCGGCGGTCTCGGCGGCGAGCTTGCAAACCAGGCGCGGGTCGGCGTCGTAATTGGTGCCGAAGGCGATCTTCACCAGCGTGTTCTTGTCGGTATAGGTCCAGTTGACGACCTTCTGCGTCACCAGATCCTCGTTCGGCACCAGGAATTCGCGGCCGTCGCCGGCAGCGACCGAAATATAGCGCGTCTTCATCGCGCTGATGCGCCCGGTGTTGTCGCCGATGGTGACGAGGTCACCGGGCTTCACCGACTTGTCGGCGAGCAGGATGATCCCCGAGATGAAATTGGCGACGATCTTCTGCAGGCCGATACCGATGCCGACGCCGACCGCGCCGGAGAATACCGCGAGCGCCGACAGATCGATCCCGACCGCGCCGAGCGCGATTACGATCGCAACCGCAAGCAGCCCGATGCGGATGATTTTCACCAGCAGCACCTGCACCGACGGCGTCAGATCGGTGGTCGCATTGATCCGGCTCTCGGCGAAATTGCTCGCGATGTTGGTGAGCCACAGCGCGATCAGCAGCAGCGCGCCGGCCTTGAGCGCCAACAGCGGGGTCAGCCGCAGGCCGCCGAGCACGATGGCGAAGGAATCGAGCAGCTCGACCGTCGCATCGAGCTGGCCGAGGATGGAGAGCGCGGCGACGAACCACGCCGTGATCGAGACCAGCTTGACGATGAAGGCGTTGCGCAGCACCGAGGTGAGCAGCCGGATCACGAGCCACGCCAGCCCGAGCTTGGCCGCGACCATCAACAGATAGCTGCGGCTCGGCCAGGTCGCATGGTACATCACCACGCGCGAAATGATCACGAGCAGCGTGAACACCGCCGTCGAGGCGCTTGCGACCATCACCCGGACGAAGTGCCGGAGCGGCAGCGGCCAGCGCATCGCCAGCGACGTCATATCGACGCGGATGCGAATGGCCGCCTCCGCGGCATAGGCGATGCCGGCCGCGGTCAGGATGAGACCGAATTGCAGGTAGAACCAGGGTGAGGAGATTTCCGCCCCGACACTGCGTGCGGTGGTCTGCACGAACTCCATGAAATCCTTGAGGTCCATGTCCATCGGGTCGGTCTCGTCGGGAAGCAGGCGATTGATTCGAGGGAGCCGCAGAATCCCACAAAGGGCACCGCCGGACCATCGATACACCGCGAAGTGATGCGCGTTAAGGCCGCAAAATGCGGCCAGATTGCCGCGAGCGGGAGAAAATGGGTTGGCGCGCGAGTCCGCCGACGATAAGGATGCAATTCCAGCGATTTGTACCCGGAAGGTGGATGGCCTCCCTCGACTCCGTCAGTCTCGCCATATTGCTCGGCGCTGTCCTCGTCATGGCCGGCATCCTCTCGAGCCTGCTTGCGCTGCGCTTCGGCGCGCCGCTGCTGCTCGTCTTCCTTGCGATTGGCATGCTCGCGGGCGATTCCGGCCCCGGGCAGCTCCAGTTCGACGACGTCCGCACCACCTATCTGGTCGGCTCGGTCGCGCTCGCCTTGATCCTGTTCGATGGCGGCTTGCGGACGCGCTTTGCCAGCATCCGCACCGTGCTCGCGCCTTCCGTGGTGCTCGCGACGATCGGCGTGCTGCTGACGGCGCTGATCACGGCGCCATTCGCGAAATACGCGCTCGATCTCAACTGGACGGAATCGCTGCTGGTCGGCGCCGTGGTCGCTTCGACCGACGCCGCCGCGGTTTTCCTGCTGGTGCACACCCAGGGTCTGCGCCTGCGCCCGCGCGTCGGCGCGACGCTGGAGGCGGAATCCGGCACCAACGATCCGTTTGCGATCTTCCTCACGCTCATGCTGGTCGAGTACATCTCGCTGGGATCGAGCTCGCCCGGCCATGTGCTGATCGAATTCGTCCAGGAGGCGGTGCTGGGTGCCGTGGTCGGCGTCATCGGCGGACGCCTGGTCGTGATCGCGCTCAATCAGGTGGCGCTGCCGCAGGGCCTGCATGCGCCGTTCGTGACGACAGGCGCGCTCGTCATCTTCGGCGGCTCGCAGATCATGCACGCATCAGGCTTCCTCGCGGTCTATCTCGCCGGCATCATCATCGGCAACCGGCCGACGCGGGCGCATAATTCGGTGGTGGCCTTCCTGGACGCCGCGACCTGGCTGGCGCAGATCGTGATGTTCGTGCTGCTTGGCCTCCTGGTCTCGCCGAGCCGGCTCGGTGCCAGCGTGCTGCCGGCAGTCGCCGTTGCTCTCATGCTGATGCTGGTCGCACGGCCGCTCGCGGTGCTCGCGTGCCTTGCGCCGTTCCGCTTCAACTGGCGCGAGAAGGTCTTCATCGCCTGGACGGGCTTACGCGGTGCCGTCGCGATCTTCCTGGCGTCGATCCCGATGCTGGTCGGCCTGTCCAAGGCCTATCTCTATTTCGACGTCGCTTTCGTCGTTGTCATCATCTCGCTGCTGCTGCAAGGCTGGACGCTGGCGCCCGCCGCGCGCAAGCTGCATGTCGCGTTGCCGCGCGCCGAGCGCGGTCCGCGCCGCGTCGAGTTGGATCTGCCCGGCCAGCTCGAGCAGCAGCTGGTCGGCTATCCGGTGCGGCCGAAGAGCCTGTATTTCCGCCGCGGCCTGATCCCGTCCTGGTCCAAGCCGACGCTGGTGATCCGCAACGAGAGCATCTTGACGCCGACGGAGGCCGATCCGGTCGCGCCGGGCGACTACATCTACCTGCTGGCGCCGCCGGAAAAGGCCGAGGCGCTCGACCGCTTCTTCGTCGACATGCAGCCGAGCTCGGCGCCGGATCCGCATCTGCTCGGCGACTTCATGGTCTCCGGCGAGCACACGCTTGCCGAGCTCGCCGAGATCTACGGCGTGAAGCTCGGCGCGGACGACGGCAAGCTGACGCTGGCCGATTATTTCGATGTTCATCTCGATCGCGCGCCGAAGGAGGGCGCCGAGCTCGCGTTGGATACGATCGTGCTGGTCGCGCGCTCGATCTCCGGCGGCCGCGTCAACGTCGTCGGTCTACGCCTGCCGGAAGAGGACGAGACCCCCGCGCCACTGACCCGCACGCAAGCGCTGCGGCGCAAGCTCGCCGATGTGTGGGCGTCGGTGGCGGGGGTTTAACTTGGGTGTCGTCCTGGCGAAAGCCAGGATCCATCACCCCAGAAACAAGTTGTTGCCGAGAGTGGCAACCACGAGTCCTCACTAAACCGCAGTCGGTGGTTATGGGTCTTGGCTTTCGCCAGGACGACCACGAAGAGGAACCGCCACCAAATCGCCGCAACCGCCGAAGATTTGCGCGGTTTCGTGACCTTGAAACCCGGAACACTCCGCCATGCCGCTCGTTCTAAGGCGCGTAGCCGCCTGGACTGACAGGAGTATGCAATGCGAAAGTTCATCCTTCCGATTCTCACAGCCCTTGCGCTCGGCGCTGCCGCACCGGCGATGGCCTATGACACCGGCGATCAGATCTCGATGCAGGCCGCCCTCGATGTCGCGACAGATCTCGGCGTCGTGACGGTCTCGCACACCAACTTCCTCGGCGACGAATGGGAGGTTGATGGACGGGATCGTGTCGGCCGCTGGATGGAAGTCTATGTCGATGCGAGGACGGGCGAGGTGCGCAACGTCGAGCGCGGCTGGTAGCTCTGAATGATGCTGCCGCGTAGCCCGGATGGAGCGAAAGCGAAATCCGGGTGCGCTCTCACCCGCGGCACCGCCCCGGATTACGCTTGCGCTCCATCCGGGCTACGATGTCAACACCTTCACCCCGCCAAAACTCGTCACGCGGCCCTGCTTCAGCATCACGATCTGCGTGGCGAGCTGGCGCAGCTCGGCGGCGTCGTGGCTGACATAGACCATCGGCACGTTGGCCTCGTCCCGCAGCCGCACCAGATAGGGCAGGATCTCGAGCTTGCGGCTCTCGTCGAGCGCCCCGAGCGGCTCGTCGAGCAGCAGGAGGCGCGGCTTCGACAGCAGCGCGCGGCCGAGCGCGACGCGCTGGCGCTCGCCGCCGGAGAGCTTTCCGGGCCGGCGGCCGAGCAGGGCGCCGATGTCGAGGAGATCAATGATGCGCTTGTGCTGGGCCGGATCGGCGGCGAGGCCGTTCATCCGCCGTCCATAGTCGAGATTCTGCGCCACGTTGAGATGCGGAAACAGCCGCGCGTCCTGGAACACATAGCCGATGCGGCGGCGCCAGGCCGGCACATGGACGCCGGCCGCGGTGTCGTCGACGGTCTCGCCGTCGATCACGATGCTGCCGCGGTCGGGCCGCAACAGGCCCGCGATCATGTTGACCAGTGAGGTCTTGCCGGCGCCCGAGGCGCCGAACAGGCCGATGACGCGGCCCTCGCTGGTGAAGGACGCGTGCAGCGAAAACTCACCCAGCTGTTTCTCGACATCGACGCGCAGCATGGTCAATTCCCGTGCAGCCGCGCCGTGGCGCGGCGGGCGAACCATTCTGCCGCAATCAGCGCGCCGAGCGCGAGCACGATCGAGACGATGACGAGCCGTCCCGCCGCGGCGTCGCCGTCGGGCGTCTGGATCAGCGAATAGATCGCGGACGAGATCGTCTGGGTCTCACCGGGAATGTTGGAGACGAAGGTGATGGTGGCGCCGAACTCGCCGATCGCCTTGGCGAAGCCCAGCACCATGCCGGCGAGCACGCCGGGCAGCGCCAGCGGCAGCGTCACCGTGAAGAACACCTTCCAGGGTGCCGCGCCAAGCGTCTCGGCGGCCTGCTCGAGCCGGCGGTCGATCGCCTCGATCGACAGCCGCATCGGCCGCACCAGCAGCGGAAACGCCATCACGCCGCAGGCGAGCGCAGCGCCGGTCCAGCGGAAAGAGAAGACGATGCCGAAATGGTCGGCGAGGAAACTGCCGACGGGGCCGCGGCGGCCGAAGCTGAGCAGCAGCAGATAGCCGGTGACCACAGGCGGCAGCACCAGCGGCAGATGCACGGTCGCGTCGAGCAGCGACTTGCCCCAGAAATCGCGCCGCGCGAGCAGCCATGCCAGGGCGATGCCGAACGGCGTCGCCACCAGCGTTGCGATGATGGCGACCCTGAGCGAAAGCAGGATCGCCGTCCATTCGGCGGGTGAAATCTCGGACATCAAGCCGGAGATATCACGTGGTGGGGCTGATCAGGAATTTGAAACCGTATTTTTCCAGAATGGTCTTGGCGGCCGTCGAGCGCAGGAAGGCGAGATAGTCGCTGCTCTCGCCCTTCGCGGTCGTGGTCGCCGCGACGGGATAGATGATCGCGGGGTGCGAATCCGCCGGGAAGGTGCCGACGATCTTCACGCCCGGCTCGACCTTGGCGTCGGTCGCATAGACGATGCCGAGCACGGCCTCGCCGCGCGCCACCAGCGTCAGCGCGCCGCGCACGCTCTCGGCCATGGCGAATTTCGGCTCGGCGGCCTGCCAGGCGCCCAGCTTCTCGAGCGCAGCCTTGGCGTATTTGCCGACCGGCACGGATTTCACGTCGCCGGTCGCGATCCTGCCATCGCCGGCGAGCTTGGCGAGATCGAAGCCTTGCGCGATCGTGACGTTGTCGACCTTGGAGTCCTTCGGCGCGATCAGCACGATGCTGTTGCCGAGCAGGTTGACGCGGGTGGATTCGTTGATGGTCTTCCTGGCGATCGCGTAGTCCATCCAGTCGGTATCGGCCGAGACGAATATGTCGGCCGGCGCGCCCTGCTCGATCTGCCTGGCCAGCACCGAGCTTGCGGCATAGCTGACGGAGAACTTGACGCCGGTCTTGGCGGTGTAGGCCGCGTCGATCTCGTCGAGCGCGTTCTTCATCGAAGCGGCCGCGAACACGGTGATGGTCTTGTCCTCGGCGGCGGCGGGCGACGGGCTTGCGCCCGCGAGGATGACGACGGCGGTGACAAGTGCGGCAATACGAAACATGGATAGCGCTCCGTGCAAGCTCGCGCGCGGTGACGCGCGCAAATCTGGCGTTGGGTGGGTCTGATGCGACGGGCGGACGCGCTGTTCCACGGGCCTTGCGACGGCTTACGGCCGGCAGGGATATCGCTGCTCGCGAAGATAGCAGCCCTCGGCCTCAGGTCAAACCTCGTTCGTCGTCCCGGACCGGCGGAGCGCCGATCCAGGACCCATTACCCCAGGAGTAGTTTTGCGAAGACTGGAGTTATCAGCTCGTGTCACGTCTCCTCCCTGGGGTAATGGGTCCTGGCTTTCGCCAGGACGACGGCTGAGAGGCTACGGCTTCGCATCCGCTGCATGCAGCACGGCTTTGCATGCCGCCGGCATGTCGGCCAGCGTCATCGGCGGCTTCGGTTTCGGCGGCTCCGGCGGCGGCTTGGGGTGCAGCACGGCATCCGAGAACCAATAGGCGAGATCGGAGGCCTTGCAGCCTTCGTCCTCGGATTGCGACGGCTGGCCCTCGCATTCCCCGGCGCCCGCGGGACAGTGCATGCGGATGTGGAAGTGATAGTCGTGGCCCCACCAGGGGCGGATCTTCGACAGCCAGGCGCGGTCGCCCTTGGCCTCGCGGCACAGCGCCTTCTTGATCGCGGCATTGACGAAGATGCGCTGCACCGCCGGCTCCCGCGCCGCATCGCGCAGCACCAGCACATGGCCTGGCGTGAACACCTTCGGATCGACGTCGAGCCGGTCGGGGCGAACCATCATCACCGCCGACATCTCCTCGCGTTCCTCGCGCGAGAGCCGGCGGTCCGGCATCGGCGTCAGCCAGATGTCGGCATCGAGACCGATCTGGTGGCTGGCATGGCCTGACAGCGCCGGCCCGCCGCGGGGTTGCGCGATGTCGCCGACCAGGATGCCGGGCCAGCCGGCGTCCTTGTGCGCTTTGGCCGCGAGCCGCTTGATCAGGGCGATCATGTCGGGGTGGCCGTAATTGCGGTTGCGCGACAGCCGCATCACCTGCCAATTGTCGCCGTTGAGCGGCATCTGCATGGCGCCGCCGATGCAGCCCTTGGTGTAGGAGCCGATGACATGGGCCGATCCCTTCGACGGCAGCAGCTTGCGCGCGAACAGCTCCTTGGCGGCGAGGGAGGGGTCGTTCGGATTGGTGAGCGGCGGCAGCGGTTTTGGGGTGACGCTGCCCTTGTCCTGGGCCAGCGCGCGACCGGCGGCCAGGAGTGTCACAAAAAGCAGGAGAGGAGCGAGGCGGCGGGGACTCATGCCGAATCCTTATAACCCAACGCCGCGTCAGGGTTAAGGAGAGGGCAATGCAGCGATCACACGGGCAGCCAACATCCGTCGCGTCATCCCAAAGTCGCACGCGCGATGGTCGATCCTTAATCGCGCGATAACCCTGTTCTGCATTGACCAAAATTCGTGCGCGACGTGAGGAATAACCGCGGTTCGCATGCAATCGCGCGCGATTTCGGAAATGATTCAAGCGCGCGCGCAATTTTGCGCCAGATCGGTCCTTCACCGCGGCGCCGGGATGAGGTTGGCGACGCCCGTCGACGCAGCCACGCCTCGCAAACAGGCAGCAAGCGGCCACTCGCGCGGGCCGCAGCCTGGCAAGATTACTTTTTTTTCAGACACTTGCCCCAAAGCTTGCGGTCACTGGGCGTGACTGGGACGAGTGAAGTTGAGTTTGGGGTCTCGAAAGACAGGAAAGCGAAAGCGCAACGTGCTTGCCCAAGCCGGCCGACAGCCGCGCAAGCCGCGCTTCGCGCGCACGCCTCATCCGCCTGCCGACCGCGATGAACTCTTGCGCAGCCGCGCCGAGGCGGAAGCCGCGATCGCGGAAGCGCACAAATCCCATGAGCGCTTGCGCCAGGCCATCGACATTCTGCCGCAGGGCATCGTGTTTCTCGATGCCGACGGCCGCTACGTGCTCTGGAACAAGAAATACGCCGAGATCTACAGCAAGACCGCCGATCTGTTCGTCGAAGGCGCGCGCCTGGAGGACACGCTACGCATCGGCGTGGCCCGCGGCGATTATCCCGAGGCCGTCGGCCACGAAGACGAGTGGATCGCGCAGCGGCTGCAAAAGCTCTATCAGCCCGGCGCGCGTCACGAGCAGAAGCTCGCTGACGGCCGCGTCATCCTGATCGACGAGCGATTGACCGATGACGGCGGCGTCGTCGGCCTGCGCGTCGACATCACCGAATTGAAGCAGCGCGAGGCCTCGTTCCGGCTGCTGTTCGACGGCAATCCCGTGCCCATGATCGTCTGCGCGCTGGACGACGAACGCATCCTCGGCGTCAACGATGCCGCGATCGCTCATTATGGCTATAGCCGCGCCGAGTTCGAGCGGCTCAAGATTCGCTCCTTGCAGGCCTTCGACAGCGAGCCGCCCTGGACCCCCGATCCAACCGGCGCGGAGCAGGCCGGGCGCACCTGGAAGCACGTCAAGGCCGACGGTGCGCTGATCGACCTTGCGATCTACTCGCGCGAACTGACCTATGCCGAGCGGCCCGCAGTCCTGCTCGCGCTGATGGACATCACCGAGCGCAAGCGCGCCGAGGCGCGGCTCGCCTTCATGGCCCAGCATGACGGGCTGACCGGGCTGCCGAACCGCAATTTGCTGCGCCAGCAGGTCGACGAGATGCTGCTGCATACGCGGCGCAGCACCGACAAGGTCGCGCTGCTGATGCTGGGGCTCGACAATTTCAAGGCGGTCAACGACACGCTGGGACACGCGGTCGGCGACAAGCTGCTCCGCGGCGTCGCCAAGCGGCTGCGCTCGACCTTGCGCGAGGAAGACGCGCTGGCGCGGTTGAACTCGGACGAGTTCGCCATTGTCCAAAGTGGCCTGGCACGTCCCGAGGACGCGGTGATGCTGGCAAAGCGCCTGCTCGAAGCCATCGCCGATCCCTATCTGCTCGACGGCCATTCCGTGGTGATCGGCGCCTCGATCGGCATCGCCATGGCACCCGGCGACGGCGATGAGTCCGAAAAGCTGCTCAAGAGCGCCGACATGGCGCTGTCGCGCGCCAAGGCCGATTCGCGCGGCACCTTTGCCTTCTTCGAGGCGGCGCTGGATGCAAAAGCGCAGAGCCGGCGCAAGATCGAGGTTGAGCTGCGCGACGCGATCCAGAATGACGTGCTGCGTCCCTATTACCAGCCGCTGATCGACCTCCAGAGCGGCCGCATCACCGGGTTCGAGGCGCTGGTGCGCTGGCCGCATGCCGAGCGCGGCATGGTCTCGCCGGCCGAGTTCATTCCGGTCGCCGAAGACACCGGCCTCATCAACCCGCTCGGCGGCCTGATGCTGCGCCGCGCGTGCCTGGATGCCGCGGCCTGGCCGGACGACGTCCGTGTCGCCGTCAACCTGTCCCCGCTGCAATTCCGCAGCGGCAATCTGCTGTCGATGGTGACGGACGCGCTGAAACATTCCGGCCTGCCGCCGCGGCGGCTCGAGCTCGAGATCACCGAGACGCTGCTTTTGGAGAAGAGCGCGCAGGTGCTGGCGACCTTGCATGCGCTGCGCGCGCTCGACGTGCGCATCTCGATGGACGATTTCGGCACCGGCTATTCCAGCCTCAGCTATTTGCGCAGCTTCCCCTTCGACAAGATCAAGATCGATCAGTCCTTCGTGCGCGATTTAGGCGCCAACCGCGAAGCCCAGGCGATCATCCGCTCCATCGTCAGCCTCGGCAAGGGCTTGGGGGTCACCATCACCGCCGAGGGCGTCGAGACTGAAGCCGAGCTCAGCTGCTTGCGCACCGAGGGCTGCGACGAGGGTCAGGGCTTTCTGTTCAGCAAGGCAAGGCCGAATGCGGAGATCATCAGCCTCTTGGCGGCGCAGCGTGGCATCGACGCCACGGACGAGGACGCCGCGCTGGTGGCGTGAGTGCGGCGCAAGAGCGTGATGCTGCCTCACCTCTCCCTGCTTGCGGGGAGAGGTCGGATTGCGCAGCAATCCGGGTGAGGGGGTACTGGTCTCACGCCGATCGCATCCGCGGAGAGAGGCCCCTCACCCCAACCCTCTCCCGTAAGAACGGGGCGAGGGAGTGCAACGTCATCGCGGCTGCCGTTCAGCGTCCCGCCAAAATCGCCTTCCCCACATCCTCATAATGCGTGTCGCGCGCCTGGATCTGCTGCGCGATCGCATGCATGTCGCGAAACCGCCGCTCGAACGGATTGCTGCGGAACACCGCGGTCGCGCCGGCCATGTGATAGGCGGCGTCGACCACCTTTGCCGATTGATGGATGGTCCAGGTCGCCGCCAGCCGCACCGCACTGCGATGCGCGGCGCTGAACTCGCCGGTCGCGGACAGATCGCGCCACATCGCATGCGCGGTCGCATAGAGATAAGCGCGCGCGGCGCGCAAATCGCCCTCGGTGCGGCCGATCAGTCCCTGGACCGCGCCGTTGTCGCGCATGGCGCTGGCCGCGAGTGACTGATGTTTTCCACGCGCCAGCGCGATTGCCGCATCCAGTGTCGCCCGCGCCACGCCGAGCGAGACCGCGGCGAAGCCAAGGCTGAAGGTCGAGCCGGTACCGATCTTGTAGAGCGGACCCTTCTCGCGCAGCGCCCACGGCACGTCGCGAAACGCTGTAAAGCGCTCGGGAATGAAGAGATCGCTGACCTCGTAGGAATCGGTGCCGGTGCCCGCGAGCCCGATCGCCTGCCACACATCGTGCAGCACGGCGCTCGCGACCGGAAACAGAATGGTGCGCACCTCCGGCGCCCCGTCGGCATTCCTCCGTGGCGTGCCGTCGGCATTGACGATACGCACATGCGCCCCCAGCCAGCTCGCCTGCCGCGAGCCCGAGGCAAAATCCCAGCGCGCCGTGACGCGATAGCCGCCCTCGACCGCGCGCGCCTCATGCGCGATCGCACCCCAGGCGAGGATGCCGGGCGGCGTGTTGAAGATCTCTTGCGCGGTGTCATGGTCGAGCGAGGCCGCGATCATCGCGCAGACGCTGCACTGGCCGAGACACCAGGCGGTCGAGGCATCCGCCTTCGCGATCTCCTCTAGCATCTGCATGAAGATCTCGATCGGGGCTTCAGCGCCGCCGAGGCTTTGCGGGAGGAGGGCGCGATAGAGCCCGTTCCCGATCAGCGCGGAAACGACCGCGGGTGTCAGCCGCCGCGTGAGCTCGATCTCATTCGCTTCGCTCGCAATCAGCGGCGCGATGGCGCGGGCACGTTCGACCAGGCCAACTCCGGGAGTTGCGTTCATTGCTGCGTTTCCTCGCCCATTCTGCCGTGAGCGGTCAGGAACGCGATGGTCGTCTATTTGGCGCCGAGGATCAAGATCACTTCGCTCCATCCGGGCTACGTACTATGGCGCGGACCGGCTCGGATCATCGAGCGATCGCTCCATGATGATCGTGCGTTCGTCATCGTGATAGCTGTCGCGCAGGGCCTTGAACCCGAGCCGTGCGTAGAATGCTTCAGCGGTGATCGAAGACGAAACGGTCAGCGAGGGAATGCTTCGCTCGCGCGCTGTGCGCTCGATCTCTGCCATCAGCCGCTTGCCGATACCTCGGGCCTGAATATCGGGAGCCACGAAGACCGTACGGACCACGCTTCCGTCGAGGCTTGCCGTTCCAACCACGCGGCTGCCCATCGAGGCGACGAAAACGGTGCGTTTCCCG
This sequence comes from Bradyrhizobium sp. C-145, assembly GCF_023375135.1. Taxonomy (NCBI): domain Bacteria; kingdom Pseudomonadati; phylum Pseudomonadota; class Alphaproteobacteria; order Hyphomicrobiales; family Nitrobacteraceae; genus Bradyrhizobium; species Bradyrhizobium sp. C-145. Next base: position 9,021,325 of record NZ_CP088150.1, on the reverse strand, counting down.
ATCAGCTGGTGCACTGCGTCTGGGCTGAAGCTGCGCTCGACCCTTTTGATGATCTCGCCCGTATAGTCCTTCGCGTTGGTTTCGCGCAGCGCGCGCAGGATGACCGCGCTGATGTCAGCAGCGTCGTCCTCACGTGCCAGTCGGATCGTGCATTCCATTATCGCTCCACTCGCTCAGCAGTAGTTCGTAGGATGGGTAGAGCAAAGCGAAACCCATCAAACCTCTTCCTCACAAATCGGATCGAGCTAACAAAGCATTACCAGATTCTGCGTCCGCCCATCTGGGCGATGGGTTTCGCAAGAACTCAACCCATCCTACGAGCTTTCCCGTAGCATTGCCGGTACAATTTGTTCGACTGATTGCGGCGGGATTCCAAGCTCGGAAAACCCTGGCATTCCCACCGACGCTATGTTGTCGATCTGCATCAACTCCACCTGATTCCGTGTGATGGGCGGCCTTGGAAGCAGCTCCGAAATCCATCCCGCGACATGCCAAGCAGCAAACGGTACTGGAATGAGCATGGGGCTGCGGCCGGCTGCGTGCGCGACGGTTCTGAGAAGCTCTTCGTAGGTGTAGATGCGAGGACCCGCGCATTCATACGTGATTGCGTTCGATTCGGTGCTCGGAAGCGCTCTTGTGATCGCGTCGGCCACATCGTCAACATAGGCCGGCTGCAATCGCGTCGATCCGCGGCCGAACATCGGATAGATCGGATATCGGCGGAGCAGCTTGAGGATGATGGTGAGAAACGCGTCATCCGGGCCGAACATGACCGCCGGGCGAACCAGCGTAGCCTCAGGAAATGCTGCGCGGACCGCGAGTTCGCCTTCGCCACGCTTGCGAATATAGAGGGACGGCGACGTGGCATCAGAGCCGATACCGGAAACGTGGATGAGCCGCTTGACGCCAGCTCGATGTGCCCTGGCAGCCAATCGCCGGGCTGATTCCACATGCACGGAATGAAAAGTCTCCTGTCCGTGTTCAACATAGAGGCTGACCGCGTTGACGGCGCCATATGCGCCATCAACAGCAGCGGCTATCGAACCTTCGTCGCGTAGATCGACGTTCACGGATTGGAGGCGTGGCTCGTCGTGACCAAAAAGCTGTCTGCCTCGTTCGGGATGTCTTGATGCAATCCGAACGAAAAACTCGGGCGACCGGAGCAAATGTTGAACAACGCGGCGGCCGAGAAACCCCGTTCCACCGAACACCGTAACAAGGCGATTATTTGCGGGCGCCATAGCGCAACTCGTACTGAGATCGTCTCAAGCCAGCGGAGACCGCAGGCTCGTCGGTCGTCTATTCTCGCGAAAGCGGTGCCCAGCAACGGCAGTCCGTTTCATTTCACCGTCCCCCGCGTGAGCGCCAAAATTCCCGAGGAAGCTGCGTGCAACGCCGCCGGGTCTATTCCTGGCTTTACACACGATCGCGGAGGTCGGTCACGCCTTCCTTCTGGGCGCAGTGGTCGCAGCAATAGTAGGTGCCGCTCTTTTCCAGGCCGTGTCCCACGATGCGCGTTCCGCAATGCTTGCACGTTGGCGCCAAGGCATGAATTGCGCACTCGAAGCTGTCGAACGTGTGCGCCTGGCCGTTCATCACCACCTGAAAACTCTTGTCATAGTCATTGCCGCAGGTTTCGCATGTCGACATTGTGCCTCCTTCACGCCACGCGGCGTTTGCGAGTTTGAGCTGCCTTCTTGGCTGACCTGGAACGTTCATCGGCCGGTGCGCTACGAACGGCGGAGTTCACCAATTGTTCCTATTCGACCTGACTTGCTTCAGATCGTCTAGGAGCCAGTGTGCACCGGCCGCTGAAGCACCTCAGTCGACATCCCGAGGACAACTTTAGAGACGGGATCAAGTTGATTGGTCGAATCGTCAACTTGCGCCATGCCTTTCGAAAATCCGAGGATGTGCGCGATTTTTGCCAATGCAGTTTGCGGGCTGCGGCGAATGTTTAGCCGCCATTTCCCGCCAGGGGCTCGGACCTTTCGTCCCCTTGTGTAGCTGCAGAAATGCACCGCCGCTTTGGCTCGATGCAGACCTCTGCAAACTCCGCCTTGATGTCGGCTGATTGAAGTAAGGCTGACTCGTTGTGCTGAAAGCGAGTTCTTCGGAGGCTGACCCTCAACAGACATTCCGGTCGGTATTTGTTTGGTTCAGGAATATGCGCGGCGGGCCAGCACCGTTCGTGTTCCGAGGCGGGCGACCTAAGTCTGAGCCGTCCGCCGTTTGGATGAGTTTCGTGCAGGAACCTTGCCCTACCTGGGATGTTGGAAGGCAATTGCGAGAACTCAGGAGGAACTCGTATGAGAACTCTGTTATTGGCCGGTGTAATGGCGGTTGCTGGTTTCGCTATCGCCACGCCGATCTCCATCGCGCCCGCGTCAGCTCAAGTTGCCGTTGAAACTCCGCTCGGTGGCGTGAGAGTGGGCCCGGAGCGGCGTTACTACCGAGAGTACGATCGACCCGCTTATCGCGCTTACGGATATGATCGCGGATATCGCGGTGGATGCCGCACCGTCACGATCGAGCGCGACGACGGTTCGGTCCGCAGGGTCCGCCGTTGCGATTAGCAATACCGGACTAGAAGAGTGACCCCCGGCGCTCACAAAAGAGCGCCCGAGCCGAAGGAATTGGGAGCGATACTAAGGCCGCTTCAGTTGGCGGCCTCTTTCAGTTTGCGGTTCAAACAAGTCAGGAATTGAGTGAGCCGTAAACCATGCCCAGTGTTACGCTGTAGGTTAGAAACAGTGCGGGTGAAATGCCAAGTCCAACCTGGTGTGCAACCGCAGCAAATGACGTGAAGGGCCCATGAGCCGACATCGCTCCAATCAAGCGGCGATACTTGTCAGGCTCCTTGGCGGCCGTAGGGGAAGCAGCGGTTGCGATCGAGTGTGAGACCGAAATGCGCTCCCAGTGCAGCGATGGCCGCGCCCTGCTGAGGATAAGGATCGGCATTGGATGCGGCAACGATGATGATCCGGAACCCGCCGCGATCCTTGCCACCGGGTGGCAGCATCGCTGTCGTCAGTGCATTGCCCTCCCTGTCGCGCAGCGTGAGGAAAAGCGGCATCTCTCGCTGTATATGGGCCTCGAGGCCGATGTCGCGCTCAATCGCGTTGGGCCGCTCGGGACGCCAGGACTGGATTGCCTTCTCCCGCTCGCGGCGGAAATATTTCTCAACTGTGTGACCCATCAGGCGCGACTCATGCATCGCTTCACCTTCCGTCTCGATACGGAACCAGGTCTTGCCCTTCGGCGCGTCGCAAACAAACTGCATTTCGCCCGTCCTGCGATCGCCGCAATTCTAGGACGGCGGGCCTGCAAAGCCAATATGAGACTCGCTCCCGTGTATAGCGCCGCACGATCAGAGGGGCTAAGAGTTCTTGATTCGACGTTGAAGTTCTAGTGAGCCCAAACAATACTAGGTCGACCGGAATAAATCCTCTTCAAGGAGCGTCCCGATGCCTGACGTAAGGGAAAAGCAACGCGAAGCCCGCCGGAAGATCATTCGCCAATGGGCGAAGCTTCCGAAGGATAAACGGCAGTCTATGGAGGGGATTTCTGAATTCGCCAGAACAGCCGCTCAGCAGAACGAGAACGCATTCGTCCGCAGTCGTCGCGATCCGTATCAGAAGATCATGGGATGGCTATTGCCGCGTGCTCATCTCTGAACGACTGAGTCCTCTGCACATCCTATGCCCCCGTTAGCGACCGGGATCGCGCGGCAGTGCAATGTCGCGACGGGCCAACAGGTGACGTTCGAAATGAAAAAGGCCGCCAACCGAGGCGGCTTACTTTTGCACCTCCAGCTCTGCCAGGATTTTCGTGAGCGTCTCAAGCAAGCGTAAGGAGCGGGTCGCTGGGCGACCTTCGCACAGCGCTTCGCTCACCTCTTCAATTTCGCAATCGATACGGGCCCGAACTCGCGAGATCAGCTCGGCGCGGTGCTCCGGATTGTCGATTAGAATGAGCATCGCGTTGCTTCGCTATTTAGCAGGCGGGAGCGTGGCGGCAGCACTCGGCGCTGCATCATCGGCGTCAAGGATCGCGACCTTGCGACCGAGTTGCCATATCTCGATGCCGTGGCGGTTGATGAAGCGCCGTGCGGCCTTGACAGCGGCTTCATCACTGGCCGCCTCAATCACCCGCGCATCGCAGATGTGACCATCCTCGCCGATAATAAATGCTCGGTATCCGACCATATTAAATTGCTGCTCCGCGCTAGGTTGGCGGCCGCAATTCCTTGGACGAAGCCAGTCGTTGACGCGGGAAGCGGTTTCGGCTTGGCGCGCACGACGCAAAAGTCCTTCGCGTTCAACGCCGGGCGGAGTGGCTTGGGCCCGCTGGCGCAGACGTTCTGCCTGTTCGAGCAGCCGCTGTTCGAGGGTGCTGGTTTGTTTGAAACGGCGTCGCATCGGCGCTGCTCCATTTAAGTTGGGGCGGGAGCGCAACCGGCGTTCTCTTCACCGATAACTGCCTTAAGGACGGTGCGGTGATCGAAGAAGTAGATACCCGTTATGTCTGGTTGTCGACGTAAATATTCGCGAGCTCGAAAGAAATGCTAGGAACTATTTCGCTTGAGAAGGCCATAGCACTCGCACGATAAATCTCGCACGAGGCTGCGATCCAGGATCTGAAGTTTTCCCCGCGAATAGGCAATGGCTCCTCGTTTTTGCAGCCTGTTTGCGACATCCGTGATGTATGTGCGGTGCACGCCCAGCATCTCGGACAGTAGCTCCTGTTTCAGTACGAAGTGATCGCTTTCCGCGCGGTCCGCCGTGTGTAGCAACCACCGACAGAAGCGCTGCTCGACGCCATGCAGCGCATTACAGGCAGCTGTCATCCTGGTTTGGTCGAGCAACACGTCAGCACTCCTGACACACAGCTCCGCCATAGGCGCGCTGTGCGTCACCAAGTTCCGAAACTCCTTCACTGAAATTTTCAAGGCTTGAACCGGTAGCTGGGCGACGACGCGAACGAGGGACCTGCGCGGCGGCCCAAGGCCCGCACGGGCTCCGATCATGCCTTCCCGCCCGACGACGGACGTTTCGGCCGTCCGACCATCTTTCAGCACGACCAAAAGCGAGAACATGCCCGATAGCGGGAAGTGAACGGCCGTGATTTCCTGCCCCTCCTTTTGAACAACATCGCCTTGGGCATACCCGACGACCGACGACCTCTCCCTTACAGACTCGAGGTCCCGTAGCGGAAGAAGGGCCAAGAGCTTGTTGCGAAGAGGATCATCCACTTGCGCACCTATCGCCCCATCGGTCGGGCCGGTCCGCAGGGGGTAAATCAACGCTCCGAGGGCGTTACCACGGAAGGGGTACGTGACGACAAAGTCGGATGAGGTCGATCCGTTCCTCACAATTCTTACGTTGCCGTGCAGGGGGCCCGGCAATCGTTCGTGCGCTCTGGATACCTAAACGGGAGCTTGGTGGATGATAGTTGAGGTCCGTTTGGGGTCATTTTCGTCGGTTTAATCGAAGTTTTCGGCTGATCGATGTCCGCTGCCCACCGGCCATCGACTAGCCCATTGCATTGTCCGGTATGGCCCAAGCGGACGTTAGTCTTATTCGATCACCTCGTCCGCAAACGCCAGCAGACCGGGCGGGATTTCGAGGTTCAGCGTCTTTGCGACCTTGAGGTTGATCACGAACTCAAATCTGGTGGGCTGCCAAATCGGCAGGTCGGCCGGCTTGTCCCCCTTCAGAATGCGGCCGACATAGATCCCGCCTTGCCGAAAGGCGTCGGTCAGACTGTTGCCGTAGCTCATCAAGCCGCCGGCGTCAGCAAAATCGCGCCACGGGTACATTGTGGGCATGGCGCTACGCGCCGCTAGATCAACGACACGACGACGTTCAAGATTGAAGAGGCGGTCGGAGGTTACAAGCAGCGCGTTTGCTCGACGTTCGACCGATGTCGCAAACGCCTGTTGCAGCTCGGCGAGGTTTCGCGCCTCCAGAACAAGCAGTTGCAGCCCCGAGGAGGATGCGGCTGATCGCAGGCTTGTTACATCCGCATTTGGATTGTCCGGATTGACCAGCACGCCCACCAAAGACGCGTGGGGTAGTAGAGCATGCAGCAATTCGAACCGCTTCGGCTCCAGCGCGCTCACCTGGAACGCAACCCCAGTGGCATTACCGGCCGGGCGATTGATGGAGGCAGCCAGGCCCATAGCGACTGGATCGAGGCCCACCACGAACACGATGGGGATTTCCGAGGTCGTCGCTTTGGCGGCCAATGCCCCGCCATTGTCGGCGGTAAAGATCAGAGCGACGCGCTTACGAACCAAGTCGGCTGCGGCGTCTCGCAGTTCTTCATTGGCGTTGGGCCAACGTCCCGCGATGGAAACGTTCTGGCCTTCAACAAATCCCATTTGCTTGAGGCCGCGGCGAAACGCCTCTCCGAACGTCTCCGACCCGGGGCTCGGGCGATTGAGAGAGCCGATCACCGGCATTGCCAATTTCTGCGCCTGAGCGGGCAATGGCAAAGTCATTGCCGCAGCGCCAAAGGCCGTAATGAATTCGCGCCGTTTCATGCGTGCGACCTCGGAAAGCGCCTTGGACCAACTGAAGGCAGAGGTGCCAACGATAGAGGTCCAAGAACGGAAATCGCAGATTCGAGAATCTCTACCGCTTCACTGGTTCAGTTACTGGTTTTCCCTTCTCAACCACGAAGACGTTGAATGTTTTTGCAGGAACGCTTCCCTTGTTGTTTGCTTCGTGAACGACGCCGGGTTCATTGTGATAGGATTGTCCCGCCGTATAGGTCTTGGCCTCACTGCCCTCTTTTCGACCGATGACCTCGCCTTCGAGCACGGTCGTGTATTCGTCGCCGGGATGGGTATGGAGGCCGGTGCCGGAGCCAGGCGGCCACTCGACGATCAGGGAGATAACTTCCTTGTCCGATTGCCCCGTCAGCGGCTCCTTCTGCAATGGAGTCACTTTCAGCTTCGGAGGCTCTTGTGCGAGAGCGACAGGATTCACGACGACGATTGTGGCCAGCGCAATCGACGCCAAAATGTGAGCGAGCTTCATTGAGATCTCCCCCAGAATAATAAAAAGATAAACGCCTGTTTCAGTATAAGCGCGGCTAGATTATTCGTCGCGGTGCTTATTGCCAAGGCCGTTGGAGACAAGCTTTGTGACAGCCAGCTCGTAGGATGGGTAGAGCGAAGCGAAACCCATCAAGCTTCATCCTCACAAATCGGATCGAGCTCATCTCGATTCTGCGTCCGCCAATTTGAGCGATAGTTTGGCAAGAGCTCAACCCGTCCTATCCGGCCAGCTGTTCGAACAGTGCGTGGACGAGGAATGCTACTATTGGAAGCACCACGATCCCCGTTAAAAAACGTTGCTTCAGATATTGCCGCCGTTGATCGTCTCTTGGCAGCGCTCGCCGTCATTCCGGGGCGCGCGAAGCGCGAGCCCGGAATCCGTCGTGCGGCAAGCAAGGTGGAGAAGTGGATTCGGGCTCACGCCCCCCGAAACGGTGGTCTTACTTCTTGTCGCTCATGTGGTGAGGCGTCGAGGTGCTGGGTCCGCCGGTGTAATGATGACCGCCCGATGAGGACTTCGTCGAGGCGCCGGTGGTCTCCTTCTTGCTGCCCATGTGATGCGGGACTTCGGTCTTCGGCCCGCCGCTGTAGTGATGGCCATTCTTCTCTTTGTCCGTGGTTTGAGCCACCGCAGGAACGGCCAGCAGGGAAACGATGCCAATGGCGACGACGAATTTCTTGGTGATCATGTTCGGTCCTCCGGATTGCGGGAGCTTTCATGGTAGGCCTCCGCGGCACATCGGCTTTGAGCAAGGTCAAGGAATGAGCTTCGTAGCTCTGTCGCCGCAGTTTGAGAGCGGTTGATCTGCGTCAACAAGGATAGCAGCGGTGCTCCTATGCTCTGTAAATCATAGGAGCGCGCCAATGTCGGTGCAGGACCATTCCGGGTATCGAGAGCCCCCGCAGGAGGGCATGTCCGTCAAAGCCAAGGCCAGCCTGGTCCTGATCGGATTTCTGGCCATCGCCGCTGCGCTCCTGTTCACCGAGCACAGGGCTCACGTGCTCGGGCTCCTGATTTGGCTCCCGCTCCTCGCCTGTCCGCTGATGCATCTCTTCATGCATGGCGGACATGCTCACCATCACGGCAGCGGCCGGCCGAACGATTCGAGGAGCGCGTGATGCACGACGCCGCGCCCGCCTACGGCCTCTGGGGCCTCGTCATCGTCAACTCGGCGGTGTTCATCCTGTTCGCCTACAGCTTCTTCAAGCCGCAGACCTCCCGCGACTGGCGCTCCTTCGGCGCCTTCAGCGCGTTTTTGGTGGCGCTGTTCGTGGAGATGTACGGCTTCCCGCTCACCATCTACTTCCTGTCGGGCTGGCTGCAGTCGCACTACCCGAATGTCGATTGGTTCTCGCATGATGCCGGCCACCTGCTCGAGATGATGTTCGGTTGGAAGACCAATCCGCACGCCGGACCCTTCCACATTCTCAGTTTCATCTTCATCGGCGCCGGGTTCGTCCTGATCTCCGCCGCCTGGAAAGTGCTCTACGACGCGCAGCAGACCCGCAGCTTAGCCACCACCGGCCCCTACAACTACGTCCGGCACCCGCAATATGTCGGCTTCGTCCTGGTGATGTTCGGCTTCCTGTTGCAGTGGCCGACCATCCTCACGCTGGCGATGTTTCCGGTGCTGACCGTCATGTATGTGAAGCTTGCCAGAGACGAGGAGCGCGAGACCCGGGCCCAGTTCGGCGAGACCTATGCGCGGTACGCTGCGCAGGTGCCGGCGTTCTTTCCCCATCCCAACCGGCAATCCGGTCAGGGCCCTTCCGGCGGCTATCGTCACGGCTGACCCTCGCGCGAGGAGATGCCCGCGAACGGCACTGGCTTGAAAGGACGTCGATGGGCGTGCCAGTCTTCACCGCGAAAGCGCTGACCAAGACCTACGTCTCGGGCGAGGTGGTGGTGCATGCCCTCAACGACGTGGATCTCGAAATCGCCGAGAAGGAGGTGGTCGTGCTGCTCGGCCCCTCCGGAAGCGGCAAGACGACTTTGCTCAACATCATGGGCGGCCTCGACCGACCGACCGGCGGCAGGCTGTTCTTCCGCGACCTTGACCTGACGGATCTCGAGGATCGCGAGCTGACGAAGTATCGCCGCGACCATGTCGGCTTCGTCTTCCAGTTCTACAATCTGGTGCCGAGCCTCACCGCGTATGAAAACGTTGCGCTGGTCACCGAGGTTGCGAGGAACCCGATGCGGCCAGCCGACGCGCTGGCGCTCGTCGGGCTCGAGGAGCGGATGCATCACTTCCCCGCCCAGCTCTCCGGCGGCGAGCAGCAGCGGGTCGCCATCGCTCGCGCGATCGCGAAGCGACCGGCGGTGCTGCTGTGCGACGAGCCGACCGGGGCGCTGGATTCGAAAACCGGCATCCGCGTCATCGAAGCGCTGCTCGGGGTGAACCGGCAACTCGGCACCACCACGGTCATCATCACCCACAATGCCAGCATCCAGGAGGTCGCCGACCGGGTGCTGTTCTTCGCCGACGGTCGGATCTCCCGGATCCAGAAGAACGCGAGCCGGCGGCAAGCCGCCGAGCTCACCTGGTGACGACATGACAGCGCTCGACATCAAATTGTTTCGCGACGTCAGGCGGCTCTGGGCTCAGGTGCTCGCCGTCGCCTTGGTCGTTGGAGGCGGCGTTGCGACGCTGGTGCTTGCGGTCGGCTCCCATCGTTCCCTGGAAGAGACCCGGATCGCCTATTACGAGCGCTATGGCTTCGCCGACGTGTTCGCGCAAGCGAAGCGCGCGCCTAAGGCGCTCGCCGCCAGGATCGGCGAGATCCCCGGTGTCGCCGTCGTCGACACCCGCATCGCCAAGCTGGCGCTGCTGGATATTCCCGGCTTCTCCGAGCCCGCCAGCGCCCAGTTCGTCTCGCTGCCCGATAACGGCGAGCCGCACCTCAATCGACTCTACATGCGTTCCGGACGTCTTCCTGAGGCCGGACGGACCGAAGAGGTCGTCGTGAACGAGCCGTTTGCACGGGCTCACGGCTTCTCCGAGGGGGCGCGGTTCTCGGCCATCCTGAACGGCAAGAAGCGCGAGCTCGTCATCGTCGGCACCGCGCTGTCCCCCGAGTTCGTCTACACCGTCGGGCCGGGCGATCTGATGCCGGATGACCGTCGCTACGCGATCGTCTGGATGTCGGAGAAGGCGCTCGCCGGCGTCTATGATCTCGACGGCGCTTTTTCGGCGGTCTCGGTGAAGCTGCAGCCCGGCACCTCGGAGCGCGAGGTGATCTCGCGGCTCGACACCTTGCTCGACCCCTATGGCGGGCAGGCTGCTCATGGCCGCAAGGACCAGACCTCGCACGCCTGGCTCGATCATGAGCTCGACATGCTCAACAACATGAGCCGCACGCTGCCGCCGATCTTCCTGCTGGTCGCCGCATTCCTGGTCAATCTCACTCTGACCCGGCTGGTCGCGCTCGAGCGCGAGCAGATCGGTCTGCTGAAGGCGCTCGGCTATGCCGACAGCAGCATCGTGCTGCACTATTTCAAGTTCGTGGCGCTGATCGTCGTGATCGGAATCCTCCTGGGCGGCGTTGCCGGCACCTGGCTCGGCTTGCGCATCACCGCGCTGTTCGGCGACTTCTTCCACTTCCCGTTCCTGGTGTTCGCAAAGGCGCCGGACCTCCATGTCACCGCGGGCGCGCTCAGCGCGGCTGCCGCCGCGATCGGCGCGTTCCGGGCGCTACGCGGGGTGGTGAAGCTGCGTCCTGCCGTCGCCATGCAACCGCCGGCCCCGCCGGTCTATCGGCGGCTGCTGCCGGCGCGCATCCAGCTCGAGCAGATCGTGTCACAGCCGACGCTGATGATGATCCGCAACATTGCCCGGCATCCGGTGCGGGCCTTCTTCACCGCGCTCGGCATGGCACTGGCGACTGCGATCCTTGTGGTCTCGCTGTTCACGCGGGACAGTATGGAGCACCTGATCGACGTGACCTATTTCCTCGCCGACCGGCAGGACGTAACCGTCTGCTTTGCCGAGAAGCGGATCGCGAATGTCGTGGAGCAGGTGAACCGGCTACCAGGCGTTCTTGCCGCCGAGCCGTTCCGCGAGGTGCCGGTCCGGATTCGCCACGGCAACGTCGAACGCCGCATCGTCATCAGCGGCCGGCCGGCCGACGCCGACCTCCGGCGTATCATCGACGTCGAGCTTCGGCCGGTCGTGCTCCCGGAGACGGGCCTCGCCATCTCCGGCATGCTCGCCCACATCCTCGGCGTCGGGCCCGGCGATAGCGTCGAGATCGATCTGCTGGAGGGAGCCCGGCGAACCGTCACGGTGCCGGTCGTCGCGACCGTCGAGGACTATTTCGGCATCAGGGGCATGATGGAGATCGCGGCACTGCGCAAGCTGATGCGCGAGCCGCCCGTCGTGACCAGCGTCAATCTCAGCCTCGACGAGACCCGAACGGAGGACTTCTACGCCGCCGTGAAGTCCATGCCGACGGTCGGCGGCGTGGCGCTGCAGCGCGTCTCGCTGGCGAACTTCCGCAAGACCGTGGCGCTGCTCGTCACCACGATGGCGAGCATCTACACCGGCCTCGCCGCCGTGATCGCCTTCGGCGTGGTCTACAACAACGCCCGCATCTCGCTGTCCGAACGCGCACGCGAGCTGGCCAGCCTGCGCGTGCTCGGCTTCAAGCGCGTTGAGGTGCTGCGCATCCTGCTGCTGGAGCTCGCCATCCTCACCCTGATCGCCCAGCCGCCGGGATGGGTGATGGGCTACGCCCTCGCTTGGGTCATGAAGACGAACCTGGCCGGCGAACTGATGCGCGTGCGTCTCGTCGTCGAACATTCGACCTACGTCATCGCCACCTCGGTCGTGGTGTTGGCGGCCGTCGCCTCCGCAGTCGTTGTCCGCGAACGCATCGACAAACTGGACCTCGTCGCGGTCCTCAAGACGCGAGACTAGCCATGCCGGCAAAGTGGACCAAACGTATCATCGGTGCTGCGGTCCTGGCAGCGATCGCGGGAGGCCTGGCCTGGTTCGCCTGGCCCCGCCCGGTTCTGGTGGATCTTGCGATCGTCTCGAAAGGGCCGATCGAAGTCACGGCGGATGACGACGGAAAAACCCATGTCCGCCATATCTACACGGTCTCGGCGCCCATCGCGGGAAAGGTCTTGAGGATTTCGCATCCGCTCGGCGAGCAGGGACCTTCGCTTCACGTCGGCGACGAGGTCGTCGCCAACCAGACCGTCATCGCCCTGATGCAGCCGACGCTTCCGGGCTTCATCGACGTGCGCTCGCGGGATCAGCTCCAAGCCGAAGTCTTGGCCGCGGATGCGGCGATCCAGCAGCAGGAGGCAGAAGTGAAGCGGATCGAAGCCGCGCTGGACTTTTCAAGGACCGAATTCCAGCGAGCCCAGGCGCTGTCGCGGACACAGACCATCTCCGCCCAGGCCTTCGACAAGGCGAAGTTCGAGGTCGCCACCAATGAGGCCGCCCTGGCCAGCGCCAAGGCGCAGGTCGACATGCGTCGCGCGGTGCGGACCAGCCTGGCGGCGCGGCTGATGGACCCGGCCAATGCCATGCCGTCGGCGGAGCCGGTCTGCTGCGTCCGGGTGCTCGCGCCGGCAAGCGGACGGGTGCTGAAGATCATCCAGGACAGCGAGGCGACGGTCCTACCCGGGACGCCGCTGGTCGATATCGGCAACCCGCTCGATCTCGAAGTCGTGGCCGACCTGCTCTCAACCGACGCGGTCCAGATCAAGGTCGGCGCGCCGGTCCGCATCGACGGCTGGGGCGGGAAGCCGATAAAAGGCAAGGTGGTCCGGGTAGACCCAGCCGGCTTCCTGAAAGTCTCGGCGCTGGGCATCGAGGAGCAGCGAGTCCGCGTGACCATCGATTTCAGCGACCCGCCTGAGGCGTGGGCCTCACTCGGACATGACTATCGGGTCATCGTCCACGTCACCACCTGGAGTGCTCAGGATGCTTTGACCGTGCCGGTGAGCGCCTTGTTCCGGAAAGGCGATCAGTGGGCCGTTTTTGCCGACGAGAACAATCGTGCAAAAACGACTCTCGTCCAGATCGGCCACCGCAACAGCCGCATGGCCGAAATTCGATTAGGTCTCACCGCCGGGGACCGCGTCGTGCTGCACCCGAGCGACCGGATCACCGATGGAGCGAGGATCGCGCAAAGAGGTCCGGAATAGATACAGGACGGCAAGCACGGGTTCGATGATGCCATCATGCCCCTGTTTTGCCCGACGGGTCAAACGAATTTCGTAAAATCGAAAAAGCGCAATCCAAACAAGACCCCGGCTACTGTGCATGGGGTTGTTTTTCGATAATTTTGTTTTCGGGCCCCAAACGTCCCCGGACCGACCAATCTCGCTACGCTTGAAACGGGCCCGCCCCGCCTCAGCTATCCACCTTCAGCGCGGCAATGAAAGCTTCCTGCGGGATGTCGACCTTGCCGAACTGCCGCATCTTCTTCTTGCCTTCCTTCTGCTTCTCCAGAAGCTTGCGCTTACGCGTGATGTCGCCGCCATAGCACTTTGCGGTGACGTCCTTGCGCAGCGCGCGGACCGTCTCGCGGGCGATCACCTTGCCGCCGATCGCCGCCTGGATCGGGATCTGGAACATGTGCGGCGGGATCAGCTCCTTCATCTTCTCGACCATGGCGCGGCCGCGCCCTTCGGCGCGGGTGCGATGCACCAGCATAGAGAGCGCATCGACCGGCTCGGCATTGACCAGGATCTGCATCTTGACGAGATCGGCCGGCTTGTAGTCGGTGAGGTGATAGTCGAACGAGGCGTAGCCCTTGGAGACCGACTTCAGGCGGTCGTAGAAATCGAACACGACCTCGTTGAGCGGCAGATCGTATTTCACCATGGCGCGGGAGCCGACGTAAGTGAGCTCCTTCTGCGAGCCACGGCGGTCCTGGCACAGTTTTAAGACGCTGCCGAGATATTCGTCGGGCGTGAGGATCGTCGCCTCGATCCAGGGCTCGTCGATCTCGGCGATCTTGACCACGTCGGGCATGTCGACGGGATTGTGGATCTCGAGCTCGGTGCCGTCGGTGAGCTTCATCTTGTAGATGACGCTCGGCGCGGTCGCGATCAGGTTGAGGTCGAATTCGCGCGACAGCCGCTCCTGGATGATCTCGAGGTGCAACAGGCCGAGGAAGCCGCAGCGGAAGCCGAAGCCGAGTGCGGCCGAGGTTTCCATCTCGAAGGAGAAGCTGGCATCGTTCAGCCGCAGCTTGCCCATCGCGGCGCGCAGCGTCTCGAAGTCGTCGGCATCGACCGGGAACAGGCCGCAGAACACCACCGGGATCGCCGGCTTGAAGCCGGGCAGCATGTCGGCGACCGGCTTCCTGTCATCGGTGATGGTGTCGCCGACGCGGGTGTCGGCGACCTCCTTGATCGCGGCGGTGATGAAGCCGATCTCGCCGGGGCCGAGCTCGTCGACCTGCTGCATCTTCGGCGTGAAGAAGCCGACGCGCTCGACATCATAGGCCGCGCCCGTGCCCATCATGCGGACGCGCTGGCCCTTCTTCATGGTGCCGTCAACGATCCGCACCAGCACGACGACGCCGAGATAGACGTCATACCAGCTGTCGACCAGCAGCGCCTTCAACGTCGCGTCGCGATCGCCCTTTGGTGGCGGCAGGCGGGTGACGATCGCCTCCAGCACGTCGGGCACCCCTAAGCCGGTCTTGGCCGAGATCATTACCGCGTCGGAGGCGTCGATGCCGATGACGTCCTCGATCTGCTGCTTGATCTTCTCGGGCTCGGCGGCGGGCAGGTCGACCTTGTTCAGGACCGGGACGATCTCGTGATTGTTGTCGAGCGCCTGGTAGACGTTGGCGAGCGTCTGCGCTTCGACGCCCTGGCTGGCGTCGACCACCAAGAGGGAACCCTCGCAGGCTGCCAGCGACCGCGAGACCTCGTAGGCGAAGTCGACATGGCCGGGCGTGTCCATCAGGTTGAAGATGTAATCCTTGCCGTCCTTGGCGCGGTAGGCGAGGCGCACCGTCTGCGCCTTGATGGTGATGCCGCGCTCGCGCTCGATGTCCATGGAATCGAGCACCTGCTCCTTGCCCGCCATCTCGCGGTCGGAGAGGCCGCCGGTCATCTGGATCAGGCGGTCGGCCAGCGTCGATTTGCCATGGTCGATATGGGCGACGATGGAGAAATTGCGGATGTTGGAAATGGGGACGGTCGTCATGGGCGCGGGATACCACTCACATCCCCGTGCGGCAACCATTCACTTGACCTCCGCGGCAGCAGGGGGCGACGCGCTCGGCAGCCCTGTGCTCGGCTGAACCGCTCGGATGGGGCAATATTTCGGTTTCGGCATCGGGGCGGTGTCGCAGGCCGCCCCCCGTTCTAGCGGCTGCGGTCGTTCCCGAGCTCCGCGGCCATCGATTTCAGGGGCGCGCTCTGTTATTCCTCCAGCTTTCTGTCATGGAAGCGGGCCATGTATTGGAAGAAGATTCTTTCTGCCTTGTTGTTTGCCGCATGTTTCGCCTTCCCGGCCGCCGCTGAAAAGCGCGTCGCCCTCGTCATCGGCAACTCCGCTTACCGGAGCGTGCCGCGGCTGGAGAACCCGGCGAACGACGCGCAGCTGGTGGCCGATACGTTGCAGCGGCTCGGCTTCACTCTGGTCGGCGGGGGTGCCCAGATCGAGCTGGACAAGGCGGGCTTCGACAACGCGGTCCAGCGCTTCGGCAATCAATTGATCGGCGCCGACGTCGCCTTGTTTTACTACGCCGGGCACGGCATCCAGGTTCGCGGGGCGAACTATCTCGTGCCGATCACGGCGAATCCGACGCGCGAAACCGACGTGGATTTCCAGATGGTCGATGCCGCACTGGTGCTTCGCCAGATGGATGGAGCAGGAACCAAGCTGAACATCGTCATACTCGATGCTTGCAGGAACAATCCGTTTGGTGGGCGTGGGCTGCGTGGCTCCGACGGCGGCCTGGCGCAGATCCGCGCTCCGGAGGGAACGCTGCTCTCCTACGCCACCCAGCCTGGAAACGTCGCGCTCGACGGCGCCGATGGGCATAGTCCCTACACGCGGGCGCTGGTCGAAACGATGCAGCGACCCGGGCTCGACGTGCTGCAGACGTTCAATCAGGTGGGGCTCATCGTCAAGCGTGCGACCGGCAGCGCCCAGCAGCCCTGGGTTTCCACCTCGCCGATCGACGGCTCATTCTACTTTTCGGGCGCTGCGGCAGGGCAGGTGGCGGCAGTCGACGTTCCGGCGACGGTCACAGCGCCCACCTCAAACCTTCCGTCTTCCGCTCCGGTGACGAGGACGCAGTCGGATTTCCTGTTTCCGGATTCCGATAGCCGGCTGCTTGCCGATGCCGATCTGAGGACGCTGAGCAAGGATGAGCTGCGCCTTGCGCGCAACGAGATCTTTGCACGGCGAGGGCGCTACTTCAGTGCGCCAGATCTGACGGCGAGGTTCAGCAAGTTCGCCTGGTACGTACCCCGGACCTGGGACCCTCAGCTCAGCGCCGTCGAGAAGGCAAATGTCGCCTTGATCGAACGCTATGAATCCGGCGGCCCGTCTCAGAGCGGCTTCATCTTTCCCGATTCCGATCGACGCCTGCTCACGTCCGCTGATCTGCGTGGGCTTTCGAACGACGAACTCCGTATCGCGCGCAACGAGATCTTTGCGCGACGCGGACGATATTTCGAAGCGGCAGATCTCAAGGCCCGCTTTGAGCGCTTCTCATGGTATTCGCCCAATACATGGAATCCCAAGCTCAATTCGATCGAGGAGGCGAATGTCGCGCTGCTCGATCAGGCCGGCAAGCGCCGATGATCGCGCTGCGGGCAGCACACGTCGTTGTCATTCTCGTGCTTGCCTCTGCCTCGGCGAAGGCCCAGACCAGAGCCGAGCTTCTCGATCGGCTGGTTCGCGCCTATCCCGAAGCTCTGTCCGGTCACGACGGCAAGCAAATTGTCTGGCGTGATGGCACCGCAATGCCGGTCGACGACGGCATCGACGACAAGTCGTTTGATCAGCGCCTGCGCGATGCCTCGATCATCGACCAGCTCCGTTTGTCCTATCCGGTTGGCGTTTCCGCAGCCCCGGGAGTGAACGCCGATCCCGGACGGTTCAGGAACGAAGCGTTCTTCAGGAAGATGTATGGCGACTGCCATGCCGGCGCAGTCCAGCGCAATCTCGTCACCATCGTCTGGCTGCCGCGATCATGGGGCAAGGCGATTAAGGTAACGCGGATCAACGGCGTCGCCGATCGGCTCAGGGAGGTGTCGGCGGAAATCGACAAGCTCGAGCCGGCGCTGAAGGCTGCCGCCTTTCCGATTGCCGGCGTGCTGTCGTGTCGGCCCGTCGCCGACACAGGCAAGATGAGCATGCATGGCTATGCCGCCGCGATCGACCTGAACCTGCGATATTCCGATTACTGGCTGTGGTCCGGCCGGGGAAAGTCGATTCCGTACAAGAACAGGATGCCGCAAGAGATCGTCGACATCTTCGAACGTCATGGTTTCATCTGGGGCGGCAAATGGTATCACTACGACACCATGCACTTTGAATATCGCCCGGAACTGCTGGCCCGGTGAACGCGACGATTTCCGGGCGGAGCGAGCGTTCGTTCACGCCAAGCTGATTTCACTCGCGCGCAAAACGCGCTACCCAAGCGCCCCATGTCAACCACATCCCTCCCGACCGCCAGGGCGCGTCAGAAAACCCGGGTGAGTTACCATCGCTTCCGGGCCTGGCTGGTCGCCTGCGCGATCCGCCCCGAGGCCCGCCTCTGGCTGGTGATCCAGCTCGCCATCCTGCATGCGGTGCTCTGGACCTTCATCCTGATCAATCTCAAGGCGGCGCAGGACGTTCACATGGACGTCGCAGAAGCCTATGGCTGGGGCCAGAAATTCCTCTGGGGTTATGGCAAGCATCCGCCGTTGTCGGGCTGGATCGCCGGTCTCTGGTTCAAGCTGTTCCCGGCGGCGGACTGGGCGACCTATGCGCTTGCGATGGCGACCGTCAGTGCCGGCATGGTGATCTGCTGGCTGGTTGCCTTGCGCGTGGTCGACGCGCGGCGTGCGTTCCTGGTCGTGGTGATGATCGCGCTCTACCCGATCTTCAATTTCAAGGGTTTCAAGTACAACCCGGATCTGCTCCAGCTCGTCACGCTGCCGCTGCTCGTGCTCGCTTATCTCAACGCCTTCGCGAAGCGGAGCTGGCCATCCGGAGTCTTGCTCGGGCTGGCCGGCGCGCTGGCGCTCATGACCAAATATTGGGTGCTGACCATGATCGGCGCCATCGGCCTTGCCGCGCTGATCCATCCCGAGCGGTTGCGCTTCCTGTCGTCGCCGGCGCCATGGGTTGCGATCGTGACGATGGTGGTGGCGATGATCCCGCATATCGTCTGGCTGGCGGATGCGCATTTCGTGCCGCTGACCTATGCCGGCGACACCTACAGCCTCCAGGACAGCAGCCAGGTGCATCAGCTCGTCGCCGGCTACTTCCTGCATAATTTCGCGTTGCTGGCCCTGCCGGTCGCGCTCGCAGCGCTCGCCATGGCGCTGGTGCCGCCGTGGCTCACGCTGCTCATGCGCGCGCCCTTGCGCATCATCACGCGAGCCTGGGCGCGCGGGACCAATCCGAGCGTCAACCTCTCGCAGGCGCTGAACGTCTGGATCATCCAGATCATCGTCGCGTTCGGCCCGCCGCTCGGCGCGCTGGTGTTCAGCATCTACATGAAGACCGATTGGGGCATCTCGCTGTTCTTCCTGGTGCCCTTGGCGCTGGTCGCGATTCCCGCATTGCGGGTGCAGAGCTCGGTGCTGTTCAACATCGCCGCGATCTGGCTCGTGCTCAGCGCCGCCACGCTCGCCGCCTCGCCCTGGATCGCCGCACGCGAGATGGCGGCCAATGCCGGCAACACGGCGACCTATGGCGCGCGCTCGGAGCTGGCGCGCGAGCTGACGCAGGCCTGGCACGCGCGCTTTGCCTCGCGCTGGGCGGTCGTCGCCGGGACGATGGAGACGATTCAGCCGATGGTGTTCTACAGCCCCGATCACCCCAGCCCGTTCACGCCGAACGAAGCCTGGGCGTCCGGGCTGACCTCGCTCGAGGACGTCAGGACCTACGGCTTCATCGGCGTGTTCGATCCGACCGACGAACGTCTGCCCAAGTTCGAGAAGTGGGTCTCAGAGGTCGCGCCGAACGCCGAGCGCATGGTGATGACGACGCGTCGCTTCACCCACGGCAAGGCCGGTCCGGCGATGAGCTGGAACATCTACATCGTGCCGCCGGGGAAGTGAGCTCTCTTTACCTCTCCCCGCTTGCGGGGAGAGGTCGGATCGCTCTTGCGATCCGGGTGATGGGGTACAGGTCTCACAACGATCTCATGCGCGGAGGGAGGCCCCTCACCCCAATCCTCTCCCCGTAAGAACGGGGCGAGGGAGCGCAGCACGGCGCGTGGCGGGAGAAGGGCCTAAACCCCTTCCTCGTTGAACTTGCTTTCAACCAGCTCGGTGATCGCAGTGAGTGCCGCTTCGGCTTCGTCGCCGGCAGCCGCGACCGTGATGGTCGTGCCGGGACCCGCGGCCAGCATCATCAGGCCCATGATCGAGGTGCCGCCGACGGTCTCGCCGCCGCGCGTCACCCACACTTGCGCGTTGAAGCGCTCGACCGCCTGGACGAACTTCGCCGAGGCGCGGGCGTGCAGGCCGCGCTTATTGATGATCAGAAGCTCTTTGGAGATCGCCCCCGCGGGCACGCCCGTTGCGGCTTGCGGCGCGTCGTCGCTCATTTGCCGGCGAGCACGCGGCTGGCGATGGTGACGTATTTGCGGCCGGCTTCCTGGGCCATCGCGATCGCGTCGGGCAGCGGACGCTCCTCGCGCACCTTGGCGAGCTTCACCAGCATGGGCAGGTTGATGCCCGCGAGCACTTCGACCTTAGGCCGGCTCATGCAGGATATTGCGAGGTTCGACGGCGTGCCGCCGAACATGTCGGTAAGGATCGCGACGCCGTCGCCGGAATCGACGCGGTTAACCGCCTCGATGATGTCGCTTCGGCAGAGATCGGAATCATCTTCAGCACCGATCGTGATCGCTTCGATTTGCTTTTGTGGGCCCATGACATGCTCAAGCGCTGCCTTGAATTCGTCGGCAAGGCGCCCGTGGGTCACAAGTACTAGACCAATCATCGGAAAACTCCTCGCGGGCGCTTTTGGTGCGCCGCACGAACGCGCCACTTTGACCATCCAGAGCCCCTGCGCAAGAGGGGATGTTGCGTATCTCCCTGAATCTAGACGGATGGATGAGGGGAGCTGCGCCGGTCTATTCGGTCGCGATAGTGGGGTTCATATGGTTACCATTTCCCTTCAAACAATCGGCTGAGGGCTTAACGGAAGATGAACTCTTGGTAGTGGTCAAGGCCGCAACAACCAATGGGAGGGGCGAATAGCCGCGGCTAACGGGGATTCGCGGTATTTCGACACCAGAAATGCTGGTTTTCAGCGATTCTGTCGCAGGCAGGCGCTCGGCGTCCGCCGCGTCCAGATCGACCACTAGGCCGACCGTCGCATGCTCCACGAAGTCGCAGCGGCGGATTCCCAAGCCCCGGATCTCGATCAGGCCGGCCAATACCGGAGCGGGGCGGACTTCAATTTCATGGCCGACTGTCGCCAGATGGACACGGTCATCCCCGACCAGAACGGCCCTTTCGATCAGGCCCGACCGGCCGGCCATGATCAAATCGAAGGCAAGGCGCGACTTGCCGGAGCCCGAGGGACCGCGGATCAGCACGGCAAAATTCCCGACCTTGACGGCGGAGGCGTGCACGCTGGGGCCGCCGTCGCTCATAGCGCCGGCAGCCTCACCACGAACCGCGCGCCCGTGACCGTCGGCGCGCCGTCGGCATCGAGCGGGCCTGCGCGGTTCTCGGCCCAGATGCGCCCGCCATGGGCATCGACGATCTGCTTGGAGATCGACAATCCGAGGCCGGAGTTCTGGCCAAAGCCCTGATGCGGACGGTCGGTGTAGAAGCGCTCGAAGATGCGCTCCAGCGCGTCGTCGCGGATGCCGGGGCCCTCGTCGTCGACCACGATCTCGATCTCGCCGCGCACGCGGCGGCAGGCGAGGCGCACCTTGCTGCCGGCTTCCGAGAACGATTGCGCGTTGGACAGCAGGTTGGAGACGACCTGTCCGAGCCGCGAATCGTGGCCGGTCACGGCGAACGTGTCGGTCGGGCCGCGGCCCTCGAAGCGGGTCTCGACCGCGACGTCGTGGCCGAGCTTGGTCTCGTTGGCGACGGACGCAAGCGTCGTCAGCAGGCGGCGCAAGTCGACCGGGATCGCATCCTGGCGCTGCAATTCGGCATCGAGGCGGCTGGCGTCCGAGATGTCCGAGATCAGACGGTCGAGCCGCTTGACGTCGTGCTCGATCACCTCGAGCAGGCGTGCGCGGCTGGTCTCGTTGCGCGCTAGCGGCAGCGTCTCGACCGCCGAGCGCAGCGAGGTCAGCGGGTTCTTCAGTTCATGGGCGACGTCGGCGGCGAACATCTCGATCGCCTCGATGCGGCTGTAGAGCGCGCTGGTCATGTCGCGCAGCGCGCCGGAGAGGTGGCCGATCTCGTCGCGGCGGCGGGTGAAATCGGGGATCTCGATGCGGGCCTTGATGCGGCGGCGGACGCGCTCGGCGCTGTCGGCGAGCCGGCGCACCGGACCTGCGATCGTGCTGGCAAGCAGCAGCGACAGCATGATCATGACCGTTGCGGCAACACCGCCGACCTTCAGGATGGCGAGGCGCTCGGCGGTGACCATCTGGTCGATGTCGTCGCCCTGGGTCGACAGCATCAAGGCGCCGTGGATGGCACGCGAGCGCAGCACGGGGACCGCGACCGAGACGATCACCTCGCCGCGCGCATTGACCCGCACCATCGAGCGCTTCTGGCCCTGGAGTGCGTCACCCACCTCCGCGTAGCCATTGCCATTCTCGGGCCCGAGCTCGCGGTAGAGCGGCAGGTCGCCGCGGTTCAGCCAGGTCCGCACCGCGACCATGCCGCGCTCGACGATGCCGGGCTTCTCCGCCGGTGGCGGCAGGTTGTAGCGCAGCACGTTTTCGAGGTTGCGGCTGTCGACCAGCAGGCTGCCGTTCGGATCGTAGATGCGCGCGCGCGTCTTGGTCGGCGAGATCAGCGTGCGCAGCACCGGCGCCACGCGCTCCGGATTGATCGGGAAGTCCAGCGGCGAATATTCGTCCGAGCCGCCATAGGTCTCGCCCGGCTTGAGATCGAGCAGCCGGTCGGGATCGATGGTGATGGCATTGGTCTGCACGGTCGCAGAGGCCGCGATAGCGCCGGCGATGATCTCGGCCTGCACCAGGAGGCTCTGCGCCCGCGCGTCGATCAGGCCGGCGCGGAATTGCGATAGATACAGGATGCTGGCGACCAGCGCGACGAGGCCGGCGAGGTTGAGCGAGACGATGCGGCGGGTCAGGCTCGAGAAGGACAGCGCGAAGAAGAACTGGCCGGCGCGCTTCAACCAGTTCAGCGGCCGCCAACCCTGCGGCTTGTCTTCGGCAACGTGCGCCGGAACGCCGTGGGATGCGACATCCTCGGCGCTCTGGTTTGGATCAGGCTGCGTTCGGTCAAGCAATGCTTACGCCCGCGTTAGGACAGCTCGTTGAGAAGGTCCCCGCATCCTAGAGCGATCCCGGTCCCGATGGAATCAGAACCGGCGATGCTCTCGTCTTTCGTGAAGCTGCCTGCCGCCTCAGGCTTCCTTGAAGCGGTAGCCGACGCCGTAGAGCGTCTCGATCATCTCAAACTCGTTGTCGACCACCTTGAACTTCTTGCGGAGCCGCTTGATGTGGCTGTCGATGGTGCGGTCGTCGACATAGACCTGGTCGTCATAGGCCGCATCCATCAGCGCGTTGCGGCTCTTCACCACGCCGGGCCGGGTCGCCAGCGCCTGGAGGATCAGGAATTCGGTGACGGTCAGCGTCACCGGCTCGTTCTTCCAGGTGCAGGTATGCCGTTCCGGATCCATGCGCAAAAGGCCGCGGTCGAGCGCCTTGGCATCGTTCTCCTTCGGCGCGACGGTCGGATCCTTCGGCGCCGAGCGGCGCAGCACCGCCTTGACGCGCTCGACCAAAAGGCGCTGCGAGAACGGTTTGCGAATGAAGTCGTCGGCGCCCATCTTGAGGCCGAACAGCTCGTCGATCTCTTCGTCCTTGGAGGTCAGGAAGATCACCGGCAGATCGGATTTCTGCCGGAGACGACGCAGCGTCTCCATGCCGTCCATGCGCGGCATCTTGATGTCGAGGATGGCAAGATCGGGCTGGGTGGTGCGAAAACCGTCAAGCGCGGAGGCACCGTCGGTGTAGGTCATGATGCGGTAGCCTTCGGCTTCCAGCGCGATCGAGACGGATGTGAGAATGTTGCGGTCGTCGTCGACCAAAGCGATTGTGGGCATGAGCCTCTGCTTTCTGCTTTCCGTTTGGGTCGTGGCTTGAAACGGCGAGCAATCCAGTGATGCGCCGCATACAATGGGTGCCGAACTCGGCATACGAACCTTGTCACCGAGCAATGCAAGCTAGGCTGAAGTGTGACCAAGTTCCACGAAACGCGGCAGATCCGCCGCGTCTCGACCCATAACCTGGCCCCGTTTACCCGAAAAAAGGCCTCCCTTGCAACCTCCTGACCCCGAGAAAGCCGATGCAACCGACCCCGGATTTCGACCCCGCGAAACTCGCCAAATCGCTGCTGCGACGGTCGCGGCAGGGGGCGCTGGCAACCCTGATGGCCGGTAGCGGCGATCCCTATTGTTCCCTGGTCAATCTGGCGAGCCATCCCGATGGCTCGCCGATCCTGCTGATCTCGCGCCTCGCCGTGCATACCCGGAACATCCTCGCGGACAGCCGGATCTCGCTGATGCTGGACGAGCGCGTGGCCGGCGATCCCCTGGAAGGGGCCCGGATCATGCTGTCCGGACGGGCGGAACAGGCCGGCACCGACAAGGAGTTGCTCCAACGACGGTATCTCAATGCCCATCCGTCGGCGGAGGGCTTTGTTTCGTTTAAGGATTTCTCCTTCTTCCGGATCCGGCCCACGGGAACCCATCTGGTCGCCGGCTTCGGCCGGATCGTCGACCTCAAGCCCGAGCAGTTCCTCACGGACCTCACCGGCGCCGAGGATCTGCTGGCGGCGGAGCAGGGCGCCGTCGAGCACATGAATGCCGACCATCGCGACGCCATGAACCTCTATGCCACAAGGCTCCTCGGCGCTGCCGAGGGCGACTGGCGCTGCACCGGCTGCGATCCGGAAGGCCTCGATATGCAAATGGAGCAGACCGCGCTGCGGCTGGACTTCCCGGAGCGGGTGACGGATGGCACGGCACTGCGCAAGATGCTGGTCCGCCTCGCTGGTGAGGCGCGCAAGAAGATGGACCAGGGCGCAACGCTTTGAACGTCGCCGCTCATCGCTGCGACCCAAGACCGTGATCGGTCCGACGGCGGCAGCGAGAGTGTTCATGGCAAGATGGAATCGAGTGGCGCTGATCGCAGGTCTCGCGCTCGCGGCGAGCACATCGCTGTCCACGGGTGCCCTTGCCCAGAAGGGCAATCTCGCGGCGCAGGGCGCCAGGGTCAACGCGCTTATGAGTGCCGGCAAGTATTCGGAGGCGCTCCCGCTGGCGCAGGCGATGGTCGCGAGCCTCGAGAAGAGCGACAACGGCCGCGAGCTCGCCGCTGCGCTCAACAATCTCGGTCAGGTCCATGCCGGCCAGGGGAGCGACGATCTGGCCGAGCCGCTCTACAAGCGCGCGATCGCATTGATGGAAAAGTCGCTCGGCCTCGACACTCCATTGGTCGCGTCCGAACTGACCAATCTCGCCGCGCTATATCAGCGGCAGGACCGCTTCGCCGAGGCCGAGCCGCTGTTCAAGCGTGCGCTCGCCGTGCGCGAAAAGAGTTTGTCGCGTGAGCATCCCGACGTCGGTCAGGCCCTCAACAATCTGGCCACGCTCTATGTCAAGCAGGAGCATTTTGCCGACGCCGAGCCGCTGTTCCAGCGGGCGCTTGCGATCTACCAGAAAGCCGCCGGGCCCGAGCATCCCGCGGTTGCGACAGTCCTGAACAACATCGGTCAGGTCGATCGCGACCTCAATCGCGATGCTGATGCCGAAGCGCCGATCAAGCGTTCGCTCGCGATCCGCGAGAAGGTGTTGGGGCCGGAGCATCCCGACGTCGCCCGCTCGCTGAACAATCTCGCGGGTCTCTATCAGCACCAGCAGCGCTATGCCGAGGCCGAGCCGCTGTATCGCCGCGCGCTGGCGATCCGCGAGCGCGCATTCGGCTCCGATCACCCTGACGTCGCAATCTCGACCAGCAATTTCGCCTATTTCCTCCAGATGTCCGGGCGGACTGCCGACGCCTTGCCGCTCGCAGAAAAGACGCTCACCAACAATCGTGCGCAGTTGCGCGTCGTGTTGCCGATCCTGTTTTCCGCGCGGCAGCAGCATCTCCTGCCGGACGACAAGGCACTGGACGAGGCGCTCGCGGCGATCCAGCGCGGCACGCAATCCTCTGCCGCCTCCGCCGTGAACAAGCTCGCGGTGCGGTTGGCCGCCGGCAGCGATCGGCTCGCCGAGCTCGTGCGTAAAGATCAGGATCTCGCGGCCGAGTCCGACGCGCTCGACAAGGCGATCATCGCTGCGGTGTCGAAGCCTTCCGCTCAACGCGACCGCGCGGCCGAACAGCGCAGCCGCGCGCGGATTGCGGCAATCGCGAGCGAGCGCAGCGGATTGCAGAAGACCCTCGCCGTCGAGTTTCCCGACTATTCCTCGCTCTCCAACCCGCTGCCGCTGGCGGTGAAGGACATTCAGGCATTGCTGTCGGTCGACGAGTCGATGGTGCTCTATTCTGTCGTCGACAAGCAAAGCTACGTCATCGCGATCACCCGCGAGGGCGTCGACTGGAAGGAGATCCCGCTCGGCGCAGATGCGCTGGCGCAGAAAGTGTCCGCCTTCCGTCGGGGATTGGACGTCGGCAAGGCGCACGATGCCTCCGGCAAAGCCGGATTGTTCGACCTTGCGCTCGCGAACGAGCTCTATGTCGCGCTGCTTGGTCCGGTGGAGGCGCTGACGAAAGACAAGCGCAACTTGCTGGTCGTGCCGTCAGCGGCGCTGACCGCGTTGCCGTTTCATCTGCTGGTCACGGAGAAGCCGCAAGCTGCGATCCCGGACAGGCTCGAAGGCTATCGCAGCGCCGCCTGGCTGTTGCGGCGTCAGGCCGTCTCGGTGCTGCCGTCAGTGATCAGCCTGAAATCGCTGCGCGCCTTTGCGCGCAGGGATCAAGGCATCAAGCCGATGACCGGCTTCGGCTATCCCGTGTTCAACCCTGCGCTGGAGGGGCCGGCCGAGCATCGTGCCGCACGCGGCAAGGTCGCTGCGCGCAGCATCGCGACCATCGCCTATACCGACTTCTGGCGCGGTGCCGGTGTCGATCGTGCGCGGCTGGCGCAGGCGCTGCCGCAACTGCCGGATACTGCGGACGAGTTGAACGCGGTGGCGAGGGATGTCGGCGCGACCGATGCCGACATCCATCTCGGTCGCGACGCCAGCGAAACGACGCTCAAGCGTGCAGCGCTTGCTCAATATGGCATCATCTACTTTGCCACCCACGGCCTCGTCGCGGGAGACGTCAAGGGAGTGGGTGAGCCCTCGCTTGCACTCTCTATTCCCGATCAGCCATCGGAGCTCGACGACGGCCTGCTCACCGCGAGCGAAGTGGCCCAGCTCAAGCTCAATGCGGATTGGGTTGTGCTGTCGGCCTGCAACACCATCGCGGGCGACAAGCCGGGCGCCGAAGCCCTGTCGGGATTGGCGCGCTCGTTCTTTTATGCCGGTGCCCGCGCGCTCCTGGTCTCGCATTGGGCGGTGGATTCGGAAGCTGCCACGCGCTTGACCACCTCGACGTTCGAGCTGCTCAAGAACGAACCGAAGATCGGTCGCGCCGAAGCCTTGCGCCGCGCGATGTTAAGCTATCTCGATGACGCCTCGTCACCGCGCAACGCCTACCCTGCGATGTGGGGGCCGTTCGCACTCATCGGCGAAGGTGAGGTACGATAGGAAGCGACGTCGGGCATTGTGCGTCGCAATAACTGGGTGTAACGCGCAAATGCGCGTTTGGTTGCGCGATCATTCGAGGTTTTTGAATGCGCCTGCTCAGAGCTGACATGCGCGACGTTTGGTGCGGTCTTTGAATAAACCAAATCCTACGGGATCAGCTTGGCAACGCCAGCGTTCATCAGTATTAGGTCGCCCAACCGAGGCTAAATGGCCTATATTCACGGTGACCGCGATGGCGCCAAAGTTTGGTCGCGCTAAGTGTCGCGGGTTCTAGGAGGATTTTTTCGTGCAAGAGACGGGCGTGCGCAACGGTGCCTTCGGCGCCGACAAATTCGGCTTAAAGAATCTCAAGCAGGTTCACTGGAACCTCGGTGCGCCACAACTCTATCAATACTCGCTCTCAGCAGGCGAGGCGGTGCTGTCCGCCGACGGTGCGCTCTGCGCCGACACCGGCGAGTTCACCGGCCGCAGCCCGAAGGACAAGTTCACGGTGCGTGATGCCACCACCGACAAGAAGATGTGGTGGGCCGGCAACCAGTCGATCACCGCGGAGCAGTTCGAGACGCTCCATCAGGATTTCCTCAAGCACGCCGAAGGCAAGACGCTGTTCGCGCAGGATCTCTATGGCGGCGCCGATCCGGCCTACCGGATCAAGACGCGCGTCTTCACCGAGCTCGCCTGGCACTCGCTGTTCATCCGCACGCTGCTGATCCGCCCCGAGGCCGTCGAGCTGTCGAGCTTCACGCCGGAGCTCACTATCATCGACATGCCGAGCTTCCGCGCCGATCCGAAGCGCCATGGCGTGCGCTCGGAGAACGTCGTCGCGATTGATTTCGCCCGCAAGATCGTCCTGATCGGCGGCTCCTACTACGCCGGCGAGATGAAGAAGTCGGTGTTCACCACGCTGAACTACTATCTGCCCGAGCGCGGCGTGATGCCGATGCACTGCTCGGCCAATGTCGGCGCCAACGACGACACCGCGATCTTCTTCGGGCTATCAGGCACCGGCAAGACCACGCTGTCGGCCGATCCCAACCGCACCCTGATCGGCGACGACGAGCACGGCTGGGGCCCGAACGGCGTGTTCAATTTCGAAGGCGGCTGCTATGCCAAGTGCATCAAGCTGTCGAAGGAAGCCGAGCCCGAGATCTTTGCTGCATCGACGCGCTTCGGCGCGGTGCTCGAGAATTGCGTGCTGGACAAGGACACCCGCGTCGTCGATTTCGACGACGGCTCCAAGACCGAGAACACGCGCTCGGCGTACCCGCTCGACTTCATCCCGAACGCCTCGCGCACCGGCCGTGCGCCGCAGCCGAAGAACGTGGTGATGCTTGCCGCCGACGCCTTCGGCGTGCTGCCGCCGATCGCAAAGCTCTCGCCGGCGCAGGCGATGTATCACTTCCTGTCCGGTTACACCGCCAAGGTCGCCGGCACCGAGCGCGGTCTCGGCAACGAGCCGCAACCGGAATTCTCGACCTGCTTCGGCTCGCCCTTCCTGCCGCTCGACCCTAGCGTCTACGGCAATATGCTGCGCGAGCTCATCGCCCGGCACAATGTCGATTGCTGGCTGGTCAACACCGGCTGGACCGGCGGCAAGTATGGTGTCGGCTCCCGCATGCCGATCAAGGTGACGCGCGCGCTGCTCACCGCTGCGCTCGACGGCTCGCTTCGCAACGTCGAATTCCGCACCGACAAATATTTCGGCTTCGCGGTCCCGACCGCTCTGCCGGGCGTGCCGGCTGAGATCCTCAACCCGGTCAACACTTGGAAGGACAAGGACGAGTTCGACAAGACCGCGCGTGCGCTGGTCGGCATGTTCCAGAAGAACTTCGCCAAGTTCGAAGCCCAGGTCGACGCTGAAGTGCGCGCCGCCGCGCCGGACGTGAAGCTAGCGGCGGAGTAGGATCGCAGCACTTGGAATGCAAAAGGGCGGCCGCAAGGCCGCCCTTTTTGTTTTCCGCGATATCTCTCCACCGTCATTGCGAGCGCAGCGAAGCAATCCAGTATCCTTCCGCGGAGGCAGTCTGGATTGCTTCGCTGCGCTCGCAATGACGTGCCCTGCGGGAGCAGCTCACGCCTTGAAATACGCGATCTGCGTCGTCGTCGCGAGCAGTCGTCCGTTCGGTGACCACAGCTCGCCGCTCTGGTCGCCATAGCTCTTGTGGAAGATCTTCGCGTCGGCCGTCGCCAGCACGCGCGTGATGTCTTCAGCCGCCAGCTCCTCGGCATCGGTGTGGAAATACGTCGTCAGCGACACCGTGCCGAATGGCACCAGTTCGCGCCGCGCATGGAAGACGCGGCCGAAGAAGGCGTCCGACATCGACATCAGCGACAGCATGTCGAGCTTGCGCGGCGTGCGGTCGCTGATCCAGATCTTCGAATAGGTGCTGGCGGGCTCGGCCTGCGGCGGGCCGATCCGCATCTCGCCCTCGACGAAGCGGAATTCATACTGGTTGGCCCAGGACGCCGCGATCTTCGGGAATGGCAGCGTCTGTTCGAACGGCTTGGCGTCCGGGCACTTCGCCACCCCGTGCTCCCAGGACGGCCGGCGCTCGGCGAACACGGCGGTGGCGAGCGTTGCGACCTCGCCGCCGCCTTGGCTGAGTTCGACGCTCCAATGCTGGCTGGAGCGGTTGGCCTTCACCAGCCGTAAATCGAGATCGAACGGGCCCTTCGCGATCGGCGCGCAGTAATTGACAGTGAGTGCGAGCGGATCGCCGGCGCGTTCGGGATGATCAATCAGCGCGCGCAAAATGGTCGCGGCGGTGGCGCCGCCGAACGGACCGACAAAGGCCCAGTAATCGTCGCTGGTGTGCCCCTGCCAGCTGGAGTCACCGGCGGTGATGCGGGTGGCGTCGTCGAAAGGATGCGGGAGCTTGGCGTGCATTGTGTTCCTCGGTTGTCTCCCCGACGGTCATTGCGAGCGCAGCGAAGCAGTCCAGACTGTCCCCGCGGAAAGAATCTGGATTGCTTCGCTGCGCTCGCAATGACTGTGTTTGAAGCTAGGGTGTCCGTATCACTGACGCCAGCTTGGGGATGACGACAATCATATCATCATCCGCCTTGCAAGGTGCAATAACCTCGCAGGTAAGGCCGATTTCACGCTGCGGAAAATCAGCCTGCGACGTCGCGCAGATCTGGCAGCAGCGGCGTGGTCGGATTGACCGGCACGTTCCAGATCTCCTCGGCGTATTCGCGGATGGTGCGGTCGGACGAGAACCATGCCATGCGCGCGACGTTGAGGATGGACGCGCGCGTCCAGGCCGGCGCCACCTGCCAGCGCGCATCGATCGCGCGCTGCGCCTCGTAATAAGAATCGAAATCGGCGCTGACCATGTAGTGGTCGAGATAGCGCAGCGCATGCGCGATGGATTCGAAGCGGCCGGGATCGCCGTTTGAGAATTCGCCGGTCCCGATCGCATTGATGGCACGCTGGAGCTTCGGCGAATTGCGGATGACGTCGGATGCATCCAGACCCTGCTTGCGCCGGATCATCACGTCGCCGGCTTCCAGTCCGAAGATCGCGATGTTCTCGGCGCCGACATGGTCGCGGATCTCGATATTGGCGCCGTCGAGCGTGCCGATGGTGATGGCGCCGTTCAGCGCCAGCTTCATGTTGCCGGTGCCGGAGGCTTCCATGCCGGCGGTCGAGATCTGCTCAGACAGGTCGGCTGCGGGAATGATCACTTCGGCCAGGCTGACATTGTAGTCGGGCAGGAAGGCGACCTTGAGCTTGCCGCCGATCGCAGGATCGTTGTTGACGGCCTCGGCGACGTCGTTGATCAGCTTGATGATCAGCTTGGCGTAGCGATAGCTCGCCGCCGCCTTGCCCGCGAAAATCTTCACCCGCGGCACCCAATTGCCGTTGGGATCGTCCTTGATCGCCTGGTACAGCGCGACGGTCTCGATGACGTTGAGGAGCTGGCGCTTGTACTCGTGGATGCGCTTGATCTGCACGTCGAACAGTGCGCTCGGGTCGACCTTGATGCCGAGCCGCTCGCCGATCAGCCGCGCCAGCGCCGCCTTGTTGGCGTGCTTGACGGCGCGGAATTTCTTCTGGAATTCGACGTCGCTGGCGCGGGCTTCGATCAGGCTGAGCTGGGTGGGATCGTCGAGCACGGCATCGCCGCAGGTCTCGCGCAACAGATCGGTCAGCTTCGGGTTCGCCAGCATCAGCCAGCGGCGGAAGGTGATGCCGTTGGTCTTGTTGGTGATGCGGCCGGGATAGAGATGGTTGAGATCGTGGAACACGGTCTCGCGCATCAGGTCGGAATGCATCGCCGAGACGCCGTTGATGCGGTGCGAGCCAACGAAGGCGAGCTGGCCCATGCGCACGCGGCGGCCGCTCCTCTCGTCGATCAGCGAGACCGAAGCGCGGAAGTCGATGTCGCCGGGGCAGCGCGCCTCCGCGAGCGCCAGATGCTGCACGTTGATGCGGTAGATGATCTCCAGATGCCGCGGCAACAGCCGCTCGAACAGCTCGACCGGCCAGGTCTCGAGCGCTTCGGGCAGCAGCGTGTGATTGGTGTAGGAGAGCGTGGCGACCGTGATCTTCCAGGCCTCGTCCCAGCGGAAATTGTGCAGGTCGACGAGGATGCGCATCAGTTCGGTGACGGCGAGGCTCGGATGCGTATCGTTGAGCTGCACCGCGACCTTGCCGGCGAGGCTGCGGAGCTGGCCGTCGGAGGCGAGATGCCGTTTCACCAGATCCTGGAGCGAGGCGGAGACGAAGAAATATTCCTGGCGCAGCCGCAGCTCGCGGCCCGCCGGGCTCTCGTCGTTCGGATAGAGGAATTTGCAGATCGCTTCCGCGCGCGCCTGCTCGGCGCTGGCGCTGACATAGTCGCCCTTGTTGAAGGCATCGAGCCTGAGCGGATCGGGCGAGCGTGCCGACCACAGGCGGAGCGCATTGACGTGCTGGCCGCGCCAGCCGACGATCGGCGTGTCATAGGCGATCGCCTGCACGGTCTCGCCCGGGTGCCAGATGGCGCGGTCACGGCCCTTGTCGTCGACATGCTCGACGCCGCCGCCGAAATTCACGTCGTAGATGACCTCCGGCCGCTGCAATTCCCAGGGGTTGCCGAAGCTCAGCCATTCGTCCGGATATTCCTGCTGCCAGCCCTGATTGATGATCTGGCGGAACAGGCCGTAATCGTAGCGGATGCCATAGCCGATCGCGGGGATCGACAGCGTCGCCATGCTTTCCATGAAGCAGGCGGCGAGCCGCCCCAAGCCGCCATTGCCGAGCGCTGCGTCCGGCTCGCATTTGCGCAGCTCGGGCAGCGACACGCCGAGATCGCCGAGCGCGAGCTCGAAGATCTTCAGGAGCCCCATGTTGTTGAGCGCGTCGGTGAAGAGGCGGCCGATCAGGAATTCGAGCGAGAGATAATAGACGCGCTTGCGCCCGGCGTCGTAGCTGCGCTTCTCCGCCGTGAGCCAGCGATGCACGATGCGGTCGCGCAGCGCGAGCGCCGCGGCCTGGTACCAGTCGTGCCTGGTCGCCATGCCCGCGTCCTTGCCGATCGCAAGGCGCAGCTTCGCCAGGATCGCACCCTTGATCTCAGCCAGCGCGAGCTCGTCGATGGGCTGGCCGGGGGCGGGAAAATTTGGCTGGAACGATTGATCTTGCAAGGCCGTCACTTCCTGGTCGAACGAACACCACTCACCCTACGCGTCATGCCCCTGCACCGGAACCATCGCTGGCGCGGTCGTGCACTGCGTTGATGCAAATTTATGCAAGGAACGGGCCGATTTGGGAACCCGGACCAGCACGGAGAAACACGGATTTGCTGCTACAATGGCGGCCAATTCAGCCATCACTGTGGAGGAGCCCTCATGAGACCTCTGATGAGACTGCTGATCGAAATCGCCACTGCGACCCTGCTCATTGTCTGCATCAGCGTCTCCACCGCCGCCTCCGCCGCCGGCAAAATCGGCCGCAGCGCCGACGGCCTCAGCTGCGCCGTCTCGTTGCCGCAAAACGCAACGCCAGCAGCCCGCTGCGCCGCCATCAAGCGCCAATGCGGCGGCAAGTTCTATGCGAGTGCGTGCGGGGACAGGCTGATGTCGGCGGTGAATTGAGGGCGTTGGGGCGAGGCGAGACTGCTTCCGCGCGTCGTTCCGGCGAAAGCCAGGACCCATTACCCCAACTGCTAGATGAGGCCCGACCGGTCATTCCAATCCGGATTTTCCTGCTCGATCAACTTGATCTTCCAGTCGCACTTCCAGAACTTCAGTTGCTTCTCGCGTGCGATCGCTTCTTGCGGTGTCGCAAGCGCCTCGACATGGACGAGCCGGAATACCTTGTATCTGTGCACGAACTTGGAGCCTCGCCCCGAGCGATGCAACTCAAACCGCGCGCGTACGTCGTTGGTGACGCCGACGTAAATCGTACCGTGATGACGACTTGCGAGGATATAGACGTAGTAGCTGCCTGTGCTCATGGCTCCAGCTCGCAAAGACAACGCCGACCGGGGTAACGGGTCCTGGCTTTCGCCAGGACGACGTTCTCAACAAGAGCGCCGGAGCATCGGAACAAATTAAGAACACTTTAGCAAGTCTTTGATATATCATTGTGATTCGGCATCTCGCCGACACAATATCTAGCGTCCTTCAGACTTCGCGAGGACTACATGTCCACCATTGCCTTCGATCAATTTGCCCTCACCCGGATCGCCGATTTCGCGCGGTCGCTGTCGCGACTGCATCGGGCGGCGCGGCGTCAGAGGATCGATGACGACCAGTTCGACCGCGAGTTCAACGCGGTGTGCCAGTCGATCTGGGGTTACACCATCGACGACATCAGCGATGAGCTGTTTTCGACTGACGACCATCTGTTCCTCGATACGCTGGACGAAGCGCAAGCGCGCATCTTCGCGGCCGCGCAGGGTTATGACCTCGTCGACGATCAGGGCATGCTGACCGATTGGTGGGGCTTTTGCTGGATGATCCTGGCCGAGAAGCGCGGCCTCCTGACGCCGGAAAACCGTGCCGCTGCGCGCGCGGCGATCGAGGAGAAATATCTGGCGGCGCCGAACGTGATCGGGGTGATCATTGGGAGGTAGCGCAACAATCTCCGTCATTGCTTCGTCGCATCAGCGCAAAATTGCTTTGCAATTCTGTCGCGAGCTCCTCGCAATGACGGCTTTGTTGAAGGCGGACGCGACTAATCCAATCCCGCCCGCTTCGCCGGCTTCTGTGTCTTCGGCACCGTCACGTCGGGCAACGCCTCGCGCACGATCTCCGCGGCTGGCGCGTCCGCCGCCACGGTCTCGGCGCGCACCGGGGCCACCTTCATCTCGCCGAGCCGCGCGCGGACCTGCGCGGTGAGGCCGGGATAGGAGGCAACCGGAGTGAAGTCCGCAGCCTGGTCGTTGCCGACACGGATGCCGGTATAGGCAACGAGGCCGTCGGCGGTCGCAATCACATCGCCGGCTTTCAGCGATGAATCCAGCGCGAGATCGACCGGGGCGAGGCCCACCGGTTCGCGCCCGTTGCAGGTGCAGTCGGCGCGCAGCGCCTTGCGATAGGCGAACGCGTTCTCACTGTCGGCGTAGCGCTCGCCGGTCTGCGACGCGGCGCCCTCGATCGAGGAGCCGAAAAAGACTTTCGTCGCGCTGGCAGGGCAGAACGCCTGACACATCTGCGCCGGCGAGACGAGCCCGCGCATCAGCGGAAAATATTTGCCGTCGCAGCTGCGCACGCAGAAGGCCGGACCGGAACCGCCGGCCGCCGCCGAACGGGTCGGCGGCGCATATTGCGGGGTTGCGGCATTCTGCTGGCCGGTGAAGGGATCGGTGTAGGAGCTCGCCTGCTGCGGCACCTCGCGCTGCGGGCGCTGCTGCTGCAGGCCGCCGAAGAAGAAGTCGAACAGGCCTTCGGCCGAAACCGGAGCCGGGGCCGCGAGCAGCGGTGCTGCAAGGCTGGCGGCCACAAGCATCGCGCGACGCCGCCGGCGCGCA
This sequence comes from Bradyrhizobium sp. C-145, assembly GCF_023375135.1. NCBI lineage: Bacteria > Pseudomonadati > Pseudomonadota > Alphaproteobacteria > Hyphomicrobiales > Nitrobacteraceae > Bradyrhizobium > Bradyrhizobium sp. C-145. The sequence continues at coordinate 8,986,220 of NZ_CP088150.1, read as the reverse complement.
TGGGACGAGATTGTACGCAACGCTCACTCCACGGACGCTACTGAACCTGGCCGAGACCAGCGAGGGCTTGGCACATGATTCACCTTAAAGCGGGATGGTAAATGAGCAGTTGAGCGGAGGCGGTTTCAAGTCGAGGCCGTGACCTCTTTGAGGCCGGGCACAGCTTCTGACAGATCGTTGCTTCCGGGCCACGCCCGCATGACGTGCAGGGCTGTTTCGCGGCCTCAAGCCTTCAAGAATTCCGACGCCTTGTAGAGCGAGCGGAACGGCAGGCCGGCCGCGCCGAAGGTGTCGGTGGCGCCTTCCTCGCGGTCGACCATGGTCAGCACCAGCACCACATTGGCGCCGGTCTCGCGCACGGATTCCACCGCCTTCATCGCCGAGCCGCCAGTGGTGGTGACATCCTCGACGATCACGACGCGCTTGCCCGCTAAGGTCTCGCCCTTGGGCAAGCCCTCGATCGCGAGCTTGGCGCCGTGCTCCTTCGGTTTCTTGCGCACGAAGAACGCCGCGATCGGATGGCCCTTGATCCAGGAGATCTGCGCCAGCGCGCCGGCGAGCGGCACCGCGCCCATCTCGAGCCCGCCGATGAAATCGAGCTTGTCGTCTTTCAGCGCCTCGTAAGTGAGCTCGGCGAGCAGCGTCGCGCCCTCGGGGTCGAGCATGGTCGGCTTGAGGTTGAAGTAGAAATCGCTCTTGCGGCCCGACGCGAGCGTCACCTCGCCGCGGCCAAAGGAGCGCCGGCGGATGATTTCGAACAGGCGGGCGCGGGAGGCTGATTTCGACACGACGGTCCCTCGAACAGCGTTTTTGAAGGAGGCGGAATTTATCCGCGACCGCCGCGACATTCCAGAGGGGGCGTCTCCCGTCAACAGGGATCGGCCATCTCGACCCACCGGTTGTGGGGGTGCAACCTTCTGGAGTAGGTGAGGGCCGAGCCTGTCAGGGGGAAGGAAAGCAAGGCATGACCATCGAACTGCACACCTGGAACACACCGAACGGCCGCAAGATCTCGGTCGCGCTGGAGGAGATGGGGCTGCCCTACAAGGTGATCCCGGTGAACATTACCAAGGGCGAGCAGATGGCCCCGGAGTTCCTCAAGCTTTCCCCCAATAATAAGATCCCCGCGATCGTCGATCCCGAGGGTCCCGACGGCAAGCCCGTCAGCATCTTCGAATCCGGCGCGATCCTGCTCTATCTCGGCGAAAAGACCGGAAAATTCCTGCCGAAATCGCTTGCCGCGCGCATCCCCGTCTACGAATGGCTGATGTGGCAGATGGGCGGCTTCGGCCCGATGCCCGGCCAGGTGCATCATTTCATCGCGCTCGAGAACGAACAGGACCGCGCCTATGGCCTGAAGCGCTTCATGGCGGAGACGCGCCGGCTCTATGGCGTGCTCGACCGCCGGCTGGAGGGCCGCGACTTCGTCGCCGGCGAACTCTCGGTTGCGGATTTTGCCATCCTGGGCTGGGCCTGGCGCCACCCGCGCCACAAGGTCGATCTCGCCGACTTCCCCAACGTCAAGCGCTGGTACGATGCGCAGATGGCGCGGCCCGCGGTAAAGCGGGGGATGGAGGCGAAGCTGGATTGAGGTTGCTCTTTAGAACAGGAGATCCCTCGCCCAAATAGGCCAACCGTCCTGCCGCATTATCCTGCCGATTCTTTTGTTGCCTAAGCAACTAATTTGTGCGAACCGTTTCCCGGACAAGGACGACGGCGGAGGAACCGCCGCGTCCGATCTCGGAGGAAACAATGCGCGGCCGGACTGGTGCCGTCGGCAAGTGCCGACGCATGCCTGGACACGAGGAGAGTGGACAGCCGACGCGCGGCCTGTCAGGGCTCGGTGCCGCCGGTCACCGCGCCGAGATTTTCGTGCAGCCGGCGGAGCAGGTCGATCAGCACCTCGCGCTCGTCCTTGCTAAGGCAGGACAACAGGCGCCGCTCGCGTTCGAGCGCGGCGACGATGACCTTGTCGTGGGTGGCGCGGCCCTTCGCCGTGAGCGAGATCGAATGGGTGCGGCCATCGTTCGGGTCGGTGCGGATCGACACCAGCCCGCGCTTTTCGAGCCCGGCGAGCGTCCGACTCACCGGCCCCTTGTCGAAGCCGATGACGTGGCAGATGCGCGAGGCCGGGATGCCGGGCTCGATCGCCAGCAGCGACATGATCCGCCATTCCGTGACGTTGACGCCGAACTGCCGCTGATAGAACGCGGTCGCGCTGTTCGAGAGCTTGTTGGCGATGAAGGTGACGAAGGCCGGGACGTAACGATCGAGATCGAGCGTCGGTCCCGCATCATTGGGTGCAGGCTTTTGGCGGACTCTGGTCGAAGACGGCGGCATGTCGGGCTTCTGGCTCGCGGCGGGCCCGCTGACCTAAGGGCATGCGCCACCCTTTCACAAGATCAAAATGAGGGAGGTCTTCCATGACTGCATCCGGCTCCTCCGTATCAGCTGGCGTCGCCGCCGTCCCGCATCTCGACGTCGATCCCTTCGCGATGGATTTTCTCGCCGATCCCTATCCCACGCATGAATTGCTGCGGGAGGCAGGCCCGGTCGTCTATCTCGACAAATGGAGCGTGTACGGCGTGGCGCGTTATGCCGAGGTCCATGCCGTGCTGAACGATCCCGCCACGTTCTGCTCCAGCCGTGGCGTCGGCCTCAGTGATTTCAAGAAGGAGACGCCGTGGCGGCCGCCGAGCCTGATCCTGGAGGCCGATCCGCCCGCGCACACCCGCACCCGGGCCGTGCTGTCAAAAGTGCTGTCGCCGACGGTGATGAAGCAGGTGCGCGACCGCTTTGTCGCGGCGGCCGAGGCGCGGGTCGATGCGCTGCTGGAGAAGCGCAGCTTCGATGCGATCGCGGATCTTGCCGAGGCCTATCCGCTCTCGATCTTTCCGGATGCGCTCGGGCTGAAGCCGGAGGGACGCGAGCATCTGATTCCCTATGCGAGCGTGGTGTTCAACGCCTTCGGCCCGCCCAACCAGTTGCGCCAGGAGGCGATCGAACGCTCGGCGCCGCACCAGGCCTATGTCGCCGAGCAGTGCCAGCGCGAGAATCTGGCGCCCGGCGGATTCGGCGCCTGCATCCACGCCCGCGTCGACGACGGCGAGATCACCGCGACCGAAGCGCCGCTCTTGGTGCGCTCGCTGCTGTCGGCCGGCCTCGACACTACGGTCAACGGCATCGGCGCCGCAGTCTTTTGCCTCGCGCGCTTCCCGGATCAATGGCGGCGCCTGCGCGAGGATCTCTCGCTCGCGCGCGCCGCTTTCGAGGAGGCCGTGCGCTTCGAAAGCCCGGTGCAGACCTTCTTCCGCACCACCACGCGGGAAGTCGAGCTCTCCGGCGCGAAGATCGGCGAGGGTGAGAAAGTGCTGATGTTCCTCGCCGCCGCCAACCGCGATCCGCGGCGTTGGGACAAGCCCGACAGCTACGACATCACCCGCCGCACCTCCGGCCATGTCGGCTTCGGCTCCGGCATCCATATGTGCGTCGGCCAGCTCGTCGCCCGCCTCGAAGGCGAGGTGATGCTGATGGCGCTGGCCCGACGCATCGCGAAGATCGAGATCACGGGCGATCCAAAACGCCGCTTCAACAACACGCTGCGCGGGCTCGATAGCCTGCCTGTCACCATCACCCCGGCCTGACGAGGAGTTTTATGCCCGCCATCACCTTCATCCATCCGGACGGCAAGTTCGACCGCGTCGAGACCGGCGATGGCGAGAGCGCCATGCAGGCCGCGACCCGCCACGGCCTCGACGGCATTCTGGCCGAATGCGGCGGCAACGCCATGTGTGCGACCTGTCACGTCTATGTCGACGAGAGCTGGCTGACGCGCCTGCCTGATATGGCGGACGACGAGGATGCGCTGCTCGATGGCACCGCGAGCGAGAGGCTGCCGAACAGCCGGCTGTCCTGTCAGATCCACGTCACGCCCGCGCTCGACGGGCTCGTCGTGAAGCTGCCGGAGCGGCAGGTCTGAAGCTTGAATCGCGCCGGCAACGATCGGCGCGGCAACACATCCAACAGGTGAGGGAAACAATGAAGCATCTGAAGTGGGCGCTCGCACTGGCTGCGAGCCTGGTGACCGGCGCGGCAAGCGCCGAGATATCCGATAATGTCGTGCGCGTCGGCGTGCTCAACGACATCTCCGGCATCTTCCAGGACACCAACGGCATGGGCTCGGTCGAGGCCGCGCGCATGGCGGCGGAAGACTTCAACGGCGGCGGCAAAGGCATCAAGGTCGAGATCGTCTATGCCGATCACCAGAACAAGGCCGATGTCGGCAGCGCCATCGCGCGCAAATGGCTCGATGTCGAAGGCGTCGACGCCATTGTCGACGTGCCGAACTCGGCCGTCGGGCTCTCCATCAACACGCTCTTGCGCGATAGCCGCATGACGTTCCTGGCGTCCTCGACCGCAAGCTCCGATCTCACCGGCAAGGCCTGCTCGCCCAACACTATCCAGTGGGTCAACGACACCTGGGCGACCGGTAACACCACGGCAGCGGCGATGGTGTCACGCGGCGGCAAGGAGTGGTATTTCCTCACGGTCGATTTCGCGCTGGGCAAGGGCATCGAGTCGGAAGCGCAGAAATACATCGGTGCGCATGGCGGCAAGGTGGTCGGCTCATCCAAGCATCCGCTCGGCACCTCCGATTTTGCGTCCTTCCTGTTGCAGGCGCAAAGCTCGAAAGCGCAGGTGATCGGCCTTGCTAATGCCGGTGGCGACACCATCAACGCTGTGAAGCAGGCGGCCGAGTTCGGCATCCAGCAGAGCGGCCAGAAGCTGGTCGCCTTCCTGCTCTTCATCAACGACGTTCACGGCATGGGCATCAAGGTCGCGCAAGGGCTCCAGCTCATGGAAGCTTTTTACTGGGACATGAACGATGACACCCGCGCGTTTGCAAAACGCTTCGCCGTGCGTCCGGGCATGAACGGCAAGATGCCGAGCGGCAACCAGGCCGGCGTCTACGCCTCCACGCTCGCTTATCTCAACGCCGTCGCCGCCACCGGCAGCGACAATGCCAAGAACGTCGTGCCCGAGATGAAGAAGTTTAGGGGCAAGGACAAGCTGTTCGGCGACACCATCATCCGCCAGGACGGCCGCGTCGTGCACCCGATGTACCTGTTCGAGGTGAAGAAGCCGGAGGAGTCGAAATATCCGTACGACTATTACAAGCTGGTCTCGACCATCCCAGCGGACCAGGCGTTCCGCCCGCTGGCCGAGGGCGGCTGCGAGCTGGTGAGGTGATTGTAGCCGCGAGCGCGGTGTCCTTCGCCTCTCCCCGCTGCGGCGAGAGGCCGACGCGCGTAGCGCGGCGGGTAAGGGGAGTTTCCGCGAGACAGGTGTCTCTGGGAACGACGATCTTTCAGCACGTCATTGCGAGCGCAGCGAAGCAATCCAGAGTCTTCCCGCGGAGGGATGCTGGATTGCTTCGCTGCGCTCGCAATGACGATGGGGGAACATCGAAGGATTCAACTCTCACCGTCCCCGCGGAGACTCCCCCTCACTCCGATCCTCTCCCGTAAGCGGGGAGAGGGAGAAGATCACCCAACCACCTTGCTGCTCCCCTGCGTGATCAGCCGCGCCGCCCGCTGGTCGCGGGAGTAGATCCAGAGCCAGCTGAGCGCGACGCTGAGGCGGTGGCGGAGGCCGATCAGGAAGTAGATGTGGGCGATGCCCCAGATCCACCACGCGATGGTGCCGCGCAGCTTGATGCGGCCGAAGTCGATCACCGCGAGCCGCTTGCCGATCTGCGCGAGGCTGCCGGCGTGCTTGTAGCGGAAGGCGCCCTTCGTCTCGCCACGCAGCCGCGCTCTGATGGTCTCGGCGACATGGCGGCCTTGCTGCTTGGCCGCGGGCGCGATGCCGGGCACCGGCTTGCCCTCCCAGGCGTTGATGTTGACGGTGTCGCCGATCGCAAAGATCTCGGGATGGCCGGGAATCGTCAGGTCGGACTCGACCTGCACGCGCCCGGCGCGATCGCTTGGTGCGCCCAGCCATTCGGCAGCGGGCGAAGCGCGCACGCCGGCGGCCCATATCCTGGTCTTGGCGTTGAGCCGCGTGCCGCCGAACATCACGCCGTCGCGGTCGATCTCGGTCACGGGTTGCCCCAGCACCACCTCGACGCCGATTTTCTCCAGCGAGGCTTGCGCGTAAGCCGAGAGGTCGTCGGCAAAGCCCGCGAGCACGCGCGGGCCGGCTTCGATCAGCACGACGCGCGCCTTCGTCGTGTCGATGTTGCGGAAATCGCCGGGCAGAGTGTGGTGCGCCATCTCGGCGATGGTGCCCGCGAGCTCGACGCCGGTCGGGCCGGCGCCGACGATGACGAAGGTCAGCCGCGCCGCGCGCCTCTCCGGATCCGTCTCGCGCTCGGCGCGCTCGAATGCCACCAGGATGTGCCGGCGCAGCGTGGTCGCGTCCTCTAACGTCTTCAGGCCGGGCGCGAACTGCTCCCATTCGTCATGGCCGAAATAGGCGTGCCGGGCGCCGGTGGCGAGCACGAGGGTGTCGTAAGGCACCTCGCTGCCGTCGTCGATCAGCACGCAGCGCCTGTCGGTGTCGACGCCGCTCACCGTCGCAAACAGCGTCGTCACCTCGCGCCGGCCCCGCATGAGATGGCGGACCGGCCAGGCGATCTCGCTGGTCGCGAGCGAAGCAGTCGCGACCTGGTAGAGCAGCGGCTGGAACAGATGATGGTTGCGACGGTCGATCAGCGTGATCTCGACCGGCGCGCCCGCGAGCCGGTAGGTCGTCTCCAGCCCGCCAAAGCCGGCTCCGACGATGACGACGCGGTGCGGTGTCGTGGTCATGATGTGCCCCTCGAATCTCGCTGCTCTACCTTCTCATTTAAGTGCGGATTGGGCGCCGCGGTCCAATAGCCGTCATCAATCGCCGCATAGGCCTGGTGTATCGATCCGCCGCGAAAAAGTGCCGCAGCCTTGACCATGCCTTGGCCGAAGTGAGTAGAATTATATTTCTTGCCATCCCCAATTCTGGCGAAATATGGTGCAGGGACGGACGCTGAGCCATTGGCGGCTCGACAGATTTTGCGTTCAATAAAGACTGGCCCGGTGCGGCGATCACCCCGTTTCCGGGATCGATAATCAAGGAGGGGAGTGGTTATGAGGACGGCATTCTGGCTGGCGGGCGCAGCGGCGCTGGTGCTGGCAAATCCGGCATTCGCCGGCGACACCATCAAGATCGGCTTCGTCTCGACCTTCAGCGGCCCGACCGCCGTAATCGGCAATGACATGCGCAATTCCTTCGAGCTCGCGCTCGACCATCTCGGCCGCAAGATGGGCGGCAAGCCGGTCGAGGTGATCTACGAGGACGACGGGCAGAAGCCGGATGTCGGCAAGCAGAAGACCGAGAAGCTGGTGCAATCCGACAAGGTCGATTTCATCGTCGGCTACATCTGGTCGAACGTGCTGCTGGCCTCGCTCAAGACCGCGGTCGATTCGCAGACCTTCCTGATCTCGGCCAATGCCGGTCCCTCGCAGCTCGCGGGCGAGCTGTGCTCGCCTTACGTGTTCTCGACCTCCTGGCAGAACGACCAGACCCCGCAGGCGGTCGGCACCTATATGAACCAGAAGGGCGTCAAGTCGGTGTTCCTGATCGGCCCGAACTACGCCGCCGGCAAGGACATGCTGGCCGGCGTCAAGAGCACCTTCAAGGGGCAGGTCGTGGGTGAGGAATACACGGTGTGGCCGAGCCAGCTCGACTTCTCCGCCGAGCTCACCAAGGCCAAGAACTCCAAGGCCGAATCGATCTTCGTGTTCTATCCGGGCGCGGCCGGCGTCCAGTTCCTCAATCAATACGCCCAGGCCGGCATCAAAGCGCAGATTCCGCTCTACACCGCCTTCACGATCGACGAATTGTCGCTGCCGCTGCAGAAGGACAACGCGCTCGGCGTGCCCGGCGCTCAGCAATGGGTCAACGATCTGCCCAACGACGAGAACAAGAAATTCGTCGCCGACTACCGCAAGAAGTATACCGGCCTGCGCCCGACCTTCTACGGCGCGCAGTCCTATGATGCCGCGAACCTGATCAACAGCGCGGTCGTCGCCGTGAAGGGCGACACCTCGAAGAAGGACGCGATGAAGGCCGAAATGGAGAAGGTGAACTTCAAATCGGTGCGCGGCCCGTTCAAATACGGCAACAACCACATCCCAATCCAGAACTTCTACCTGCAGGACGTGGTCAAGGACGCCGACGGCCAGCTCGCACTGAAGACCGTCGCCACCATCGTCGAGAACGACCAAGATCGTTTCCACGACAAGTGCAAGATGAAGTGAGCTGATCTGTTTCCTCTCCCCATCCCCGCTGCTTCTTTCCCTCTCCCCGCTTGCGGGGAGAGGGTAGGGTGAGGGGGAGCCTCCGCGGGGACGGAGACAGTCGAATTCCTCGATGCTTCCCACACCGTCATTGCGAGCCAACGGGTCCGCACGAAGCGCGGCCCGATGACAGGCTCCGCGAAGCAATCCAGAATCCCTCCGCGGAAAAACTCTGGATTGCTTCGCTGCGCTCGCAATGACGCGTTCGAAGAGCGTTGCCCCCGATTGTCAGGTGACTCGCTGAGAGTGCCCCTCACCCGCCGCGCTACGCGCGTCGGCTTCTCCCCGCAGGCGGGGAGAGACGAAGACACCTACACTCTTGGCACGCTCGACGGGCGCACTTCGCGGGCCTGGGCTGCGAGCCTGATGCCGGCGTTGGCCGCGCCAAAGCCCTGATAGTTTCGCCGTTCGACGATCTCGAAGAAGAAGCGCTCGTCGAAGATGTGGGTGTAGACCTGGAAGAATTCGCCGTTACCCTCGCGGTCGTAGAGGATGTGGTTGGCGCGCAGTTGCGCCATCAGCTCGGGCGCGAGGTCGTATTTGGCTTCGATGTCGTCGTAGTAATTGTCAGGGATGTCCAGGAAATCCGCGCCCCGCTTGCGCATCTCCGCGACCGTCGCAAAGATGTCCCGGCACGAGAACGCGACGTGCTGCACGCCGGAGCCGAAGAACTCCGAGATGAAGCGCGACGGCAGTGTGCGGTTGGCGGACGAACCGTTGAGCACGAAGCGCAGGCTCTGGTCTGCGTTGATGATGGCCTGGCTCTGCACCAGCCCCCTGGGATCGGCGATCTCCATCTGCGGCAGCCGCGTCAGGTCGAGAATGCCGGTGTAGAACAACAGCCAGGACAGCATCTCGTCATAGGGCATCGATTGCGCGATGTGATCGACCGCCAGCAGTGCATCCGCGCTCGTCTCGCTCGCGACCGGTTCGAAATCGGTATCCCAGTTCTTGCCGGCCTGATCCAGGAAATAGAGCAGGCTGCCTCCGACGCCGTGGATCGCCGGGATCTCCAGCTCGCCCGGCCCGACCGGCTGATAGAAGGTGCGCGCCTTCAGCGCTTCGGCGCGCTGCATGGCAAGGCCCGCATTGTCGACGTCGAGCGCGATCGCACAGACGCCGGGACCGTGGGTGACGTAATGCGAATGCGCGAAGCCGTCGGTCTCGCAATTGATCACGAGCTCGACCTTGCCCTGCGACCAGCGCTCCACTGCCTTGCTGCGGTGCTTGCCGGTCTTGCGGAAACCGAGCTGCGCGAACAGGCGGGCAAGCTCGCTCGCCTTGGTCTCGTTGACGGCGAATTCGACGAAGCCGGTACCGTAGCTCCCGGCCTTCGGCGCCAGCGGCTCGTGGACGAGCTTTGGCCAATCTGGTGCGAGCTGGTCCTCGAGCAGGATCAGCGAGCGCAGGCCATCGATCGCGGTCTGCGCCGCCGAACCGGCGCGGAACTGATCGTTGAAGATCTCCAGCGACAGCGGCCCGGCATAGCCGGTCGCCGCGACCGCCGCCATGAACTCGCCGACCGGCAGGTCACCCTGGCCGGGGAAGGAGCGGAAGTGCCGGCTCCAGGAGAGGATGTCGAGCTCGAGCTTTGGCGCGTCCGCAAGCTGCACCAGAAAAATCCTGTCGCCGGGGATCGAGGCCATCGCGCGCGTCGGAAATCCCGGAGCCAGCGCATGAAAACTGTCGAGAATGATGCCGATCGCGGCATGATCGGCGCGGCGCACGATCTCCCACGCATCGCGGTAGTCGTTGACATGGCGTCCCCAGGCCAGTGCCTCGTAGCCGACGCGCAAACCACGCTTCGCCGCACGCTCGCCGAGCTCGCGAAAATCGTCCGCGGCGCGGTCGATGCCGCCGAGCGAGGCGGGCGAAACGTTGGAGCAGATCAGCAGGAGATCCGTGCCGAGTTCCTGCATCAAGTCGAACTTGCGCTCCGCGCGGGCAAAGTTGCGCGAACGCTGAGGTTCCGGCATGCCTTCGAAATCGCGGAACGGCTGGAACGCGCAGATCTCGAGATTGAGGTCCTTACAGAGGCGCGCGACCTCGCGCGGGCTGGCGCCGAACGACAGTAGATCGTTCTCGAAGATCTCGACCGCGTCGAACCCGGCGGCTGCGATGGCGCGGAGCTTCTCGTCCAGTGCGCCGGAGAGGGAAACCGTTGCAATCGAGCGCTTGTTCATGCTGCCTGCTCCATGATCCGGCCCGGCGATACCGTGCGTCCCGAGCGCGCGGCTTCGCTTACGGCTTCCACGACCGCGAGCGTGCCCATCGCATCTTCGACCGAGATCAGCGGTTGCTCGCGGCCCGCGATCACGGCCTGGAAATGTCTGAGCTGCTCGGCGAGCGGATCGTAAGCGGAGAGTGCGACGGGCTCGCGAACCAGGGGCGCGTACCAGCCGGGATTGTCTGAATACGACCACAGCTCCATGGTCGGCGCCGACAGCGAGCCGTTGGTGCCGGCGAAGACGTAACAGGGCTGGTCCTGTCTGGGATAGACCGCGTTCTCGCCCGCCGTCAGCTCCCAGCTCCAGGGTGCCGGCGTTGCATCGGAGACCGTCACCGTTCCGAGCGCACCATTGGCAAAGCGCAGCAGCAGCGCGGCGGTGTCTTCGACCGCAAAGCCACGCACCTTGTTTGACGTCAGCGCCTGCACCTCGGCGATCTCGCCGCAGACGAAGCGGAGATTGTCGATGTCGTGGATCAGATTGATCAGCAGCGGCCCGCCGCCCTGTTCGCGCCGCCAGGCGACCTCGAAGTAATCGTCGGGTTTCTTTAGCAGCCACAGCCCGGCCACGGCGGTGAGCTGGCCGAGCTTGCCGGTCGCGACAGCCTCGCGGGCCGACTTGATGATCGGATTGTGGCGGCGGTGGTGACCGACCAGCATCGGCACGCCGCTGCGCTTGACCGCCTCACAGAGGCGACGTGCCGCTGCGACGCTGTCGGTCACCGGCTTTTCGATCAGCGCCGGCACGCCCGCCGCGGCGCAGTCGAGCGCCATGGGCAGATGCAGCGTGTTCGGCGAGGCGATGATCACCCCGTCCGGCTTCTCCTGCTCCAGCAATGCGCGATGATCGGCATACCAGGGTGTGTTGTGCGCCCGCGCAAAATCGCCAGCGGCCGGCGAAGGATCGGCAATGCCGGCCAGCACGCAATCCGGCGATGCCTCGATCAGCTCGATATGGCGGCGGCCGATCAGGCCCGCGCCGGCAACGGCGATGCCTATCTTGGCGCTCATGCCGCGCTCTCTTCCATGGCACCGCCCAGGAAGAGCTGGCCGATGCGGGGATCGTTCAGAATGCGCTTGGCGTCGTCGATCATGCGGGTCTGGCCGAGCTCGAGCACGATGCCGATGTCAGAAATCTCCAGCGCCGAGCGTGCGTTCTGCTCGATCATCAGGATCGTAACGCCGCGGTCGCGCAAGCTTTTGAGAATGTCGAAGGTCTGCTGCACCATCAGCGGCGACAGGCCGATCGAAGGCTCGTCGATCAGCACCAGCTTTGGTTCGAGCAGCAGCGAGCGGGCGATCTCGAGCTGTTTCTGCTCGCCGCCGGAGAGCGTGGAAGCCTGCTGCGTCGATTTCCGCCGCAGCGCCGGGAACAGGTCGAGTGCCGCCTCGATCCGCCTCGGCAGGTCGAGGCCCTTCCCGGCAGCGACGCCGCCGAGCTCGATATTGTGGCGCACGGACAGCTCGGGAAAGATGTTGCGGCCCTGCGGCACGTAGCAGATGCCGGCATTGAGCAGCGCGCGCTGGCTCAAGTTCGTGACGTCGCGGCCAGCAAAGCTGATCTTGCCCTCGCGCAGCTTGAGCAGGCCGAAGATGGCCTTGAACACGGTCGACTTGCCGGCGCCGTTCGGGCCGATGATCGTCGTGATCGTGGCTTGAGGTACGGCGAAGGTCGTGCCGTTCAAAATCGTCATCTTGCCGTAGCCGCCGACGAGATTGTGAACCGAGAGGATCGGGTCGCTCATGGTCCGCTCCTTCAATGACCCAAATAGGCTTCGATCACGGCGGGGTTTTTCCGAACCTCGTCCGGCCGTCCCATCGCCAGCACCTTGCCTTCCGCCATCACCATGACGCGGGAGCACAGCGACATCACGAATTCCATGTTGTGCTCGATCACGACGAAGGTGGCGTTCTTCTCGCGGTTGATCGCGACCAGGCGGTCCTTGAGGTCCGCCAGCATCGAGGGGTTGACGCCGCCGGCGGGCTCGTCGAGCAGCACGAGGCGCGGGCCGCCCATGAAGGCCATGGCGGCATCGAGCAGCTTCTGCTGGCCATAGGAGAGGCCGCCGGCCGGCTCGTCCGCGAGATGGTCGAGCTTGAAAAAGCCGATCATCTGGTTGGCGGCCTCAGTCAGCCCGGCATCGGAGCGGCCGACCAGTCGCGAGGCCATGTTGCCCTGGTGCTCCTGGCCCGCGAGGATCAGGTTCTCGCGCACCGAGAGCTTTGGAAAAACCTGCAGGAGCTGGAAGGTGCGGCTGACGCCTAATTTGTTGAGCTCGGCGGGCCGCAGGCCGGTGACGAGCTTGCCGTCGAGCTTGACCTCGCCGCCCGATGGCGTGAGCTGGCCGAGGATGCAGTTGAACAGGGTTGACTTGCCGCAACCATTCGGGCCGATCAGGCCGAGGATCTCGCCCTCGCGCACATCGAAAGAGACGCCGTCGACGGCGCTGATGCCGCCAAAGTTCTTCTTGATATTCGTAACCTCGAGGACCGCGTTCATTGCACCGTCTCCAGGCGGGATTTTGCGACGGCACGCAGCGCGGACGCTGCCTTGGTCCGCCGTGCCGCCATGGCGCGATCGAGGATTCCCAGGATGCCGGTTGGCGACCAGATCAGCAGCAGCATGACGGCGACTGCGTAGAGCATGAGATAATAGCCCTCCGTGAAGCGCAGCCATTCCGGCAGCAGCACGGCGATCATCGCGCCGAGGAAGGGGCCGAAATAGAAGCCGGCACCGCCGACGATCACCATCATCAGCAGATCGAGTGAGAGCGACAGGTTGAACGGCACGGGATCGATATATTGCGTCAGTGGCGCATAGAGCGCGCCGGCGACGCCGCCAAGCGCCGAGCCGATCGCAAACGCCATCAACGTGTAGCGGCGGGTGTCGACGCCGAGCGATTGCGCGCGCAGCGGGTTTTCGCGCAGCGCCATGAAGGCGCGGCCCCAGGGCGAGCGGATCAGCCACCACACTGCGAGCGACACGATCGCGAGCGAGCCGAGGCAGACATAGTAGAACGGCAGCGGCTTGTTGGTCGCTAGCCCAAAGATGTGCGGGCGCGGGATGTTGGAGATGCCGTAGATGCCGCCGGTGAGCCAGCTCTCGTTGCGGAACACCAGGAAGGCGAGGGTGGAGAAGGCGAGCGTGACGAAGGCGAGGTAGTGATGCTGCACGCGCAACGCCGGATAGCCGAGCACCCAGCCGACCGCGAAGCTTAAGGCAATCGCGACCAGAATCGCCGCCGGCAGCGGCCAGCCATGGGTGGTCATGATCGCCGCCGCATAGGCGCCGATGCCGACGAACGCGCCCTGCGCCAGCGAGACCTGGCCGGCATAGCCGAGCGTCAGGTTGAGGCCCATCGCGGCGATGCTCATCACCGCCCATTGGCTCAGGATGAACAGGCCGTAGCGGTTGAAGTTCATGGGAACGATAATCAGCGCAGCGATGACAGCAAGGCCGAGCGCGATCTTCAGGGGTTTGGCGAAGCCGCTCATACGGTGCGCTCCTCGGCGCGGCCGAGCAAGCCCTGCGGCCGGAACAGGATGACGGCGATCAGGAAGATCATCGGCACCGCGGCGCGGTACTGCGTCGAGACATAGGCGGCCGCGAGATTGTCGAGCACGCCGATCAAAAGACCGCCGGCGATCGCGCCGCGCACCTGGTTGAAGCCGCCGACGATCGCGGCGATGAAGGCGGCCTGGCCCAGCACTTCGCCAGAGGAGAATTTGGCGAGATAGATCGGCGTGATCAGCAGCGAAGCCAGCGCCACCAGGAAGGCGTTGATCAGGAAGGTCAGCAGGATCATGCGCTCGACCGGCACGCCGATGATGCGCGCCACCGTCGGGTTTTGCGCTGCCGCCTGCATCTGGTGGCCGAGCGAGGTGCGGTTGAGAAGTGCCGTCAGTCCGAAGACAGCGAGAATAGCGACGACGAGCACGCCAATGCTTTGCAGCGACACCGCATGGCCGAGAATGGAGATGTCGCCGGTCGGCACGACCGACGGGAAGGGCGAGGCCTCGGCGCTGAAGAACTGCTTGACGGATTCCTTGATGCCGATCGCCAGCGCCATGGTCGCGATCGCCAGCGGCAGCACGCCGTGGCGCATCATCGGATCGACCAGCAGCATCTTGAAGGCGAGGCCGAGCAGGATCATCGACAAGAGGATGCCGAGGATGATCGCGAGCCAGAACGGCGCGCCGGCATGCAGTACCGCCAGCATCAGGAACGCCGGCAGCATCACGAACTCGCCTTGGGCGAAATTGATGGTCTGCGAGGTCTGCCACAGCAGCGTGAAGCCGACCGCGACCAGCGCATAGATCGCGCCGGTGGCGAGTCCCGCGACCAGAAGATCGAATAGGCTCGACATGTTCCCCTCTCTCCTCTCCCTCTCCCCGCTTGCGGGGAGAGGGTCGGGGTGAGGGGGAGTCTCTGCGAATTCGGTGACAGTCGAACTCGCGGAGGTTCCCCCTCACCCGGAATTTGCTCTGCAAATTCCGGCCTCTCCCCGCAGGCGGGGAGAGGCGAAGATCACTTCACCTTGGGCAGCACCTGCTTCACCACCTGCTTGCCTTCGACCACCTCGACCAGGAAGCTCTGGCGGTCGATGTCGCCGGTGTCGCTGAAGGTGACGTCCATCAGGATGCCCGGCTCGTCCGCGGCCTTGATGGTCAGACCGTGCAGCGTGTCGGCAAACTTCTTCGGGTCGACCTTGCCCATCTTCTCGGTGGTGGCCTTCACCATGTAGACGGCGAGATAGCCCTTCAGGCCGTTGTGATCGGGGACGTAATTGTACTTCTTGGAAAACTTCTCGCGGAACGCCTTGATGAGGTCGACCGGCGCGTCGGTGGTGAGGCCGACATGGCCGCGCGCGCCATTGGCGGCATCGCCGGCGAGCTCGATCACCTTCTGGCCGATCAGCGTGGTCTCGCCCATCAGCGGCGCGGTGACACCCTGGCGCTTCAGTTCTTTCAGGATGCGCGCGCTCTCTTCCTCGTTCAGGTAGACGAACACGGCATCGGGATTGGCAGCCTTGATCTTGCCGACGTCGGCGGCGAAATCGGCCTGGCCCGCTTCTGTCGAGAGGTCGGCGACCACCTTGGAGCCGAGCCGGTCGAGTTCTTTCACGATGACGTCGCGGCCGCCGCGGCCGAAATCATTGTTGACCCAGACCACCGCGACCGACTTCGCCTTCATCTCGTCATGGATGTATTTGGCGACCTTCGGCATCGAGGATTGCTGGCCGAACGAGGTGCGGAACAGGAACTTGTTGCCTGCTTGCGTCAGCTCGGCGGCCTCGCCGCCCATGATCTGCGCGATGTCGGCTTCGGCGGCAAGCGGCGCGGTGACCTTGACCGAGCCGGAATAGCCGGGGCCGAGCAGCACATAGGGCTCGGCGTCGAGCGCCTTCTGCACCTGGGCGCGCGCGACGCCGGGGTTGGACTGCGAGTCGGCGTGGGTGACCTCCAGCTTGCGGCCGAGCACGCCGCCCTTGGCGTTGATCTCCTCGATCGCGAGGTCGATGCCGTTCTTCCAGTTGGTGCCGACGGTGGCGCCGCCGCCCGAGAGCTCGGCGACGTCGGCGAGCTTGATCGCCTGGGCAAAGGCACTCGTTGCCGTCATGGCGGTGAGCAGCGCGCCCACCAGTAGCGTTGATTTCATCGTCCTCTCCTCCCGTTTCAAATCTTGCAAGCGGCCTTGTGCCCGGCCGCTTCGTCTCAAGCTGCCTGATAGGCGGCGCTGCGCGCGGCCATCACGGTATCAAAAGCCTCTCCCATGATCTCGGTCGATGGGGCAAGGCCCGTGAACAGTTCGAAGGCGTCGGCGGCCTGGAAGATCGCGAGCTCGCGTCCGGTCATGATCCGAGCGCCTTTCTCTCGCGCTGCGGCAAGCAGCGGCGTGATCAGCGGCGAATAGACGGCATCGGCAACCCACAGGTCTGCCCTGAGCAGTGCCGCCGGCACTGGCGTGTCGCGGTTCGGCAGCATGCCGACTGGCGTGCCGTTGACGAGGCCGGTTGCGCCATCGAGCGCATCCTCGACGCTTCCGGCCATCCTCGCGCCGCCCTGTCTGGCAAGCAGCGAGGCGAGTTTCTCGGCGCGCGCAGGTTCGCTGTCAAAAATGCGGATGTCGGTCACGTCCAGGCTCGCCAGCGCAAACGCGATCGCCTTGCCGACGCCGCCGGCGCCGATCACGGCGACGGCATTGGCGGACGGGGCCAGCAGCGGGGCCACCGCGCGCGCAAAGCCGGTGGTGTCGGTGTTGTGGCCGGTCAACCGGCCGTCCCTGACGACGACGGTGTTGACCGCACCCATGGCGGCAGCGCCCGGCGCCAGCGCGTCGAGCAGCGGGACCACGGCTTCCTTGTAAGGGTAAGTGACATTGACGCCGGCAAAGCCGAGCCGCCGCACTCCTTCGAGCATCATGCGGAGCCCGGTCGCATCGGCGCCGGCCACTTCAATGAGCTGGTAGTGGCCGCGCAGGCCGAGCGCCTCGGCGGCGCGCTCATGCATGGCGGGGGACGCGGAATGCGCGATCGGCGCGCCGATCAGGCCGGTGAGAAGCTTCTTGCTGGCGGCGTATCCGCGCTTCGACATGGTTCGCTATCGTCTCGTTGGGAGCGTCCGGTCCCGGCCATTAGCGGGGAAATCCGCGCAATTCCAGCTCTGACGATAGTCTTTCCCCGGCCTAACACAATTACCCTTTTATCCGGCAAACCTAACATAATGTTATTTCTTCCGCGCGCGTGCCGGGCCGGCCTTGCTGTTGCCGCGGGACGGCTCGACCGCGCGCATCTCAGCGCGCAGGGCGTCGATGAAGTACTCGGCATGGAGCGACAACGGCGCGCCGCGCTTCACTGCGATGTAGGTGTCGAACCGCGTGGGCTCGGTGATCTTCAACAGCTCGATTCCGGGATAACCGCCATGGGCCACCGTGAACTGGTCGATGATGGCGATGCCGAGCCCGGCCTTCACCAGCGCGCAGACCGTGGTGCCGAAGCGCGCGCGGATGGTGATGTTGTAGTCGAGCCGGTTGCGCGCGAAGATCTCGGCCATGATCCGCCCGTAGGGGTCGTTGGGATCGATGCCGATCAGCGGATAGCGGGTGATCTCGGCGGCGGAGACCTGCTTGCGGCCGGCGAGCTCGTGACCCGGCGGCACGATGCAATAGAGCTCGCCCGAGGCGAGCGGCATGAAGTCGAGCCCGGAATGCTCCAGCCGGTAGCTCATCGCCACGCACTCGCCGCGGCCGAGCATCAGATAGTCGATGGCTTCCTCGAGCTTGAGGATGTTGATGTCGATGCCGAGATCGGGATAGCGGCGGCGGACGCGCTCGATCGCGCGCGGCACCATCACCTGCGAGATGCTCGGCACCGAGCCGATGCGTAGCTCCGACAATCCACCGCGGCCGATCTTGGAGATGATCTCGGAGAGGTCGTCGACCTTCTTGTAGACGCCGTTGATCTGCTCGAAGATGTTCTCGGCTTCCGGCGTCGGGAAGTAGCGCCCGTTCTGGCGCTGGAAGAAGCGGATGCCGAGCGAGCGCTCGGTGTATTTGACGAGGCGGCTGATCCCCGGCGCCGAGACGTTGAGCAGCTTCGCCGCGCCGCCGATGGTGCCCGTCACCATCACGGCACGGATCACTTCAACCTGGCGCAGCGTCATCATGTCCTGGGCATCCGAAGCATGATCGTGGTGGCGGGGGCCTTCCCTCTCCCCTTGTGGGAGAGGGTGGCTCGCCGCGAAGCGGCGAGACGGGTGAGGGGTTCTCTCCGCCTTGCGAGCTCTCGCATTTGAACGCGCGGAGACAACCCCTCATCCGGCGCTTCGCGCCACCTTCTCCCACAAGGGGAGAAGGGAAGGCAATGGTCAAACTGTTTCGACGAAAATCGGCACGTTCAAGGGCGTCGCTCGCGCTGGACGCGTCGTTTGCTGCAACTGCGTTGGCTAGCTTGCCGGGCCCTCGGGCAAGAGGCTGTCCGCCAGCTCCGCGCGCTCGCTTTGCAGCACCTCGCGCGCGAACTCGATGATCTTCTGCTTGTTTGCCGTTTGGCGGACGGCGAAAAACACGCGGTTCAATTCCAGGCCGAGCACGCTGTTGAGGGCGATGTCCTCGTCTTGCATCGTGGTTTTCCCGCTACGGACGCGTTCAGGTGTATCTGGACCTCACTTCTTCCACAAGTAGATTAAATCTTCAGTGCGGACGGAACACCGGCAAACTACGGGAGCAGCGAATTGAGGCAGCCCCCAAATACGTGCTATACGGCAGGGCGAGAGTCAGGAAATGCACTGATGTCCGCCGTAGACTATGGCCGGGAGGCGCTCGACTTCATCGAAGGCCTGGGAGCCTATACCAAGGTTCCGGACGCCATGGACGCGCTTGCAACTGCGTTCGGTCGATACGGTTTCGAGCATATCATCGTAACGGGCTTGCCGAATCCCGATCAACGCTTTTCCCAGATGGTGCTCGCCAAGAAGTGGCCGGCGGAGTGGTTCGACCTCTACATCCAAAAGAGCTACGACCGTGTCGACCCCGTGATCCGCAAATGCCGGCAGACGGTGAACCCTTTCGAGTGGTCTGAGGCGCCGTACGATCCGGAGCTGGAGCCGGGTGCGGTGGAGGTGATGCGGCGCGCCGCCGATTTCCGCATGTCGCGCGGCTTCGTCGTGCCGATCCACGGCTTGACCGGCTACGAGGCCGGCGTCTCGCTCGGTGGCGTCCACCTCGAGCTCAACGCGCGCAGCAAGCCGGCGCTGCACCTGATCGGGATGTACGGCTTCGATCACATTCGCCGTCTGCTTGATCCGGCGCCGCATCCGTCGATGCGCCTGACCCCGCGCGAGCGCGAGGTGCTTGCCTGGGCGTCGCAAGGCAAGTCCGCCTGGGAGATCGGCGAGATCCTGCACATCACGCAACGCACGGCGGAAGAGCATCTTGCAACTGCCGCGCGCAAGCTCGGTGCGGTCAACCGGACGCATGCGGTCGCGATCGCGATCCGCCACAGAATCATCAATCCCTGAAATCCTCGCCTACTGGGAAATTTCCCAATAGTCGACTTTGCCTTTTTCGCTGAGGCTCCCCCTCATTTCGAGCCATGGGGGAGTTCATGATTCATGTGATTTCTGCCGTCAATCGGCATCTCTACGAAGACGTTCTCGAACAGTATTTTCGGGTTCGTCACGAGATTTTTGTCGAGGAGCGGAAATGGGAGGCGCTACGCAAGCCCGACGGCCGCGAGATCGATAGCTACGACAATGAGGACGCGGTCTACCTGCTGGCTCTCGAAAACCGCCGGGTGCTCGGCGGCTCCCGCCTGTATCCCACCACCAGACCGACGATGATGAGCGAAGTCTTCCCGCATCTCGCGGCGGTGCGTGGTTGCCCGTCGGACCCGCTGGTCTGGGAGTGGTCGCGCTTCTTCGTGTCGCGCGAGCGCCGCGACGGCGCGTTCAATCTACAATTGATGGCGGCTGCGCAGGAGTTCTGTCTCGATCAGGGCATCGAGCGTCTCTGTCTCGTCATGGAGACGTGGTGGCTGCCGCGCTTCAACGACATCGGATTCATCGTGACGCCGCTGGGATTGCCGGCGCTGGTGGAAAATTCCTGGACCATGGCGGCAACGATCGAGGTCCGTCAGGAGTCGCTCGATGTCGTGCGTGACCGTATCGGAATGACGAGCGTCGTCCAGCAGGACGGTCCGCGGATCGACTGCATTGCCCGTGCCAACCTCCGCGGCCTTGCCGCGCAACGAAAGAGCGCCTGAGATGTCGAACCTGATGCGGGACAGCCAGATCATGGCGCAGACCAAGGACGAGAACCTCGGCTACATGTCCGACATGGCGCTCGAGCTGGCGCAGATGGCGGACGATTCCGGATTGGCGACGCTGGCGTACCTGTTCCGGATGGCCGCGCTCGAGGCCTCGACGGCTAACAGCGTGCTCGCCGAACCGGACGACTTTCCCCACCAGATGACGTCGCACTAGACGCATCTCTCGCCGAATTTCGACGACATTCGCACCCTCCTCGGCCTGCCGGGGGAGGGTGATCGTTTGGGTGCGGCAGGTTGCCCCATGCCGCGCGGCAACCTTTTTGCATTGCACAGCAAGTTTCGGCCACGTGCGCCGAGATGCAACAAAGTGCATGTTTGGTGTCAAATCGCTCTTGCCTCGGAACGATACTGCCATTACCCATTTTTCGGCCTTGAGCAGGCAGGGGGAGCTCTTTCACTGATGGCGACTGTGTTCGAACATCGGCGCGACACCGCGTGCGCCTGAAAGAGTCTTGATGCTGCTCGTCGTCGAACAGTTCTTGAACGGATTGCAGTTCGGCCTGCTGCTGTTTCTGCTCGCCGCCGGCCTGACGCTGGTGTTCGGGATCATGGATCTCGTCAACCTCGCGCACGGCTCGCTCTACATGATGGGCGCCTATTTCGCCGCGACCTTCGCGGCCTGGACCGGCAGCTTCCTGCTCGGTGCACTGCTGGCGCTGGGCGCGACGCTGGTGCTCGGCATCGTGCTCGAGATGAGCGCGCTGCGGCATCTCTATGGCCGCGACCATCTCGACCACGTGCTCGCAACCTTCGGTCTGATCCTGTTCTTCAATGAAGCGGTGCGGCTGATCTGGGGCCCGGCGGGCCTTGCGCTGCCGCTGCCGGCCTGGCTCACCGTGCCGGTGCCGATCCTGCCCGGCATCCACTACCCCGCCTACCGGCTCGCCATCATCGTCGTCGCGCTGCTGGTGGCGCTGTTGCTCTATCTCGGCGTGATGCGCACCCGCATCGGCATGCTGATCCGGGCCGGCGCCTCCAACCGCGAGATGATCGGCGCGCTCGGCATCAACATCAAGTTGCTCTACACGCTGGTGTTTGGCTTAGGTGCCGCGCTCGCGGGCCTTGCCGGATTGATGCAAGCGCCGATCCTCACCGTGCAGATCGGCATGGGCGAGAACATCCTGATCCTCGCTTTCGTCATCATCGTGATCGGCGGCATCGGCTCGATCCGCGGCGCATTCCTCGCCGCGATCTTCGTCGGCATGATCGACACGCTCGGCCGCGCCTTCCTGCCCAACCTGCTGCGGCAGGTGCTGAGCGGCGCCGCCGCCTCCACCGCCGCGCCCGCGCTGTCGTCCATGCTGATCTACCTCCTCATGGCGATCGTGCTGGTGGTGCGGCCGGAGGGGCTGTTTCCGGCCAGTCGTCGATGAAGGCTTTCACTGTGAGCAAGGCCGTCACGGCCCTGATGCTGGTGGGCCTCGTGCTGCTACCGCTCTATTCGCACCTGACCGGCAACATCTTCATCCTGACTCTGTTCACCCGCATCATCATCCTGGCGCTGGCGGCCGCGAGCCTCAACCTCATCATGGGTTTCGGCGGCATGATGAGCTTCGGCCACGCCGCCTATCTCGGCATCGGCGGCTACGCAGTCGGGATGCTGGCGCAGGAAGGTGTCGGAAGCGGCTTCATCCAGTTTCCGGTCGCGCTCGCGGCCTCCGCGGCTTATGCGCTGGTGATCGGCGCGCTCTCGCTTCGCACCCGTGGCGTCTATTTCATCATGATCACGCTGGCCTTCGCGCAGATGGCTTATTACGTCGCCTCGGGCCTGGCGCGCTATGGCGGCGACGACGGCCTCACCGTCTACCAGCGCAGCGACTTCTCCGGGTTGATCAATCTCTCGAACCGTACGCAGTTCTATTATCTCTGCCTCGCCTGCCTCCTCGGCGTCGTCTTCCTGATCTGGCGCATCGTCAATTCGCGCTTCGGCCTCGTCGTGCAGGGCCTGCGCTCCAACGAGCAACGCATGCAGGCGATCGGCTTCCCGGCCAAGCGCTACCAGCTCGTCTGTTTCGTCATATCAGGCACTATGTGCGGCCTTGCCGGCGCGCTGCTCGCCAACAACACCGATTTCGTCAGCCCGGCCGTGATGTACTGGACCCGCTCCGGCGATCTCATGGTGATGGTGATCCTGGGCGGCATGGGCACGCTGTTCGGCCCGATCATGGGAGCGGTGGTGTTCCTGCTGCTGGAAGAGTTCCTGTCGCAGATCACCGAATACTGGGCGCTGATCATGGGCCCGCTCTTGCTGCTCATCGTCCTGTTCGGCCGCGGCGGCATCATGGGTGCGCTCGGGAGGGCTGGCCGTGGCTGAACCCCTGCTCCGCGTCGAAAAGCTGGTGCGCCGCTTCGGCGGCATCATCGCGACCGACAACGTCTCGCTCGACGTCGCTAGCGGCGAGCTGCACGCCATCATCGGCCCGAACGGTGCCGGCAAGACCACGCTGATCAGCCAGCTCACCGGGCATCTCGAACCGCATTCCGGTAGCGTCTCGCTGGCTGGGCGCGACATCACCTATCTGCCGGCCTATCGCCGCTGCGCGCTGGGCCTTGCCCGTTCGTTCCAGATCACCTCGCTGCTGCTCGATTTCACCGCCGCCGACAATGTCGCGCTGGCAGCCCAAGCGCATGCCGGCACGTCGTTCCGCTTCTTCGCCAACGCGCGCAAGGAGAAGGGCCTGCGCGATGCCGCGCATGCCGCGCTCGATCGCGTCGGCCTGTCGCATCGCGCCGATGTCGTGGTGTCCAGGCTGAGCCATGGCGAGCGCCGCGAGCTCGAGCTTGCGGTTGCGCTCGCGAGCAAGCCAAAGCTCCTGCTGCTCGACGAGCCGATGGCCGGCTTAGGGGTCACCGAATCCCAGCGCATGGTGAAGCTGCTCCAGGAGCTGCGCAAAGAGGTCTCGATCGTGCTGGTCGAGCACGACATGCCGGCGGTGTTCGCGCTCGCCGATCGCATTTCGGTGCTGGTGTACGGCCGTGTCATCGCCTCCGGCGATCCGGCCGCGATCCGCCAGAACGAGGACGTCAAGCGCGCCTATCTCGGCGATCAGCATGTGGTGACGCATCATGGCTGACACGCTGCTCGACGTCGACGGCATCGAAACCTGCTACGGCCTCTCCCAGGTACTGTTCGGGCTGTCGCTGTCGATCAAGCCCGGCGAGATGGTCTCGCTGATGGGCCGCAACGGCATGGGCAAGACTACGACGATCCGCTCGATCATGGGCCTGACGCCGGCGCGATCAGGCGCGATCCGCTTTGCGGGCGCCGAGGTGCGACAACTTCCGTCGTACAGAATTGCAAAACTCGGCGTCGGCCTCGTCCCTGAAGGACGCCAGATCTTCCCGAACCTCACCGTGCGCGAAAATCTCGTGGCCGCCGCCGCCGATCGCTTCGGCAGCCCGAATCCCTGGACGCTGGCCGCGATCTACGTGCTGTTTCCGCGCCTCGCCGAGCGTGCCGCCAACATGGGCAACCAGCTCTCCGGCGGCGAGCAGCAGATGCTCGCCATCGGCCGCGCGCTGATGACGAATCCAAAACTCCTGATTCTGGATGAAGCGACCGAAGGTCTCGCGCCGCTGATCCGCGAGGAGATCTGGAATTGCCTGTCGCTGCTCAAGAGCCGCGGACAGTCGATCCTGGTGGTCGACAAGAATGTCGATCACCTCGCTCGCATCTGCGACCGCCACTACATCATCGAGCGCGGCAAGACGGTGTGGAGCGGCACCTCCGACGAGCTGATGGCCGCGCCGGATCTCCAGCACAAATATTTGGGGATCTGAGTCCCCGCTCTCTCCCCGTCATTGCGAGTGCAGCGAAGCAATCCAGACCATCTCCGAGGAGGCAGTCTGGATTGCTTCGTCGCAAGGGCTCCTCGCAATGACGGTGGAGAAGGCGGGTGCTCTCACCAATAAATCCCGTGCCGGTGCAATTCGCGGATCACACGCGCTTCGACCGAGGGCTGGCGGCGCTTTGGCTTGGCCGCTTCGGTCGTGCTGGATACCGGCGCTGCGGCTGACTGTGCAGGTGCTGTGGCAACCGGCGCAGTCGCGGCAGGCGCGGTCGTAGTCGTCGGCGTGGTGGTCGCTGTCTGGATATTTGCCGGCGGCGTTGCTGCCGGAGCCTGCGGTGCAGCCGATGTGACCGACGGCTCGGCTGCCTGCTGGTTCGGATTTGTTGCCGCCAAGCTCAGGCTCCGCGACCCGCCGGCATGCACTTGCGTCGCCAGCAGCGACATCGCGGCAATCAGGATCAGCTTGCGCATGGGAATCCCCGTCATCTGGTCAGTCCGTCTTACCTGATCGCGCCGGCCAGCGCCTAACGTGCCAGACGGTGCGTGCCGATTTCGATCAGGGTGGACCGGCAGGAGAGGCGATAGATCAGACTGAACAACTGACTCAACATGATCGAACTCCATTGTTCATCATGGGCAATAGTCTGCGCCCGCTTTCTTTCCGGGGATTTTCGCCGCTATCGGAAAATGGCTTCGTGGGGCGGGTTTGCGATGTCGTCGGAACCGGCGGGACGAAACGGCCTCACGCCGGTGTGAGCGCGACCTGCCGTCATTCAGGAGGCGGTCCGCAGGACTGAACCCCGGAATCTCGCTGTTCCGGGTCTGGTGCTTCGCGCGATCCGGAACGACGGCGCCCACGGATCAGAACGCCTCGAAATATTCGCGGTGCTCCCAGTCGGTCACCTCGGCGAGGAAGCGATCGATCTCGGCGTTCTTGATGTGGGTGTAATAGTCGACGAATTCAGGCCCGAGCTTTTCGCGGAAGAACGGATCGTCCTTGAGTGCGGAAACCGCATCGCGCAGCGATTTCGGCAGGAGCGGCGCCTTGGTCTCGTAGGGGGTATCGGCGGAGGGGCCCGGATCGAGCTTGCGATCGACGCCGTCGAGGCCCGACAGGATCTGCGAGGCCATGTAGAGATAGGGATTGGCAGCGGGTTCGCCGATGCGGTTTTCCAGGCGCGTCGCCGCATCGCCGGCCGCCCCGAGCACGCGGATCATCACGCCGCGATTGTCGCGGCCCCAGATCGCGCGGTCCGGCGCCAGCGAATAGGAGCGGTAGCGCTTGTAACCGTTGATGGTCGGGGTGGTGAACACGGTGGAGGCGCGGGCGTGGTCGAGCAGGCCGGCCAGGTACGCCTTGCCGAACGCGCTAAGCGGCTCGCCGTCGTCCTTTGCCGTTTTCTTTGCCGTTTCTTTGGCCATGAACTGGTTCTCGCCAGTCGTGCGCGAGACGATCGACTGGTGCAGGTGCCAGCCGCTCGCGAACACGTTCGGCAGTTTCGGCCGGCACATGAAGGTGGCGTGATAGCCATGCCGGCGCGCGATCTGCTTCACGGCGGAGCGGAACAGCACCATGTTGTCGGCCGGTTCGAGCCCTTTCCTCGGCGCGAAGGTGAACTCGCACTGGCTCGGCCCGAACTCGACCTCGACCGAGCGCAAGGGCAATCCGAGCGCGACGATGTCGCGGCGCAAAATCTCCAGCACCGGTTCCATCTGATCGAAGCGCTGCTCGGTGAGGTATTGATAGCCGTGGCTGAGCAAGCTCACCGAAGGCGGCGTGCCGGGCTGGCCTGCGTCTTCCGGGCGCATATGCGGGTCGTCGAGTCTAAAGATGTGGAATTCGACTTCGAGGCCCGCAACGAAATCGTAGCCGCGCATGCCGAGCTCATCGAGCACCTTGCGATAGAGTCCGCGGGTTGCAAACGGCACCGGACGGCCGTCGCCAAAATAGAGATCGCACAGCACCCAGCCCGTCGCCGGCGCCCAAGGCAAAACGCGGAAGGTGGTGGGATCGGCGACCATCAGCACGTCGGCCGCGCCCTCCATCTCCTTCATGCCGAAGCCGCCGCCTGAGGTGAATACCGGAAACACCGTGCGATGCGAGGTGTCCTTGGCGAGCATGGTGGTGGTGATGGAGCAGCCGCTCTCCAGCGAGGCGAGAGCTTCGGCGGCGATGATGGTCTTGCCGCGCAAGATGCCGTGCTGGTCGGGAAAGGCGAGGCGAATGACCTCGAGGTTCTTTTCCTCGACGATGCGGCGCATGCGCGTCGCCGCGTCCCTCTGCTCATCCGACCACAGCCCATGACGCGCGACGAAAGTCACTTCTCCACTCCTCTAGTCGTTCGACGCGAAGCTGCTGCAACATACTCCGCCATTGCGAGCGTAGCGAAGCAATCCAGGGTCTCTCTGCGGGGGCATTTCTGGATTGCTTCGCTGCGCTCGCAATGACGAGGATAGGCCATCACGTTGACTCCGCTACCGTAGGGTGGGCAAAGCGCAGCGTGCCCACCGCGTGCCTATCGTCTGAAAGAAAGCATGGTGGGCACGGCGCTTTGCGCCTTTGCCCACCCTACGGCTTCGATGCACTAAGGTCACTCTGCCGCCGTCAGCCGATGCACGTTGTCGGCAATGTCCTTAGGCACCGGCGCAGTCCATGGCGCGCCGCGGCGGCGCTTGACGTCGACTTCCATCCAATAGGTCTCCCAGCCCCGCGTCGGGCCGATGCCGTCCATGGTCGCCGGGCCCTGGATGCTGCGCGCGTTGGCTTCGTTCAGGAACAGCATCGGCTTCTCGCCACCCGAAACCTTCTCGATCTCCTGCCGCAGCAGGCGGCGATATTGCACGATCGCCTTGTCGCTCTGACCGAGATGCTCCTTGGTGCGGTCCTGGATCGCGCCCATCGATTCCACCGCCCACTGGTCGTGGACGTTGATGTCGGTGCCCATGCCGGTGTAGGTCGCGGTCTGCTGTTCGTGCGGATCGAAGCCGTAATCGTTGCTGCTGTTCTTGCGCGATTTGTAGTCGGGCAGCTCATAGAGCTCGAGCCGCTGCTCGCGCATCTTCGTCTTGTCCACCGGGTTGGTGTAGCTGGTGAAGATCGCGTACCAATAGCAGTTCTCGTCGTCGACCGGCACGTGCCACTGGGTGATCGTCATCTCCGTGCTCATGGGGATGACGAAGCCATGCGGGAAGAGCTGATTGGTGACGCGCACATGGGTGCGCTCCTCGTCGATCTCGCGCAGTGCGATCAGCCTGAGACCGTATTCGGTGTGCTCGACATTGATGATCGGGCGGTCATATTCGCGCAGGATTTTGGTCATCGGCAGGTCCGAGCCGGCCGAGGCACCGCGGAATTGCTTGCCGTAGGCGGTGGAAGTGTCTTCATCCTCGAAGAAGCGGTGCAGATAGGAGGCGTGCGCGGGATCGATGCCGACTTCGAGCGCCTGCAGCCAGTTGCAGGCCATGTGGCCCTTGAAGGCGAAGGTGTGAGAGCCCGGCGCAACGAAGCAGTCGATCTCCGGGAATGCCGGCGGCTCACCTTCGCCGAGATAAGCCCAGAGGATGCCGCTCTTCTCCATCACGGGATAGGAGCGCTGGCGGATGTTCTGGCAGAGTTTTGAGTCCTTCGGCTCGGCCGGAGTCTCGATGCACTGACCGGTGGCGTCGAACAGCCAACCATGGAAGGCGCAGCGCAGTCCGCCATGTTCGAGCCGCCCGAAGGCGAGGTCGGCGCCGCGATGCGCGCAGTGGCGATCGATCAGGCCGTAACGCCCTTGCTCGTCGCGGAACAGCACCAGGCTCTCGCCGAGCAGTTTTACGGGACGGATCGGCCGCGCACCCTCCAGCTCGTCCACCAGCGCCGCCGGCTGCCAATAACTCCGCATCAACTTGCCGCAAGGATCCTTCGGACCGGTGCGGGTGATCAGGTCGTTCTGCTCCTGGCTCATCATGGCGCGTGCATCCTTGTGGAGGGCGTCTGTTCGCCTATTGAACGAATGGGCGAATTATGACATGCCTTGGAGCTGCAGCAAGCACTATTTTGCAGGATTGTCCCGAAGCCATGCCCAAGCTGAAGCGCAGCGAGAGTGACGAGCGCGCGACGGATTTCGTCGAGAGCCTCGATCGTGGTTTGCGGCTGCTGCAGTGCTTCGGCGCCACGGCCGGCCCGATGACGCTGAGCGATCTCGCCCGTGCCGCCGATCTGCCGCGCGCCACGGCGCGGCGCATGCTGCTCACGCTCCAGCGCGGCGGTTACGTCTCCGGCGATGGCAAGCTGTTCTCGCTGACGCCGCATGTGCTGACGTTGGCTACATCCTATTTGCGCTCGAGTCAGATCATCGCCGTGCTTCAGCCCGTGCTCGATCGCATCGCAATCGCGGCGCAGGAAATCTCTTCGCTGGCGGTGCTCGATGGTGATGACGTCGTGTTTATCGCCCGCGGCGGTCCGACGCGGGTGTTTTCGGGCGGATTGGAGATCGGCTACCGGCTGCCGGCCTTCTGCACCTCGGTCGGCCGCGCCATGCTCGGCCAGTTCGACGATGCCGATCTCGCCGCGCGCCTGAATGCGATGAACCGCGAGGCGCTGACGCCGCAGACTGAAACCGATCCGAAGGCGCTGCTCGCGCGCATCAGCGCCGACCGCGCACAGGGCTACTCGCTGGTTGACCGCGAAGCGGAGCCGCATTTCCGCTCGATCTCGGTCCCCGTCCGCCGTTACGACGGCGTGATCGTTGCCGCCATCAACATGGGCGCCCATGTCGACCGCGTGCCCGCTCAGGAGCTGCTCGATCGCTTCCTGCCGCTGTTGCGCGACGGCGCGGAGGCGGTGCGCTCGCAACTTCTGTAGCTTTAGGTGCAACGCAAGAGCGGACTGGGCTGACGCAGAGCCGTCCTACACGCCGCCGTCTGTGCTATAATGCTATCCGAACAAGATCAGGGAGCACGCCATGCAACACACCATGGTTCCCAGTGATCGCGTCGAGCACGTCGCCGTCTATGGGAGTGACGGCAGCAAGCTCGGCACGATCGAGCGATTGATGCTCGACAAGGTGAGCGGAACCGTCGCCTACGCCGTGATCAAGACCGGCCGGCTGCTCGGCACTCATCACCACTATCCTCTGCAGTGGAGCGCGCTGAAATATGATCCGGGACGTCAGGCCTTCCAGGCCGAGGTGACGCTGGACCAGCTCAGCAGCGGCCCATGCGAATTCGACGGCGACGCGTTCGATTGGGGCGACCGCTCGCGGCCCTATCCGCATCCGCATTACTGGTCGATCTAACCGCGTCGCAGCTCCTGTGGGCGGGCTAAAGGTCGGGAGCTCCACGCTCGGATCAATTCCGGTTGCGCATCCAGTCGGCGAGGCCGGACAGCGCCTTGTCGAGATCCTGCCGCGCGGCACGATCTGCCACCGTCTCCTCCAACGCGCCGCGCATGCACACCATCCACGCGTCGCGCTCGGCATCGCCGATGGAAAAACCGATGTGGCGCTGTCGCAGCCGCGGATGGCCTTTCTCGACAGAGTAAAGCCGCGGGCCGCCGGTCCATTCGGTGAGATAGCGCTTCAGCACGTCCCTGATCAGGCCGAGGTCGGCCGCATGCATCGCGCGGATGACTTTCGCCTCCGGCAGCGTGTCCATGCGCTGGTAGAAGCGATCGACCAGAAGCTCGATCGTGGCACTGCCGCCGATCCGCTCGAACATGGAGATAGTGACGGTGCTGTCAGTCATCTTTACAGCGCCACGCTGCGCAATCCAAAACTGCGCGCTTCGTTCTGCAGCACCGGGCGCACCGCGTCGATTAGCCGCGCGGCCGCCGCGTCGACGGAGAGGCCCGCGGTATCCACCACCGCCGTCGCGCGCGAATACAGCGGCTCGCGGCTCAAGAGGATGTTGCGCAGCTCGGCCATCGCTGAGCGATCGTCAGCCATTGGGCGCAGATCGCCCTGGCGGCGGACGCGGGCCATGTGCTCTTCCGGCTCGGCCTTCAGCCAGATCGTGTAGAACGACGACAGGATCTGATCGAAGGTCAGGGGCTCGGAGACGATGCCGCCGCCGGTCGCCAGCACCATCAGCTCGTTGCGCGCGAGCAGCTGCTGCAGCGCCGCCTGCTCCATGCGCCGAAAGCCTTCCTGGCCGTAGAGCGCGATGATCTCGGCGACCGAGAGCCCGTTCTGCTGCTCGACCTCCTTGTTGAGCTCGACAAAACTCCAGCCGATCTTCTTCGCCAGCATCCGGCCGAGCGTGGATTTGCCGGCGCCGCGCAGGCCGATCAGCGCAATGCCGCAGAACGGCGCGCGCCGCGGCGCAGACGCGCTGCCGCCGGCGAGCAGGTCCTTGGCCTGCGCGATCTGCGCTGGTGTCGCCTTGCGCAACAGATCGCGAAACATCTGCCAGTCCGGCGTCGGATCCGCCGAGGGAAGCAGGTCTTCGAGATGTGCGCCCATCGCGTCGGAGACGCGGCGGAGCAGCACGATGGAGACATTGCCCTTGCCGCTCTCGAGCTGCGCGATGTAGCGCTCCGAAATTCCCGATACTTTGGCGAGCACTTTGCGCGACATGCCGCGCAGCGCGCGCATGGTGCGTACGCGCTGGCCGAGCTGTTCGAGAAATCGGGATTCGGCGTAGGGACTTTCGGTCATGAGGCTTCTTTAGCGGATGTCCTGCGGCGCGTTTTAATGAAACATAGTGCCTGCTGGCATTGACAGCAAGCCGCTGTGGTGTCTTTCTATGAATTATAATTCTAAATTCGGGGAGACGTCCGTGAGCGAGGGATCCTACAACGCGGTGACCTGGCTGCTCGACCGTAACGTCGAGGAGGGCAGGGGAGGCAAGCTCGTCTTCGACGACACCGTCTCGCAGCTCACCTATGGCGAGCTTCAACGTGAGAGCCGCCGCGCGGCCAACATGCTGCGTCGGCTCGGCGTTCGCCGCGAGGAGCGCGTGGCGATGATCATGCTTGATACGGTCGATTTCCCGATCGTATTCCTCGGCGCGATCCGCGCCGGCATCGTGCCGGTGCCGCTCAACACGCTGCTGACCGCGGACCAATACGCCTACATACTCGCCGACTGCCGCGCGCGCGTGCTGTTCGTGTCCGAGGCGCTCTATCCCGTCATCAAGGACGTCGTCGGCCGCATGCCGGATCTCGAGCATGTCGTGGTCTCCGGTGCAAAGCAGAACGGCCACAAGCAGCTCGCCGAGGAGATCGCCGGCGAGAGCGATCAGTTCACTACCGCGGCGACGCATCCCGACGAGCCTGCCTTCTGGCTCTATTCCTCGGGCTCGACCGGCATGCCCAAGGGCGTGCGCCATCTGCATTCGAACTTGCAGGCGACCGCGGACACCTACGCAAAACAGGTGCTCGGCATCCGCGAGAACGACGTCTGCCTGTCCGCCGCAAAGCTGTTCTTCGCCTATGGCCTCGGCAATGCGCTGACCTTCCCGATGTCGGTCGGCGCCACGGTGATTCTGAACAGCGAGCGGCCGACACCGGCACGCATGTTCGACCTGATGAACCGTTACAACCCCTCGATCTTCTACGGCGTGCCGACATTGTTCGCGGCCATGCTCAACGACGAGACCATGAAGAATGAGCGCGGCGGCAAGGCGCTGCGCATCTGCACCTCGGCCGGCGAGGCGCTGCCGGAGTCCGTCGGCAACAGCTGGAAGGCACGCTTCGGTGTCGACATTCTCGACGGTGTCGGCTCGACCGAGCTGCTCCATATCTTCCTGTCGAACGCACCCGGCGACATCAAGTATGGCTCCTCGGGCAAGCCGGTGCCGGGCTATGCGGTGCGGCTCGTCAACGAGGCCGGCCAGGATGTGGCTGACGGCGAGGTCGGCGAGCTCCTGGTCGATGCCCCCTCCGCCGGCGAGGGCTATTGGAATCAGCGCCACAAGAGCCGCCGCACCTTCGAGGGACCGTGGACACGGACCGGCGACAAATATGTCCGCGACACTGATGGCCGCTACACCTTCTGCGGCCGCGCAGACGACATGTTCAAGGTCTCCGGCATCTGGGTCTCGCCCTTCGAGGTCGAGAGCGCGTTGATCACGCATCCCGCCGTGCTGGAAGCCGCCGTCGTACCCGAGGCCGATCCGGAAGGCTTGTTGAAGCCAAAGGCCTTTGTCGTGCTGCGCCCCGGCGCGACGACGAACGATCTTCAGGAGATGCTGAAGGAGCACGTCAAGCAGAAGATCGGCCCGTGGAAATATCCGCGCTGGATCGATGTGGTGGACTCGCTGCCGAAGACGGCGACCGGGAAGATCCAGCGGTTCAAGCTGCGGGAAGGGGCGAATTGATGCTGGGTGCTGAGCGTACCGCACTCGCCGCGCCTTACCCTCCCCTGGAGGGGGAGGGTCGCTTCGCATGGAGCAAAGCGCAATGCGAAGCGGGGTGGGGTGATCTCTCCACGCGGGCACCGCATCCGTGGACAGACTGTCACCCCACCCCGCTTCACATCTCGCTACGCTCGCTGTGAATCGACCCTCCCCCTCCAGGGGAGGGTGGGCATCTCGGCAGTGGCTAGGAATGGGAATTCGACAATGATCAACCTCACCCCCACCGGCTTCCTCAGCATCGGCGACGCCCGCCTCGAATACAAATGGCTCGCGCCGCTGAACCCGGACGCGCCCACCATCGTCATGCTGCATGAAGGCCTCGGCTCGGTCGGGCAGTGGGGCGACTTCCCGGACAAGCTTCAGCAAGCCACAGGCGCCGGCATCTTCGTCTACTCGCGGGCAGGCTACGGCCAGTCGAGCAAGGTCGCGCTGCCGCGACCACTCGACTACATGCAGCGCGAGGCGCTGGACGTGCTGCCGAAGCTGCTCGACGCGATCTCCTTCAAGCGCGGCCTCCTGCTCGGCCATTCCGACGGCGCCTCGATCGCGACGATCTATGCCGGCGCGCATCAGGATCATCGCCTGAGCGGTCTCGTGCTGATCGCGCCGCATTTCATCGTCGAGGACATCTCGGTGAAATCGATCTCTGCAATCAAGACCGCCTACGAGTCCACGGACCTCAAGGCAAAGCTCGCGCGCTGGCATCAGGATGTCGACAATGCCTTCTACGGCTGGAACGGCGCCTGGCTCGATCCGAAATTCCGCGACTGGGACATTTCCGAATACCTCGCCTACATCCGCGTTCCCGTCATGGTCCTGCAGGGCATGGACGACCAATATGGCACCCTGCGTCAGGTCGAGATTGCGCAGCAGGAGTGCTACTGCCCGGTCGATCTGAAAATCATTCCAGGCGCGGGGCATTCCCCGCATCGCGAGGCGCCGGCGGCGACGCTTGAGGCGATTGGGCAATTTGCGACAGCGGCCCTGCGCGACGATCAGGGACTGCAAGGACGCGCCGCATGATGGCGGCAGCGGTGTGACGCTCCGAGACTCGCCCAGACCGGAGCGGGCCCGCAACATCGGCGCGGCCTTGGACCAGGCATGAAACAAAGTGCATATAATGGCTGTTAGGGGGCTAGACGCATTCAAAAAGATGCATTATTGTGCATCTAACGCTACGGCGAAATTGCATAATCAAGCTCAGGGGTGTGACCCATGGCCGGGGAAGATCGGCGCCTCGCAGGCGGCGCGACATTCATCGATTTCCAGACTGATCCGTCCCGCTACCGGCATTGGAAGCTCGCGGTCGATGGCGACGTCGCGACGCTGACCATGGACGTCGACGAGAATGGCGGCCTGTTCGAGGGCTATCTGCTCAAGCTCAATTCCTACGATCTAGGTGTGGACATCGAGCTCGCGGATGCGCTCCAGCGGCTGCGCTTCGAGCATCCCGAGGTGAAGGTCGTCGTGATGCGCTCGGCCAAAAACCGCGTGTTCTGCGCCGGCGCCAATATCCGCATGCTCGCCGGCTCCACCCACGCCCACAAGGTCAATTTCTGCAAGTTCACCAACGAGACGCGCAACGGCATGGAGGACTCCTCGGAGAATTCCGGCCAGCGTTTCATCACGGTGGTGAACGGCTCGGCGGCCGGCGGCGGCTATGAGCTCGCGCTCGCGACTGATCACATCATCCTCGCCGACGACGGCTCGTCCGCTGTTGCGCTGCCCGAAGTGCCGCTGCTCGCGGTGCTGCCCGGCACCGGCGGGCTGACACGCGTCGTCGACAAGCGAAAAGTGCGCCGCGACCACGCCGATTTCTTCTGCACCATCGAGGAGGGCGTGAAGGGCAAGCGCGCCGTGCAATGGCGCCTCGTCGATGAGATCGCGCCGAACTCGAAGCTCGAGGCCAAGATCACCGAGCGCGCCAAGGAATTCGCGGCCGCCTCGAAGCGCAAGGGCAGCGGCAAGGGCATCGCGCTGGCGCCGCTCAAGCGCCTGATCGACGAGAACAGCATCCGCTACGGCTTCGTCACGGTCGATATCGATCGCACAGCGCGCATCGCCACCATTTCGATCAAGGCGCCGGAAGCGGCGCCGCCGGCCGACATCGACGGCATGATGGCGCAAGGGGCTTCGTTCTGGCCGCTTCAGCTTGCACGCGAGCTCGACGATGCCATTTTGCATTTGCGCATCAACGAGCTCGAGATCGCCATGCTGGTGTTCAAGAGCCATGGCGACCGCGCCCATGTGCTTGCCAGCGACGCCTTCCTCGAAGCCAACAAGGCGCACTGGCTGGTCAACGAAATCAGGCACTACTGGAAGCGAGTCCTCAAGCGCATCGACGTGACCTCGCGCACGCTGGTGACGCTGGTCGAGCCCGGGTCCTGCTTTGCCGGCACGCTGGCCGAGCTCGTGTTCGCCGCCGACCGCTCCTACATGCTGGTCGGCACGCGCCAGGGTGACAACCGCCCGCCGCCATCGATCGAACTGTCCGCGATGAATTTCGGCCCGTATCCGATGAGCCACGGCCTGACGCGGCTTCAATCGCGCTTCCAGGCCGATCCGTCCGACGTGGAGCGCGCGGAGGCGACGCTCGGCACCGCGCTCGACGCCGAGCAGGCGGAAGAGCTCGGTCTCGTCACCTTCGCGCTCGACGACATCGACTGGGATGATGAAGTCCGCGTCTTCCTGGAGGAGCGCGCCAGCTTCTCGCCCGACAGCCTCACCGGCATGGAAGCGAGCCTGCGCTTCGTCGGCCCCGAGACGATGGAATCAAAGATCTTTGCGCGCCTGACGGCCTGGCAGAACTGGATCTTCCAGCGCCCGAACGCGGTCGGCGAGGAAGGCGCGCTGCGCCGCTACGGCAGCGGGCAGAAGCCGAAATTCGATATGACGCGGGTGTAACGACATTCACTGCGTCATGGCCGGGCTTGTCCCGGCCATCCACGTCCCTGGCTCAAGGAAGCAAGAACGTGGATGCCCGGCACAAAGGCCGGGCATGACGGAACGAAATCGCAAGGAGCACGGCCATGAACATGAATATCATGAACGTCGACTACTCGACCAAGATTCCGAACAACGTGAATCTCGCCGAAGACCGCCAGGTGCTCAAGGCGCTGGAAGGCTGGCACCCCGGCTACATGGACTGGTGGAGCGACATGGGGCCCGAGGGCTTCCAGGAATCGCTGGTATACTTGCGCACCGCCTACTCCGTCGATCCGCGCGGCTGGGCCAAGTTCGACTATGTCCGTATGCCCGAGTATCGCTGGGGCATCTTGCTGGCGCCGCAGGAAGAGAACCGCGTCGTGCCGTTCGGTGAGCACTATGGCGAGCCGGCCTGGCAGGAAGTGCCGGGCGAGCATCGCGCCATGCTGCGCCGCCTCATCGTGATCCAGGGTGACACCGAGCCCGCCTCGGTCGAGCAGCAGCGCCATCTCGGCAAGACCGCGCCCTCGCTCTACGACATGCGCAATCTGTTCCAGGTCAACGTCGAGGAAGGCCGTCACCTCTGGGCGATGGTCTATCTGCTTCAGAAGTACTTTGGTCGCGACGGCCGTGAAGAAGCCGATGATTTGCTGCGCCGCCGCTCCGGCGATGCCGATGCGCCGCGCATGCTGGGCGCCTTCAACGAGGCAACGCCGGACTGGCTGTCCTTCTTCATGTTCACCTATTTCACCGACCGCGACGGCAAGATGCAGCTGCACTCACTCGCGCAGTCCGGTTTCGATCCGCTGTCGCGCACCTGCCGCTTCATGCTGACGGAAGAGGCGCACCACATGTTCGTCGGCGAGACCGGCATCACTCGCGTCGTGCAGCGCACTTGCGATGCGATGCGCGAAGCCGGCATCACCGACCCGACCGACATCGCAAAAGTCCGCGCGCTCGGCGTGATCGACCTGCCGACCATCCAGAAGAAGCTGAACCTGCACTATACGCTGTCGCTCGACCTGTTCGGCTCTGAGGTCTCGACCAACGCGGCCAATGCCTTCAATGCCGGCATCAAGGGGCGCTATCACGAGACCCAGATCGAGGACGATCACCAGCTCAAGAACGCTACCTATCCGGTGCTGAAGTTCATTAACGGCGAGATCAAGCTGGTCGACGAGCCGGCGCTGACCGCGCTCAATATGCGCCTGCGCGACGATTACAGCCAGGACTGCGTCAAGGGCATGCTGCGCTGGAACAAGGTGATCTCGACCGCGGGCTACGACTACAAGCTGACCCTGCCCAACGTCGCCTTCCACCGCCACATCGGCGAGTTCAAGGACATCCACGCCACGCCCGACGGCATTTTGATCGACGAGGCCACCTGGGCGAAGCGCAAGGACGAGTGGCTGCCGTCGGCGAGCGACGGCGACTTCATCACCTCCCTGATGCAGCCCGTCACCGAAACCGGCAAGTTCGCCTCCTGGATCTCGCCGCCGAAGGTCGGCATCGACAACAAGCCCGGCGATTTCGAGTATGTGAAGATCGAGTCGTAAGTTTCTTCACCTCTCCCCGCTTGCGGGGAGAGGTCGGATCGCATCGCAGATGCGATCCGGGTGAGGGGGTACAGGTGCGTCGACAATCTCGTCCGCGGAGAGGGGCCCCTCACCCCAACCCTCTCCCCGCAAGAGCGGGGCGAGGGAGCGCACCGCCGGTGCCTCACCCTCAACTATCCCATCCGCTCCCCTTGATCCCTGGGTTCGCATAGACGATGCCGCCATCGACCGCGATGGTCGCGCCCACCACGTAGTCTCCCGCGCGCGAGGCGAGATAGATCGCGGCGCCCGCCATGTCTTCGTCGGTGCCGATGCGCCCCGCCGGCACGCGCGTTGCGACCTCGTCGCCATGATCGCGCGCAGCGCGATTCATGTCGGACTGGAACGGGCCCGGCGCGATCGCCGTGACCACGACATGATCCGAGATCAGCTTCACCGCCATACGCCGGGTCAGGTGGATCAGCCCGGCCTTGCTCGCGGCATAGGAATAGGTCTCCATCGGATTGACGAAGATGCCGTCGATCGAGGCGATGTTGATCACCTTCGCCGGCCGTTCGGCGGAAGCTGCCGCGCGCAAGGGGCCGGCCAGCGCCTTGGTCAGGAAGAACGGCGCCTTCACATTCAGATTCATCACCTTGTCCCAGCCGCTTTCGGGGAATTCGTCGAACGCCGCGCCCCAGGCCGCGCCGGCATTGTTGACGAGGATGTCGAGCTTCGGCTCGCGCTTCCCAAATTCACTGGCCAGCAGCTCGGCGCCGGCAACCGTGGAGATGTCGATCGGCAGCGCGATACATTCGCCGTCATATCGCGCGGTGAGCTCCTTCGCGGTCTCCTCGCACGGCCCCGCCTTGCGCGCGGTGATGTAGACCCTTGCCGCGCCGGCGCTGAGAAATCCCGCCGCGATCATCTTGCCGATGCCACGCGAGCCGCCGGTCACGAGCGCAACGCGGCCTTTGAGCGAGAACAGTTCGTTGAACATGGTGCCTCCCTTGGGTTGGAGGCTGTGTGAGCCGGTGCCCGGGGAGAGTCAAGGAATGCGCCCCCGTCGTCGCCCTGGCTTTCGCCAGGACGACGCCTGAGGTTTGCCACGACGGCGGAGCTTGACGGCTACGCCGCCGCAATCCGGCGAAAACCGTTCCACATCGCGGTCGCGGCGCCCGAGGTCAGCACTGGCAGAATCCGCCTGTCCTGGTAGTTGCCGTTGAGCGAGACGCGCGGCAGCGCGGTCATGTGGCCGGCGTTCTCGGCGAACAGCATACCGGGCCGCGTCGTCACCGCGGTCTTGAATCCGGCTGCCGCAGCAAGCGCGAATTCGCGCTCACCGGCCGCTTCACGGTCGCCATAGGGATAGGCAAAATGCAGCACGGGGCGCTCCAGCGCCTGTTCGATCTGTGCCCGGCTCATCGCCATTTCCTGCGTGGCGATCTCCGCCGCCTGTTTGGCGAGATTGCTATGGCTGATGCTGTGCGCGCCGATCGTGACCAGGGGATCGGCGGCCAACGTCTTCACCTCGTCCCAGGACAGGCAGAGACTGCGGCACAGCGCTTCCATATCGACGTCATGCTTGGTGCAGAGCGCCTCAATCTCGCGCTTGAGGTCATGTTCGTTCGGCAGCGCGCGCAGCCAGTCGTGCAGGCGGTCGAACGCCGCTTGCTTGGCCGCAAGTGTCGTCGCATCGAGCCGCAACGCGGACTTGCCGATCTGCACATCAATGTGCTCGGCCTTGGCGATTACGGCTTCCAGCGCCGTCCACCACAGACGTCCGTTGCCCTCGGCAAAATCGCTTGCGACATAGACCGCTAAAGGCGCGTCAAATTCGCGCAGCACCGGCAGCGCATAGTCCAGATTGTCGCGATAGCCGTCGTCGAGCGTGAAGGCGGCGAACCGCCGGGCGAACCGGCCCTGCGCCAGCCGCTCATGCAGCTCGTCCATGCCGACGATGTCGATGTCGCGTGAGCGCAAATGGCACAGCGTGGCGCGCAGGAAATCGGGGGTGACTTCGAGATGCCGGTTCGGCTGGAATGCAGCCTTACGGGCCGGCCGCACGTGGTGCAGCATGAAAATGGCACCGACGCCCGACAAGAGCGGGCGCAGCAGGTGATGAGCGCCGCTGAAATAGAGCGCTTCCAGCCCGGCGCGGATGACGTTGTTGCGGAGTTGTTTCATTGCAGGCTGGCGGACCCCCGGGCATTCCGCCCACAACTTACGGAAGGACCCTTGAAGAAAAAGTTATTCCGGTTGTCCACGCAGGGCCTCCACAAGGGCACCATTTCCGGTTTGACAGCCCGCCAAGGGTTTGTTTTGTCTCCGGTTCCAGAGTTCGGGTCGTCGAATGCAGAAGCTTTTCAG
Source organism: Bradyrhizobium sp. C-145 (assembly GCF_023375135.1). Taxonomy (NCBI): domain Bacteria; kingdom Pseudomonadati; phylum Pseudomonadota; class Alphaproteobacteria; order Hyphomicrobiales; family Nitrobacteraceae; genus Bradyrhizobium; species Bradyrhizobium sp. C-145. The sequence continues at coordinate 8,946,869 of NZ_CP088150.1, read as the reverse complement.
GTGGGCCAGCAAATGGTGGCCGGGGCTGATCCCCCTGGCCGTCATGTGGGGATTTGCGGCCTGGAATAACACCTTGCCGGTCGAGTCGGACTTGGCGGCCCGCAGCTCGGCAGCGCTGAAGGATACCGTTCTGGACAAGACCCGGATCGCGGTCGACGGCCGCGACGTCAGCCTGGCCGCGGACGCCTTCTCCGAGGAGGGGCGCCGGGACGCCGTGACGGCGGTCGAAACCGTCCCCGGTGTGCGGCTGGTCGACGACCGGACCCGCCTTGTTCCCGAGGCCAAACCCTTCGTCTGGAATGCCGAACGTGACGTGGTGCGGGTGACCCTGTCGGGCTCCGCGCCGCTGCCCTCGATGCGGGCGCGGCTGACCGAGGCGGCGCGCAAGGAAGTCGCCGGCGTCGAGGTGACCGATCAGATGGGGCTGGCGCGCGGTGCGCCGCCACGGTTCGAGGCCGCCGCGACGTTGCTGCTCGACCAGATCGGCAAGCTCAAGGACGGCAAGATCACGATCACGGACACCAAGGTCAATCTGTCGGGCATGGCGCGCGAGCTCGGCGGTCGCGAGGCGATTGCGGCCGCGCTGAAGAACCTGCCCGAGGGTTTTTCGATCGCCGCCAACGACGTCAAGGCGCCGCCCTACATCTTCCAGGCCTACAAGGATCCGGTGGCCGCGACGGTGACGCTGACCGGCTACGTCCCGGACAAAACCATCCACGCCGCGATCGCAACCAGCGCCGCGCGAAAGTTTTTCAACGAGAAGGTCGTCGACAATCTCAAGGCCAGCATCGGCGCGCCCGGCGCCTTCAACACCGCCGTGGTCGCAGCGCTCGGCGCGCTGTCGCGGCTGTCCACCGGCACACTCGTGGTCTCGGATCGCGAGGTGAAGCTGTCGGGCGATGCGCTCTATGAAGGTGCTGCCAACGACATCCGCGCAGGGCTCGGCAAGGACTTTCCGAAGAATTGGCAATACAAGCCGGAGATCACGGTGAAGCCTGCGGCAGGCCCGGTCGACGGCACGGTGTGCCAGCAATTGTTCTCGGACCTCCTGGGCAAGGGCAAGATCCGCTTCGCGGCGAAGCGCGCCGACATCGATCCGGATTCCGCCGGCATTCTCGACCATCTGATCGAGACGGCGCTGCGCTGCCCCACCACCAATATCGAGGTCGTCGGGCATACCGATGCCGACGGCGAGGACTCCTTCAACCAGGCTCTCTCGGAGAAGCGCGCACAGGCGGTGCTCGATTATCTGGTCAAGGCCGGCCTGCCCGCCAGCCGCTTTACTGCGGTCGGCCACGGCAGCACGCAGCCCCTCGCCGGCAACGACACCGACGAGGGCAAGGCGCAGAACCGCCGCATCGAATTTCTGGTGAGGTGATGATGCCCTACCTCGTCTCGTTCCATATGGGTTGGCTGATCGGCTCGCTGCTGCTGGGCTTTTGCATGGGCTGGATCTCGGTGGTCCAGCGCGGCAACGGCACCTCGAAGGTGACCGCGCGGTGGCTTGCCGCCCTTGCCGCGGGTCTGGTCGCAGCTTCGTTGTCACATGTGGTCCCCGGCCGTTTCGGCTATTGGCTCGACCTCGGCCTGATCATGTTCGCGTGCTATCTCGTGGGTTGCACCATTGGTGCATGGCTACGCGACCGGGTGGTCTCGCGAAGCGCGCCGCCGGCTGCCCTGTGACATTGCCGTGCACCCTCACTCGTACGGATGGGTGGCCGGCGCGCCCCATAGATTGACGTCGGCTTAAGCCGTGACGGAACATTGTGCGGTTGAAATCATCAAAACTTCATGGCGTCTGCGCAGGATTGCCAAGGGAGATTCGCGTCAAGCCTTGCCGCCGAAAGCGCCAAACCGTGCATCAGGAGCCCGCACCCCTGCCTAAAATATTGAAGGCACGTGTTTTTGTTCGAATTGGCGAATTCCACTTCGCCCGAAAACGCGCTAGTGGAAGGGCAGGGGGCATGCGCGATGCCGAAGCCGGCGGCGAGGGGTCGTTGAGTGCCGGTGCGTCGTCCGCCTGTCTGCCGGCCAACCTGGCCGCTGAAGCGTTGTTCGAGGTCTAGATGCTGGAAGCCATACGCAGGGCGACGACGTTTCTGCGCCAGAAGCAAATCCTGCATAAGCTTGGAGTTGTGATCAGCGTCGCGGTCATCGGCATCGCTTGCTATGTGCTCTACCACATGCTCCGCGGCATCGATCGCAACGAGGTTCTGGAGGCGATCAAGAGCACCGAGCCGAGCCAGATTGCGATGGCGGCGCTGTTCGTGGCTGCGGGCTATTTCACCCTGACCTTCTACGACCTGTTCGCCACGCGCGCGATCGGGCATTCCCACGTGCCCTACCGGATCAACGCGCTCGCCGCCTTCACCAGCTATTCAATCGGCCACAATGTCGGCGCCAGCGTCTTCACCGGCGGCGCGGTGCGCTACCGCATCTATTCGGCCTATGGGCTGAACGCGATCGACGTCGCAAAAATCTGCTTTCTCGCCGGCCTGACCTTCTGGCTCGGCAATGCCGCCGTGCTCGGCCTCGGCATCTCCTACCATCCGGAGGCCGCCGCCGCGATTGACCAGCTGCCGCCCTGGCTGAACCGGACGCTGGCGATGATGATCATCGTGGGGCTGGTCGCCTATGTGGTGTGGGTCTGGACCCAGCCGCGGGTGGTCGGCCGCGGGCCCTGGACCGTGGTGCTGCCGGGCGGCCCGCTGACGCTGCTCCAGATCGCGATCGGCATCGTCGATCTCGGTTTCTGCGCGCTCGCGATGTACGTGCTGGTCCCGGACGAACCCAATCTCGGCTTCGTGGTGGTGGCGGTGATCTTCGTCTCGGCGACGCTGCTCGGCTTTGCCAGCCATTCGCCGGGAGGTCTTGGCGTGTTCGACGCCGCCATGCTGGTCGGCCTCTGGCAGATGGACCGCGAGGAGCTCTTGGGCGGGATGCTGCTGTTCCGCGTCCTCTATTATCTGTCCCCCTTCGTTCTATCTGTAATCTTGCTGACGTTTCGCGAAGTTATCATCGGCGCACGTTCGAAGCGCTTGCAGCAGGCGGCGCTCAAGCTCGATCCCGGCCCCGCGCGTGAGGCCGCTTATGTGAGAGAGCGCAGCGACAGCGGCGCCTGAGCGGCGCAAGCCTTTAAGGAGAAGCCCTCCCCGATGGCGATTGACGCCCCATCTTCTCCCAACACCCAGCCCTGGTCCGATCGGCTGCGGCACTCGACCATCATCCTGATCGCGGCGGCGCTGGCGCTGTCAGTGGTGGTCTCGCTCGGCGAATTGTCGGCGCTGCACGCCGCGATCGTGTTCCTCTGTATCGCAGCCGCGGCGCTGATCCCTTGGCGCCTGCACGATCCCACAGCCTCGCGCGACGACGTCAGGCGCATCAACCCGGTCGAGAGCGCAGCGGTGGCCGCCGTCGTCGCCGGCATGCCGGATCCTGCGGTGCTGCTCGACCGCGCCGGCCGCGTCATCCATCTCAATGCCGCCGCCGCCCAGCTTGCGCCGGCGCTGCGCAGGAACGAGCTCGCCCAATTCGCGCTGCGCTCGCCGGAGATCATCACGGCGTTGCGCGAGGCGATCGCGACCACCGAGCCGCGCCGCGCGACCTATCTCGACCATGTACCGGTCGATCGCTGGATGGAGCTCATGATCACGCCGGTGCCGGTGCCGACCACCTTCGGCGGCGCCGACAAATGCATGCTGATGACCTTCCACGACCAGACGCCGCTGCGGCGGGTCGAGGAGATGCGGGCCGACTTCGTCGCCAATGCCAGCCACGAGCTGCGCACCCCGCTCGCCGCGCTGTCGGGCTTCATCGACACGCTCCAGGGCCAGGCCAAGGACGATCCAAAGGCGCGCGAGCGTTTCCTCGGCATCATGCACAATCAGGCCACCCGCATGGCGCGCCTGATCGACGATCTGCTGTCGCTGTCGCGGGTCGAGCTGTCGGCCCATGTCCGCCCCGACACGCTGGTCGACCTCTTGCCTATCATCCTCCAGGTCGCCGACGGGCTCGAGCCGCTGGCGCGGGAACGCCAGGTCGATGTCGAGACCCATCTGCCGGAAGCCCCCGTGATGATCGCGGGCGACCGCGAGGAGCTGCTTCGCCTGTTCGAGAACCTGATCGAGAACGCGCTCAAATACGGCGCCTCGGGCGGACGCGTCATCGTGTCGCTGACGTCAAGCGCGGCCACTGATGGATCTCAGGAAATCCGGGCCATGGTCCGGGATTTCGGTCCGGGCATCGCACCGGAGCACCTGCCCCGGCTGACCGAGCGCTTCTACCGGGTCGACGTTGGCGACAGCCGCTCGCAGGGTGGAACCGGGCTCGGATTATCGCTGGTGAAACATATTCTTAACCGTCATCGCGGCCGGCTCCTGATCGAAAGCGTACCCAAACAGGGCGCCACTTTTACCGCTTGTTTTCCCCAGGCCAGGCCTCCGGCATCGATGTGAAAATCAAGCGATTCCAAGCGCTTGAGGGTGTCATCCAGCTGTCACGAAACCTTCGTAAAAGCACAGCCGACCGCTCCTAAAGGGGCGGCGCGGGGAGCGCGATCGGGCGCGGATGGCGCTTCGCTCCCCTGTATGGAGACCAGCATGAATTTCCTCAAAACTATCGTCGCTGCCGGCTTGGTCGCCGCATCGACGACGGCGGCGTTTGCAGCCGACATCACGGGTGCCGGTGCGACATTCCCGTTCCCGATCTATTCGAAGTGGGCTGACGCCTACAAGAAGGAGACCGGCAACGGTCTGAACTACCAGTCGATCGGCTCGGGCGGCGGCATCAAGCAGATCCAGGCCAAGACCGTGACCTTCGGCGCCAGCGACGCGCCGCTCAAGGCCGAGCAGCTCGAGAAGGACGGCCTCGTCCAATGGCCGATGGTGATGGGCGCCATCGTCCCCGTCGTCAACCTCGAGGGCGTGAAGCCCGGCGAACTGGTGTTCGATGGCGAGACGCTGGCCAACATCTATCTCGGCAAGATCACCAAGTGGGACGACGCCGCGATCAAGAAGCTCAATCCGAACGTCAAGCTGCCCGCGGAGGCGATCACCGTGGTCCGCCGTTCGGACGGTTCGGGCACCACCTTCAACTTCACCAACTACCTCTCCAAGGCCAGCGCGGACTGGAAGAGCAAGGTCGGTGAGGGCACCGCGGTCGAGTGGCCGGTCGGCGTCGGCGCCAAGGGCAACGAAGGCGTGTCGGGCAACATCAGCCAGACCAAGAACTCGATCGGCTATGTCGAGTACGCCTATGCCAAGCAGAACAAGCTGACCTACACCGGTCTCGTCAACAAGGCCGGCAAGCCGGTGCAGCCGACCGTCGAGGCCTTCCAGGCCGCCGCCTCCAACGCCGATTGGGCCAAGGCTCCCGGCTATTACGTTATCCTGACCGACCAGCCCGGCGACAAGTCCTGGCCGATCACGGCGGCGACCTTCATCCTGATGCACAAGTCTGCGACGGACAAGGCTGCCTCCCAGGAAGCCATCAAGTTCTTCCGCTGGGCGTTCAAGAACGGCGGCAAGGCGGCTGAAGAGCTCGACTACATCCCGATGCCGGACAGCGTCGTCCAGCTGATCGAGAAGACCTGGGCTGCCGAGATCAAGAGCTGAAGCGAATGGCCCGGACGCGCTGCAGCGTGAAACGCTGCTGCGCAGCGCCGGGACCGACAAGAACCGGGCCCCGGATCAGCGTCGCGCCGCTTCGCAGCTCGCGCCGCATCCGGGGCACAAGTCCGGCAACAAGCGTATATAGAACGGGTACAGGGGATCGGCGTGGCAGAGATGGCTGTTCAGAGCGATGTAATCGACGACGCCGGACCGTATGACCGCGCCAAGGCCTTGAGCGCGTTCAAGCTCGGCGACGTCACCTTCTACTGGATCACGCGGCTTTCCGCGATCTCGGTGCTGCTGATCCTCGGCGGCATCATCATTTCGCTGATCGTCGGCGCCTTCCCGGCGATCAAGGAATACGGCCTGTCGTTCCTGTGGACGCAGCGCTGGGCGCCCTCGGCCGATCCGCCCGTGCTCGGCGCGCTCGGGCCGATGTACGGCACGCTCGTCACCTCCTTCATCGCGATGCTGATCGCCATTCCGGTCGGTCTCGGCATTGCGATCTTCCTCACCGAGCTCTGCCCGCAATGGCTGCGCCGCCCCATCGGCATGGCGATCGAGCTGCTCGCCGGCATCCCCTCGATCATCTACGGCATGTGGGGCTTCTTCGTGCTGGGCCCGTTCCTGGCCAACACCTTCCAGCCCTTCATGATCAGGGTCTTCGACGGCGTCCCGGTGCTGGGGGCGATCTTCGCAGGTCCCCCGTCCTATCTCAGCCTATTCAACGCTGCGCTGATCCTCGCCATCATGGTGCTGCCCTTCATCACCTCGATCTCGGTCGACGTGTTCAAGACGGTGCCGCCGGTGCTGAAAGAGGCCGCCTACGGCGTCGGCTGCACCACTTGGGAAGTCGTCCGCAGCGTGGTGATCCCCTACACCCGCGTCGGCATCATCGGCGGCGTCATGCTGGCGCTAGGCCGCGCGCTCGGCGAGACCATGGCGGTGACTTTCATCATCGGCAACTCGTTCCGGATCTCCTCGTCGATCTTCGCGCCGGGCACCACGATCTCGGCGGCGATCGCCTCCGAGTTCGCCGAGAGTGACGGCCTGCACCAGTCCGGCCTGATCCTGCTCGGCCTGCTCCTGTTCGTGCTGACGTTCTTCGTGCTCGCGGCCGCGCGGCTGATGCTGCTGCGCCTGGAACAGAAGGCGGGGAAGTGACATGAACCCGATTTACGCACGCCGCCGCCGCACCGACATCGTCATCCGCGGGCTCTGCATCGCCGCCGCCGCCTTCGGCGTCACCTGGCTCGCGCTGATCCTGATCACGCTGCTCTACAACGGCCTTAGCGGCCTGAACCTCCAGGTCTTCACCGAGAACACGCCGCCGCCCGGCGCGTCCGAAGGCGGCCTGCTCAACGCCATCGTCGGCTCGCTGATCATGACCGTGCTCGGCGTCGGCATCGGCGCGCCGCTCGGCCTGTTCGCCGGCACCTATCTCGCCGAATACGGCCGTAACGACAAGCTGACTTCGGTGATCCGCTTCATCAACGACATCCTGTTGTCGGCGCCCTCGATCATCATCGGCCTGTTCATCTACGGCGCCGTGGTGGTGCCGATGCGCGGCTTCTCGGCGATCGCCGGTAGCCTCGCGCTCGCCGTGATCGTCATCCCGGTGGTGCTGCGCACCACCGAGGACATGCTGCTTCTGGTGCCGAACGCGCTGCGCGAGGCGGCCTCCGCGCTCGGCCTGCCGCGCTCACTGGTGATCAAGCGCATCGCCTACCGCGCCGCGCGCTCCGGCCTCATCACCGGCGTGCTGCTCGCCACCGCCCGCGTCGCCGGCGAGACCGCGCCGCTGCTGTTCACCGCGCTGTCGAACCAGTTCTTCAGCCTCGGCCTGAACAAGACGATGGCGAACCTGCCCGTGACCATCAACAATTTCGTGCAGAGCCCCTACGCCTATTGGAAGCAGCTCGCCTGGAGCGGCGCACTGCTGATCACGCTCACCGTGCTTGCCCTGAACATTGGCGCCCGCATCCTCGGTGCCGAGAGGACCGCAAAATGACCGACCTGTCCGTATCCGTGAGTTCCAACGGTCACCTGGCCTCGCATCCGCTGCCGGAAGCGCCCGCCAAGGTGACGGTGCGCAACCTCAACTTCTATTACGGCGAGCATCACGCGCTGAAGAACATCAACCTGACGCTCGGCACCAACCGCGTCACGGCCTTCATCGGCCCGTCGGGCTGCGGCAAGTCGACCCTGCTGCGCATCTTCAACCGGATGTACGACCTCTATCCGGGCCAGCGCGTGACCGGTCAGCTGATGCTCGACCAGACCAACATTCTCGATCCCAAGCTCGACCTCAATCTGCTGCGCGCCCGGGTCGGCATGGTGTTCCAGAAGCCGACGCCGTTCCCGATGACGATCTACGAGAACATCGCCTTCGGCATCCGCCTCTACGAGAAGATCTCGAAGTCCGAGATGGACGACCGGGTCGAGAAGGCGCTGCGCGGCGGCGCGCTGTGGAACGAGGTCAAGGACAAGCTCAACGCCTCGGGCCTGTCGCTCTCCGGCGGCCAGCAGCAGCGCCTCTGCATCGCCCGCACGGTCGCGGTGCGGCCTGAAGTGATCTTGTTCGACGAGCCCTGCTCGGCGCTCGATCCGATCTCGACCGCCAAGGTCGAGGAGCTGATCCAGGAACTGTCCGAGAACTACACGATCGCGATCGTCACCCACAACATGCAGCAGGCGGCGCGCGTCTCCGACAAGACCGCCTTCATGTATCTCGGCGAACTGATCGAGTTCGACGACACCAGCAAGATCTTCACGTCGCCGAGCGACCGGCGTACGCAGGATTACATCACCGGCCGGTTCGGCTGAGGAGACGGGACATGGGTACTGAACATACCGCAAAGGCCTTCGACACCGACCTCCAGGAGCTCACCCGCCTGGTCGCCGAGATGGGCGGCATCGCCGAGCGCATGATCGTCGATTCCGTCGACGCGCTGATCCGCCGCGACGTCGCGCTCGGCCAGCGCGTCGTCACCACCGACGCCGAGCTCGACGCGCTGCAGAAGCGCATCGAGGAGCGCGCCGTGCTCACCATCGCCCGCCGCCAGCCGATGGCGGTGGATCTGCGCGAGATTGTCGGCGCCATGCGCGTCGCCACCGATCTCGAGCGCATCGGCGACCTCGCCAAGAACATGGGCAAGCGCGTTGCGGCGCTGGAGACGGACTTCCATCCGCTAAAACTGTTCCGCGGCCTGGAGCACATGACCGACCTCGTGCAGCAGCAGGTCAAGTCGGTGCTGGACGCCTATGCCGCGCATGATCTGCCGGCGGCAATGGCGGTGTGGAAGGGCGACGAGGAAGTCGACGCCATCTGCACCTCGCTGTTCCGCGAGCTCCTCACCTACATGATGGAGGATCCGCGCAACATCTCGTTCTGCATCCATCTGATGTTCTGCGCCAAGAACATCGAGCGGATCGGTGACCACGCCACCAACATCGCCGAAACAGTGTTCTACATGATCGAGGGTCAGGCGATCACCGACAAGCGGCCGAAGGGCGACATGACGACCTTCGCCACGACGGTACCGAATACCTGAGGGAGCGACGACAACATGGGCGCACGCATCATGGTGGTTGAGGACGAGGAAGCTCTCACCGAGCTTCTCCGTTACAACCTCGAAGGCGACGGCTATGACGTGGAGACGGTGATGCGCGGCGACGACGCCGACACCCGCCTCAAGGAACACATCCCCGATCTGATCGTGCTCGACTGGATGCTGCCGGGACTATCAGGCATCGAGCTGTGCCGGCGGCTGCGCACCCGTCCCGAGACCAAGCAACTCCCGATCATCATGCTCACCGCGCGCGGCGAGGAGAGCGAGCGGGTGCGGGGTCTTGCGACCGGCGCCGACGACTACATCGTCAAGCCGTTCTCGGTGCCGGAGCTGCTCGCGCGCGTGAAGGGGCTCTTGCGACGGGCAAGCCCGGAGCGGCTCGCCACCGTGCTCGCCTATGGCGACATCGAGCTCGATCGCGACAAGCGCCGCGTGGCGCGCTCTGGCCGGCCGATCGATCTCGGCCCGACCGAATATCGCCTGCTGGAGTTCTTCCTGGAGCATCCCGGCCGCGTGTTCTCGCGCGAGCAGCTGCTCGATAGCGTCTGGGGCCGCGACATCTATATCGACGAGCGCACCGTCGACGTCCATATCGGCCGCCTACGCAAGCTGCTCAATCTCGGCCGCGAGCAGGACCCGATCCGCACAGTCCGCGGCGCCGGCTATGCGCTGGATGATCGGTTTGCGAAGGCGGAGCAGACCTAAGTTAGGCGGTGTTGCTTTAGCAGGCGGCTGCCACACTCTCACTGTCGTCCCGGACAAGCGTAAGCGCAGATCCGGGACCCATAGCACAGGGAGTGATTGTTGCGCTAAAAAAGTAACTTCGAGTCCCCGTAGCCACAGCTTGCGGTGGCTGTGGGTCCCGGATCTACGCGCGCTTGAGGCGCGCTTGTCCGGGACGACATCGGATTTGTAGAGCCGTCATCGCGTGACGGCTGCCGTTTCGATCTCAGAACAAACTCACCGCGTGCTCGGCTTGGCCGGCGCCCGCCGCCGATCCGCGGCCGGCTGATACGCCACGCGCGAGTGCTGGGCACAGTAGGGCAGGCCGGACAGCGCCCTGCCGCCGCAGAAGAAGAAATCCGGGCTCGATGGATCGCCGACCGGCCAGTGGCAGGTTGCCTCGTTCAATTCCAGCAGCGACAGCCGCTGGCTCATCGGCACCACGTTGTCGTAGGTGACCGGTTCGGCCTCCACCTCGACCTCGAAGGCCTGCGCCAGCGCGGTGTTGCCGCGCGAGATCGGCCGGGTCACCCGCATCATGTGCTGTGCTGGGCGCGCCTTGCGCGGCCGCGGCGCGGCCGAAGATGGGCTCTTGGCGCGGCCCGACAGGCCGAGCCTGTGCACTTTGCCGATCACGGCATTGCGGGTCACATTGCCGAGCTCGGCCGCGATCTGGCTGGCCGAAAGTCCGGCCTCCCAGAGCTTTTTCAGCTGCTCGACGCGATCGTCGGACCAGGTCAAAACCGTCATTGCACCCTTTCCCTCGCTGCGCGCCGCCATCCTGGGGCCTCACAGCGAATGCCTAAGCCTTGAAAAACCCGTGCCGCCAGAATCCCTTAAGGCTCGCCGGGCGCGCTACTGACGCCCGAACGTTTACGCCGGTACATGAGGACTTAGAGGATCAGAACCGCTGCACGAGATGTCGTATCTGACAGGCCAAACGCTACAATATGGCGTGACTCCCGCGCAAGAGTCCGCCGACTCGCTTCCACATGTTCCGTGGTGAAAACCCCGCAAAATCGGCACCGCAAGACTACGGATTCAGCGTTTCGCGAGGCTTTCCAGGCGGCATTGACACCGGTCTTGCCAGGCATAAGATAGTGCCGCGTGCCGCCCTTAAAAGGCGGCACGTTTCGTTTTCCGGACCGGTCAATGGTGCGCTGCGCAAGGCACGCCAGGCAGGTCTCAACATTCAAATGCAACATCCAAGTGATGGTCATGACCAACAGCGCCGCGCCGCATCTGCTTCCCGTTTTCGCCAGGGTCGACCTTGGTTTCGAGCGCGGCGAAGGCTGCTGGCTGATCGCGACCAATGGCGATCGCTATCTCGATTTCACGTCGGGCGTTGCGGTGAACGCGCTCGGCCATGCCCATCCCGCGCTGGTCAAGGCATTGCAGGAGCAGGCGACCAAGCTCTGGCACATGTCGAACCTGTTCCAAAGCCCGGACGGTGAGAAACTGGCGGCGCGCCTGTGCAGCGAAAGCTTCGCGGACTTCGTGTTCTTCTGTAATTCCGGCGCTGAAGCGCTGGAATGCGTGATCAAGGTCGTGCGGCGCTATCACGCCGCCAAAGGCCATCCTGATCGCTATCGCATGATCACCTTCGAAGGCGCCTTCCATGGCCGTACGCTGGCGACGTTGGCCGCGACGGGTTCGGCAAAGTATCTCGAAGGTTTCGGCCCGCCGATGGACGGCTTCGACCAGGTCCCGCATGGCGATATCGAGGCCGTGAAGAAGGCGATCGGTCCGCAGACCGCCGGCATCCTGATCGAGCCGATCCAGGGCGAGGGCGGTGTGCGTTCGTCGACACCCGCCTTCCTCAAGGCGCTGCGTCAGCTCTGCGACGAGAAGGGCCTGTTGCTCGCGTTCGACGAGGTGCAGACCGGCATGGGCCGCACCGGCGATCTGTTCGCGCATCGCCGTTTCGGCGTCACGCCCGACGTGATGTCGCTGGCGAAGGCGCTCGGTGGCGGCTTCCCGATCGGTGCTTGCCTTGCGACCGCGGAAGCGGCCTCCGGCATGACACCCGGCTCGCACGGTTCGACCTTCGGCGGCAATCCGCTCGCGATCTCCGCTGCGAACGCCGTGCTCGACGTCATGCTCAAGCCCGGCTTCTTCGACCACGTGCAGAAGATGTCGCTGCTGCTCAAGCAGAAGCTCGCCTCCGTGATCGATCGCCATCCTGATGTCGTCAGCGAAGTGCGTGGCGAGGGTCTCCTGATCGGCATCAAGGCGGTCGTGCCTTCGGGTGATCTCGTTGCCGCCTTGCGCCACGAAAAACTGCTCACCGTCGGCGCCGGCGATAATGTCGTGCGCTTCCTGCCGCCTCTGATCGTCACCGAAGCCGAGATCGAGGACAGCATCGGGCGGCTCGAGCGCGCCTGCACGGCGATCTCGTCCAGTCAGACCAAGCGGGCGGCAAGCTGATGAGCAAGTCGCCAAAGCACTTCCTCGACATCAACGAGCTCCCGCTGTCGGAGCTCAAGCGCATGCTCGCCGCATCCTCCGCCATGAAGGCGAAGCAGAAGGCGCATCAGCCGGTCAGGCCGCTCGAAGGCAAGACGCTGGCGATGATCTTCGAGCGCCCCTCGACGCGGACGCGGGTGTCGTTCGACGTCGCCATGCGCCAGCTCGGCGGCGAGCCCATCATGCTCACCGGTGCCGAAATGCAGCTCGGCCGCGGCGAGACCATCGCCGACACCGCGCGTGTGCTGTCGCGCTATGTCGACGCCATCATGATCCGCATCCTCAATCACGAGGCGCTGCTTGAGCTTGCGGCCTATGCGACCGTGCCCGTCATCAACGGCCTGACGCGCCGTTCGCACCCTTGCCAGGTGATGGCCGATCTCATGACCTACGAGGAGCATCGCGGTCCGATCGAGGGCAAGACGGTGGCCTGGACCGGTGACGACAACAACGTGCTGGCGTCCTGGGCCCACGCCGCCGAGCGCTTCAAATTCCAGCTCAACGTCGCAACGCCCCCGGAGCTCGCGCCGAAAAAGGCGATGCGCGACTGGATCAAGACGACCAATGCGCCGATCGTGCTCGGCACCGATCCGGAGGCCGCCGTGCGCGGTGCCGATTGCGTCGTCACAGACACCTGGGTGTCGATGGGCGACAAGGAAGGCGAGCACCGCCACAACGTGCTCAAGCCCTACCAGGTTAATGCCAAGCTGATGTCGCTGGCCAAGTCCGATGCGCTGTTCATGCACTGCCTGCCCGCCCATCGCGGCGAGGAGGTCACCGATGACGTGATCGACGGCCCGCAATCGGTCGTGTTCGACGAGGCCGAAAACCGCCTGCACGCGCAGAAGGGCATTCTGGCTTGGTGCTTTGACGCGGTGAAGTAACGCGCGGATCTGGATCGTCGTCCTGGCTTTCGCCAGGACGACACCGAATTTGCAGGATCGTGTGCAATCATAACTGCATCCGGAACACGCCGCCTCGCACCCCTTCCAATCCGTCACCTCCGACCCCAGATAGAGCGCCATGGTTTTCGAATCCCCTGACATGAAAACCGGGCTAGAAGGCCCGGTTCGCGCGCCATCAGCAGTTCCGATCGATGACGCCGTGCTGCCCTACGAGGTCGATGCGCTCGACGTGCGCGGCCGCCTGGTGCGGCTCGGCCCGGCGCTCGACGACATCCTCACCAAGCACGATTATCCCGCCCCCGTCGGCAAGCTGCTCGGCGAGGCCATCGTGCTGACGACGTTGCTCGGCTCGGCGCTGAAATTCGAGGGCCGTTTCATCCTTCAAGCCCAGACCGACGGTCCGGTATCGTTCCTGGTCGTCGACTACATGGCGCCGGATCGCCTGCGCGCCTATGCGCGCTTCGATGCTGCGCGCCTCGGTGACGCCAGGGATTCAGGGACGCTGCTCGGCCGCGGCCATCTCGCCATGACCATCGACCAGGGCCCCGACATGAGCCGTTACCAGGGCCTGGTCGCGCTCGACGGCGGCGGCCTCGAAGCGGCCGCTCACGAATATTTCGTGCGCTCCGAGCAGATCCCGACGCGCGTGCGCCTCGCGGTCGGCGAGGAATGGCGCAGTAGCGACGGCGGCAAGCATCGCTGGCGTGCTGGTGGCATGCTGATGCAGTTTTTGCCGAAGGCGCCGGAGCGCGCGCGGCAGGCCGATTTGCATCCCGGCAACGCGCCCGAAGGCACCGAGGTGCACAGCGTCGCGGAAGACGACGCCTGGGTCGAGGCGCGCTCGCTGATCGAGACCGTCGAGGACGTCGAGCTGATCGATCCCGAGCTGTCCGGTGAGCGGCTGCTGTTCCGCCTATTTCACGAGCGCGGCGTGCGCGTGTTCAATCCACAGGTCCTGAAGGCACAATGCTCCTGCTCGCGCGATGCGGTGGCGTCCATGCTGAAGAGCTTCTCGTCCGACGATCGCGCCGCGATGGTCAAGGACGACAAGGTCGTGGTGACCTGCGAGTTCTGCTCGTCGGTCTACCAGTTCACGCCGCACGAGGCGGGCGTGGAGAACGCGTAGGCCTCCATTTCCCCGTCATTGCGAGCGCAGCGAAGCAATCCAGAAATGCATCCGCGGTGTCAGTCTAGATTGCTTCGTCGCAAGGGCTCCTCGCAATGACGAGTTTGGGGCACGCTCGCGCCTCATTCTCGCTGTCATCGCCCGGCCTGAACACCTGACCGGGCGATCCAGTACTCTGAGACGGCGCTGATTGAACCGAGAGGCCGCGGCGTACTTGCCGGAGCCTGTCATCGGGCTCGCCGAAAGCGAGACCCGGTGGCGGGGCATGACAGCGGTGGGCGTCGCCGCACCGCCCCTAATTCAACACCCGCTTGTAGTCCGGGCTGTCCAGCGAAAACGTCGGCACGTCGATCTCGAAGCGCTCGCCGCTTTCGCTGACCATCTGGTAGCGGCCGGTCATGAAGCCGGAGGCGGTCGTGAGCGGCACGCCGGAGGTATATTCGAAGCGCTCGCCGGGAGCCAGGATCGGCTGCTCGCCGACGACGCCCTCGCCCTTCACCTCCTGCTGGCGGCCGGAGGCATCGGTGATGATCCAGTGCCGCGTCTTCAGCTGCACGGTCTCGTCGCCGGAATTGGTGATGACGATGGTGTAGGACCAGAAATAGCGGGAGCGGTCGGCCGACGACTGCTCCGGAACAAAGTTCGGCTCGACGGTCACTTCGATCTGGCGGGTCACGGCGCGGTACATGATGCCATCATACCGAAATCCGCCCGGGGAACCAAACCCTGGAGGCGGCTTTGGCGACATCGTCCCGCCAGAATTCGCGGGGAAGGACTCCCCCAAGGGAAGACACCCTTATGTGATCTGGCCGCTTTGCGAGACGACGGCCGGACCGGTAAACTCCATTGCACGTCGCGATTTGCGGAAGGGTTTTTGGCCCCCGATGACCATTGCCGACCAAGTGACGGGATCGACGATCGCGGGAACCGCGGATGCCAAACCCGCGGGCATCACGCCGCGGGCCGCCGCGCCGGCCATCACGCTGCCGGCCATCGGCGAGCGCGAGCTCCGGCTCGATCTGTTCCGAGGGCTGGCGCTGTGGCTGATCTTCATCGACCATCTGCCAACCAGCCTGCTGACCTGGTTCACCATCCGCAATTACGGCTTCAGCGACGCCACCGAGATCTTCATCTTCATCTCCGGCTACACCGCCGCCTTCGTCTACGGCCGGGCGATGCTGGAGAACGGCGTCGTCATCGCCACCGCGCGCATCCTGCGCCGCGTCTGGCAGATCTACGTCGCCCACGTCTTCTTGTTCACGATCTTCCTCGCCGAGATTTCCTATGTGGCGACCAGCTTCGAAAACCCGCTCTACACCGAAGAGATGGGCATCATGGATTTCCTCAAGCAGCCCGACGTCACCATCGTGCAGGCGTTGCTGCTGCGCTTCCGGCCCGTCAACATGGACGTGCTGCCGCTCTACATCGTGCTGATGCTGGCGCTGCCGTTGATCCTGTGGTCGATGAAGTGGAAGCCCGACGTCACGCTCGGCCTCTCGGTCGTGCTCTACGCGGTGACCTGGGAATACGACCTCTACTTCTCGGCCTATCCAAATGGCTTCTGGGCGTTCAATCCGCTGGCCTGGCAATTGCTTTTCGTCTTCGGTGCATGGTGCGCGCTCGGAGGTGCGCGACGCATGTCGCGCATTCTGGCCTCACCGGTGACGATGTGGATTGCGATCGCTTATCTGGTCGCGGCGTTCTACGTGACGCTGACCTGGTACGTGCCGCAGCTCGGTCACCTCATGCCGAAGCGCATCGAACAGTGGATGTATCCGATCGACAAGACCGATCTCGACGTGCTGCGCTTCACCCATTTCCTGGCGCTGGCCGCGCTCACCGTGCGCTTCCTGCCGCGGACCTGGCCGGGCTTGAAATCGCGCTGGCTGCGGCCGCTGATCCTATGTGGGCAGCATTCCCTCGAGATCTTCTGTCTCGGCGTCTTCCTGGCCTTCGCCGGCCATTTCATCCTGGCCGAGGTCTCCGGCGGCGCAGCCATGCATGCGTTGATTAGTCTCTCCGGAATCCTGATCATGTGGGGGGTGGCCTGGGTCATTTCGTGGTACAAGAGCGTGGCTGACAAGAGCGGTGCGAAAACCAAAAACGCCGTCGGCAACGCCGATCTGGCGGGAGGGGGCTGATGAAGGCGAAGGTTCTCCTGAGCCTGATCCTGCTATGCGGTGGTCTCGCCGCGCCCATGGCGCGCGCGGGCGATGCTGCGTCTGCTGCTCCGGCCGCGCCCGCGGCCTGCGAATTGCCGCCCTATCTGCTCACCAGCGAAAGCCGGCTTCCCAAGGTCGCCGACGCCGTCAAGGCCGGCAAGCCGCTCGAGATTCTGGTCATCGGCAGCCGCTCGACCACGATTCCTTCCTCGGAGAGCAGCTCATATCCGGCGCGCATGGAGGTGAGCCTCAAGGACAAGCTGCCGCCCTCGGAAGCGGTGCACGTCTCCGTAGAAATACAGAGCAAGAGGACGGCACAGGAGACCGCCGCCACCTTCGCTAAGCTGATGGAAGCAAAAACGCCTACTTTGGTCATCTGGCAGACCGGGACCGTGGATGCTATCCGATCCATCGATCCCGACGAATTTCGCAGCGCAGTAACCGAAGGGGTTACTGCGTTGCAAAAGACACGGGCTGACGTCGTCTTGATGAATTTGCAGTACAGCCCGCGTACCGAAACCATGATCGCGGCGCAGCCTTTTCTCGATAACATGCGCGTGGTGGCGCAGGAGCACGACATCCCGCTGTTCGACCGTTTCGCGATCATGCGACAGTGGAATGATCAGGGCCAGTTCGACCTGTTCAACCCGTCCCGCGGGCCTGAGCTCGCGAAACAGGTTCATGATTGCCTTGGCCGGGCGTTGGCACAATTCGTGATCGACGCTGCCCATCTAGAGCCGGCCCAGCAGCAAAATTGAGGTCTAGCGTTAATGAGTTCTCTCCGCCCTTTTTGTCTGACGTCATGGCTGGCTGCGCCCGCAGCAGCAATGCTGCTGGTGCTGGCACCCGCTTCGCAGCTGCGCGCGCAGACGCAAGCCGCACAGGCGACGCCCGCGCCCGCGCAGCCGGCTGATCCCGCTTCCGCCCCGTCCTCCCAAACCACTGTCGCCGCGACGTCCCCCGACCAGCGCGGCATCACCGCGCGCGCCATCGACAAGGTGAAGGAGGTCGCAAAGTCCGCCGGCGACATCTTCAGCCGCGTGCCCTGCCTGCCGCCGAAGGGCGGCTCGAAGGCGATGGGCACGCTGCCGCATGTCGCAAGCAAGCTCGTCGCCGGCCAGCCCGTCGTCATCGTCGCGTTCGGCTCGTCTTCGACCGCAGGATTCGGTGCGAGTTCGCCGGAGTTCAATTATCCGAACCGCCTCGCCGCACAGCTGCGCCGGCATTATCCGACTGCCGACATCACCGTCGTCAATGCCGGCGTTGGTGGCGAGGATGCGCCCGAGATGATGAAGCGCCTTCAGACGCAGGTGATCGACGTGCATCCGGATATGGTGATCTGGCAGGTCGGCACCAACGCCGTGCTGCGCAACCTCGATCCCGGCGAGACCGCAAAGATGGTCGAGGACGGCATCTCCCGCATCCAGGCTGCGGGCGGCGCCGACATCGTGCTGGTCGATCCGCAATATTCGCCGGCGGTCAACCAGCGCGCCGAGAGCGCCGGCAAGATGGTGAAGCTGCTCGGCAAGGTCGCCGAGCTCCGTCACGTCGGCATCTTCCCGCGCTTCGAGGTGATGCGCGAGTGGCACGAGAAGCAGGCGATCCCGGTCGAGGGCTTCGTCATCGCCGACGGTCTGCACATGAACGATTGGGGCTATGCCTGCTTCGCCCAGCTCCTCGGCGACGACATCATCCACTCCGTCGGCCAGATCAAGCTGGGTGTGAACGTGCCGGCCGACGTGCGCGCGTATCGGCCGATGTAGGTATAAATGCCGTAGGGTGGGCAAAAGGCGCGCTCTTCGCGCGCCGTGCCCACCATCTATCGGCAGTGTGATCGTGAATGGTGGGCACGCTTCGCTTTGCCCACCCTACGAGTCCGAGCCTTTGGCTCGCTCACGCCTTCTCCAGCGCCGCGGTGAGATCCTCGATCAGATCGTCCGCATGCTCGAGCCCGGCGGAGAAGCGGATGAAGCCCTCGCTGATGCCGAGCGCGGCGCGGTCCTCCGGCTTCAAACGCTGATGCGTCGTGGTCGCCGGATGCGTGACGAGACTCTTGGCATCGCCGAGATTGTTGGAGATCTTCGCCAGCTTCAATGCATTGAGCACACGGAACGCGGCCTGCTTGCCGCCCTTGACCTCGAAGCCGACCAGCGTCGAGCCGCCGCGCATCTGCTTCTTCACCAGCGCCGCCTGCGGATGATCGGCGCGGCCGGGATAGACCAGCCGCGAGATCTTCGGATGGCTGGCCAGCATCTCGGCAATGCGCGCGGCGGTGTCGGTCTGCGCGCGCACGCGAACGCCCAATGTCTCAAGGCCCTTGAGCAGGACCCAGGCGTTGAACGGCGAGATCGACGGGCCGGTCTGGCGCATGAAATTGTGGATGTGCTCGGCGATGAAGGCTTCCGAGGACAGGATGATGCCGCCCAGACACCGGCCCTGGCCGTCGATGTGCTTAGTCGCCGAATAGACCACGACGTCGGCCCCGAGCGCGAGCGGGCTCTGCCAGATCGGCGTTGCGAACACGTTGTCGACCACGAGCCGCGCGCCGCCCTTGTGCGCGATCTCGGCAATGCCGGGGATATCGAGCACATCCAACGTCGGGTTGGTCGGACTCTCCAGGAAGAACGTCTTGGTGTTGGGCTTGAGCGCCCGCTGCCACTGGTCGAGATCGAGCCCGTCGACCAGCGTGGTCTCGATGCCGTACCGCGGCAGCAAATCCTGCACCACATAGAGGCACGAGCCGAACAGCGCCCGCGAAGCCACCACATGGTCGCCCGCCTTCAGCGGCGCCAGGATCGCGGTCGTCACCGCGGCCATGCCGGTTGCCGCCGAGCGGGCCGCCTCGGCGCCTTCGAGCTCGATCATGCGGCGCTCGAACATCGCGATGGTCGGATTGGAGTAGCGCGAATAGATGAAGCCGGGATCCTCGCCCTTGAACCGCGCCTCGCACTCCTCGGCGCTGTTGTAGACGTACCCTTGCGTCAGGAACAGCGCCTCCGACGTCTCGCCATATTGCGAGCGCAGGGTCCCGGAATGGACCAGGCGGGTTTCGGGACGGTAGGTGGCAGGCGACTTCGACATAGGACCCTCCGACATGACCGTCGAGCGAGAACGGTCACAAAAAAACCGGCCTGGATATCTCCACGGGCCGGGATCACAGAGGTCCCCGGCCTGTTTAGCGACTTATTTAACGTGGCTGCAAGCCGGCCGGCTCAAATCACCACGGGATAAGTGATGCTCATATTCCGCAATGCCCTTTCCGTCAAGGCGTCCATCGGATAGCCGTAAAAGGCTAGTATTTCCCGTATATCGGGATGAGTTGCCCCTTGCTGAGGATCCCCGGTTGACGTTCACGGTCGCTGCCGACGCCAATGGTATCCTGCCCGACCGCATGATCGCGGCGATGGCGGAGGCGGGGCTCATCCTGCCCGCCTACGACTTCGTCGAAAGCCAGATCCAGCCGGCGAGCCTCGATTTGCGCCTCGGCGACATCGCCTATCGCGTCCGCGCCAGCTTCCTGCCCGGTCCCGGCGCCACCGTCGCCGAGCGCATCGACGAATTGAAGCTGCACGAGTTCAGCCTGGCTGACGGCGCGGTGCTGGAGACCAATTGCGTCTACATCGTGCCGCTGCTGGAAAGCCTCGCGCTGCCGCCGGAGATCGTCGCGGCCGCGAACCCCAAGAGCTCGACCGGCCGGCTCGACGTCTTCACCCGCGTGATCGCCGACGGTACCCGCCGCTTCGACATGATCGGCGCCGGCTATCACGGCCCGCTCTATGCCGAGATCAGCCCGAAGACGTTTCCGGTGCTGGTGCGCGAGGGCTCACGCCTGTCGCAGGTGCGCTTCCGCACCGGCGACGCCATCCTCAATGCCGACGAGCTCGATGCGCTGCATGCCACCGAGCGCCTGGTCGACATCGACGATGCCGATCTCTCCGGTGGCGTCGCCGTCTCCGTCGACCTGTCGGGTGAGAAAGCGAACGGCTTCGTCGGTTACCGCGCCAAGCGCCACACCGGCGTCGTCGACGTCGATCGCCGCTCCGGCTATGCAGTGGAAGATTTTTGGGAGCCGATCTCGGCCCGTCCCGACGGCAGCCTGATCCTCGATCCCGGAGAGTTCTACATCCTCGCCTCCAAGGAAGCTGTGCAGGTCCCGCCCGACTACGCCGCCGAGATGGTGCCGTTCGATCCCTTGGTCGGCGAATTCCGCGTGCACTATGCCGGATTTTTCGATCCCGGTTTCGGCTATGCCGGTGCCGGCGGGCAAGGCGCGCGCGCCGTGCTGGAGGTGCGCTCGCGCGAAGTGCCGTTCATTCTCGAACACGGCCAGATCGTCGGCCGCCTCGTCTACGAGAAGATGCTGGCGCGCCCCGACGCCATGTACGGCCAGCGCATCGGCTCCAACTACCAGGCGCAGGGCCTCAAACTATCGAAGCATTTTCGGGTGTAGCCCGATCCTGTAGCCCGGATGGAGCGCAAGCGTAATCCGGGAGTTCTCTCGCTTGTGGCACCAATCCCGGATTACGCTGCGCTCCATCCGGGCTACAAGGTGTTGGCATGACCGATCAATCCGAGCTTGACGCACATATCATCGAAGGCGTCGCGGACGCGCTGATCTATTCGGATCGCTCCGGCACGATCACGCGTTGGAATCGGGCATCGACCGCCCTGTTCGGCTTCTCCGCCGGGGAAGCGCTGGGGCAGAATCTCGATCTGATCATTCCCGAGCATCTGCGCGCCGCGCACTGGAAGGGTTTCGAGGCTGCGCTTTCCAGCGGCACGATGAAGCTTGCAGGGCGTCCGACGCTGACACGCGCGTTGCACAAGAGCGGACGCAAGCTCTACATCGAGATGACCTTCGCGCTGGTGCGCGATGCCGCTGGAGCGGTGCAGGGATCGGTGGCGATGGCGCGCGACGTGACGGAACGCGTCGAGCGCGAGCGCGCTGCCAAGGCCGCGCAAAATTCGTGATGCGGAATTGACGGGCCGCCGTGCAGGGCGGCCTGCATGCGCGTCATGTTGCCTGACACCGGGCGCAGTGACACACTCGATCGAAACAACGATCGGGAGCGAACATGACCGCCGCATCAGTCACGGCGCAGGAAGCCCAATGGAAACGCTGGCGCGCGGTCGCGGATCTCTATCACGCCTACTTCACGGGCCTGGTCCTCACTGTTGTCACGCGGCGCGGCACGGCGGATGCCGCAGAATTCGTCTTCCGCGTGTTCCGCCGCCAGCAGCAGGAGCGCTTCCTGCCGGGCCTGGAAAAGCTCGGCCTGCGTCATCTGCCGCCGGCGGTGGCTGCTGCGCAATATCACTATCTCTCCAACTGGATCGGCGGCGTGCATGTCGAATACATGTATGAGAGCGACCGCAAAGCCTGGATCCGCTATCCGCCGCCGCGCTGGATCTGGAAGGGCACCGCGATCTGCGGCGTGCCCGGCGAGGTCAGCCGCGCGATGCTGCGCGGCTGGCACGCCAACAACGGCGTCGCGCTCGGCGATCTCCGCTTAGGCTTCGTCTGCACCAAGCAGAGCGTCGATGGCCAGGACGGTCTCGAAGGCTATTACCATCAATACGACCACCCACTTGAGCTCGACCAGCGCCTGGTGTTCGCGCGGCATCTGGAGGCCCCTACGTTCGATGCGAAGACCGCGCCGGCTTTGCCGGTTGCGAGCTGGCCGAAACCGCGGCTGGAAAAAGCCTATCGCAACTACGCGATGGAATATGTCCGCACTGCCGCGCCGGTGATGGTGCAGCTGTTCGGTCCGGAAGATGCCGGCTATCTGCTGCACCTCACCGGCAAGCTGATCGGCATGCAGTATTTCGACGAGGTCGCGGCGGCGTTGGCGATGAGCCGCGGCGGTGCGCGCGAATTCGCATCGTTCCTGAACGCGCTGTTGGCCGCGCAGGACGATGTGTCCGAAACGGTGCAATCACAAGGCGCGTTCGAAACAAGCCAGCAGAGCTGGAAGCTGATGGATGATGTCACCGACTATCACCCCGCCTGCACCAACGTGCTGGAGGGGTTGTTCCAAGGGCTGGCCACGGGCTGCGGGCGGCACATCGGCGTGCACATGCGCACCGCGAAGGGCGGTCGCGCGGCGCTGGTGTGGACGATTGAATAGGCGAGCGGGCCGCCACCACTTCGCCTCTCCCGCCTGCGGGGAGAGGCCGGAATTTGCGAAAGCAAATCCCGGGTGAGGGGGGTCTCCACGAGTCCAACTGTCACTGCCTTTGCCGCAGCAGCCCCTCACCCCCAGCCCTCTCCCCGTAAGAACGGGGAGAGGGAGAAGGAAAGCCGCTGCCGCAGGGCACTCCTGCACCTGACGCAGGAGGAATCGGCGCGCAGCGTGCTAACAAGCCCCTGCCGCGCCCTGCGCGCGAATTGATTTATTCGCACACCTGTTCATTGCCGCGCCGCAATTGGCGCTTGTGCCCGGGAGAGGACATGTCCGACATCGCCGAAATCCCGGTCGATGCACAGGAGCGCCCGCTGCCGCCGCCTCCGCGGCCGGTCAGAAGCGCGCTGACCGACGGCCCGATCCTGCGCACGCTGCTCGGGCTCGCCTGGCCGAACGTGATCGGGTTATCGGCCGGCATGTGCGTGGTGATCGCCGAGACCTCTTATGTCGGCCGGCTCGGTGTCGAGGCGCTGGCCGCGATGGCGCTGGTGTTTCCGACCGTGATCCTAACCATGACGATGTCGGGCGGCGCCATGGGCGGCGCGGTGGCCTCCGCCATCGCGCGCGCTCTCGGCGCCGGAGATCGCGAGCGCGCCGGAACGCTCGCCGTACACGCGATGCTGATCGGCATCAGCTTCGGTCTCGTCTTCATGCTGGGCATGCTGATCTTCGGGCCGCGCCTGCTGGAATTGCTGGGCGGCCGCGGCAATGTGCTGACCCACGCAATCGCCTACACGCAGGTGTTTTTTGGCGGCGCGGTGCTGCCCTGGCTGCTCAACACCATGGCCGGCGTCCTGCGCGGCACCGGCAACATGAAGCTGCCGTCGCTGTTGATCCTCAATTCGGCGGCCTGGCAGGTCGTGCTCGGCGGTACCCTGGGCCTCGGGCTCGGACCGGTGCCGCAGCTCGGCATGCGCGGCGTCGCGGCCGGCGCGCTGATCGCTTACTCCATGAATATCTGTATCATGGGTTGGTACCTGTTTTCCGGCCGGGCCCGCATCGCGCCGAGGCTGCGCGGCTTGCGCATCCAATGGGCGATGTTTTTCGACATCCTGAAGGTCGGCGCCATCGCCTGCTTCTCGCCGCTGCAATCGGTGCTGACGATCTCGATCTTCACCCACATGCTGGCGAAGTTCGGCACTGCGATCCTCGCCGGCTACGGCATCGGCGCGCGGTTGGAATTTTTGCTGACCTCGATCGCGTTCTCGTTCGGCATTGCCTGTGTGCCAATGGTAGGGATGGCGATCGGCGCGGGTCGCATCGCGCGCGCCCGGCGCATCGCCTGGATCGCCAGTGCTGCCGCTTTCGTGGCGGTCGGCGCGCCGGCATGCTTCGTTGCGATGTTCCCCGATCTCTGGGTCAATATCTTCACCGACAGCGTCGCCGTGCGCGCAGCGAGCCATCAATATCTGTCGACGGTCGGACCGTTCTACGCCTTCTTCGGCCTTGCAACGACGATGTATTTCTCCTCGCAAGGCGCCGCCAAGGTGATCGGGCCGGTGCTGGCGCAGACCGCGCGGCTGATCTACATCGCAGCCGTCGGCTGGTGGCTGTCGACCCACGACGCCACCGCGCAGAGCTTCTTCTGGCTGGCCGCGAGCTCGATGGTCGTGCTCGGCCTGCTGTCGTGCTCCAGTGTGGTGCTGACCCGCTGGGGACCGCGCCAGACGAAATCTGCGATCAGGCCAGCTCTGTCAGGTGCTGCCGACTAGAGCGCGATGAGATTAGGATGAATCGTCATCGCGCTTTAGGTTGTTGTTTGAGCATGATCTCTTCGGAAAACCGCTGCGCACTTTTCCGGATCATGCTTTAGCGATGCCGATGGCGGCGATGGCCGCCACCGCCGCCGGTGTTGGCGAGCCGCATCAATTGCGGGATCATCGCCATCATGTCGCCGCCACCGGCGCCACCGAGCACGCCCATGATGTCGCCGCCGCCCATGCCGCCGAGCCCGGTCGGCATATAGCCGCCTCCACCCATCGGGATGTAACCGCCGTAGTTCGGCGCACCGAAGCCGCCGCCCATCATCCCGCCGACCCCGCCGCCGCCATTCTCCATCATGCGGCTCATCATCGGGCCCATGGTCTGCATCAGCATGGCAAAGCGGCGCTTGCCCATCTTTGCCTTCATCATTTCCAGCATCGGGGCCATCTGGGTCATCATGTCCTCGCCGCCGGCACCGCCGCCGCCAAAACCTGCGAACTGCGCCTTCGCCGGCGAGCTCGCGATCGACAACAACAGCAGCACGGCGGCCGCCTGACAGATCACCTTGTCCGCACCTCTCATGGCATGCTCCTCGCGTGCGTGGCTCCGCCGGGAGAGCGGAGGCAACCGGGCGCACGTCGCCATGGTTATGGGTGGCGAGGGCGGAGCTCTGTGAGAAAACTCACGGAGGATGATCAGGCCGCCGCGGACGGAAACGCTCTGTGCAAGGCGGTCACGGCTTCGCCGGTCTGCCCCTGAACATAAGGCGCAAGCTCGTTCGGCAGCATGTCGATGATCCAGACGAGGCGACACCGTTTCTCACCATCGGCAATCACCTGCACCGAGGCGCTGTAGTGCTTCAGCCGCTCGTTGCTGATGGCGTAGACCAGCCGCTGTCGCGCGTCGTCTCAATCGACCAGCACCTCGCGTGCCACCGAGCCATTGGCGAAGGTGACGATGCGCGCGTCGCCGTCGAGGGTGCAGGCGGAGACGAAGCCCGGCACCAGCCGCTGATGCAGCGCGCCGAAATCGCGCACCGCGTCCCAGACATCGTGCGCGGAGGCGGGAAGGGGAATGTCATTGTGGATGGAGGCCATGGAGGTGTCCTTGATTCAATAGGTGATCGCCACAAACACCGTCATTGCAAGCGTAGCGAAGCAACCCAGAGTCTTTCCGCGGAGACAGTATTGGTAGGGTGGGCAAAGGCGCATAGCGCCGTGCCCACCGTTTGTCGGCATTGTCGCGAGCAGTTGGTGGGCACGCTTTCGCTTTGCCCACCCTACGAAGTCTCGTAAGCGGCTAAAGCTCACACGCAAACCGCCTCGACATTGTTGCCATCAGGGTCGATCAAGAACGCCGCATAATAGGTCGGGCTGTAGTCCTTGCGCGGGCCGGCGCCGCCATTGTCGCGACCGCCGTTCTTCAGGCCTTCGCTGTGGAACGCCTTCACCGCGTCATGGTCCTTGGCACGGAACGCGATGTGGGCGCCGTCGGCCTTGCGTCCCTTGTTCAGGTGCAGCCACAGCGCCGGCTCGCCCTTCGGCCCGAAGCCGGCATAGCCGTCGCCGCTCGAGCACAGGACATGGCCGAGCGGCGCCAGCACCGCGGTGTAGAAGCGCGTGGCAGCGTCGAGGTCGGCAACGCGAAGTCCGATGTGGTCGTACATATTCGTCTCCATTTGCAAAGCGCGCCGCAACTGGCGCGCGCCGGAGCCGAAGCTAGTCGAGGGGAGGTGGGACGCTCTTGGAAAATCTTGCGCTCGGTGGCCGGTTAGGTCGCCGGCGTCTCCGCCTGCCACCGGATCACCCGCTTTAGGTGATACAGCTGGACCCACATGTTGGCTCCGATCACACTAACCGTTGCGACGATCAATGCCGTGAGCTTGTGCGGTTTATGGAGGGCGAGGACGAGCAGGAACGCGGACAGGATCGCCGTGACTCCAAAGCTGGACCAGAGCCCGATGAGGCGTGGTGCAAACCAGGTTGGCTCTCCATCGGGGCCCCACTGCATCGGAATCTTGCGCGAGTTGATCTGGCGGCCGTAATAGAGGGCGCAGCCCGCGATGAAGGCGAGCCCCACGGCAAGCGCGATCAGCGTGGCCGCAATCACGTTACCCGAGGGACTGTCCATCTGCCGGCTCGCCGCATTGACGGGGCGTTGATTCGCCCTTCGGTTGTAGTACAGCGCGATGTGCCGCGGGCGCCAGCGCGTCGCGCCTGTCTGGTCAACAGACGGTTACCTGCGATGCCGGGCCTGTCTCAGTTGAGGACGAGGCGTTCCCCAAAAATGCTGCGTTCCCCCTTCGAGGCCTGACGGAACTTGGTCGGAGACACGCCCGCGGCTCGGTGGAAGGTGCGGACGAAGTTGGAGAGGTCGCCAAAGCCGACGTCATAAGCGATGTCGGTGACCGCGATGTCTTCATCAGTGAGTAGCCGCGCCGCATGTCGCAAGCGCGAGCGCACCAGATATTGATGCGGGGTGACACCGAGCACGCTCGAGAACAGTCGGAGGAAATGGAATGGGCTAAGGCCCACTTGCCGCGCGGCCTGTTCCAGGCCGACTTCGGATCGCGAATTGTCGTCGATCCACAACGCAGCTTCCACCGCGCGCCGTCGGTCGCGCGCGGTCGGTGGTGTCTGCTTGCGCGCCTTGCCCGAGGCGACATCGACAAAACGGCCGGTCAGGATGTGACCGATTTCGTCGAGGCCAATGTCGCTGTTGCCATCTGCCGCCGTCTGGGCGAGTTCACCGAACACCATCAGCTCGGGCAGCGGGGGCGTCGCGCCGATCTGCCAGACCTCGCGACGTCCACCAAGAGCGTCGACCAGGTCCTCACTGAGGAAAAAGCCCAGACAGACGTCGCCGGACACGTGCTCATGCGTGCAGGTGTATTCCTCGCCGGGGGCGCCGACCAGCATCGAGCCTGCCACCAGTTCGAAGAAGCCGGCGCGGCAATGGCAACCAAAGCTGCCCGAACGGACATAGGCGATGGAATGGCCGGTGCGGCATTCGGCAAACGGCGTGTCGTCCGGTCCCGCATCGCAGCGAAACTCGGAGACGGTCATCGAGCGTGTCGTCAGCAGCGTGGTCGCGTCCATGCCGCTCTATCTAGGCATGATCCGGAAAAGTGTTAGCGGTTTTCCGACGAGATCATGCCCAAAAAACAAAGCTAATGTGCGATCAGATCGCGCCTTAAGTGGACGGTCTCGGCGGGACAACAGGCAGCAGCACCTCGAACAGGGTCTTGCTGGCAACGGGATGAGCGCCCTCGAGCGCCAGAAGCCGCCGCTTGGAGATCACGCCGCCGTAAGGCGAGAGCCGGTCGGTATAGTTGCCGGCCTCCAGCACCCGATGGCAGGGCACGATCAGCATGTAGGGATTTTTCGCGATCGCCTGCGCCACCGAATGCGCGGCACCGGAGGCACCCAGCGCCTTGGCGACCTCGTGATAGGTGCGAGTCTCCCCGCGCGGAATGGTGCAGGCGAACTCATAGACGCGCCGGTTGAAGCCGGGCACGCCGCCGGCGTCGAGGCTGACGTCGGAAAAATCGGGGTCGCTGCCTTGCAGCAGAGCTACGATGCCCTCGATCGCAAGCTCGGCGTTCTCGGACGGCCGCTGCTCGCGCGCCTCGGGATGGATCGCAAAAATCCGGCGGCGGGTGTCGATCTCCCGCGCCTCGGGCAATTGCACGGCGACCACGCCGGTGCTGCTCCAGATGATGCCGCAGCGCCCTATGGCCGTGTCGAATATCGCGTAAGCACGCCCCACCATGCACACGCCCCACTCAGTGCACGTTTCTCCCCAGACCGGCGATCATAACACCGCCACAATCCGGCGCACCTGGAATCTTGCCAAAACGTTAAGAAGCGTCAGGCCGGCCCTGCCAAAGCGCTTGGCGCGCGGCGCCGTCTCGGCTAATCAGGAGGCGCGCGGCTTGCGCATCCGCGGGCGTAGTTCAATGGTAGAACGGCAGCTTCCCAAGCTGCATACGAGGGTTCGATTCCCTTCGCCCGCTCCAAGTATCTTTCCTAATATTTCCAATATCTTGGATAGGGGCATGGCGCGTCGCGGCACATTGAAGCAGCTAGTGCTCTACAACGTTTCTACAACATCTGGACCCAGTGGCTGCAGCGCTCTCTAAACTTGGAGGCTCTCACCAAGCACCCCTTTCAGCTCGCTCAAACGTGCCAACGTCTTGTCTGCAGGACATGTGCAGCAAGAAAGAATGAGAGCCTTTCTCCGCCACCTGACGCGACGTGCGAAAAACCGAACTCCTCGATCCGCCGGACTCGGACGATGCAGATCCGCGACGGAGATCCCAGTCCAAAAAAGATCGGTGCCTTCGTATCGACCTGGCGAAGCTCGCAGTCCTATATGCTACAAGGCATGAAATTCGCGCGCACCTCGCCCACTCCGTTATTGCAATCTGAATGGCTAACCTGAACAGAGGCTCCAATTCTGAATTCGGCCGGGAACATGAAGCGCTCTTGGCGCTTTCGAGCATCAAGGGCATAGGATACTGGACGCTCTATCATATCGGCCGTGCAGGTATTCCGTATTCTGAAGTCTTCGGCATTGAGAATGGCGAGGAGGCTACTGCTGTTCTTCGCCGCTTTGGCGCGCGCGTCGAAGCCTTGGGCGAATGGCCAGCCCTCAAAGATCATGGATTGAGTCGCGCTGCCGAAATTATTCGGGGGCTTATCCGACGCGACTCCAGTTTGATCCTGAAGACTGATCATCGATTTCCAGCGCGACTCCTGGATCTCACGGATCCACCGCAGTGGATTTTTGTTGAGGGAGATCCTTCAGTCCTGAATTCGAACTGCGTCGCTGCGGTTGGAACGCGAGAGCCCACCGAGGAAGGGATCTTTTTAGCTCAGTTTGTCGGCGCCAATCTTCGCATGTGGGGGGTCCCCACCGTTAGCGGCCTTGCGTCCGGAATCGATCAGGTGATCCACAGGTGGTCGTTGCGCATGGGCGTACCCACAATAGCCGTTCTGGGGAATGGTTTGGCTTCGAACTATCCGAGGGGAAGTCAGGATTTGCGCGAAGCCATCGTTAGGTCCGGCGGTGCCATCGTCACAGAGTATCTGATTCACGACTCCTACTCGGCCGAAAATTTCGTTCGCCGGAATCGCCTTCAGGCTGCGCTTGGTAGCGTTTTGATCCCGGTCGAATGGGCACTAAAGAGCGGCACTGCTCACACAGTTCGCTTCGCACTAACCATGCGACGACCGGTAGCCTCCTTGCGTATGAACAGTCGGGCCGCTTCGGACGCGGCCAATCTGCCAGGACTGCATACATTCGAGATTCCCGGCGAGGAAAGTGAGTTCAGGCATTTCGTCACTAGCGCTATTTCAGGCGTCGCGCCGTCATCACCAATTCAAATAGATATGTTCGAGCAGCGTTGATCATGAAGAAGCTGAAGGGTGTAATCTTCTCGCTCCGCGACGTGGTTTTCCATAGCGGAAAAATCGATCCCACATTGTTTGCCGAACTAGAAAAGCTCATTCTCTGGTTGAAGAAGTGCGGAGTGACCCCGGTCTTTGTTTCGAATCGGCCCTGGGTGTTTGCCAAGCAGGACGGCAGCAAAGAAAATGTCGAGTTGGTTATGAACCAGCGGTGGGGACCTTCTCCGTGGTATATCGCTGCGCGAGGCGACATCCCGTACAAGCCGCAAGCTGCTGCGATAGAAACTGTCTTGCAGAAACAGGGTTGGCAGCACAACGAGGTCATTTACGTCGGCAACACTGACGACGACATGAAGACCGCACGAAATGGCAAGGTGCTGTTCCTAAACGCCCAGTGGCATGGTCAGGCAAACCCCTACGGCTATCTCTTCGACTCGCCGCTGGACGTCGCGAGATTTATTGACTGTTTTTGCTTGAATACTTCGGATTGGTTTTGGGCCATCGAAAAACCGCCGCTGCGTGCATATGCGGTGGCGCCATTCTCGACGCTTTCGCGGAATTACCTTCACGCCCAACAATATTCTTCGCATGCGCGGGACACCGCCAAGCACCTAGGGGGCGATGCGACGTTCTGGGGACGTCTGTTAGCGTCACGGGTCTACTTCTCAGGCCTAGTCGACCAGATCAACTACATCACACACTACCCGGGACATAGCCCGCAGTCTAAACAGCCGGTGGTAAGCGGTGCGTTGACAATTCTGGCAGATTCACTGCAGCGAAGGTATATACCAGATCTATTGCTTCGGCACGCTGCAGCTAAGAAGTCTCAAAGCGCGCGCACCAGCGGGCAATCAGTCGATCATTTGAATCAGCTTAATACTATCTGTGTTGAGCAACATCCCACCAAAGATAAGAAAGGAGGACGTTACAAAACGTCCCCATTGGTAACTGGCAAATCGGTACTGATCGTGGATGACATCTGTACGCAGGGTAATTCGTTTGAAGCTGCGCGAGCTTACATTCGAGGAACCGGTGCAGAAGCGATCTGCCTAGCTTGGCTCAAAACTATAAATACAGACTATAAAGCATTGAGTACCAATCCAAAGGTTCAGAACCCTTACAAGCCCTGCACCTTTCAGACGCATCCAGCGGTCGTGGACTATCCATTCAGCGCGTCGATCAAGAATAATGCTGCCACCGTGAATCTCGACGACATTTTCCAGTCGTATTATCAGTGGAACTGGCCGAAATGACGCGCGTGCTTCTAAAGGGAATGAAGCAGATCGCTCGCTCTCCAGCGTGCCGACCGCCATCATCGTGCAGAAGCCAGTGCTTCCAATGTCCGTGAAAAGCGTGTTTCATGAAACCTATGTGCGGGCGGCTGGAGCAGTCGCCTACGTCGCCGTCGTCGATGCCAAGGGTGACGAAGGAATTGGTTCGGCCTTCCACATCGGCGGCGGGATCTTTGTCACAGCCCGCCATGTCATCGATCAGGTGACCATCAAGGAGATAGCCACTACCAAGTCAGTACGCCTGAGCGAAGAGGTCGATGGCAAGGTGGCGCCTCCGCGTCTGCTCAAGATCGTCGATGGCCCTTATTACGGTCCCGATGGGCTCGACGTTGCAGTCTTCCGGGTCGAACTCGACGATACGCCGCTTCCCGCGATCGCGGTCAGCCAGCACACCGATTACTCGCTCGAGGAGAACGATTTCATTCTCTCCGACATCCTGGTAGTCGGCTATCCTCCAATCCCGTTTACGACCATTCCTAACCAGGTCGTTTCACTAGGGCAGATCAATGCCGTCGTGCGCGTGCATCATTCCCCGGTCTTGCACTTTATTGCTTCAACCATGGCGCGGGGCGGGTTCAGCGGCGGTGTAGCACTCGACCAGTCGGGCGTCGCAGTTGGCCTTGTCACCGAGAGCCTTGGAGTGAACGAAACACCAGTGGAGACGGGATATATGAGCCTGCTGTCGATCGAGCCGGCCGTGGATCTGGCCGCTGCGAAATTCGGCTTCGGTGCTCATGGCGATTTCCCAGGTCGTTATAGCGATACGCTGTTCGGGGCAAAGTTCTCAAAACGCGGTGCAGTAACTCTCAGCTCCTTTGTTTATGATGCGAGTCTCTTTGTCTTGGACGACGATCGCGACGTATTCATCGAAATCAACTGTACGGATGAAGGGCTGCTTAAAGAGGCTATTGCGACGTTTAGCGCGATCACGCCGCTTCGCGTTGAACGGTTTGATTCCGGTCAGGCTTACCTCACACCAGTCGATAACCCGTCAGCAATCCAGTTACTTGAAGGAGCGGAAGCGGTCGCTTCGCTTTTCGTCAGGCTCGACTACAGGATGATGGCTTCCGAACGAAGCCAATGGCAACTCAAACACTGGACCCCAAGCTAATATCGGCGGCGCTTTGGTATCCTCGGAGAGCGCTGGCGGCGCCATGGTGAGGCGACCTGATGAACTCGGGCTCACGGCCGCTCCGGAATGGTCGGACGGATGGCGGCGTTATGGCCGCGCCCCGTTCTACCATTGGGCCGACGTCGACGCGGGAGGGCTCCTGATCCCGATTCGATCCGCGAGGCGGCGGCTCGTCTCGTCAAGCTGCACCTCTTGACCGCGGAGCTGGCCGAGCTGCACGGCGCGCGGCGGAAACCGCTGGCGCGGGTGGCGGCCCTAGCCGCGAGGGACGACGACCTCCGGCGGCGCCTCGATCAAGCAGCAATCCTTCAACTTCGGCGATCCGCGCACCGTCGTGATGAGCGCCTTGGCTCCGCGCGCCTCCGTCGCGCGGACGACGTCGATCAGGGTCTCCTTTCTGGCTCTCCGGTCATTGAAACTCAGGCTGCTGCGGACGGCTACGGTGCCGCCTCGACGCAGGCCGCGATCGCGGCCCGGAAACGCAGGTCGCAGCCGCGGGTGATGTCCTGCCAGGCCCGCCCGGCGGCGAGCTCGTCGGCGACGTGGCCGAAGGGCGCGCGGCCACACCGCATGCAGCTCTCCGCGCGTCTTGGAATCGCCGCTCGCAAACAGGGTCACGTCATGGCCGAGCTCGACGAGCTCGTCGACCAGCCAGGCCACGACCCTTTCAGTGCCGCCGTAAAGTTTCGGGGGAACGCTTTCGGCCAACGGAGCGATCTGGGCGATCCGCATCGGCCTCTGGCCCCTTAGCTCTGCGCGGCGCTGCGCGAGGTCCCGCAGACCAGCAGAAGGCCGGCGGCCGGCGCGATCAGGACCTTTCCAACCGACAACTCGGCATGTCCGTGCGCTCGCCGGCGACGCCCGAAAACCGTCCTCATGGTGCCTCGCAAACCGATCGCGGTGACGCGGCGGCTTCCTGCGCGCCGCCTATGGCGGAAGAAAAAAGGCCAGCTCGACAGATCTGATCACCGCCGGCGCCGCCTCGGTCGCTGCCATCTGCCGGGCGATGCAAAAGCAAGGCGACACGTTCGCTCGCGATGTCCGGATCCTGGAAGGCTTGCCGACCGACGGGCTTGCCCGGTCGGGGCTCGTCCGTGCGCCGTCCCTGGCGCCAGGCATGGTTGATCCCGCATCCCGGCCGCCGCCGAGCTCGGCCGACCCGCGGCCCGTGTTCGAGGCGCCGCGCGCCAAGGTGCTGACCACGCCGCCGCCCTCCGACGCCTTTGCCGATGACCCTGATGACGCGCCGCCGAAGCCGGATGACGAATTAGAGCAGAACCAGACCGCTCATCTGGCCTCGGCCTTGGAGTCGCTCGGATCGCCGGAAGCGCGCCGGGGAGCCGCCAGCTCACCGACGCCTTCCCGGATGAAGAAAGTCGCGCACGGCGTAACCGTCGATAGTGTCGCCTACAACATGGCAAAGAAGATGCAAAGCAACGAAACCACGCTACGCTTCCTGGCCGCGCTCGACTTCGACGGCGAACTCGCCCAGGAGGCCGTCGATGCCGCACTCGACGAAGCTGCCAACTGCACCGCTGAAGCGCTTTCATCTCAGTTGATGCCACCTATCCCTGTCAATGCGGGCGAGCTGGAGCGCGCCGACATTGCGTCTGCGCGGGCAGCCCAATGGGTTGAGCGCGTCGACTATGCCACCTCCGAATCCGCACCGGCGGGGCCGGCTGCGTTCGAAAAGCACCTGGAGCACGGCAACGTCGAAGGCATGACGCAAGCATTTCTTGCCGAGCTCCTGGAGCAAGACTAAGAAGCGCCGGGTGCGGTTGCCTGACCTGACCCGCTTTCGGTTTTGCTCAGTAGCCATCTCACAAGGCCTTCGTGCATTGCCGGAGGTCGTTCGAATGTTGTTGCGTCAGCGCATGCCCGGTTGGCGTATGAACGGCGCATACTCGGGTCGTGGCTTTCGTGAATTTTCTGCGATATGATTGCCTCGCGCAATGTATCCAAACCCTTGAAAGAGATCTCCATAGGGGCTGCCACGCCACTCGGTCGATGCACTAACCCTCAGGTGGAAGATGGCTACCGACGTCGATAAAGGCAGTAAAGCCGAAGAACAGTGCAAGTTCTTGGCACAGCTGCAAGCCACGCTAAACGTGATTCCGGCATATACTTGGTACGCGGCTCCGTCCGGCGGGCTCACCTTCGTGAATAAGCGAACCGCGGATTACCTTGGTCTTCCGGAAGATCATCCCCTACGTTTCGGCATCGATGTTGGCGTACAGTGGGATGCCCATATCCTGTTGTTGCATCCCGATGACCAGGAAAGATCACGTAAATCCTGGTCAACCTGTCTACGCACGGGGGAATTCTCTGAAGAGAGCTTTCGAGTTCGTAACGCTCAAGGAAACTACCGCTGGTTCCGCAGTCGCGTCGAACCGCTCCGAGCGAGCGATGGCACCCTGCTGCAGTGGGTTGGAGTGAACGCGGATATTGAAGAACTCAAATCCGTGGAGGACGCATTGCGGGAGAGCGAATACAAGCTCCGTCAAATCATCGACGCGGTGCCGGGCTTCCTCTGGTCAGCAGACCCCGATAGCGAGCCGACCCATCTCAATCAGCGCCTTCTGGAATATTACGGTATTGGATTTGAGGATTTCAAGCGCAGTGGTTGGCAGGCGTTCGCACACCCGGATGATGTCCCGGAAACCGCAATGGCTCTTTCTTACGCATTTCAGACGGGAACTTCCTTTCAGGCTGTGCACCGTCTCCGTCGGTCGGACGGCGAGTTTCGTTGGCACCATTCTCGTGGCGAGCCTCTGCGTGATCGAGAGGGGCACATCATCCAGTGGTATGGCTTGTCTGTTGACATCGATGAAACCAAGAAGGCCGAAGACCGACTACGCCGCAGCGAAGCCCATCTAGCGGAAGCACAGAGACTGAGTCACACCGGTGCGTCAGCATACAACGCGACGGCAATTCTCTACTGGTCAGAGGAGACTTATCGAATTTTCGGTTTTGATCCGCGCGACGGCGTCCCGGACCCCGAAGCGGTGTGGCAACGGATCCACCCGGATGACCGTAGCCGGGTACGCGCGGAGGTTGAGGACGCGCTACACGGTAAAGGAGGCTTTTCGAGCGAATTCAGAATCGTACTACCCGACGGAACGGTCAAATACCTCGAATCGATCCGCCAACCCGTGTTCTCCACAAATGGGGAACCAGTCGAGGTGGTCGCGACACAGATCGACGTGACGGAACGCAAGCGGGCCGAGGAGGCATATCGCGAAGCGCAAATGGAGCTTGCACACGCTAACCGTGTCGCGACGCTGGGCCAATTGACGGCCTCGATCACCCATGAAGTGAACCAGCCGATTACAGCGGCAGTCACCTACGCGTTAGCCGCACGGCGTTTCCTAAACGCCGAGCCGCCGAATTTTCATGAGGTGGATGACGCGCTCTCGCTTATTATCAGGGAGGGGAATCGCGCGGGCGAGGTGGTCGGACGAGTCCGCGCACTCATCAAGAAGGCGCCCACTCGAAAAGACGCTGTAGAGATCAACGATGCCATTCTTGAGATTATCGCTCTCACTCGTGCGGAGGCCGCAAACAATAGCGTCTCCGTGCAGACGCGGTTAGCGGAGGACTTGGCGCGCGTCCAGGGAGATCGAGTCCAGCTGCAACAGGTACTGCTTAACTTAATCATCAATGCTATCGAAGCGATGCGTGACGTTGGCGAAAAAGAACGACAATTGCTCATTGTCAGCCGTAACGAACCGGAAGGCGTGTCAGTTGAGGTGAGGGATTCAGGTCTAGGATTGGCGCCAGCATCTCTCGATCGCGTGTTTGAAGCTTTCTACACCACCAAACCGGGCGGCTTAGGGCTTGGACTGTCGATTTGCCGGTCGATTATCGAAGCGCATAACGGACAATTGTGGGCGAGTCCAAACGTCCCACGTGGCACGATCTTTCGTTTCAGTGCGCCGGCTCATCCATCGGCCGCGCCGTGAGTGGAATGCTTCCGAGACGCTCAGATGTTGAGTCTAGGCGGCGCTCTGATCATCCGTGGCGCGCTGCAACGGGACAAGATCGCAAGGCGCTGGCTCAGCGTTTGCGCTAGACAACGCTTCCCCGATTAAGCGGTTTTGTTGGGGGCAGTTGCAATTGGTCCGCCATGCGTGCCAAGTCAGGCAAGGAGGATGCCCGCATCTTGCGCATTACTTGGCCACGATGAACTTTTACCGTGATTTCGCTTACGCCGAGTTTGGCTGCGATCTGCTTGTTTATCCACCCGGTGGCCACAAAAGCCATGACCTCGCGCTCCCGCGCCGTCAACGTTTCGAAACGAAGTGCCAACTCTGCCGTTGCTCGTTCCTGCTCAAGCCGCGCTCGATGGTGGGCAAGGCCGAGCTGAATCGCATCAAGCAAATCCTGCTCGCGGAAAGGCTTTGTCAGGAACTCGATTGCGCCAGCTTTCATCGCCTGCACCGACATTGGAATGTCACCATGTCCCGTGATGAAGATGATCGGCAGGTGTCTTTCGGCATTTGTTAGTCCGCGCTGCAATTCGAGTCCGCTCTGGCCGGGAAGCCGCACGTCGAGCACCAGACAAGTCGGTCCTTCTGGCTGATTCGCCATAAGAAACTCGCTCACTGAACCGAAAAGGTTGACTCGAAAGCCCGCCGATCGAAGCAGCTTTCCCAATGAGTCCCGCACTCCCGGATCGTCGTCGATAACCATCACTGTTGGTGATTGCTCTACCACATGTTCCTCGTTGACATGCGCACTTCAGCCTTTCTCGGCCGTCATCGAAGAATAGCAGATTATCGCATCGCCGGTAGAGGGACCAATGGCCCAGTCCGGTTCCGAGACCGCAGCCACCGGCGATTGGCGAGTTGAGGCCTAAAGCTGGCAGAGTACAACCTTCGTATAGTTCATACCCTGCCATTTGGCACTCCCATCTTTCCCTTAGATCAATAGTGAGCGACGGTGCTCGCCGTTATGATGGTATTCTCCTCCTTCGATGCCGATCACTCCTTTTGGCCTCTCCTTGTCCTCCAGCGCGACCCAAGCGGGAGGGGCTCTTTTGAGCTGGCAGAGGATAAGGTGAATGAAGGTCAATGCCTGTGACGCACCTTCCTCCATGGACCCAAAAGTCCCGATCCTCCGAAGTCAATCGTCAGTCGCGCTGCTTTCGCATGAATCGAAGCACGTAGCGGTCGCGCCTGGGTTGGATAACGAGGGTCTCGGATCACACCCGTTTCCCAAACGCTGTTTCGCGGTTACCGGTCGTGCCAAGTGCCAAATAGCAAATCAATAGTTGCCATAGTCGATGACGACCAGGCGGTCGCGAACGCAATAGAAGTTTTGATGCGTTCGATAGGATTGATTGCTAAGGCATTTTCGTCGGGGGAGGACTTCTTACGCTCACCAGAACTCAGTCGCACCGGCTGCCTAGTCGTCGATTTCGACATGCCCAAGATGAACGGCCTTGACTTGTACAAGACCTTGTCGGGATTGGGCAAAGAGATGCCCACCGTTCTGATAACGGCCTATCCGAGCGATGATGTTCGTACCCGCGCACTTCAAGCGGGGATCATTTGCTATTTGCCCAAGCCGTTCGCTGAGAGCGATCTTTTGAATTGTATTCAGACTGCCCTAGCGCGCGCAAAGGGAAGTGGAGACGTGCCTTAGCCTGCCGACGCTACATTAAGGGCTAAGAGGCGCGTGACAGGTTGCTTCGGCAATTCGTCGGCGATGCAACAGCTCACGCCCTTGGCGGGTCCGAGCAGAAACCGTTCTGTCATCGGCTATTCTTTGTGCAAGCGACTCGGCGATTGGAAAGTTCACACGATCGCCAGCGCGCGTCGATCGTTCCCGCCTTTTCGGTCGCAGCGGACGGGTTCGTCTCAATCCTCCGCTTGGGGGCGATTTGATTATACCATAGTGTCGTCCGTCCCTTCCAGAAGCGTGAAAGCGACTACGAGCTTGGTGTGGCGCAGCTTGCCGTAAGCACAATTGCTGCGTCGGCCGACAGCAGGCATGACCGGAGAAATTCCTCATCTTGGTTGATGCGCATGCATGGAACAATAGCTTACAGAAAGCTAAGGTTCGGCCCTTTCGAACTCTCGATTGGCGAGAGGGTGCTCCGGCGCGACGGTCAGGTGATTCACATCGGCGGTCGAGCATTGGATATTTTGATCTGTCTTACCGAGCGGCCAGGCGAGGTAATCGCCAAGCGGGAGCTGTTCGATCGGGTCTGGCCGGAAGTCTGCGTGGGGGACGGCAGCATTCGGGTCCACGTATTCGCGCTCCGCCGAGCGCTTGGTGACGGCCAATCTGGCAACCGCTACATCGCAAACATCAAAGGACGGGGCTATTCGTTCGTTGGCCTCGTCGTCGCTCTCGCAGGCAGTGCGGAGAACAGGAGCGGTCGCCGGCACAAAGGAGCGGAATCACGATGACAGCCGCCGACCAGTTCGACGATGCTCTGTCACCACTCGACCCGCAGCAATTCGTGAATGACGTGCTCGCGCTTCTCGAGATCGCGAAGCGTGAGCTAGAGCGCGACGATAAGGCGGCGAGGGCGGCGCTGACCAAAGCATCGTCGATCCTGCGAGCGGAGGTCAAACGCCGTTCGCGCGCCAAAGGCGCCGAACCCGGCGCATTAGCTGCCTGGCAGATAGCGCGCGTGCACGCTTTCATCGATGAAAATCTGCACCGGACCATCCGTGCCAATGACCTCAGCGCCGTGGCGCAGCGGAGCACATCGCATTTCGCGCGATCCTTCAAGCGAGCCTTCGGAGAACCACCGCACGCTTACGTAATGAGGAGACGGCTGGAGCGGGCGTGTCATCTGATGATTTCTAGTTCGGCATCGCTGAACGAAATAGCCCTAAGCGTCGGCCTTTCCGATCAAACGCATCTGTCTAGGCTCTTCAGGCGGGCGTTTGGTCAAAGTCCATCCAGCTGGAGACGTGGCTTGGATAGCCGGCGCGAGCCGATATGACAAGCGCGGCGTCGACCTCGTGTCCATCCGCATTTGGTCATGGCCCTAGAACGGCAGAAGTCGTCAGCTGGAGTCAATTCTATTCAAGAGTTGGGCTAACAACTGTGGGACCGTCGCCATCGTACCGACGGTTACTCTCATACGGTGGGCGGCCTCATCGACGATGACCGCTTTCGATACCGTCCGCGACATCAATTCAAGGAGATACAAATGCGAATCGGGCTTTTCATCCCTTGTTACATTGATGCCTTTTTCCCGAAGGTCGGCATCGCGACGCTCGAACTCCTGGAGCGGTTCGGCCATGATGTCCACTACCCACGCGACCAAACCTGCTGCGGCCAGCCGATGGCCAATAGTGGTTTCGACGCCGAATGTGCCGACACCGAGGCGCTATTCGTGCGCAATTTCTCCGGTTTCGACTACATCGTCTCACCGTCCGGCAGCTGCGTCCACCACGTGCGGGACAATTTCGCGATGGAGCAGACCGAGGAGGTCAAGCAGGTGTGCTCGCGGACTTTCGAGTTGGTCGAATTCCTGCATGACATACAGCAGGTCGACGCATTTCCTTGGGCCAAATTCCCGCATCGGGTTGGCTTGCACAACAGTTGCGGCACGCTGCGCCGGCTCAAGCACGCGCTCCCTTCCGAACTGCGTGAGCCGTTCTTCTCCAAACCCATCGACTTGCTTTCGAAAGTTGACGGAATCGAGTTCGCGCGGCCGGCG
Organism: Bradyrhizobium sp. C-145; assembly: GCF_023375135.1. NCBI lineage: Bacteria > Pseudomonadati > Pseudomonadota > Alphaproteobacteria > Hyphomicrobiales > Nitrobacteraceae > Bradyrhizobium > Bradyrhizobium sp. C-145. The sequence continues at coordinate 8,906,898 of NZ_CP088150.1, read as the reverse complement.
CGCCCGAACGAATGCTGCGGCTTCGGCGGCACCTTCTCGGTGTTCGAGGAGGTCGTTTCCACCAAGATGGGCTACGACAAGGTCAGCGACCATGCGCAGGCCGGCGCCGAATACATTGTCTCGGCCGATAGCTCGTGTCTCATGCATCAGCGAGGCTGCGCCGAGCGCATTGGCGTGCCGATGAAGTTCATTCACATCGCCGAAATTCTGAACGGAGCCAGCGCATGAGTACGGCGGACGAGCAAGCCGACAGCGCGATGTTGCATTCCGAGCTGAGGGCCGGGCCCGACCCGGACGCCATCATCCGCGACGGCCGCCGCCTAGATCACGCCGAAGGAACGTCGAAGGCGCTGCGGCCGGCTCCTGAACCGCAGCCGCGGGGCGCCAAAGTCCACGGCAACCGACCGATCGACCAGGCGGAGGCTGCCGCGCGCTTTATCGCTGCTACTGAACACGAGAAGATGCATGACGAGCGGCTCTGGGATCTGCGGCAAAAGCGCGACCGCGAGATGCATGGTATTGCCGAATGGGAGGAACTCAGATCGCTCGCTTCGGCGATCAAGGAACACACGCTCACCCATCTCGACGAGTATCTCGGCCAGTTCGAGGCCAATGCGCGATCGAACGGGATCCACGTGCATTGGGCGCGCGACGCCGCCGAGCACAACAAGATTGTGCACGGCATCCTGCGTGACCATGGTGCGAAGTCGTTGATCAAAAGCAAGTCGATGCTGACCGAGGAGTGCGGTTTCCGGCCTTACATGGCTTCCGTCGGGATCGAGGTCATCGAGACCGATCTGGGCGAACGCATCCAGCAGCTTGACAATGAGGATCCGAGCCATGTCGTGGTGCCGGCGGTTCACAAGCTGCGCAGCGATGTGGCGGACGTATTCTCACGTACAATTGGCACCGACCCTGGCAATAGTGACGTCCACTACCTGGCGGAAGCGCAACGGGAGGCGACGCGTCCGCTGATCCTCAACGCTGAAGCGGGCATGACGGGTGGCAATTTCGTGGTCGCGGAGACCGGAACATTCGTCGTCTGCACCAACGAGGGCAACGCCGATTTATCGGCCAACGTACCGAAGCTGCACATCGCCTCGATCGGCATTGAGAAGATTATTCCCCGCATGGAGCACCTGGCCGTGCTCGTCCGCCTCCTGTCGCGCAGCGCCCTCGGGTCGCCGATGACCCAGTACACCTCCCATTTCCGCGGACCTCGGGCGGGTGGCGAGATGCATGTGGTGCTCGTTGACAACGGCCGATCCGGGCGCCTCGGCCTGGAGCAGTTCTGGACGTCCCTGAAGTGCATTCGCTGCGGCGCCTGCATGAACACGTGTCCGGTCTATCGCCGCAGCGGGGGCCTGAGCTACGGCGCCACCTATTCTGGCCCGATCGGTCTCATCATCGATCCCACCTTCAACGCGCGGAAATACAGCAACCTGCCATTCGCCTCCTCGCTTAACGGCAGTTGCACCAATGTCTGCCCGGTGAAGATCAACATCCACGAGCAGATCTATGCGTGGCGGCGGGTTCTCGTGAATCAGCATGAGGTACCGCTCGTCAAAAAGGCCGCCATGAAGGCTGCCGGCGCGGTGTTGTCCCGGCCCGCGGCCTACCGCGCCGCGGTTGCCTCGGCCGAAACGGCGCTCGCCCATCTGCCGCGTTTCGTCATCTACAACGGCCTCAATGCCTGGGGGAAGCACCGCGAACTGCCGCATCCGGCCCAGCAAACCTTCCACAACTGGTATCAGGCAAATCGAGGCGCGAAGCCATGACGAGTCGCGACGACATCCTGGCTTCGATCCGAGCCAATCTACCACGTTTGGACCGGCCTCTGCCTGACGTCCCTTTCTTCGACAGCGACCCACCGGCTTCGCTTCTGTCTGCTTTCAAGGACAATCTGCACCGCATGGGCGGCGTATTCCTCGATCCGCCAACCTCCGGTGATATCCTGGCGCCGGTGCGGACGAACATCGCCGATGCAAAAGTCGTATGCTCTACCGTGCCGGAGATCGAGGGCAACCGGGATATCGCTGACGTCGGTGCGCCGCGGGATCTCGCGGATATCGATTTTGCCATCGTCCGGGCATCATTCGCGGTCGCGGAGACCGGCTCCGTCCTGCTGAGCGATGCCGATCTTCACGTCAACGGGGTCGCCTACCTCGCGCAACACCTGATCGTGCTGCTCGATCCCGCCGACATCGTCGTCAACCTGCACCACGCCTATCGCCGGCCCGAATTCAGCGACAGGCACTATGCCAGCTTCCACACCGGCCCGTCCGCGACGGCGGATATCGAAGGTGTGCTCATCCACGGCGCGCAGGGCGTGCGCTCGCTTTCCGTCCTGCCGGTTGCGCGCGCAGAGAGCAAACTCGTTCCGCTGAAACGGAAGTGAGATCATCGCCGGCGGTTCACCGCCGGAGAACAGAGAAACGGCCCGAGTTCGACATTGGAACCGCGCGATAGGAAAGAACAATCAATGAGCAAAACTGCATCCGAATATCTGGTCGAAACCCTCGAGAAGACGGGCGTGAAGCGCGTCTACGGTGTGGTTGGCGACTCCCTCAACGGTGTTTCCGACGCGCTGCGGCGAAGAAAATCGATCGATTGGATCCACATGCGCCATGAGGAAGCTGCAGCTTTCGCGGCGGGGGCCGAAGCTCATCTCACCGGAAACCTTGCCGTATGCGCCGGCAGCTGTGGTCCCGGCAATCTGCATCTGATCAATGGTCTGTTCGATTGCCAGCGCAGCGGCGTGCCGGTCCTCGCGATTGCCTCCCATATTCCGAGCAGCGAGATCGGGATCGACTATTTTCAGGCGACCCATCCCGAGAGCCTGTTCAAGGAATGTAGTCACTACGTCGAACTCGTTTCGAGTGCCAATCAGCTTCCACAGATCCTCAAGCGGGCCATCCGGGTCGCGATCGCAAAAAGAGGTGTTGCGGTCATCGTGTTACCGGGTGACGTCGCGCTGACGAAGATCGACGCTGATGTCCCGGAATGGATGGTGCCGGCTGCGCCGGTGCTCCGCCCGGGCGCGACCGAGATCGAGCAATTGGCAGGCCTTCTCAACGAAGCATCACGGGTGACATTATTCTGCGGCGCGGGCTGTGCAGGTGCGCACGCGCAAATCATCGAACTGGCCCGCAAACTCAAGGCACCCATTGTGCACTCCTTTCGCGGCAAGGAATTCATTGAATACGACAATCCCTACGATGTCGGGATGACCGGGCTCGTGGGCTTTGCGTCAGGCTACGCGGCGATGAAGAATTGCGACGCTCTGCTGATGCTCGGGACCGATTTCCCCTACCGCGCGTTCTATCCGGAAAACGCAAAGATCGCGCAGGTGGATGTGCGGCCGGAAGCGCTCGGCAATCGCTGTTCGCTTCACCTCGGCCTGCTCGGGACTGTCAGGGATACGCTGGATGCCGTCTTGCCGGTGGTCAAGGAGAAGACGGACTCCAGCCATCTCAACGATGCTTTGATCGATTACAAGAAGGCCAGGAAAGCTCTCGACTCGCTGGCGGAGAGCGGCCCGAACAGCAATATCATCCATCCGCAATATGTGACTCGCCTGGTGAGTGAACTCGCCGCCGACGATGCGGTATTCACCTGCGACGTCGGAACCCCGATCATCTGGACCGCGCGCTATCTGAAAGTCAACGGCAGGCGGCGAATCATCGGTTCGTTCAATCACGGATCGATGGCGAATGCGATGTTGCAGGCGATCGGCGCGCAAGCGACCTATCCGGATCGCCAGGTCATCTCGATGTCGGGCGACGGCGGCTTCAGCATGATGATGGGAGATTTTCTCACGCTGACCCAGATGGGGCTCCCGGTAAAGGTGATCGTCCTCAACAACGGGACGCTCGGCTTTGTCGAAATGGAGATGAAGGCCAACGGATTCCTCGACACCGGCTGTGACCTCAAGAATCCGAATTTTGCTCTGATGGCAGATGCCATGGGCGTCCGCGGCATCCGGGTTGAGAAGCCGCAGGAGTTGAAGGCGGCCATCGAGACCGCGCTCGCACACAAGGGCCCGGTCCTGCTGGACGTGGTGAGTGCCCGACAGGAGCTCGCCATGCCGCCCAAGACGACCGTCGATGAGGCCTACCACTTCGGGATGTTCACGATGAAGGCGGTTCTTGATGGCCGCGCGGCTCAACTCATCGACCTTGCGAAGGTCAATCTAACTCGCTGAGCTTCGGCAGTAACGGGAGCGATAACATGATGTGGACCGCGCTTCTGCTGTCTCGCGTGCAGTTTGCCTTCACGGTGTCGTTTCACATCATTTTTCCGTCATTCACGATCGGGCTTGCTGCGTGGCTGGTTGTGCTCGAGGCGTTCCACATGTTCACCGGGAAGCCGGTGTATCGTCGTCTCTTCGAATTCTGGCTCAGGATATTCGGCGTGACGTTTGGGCTCGGTGTCGTCTCCGGGATCGTGCTCGCGTTCGAATTCGGAATGAACTGGAGCCGGCTATCGGAGGTGACAGGCCCCATTCAGGGGCCGTTGCTGGTGTACGAGAGCTTCACGGCATTTGCCCTGGAGGCTTCGTTCTTTGGTGTGTTGATCTTCGGGCGAGGCCGGGTGCCGCCGCTGGTCTACCTGGTCTCGACCATGTTGGTGGCGCTTGGCACGACCTTCAGCGCCTTCTGGATCATGGTGAACAACAGCTGGATGCAGGCTCCGGCAGGCTACGCAATGGAGAACGGCATCTTCGTCCCGACCGATTGGAAGGCAATCATCTTCAGTCCGGTCGTATGGGTCCGCTTTCCTCACATGCTGGTCGCGGCCTATCTGACCGGGGCGTTCTGTGTCGCCGCGACCGGCGCATGGTATCGCTTGCGCGGCACCTACGCGGTGGAAGGCAGGCTGATGCTGCGAATGGGTCTGTTCCTGGCGACGGTTCTCGTTCCGGTGCAACTGTTTCTGGGTCACTTGAACGGGGATTACGTTCACGAGAAACAGCCCGCGAAATTTGCGGCCATCGAAGGCCGCTGGCATGACGAACAGCCTGCCGGCGAGGTTCTCATCGCCATTCCGGATGAAGCGAAGGAAGAAAATCATTTCGAGCTGAAGATTCCATATCTCGGCAGCCTTATCGCCTCGATGCGGCTCGACTCCAAGGAGGTTGGGTTGACCAGTTTTTCGAAGGAAGATCGGCCGCCCGTGGCGATTCCGTTCTTTGCCTTTCGGGTGATGGTCGGATGCGGGCTTTTGATGATGGCGGTGGCGTGGCTGGGTTCTTTCCAACTTGTGGTCGACCGCAAGAGGGGAGAGCGGTTGCTGCTGTGGGCGACCTTCCTGAGCTTTCCGCTTCCGTTCATCGCGACGCTAACGGGATGGTTCACCGCGGAAGTCGGTCGCCAGCCCTGGAGCGTGTACGGCGCGCTTAGGACGGCTGACGCGGTCACGCCGACGCTGACGGCTCAGGCCGTAGTGATTTCGCTGACCATTTTCGTCACTGTTTATCTGATCATCTTCAGCTTCGGAACGCTCTATGTCTATCGTCTCTTGAGGGCCGGACCCGTCGGAAAGGGGCCCATCGTTGGCGTCAATTCCAAGCGCCCGCTTGCTGTGATCGGCGCCCCGATTCCGGAGACCACAGAAGGAGGGAGCCGGGCATGATTCTGTTCTGGGCAAGCCTGCTGGCGGTTACCACATTGCTCTATGTGTTGCTGGATGGCTTTGATCTTGGTGTCGGCATCCTGTTTGGGTTTGCTGACGAACCCAATCGACGCAAGATGCTCGGCGCTATCTCGCCGGTCTGGGACGGCAACGAGACCTGGCTGGTCATCACCGGCACGGTGCTGTTCGGCGCCTTTCCGGCGGCCTATGCCGCGCTGCTGTCGGCGTTTTATCTCCCGCTCGTGTTGATGTTGTGTGCATTGATATTGCGCGGCGTCGCGTTCGAGTTTCGATACAAGGCGATCGGCTTTCGCAGGTTCTGGGACTTGGGTTTTGTGGGGGGATCGGTGGCGGCGACCTTTATTCAGGGGATGACGGTCGGCGCTTTGGTCGAGGGCCTACCCATGAAGGATGTTCACTATATCGGCGGGACGTTTGGCTGGTTCAGCCCTTTCGCAGCGCTTTGCGGATTTGGGCTCGTGCTTGGCTACAGCCTCCTCGGCGCAAGCTGGCTCGTCTGGAAGTGCGAAGGACCGATAAGGGAACGTGCCTACCAGTTGCTGCCTGTGCTGACCGTCGGCGTCCTTGCTTTTCTCGCCACGGCCTTTGTGCTGGCGCTCGCTATGCATCTCAATTTGATGAGCCGCTGGTTCGAGCGTCCGTATCTCCTGATCTTCCCACTGATCGGAGCGATATCCGCGGTTTGCTTGCTCAAGAGCGCGGAGCGGCGGAATGACTCGGCGCCGTTCCGGTTCTCGGCGCTGATCTTCATGGCAGCCTTCGGCACCTTGGCCTGCTCTTTTTGGCCATTCATGATTCCGTTCTCGCTCACGGTCGAGCAAGCAGCGTCGCCTCCGGCAAGTCTGAACTTCATCTTTTGGGGGGCCGGCCTCTTCGTAATGCCGATCACGCTCGTATACACGTTCGTGGTCTACAGGCTCTTTCGCGGAAAAGTGGCGGATGTGGGTTACGAATAGAACGACAACTCGGGCCGTTACGTTTTAACGAGCAACGAAAATCGCAAGATGATGGCAGCCATGTCAGCCTGCGCGCGACGCACAGCTCAACACTGCAATCCACGTGAAAGTCGGAGAGCACTTTGAGCACTACCATAGACAGTCGCCCAATGACTTTTGCGGGGTTTCCGGCAAGCTCGTGGGCCTTCGCGATCAGGATCTGGCTGGCTATCGTCGTGGCGCTCTATGTGGGTTTCTGGCTCGAATTGGAGGCGCCGTCTTCTGCAGCGGTAACCGTCGCCGTCCTCGCGCTGCCCACCCGCGGCCAGGCGCTGGAAAAGGCGGCGTTTCGGCTGATTGCGACCGTCATCGGTGTGGCGGCATCGGTCGCCATCGTTGGCATGTTTGTTCAGACCGGAGCCCTGCTTCTCGGCGCATTCGCGGCGTGGTTGGGAATTTGTGTCTATGCGGTGGGTCTGCTGGACGGCAATCGTGCCTACGCCGCTGCGCTCAGCGGTTACACGGTCGCAATTATCGCAGTTCAGCAGATCGATAACCCTCAGCACGTCTTCGAATCCGGCGTAGCGCGCGGCGCCGCCATCGCCGTCGGCATTCTCGTCGTCACGGTCATCAACGATCTCCTCGTTGCGCCGGATCAGCATCCACGCCTGGCCGCTCAACTCGAAGCCCTTCGGCGCCGCCTGACCGGCTACGCAGAACGCGTTCTGGGCGGAGAACCCGTGCCTGCAATGACAACCGCGAGATTGTTGCGTGAAATCGCCGCGCAGCGCCCTGATATCAACAGTCTCGCTGCGGAGTCGAGCAATGGTCCGGCGAGAAGCGCTGCCGCCCGTGATGCGATGGTAGGGATGGTAGCCGAGTTGTTCGCAATACGTGCCCTTGAGCTGTTGCCGGTATCCGCTCCCCCTGGGGAGCGCGAGCAGGTCGTTGCACAATTGGAGGCGAATTCCAACGGCTTAGTCGCATCGCCGCACGGAGCGCTTTCAATCGAGCGCGACATGGATTCGCGCGACCTGTTGGCGTCAGCGTCGCTTTGGTTCACCGAACGTATGCTCCGAATGGATGGTGAAGTGCGGGAAAGCCTCACGGCGCTCGTCGCCGGCACGCGCTCGTCAAGAGCCTGGCGCGCGCCTCTGTATCGTTCCCGTCGTATTGCGGCCGAGTCCGGCGTACGAGCAGCCGCCTGCTTCCTGCTGGTGGCAACCTTCTTCGCGCTCAGCGGCTGGTCCACGACCGAGGTGTCGCTGTCGTTCGTCGCGATCATCATCGGGCTGCGGGCCACGACCCCTGATCCGCGGGCCTTCACGACGATCGCGGTTGTGGTTGCGCCCCTCGCATCACTGATGGCCGGCATACTGGAGTTCGTCGTTCTGGACGGCGCCACGGCGTTTCCCCTGCTGGCGATCGCGCTGGCCCCCTTCATGATCGGTGCCGCGCTCCTGATGACCGTGCCGAATCGGATCGTATCGGCACTTGGCCGGCTCAATCTCGTCTTCATCCTGGTTCTTTTCGCGCCCAGCAATCCGGAAACCTACAATCCGCAGACATTTCTGTTTTCCGTTCTCTTCCTCGTGCTCGCGACCAGCCTTCTGTTCGCTGCGGATATTCTTATTCCTCCGGTATCACCTGACCGCCACCGCGAGTGGCTGCTGGCGTCAGCACGTCGGGATCTCAGGCGCTTCCCATCTTGGCAAAACCAGGAGCTTGCCCCGGAGGAGGCGATGTTTCGCGACGCAGGCCGGATCGCGGAAATTCTGGCCGTTGGCGGCAGTACGCCAGAGCATCAGGCGGCTGTGGAAGAGGCGATGACTCGCTTTGACCAGGCGGCGGCCCTTCGCGTCAGCCAGCTGGAGCTGGATCGCCTGATGCGGGGTCCGTTGCGGGCGGAGGCCTGCGCCGCGCACGCGGCGCTCGGGCGGCGGGATCCCGCATCCTTGATTGCCGCTGCCGAAGCGCTGCGCCAGGGCGCGTCCCTCAGGGACGTTACCGTCGCCGGTGCCAGCGCGGCGCTCGTCCTCGCAAGTGTTGCGTTCACTCCGCCGCGTTCCGGTGTGGAATCCCTTGCGGAGACATCATCATGACGCAGACCTTTCGGGAACTGATCATTGGCGGCGTGTTGGTCGCACCCATCATTTCCTATGTCCTGATGGCAGTCGCGATCATCATGGTGCTGCGTCCCGTTTTGCACTTCATGCGATTTCCCAGTTTTTTCAGCAATCCGCCGATCGCAGAGCTCAGCCTCTATGTCGCGATCGTCGGGCTGCTGGTGCTAACGGTTTGAAGGAGACAAACGTGGGAATGCCCACCTCTGAAGATCGCGCCGCAACGCGGGATGCGCAAATCACTGCAACGCAGGATCATGTGAGCGCAAGCCCGGATCCAGCTCCGGTGCACAAGTCCGTGGGACGCAACCAGCCCGAGATCGCCCGTGATAGACAGCAGGTTTCGTCGGCTCCCGTTTCTCCAGGGCGTCATGGCGCCGCGAGTTTCCTCGCTTCGCTTGGCAAGCGTCTTGCCACACTGGCCATCTCATTTGTCGCGCTTTTGATTGCCCTTCTCACCTGGCAGCAATATGTGATGGCCCCCTGGACACGGGATGGCACCGTACGAGTACAGGTTGCGAACGTCTCACCTCAGATATCGGGTCAGATCAACGATATACGGGTCGTCGACAACCAGTATGTCCACAAGGGTGAAGTACTATACACCATCGAGCCGTTTGATTTTGAAGTAGCGCAGCGGACCGGCGTTGCGACGGTCCAGCAGCGAGCCGCCGATCTCCAGGTTAAGCAGGTCGAGTCCGAACGCCGTCAGCACTTGACCAACTTGGCCACCACGGCCGAAGAGCAGCAAATCTTTGCCGGCAACGCCGTTCAGGCAAAGGCCGCGCTCGACGCCGCGCAACAGCAACTCGCGCAAGCAGAGATCAACTTGAAGAGGACGAGCGTCGTCAGTCCCGTTAATGGTTACGTCACCAATTTGCTGATGCGCGTTGGCGATTTTGCGCATGCCGGGACAAGTAATATTTCGGTCATTGATGCCGACAGCTTCTGGATCGACGGCTATTTCGAAGAGACGAAGCTGGCACGTGTCTGTGTCGGCGATCGCGCCGAAGCAAAACTGATGGGCTATGGCCAGCCGGTCACCGGACGTGTGGGCACGGTGACCCGTGGCATCAGCGTGTCGAACGCGGCCGCGGGCGCGCAAGGGCTGCCCAATGTCGACCCGGTCTATACCTGGGTGCGGCTCGCGCAACGCGTGCCGGTTCGCATTTCGATCGACACAGTCCCGTCTGGCGTGCCGCTGGTGTCCGGGATGACTGCAACGATTACGGTACGACCGGCAGCAGAGGTTGCTCGTCTTAACTTGTTCGATCACATGCACAAATATGTCGTGGATCATCTCACAGAACTCTTCAACGACCCGTTGCCGCGCCCAAATTGCCTCCCGGTAATGACCACGCAAAGCGTCCCGACGGAATCCATTCCTGCAGAAACGGTACCGGGAGCCATGTCACCTGGGCAAATCAATCCGGGACTCGCGCCGGGCATGAATTTGCCACCGCGCAATCGCTGATGTCGCGCCATGCGGTCCAGTTTCATGCTCGCTTGCGGCGCATCGGCGACACGTTCACAGGCAACGTGTGCTGTCTTGGGATGTAAGGCCGGTCAAGACTTGCGGCTTCCAATCCGATCTCGAAGCGCACGTCGTTTATCGAGGCACTTGGATGCAAATCGTCGCAATCGCGTCCAAGCTTGTATCCCCGCGAAAGGGCATACTGTTATCGCGAATAGTCTAATCAAAGGAAAGCCATGAGCAACGCGCCGTATGTGTCTGGAGCGGCGGCGACCTATGCCGATGGTGTGCCATTCAACCGGGTGCAATATCTAGAAGCGAAGCTCATCCTGAAGCCGGACGATTTCACGTCAGTGAAGAGTTTGCGCGATTTCGGCAAGATCGTCCGGCGAACAGCGAAGCAGGTCGGCGTCGGTTTCATCGAGGACAAGAAAGCCGATTCCAGACCAGAAATCAGAGAAATTGTCTTCCTCGATACACCCGACTTTGCGCTCTACACCAACGCGTTCATTCTGCGTCGGCGGATCTCCTACGTGGACGGCTTTCCCGTGGGCGATCCTGAGATCGTGTTCAAATTTCGTCATCCCAATGAGCAGAAGGCGGCGGCCCTGGATGTCCGCCCGCGGATCGACGGCAAGTACCGGATCAAGTTCAAGGCGGAGGCGCTGCCTTTGAAGGATGAGATCGGGGGCTATCGGATCCTTTATTCACACAACTGCCAGTTCGCACTGAGCCAAACACATGCACAAGATAAGATATCCATCGCCACGCTGGACAAGGTCTTCCCACCGTTGACCAGATTGAAGCGGCCTGGCAGGGAATGGGTCGGCCTGGTTAATGAAGGAATTGTCGAGGAAGTTCTCCTTCCACTGGGCAGCCTGGATTTAGGAAAGGGGTTGGCAGCCAAATGCGACGTCGCCGTGTGGCGCACTCGTGGTGAGCAGTTGCCGCTAGTGGGGGAGTTTGCGTTTCAGCTCAAGTTCGATCGAAAGGAAGCCATCGCAGCGAAGCAGAAAAAGCTCGCGGCTCAGCTTTACACCACGTTGCAGCGCGAGGTCGCGGGATGGCTTGCACTCGGCGTGACAAAAACTGCCACGGTCTATCGGCTCAAGGGAGCTGCGCCACAGAGCCATGAATGAGATCGACGCAAAGCCGCAGGTAACCGGCCACGAGGTAACGTCCGTGAGCGTTTCGCTCGGCCGAGTATTCCTTGAATTTCTGATCATCGGCGCGAGCAGCTTCGGCGGTGTCGTGCCCTATCTGCGCGGCCGTCTTGTGACCAAGTTGCAATGGCTGCGAGACAGGGAATTCGTCGAGCTTTTGTCGATCAGCCAGAGCCTTCCCGGCTTGAACGCTACGAATATGGCAATTCTGGTCGGGCAGAAATTAAGCGGAGCGCTGGGCGCAATCGCTGCTGTTCTCGGGATGTGTCTGCCGGGCGGTGTGCTGATGTTCATCGCCGGTATCGTCTACCGGGCGCACGGTGACCACATGTGGGCGACGGCCGCGTTAAAAGGGATTGCAGCAGCGTCGGTCGGATTAATTCTCTCCACCGTGGTGCAGTTGAGCAGGAGGTCGTTTGCGCTGCGGATTGACTTCGTCTTCGTCGCGTTGACCGTGATTGCCGTTGATCTCTTGCATCAATCCGTGCTGCGGACGCTGATCGTCGTAGGTCTCATGGCAATTCTCTGGCATCGGCCTCGCAACGAGGGAAAGGCGGAGGCGGTACAATAAGCGAGCTTCCGGCACTTTTGCGCGTGTTCGCGTATCTGTCCCTGCTGACTGTTGGCGGGGGGACGGCGGCATTCCCAGAAATGAAGACCTTGACCGTCGATGTGCATGAGTGGCTGAGCTTTCCGCAGTTGATCCATTTGTACAGCGTGGGGCAGTTGGCGCCCGGTCCCAACATGATGATGATCGTTCCCATAGGGGACTGGGCGGGTGGCCCGCTGGGCTCGATCTTCGTGCTGATCGCGTTCTTCGGACCGTCGGCGCTGCTAACGTTCGCGGTCGGGCGGTGCTGGATAAAACTCGAGAGGTGGCCATGGCGGACATCCATCCAACGGGGGCTTGCACCAGTCTCGATCGGGCTCCTTTTGGCCGGATGCTTTACCATGGCGAAAGGCGCGATCGTCGGGATTGAAACCGCAGCGATCGCTGCCGGCGTCCTGCTGATCCTGCTGCAAACCAGATTCAATCCGGCGTTGCTGATTCTAGGCGCGGCTGTGGTCGGGGTGCTTTCGTTCGACCGATGAGAGAGTGCGTTCTTCAACGGAAGAAAGATGTGGTTTGTGCGATGAACAGGGCGGGCGACAGACGACCTGTGCCGAGTTGCTCTGTACGCCGCTGTTTGTCGATGTGAGCCGTTCCTGCATCCGCCAAGCGGTCTCCATCGAGTTCTCCTTGCCGATTGATCTTTGAGAGGATGCCGACGTTAGATGGCGGCATTTCGGCTGTCTGAACGGAGACACAGTTTGCAGCAAGTGTGGTTACAAGTCGCACTTTCGCACAAAAATGATCACGAACGATCAAGATCGGTTCGGGCGTGTGCGTACCCTGGAAACCACGTCCTGTGCGGGCCTCAAGCCGATCCGGCCAACAAAGAGCGACGACATAATGCTGCGCTATCTTGCCTGTCTGAGCTCCTATCCCGTGGCGGCGGGGCTCGCGGTCGGAATTTTTCTCATCGACACGCTGACGTCCCTCCACTTTGCAGTGGCATCCCTCTATGTGATCGTCGTGTTGATTGCCGCTCATGATCGTCGTCGTCGTGCCATCGTGATCGCGGGCGTGATCTGTGCACTTCTTACGGTCGTCAGCTATGTGCTCATGCACGGACTTGAGGAGGATGGAGCCGCCCCGTTGCGATTTGCCGTGAGTCTGGTTTCGATCCTGATCGCCACCATCCTGGTGCTACGGAACGTTTCGGCAAACCTGCGCGTCGAGGCAGTGGAGCGGGAGCGGGCAAACCTCGCTCGCTTCTTCTCGCCGAAAATTATCGACCAGCTGGTCGACATTTATACGCCGTTTTCCTTCGCTCGCCGACAGTCTGCTGCTGTCCTGTTTGCCGACATGATAGGCTTTACCGCATATTCGTCGGGAAAGCCGCCGGACCTTATCATCGGCTTGCTGCGCGACGTGCTTCAGCTCCTGAGCGAGGCGGTTTTCTCCAATGACGGGTCAGTCGACAAATATCTGGGCGACGGGCTGATGGCGTTTTTCGGGCCACCACTGACGAGCGGGCGGGATGCCACGAATGCGGCACTGTGCGCTCTAGAAATCGTGAACGCGATCGAATGCTGGAATGATCGCCGTACCCGCTGCAACGAAGATCCCGTCCGCATCGCCGTCGGCATTCATTACGGCGACGTTGTGCAGGGAGATGTCGGCAGTGAGAGGCGGCTCGAATTGACTTTGGTCGGGGACACCGTGAATATCGCAAGCCGCGTCGAAGCCTATTGCCGGATTCTCGATGCCCCGTTGCTGGTTACCGGTGAATTCAGGGACGCTCTGCTGGCAGAGGGGAGTCTAGATTTGGCGAAAGCCTTTGTCGACGAAGGTCCCCACATGTTGCGAGGCTGCAAGGAACCGATCCGCCTCTTTAGCATGAAAAGAGAGCCAAAATCTCAAGTGACCATGGACCTTCGAGATATTCCAGAGAAAATTCGCGAACTTGACCAGCGACGAGTCTGAGAAGCGGCTTGGTACCGCCAGCTTGCGATTCGCTGCGATCTCCTGCCGGCCAACATAGTGCCGGAATGGGTCAAGCTTGACGCGCGCGACTGGCCGCGATGAAGCGGACCGTCAGCGCTTCGCTATCATTGGCCGATCCAGACGGTCATTCCCGGCTCGAAGCCCGCCGACGTTTCCGCTGGGTCGAGGCGCAGGCGCAGCGTGTTGCGGTCATGGTCGCCGATCACCCGCTCGGCCTGCCAGGTGGCAAACACGCCGATCGGCCGCAGCTCGGTAATGACGGCCCTGGTCGCGCCATCGGCGCCGTTCCGCATTACGCGGGCGGTTGCTCCCATGGCCAGGCTATCGAGATGATCCTCGCGCACGTTGAACGAGAGCCATTGCTGGCCAGCCGCCTCGACCATCAGGATCGGTTGGCCGGCGCGAACATTCTCGCCGACCTCGGCGGCGATGACGCTGACCACGCCGTCGGTTGGCGCGCGCAACACCATTTTGTCGAGACGGCGCTCGAGCACGGTGACAGCGGCGGCCGCGGCCTGCACCTGAGCATCGGCGACCGCGCGCTCCTCCCGGGTCGGGCCCGCCACGGCCCCATCGTAATTAGCCTGGGCCTCGGCCACGTCGGCACGAGCGCTGGCAACGTCGCTTTCAACCTGGTCGAGCGACTGCTGCGACTCAAAGCTCTGACGTGCCAGCGTGCTGGTCCTGGTGAGCTGCGCCTGCACATAGTCGAGGCGGGAGGTTGCCTTGGCGATTGCGGCCTTGAGCGACTGGACCTGCTCGCGACGTACGCCGGCATAGACGTTGGTGCGGTTCGCGGCCGCCGATGCGAGCGCGGCCCGCGCCTGGTCCGCCTGCGCGGTCAGCTCCACCGCGGAGAGGCTCGCCAGCACATCGCCGGCGCGCACATGCGCGCCTTTCCCGACCGCAATCGACATCAGCTGGCCGTTCACCTCCGGCTCGACCCTGATCTCGGTGGCCCGCACGACGCCGACGATCGGGGCGACTGACCCGGAACGACGCAACGAATAGATCAAGACGCCCGCGACGAGCACGAGCAAGACCGCAACGATGGCGGCACGCCTAGCCTTGCGCATGTCCCTGTCCCTTCCTGACGGCAAACGCCGAGATCACCGCGAGCGCAAAATAGCCCAGCGCCAGGCACCACAGAGCGAGCCAGTCATGTGCGACCTCCCGGATGGTGGCGCCGAGCTGGTTGATGCGCACGAGGCCGTCGATGGCGGAGTCGGCCGGGAGCAGCCGCCCGAGTGCCTGGGCCGCATCGGGGATGGCCTCGCGCGGCCATGCGAAGCCGGCGGTGAAGAACTGGGGCAGGCTGGTCGCGAGCAGAAGCAGGGTCGCGTTCTCCGGCCGCGTGAACCACGCCCCGATCGCCTGTCCAATGAAGCTCGTCGCCAGCAAGAAGATGGTCGCGAGCGCGAAGATCTGGGGAAGGTGGCCGAGTGTCGAGAAGCCGTAGATCCGCGGCAGCACGATGAGGTAAAGCGCGAGCGCCGGTAGGTAGATGGTCAGATGGGCGACGCCGCGGCCGAGCACGCCGGAGAACGCGCCGCCGGGGCCCGCCAGCGCGCTGCCGGTCAGCATCGCTGCCCCGATCAGGAGAGTTTGCTGGAGGATCAGCACGAACGCGGCCGGAACGACATAGCTCGCATAGCCGCCGACCGGGTTGAAGATCGGTTGAAGCAGAACGTCGGCCGGGCTCGAACTTGCCAGTTTCGCCTTGATGAGGCTTCCGTCGGAACGCGCGCCGCGCGAGACCAGTTCGGACGTCAATGCGCCGATGGCCGTGGCCACGCCGCTTGCGGTCGATCTGAACATGAACAGGTAGGTGGCGTCCGCGTAGACCGGGATGTGCGCGGTGATGCCCTTGAGCACGTCGCGCTCGGTGTCCGCCGGAATCTCGACGGCGGCAAAAGCTTGCCCGCGATTGACCGCGGCGTGCGCCTCCGCGAGCGTGCGCGCGCGGACCGCAACGCTCAACGCGCTGCTCGCATCCAGCGTCTCGATCATCCGGCGGCTGAGATCGCTGAGGTCATTGTCGACGACCGCGATGGGCAGCTTGCGAAGGATCTGGTTCAAATAGGGCTGCGGATAGTAGAAGCCGTAAACCAGCGGCGCCAGGAACAGCACGCTGAAAGCGCTCCGCGTTCCCAGCACACGCCGCCACTCCGCGGTGAAGGCGCCGCCGATGCCGCGCGGTGCCGACGCGGCCACCGGCGGATCGGCCGGCCGTACCGACTCGAACCAGCCATTACGCGTGAGGCTCGCCATGCGCAGCAAAGCGAGAGCGGCGAACAGCAGCGCCAGTCCGGTGAGCGCCGCAAAGGGAATGGCGGAGTCCGAGACCGGCGATCCGCGCGCGGCTTGTCCGAGCAGGACGGCCATGTACCATCGCAGCGGCAGGATTGCGCTCCAGCCTTGCGCAAACGTGTTCATGCCGATGGTGGGAAAGCCGACACCGGCGTAGCCGAAGGCGGGCGATGCAATGAGACCGGCAAGTCCGAGCCCGGTTGCGAGGTCGCCGACCAGGAGCTGGAGCAGGGCGCCCAGCGACAGATAGGCAATGATCAGGAGCGAGCCGGCGGCGACCATCAGCGGCAGGTCTCCCCGGAAGGGGACTTGCAGCACGCCCTCCAGGACGAGCGGCTCGGCCAGCATGATCACGATGAAGATGCAAAACAGCGGCGCGAGCTTGCCCACAAGTGCCACGACCGGATCGCCGCCCGCGCTTGCGAGCCAGGCCCGCGCGTCGCGACGGCGGAATTCGGAGCCGACGGAATAGCCAGCGGCGAGCGTGATCACGACATGGATGATGGTGGGCAGCAGCGCACGCAGCAGGAACTGCGCATAGTTCTTCTGCGGATTGACCAGCGCGATGGTTTCCGTGGAGAACGTTCCGATGGATGCCGGCGCTTGACTGGCTCGCTTGGCGGGGGCCGCCACGGCCGCTGCGGCGGACAGGGCATCGCTCAGGCCCGACGACGCAATGCCGGCCGCGGTCAGGAACTGCTGGTTATAGAACCCTACGACCTGCGGGCGGCGCTGGGCCTTCAGGTCGCGCTCGAAATCCGGCGGGATATGAATGGCCGAGATCGCCTTGCCGGAGCGTATGTCCTGCACGGCAGTGGACAGCGTCCCGGAGCGGTCGACGATCTCCAGGCTCGGCGAGGCCGCGACGTATTCCACCAAGGCTCGCGAGGCGTCCGACTTGTCCTCGTCGACGACGGTGACGCCGAGCCCCCGGATGACCGGATGGCTGAACACCGTGGTGAGAACCACGAAGGCAAATAGAGGGACGCCGAAGATCAGGAGCAGCGCCACGCGATCATGAAACAGCCAGCGGCACTCGCGCCGTACGACCAGCCAGAATCCGGGCCTTGCCGGCCTCATTGCCGTGACCGCCAGTCGAGATAGGCGCTCATCCCCGGTCGCAGCTCGGGCACGGACTGGACCGGGTAGGCGCGGATCGAAAACGTCCGCAGGTCGAAATCGCCGGACGCGCGGGTGGCGCGCCAGCTCGCATATTCGCCCTTGGTGGCGATGAGCTTGACCTCGACCGTGACAGCGCGGTCCGCGAGCGCCGGAATGCGGACGTCGAAGCGATCGCCGATCTTCAGGCCCTTGATGAGATCCTCGCGAAGATCGAAGTGAACCCAGACGTCGGTCAGGTCGATCAAGGTGACGAGCGGCACGCCCGGCGAGACGTATTCGCCCGGCTCGACATTGCGCTGATAGACCTGCGAGGCGACGGGGGCATAGACCGCGAGCTGGTCGATGATCGATTGAACGCTCTGGATATCGGCACTGGCCTTTTCGACGCTGGTGGCGGCGATCGCCCGCTCCTCCTTGGTATAGCCGTTGACCGCCTGCTCATAGGCTGATTTCGCCTGGTCGACCGCGCGCTCGCTTTCGTGCAGCGCATCGGTCGCCTGGTCGAGGCGGGCCTGCGGCGCGTTGCCCTGCTCGGTCAATGTGCGGGTGCGGTCAAATGTCTTTTGCGCCAGCAGCAGCGCCGCCTGCGCCCGCTCCATTTCGGCCTTCCGTGCGGCGATGACCTCCACGCGCGTTCCGACCAGCACGTTGGCGAGCTGGGCGTCGGCAACGGCCTTGGCCGCCTTCATCTGCTCGTGCTTGGCCAGCGTCTCGGGATTGTCGATCTGGACGAGCACCGCGCCCGCAGCAACGTTCTGGCCGCGCTGCACGGGGATTTCCTTCACCCGTCCGTCGACGCGCGCAGCAATATCGAGCCGCGTTGCATCGACCTCGCCCTGGACCAGCAGTGGCTCAGGCCGCAACAGATAGAAGACAGAAAGTGCGACAACGGCCACCGCAACGACGCCGACGATGACGGCGGGCGTACGCGCCGGGCTGTGCGCGTTTGTTTCCTGTCCGCCATTCGGCGCGGCGGGCGGACTCGGGATGTTTTTGTCAGAGCTCGGCATGTCCATGCCTGACTCCCTTTTTCCTGACCGCGGGGGCCATTGACTATATTTCGTCGTCGGGGCCGGTCCAATCTCGATGTATCCGAAGTTTTCGAGGTTGAACGATCAACCATGGGGCCGGTCGAGCTTCCTTGCTTGAAGGTTTGACGCTTCACTTGTTGAAAGCTGCGGCTCCGGCTTCGGTCGTCATCCCGACGCTCGGCCAATTTGGTCGAGATTGCAGAGATGCCATCTCGAATAAGTTGGCTGGCTGCGCCACGAAAGGGATCAAGCAGCAACATTCCAGCGGTGACATTCCTGTCCAAGCCGGATGTCCGCGATCGCGTCATAGTCGCGGCCACCTGACCAGCTCGTGGTTGGGCCCAGATGCAGGTGCGATATGCCAAAAGCCGTCACGACATCCTCCGCGACCGTCACAGTCCCTCGCCTCTTCGTCCTCGAATTGAATGCAGGTTGCATTCATTCCATGAACACGGATGGCTCGGAGCGAACGACAATCGTGACGGGCTGCCACCTTCCGGACGGTATCGTCGTCGATGCGGGAGCCGGCCATATCTACTGGACCAACATGGGCATCCCGAGCCTGAACGACGGCTCCATCGAGCGCGCCGACATCGACGGCAAGAACCGCAAGACGATCGTCCCGCAGGGACACACCCACACGCCGAAGCAGATCATCCTCGATAAGAAAGGCGGCAAGCTGTATTGGTGCGACCGCGAGGGGATGCGCGTCATGCGCTGCAATCTCGACGGCGCACGGCTGGAGACGCTCATCGAGGCGGGGCGCGGCGAAGCCCATAGCCGGGATGCGACGCGATGGTGCGTTGGGCTGACGATCGATCCGAAACTCGCACACATCTACTGGAGCCAAAAAGGCCCAGACAATGCCGGACTCGGCCGCATCTTCCGCGCCAATCTCGAAATCCCGGCCGGACAAACCGCGGCGAACAGGTCCGACATTGAGATATTCTTCGACGCTCTGCCGGAGCCGATCGATCTCGAGCTCGACCACCAGAACCGTATTCTCTACTGGACCGACCGCGGCGACCCTCCGCGCGGCAACACCGTGAACCGGGCCTCGATCGACAACAAGCCTGCAGAGCCGGAGATCGTGGTGACCCATCTCATGGAGGGGATCGGCATCGCGCTCGACGTTCCAAACGATCGCATGTTCGTGACCGATTTCGCCGGCTCGGTCTACTCGGCGCGGCTCGATGGATCCGGCGAGCGCAACTTCCTCTTCGCCCAGGGCAATCTCACCGGCATCGCCTACGCCGAAGTCTGACCAACACATTGGAGAGAATGACATGACCGATACCAAGCCCATTCGCCGTATCGCTATCATCGGCACCGGTGTGATTGGCGCGAGCTGGAGTTCGCTGTTTCTCGCCAAGGGACTGCAGGTGGTCGCGACTGATATCGCGCCGAACGCAGAAGCCGCTCTAAGGAAGTTCGTCGAGACGGCCTGGCCGGCGCTCGAGCGATTGGGTCTGTCGCCCGGAGCGTCGCAGTCGAACCTCAAGTTTACGCCCGACATCGCGCAGGCACTCGCCGGCGCCGACCTCGTCCAGGAGAACGGGCCCGAGCGGATCGAATTCAAGCAGAAGCTCTATGGCCAGCTCGACGAGCTGTTGCCGCCCGACGTGATCATCGCATCGAGCTCGTCGGGGCTCACCATGAGCGAAATCCAGAAGGGCGCCGCATCCCATCCCGAGCGCTGCGTCATCGCCCATCCGTTCAATCCGCCCCACTTGATTCCGCTGACGGAGATCGTCGGTGGGGCAAAAACCTCGGAAGCGACGATCCGGCGCGCCGCGGAATTCTACACGTCGATCGGGCAACGGACGGTGCGCCTCAACAAGGAAATGCCGGGACATGTCGCTAACCGTCTCCAGGCCGCGCTGAGCCGCGAGGTCTATTACCTCGTCGCCCAAGGTGTCGTGAGCGCCGCCGACGTCGACACCGCCCTGAGCTGGGGGCCGGGCCTGCGTTGGGGCGTCATGGGCAGCCTGATGCTCAACCATCTCGGCGGCGGACCAGGCGGCATCGAGCACTTCTTCCAGCAGTTCACCGGCCCGATGACGGCCTGGTGGAAGACCCTTGGCGCGCCGGTGCTGACGCCGGAGGTGCAAAAGAAGCTCATCGACAGCGTTCATGCCGAGGCCGGATCACGCAGCATCGAGCAATTAGAGGCGGAGCGCGACGAAGTTCTGCTCGGCCTAATCGAGTTGCGCAGGAAAGCGGCCAAGTCGGGCTGACGAGATCAGCGCACCGATCAATCACAGTTTCAACCGTTCTTCAGTTTTCAGGCTTTCGAGCCGCAGTGAGGAGAAATCGCAAATGCCCACCGCAACCCCAGCAAGCAAAACCGCCGCGGCGAAGCCGGCACCGGCACCCAATGGTGACTTCTATCAGCTGGTCGACCTTCTCACCGCCGACGAGAGAGCACTCGTCAAGAAGGTGCGGACCTACATGGAGACCAAGGTCCAGCCGGTCATCAACAAGTACTGGTCAGACGATGCGTTTCCGTTCGAACTGCTGCCGTCGTTCAAGGAGCTCGGCCTCGGCGGGCTCGGCTTCGAAGGTTATGGCTGCGCGGGCGGTAGCCAGAAGCTGTTCGGTTTCGTCGCGATGGAGCTGGCGCGCACCGACGCCTCGTTCTGCACGTTCTTCGGCGTGCACAGCGGTCTGGCGATGGGCTCGATCTATCTCGACGGCTCCGAGG
The DNA here is from genome assembly GCF_023375135.1 of Bradyrhizobium sp. C-145. Taxonomy (NCBI): domain Bacteria; kingdom Pseudomonadati; phylum Pseudomonadota; class Alphaproteobacteria; order Hyphomicrobiales; family Nitrobacteraceae; genus Bradyrhizobium; species Bradyrhizobium sp. C-145. Next base: position 8,885,830 of record NZ_CP088150.1, on the reverse strand, counting down.
AACAGAAGCAGAAGTGGCTGCCGGCGATGGCGCGTTGGGAAAAGATCGGCTGCTTCGGCCTCACCGAGCCGCTGGTCGGTTCCGGAACGAGCGGTGGTCTGACCACGACGGCCAAGCGAGAAGGCGATACCTGGATTCTCAACGGACAGAAGCGGTGGATCGGCAACGCACCGTGGTGTGACCTTTCCATCATCTGGGCGCGCGACCTCGCCGACAATCAGGTCAAGGGCTTCATCGTCGAGAACAAGTCGACGCCCGGGTTCAGCGTCGAGAAGATCGAGCACAAAATTGCGCTCAAGGTGGTCCAGAACGGTCAGATCACGCTGAAGGATGTGCGGGTGCCCGAAGCGAACCGCCTCCAGGGCGGCAATTCGTTCCGCGATACGGCGCGCGTGCTGCGGATGACGCGGTACATGGTGGGCTGGGCGTCGACCGGCATCCAGATGGGGGCATACGAAGCCACCCTCAAATACGCCCAGGAGCGCCTGCAATTCGGTAAGCCGATCGCTTCGTTCCAGATGATCCAGGATCTGCTCGCCAAGATGCTGGGCAATCTTACCGCGTGCCAGTGCCTGATGCTCCGCCTGGCGACGCTCGATGACGAAGGCAAGCTTGGCGACCATCACGCGGCGCTGGCGAAGGCGTTCTGCACCTCGAAATCGCGCGAGACGGTCTCCTGGGGCCGCGAGGTGCTGGGCGGCAACGGCATCGTCGCCGACTACAATGTCGCGCGCTTCTTCGCCGATGCCGAGGCGCTCTACTCCTACGAAGGTACGTATCAGATGCAGAATCTGATCGTCGGCAAGGCCATCACCGGTCACGGCGCTTTCCTCTGACCTCTCAGCGGCGCCGGCGCACCAGCGCCGGCCGCCCTACCAAGGAGACATCACTATGGTTTCGGGAGCTGCACCGTTCACACCCTCGCCTGCAACAGCACCAAACTCCGCACCCAGAGCGGCGCTGGCCCTTGCGAATGTCCTGTACGAGAAAAAGGGTTCGATTGCCTACGTCACGGTCAATCGGCCGAAAGTGCTCAACGCGCTCAACACGCCGACCTGGACCGATCTGCACGCCGCATTCGAGGACACAAAAGCGGACGCGTCCGTGCGCGGCGTGATCCTCACCGGCGCGGGCGACAAGGCGTTCATCGCTGGCGCTGACATCAGCGAACTCGCACATGTCGATGCCTACGATGCCGAGGAGTCCAGCCGGTTCGGGCAGGGTGTGCTGGACCTGATCGAGAATCTCGGCAAGCCGGTGATCGCCGCGATCAACGGCTTTGCCCTTGGCGGCGGCTGCGAGACCGCGATGGCCTGCACCATCAGGATCGCAGCGGAGCACGCCAAATTCGGGCAACCCGAGGTCAAGCTGGGACTGCTGCCAGGTGGTGGCGGGACGCAACGCCTGCCGCGCCTGGTGGGAAAGGGGCGTGCATTGCAGCTGATCCTCACGGGCGAGACGATTTCCGCGCAGGAAGCCTATCGCATCGGCCTCGTCAACGAAGTCGTTGCCGCGGCCGACCTGATCGATCGTGCGGAGACGATTCTGAAACAGATCATGGCCAACGCGCCGATCGCGGTGAAGTTCTCGCTGGAAGCCGCCAACAAGGGCATGGACACGAGCCAGAGCGAAGGCTTCGCATTGGAAGCCTCCTTCTTCGGCATTTGCGCCGCCACCGAAGACAAAAAGGAAGGCACCGCCGCCTTCCTCGAGAAACGTGCGCCGCAGTTTCGCGGACGCTGAAGCAAGGCCGCTCTCTGCGCGGATCTGGAAAGGACACCCCATGGCTAACGACAATATTTTCTCCGGATTGAAGGTGGTGGACCTCGCGAGCTTCATCGCGGGCCCCAGTGCCGCCGTGATCTTGTCCGATTTCGGCGCCGACGTGATCAAGGTCGAGCCGCCGAGCGGTGAGCTGTGGCGGCATGCGAACCATCTCCCGCCGCAGCCGGTCGCCGACGATGCCTATCCCTGGCATCTGGCCAATCGCAACAAGCGCGGCATGGCGCTCGATCTGAAATCGCCAGGCGCGCAGCAGGTTCTCGAGAAGCTAGTCAAATGGGCCGACGTTCTCATCGTCAACACGCCGCATCCGGCGCGCAAGAAATTGAAGCTCGAATATGAAGATGTGTCGGGGTGGAATCCGCGACTGATCTACGCCGACATCACGGGCTTCGGCGACAAGGGGCCGGATGCGAACCTCCCTGGCTTCGATATCACGTCGTACTGGGCCCGCAGCGGATTGCTGTCGATGACACGCGATGCCGGTGCGCCGCCGACCTGGCCGGTGGCGGGCAGCGGCGACAACGCGACCGCGGTCGGACTCTATTCGGCGATCGTCACGGCCTTGTACCGTCGCGAGCGCACGGGGGCGGGGGCGCATGTCACGACCTCGCTGCTTGCCGAAGGCGTGTGGTCCGCCAGCGTCTCGATCCAGGCTGCACTCTGCGATGCGAAATTCTTCGGGCTGCACGATCGTATGCACCCGGCAAATGCCGCCATGAACGTCTATCGCGCCAAGGACGATACCTGGTTCGTCCTCATCATCACGCCCGACAAGGTGGAGGCTGTGGCGAAGGCGATCGGCCGACCCGATCTGCTGACTGACCCGCGGTTCTCCGACCCGGCCAAGCTGATGACTAACATGACGGAGCTCACGGCGATTCTCGACCAGACCTTCTGTGCCGAGCCGATGTCGCATTGGTACGAGGTGTTCGACGGCGTTCACGTGACGTTCGGAGCGGTGCGCGGACCGCAGGAGGTGGTCAACGATCCCCAACTCCGGGCGAACGACATCATCGTTCCGCTCGAGGGAGCCGGCGGCAAGCTGACGTCTACGATCTCCAGCCCGCTTCAAGTGCACGGTGTCGCCAAGGTGTTGGCGAAGCGCGCCCCGAAGATCGGAGAACACAACGACGAAGTCCTTCGGCAGCTGGGATTCAGCGCGGCCGAAATCGATGGTCTGCATGCGAGCGGTACCGTTCCGAAGGCCAAGGACCAAGCGGCCTAGCGTGGCGGCAGGGGCGTGGCGGCGCAAGCTGCCGCGACCCCGCGCTAGTGAAGTTCACTCAAGGGACGGGAGCTCGACCATGGATGAGATCGTCACTGAACCTGCCGCAGGCATCCTGCGCGTCCAGTTGAACCGTCCGACCAAGCGGAACGCGATGACGTCGGCCATGTATGTAGCTCTCGCCGACATCTTGCGCGGCGGCGAATGACGAGAGCACGCGTGTCGTCCTCTGGCATGGCGGGGGAGATTCGTAATGATATCGAGGTCTTTCTGAAGAATCCGCCAGAGGCGGAAGAATCGCCGCAGTCCCGGCTGATGGACGCGCTGCTCAGCTTCGACAAGCCGCCGGTCGCGGCAGTCCACGGCGCCGCGATCGGCGGCGGCACCACCATGCTGACGCATTGCGATTTCATCTACGCGGGCGAGAGTGAGAAATTCCAGATGCCCTTCGTCAATCTTGCCGTCGTGCCGGAATTCGGATCGAGCTGCTCCGTGCCGGCGCGGATCGACCATCTCCGTGCGGCGGAGCTGTTCATGTTGGGAGCTCCTTTTGATGCCCAGGCGCGCCGCGGAGTTGGGCCCGGTGACCGAAGTCGTATCCGATACGGATCTCCGGGCGAGGGCGACCGAGACGGCCCGGAAATTGGCCGCGAAGCCGGCCGCCACGCTGCAAGCCAGCAAGAGGCTCATGAAGCAGCCATTTCGCGAGCAGCTCAAGGCCGCGAAGGGCGAAAACGAAGAATTCAGCACGCAAGTCCGCTCCGAGGACGCCAAAGAGGCGTTCACGGCTTTCGTGGAAAAGCGCAAGCCCGGCTTCGCGCGAAACATCAAGTCTCAAGCGAAGGCATGACCATGGAAAAGCCAATGGATGTGTGCGTGTTGATCGGAAGCCTGCGGAAGGCATCGTTCAACGGGATGCTGGCGAACGCTCTGATCTCACTCGCGCCGCCCTCGATGAGGTTCGATATCGTCGAGATCGAACAATTGCCGTTCTACAATGAGGATCTCGAGACCGCATCTCCGCCCGCGCAATGGACCGCGTTCAGAGAGCGCATCAATGCCGCCGACGCGATTCTATTCGTCACGCCGGAATACAACCGGTCGGTGCCGGCCGTGCTCAAGAACGCACTGGATGTCGGTTCGAGGCCGTATGGACACAGCATCTGGGACCGCAAGCCAGGTGCGATCGTCAGCGGCTCGCCGGGTGCGATCGGAGGCTTCGGCGCCAATCATCATCTGAGGCAATCGCTCGTGTTCCTGAACGTGCCGACCCTTCAGCAGCCTGAGGCCTACCTTGGCCACGTCGACAAGCTCTTCGATGAGCACGGCAAGCTCACGAGCGACGGCACCTGCAAATTTCTGCAAGGGTTCATGCAGGCGTTCGCCAATTGGATAGAGACAGTCCGATCCCAGGGTCAGCGCGTCTGACGCCCTGCGGCAGGCGCGAGCTGAAATCGCGGCATGACGCTCAAAAATGGACCGGCCGCATGTGCTCGAACTCGTCACGGCACGCCCCGCTGAAGTCATGCAACAGATCGATCGTGCCATCGATCGCCATTTCACGCAGTTCGACGAAGCTCTTGTCCGGCTCCAGATAGGTATCCAGGATTTTTCGGGTGACGTCTTCGGCATGAAGGACCACCTCCTTTGAAGATATCGCCCGCATCGCGCTCATTTTGGCGTAAAGGCTGACTAGGCCGGGAATGTCCGCCTTATCGTGCTGGAGCGCATCGATGTAGCATTTGGCGGCGTCTTCAATGAAGTCCCTGTAAAGCGTCTGCCGGCGGGTCTCCTCGTGAAGAACCCACTGCGCGCGGACCTGGTTGCGCTGGCTCCGCCAATTCGCTATTCCGCTCGTCAAGCCGCCAACGGCTGCTCCCGTAAGAGCGGCGAGCGCAGAGATGATGGAGGCGTCCACAGGTGCTGTCTCCAACCGGCTGGAGAAGCCGGCAGTAGCGGTTATCGGATATCGGCTATGATGCGGACGACCGCGGTCCTTCGGAAATCAGCCGTGAGCTCCGTTGCCCCGACAGATATGACCAGACCCACTGCGTCTGGACTCGAAACCTGTTCTGAAGCTGCGGCAGCGCGAGCACGTGCAGCGCAGCCCACACCAGCCAGGTCAAAAAGCCGCTGCTTCGCAAATGGCCGGCCTCGAGGATCGCGAAGTTCTTGCCGACCACGGCCATATTGCCCTTGTTGCGATACCGAAACGGACGACCGTCCTTGTGTCCCCTGACACGGTTGGCGATGAGATGCCCGACAAATCGTCCCTGCTGAATGGCTGCCTGGGCCACGCCGGGGACGGGGTGACCATCCTGGGTCATCGCGGCCGCGTCGCCTGCCACAAACACGTTGGGCGCCTCGGGAATGTCCATGAACGCGCCAACGCATGCGCGCCCGGCGCGATCCGTCTGTGTCCCGAGCATCTTCACGATCGGCGAGGCGCTGACGCCGGCCGTCCATAGCACGGTAGCGCTGGGAATACGGACGCCGGCCGCGATCACACCCTGATCGTCGACCTTCTCTACCTTTACGCCCGTCGACACCTCAACGCCGAGTTTCGCAAGTCGCTTGGCGGCCTTTTGAGACAGCGATTCCGCGAAGGTCGGCAGAATACGCGTGCCGCCATCCAGTAAGACGATGCGGCTCTTGGCCGGATCGATCTTGCGGAAATTGTTGCGCAGGGTCACCGAGACCAGTTGCGCGATCGAAGCGGCCAGCTCGACGCCGGTCGGGCCGGCACCCACCAGAGTGAATGTCATTTGGCGAGCGCGTTCCTGCTCGTCATCAGTTGCTTCCGCCAATTCGAAGGCACTCAGGATCTTGGTCCTGATCGCTTCGGCGTCGCTCAGGCTCTTGAGGCCCGGTGCGAACTGGGCGAACTGGTCATGACCGAAATAGCTCGGGCGCATTCCGGTCGCGATCACCAGGAAGTCGTAACCGAAGTTTCTACTGCCAATCTCCGGGCAGATGGCTTCGACGGTGCGCGCTCCGAGATTGATAGCCTTGACCTCGGCCAGCAAGACGCTGAGGTTCTTCTGCTTCGCCTCGAGCTGCCGGATCGGCGCCGCGATCTCGGATGGCGCCAGAACAGCGGTGGCGACCTGGTACAGCAGCGGCGCAAAGATGTGGTGATTGCGCCGGTCGAGCAGCGTGATGTCGACATCGGCTCGCTTCAGCGCCCGCGCCGCCGCGATACCGGCAAAGCCACCGCCGACGATCAGGACGCGCCTTTTGCCCGGTGCCGCTTGTGGCGATGGCAGTTTTTCCTGCGGGAACGATTTGGTCAAAATTGTCGTCATGGGTGCACCGACTCTTGGGGCCAGCCAGCCCGTCAGGATGGATAACGCGGAGCCGCGGGCCATGCTTGGATGGCGCTGCGGCGCATTGAACGGCTGTGCCTCATCATACGGGGGAGGGCGAGAGGCGTTCGTACAGCATGCGCGGGAGGATCAGCCCGAAGGCCATGGCCATGATGATCAGAAATGCCGTGGCGCCATTCGCGACGATACTGATCAGCAGAGCTGCCGGCGCGTCCGGACCGATTGAGACCAATTCGACGAGGCCCGTTGCGGTATTGAACAGGAAGAAGCCCGGCATCAACGAGACGACGGCGGAGAAGGCGACAGCCGCGAAGGGCAGATGCAGGCGGTCGACGACGGGCGCCGTGAGAACACTGACGAGTATGCAGGCGACGAGCGCCCCGCTCGGAGCGCTTCCTCCGGCGAGAACGATCTGCGCCCAGCGGGCCGCATGCGCCGGCATGCCGACCGCGATCGGGAACGCCAGCAGACGCCACGGCATCGAGAAGAACGTGCCGAAGGAGGCGACGGCGCATCCTGCCGCGATCACGTCGAGGCTCAGGGGAACAGGCGGAGACGGTCCCGCGATCGCGAGGTTTCCGCCGGCGGCCGTGAACCCGAACAGGCCGCCGTCGCAGACCAGGAGCACGATGATCCCGGCATAGGCCAGGCGCGCGAGTCCCAGCGCGATACGCGTACGTGCAAGGTCGATTGCGCCGTTGAGGATATGCGGACCGGGGACCAGCACCATGCAGGGGCAGAAGCCGACCAGAGTTGCTGCATTCGATCGCTGGAAACGGCCGGCTGCGGCAGCTACGACCCCGGCGATAAGCGCGGCACACAGCGGCTGGATGAGCGGGTTTTGGCTGAAGCCGGACAAACGGCGGCGGACGAGCGCCCCGATGGCGGCGCTCGCTGCGATCAGCAGAAGGCTCGTCGCATCGGGCGTGCCGAATATGACGCCCAGCGAAGCCGCTCCGATCGCTGCGAACAAGGTGAAGCGCGGCGTGGAAGCCGGCGGCAGACGGCCAGCCGACTCGAGTGCGGATCGAGCAGCCGCGGCCGGCAGCTTGCCATGGCAGATCTGATCGATCACGCTCGTGACCGCAAGGACCCTGCCCATGTCGACACCGAGTGGCTTGGCGGGAACGATGTGTGAGACGGCCGCGCCATCGACCTTGACGATGAGTTCCCCCCAATATGGCAGCACAGTCACGGTCACGCCGAGCGCGTGCCCAAGGCGCTCGGCAGCGGCAACGGTCCGTTCTGTGGTCTGCCCGTGAGAAAACAGGAGCGTCGCGGCCAGCGCCGTCGTCTCCAACGCCGCCTCGCACGACAACGGCTCGGGGTACAATGTTTCCCTTTTCAAACCCGTCAATTGCGCTGCGCGGTCCAATAGCCCGAGCATCTCTCAGTCCCCGCGTAGCCGCTCCATCTTCCGCGACCGGCGGTCCCGGCGAGCCGGCCTGTACCGGACGCGAATTTGTCGTGAACCGTCACCGAGGCACGAACCGAACCGGACCTCGCGACGTACCCCCTGAATCTTACGAGATTGGGATGAGTGACAATTCCGTCGGCGATATTGACGGTGAAGTTATAGCTGGGATCGCATGCCCCCCTCTGCGTCACGAAGATGAGATCCCAGGAGCCATCATAAGCCGAACGCGCGTGTGCCAGAGATGGCGACGCGATCGAGCAGAACACCGCAATTCCCAAGAGCCAAGAGATCTTCATTGATTAGTCCTCCTTCAGCAAAGCCGCATTTCAGAGCGCCGCAACGGACCGCATCAACCCTTCAAATCGGAAGCGGCGCCAGAGCGGGTCCAACAACAATCTGATCTAGGAAAGCCCTGCGCGGAACGCTTGTTCAAATGTGCTTGAATGATCCTGAATCTGCGATCGCGCGCTTCTTCGGGGGAGAGCCGATCGGCGGGGCGAATTTGAGCATGATTGGCCCCAATCGAGCAGCCGCGTTCAATCGCGGTGGACAGTGGGGATGCATATTCAGTGCGCGCCCTGACGGCTGTTCAGACCGAACACGACGTCGCTCATTTTGAATGATCCGGAGCCGCGAGATGAACGTCAAATCCATTGCCCAGTCCGGGGAAGGACGAGCGCGCCCCGCGCTATCGCCTCGTTCCGCTCACCCGCTGGCTGGTCATTGGAATGTGTTCGATCTTGTCGCGCTGACAAAGCCACGTGTGATGATGCTTGCCGTCTTTACCGCGCTTGTCGGAATGAGCATCGCTCCAGTTAGACTGGATCCGCTGACGACTTGTGCCGCAGGTCTGGCTATCGCCGCCGGGGCCGGAGCCGCAGGCGTTCTCAACATGTGGTACGACGCCGATATTGATGCGGTCATGACGCGGACCGCGATGCGGCCAATCCCCGGGGGTAGAATTTCCCGCTTCGCCGCGCTTGTTTTCGGACTCTTTCTCGGTGGTTTCGCAGTGGTCGTTCTCGCTCTGGTGACCAACCTCACAGCGGCCGCGTTGCTGGCCTGCACCATCCTCTTCTACATTGGCGTGTACACAGCGTGGCTGAAGCGCGCGACGCCACAAAACATCGTCATCGGCGGCGCTGCCGGGGCGCTGCCGCCTCTGATCGGATGGGCCGCGGCAACCGGAGAAGTCGGGCTCGAGCCGCTTGTGTTGTTTCTTATTATCTTCCTTTGGACGCCGCCCCATTTCTGGGCCCTTGCGCTCAATCGCACCGATGACTACGCGCGTGCCGGCGTGCCGATGCTGCCGGTTGTCGCGGGACGCGCTGCGACAACGCGGCAGATCCTGACCTACAGCGGCCTGTTGGCTCTCACCTCGGAGCTGCCCTGGGCGATCGGATTTGCAGGCACGATGTATGGCGCGATCGCCGCCATCTGCGGCGCGATTTTCCTTTTGCTCGCAGCTCTCTTGAACCGAAGTGTCGAGGCCGATCGCCGCACCGCTCAACGACTGTTTGTGTTCTCCATCGCCTATTTGTTCGTGCTGTTCGCAACTCTCCTGGTCGACCATCGAGGCGAGCCATTGTCGTTCATGCGCGCATCGCAGAATGGCACCGTCAACTTCAGCGAGGCCTGACATGCGCTATGGTTTACTTGCAATCGTCATGATCGGTGCCGCGACCCTCGGCGGCTGCGAAGGCGTGCTCGATCCGAAAGGGCCGATTGCGCTGGCTGAGCGGCAAATTCTGTTCAACGCGCTTGGCATCATGCTGGCGATCGTGATCCCGGTGATCCTTGCGATACTCGGCTTTGCTTTCTGGTTTCGTGCATCGAATGAGCGTGCGCACTATCGGCCGGATTTCACATATTCCGGGCGCCTTGAGTTGCTGGTCTGGTCCATCCCCGCGATGACGGTGCTCTTGGTCGGCGGCGTCGCATGGGTCGGCGCACACGACCTTGATCCGGGCAAGCCGATTAGTTCAACAGCCAAGCCTGTCAACGTTCAGGTCGTCTCACTCGACTGGAAATGGCTGTTCATCTATCCGGAGCAGGGGATCGCGAGCGTCAACAAGCTGGTCGTACCGGTTGGCACGCCGATCAGCTTCGAACTGACCTCATCGAGCGTCATGAACAGCTTCTTCGTGCCTCAGCTCGGGAGCCAGATCTACACCATGTCCGGTATGGCAACGCGCCTCCACCTGCAGGCGGACCATCTCGGAACCTATGCGGGGATATCTGCCATGTTCAGCGGCGACGGCTTTCCCGACATGCGCTTCACGGTCGATGCAGTGACAGACGACAGATTTGCGCAGTGGGTTCGCCAGGCCCGCGAAACCGGTTCCGCGCTCGATAAGCAGGCTTACGCCGACCTGGTCAAGCCGAGCAAGGCGGTCGCGCCGTTCACCTATCGCGCCGTTGCCCCCAATCTGTTCAGCAGCATCGTAAACGCTGACATGGGTGTGCAGGACTCCTCTCTATCAATTTGTTCAACGTCGCAGAGGGCAGAGCGATGAATCTCCTAGGTAAGCTCGATTGGAGCGCGATTCCCCTCCATGAGCCGATCATCATGGGTGCAACGGGCTTCATGGTCCTCGTGGTGGTCGCTGTTCTCGGATTCGTCACGGCGAAGGGAGCCTGGCTCTATCTGTGGCGCGAATGGCTCACCTCGGTCGACCACAAGCGGATAGGCGCCATGTATTGCATACTGGCGCTCGTCATGATGCTGCGCGGTTTCAGCGATGCGATCATGATCCGGTCGCAGCAGGCGCTCGCAGCCGGCGGTGCACAAGGTTATCTGCCGCCGGAGCATTTCAATCAGATCTTCTCTGCCCACGGCACGATCATGATTTTGTTCATGGCAATGCCGTTCGTGGTGGGGCTCATGAACTTCGCGGTGCCGTTGCAACTTGGTGTTCGCGATGTCGCATTCCCTACGCTCAACTCCGTCAGCTTCTGGCTGACCGCCTCGGGCGCGTTGTTGGTCAACATTTCGCTGGCGGTCGGTGAGTTCTCAAAAGCCACCTGGTGGGGTTATCCTCCCCTGAGCGAAATGCAATATTCGCCCGGCGTCGGCGTCGACTACTATCTTTGGTCGCTGCAAATCTCCGGTATCGGCACCTTGTTGGCGGGAATAAACTTCGTCACAACAATCCTCAAACTGCGCGCGCCAGGGATGAGCTATATGCGCATGCCGGTCTTCTGCTGGACCGCGCTTGCCGCCAACCTGCTCATTGTCGCGGCGTTTCCGGTCCTGACCGCGACGCTCGCGATGCTGGCGCTCGATCGCTATCTCGGCTTTCACTTTTTCACGCTCGAAGGCCAGGGCAATCAGATGCTGTACTCCAACCTTTTCTGGGTATGGGGGCACCCCGAAGTCTACATCCTGATCCTGCCGGCGTTCGGCGTATTCTCGGAAGTGATGGCGACCTTCTCCGGCAAGCCGCTGTTCGGCTATCGCTCGATGGTAGCCGCGACGATGACCATCTGTATCCTCTCCTTCCTGGTCTGGCTGCACCACTTTTTCACAATGGGGGCCAGCGCAAACGTCAACGGCTTCTTCGGCGTCATGAGCATGATCATTGCTTTGCCGACGGGCGCGAAGGTCTTCAACTGGCTGTTCACGATGTACGGCGGCCGGGTCCGGTTTTCGGTACCAGTGCTGTGGTCGATTGGCTTCATGGTGACTTTCGTCATCGGCGGCATGACCGGCGTGCTCATGGCGGTACCTCCGGCCGACTTCCAGCTGCACAACAGCGTGTTCCTGGTCGCGCACTTCCACAACGTCGCCATCGGCGGCGTCGTGTTCGGCGTGATGGCGGGGTATAATTATTGGTTCCCCAAGGCATTCGGGTTCAAGCTCGACGAACGCTGGGGCAGAGCCTCGTTCTGGTGCTGGTTCGTCGGCTTCTATGTCGCCTTCATGCCGCTCTACGTGCTGGGCCTGATGGGCATGACCCGGCGCATGCAACATTACGACAATTTGTCCTGGCAGCCGTGGTTGATAGCGGCGGCCGTCGGCACCGCTATCATCCTGGTCGGCGTCGTTTGCCAAGTCGTGCAACTCGTTGTGTCGATCCGTCATCGCGAGGAGCTGCGCGACGTGACCGGTGATCCCTGGAACGGCCGTACGCTCGAATGGGCGACGGCGTCGCCGCCGCCGGCATGGAACTTTGCGTTCCAACCCAAGGTCGCCGGACTGGACGCGTTCTGGAGCAGCAAGAGTCGCGCGCAAGCGACAAAGGACGAGCCGACGCCGACGCGCAAATACGAGCCTGTCGAAATGCCGAAGAACAGCGCCACCGGCTTTGTTACTGCTTTCTTTGCTGTCGTCATCGGCTTTGCGCTCATCTGGCACATTTGGTGGCTGGCCATCGTCGGAGTGTTCGGCGCATTCATGACGTTGCTTGCCTTCTCATTCCGCCGCCACAACGAAATTGAGGTGCCAGCCGAGGAGATCGCCCGGTTCGTACGATCCCACCTGGCAGGAGTTGCAGCATGAATATCGCCGTCGCAATTGATCAGATTCCGCAAGACGCACTGCCTAGTGTGAGTGAAGCGGGACCTGCTCCAAAGAGGATTGTGGTCACCTATGGCTTCTGGATCTTCCTGCTGAGCGACATCGTCATGTTTGCCGCGTTGTTCGCGAGCTACGCGGTGCTCGTGCGCTCCACGGCAGGCGGGCCGACTGGCGCCCAGCTGTTCAATCAGACGACGGTCGCGATCGAAACTGTTTGCCTTCTGCTTTCGAGCTACACTTGCGGACTGATGTCCTTGGCCATCAATTCGCGCCGCTACTTCAGGACTTATGTAGGGGCTCTGATCACCTTGGCACTCGGAGCCATATTTCTTAGCCTCGAGATCCGCGAATTCCTGGGCATGATCGCCATCGGCGCGGCGCCGCAGCGGAGCGCTTTTCTGTCCGCATTCTTCACGCTTGTCGGATGCCACGGACTGCACGTCGCACTCGGACTGATCTGGCTGATCGTGATGATGGTGCAGGTGTCGGTATTCGGATTCGCTGCGAGGGTGCAGCATCGCCTGCTCTGCTTCTCCTTGTTCTGGCACGCGCTCGACATCGTTTGGGTCGGGGTATTCACGGTGGTTTATCTGATGGGGGTGAGTTCATGAACCAAGTTCAACACGAACGCGCACCCGGAGACAGGCCGAGCCGCGAGATGGACGCATCGGCTCCATCCGAGTTTCTCGTCTACACGATCGGCCTAGTTGTGGCGGTTCTTCTCACGGCCACGTCGTTCTGGGCTGCAAACACGACGCTGCTCTGGCCGGGCGGCGTATTCCTCGGGCTCGCTGTCCTCGCCATTGCCCAGATGGGCGTTCACCTGGTGTTTTTCCTGCACATCAGCAGCGGGCCGGAAAGCACCAACAACGTACTCGCGCTCGCCTTTGGCGCTCTCATCGTATTCGTCGTGATCGCCGGCACGATGTGGATCGTGGCGGATATGAATACGAACATGATGATGCCGTCGGGCGCGCCGATGAGCATGAGGATGCAACATTGAAGAGCGTCGCAGGTATGGCTGCTGCCAATCGAGCATGCCGTCCCTGCGCAGTGCGTTTTCGATAATTTTGGCGGCCCCGTCGGTCAGGCGAGGGCACTCGGCGGTGCGACCGTCGTTTCAGGGCAGAGTCAAATGGAATGCGTCTCAAGCGTCAGACGCGATTGTTGCCCCATGCGCTGTCAAACAGCGCTGAGGCGACGTCAACCGTGAGCCTCGGCCAAGCGATAGCCAGGTCGAATGGAGTTGTGAGGACGGCTGACCCGAAGTATCCATTCACGACCATCCGCCGGTGGGAGCACTCGATCCCGCAATAGTGTCTTGAGGTCGAGAAATCGCGCAGGTAGCCCCGTTCCAACGGTCGCGAACACGCCGCGCAGAGAGAGGGGGCGCGGGGCGCCATGTTGTTCACCACCACGAACCTCATTGTGGGATTAGACATCCGATAGATCCGCCTATTTTGTGGGGCGTTTGCGACTGCTATTGGCATCTTTGGCGCCTGGCATTTGCGTCCCCACCTGGATCACCTGCCTGCAAGCGTCGCTGAGTTCGGAGTTACGCTCTCTGAGACAAGTCGTTATGTCGTCAGCGCTGGGGATGAACGCGCTGCAGAGTCTGAACACGTCGGGCGTGCATGCCTGGCGCTGTTCCGGTGTCCCTTGAGAGAACGAGGGGGCGGGCCAGGCGGCGACAAATAGCAGGCACAGGGACACGGACGGCCGCGCGAAAGATCGCGAGCGCCGCAGCATCCATCCGTTTTGGCTTTTCGTTTTCATCGATAGTCTCGCGTTATCAATCGAGGTCGATACCCGACCTCGCCAGGGAGATATACGCTCTTGCCGGAGCGCGGGCTTGTCGCGAAATGTCGGCGCTTGCAGTTTTCGACCCTGCTGGGGCCGTTCGCCCTCTTGAGGGACTTGCGGCGGATTGAGCAATACCGAGGTTATTCGGCTCAAGTATCAACACGGGGTCGGCACAAACCGCCAAGTCGTCACATGTTTGTCCAAGCGTTCAGGTCGACAGCACCGCTAATCTGTTGTGCTGGAATGTTGCGTCTATTGCGGACAGCTCGCGGGGCGAGGACATGCTCAAGGGATTCACGGCTCCTCGGTCGCCTCACGGGGCTGCTGCATTGGTGCCGTCGCCACCCTGGCATTTTGCAGGGGATGTCCTGGCAGTGGAATTCTGGAATGATCCCGAAATATCGGTCCAGATCCTTCCGACGGGTGTCGAGCTCGATAGGAAACATCTGGGCCACTCTGTTGCGCTCTTCACAGATTACCAGTTCACCGCGCAGAACAATGAGTATCTGGATCCCGCCAGATATCAATGTCGCGGATTCAGCGTCCTACTCGATGCGATATGGAAAGGGACACGAATAGCTTGGTGTCCGTATTGCTATGTCGACAACGACGCTGCGTTGATGCGAGGCTGGATTCAAGGTTATCCGAGGAAGTTCGCTGCTGTACACCAGACGCGTACCTTTGCCGCCTCGAGCCTGGCTTCGGCGCCGCTCGCGCATGATAGCAGATTTTCTGCCTGCATGTCCGCTCATGGCCGGCTGCTGGTACAAGCCCGCGTCACCTTGCGCGAAAGGGCAGAGCGACTTGTCGGCTTGCTCGATCGACGGATTGTGGGGCGGCGGCATTTTCCGCGGCTCTCGGCCGGCATGCACGACAGGCCAGCCGTGGATGAACTCGTGCGATGTGTCTTGGACCATCTCGTCGTCACGAACATCTGGATCGGCGAGGGCGACCTCAAGTTTCCGGAAGCCTATGGCGAAGAGCTGGAGGTGTTGGGGCCGCTCAAGGTGGGACGCGGATATCGCTTCTCGTTTTCGTACTCCGTCAGCAATATCGAGGTTCTCGCGGACTTGACCGCCTAGCAGCGCGGTTGATGCCAACAAGCGAGTTCCGGATTGTGGCAGGATTAGACAAACCGAGCGCACTTCAATCAAATTAAGCCTTTGCTGCTTTTGATAGCCTCCATGCCGAACTTGGATGCGTCAGGACATGGGAATGCTCAAGGGCTTTACAGTTCCGAAGTCGCCATTCGGCCAGGCCGCTCTAACGCCGCCGCCGCCCTGGCATTACGCCGGCGATGCCGTTGGAGTCGAATTCTGGACGGACCCCGACGCGACGGCAGCCACATTGCCGACTGGTCTTATGCAAGATCCGAAGTCGAACGGTCACGCCGTCATGATGTTCCTGGATTGGCAATTCACCGCGCAGGACGACGAACATCTTGAGCCGGCCCGTTATCAATACCGCGAGGCGTTTGTCCTGGTCGATGCAATGTACCGCGACGTGCCTGTCATGTGGTGCCCGTACATCTATGTCGACAACGACGCTGCACTGGCGCGCGGCTGGACGCAGGGGTTTCCAAAGAAGATGGGCAGTATTTTTCAGACGCGCTCATTTGCGGCCTCAGGCCCTGCGGCCGCGCCCCTCGCGGCCGGGAGCCGGTTTGGCGCCAGCCTTTCGGCGCATGGCCAACGTCTTGCGGAAGCCTGTGTCACCTTGGACAGACCGGTCGAAAATGGAATGGCGCTCCTCAGTCGACCCACGGTCTTGCTGCGATACTTCCCGAGATTGGCGGCCGGCTACCAGGACAAGCCGGCGGTCAACGAACTGGCGATGTCGATGACCGATCATCTCACCGTTGCCGGCGCCTGGATCGGCACCGGTGAACTCAATTTTGGGGACGCGAATGGCGAGGAACTCCGCGCCCTCGCGCCGAACCGGATCGAGTCAGGATTTCGTTACTCACTTTCCTATTCGGTCAGCGACTTGAAGATACTCGAGGACAGATCATCGTAAACAAGGACTGCCGCCATAAGGGTGAAGTGCACGGGCATTTTGGTTCGCCAACAGTCTCCCGCAGGCGATGCGGAAAATTTCGAGCGAGGGATGAAGAGCCTCTGGGGTAAAAAGCATTTGATCGGTTGCTTTGAAGCGATCTACCCGACTATCTGTTGGAAACTAAACGGTTTTATTCCTCAGGTGAGTGTTTGCCCAGAAAAGGAGCGTTTGCCCACTTTTAACTGTTCAGAACGTTACTTAACAAGCCAAGGGGGGTCTCCTTGCTGCACTCTCTCGTCGATCCGGCGTGTTGGACGGATCGTCGAGGGAATGAGTATGGCAGCACTTCAGACCACCGCACCAGAATCCCCCTTCGCAGCCGACCAGCAGTTCAACCTGGTTGCGAACAGCCTGGCCAAGCTGCTTGAAACCGCAAAGCGGGAGTTGGAGCGGGATCGCGAGGCGGCCAGGGCGTCGCTCGTCACTGCATCGCACATCCTGCAAGCGGAGATCGAGCGTTGCTCGGGCCCCAGCGACTGTCCCAAGGGCGGGCTGGCGGCCTGGCAGATCCGTCGGGTGCGCACCTATATTGACGGAAATCTACACCGCACCATTCACATCCGCGACCTCAGTGTCGTCGCGCGTCGAAGCCCGGCGCACTTCTCCCGGAAGTTCAAGCTGGCGGTCGGCGAATCGCCACACGCCTATGTGGTGAGAAGGCGCCTGGAACGAGCCTGCCACCTGATGATGACCAGTGCGGCATCCCTGAGTGAGATAGCCTTGAGCGTCGGCTTTTCGGATCAAGCCCATCTGTGCCGTCTCTTCAGACAGGCCTTCGGGCAAAGCCCGGCCAACTGGCGCCGCGAGCGCGGAATCCCCGGCGACGCCACCTTGAGAGCCAGCACGGACGAAACTATTCCATGAGTGACCAGTACGGGAAGGCCCTGAGCTTCGGCCCCTTCGAGCTGTCGGTCGGAAACAGGCTCCTGACAAATGGTGCGAAAGTCGTCCCCCTGGGGTCGCGCGCCATGGATCTCCTCATCATCCTGACGGAGCAGGCAAACAAGGTCGTCGGCCGGAGAACGCTGATCGAACGGGTCTGGCCAGAGCGCGGAGCCGAACAAGTCAGCCTGCGCGTCCATATCTCGGCGCTACGGAAAGCTCTCGATCGGTGCGATCCTGGCCGGCGATATATCGCGAACATACCCGGGCGGGGGTACAGTTTCGTCGTCCCCGTCGCCTCACGCGCATTGCAAGCGCCCGAGAATCCAAAGCCGTCCCCGAGGCCCCGAGTGCCTGCGCGCCTGATGCGGATGCTGGGACGAGGGAGCGCTGTGGCCGAGATC
This sequence comes from Bradyrhizobium sp. C-145, assembly GCF_023375135.1. NCBI lineage: Bacteria > Pseudomonadati > Pseudomonadota > Alphaproteobacteria > Hyphomicrobiales > Nitrobacteraceae > Bradyrhizobium > Bradyrhizobium sp. C-145. The sequence goes on along the minus strand of NZ_CP088150.1, from coordinate 8,868,411 downwards.
CAGACCAAGCTGGCCGAGCAGAAGTTTGTCACGATTGTCGGACCTGGCGGCGTCGGCAAGACCACGGTCGCGGTCGCTGTTGCCCACGAACTGGGCCAGGCCTTCGACGGCCAGGTGCTGTTTGTCGATCTGAGTTCGCTCGGCAACGCTTCGCTTGTCGCACCAGCCTTGGCCACATCACTCGGCCTATCGGTGCAAACGAACAATGTCGTACCGGCGCTGGTCGATCGATTGCAGGAGCGACCGACGCTCATCATTCTCGACTGTTGCGAACAGCTTGTCGACGGAGCGTCGACCGTCGCCGAAGAACTGATTCGCCGCGTTCCGACCTTGCGCATGCTCGCGACCAGCCGGGAGGCGATGCGTGTCGAGGGCGAACATGTCTATGAACTCGACGGGCTCGAATGCCCTCCGGACGATGCCTGCTTGTCGGCGCGGGAGGCGGTGTCATACCCCTCCATTCAACTGTTGGTCGAGCGCGTGCGGGCCGTGCGAAGTGACTTCGAGCTGACCGATGCGGATGCGTCGACAGCTGCGAGAATTTGCCGGCGGCTTGACGGCATCCCATTGGCGATCGAACTCGCGGCTTGCCGAGTTGACGTATTGGGCCTTGGCAGGACCGCAAGCCTGCTCGACGAACGATTGAATCTGTCCTGGGTGGGGCGTAGAACCGCCCCGCCGAGGCACCAGACGTTGAACGCGGCGTTGGAGTGGAGCTACGACCTCCTCGGGCAGGCAGAAAAGCGCGTGCTGAGCCGCCTCAGCGTTTTCGCCGGCGGATTTACGTTCGAAGCGGCGGTCGCCGTTGTCGCCGACGAGTCGGTGGATGAAGCAGATGTATCCGATTGCATTTGGGAGCTTCGTTCGAAGTCGATGATTGCAACACAGGGGAAGGGACGGTTGCGTCTGCTTGACACCACTCGCGCATTCGCCTTGCAGCGGCTCGCCAAGGAGGATGAGCAGGACCTTTTTCGCCGTCGCCACGCCCTCTACTTCGCCGACCTGTTCAGGCAAGGCGCCGCGATCGGCGCGTCGGGCTGGCCCAGGGCGCTCGGGATCGAGGTCGACAATCTCAGAGCCGCCCTGAGCTGGGCATTTTCCGCCGCTGGCGAAGCGAGAATCGGCGTCGAGCTCGCCGCGGCTTCTGCGAGTACGTGGATGGGCATGGCGCTGCTCACCGAATGCGTGGAATGGATGAGAAAGGCCATAGGCCATCTCGACGACACCAATTCGGGCACACGCCAGGAGATGGTCCTTCAGTCGGCTCTTGCGAGTTGCGTGTTGTTCACAGGCGGCATGACGGAACAATCATACGCTACGTGGGCCAAGGCGCTGCTTCTCGCCGAGGACCTCGAGGATACCGAACATCAACTGGACGCCCTGCTTGTGCTGTGGGCTCACGAGTTGCGCGTTCCAGACTATGAGGAAGCGATCAAATTGGCGGATCGCTGCGGCGAGGTTTCGGACGGGACCGGGCGTATCGGTGCTGTCGCAACGGCCAACTACATGCGTGGTATAACGTACTACCATGCCGGACGAGTCGAGGAAGCTCAGAGCCTGCTGGAATTGTCACTGCATCGCGATGACGAAGCTTCGCGACAATTGCTGATCAAGCGGTTTGGCTATGATCGCAAGGTCGACAATCTCGCCGGTCTTGCGACCTTGGCCTGGTTGCGCGGCTCTCCCGATCAAGCCCGCAGGTTCAACAAGATGGCCATCGCCGAAGCGCGCCAATCGAATCGGGCCGTCAACCTTTGCGGAGCGCTGACTTTTGCGAGCCTTGGCGCATACCTGACAAATCCGCTTGACGGCGAAGCCGAGGCGCTCGTGGACGAACTCGCCGGCCATGCCGGGAAATACAGCCTACAAAACTACCAGGGCTTTTGTCTTGGCATGCAGGCTCTCTACAAGGTCAGGCAAGGGGGTGACGTCAGCGCGGCCGCTGCAATGCTTTACGCGGGTCTCGAGAAGTTGTCCGCGGTACGCTACGGAATTTTCGACTGGTTCTTGCAGGCGGAGTTTGCGATGTGCATGGCGCTCGCGAACCGGCCGAGGGAAGGGCTCGGTGCCTTCGAGCGTGCCGGGATCGATCTTGGCGAAAGTCGATGGTACGGCCCGGAGTTGCACCGCATCAGGGGCGAACTGGCGCTGAGCAACGGCGAAGGATTGTCGGTTGGCAGGCAATATTTTCTGCGAGCGTTGGAGCTGGCAAACGAGCAGGCAAGCTTGTCGTGGGCGCTCAGGGCCGCGACCAGCCTCGCCATCGCCGAAAAGTCGGTCGGGCGGAAGGAAGCTGCGTGGCGGACCTTGCAAGCCACTCATGCGAAGTTTAGGGAAGGCTTTGAGACCGCCGATCTGCGGCTGGCCGAGCAGGTGCTGAACGGTTCACACCGGCGTGATGGCCCCGCCAACTCGATGTGGTGACAGCTTGTTGCCGAGGGAGGTTTCGGCTAACACTTGACGGGCTGGGGAGCGTTTGCACGAGACCGACGGCGCATGGTGCATAACCAGATCGTCGTGGTCTCGGCGGAAGAGTCTATGTCGATCCAACCAATCGGCTCACCGAGTGCAATGAGGCTTCGGTTTGGCCCGTTCGAGCTGAATGTCGCCGAGCGATCTCTCACCAAGGCGAGCCAGCTCATCCCGCTGGGCGGCAGAGCTTACGACATCCTGATAGCCCTTATCGAGAACGCCGGCGATGTCGTCCCGAAGTCCGAACTGATCGCGAAGGCATGGCCCGACGTGACGGTCGAGGAAGGCAGTCTTCGCGTCCATCTGTCGGCGTTGCGCAAGGCACTGGGCGACGGCCAGTTCGGTAACAAGTATATCGCCAACATCCAGGGCCGCGGCTATAGCTTCATTGCGCCAGTTGCGCGGCTTCCCGTGGAGGCTAACGCATTTTCGGGATTGTCCAACCTGCCGCCCGCACTTGGTCGCATGGTTGGTCGCAACAACGTCGTCGCCGAGATTCGGCAGCTGCTCCAGACGAAACAACGCCTGATTACAGTTTTGGGGGCCGGAGGCATCGGCAAGACAACCGTTGCTCTGTCGGTTGGGCACGGCGCATCGGCCGACTTCTCTGGCGCGGCATTCCATGTCGATCTTTCAACCATTGGCGACGGAGAGCATGTCGTCGGTGCCATCGCTTCGGCGCTCGGGCTCGACCCGCGGTTCGTCGATTGCACCGACGCGTTGCTCGACTTTCTCCGCTCTCGAAGGGCTCTGATAATCCTCGATAGTTGCGAGCATGTCATCGCCAAGGCCGCGGAGGTTGCCGATTGCATCGTTCAAGAAGCGCGCGATGTCTATTTGCTCGTGACCAGCAGGGAGATACTGAAGGTCGAGGGTGAACAGGTGTTTCATCTTCCTCCGCTGGATTGTCCGCCGGATCGGCTCGGGCTGACTGCGTCAGAGGTTCTAGCCTATCCGGCCGCGCGGCTATTCGCCGAGCGCGTCAGCGCGCGCGGCGGAAGCTTTTCGCTCACGGACGACGAAGCTCCCATGGTTGCCGAGATCTGTCGCAAACTTGACGGCATCGCGCTCGCTATCGAACTCGCCGCCGGAAGAGCGGCTGTCTTCGGCGTCAGGAATACCGTAGCAAAGCTGGGCTCGCGCCTCGATCTCCTGAAGTTCGGCCGCCGGACAGCGAGCCCGCGGCATCAGACGCTAAAGGCGACGCTGGACTGGAGCCATGATCACTTGTCCGAGGCCGAGCGAATTGTGCTGCGGCGTGTCGCTATCTTCGTTGGACATTTTTCGCTGGAGGCGGCGTTTGCGATTGCGGAGCAGGGAGAAATTGGTAGGCCTGAGATCGAGAATGCGATAGAAAAACTTGTCAACAAGTCGCTCATCGTGGCGTGGCCCAGCTACCGGCGGATGCTCTACCGATTGCTCGACACGACGCGCTCCTATGCCCTGGAAAAACTCGTCGCAGGCGGTGAGCATAACTCCACGGCGGCGCGCCATGCCAGCCATTTGAGCCATTCTTTGGAAGACAGCCGGAACAGTCTTTTCGATCTGGAGCCCGGCCTGTCTCCGGCGGACGAGGTGCAGCACTATCTTGGAGATGTCCGCGCCGCGCTTGAATGGAGTTTTGGTCCCGATGGAAACGACGGCGCGGCCATACGAATGGCGGCGGCGGCTTCTCAGTTGTTCTTGGCCAAGTCGCTGTTCGTGGAGTGCCGACGCTGGATGGAGCGGGCGATCGACCGGATTGCGGCGGACTGCGATCCGCGCGAGCAAATGGAAATCCATGCGTCGCTTGCGTTGTCGCTGATGTTTACCGCCGGCAATAGCGAAAGGGTTCGCGATGCCTTCAATACGGCGTTGACGTTCGCGGATCGGCATGAGGACGCTTACCAGCAATTGCGTCTGCTCAGCGGGCTGTCGATGTATCTTCATCGTATAATCGACCCGGCGGGGAGTCTTGACGTCGCGCTGCGAGCCGAGTCGGTGGCGAACAAGACGGGAAACCCGGAAGATATGGCGCTTGCGGATTCGATGCTGGGAGCGGCGTATTATATGCTTGCGGACCACGTCCGTGCGCCGAAATACCTCGAGCGAGCTCTTCACAGGCCGCCGGCTTCCCGGCGCTTCAACGCGACTCAGTATCTGTTTGATCTGCGCACCACCTCGCTATTCAATCTGACCCGGTCGCATTGGTTTGCCGGCAATCTCGATAGGGCCGTCGGTTATGCTGAAAGAACCGTCGAGGAGGCCCGTCGATCGGATCATCCGATCGCCCTGTGCCGAGCCCATATTCTGACGGTGCCGCTCTATTTCTGGATCGACGACCTGGAACAGGTCGAACGGAGCCTCTCTGGGCTCGAGCTTGCCGCGGAGAAGCATTCGCTGGATCCGTTTCGCGCAGTCGCGATGGGCCTTAGGGGGCGCTATTTGGTTCGCGCCGGGCAGATAGCGGCCGGCATACGTCATCTGCGGGATAGCTTGGAGAGACTCCGGGCTCTGCGATACGAGATGCTGGTGACAGATTTTGTCTCCGAGCTGGCGGTCAGCCTGGCAAGACGGAACGAGCGCGCGGAGGCGCTGGCGCTCGTCGACGGCTCGATCGCAACGCAGCTCGGATCGAAGCGGCCTCTTCACCTTCCGGCCCTCTTTTTGGCGAAAGGCATGGCGCTCGTGTCCGAGCAAGCCCGAGAGCTCGGTGCGGCTCAGGCGTGTTTCGAGGAGGCGATGACCCTTGCGGGGCGGCAATCTGCTCTTTCGTTCGAGCTGCGGGCCGGATTGGAGCTCGCACGGCTCTGGATCGATCGAGGCCAAGGCCGGAAAGCCCGGGATCTCATCGCGCCCATCTACGGTCGGTTTACCGAAGGTTTTGCGACACCCGATCTCATTTCGGCGCGGCAAATCCTCGAACAGGCGGGCATCGGGGTGCTGCAGACCGGGCGTCTTGCGGCTGCATCGAGCAGAGCGACGGCTTGAGCAGACGGTTGCCTGAGCGGCAAGGAACAGCAGCACAAGCCGCTGACGGGAAGGAAACGCGGCAGGCAGGCCGCGGAGATGCCTGTGGCGGGGCACTCGTGCTCTGCTTCACCGTGTGGTGACGAGACCCAGGGTCTGAGCGCGTGATACCGCCTGCGCGCGCCTTTCCACGCCCAGCTTGTTGAAAACGCTCTTGAGGTGCGATTTCACGGTCTCGGGACCGATTTCCAAGCTTCGTGCGATTTCCTTGTTGGATAATCCGTCCGCGATCAGCCTAAGAATGCCAGTCTCGCGAGGACTCAATGTGTCGAGAATCGGCGTACCCGCGGTCGGGGTCGAACGGACTTGCCCTGCTCGTTGCAGACCAGCCACCAGCCGATTGACGTAGGGGACGAGGTCGTTTTTGACGGTTCCGGCCTCCTGGGTCGCACGGATAAGCTCGGAGATGATCGGGCCCTCGTCCAGAACGGTCTGATAAAGATCGGCTACCGCGCAGGCGGCAAGCACGCGACGAAACCGAGCCAGCGCCTCGGCGACCTTGCCCGCATTGAGCTGAACTGCGGACAGGCGGATCGCAATGCAGATCAGGAATTGGCGGTGCTGCATTGCTTCGGCTTCGCGTTGCAGCTGTTGCAGGATCGGGATGGCTTCTTCCGGACGGTCTTGCTGCGCCAGCAAATGAGCGCGCGCCAACTTGTGGTGCCACTCGATTTCCGACCAGGCGCAGGGCCTTGGGGCGGGGTGTTTCCGCGCAAGGTGCTCCAAACGATCCACACACGCGGTGGCTTCATCCACCCTGTCATGGTTCAGGTAGAGTCGCGCCTGCTCCGCCATCACGCCGGCCGAGAGCCGTCCCCAATCCCGCGCCGCGCCCAGATTTTCAGCTCGCTCCAGCAGAGTGCGGGCTCGCTCAAAGTTCATCCGGGCAGTGGCGACCCTGGAGATGACGAAATAGGCGCTCCAGACGCAGTCGAGCATAGTCGCCGAGTTGATCAGCGGGATGCGGTCGATGATCCAGGCCTCCGCCTCATCGAGCTCGCCTCGCTCGTATCTGATGCGCGCGATCAGACTTGCCGGCAAGGTCGCGGCGATCGAATTCGGTCCGACATCCTCCTCGGCGATTCGCAGGCCTTCGCGATAGTATTCATCCGCCGCCGCGAGACGTATCTGCCGCTCTTCCACAAGTCCGTTCAGGCAGTGGCGATACACCGAGGCAAAAACGTTCCTGCGATCCTCCTCGACCGAGTAGGCGATCCACGGCGTCGCATGGAATTGCTTGAGATTGCCCGCCTTCATATGGCTGAAGCGAACCACATTTGACGCAACGTTCGCAGTCCAGGGATCGGACGAGCGGTTGACGCAATCCTGGGCCAGAGGCAGCGCTCTCTCGCTGTCGTCCTTCAACGCGATGGCAACAGAGCGGATCGCCTGGCACTCATGCAGCAAGTCATCTTGGAGAGTCATTGCAGCGATATCGCCCTCTATGTCAGTCGCGAGCTTCAGCGCCTCGTCGAAACGTAGCGCGAGTGACAGTCCCCAGGCGATCGCCAGACGCACCTCGCACTGACCTCGCATGAGCTCCTCGGGAAACTGGCGCTGCCATTCGAGCAAGGTGAAGAGGTCCCCTCGCTTTATCAGAGCCATCGCGCAATTGCTGATCCAACCGATCGCCCGATCGGAAGCGCCAGCCGCAATCGCGTGTTGAACCGCTTCAGTCCATATTTCGTGGGAGGCGTACCAGAGAGCTGCACGTCCGTGCAGTTCGGGAACTTCAATGCCTCGATCCACCTCTAGTCTCTTTCTTAAATATTCGACAAGCAGCGGGTGGTAGCGAAACCACACGCCATCATTATCGAGCGGTGTGAGCAGCATTTGGCGGCGGGCAAGCGACGCCAGGACGGTGCGGCTCGTGCTCGAGCCGGTCACTGCCTCGCATAAGGGGCCGGTGAGCCGGTCAAGAATGGCCGTTCGCAGCATGAAGTCGACCAGTTCGACCGGAAGCCCATCGAGCATCTCCGCGAGGTAGGCGGCAATCGGCCGCTGCGAGCCAGAGAGATTGTGTACGTATTCCTTCAGGCCAAATCCGGTCTGCGAAGGGATTGATGCGATAATTCGAAGCGCAGCCGGCCAGCCCTCGGTCTTGCGTTGCAGGAGCTGGACCTCGGGAAGTTCCAGAATTCCGGGCCTGGTGCCGTCCAGAAACGCCTTTGTTTCCTGCATGTCGAACCGCAGGGCTTCGGCATCAATCTCGATCAGCTGATTCTGGGCTCGCAGGGTTGCGAGTGGCAGGGGAGGTTCGGTGCGCGTCGTCAGCACCACATGGCAGTGGGATGGTGCGTGTCTCAGAAAATATGTCACTGTCTGATGAATTGGAGGAGCACTGAGGCAGTGATAATCCTCGAGGAACAGATAGACATCGTCTTCCATCTCAGCCAGATCGTTGATCAGGCTCGACAGGATCGCTGTCGGGTTGATCAGATTGTTCTCGAGGATCAGCCCGATCGCGTCGGCGCCGACATCCGGACAGGCATGGTGCAGCGCCTGAGATACGTAGAATAGAAACCGCGTAGCCTCGTCGTCATCTGAATCGATGGTCAGCCACGCGACACTGTTGCCGCTTTGCTCAAGCGTCTCGGCCCACGTGGCCGCGAGCGCGCTCTTGCCGAAGCCCGCCGGCGCCTTGATGACGCCAAGTTGCTTTGCAGGGAGTTCGGAGAGGACGGCAAGGAGGCGAGGCCGTGAGATCAGCCCTCTGAAGCGTGCCGGCACCGTCTTGGTGCCCAGAAACGGCAGTTGTCCCTTGCCGGGCGATGGTCCCGATCCAAATGCGAGATGGCTCGAGCGCGGCTGGACCAAAGGCTCCCCCTACACGTGACGGATCCTCCCCCATTCGGGGGGTACCGACAGTCGCGAAAGTGTACGATCTCTGTTGGCGAGAGGGAAGCGCCAAGCATCGTCGGTTGCAAGTATCCCGCATACCGTTCACCGCGTGCTGATCCCCACGATGCGCGTAGAGCCGAAGCAGGCCGGTGTCTTTCGACAATGCACGCATGGGTTCGCGCCGACAATTGCACGTCCCGGAAAAGCACACTAACACCGTGCCAAGAGCCATGGCCGACGACGATATTCGTGGAAATCTGCAGTTTGGCCCCTTTGAGCTTTCGAGCAGAAAGAGGGTGCTTCGACGCGAGGGTGCGGTCCTGCCCCTTGGCGGGAGGGCCCTCGATATCCTGATCTACCTTGCCGAGCGACCCGGCAAAGTGATCGCAAAGCAGGAGCTGATCGATCACGTCTGGCCGGATGTGACGGTGGAGGACGGGAGCGTCCGGGTCCACGTGGCCGCAATCCGCAAGGCACTCGGCGACGGACAATTTGGCAACCGCTACATCGCGAACGTCAAGGGACGTGGCTACTCGTTCGTCGGCACCGTTGTCCCTCTCGGAGGCGGCACAGAAACCAGGAACGCCAGAACCGGGCATCAGTGCATCCTCCCCGCGCGACCGATCATGATGATTGGGCGCGAGGCGGTTGTCAGAGAGGTTAGCGACAAGCTCAGACATGAGCGGTTCGTGACACTGCTAGGCCCCGGCGGTATCGGCAAGACGAGCATTGCGCTGGCCGTTGGCCGCGCCGCTGCCGAGGGATTTGGCGGCGAGATCTATTTTGTCGACCTGGAAAGCCTGACCGATCCGCGCCAAGTTGCTGCGGCTGTCGCGACATCTCTGGGGCTCGTGCTCAAATCGAAAGATCCCGGCCTGGAGCTGGTCGATCTCGTTCGTTCGCGGAGGCTCCTCGTCGTTCTCGATAGCTGCGAGCATGTGATCGAGGCGGCCGCCTCGCTTGCCGAACAGCTCTACCAGCAAACGGAAGAGATTCATGTTCTGACCACGAGTCGGGAATTGCTGAAAGTCGAGGGTGAACATTGTTACAGGGTTCTGCCCCTCGATTCTCCAGATGGCTCGGAGCAAACGGCAAATGCCCTGCTGCGATATCCGGCAGTACAGTTGTTCGTACGGCGTGTGGCGGCGAGAGCGGGAAGCATCGTTCTCACCGACAAGGAGGCACCGTTTGTCGCGGAGATGTGCCGCAAGCTGGATGGGATACCGTTGGCAATCGAGTTGGCCGCGGGGCAGGTTGCGGTCCTTGGCTTGCAGGCCACGGTTGCCCGCCTGGTGTCCCGGCTGGAATTGCTGAGATTGACCCATCGGACGGCGGTTCCCAGGCATCGTACGCTCAAGGCGACATTGGATTGGAGCTACGACCTGCTGTCCGATGCGGAGAGGATTGTCTTTCGACGCATCGCTCCCTTCGTCGGCCATTTTACCCTCGATGGAGCGCGCTCTCTCGCAGGCGAATTCGGCGCAGGAACCGAGGATATCGTCGATGCCGTCGCCGGCCTGGTCGAGAATTCGTTGATCGCAACGCGGATCGACGAGGCGCAAGCCCACTATCGGTTGCTGGATACGACCCGCGCGTACGCGCTCGAAAAGCTGGAGGAGCACGCCGAAGTCGACGTCGTGCTCCGCCGGCATGCAGAATACGTCGCTGGATATCTCGAATCGCAACGAACAGTGCTGTCGCCCCTGTCGAGGGCCGAAAGCGCTTCGACGCCCTCCGCTCAATTGGGCAACGTCCGTGCGGCGCTGGAATGGAGCTTTGGTCCAAATGGAAACGACGAGATCGCGATGAGGCTCGCGGCCGCATCGACGCAGCTGTTTTTCAGGCTGTCCCTGCTGATCGAATGCCGCATGTGGGCCGAGCGCGCGATTGCACGTCTCGGAGAGCAGAAGAACTCTCGCCGGGAGATGGAGATCTATGCGTCACTGTCGCTGGCCCTGATGCACTCCGAAGGCAGTAGCGAGCTGGTTCGCAAGGCATTTTCGCGAGCGCTGGATGTTGCAGTACTTCAACGAGACACGGCCTACGAACTGCGTCTTCTGAGCGGGCTCTTCATGTATTCGCACTGGATCATGGACATTCACGGGGCGACCGACATCGCCGCGCGAAGCAAGAAGCTGGCATTGAAGACCGGAAATCCGGACGACATGGCGTTGGCCGAAGCAATGCTGGCTGCCTCCGACCATCTGCTCGGAAATCATCTCGCCGCACAACTGCATTGCGAAACCGGCCTTCGCTACCTGGCCTCCGGCCCACGCGCCCGAACCGAAGAGTATCTTTTTCACTATACGAGCTTTCTGCTCGTCGGCATGGCGCGTTCGCTCCTGTACAGGGGCTTGCTCGACCAATCGCTGGACTATGCAAAGCGCGCCAGAGAGGAAGGCATGAAATCGGGCGACCCCGCCACGTTCTGCCGGTCCCTAGCCCTGGTGCTTCCCGTGTTCCTGGCCGCGGCGGACCTGCAGCAATCGGATCAGTATATTGGTGAACTGAGCGAGCTGTCCGATGCGCACGCCCTGATGCCGTATCGCGCCGTCGCGACTGGCCTAAAGGGTCAATGGTTGTTCCTTCAGGGCGACCGCACGGATGCGGTCCGGCTGCTGAAGCGGGCGCTGGAGGAGCTTCATACCCAACGCCACGAGATGCTGAATATGGATTTTACGTGCGATCTGGCTGCAGCTCTTGCGGATCTTGGAGAACACGAGCAGGCGCTGGCGCTCACCCTGAATGCAATCGAGCAACAGCAGCGCGCCGGAAAATTTCTGCATATGCCCGCCTTGTTCAGGATGAAGGGGCTCATCCTGGCCTCCCGGTCGGCGGAGGACTTTTCGGAAGCCGAAGCCAGTCTGCTCTCGGCCATCGGCTGGGCGAAACGCCAGTCCGCCACCCTGTTTGAATTGATGGCTGCGACGGACCTTGCGGAGCTCTTGCAAAAGCGCGAGCGCGTATGGGATGCCTACAAACATCTCGAGGACGCCTTAGACCGAATGCCGGCCAGAATTGTATTTCCCGCGTACGCGCGCGCCCTGCAAATCCTCGACCAGCTCCAATCCGGCACCAAGGCGGCCAGGCTAGGGTGACACCTTCGAACCTGTGCCGTCTCCGCAGTTAGGTGCAAGTCCCCGCACTCGGATACAAGACCGTGGCTGCATGAGATGCACACTGTGGCAGGAACGGTCGCAGCAGGGTCTGAATGCCATGGGTAAGCTGGTTGCGGATATCATTGTCGAGACCTTGCACAGTGCTGGCGTCAAACATTGCTACGGCGTGGTAGGGGATACGCTCAACCTGATCGCTCGATCGCTCGAAAAAAGCCAAATCGAGTGGGTCTCGATGAGACACGAGGAGGCAGGGGCTTTTGCCGCGCAGGCGGAGGCGCAGGTCGCGGATCGCCTGACGGCGGTCGCCGGCAGCTGCGGACCTGGCAGCCTGCATTTCATCAACGGGATCTTCGAGGCCAATCGCAACCGGGCGCCCGTCATCCTGATCGCGAGTCAAATCATTCGCGACGAACTGGGCTTCGAATTCATCCAGGAGGTTGACTTCAAGCAGGTCTACAGGGATTGCAGCGTCTTCTGCGACATGATCCATACGCCCGAGCAGGCGCGTCGCAAGACCGTGATGGCCTGCCAGACCGCTCTGGCGAAACGCGGTGTTGCCGTTCTCATCGTCCCGGCGGATATCTCGGCCTCGGTCGTGGATGATAAAATTCCCTACGCGGTGCATGTCGCCAGGCCGGTCACGCGACCGGACGACGCGGATCTCGCCGAGATGGCGGAAATCCTCAACAAAAGCGAGAACGTCGTGCTGTACGGCGGATCAGGCTGTCAGGGGGCACATCGGGAAATCCTCGCGGTTGCCGACAAACTGAAGGCGCCGATCGCGCATACGTCGCGCGCCAAGGATTTTCTCGAGTTCGACAATCCCTACAACATCGGAATGACCGGAATGCTCGGCAACGAGGCCGGCTACCATGCTCTGCTGGACTGCGACGCGTTGTTGATGCTGGGCGCGGATTTTGCGTGGCGCCAGTTCTATCCCGACAAGGCAAAGATCGTGCAGGTCGATATCGACCCGACCCATCTCGGGCGACGTCATCCGGTCACGAAGGGCGTCGTCGGCGATGTGAAGGCGACGCTGGAAGCCCTGCTGCCGAAGTTGGTAGACCGCACCGACGCCTCGTTCCGAACCGCCTATTTGAAACGCTATGCGAAATACCGCGAGGACGAACGGGCCAAGGTTGCGGCCGGTCATGACGGCAGCATTCCCGGAACCCATCTGACACAGCTGATCAGCCGGCATGCGGCCAAGGATGCGTTGTTCACGGCCGACGATGGGACCCCTGCTGCCTGGGCCTATCGGCATATCGAGGCAAACGGTCAGCGCCGCATGTTCGCGAGTCTGCTCCACGGAACGATGGCCAATGGTATGCCGTCAGCCATTGGGCTCCAGAAGGCAGAACCCGGCCGCCAAGTCGTATGCATGGCGGGTGACGGTGGAATTTCGATGCTGTTCGGGGACCTGATGACGATCGTCGCACAGGAGCTGCCGATCAAGATTGCTGTCTATGACAACGGCAAGCTGGGCTTTGTGGAGATCGAGCAAAAGGCCGAGGGAATGCTCGACACCTTCACGAAGTTGAAGAACCCGAACTTCGCCGGGGTTGCGCGTGCGCTGGGTCTCTGGGGCCAGACGGTCTCGAATGCGGACCAGCTCGAGACCACGGTCAAGGACTGGCTGGCGCAACCGGGACCGGCGCTGTTGCACGTGCACGTCAACCCGATGCAGCTCGTCATGCCGCCTTTCACGCAGGTCGAGCCGGCGATCGGGATGGCGCTTTATTCGGCTCGGGCCATCTTACATGGCCGTGGCGGCGATGTCTGGGAGATGGTGAAGGAGAATTTCATCTAGCCGGGTTGGCGCCTTCCTCGGGGATGGCGCGAGGCGGCAGTGTGGCGCGCTGATCGATTTGCCGCACAGCACGGGTGTAGCCAAAGCATTACTGTCATGGGTCGACCGAGACCGCTCAAATCGCAGGAGCCATCGGCCGTGCCCATGGCAAGATATTTCGCGGTTGTCGGAAGCGCACTCCTTGTCCTTCTGCTGGTCGCCGGCCGGTCTTTGCCGGAGCCCGCAGACGGGTTCACCGATCGGCCGGAGATCGTCGACGGCCCGACCATCCGGATCGAATCGGCGCGCAAATGGCCGGACAAAATCGTTCTGGATACCAACCAGCCGACATTCTCGTCGCCATTCATTGAGATGCAGCAGACCGAGGAGCCGGTCGAGCGGCTGCCTGATGAAACGGCGGGTCAAACAAACGTTGACGTCGCGGCCAGCTCTATGGCCAGGCCGGAGCCTGAAGCTCGTCCGATCGTTGCGCATCATTCGTCGGAGCGAGCCAGGCGCAAGAGGACCAGGGCAATTCCATCGCCCCATGTGGCAAGAGCCCGTAGTCCCAATCAGCTACAGGGACTGAGCCAGCAGTGCTGCTGGTTCGAGCCGGTGGATGAGCGGCTGGCATCAAGAGCCGCATCGCACAGGCGCGTCGCGCGCCGTGATTCATGGACAGGCTGGCATTTCCCGGACGCCAACTGAACCGGGCCGAGTGGCGGTCGGAATCGAACTTGTGGATAGCGTGCCGCCGGCGACTTATGCTGGTGTGCGGTCCTCAAGCCGCAGCGCATCTCCCTCATCAAGTAAAGACGCGACGGCCAGCGATGCGCGGCGCTCGCCGACGTTCTCCTGCACCGTCCGAACCAGCAGCGCGTGCGACGCCTCGTTTTCCTATGTCGCGGTCAAGGCGCGTCGCTGGACACACTTCCGGACCGATGGCTCGGAGCCTTTCCGCGTGGGGCAACCTTGGCGCGCGTGGAGGATTGGCGACGCGCGATTTCCGTCGCGCCGGCGGAGCGAGCAACGTCATCAAGGACGCGCGTTCGCCGCTCGGTCTGTGTGCTTGCTCCGGGAATCGCGATGAGGCGCACTAAGCACCGTTCCGAAGGATTCGTTAAGAGCCGAATTAATGCTTACTGCTTGCAGAAGGTACAATTTTGCGGTACACGTCCCAGTAGGCGGCCGTCCGGAAGGCGCTGATTTTTCAGCGGTTTTAAGCCCTGCGGCGCGGGTGGCGGAGAATCCCACTCTCTCCGCCACCGTCGAACGGCGTCGGAAAAGTCCTTCAAATTCAAGCGGTTCGAGAGCGGCCGCTTTTCGACAGTGTAGCACCTCGGTGTAGCACTCGCCACGGTTAACAAGTGGTTAATGCTGACCACACGGCCGCTACCGGAGTCACGTTACAGGAGCTTTGACGCCGCCGTCAAAGCGGGGTCATGACATCTTACGTGGTGCGGATGTCGAGCTTCTCGGCGTCGATGACATGACGGTACATCTCGGCGTGTACTGCCGCTTCCTTCGCGAAGCGTCGCGTCGGTAGGGAGCAGGCCGGGAGGGCGGGATCGTTTCCCGATTGCGCGTTGACGCGGGCGGTGAAGCGCTTGCACTCGTCTTCGCTGTCGAAGACGATGATCTTCGCCTCGCGATCGAATTCGAAGAAACCTTCGCCAAGGCGACAACACGGCCTCCCGAAAGCATCGACGGCGACCCATCCCTCGGGATGGGTTTTGGCGATTTCGACCGCCATGCCGCCGATCTGCAAAATCTGTGCGGCGAGTTGCTTCCTGTAGCTGCTCGGTCCACCGTCACGACGATATTCGACCCCGCCCACCGCCGCGCGTCCCGTCAGGTCGAAGAGCAGAAGCGTCTCTCCAGCCGCCTTATGGTCTTCACGGCAGTGTTCGAGAGCGATCCGAGTGAACTCGGTCAACGACATGATCGGCCCGTTCGCCGAATTGGTCGTCGCGATCTTGGTCTCGTTGGCAGTCGATCCCGACGGGATGGCGCCCATCGTGGCCGGCGGACTCGCACCTCTGACAGTGGCGGCGGTACCGTCGAGATCGCGGCGGAGTTGCTCGGCGAAATTGGCCAGCGCCGACGGCATGAGGGTCATGCCGCCGCGCGTCGTGCGGCGGGCGCGTTCGGTAGACGGCGAGGCGACCGCTGAATAGGAGTTTCGCCGACTGTCCGAGAAGTGAAGCAGTGTCACCGCATCGTCGCCGGGCGCATCGGCGATCTTGCTGATGAAGGCCATTTGGTAAAGCCCTTCGAGGAAGGCGCCATCCGGCGCCGCGAAGTATTGCTCGAACGTCGTTGCCAGGTCGGCGATGAGGTCCGTGGCCGCGGCAATGGGGATCTCGCGCTCCACCTCGTCGCTCGTATCGATCATCTCGCGCAGCTTCATCGCGGCTAGGCGCATCATCTCCGCCACGTCATCCGGCGTCTTCATCACCTGCCCCCGTGGATCATTCCACGGCGAGCCTTCAGTGATTCGTTCCCGCTTCATTCACTCTCTCCTCAGCTATCCGAGGAGGGGCAATTCCTCGTGACGCTGAGGGGGCAGTTTTCCATGGCGCGCGACAGTGTCGGCAAAGGCGAGTGCATACCGATGTTGCCGGCCTTGGGAGCGAGATGCGCGTAGGCGCGCCGCAGCAAAGCAGCGGTCTCGTTGCAGCGCATAACGTGGATCGGCCGGCAGTCCCGGAGCGCGTCGCATCTCTACAAAAACAGAGGCTCCAGCGGCCATTGGGAAAATTTACACGCCACTACTTAGGCGGCCATGGCCAGACCACGTCTCAAGGGAAGGCCAACCTTCGGAACCACTACCGCCTTCGGATGAGGAATTTGAGGTTTAGGATGACCGGATCGTCACGCCTCCGGACGGAAAATTCAGGCTCATCGATCGGCGCGCCAAGGATTTTCTCGTCACGGAGTTTCCGGATGATCGGCGCAAAACGGCTGGTCAGTGTCGCGGAGCGATTGAAGCGCCATGCGAACGCAAGTCGGACCGTCACTTCCTTCCCACCAATTTTCGATGGTTCAGAACCTCCGATCCTATGTAACGTTCAAATGCGTCGGCCGGAAGAGGCCGTGAGAACAAGAACCCTTGCAATTCCGCGCAACCTTCCGCGCCTAGTAAATCCGCTTGAGCCGCAGTTTCAACGCCTTCGGCGGTGACATCGAGTCCCAGGTTACGGCCCATCATAATGATTGAGCGAACAATGGCCGTATCTTCCAACGGAGATTGCGCATCGATCTTCTGGATGAAGCTCCGGTCGATCTTTATTCGCGTGAGTGGATACCGTGTCAAACAGCTCAGTGAGGCATAGCCGGTGCCGAAATCGTCAAAGGCAATTGCGACGCCTCGCGCTCGCAACGCTTTGAGGGACGGTAGTGTTTCCTCCTCTCGACCGAGGGCAATGTTCTCGGTGATTTCCAATTCAAGCGCTTCGGCGGGTAACCCGCTTTCGGCTAGGGCTTGCTCAACGTCCTGCAGCAGCGAGCCATTGCGGAATTGGGCTGGAAAGAGATTCACCCCCATGCGGATGGGGGGCAGACCTTTTGCGCGCCAGAGGGCCGCCGTCTTGCACGCCGTGGCCAATATCCATCGGCCTGTTTCAACCGCAACGGCGCTATTGCAGAGTGCGTCGATGAATGCCGCCGGCGCCAAAATGCCTTGCTCCGGGTGCTGCCACCGAAGCAAGGCTTCCGCTCCAGTGATGACGCCGTCACTCGATCTCACCTGAGGCTGAAAGTATAAGACGAACTCTTGATTCGAGTAAGCCCGACGCAGCTCGACATCAAGCTTGCGTCGATGCTGCGCCCCTGCACGTAGAGTGGGAACGTACAACTGACATGAACCACCGCCGGAAGCTTTGGCTTGATAAAGCGCGAGATCTGCATTTGCCAGCAGATCATCGGCGTTCAGCCCGTGCACTGGCGCAATCGCAAGACCGACACTCGCCGCGACGAACACCTGATGGCCATCAACGTGAATTTGTGCAGTCAGGCGCTTCATGACCGTCTCCATGATCTCGGTCGCAACTAACGGATCACCGCAATTGTCGATAAGAAGCACGAATTCGTCTCCACCCAACCTGTAGACCCGTATTGCATCCGATGCGGATGTCAGCCGCTCCGAGATTTCCTGCAACAGACGATCGCCAACCGCGTGGCCCAGCGTGTCATTGACGTCTTTGAACCCGTCAAGATCGAGGACAGCGACGGTTAGCGGGGGAGGTAGATTGCCCCCGTTCAATGCCTTCTCGATATCGCCGCGCAAACTGAAACGATTGGGAAGGCCCGTCAGCTGATCGAAATGGGCTAAATGACGGAGCCGTGTCTCCACCCCTTTGGCTTCCGTCATGTCGCGCCCGAAGAAGAAGTATTTCTGCTCGGGCTCGGACCATACGCCCGACCACGCCAACGGTACTGTTCGGCCGCTCTTGTGGAGGTATCTGGCTTCGAAGTTGCGAACATGTTCACCGGCGCGGGCGAGCAGCATTTCGCGCCGGGTGCTTTCGATGTCGTCGGGATGAACAAAGTCCCTGCCGTTTCGTCCGATCATTTCCTCGGGGCGATAGCCAATCGTTGCGAGTGAGCTAGGACTTATCCGCAGATACTGACCTGCCCCATCCAACACGACAATCAAATCCAATGATGTCTCGAACAGGCGCCGCCGCTCCTCTGTCTCATGGTTCAACGCCTGCGTCTTTACCTGAATGTCGGCATTCGCTTCAGCGCGCTCTCTGGAGGCATTAGGAAGCCAACGGAAGACAAGAAGGCCGAGCACTGCCGAGGCGGCGACGACGTTCATCACTTTTGGCAGGATCAAGTAAAAGGGGTTGCCAAGTGTGGCGAGGATCGAAGCCGGGAATAGCCCGTATTGACTCCCGAAATACAAACCGAAATACAAATTTTCGATGAGATTTCGAACCGTATCAATAACGATGACTGAGAGCAGAAGTCGCGTCGTGCCGAACGTTTGGGGATTTCGAAGAAAAGCGATGCATACCGTGGCAAAGACGGCGACCCACAGAGCAATAATGATCCAGTAGACCAATGCCGCGGCGAGGCTCATGGGCGCTCCTAAACGAACAAGCGCAATGACCTACCAGTCTCACCAATAACGATTCATTGAACGCAACAGAGCTTTAGACAGTGAGCCTAACGGAAAGTAAAAGAGCCGCGTTCGCGCGGGCCCGCGTTCTTTGTTCGGCATCGCGGTCGTTAACCTCGCCGCTCATGCGCAATCAGTGGCCCTAGGCGCAACAGAAGGTCAAGAAACGTCGGAGCCTATGTCGGATTAACAACCCGACGGTACGCATCCGGCGATGTCGACTGGGCGAGTTGAATTTCGCAGTAATGACACCGGGATCAGTCGGCAGGTCGCGAGAGGCGAACTACGACCAATCGATGCGGGCCTTTAGCCCGCGGATCAGCAGGTCGAGTCCCGCTTCGAAGCGATCGTCGAGATCGTTGTCGAACATTCGGTGCAATGCCGCGCGGATGCTTGGGTACTTCATTGCCGCAAGGTTCGCGAACTTCGCTCACCGGTTCGCGAGATCGAGCGGGGACCGGCTTGAGCCGGTCGCGATCCGGGTGCGCACCGTTGGCTGTCGTCGTGCGCTGGATCGTACCGTAGGCGCTCTCGGTCGCTACGATGCGACTCCGTCTTCAACATGTTTGATGAAGCGCCTGCATTCCTCAATGGAATAAACGTCAATTCTGCACGCGAGCTTCAGGCGAGACGCGGAACGGGCGGGGCGGTCTTTCGACTCTCACACGCAACCGCCGGCGAGCTTCACGCTCGCCGGCGACGCATCGCCATTAGCAGGGTGCCACCCTATTGCCGCGTCAGGCGAACCACGTCCTGTCTCAGTAGGTAGAACGAGACGGCGAGCAGGACGACGTCCTTCATCAGGAAGGGCACGTTGCCGGTCATCGCAGGGAAGCCTCCCGCAGCGACGTCCCAGCCTTCCGGCATGAACGGGATGATGGTGACCGTCGCGATGAAGGTGCCCGTCGATCCCAGGGCGCCGAGAACGCCGAGCCGCTTATCCCAGAAGCCTGCCAGCAGCAGGGTTCCGAATGTCCATTCGGAAGCCCCCAGGAAGTAGCTGGCGCCGGCGTGGCCGAAGACTGGATAGAGCCACCAGATCAGTGGCCCGTTGCTGATGAAGGGGACCAGTCGTTCGAACTCATACGGAAACCACTTCTGATAGCCGAAGAAGGCGAACATGATCACCATCGAGGCTCGGACGACGTGGTAGTCGAGGTCCTCCGCCAACAGGCCGGACCTGTGCAGCGCACGGACGATCGGGTTTTGAGAGGTAATGGAAAGCGTAGTCATGGTCGTGATCCTTTCATGTTTGAGATCTGACGGATCGCTCGATCGCTTCACGCGATGGCGGGGAAGTCGATCTCGGTGTCGTTGATGCGGTTGAAGACATTGGTGAAGACGGTGGTCGCGAAGGCCAGGCTGATCTCGACGAGCTGGGCGTCGCTGTAGCCAGCGGCCTTGATCGCCGCGAACTCCTCGTCGCTGACGGTGCCGCTGGACTGCGCGAGTTTGCGGACGAAGCGGGCGAGCGCATCACGCTTGGCGTCGCCTGTGGGCTTGCCTTCGCGGATGTTCTTCAGTTCGTCGGGCTTCAATCCCGCGAGCTTGCCGAGCAGGCTGTGCGCGGCCACACAGTAATCGCAGCCGGCGACACCGCTAATGATCAGCTTGATGGTTTCCTGGTCTCGCTTGCTGAGTGAGCCGGACGCGAGCACCGTATCTGCGGCGAGGACGGACTTGAGCGCAGCGGGGCCATGGGCAGCGATGGCCGCAAAAGTGTTCGGCACGCTGCCGATGGCCTTCTTGATCTGGGCATAGACCTGGCCGGACGGACCGGCGTCGGTTTCGAGGTTCGGAACAGAAAGACGGGACATAGTGGCACTCCTTTGTTGGTGGTGAACGATTGCGGAGTGACAGTAAGATCGTCGAATGAGACTTTGAATGTCGCATATGCTCTAATATATGCTCCAATGTCTCACATTTAATCCATTCAGGAGGTTGCCGTGGACTGGCTGAGCAGGGTGTTCGAGATGATGCCAGTGCGCGGGCGGCTGGATCTTCGCTGCTCCTACGGCGCGCCTTGGCGGATCGATCAGGGGCCGGGCGAGGCGAACGAGATCCCCTATCATGCGGTCGTTGGTGGCTCGGCCGTTTTGGAAGATCCGGCCGGCGGCAAGCCGCTGCGGCTGGAGACTGGAGACATCCTCCTGCTACCGGGCAATCCGCGACACGTCATGCACGACGGGAGCGGGAGCCGGCCGAAGCCGGCGCGCAATCGCCCTGAGCTCAATCTCGTCATCAGCGAGAACGCCGGCAGGGGAGACCGATTGGATCTGCTCTGCGGGCACTTCGCAATCGCGCCCCCGCACGATCGCCTGCTGCGCAGTTATCTGCCGGCCCGGTTGGTCGTGCATGCCCGCGGTCAGGACGTGGGGGAGAACGCCACGCAGCTCGCGGGCCTGGTTGCCCTGTTGCGCGGCGAGTCGGCGGACGATCGCCTCGGCGGTCGCGCGATGCTGAATGCGCTGTCGACCGCGATGTTCGCGCTGGTGCTGCGGCTCGCCAGCGAGACCGAAGATGCGCCGCGCGGTCTTCTGGCGCTGGCCGGGCATCCGCGCCTGGCGCCTGCGGTGGCCGCAATGTTCAACGAGCCAGCGCGCGCATGGTCGCTGCCCGACCTGGCGCGCCTGTGCAATATCTCGCGTGCCACGCTCGCCCGCCAATTCCAGGAGAGGCTGGGGCGATCGGCCTCCGATCTTCTGGCTGACATCCGGATGACGCTCGCGGCGAACGAGCTGAGGAACTCGTCTCTTTCGACGGGTGCCGTAGCGGAGGCGGTGGGGTACCAATCAGAAGCCGCCTTCCAACGCGCCTTCAAGAGTCACATGGGCGCTACGCCGGCGCAATGGCGCAAGATGCTGGAACCGTCGGGCCGGGACATATTCGCAAAGCCCGCGGCGCATGCGGACGCTGATTCCGCGAAGGTCGCTGCGAGCTGATGCGCCCACGAACGAGGGCCAGCGAGGGGCGCGACGTGCCCTCGCTGGCCCTGTTACGCGGATGATGAAGCGAGCTGCGTTCAGGCCGCCGCCTTCGCGGTCGGGTAGTCCGTGTAGCCGCGCGCGTCGCCGCCATAGAAGGTCGAGCGATCGTAGTGGGCGAGAGGCAAGCTCTGCCGGATCCGCTCCGGCAGATCCGGGTTCGAGATGAAGTGGCGCCCGAACGCGACCAGATCGGCGTCGCCGAAGGTCACGATGGCTTCCGCCGAAGCCGGAGTGAAGCCGCCGGCCGCGATCAAAGTCCGCGAGAACTTCGGCCGCAGATGCTGAGACGCGATCGGCGCTCGGCCAAGCGAGATCTCCTCGGTGCCCTTGATGCGCGGCTCGACCACGTGAAGATAGGCGATACCCAGGCGGTCAAGCTCCTTCGTCACGTAGCCAAAGGTCGCCGCCGGATCGCTATCCGACATGGATCCGTAAGTGCCGCTCGGCGCGATGCGGACGCCGACGCGATCGGCTCCCCAGACCGAGATAGCGGCCTTGGTCACCTCCAGCATGAAGCGGGCGCGGTTTTCGATCGGGCCGCCGTACTCGTCAGTCCTCTTGTTCGTTCCGTCTTGCAGGAACTGGTCGGGCAGGTAGCCGTTGGCCCCATGGATTTCGACGCCGTCGAAACCCGCCCGCAGCGACCGCTCGGCGCCCAGCCGAAACTCTTCGATGATGCCAGCGATCTCATGCAATGCGAGAGCGCGCGGCATCGAGAACGGGACCTCGCCGCGCTTGGAGTATGCGTAGCCTTCGGCCGCGATGGCGGAGGGCGCAACCGGCGCGTCTCCATTCGGCTGCAGGTCGACATGCGATTGCCGGCCAACGTGCCACAACTGCTGGAAGATGCGGCCGCCCTTGGCGTGGACCGTGTCTGTGACGCGCTGCCATCCTGCGATCTGGGTGTCCGAGTAGATGCCGGGAGCGCCGGCATAACCGTTGCCGCGGATCGAGACCGGCGACGCTTCGGAGATGATCAGGCCGCCCCTCGTGGCGCGCTGCTTGTAGTATTCGACCATCAGCTCGCTCGGGATGTCGCCGGGATTGGAGCGCATCCGCGTCAGTGGCGCCATGGCGACGCGATGGGATAGACGGTAGGGGCCGATCAGGGTCGGCGTGAACAGCTTGGACATGGGTATATTCCTTTGAGTTGAGAGACAGCGGCCGGTGGTCATTGCGCCCCACCGGCCGCCTCATGTGCCGTCACGCCTTGACGGCCGCCGCCCGCTGGAGAACCGGGATCATGTCTTCAGGCTCCGGCCGGCGGGTGTAGTCGGGGTTCACTTCGGAATAGAGGATGACGCCGTCCTGTCCGATGACGTAGCGGGCCGGCATCGGCAGCGTCCAACTCGGGTCGTCGTTGAACGTCGGCAGATCGTTCTTGAGCTGCTTGTAGAGTTCGACCAGATAGTCGGGCAGGTTGAAGCGCAGGCCGAAAGCGGCGCCGACCTTGCCCTTCGCGTCCGACAGGATCGGGAAGGACAGCTTGTTCTGACGCACCGACTTGCGGCTGTTCGGAGCGGTCTGGGGCGAGATCGCGACCAGCGAGGCCCCGTACTTGTCGAACTCCGGCTTGACGGACTCGAGCGCCTGCAGCTCCATGTTGCAGTACGGGCACCAGACGCCGCGGTAGAAGCTGAGCAACAGCGGTCCGCGCGTCAGCAGGTCGGCGGAACTGACGACGTTGCCCTCCGGATCCTTGAGCGAGAAGGTCGGAGCGAGGTCGCCCGCCTTCTTGGCGCGCTTGGCCGCGCCGGATTCGATCAGTTCTGCGGTGGCGCGGTGCATCGTCTCGATGACGGGACGAGGAACGCTGTAGGGCGGCTTTCCGGCCTCGAAATCGGCCTTGAAAGCATCGAGCTTGGCTTGAAGCGACATGTCGGTCTCCTTTGGCGTCTGCGTGGAGGACGGCGGTGCCGCCCGGTTCGTGGAAGTCACGTGCAGAAAGCTAAAGGAGGCCGCCGTTCGAGGTAGCGGGCACGTCCGACTAAAGCCTATTCCGCCTGGGAATGACCGCCGCGCAGCGGGTCAACATCCCTTGCAGATGATCAGCTTACGGTCCAATTCCTGGTCGAACTGCTGTTGCTGCTGCTCCCATGCCGAGACCGCTTCGTGCTGGGGAACGTCGGCCGGGTGAGGTTGCCGATGACCGACCGGAGCGAGCCAGGGCATGCGCGAGGTCAACAGGATCGGGGTGCGAGCTGCTGCCGCGCTCGTCGACACATCGGGGAAGACGGCGATGGCATCTTGCCGGTCGGCTGCGTTTGCCGGTGAGAGCAAGGCGGAAAGGACAACAGCGACGGCCGCTGCGCGTGCTGAGCGATTCAGGATCGAGGTGCGGGACATGGTGACACTCCTTTTGGGGAGGGCTCAGGATGAGCAACTCCATGGATGTCACCGTACTCATTCGTCTGAGACGTTGAATGCCGTTCTGGCGCGAAAAAATGCTCATTCGTCTCACGTATTTGCGCTCGCTACGCGGTCGTTGGGGGATGCGATCGTCGGATGTGGGGCGCACGAGGCTCACATCCGGCCTCGTCGGAGAAAGCGATCGAATGGAGCATTTTCGGAGCTCGCGAGACGAAGGCTCGATTGAGCAAATTCCATCCTCGGGGCCTCGTCTGCGCCGACGAGAGCCATCATGCGACCCACGACGTCGAACGCAGCGCGCCACGCATCCAGCCGACTTCGACAGTCCCGGAAGTTAAGGGTTGAACGAACGCTCGAAGAACCCGACGAACGCTCGCGCCTTGGCCGTTGCCGCACGGCCGCTCGGTAGGACTGCCCACAGATCGAGCGGCGGGAGGCTCCATTCAGACAGGGCCGTACGGACGGCGCCCGATCGCAGTTCGGGGCTGAACATCCATTCCGACGCGATGGTCAGGCCCGCATCGGCGAGCACGGCGGCTCTCACGCCCTCCGCGGCGCTCACCCGCAACCTGCTTTGAACGCTAACGGCCAATTCCGTACTCTCGCGCCTGAACGACCAGACGCTGCCTTCTCCCTGCAGATAGACGACGGCCTGGTGCTTGCTCAGCTCGCCCGGCGTCGACGGCGTGCCCGCCCGATCGAAGTAGGCGGGCGTCGCGAGCACAAGCCGCTTGCACCTTGCGACGCGGCGAGCGGTCAGGGTCGAATCCATCATCTTCCCCATCCGGAGCGCCACATCGATACCCTCCTGGACCAGGTCGATTTGACGGTCGTCCAGGATCACCTCGAGATCCAGCTCCGGATGCTGAGCCATGAACTGCGGCAACATCGGAATGAGATGGATCCGGGCGAACGTCACGGCGGCGCAAACACGCAGGCGTCCTTTGAGGCCTGCTCCAGCTCCGCGCGCAGCGAGCTCAGCCTCAGCCGCTTCCTCGAGAGCCCGTCTGGCGCGCTCGAGATAACCGAGCCCTGCTTCGGTCGGCGTGAGCCCGCGGGTCGACCGGGTCAGCAGCTTGACGCCGAGATAGTCCTCGAGCTGAGCGACCGACTTGGATACGGCCGGCTGCCCAACGCGGAGCTGTCGGGCCGCTCCGGAAAAGGAGCCCGTTTCGACCACCCGCACGAACGTTTCCATCGAAGCCAGACGATCCATCTTGCTTATTCTCCGCAGGAATGAGCGATATCGCTTCGCCCTATCTGCCATGCCTCGGAAGAATTGGCCACTCTCCACGCAAAGGAGAGACGCAATGAGCACGAATGAATTCCAGAGCGCCAGCTTCCGGACCGCAGGTGCGGTCTGGATCCGCTCCATCCGGGCGAAGGCGGTCGCAAGCGAGACGGTTCAGATCATCAGCGCGACGGCGAGGGATGCGCTGTTCGCCTATGCGATGACGGGCAGCGCGCTGGCCAGCCTAGCCATTGTCGTCGCCCCGCATCTCGACATGCTGCTTCGCTGCGCCGCCCATGGCCGCGGCTAAGAGCATGCCGCTAACCATCACCTACCGAGGAAGAGGAGAGTACGATGTCGCGGTTGTTGATTTCCGTGTTGGCGATTGCGCTGACGTCCACCCGGGCCGTGGCGTCGCTGCACTCTGGCGAAACGATACTGTCGGAAGCGAAGGTCAAAGCAAACGTACAATCCGGTAGCGGCCTGCACAGCGATTGACAGCAAGCCGGAACCGTCTTGAATCGGCGAAGAGTTCCTTGAAAGCAGGAGGTCCGCATGAACCGACCGATCGAACGTCTTGTGACCAAAGATGGTTCGCAGCGCCGCCGGTCGGACCGCGGCGACCTCCCGGGTCAGATCGTCCTGGTACTGCAGGGCGGCGGCGCTCTTGGGTCGTACCAGGCTGGCGTCTATCAGGCGCTGCAGGAGGCCGGGATCGAACCGGACTGGATCATCGGCACTTCGATCGGCGCCATCAACGCAAGTCTGATCGCTGGAAACGAGCCGCAGCGCCGGTTAGCGCGATTACGCGAGTTCTGGAGTCGCGTGCAGCGCGCCCCGGAATGGGGCTTTGAGGGCGCTTTCCCTGCATTGGACGGACGCTGGTCGTACTGGAGCACGTTGACCCAGGGCATTTCCGGCTTTTTCACGCCAAACCTGCTTGCCCACGTCGGGGATGCTTTTCCCTTGGGCGCCGATCGGGCCGGCTACTACTCGACGGCACCGCTCGAACACACCCTTGCCGAGATGGTGAACTTCGACCTGGTCAATCAGGGAAGGCCGCGCCTGTCGGTTGGCGCAGCGCATGTGCGAACCAGCCAGATGCGCTATTTCGATAGCCGCGATGGCAGAATCGACGTCAGGCATATCATGGCTTCGGCAGCTCTTCCGCCCGCGTTTCCGCCGGTGCGCATCGACGGCGAACTCTACTGGGACGGCGGCATCCTTTCCAATACGCCCACCGAGGCGGTGTTCGACGACAATCCGCGAAGGGACTCGGTGATCTTCTCGGTCCATCTGTGGAATCCGATTGGGCCCGAGCCAACGACGATGGCCGATGTTCTCAACCGGCACAAGGACGTCCAGTATTCGAGCCGGATCGCGAGCCAGATCGCGCGCCACCAGCAGACGCACCGATTACGTCATGTGATCAACGAGCTCGCATCGAAGCTACCCGAAAGTGAGCACAGCAATCCGGAGGTCAGGGAATTGCTGGGCTATGGCTGCCAGACCCGCATGCATGTGGTCCAACTGCTCGCGCCGCAGTTGAACCATGACGATCACACCAAGGACATCGATTTCAGCCAGGCCGGAATCCGGCGGCGTTGGGAAGCAGGCTACGCGCACACCAACGCGGTGCTCGCGCGCAAGCCTTGGGAGGCCCACTTCGACCCATTGTCGGGTGTCATCCTTCACGAAGCCAAGGATTTGATGGCGCTCGCCGCCGAATGAGTGTCACGCGTCCGCGGCCACGCTCAACTGGTATAGCCGACCCGTGGCATCTAGATCCTCCACCCGCCATGCGCCGCCGACGCCGGCGATCATCCACCTGAGCAGCGCCCAAAGATCGGCGTCGATCTCCGGATCGTTCAACGGCTCCAACGCGTCGGGCAGGGCGTAGACCTCGATCCCGTCGGGAAACGGTTCTCCGCTGCGGCCGATGAAGACGAGCGTGTAGACCATTCCCGAGGGCGCCCGCACGTAGCCGGGACGTGATAAGGCGCTCGCGTCCAGAGAAAACTGCTTGACAAAGAATTCGCGGAATTCCGGGTAATGTCCGACGCGGTCTTCGGCGAGCACAAACGCTCTCCTCTTGCCTTCGAGTGTCGGATTTTCGACGACGTGGATCGTTGTCATGACTGCCTTCCCTCGATGCGGTCCAGGAAACCGTTGATCTTGCCGGCGATCTCCTCGCCGGAGTCCTCCTGCAGAAAGTGCCGGCCCGTCACCAGCTCGGGTCCTTCGGCATGCGGCAAGAGCTCTTTGAAGCGCGTCGCGAACGTCTCGTGGTCGAAGACCTCGTCTTCCCGGCCCCAGACCAGCAGCGTCGGGAGTTTCGACTTCCTCAGTTCGCGCTCGAGCCACTCGAAGCGGGCCAGGCCGCGTGCGCTTTCGTCGAGCGGGATCCAGCGCGGCCAGGTCCATGTGAGTAGGCGCGATGCGGGATCTGGCAGGATGCTCTCATAGACGCTCTGGGCCTCCGCCCTGAACTTCTTGCGGTCGACCACGGAAAGATACATTCCGCGACCTGCAAGCGCATTGTGACGTCCGAGAAGATAGGGGCCGACGAGGGGCGCGTGCATCATGCGCCAAGGAAAAATCCGCTTGTGGAAGTCGGCCGGAGGCAGCGGCCAGGCCCAGGTGCTCATGATGACCAGAGCGCGGACCCGGTCCGGATTGGATAGAGCGAACCCGAGGCCAGTGGGGCCGCCCCAATCGTGACAGACGATGGTCGCGTTGCGCACGTCGAGCTGTCGCAGGAGGCCGGTTAGATTGGCGATGTGGCCGTCGAGCGTGTGGGCCTGTTCGCGGACGGGCTTCTCGGACAGCCCGAAGCCGACCATGTCCGGAACGATCACGCGCCTTCCTGCCTCGGTTAGCGGCTGGATAAATTTCCGGTACAGAAAGCCCCAGGCCGGGTTGCCATGCAGGAGAACGACCGGGTCGCCGGTGCCCTCGTCGACGTAGTGCATGCGCCAGCCGTTGACTCGCTTGAATCTCGGATCGTACGGCCATTGGCCGTGCTCGAACCTATGCGTTGCTCCCGATGCTTCCATTATTTTCCTCCCTAGCCAAAGAAGATCACAGCCTGGCCGTTGAGACCTGGCAATGTAACCACCGGTCCCAAGGATTCGCCGGTCGTGAAATCGAACGCGACGACCTCGTCCTGGGCGACGCAGTACAGCTTCCCGTCCGGTCCGAAGCGTAGCCCGCGCGGCTTCCTGAATCCGACCCGGCGATCCGGAGTCAGGACGCGAACGAGACGGCCGTCGGATCGGTCGTATTCGCGGATGGTCGTCACCGCGTCCGGAGCACCGAAGGGATGTTCGCTGCTGACGAGCACGTTTCCGTTCGGCGCGATCGTGAGATCCAACGGACTGAGGTCCGCATCCTGGACATTCCAGGAAGGCTTGACCGCTCGCTCCGGATCGAAGGCCAGAATGGTGTTGTCGCCTTCGCCGCCCGGGCCGATGCCGGACGCGAGAAAGAGGGTGCCATCCGGGCCGAAGACAAATCCGCGTGTGAACGGTACCACGGAGGATGGAAGCACGGCTTCTGCAGCTCCATCGAGGGTGGGCGCAAAGGCCATGATCGTCCGCGCGGCTCGCATTCCTACATGGTACCGGCCGTCGGGGCCGAAATTACCGCCACCTGGGTTCAGCCAAGGTATCACGCCGGTCTCGCGCACCACACGCCCATTGTCGTCGAGCGCCAGAATGCGGTCCGAGCCGCTGTTCACGAAGAGGAGTGATCCGTCGCTGCCGAGTCCGCGCGGGTCGACGATCCGGACGTCGTCACTGAAGGGGCCGAGCGCCTCGCCGTCCGCATCGAACGCCAGGAGCTTGCCGTACCCCGAGCCATTCGCGCCCGATGCGCTCGTTACAAGAAGGACCATCGAAGGCTCCTGTGGTTGTTCTCAAGCGATCATCTCGAGGGCGAGAGCGATTCCTTGCCCGCCGCCGATGCACATCGTGACGACGCCCTTCTTGAGGTCGTCTCGACGCATCGAATGGAGCAGCCGGGTCGTCAGCACGGCGCCGGTAGCACCGATCGGATGTCCGTGCGCGATGGCGCCACCCTCCACGTTCACGATCTCGGGCGGCAGCTTGAGCTCCTGCATGACCGCGAGCGCTATTGCGGCGAATGCTTCGTTGATCTCGATGCGCTCGACATCCTGATTGGTCCAGCCGGCGCGTGCCAGCGCCTGTCTGACGGCAGGGATCGGGCCGAGCCCGAACATACCCGGCTCGACGGCCGCGATGCCGTACGACACCAGCCGGGCAACCGGCGCCAGACCGCGTTTGTCGGCCCAATCCTCGCTCGCCAGCACCATCGCCGCAGCGGCCGTGTTCAGGCCGGGGGCATTGCCGGCGGTGATCGTGCCGCCCTCGCGGAAAGCCGGCTTCAGCTTGGTCAGCGTCTCGATCGTCGTGTCCGGACGGTTATGCTCGTCGGTCCGGAACGTGCTCGCTCCCTTTCGCGCGCGAACTTCGACGGGCACGATCTCGCCCTCGAATTTGCCGGCACTCTGCGCGGCGGAAAAGCGGGTGTGCGAACGCAGGGCCCATTCGTCCTGCGCTGCCCGGCTGATCTGAAACTTCGTGACCAGGTCTTCCGTGTGCCAGCCCGAGTGCGCGTCCGAGAAGGCATCGTTGAGCCCGTCGCGCAGCACGCTGTCGTAGAGGGTCCCGTCGCCCATGCGGTGACCCCATCGGCCGCGCGTGACGAGGTAGGGGGCGGCGTCCATGTTCTCCATACCGCCGGCGACGGCCGCATCGACAGAACCTGTCAGGATTTCGTGCGCCGCGGAGACGATGGCCTGCGCACCCGAACCGCAGACGCGATTGACCGTCATCGCAGGTACTTGGACGGGAAGCCCCCCGTGAATCGCGGCCTGGCGCGCGGGATTCATCTTGTTGCCGGCCTGCACCGCGTTTCCCATGACCACAGTGCCGATCTCGTCGGGTCGCAGCCTGGACTGCTGGAGAGCGGCATTGATGGCCGCTGCAGCCAACTCGACGGCCGGAATATCCTTCAAGGTCCCGCCGAACGTCCCGATGGCCGTTCGAACAGGCTCAGCGATCACTACCGAGTGCTTCGATGCCATGAAAAAATCCTCCGCCGAGTTGACGCGCAGGGAACGCGTGCCGACAAAATTGCGGTGCCGGCTACGATCTCGGCAGTGCGCTTGTCGCAATAATGCTTATTCCCGCGTGGCATATATGGACCAACGGCTATTTGGTCTGCTAACCCAAGCCGCCCGTCGACCGTCGAATTTGGGCTATCAACGTATGGACTAATTGTTTACGCTGGATTTTCTAGCCGTGACGGGCGCCGGTGGTCGACTGCCCCCTGAGGCATCGCGCGGTAGACTAGGGCGGATCTGGCACGGGTACTTGCTGTCCCGAAAGAGAGAGCCGCGATGTCGAGCCACGACCGCGGAATGCGTGTATGAACCGTCGTCACGATGGCCGGCCCGGTGACGTGCTTTGCTTTGGGCCGTTCAGTCTGTTCGTGGCGGCCAGGCTGCTGAAGAGGGCCGATGAGACGATACCGCTTGGCGGACGCGCTCTCGACGTTCTGATCGCGCTGGCGGAGCGGGCCGGCGAGACCGTCAGCTACGATGAGTTGATATCGACTGCGTGGCCGAGCGTGACGGTGGATGAATCCAATCTCCGCGTTCAGATTGCATCCCTGCGGAAGGCACTCGGCGGGGAGGATGGGGGTCGTTACATATCGAACGTTGCCGGTCGCGGTTATTGTTTCGTGGCGCCCGTGTCGCGTTCGACGGAGCGGCTGCCTATTGCGGAAAGCGAGCGGCCCAGAAAGCTACCGCCCCCATTGGGGCGGATGGTCGGTCGAGATGACGTCGTGCGAGCCGTATCGGAGCAGCTCCTGACAGCGCGGTTCGTCAGCATCGTCGGCCCCGGCGGCATAGGCAAGACGACGGTAGCCGTTTCGGTGGCGCACGCATTGTTGGGGGGCTTCAGTGGTGCCGTTTCCTTTGTCGATCTGAGCGCGCTGACGAATCCGCAACTCGTTCCAACGGCAGTCGCGTCGGCACTTGGTTTCATTCTTCAGTCCCCCGATCCGTTCGGCAGCCTTGTGTCTTTTCTCGGTGACAAGAAGATCCTTCTTGTTCTCGACAACTGCGAACATGTGATTGAATCGACGGCGGTGCTGGCCGAGCGGGTCGTCAGCGAGGCGCCACAAGTACATATCCTTGCGACCAGCCGCGAAGCGCTACGCGTCGAAGGTGAGCGCGTCCATCTGCTCTATTCGCTCGACTGCCCGCCTGATCAGGTCGGTCTGACCGCCGCAGAAGTGCTGAAATTCCCTGCTGCGCAGCTTTTTATGGAGCGGGCGGCCGCCGGCGGCTACAGCGTAGCGTTGGGCGATGAAGAGGCGCCGATCGTCGCCAACATCTGCAGACGGCTCGATGGGATCGCGTTGGCTATCGAGCTCGCCGCAAGCCACGCCGGCCCTCTTGGTATTCGCGGAATTGCGGAACTTCTCGACAATCGCTTCAGCCTCCTCTGGCACGGACGCCGAACCGCGCTGCCCCGGCACCAAACTCTGCACGCGATGCTCGACTGGAGCTACAACCTCCTTCCCGAACACGAAAGGGCTATTCTGCGTCGACTATCGGTGTTCGTGGGGGATTTCACGTTTGAGGCAGCCAGCGCCATTGCCTACGCTGCGGAGCCGGACGAGGAGGGCTCTACGGGGGCCTTCGAGAACCTGCTTGCGAAATCGCTTATCTCCACGACGCCGGTACACGGGCCGACGTATTACCGGCTGCTCGACACGACGCGCGCCTATGCCAAGGCAAAACTAGCCGGGCGAGGCGAGCTGGATCATGTCGCCCGCCGGCATGCGAATTTCTTTTCCGACTTTCTCCGGGATGACGAGCTCGTTCAGTCGAGGTTCGGGGAGTGGGATCTTTCCGGCTATGCCTCGCATATTGGCAACGTGCGGGCGGCGCTCGAATGGGCGTTCTCAGACGACGGTGACGTTTCGATCGGTGTGGAGCTCGCTGCCTGGGCGGCTCCCCTGTTTGTTGGACTGTCCTTGCTTGAAGAGTGCGCTCGGTGGTGCGAGCGGGCGCTTGCGTGTCTTGAGGACGCTGCGCGAGGCACAAGACAGGAGATGATTCTGCAGGAAGCTCTGGCGTTGTCCGCAATGTACACCAGCGGAAACTCGGAACAGGTTCGTGCCGCGATCGAGCGTGGTCTCGCGATCGAGGAGACATTCGGTGACCGGCGCCACAAGTTGCAGCTTCTTTACGGTCTGTATCGGCTTCTCATGAGGCTGGGGGATTTCCGTGGCGCGCTCGATACCGTGCGGAAGGCCGCAGCTTTTGCGGAGGATACGCAGGATCAGGCGGGTCTGGTGGTGGCCGATTTCATGCTTGGTGCCTGTTACCACTTCATGGGCGACCAATCGGCAGCTCAATTCCACGACGAGCGCGGCATGACCCGCGCGGCCAACACCGGCACGGTCATCCCTAACTTCTTCGGGTTCGACTATCGGATCTACGCCCCGATCAGTCTCGCGCGGACCCTATGGTTGCGCGGTTTTGCCGACCAGGCGCGCCAGCTCGCAAAGACCGCCATCGATGGAGCCGCACATGACAACCCGCTTTCGATGTGCGTCGCGCTTGCCTACGGTTCGGCGGTCTTTGTCTGGAGCGGAGATTTCGACATGGCAGCCGAGTACGCCGAGCGGCTCGTCAAATATTCGGACCGATATTCGATGGAACCGTACCGCGCCGCCGGAGATGGGCTTAAGGGTACGATTGCTATCGCGCGCGATGACTTGGTTGCCGGCGTTGACTTGCTGCGAAGTGCGATAGGCACTTTGTCGGCGGGAAGGCTGAACCACCAGCTAACGCCCTTTGCGGGAGCACTGGCCGAGGGCCTGCACATGATCGGCCACGTGGAGGAGGCCCTGATCACGGTCGACGGGGCGATCTCTCGCGCCCACGATTGCGGATCGACCTTCGATTTGCCGGAACTCTTGCGGGTCAAAGCCCAGATTCTTGCGGCGATCCCGCGGTATGGCTCTGGGGCCGCCATAAATTGCCTATCCGAGGCCATCCAAGTCGGACGCAAGCAGTCTGCGCTCGCCCTGGAGCTCAGATCGACGATGAGCCTGGCGCGCTTGTTGGCCGAAGAAGGACAGCGCGATCAGGCCCGTCGTGAACTCGGTCTCGTTCTGAATCGTTTCACGGAAGGATTCCAAACCAGAGATCTCAAGTTGGCGCGCGCTCTCCTGGACGATTTGCTGACGTCATCGTAGGTCAGATCACTCCGTTCGGAGATGCCGCCATCCGGACGCGTCCGAAGCGGTGATGCCGGCGAAGCGCCGAGCGCGACAACCATCGTACCTGCCGATTTAATAAATTTTTACATCATACAATGATCCGGCGGTCGGAAGATGATGCACCCTCTTGAGGTGGCGTAAATTCGTGATGGCGGTCCTTCCGCATGCCAAATCCAGGTTCTTCGACCAGCGGTCCGATTAGCCTTCCACCCCTCATAGCGGCTTTCGTAGAAGCCACGAACGGCTTCGACCTGGAGCGGATGATGGCTACCTTTGCTGACGACGCGCTCGTCAACGATCAGCTGCGTGACTATTGGGGCAAGGCGGCCATCAGGCGTTGGGCAGAGCGGGACCTCATCGGCGAAGAGCTGACGATCGCAGTCACGAAGGTCTTGAAGCACCATGACAACTTTGTCGTGACCGCCAACGTCGATGGAAATTTCGATATGCGTGGTTTGCCGGACCCGCTGATTCTGGCCTTTTATTTCACGATCGATCGTGACCTCATCGCCCAGTTGATCATCTTGCGCAATCGTCAGGATATTTGACGTATCGTTAGGCGCATCTTCCGCGCCCTTGATCCACTACCCCGGGCGCGTCTTCAGCCCGTCCGATTCACAAAATATTAGAACGTTTAACTGGCCTCCGAGGAGGAGCTGCGTGACGCTAGGACCTGCAACAGCGTTATCGGGCCTACCTGCGGGAGAACGCACATGTGCGAGACCAGAAGCCGGGTCGGTGCCGCGGTAGCCAGTCGAACATTCGGCAGCGGTGAGCCGTGTCTGGCCTGGAGTATGACCCGGCCTGGCCGCGCACGGGACGGTCTCGGAATTGGCCTGTTCATCGCCGGCAGGCGCTCGGGATGCTGGGGTCACCGCATCGACATCGTTTCCACGCCCTGCTCCGGTTCTCGTTTTTCCGTTTTCGTCGCGCGTTTCGATGCGATGGCACCATATTCCAGACCGGAATGAACCATATCGCCAGCCCGCATCTGCCGCAGCGCAGGGGAATGGGTGAGGGTCCGATCCTAGGGTTCACATGCAGAAGGAGAGCGAAAATGATCAACGGCTTCACGCTTCACGACACGAACACGGCGCCGGCAGCGTCCGGCGAAATGCTGAACGGGATCCAGAAAAGCTGGGGCTTCGTGCCCAACTTGCATCGCATTCTCGCGCAGAGCCCGGCGGCGCTCGAGGCTTACAGCACCCTCTGGGGGATCGCCGAAAAGACGAGTTTCACCCCGCAGGAACGCAACATCGTCTATCTCGCCATCATCTATGAGAACGAGTGCACTTATTGCATGGCCGGCCACACAAATCTGTCGCGCATGGCGAAGGTGGAGCCGGAAGCGATTTCCGCCGTCCGCGAAGGACGTCCGATCGCCGACGCGAAGCTCGAGGCACTGCGCCAGTTCGCGGCCAAGGTCACGCGTCAGCGCGGCGTCGTGAGCCAGGCCGAGGTCGCCGCCTTCAAGGCCGCGGGCTACGACAATCAGGCGGTGCTAGACGTGCTGGTGCTCGCCGCCACCAAGCTGATCTCCAACTACACCAATCATCTCGCCGAGACCCCGAACGACTCGTTCATGAAGGGGGCCGAGTGGAATCCTCCCGGCAAACTGAAGCCCGCGGCCTCACCACGCTGCGATGAGCCGCCCTCGCGTGAAGGCGGGAGCGGCCTCTTCTTCGACACCGAAATCGACTTCGCGATTTCCGCGGTCGTGTGATGCGGCTGCGCAACCGCGCTCGACACAACTCGACACAAGGAGTGGCGACAATGAATGCAATTCTAAACGCGGCAATGAGTCCGCTTACCATGATCATGCGGCGGTCCGGCCTGCTTACCGAGGACCTCGACTACCATCTGGTGCGCGCGTCGATGGTGATCATGTTTCTCTTCTTCGGTTACCAGAAGTGGTGGCCGTATGAGGCCGAGCGGCTCGTGCCGTTCATCAGCAACGGCCCGTTGATCTTTTGGCTCTATCCGGTTTTCGGCCATCAGGGCGCGAGCTGGTTTCTCGGCGTCAGCGAATGGACATTCGGTACGCTGCTGTTCGCGGGCTTCTGGGACAAACGCCTCGGTGCTCTTGGCGCCCTGGGGTCGACCGGCACCTTCATCGCCACCGTCACGATCATCCCCTTCATGCCCGAGGGGTGGGATCCCGCGGCTGGATTTCCGGCGATGACTGGCAACGTGCCGTTCCTGATGAAGGATGTGGTTCTGCTGGCGGTTTCCTTCTACCTGCTGCGACAGGACGTGGTGCGTGTCGCCCGGCATGAGCCAGCGCGGCGTCGCGTGAAAGGCATGGAATTCGTCCATTCCGCACGGGAATGAAAGATATTGCTCTGACCTGGCTGCCCTTTGGGCTCGCGGACCCGCATTTTTGTCGCCGTCACATCGTAAAGGAGACGAGGGATGATCAACGGTTTCACACTTCACGACGCGTCCTCGGCGCCGACGGACTCGACGGAGATCCTCGATAGCGTTCAGAAGTCCTGGGGCCAGGTTCCGAATCTCCACCGCGTACTGGCGGAGAGTCCCGCCGCCCTGGAAGCTTACGCGACCCTGTGGAGCATCGCGGAGAAGACGGGCTTCACGCCGCAGGAGCGCAACGTCGCCTATATCGCGATCATCTACGAAAACGAGTGCACGTACTGCATGGCCGGCCACACGAACCTGTCGCGCATGGCGAAGGTCGAGCCCGAGGCCATCGCGGCTGTACGTGAAGGACGGCCGATCGCCGATCCCAAGCTCGAGGCCTTGCGTCAGTTCGCGGCCAAGGTGACGCGAAGCCGCGGAGTCCTCAGCGAAGCGGACGTGTCTGCATTCAAGGCGGCGGGCTACGACACCCGCGCGATGCTGGACGTGCTCGTCCTCGCCGCGACCAAGCTCATCTCGAACTACACAAACCACCTGGCGCAGACACCGCTCGACCCTTTCATGAAGGGAGCCGAGTGGAACGCGCCGGGCAAGCTGAGACCCGCCGCTTGACGCGCGAAGGCCGCCGTTCGCCTCTGCGTGGCGGCCTCGCGCTTAGCGCACAGAGAGATCGCAGATGATCGAGCTCTACTACTGGCCTACTCCGAACGGCCACAAGGTTACGATGTTCCTGGAAGAGGCCGGGCTGGATTATGCGATCCATCCGGTCGACATCAGTGGCGGCGATCAATTCAAGCCCGAGTTTCTGGCGATCTCGCCGAATAACCGCATGCCGGCGATCATCGACACCGCGCCGGCCGACGGCGGCGAGGCGATCAGCGTATTCGAGTCGGGCGCCATTCTGCTGTACCTGGCCGAGAAGTCCGGTCGCTTCATTCCCAAGGATGTGCGTGGCCGCAAGACCGCGGCGGAGTGGTTGTTCTGGCAGGTCGGTGGGCTCGGACCGATGGCCGGTCAGAACCACCATTTCGGCGTCTACGCCCCGACCAAGATCCCGTACGCGATCGACCGCTACGTCAACGAGACGAACCGGCTCTACGGCGTGCTCGACCGGCACCTGGAAAACCGCGCCTTCATTGGCGGCGACAGCTACAGCATCGCAGACATGGCTTCGTATCCCTGGGTCGTTCCCTGGAAGCGTCAGCAACAGAATCTGGAGGACTTCCCCAACCTCCGCCGCTGGTTCGACTCGGTGCGCAGCCGCCCCGGCACGCAGCGGGCCTACGCCAAAGGCGAGCCGTACTCGAGCCGCCCGGCCGTCACGGAGGAGGGGAAGAAGATCCTGTTCGGACAAACCGCGACCAGGGCGTCGGCGGCGTGACGGTTCAGGGAGAAACACGTGGAGAGGATAGTGCGATGACGAGACGCGAAACCGTCGATGTAGGCGGTGTTCCGATCAGCTATCTGACGGCCGGCAAAGGCGGGCCTTTGGTTCTCCTGCTTCATGGTACCTATTGGAGCCGCGTCTGGCAGCCGGTGCTCGACGACATCGCCGCTGCGGGTCTCCGCCCGGTGGCGGTGGATTTTTCCGGCTTCGGTCGCTCCGGAGGGGAACTCACGGTTGCCGAGGCTTCAGTGCCGCGTCTCTCGGCCTGGCTCGTCCGTTTCCTCCAGGCGCTCGGACACAAGGACCCGGTCATGGTGGCCGGTCACGACATCGGCGGCGGCGTCGCGCAGCACTTGATGCTCGCGAAGGCGGTGGAGGTACCGCGCGTCGCGGTCGTGAACGGAACCATGTACGACTCTTGGCCGGTACCCGGCGTCGCCCGCTTCCGGGATCCGGCGGTCGCTGCGGTCACCACGCGCGACGACATTCTGGCCGCGCGTCGCGTATCCGTCGTGAAGGCGCTTGGACGCCCGGCAAGCGAGGCCGAGATTGCGGAATATCTCGACCCGTGGACGGACCCGCGGGTCGCCCGATCCTGGCTGGCGCTCGCAGGCGCTGCCGACCATCGCTACACTATGGAGATGCTGCCGGCATTGCTGCAGTCCAAGACCCCGAAGCTCCTCGTCTGGGGCGAAGACGACGGCTTCCAGACGGTCGACTACGCCGAACGCTACGCACGCGAGATTCCGCAAACGCGGCTCGTCCGGATCAAGTCGGCCGGCCACATTCCGATGGAGAACGACCCTAAGGCGGTAGCTGGAGCTCTGTGCGAGTTCTTCGTCGCCGAACGCTGAGGGAGGGCTGCAATGAAGGTTGCTATCCTCGACGACTACCAGAACGTGGCGCTGCGGCTCGCGGACTGGTCTAGCGTCCGCCAGCGCACGCCGAGATCACCGTGTTCAACGACCACTTGACTGACCCCTCGGCCGTTATCGAACGGTTGCGGCCGTTCGATGTGGTTTGCGCCATGCGGGAGCGCACTCCGCTTCCTAGGGAGATTCTGCAGCAGCTACCGAACCTGAAGCTGATTGCTTCGACCGGGCCGCGAAACGCGTCCATCGACAGCCAGGCCGCGACCGATCTCGGCATCGCGGTCACCGCGACGGGCTACGATTCTACCCCGACCATCGAGTTCACCTGGTCGCTGATCATGGCGAACATGCGGGGCATCGACCGGGAGGCGGCGTCGCTCAAGGCGGGCGGCTGGCAGATCGGGCTCGGCTCGAACCTGCGAGGCAAGACGCTCGCGGTCGTCGGGTTAGGAAACATAGGAAAAGAAATCGCGCGGATCGGTCTTGCCTTTGGCATGAAGGTGATCGCCTGGAGCCAAAACCTCACGGAGGAGAAAGCCAGCGCCGCCGGTGCCACCCTCGTGGACAAGCCGACGCTGTTCCGCGAAGCGGACATCGTGACAGTCCATCTCGTCCTGAGCCATCGTACCAAGGGGTTGATTGGGGCGCCCGAACTCGCCCTGATGAAGCCGACGGCAAGGCTCATCAACACGTCGCGTGGTCCGATAGTGGACGAAGCAGCTCTGATCGAAGCGCTGCAGGCGCATCGGATTGCCGGCGCGGCGGTCGACGTATTCGGCGTGGAGCCACTGCCTTCGGATCATCCGTTCCGGAAGCTGCAGAACCTCCTGGCGACTCCTCACATCGGCTACGTGACCGAAGATCTCTATCGGACTTTCTACGGCGATGCCGCCGACAACATCGCGAAATGGCTCGAGGCCAGCGCATCGGCTGCGTGACCGTCCTCACGCGTGACAAACATCCACAACAACCAGGATTGAAATCATGAATACGACCAATCAAAGCAAGATCGCTCCGCAGAAGGTCCTGATCACAGGCGCAAGCGGCCTGCTGGGCGTCGCGGCCATCGAGAGGTTTCTTGACGCGGGATGGGACGTGGTAGGCGTCTCACGCCGCAAGCCCGAACTGCCGAGCGGCCGCGACATCGACTTCCTGTCCGTCGATCTGCGGGATCGGGAAAAGGCCCGCGCCGCATTCGAGCCGCTGACCGACGTCACGCACATCGCCTACACGGCCCTGCACGAAAAGCCCGAGCTGGTCGCCGGATGGTCGAGCAAGGACCAGATCGATACCAACAACACGATGCTGCGCAACGTCGTGGAGCCGATTGTCCGCAGCGCGACGAATTTCCAGCACATCAGCGTCCTGCAGGGGACCAAGGTCTACGGCGTGCACTTGCATCCGATCCCGATCCCCGCCCGCGAGCGTGATGCCCGCAAGGATCACCCGAACTTCTTCTTCGATCAGGAAGCCTATGTGGGTGAGATGGGGGCCAAGCACGGTTTCAACTATACGGCTCTGCGTCCGCAACTCGTCACCGGTCCCACCCCAGGGGCGCTGAACGTGCTCCCCGCCATCGGAGCCTACGCGGCAATCCGTCGCGAGAAGGGTGAGCCGTTCGGCTTCCCGGGCGGCCCGTCGTTTGTCTGGGAAGCGGCCGATGCAGATCTCGTCGGGGACGTGGCGGTCTGGGCTGCGCAGTCGCCTCAGGCAGCGAACGAGGCTTTCAACATCACCAACGGCGACGTGTTCGAGTGGCGCAATGTGTGGCCGGGGATCGCCGAAACCCTCGGCGTCGAGGCCGGACCGGACACGCCGATGAGTGTGACGGCGTACCTCGCGGAACACGCCGACGTTTGGGGCAAGATCGTCGCGAAGTATGGTCTTCGCTCGCGGAGCCTGCGGGATCTGGTCGGTCAAGGGGACCAGCATGCCGACTTCGCTTTCGCCTATGGCGCCCCGGCGGGACCGAGGGCCTTCGTGAGCACTGTCAAGCTGCGCCAGGCCGGCTTCGCAAAGGTGGTCGACACGGAGGTGTCGTTCCGCAAGGCCCTGCAGTCTCTGATCGACAATAAGCTCTTGCCGCCGGCCCCGAAGCAGGCGGCTGCCCGGCTCTCAGTCGCATCCTGATTGGAAGGAAGGGAATGATGCCAAGACTGCAAGGTAAAGTGGCGCTCATAACAGGCGGCAGCAGTGGTCTCGGACTCGCGACGGCCCAGCGGTTTGCGAGGGAGGGGGCATTTGTCTACATCACAGGCCGCCGCCAGGACGAGCTCAAAATGGC
Source organism: Bradyrhizobium sp. C-145 (assembly GCF_023375135.1). NCBI lineage: Bacteria > Pseudomonadati > Pseudomonadota > Alphaproteobacteria > Hyphomicrobiales > Nitrobacteraceae > Bradyrhizobium > Bradyrhizobium sp. C-145. The sequence goes on along the minus strand of NZ_CP088150.1, from coordinate 8,828,224 downwards.
GGTTGCCCTGATTGGAGAGCGCGCAGCGGCCGTTCGAGGGGACGTCCAGAACCTCCAGGATCTCGATCGGCTCTACGAGAGGATCCGGAGCGAGAAGGGAAGGATCGACATCCTGGTCGCAAACGCGGGCTTCATCGATCCGGAGCCGTTCGTCGAAGTGACGGAGAAAAATTTCGACCAGACCTTCGGCATCAATGTGCGCGGGCTTCTGTTCACGGTTCAGAAGGCGCTACCTCTCTTCCGCGATGGCGGAGCCATCGTCCTGATTTCTTCTATCGCCGCCTTCAAGGGCATTCCGGGCTACACCGCCTACAGCGCCACCAAGGCAAGCGTTCGTTCGTTTGTGCGAACGTGGACGGCCGAACTCAAGGACCGCGGCATCCGTGTCAACGCGATCAGTCCGGGCGCGATCGACACGCCCATCATCGACGCGCAGGCAACGACGAAGGAAGGCGCGGACGCGATCCGGGCGAGCTTCAGGGCTGCAACTCCGCTCGACCGGCTTGGCCGACCCGAGGAGATCGCTGCCGCCGCGCTGTTCCTGGCCTCCGACGAGAGCAGTTACGTCGCCGGCGCCGATCTCGTCGTCGATGGTGGATTGAGCGCGATTTGAGGGTAGCTCGGCGAAGCCGTCTGTGATCACGCAGGGACGGAAGTGCTTCTATGTCGCTCGGCGTGGGGTCCGAGCGCCCATCGGTATTCTAAGTACCTGATTGACCTCATGATGACGGGGTCAATGTTGGGCGCCTATTCACAATCCATCACAGATCCTCCCGTAGCCCACGGGTGGCGGACCTTTCCCTCGGCTGACTTCGCGCGATACTCGATTTCAGCGAGAAGCTTGGGTTCAACCCAGATGCCCTTGTGGCCGATGCGTTTGGCATAGGGCTGGGTCTTGCGGATGAGGGGTTTGAGCCGCTTACCCATTGGAGGCGGAACGTACGAATTCGCTGTCCTAGCCTCGAATGGCGCGCCTGATCGATTGAGGCGGCTGTCCGTAGATGCGGATGAAGGCGCGCCTCATGTTTTCCGCGTCACCGAAGCCGACCGCCTCCGCGATGCGTTCGACGGGTTCGGTGGTCGACTCGATGCGGCCTCGGGCCATATCGGCGCGGAGCCGTTCCACCACGCGCGCGGGCGTGGTGCCGGTCTGCGCCCGGAATGCGCGACTGAACTGGCGTCGGCTCATCCCGACTGCTTCCGCCAAATCTTCGAGGGTCAGCGCTTCGGCGATGTGATCGCGGGCGTAGCAGATGGCGGCGGAAATGCGGTTGTTCTTCGGTGCCAGATCGACCGAGGCCGCGAATTGCGATTGTCCGCCATGGCGACGATGATAGACGACAAGGTGCTGTGCGGCGCCCTTGGCGATGTCGAAACCATGGTCCTCTTCGATCAAGGCCAGCGCGAGATCGATGCCGGCCGTGATGCCCGCTGAAGTCCATATGTTTCCGTCCCGGCAGTAGATGCGATCCGCCTCGACCCGGATGGATGGATAGTCTTGCTGCAGGCGAGCCGCAAATCGCCAATGCGTCGTTGCCCGGCACCCGTCGAGCAGCCCGGCCGCCGCAAGCGTGAATGCGCCCGTGCAGACGCTCGCCACCCGCCGGCACCGGTTCGACGCGTCCACGATGCGGCTTAGCGCGCCGGCGGAAAGGCGTGGCTCGATTGGTCCGCCGATAACGACGAGCGTATCGAGCACGGCATCATTGAGAGATGCCGCAACGGTCGCCATGCCAAGGCTGTTGGTTACGGCACCCGCATCGTCCGCGAGGAGATGGATCCGATAGGCCGGACTTCCGAGCTCGAGATTTGCCGCTTCGAACGCGCCGGCCGGACCGGCGAGGTCGAGCATCTGAAACCCTGGGGAAACGTAAAAGCCAATCGTGCGCATGGCCGGATCATAGGGAAGTTTGACCTTCCGGCCTTATAGGCTCGGCTGTAAAGGTTGTCCATCAGGAGGGACAAGCGATGACCCAGCCAATCAACGTGGTGATACCCGCTTACGACGGCGTGACCCAACTCGACTTCACCGGTCCGCACCAGTTCCTCTCGCGCACGCCCGATCTGAACGTGCGGGTGGCTTCCTTGGACGGCGACCCGGTCACGGCGGACCGGCTTACCTTCTCAAACCTGGAAGATCTGACGGTCATCGAATCGTGCGACGTGCTCCTCGTGCCTGGCGGCGGTGGCTGCATCAACGCCATCGAGAACGATCGATTCATCAAAGAGATCGCCAGGCTCGGCGCGACCGCGCGTTACCTGACTTCGGTCTGCACGGGATCGCTTATTTTGGGCGCTGCCGGACTTATTGCCGGACGCCGCGCGGCCTGCCACTGGGCGTGGCGCGAATTTCTTCCGGTCTTCGGCGCCGTCATCGACGAGGGCCGCATCGTGAGGGACGGCAATATCCTGTCGGGCGGAGGCGTCACCGCCGGCATCGATTTCGTGCTGGCACTGATCGCGGAGCTGCGTGGATCACGCGCGGCCGAGATAGTTCAGCTCGGCCTGGAATATGCGCCTCAACCGCCCTTCAATTCCGGGCGCCCGGATACGGCGCCCGCAGAGGTATTGGAAGCCGTGAACGCGCGCACGGCGGCGGCCTTCGCCGAACGACGCGTGCGTATCGACGCCTGGGCCGCTGCCCATCGCGTGGGCCAGCATGCCTGAGGTTTTTCAGAACATGTGCGCCTGTCGGGCCTCTCGGGCTTCCGTAGACGCGTTTCTCTGCATGGTTGGTCCCCGGCTTCCGCCATGCAGACACCATTCCGCGAAGGCGGACAACCAAAGCCTTTTCTTACGATCAATGGAGTGAAACGTGAGCAAAAACGAAAAGCCCGATTTCAGCAAAGCACTGGCGGTCGGCCGAGAGCTGGATTTGAAGCTCCCCGACAGTCGGGTCGTTCGGGATGCTTATGCGGAGGCAGAAGCGGAAACATCACAGCCTTGGCTTTTCAACCACGTGATTCGCTCCTGGCTCTATGGCGCCAAGCTTGCCCAACGTCGTGGGCTCACTCCGGATACCGAACTGGTTGCGGTGTCGGTGATCCTGCACGACCTTGGTCTTGCCCGCGGTGGCGCTCCCGATCGTCGCTTTGAAGTTCTGGGAGCGGACCTCGGCCGTGCCTTTGCCCTTTCGCACAACATGGGGGAACGCCGTGCGGAGACAGTTTGGGACTCGATCGCGCTCCATGCCACCCCATCGATCGCGCAGCATAAGGGCCCCGACGTGGCTTGCTGTCAGATCGGCATCGCCTGCGACTACGGCGGACTCGGTTATAACGAGCTGAGCGACGACAACAAGAAAGCTATCTTGTCGACTTTTCCTCGGCATAGCATGAAGAACGAACTGACGACGTGCCTTTGCGGTATCGCCAAGAATCATCCGGATACGACAAGAGACAATTTCATTGCCGACTTCGGCTTGAAGTACGTCCCAGGATATATGCGCTTTTCTGCGGTTGACTTTCTACATCAGTCACCCTTTGCCGAATAAACGATCGACAACACTGCCAGCAAGGTCGCGTCATGCAACAGATCTTTATCGAGCTCTATAACTACCGTCCCGCCTGGGCCAAATGCCCGGAAAGCGAGAGAACCGATTTCGCGAAGAGAATAGTCGAAGCGGTCAGAGGTCTGGCGTCCGCCGGCGTCGACGTCGTTGCCTATGGCATGAACTCTCCCGGCACTGATCGCCGTGCTCCGTACGATTTCTTTTGCGTCTATCGTGTGCCCAACGTCGAGTTTCAGCGCGAATTTGAGCGGCAGATCGCCGCGTCGGGTTGGTACGATTACTTCGAGCAGGTGAATGTCAGCGGTGATGCGCAAGACTTTGAAGCCGTGTTGCTCGGCAATGCCGGGATGGCTCGACCGGCGTCGTCCATCGCAGCGGGGATATCGCAAATTCGTTAGGGCCAACAATCGCGGCCTTACAGCAGAGGGACGAGCCATGGGCATTACTCATCCGAAATACAAGGCGGCAGTCGTGCAGGCGGCGCCAGTCTGGATCGACCTGGAAGGCACGGTCGCCAAGACCATCCGATACATCGAGGAAGCCGCAAAAGAGGGGGCGAAGCTGATCGCCTTCCCCGAAACCTGGATTCCCGGCTATCCCTGGTACATCTGGGTGGGAACGCCGGCGTGGGCAATCGGGAAGGGGTTCGTACAGCGCTACTTCGACAATTCCCTAAGCTACGACAGTCCGCTCGCTCGGAAAATCGCCGACGCGGCGCGCGACAACAAGATCACAGTGGTGCTCGGTCTTTCGGAGCGCGATGGCGGCAGTCTCTACATCTCGCAATGGCTGATTGGTCCCGACGGGGAAACCATCGCCAGACGTCGCAAGCTTCGGCCCACCCATGTCGAACGAACGGTGTTCGGCGAGGGAGACGGCAGCCACATCACCGTTCACGACCGCGCCGACCTCGGGCGATTAGGCGCGCTGTGTTGCTGGGAGCATCTGCAGCCTCTGACCAAGTACGCCATGTACGCCCAGAACGAGCAGGTGCATGTGGGAGCGTGGCCGAGCTTCTCCATGTACGAGCCCTTTGCGCACGCGCTTGGTTGGGAAACCAACAATGCCGTCAGCAAGGTTTATGCGGTCGAAGGATCCTGTTTCGTCCTGGCGCCTTGCGCCGTTATCTCCCGGGAGATGGTCGAGGAGATGTGCGACACAGAGGACAAGCGCAATCTGGTCCATGAGGGCGGCGGACATGCCGTAATCTACGGGCCTGACGGCAGTCCGCTCGCGGAGAAGTTGCCTGAGACCAGCGAAGGGATCGTCTATGCCACAATCGATCTCGCCGCGATCGGCGTAGCGAAGAACGCGGCTGACCCTGCGGGGCATTACTCCCGCCCCGACGTCGTTCGGTTGTTGTTCAATAACAAGCCGGCGAAGAGGGTGGAGCACTTCTCGCTTCCGCACGATGTTCTTGCGCCTGACTTGAACGGTGCGTCGTGAAGGGACGACCGCAAGTCGCGCCTCGAATTCGGATATCTAGTCCTCGATGCCAGTGCGGAGCATTGAGAGCATCTGCTTTGCTATCGCGGCAGGAGTGTCGCGCTCCTTCTTGAACCAGAAGAGCGACCAGGAGAGCGCTCCGATGACGGTCAGACGCAGATAGCGGCGATCGACACCCTTGCGCAGGGGAAGATCGTCGATCAAGCCGATGAAGATCTTCTCGTATTCGTCCCGCAGGGCGATGACTCTTGCCCTGATGCTCTCCGGGTAGTGCCACGGCGGCATGATAAAAAACGCCTGGTTGGCTCGCCGCCAATCGAGCAGGCCCGTGGTGTGGGCGACGCAGGCGGTTTCCATCCGCTGCCAGGGGTCCGTCTTGCCGGCGATTGCATCGACGACCCGATTGAGGAGTTCGATGCCGCCTTTCTCCCAGACCGCCCAGAGCAGTTCCTCCTTCGATTCGAAGTAGTAGTAGACGGAGGCCGCCTGCATTTCGGCGGCGGCCGCGATATCACGCATCGAGGCGCCGTCGAAGCCCTGCTTGTTGAAGAGGGTCTCGGCCACGGAAATGATCCGCGCCTTAGCCTGCTCGCCCTTGGAGGGCGTGGATTTGTCGGCGGACATCCTTTTGCTACTTCGCAACTTTCTGTCCTTTGTCGACGTTTCGGCTGCCATTTTATCAATTCCGCGCAGAAGTGCTTGATTTTCTAACGTACGTTAGATAAAAATCTAACGTACGTTCAATAAATCTTACCGAGGAAACGTCGCATGCCCGTTCCTAGCAGATTGGACAGGTACGTCGAAACAGAGAAGCAGAAGCATTTCTCCCGGGATTTCATGATCGGGTGGGAGCGGTACGAGACCTGGGACGAAGCCACCGTTGGACATAGCGGCCCGGCGCAGCGCACGTTCGAGATCACCGAAGAGGACATACTGGACTACAACCGGGCGTGCGGCGAAACAGATCCATTGATGATTGACCCGGCTTTTGCCCGGCAGCATTCCCCCACGGGTGAACTCCTTCAACATCCTGTTTTCGTGACGACGATAGCCTTCTACAGCCTGGGCGAGAAGGGTATCGGCACCTGGATACGGACACCCGGCGCCCGCAATCCCCAGCAGCGCATCGAAATTGTCGAACCGTTCCGCTACGGCGAAATCATCTCGACGACGATCACGACCGCCGACAAGTTCACGCAGCGCGGAAAGCCCTATCTCCAGATGCTGCTCGACTTCCGGAATGAGAGCAGCGTCCTCAAGGCCCGCTGGTGGTGCTCGCTGATCCTGCCGGCGACGCGTGCAGATGTCTCCCGTTTCGCCAATGCCTGACTGAGGAGCTTTGAAGATGCCAATCTCGTTCGCGGAGATACAGACCGGCCATTCGTTTCCGCCGGTCGTGCAATCCTACGCTCAGCCGGCCATCGATCACTACGCGCTGGCCTCGCTCGACATGAATCCCGTCCATACCAATGAAGAATGGGCGGCGCGTGCCCAGGTATTCGGCATCCCCGAGACGGTCGGTCATGGCATGATGACGATGTCGACGCTTACTTCGGTTGTAACGCGAGCATGGGGAGTAATCGGAAAGAACGGCGGATCGATCCGGTTCGTCGACGCCAAGTTCACCAAACCGGTCAAAGTGGGAGAAACCGTGACCGCAACGGGCAAGGTAAAGCAAAAGCACTATTTCGGCCCCGGAAAGAACTGGGTCCAGGTTGCCGTCGAGGCGAGGGACTCCACCGGCGACCTGATCGGGCTCGCCGAGGTCGGATACAACCTTCCCGATTGAACGGAGGGGCTTTCATGCCGAGCCGAATTGGTGATGCGCTGCACTGGTACGCGACCTACACGCCGGACAAAGTTGCGCTCGTCTCCTCCGCGGGCACGCAGACTTACGCCCAGCTATGGTCCCGTGTCTGCCGTCTGAGCAGTGCCCTGGCCGAACTGGGTCTGGCGTCCGGCGATCGTATCGCGCTGCTCATGCAGAACAGCAGCCGCTATTTGGAGATCTACCAGGCGGCCGCTCTGATGGGAGCGGCGGTCGTACCTCTGAACTTCCGGTTCACCGCGAGCGAGATCGAATATGTCGTCAATCACTCTGGTGCGCGCGTATTGTTATTCGATGATGACTTCACCGAAACGGTGCAGTCGCTGCGAACGAGGTTGCCCACCGTCGACGGGCGCTATGTGGTCACCAATGGTTCAGCGGATTACGCGAGACATTCGTACGAGGCCCTGATTGCCGCCGGACGAGATGCGCCGCCTTCCACGCCGGCCGATCTCTCAGCCTGTTACTTCCAGGGCTATACGTCGGGCACGACGGGCTTTCCAAAAGGGTGCGTCAATCCACATCGGGAGTTCGCCGACTGCCTGCGGAGGATTGCAACGATCTACAGAATAACCGAGAGCGATCGGGAACTGGTCGCCGCACCCCTGTTCCACGAAGCGCCGGCGCTGTTCGCCCTGCTGCAGATTTTCCGGGGCGGCACCGTCACCGTGACGAGCGATACTTCGCCGGCGAACGTCTTCTGGATGATCGATCAAACCCGGGCGACCTGGACCTTCATGGTGCCGACCATGTGGGCCTCCATGGTCACCAGCGAAGAAATAGACCGGTTCGACCTGGGATCGCTGCGGCTTCTGTTGAGCGGCGGATCGCCCCTGCTGACGCACACGAAGGAGGCGATCCTCCGGAGATTCCCCAAGGCTGGCCTTAACGAATTCTATGGCGCCACCGAAGTCGGCCTGGTGACGAATCTCGCTCCCGAAGACCAGCGCCGCAAGGTTCGATCCGTCGGCCGGCCGGTGATCGGAATGTTCGTCGAGCTGCGCGACGAACAGGGAAACGTGGTTCCGCAAGGCGAGGTCGGGGAAATTCACATCGGCGGCGCAACGCTCATCCGGGAATATTTCAACAATCCGGAGGCGACGGCCAGTGCAAGACACGGCGGCTTCTTCACGCTGGGAGACATGGGCCGGTTCGACGAGGAGGGACACCTCTACATCGTCGATCGCAAGAAGGACATGATCATCAGCGGCGGCGAGAACATATTCCCCAACGACATCGAGGAGATTCTCTACAGGCATCCCGCCGTAGAAATGGCCGCCGTGGTAGGCGCTCCCGATCCGAAGTGGGGCGAAATAGTCGTCGCGGCCATCAAATTGAAGCCTGGCAGTTCTGTCGAAGAGGCCGAGCTCATCAAGCACTGCAAGACGTTCCTGTCCAGCTTCAAGGTTCCGAAAAGGATCGATTTCCGCGACCAGATGCCGATGTCTTCCTTCGGAAAAATACTTCGGCGCGAGATCAGAAAATCCTATTGGGACCATCACGAGGTGAAGGTCTGAGGTCTGGTTGGAGATTCTCGCGCGGACGTCCGCTCCGCGATCAAGCCGGGAAACTGTCGCCGAACATCGGCAGGCCGCTGCGCGACTGCTCGCGCTTGGCTTCGTCCTGGATGACGTCCCAGTGCTCCGCGGGCACGCCATCCTCCATGCGCACGATGTCAGCGACGACCCACGCAACCGGACCGAAACCGCTGAATCGGCCATGAAGGATGACGAAGCCGCCAGTCGCCGCGGCAAGATGGTTCTGGTAGCGCAGCGTCTCGGGCATGATCTTGATCATGCCGAACAGTCCCTCGCGGCCGGGCGGGATGTGCGCACTGTGCTGGATATAACGCGGCGACCAGTAGCGTTCCGCGGCAGCGTAATCGCGTTTGTTGAACAGGGTATCGAACCCGTTGAGGACGATTTGAACGTTATGGTCCTCGTTGCCCGATCTGGGTTGTGCGGCCATGGCATTTCTCCTCAAGACAGATTGCCGACGATTGAGGCCCGGCGGGATAGCTCGATCCAGTTGCCGTCGGGATCGAGGATCATCGATATCCGTGCCACGTCCCCAAGCGTTATCGGTGCAAGACCTTCGCGCACCCCTTTGCCAATCAGCTCGCCATGCACGGCGTCGATATCGGCCACCTGCAGGGTGATGTAGCGCCATCCGCTCGCTTGCCGAACCGGATCGACGGTTGCGGCGCGGTCTTCCCTGAGAAGAAGCAGGCTGTCTCCCAGGCGAAAGGCCGGACCGCCCGACCAGGACTCTTCGGCGAAGCCGAGAATATCGCCATAGAACCTGCGGTGTTCGCCAAGACTTCGGACGGCCATGGCAATGCCCAACTGAGTGACGCCATCAAACCCCTTGGGCACCAGCTGCACACGATTGCCGTCGGGGTCGACCATCTGACGCGGCTCGCGCAGACCTTCTCTCGCGATCATCAGCTCGCGAAACCCGCTCGGGGCCGCCTCCGGCAAGGGCTCCACGTGATGGTTGAGTTTGATGACGGAGCCTTGCTCATCGTGCCTGTACTGCTTCTGCCCCAGCGGACCGGCAACACATGGTCGAAGCGAACGCCGGCATCCTGCTGCCAGAACCGCAGCATTGGCTCCAGATTGTTCGTCGAAAGTCCGACGTCGATGACGCTTTTTGCCAGTTGCATCCGCCGACCGTTATTCGAACGATGTACCTGTCATTTTCTCGGAAACGTCCCAAAGTCTGTCAGCCGCTGCCGCGTCTCGCGCCTGCGGCATGATCAGGGCGCGCGACGGTGCGCCTCGCAGTTCGCCAAATCCTCCCGGTCCGTAATAAGCGCCCGGTTTTGCCTCCGGGCTCGTCGCTGCGAACAGGATTGGCCGGGCGCCATCCGCAGCGGAATGACCGAACAATGGAGCAGCGAAGCCGCTCGCAAGTGAAACAAGACCGCCCGGACCGCTCGTGAATAGGTTGGTTCGGGCAAATCCCGGATGGGCTGCGTTACTTATCAACTTCCAGCCCGCCGCGTCGCTTCGCCGTTGCAGTTCAAGCACGAACATCAAGCAGGCGAGCTTCGATTGCCCATAGGCCTTCCACGGCGAATACAATCGCGCGCCCTGCAGATCACCGAAATCGATGAGCCCGGTACGGTGCGCCAGGCTGCTGAGGCTCACGACTCGTGCTCCGGTTGCCCGGCGCAGCAGCGGCATCAGCCGGGCCGTAAGCGCGAAGTGACCCAGATGGTTTGTTCCAAACTGCATCTCAAAGCCGTCTGCCGTGGTTTGCCGGCGGGGCAGCGCCATCACTCCGGCATTGTTGATCAGCAGATCAAGGGACTGCCGGGAGTGCATCCGCTGCGCGAAGTCGGCGACCGAGGCGAGGCTCGCCAGATCGAGGCGTTCGTAACTTACCTTGGCGCCAGTCACTTCGCGGCTGATCTTCTCGACCGCCGATCGGCCCTTCTGATCGTCGCGGCCGGTCAGAATGACTTCTGCACCGGCCTTGGCCAGCGCCAACGCTGCCTCGTACCCGAGTCCGCCCGTTGCTCCCGTGACCACGGCCGGTCTGCCGAGCTGCGAAGCGATTTCAGACTTCGTCAAACCAGCCACGAGATCACCCCTTCAAGGGATCACAAGCCCACGGTTATTTTCGGATCAGCGGGATCTGCAGGTTGGTGGGGCGGTTCTGTTCGGTATCAAAGCCACGGCCGTCGATATTGCGCGCGCCCCAGAACAACAGATCGCCCCTGAGATAGACAAGATCGTACTCCACGAAGTTTGTTCCTGCCTTCAGAGCGAATGGAACAAAGCTCTTTCCGAACACGCTCTGGGAGGTATTGACCGCCCAGGCACTATACCCGTCCGACGCGACCTTGTTGAGTACGTCGGCAAATCCTTGCGCGAGGGGAGCGACCTCGTAGCTCTCGTCGGCCACAAAGTCGACCTTCTGCGCGCCCGGAGCGATCGGATGCGGGCCCTGCCACAGCATGTGTCCGCCGATCTTGATCCGGGCGAGTGGGATGGCGCCGTAGGGGTCGGCCGAATTGACGATCTCGAGCTCAAACCGGTCGGACGGCAGGTATTTGAATGTGCGCTTGAGGTAGAACGGCTTGAGCGAGCCGTCGGCGTTCTTGGCTGCGCTCGGCCGCACCTCCGGAGCGATGCTCTCCCAGTTACCGAGCATCGCCTGCTTGATCTTCGTAACGTCTGCTTCCATGCCGGCCGCTTTCGGTTGATTGCCAGGCGACTGCGCCACGGCTCCGCCAACTCCTGTCATTGCCAGAATGACCAACAGGGATACTTTGGTGCCGATACGCATGCGCACGCTCCAGTGGGGGTTCAACGGGCAACGAGCCGGGCGGATCAAGGCCGCAAATCGCGTCCTGCCTGCTAGGCAGAGCCCGCATGTGTTGCTTTAGGCGGCGCTGGCAAGTCTGAAAAAGACTTTGTAAGCTGGCCCCATGCTTGCGAGATATGGGGGATTGAATGGAGCTCCGGCATCTCCGCTACTTCGTTGCGGTCGCCGATGCCGGCAGTTTGACTGTTGCCGCCGAGCAAAAGCTGCACACCTCCCAGCCGTCGCTCAGCCGGCAAATCCGCGATCTCGAACAGGAGGTGGGCGTTCAGCTGATCCATCGCAGCGCTCACGGCGTTGAATTGACGTCGGCCGGAAAGGCCTTTCTCGACCATGCGCGAATGGCGCTGGTTCAGGCAGAAGCAGCCAAGGAAGCGGCGCTACGCGCAGCCCAGCCGGCGAGGCCGACATTCTCGCTGGGCTTCATGTCGGGAGCCGAAATCGGTTTGCTTCCTGAGGTGGACCGCGTGCTTCGCGACGAGTTTCCCGGCATCGAAATCCGCCTGTCGAGTGATTACTCGCCGGTGCTCGCCAAAGCCTTGATGAGGCGCAAGCTTGATGCGGCTTTCATCCGGCCCGAAGAGCAGATGGAAGATTTGAGCTACAGGCGCGTGCGCACCGATCCGCTGGTCTTTGTTTTTCCGAGCGACCACCGGCTGGCTTCGCAAGCGGAGATAGCGCCGCAAGAGATCGCGAGCGAAAATTTCTGTCTTCCGTCAAAGTCCGCCCCTGCGGTGCGCCGTGTCGTTCTGGACTATTTCAACCGGGCCGGCATCGACCTCAAGCCGCAACACGAAGTGCATAATGTCGTCCATGCCATATCGATGATCACATCGACGCGCGCGGTCATGATGTTGCCGGCCTACACAAAAAGCTATCTGCCGGAATCGATAACCACGCGTCCGGTGCAGGGAGAAGTGCCCACACTCGACCTGATGCTCGCCTATCACAAGGCGAACAAGTCACCGATCCTGAAGTGGCTTCTTTCCAGAGTAGGCCAACTTGCTGGAACACCGTCCTAGGTACGACGGGCTTCCTCAACCAGCCAGTCGCGGAACGCGCCGCCAGGGCCGGGTTTGACTCAGAAGCTATCGGGTAAACCGCAAAGTGGCAGTAGGCAACGCGCGCAAACTGTGTTCGGACTGGCGAACCGGCTTTCCCGCCCGAACGGCCGAATGGGAGAACGACAGGCGCCCCAGCGTCCCGGTCCCATCACGGCGGCTTTCATCAACGCGTTCGTATCGGTGAACGAGGTGCCCGCAATATCGCGATCGAGCTTCAGGACGGCCGATTACCGGAAAGAACTCCTCATCGAGAAGCTTGATGGCCCGCAAGTCCTTTCCAATCGCGTGTCCCGAACCGGATCGCAATGTCGACGCCGTCTGACTTGAAATTTCATCGCCGTGGCCTCGGGGCATGCATGGCTTTCGCCTTTTTGCATTGCCGCCGCTGATCAACCGGTCCGGTTACGAATAATGCGCTCACTTTGCCGGTTTATCTGCAGCTTTCGAGCGCGCAGGCTTTTGGGCTGTTACCGGCAGCTTGGCCTGCGTCTGCTCTGACGGCGGACATGTGAGCGCGGCTTCCAGGGTGTCGAGCATGTTCTCGATTGTGAACGGCTGACCCCAGAGCCGGCTGCTTCTGGCATGACGCTTCTCAAGGACAGCCTCATGTGCAGACAGGATCGCGTTGGCGTAAATCATGAACATGGAAAGCCGCTGCTCGACAATGGATCCGGGCAGAGGAAGCATTTGCTTCAGATAATCGAAGCACTCGACGTAGCCCGAATTCCAGCGGTGGTTGAGTGCAGCGCGCAAGGTTTCGCGATCGGAAGCCTGCAGGTTCGAGGTGAAGCGAATATAGCCGCGCCAGCGCTCGTCCTCGCCAAGCTCGATCACCGGCATCATGAGCACCAGCATGATGTCACGAATATTCTTCGGGCCACCCCGCGCCTTCAACTCGTCCAGCATCTCGCGGCGGCGGCGGTCTAGTACGGCAGCGCCATCGACCACCATCTGGCGGATCAATTCTTCCTTGGAGCCAAAATGATAGTGCAGGGCGGCGTTGTTCCGCTGCCCGGCCGCGTTGACGATCTCCTGGACGGTGACGCCGTCCACGCCTCGTTGGGCGAACAGCATCTGTGCCGCCGCCTTGATCTGGTTCTTCGTCTCTTCCGAGGTCGCACGGGTGGCCGGGCGTGACCTGCTTGACATGCAAATCGATCCTGAACTAAATTAAGCGAAATCGCTTAATTGGGAAGCGGGTAGGAGGCGGCTTATGCGCATACTCGTCGCGGGCGGTGGCATTGCTGGACTAACTACTGCGATTGCGCTGCGCCATCAAGGCATCGAGGCGCTGGTGCTCGAACAAGCGCCAAGGCTGAACGAGATCGGCGCCGGCATCCAGATCGCGGCCAATGCGGCGATCGTGTTGCGCGAGCTCGGGCTGGAGGGGCAGATGCGCGCCGTCGGCGTCAAGCCACAGTCCTACGATTATAGGGATCTGCGTACCGGACGGATGCTCTATCAGGCACCGCTCGGGGACGAGGCGGCGGCGCGCTATGGCGCGCCGATGTACAACATCCACCGTGCCGATCTGGTCCAGCTTCTGTTCGACGCCGTGCCACAGGAAGCGAAGAAACTCGGCGCGCGCTGCGTCGCCATTTCGCAGGACAAGGACGGCGTCGAGGTGACACTGCAGACCGGCGAGAAAGTTCGCGGCGACGCACTGGTCGGTTGCGATGGCATCCACTCGGTGGTGCGCAAGCATCTGCGCGGCGAGGAGGAGAAGCACTTTGCCAACATCCTAATGTGGCGTTCGCTGATTCCGGCCGAGCGACTGGAGGGGCTCAATCTGGAAGAGCGCGGCAATTACTGGTTCGGTCCGGGCCGGACGCTGATCACCTACTGGGTGCGGCCGAAGAAGGTCTACAGCATCCTTGCCTCGGTTCCGGCGCCAGAAGTGCAGCGCGAATCCTGGGACGACAGCGGCGACATTTCCGAGATGCTGCGCTCGTTCGAAGACGCCGAGCCTCGCGCTCGCAAAATGCTCGAGCAGTGCCCGAGCGTCTTCATCACCGGGATGTTCTATCGCGATCCCATCGACAACTGGACCTGCGGCCGCGTCACGCTGCTCGGCGACGCCGCGCACCCGATGGTGCCCTTCCTTGCGGCCGGCGCCGGCCAGGGCATCGAGGATGCCTGGACGTTCGCGCGGGTGCTGGCGCGGCGGAAGGACGATATCCCCGGCGCCTTGCTGGAATACCAGCAGCGCCGACTGCCGCGCACCACGCGCATCCAGGCCGGCGCGCGCGCCGCGGTCAAACTGATGCACGAATTAGAAGAGCAGCGCCTGCGGAACCGTAACGGCCGCTGGAAAGGCATGGCGCGAATCGATCCGCTGGCTGAGACCAGCTGGGGCCTCGCCTGGGCTTACGATGTGGTCAAGGCCGTCGAAGGTCCGCCCGGCGAGGTGCTCAATGTCACGGGCCTGCGAGAAGGCAAGCGCCTGCAGCGAGCAGAGGGCCAGCGCGCCTTCGATCTCTGGAAGTACGCGTTCCGGCCCGAGGACGTCGCGCGCGGCCATGACGGCTTGCGCGCGGCCTATGACCGCTTCCTGACCACGAACTTTCCGCTGCCGAATGGCGTTGCCGCCGTCGAGGACGAACTCGGCGACGTCAGGGCATGGCGCGTGTCGGCGCCCGATGCGCCGCGCGGCAATTTCGTGCTGCATTTCCATGGTGGCGGTTACATGATCGGCTCTGCCAAAAGCTCGTTGGAGTATGCAAGCCGGCTGGCCGCGGCCGTCGAAGGAGTCTGCTACACCGTCGACTACCGTCTCGCGCCGGAGCATCCGTACCCGGCCGCCATAGACGATGCCGTGATGGCCTATCGCGCGCTGCTGGCGCGCGGCATTCCGGCCAGTTCGATCCTCGTTTCTGGGGAATCGTCCGGCGGCGGCCTGGCGCTGGCGTTGGTCCTGGCGCTCCGCAACGCAGGCGACCCGCTGCCGGCGGCGATCCTTGCCGTGGCGCCTTTTGCCGACCTCACTTTGTCGGGACCGACCGTCAAAGCCTTCAATGGCAACGACCCCGCCGCCAACCGCGACCTCCTGACCTACATGGGTGCGTCCTATTTCCAGGGCCACGAGCCGACTGATCCTATGGTGTCGCCGCTGTTCGGGGACCTTGCGGGACTGCCGGCGCTGTTCGTGACGGCGACGCAGGGCGAGGTGCTGCTGAGTGACACGACACGTCTTGCCGAGCGGGCGCAGAAGGCCGGCGTCGACGTCACGCTGCGTCTCGTCGAGGACTCCGTCCACGTCTACACGATTTTCCCGTTCCTGCCGGAGACCAGGAACACAATGGAGGAAGTCGCCGCCTGGGCGCGACGAAACCTGCGCCGCAACGATACGAGGCCGCAGGCCGCAGAGTAGTTCGCATCGACAACAACGCAAACAACGCGCGACGGGAGTCGCGCGAACGATGGAGGCTGCCATGAGGAAAGCAATTTTGCGTTCAGCGATGATCGCAGCGACGTTTGCCGCTGGGTGCGCAGCCCATGCGGACGGCATCTCGGATGGCACCGTGAGGATCGGCGTGCTCACCGACATGGCCGGCGTGTTCTCCGATCTCGGCGGCACCGGCGCGGTGACCGCCGCACAGATGGCGATCGACGATTTTGTGGCGAAGGAAAAGCCGCCTTTCAAGATCGAATTGGTCTCGGCCGATCACCAGAACAAGCCTGATATCGCGACCGGCATTGCGCGGCAATGGTACGACACCGGTGGTGTCGACCTCATCACCGACGTGATCAATTCCGGCGTGGCGCTCGCGGTCTCCAGCGTCGCCGAAACGAAGGGCCGCATGTTGATCGTCACGGGCTCCGGTTCGACGCGGCTGACCAACGAGCAATGCTCGCCGTACACGATCAGCTACACCTGGGACACCTATTCGTACGCCAACGGCCAGGCGCGCATCGTCAAATCGCTCGGGCTTGACACCTGGTATTTCGTCGCCGTCGACTATGCACTCGGCAAGTCGCTGGTGACGGAGGCGTCTGACGCGGTCACGCGTTCGGGCGGCAAGGTCGTCGGCACGGTGTATCACCCGATCAGCACGACGGATCTGTCGTCCTTCCTGCTGCAGGCGCAGGGCTCGAAGGCCAAGGTGATCGGCTTTGCCAATGCCGGCGCGGACCTGCTCAACTCCATCAAGGCGGCCAAGGATTTCAACATCACGCCCAGCCAGGCCATCGTTCCCCTGGTCGGCACGATCACCGAAGTCCACGCGCTCGGCGCCGCGGCGACGCAAGGCATGTTCCTGGTCGAGCCATTTTACTGGAATCTCGACGATCTTTCCCGCCAGTGGAGCAAGCGCTTTTTCGACAAATTCGGCAAGATGCCGAATTTCGTGCAGGCAGGCGCTTATTCAGCGGTCACGAACTATTTGAAGGCAGTACAAGCGGCGAAAACCGACGACGCGGCGGCCGTGATAAAGCAGCTCAAATCGATGCCGATCAACGACATGTTCGCACGCAACGGCAAGATCCGCGCCGACGGCAGGATGGTTCATGACATGTATCTGGTGCAGGTGAAGGTACCCGCCGATGTCGCGGAAAGGTGGGATTATTACAACGTGAAGGAGATTATCCCCGGTGATGAAGCCTTCCAGCCACTTTCCAGCAGTCGATGCCGCCTCGCGACACAGTGACAAGCCGACCCGCGACAAATGCGAAGTGGTGTCCACTTGGTAGCGCGACCCGCCTCGGGCGCATGGCCGATAAAACATCGTACGATGCCGCACCGGTGTGGGAGCGCCATCCTGCTCGATAACCGATTGGTCGCGCGGGCATCCGAGTTTTCGCAGTTTGCGCCATCGCAGTTCGCCAATTCGCATCAAATCGTTCGAGGCGCCTCGGGTCCAAATCGGCCGTGCAAAGTTAATTGATAGTAGTCTCGCCCTTGGCTGGCTGGATAAACTCCTCCAGCCGGGGTGCAAGGTAGATTGGCATCTCCTGCATCGGGTAGTGCCCGCAATTGCCGATCTTCTCGATTACCGCATGCGGATACAGCGCAGGATACACGCTGCGCGCCAAACCCTCGCTGACGCCGTTGTCAAATTCGCCATACAGCACCAGCATGGGCGCCTCGACCTTGGAGGCACCGGCCGCGAAGTCGTCCTTGATGAACGAGCCCATGTAGCTCTTGAACGCTTCCGGCTTTGCCGTTTCGCGCGCTCCTCGCAGCATCAATTCCGGCCACGTCCTGGAAACGGGGTTACCGAGCGAATCCCCTATCAGCGCCAATGCCACCCCGTCCTGTTCGCATGCCGCCGAAAAGAATCCGAATACCGCATCGTCGAATGGTAAAGCTGAGGCTGGCACCGGCGTGATCGCCACGACCGACTGCACGCGCGCGCCGGCGTCCATCGCCACCTTTTGCGCCGCCTTGCCTCCCATGGAATGGCCGACGACATGAAACTTGTGCCAGCCAAGCTGGTCAGCGAGCGCGAATCGCATCCGCTGCCACTTCGCCGATTGTGAACTCACCAGCAACCTGGCGGGAGTTGGCGTAGCCGCGGATATCGAGGAAAGCGCAGGTATAGCTGACGCATCAAGAGCGTCGAACATCGGCGCGAAAACCCTATGATCCCAAGGACCAGCCGTGACTGATCACAACCTTCGTCGGACCATTGGCCGATGAACGCCATGTATGGAATGCATCAATCAGGTATCCTATGATGGCCGGAGCGTTCCTGACTGGAGCCTTGGCATTTGATCAAGGATAACTTTGCCCTTCGCTTGTACACCCGCGTCGCTCGGCTCGGCAGCTTCTCGGCCGCCGCCCGCGAATGCGGCCTGTCGCAGTCTCAAGCCTCGCGGATCGTCGCCGAACTCGAGGCCGAGCTTGGAATCAGGCTTCTGTCCCGCACCACGCGTGCCGTGGTGCCAACCGAGGCCGGGGGAGAATTCCTGGCCCGGGTGGAGCCTATCCTGGCGGCGCTGGACGAGGCGGAGCACAGCGTTCGCGAGGGCGGCGAACTCCGTGGGCTCGTCCGGATGAGCATGCCGACCAGCTTCGGCATCCGCGATGTCATTCCGCGCCTCGCTTCTTTCGCCGAGCGGCACCCCGCTTTGCACATACAGCTCCAGCTGGGGGACAGGCGTCATGACGTCGTCCGGGACGCGGTGGATGTCGCAATACGGCTTGGCAGCCTTGCCGATGCGGCTGGGACCGCAAAGCGGATCGCCACAATCCCACGCGTCGTCGTGGCTTCTCCGGACTATCTCGAGCACCATGGCGCTCCCCATACTCCCGAGGACCTTAGCCGGCACCGCATTATCGGAGGGACGGCCGCCGCCGTACCGTCGGCCTGGCGGTTCAAACGAGACGGCCAGGAATCCACGATCAAGCTGGAGCCGCATTTCTCGACCGACGAGAACGAAGGCGCGATAGCGGCGGCGGTGGCAGGTTTCGGCATCACTTCAACGAGCGGCTGGGCATGCCGTCGCGAACTCGAAAATGGCGCTCTGTTGCGCGTGCTTACAAAGTGGGCGTTGGCCGGCATTCCCGTGCATGCCTATTTCCCGATGGGACGCGCCACCCGCGCCGCTGCCCGCGCAATCATCGATCACCTGGTCGCAAATTTTGAGCGGGAACCACCTGCCGAAGCGATGGACCGGTAATTCCAAGCCGCCAAGCGACCCTTCCGATTAATGCGTCTCATACATAGAAGTTAGTGAAAGGCAGCGGCTACCGGGCGAGACCGCCACGGGCGATGTGTACCTCACGCAACTGACGCGATGAGGGAAACGCCCATGTCGATCCCGTCTCTGTTTACGCCCTACCGGATGGGACCTCTCGATCTGCCCAACCGAATCGTGATGGCGCCGCTCACTCGTATGCGGGCAGGGTCGGACGACCACGTGCCAACCACCCTGCAGGTCGAGTACTACACGCAGCGCGCCACCGCGGGCCTGATCGTGACCGAAGGCGTCGCAATCAGTCCCGAAGGATTCGGGTGGGCACATACCCCCGGCTTGTGGACCGCCGAGCAGGTTCGGGGGTGGCGCCGCGTAACCAATTCCGTTCACGCCGCGGGCGGGCGCATCGTTGCGCAGCTCTGGCACACCGGCGCCATTTCGCACCCGGACCTGCGCGGCGGCGCGCGACCGCTCTCGGCCTCGGAGGTTGATCCTAAGCAGATATCCGTCACCGCCGCCGGCCGCGTCCCCACCGTTGCACCGCGTCCGATGACCAACGATGAAATCCGTCAGACCACAGCCGACTATGCCCGCGCCGCGCGCAACGCGATGGACGCCGGGTTCGACGGTGTGCAGATCCAGGCGAACTACCTCTATCTGCTGGCGCAGTTCCTCAACAAGGCGACCAACCGGCGGACCGACGAATATGGCGGTGACATCGAGGGCCGCGCCCGCCTGCTGTTCGAAGTCGTCGAGGCGATCCTCGATGAAGTCGACCCGTCCAAGGTCGGCGTGAAGATCGGCCCGATGCACGAAACCGGTCCCTTCGCGGCGAACGACGAGACCTTGCCGATGGCCGAATATGCCATTCGCGAGTTGGGCGGATATGGCCTCTCACACCTGCTAATCATGGGCAACACGACCGACTTCACCGGTACGCCGCTGGAGCCGCTGATGGGAGACGGCATGTTCCGCCACTTCCGGCCGATCTTCCGCGGCACGCTGATCGCCAACACCGACATGGATGCGGAGCGCGGTAATCGCCTGATCGCGGATGGTCTCGCCGATCTCGTGGCGTTCGGCCGCCCCTTCATTGCCAATCCCGACCTGGTTCAACGCCTCAAGACCGGCGCGCCGCTCGCCGAGATCGACTGGACGACCGTCTATGGCGCTGGGCCTAAGGGTTATTCCGACTATCCGGCTCTGCAGCGGGAAAATGCTTGATCCCCAATTCACCGAATAAGGAGAACTATCATGTCAAAGACGACCTCTGCCGAGAACAAGGCGCTCGTACTCGAAGCCTTCGACACACTCTTCAACAAGCGGGATTATGCCGCCGCCGAGCGCTTCTGGTCCGATCGCTACATCCAGCATAGCGCGCACATCGCACCCGGTCGCGACGGTCTGTTCAACCTGATCCGTGTGCTGCCGGACGGCCTGAAGTACGAAAATCATCTCATCCTTGCGGAAGGTGAGTACGTCATCGCGCATGGGCGCTTCTCCGGTCACGGCCGGCCCGCCGCCTGGATCGCCGCCGACGTTGTCCGCATGGAAGACGGCAAACTCGCCGAGCACTGGGATGTGCTTCAGGACGAGGCGACCGAGGCCGAATCCGTCAGCGGCTTGCCGATGTTCGGCGACCGCTTCCCCGGCTGATCTGCCCTCATCACTCCACTTGCACAGGAGACGCATCATGAAACTCACAGGCAACACCATTTTCATCACCGGCGCTACATCGGCATCGGCAGGGCGCTCGCCGAGGCTTTTCACCAGCGCGGCAACAAGGTGATTATTTCCGGCCGCCGGCGGGCCCATCTCGACGAGGTCATCGCCGCCAACCCCGGCATGGAGGCGATCGAACTCGATGTTGCCGATCCCGCCAGCATCGACACCGTGGCCGCTCGGCTGATCGCCGACCAACCTGATCTCAACGTGCTGATCAACAATGCCGGCATCATGTTGCCCGACCGGGCTGCTGGCCGGATCGACGACAGGCTGCTGGTCGATACGGTGAACACCAACCTGGTGGGGCCGATCCGCTTGACGTCGGCCTTGGTCGAACACCTGAAAGGCAAGGACAACGCCCTCATCGCCTATACCAGCTCCGTGCTCGGCTTCGTCCCGATGGCGGTCACGGCGGTCCATTCCGCGACGAAGGCGGCGCTTCATTCCTACGTTCTGTCGCAGCGCTTTCTTCTGAAGCCTGCACGCATCCGCGTGCTCGAAATCGCTCCGCCGTGGGTGCGCACCGATCTGATGAACAGCCGCGAGGCTGAGCAGGCGATGCCGCTCGAACAGTTCATCGCAGAGACGATGTCCATTCTCGCCACCGATGTCGACGAAATTCTGGTGGAAAATGCCAAGGCGTTCCGCAGCAACCCCGGCCCGAACGAGCACGCGCTGGTCAACGGCTTCAATCAGCAGGCACTGGCCCTTTTCAGCGCTGCCGCCTGATACGGGTCGAGTAAGAAGGAAGAATGTCATGTCCAACCAGTTGTTCACGCCCGTGCGGGTAGGTGCTTTTAATCTCGCTCACCGGGTGGTGCTGGCCCCCCTGACGCGCATGCGATCCGAGATGCCGGGGAACGTACCGGGCCCCGCAATGGTCGAGTATTACGAGCAACGCGCCACCCCGGGCGCTCTCCTGATCGCAGAGGCGACCTTCGTTTCGCGCCAGGGCAACGGAGGCTACGGTTCTCCGGGGATCGAAACCGATGAGCAGGCCGCGGGTTGGCGCGAAGTCGTCAAGGCGGTGCACGCGAAAGGCGCCACGATCGTGTTGCAGCTTTGGCATGTGGGCCGCGTTTCGCACACGAGCCTGCAAGCTGACGGTGGCGTGCCGGTCTCGCCCTCGGCGATCGACGCCGGTCTGTTTGCGCTGCTCGAGGGCAAGCCCGGACCGGCGACCCCTCCACGGGCGCTGAAGACCGGGGAGATCACCGAAATTGTCGAGCAGTATCGGGCTGCGGCGCAGCGCGCCAGGGCTGTGGGATTCGACGGCATCGAGTTGCACGCAGCAAATGGCTATCTTATCGACCAGTTCCTTCAGGACAGCTCGAACAAGCGAACCGACAGATATGGCGGCAGTGTCGAAAACCGCGCCCGCTTCTTGTTCGAGGTGCTTGATGAGGTCAGGCAAGTCTGGTCAGCAGATCGGATCGGCGTGAGGATCGGCCCCAGCAACAGTTTCAATGCAATGCACGACAGCGATCCGGAAGCCTTGTTTTCCTACGTGGCCGCAGGTCTGCGAGACCGCAAGATCGCCTACCTCCACGTCATCGAACCTCGCGTTAAAGGCAGTGCTGTTATCAACGACCATCCGCCAATCGCGGCCGCGAACCTCAAGCCGATTTTCGTCGGCCCCGTGATCGCCGCCGGCGGCTTCAATGCCAAGGACGCTGAGGCGATCGTCAGCGAAGGAAAGGTCGATCTGGTCGCGTTCGGTCGACACTTCATCGCAAACCCGGACCTGCCGCGGCGTTTGCGGGAAGGTGTGCCGCTCAATCCCTATGACCGGGATACCTTCTACTATGGGGGCGTCACCGGATATCTCGACTACCCGACATCAGGCGAACTCGAAACAGCCGCCGTTGCGTGAGGAGAACCGAGCGTCCGAATCGACGAGGTCGGTTTGCTTCGGCGATTATTCCGCCTTCAATCCGTACTTCTGTACGATCTGACGCTCGTACTCGGCACGCTCTGCGATAAACGCCTGGTAACCGTCGCTATCGAGATATTCCTCGCTCATGTCGAAGCGATCACGGACGATCTTGTTTTCGGGGTCAAACAGCGCCTTCTTGAACGCATCGTGCAACAGCCGAACCAGCGGCTGCGGCATGCCTTTCGGGCCTGATATTCCAAACCCCGTCGTGACTTCCATATCGTAACCAAGCTCTCGAAGCGTTGGCACATCAGGCAGTCTCACAAAACGATCGCGCGACCAGGCGCTCAACGCGCGAAGCTGTCCCCCTTCGACCAGCGGGATGATGGAAGATTCGCCGGCAACGGCGTCGACATGACCGCCGGCGACCGCGTTGACGCCCTCGGCCGTACTCTTGAAAGGCACGTGGTTGATCTGGATGCCTGCTTTCTCGGCAAGCTCGATCATTCCGATATGGGGCGAAGAAGCCGCCCCGCTGTTGGCAACGGTCAGTTGACCCGGTTTGTCACGGGCAGTCTGGATGAACTCCGCCATGGTTTTCCACGGGCTGTCCGCTTTCACCGCAAAACCAAGACGCCAACCACACAATCGCAGGATATGAGTGAAGCTCGTGACGGGATCCCACTGCGGCGATGCCAGCATGAAGGGACGGCGTATCATGCCGAGATGCATTTGCCCTAGCGTATAGCCGTCCGGTTTGCCCGTCGCGAGCTGGACCGCGTGCAGGGTGCCACCCGCGCCCGGCCGGTTCTCGATAATGACAGGCTGGCCCAGGCTTGCTTGCGCGAGCTGTGATAGAGACCGCATCTGCAAGTCGGCTGTTGAACCTGCTGTCCATGGAATGACGAGACGGATCGGGCGGGCAGGGAACCCGTCGTGGGACCAGGCCGGCGCTATTGATCTTGCAATCATCGGAGAGGCAACGGCGGCGCCGAGCAACAGGAATTTCCGTCGCGAAACCGGCAGTTCTGCCGCATGCAAGTGAGATTTGCTCATTAACTCCTCCCGCGGATGTGGCGACTGCACGTCGCTGCTGTGGAAACAGATTTGTTTCTATCTGCCGCTTGACTCCATCGCTGTCAAGACGTAGTGGAAACAGATAAGTTTCCATGTGGCGGGTGCAATGTCCCTCTCGAGCTCCGCCGTCTGGCGTGAATAAGGGGAATGTGATGGTTTTGACGTTTCTCCGCCGTGCCTGCGCGGTCGCTTTCTGCACGCTGTCTTCGACTCAGATCGAGGCCGCAGAGAAATTGATCTCGACCAATCTCGATACCCGCACCGTGCTGGCGTTTCGCGTGCCAAATGAGGTGGTCCGGAAACTGCTGCCGGCCGGATGGGAATTGGATGCCGCGCCGGACGGGCCGAATTTGCGGGTTGTCTTTGCCAACAACCTGCTGGTCCAGGATGCCGAAGGAAAGGCGTCGGAGAACCTCCGGGTCGTCACATTAACAGCGCAAGCGAAGAGCAGTACGGAAGAAAAAGCAGGCATCGCGCTCGGGGGATTTCTGTCCGCAGCGGCCGCGGTGCCGGGCCCGTACTTCAATTACTCCGCAGCTTCGGCGGTGTTTTCGCAGCGCGTCGGCGTAAATGGGGCTGGCAAGTCGGTCATTGAAGAGGCCTGGGAATTCAGGGGCAGTGAGGGTGACGCGCTGGATCTCAAAATTCAATTTGAGCGAGGACCGCTTGCGCGCGTCAAGGCGAACACGAAGACCTATTCGTCTTCAAAGCCTGATTTCTTCAGGATCTATCGTATTGAGCAAGCGGTTGATGTGATCAACGCATCAAGCGGCCGGAATCGCCTCGCGCAGATGGCGCTGAAGGCCAGCGGGCCGCTGTTCGGATCCATCCTGGACGGGTCCGAGCAATTGGTCAGCGTCACTTCGATTCCCTACTACGCGCGGCAAATCTATCTGCCTGAGCCCTGATGTTGTGGGGCTTGTGGCGAGCCAGGCAATTGCACTCGAAGGCAACAACGGCGGCTAAGCCGCGAGGGAGGAACTTGACATGAATGGTGGCAACTCGACCACGCGGAGATCACTGATGAAAGGCGCATCATTGCTTGCGGCATCGGCTGCGGCGCCGATTTTGGCGGGCGCGTCGCCGGCGGGCGCTGCCAGCGGAGAACTCAAGGCGCCGCCGCATGAGCGCGGCAGCTACCGATTCAAGATCGGTGACTTTCAGGCGACCCTTGTTTCAGACGGCTATGGAGACGGCGCGTTCTGGCCGGCGTTCGCGAACAACGCCCCGGAGGCGGAAGTCAATGCAGCGCTTGCGGCGAATTTCGTACCGCCGGTGCGGCAGGGCACCTGCAACATACTGGTGGTGGACACCGGCAAGGAGCGAATTGTCGTCGACACGGGATTTGGCTGGCGGCGGGCACCGACTTACGGGCATCTCGAAGACAACATGAGGCGCGCGGGTATTCTGCCTGAAAGCGTCGATTTCGTCATCATCACGCATGGCCATATCGACCATCTCGCCGGCATCACCGACAAGGCGGGTGGCCTGGTCTTTCCCAACGCGCAGTATGTGCTGGACGAGAAAGAGTGGGCGTATTGGACCGGCGATCAATATGAACGCGACACCAATTCGCAGCCGATGGCGCCTGCGTTCAAGGAAGGCACGATTCTGGCTGCGAAGACCAATCTCCCGCCGATCAAGGAGAGGCTCAAATTATTGAAGGCCGAAGGCGAAGTGGTGCACGGCGTTCGCCTGGTATCTGCCCATGGCCACTCGCCGGCCCAGGCCGCAGTGATGTTCGAGTCGGGCAGTCAGCAGCTGCTTCACCTCGCCGACGTGGTTCATGATCCGATGCATTTGCTGTATCCGGCCTGGACGACCGTCTTTGACTATGACGGCGCCGCATCGACTAAAAATCGCAAGCAGATCCTGGAACGCGTCACCGTCGATCGCACACTGGTCATGGGATATCACATGCCCTTCCCCTCGACCGGTCGGGTCGTCAGATCTGGCGATGCCTACAGGTGGGAACCCGCGCGTTGGAACTGGTAGGCCGTCGGTGCGTGAAATTCCGTGGAGGTACCGATGATGACGTCAAGAGAAAAGCGGATTGCCTGGGTGACCGGAGGAGGCAGCGGTATTGGCCTGGCCGGCGCTGCGGCTTTGGCCGGCGACCGGTGGTCAGTCACCATCTCTGGCCGGCGTCTCGATGCGCTGGAAGCGGCCGCCAAGCGGATCGGCGACAAGACGTCTGTAGAGGTCGATGTCCTTCCGCTGGATGTGACCCGGGCGGACGACGTCCGGGCCGCAGCGCGGTCCATATTGGCAAAGCACGGGCAGATCGATCTCCTGGTCAACAATGCCGGTCTCAACGTGCCCAAGCGGAGCTGGAACGACCTCGAGATCGGTGGCTGGGATCAGATCGTGGATGTGAATCTGAGCGGTGTTCTCTACGCGATTCACGCCGTCTTGCCGGCGATGCGGAGTCGGAAGACCGGCAGCATCATCAACATCGCATCATGGGCCGGCCGTATCGTGTCCCAGATGAGTGGGCCCGCCTACACGGCGACCAAGCATGCGATCCTTGCTCTGACGCATTCCTTCAATATGGACGAATGCCGCAACGGCCTCAGGGCGTGTTGTCTGTCGCCAGGAGAAGTG
Organism: Bradyrhizobium sp. C-145; assembly: GCF_023375135.1. NCBI lineage: Bacteria > Pseudomonadati > Pseudomonadota > Alphaproteobacteria > Hyphomicrobiales > Nitrobacteraceae > Bradyrhizobium > Bradyrhizobium sp. C-145. Next base: position 8,802,122 of record NZ_CP088150.1, on the reverse strand, counting down.
GCGACTCCCATCATGAAGAACCGCCCCGTACCGCCATCGGAAGAAGTGATGTCGAAAATGCTCCAGCCGGAGGACGTCGGTCGCACGATCGCGTTCGTGGCCAACATGCCTCCGCATGTCTGCGTCAATGAGGTCCTGATCAGTCCGGTAGCAAACCGCGCCTTCCTGGGGGCCTATACGAGCGCCGATTCCGGCTCCTTCGGAGTTTCATGAAGGACGACGTGGACAACTCGCACGTCCAGGTAGCCGCAATTGACTATTGGGAATGCAGGGATATCGGGAAACAGAATTATTTCCGTCAGACACGGAAGGCATGGGAAGATGACTAATTACCAATACTGCACTGTCACCGACGAAGGCCGCATCCGCATCGTGACCCTGAACCGTCCCGACGTCATGAACGCGCTTCACAGCGACGCGCATGAGGAACTCGAATCGGTCTGGGACGAATTCGCTGCATCTGACGATCTTTGGCTTGCGATCATCACCGGGGCGGGCGACCGCGCATTCTCCGCCGGAAACGATCTCAAGGCGCAGGCGGCAGGCAAGCGGACCGGCTTTGTACGTTCCGGCTTCGCGGGGATCACACATCGATTCAATCTGGACAAGCCTCTCATTGCGGCCGTCAACGGCATCGCGATGGGAGGCGGTTTCGAGATCGCGCTGTCCTGCGACATCATCGTCGCCTCGGAGAACGCGGTCTTCGCGCTGCCCGAACCGCGGGTGGGACTGATTGCCGGCGCCGGCGGCGTTCATCGCCTGCCGCGCATCATCCCGCAAAAGCAGGCGCTTGGAATGATCCTCACCGGACGGCGGGTGTCGGCCGCCGAAGGAAAGGAACTGGGTTTTGTGAACGAGGTCGTACCGGCGGGGCAGGCGCTTTCGGCGGCGAAGCGGTGGGCTGACCTCATCCTCGAATGTTCGCCGAAGGCCATACGCGCGTCGAAGCAGTCCTACTTCAGGGGGCTGGAGGAGCCAAATCTGGAAACCGCGATGCGCAAGATCTATCCGGGGCACCAGGAGAACAAGGAGAGTCAGGACTATCTCGAGGGCCCCAAAGCCTTCGCGGAAAAGCGCAAGCCCAATTGGCAGAACAAATGACGGAAGCGGAACTTCATCGACACGAAGCGCGGGAGCTACATTCCACGGTTCGATCGTCGCTCAGCCGCTGTCGCTGTTGGATAGATTCGATCGTTCGCCGGAGCCTGTTTCGCGATAGCCTGTACTTCCTCGTCGCGGGGTTGTCTCTCGCCGTCTTGATCGGTTGGCTCAGCTTCATAACGATCGCTGCGAAAACGTAAGGGCCGCCCGGCGACGCGCGTACGCGTTGCGGCTCACGCAGTACGTTGACGTTTCGACCTTGGGGGGAGGTCCTGGTTTGCTATCTGATCGGCGGTACCTAGCGGCTGGGTGTAACTGAGGTTCACGCCGGCATTTTTCAACAGGACGCGAGCAGCCGCAATCGCGGCCCGCGTCGACGACGGGTCCTTTCTGGTAAGCATGGCCGAATAGGCGCCGTCGATGAGCAGCGAAAGCTGCGTCGCCAGCGTGTCGGGGTCGTCTACGTCGAGTTTCGAAAGCAGGTCGCGAAACCATAACCTGCGGCTCTCCTTGAATGACGCGGCAAGGTCCCTTGATTCGCGCTCGTCGTCGCCGAGTTCGGCCAGGGCGTTCAGATAGGCGCAGCCCCGGTATTCCTTCTTCGAGGAAAGCGACCGCTCCAGCCACGCGAAATTGGAAAGGATCTGCTCGGCCGGCGGCTTGTCAGAGTCGACCGGCAAGGGCCGAAAGCGGCCACGCAGATAGGCCTCGATCATCTCGCTCTTCGAGCGGAAATAACGATAGAGGGTCTTCTTGCTGATGCCGAGCTCGGCGACGATCGTGTCGACGCCTACCGCACGGATGCCCTGCCGATAGAACAGGCGGTCGATGGTCTCCAGGATCTTGGCGCGGGTGATATCCTCATCCTGCTTCACTGCCATAGGATACGGGCCTGTTTCTTCGGTTGCTGCGGCGCGACAAGCGCCAATCTGATCCATAACCGCCTAACGATCAAGCGCTTTTCGCGATTCTCGGCGTTTCCACAAAATGTGCCGGGAAAATCCCTTCATCTCGTGTTCAATGCCGTCGTGCCCGAAGGGCCAGCGCTTTTCCTCTTGACATCGCGTAATCGAGGGTGCATTGGAAACAGATCGGTTTCCATAGATCGTTACGTCGGCGTGCGTAACCCAACAGGGAGACATCCGAAGATGTTCTCGGGCCATGTACTCAAAGGGAAGAAGATCCTCATCACGGGAGGGGGAACGGGCATCGGCAAGAGCCTGGGGACCCGCTTTCTCGACCTGGGCGCGGAGATCGTGATCTGCGGCAGGCGCGAGGAGGTGCTCAGAGGCACGGTTGCAGAATGGACGAGCAGCGGGGGCAAGGCCTCTTATGTGGTCTGCGACGTCCGTCAACCCGACAAGGTCGAGGCCATGTTCGAGGAGATCTGGCGCGACCGGCCCCTTGACGGGCTCGTCAACAATGCGGCGGGCAATTTCATCGCGCGCACCGAGACGCTGTCTGCACGCGCATTCGATGCGGTCATCAATGTCGTTCTGCATGGCAGCGCCTACTGCGCCATGGCTGCCGGCAAGCGGTGGATCGAGGGCAACCACAAGGGTACCATCCTCTCCATCCTGACGAGCGCCGCCTGGCAGGGCAGGGCGTTCATGGTTCCGTCGGCAACCGCAAAGGCCGGCGTGCTTTCGATGATGAAAAGTCTGGCGAATGAATGGGGCCCCAAGGGCATCCGCACCGTCATGGTTGCCCCCGGAATCTTTCCGACCCCCGGTGCATCCGCAAGGCTCTATCCCGACCCGGCCGAATATGAAGCGCAAGTTGCGCGCGTCCCCGTGGGACGGGTGGGACAGCATACCGAGCTCGCGGATTTCTGTTCCTATTTGATGTCGGAATACGCCGGCTTCATCAATGGCGAATGCATCGCCATGGATGGAGGCGCTTCGCTGGTCGAGGGCGGCGGCGGAACGGTTCAGTATTTGCACAATTGGGGTCCTGAGCACTGGGAAGAGTTTCGCACCCGGGCGGCAAGAACTGTCGCGTCCCAGTCTGGTAAGGCGTGAAGTTGTCGATCGGCGGTGCTCCCATGAAGGTCGCAATACTCGACGATTATCAGAACGTCGCCGCCAAGTGCGCCAATTGGTCTCTGCTGCCCGCGTCGGCCGAGCTTACGTTCTTCAACGATCATGCTGCCGACGCCGACGCGCTGATTGCGCGACTTGCGCCGTTCGATGTCGTCTGCGTGATGCGGGAACGCACACCGTTGACGGCGGAAATCATCGCTCGCCTGCCGGCCTTGAAACTGATCGCGTCGACCGGTCCGCGAAACGCATCGATCGACGTCGGTGCCGCCCGGGCGCGCGGCATCGAAATCGTCAACACCGGCTACAATTCCTACCCGACGATCGAGTTGACCTGGGGCCTGATCCTGGCGAGCGCGCGCAACATCGTGACCGAAGCCCAGGCAGTGCGCGCCGGTCAGTGGCAGAAGACGCTTGGCGTCGGTCTGCACGGCAAGACGCTGGGCATCGTTGGGCTCGGGCGGGTCGGCGCCGGTGTCGCACGTGTCGGTCTTGCGTTCGGCATGAAGGTGGTCGCCTGGAGCCAGAATCTCACCACCGAGAATGCGGCCGAACACGGTGTGACGTTGGCGACCAAGGAAGAGCTGTTCCGTGCCTCGGACATCATCTCCGTACATCTCATCCTCAGCGACAGGTCGCGCGGGCTGGTCGGAAAGCCCGAGATCGGCCTGATGAAATCGTCCGCATGGCTCGTCAACACGTCACGAGGTCCGATCGTCGATGAAAGCGCCCTGATCGAAGCGTTGCGGGCAGGCCGGATCGCGGGCGCCGCGGTCGATGTTTTCGATCGGGAGCCGCTGTCGGCGGAGCATCCGTTCCGGTCGCTGCCGAATGTGCTCGCGACGCCGCATATCGGGTACGTCGCAGACGATCTCTACCGGACATTTTATCAGGACACCGTTTCGAACATCGTTTCGTGGATGGCGAAGCGCGACGAGCCGATCCGCGGTAGAGGAGCCGAACCGTGCTGAAAAGAATCCGTCGCAGAAAAATTGGGACCAAGAGATGATCCAGGTAGTCGTGGAAATCGTTGCGAAGACAGGTCAGCGGGACGCCGTGCTCAAGGCGTTCAAGGCGAACGTGCCCGCGGTGCATGCCGAGCAGGGCTGCATCGAATATTCGGCGTTCGTCGACGCGGCGGGCTTCGGTGCGTTGGCGCCATTCGGCGACGACACGTTTGTCGTGGTCGAAAAATGGGAGTCGGCCGCCCATCTGAAGGCCCACGCCAAGGCGGCTCACACGTTGGAATATCAGGCCAAGGTCAAGGACCTGATCGAAAGCCGCACTATCCACGTGCTCTCGCCGGCCTAGGCGAACTGCACGGAACGTCATCGTTCGTCCAACAAGGAGGCCGTGCCATCATGCCAATGAGCGGCATCAAGGTCGTCGAAGCTTGTTCCAATATCGCCGGACCCGTGACGGGTACGATCTTCGGCGACCTCGGCGCGGAGGTCATCAAGATCGAAAAGCCGAATGGCGGCGATGACGCGCGCGGCTGGTCGCCTCCCGTGATCCACGGCATGGGCGCCAGATTCCAGGCGATCAATCGCAACAAGCTGTCGGTCACGCTCGAGCTCAAGAACGCCAAGGACCGCGACCAGCTCAAGAGGCTGGTCGCGGAGGCGGATGTCTTCGTTCACAACATGCGTCCAGGGGTCGCCGAATCGCTCGGGCTGTCGGGGCCGGAAGCGCTCGCGCAGAACTCTCGCTTGGTCTATTGCGCGATCGGCGCCTACGGATCGAAGGGACCTTGGCGGACCTGGAGCGCCTATGACGGTCTTGCCCAGGCGCTATCGAGCCAGATGTTCGGCAATGGCGAGCCCGACGGGGAGCCGCTGCTCGTCGCCGACGCGCTTGTCGACAAAGGCGCCGGGATGTGGGCGGCAATAGCCATCCTCGCCGCGCTACACGATCGCGTCAAAACAGGCAAGGGCAGCATCGTCGAGACTTCGCTGCTGGAAGCTGCGCTGTTTTGGCGCGACGGCGCGTTCGCGCAGTATGTCGCCAGTGGACGTTCTCCGCGTCGTCCCGGCAATGGTTCCGCGCAAGTCGTTCCTTATGGCGTGTTCCCGACGGCCGATCGGCCGATCATGCTCGGCCTTGCCGGCGATGGCCTGTTCGCTGCGTTCGCAAAGCTGATCGGTCGCGGTGAATGGGCAAGCGACGAGCGCTTCGCCAGGAACTCGGCGCGCGTCGCAAACCGAAGTGTTCTCGAAGCGATGATGGGGGAGGCGCTTTCGACCAGGAAACGCGACGAATGGGTTGAATTGTTGGGATCGAACGGAATCCCCTGCGCGCCGATACTCGACCCGGCGGAGGCATTTCGACATCCTCAGGTCCAGGCCTTAGGGATATTTCAGTCGCCGCCGGACCTCGAAATGCCACTCGTTTCCGCGCCGTGGAGCATCAACGGTGTTCGGCCGCCGGTGCGCCGGCGTGCTCCTTCGCTCGGCGAGGACAATGCAGCTGTATTAGGCAAGGGTCGGTCTTCTCCGACCTAGGTCGGATACGGAGTCGCGACCGGCGGACATCGACATGGAATTCAGATTTACCGAGATTGACCCCAAGATCAGATACAAGCTTTTGTCTGCGACCGTGACGCCCCGGCCCATCGCCTGGGTTTCAACGCTTGACGAGGCCGGTCGCACCAATGCCGCTCCGTTCTCGTTCTTTAACGCGTTCGGCGAAGATCCGGCGATTGTCGGGTTTTCCATCCTGCATCGATCGCCTGGAGATCCGAAGGACACCGGCCGTAACATCGCGAGATCGGGACAATTCGTCGTCAACCTCGTGAGCGACGATAATCTGGAGCAGATGTGTCTGCCATCGAATTCGGACCTGATGTCGACGAATTCGCGGTAGCGGGTCTGACGGCCGTCCCATCGACCATGGTCAGGCCACCGAGAATCGGCGAAAGCAAGGTCGCCTTTGAGTGTCGCCTGATGCAGACCGTCAAACTGGGCACAATGCGAACGCTTGTGTTGGGTGAAGTCCTATTGATGCATGTCCAGGACGGCTTGGTCATTGACCGCGAGCGAGGTTGGGTCGACACGCGAGGCTTGCGCCTGGTCGGTCGTAGCTCGGCCGGGAGCTACGTCAGGACGAACGACGTCATCGAATTGCCTACCCTGTCTCCGGAAGAGTGGCAGCTCCTCAATGGCGTGCAGTGACCTCTTTCAGAGGAGCTATAATCACGCCCATCCTATGCCGGGCATTTCGTCGCGCTCTCGTTAGGGCCGAATCCGCTTTGCCTGATCAATCCCGGCAGGGCGAAGCAACCGAAACTCGCCATGCCGACCGCGACCGACAGGAATATCCAGTGCACGCTTGCTCCGGCATGGAGACAGCCTAGTCCTCCCAGGATGGCCACCGCCGCACGCAAGCAGGCACCCGCAACCGGCCATCTCATCCCGCCTGTGCCCTGACCGACGCAATACATTGCGTATCCGATGCCGAAAAAGCCGAACATCGGGCCGACTGTCCTGAGGTAGTCTGAGCCGGCGACAATAACCCCAGTATCCCTGCTGAATGCACCGATCCAAACTTCCGGCCATATCGCTGCCGCAAGTCCGACGCTCTCGGCGGTCAGGCCGGCCAGCAGAACCGTCGTCCAGGCTACTCGCAAAGCGCGATCTATGCGCCCAGCTCCGATATTCGTGCCGATCATAATGCCTGCGGGCCCACCTATTCCGTATGACAAGGGAACCAAAAGGAATTCGAGGCGTGCGCCGGCTCCATATCCTGCGAGTGCTCCGACGCCTGCCACGGCGACGAAGCCGGTGACGATCGCGATCGTGAGATTGGTGGTCGAACTCACGATTGCCGACAAGCCGCCGATCCGGAGAATCTCGCGAATTGGCGTCCATTCCAGGCGGGGTGGCACGTAGGGCGGACGTAGAACGCCGCTTCTTCTCCAAAGATGAAAGATGAAGATGAGGCTTCCTATCGCGTAATAGATGAGAATGGCGATGGCCCCGCCGCGCACTCCGAAGGCCGGAAAATGGGCGTAGCCGAAGATCAGGACGGCAGACAGCGGAACAAGGATGACGGCGCCGCCGCAAACGACAATCAGGGGCAGCGCCATGTTGCCTGTGCCGCGTACGGCCGCCAACATCAGGTTGAACGTCCAGATCAGGATGGCCCCGCCGAAGATCAGATGCGAATAGACGAGAGCTGCCGAAAGCGATGCGCCATGCGCGCCCATGCTTTCGTAGAAGCTGGGACCGAACCACAGCACGGCCGCTGTTGTTAGCGAACCTAAACCGATGGACAGCGCCAACGCGCCCCACACTAGTCTGCCGGCGCCCTCACGGTCCCCCCGGCCGAGTGCGCGAGCGATGGCCGTAACGACACCGCCGCCGACGGCGCCTTGCGACAAGGCGCCGATCCAGGAAAGCACCGGAACGACCAGAGAAACACCGGCCAAGACATCGACGCCGAGCCGGGCGAGAAAATACATCTCGACCAGACCGATCGATAGCTGAGCGAACATGACCAATGCGTTCGGAATCGCCAACATCAAAAGCGTGGGAACCACGGGCTCGTCCAAGAGCTGGCGTGTTCGTCGATCGAGGTGACTCGCTGACTGCATCCGAAACCGTCCCTTGCCTTGCACGATGGAAACAGATATGTTTCCATGTATAGGTGACGAACTTCGCGAAAGCAACGAAGCCAGGTATCCAAAAGCGGATCGGACCCATGCGCCGATCCATGGTCCGAACCTGGTGCAGTTGTGAAGCGGAGCAAGCGGACCAAGAACAGCCACGCCGTCTTGTGCGGCGGATTTCCTCATCGCCACGGTATTGCGCTTGGAATTAAAGGAGCGAGCGTCATGCATGAGTTCTGCGTCGTACCGCAACTCTTAATCGGCAAGCATTGTAGCGCGGAGCTCGCGCTAAAAGCCGCCTTCGGCAGTCGCCGCGATATTTGTTCATCCCACGTCGAGGTTGTTCACCTCGCTCGTCTCGGATCTTGGGGGGTCTATGAAGCTCTACTACGCTCCTAACACAAGTGCGGTCGGCATACGTATCTTGCTCGAGGAAATCGGCAAGCCCTACGAAATCGTGTCGGTCGATCTGCGCGCAGGCGAGCAATATCAGCCTCCCTTCGCCTCCATCAATCCGAAATCCAAGGTGCCGACCCTTGTCCGGGACGACAACTCCGTGCTGACGGAGTTTGGGGCTATCGCACGTTGGCTCTCGCGTACGAATCCAGAAGCGGCTTTGTTGCCAGCGGATCCCGAGCCAGAAGCCCGAGCGACGGAGCTGTTGGACTACGTCGTTGGAACGGTCCACATGCGAGGCTTCAGCCGGATGATCGTTCCGATGGTGTACGGGCCAGCAGCGCAACGCGAAGATATCGTTGCTGCCGGAAGACGCATCGTGACGAGAGGCTTCGAGATCATTGACGCGGGTCTCTCGGGCAAGTCTTACGTCGCGGATCGATACAGCTACGCCGATGCAGCGCTTTTCTACGTCGAGCGATGGGCGGAGCAGTTTTCGATGCCGATGCCGGCCAATTGCAAGCGACATTACGAAGCAATGAAGAAGCGTGCGGCAGTCGCGCGCGTGCTCGCCGCCGATCGAGCGGAATGAAGCGTGCCAACCCAGAACCCCGAGGAGGAATCATATGTTGAAATGGGCAGGACTTGCTGCGGCAACATCCGCGCTGTGGGCGTCACTCGCCTTCGCCGAGAATGCGCCCGGTGTCACGGCGACCGAGATCAAGGTGGGGGGTACTTTTCCGTTTAGCGGCCCGGTGTCGAGCGTCGGATCAACCGGGAAGGGGCTGCTGGCCTATGTAAGCTATCTCAACGACAAGGGCGGCGTCGGAGGGCGAAAGATAAACTATATCGCGCTGGACGACGCATATAGTCCACCGAAGGCCGTGGAGCAGATTCGGCGTTTGGTCGAAAGCGACGAGATCGCATTCCTCTTCAGCCAGCTCGGAACGCCCAGCACTGCGGCAACTGCGAAATATCTGGCGGCGCGCAAAGTGCCCAATATCGCCATTCTAACCGGCGCTCCTGCCTTCACGCAATTCCGTGACTATCCTTACATTACGACAGCTCTCCCGAGCTTCGACATCGAAGGACGCATCTACGCGAAGTACGTGAAGAAGACCCTGTCTCCCAATGCGAAGATTGCGGTCCTCTATCAGAACGACGATTTCGGTAAGGGATATTTGTCGGCATTCAAGGCGGTCTTCGGTGAGGAGTTCGCTCGGCGCGCCGTGGTAGCGGCTTACGAGGTGTCTGAGCCGACGATCGAGTCGCACATAATCAACTTCAAGAGTGCGCAGGCCGAGGCACTCTTCATCGCTGGAACGGGCAAATTTGCTGCCCAGTCCATCCGTCGTTCAAGGGAGATCGGATGGAAGCCGCTCACGATCATCAACTTCCCCTCAGGCTCCACGGCCGGCACGATCATTCCTGCCGGTGTCGACAATGCGGTCGGGGTGGTCACGGGCACGTTTTCAAAGGACCCCACAGATCCGAAATGGAGCAACGATCCTGACATAGCGAATTATCGGGCGATTATGGGCAAATACCTCCCTGGGGCGGATATCGCGGACACGGGATATCTGATCGGCTATCGTCAGGGTATGCTTCTCGAGCAACTCCTGCGGCAGTGCGGCGACGATCTCTCGCGCGAAAACGTTCTTAAGCAAGCGAGAAACTTTAGGGACTTAGTGCTTCCGACAGTTCTGCCCGGCATCAAGATCAATACGAGCGAGACGAACAGCAAAGCTTGGACGCAGCTTCAGCTTCAGCGTTGGAATGGATCGACGTGGGAATTGTTCGGCGAGGTTCTGGACGCTGATTCCGAATAGCTCCTCACTTTCGGAGCGCGCGTCATCGCACGCGCGCCCCGTTGACCGCAAAACCTGTTGACACTACAGTTCATGGAAACAAGGTAGTGTCCACCTAAATCTAATCGGAGTTGAAAAGACATGAATTCATCTCCTGCGCAGCAAATTCCAGGAGTCTATCACCGCAAGATCGGCGATATCGTCGTCACTGCGATAAGCGACGGCTACAACGACGGAAACCTCGACATATTGCGGAACGTCGATGCCGATCGGGCGAGGGAGATCTTGGTCGGTGCCTTCCGTCCCGTGCGCAGGATCAGCATCAACGCGTTCATCGTACACACCAAGGTTGGTCCGGTGCTCATCGATACCGGTACCGGAGGGTCGCTGTCGCCGACGAATGGTTTTCTGATTCGAAACCTCGCGGCGGCCGGGTTGAGGCCGCAGGATGTCAGGTCGGTTCTGCTGACCCATATGCATCCTGACCATTCCGCCGGCCTTACCAATACCGAGACCGGCAAGCCTTTCTTTTCCAACGCAGAGCTCGTCATGCACCAGGCCGAACCGCGCTATTGGCTGGACGATGGCGAGATGGCGCGCGCGCCCAATGATCGCGTCAAGGCGATGTTCGAACATTCGCGCAGCCAGATTGCACCTTACAAGGCGCGGACGCGGCTATTTGTGGGCGGAGAAGTGCTCCCCGGCATCGACGCGGTATTCATTCCGGGGCACACGCCGGGCCACACCGGATACATGATCTCATCCGCAGGACAGCAACTGCTCATCTGGGGCGACGTCGTTCATGTGCCCGAGGTTCAGGTTGCCTTGCCCGACGCCGGAACGAATTTTGACGTGGACTACGAGCAGGCGGTGAGGTCGCGCAAGAAGATACTCGATCAGGTCGCGACCGACAGGTTGCTGGTGGCGGGAATGCATCTGCATTTCCCGGGCTTCCACCACGTGGCGCGCCAAGGCGACGGATATTTGTTGCACGCGGAAGCGTGGCATCATGGGCTGTGATTACGGTAGCGAATGTCTGGGAATGATTGACGATAACGTCTGTTGAGCGAGGGGCGTCTAAAGCAGACATGCGCGCCGCGGATCCTGGCGCAGACGGCGTCAACATTGGCGTTACAAAGGACGCGGAAGCGTCTTCCTGTTACGACCCGAGATGGAGTTCATATGGGAGATCGGGTAGCGAAAAGGATTGTCTTGGCGGCCCACCCGGAAGGCAGTGTCAAGGAAACAGATCTTCGTATCGAAACGGTAGCCGTTGCGGATCCCGGCGAAGGAGAAATCCTTCTGCGCACGAAATACCTGTCGCTCGATCCCTACATGCGAGCCAGAATGGAGCCGGTCAAATCCTATGCTCCACATCTGAACATCGGAGACGTGATTGTCGGCCAGAGTATCTGTCAGGTCGTGTCATCTCGTCGTCCCGACTTCCAGGTCGGAGACATCGTTCTTGCTTACACAGGATGGCGGACGCTGACGCTTTCGAAAGGCGATGGGGTGCGCAAGATCGATCCGAAGGTGGTGCCGGTGACGTCCTCGCTCGGAGTTCTCGGGATCGGCGGCTTCGCGGCCTATGTCGGCCTGCGTGAAATCGGCCGGCCAAAACCGGGAGAAACGGTCGTCGTCGCGGCGGCGAGCGGTGGTGTCGGTGCGCTCGTCGGCTAACTTGCGCGAAAGGTAGGCGTCCGTGCCCTCGGCATTGTCGGAGGCCATGAGAAGTGCGAGTTCATCAGGAACGAGCGAGGCTTCGATGCCGCCATCGACCATCGGTCCGACGAATTCGAGAAACTGCTGGCGAAAGCGTGTCTGAGCGGTATTGACGTCTACTTCGAGAACGTGGGGGCGCGGTCTTCGCCGCCGTGTGGCCGTTACTCCACGCGCATGCGCGGATGCCCATTTGCGGACTGGTGAGGCAATTCGGCGAGCCGACCGCTTCCGGACTGGATCGACTACCAGGCGCAATGCGTCAAATCCGGTCGAAGAGTCTGCTGATACGTGGATTTCTGATCACAAATTTCAGCGAGCTGCGTCCGGACTTCGAAACCGAGATCATCGCCGGACTCAACGACGGCACGATCCGTCAACAGCAGGATATCACTGAGGGTTTCGAGTAAGCCGTACCTGCCTTTAACCGGATGCTCGAAGGGCGGAGCTTCGGAAAGTCCGTCGTGAAAGCGGCTTCTGGACCGGGAAGTCACGCAGAGTCCGGCGGCCGTGCGTTGGAAGGGAATTGAAATCAATTGCTTCCTTCGCCTATCAGCTGCCGCGATCTTTGCATACAGGCCGATGACGTGCTCGCCATCATCCAGTCGAGCTCGACGCTTGGCATCGGCTGCACCAACGCTTTCACCTCTTCGCCGAGGTCCGCATTAGGCACGCCGAAGACGGCGGCATCGGCAACTTTGGGATGGGTTGATGTCACTTCGGACCGGCCGATCAGTCCGAACGTTCACCGACGACAAAATCACGATGAGGCGGACAAATTGGTGTCTAAGCTCGTGATTAGGTCGTTTAAAAAGACCGAACGGCGCTGACTGATGTACCGCCCTTCGTAGCCGCCCTACGAGATATCCGCCGGCGCAGCACTCACTTGGCCGTTGTTGCAATGATCTTCCGAATTGATCTGCGCAACCACCGATTACCGGGATTTGCCGAAATGCTCTCGTATCCATCCGGGAGTAACACCTAGTTGACGGTGGAACGCCCGTCGCATCTGCTCTTGCGATCCGAATCCGCATCGCGATGCCACGACTGACGGCGGGGCGCTGGTCGTTTCCAGCATCATGCGGGCGCGCGAAACCCGGAGCAGTTCGATGGCCGCGGCAGGCGATTGTCCGACCGTTTGGGTGAAGCGCCGCTGAAAGGTCCGCGGGGACTGTCCCGATGTCTTTGCCAGCTCATCGATTGTCCATGGACGTTTCAATGACGAACCCACCAACTCCATCAATCTCCCATAGTAGCCGGGACTTGACTGCTGTTGCAAGGCCAATGGTTCGCTGAACTGCGCCTAACCACCGGGCCTGCGCAAGTAGACGACCAGATTGCGCGCTATCTGCGCGGCCAATGCCTGTCCGTGGTCTTCCTCGATTAAGGCCAACGCCATATCGATTCCGGCGGTTACCCCGGCCGAAGTCCAGATTGCGCCATCTTTCAGCAATCCAACGACAGCGCAATCGTTGTGATCGGCGTCGAAATTATAACGAACTCGTTCCACGTCGTGGCACACGATCAGCGGGGTGCAATCGTGCTTCGACAGAAATGGTCGCGTGGGCGCCCGTGAGGCCGTGCTCCCCTTTTCAACTCAATTCCACCTGTCAGCCGCGGAATGAAGAGATTTCGTCCGGGCGCACGTGAGCAAGATAACCGTCTGGGCGCACGAGCACCGAAGCGAAGTTAGCGAACAACCCATCATTGCCTTCGGGTGCCAGGTTAACGCTCGTGACCCATTCCTCATTCGAAACGGTTTCTCGATCCGGGACGCGTTGCAACCGGACCCAGCGGCCATCCTCAAGAAAACGATAGAGTGTAGTCCGCGAACCGTCCTTCAGCACGAGATCCATGTCGGGAAGACGCTGTCCGCTTACTCCGTTCCGATGCTCCCAGCCCGGATCGGGCAGGAAAAGCGGGTCGGGATAGGCGACACCGAAGCCAGAACCCTCAGCAGCGAGTTGGCGGTTGACACCAGCCACATGCAGGAAATCATCGAACGCGTCCCGCAGCGCAAGCGCGGAGGGATCGAATTTACAGAAGAGAGCAACCTGCGCGAGGGTGTTGCGGCGGAGCACCTCGCCAACCGGCCGACGCTCGCGTTCATAGGTATCGAGCAACGCTTCGGACGCGGCGCCGCGTAGAACGCTCGCCAGCTTCCAGCCAAGGTTCACTGCGTCCTGGATGCCGACGTTCAGGCCCTGGCCACCCATTGGGGCATGGATATGTGCGGCATCGCCGGCGAGGAAAATGCGGCCCTTCCGATAGCGCTCTGCGAGTCGCGTTTCGTCGGTGAAGCGTGTGAGCCAGATCGGATCGCGCGGGCGAAAATCTGTCCCTCCGATGCGGGCCGCGGTGGCTGCAAGTTCAGCGAGCGGTATAGGCTCCGCCGCGGACACGGGCGCATCCACCACGACCCTGTGATGTACGCCGTTGCCACAGGACACCACAAACAAGGCGCCGATTTCGTTCACCACCGTGAGCACTGGTTGTGGCGGTGGCGCGTCGAGTACGGCCTCTGCCAGCATGAAAGCGTGGTGTGCTGGATGGCCGGCGAAATCGATGCCGGCTGCACGCCGCGTGAAGCTACGAGCGCCGTCAGCTCCGACGACATAGCGTGCAGAAAAACGGAAAGACGCCTTGTCGTTTCGGCCCTCAAGGACAACGCCGTCCGCACATGGCTCTGCTGTTTCGACGAGATGGCCACGCCTGATATCCACACCAAGTTCCAGCGCCCGCTCTTCGAGCAGCGCCTCGGTCGTTGCCTGAGGCAGGAACAGCATAAAGGGAAAGCGCGTGTCGAAGACCGAGAAATCTAACGGAGTGCCAAGCCCTGCGTAATGACCCTTTGGGATCGGGTGGCCGCGCGAGAGGAAACGATCAGCGAGCCCGCGCAGGGCGAACACCTCAAGGGTCCGGCCTTGGATCGCCAGCGCACGGGATTGAGTGACAGGCTCGGCGCGTCGCTCCAACACGGCGACGCTCACTTTTGCTAGAGCGAGTTCGCAGGCAACCCACAGCCCGACGGGACCAGCGCCTACCACCAGGACGTCGAATTCGTTGCTCAAGGACTTGGTACTCCATCTATATGCTCAAGAGAGCTAGTGCACGACGATGTCCGGCCACCTCCAGGCACGGCCTGTTGATGGGTGGAGGTCTGGACCGGAAATAAGATTGTCACTAGATAGGCGATCGAGAACGTGCCGTTTCCCAAACGAGGACAGCAGAGCATTCCCAAATGCACGACCTCAACGATCTGTTTGCCTTCGCCAAGGTCGTGCAGCATGGCGGGTTTAGCGCCGCAGCGCGCGCGCTGCACGTAACCAAGTCTTCGCTCAGCAAGCGGGTCGCTAGGCTGGAGGAGTGTTACGGAGTACGTCTGATTGAGCGGTCAACTCGCGGCCTTCGGATCACGCCCGTCGGGAGGGCCGTCCACGAGCAGTGCGAGACGATAGTAGCTGCCGCAGAGGCCGCCGCCGTCGTCGCGGCCGAGGCCATTGCGCTTCCGAGAGGTACAGTGCGGGTCGCGTGTCCACCTGGTCTGCTATCAAACATTATGACACCGATGCTCTCGGGCTTCATGGCAGCTTATCCGGAGGTACGGCTGGCGCTCGCGGTCTCAAACCGGAGGGTCGATCTGGTGGAAGAAGGCTTCGACGTCGCGATTCGCGTGCGTGAACGGTTGGACACGAATCAAGATCTCATGGTCCAGCGGCTCGGCGTAAGCAGGCGAATTCTCGTCGCGGACCCGGCGCATCTGTCGCGACGCGCTCCGATCGGCGCGGTCACTGATCTTCCGAACGGCCCGCTGCTCACTGGCCAGGATGAAGTGATCGACGAGCGTTGGACTCTGTGGCACGAGGAAGGCGAAGAGGTCTTTATAGATTTCACACCGAGGCTTGCCTTTAGCGACCTTCAAGTTCTTTTGGACGCGACCTTAGATGGGGCGGGGATTGCGTTGCTTCCGGAAATCCATGCCCGGGAGGCTCTTGCCACTGGACGCTTGGTGCACATCTTGCCGGCTTGGCGTGCGCCGGACAGCATCGTCCATATGGTATTCACGAGCCGACGTGGGATGGCGCCGGCAACCCGGGTTTTTATCGACTATATGGCCAAGGAGCTTAGGCCGAAATTATCTGCGCGCGCACAGATCGATTCTGATCGAGATGTGGAATCGACGAATGGAGTCAGAGTGGCTTATACATAGCGCTCCAAGATCGAGGCCTGTCTAAGCCGCCGCCTAGAAGGCGTCCTCGAATTCTTCGGAGGTCAGGAGTTTCAACTCAGAGCGGAGCTTCGCCGCGCGCGCGGAGCCGAACGCCTTTTCAAAGCGGCCCTGCGCCTTTTGCCAGAGCAGCATTGCTTCCTCGAATTTAGCCACCCCGGCGGGCGTAAGACCGACCCGCTTGACCCGGCGATCTCTTTGCTCGACCCGAAGCTTCACCAAACCATCGCGCATCAGTGGACCCAGGGAATGGCGCATGGCGGACAGATCCATCACGAGGCTCTTGGCGAGCTCTGCCATGGTTGGATTGCCAAGATCATAAGTTTGCGTCAGCAAGCTGAACTGGGTTGCCTTCAGGCCGCTTGGCTCCAGCACGGCGTCGTAGAGCTTCCCCAGACGTCGGGCGGCTTTGCGGAGCGAAGCGTTGTTGCAGAAGCTCAGCATTTCCACTCCCGCAGTGGGCTTGGGCGCGAGGGGCTTGATGTCGTCTTTCAAGGCCGATCTCCGTAGTCGCAACATCAATATATCGTTCCGCGAACGGTGTGGAAGTGGTGGCTTATGCCGGTACCCTCAACCTGCCGACGGCGCTTGGCGGCATGATCACGCCTCTCTCACTTTTCCATGATGCTTCGGAAGCCTGCTTGCATTCGTGGCATATGCCAACAATAATAAGTGGCGTATCCCACTATTCCCAAGCAGCAGCAGGAGCGTGCGAGTGTCTGATCGAAAAGGAACCGCGGTGGTCACGGGTGCAACGAGCGGCGTGGGCGCCCTTTACGCCGCCGGCTTGGCCGAACGGGGATACAATCTTCTCCTCGCCGGTCGTCAACAGAAAGCGCTCGACGACGTCGCTAGGACGGTCAAGCAAAAAGCACATGTCAAAGTGGATACCTTCGTCGCCAACCTCGCCGACGCGAAGGATCTGGCGCGCATCGAGGCGCGGATCCTGGGCGATCGGGCGATCACCGCCCTCATCAACAACGCCGGCACCGCAAGCTTCGGCCCGTTCGCCACGCAGAGTTCAGTGGCGTCGGAGGAGACGACAGCGGTCAATATTACCGCGTTGACTCGTCTGACCCACGCGGTGCTCCCCGGCTTCCTGGCGCGCGGCGCTGGCTCCATCGTCAACATCGCGTCCGTGTTGGCCTTCCATCCGTGGCCGGAGTTCGCCGTCTACAATGCTTCCAAAGCCTACGTCGTGAGCCTTTCGCAGGCCTTGCAAGGCGAGGTCGCGGGCAAGGGCATCCTTGTACAGGTGGTTGTCCCGCCTGCGATAGACACCGATTTCTGGAACAAGGCCGGCTTGCCTGTCAGCAATCTTCCAACAGCCGCGGTGATGAAGCCGCAACAGCTGGTGGACGCGGCGCTGAAGGGCCTGGACCGGGGTGAGCCCTGGGTTTTCCCGTCGCTACCTGAACAGGCCGTATGGGATGACCACCAGAAGACGCGCCAGGCGCTCGTCGGCGGCCTGATGAATGGAGCGCTGGCAGCGCGATATGCCGTTTGATCGAAAGCGGACCCTGCCGGGGCCCGCCGGCGAGAACTTTTCAGCGAGTGCGGTGGCTTCCGTTCGTGCGGATGGCGCTACCCTGGATCAACCTGAGCATCGATGACGCGCAAACGCGTCGGCCGAAGCGGCGTCGAAACGGAGCAATGTTAGTATGACCAATTACATCAACTCGTCGATCGTTGCGATGCTACGGCGATTTGCGCACCCCATGCGCTATCCTCCGGTCGGGGCAGCCCTCCTTATTGTCCTCATGACAGTCGCAACGGGTGGCCACGCATCCGCTGCCGCGGACGAAGCCGAGGCACGGGCCTTCTTTGCAAAATTCGTTGCTGCGCAGAATGCGCATAACGCGGACAATGTGAAATCCATGCTCTGGAATTCGCCCAGCATGCTCTGGTTTTCGCGCGGCGTCGAAACCAGAGGGCGCGATGCGGTCGCCGCTCGGTTCAAGGAATATTACGAGGGCACGTGGCATCTTGAACCCGACATGTCGCAGTTTCACGTAGCGACGATCTCGGACGATGTCATGCAGATTCTTGTCCCGATCGTTTTCACGCGTGGCCTTCCAGGAAAACCGCCTCAAGACAACGCCTTTCTCATCAGCCAAACGTTCGTTCGCGATGCAGAAGGTTGGCATATCGCGTCCATCCTGCCGATCGCAAACACCCAGCTCAAATAGCCGCGGAACGTCTCATCGCGACGGGCCGGGCGCACCGCAGCAGCGTACAACGTTTGCTCTGCGCGGCTCGTGAAGGGTCCCGAGGATGTCGTCGAGATTCTTCAACTCGCCGCACAGCGGCCGCTGCGGTCCGAGGGGCCAGACGAGCGAATCCCTCGGCAATCAACGAACAGCATAGATCGTCGGACAGGAGCAAGCCCGGCATGCCGCGTCACGAATCTCCAGCCATCCCCGCAGAAGGCCTCCGGTTCGCGCCGCGAGAGGTCGGGATCGAGAAGCGCCCTGATGGGACTGTGAACAAGCGCTGAAGGGCGACCCCGGGGCTACGTGAGGGCCAACCCGTTGATTGAGTTTGTGAACTTGGCAGACAACCGGGGTCCCGATCGGCGCCGATCCGGACCACACCCGGAACGAATTCCCTCATGCTACATCAAAGCATTGCGGTCATCTAAGCTGGGGTCCCGCTTCGGTGCTTGTTCACAGTCAGGTTGCAGGTTTGAGTGCTCTCGGGCCCACCAGCGGATCAATGGCCTAGCCGGTGTACTCCATTGCCCCGCCGAGCCACTACACCAGAAACGCCCTGCTTGGTCGCCGTAGTTCAGCGCCGACAAACTAATGTTCCTCGTTCGATCTGACCATAGCCGTTTGCTTTCCATCGTAGAATCGGCGGCCTTCCCGCATGAAGCGGCTAACTAAACGGCGATCTTCGACCCCATCCTCGACCGGCCCGTCAACGGTCGACCAATATTTCGCTTAGCGCGGCATGCGACGCTCTCCGCAGTGCCTTACCTCAGCAGCTGGCAAGGACTGGCCAAGACCGGAAACGCTTCTTCTCCCGGCAACGTCTGAAGCAGCTTGTAGTCGTCCCATGAACCCTTCGACTCCAACTTGCGCTTCACTTCAAACAGATAGAAGTCGCGAACCGCCCGCCCATCGGCGCGCAGGCTGACGTCTTTGGAATACATGTCGTTGATTGGGGCCGCCTTCATCGACGCGGCAACAGAAATCCCCTCGGTCTTGCCGACGCTTTCGACCGCCTTCAGATAATGAAGCACCGAGCTGTAAACCGCCGCCTGCAGCATGTTCGGCGCCGCGCCCGTGCGTTCCCTGAACCGTTTTGTCCAAGCTCGGGTGGCGTCGCTCATGTCCCAGTAGAATGACTCGGAGACGACGACGCCCTGCGCAAAATCAAGGCCCAGCGCTTCGATGTCGTTGATCATAGCAAGCAGACCAGCCACCTTGATCGAATTGGTCCCCGACGTAAGGCCAAATTCAGCGGCCTGCTTCAGTGAATTGACTGCATCGGCACCGGCGTTGGCCAGCACGATAACATCTGGCTTGGCTCCCTGAGCCTGCAAAAGAAACGAGGAGAAGTCCGCAGTATTGATCGGGTGTTTCACGGAGCCGACGACGGATCCACCGTTCGCTTCGATGATCTTGGTCGCGTCCGCCTCCAACGCGCGACCTGCGGCGGCGTCGAGAGTCAGAAAGAAGAAGCGCTTTCCGCCGGACTTCATCAGAGACTTGATGCTCGTCGCGACCATCGCATGCGTGTCCCATGCCCAGCTCGAGATCGTTTCGGCACACAACTTTCCAGTTACGTCGGGCGAAACAACGCCGGAAAATGCAACGATCTTGTTGCGTGATTTCGCAATTTCCAGGATCGCCAAAGCAACGGATGAGCCGGCGCCGTCGAAGATGGCATCCACCCCCTCGTTGTCGTACCACTTTCTGGCGATGCTTGCGCCGATGTCAGGCTTTTGCATGTGGTCGGCGACGACGAGCTCGACTGGCCAGCCAAGCGCCTTCCCGCCGAAATCCTCGATCGCGAGCTCTGCCGCGACGACAGACCCCTTGCCGGTTATCGCTGCATAGGGGCCGTTCATATCTGTCAGAACACCGATTTTGACGCGATCATCTGCGGCTTGGACGTGCGCCAACATAGAGAATGTCGCAAGCGCGATTGACGCCAGCAGAACGCGTATTTGCATCGTTGATTCCTCCCCGCGATGATTTGCGTATTATTGCTGGGTGATGAGTTCGCCATGTCCTCCGACTTGGGCTCTGACAAGTCGGGTGACTCCGCTTTGGTATTCGGCCTTGAGCTGCTCGCAGAGAGTGCGGACGGACACGATTTCGGTGATCGCCCCCACGCCCTGACCGGCGGACCAATAGTCCTTCCAGACCTTTGGACTGATTTCCTCGGCCACATTGAATTGAACTGGCCCGCTCTCCGGCGGACGGAATTTCTCGATGGTTTGCTTGAGGAAGCTCGCTCCCATCCCCGAGATCTCATCCGTGAAGACGATATCTTCGATGCATGAGGAGACGATCATTTCCTTCTGGCCGCGGGAAGCCATGCTCTCCTCGGTCGCGACGAACCTCGTTCCAAGCGACACCATGTCGGCCCCCGCGGCGATCGCACCCGCGATCGCCTGCCCACTGCTAATCGCGCCGGCGAGGATGAGAGTCTTCTTCCCGACGATAGGCCGCAGTTCGCCCAGGAAGGCGAATGGATTGTATGTCCCCGCATGACCCCCGGCCCCCTGCGTGACCGCGATGATCCCATCCACGTTCGCTTCCAGCGCCTTGATCGCATGTCTGACCGTCGTCGCATCGTGAAATACAAGACCGCCATAAGCGTGGATCGCATCGACAATATCGCGCGTTATGCCAAGGGTCGTGACGACGATGGGAGCCTGGTACTTGATCGCAAGCGCCAAGTCGGGCGCTTGGCGTGGATTCGTGCGATGAATCCCGAACATGGGGGCAAACAGCGCCGAGCTCTCGTCGGGCAGACGGCGCCGAATTTCGATCAGCCATGCTTCAAACCCTTCGACCTTTCGCTGGTTGAGGGTCGGAAATGCTCCGACGACGCCGGCCTTGCATGCCTCGACGACGAGGTCCGGTCCCGACACCAGAAATAGCGGTGCGGCCATTACCGGCAGCTTCAGTCTTTGACGCAGTTTCTCGGGGATCATCCTTCATCTCCCGAGAATGGTAACAACAGCGGCAGCCTCTTCGACTCCGATGAAGCCGCCGCCGTTTTCAGCGATCGCGAGACGCGCGTCCGCGACCTGCCGGGCGCCGGCCTCGCCGCGGAGCTGCTGCACGAGTTCGTAGATCTGACCGAGTCCGGTGGCGCCGATCGGGTGCCCCTTCGATTCGAGACCTCCAGACGGATTGACCGGAATTCGGCCGCCCAATGCGGTCTCGCCACGCTCCGAAAACGACCCCCCTTCACCGATTTCGCAGAACCTCAAGTTCTCTATCTGGACGACTTCTGCGAACGCTGATGCGTCGTGCACCTCCGCGACTGACATGTCCTGCGGTCCGACACCGGCCTGGTCGTACGCCTTGTCCGCTGCACGTCGACAAATGTGTCCCTCGGCATCGGTCCATTCACGGGAGGATCCGCTGGCGAGAGCGCAACCGATAACGCTGACCGGCCGGACGTTGGAAAGTCGCTGCAGTGCTCGCTTGGTGCAGAGGATCGCTGCCGCGGCGCCGTCGCTGATCGGCGAACACATCGGCAGCGTGAGTGGCCAGGCGATGAGCTTGCCCGCCAACACGTCTTCGACGCTCATGTCGTTCTGGTATTGCGATAGCGGGTTCAGCGTGGAATGCCGGTGGTTCTTGGCGGCGACGGTCGCGAGCTGACGTTCGGTCGTGCCGAATTTGCTCATGTGACCCTTGGCAAGAGACGCGTAAAGCTCCATGAACGGGCTTGCTACCCCTGGCCCGCGCCCCGCCGGCGTCGGGAAGCCGGCCCCGATCGAGACGAGGCGCTCGGCAAGGGCCTTCGACTCGTGCACGTCCCACCCGCCATCGAAGACAGCCGCAGACTTCACTCGGTCTACGTCGTACATCTTCTCCGCGCCTACCACGAGCGCGATTTCAGCAGCGCCCGCACGAAGATGATTGATCGCCTGATAGAAGGCCGTGGAACCGCTGGCGCAGGCATTCTCGACGTTCACGATCGGAATGGATTCGATCCCGATCTCTCGCAAGGCGATCTGACCGCGGATCAGATGCTGCCCCTCGATGATCGACTGGGTCGTATTCGAGAAGAACGCGGCCTCAACGTCCGATGCCTGACAGTTGGCATCTTTAAGCGCCTGAATAACGGCCTCGGCCACAAGCGATTTCAGGGACCGATCCAACCAGCGGCCGAAGCGCGTCATACCAACGCCGACTACAAAGACTTCTTCCTTCATGACATTTGCTCCCTGGAGTGGCTGCTATCGGCCGAGGAAATTCGGCTTGCGGCGTTCGCGGAACGCCGCCAAACCTTCGCTTCGGTCGAAGCTCCTCGTGTGCAAATTGCTTAGAGATTGTTCCAGCGCGAGGCCGGCCGCCTCCGACATGTCGAAGGCGTGCTCGACGAGCTGCTTCATGCGCGAGAGCCCGATCGGACTTTTGGCCGCGATGGCGTCGGCGATTGCATCGGCGCGCGAATGAAGCTCTGCGGGCTCGACGACTTCGTTGACGAGGCCAAACTCCGCCAGTCGCTCGGCAGGCAATAGCTCGCCCGTGAACAGAAGTTGTTTGGCGCGCCCGATTCCGATCCGACGAGGCAAGCGAATGCTGCTGCCGGCACCGGGCACAAGACCGTAGTTGGCGTGACCATCTCCGATCGATACTCCACGTGCCGCGATGATGATGTCGCAGGCCAGCAGTAATTCCAGGCCACCACCGACCGCTATCCCGTTGACCGCGGCAATCGTCGGTTTCGGACTTGCTGCAATTCTCGACATGAGGGTTGTCGCGCTCAGAAGGAACGCTGCGGTAGCTTCATCACGTTCGTGATCAGGCAGTGTTTCAAGGAATTTGAGGTCCGCGCCTGCGCAAAACGCGCGACCAGCGCCCGTGAAGACGATCGCCCGAACTGACTGATCCGCCAGCATCTCGGCGAGGCCAAGATCCAGGGCCTTCAACAAGTTCGGGCTCAGACTGTTCAACTCCTTGGCGCGATTCAGCGTGAACCAGGCAGCCGCAGCGCGTCGTTGAATGGATAGCTCTTCCGTCATTTCGTTCGCTCTCCGCTATTTACTTCAGAGTAAAATAATTGTACAGAAAGTCAACCACGATCTTGAAGGAGCCTACTCATGACCAATATCCTCGACCTCAAGGGACGCATCGCGCTCGTCACCGGTGCAGGACAGGGGGTGGGCCGGCA
Source organism: Bradyrhizobium sp. C-145 (assembly GCF_023375135.1). Lineage (NCBI taxonomy): Bacteria > Pseudomonadati > Pseudomonadota > Alphaproteobacteria > Hyphomicrobiales > Nitrobacteraceae > Bradyrhizobium > Bradyrhizobium sp. C-145. The sequence goes on along the minus strand of NZ_CP088150.1, from coordinate 8,778,857 downwards.
GGCCGCGCTGCACCTGGCTTCCAGCGGCGCCGGCGGCGTGGTGGTCAACGATTTCCATCTGGATCGGGCGCTGGCTGTTGCCGAAGAGGTTCGCGCGATGGGCGGCTCCGCCATCGCCGTTCAGGCGGATGTCACGGCGCTCGAGTCGGTCGCGGACATGTTCGCGCAGGCGCAGGAGGTTTTTGGTCCTGTCGATGTCCTCGTCAACAATGCCGGCAATGCCGGCCCGACGCAGGATGTTGCGGACATCAAGCCGTTTTGGGAGACCGGCCCGCAAGACTGGGCCACCTGGCTCGGTACCAATTTTTACGGCGTCTTGAACTGTTGCAAAGCGGCTTTGCCGAATATGATGTCGCGACGATATGGGCGGATCACCACAGTAATTTCGGATGCGGGCCGCGTGGGCGAACCCCACCTCGCGGTCTATTCCGGCGCGAAGGCGGGAGCTGCCGGCTTCATGAGAGCGCTTGCCAAGGCCGTTGGACGGTCGGACATCACCGCGAATTGCGTTGCACTGTCGGGAATCCGTACGCCCGGAGTGTCCGGCCTCATCAGTGATGAAGCGGTGGCCCGAATGCTCAAGAGCTATGTCATCCGCCGCCTGGGTGAACCGACCGATGCCGCCAACATGATCCTCTTTCTGAGCTCCGATGCGGCGAGTTGGATCACCGGCCAGACCTATCCGGTCAACGGCGGGTACGCCGTCTCCTCGTGAGGACGCACATATGCACCGGATCGCCCCCCTAGCTGATTGTTTAAGTCAGTCCCTTCTGGTAATCGCGGGACGAAGGGAGACAAAATTGCCTGCACGAAGGGCTGACGCCTGGAAAGACGCTGGTCAGAGTCGCGACGACCAGTTCGCAGCGAAGCGGGCTGCCCTGATCCGGAAGGCTGCCAGAGCCTTCAGTGCGCGCGGCTTTTACAATACCTCGCTCGACGACATCGCGGCAGAACTCGGCGTCACCAAGCCGGCCCTCTACTACTACGTCAAGAACAAGGAAGAGATCCTCTACGCCTGCCACCAGATCTCGAACGAGCTCGGCGCCCAGGCGATGACCTACGCGGAGAGCGTGCCCGGCAACGGGCTCGATCGGGTGGTGGCGCTCGCGCGCCGGTACGTCGAACTCCTGACGGGCGAATTTGGCGCATCCGCGGTGTTGATGGAGTTCGATGCCCTCCAGCCCGAGAACAGGAAGACGATCGTAGCCGGCCGAAACCGCTTTGATCGTCGTTTCCGGGCTCTCATTGCAAAAGGCGTCGACGACGGATCCATCCGCAAAGTCGATCCCAAACTCACTGTCTTTTTCTACATGGGATCGGTGAACTGGATGACCCGCTGGTTTCGACCGGATGGCGCCTTCAGCGGACAAGAAATGGCGGATCGGTTCGCCGACTATCTGCGAGAGTCCATAAGGGCGCGCTCGGACCAAACCTGACATACTAGAACCACAGGCCGCGCTGATTTCGCGCATCACAAAGGCTTGTCGACCATTTTACTTTGAAGTCACTTTATAGCCGACAAAGACAAAACGGGAGGACTGCGATGAACTTGTCGATCCACAGCGGCCTGACCATCGCCGGCCAGACACTTCGCGCCCTGCGCAGATATCCCGACCGGATAGCGTTCTCATCCGAGATCGGGACCCTCAGCTATGCTGGGGCGGTAGACTTGATCGGACGTATTCAGTCGGTGTTTTCGCGCGGTGGGCTTAAGCGAGGCGAGCGCGTCGCCCTGCTCTCCGAGAATTCGGCGGAGAGCTGGTGCACCGCCGTTGCAGCTCAAGGGTTGGGACTAAGCGTCACATGGCTCCATCCGAAGGGTTCACTTGCAGACCATTCCTTCCAAGTGGAGGACAGTGAATCGGCCGCCATCGTCATCTCCACTGCGACGCATTCCGAGCGTGGCAGAGATTTGGCCTCCAAATGCGGGAGCGCTGTCAAACTGTTCTCTTTGGGCGCCTTTGACGCCGCCCCCGACCTGTTGCAACTCGCTGCGGATAGCGGCGCGACCACGGCGGTCGATCTGGCCGAGCCCGATGATATCGCACTTGTCCACTATACCGGCGGCACGACTGGTCGAAGCAAAGGTGCAGTTCGGTCGAATCGAAACGCGGTCGCCTTCGCGTGCGTGAGCGTTCTGGCCGATATCGAATTGCCGGAGCTCCCTCACTATCTGGCTATCGCCCCGAACAGTCATGCAGGCGGAACGATGCTACTTCCTACCTGGCATCGGGGTGGAACCGTTCATACGGTATCAAAGTTCGAAGCCGACCGGGTTTTCAACGCGATTGAAAAGGGACGGATCAACATAACATTCCTGGTACCGACGATGCTGTACGCGTTGCTGGACCACCTCGAACTCGCCCGGAATGACATCGGGTCGCTTCAGTGCATCTATTATGGTGCGGCACCGGCATCGCCGCAAAGGCTGCAGCAGGCGATTGATCGGTTGGGGCCGATTCTGTCACAGGGATACGGTCAAACCGAGTGCTACCCAATTTCAGTGCTCCGGCGCCAGGACCACTTGGTCCCGGAGCTCTTGACGTCTTGCGGATTGCCGGTAGCGAACTGCGAGGTGCGTCTGTTGGACAGCGCGGGTCGAGAGGTCCCGGTTGGCGAGCCCGGCGAGATATGTGCGCGCACTCCGGCGGCGATGGATTTCTACTGGCGTCAACCCGAACTCTCCGCCGAAACACTTCGAGACGGGTGGGTGCATACCGGCGACGTCGCACGCATGGACGAACGCGGGTACATGTTCATCGTCGATCGCAAGAAAGACCTCATCATCTCCGGCGGATTCAATGTCTATCCGCGAGAAGTCGAGGATGCGCTGACCAACTGTCCGGGAGTAAAGATGGCCGCCGTGGTTGGCTTACCAGACAACTATTGGGGCGAAACGGTCGCGGCTGCCGTCATCGTGGAACCGGGATCCGACATCACAAAGGACACGATCGTCGCTCACGTCAAAGCATTGAAAGGAGCGATCCACACACCGAAGCAGGTTCACATCGTTACCGAGTTGCCACTCACCTCGCTCGGCAAGATCGACAAAGTAAGGCTCCGACAAAACCTAATGGCTAACAATGCGGGCCGATAGCACGACACACGCGATCATCAAAGGCAGACGAAAATCCAGTAAAGGCCGAAGACGCCTGTTGGCGAAAGGAAAAGGAGCGGTTGGACGCTGCGCTGCGGCGTGCGCGGGGCTAGTCTAGTCGTGCCCGGCCCGCCAAAGACCGGCGGCCCGTGCAATGGGCTTACTGGGCGAGCACTCGGGACAAGTGTCGCCGATCGACCCCAGCACCTCCAAAATTGCGGCCGAGGCTGCGTCTGGAGAGACCCCTGGCGGGGGCTCTTGGCGCGCGATGGAATTGGCTCGTTCTCGGGCATGTGGATCGGCACGATCTCGCATCCAGCCGTGATCTTCGCACTCCCGAATGGCATGCGCCTCGGCCAGTACATCAATCGCCCATCCGCGCAGTGAGCGGATCTTCGACGGCTTTCTCTTGGCGGGCCCCAGCATCGAAAATCCTTCGTGCAGGACGAATCGATCAAACCCAAATTCGTTCCGGCTACTACTCGATGGGCTCTGTGATCGGAGTTAAGTCTTGGGCTAGGCATCAAACAGGAGAAGAGCATCGAATCCTTCCCAATTGAGCCGCATATTCGATCGGGATGGCCCGAGTAGCTTCCGTGTGGAGTGCAGAAAGTCTCTGTCCGGTGGCCGAACGTCAATCACTCCCCCACAGGACGACCTCATGCCGGGCAACTGTAGCGGGGAGTCAGAGAGCTTCGCGAAGGGCGGGGGAGCCCATCTTCGCGCCGGTTGCCTAATCGGTCGCCCTGATCCAATCGGTGCGGCCCGAAGTCATGTAAACAACCGCACCGCGCTGCGCGCCAAGTACGCGCAGATATTGGCGGAGCTGTTCTCTGTAGGCGGAGCGGTTGCGCTCACTGGGCGCGACGTCACTTTTCCAATCGAACACGACCAGGTCGCCATTGTCCGCTCGGGCGATGGCATCCGCTCGCCCCGAAATCAATTCGCCGGCGCCCGCGGTCGACGCGCAGTACAACGCCACTTCCGAAGCGAACCGATGAATGAATGGCTGCAATTCGGGGAGGGCGAATGTCCCCAGAGCCGTCTCCGCCATCTCAGCGGGATCGGGCTTGCCGCCCGTGGTCGTGTCCGTCGCGAGTTGTTGACAGAGCAGGTGCGCCCGTTCTCTCGCCTCGCCGCCGTTCGTGGCGAGTTCGCTGGTCGCCAGTTCCTCCATAAGCTTATGTAGAATGACGCCGCGCAGGCGACTACCTTCGATCGCCGCTGGAGTGTCGAGCGCACCCCGACCTGATGCACGTGCGCGACGGCAAGGTGTCATTCGTCGAGGTCAAGGCGGAAGGCGACGCCATACGTCGCAACCAACTGATCCGCCTGCGCCAACTGGAGAACGACGGCATCCCGGTTGAGATCGGCCGCGTGGACTACGGGTTAGACCCGGAGCAGGACTACGTGGTCGTCGATATCGAGACTACAGGGGCCTGGTCGTCCGGTGATCGCATCACCGAAATCGGAGCGGTCAAGGTCCGTAACCATCAGGTGGTCGACGAGTGGCACTCTCTCGTCAATCCGCAGCGGCCGATCCCCGCGAAGATCGTCGAACTGACCGGCATCAGCAACCAGATGGTCCGGGACGCGCGAGCTACAAGGCGACAGAACCCCGGTTTGCCTGAGATGTTGTGTGATGTCTGCTGCCCGAAAATGTGACCGTGCAGCATGGGACAATGAACTCGCCCAATTTGGCCGACATGCCAGGCAGGTTGGAGCAATGTCCTCAGAGGTTGCGGCGGATTTCGCGGACGCCGCAACCTAGCCTCCGACGCAGCAGCGCGCGCAGAGTCACGCCTTCAGCATAGCCGACTTCAGCGGCGATCTGGTCGACGCTGGCCTGGCTGGTCTTGAGCAGATGCACGGCGCGCTCCGTCCGCAGGTCCTGGAAGTAAGCGAGGGGCGTCTTGCCCAGTACGCTTTGCATCCGTCGGGCCAGGGTGCGCTTGCTGGTGGCGAGCGCTGCCGCAGCATGGTCGAGCGAGAAGCCCTCGGCCAAGTGTTGCCGCGCCCAGCGCTCGAACTGTTGCACCAGCGGATCGGCGTGAGCCAGGTGGTCGGCGACCGTGTACGCAGCCTGGGAGGTGCGCACATCTGTCACAAGGTATTTCGCGGTGAGGCTGGCCAAGTCGGGGCTGGCGCGCCGGATCAAGGTCAGCGCCAGGTCGAGATGGCTAAGCGCCGCGCCGGCGGTGACTACCGCGTTGGACTGCACGATGATTCGCGACTCATCCAGCCGCACGAGCGGATAGCGCTGTCGGAACAGCGGCGCCAGCCACCATGTGGTGGTGGCCTCCTCGCCATCGAGCAGGGCCGCTTCCGCCAGCACGAACGTGCCAACGCACGCAGCCGCGGTCAGCGCGCCGCGCTCCGACCATTTGCGCAGCATCGCGCCGGCCTCGCGCACCTCGTCGCTGGCCAACGCCTGTACCAGCGGTTCCGGCTTCAAGTGGTTGATGGCGGGCATCAACACCACGTCCGGTGTCTGCGCGCGCGCCGCCGCGGTCACCGGCACGCTCAGGCCATGCGTGGTAGTGATGATCTTGCGCAGGCCCACCACCTTCATCTGGAAGCGCAGCGAGGAAAGGCCGGTCATCTCTGCCAAAGCGTTGGCGGTGCCGAAGGCGTCGAGTGCCGCGGCCAGGCCGGTATCGAACACGCCATTGAGAGCGAGAATGTGAACGCGCATGGCAATTATGATATCAAACTTGGCGAACTTGCCAATACCTAACCAGCGCCGCGGCTGCCTACTTTGCGCATCCCGGTTCACCTCGCCGCGCGGCTGGGTCCAACCGGCGCCGCAGCCCCTCACAAGTAAGGGGATTTGTCGTGACTTCAGGCCGCTCCAAGCGGCTCCAGGTCACCACTCAGGAGTAAGATATGAACGCGCCGTCAAACATCGATGACGTCACAGAGCATGCGGACAGCGACGTTCTGCACTGGCTGACAAACGACACGCGCGACGAGCGCTTCCTCGACAATATTTTCGCTGAGCTGTGCCTTCGGCTCCAGCGAGCGGGCGTTCCGGTCAAACGAGCGACGCTTCATCTCATGATTGTCCATCCGCAGTGGCTCGGCTCCCGGATCATGTGGGCCGACGGGATGCGCGAAGCCGAGCTTAGGAGAGTGGACTACGATGTCAGGGAGCGCTCCGACTACATCGACAGTCCCGCAAACGAACTCCATGACGGGGCCGCCGAGGTGCGCGAGAATCTGGAGCGCGACCCCGCGTTGAGCCGCAAGCACGCCTTCTATGATAGGATGCGGGCGAAAGGCCTCACTGACTATGTGGCGTGGCCGCTGTACCATACATTGGGCAAGCGGCATATTGTGACCTTTGCAACCGGCCAGCCCGGAGGTTTCGACGACGCGCATATCGCCGGCCTGTTACGGCTGTTGCCCGTTCTGGCGCTGGTCAGCGAAATCCGCATGAAGAACCAGCTGGCGCGAACGCTGCTCGAAACCTATGTCGGGTCGCACGCCAGTGAACTCGTTCTGGCTGGCGCCACCAGGCGCGGAAGCGGAACGACCGTACGCGCCGCCATCATGATCTGTGATCTCCGTGATTTCACCCGGATCTCCGACAACTGGCCGCGCGATGACGTGATTGATCTTCTGAATGGCTATTTCGACGCGATGTCGGAGCCGGTTGCGCGACATGGCGGGGAAATACTGAAATTCATGGGAGACGGTCTGCTCGCCATCTTTCCGCTCAGCAACGCGTCGGCCTGCGCAAATCTGCTGCATGCCGTGGCCGAGGCCCGCCAGGCCATGATTAACTTGAACCAAAAGAACGGCGAAACCGGCCGTGAGCCGCTTAATTACGGCATCGGCATCCATGTCGGCGACGTCATGTACGGCAATATCGGGTCACAGACCCGGCTCGACTTCACGGTGATCGGTCCGGCAGTCAACATGGCTTCGCGTCTCGAAACCCTCACCAAACAGCTGGGGCGAACGGTGCTGCTGTCCCGCGCGTTCGCGGACTTCGTCAATAGCGATTTCGACCTCGAACGCGTCGGCGAATATCCGGTGCGCGGCTTCAGTGATCCAATCGACCTGTTTGCGTATCACGGCTGAATTCCGGTCCATTGGTCAATGCCGGAGCGCCCGAGTGGGTTAATCGGCCTAGGGAGCTCGCGGATGCTGATCGGCGGGCGAGAGACCGCTTCGGGAAATGGGTGCTCGCCGGGGAGCGCGCCACATAAACTTTATACTTGAATTGTACCAACTAGTATGTACGATGTTATCGAGCTCTTGAGCTGATCGCGCGCGTATTCGCGTTCAACACCATGAACAACAAGCGAGGCTCAACGGACAGGTGCTCCGACCTACAATCGCTGTGCCCCGCACTGACCTCCAACGACTGAGCAACTATGGAAACTCGGATGATCCGTCAGATTGAGCCCAAAACAACGACCCGCCGTGACTTGTTGCGGATGACCGGCGCGGCCGCTGCAGCAGGGGGAGCCGCGCAGGTGTTTGGCACGGACGCGTTTGCGCAGACGGCGGTGGGTAAAACCAAGGCGATCGGATTCGATGCGTTCACGATATTCAACCCGCTCTCGGTTGACGCGGTAATTGATGAGATCTTTCCCGGCAAAGGTACTCAGTTGGCCAGCGCTTGGCGCACGCGAATCTTCGAGTATTGCTGGCTCAGGACACTCAACCACACTTATGTAGATTTTTGGCACATCCTGGACGATGCGTTGGTGTTCGCGTTCAAGGCTGCGAAGATCGAGCTCAAGCCGGACGCGCGCGACAAATTCATGGATGCCTTCCTTCGCGTGAAACCTTGGCCAGAGGCGGTCGAGGCGCTTAAATCGATGCGGCAAGCAGGGATCCGACTGGCTTACGTCTCGAATCTGACTCCCAAGATGTTAACGGAAATGAGCCAGAGCGCCGGCATCCTCGATCTATTCGAGCACATTTTGAGCACTGATCGCGTGAAGGCTTACAAGCCGGACCCGCGCGCCTATCAGATGGCTGAGGTTGTGTTCAATTTGCCGCGCGAAAGTATCGTGTTTGCGGCGTTCGGGGGGTGGGACGCAGCAGGTGCCAAATCGTTCGGCCTCAATACCTTCTGGGTCAATCACGTGAACGCCCCCATTGAGGAGTTGGGGGTGAGGCCAGATGCTATCGGGACGACGCTCACCGAATTGGCAAGATACGTCACTGCATAGCCCCCCTGCGACGAAGTGGACGTCATGCCAGCTCAGGTTTCAGGATTGTCTAGATACCCGATCAAGGGGCTCTCATACGAGCCCCTCAACTCGGTGACATTGCAAGCCGGTCGAGGTGTGTCAGGCGACAGGGCATTTGCATTGGCGCTGCCTGCGACCGTGTTTGACGAAACAAATCCTCAGCCGCTAAGCAAATTCGAGTTCATGGTGCTGGCACGCCAGGAAGCCTTGGCGCGGTTGAAAACATCTTACGACGGCAGCACCGGATTGTTGTCGGTGATCGACGGCACTGAAAGATTGTCGGAAGACGTCCACTGTGCCGAGGGTCGCGCCGCGATCGAAGCGTTCTTCGCGCGATTTCTTCCCGAAGATCAAAAATCATCGAAGCCGCGACTCGTCACTGCGGCCAATCTTTGCTTCACCGACGTCGGGGTGCACTCGTCCGAGCTCATGCACGCTGTATCGGTGCTTAACCTGGCTTCGGTTAGGGACCTCGAAGCGCGTATCGGTGAGCGGCTCGATCCGCGCAGGTTCCGGGCGAATATTCTCGTCGAGGGACTCGATCCGTGGGTGGAGAACGAGTGGCTAAACCACGAGCTAATGCTGGGTGCCGTTCGGTGTAGGGGCATGCGGCTGACCCGCCGTTGTCCGGCCACTGAGGTCAATCCTGACAGCGCAATCCGGGACATCAATGTCCCCCGTGAGCTAATGCGCTTTTTCGGTCACATTCATCTCGGCATTTATCTTACCGTGATCAAAGGAGGAGTGTTGCGCATCGGCGACACGGTCACTGCGGCCGGTTAGCAACCAGCACGACACGGTGATCCAGTGTCGTGCGCGTCGCGGGTTCATCACGGTCGACCGTGGGCCTGGACGGTGCGCCAGCTGTCCACGGGCCCTTGGTGAAATAGGCCGTACAGGCATAGCAATCATAGCCGCGCAGCGCGTAGGGCCCCTCGCAAGTCTGTCGAGCAAGCTTGCGTCGTTTTGTTCAATCTAAACCTAAAACGAGGAATTCGTCGTGACTGAGACCCGCCCCCCATTTCCACCTTTTACTCGAGAGACTGCTACGCAGAAGGTGCGAGGCGCCGAAGATGGTTGGAATTCCTGCGATCCTGAACGGGTTGCGCTGGTCTACACGCCGGACAGTTACTGGCGAAATCGATCGGAGTTTATCCGAGGTCGCACTGAAATAGTTGCGTTCCTTAGGCGCAAATGGGCGAAGGAGCTCGACTATCGCCTGGTCAAGGAGCTTTGGGCATTCACGGAGAATCGGATCGCTGTGCGGTTTGCCTACGAGTGGCATGACGATAGCGGTAACTGGTTTCGTTCTTACGGGAACGAAAATTGGGAGTTCGCCGCCAATGGATTGATGGAGAAGCGCTTTGCTTGTATCAATGATCTCCCGATCAAGGAATCTGAGCGCAAATTCCACTGGGATCGTTCACGACCGCGCCCCGTAGACCACCCAGGGCTCACAGAGCTCGATCTTTGAAGCTCGGGGACGGGGTGCTTTTGTGTGCTGTCATGGTCGCTGCTCCGTGAAGCAGTTAGCTCTGCTTGAAATGGCCCGCGGCGCATCTCGCGCTTGATGGCAAAGTGCTTGGCTCCGTCGCCATCGCGCGAGATGCAACGGCTCGTGTTGAACAAGAGCGCGCGGCAGCCCGTGTATCTTGGGACGCTCTCAGCAATTGCAGGTGGCGATTAGTTTGCTCTCGGGGTGGGGGCCGTCGAGTCGGGGGTGCATCACGTCGATTCAAGTGAGGTAACTCCGAAACAAACCCACATGATTCAGAGCCTTGTCGCAGCCACCTGGCCAAAGGTCGCGCGAGCGGAAGCGCACATCACATGTTGGCTCCATCGGAGCCTGCAGCCCGAACGCTGCTCCTGCAACTGCTGCCGTCAACAGAGCGTTCCGGCGGGTTAGAGTTAGCATCGCTGTCTCCTTACTTTTTTTGCGAAGACGGCCATTCGCGGTCCGCCGACCGAAGCCGGCATCTCCTGTCAAGCGATCGCAAACCTCCTATAGGGGAATTTTGGCGTCCTAACCCTCCGTCCCCAGATGCGGCGAGTAGCTGACAAAGTCGAACAAATGCGGAAATGCACCCTCGCGGTTCAAGACGCATTGGATGTCGAGAAAGATGAGCCTCTCAATCCCAGCGGACCGCGTCGTCTCCGAAACGTCCCAGCAGATCCTGGCTCTGCCGATGACGTGCAGCATCCGGCCGCTCTGGAAGTCGATGAACAGAAGCCCGGTGCGCGCGTCCGTTTCCAGATTGCCGAGCGTATTGAAGAGCAAGTTGCCGCTATAATCCGGGAAGCTAAGTTCGTTTGACGATATCACCCGCACGAAGCCGGGACGCCCGCCGCGGTGGGAGATGTCGAGACCTTGCGAGGATTCTTGCGGGTCGAGTTGCGGCGACCGAGATGCAATAAAGAAAGTATCGGCCTCGGTAATGAAGCTGACCTCGTCATCGCCCAGATGGGACGCCGTTCGGGTTTCGGGCGGGAGCCTGGAGGAGATCCGCGGCCTTTCGCTACGTGCCTGAATGTATTTCGGGCAATTTCCAAAGCTCTGTTGAACCCTGATCGAGAAACCTTCGCCAATAACGCAATTTTCGATGCGGCCGTTGACCCGATTTCGGCGACGCGTCGAAAGTTCGATTCCGAGGCCCCCGACCGGAACACCATCTCGAATACACGAATGCAAGGGGGCACCCGGATCGGGCCATGACTTGATGGTAAGCAGATTCGCTTCCGAAGAACTCATGAACCCCGGAGGGCCAGACAAAGTGGTGGCCCAGGGGTGCCCGTTCTGATCCGCCATTCCCACAAGCATAAACGGTAGCGCAGCGAAGAACGCCCGGTGCTGCTCCGGCATGTAGTCTCGGATGACTGCACGCCCTTTGAGTTCGATGCGATCACGCACGCCGGCAAGGCTTTGAATCGTTTGCTCGCCAACGTGAAAGGGAGACGTGGCCTTCATCGTAATAGTACCGTGATCATGACCGCACGCCTTGAGAAAACATGGCTGATCCCCGTTATCGACAGTCGTCTTTACATACTAGTAGTTACAGAATACAATCACGTTCAGTTGATTCGATGCGATCATGAGGATGTCATGAAGGCGAAGGGCGAGCTTGTTAAGGCGGCCAAGAAGCTGATGTGGGAGCGCGGCTACGAAGGCGTAAGTCCCCGCGACTTGCTGGAAGAAAGTGGTGCAGGGCAAGGCAGTCTCTATCACCACTTCAAGGGAAAAATGGACCTCGCGTCGGTGGCTCTGGGTGAGGTTTCCGATGAAATGTGTGAATTCGCGCGCGAGACCGTCGGAACAGATGGTTCTGGGTTGGACCGCGTCTTCCGCTTTCTCGACGTTGCTCGCGACGGGCTTAAGGGTTGCAGGATGGGTAGATTTGCTTGCGAGACGTCCATCGCCGAGGTTTCGTTGAGGAAACCGATCGAACGCTATTTCCGCGAACTGCAGCAGCTCCTTGCGGCAGCTCTTCGTGAAGCTCAAGCCAACGGAGAAATCGCGAAACGCCTCGATGCCAACGAGCTTGCGCTGATGCTCATAACTGTCGTGCAGGGCGGCTTCGTCGTTTCGAGGGTTTACCGCGATCGAAACGCCATCAATCAAGCCACTGAGATGGCCAAGTCCTTGCTCAAACCGCTCCCTCGCCGTTGAGCAGGGGGTCGCAATCTTCAGGTTGAAATAGACGCCGGGATCACGGAGGAGATCCCGGCAAGTCTCGGAAAAGGCCTGACCTCCAAGTCGACAGTTACGCAGACCAATCAGCCGGTCGCCTTCGCGGGAACATCGCGATGTAGCTCGTTTTGGCGCGGGTAATTGAGCGGCCTCGACGAACGTTTCACGGAACGGGAGCTCATGATATTGAACGGTTTCTCCCTTTCCCATCACTTTACCCTACGAAGGCGCCTCCGTGACCAAAACACTCGACTTGCATCTTCGGCGTATGCCTCGCGTCGCTCTACTTGATCTAGCGACTCCGATCCAACGGCTTCGACGAATTGAAGCTGCACTAGGGGAGAAGTTGAACGGAATTGGTCTCTTTGCGAAGCGGGATGATGTGATGGGCCTTGGTGGGGGCGGCAACAAGTTGCGGAAGCTCGAATTCCTTTTGGGCGATGCTATTGCACAAGGCGCGGATACCATCATCACCGTTGGTGGGCGACAGTCCAACCACGCGCGGCTGACGGCTGCTGCTGCCGCGCGCTACGGACTGCGTTGTGAATTGGTTCTCGGGCGCGTGGTAGCGCGTGACGACGAAGACTATACGCAGAATGGCAACATCATTCTCGATGACTTGTTCGGCGCGACAATTCACGATGTTGCTGGTAACGCGAGCACGCTTGCCGTCGCCGAGGAGCGCGCAGAAATTCTCCGGGCGAGCGGTCGGAAGGTCTACGTAGCTCCGACTGGAGGGTCGTCCTCAGTAGGGTGTCTTGGCTACGCAGCATGCGCGAGTGAAATTGCGGCACAATCGGCTGCGCAGGACATCCATTTTGGGCACATAATCGTGCCAAATGGCAGTGGCGGGATGCATGCTGGCCTGTCGGCGGGCTTCGCCGCCCTCGGCGCAGGTGCAGCTAAAGTCAAGTCGTTTGCGGTGCTGGCAAGAGTTGAGGACGCTCGCCGAGGGACACTTGAAAAAATCAACGCGACGTTGGGGCTGCTTGAATCTCCCGGTGTTTCCTCGGACGAAGTCAATATTAGCGGTGCACAGCTTGGCGAGGGTTACGGCATTCCGACCGAGGCGATGAAAAAGGCGGTTCGGCTCATGGCTCGCCAGGAGGGCCTTCTCCTTGATCCGGTCTATTCGGGCAAGGCCTTCGCGGGCTTGCTGGACGACATTTCCAATGGAGCCCTCAAGCCCGGACAAAATGTGCTGTTTATCATGTCTGGCGGAACTCCGGCGCTATTCGCCTATCGAAAGGAATTTCGGTCTCACGAGTAAAAAGTACCGTTGAGATTAAGCGAGGAAATAATTACCGAGGCCGGGGTGGTACGTCGTAACCATAGAGAGGTCGGTGCGATCGTATTCGAGTGCACGGATTTGTCGCCGTTTCCGGATGATGTGCGGCGTGCATTGCAGCTACATTTGTAAACTTGGTTCATATTCATTTTCGAATACGGTCGGTCTCTATGGCGACCTCCAGGGGGCGCCGGTTTAGCGATGCAGGACATCGAGAGTTTGGATGTCTTGGCCATTGCTATAGAGCCCGAACCTTTGCACCATGACAGATACTAGAGCTACCGGAGACCGGCAAAGTTCGGTTGCCTTCGCGGCAACGTCGGTATCTAGCTCTTTTCGTCTAAGGTAAAGTCCACAAGGGGCTCTTCCAGGCCCTCAACGCTTCAAGGAATACGTGTAGCCTTGAAGGCAAGAAATTCCTTGTGGGATAGACGGCGTGCACTTCGAGTTGCCTCGAAGCCCAGTCGGGCAGCAACCTCACAAGTTCGCCTTTTTTGATCTTGTCGTTGCAATAGGTCGAGGGCAAAAGACCGATGCCGTGCCCTCGATAGACAAACGTGCTGACCGATTGGAAGTCTCGACTCGAAATAGGCCCCGCTACTCGGATTTCCGCTCGTTTGCGTCCATTCAGTAATTCCCACTCCGCTTCGTTGTTCTTGCCGTTGAGCAGGACACACTGATGTTGCCCGAGGTCGGCGGGCTTGGTTGGAGGCTTGCGATCCTTCAAATATTCAGGGGAGGCGACGACATAGCGAACCTGGCTGCCAAGCTTCTTGACAATCAAGCTCGAGTCTTTCAGTTCGCCAAAGCGAACGCCGACATCGACATTTTCCGCGATCAGATCCAGGAACAGATTGGTGATGAAAAGGTCGACCTTGATCTTTGGATAGAGTTTCAGGAAATCAGAGATAAATTCGAGAAAAGGATCTTGCCCCAAAACCACGGGCACGGAGATCTTGAGTGTACCCTCCGGCTTCCTCTGCGTCTGTGTCAAAACCCGCTCAGCGTCGAACAGGAGGTTCAGTGGTTCACTGCATTCGTGGAAATAATCCTGGCCTTGCGAGGTGAGCGCGAGCTTTCGCGTCGTCCTTTGCAACAGTGTGACACCCAGTTCCGCTTCGAGTGCCGAGACCTTTCGGCTCACGGTGGAAACCGGCATGCCAAGAGCGTGTGAAGCACGGCTAAAGCTTCCGAGCTGCGCAACCTTCACAAATACAGCTATGTCATTCAGATCAGCCATTTTGGCAATTTTCCCATAAATGGAAATGTAATTCCAGATATTTCCGCCTAATCAATCCGGCCGGCTGCGCCCATTCTCGTCCCACCAGCGAACGACAAGCCCATGAAGAGGAGAAAGCCATGCCAACCAATGTCTTATACAGAACTAATGCCACAGCGACGGGAGGCCGTGTCGGTCATGCGGCGACGCCCGACGGAAACCTGAAGGTCAGCCTGACCCGGCCCAAGGAGCTCGGTGGCGACGGTGCCCCGGGCACCAATCCGGAGCAGCTGTTTGCCGCGGGTTATGCCGCTTGCTTTCTGAGCTCGATGCAGTTCGTCGCGACACAAGGTGGCCCGAAAGTGCCGGCCGATACTACCGTCAAAGCGACCGTGGGAATTGGTCCGCGCGCCGAGGGCGGTTTCGGCCTTGAGGTCGGCCTCGCGGTTTATCTGCCCGGGCTGGCAAAGGCTGATGCTGAGACGCTGGTGCAGAAGGCCCACCAGACCTGCCCCTACTCGAACGCAACGCGGAACAGCCTCGACGTGCGCGTAGACATCGTCGCAGCGCAGTGAAGTTTCGAGCGGAAGGGTTCAGCCGACTGACCTTCCGACGATCAACCCAAAAACAACGGAGAATATCATGAGCAAGACAGTTATCGTAACAGGTGCTTCCCAGGGCATCGGTGCCGGCGCCGTGAAGGCGTTCCTCGACAAGGGCTACAACGTCGTCGCGACATCGCGCAGCGTGAGCAAGTCGAAGGAACTGCCAACGTCCCCCAGGCTCGCGCTGGTTGACGGCGATATCGGTGATGCATCAGTGGCCGCGAAGGTTGCCCAGACCGCAATCAGCAAGTTCGGTTCGATCGACGCGCTGGTCAACAATGCCGGCATCTTCTTCCCCAAGGCATTTACCGATTACACTGGTGAAGATCTGAAGAAGCTGTCGTCAACGAACCTGGAAGGCTATCTTTACATCACGCAGCATGCCGTGAAGCAGATGCTGGCCCAGAAGTCGGGCGGCAGTGTCGTCGGCGTCACCTCGTCGCTGGTCGAAAACCCGATCGCAGGCCTAACCGTTTCGGTGCCGATGATCACCAAAGGCGGCCTGGAGGCCATGACCCGCAACTTGGCAGTCGAATATGCGAAGCAGGGCATTCGCTTCAACACGGTCGCGCCCGGCATGGTGGACACCCCCCTGCACAAGGACGATCCGCACGAGTTCCTGAAGACTCTCGCCCCGTTGGGCACGGTCTCCAGCGTCAAGGATATCGTCGATGCGATCGTCTATCTGACGGAAGCGCAGAATGTTACCGGGGAATCGCTGCACGTTGATGGCGGCGCGCATTCCGGAAGATGGTAAGCGCGGAAGTCAGCCTGCGGGAGTTGGGTATCCAACTCCCGCAGGCACCCAAGCCTTTCGGCGCGTACGTCGAGGCAGTGCAGACAGGCAATCTGCTGTTCCTCACCGGCATGCTACCTGTCGAAAACCAGAAGCCGAAGTTTGTTGGACGTGTCGGCAAGGAACTGGACGGCGCGGCAGGCCGGGAGGCGGCACGGCTGGCGGCCCTCAATGCCCTGGCCGTTGCCAGAGAGCGCCTGGGATCGCTCGACAACGTGAGCCGCGTGGTCAGGCTCGGTATCTATATCGCAACTTCAGGAGATCTTGTTGATCAGCCAAAGGTAGCGGACGGCGCCTCTGAACTGTTCAACCAAGTATTTGGCCCAAACAAGATGTCGGCCCGGCTTGTGATGGGCGTTGCGAGGTTGCCGATGGACATGCCGATCGAGTTAGAGGTTATCCTGGAAACGAAGCCGTAACCTATGGACCGGCTGGTATGTCATTCAATCAGCACCAAGGGCTATCAGCCATCGATCGACCGCGATGGGAACGCCATCGACCGAACGACAGCGACGGCAAAATCTCAGCTCGGATCGCTGCCGCGGATATAAAAAAGCGCCGGGACCTCCAAGGAGATCCCGGCGAGTCTGGGAGAGGGCGCCGAAGGGCGTCTCTTTGCCGGTCAAGACAGACCGGTTCCTCCGACGGGAGGCGGATTGCGTGTGGCAAGCCTGGGCAATTGCACGGCGGCTAACGGGCATGCCGATGCACTAGAACTTTGGTCACTGAGGATGCTTTGTGCTTGTCATGCTTGGCCGCAAGGCAAATTGCTCCTGCCAGGCAGTCAGTCGCGGCCGTCGTGATCGCCAGGGGCGGTCACCGAAGCGAAAGTCTAGATATTCGAGGGCGCAACCGACGGTGATGGAGCCGAGGTCAGGATCGAGTGCAGGTGCATTGGCGTCAAGGACGTCGAGGACCTTGCCGATCCGATCAAACTGAGCATCGACCCATCCGCTCCAGCGGTAGCTTTCAGGCCGTAGGGTTTCTTGGCGGCAGACCACAGCGCGGTCCATAATGTCCAGGCCAAACAGTTCGAGCTTGAGCACTTGCCGTCGGGCTGGCCCAAGCATCGGCAGCAGTCCACCGTCTGAGAATTCATCCAGGTACTCACAGATTAAGCTGCTATCGAAAAGAACCTCCCCTGTATTCAATTGAAGCGTCGGTATGCGGGTCACCGGATTAAGCGCCGAAAGCTCCGGGTTCTCTTTGGTCGGCATTGCAGATGTCTCAATGAGTTTGACACGATCGTCGATCCGCAGCTCCTTGGTAACCACCACAACCTTTCGAGCGTAAGGGGAGTTCGGCGACCAATAGAGCTTCATGAGAAATCTCCCGGGTGAGCCTGTGGGTTGATGCTGACAAACACGACGTGTCCTTTTAGTGGACACGCCGATCGTCCTTCGGCGGCGTATTCACTGCTCGCCGTCGCTAGATGTCTTCCAGTTCGGCTTGCCAAATGAGCCTATGAACTTGGTGTGTCCGGGCGAAGCGATTTGAACTGAACGCGGTATCTGTCACGCCGATAAGACGGAGGCCAGAGCCTGCGACCGGTCGATTGGTCGCGCTGAATTGCTCTGGCGGAGCCATGCGAAGCAATCGATAGACCCTGCGAATGCAAGATGAGCCATCCGGCAATCTCAGGAGAAGATATGGCTATCTCGAAAAAACGTTTGATGGTTGCGCCAGCGGTTGCCTAGCGTTGAACCAACATGATCGCAGAATAAGCGGCGCACACTCAACTCTAGACAGGGAGGGCAATTTGCACAGAACAGATGAGGTGCATCCGTTGCGCGTCGCCGCCAACAGGCCAGACACGCTCCGTGTCCGGTTGATGATCGCGATGATCCTTGCATACCTGGCGATGATGGCCTTCGTCATCTATAGCGCACGGCACCCGGCGCCCGCCACTATTGCCTCAATAACCTTTAGTCCAGCGATGATCGCGTTGGCCAGCTGCATGGCTTTCAGCGTCATCTTGACCGGTTTATTCGTGTTCATGCGGCACGGAGATTGAATGATGCGTAAGTCACGGAATGGCATGAGCCTCTTGCTCGCGATTGCATATACGTTCGGGGTTAGCGGATCGGCGTACTCGGCGCAGCCCGAGGCTCAAGTACGCCAGGCGGACGTTTCGACCATCTTATTCTTCGTGGTCTTCGCGGTGCTTACGCTGCTCATCAGCTTCTGGACGGCGCGCCGCGCAACCAGTTCATCGGAATATCTTACGGCTGGAAGCTCGATCTCGTCAGGACAAAATGGCCTTGCAATAGCGGGCGACTACATGTCCGCCGGCGCTTTCCTCGGTCTGTCGGGCGCGATCTATGCTTCAGGCTTGGATGGAATGTTCCTCGCCGCCAGCTATTTGGCCAGCTGGCCTATTGTACTATTTCTCGTTGCGGAGCCACTGCGCCGCCTTGGGAAGTATTCCTTCGCAGACGTGCTAACTCATAAGTTGAGAGAACGGCCGGTTCGCATCCTGGCGGGTTCTTCCACCCTCGTAATCGTGAGCTTCTACCTCGTGGCACAAATGGTCGGCGCGGGGGAGTTAATTTCCTTGCTGTTCGGAATCGGCTACGCGCCGGCGATCATCATGGTTGGAATGCTCATGATTGTGTTTTCGACCCTCGGCGGCATGCGGGCCGCTACGTGGGTTCAGATCATCAAGGCCGTCCTGATGATCGGCGGGAGCTGCATAATCGCGGTGCTGGTCTTGGTCAGGTTCGGATTCAGTATGTCGGATCTCTTTAAGACGGCGGTGAGCAATCATCCAATCGGTGACAGGATTTTGGATATTCGTAGTTTCGCCCAAGACGGAGTCGCCACGTTGTCGATTGGCGTCGGAGTCCTGTTCGGCACGGCTGGGCTGCCTCATATCCTCATGCGTTTCTTCACGGTTAGCGACGAGCGGGCAGCGCGTCTGTCAGTGTTCTACGCGACCTGCCTGATCTGCTTGTTCTTCGTGATGCTGTTCTTTATCGGATATGGCAGTATCGCGCTCCTCCGTGGGGATGCCACCTACGCCAGTGCCAGTGGCGCGCTCTTTGGCGGGAACAATCTGGCTCCCATCCATCTGGCGAGGGCCGTGGGCGGAAGCATCTTGGCTGGTTTCATCTCTGCGGTTGCGTTTGCGACGATCCTGGCGGTTGTCTCTGGATTGCTCATAGCGGGTGCCTCGTCGGCTGCCAACGATCTCGTCGTAGGTTTGTCCGGACGGCAACTCACTGAGCGGACGCGCCTCCAGATATCGCGGATCTCCTCGGTTGCATTGGGAGTGCTCGGCATATTGCTCGGACTGGCATGCGAGGGCCAGAATGTGGCTTACCTGCTCGCGCTTGCCACGGCGATCGCAGCCAGCGCCAACTTCCCTTTGCTGATCCTGGCAATCTACTGGGACGGCCTGACGACGCGTGGTGCGGTCATCGGAGGCACCTTCGGCCTTATCTCATCGGTTGTTCTGACGGCTATGGGCCCGACGATCTGGTCAAAGGTGCTGGGTCTTGGCCCCGCGATCTTTCCGTACGACTCTCCGGCGCTCTTCACCTTGCCGCTGACGCTGCTTGTCTGCTGGCTGGTATCAATCACCAAGGCAGAACCTGAGGGGGATTGGCGCCTAACGGAGCCATCCGTTGCCCGATACGTGGAATAGATCGATGTCCGAGCCCGATCTGAACGAGCAGTCGGTGGAATGCGTCCGCCTGGAATTCGATAACTAACCGGTTCAACTGAGGGAAGTCCGATGCTGATGATTTCTTGCGGCATGCGGTGCGGCCGTTCGGAAGAGGAAAAGCGCGCTCGATCAGCCGGCCTGCTACTCGTCGTCATCGGGGCGACCGTCGAGCCCCTGAGAATCATCAGGGAGGGAGCGGCATCAATTTTGTGGAACACGGGCAACATCTAACCGAGTTCGTCGAGGGTAGCGCGCACGACAAGGAGCTGATCGCACGTTTGAAGTGAGAGCGGAGATAGCTATGCCCTATATCGAGTGTCATATCGCCGCCGGTCGCACGAAGGCCCGTAAGACGCAGCTCATCCGCGACATTGTCAAAGTCACCCACGAGTCGATCGGGTCCCAAGATTATCAATGTTCTGCTGTTCGAGCATACGCCCGATAACATGAGCATTTCGGGACGCATTCACGGCGAGAAGCCAACATAATTCGCGGGAGAAATGCGCAGCGAGCGTGGTCAATCGTAGGCTGACCGTGGAGCGCGGGCGGAGGGACGAGCACGGCGATCCTTGAGGCTCTGCAGCCGCTATCTGCCGATGTCTTCGACGGTAGCGGCCCAACCGGCATAAGCTTGTGCGTCACCGGTGTTTGGGATGGGTTGCCAACTCTTCGCATTGATCATTGAGGAAACAAGGAGGTTCATCGTGGTTACGCAAGTTCAGCATTATATCAATGGCCAGCGCGTCGCTGGCCGCAACGGGCGGTCATCGTTCGTGTTCAATCCTGCAACAGGCGAACAGGCCGCATCGGTGCCGATCGCGAACGCCGCGGATGTGGCGGATGCAGTCGCGGCGGCAGTGAAAGCTGCACCTGGATGGGCGGCGACGACGCCGCTGCGGCGGGCCAGGATCCTCAACCGGTTCCTCAGAATTCTCGAGGAACGCACCAGCCAGTTGGCAGACGTCATCGTCGCCGAGCATGGGAAGGTCCATTCCGACGCGGTCGGCGAGATTCAGCGCGGCATGGAGGTCGTCGAGTTCGCGACGGCCGCCCCGCAGCTTCTGAAGGGCGAGATCACCGAGAATGTTGGGACGCGCGTCGATAGCTACTCGATGCGCCAGCCTCTCGGCGTGGTCGCCGGCATTACGCCGTTCAATTTCCCCGCCATGGTGCCGATGTGGATGTTTCCGGTGGCCCTGGCCTGCGGCAACGCCTTCATCCTGAAGCCCTCCGAGCGCGATCCATCGGCATCCGTCATCGTCGCGGAGTGGCTCAAGGAAGCGGGCCTGCCCGACGGCGTCTTCGGGGTGGTCCATGGCGACAAGGAGACCGTCGACGCGCTGCTGCATCATCCCGACATCTCGGCGATCAGCTTTGTAGGATCCACGCCGATCGCAAAGTACATCTACGAGACGTCTGCCAGCACCGGAAAGCGCTGCCAGGCGCTGGGCGGTGCCAAGAACCACATGATCATCATGCCGGACGCCGACATGGACCAGGCAGTCGATGCCCTGATGGGCGCTGCCTTTGGCTCGGCCGGCGAGCGTTGCATGGCGATCTCCGTCGCGGTGCCGGTCGGCGAGACAACCGCGAACCGGTTGATCTCCGCGCTGGAGCCGAAGATCCGCAGCCTCAAGATCGGGCCCGGTACGGATCCGGAGGCCGAAATGGGCCCGCTGGTCACCAAGCAGCATCTGGACAAGGTCCGCGGCTATATCGACGCCGGCGTCGCAGAGGGTGCCAAACTGCTGGTCGACGGCCGCGGCTTCAACATGCAGGGCTACGAAGACGGTTACTTCATCGGCGGGTCGTTGTTCGATCACGTCACGCCCAACATGAAGATCTACAAGGAAGAGATCTTCGGCCCCGTCCTATCCGTCGCCCGTGCGCCCGACTACGACACCGCCGCACGCATGATCAACGAGCACGAGTTCGGCAACGGCACCTCGATCTTCACGCGCGACGGCGACGCGGCGCGGGAGTTCGCGCACAAGATCAAGATCGGCATGGTCGGCATCAACGTGCCGATCCCGGTGCCGATGGCGTTCCATTCCTTCGGTGGATGGAAGGCGTCGATCTTCGGCGACCATCATATGCATGGCCCGGAAGGCGTCCGCTTCTATACCCGGATGAAGACGATCACGAGCCGCTGGCCAACCGGCATTCGCGCCGGCGCCGAGTTCGTGATGCCCACCATGTCCTGATCGTAATACCCGGCCCGCTGCAGAAGAAGGCGGCGGGCCGGCCCGGAAAACTGGACTATAGCCTTTCCCGAGGCAAGCCGGCTTACGAACAGTTCTCAGCTCCTTCGCAAGGCGCCGAACGCAAGGGTGATCGGCTACCCATTTCGTGTACTCGGATGATGCCGCTCACATGCACACGTGGCTCTCTCTCCATGAAACCTATATGGCCGGCTACTTCGCTGGCCTTCAAGGGGAAGATGGATTTCCAAATCTTGCTTTTACTCTTCATTGGTGGTGTTGGCACACTGGCAATTTCGTCGGTCATCACACCATGTGCTCGCAGCTTGAGGCTATATTACTCGTCTACGGGCAGGACTGATAAAATGCTCGCGGCATTTGCGGCCTTTCAGTATTTGTTCCGAGCGAGGCCGTTTTGGAGACTGTGCGCCCGCTAGTCAGTCGCGCTGGTTTTCCAGGCGTTTCTCGAGCCGATAGCCGACGCCCCACTCGGTGATGAGCAGGCGTGGCTGATTTGGGTCCGGCTCGATCTTCTGGCGGACCTTACGCACCAATACACGAAGGTACTGGATGTTATCCCACTGGCTACCAATCCAAATTTCCTTGAGCAACTGATCGTGGGTGACTACGAGCCGGACATGCGTTGCCAGAGGTCGGGCAGTCTGAACGCTGCGGTCTTCAGGTCGTCAGCGGCAATCTCCGCTTCGACGACCGAAAAGCTATGGATCTCGAAGCCGGAACGCAGGAAGCTCTGCACCTTCGGTTCGCCTTCGATCAAAGGACGACGCTATCCGCCTTACCGATCATGGCAGGCGCTAATTAGGTTCGGAAAGGCTGTTGCGGATGGCGAGGAGCCGGGTTGCCGAAACCCATCGCTATCTCCGAGGTGGTTTGAACAATACGTAAGCGAGGTGGTAGATACCTTCGTATCCAGAGCTGGCTCCCTTACATCGCCTTAACGATGTTCTCGGTGACCTTCTTGGCGTCGCCCAGCAGCATCATGGTGTTGTCGCGGTAGAACAGCGGATTGTCGATACCGGCATAGCCCGAGGCGAGCGAGCGCTTGATGAACATCACTGTCCCGGCCTTCCAGACCTGGAGCACAGGCATGCCGTAGATCGGCGAGGTCTTGTCCTCTTCGGCCGCCGGGTTGGTGACGTCGTTGGCACCGATCACGAAGGCAATGTCGGCCTGCGCGAATTCGGAGTTGATGTCCTCGAGCTCGAACACCTCGTCATAGGGCACGTTGGCCTCGGCCAGCAGCACGTTCATGTGGCCGGGCATGCGGCCCGCGACCGGGTGGATGGCGTATTTCACCTCGACGCCTTCCTTCTTCAGCAGGTCGGCCATTTCCCGCAGCGCGTGCTGGGCCTGCGCCACCGCCATGCCGTAGCCGGGCACGATTATGACCTTGGAGGCGTTCTTCATGATGAAGGCCGCATCGTCAGCCGAGCCGAGCTTGGCCGGCTTCTGCTCGCCCGTACCGCCGCCGGCCGCAGCCGTTTCACCGCCGAAGCCGCCGAGGATGACCGAGATGAAGGACCGGTTCATCGCGTGGCACATGATATACGACAGGATCGCGCCGGAGGAGCCGACCAGCGCGCCGGTGATGATCAGCGCCGAATTGCCGAGCGTGAAACCGATGCCGGCCGCGGCCCATCCCGAATAGGAGTTCAGCATCGAGATCACGACCGGCATGTCGGCGCCACCGATCGGAATGATCATGAGCACGCCGAGCGCCAGCGCCAGTATGACGATCATCCAGAAGTCGAACGCGCTGCCGGAGATCACGAGCCCAACGATGAAGAATACCAACGCGACGGCGAGCGCGATGTTGATGATGTGGCGGAACGGTAAGATGATGGGCGCGCCGCTCATCCGCGCGGACAGTTTCAGGAACGCGATCACCGAGCCGGTGAAGGTCAGCGCGCCGATGGCGACGCCAAGGGACATTTCAACAAGGCTCTGGCCATGGATATTGCCGGGCGTGCCAATGTCGAACGCTTCAGGCGCGTAGAACGCGCCGGCGGCGACCAGCACCGCGGCCATGCCGACCAACGAGTGGAAGGCAGCGACCAGTTCCGGCATCGAGGTCATCGGCACGCGGCGGGCGATGACCGCGCCGATGGCGCCACCGATGGCGATGCCGACGATCACCAGCACCCAGGCGAGGCCGTCCGCCGGCGGATGGTTGGCGAGCGTGGTGGCGACCGCGATCGCCATGCCGATCATGCCGAACAGATTGCCTTGGCGCGACGACGCCGGGCTCGACAGCCCGCGCAGCGACAGGATGAACAGCACCCCCGCCACGAGATACAAGAATGCAGAGAGATTGGCGCTCATCTCAGGTCCCCATTGATCCCATCAGCCCGAGGTGGCCGCTCACTTCGACTTCTTCTTGTACATCCCGAGCATGCGCTGAGTGACAAGAAAGCCGCCGAAGATATTGATGCAGGCAAAGATCAGCGCCACGAAGCCGAAGGCGCGGGCCCAGCCCGAGCCGCTCGAAACATTCGCGACGCCGCCGGCGAGCAGCGCGCCGACCACGATCACCGAGGAGATCGCGTTGGTGACGCTCATCAGCGGCGTGTGCAGCGCCGGCGTCACCGACCACACCACGAAATACCCGACGAACACGGCGAGGACGAAAATCGACAGCCGGAAGACGAAGGGGTCGACGACCTGTGCAGCATGCTCCATAGCGGTTCTCCTTAGACCTTCGGCTGGAAGTTCGGGTGGATCACGGCGCCGTCCTTGGTCAGCGCGGTGGCCTTGACGAGCTCGTCGTCCCAGTTGACGGCGAGCTTCTTCTCTTTCTTGTCGACCATGGTCTCGATGAAGGAGAACAGATTGCGGGCATAAAGGCTGGAGGCCGAAGCCGCGACGCGGCCGGCGACGTTGGTGTAGCCGACGATCTTGATGCCATCGAGATCGACGACCTCGCCGGGCCTCGCGCCCTCGACATTGCCGCCGCGCTCGACGGCGAGATCGACCAGCACCGAACCGGGCTTCATCGACTTGACCATCTCGCCGGAGACGAGCTTCGGCGCGGGCCGGCCCGGGATCAGCGCGGTGGTGATGACGATATCCTGCTTCTTGATGTGCTCGGCGGTCAGCGCGGCCTGCTTGGCCTGATACTCTTTCGACATTTCCTTGGCGTAGCCGCCGGCGGTCTGCGCGTTCTTGAACTCCTCGTCCTCGACGGCGAGGAATTTTGCGCCGAGCGATTCGACCTGCTCCTTTGTCGCCGGCCGAACGTCGGTCGCGGTCACGACGGCGCCCAGGCGCCGCGCGGTCGCGATCGCCTGGAGGCCGGCAACGCCGACGCCCATCACGAACACCTTTGCAGCGGGCACGGTGCCGGCGGCCGTCATCATCATCGGGAAGGCGCGGCCGAAGGCCTCGGCACCCTCGATCACGGCGCGGTAGCCGGCAAGGTTCGCCTGCGACGACAGCACGTCCATCACCTGCGCGCGGGTGATGCGCGGCATCAATTCCATCGCGAAGGCGGAGACGCCGGCATCGGCCATCGTCTTCAGCGCGGTCTCGTTGCCGTAGGGATCCATGATCGCGATGACGAGCGCGCCGCGCTTGTACTGCGAAAGCTCCGAGGCCTCGGGGCGCTTCACCTTGATGATGATGTCGGCGTCTTTGAGCGCGTCGGCGCTGACGGTGGCGCCGGCCGCGGCGAATTCGGAATCCGGTAGGCCCGATTTGAGGCCCGCGCCCGGCTCAACGGCGATCTCGGCGCCTAACGCCTTGAACTTCTTCACCGTATCGGGCGAAGCGGCGACGCGCGGCTCCGACGGGTCGATTTCTTTGGGAATGGCGATCTTCATATCCAACCTGTGAATTCAAATGGTGAATTGGGCGCACGCATTCGCATTCGGAAGCTGCGCATCGCATACGAACTGCAGCACATTCAACTCAGATATTGGCCGCCATGGATAATCAGCGTCGAACCGAGCTCAGCCTCGGCCTTCCTCACGCCGTCTGCGCATGCCTCGAACGAGGCGACGTCCCATTTGTATACGGAAATATTGGTCTCGGCCTTCTTCTCTGCCGCAGCGTCACTCCCCGCGTAGCTCGCCGCCCCCATGTAGCCTACCGCTTTCAGCGCCCGGCCGATCGCTGCCCCAATGCCCCACATTGCGCCTGTCACCAATGCAAAGCGCATCATCTCGAATCCTCCCGCTAAGCAGGTTCAGTTGCGTGCAACGCACATGGCGATGCCCATACCGCCGCCGATGCACAGCGTGGCGAGGCCCTTCTTAACGTCGCGCTTCTGCATCTCATGCAGCAGCGTCACCAGCACGCGCGCGCCCGCTGCGCCGATCGGATGACCAATCGCGATCGCTCCGCCATTGACATTGACCTTGGCCGGATCCCAGCCGAGATCCTTGTTGACCGCGCAGGCCTGCGCTGCGAACGCCTCGTTGGCCTCGATCAGGTCGAGGTCGGCGATATTCCAGCCGGCCTTCTTCAGTGCGGCGCGGGAGGCGGGGATCGGACCGGTGCCCATGATCTTGGGATCGACGCCGGCCTGGCCCCACGAAACGATGCGGGCCAGCGGCTTCTTGCCCTGGCGGGCGGCTTCCTTGGCGGTCATCAGCACGAGCGCGGCGGCGCCGTCATTGATGCCCGAGGCGTTCCCGGCGGTCACGGTGCCATCCTTCTCGAAGGCCGCGCGGAGCTTGCCCATCGCATCGAGGGTGGCGCCGTGGCGGGGATACTCGTCGGTATCGACCACGACGTCGCTCTTACGCGACTTGATGGTGACCGGGACGATCTCGTCCTTCTTGCCGGCCTTCTGCGCGGCCTCGGCCTTGTTCTGCGAAGCGACGGCGAACTCGTCCTGCTGCGCGCGGGTGATCTGGTACTGTTTGGCGACGTTCTCGGCGGTATTACCCATGTGGTAGCCATTAAAGACGTCCCACAGGCCGTCCTCAATCATAGTGTCGATCAGCTCAAAGCCGCCCATCTTGACACTGCTGCGCAGATATTGCGCGTGCGGCGCCATGCTCATGGATTCCTGGCCGCCCGCGACGACGATCGAAGAGTCACCGTTGAGCAGCGCCTGATAGCCGAGTGCCACCGAGCGGAGGCCTGAGCCGCAGAGCTGGTTGACGCCCCAGGCTGGGCTTTCCACCGGAACGCCCGCCGCGATCGAGGCCTGCCGAGCCGGGTTTTGGCCCTGCGCTGCCGCAAGGACTTGGCCCATGATGACTTCGGAGACCTGGCCCGGTTCGATCCCGGCGCGCTCAAGCGCTGCCTTTATGACGACTGCGCCAAGGTCATGTGCCGGGGTAGTAGCGAAGGCTCCGTTGAAGCTGCCGACGGGGGTGCGGGCGGCACTGACTATAACGATTTCGCTGGACATCAAGATTTCATCCCTTTGAGTGCGATTTTGTAGAGCGGCCCGCTTGCGTAGCCGACTAGTTCGATTTCTCTTTTACGTAACGACCGGATGCGGGCCATCGGATTCCGGCGCGAGAATGGTTCCGGCCTCGTTCTCTTCCATGACCGCTACGGCAAACTCCGTAACCGCGCACTAAGGCCCGAATGTTTTCGCGTCGAAACGCTGTCTGGGCTGATCGACATCAAGGGTAGCTCGCAAAGCGAGTCTATGAACTTGGTGTGTCCAAGCGAAGCGATTTGAACTGAAGGCGGTATCTGCCGCGCCGATAGGACTGGCGGCGATGATCAAGGGCCGATCGATAAGCGGTGATGAATAGCTTCGATGGGCCGTGCGAGGTTACCAGTAGAGCGGGCGGAATCCCATGTACGCCCCCCCGCCAATCTCCTGAAAAGATAGGGCTATCTCGAAAAAGCGTTTGATGGTAGCGCCAGCGGCTGCCTAGCCTCAATCAATGTCGTCGCAGAAGCTGCGGCGGACAGTGCGGGAAAGAGTTCACGATTTGCCCGGGATTTGTCGAGCTGAGCATACCTCGTTCGCACACTTAGGCGCTGATTGACATCAAGTTTCAAGTGGTGGGTAAGTGGACCGTATCGACGCTATGAAGATCTTCGTTGCCGCCCTCGATGAAGGAGGCTTGAGGAAAGCGGGACGCAAGCTGGGACGATCGCCTGCTGCGATAAGCCGGGCGCTCGCCTCTCTTGAGGCTCACGTAGGCGTTACGCTCCTTCACCGTACGACGCGCTCGTTCAAGCTAAGCGAAGCGGGCGAGCGCTATGCGATCGTATGCCGCCGCGTTATTGCAGATCTCGAGGAGGCCGATCTCGTCGCGGCGGGTGAACGGTCAACCCCGCGTGGTATATTGACGATAACCGCTCCGGTCGCGGCGGGGGAAGATATCCTGCGTCCGGTATTGGACGAATTCATGGACATCTATCCAACCGTCTCCGTCAGACTATTTTTGCTGGATAGACCGGTCAAGCTTATCGATGAAGGCATGGATATCGCCTTACGCATTGGCAATTTGACAGATTCCACGCTCGTCGCGATCCGGTTAGGAGAAGTTAAGCGTGTTGTAGCGGCATCGCCCCGCTATTTGTCAATGCATCCGAAAATCGAAGAGATCGGTGATCTCGCAAAGCACAAGATCATTGCAATGACGCACTTCGGAATCGATTCGTGGACCTTTCCACCGGCGAAAGGATCGTCGATACCGCGTTCGGTTCATTTCACGCCGCGCTTCGTGGTGAATAGTGTTCGTGGCGCCATTGCCCCGGCCGTCGAGGGGCGAGGTATCACCCGGCTCTTCTCGTATCACATTGCGGAGCAACTTTCGCAAAATAGGCTACAAGTCCTGCTCAGGCAGGATGATGCTTCCGCGATCCCTCTGCATCTGATTTCGCCACAGGGGCGGCTTGCCGTCCCCAAAGTGCGGGCTTTCGTCGATTTTGCGGTACCTCGTCTCAAAGCGCAATTCTCCCGCCTCTCGACCGATGCCGTGGTTCAACAGGGCGGCACTCGTGCGTGCCGCGAAAGAGTGTTTTCCGACCAGTGAGTATTGGCGACGTCAGGCATCTACGAAAC
This sequence comes from Bradyrhizobium sp. C-145, assembly GCF_023375135.1. Taxonomy (NCBI): domain Bacteria; kingdom Pseudomonadati; phylum Pseudomonadota; class Alphaproteobacteria; order Hyphomicrobiales; family Nitrobacteraceae; genus Bradyrhizobium; species Bradyrhizobium sp. C-145. Next base: position 8,750,089 of record NZ_CP088150.1, on the reverse strand, counting down.
AATCCAGCGAGTGTCGGTGCCGGGCGGTTGCTCAGGCGACGAACGTCTGAAGAGGAGACGCTAGTGACTGTTTCGGGGGACCGGGTGGACGAGAAGTCAAATGGCAGAGGACGCCAAAGCTTAGCCGGCCTAACAGTCGAAAGGATGGGACGATGATCCGTACCCGGTTGACGAAGTTGTTTGGTATTGAGCACCCAATCATCCTTGCGCCGATGACGCCTGCCGCGGGCGCAGACCTGTCCAGCGCGGTTGCGGCCGCCGGCGGGCTCGGCCTGCTTGGCGGCGGTTATGGCGACCGCGCCTGGTTCGAGACGGAGTCAGCGAAGATCACGCGCCACGATGTGGGATGCGGCTTCATCACTTGGTCAGTTGCAAAACAGCCGGAATTGCTGGACTTCGCAATAGAGCGCCATCCACGCGCGATCATGTTGTCCTTTGCTGATCCGGCACCATTCGCGAAGCGCATCAAACAGGCCCGGGTACCACTCATTTGCCAAGTTCACACGGTCGATCAAGCGCGGCGAGCCGCCGATGTCGGAGCCGATGTCGTCGTAGCGCAAGGCACGGAAGCAGGCGGCCACGGCCAAACAGCCCGATCGACGTTGCCGTTCGTCCCGACGGTGGTAGACGCTCTGAGCAAACACGCTCCTGACGTCGTCGTTGTTGCCGCGGGCGGGATCGCTGATGGTCGAGGTCTTGCTGCGGCTCTAATGCTTGGTGCCGAAGGCGCTCTGATGGGGAGCCGTTTTTGGGCAACAAAGGAGGCCCTTATCCATCCGAATGCCAAGGCCAAGGTGGTGGCGGCTTCGGGCGATGAGACAATACGAACCAGCGTGTACGATATCGTAAGGCAGAGAGCCTGGCCGGAAGGATACACTGGGCGGTTGATGAAGAATGAGTTCATCGAAAAGTGGCATGGCCGCGAAGAAAAGTTAAAGGCTCTACAGGCCGATGAATTGGAGAAGGTGGAGGAGGCGTCGCGCGTCGGCGATTTCGATGTGGCGAACGTGACTGTCGGGGAGTCAATCGGTATGATTCATGACTTGCCCGCGGCAGGTGACGTAGTGCGCCGTGTCGTTGCCGAGGCCCAAGAGAGGCTCGCCAAGTACGCCGGTGCATCATTGGAGTGACCGAATGGGGTGGGCTGACGCGCCCCCTCCAACGCAGCGAAGCCGTTAGGACCCTTCGCGGTGCACTCGTTTCGTTGTGGGGCCAGCACCGTTGCGATCTGCGCCCAGCTGCTTGATGGAGGACGAATCCTTAGAAGAGGGCCTCGACGGTAATCGTTGTCATCGTACCGATATCTGTTTTTGAGATATCGGTATTATTTCTAGTGATAGCTTGTCGCAGCCGGTCTGTGTTCGAAAACAGGCATAAGCGTTCGGATTCGGCCTTGTAAAACGGGTGGCTTGGATCAAGATAATCACTCGACCAAGCGCGTTGATGCCGAACCGTTCGCTTTAGAAGATAGGGCTTGTTATGGACGCAACCGACCTAAGGGTTTTTGAGGCAGTTGCCCGGCACGGCAGTATGAACCGAGCGGCGGCTGAGCTGAACACTGTCCAATCTAACGTCACTGCGCGCGTAAGAGCGTTGGAGCTTGAGCTTGGTATTCAGCTATTCCAGCGGCATGCACGCGGCGTGAAGGTCACGCCGGCCGGGCGCCGCATGCTCCCCTTTTCGGCACGCATAACCAAGCTTCTCAGCGACGCCAAGGCGGCCGCAAGGGATGACGGCACCCCAAGTGGCGTCCTTGAAATCGGCACTCTCGAAACGACCGCGGCGATTCGGCTTCCATCCGTGCTTGCGAGCTTCACCAAAGCTTACCCAAAGGTTCGTCCAGTAGTGACGACCGGGACGACCTGCAGTCTCATCGAGGACGTTGTCGAATGCAGACTGGAGGGGGCGTTTGTCGCAGGGCCGGTCGATCATCCAGATTTGCAACAGGAGTGCCTATTTCGGGAAGAACTCGTCTTGGTAACGCCTCGCTCAATTCGAGCCATCGAAGACCTTTCCTTGATCAACGAACTGAAAACAATCGTCTTTCGTGTTGGTTGCTCCTATCGAATAAGGCTTGAGAATCTATTGACCAAGGCGGGAATACTTGTGGCGCAGCCTTTGGAATTCGGCTCGATAGACGCCATCCTCGGCTGCGTGGGGGCGGGCGTTGGAGTTACACTGCTGCCCAAGGGAGTGGTTGTTGCGGCGTGGCGAGACGGCCAAGTCGCCGTGCATGAACTGGAGTCTGAATTTTCCGAAGTGCAGACCGTCTTCATTCGGCGCACAGATGCCTACGTCTCTAGTGCACTCTCTGCCTTTCTTCAGATTGTGCGGCCGGGCACCGAGTTGCATGTGGCGGCTGCCGAATGACCCGGTTCGTTGCGAGGCGCCGAGTTCCAAACGGAGATCGTCCGGGCGTTTTGCATTCTGGTCATTGTTGCCTGGGACCGAGACGACGGCCAGCCGCGCGCTGACGAAGTAGGGTCGATCTTCTCGCAAAACTTCGATGCTTGCTTTAGGCCCGGAATCCGCGAGCTACATTTAGTCGGCAAGATGGTATTTCATCGTGGCAGGTGTGAGCGACGTGCCCGGCCGTTGCCGATTGTCGCGGTACGCGGATCTGATGTGTTCGTGCCTGAGCAGCAACGATAAGAGATTGCTCGATCGCCGGAATTGATGGCGTTGTTTCCTGGGCGGTACCACCCTGCTCAATTCCGTTGCCTGATGCGGGCCCCTTTAACCAACGAGCTCTGCACCTCGACGAGCAATCTGCGGTGCAGATTGCCTTCTCGAATCTATTCGTTTGCTGATCTCAAATGAGGAAGGCACGCTCCACCAAAGACCAGTTCAATCGTGTGGGACTCCGCCAAGGACGTTTACATGTTGATGAAAAATGCGACTTCCGTATCCACAGTAAACGCCATCGCCGGCTTTGCCGACCGGGCTGCTGCGACATCTCTAAAACCTGACGCGCGCAAGCTCTACAAACGAAATATTCTGGATAGCTTGGGATGCGCGATCTCCGCGCTGCCGGGGGCGCCGTTCGCGGCGCTCCGCGAGCAGTTTGCCGAGTACCGGTCCGGCGGATCGTGCACGCTGATCGGCGGCGGTAAGACCGCTCCGGACCAGGCCGCCCTATATAACTCTGGGTTGGTGCGATATGTCGACCTGCTTGACAGCTACATGTCGCCGGGTGGACTCTGTCATCCCAGCGACAATTTCGGCGCGATTCTGGCTGCTGCGGAGCACGCCAAGGCATCCGGCGAAGACTTCATGCTCGCCCTTGCGGTAGCATACGAAATCCAATGCCGATTTACCGCCGTTGTCCCCGTCATGGCGAAGGGGTTTAATCATGCAATTCAGCTCGCAATATCCGCTGCCGCTGGAGCAGGAAAGCTGTTCGGGCTGAACGCCGAGCAGATCGCGCATGCAATCTCGATCGCGACTGTTGACAACATTTCTCTCACTTGCGTTCACGTCGAGCCGGTATCACAGTGGAAGGGTTTCTCTCCCGGAATGACCGGGATGCGTGCAGTCTATTCCGCATCGCTCGCTAAGCGCGGCTTCACTGGTCCATCCGGGCTGTTTGAGGGACCGAACGGCTTGCTGCGAATGTTTGATCAAAAGATCGACGTTGATTGGTCGGATGACTCGCTCGAGATCATCAAGCTTACGATCATGAAGAAATTCTGTTCGCTCATTCACGGTCAGCCGGTTCTCGAAGCCGTGCTCAAGTTGAAACGGGACAATAAGTTGGCGGCCGGCGATATCGAGGCCGTCCGTTGCGACATCTTTCAGTCAGGTTTTGACATCGCGGGCGGCGGCGCATTTGGCTCAAAAGACAGACCGCAGACCAAGGAGCAGGCGGATTATAACCTGAAGTACCTGATTGCGGCTGCGCTTTTGGACGATGAAGTCGGGCCTGCGCAGCTCGAGCAGGCGCGTGTCCAGGCTGACGACGCGCAAGCCCTATTGAGCAGGGTAACGATAGCTCCGGACGATGCCTTCACCGCCAGATATCCGCACGAGCTGAACACCCGGATCGCTATCAAAGCCAAAGACGGTCGTACCTTCGATCGCGAGCAGCTTGGATACGAAGGCGGCCTCGGCAACCCAATGTCATGGGAACGCACGGTCGAGAAGTTTAATTGGCTGAGCGAGCCATTTGCGGATGCAGCACTACGCAACAGCATCATCAAGGCGGTCGAAAAGATCGACGAGCGGCCGATCTCTGATTTGATGGATATCCTCGGAAAAGTGAACCCCAAGGCGGTCCACCCTGCGATCCACCCCGGAATTCAATAATCATTCTCGTCAACGAAGGAGTAGCACGATGTCAATGATTTCTTGCGACATGCGGTATGGCCGCTCGGATGAGCAAAAACGCGCTCTTTCGGCCGGCCTGCTGCGTGTCGTTAGCGAAGCCACCGGTGAACCGGCCAACAACATCTTCTTTGTCATCAGAGAGGGGCGAGGCATCAACTTCGTCGAGCACGGGCAACACCTACCCGAGTTTGTCGAAGGCAATGCCAACGACAAAGAGCTCATTGCTCGCCTGAAATAGGAAAGGGAGGCAACTATGCCCTACATTGAATGTCATATCGCAGCGGGTCTCACCAAGACCCGTAAGACGCAGTTGATCCGTGACATCGTGAAGGTTACCCACGAATCGATCGGCTCCGATCCGAAGATCATCAATGTTCTCCTGTTTGAGCATCCCGCCGACAACATGAGCATTTCCGGAAGGATTCACGGCGAGGAATAGCTTAACTGGCAGGAAGCGGTTTCGAGCGGCCTCGCCAGCACAGCCCAGGCTAAGCGCAGCAGCCCGGGTAAGATAGGTGCGGGCTGCCGAGTGGGGGGCGCCTCGCTTGTCGGTCCGATATCCCGAAACGTAGTGAAAGATCAAAATGACGAACGGCGTGAGTACCGCAGGGCAACGAATTCGCTCGGTAACGACCCGCGGAGTGATGGTCCCGCTGAAGTTTACGCTGGGAACGAGCGCGGCCGTTGTGAGGGCAGTGCCGCTGTTGCTCGTCGATTTGCTGAACGAAGATGGCGTAACGGGCAAGGCCTACACGTTTTGCTACCGGCCCTCGGGCGCGACTGCCATATCCTCACATCTGAACGAGGCGGTCGAACTCCTCAAGGGCAAGAACGCCACACCTTTTGAGGCATCGCAGACGCTCGCGCGCCAATTTGCACTACTCGGCGTGACCGGTGCCGTGCGGATGGCTCTTTCACTGCTCGATATGGCCATGTGGGACGCGGCTGCGCAGATGCATCGTGCTCCGCTGTCCGCGCTACTCGGGTCAGGGCCTAAATCGCTACGCGCGTACGACAGCCGCGGGCTTGGGCTGATGGAGCCGGATAGCCTTGCCAAAGAGGTGAGGACGCTTCTGGAGAGCGGTTTAGGAGCGGTTAAGGTCCGGCTCGGATACCCCACGCTTTTTGAGGACTTGGCCGCGTTGGGGGCTGTCCGCAAGAGCGTTTCCGGCGCAGATATTGCGATCATGGTGGACTACAATCAGGCCCTGTCACCCGCGGAAGCAGTTCTTCGTGGACGAGAGCTGGAAAAAGAGGGGATCTACTGGCTCGAAGAGCCGATAGCCCACGATGACTATGTGGCGAGCGCCGCACTGGCGCGTGAACTGAAGGTTCCGGTCCAGATCGGCGAAAACCTCAACGGCCCGGATGCTCTGTTGCGTGCCGTCACGACCGGCGCGAGCGACTACGTCATGGTCGACGTCGCGCGGATTGGCGGTGTAACCGGCTGGCTGCATGCGGCCGGCATCGCTGCAGCCCAGGGTATCGAAATGTCGTCGCATCTGATGCCGGAGGTCAGCACGCATCTTCTTTGCGCTACGCCCACCGCCCATTGGCTTGAGTATGTTGATTGGGCAGATGCGATCGTCGAAGAACCATTGAAAATTCGCGACGGAATGGTTCTCACGCCGGAGAGTGTCGGCAGCGGGATCTCATGGGACGAGGCCAAGCTAAAGCGCCTTGCTGCAATCTGAGTCCGGCTAAAGAAGACCCCTAACGCCATGGCTCCCGAAACGCACGAGTTGTTGCGGAGCGTATCAGTCGGACGGATACTAGATCGTCAGTAAGAGCTCTAAGCAGTGAGGTTCGAGCGATCGTTTCGCCTGATATCGGCTCTCTGAAAGACTCGTCGGCTACAACAAAAAGTGGTTTGGCCACCAGGAGATATAAGTGCCAGTTTGCCGCGCGTTCCGCTCCTACATTCGACGGCGGGAAATGTGATGATCAGATCGGGGAAACGTTATGGATCGAAGGAATCTCTTGAAGACGGTTACGTTGGCGGGATCGGCACTTGCCTTGCCGGCACTTGTCGCGCCGGCCATGGCGGACAAGAAGAGCGCAGCCGCACCGTTGATTGAAAAGTTTGCAGCGACTTTGAGCGCGCACGACCTCACGGCGTTCGCCGCGCTGTTCTCTGATAATTACGTCAACCACCAGCTCAGCGCGGCCGCACCGCCGCCGCCGCAGGGTAAGTCGCCGAAGCAGGGGACGGTGGCAGTTTTTACTGCGCGGCTGGCGGGAATACCGGACCTCAAGGTGGAGATCGAGGCCACGGTCGCGTCGGGCGATCGTGCGGCCGCAAGCTTCGTCTATAGCGGCAGCCATAACGGCCCGCTTTCGGGAGTTGCGCCGACCGGTCGCGCGCTCCGATTCACCTCCTGCGATATCTTCAGGGTTCAAGGCGGCCTTATTGTCGAGCATTGGGGCATGGGCGATATCGCCGGAGTCCTGGCGCAGTTGAAGGCCTGACCAGCAACTGTTCAAGCCTTCGCCTCAGTGTTTGCGAGAGTCACATCTCCTCAGGTCACGCCCGGCTAAAACGGGCTATTTCAACCAGCGGGATTGTGATCCTAAATTCAGCACCGCTGGGGACTTCAAGGGCCAGTTTTCAGCGCCGTCGGGACACTCGATTTCGTGCCCGACGGCGTAATTTTTTTGATGATCGGCAGACAGGTGCCGCGAGCGGCGTCATCCGGCCGCTGGCAAGCCAAAAATTGATCCCAAGTTCCTTTTGGGCCAACCGTTGGGCTTCGACAGGTTAGAGCTCACCCGTGAGAAACTGGGCACGTCCCAGCCCAAATGACCAATCCTCATCGGTGTTCGTTACGAACGTCACGACAACGTCGCTTGGCGAAATACCGCATTGATCGGCAAGCCGTTCCACCAACGAACTATAGAATATTTGCTTCATCACGCGGCTGCGAGGGCGAGTCGTGACTTGAAGGACAAGCATGTTGGGTGTGCGCTTGATATCGAGTCCCGTGTCCTCGATGATCATTCTTGAAGGCGGGTGCTCCCTCACGATTTGATAGCGGTCGCGATGAGGTACGTTGAATGTGTCGACCAACACCTCATGGGTGACGTCTAGTATCTTTTTGAGCTGCCGTTCCGAACGTCCCTCAACAAGATCGAAGCACAAAAGGGGCATCATCCATTCTCCGTGTCGCTATGGGTTGTCGCTTCGTCTTCGAGAGCGCGATCGCGGCTGTAGATCGAGTGTTGAAACCGACGAGCTTTCGCCGCCGTTTTCCGGGCCGGCCCGCCGCCTTCTTCTGCAGCGGGCCGGGTATTACGATCAGGACATGGTGGGCATCACGAACTCGGCGCCGGCGCGAATGCCGGTTGGCCAGCGGCTCGTGATCGTCTTCATCCGGGTATAGAAGCGGACGCCTTCCGGGCCATGCATATGATGGTCGCCGAAGATCGACGCCTTCCATCCACCGAAGGAATGGAACGCCATCGGCACCGGGATCGGCACGTTGATGCCGACCATGCCGATCTTGATCTTGTGCGCGAACTCCCGCGCCGCGTCGCCGTCGCGCGTGAAGATCGAGGTGCCGTTGCCGAACTCGTGCTCGTTGATCATGCGTGCGGCGGTGTCGTAGTCGGGCGCACGGGCGACGGATAGGACGGGGCCGAAGATCTCTTCCTTGTAGATCTTCATGTTGGGCGTGACGTGATCGAACAACGACCCGCCGATGAAGTAACCGTCTTCGTAGCCCTGCATGTTGAAGCCGCGGCCGTCGACCAGCAGTTTGGCACCCTCTGCGACGCCGGCGTCGATATAGCCGCGGACCTTGTCCAGATGCTGCTTGGTGACCAGCGGGCCCATTTCGGCCTCCGGATCCGTACCGGGCCCGATCTTGAGGCTGCGGATCTTCGGCTCCAGCGCGGAGATCAACCGGTTCGCGGTTGTCTCGCCGACCGGCACCGCGACGGAGATCGCCATGCAACGCTCGCCGGCCGAGCCAAAGGCAGCGCCCATCAGGGCATCGACTGCCTGGTCCATGTCGGCGTCCGGCATGATGATCATGTGGTTCTTGGCACCGCCCAGCGCCTGGCAGCGCTTTCCGGTGCTGGCAGACGTCTCGTAGATGTACTTTGCGATCGGCGTGGATCCTACAAAGCTGATCGCCGAGATGTCGGGATGATGCAGCAGCGCGTCGACGGTCTCCTTGTCGCCATGGACCACCCCGAAGACGCCGTCGGGCAGGCCCGCTTCCTTGAGCCACTCCGCGACGATGACGGATGCCGATGGATCGCGCTCGGAGGGCTTCAGGATGAAGGCGTTGCCGCAGGCCAGGGCCACCGGAAACATCCACATCGGCACCATGGCGGGGAAATTGAACGGCGTAATGCCGGCGACCACGCCGAGAGGCTGGCGCATCGAGTAGCTATCGACGCGCGTCCCAACATTCTCGGTGATCTCGCCCTTCAGAAGCTGCGGGGCGGCCGTCGCGAACTCGACGACCTCCATGCCGCGCTGAATCTCGCCGACCGCGTCGGAATGGACCTTCCCATGCTCGGCGACGATGACGTCTGCCAACTGGCTGGTGCGTTCCTCGAGAATTCTGAGGAACCGGTTGAGGATCCTGGCCCGCCGCAGCGGCGTCGTCGCCGCCCATCCAGGTGCAGCTTTCACTGCCGCCGCGACTGCATCCGCCACATCCGCGGCGTTCGCGATCGGCACCGATGCGGCCTGTTCGCCTGTTGCAGGATTGAACACGAACGATGACCGCCCGTTGCGGCCAGCGACGCGCTGGCCATTGATATAATGCTGAACTTGCGTAACCACGATGAACCTCCTTGTTACCCGCAAGCGCCATATGAAGCGCTCAAGTCTGCACATCAACGAGAACTATCGCGCATTCGTTGTGCAGAAATTCAAGTCGGGGAGCGCGTAATCAGCAGTGATTCGGCATTTGCGTGGATCGTCACGGTAGGCACTCGGATCACATCGACGAAAACCAGCCATTGTTTCGAATTCAGCAACACTTATTACCGCCCGACGAGGATTTATCGGCCAAGTCAAAAAGACCAACCGACCTATCGAGTGGCGGTCGCTAAGATAAGCTGACGGCGTTGTCGATCGTTTGGACCCAACTTGAGACGTTGCCCGCGCTAGACTCGCACCGGGCGGCGCATTCAATCTGCTTCGCTTCGCACTGGCATGGCAGATTGTAGGCAGGTGCACGGCCCGCTCGATCCGCAAATCCTGGAGATATTCGAGCGGAGAGTTGCCCAGCACGCTCGGCATTCGGCGCGCCAGCGTACGCCTCCTGGTGGCGAGCTCCGCGGCGCCTGATCCGGTTTGGCATAATCCGTATCGAAAATGGCAATCCTGCCAATACGCGCCGAACCACTTATCTCATAAGGATGCGTCCACTTTGGAGTTTTTGGCGATCAACGAATGGAGAAAAACATGCCGCTCAAGTGCGGATTATTCGTCCGGTTGGAAGCCAAGCCCGGCAAGGAACGGGCCGTGAAAGATTTTCTTGTCAGCGGCCTTGATCTGACAAATCAAGAGGCGGGCACGCCAGTCTGGTTTGCTCTGCAGCTCTCGCTGACGACGTTCGGCGTGTTCGATGCCTTTACCAGCGAAGAAGATCGTCAGGCACATCTTGCTGGCAATATGGCCAAGGCCCTGATGTCGCGGGTCGAGGAAATGCTGGCAAAGCCGCCGTCAGTCGAACCTGTTGACGTTCTGGCCGTCAAGAATCAGCCGGCCTGATCCTCGCGTCTGCCAAGCCGGACGCGGACTCGGCCTCTATCAACCCTGATTAGCCATCACCGGACACCGCCCGGCACCGAGATGGCCCTGCGAAGCGGGCAAATTGAGACTTACCAGGAGACTCCAATGTCCTTACTACGAAAGACTTCCGCGCTCGCGCTCGTGCTTGCCATGACTGGTGCGGTCGCCCACGCCGAGACGAAACCGGCTGCGAAGGACGTCGTCATCGTCCATGGCGCACTGGCGGATGGCTCCGGCTGGCGCGCCGTCTACGACATCCTAACCAAGGATGGCTTCCATGTGACGATCGTGCAGGAGCCGCTCACCAGCCTCGCCGAGGACGTCGATGCCACCAAGCGCGTCATTGATCAGCAGACCGGTCCCGTCGTGCTGGTCGGTCACAGCTATGGCGGGTCGGTGATCACGGAAGCCGGCGCCGACCCTAAGGTCAGCGCCCTGGTCTATGTGGCCGCCTTGCAGCCCGACAAGGGAGAGGCCAGCGGCGCGCTGATGTCGAAGTTCGCCGCGCCGAACGATGCCATGCGGGTCTCCGTCAACAAGGCTACACCGGACAATAAGTATTTCTTCATCCCGGCGGCGAAGTTCCGGGAAACCTATGCCCAGGACGTCCCGGCGGAGCAAGCTCAGTTCATGGCCGACTCGGAGCAGCAGCTTGCCCAGAAGGCCATGGGTGCACCACTCTCGGTGGCGGCCTGGCATAACAAGCCCAGCTACGCCATTCTGACCACTGAGGACCATGTGATCAGCCCTGAGCTTCAGCGCTGGATGTACAAGCGTTCGGGCGCCAAGGTCACCGAAGTGCCCGCAAGCCACGCTGTTTTCGTCTCGCAGCCTGCCGCGATCGCCCGCGTGATCGAGGACGCAGCGAAGTAAATGAAGAAACTGGCGACCACGCCGCTGATCGCCTCATTTCGCCCAGAGTGCGCATACTTTGTGGTCGACCGACACGCGAAGTATGTGCGCCGAGCAGGCAGCGCGTCCGAACCGTCGGAGCATGATATGGCCCCCGTTCCCAGCACTAATCGGCCCGTCGCCGAGCGCTGGTACCTCCGCCATGCCGCGCTGGTACGTATCACGCATTGGATCAACGCGGTCTGCTTCACACTGCTCCTGATGAGCGGACTGCAGATCTTTAATGCCCACCCGGCGCTCTATTTAGGCGAGCGATCGGACTTTGACCATCCAGCCATGTCGATCCAGGCGCGCCTGTCCGAGGACGGCCTCGTCGGAGAGACAATGATCGCTGGCCATTCCTTCGATACGTCAGGCGTACTTGGCATCTCGAGCGAGGACGGCCAAATCTCACGGCGCGCCTTTCCAAGCTGGATCACTATCCCGAGCAACCAGGATCTGGCGACTGGCCGGCGTTGGCATTTTTTCTTTGCCTGGCTGCTGGTTCTGAATGGTCTCGTCTATTTTGCCTGGGGCACCGTAAGGCGGCACTTTGACCGAGATCTTCTTCCCAGCCGCCGAGAACTCAGCCATGTCGGGAGGGAGGTCCTTGAGCATCTGCGCCTGCGCTTCCCACGCGGTGAGGCAGCGAAGCGGTACAATGTGCTGCAGCAGCTCAGTTATCTCCTGGTTGTCCTCGTCCTCTTCCCGTTGATGATCCTCACGGGCCTCACCATGTCGCCCGGATTAGACAGCGCTGTGCCGCAACTGCTCACGATTTTCGGCGGGCGCCAGACGGCGCGGCTGATTCACTTTGCCGCCGCATCAAGCCTCGCGCTCTTCGTCATTGTGCATCTCGTGATGGTGTTGGTCTCAGGTGTCCTGAACAATCTGCGCTCCATGATCACCGGCTGGTACGATCTCGGCAGTCCGAGGACGCCCGATGTCACATGAACATCCGCGGCGCCGCGATTTGTTGAGGGCATTCGCAGCAATCGGCGGCCTCGCTTTGTCGGGCTGTGACGGCGTCGCCGCCGGACCGCGCTTCCGCTCCGTCCTCAATGTCGCAAGCAGCCTCACCTATAAAGTGCAGCGCTTCCTCATTGGGGCTCATCGGCTCGCGCCCGAATATAGTGAGGCCGACATCTCCCCGACGTTTCGCCCCAATGGTTCAATTGATCCGCAGGACGAGGACTACCTCAAGCTCGTCGGCAATCATTTCACCGATTGGCGCCTGAAGGTTCATGGTCTCGTTGAACGCGAACTGTCGCTGTCGCTTGAGCAATTGCGTGCCCTGCCCACACGGACCCAGATCACACGGCATGATTGCGTGGAGGGCTGGAGCTGCATCGCCAAATGGACCGGCGTACCGCTCAAGGAACTTCTGTTGCGTGCTGGCGTAAGGTCAGAAGCGCGCTTTGCCGTATTCCATTGTGCGGACAACTTGGACGATGGCAGCGAGTCTGTCGATCCCGAGAAGACCCGCTACTATGAGAGCATCGATCTGATCGATGCCGCGCATCCGCAGACGATTGTCGCATATGATATGAACGGCGCGCCGCTGACCGTCCGCCACGGTGCACCGCTACGACTGCGCGTCGAGCGGCAGCTCGGCTATAAGATGGCGAAATACATCATGCGTATCGAGCTGGTGCAAAGCCTCTCCGGCCTGCATGGCGGCCAAGGCGGCTATTGGGAAGATCGCGGCTATGAGTGGTATGCGGGAATCTGAGCAACTCCTCATAAGCCGCCCGAATCCTAGTCTGCTTCCCGCCGGCAAAGCCAGAGGTCGGCACTGGACGTCGCGGCGAGCAAGCGGCTATCACCTTTCGCTTTTGGCGCCGAAGGCGTAGCCCTGCTTGTTTCCACAGATTCGATATGGAATGCTGAAATCTGCAATCATTGAGAATAGTTCTTGGTGTACCTTGCGAAAACTTGAACCCGATGGATTGGGACCGCATCCGCATATTCCTGGAGGTCGCCCGCACGGGGCAAATTCTCGGTGCCGCCCGGCGGTTGAGTGTGAATCACGCGACCGTCGCCCGGCAACTCACCGCGCTTGAGCAGGAACTTAAAACCCGGTTGGTCGAACGGCGTACAACTGGCTGTGTCCTGACAAGCGCAGGCGAGGCCCTCGTCGCCGCGGCGGAGCGTGCCGAATCCGAATTCCTTCAGGTCGGCACGCAGCTTGGCGGCTCGGCGGACGCCATCTCAGGTACGGTCCGTGTCGGCGCCCCAGATGGATTGGGCAACTACTTTCTAGCCAGCCAGCTCGGTGCGCTTGCCGCGCAGCACCCCGACCTGCTCATTCAGCTAGTTCCGCTGCCGCGGACATTCTCGCTGTCGAGGCGGGAGGCCGACATTGCGATCACCTTGGATCGTCCGAAGCAAGGGCGACTGATTGTCAAAAAGCTTACGGACTATACGCTTAGTGTTTACGGTGCAGAGAGCTATTTGAAGCGCTTGGGACCAATCCGAAAGCAAGCCGATCTCGCCGGCCATCTTTTCGTGACGCACGTCGAGGATTTTGTCTACAGCCGAGCGCTCGACTACGCGTCTTCGCTCGGAAAAGTCATGACCAGGCACTACGAATGCGGGAGCGTCGTGGCGCAGATGGAGGCGGTGAGGGGCGGTCACGGCGTCGGTATACTACACGACTACGCTGCGCGACGGTTTCCGGAGCTCAAGCGACTACTGCCGGAGATCAGCTTTGTACGGAGCTATTGGCTGATTTCGCATCCCGACACTCACCATACCCGCAGAGTGTCGGAGGTTCACGCGCACATCGTGGCGAGGGTGCGCGCGGCCCGCCGGGAATTCACGAATTGAACAGGTTACCTCTCCCCACATTGTGTGATTCCTCACTGTTTCGCTTTCCGGAATAGAAGTTTCCGCCCAACGACCGTCCGAACATAAACGGGGGCGGTATATTTGGTGCGCCGGACACCAAGTCAATAATATCAGGAGATTATCTGAATGCTGGATGATGCTCCTTGACGATCGGCATCGATCACGTTGGACTTACCGTGAGAGACGTCGCGCTCTCGCGGGGCTTCTTTTGCGAGTGCCTCGGCTGGAGAGTGTTCGGAGAAAATCAAGGCTACCCGGGGTATTGTGACGCTCTGGCAGGTCGATGATCCGGCGAACTGCGTGCCGTTCGACCGTCGCGGCAATGTCGGTTTACATCACCTCGCATTGAAGGTTGTGAACCTCAGTGCGCTTGAAACACTGCACACACGTGCGTTAGCGTGGCCCGGCACCGTGATTGAATTTGCGCCGCAAAGATCGAGCAAGGGTACCAAGATGCGCTTCATGGTACGTGAGCCAGATGGTACGCGGATCGAATTCGCCTGCATCTCTTCTGCCCAATAACGGTTTCAGTTACTCCGTAGCTCAATGTTTGCAGTAGCCACCGCAACGGTCATACTGTTCGATATGCCGCGGATCCAGAATGCAGCGTACCAACTCCAATTGGAGAGAATTGCCATGCCGCGTTTCGCTGCCAATCTCCACTATCTCTTCAACGAGGTACCGTTCCTCGACCGGTTTGCCGCTGCTGCCCGCGCCGGGTTCCGAGGGGTGGAGTTTCAGGTGCCCTATCAATGGCCTGCTGCTGAACTTGCGTCCCTGCTTAGCGAATATCGGTTGGAGCTCGCTTTAATCGATACTCCTCAGGGAAACTGGGATGCCGGCGAACGCGGTCTGGCTGCATTGCCGGGCCGGGAAGACGAATTTCGCGCCGGGGTCGAGCTCGCTGCCGATTATGCGCAGGCGATGCAATGCGGTGCGGTCCATCTTATTGCCGGCATTGTACCACCTGAAACGGATCCCGAAGCTGCGAAAGCGACGTACCTGAAAAATCTGGCGCACGGTGCGCAGGTTCTCGGGAAGCGAGGTATCGCCGCTGTTATCGAACCAATAAACCCGCTGCAAGGCGATATCGATGGCGGAGAGACGTACACGACCTATGGCATGCGCGGATTCTATTTAACGCGCACCGAACAAGCTCTACGAGCGATCGAGGCGGTAGGTGACCACAACCTTCATCTCCATCTTGACGTCTACCACATGCAGCTCACGGAAGGACACCTCGCCGATACGATTACCCGGAACATCCGGCGCATCAAGCACCTCCAAATCGCAGGCGTACCCGGACGTAACGAACCGAGCCGCGGTGAAATCAACTATCCGTACCTGTTCGATCTGATCGACAGGCTCGAATTCAGCGGTTGGGTAGGGTGTGAATATCGTCCATTCGGCGAGACCATGGCAGGCCTCGGCTGGGCGGCGGCATACGGTATCGGACGTCCATAGCCTCGCCGGATCCAGGCGCTCCATCTTCGGTGCGGCGGCGGTTTCTGCTCTTTACGCACTGGCTGCAAAGAGGTCCCATCGGCCGGGAAGGCCTTTGAACTCATGCGCGCCTCGTTGGTCGAACCTTAGTCCTGCTCCCGCTACAAGATCCGAGACCACGCGGGATACGAGGACTTCGTCCGGCGCGGAATTAGCCATGACGCGGGACGCTGCGTGAACGGCGATGCCACCGATGTCGCGGCCTCTGACCTCGATTTCTCCCGTGTGCAGGCCCGAACGCAGGGGCAAGCCCATCTGCCTAGCTGCGGCCGAAAACGCCAGCGCACAGCGTACGGCACGGCCAGGTCCGTCGAAGGTGGCGAGAATGCCGTCGCCGGTGCTCTTGATCAGGTTGCCGCGGTGCCTTTCGATCATCAGGCGCGCGAGCCGATCATGTTCGTCCAATAGCCGACGCCAGTTCTGATCGCCCATTTCGGCAGCGCGGCGGGTTGAATCGACGATGTCCGTGAACATTACGGTCGCCAGGATCCGCTCCAGGTCGGCCGATTCGGTCTCGCGATGGCCGATGATGAACTCCTCTATGTCCCCGAGCAAGGCCTCGACGTCGCCTGACCAGAAGGCATGATCGCTGCCGGGATATTCTGTATATGCGGCATCTGGAATATGTGCCGCGAAATCGCGTCCTTTCTGGACCGGGACCAGCGCATCGTTCGTCCGGTGCAGGACGAGTGTTGGAGTACGCACGGTTGGCAGGATATCGCTCACGTCGATCTGCAAATTCAACAGTTGGAGGGCTTTCATTGCCCCGGGACTGGCTGACAGGCGCTCGAACTTGGCAAACTTCGCAACCGCTTCAGGATCGGATGCCCTGCTGGCCATTACCTCTCTCATCAGTGCCCCGGTTCCCCAATACTTCATCCGCTCCTGAACGACCAACTGTGGGTCAGCGTCGGGGAAAAGCTCGGTATAGCGGACAAACGCTCCAAACAGAACGAGGTGTGAAACGCGCTCGGGATAGGATGCCGCAAAGACGGCGCTCATTGCGCAACCTTCAGAAAATCCCAGCAGGGCAGCGCGCTGTACGCCAACGGAGTCCAGAACGGCGCGAACGTCGTCCATGCGCTCATCGAGCGTGGGAGCGCCAGATATTTTGTCCGAAAGCCCCTGGCCACGCTTGTCAAACGTGATGACGCGCGAAAATTTTGAAAGACGCTGCAAGAATGCCGTGTATCCGGGCATTTCATGCATGAATTCGACATGCGAAACGATTCCAGGAATTGCGATGATGTTTATAGGACCGTCTCCCATGGTCTGGTACGCGACGCTTACGTCCCCGCTCATCGCGTAACGCGTCATGGGCAGTTCCAAGTAGCTCATCGGGGTGGGCGTCTCCGCGCGCATGTCTTCAACGGATGCATGGTAACACCGCTGGAATCGCTGCGCGAGTTCCGTTCGTATCATTCGCGTGCTTGTGAGCGCGAAGGTGCTCGTAGCCTCAAACGCAAAGACCCGCGATGGACGATAACCCAGCGGAGCCGATCGACTTCGAAAGTTTGTCAGTTCCGGCTCGCGCTCCCGTGGATGGCGCGGTCAAACAAACGGACGGTGTCAGCTCTCGACATATCTCAAATAGAGATACGGCTATCTCAAAAATGCGCTTGATGGCGACGCCGGTGACTGCCTAGCCTGAACGGGGCCGGTCGCAAATTTTGCGAGAACGAAGGGTACCGCTCAAGATAGCGGGATCTAATAGGTACCCGATGGGAGTTCGAACGCACCGGTAAATTCCGCACCCAGCATGCACGCCACCAGGCTGCCTACGTATTGCGGCTGAATGTCGTTCAAAAACCTCAAGCGCCAACCCGACCAGCGGACGTGACCAGGCCCGCAGCTTCCTATGGAAGATTGATGAACATAACAACGATCGCGGAGGAGTTCGCTCGGACGAGGATCTTGTCGAGAGCCCCAGTTTGGGAGAAGTCGCGCGCGATGGCCACGGCCGAAATCCGTGAAGCGATCAATGCGGGGATTGGATCAATCAGAATCGGTGCTGACTATGGCGGCCTGGGTCTCGATTATTCCTCCACAGGAGCCGTCCTGCGAATCCTAGCCTCCGCTGACTTCGCGTTCGCGTTCAGCTTAGCGGTTCACAGCTCGGTTGCCGGTTCGATATCGGAGCACGGATCGCCTGCTCAGATCGCTCGATACCTTCGCTCTGTACAGTCCGGAGAGTTGATCCTGTCCGTGTGCATAACCGAACCCTCTGCAGGCTCTGATGCCGCCGCCATGCGAACGACAGCGACGCCTGATAAAGGCGGCTGGCGCATAAGTGGATCTAAGGCATGGATTACCAACGCCACGTCTGCCGATCTATTTCTTGTGTACGCCCAGACCGCCCCGGAAGCCGGACCAGCAGGCATTGGGGCGTTTCTCATCGAGCGGAATTGTCCCGGCCTTTCAATCACAGCCGCCTATGATCTTGTCGGATGCCATTCTATGGGTCTTGCCGGCGTCGAACTCGCCGGCTGCTACGTTCCGAATGAAGCGCTGTTTGCCCCTCCTGGTGAGGGGTTCAAGCGGGCAATGAGCGGGATTGATGTGGCGCGCACGTTGGTCAGCGCCATGTGTTGCGGCATGATGGAAGCAAGCCTCGCATTCGCAATAGAGGCAACGGCCGAGCGTTCAGCTTTTGGTTCAAGGACGATCGACTTTCAAGGGGTGCAATGGATGTTGGCCGACGTCGCCACAGATCTTTCGGCCTCGGAGCTGCTCTTCAAGGCTGCTGCATCGAAGCTTGATCGAGGGGAGCGGGCGACGATTGATGCTGCGCACGCTAAGAAGTTTTCTACAAAAGTAGCGTTGAGCGCAGTCACTCAATGTATGCAGCTTAGTGGTGCGCGTGGGCTATTGGCCGAGACACCCATCTCGCGCCATCTCGCTGGCGCTAAAGCTGCCCAGTACCTGGATGGAACAACAGAGATACAGAATGTTGTCATCGCAAGGTCTCTTCGGCCGCGCGTAAATCAAGCTTTGTAGGTTTCAATGGAGCTTCCGCGCCGGATAGCGCAAAGGCTGGTCGTGGGGAGGTAGTGCGTGGCTCGTTCGCTTAGTATCGATGACATCATCGCGGAGTTGCCGCGTCGTCTTCACTTGGCGGTAGATAACCAAGCGGCCATTGCGCCGAAGCAACCCGCCGTCATTGATCATGCGAATGCATTGACATTTGAGGAGCTAAGGCGATCCTCGTTGGATACGGCTACGCGATTGGGCGAACTGGGGGTACGCGCTGGTGATCGCGTGATGATTGTCAGCGAGAACTGTGTCGCGGCCGCCGTCCTTTTACTGGCCATGAGCCGGCTCGATGCT
Organism: Bradyrhizobium sp. C-145; assembly: GCF_023375135.1. NCBI lineage: Bacteria > Pseudomonadati > Pseudomonadota > Alphaproteobacteria > Hyphomicrobiales > Nitrobacteraceae > Bradyrhizobium > Bradyrhizobium sp. C-145. The sequence continues at coordinate 8,731,440 of NZ_CP088150.1, read as the reverse complement.
TGGGCAATAATTGTCAACCCGCGGCTTTCGCAACGGGAACTGGAGCAAATCCGAGAGCACAGCGGCGCGCGCTTGGTTCTGTTCGCCTCCGGAGTGTCTCCTGAGGCTGCAACACACGCGGTGTCTTACAACGCAAAGTCCGCCGGTATCGTTGGTTTTTCCGAGATCGCTGCGTCCGAAATCAACCCGGCCGCGCGTCCGGAGCGCGTCGAGGAGGACGGGCATAAGCAAGTTGCTATTCTCGTTTACACATCGGGCACCACGGGAGCTCCAAAAGGAGTTATGCTCACGCACCAGAACCTTCTCTTTAGCGCGCGAACAAACGCTTTGTATGAGGCCCGAGGGAGCGGCCACCAGTTCTATATTGTTCTTCCAATCTCTCACATTGCCGGGTTCACGTTTCTGCTAATGTCCATGATGATGGGCGCGACTGGCCGCCTAGTCCGAAGATTCGAGCCGGCGCTTGTTTCAAAAGCAATATCAAGTGGGGAGGTATCAATACTCGGCGGGGTTCCCGCGACGTATCAAAGATTGCTGGAATACGAAGATGCCTTCGGTGCTACGCGCGATGATTGCGGCGTCCTCGAGCACTTGATGGTGGCCGGCGCACCGTTGGATCTCACACTGAAATCGCGCATCGAAGAGAGATACCGAGTCCCGCTTTTGAACTGCTACGGGATAACGGAGTGCTCACCGACGATCTCAAGCGTTCGTCCTCAAGAGCCGAAAAGTGATCAGACCGTGGGCTCGTTCGTTGCGGGCGTGGAAGGGCGTATCGTCAGATTGGATGGCTCGCTTGCAGCTGCGGGCGAGGTCGGCGAGCTGCACGTCCGCGGGCCGAACGTCATGCTGGGTTATTATCACGCACCCGAGCTGACCGCCGCGGCCATCGACGGTGGGGGGTGGTTCAAGACGGGCGACCTTGGTCGTATCGACGATGCCTGCCTGTATATCGTGGGGCGGTTGAAGGAAATGATCATTCGATCGGGCTTCAATGTATACCCAGCCGAAGTAGAGGCGGTTCTAAACTCCCACCCAGCGGTCATTCAGTCTGCGGTTGTGGGAAAGCCGGTTCCGGGCAATGAGGAAGTCGTAGCGTTCGTACAGCTGCAATCGGACGCGAAAACGACCGTCGATGACTTGGCGGAGTATCTAAATCCTCTTTTGACGTCCTATAAGCGGCCGTCGCAGATCATCAAGCTCGAGAGCCTACCGGCAACGGCCACGGGAAAGATTCTGAAAAGCAAGTTGGCTGCCTCGGTTCGTCAGGCCAAGCAGTAGACGTCGAAGAAGCTATCTCGGTCATCCGCGTGGATTTGGCAACATCGGTCATTGGATTTCGAGCCGCTATGAAAAGAAGAGATAGATGACTTACGATATCGATATGCATGCGCGACGTGTCAGGACCGCTGTAAAGTCGAATGGTGCGGCTCGCTCGCAGGTCGTAGCGTCGTGGCGGCGCTGTATTGTTGGTTATGGGCTGGATCCGAGCGCTAAACTGCCGCGACGGATGCTGTCGGCTATCGAACTGAGAGAGGCGACCCAGCGTCTCGAACCGCTACTCTTTGCGGCTGGAGCAACACTCGAGAGATTGCAGGCGGCGCTCGCTAGAATGAGTTGCTGTGCCCTTGTTGCAGGCGTCGATGGTGTGGCAGTCCATAGGCGCGGCAGAGAAGTGGATGTCGAGCATCTTCGTCGCTTCGGGCTCTGGCCGGGAGTCGATTGGAGCGAGCGAAGCGAAGGGACCAATGGCATCGGCACCTGTCTTGCCGAAAAACGAGATGTGACAATCCACGGGGCGGATCATTTTCTTGCCCGTAACACCGACCTAAGCTGTAGTGTTGCCCCCATCTTCGATCATCAGGGAGAACTGGCCGGAGCCCTTGATGTTACTTACTACGGGAAAGCCGTCTCGGAAGAGGTGATGGGCTTGCTCGCACTCACGGCGCGAGAAGCTGCGTCGCAAATAGAGAGAGCCAACTTCCTGGCCTTCTTTGGCGACGCGAGGATCATTTACATTCACGATCGTGCGCGCGCCTGCGTGGGACTCATGGCGGTTGACGATGATGACATCGTACTTGGAGCCACGCGAGCGGCCCGTTCGCTGCTTGGCATCACCGACGCCGGTTTGCGTAACGGAATTCCCGCCATGGATCTTCAACAGCTGGCAACTTATTCCGAGGACACCATGGCTCGCGCGGAACGAGGGACCATCCGTCGGGCGCTTGCCCGCACAAGCGGAAATGTGTCTGCGTCGGCCAAGGCTCTCGAAATCAGTCGGGCGACTATGAAACGCAAGCTGAAGAAGCTTAATCTCCGTAGGCGAGGAGAACTTCGTGCGGATTGAGGAGTGCTTGGGGCGCGCCTCCCTGCTGGAAAGGCAATAGTGCGCCTCGTCAGAGGTCGCCACGACGCAGGCGATCAGTCGCGCGCACCCGTGACGCGCCAGATCACATCGCCCACATCGTCCGCCACCAGCAGCGAGCCGTCAGGTCCGAGCGCAACGCCAACAGGCCGTCCGTAGGAGACCCGCTCGTCTGACGCAAGGAAGCCGGACAGAATATCGCGCGGCGGTCCGACCGGGCGTCCATTTCGGAATGGGATGAAGACGACCTTGTAGCCGCTCAGCGTGCTGCGGTTCCAGGATCCATGCTGGCCGATGACCATGCCGTCCGGAAATCCCGGAAGGGTACCGGCCGGCAACCAGCAGAGCCCGAGCGACGCGGTGTGCCCACCGAGCGCGTAATCCGGTGTGATTGCCGTTGCAACTGCGGCCGGGTCCTGCGGGACGCGATCGTCCACTATCCGCCCCCAGTACGAGTACGGCCAACCGTAGAACCCTCCGTCGCGCACCGAAGTCAGATAGTCAGGAGGCGTTTCGTCGCCAAGACCATCGCGCTCATTGACGACGGTCCAGAGCGCGCCGGTCTGTGGCTCCCAAGCCATGCCAACCGGGTTGCGCAAACCGCTGGCGAATATCCGGCTTTTTCCGCTCTCAAGATCGAGTTCGTAGATTGCGGCCCGGCCTTTCTCTGCGTCCATGCCGTTCTCGTCGATATTGCCGAGTGAGCCGACGCCGGCAAAGAGTTTCTTGCCATCGGGGCTCGGCAATAGGCTTCGGGTCCAATGTCCGCCAGGCTTGAATGTGGTGAGTCTCCGCCCTGGCGCCGAGATGCGGTCCGCGCCCCTCACGTACGGAAAGGCTATCACACCATCGGTGTTACCGACGTAGAAGGCGTCGCCGAGTTGCGCCATGCCGAACGGTTGGTTCAGCTTCTCCATAAAAGTGTGGCGCCATTCGGCGACACCGTCGCCGTCCCGGTCACGCAATAGCGTGATGCGATTCGCGCTGACCCCGAGGGCCGCGGCGCGTCGCATCGTCGCTTGCATTGCATAGTCAAACACACTGCTAACGGGGCCGGCGATCTGCGTTGCTTCGGCCACGAGGACGTCGCCACTGGAGAGCGCAAGAATCCAGCGCGGATGCTTCAAATCGCTTGCAAATGCATTGACTGCAAGCCCCGGCGCCGCCGTGGGCTTCCGCCCGTCGGCCCACCCCCGTGCCGTCGGCATCTTCAGCGTCGGGATACTGCCCTGCGGCTTCGCCGCTGGGACGACGGGGGCGCTGCCCCAGGCCGGCTCATGCGAGGCGCCCTGAAGCCGGCGCCAGAGCAGCGCGACGCCGCCGATTATCGCAACCAATCGCGCAAAAATCCTCGAAAAGCTCATGGCGCTCCTCTCATCCGCACATACTGTCCGCGCCGTTAGACAGTCGATCACGCAGCGTCAACGCAATGGATCAAGAATCTTCCACGAGATGTACCAAATCTGACCTAGTTCGCTGCCGAGATGTGAACGGCTGTTGCCAGTCGACGATTACCGCACTCGACCGTCGTCGCCTCTGCGCGCAAACTTCAATATGAAGGCGCAAGCACAGGACGCGTCATCAGTCCTGTGAAGCGATCAATCCCACAGATATCTCGGCGTCAGCACAGATAGCTCAAGCGCATTCAGCGGGGGGAACCGAATTGGCTCATGGATGAGCCATTCCGACCGTCGTCGATGATTGCCCTGGATGACAATCGAAATCACCGACCGCATGGTCCGCTCGTTAAGAACACTTCATGGATGAGGGAGTAAACATGCTACATTTGTTGAGCGGCCTCCAAACCGCTGTCACTGCCGCCGCGGTGACGACGGTTTTGACGCTATCGACTGTTGCCATGGCGGCCAATGACAAGACAATTGGCGTGGTCGTTCCGACGCTCGACGCCCAGTTTTGGAACAGGGACATTGCCTTTCTGACGAAGGGAGCCGAAGAGCTGGGCGTCAAGCTGATTGTGCTAAACGCCGACAACAAGCCGGACCAGATGATCAAGTCGATCGAGGACCTGGTTGCCAGGAACGTCGACGGCATCATTTCCGTTGGATACTGGTCGACAGGCGCCAAAACCATTCTCGCTGCGCAGCGCAAGAAGATTCCGGTCATCCTGACGGACTCGTATCCCGATTTCGCGCCACAGTCAGAAAAGTACCCGAACTATCTGGCCTTTGTCGGTCCGAGCGATGAAGACGCGGGCTATCGCATGGGCAAGGCCCTGTTCGCTGCGATCAAGCCGGGAGCTGATGGCAAGAAGGTCATTGGCGTCGTCAACGGCACAGCGGGTACTTCGGTCGCTATCGATCGACGCAAGGGGCTGGCAAGGGCGATCGGCGAGGAAGGGAATATCAAGGTTGCCGGCGAGGTTGACGGCAATTTCGTTCGCGACGCGTCTCAGACGGCGTTTGAATCGCTGTATCAGGGCAACCCAGATATCACGGGCGTCTGGTGCGGCAACGATGCCGAGGCGATGGGCGTGATCGCCGCACTCAAGAGCAAAGGCAAGGTTCCGGGCAAGGATGTCATGGTGTCCGCGATGGATCTCAATCCGGAGAATGTCGACAGGGTCAAGGCCGGCGAGCAGCTGTTCTCCATTGGCGGTCATTGGGTCCAGGGTGGCATCGGTCTGGTCATCATGTACGACTACCTCAATGGCGTTAAGCTGCCTGCGGCGGATGCGACCGTAAAGCTCAAGTTGCTGCCGATGGCTCAGAACCAGGTGGACCAGTACGTGAAGGACTATCCGGGTGGTCAGCCGGCGTACGACTTCAAGGCGCACTCCAAGTTTCTCAATAAGGATGCGCCCCCCGTTGCCCTCGAGTTGAAGTATTCCAACTGACGTTCTGATCAGTCTGGGTCGGTATGTCCGCTGCAAAGGCTGGGCATATCGACCTGCTTACGCCCTATTGCGGGTTGCGTCATGACCCTTGTTGCCGAGCATCTCAATAAACACTACGGGCGGACTCACGCTGCTCGCGATGTGTCGCTAACGCTGCATACGGGGGCGGTTCATGCGGTCGTCGGCGAAAATGGTGCCGGCAAGTCGACAACACTGCGCATGCTTGCCGGAGCCATATCCCCCGATAGTGGGACGATGAGGCTCGACGGGGCGCCCTACGCTCCCCAGTCCCTCGCCGAGGCGACGACGCGCGGCGTCGCGCTCGTCCATCAAGAGATCACGATCAACCGCGCGCTGGGCATCGCCGAAAACATCTTCATAGGCAATCTGCGCGGCTACGCGCGCCGCTTCGGCTTCATGAAGCGGAAGCAGATGGCAGACGCCGCCCAGGCAGTTCTAGATAGCATTGGCGTCAAGATATCTGTGTCGACCAACATCGACCGGCTCAATCTCGGTGAACTGAAATGCGTTGAGATCGCCCGCGCCATTTCGTCGTCCCCGAACACTCTCCTGCTCGACGAATCGACGGCCTATCTCGATCATCGCGAGGTGGACGCCGTGCTCAATGTGCTCCGTAAGCTCAAATCTCAGGGCCTGACGATAGGTTTCGTCTCGCATCACCTCCAGGAAGTTCTCGCCGCCGCCGACGATCTCACTATTCTCAAAGACGGACAATTCGTCGGCTCGTTCAAGACGGCGGAAATGACGCCGAACGAAATTCATCGCCTGATGGTCGGACGGGATTTTTCGCAAGGCACCTATCCCCCCCGTCCAGCTCGGCAATTGGACGACGTGCCACAGGCTCCGCCCACTCTTCGCGTTCGTGACGTGGCGGTCGGCCGCGAACTTAAGCGCGTGAGCGTCGAGGTCCGGCGCGGGGAAATACTTGGGCTTGCGGGCCTGAAGGGCGCCGGAGCTGAAGCATTGCTCGCAGGCATCGCCGGTGACGAGCCCTTGAGCGGCGGCGCCATGCAGTTGGAGGGACAAGACTACCGGCCCAGGAATCAGAGAGCGGGATGGCAGCACCGCATCGCGCATATGCCGGGAGATCGCGGCAATGAGGGCCTGATTACCGAATTCAGCGTCCTCGACAATTTGGTCATGGCGCGCCCGCCGTCTCGCGGGCCGTTCTTCGACAAGGTACACGCGCGTTCATTGTCTGAAGCGTTGATTCGACGGATCGGAATCCGCGCGGAAAGTCCTGACGCCCAGTGCCGCTCGCTGTCAGGCGGAAATATGCAGAAGGTATTGTTAGGCAAATGCTTGGCGATCGGTCCGCAATTGCTCCTATTGAACAACCCCACGCGCGGCGTCGATGTGGGCGCCCGTGTCGATATTTATCGGCTCATCCGCCAGAAGGCAGCGGACGGCCTCTCGATCATTTTGTCGTCGGAAGATATGCCGGAACTTATCGGCATGGCAGACCGTCTCATCGTTCTGCGGCAGGGTGTGATCGCTTACGAATTCCGCTCGATGGCCAATGTCGAAGAGCATGAGGTGGTGAGGTATATGACGTGAAGCACGATGTCGAACCAATCAAGATCAGCGAAGCGATTGGCGCAAGCACTTCAGACGATGTACCCGTGCGCGATGCCAGAAGCATCGTGCTGGTCGACCTGCTGAGGCGCTCGTTTCCGTTCCTGTTTCTCGTCGTGCTGATCGCAGTGTTTTCGGCGTTTTCTTCCCGATTTCTTTCGTTTGACAATCTGATGACGGTGCTCGAGCAGGGCACCGTTCTGCTTGTCGCCTCGCTTGGCATGACCTTCATCATCATGGCCGGGTCGATCGATATTTCGGTCGGGTCGATCGTCGGGATTGCGGCGCTGGTCGCGGCGGTGACCGCAGGCAAGCTTGGTGTCTGGGCTATCGTTCCAGCCGTCATGATCGGTGCCGCGTGTGGGACGATCAACGGCTTGCTGCTGGCGCTAGGGAAGGTTCCATCGTTTATCGCGACGATGGGTACGATGGTCGTCTATCGCGGATTCGTACTGCTTTTTACCCGTGGCGCGCCAGTCTCGATCGAAGATGACGGGTTCATGGCGAGCTATTCCGGCTATTCCATGGGCATTTCGCATGCGGTGATCGTCGGCCTCGCCCTGGCGCTCGTGGCCTGGGTCATCATCAACTATACTGTTTTCGGCCGTGAGGTTCGCGCTATCGGTGGCGGCGAGCGCGTCTCGATTCTCACCGGGATCGCGGTCACGCGCGTCAAGATCTGCATGTATGTCCTGCTCGGTGCGCTGTGCGGTATTGCCGGCCTGCTCCAGGGCGCGCGTACAATGGCGGCTTCCGCCCAGCTTGGAGCCGGGCTCGAACTTGACGTTATCGCCGCCGTCGTCGTCGGCGGCACGCCGCTGACCGGTGGCCTCGGCAGCATTGTGAACACCATGCTCGGGGTACTCATCATCACCCTGTTGTCGAACGGCATGAACATGACAGGCGTCGACCCCTATTTGCAGAGCATCATCAAAGGCATCGTGCTGATCTGTGCGGTCTTCATCACGATCGATCGCAAGAAGATCGGAATAATCAAGTGACACCCGTCAATCCCGCGCGCATGGCGCCGTGAGAGGAGGCGCCGATGGCCCAACCGCATCAAGTTCTAAGACTTCATCCCGACGACAATATCGCGATCGCGCGGGCAAGAATCGCCGCGGGCTCGCCTCTCGACGATACCAACACCATGGCAGCCGAGGAGATACCCGCGGCTCACAAGGTTGCTTTGACTGCGATCGCCCGAGGCGAGCACGTACGCCGCTATGGGCAGATTATCGGCTTTGCGACTGCTGACATTGCGCCGGGTCAGCACGTTCACGTCCAAAATCTCGCGATGGCCAGCTTCGAACGAGATTATGCCTATGGGCAGGGGGCCGTCGCGGTTGCGCCATCTTCCGAAGCATTGACTTTTATGGGCATTAGGCGCGCGGACGGTCGAGTTGCGACCCGGAACTACATCGCCGTCATCAGTACGGTGAACTGCTCGGCAACGGTGGCCAAGAAGGTTGTCCAGCATTTCAACAACTCGTCGATCTTGCGCGACTATCCCAACATCGATGGCATCGTGCCGCTTACGCACGGCTTCGGCTGCTGCATCGACCACCATGGCGAAGGCCTGCAGCAGCTACGCCGTACGCTGGCCGGCTTCATGACCCACCCAAACTTCGCCGGAGTTGTTCTGGTTGGGCTGGGATGTGAAGCAAATCAGCTGAAGCCGCTTTTCGCTTCAACAGGAGTCGGACCGAGCGTCAGCCTCGTTCCGCTCGTGATGCAGGAACTCGGCGGTACTCAGAGGACGATCGACGCGGCAATCACAGCGGTGTGCGCGATGTTGCCTGGTGCCAATGCGGTCAAGCGCGAGCCCCTTCCACTATCGCACCTGAAGGTCGCCCTGCAGTGCGGCGGATCCGACGGCTATTCCGGCATCACTGCGAACCCAGCACTCGGCGTTGCCGTAGACAAGCTGGTCGCGCATGGTGGTACCGCAATACTGACTGAAACGCCGGAGATCTATGGTGCGGAGCATCTCTTGACGCGGCGCGCTATCAATCGAGTCGTAGGCGAGAAGATCGTCGAGCGGATCCATTGGTGGGAGGCCTACGCTGAGCGGGAACGCGGCAGCATCGACAACAACCCAACGCCCGGCAATAAGGCGGGCGGTTTGACGACGATCCTCGAAAAATCGCTCGGAGCCGTCGCGAAGAGCGGTACGACCCCGCTGATGGAAGTGTATCGCTACGCCGAGCCCGCGACTACGGCAGGCTTGGTTTTCATGGATGCGCCCGGATACGATCCGATAGGTACCACTGGGCAGATCGCCAGCGGGGCCAATATTATTGCCTTTACCACGGGGCGAGGATCCTGTTTCGGCGGAAAGCCTGCGCCGTCCATCAAGATCGCGACGAACACGCCGATGTATGACCGAATGCGGGACGATATGGACATCAATTGCGGTCTGATCATGGATGGGAACGCCACAGTTGAAGAGAAAGGTCAGGAAATATTCGAGGCGATCGTCCGTGTAGCATCAGGCGAGCAGAGCAAGAGCGAAGCGATTGGCGTCGGCGACGAGGAATTCGTTCCGTGGATGATCGGCGCACAGATGTAACGCGATCTCATGCAGGTAACGCTTTGGTGCCAGCCGGAAATGGTGCTCCGGGCGTTGATTTGCTTGGCTGGTTGCGTTCTGGGGTCACTGTAGAACGTCATGACGCCGGCCGTCCGAAATCCGATTCGAGCAAAGCGAGGCGATCGTCAGGTAGTCGGAGACGATCGCGCGTTGGATACCAAGGAAATGCCGAATGTTTGACCTCAAGGGAAAAGTTGTCGCGATTACGGGCGCGTCCAGCGGAATTGGCGAGGCCGCCGCAAGGCTGTTGGCCACAGCAGGAGCCAAAGTCGTCCTCGGTGCGCGGCGGACAGACCGGCTCGAAGCTATTGTTGCCCATATTCGACGCGAGGGCGGAGACGTAGACTTCCTTACAATCGATGTCAGCAAGCGTAGGGATCTTGAACGGTTCGTGAAAAAGGCCGCGGATCGCTTCGGACGTCTCGACGTCTTGATCGGAAATGCCGGCCTGATGCCGTTATCTCCTCTCGATCAATTGAAGGTCGATGAATGGGAACGGATGATCGATGTCAACATCAAGGGTGTGCTCTATGGGATCGCCGCAGCATTGCCGATATTCCGCAAACAAGGGTGTGGGCATTTCATCAACGTCTCGTCCGTGGCCGGCCACCGGGTCAGTCCGAACGGGGCAGTTTACGCCGGGACTAAATTTGCCGTGCGCGCCATTTCCGAAGGCCTACGGCAGGAAGTGGGCGATAAAGTCAGGGTCACGGTGATCTCACCCGGCGCGGTCGAGTCTGAATTGTCATCAACGATATCCGACCCGGACGTCAAACAGCGAATTGACGATTATCGGAAGATGGCTATTCCCGCAGAAGCGATTGCTTCAGCAATGGCTTATGCCATCGGACAGCCGACCAACGTGGACGTCAATGAAATCCTCATCCGGCCGACGGCGCAACCCACGTAGCGTCTTTGCTATCTGCGACACCCAAACTATGCATTTCGTTCGAACCGTCTGATTGACGAATCACTCAAACAGGCCAGGCGGCCCGAGGGGTTTGGATGACCTCGTTTTGAAATTCGAGGCCTTAGCCGCTGCGGTAGACAACGCGCCTGTTCGTTGCTCTCGATCCGAGGATCTGGTATGCCAGATTTATGGACCAAACTGTAGATCTGAGCGCACAAGCGGAGAAGACGATCCGCGAAGGTATCATCCGTGGAACATTCGGATTCGGTGAGAAGCTGTCCGATCGCGTGCTCGCGTCGTCTCTGGGGATCAGCCGAACGCCGGTGCGAGAAGCTCTTGCCAGCCTCGCGCGGGAAGGACTGGTGGTGATCCGCCCCCAGAGCGGGACGTTCGTTATGGTCTTGGACGAGGAGTCCGTGCGCGCCTTGTGTGAGATGCGCACGATCCTCGAGCTAGGCGCCCTTCGCATTCTTAACGATCATCCCGAGCGGCTCGCCAGTGCGGTTTCGAAGCAGATTGCTGGCGGTGCGCTGGCAGTCGAGGAAAAGGACGTCGAAGAGGCCGAGCGAATGGACTCGGCATTCCACCAAGCTCTTGTGCGCGCGGCGGAAAATCCTCTCCTGACCCAAGCATATCAAATCATCACGCATAAGCTCGATGCCATTCGCCATCGGTTGCCTCCCGACCTCGCACGAATGCGCCGGGCTGTGGAGCAGCATCGGCGGATCGTCGATTTGACGGTGACGGGCCGCATCGCTGAGGCGAATGAAGAACTCGCCTCGCATTTAAAGATCGTCCAGCAACTTGCCATGCGCATCATCGGCCCCGCCGAAGAGAAGGCGAGCCGAGGCTCCCGGAATCGGGGAGCTGCGTAAATCTGGAATGACAGTTGACGCCAAATACCCAATTTGCCATAAACTGGAATGCCAGTTTGTGAGGTATTCGCGTGGCCAAGTTCGAGACAAAGGTCCTGATCATCGGTGCTGGACCCGCCGGCTATACGGCTGCGATTTACGCGGCTCGCGCAAATTTGAAACCGGTGCTGGTCAGGGATTCAGCCGGGCGGCCAGCTCACCACGACAACGGGCGTCGAAAATTTTCCCGGATTTGCCCAGGGGGTCCAAGGGCCGGAACTCATGGAGCAAATGCGGCAGCAGGCCGAGCACGTGGGTGCCGGCATCGTCTACGACACCATCACGTCGGTTGACCTCTCGCCGGATCCAATCGTCGCCGAAGGCGACTCGGGCGACGTATATCTGGCTGACACTCTGATCATCGCGACGGGCGCTCAGGCAAAATGGCTCGGGCGCCCGGGCGAAGCCGACTATTCTGGCTACGGCATCTCGGCTTGTGCCGTTTGCGATGGATTCTTCTATCGCGGCAAAGAGGTCGTCGTCATAGGGGGCGGCAACACGGCCGTCGAAGAAGCCCTCTATCTGACCAATCACGCTTCCAAGGTAACGCTGGTTCATCGGCGCGACAGTCTGCGCGCCGGGCCGATCATGCAGGATCGCCTCTTTGCCCACTCGAAGATTGACGTGATGTGGAATACCGAGGTCGTCGCTTTCCTCGGAAAAGATGGGCCGTCGCCCCGCCTGACCGGAATCCAGCTGCACGACAGAATAACGGGAGCTGAATCTGTGATCGCGGTCGATGGCGCGTTCGTGGCCATCGGTCATGACCCCGCGACGGCGCTCTTTCGAGGTCAGTTGGACATGACCGACGACGGCTACATCAGGATTGCTCCGTGGTCGACGGCGACATCGCGCAAGAACGTCTGGTCGGCGGGTGACGTGAGCGACGACCGTTACAAGCAGGCCGTCATCGCAGCTGGCATGGACTGCATGGCGGCGCTCGAAGCAGAAAAATATCTAGCTGATCGCGCGTCATCTACCGCGACCCGACCGCAGGTTCGAATCCCGCAACCGGTGGCCTAATCAGGAGACCCTCCTTCTCATCGATAATCCGGCATTCCGTGCAAGCAAACATCCAAGAGAAAGCTCCGATGACGACATTGCTCCGAAAGCTATCGAAGAATCTCACCGTGCAGGTCGTGCTGGCACTCTTGTTGGGCGCGACCCTGGGTGTGCTTTGGCCCGCTGTCGGGGTCTCGATGCAGATGTTGAGCGACATCTTCATCAAGTTGATCAAGATGGTCATTCCGCCAATCGCGTTTCTCACGATCGTTATCGGCGTTGCGGAAGTGCGTGACTTGCGTCGGTTGGGGCGAGTGGGCGGACAAGCGCTGATCTACTTTGAGGTGGTCTCGACGATTGCTCTGGTCGTCGGCATGATCGTTATGAACGTCCTGAAGCCGGGCGCCGGCTTCGACCGGGCAGCCGTCGGTAGCCAGCCCGTCGACATATCGAAATATAAAGCGGCTCCCGTCGGGTCTTATTTTTTCGACTTCCTGTCTGGCATCGTTCCTGACAATGCGGTGGCGGCCTTCGCGAAGGGCGACCTGCTCCAGATCGTCTTCTTCGGTGTCTTGTTCGGCTGCGCCGCGGTATTGGTCGGGGAACGGGCGAGGCCATTTGTTTCACTGGCCCAGTCAGCCAACGACATTCTCTTCAAGATCGTCGGGATGATTATGCGGCTTGCGCCAATCGGCGCATTCGGCGCCATGGCGTTTACCGTTGGCCGCTACGGCCTAGGATCAATCCTCGTCCTGGGCCATATGCTGGTCGCGGTCTACACGACCTGCATCATCTTCATGTTCGTCGTGCTCGGCGCGGCCGCCCGATTGAATGGCTTCAGCTTCGTTCGCTTTCTGCGTTACATGGCCGACGAGGCCCTCATCGTCCTCGGGACCTGCTCCTCAGAAAGCGTGCTGCCGCGGCTAATGGACAAGCTCGCCCACTTGGGATGCTCGCGGTCGAGCGTCGGACTCGTCCTTCCGATCGGTTACTCGTTCAATGCCGATGGCACGGCGATTTACCTTTCGATGGCCGCTCTCTTTATTGCGCAGGCTTATGGGATCGAAATGACCGTATTGCAACAGATCGGACTTCTGTTGCTGCTTCTCATCACCTCCAAGGGCTCCGGCTCGGTCGCAGGATCGGGGTTTGTGGTTCTCGCAGCGACACTCTCTGCCACGCATGTGTTGCCCGTGGAGGGGCTCACGTTGCTGATTGGCATCGATCGCTTCATGTCGGAAGCCAGATCCGTGACGAACATCATCGGAAATGGTGTCGCGACCGTCGTTGTTTCAAAAATGAGCGCAGAATTCGATCCGGTGCAGGCCGATGCTGCTTATGCGCAGCGGTTTGGTGCGGGGGTGAAATTTAACCTCAAACCCTTTGAGACTTCTGCCGACCAAGAGGTGGTCCCGGCGGCGTCAATGATATCGCCGCAGCCCGACTAAAAAATATTGTCGACTTTGTAATTGACCAAGGGCGGTGATCTTGCGGCAATCGCGAGTGGACACCCCCGATCTAAGAGTAGGGAGACCATGACCGTGGATATCAGCGAGCGACAGCAGGATGGTGTTTTGATCTTCGCCAAACGCGAATGCGAGACCTGTCAAATGGTCGAACCGGTATTTGGGCAGATTGCCGACAACCTACCGACCGTCATCTATACCCAGGACGACCCGACCTTTCCGTCGTGCGTCGCAGCAATTGACGATACATCGCTCGAATCGTCTTTCTCGTTCGATATCGAAGCCGTTCCGACACTCGTCCGCATGAAAGATGGCAAGGAGATCGCGCGAACCTACGGTTGGAACCGTCATGATTGGGAGACGATTACGGGTCTCAAAGCTCTCGGAGAGGGCTTGCCGGACATGCGGCCCGGGTGCGGCTCGAAATCACGGGAGCCGGGCGTTCATGACGCCCTGCGCGCGAAGTATGGCAAGCTTGATTTTAAGTCGCGGCAGATCCGGCTCGGCGAGTGGGATGACGATATCGAAGCTTGCTTCGATCGCGGTTTCAGCGATGGGCTGCCGGTAGTTCCACCGACCGACGTTCGCATTTTGCGCATGCTTGAAGGGACGACACGCAAGCCCGACGAGATCATCGGCGACGTTCCCCCGAATCTCTCACCCATCACCGTCGAGAAGGTCGCAATCAACGCGGTGATGGCCGGCTGCCGGCCCGAATATATGCCGGTCGTTCTGACCGCACTCGAGGCAGCGTTGGATCCGCTCTTCACGATGCACGGTCTGTTGTGCACGACATGCTTTTCGGGCCCTATTGTCGTTGTAAATGGACCGATCGCTCGCGAGATCGGCATGAACTCCGGCATCAATTGTCTTGGCCAGGGTAACCGCGCCAACGCAACCATCGGCCGGGCGCTTCAACTGATCATTCGCAACGTCGGGGGCGGCCGCCCGGGAGAGCTCGACCGTGCAGTGCTGGGAGGGCCTGGCAAATATACATTCTGCTTCGCAGAGGATGAGTCCGATCCAACATGGATGCCGCTCTCGGTCGCGCGTGGGATCGGACGTGATAAGAATGCGGTTACGCTCTTCCAAGGCGACGGCATTCAAGGGTTCCTAGACCAGCGATCCCGAACTCCCGAAGAACTCACGAAATCGCTGGCCATGTCCTTGCTGGCGGTCGGGCATCCCAAGCTGTGCGAATTCACAAACGCCATGCTGGTTCTGGTGCCCGAGCACTATGCCATTTTCCGCGAAGCCGGATGGGACCGCGGACGCATCACCGAGGAACTTCACAAGGCAATGATACGTCCCGGAAAGGATGTGATCCAAGGCGCTCATGGTGTCGGCGAAGGCATTGACCGAAAGCGGGTCGACGAAATGGTCAACAAGTTCTGGCCCGAAGGCCTTCTGATCGTCCAGGCTGGCGGACAGGCCGGCTTATTCTCAGCGATCTGCGCCGGTTGGACCGGCGGTCGCTTTCGAAATGAATCAAAGCCTGTCACCAGGGAGATTGTAATATGAAATACGGAGTGAGTTTTCGCGACCCCACGGCGGAGGCGACGTCAGCGTTGCGGGACCGCGTGGCCCCACTCGAAACCGTTAGCGGCAAGACCATTGCGCTCATGGATATCGGGAAGATGCGTGGCGACGAGTTCATCGACCGTCTCGAGCAGCTCTGCACCGAACGCGGCATCAAGACCCGCAGGTACAAGAAGCCCACGAATACCCGGGTCGCCCCTCGTGAAATGATCAAGGACATTGCCGAAAACTGTGATGCGGTCATTATTGCGCTGTCGGATTGTGGATCGTGCACGTCATGCTCAACGCATGATTTGAATGATCTCGATAAAAAGGGCCTCGCCGGCGTTAGCGTCCTGACGACTGAATTTCGGCAGGCGTTCGAGTCCCAGAAAGCATCGATCGGTCTGGATGGTGCCGCGGTGTACGTGGCGCATCCGCTTCAGAATAGAACCACGGCAGAGCTCCATCGGTGGGCCGATGCTGCTGTAGACGAGATTCTCCAGATGATTGCGTGTGACCAGTCCAAGAGGAAATGCGCGAAAACGGCCTAAGGGGGCGCGTGCATTGAAAGACTGCCATTTTCCGCACTCGGCTCCTGGCTGAGTTCGGCGGGCGGTCACCTGCTCTTTGAACGAAAAACGGCGGCCTCGGTGGCTTCTAGCGTGGCTGCCCATTGTTCCAGTTTCTGGAACAGAACCTGCCGGACAATGGCCATTCGGGGTGTGCTCAACTCGCATTAGCTTTGCTGCATCAGACGTGGACCGTCTGGCGGATGGTAATCACGTCGTCCGCTGAAAGGTGAGGCAGGCATGGGAACAGAGCAGAAGGTCGTCGTCATAACCGGTGCATCGCAAGGCTTCGGCGCCGGGCTCGTAAGCGGATATCTCGACCGCAATTACCGCGTGATTGCCAACTCACGCTCGATCAAGCCCAGCACGAATGCAGACGTCTTGACGATCGCGGGCGACGTGGCGGATCCGAAGACGGCTGATCGCATCGTCGAGGAAGGCTTGGCACGTTTCGGACGTATCGACACCCTAATTAACAACGCGGGTATCTTCATCGCCAAGCCGCTGATCAATTATACCGAGGAAGATTATGCTTCGGTCGTAGCGATCAATCTTGGAGGCTTCTTCCGGATTACCAAACGCGTCGCGGCCGAAATGTTGAAGCAAGGCTCCGGCCATATCGTGCAGATTACGACCAGCCTTGTCGATCACGCCAACAGCAACGTCCCCTCGGTCCTGGCCTCACTAACCAAGGGGGGGCTAAACGCAGCCACGAAATCCCTGGCGATCGAGTACGCAAAAAAGGGAGTCCGGGTTAACGCCGTTGCTCCCGGCGTGATGAAGACACCGATGCATGCCCCCGAAAAGCATGAGTTCCTTGCGAAACAGCATCCCATCGGGCGAATGGGAGAAATCAAGGACATCGTCGACGCGGTCCTTTTCCTAGAGAACGCTCCCTTCGTCACCGGCGAGATACTGCACGTCGACGGCGGCCAGAGCGCCGGTCGTTGATCTGTATCGAGTCGCGGCCGGTGGCAGTGCTCCGGTCCGCTCGCCTTGGCGGCGAGCCGGGCCTCGAGGATTATCGGCGGACTCAGGCCTTTCAATCGGACCGGTACTTCACCGGGCCGGCATCCGGGTTGGATGATTGAGGTTCGCCACTTTTGGCTGAAGAAGCCATCCGTTTGGCGAGGGCGACCGTTGATCGTTTCGCTGGCCAGAAGGCCGGAGCTTGAGCCGGCGCGAACGCCAATGGACCGGAATTCTCAGGGCTCGTTCGCGACTGCAGCGCGCCGGCCAATGTTTTGGGAGGAGCTATCATGCAGGGCGCAGCTGACCAGGCTCCGAAGAAGGGGCCCCTCGAAGGCATTACGGTCCTCGATTTCTCACGGGTATTGGCTGGACCTTATTGCACCATGGTCCTGGCTGATCTCGGTGCTCGCGTCATCAAGATCGAGAAGTTTGGCACCGGTGACGATACGCGCGCATTTGGTCCGTTCATCGACGGAGAGTCGGCCTATTTCATGTGCTTCAATCGGGGCAAGGAGAGCATTGTTCTCGATATCAAGTCACCGCGCGACAGGGAATTGCTTGAGCGGCTGCTGGACCGCGCCGATGTGGTCGTCGAGAACTTTCGTCCCGGCGTTATGGACCGTCTCGGCTATGGCGCCGAACGGCTCGCCAAAACGCACCCCCACATCGTCTATGCATCAATTTCGGGATTTGGCCATACCGGTCCGTTCAGTGACCTGCCTGGATACGACATGGTGGTGCAAGCCATGGGCGGCGTGATGAGCTTAACGGGATGGCCTGACGGGCCGCCCTCGCGCGTTGGGACCAGTTTTGGCGATCTCGGTGCCGCCCTATTCGCGACTGTCGGAATCCTCTCCGCGCTCTTCAAACGCGTGCAAAACGCTCAGGGAACACGTGTGGATATCGGTATGCTTGACTGCCAGGCAGCGCTGATGGAGACGGCGCTCGCTCGGTATGACGTGGAAGGTAAGATACCTGGCCGCACCGGCGACAGTCACCCTTCATTGGCTCCGTTCGAAAGCTTCGCGGCCAAGGATGGACGCGTCATCATAGCCGCGGGCAACGACACGCTTTTCATGCTGATGGCAGACGCGCTTGGATCGCCGGCGCTGGCACTGGATCGGCGTTTCATGAGCAATGATCTGCGGTGCAGCAATCGCCCTGCCATGATCGCAGCCATCGAGGCGATCACCACGCGCGAGCCTGTTGAGCACTGGGTCGCTAAGCTCAATGAGGCCGGCGTCCCCTGTTCACCGATCAACACGATCGACAAGCTGTTTGATCACCCGCAGCTCAAGGCCCGGAACATGATCGTGAAGGTCAGGGGTGAGGGGGGCCGCCACATCCGTACTGCCGGCAACCCGATCCGTCTAAGCGGATACGCCCAAAACGATATCGAAACGCCCGCCCGTTCGCCGGGCCTTAATCAGCACCGCGAAGCAATTCTGAACGAGCTCATGGCGACACACGGCGCTTATGCGACCGCAGTGGCCGGAGACGTCAACCCTGACGATGTCGATGGAGTCGGCTCGCTGCCGCGAGCGGCCGAATGACGCGGGCATCTCCCAAACGTAGGAAACAGGCCATGAGCAATACTGTCGCGCCCATCCGTAAGGACGACCCATCCTCCTCCGAACAGCCTGCCGTAACGCCCGGGACGAGCTCGCCGCAGACGATTATCGTGGAGCGCCGCGATCGTGTAGGTCTCATTACCTTGAACCGGCCAAAGAGTTTGAATGCCCTGAACGGTCAACTGGCGATCGAGACATTGGCAGCATTGAAGGCGTTCGATGCCGACGATCGGGTCGGAGCGGTCGTGATCACCGGCAGTGCGCGCGCCTTTGCGGCCGGGGCAGATATCGCAGAAATGGCCGAGAAGCCCTTTACCGATTTCTACATGAACGATTTTCTCGGACCGTGGGATGACGTCAAATCTATTTCCAAGCCCATCATAGCGGCGGTCGGCGGGTTTGCGCTTGGTGGCGGCTGTGAGCTGGCGCTGCTCTGCGATTTTATCATTGCATCGGAAGACGCACAATTCGGTCAACCAGAGATCAAGCTCGGTATCTTGCCGGGTATTGGAGGGTCACAGCGGCTAACGCGTGCGGTCGGAAAATCACTTGCCATGGATCTCGTTCTGACCGGCCGTACCATTGGAGCAGCCGAGGCAAAGGCTGTCGGTCTCGTTGCGCGTGTCGTGCCGAGCAGCGATCTTTTGCAGGTCGCTCTGGAAGCCGCGCATACGATTGCCGGCTACAATGCGCCGGCAGTCAAGATGGCCAAGGAGGCAGTCAATCGTGCGTTCGAAGGACCTCTTTCAGAAGGATTGCGACATGAACGCCTTCTGTTTCAGGCGGCGTTTGCGACCGAAGGGCAGAAGGAAGGCATGAACGCCTTCGTCAACAAGCGGGCGCCGATCTTTCGCCACCGGTGACCGCCCGCTGTTCCGGGCGGGTCTGCGGTCTGTGATCCGGACGCGCAAGGCCTACGTGGGCGCACCGCAAACCCCCAACAATGGAGAAAACGGTGGTTTCCAGCACTGAACTGGATGGCGACTACGACTACATTGTCGTGGGAGCTGGGTCTGCCGGCTGCGTCGTCGCCAACCGATTGTCGACCGATAAAAGGAAGCGAGTTCTTGTCCTGGAAGCCGGCGGCAAGGACAACTGGATCTGGTTTCACATTCCGGTTGGCTATCTGTTCGCGATCGGCAATCCGCGTTCGGACTGGATGTTCGAGACAGAAACCGAGGCGGGGCTGAACGGCCGTTCCCTTAAATACCCCCGCGGCAAGGTGATTGGCGGCTCGTCCGCGATCAATGCCATGATTTCCATGCGCGGACAGGCGTCAGACTATGATCACTGGCGCCAACTCGGTCTCACCGGCTGGGGGTGGGACGATGTCAGTCCGGTGTTCAAACGCCTTGATGATCATTTCCTGGGTGAAACTGAACATCATGGAGTCGGCGGGGAGTGGCGCGTGGAACGCCCCGGCGTGCGGTGGGATATCCTCGATAGCGTGGCGAAAGCGGCCGTCGAAATGGGTATCCCGGCAACGACCGATTTTAACACCGGAGACAACACCGGTGTGGGCTACTTCCACGTGAATCAGAAGCGCGGCTTTCGCTGGTCGTCAGCGCGCGGGTTCCTGAAGCCAGTCCTGCATCGCGCCAACCTACGGCTCGAAACAGGGGTTTTGGTCGAAAGAGTGCTGTTCGACGGCAAGCGTGCCGCGGGGGTCCGATTTCGGCAGCATGGACGCACGATCAATGTTCGCGCGAAAGGTGAGGTCATCCTATGTGCCGGATCTGTCGGTTCGCCCCAGATCCTTCAACTATCCGGCGTGGGGCCGGCTGAGTGGCTTGGCGAACTTGGCATTGCGACCGTAGTCGACAGATCTGGTGTTGGCCGCAATCTGCAAGACCACCTGCAGCAGAGAGCGATTTACCGGGTCCATGGTGTCAAGACACTCAACGAGACTTACCACTCGCCGATTGGGCGAGCGCTCATGGGCCTCGAATATGCATTGTTTCGTCGCGGGCCGCTTACGATGGCGCCATCGCAACTCGGAATCTTTACGACCTCATCGCCTGTCTTCGATCGAGCAAACATAGAATTCCACGTGCAGCCCCTCTCACTCAATAAGTTTGGGGAGCCGCTGCACCGCTTTCCTGCGATCACGGTTGCGGCCTGCAATCTTCGGCCGACATCCCGCGGTACCATTCGCTTGCGCTCGACGGACCCATCAGCGAAGCCTGTCATTGCGCCGAACTATCTTTCGACCGACGAAGATCGCCGGGTGGCGGCGGACGCCATTCGCGTTACGCGCCGCTTGATGAAGCAACAAGCGCTTCGCCGCTTTCGCCCGGAGGAGTATATCCCAGGGCCGTCGGTCGATGACAGCGAAGCCGCTCTTGCCAAGGCCGCCGGCGACATCGGAACGACCATCTTTCATCCGGTTGGCACCGCGAAAATGGGCCTAGAGCACGATCCGCTGGCCGTTGTGGATCGGCACCTGCGCGTCATCGGCTTGGATCGATTGCGCGTTATCGATGCATCGGTGATGCCGACGATTACTTCGGGTAATACGAATACACCGACAATCATGATTGCCGACAAAGGCGCGAACTTTGTTCTGTGGGATACCGCCTAGATTGCTGCTGACGGTCTTTCAAAAATGAACCAAGCCGAAGCCGGGTTCAGGTGCTCCTGGGAAAAGGTCATTCTTCGCGGAGAGGAGCTGCAAATGACCCCTGCCGAGAGCCGCCGCCCACGAGATCGACCGTGTCGATCTCGTGGGCGGCTCGGGCAGGTCATAAATCAGCTGTGAAGGTGGAACACCTTGTTCATAATTTGCCACTTCCCATCTGTCTTCAGCAACGTGAACATGTCGGTAAAGCGCGAGCCCTTCCAGTTGTCGATTTCCAGGCGCACGTTTGCGATCGTCCCGACGATGTCGATTTCCGAAATGCGGGATTGGATTCCAGTGGCGGCACCGTTCGAGTCGTTCCAGTCGAACAACCCCTGAATAGGTCCTGCAAACAAGTCGGATCCGACATATCCGAAGATCGTAGCGTCCTTGTGGAAGGCGGGCTTCATATCGCTTCCCTTGCCCGACTTGGCGCCGTCCAGATAGTGTTGAACGACCTTCGCGATGGCCTCATAGTCGCCCAAATTCGTAGCTGTGCCACTCATCTTTTGCTCCTTCGTGATATCTAGCAGCAGCGCCATGACGTAGTGGAAAATACCCGCCGGTGCTCCTAACTGCCGGCGCCGTCGCAGTAGGAGCTCGCCCGCAATTTCCAGCTATAAGCTAGTGGGACACGAGTGCGCCTCACAGCGCCGGTGCAGGCAAAGCGGATGGTACCGGTTCACGGCGAATGTTGAGCAAGTTAGCTCTCTCTCAGTGCAGTGCGCGACAACACGCGCGCAACCCGCTTCGCGTAACCGCGTCTAGCGGAGGAGCCAGAGATCATGGCCGGCTTCACTTCTTAGGGAGCGTTAAAGCACCTTGGCGAGCCTCGAAATTCCCTCTTCGATTGCTGGTTCCGACAGTGCCGCAAACCCAAGCAGAAGATATCTGTCGCAATTCTCGAGGTAATCTGCGTCGCCAATATTCTGGTCGCGCAACGTGTAAACACCGATCTGCTGCTTCAGCATGAGCGTCTGCAATTCGACGGCACTCGGTAGATCCGGCGGCAACTCCCATACCAAGTGCGTGCCGCAATGTACCGGGTTTATTTGGACGGATCCGATATGCTTTTGAAGCGCCAAGATCAGGCAGTCGCGCCGCGCCATGTAGGTTTTGCGGATCTTTCTCAGATGCTTTTCAAAGGCACCCGTTTCGATAAAATCGTTCAGCACCGCCTGCTCAAGCCAAGGAACGCCGGTGCACGGAAAGCCGTGATCGAGCAATGAAGCGGCGTGAACGGCTGGGTTAACCAGATGCGGCGGTAGGACCATGTAGCCCACTCTTAGCCCTGGGCCGATGGAAGCTGCAAACGAGCCAACATAGACGACCCGTCCGTAGGTATCGAGACTCTTCAGAGGTGGCGGCGGTGAGCCCTGATACCTGATCTCGGTGTCGAAATCGACTTCGACAATGTGAGAGTCCGTTTGATCGGCCCAGCTCAGCAGAATGTCGCGTCGGGAAGCCGACAGCATGACGCCCATCGGATACTGACGCGCTGAAGTGACAAAGGCGACGCCGTTCCGGGACTGCGGCAAGTGTCTTACAACGATCCCGCTTTGATCGACAGGAACAGGCGCGATATGTGCGCCATAGGCCCGAAAAAGGTCCGCTGTTGTCCGGCAGCCTGGTGCCTCCATTGCTACTGTCGTACCCGCGCGGACGAACAGGTGGGCGGCGACATTCAACGCTTGCTGAACGCCGGTAACGATGACGATTTGATCCGGGTTGCATGAAATGCCGCGCGAAGCGCCAAGATACGCGGCAAGCGTTTCACGCAGATCTCGAAGGCCCTTGGGCGTACCGGAATACGTCAAGTTGAATTTTGACGATTGCATGCGCCAATTTGTCAGGCGGCGCCATACGCTGCGCGGAAAGCAGGCCGGATCAGTGCTCTCGAGTGCAAAATCGCAAACGATTTCACTGGGGGCCGCGGATCGCTTTGCGTCGTCGGCAACCGGCACGAACAAGTGAACCGGCTTATGGTAGGAGGCATTGTGGTTCGTACCGCTCGCAACCGACAGGGAGTTGTCGGGAAGCGTCGTCGACACGTATGTTCCAGCGCCCTCTCGAGACTCCAGATAGCCTTCGGATGTCAGCGTTTCATAGGCGAGTATGATTGTATTGCGCGAGACCCCGAGTTGCTCACTGAGGGCGCGGGTACCAGGAAGGCGCGCACCAGGTTTCAGGCGACCAGATACGATCAAGCCGTGGATCTGCTTGAAAACCTGGTTTTGCAGAGACGCAGCGGATAGGTCAATTTCAAGAGCTAACTGCATCGGCTGCTCCATCGCTCGACAGTCGGTACTTTGCGAAGAGGCCTGTCTGAAAGTGCGTCTGTCAAACTGCTAGTTGCGATCAAAGCTCGTGGACAATGTGGGGCTGCGGCACTCCCGGGTAGCGGCCCTCGGTCGTCACCGCGGGAAGCCTACGGCCGGCCGGCGCTTACTGCAAGCATTTCGGAAATTCTCGTGAATTTCTCCCGCGGCTTGCCCAAGGGCGTGCCGCGGGCCTTCTCTGCCTGATCGATCATTTCCCATCCCTGAAACGATACCGACCGCGTCGTCCGCTGCGCCAAGAGGGCAGTGAATGCCTCCCGGCCCGGCTTCTGCTGAGACCTAAAGGTCGGCAAATCGGCAAGAAGGGTCGCAACAGTTGCCATGCTATCGGCCCGGTTGGTACCGATGATGCCGGTTGGTCCACGTTTGATCCAACCCGCGACATAAACAGGGCATTCGCTGGCTGGTGTCATTTCTGCGCGGCCATTCTTGTTGGGAATCGTGCCGCGCGCATCATCGAAGGGGATGCCCTCTAAAGCACGACCGCTGTAACCAACACTGCGGATCATGAGTCCGGCTCTTATGGACAGCGTCTGCCCGGTCCCGATCGCCTCCTGGCGGCCAGCAGCGCCAACGAGCCTCGTTCGCTCAAGAACGAGTTCTTCGAGCTTATGCTCTCCCCGCGCTTCTCTTGGGCTCAGAAAAAAGTGGATACGGCAGCATTTCGGTTTCTCCCGCTGACGCGAGGCGAAGCTCCGGAATGCATCGAAATTTCGTGCGCGGGTGGGTTCACGGACATCGGCCAGTTCAGATTGACAGGCGTCGCTCAAGAGCAGGTCATTGGGGTCTACAAACGGATCGCATTCAGAAAGTTGACCGAGTTCGCGCAACTCTTTGGTGGTGAAGCGCGACTGAACCGGTCCTCTGCGACCAATCAGATGGATTTCACGAATGCGGCTTTCAGCCAAAGCATCCAGCGCATGTGCTGCGATATCTGTCCTTCGCAGTTCATCCGGCGATTTGGCCAAGATGCGACAAACGTCGATTGCGACGTTACCTTGACCAATGATAATGGCGGAGTCGCCCGAGAAATCGAACACAAGATCGCGGTAATCGGGATGTCCGTTGTACCATCCGACAAAGGAAGTTGCGGCGTGACTTCCCTGAATATCCTCGCCGGGAATACCAAGCTTTCGGTCGGTTGCTGCCCCCGTCGCAAGGATTACTGCGTGGTAGCAATCTGCCAGCTCACGCAGGGTGAAGTCCTTGCCAAATGTGACGTTGCCGACAAACGAGAGGCGGGGATCCCGAGCGATCTCCGCATAGGTGTTGGCGACGTCCTTCAAGCGCGCATGATCAGGTGCGACACCATAACGAACCAAACCATAAGGGACCGGGAGCCGTTCGAGAATATCGACCTCGGTCGTGTGCTCGGACTGCAGCAACGCCTCGGCCGCGTAGAATCCGCTTGGTCCGCTGCCAATGATTGCTACCCGTAAGGGGTTGTCTGCTGATCCAATTGCGTTCACGGCGACCGGCTCAATGTGTCTAGCTGGGGCCATAGCCGAGGGCGGCGCGCCGCTCCTCGGCGCCCGCTAAGGGCGTTTGCTTACTCCGGATCACAGGTGTGCTGCCGGACTTGTCAGCGTTGATTTGAATCCACATCTGCTGATCCTGCGAAAGATCCGCGCTTTCGCTGATCGCGTGAACCGGGCAGGCCGGAACGCAGGCCGCACAATCGACGCATGCGATGGGATCGATATACATGCGGTGATCGTCTCCGTGAAAGCACGCTACCGGGCAGACCAGAACGCAATCCGTGAACCTACAGTCGCTGCAGTTCCCAGTAACCACATGGGGCATGGTCGTTCCTCATTCGAACGTCGTTTTTGCAGTGCATCAGCCGCCCGTCGCGGCCATGATTCGTGAAATCTTCTCAGGCTTCTCATTGAACTCGTGGCGTTCCGGCTTTAGGGTCATGGCCGAGCGAATTGCCCCCAATATCTCGTCGTCGCTGGCGCCGCGACGCAAGAGTGGGCCGAATGCCAGCTGCTCACGCTGACCCAGACAGAGATACATTGTCCCGTCGGCAGCCAGTCGCACGCGATTGCAGGTGGCGCAGAAATGTTCAGATAGCGGGGTGATAAAGCCGATGCTCAATCGTGCATCTGGCGTTTTCATGTACCGGGCCGGTCCGCCGCCCGGCACTTCGGCCGCGACGAGACCGCGCTCTTGCTGCAGGCGGCGCCGGACGGGTTGGAGGTCGAGGTATTGGGCATTCCGGCCCGTTGCGCCCATCGGCATCGCTTCGATCAGACGAAGAACAAATCCCTGCTCGATGCAGAAATCGATCATCTCATCGATTTCATCATCGTTCACGCCCCGCATCGCGACCATATTGATCTTGATCGGCGCGAAGCCGGCTTGCTTGGCTGCCTCCAGGCCGGCCAAGATCTTGGCGAGGACATCGCGGCCGCAGATCGCGGCGACGCGGTCGGCACGAAGAGAATCCAAGCTGACGTTAATGCGGTGCACCCCGGCCTCTCGCAGAGGGGCGGCCAGCTCCTGCAAGCGGGTCGCATTGGTGCTCAAGGATAGGTCGTCGATGCCTGGTATTGCCGCGAGTCTTGCCGCAAGATTTGGCAAGTCTCGCCGAACAAGCGGTTCTCCACCCGTGAGGCGGATACGCTTTAGCCCACGGGCAGCCATGATCGAGATAAGGCGTTCGATCTCATCGAATCGCAACCAGGAGGCTGGTTCCTGGAATCCGCGGAATCCGCTTGGAATGCAGTAGGTGCAGCGCAAGTCGCATCGGTCGGTCACCGAAAGCCGCAAATATTCAATGCGGCGCCCGAATGTGTCTACCAGAAGTGGGACTTGCGATCTCATATGATGCCGTCGCGATCTCATGTCGAAACGCAATGTGCACAAGCAAGGAGTCATCGACAATCGGCCCCGAGGCCCGGATTGGTGAAGTACCGGTGCAAATGAAAAGTCTGAGTCCGGACGGCCGGCACCAAGAGATTCGGGGCAACCGGTACTCAATTCAATTGAGTCGTTGGATTTAACTGCCAAAGGCCGCTCTTGGCGACCGTAAGTCCCAAGCGCAGATTCCCCTTAACCGGACGGTAGAAGGAATATGCCGATGTCTGCCAGCACCCAAACAACGAAGGCGAACGCGAAGGAATATTTTGGCGGTTGCCCACACGATTGTCCTGACACCTGCGCAATGCTTTACACCGTGGAAGGCAACAAACTCGTCAACGTCCGCGGAAATCCAAAACACCCAATCACCCGCGGTGGCTTGTGCGTCAAGCTCAACGACTACGCGGACCGGCATTACAATGCGGATCGCGTGTTGTATCCGCTGAAGCGCAATGGACCGAAGGGCAGCCGGGCTTTCGTGCGGATCAGCTGGGAACAGGCGCTCGCCGAAATCAAAGATCGCTGGACGAAGATCATTTCGAGCAATGGTGCAGAAGCCATTCTGCCAGTAAGCTATCTTGGCAACGAAGGCTTGGTGCAGGGTCTTACGGTCGGTGATGCCTTCTTCAACAGACTTGGCGCGACCGTGTGCGAGAAGACCTATTGCGCCTCGGGATCGTCCACCGCTTGGCTCCTCACGGTCGGACCCACGAATGCGCTGGATCCGGAAAGCTTCGCCCACTCAAAATACATCATTATCTGGGGTTGCAATTCCCTTAGCACAAACCTTCATCATTGGCCCTTCGTGACCGAGGCGCGTCAAAAGGGTGCGAAGGTCGTTGTTATCGATCCGTACCGGTCGCGTACTGCCAAGCAGGCCGATTGGCATATCGCGCCGAAGCCCGGTACCGATGGCGCTCTCGCCATGGCGATGATCCAAACATTGATCGCCGAAGACCTGGTCGATCACGATTATGTCGACAAGTATGTTCTGGGCTATTCGGAGCTCAAGGAACATGCCGCAACCTGCACCCCGGAGTGGGCCGAGAAGATCACCGGTATCCGCGCCGACGACATACGAAAACTGACGCGCGAATACGCCCAGTCGCGCAACGCCTCGATCCGGATCGGTGTAGCGCTCGAGCGTACTGCGGGCGGGACCCAGGCCATCCGCGCTGTCATCGCGATTCCTGCCTTGACCGGCGCCTGGAAGGACGTCGCCGGCGGCATCTATCAAGCACCGCTGTGGGAATTCCCCGTGAATTTCGGTGCGATCTGCCGCCCCGATTGGATCAAGCCCGGCACGCGTGTGGTGAATCTGCTCAAGTTGGGCGAAGCGCTGCTTGGCGAGACCAAGCTCGATCCTCCGATCAACTCGATCATGGTTTACAATACAAATCCCGTGACCCAGGCGATGGATGTCGACAAGATCGTCCGAGGGCTTCAGCGCGACGACCTATTCACCGTCGTCGCGGATCATTTCATAAGTGACACCGCGGCTTACGCAGATATCATCTTGCCGGCGACGATGGCCGCCGAACACGATGACATGATGTTCTCTTGGGGCCATTATTACCTCACGCTTAATCAGAAGGCCATCGAGCCGCCCGGCGAGGCTTGCTCGAATGCAGAAATTTTCCGCAGGCTCGCAAAGACAATGGGACTGACCGACCCTGAGTTCCTGAAATCGGACCTCGAGTTGGCCGAAAGCACCATCGATTGGACCGCGCCGCAGGTGGCGGGCGTCGATATGGATCTGCTGCGAAAGCAGGGCTTCGCCAAGTTGAACTTGGGACCGGCGGATACGCGAACGCCTCACGCAGAGGGAAATTTCAAGACGCCGTCGGGCAAGTGTGAGATCCTGCTGATCGGCGCGAAAAATTTCGTCGCACCGCCGTTTCGTCAACTTTACAACGAAATGCAAAGCGGCGAGCCGATCGAACCGCTTCCGGGCTATACCAGGCCCTATGAGAGTGCGGCTGACGAACCTGAACTTGCCAAGCTTTATCCTCTGAACATCATAGCCCCGAAAAGCCACGCATTTCTCAATACGAACTACGCCAATGAACCAAAGAAGCGGAGGCTTCAGGGAGATCAGTTCGTTCTCCTTAGTCCACAGGACGCCGCAGAGCGTATGATCGAGCATGGCGACAAGGTAAAGGTGTATAACAGGACGGGCGGCTTCCACGGCGTTGCCCACGTCACCGATGACGTTCAGGCCGGGCTGGTTGTTGCGACTGTCGGCTATTGGCGAACCCATAACGAGGAAGGCACCGTCAACAGTGTGTCAGCCGCTCGGTTTGGTGGGATGGGCAATTGTCCGACATTCTCGGACAATCTCGTTCAGGTTGAGCGGATTGTGGGCAGGAATGCCGCGCGGAGCATGCACGAGCCTGCGCCGGTCGCGTTGGTAACGGCATAGCCATTTGGCAACATGCGCTTGTGGGCCCGCTGCTTGATGGTCGCGGGCCTGCTGGCGGAATGATCAGCATGACACCGCACCCAACATGGCGTCGGCGGAAATGTTACTTGCCCAAGGTTTCGAAGTTGTCCGATCTCCGACCGTTTGGCCGGGATCGACCAACCGGCCAATGTTCCGTCAGAAGCAACAGTGTCTTTCGAGTAAGGACTCTTCAAGTCGGTGACAACCTGCATTAGCCTGAACGCTTGGATCTGCGTGTGCGTGGCTGCTCACGCCAACGGTTCGTGTGAGCGTCTGGAGGGCTGCAGTGCAGGAGAATGTGCCGCTAACGATCGGTGTCGATCACGTAGGCCTTACCGTAAAGGACCTTGCGCTGATGCGGAAGTTCTTTTGCGATTGCCTTGGCTGGCGGGTTGTTGGAGAGAATCCAAGCTATCCAGCGGCCTTTGTATCGGACGGAAACGCCATTGTAACGCTCTGGCAAGTCGAGGATCCGGAGACGTGCGTGCCGTTCGAACGCCGCCGCAATCTCGGCTTGCATCACCTTGCATTGAGGGTTGTGGACCACAACGCACTTGACGCCTTGCACGCGCGTGTCGCGGCATGGCCTGGTAATGAGATTGAGTTTGCGCCGGAAAGATCGGGCAAGGGTCCGAAATTCCACTTTATGATACGAGAGCCTGGCGGCATCCGGATTGAGTTTGCCTGTGTGTCTCCGGCCACCGGTTAGCCGAGCTCCGGTTGATGGCCCCCACAGCGGCGATCGATCAATGCCTCTCCAGTGATGCCCGTTCCGTTCCGTCGCGCCGAGCTCGTCGTGTCAAAAGGAAGATCTTCGTGAGTAGTCCTAAGATTCTGGTCCTTGGTGCCGGGGGAATTGGCGGCTATTTTGGCGGTCGCCTGGCCGAAGGCGGTGCCGACGTCACGTTCCTTGTCCGCGAAGGACGGCGCAAAATCCTCACCGAACAAGGGCTGCGGCTTGAGAGCCCATTTGGGGATGCGCAGTTGGCGGTAAAGACCGTGGTCGCGTCCGAAGTGGCACCGATCTACGATGGAGTAATTCTGACCTGCAAGGCATATGACCTCGATGCAGCCATAGCGACGATCGCGCCGGCCGTGGCACCGCGCGGTTACGTTTTACCATTCCTAAATGGCATTGCCCATATCGAGCTCCTGAACCAAAGATTCGGCCAGCACCGCGTGCTCGGGGGCACGGCTAAGATTCAGGCGACACTCACACCGGCCGGCGCAATCCGCCAATTCAACGATTGGCGAACGATCACTTTCGGCGAGCAATCTGGCGAGCTAACTGAACGCGTGACAACTTTGGCGGCCCTATTCGCCGCTGCGAAGGGCGTCGAAGCCTTTGCGGTAACCGACATCGTGCAACGGATGTGGGAGAAAATCGTTCACCTGTCGACGGCTGCTGCGATGACCTGCTTGATGCGCGCGAATGTCGGCGAGATTGTCCGCACTCCCCATGGTCGTGAGCTTTTCCTCGACCAGCTTCGGTGCGGTGCCGCTGTGGCAGCTGCCAGCGGCCACGCACCTAGCGATAGTTTCATGAAATTGTGGGAAGAGACGTTCTCGCAGCGAGATTCGCAATATGCGACGTCGATGCTGCGCGACGTCGAACGCGGTGGTCCGACAGAGGTCGATCACATCCTGGGCTTCATGCTCAACAAGGCGATCGATGCCAACATAGCGCATCGCACATTGATGCTGGCCTATACACACATCAAGGCCCTCGAACAGAGGCGCGCGGCAGGCCGTCTGCCGTGATTGCACGCGCTCACGCCACAATGGCGCACGTGAACCGCACTGCGGGTGCCGCAGCCGGTGCGCGGCAGAACCTCGCATTGAGTGAAGTCATCCGTGAAGCGACCAAAAGACCAATCGTTTTCGGCGATACGACGATCGTGCTTATTCGTTTGACCTTCGCGAGCATGGGTGATGAAGTTTATAACGGGGGCGTCTGTCACCACTGACGTCAGTTGAGCAGCGTTTTGAACCTAACGCCAGCTCCTAAGGGAGAGAACATGAAGCTCTTGGCGCGCCATCACCAATTTGCACGGTTCACATCGAGACTGAAATAAGCGGGGCGGCCGTCCCTGCACGCGTTGATTTGGTTTTGCTAATCGGAGCGTGGAGTAGCCAGACCAACACTATCTGTCCAGAAGGGGGATCACATGCAGGTTTCCTTGGATAACACGCCGTTGGGCCTTCATCGCGGCTGGCACGTGTCGGAGGTGCCCAACGGCCGCTTCATTGGAGGTTACGTCTTATGCCGATGACCATGGCCGGAGAGGTTCAACTTGCTGCGACCCGGGAAACTGTGTGGGAGAAACTGAATGATCCGGATGTTCTGAAGGTGTGCATTCCGGGCTGCGAAGAACTTGTGAGGTCGGAGGACAATCAGTTTAGTGCGGTTGCAAAGATGAAGGTCGGCCCGGTCTCAGCGAGATTCAGGGGGCGAGTCACTTTGAGCGATCTGGTTCCCCCGAGCAGCTACCGGATTTCGGGCGAAGGTGAGGGTGGGATCGCGGGATTCGCTAAGGGCGTGGCCACGGTCGCATTAGTGGCGAACGAGGAAGGTACGTTGCTATCCTATGGCGTAGAGGCGCAGATAGGTGGAAAGCTGGCGCAGTTGGGTCAGCGCTTGATCAGCGGTTCGGCGAAGAAGATCGCTGACGAGTTCTTTTCGCGCTTTGCAGATGTGGTCAAGGGTGCACCCCGCTAACTCTTCAGCGTATCTGCGCTCCGTCGTTCCAGGTGGGCCCGCAGAGATCGTGGAGGCCGCGCCCGGTCAGACGACTTCGGACAGGGCCTTGCGGATGGCCTTCTCGAACGCGTCCGGCGGCTGGGCTCCTGTGATTAGGTGGCGATCGTTGACCACCACGGCAGGAACACCGCTTATACCCGCTCGATGCCAATTCTCTTCGGCGTCGCGCACCTCGTCGGCGTAGCGCCCTGAGGTGAGCACATCGCGCGCAGCCGCGCCTTCAAGGCCAACAGATTCAGCAGCGGCGACGAGCACGCTGTGGTCACCGGGATTTTGCATGTTCGTATGGTAGGCGGCGAGCAGCGCGCGCTTCAGCTCTGCTTGTCGCCCCTCGATCCGAGCCCAGTGCAGCAGGCGGTGCGCATCAAATGTGTTGTAGAATCGGCTTTCGTCGGTGGTCACCATGTCGAAGCCCACTTGCGCGGCAAGGGCACGCTGGCGCTCACGGTTCGCGATCGCCTGCTCGCGCCCGACGTTGTATTTGCGTGCCACGTTGTCGAAACGGCTCTCACCCTCCGGCGGGATGCCCGGATTGAGCTCGAAAGGGTGGAAACGGATGTCAGCCGTCAATTGCCCTTCAAATCGCTTCAGCGCAACATCCAGGTTTCCTAACCCTATTACGCACCAGGGGCATGACACATCAGATATGAAGTCGATCTTGACCGTCTTAGTCATGGAAAGATCACTCGCTCTTCGCTTGGTTACGTTTGGCGACGCCACCGCGCCGCCGAACTTATTGGCTAGATAGGGTGACTTGACCATCGGATGAACCGCTCCTGGCAGGAACACACGTTTTCGTAGATCGGCACACTCATGTGCCTTCGGCCGGACGCATAAACGGGTTGTGTTCTTCGCGGGCGATTCGGTTCGTCGGGCACGGCTATCACCAATTTTGATATGCATATCGCTCTTGTTCGGTTGATCTCCCGTGAAACATGTCAATGCTCGCCGCGTGGCGTGCTACACCCTCAACTCCGCCGGACATCACCGACACAGATATTTTAACCACTTTCCGCGACGGCACCCAGCATCCAGAGAGGTAGTCTATGAAGGTCTCGCGCCTGCGTACCCGCGTCGCCCACCTGCCTGTCGCAAAGCCCTTTTCGACGGGAAGGTACGACGTGCGGTCGATCGACTGTGTGTGCGTATTTCTGGAGACGGACGAGGGTCTCGTTGGGGAGGGGATGTGTTATGTGACGAACGGGCGTCGACTAAAGGTGCTGCGGGAGATGATCGTGAGCCTCGAGCATCTTGTCGTTGGTCTCGAACTCGGCCGGAGCGGCAGCTTTGTTCTCAACGCGTTCAATGACGTTCGTGCCTTTGGGCGACAAGGGATTTCGGCTCTGGCAATTTCTGCCGTCGAGGAGGCGATTTGGGACCTGCGAGGCAAGCAATTTGGCGTCAACGTTTCTCATATTCTTGGCGCCTGTCGGACCACCGTACCCAGCTACGTGAACTCATTGTGGCTATCGGCAACGATCGACGAACTTCATAAGGAAGCAGAGGGCCTCGTGAGGCAGGGCTTTCGTGCGATCAAGATGCACGTTGGATTGCCGGATCCCGGCAAAGACGTCGAGCGCGTCAGGGCGGTTCGAGAGATGTTGGGTCCCGATGTCGTACTGCTGGTTGATGCAGCGCAACTAATTGCGTCGCCTGAGGCGTCTATCAAGCTCGCGCGTCGTATCGAGGAGTTCGATATCGGTTGGTACGAAGAGCCCGTCATGGGCAGCAATCCGCATTCAGAAGCCAAGGTTGCCGCAGCTATCGATATCCCCGTCGCCACCGGTGAGTACACCTATAATCACCAAGGCATCTTTGAACTGCTGCAGCTCAAGGCTGCGGATATTCTGATGCCTGATCTGCAAAGGATGGGCGGACCGACCGAGTTCCTCAAAGCCGCATCCATTTGCGAGGCATTCGATATCCCTGTGTCGTCCCATGTCTTTCCGCAAATGAGCCTCGCGCTCATGGCGTGCGTGCCCAACGCGAGCTATCATGAATATATCAATTGGTTTGACACGCTTTACCATGAGCCCTTAGTGAGGGACGAAAGAGGCGCAAGCATCGTGCCTAACAGGCCGGGTTGGGGCTTCGCCATCGACCCGTCCGTATTGACGGACTGATACTTCAGGCACTCATCCTTCATGCGCTGGTCGGAAATTAAATCCCATCCACCGGGGCGCAAATTGCCGCGCGAGTTTTGTTCGGGTTATTGGCGTCGTTGTGAGGACGTCGAGTGTCGGCGCGAAGTGGACATGCGGTGTAGCGCGGTGTCCGAAAGTGCTATTGGACCAAAACCGTTCGTGCGACGTCGAGAGTGTCAAGTAATCGGAATGAGAGATATGGCTATCTCGGAAAAGCGTTTGATGACGACGTCGGTCGGTGCCTAGCGTGAATTCGCTCGAGCGTAAACCTACGACGCAGACAAGCTAGTGCAATGGGGCGAGTGCGTACAAAACCACCGAAGTTGTTCCGTTGTTGGGACCGTCAGAGGGGCGGCGTGCGCGTCATCTAAACTGACGAATTGGCGACACGCCAAATGCAAGAAGCTGGAGCGATGTCCAAGCAAAAGGGAATAAAATGACTGGGATCGTTCTCTACGGTTTTGACGGCAGTACGTATGTCCGGACAGTTCGGATGCTGCTCGCAGAGAAAGGCGCGCAATACGAACAGGTGCCAGTGAATGTGCTCAAGGGCGAACCGCGCCAGTCCGAGCACATGGCCCGCCATCCGTTCGGTAAAGTGCCGGTGCTGGACCACGATGGCTTCCGCATCATCGAAACCGGCGCTATCGCGCCATATTTGGACGAGGTGCTGCCGGGCCCGTCGTTCACGCCGGATAGTTCAAAGGACCGAGCGCGAATGCGCATGGCGATGGGCATCATTGATTCCTATGGTTATGGCGCGCTAATCGCCGCCGCTGGATATCACTTGTTTCCCGACCTGATCGGCGGGCGAAATGAAGAAGCGAGAAAGGAAGCGATCGTGAGCAGCCGTCGTGTGCTGCAGGAGCTTATGAAAATTCGTGGCGATAGTGCCTTTACCGCGGGCGAGCGTCCCTCACTCGGTGATTTCTACGTCGCTCCGATCTGTTGCCTCGTTTCACTAACCCCGGATGCCGAGGAAGTCTTCGCGGTAGATGGTTTCGCCCGGTGGTGGGAGCAGATACAAACAATGCCGAGCTACAAGGAGACGGAACCCCGGTTCGGCTGGGATTTGTTGTTTGCTGCCGCAGCAGCGGGGAGGGGCGTGAGCTGAGGCGGCAAACCGACCTCAGAGGGGGCGGGTTTTCGCGCACGCCGCAACCGAGCTTCCGGCGCAGCAGCGCGCGCAAAGTCACACCTCAGCACAGCCGACTTCAGCGGCGATCCGGTCGACACTGGCCTGGCTGGTCTTGAGCAGATGCACGGCGCGTTGACGCATACAGAATCTATGATCATTTTCGATTATCAATCGCCGCAGGGCGATTTCGATGTCTCCCTCTGAACGAGAAATCCTGGGGCATATCGTAAAGCTCGTTCGGGGCTTAGCCCGTCGCGCCGCGAAGATGATTGTATCCTTCGTTCGCGCCCAAGTGGTTAAAATCGACCTGCGACTACGCTTGACTTGTTACAGCGCGGCGTCAGTGGATGTTCGTTCAAGAGTTGCGGGAACGGTGCCGCCGGCGCGCGCCCACCGCGAGCGACTACCTTCCAGTCATCAATTTGTCCTGCGTGTTCGTTTCAAAATCGCTGGCGTCATGTCGCTCATGCAGTTGACTTGAGGCGTCGCCGCAGACGCGGTTTACCATTCGTCCGCGTTGGACGGCCGGCCGCTCGGCGATCGCGTCTACCCAGCGCGCAATATTCCTGTACTCCTGTGCTTGAAGGAACTCAGCCGCTCCGTAAAGCCAACCCCTCGTCAGGCCAGCGTACCAGGGCCAGGTGGCGATATCGGCGATTGTGTAGTCGCTGCCAGCGACAAATTCGTTCGTTTCGAGCCGCCGGTCGAGCACGTCGAGTTGGCGTTTCGTCTCGATGGAGAATCGATCTATGGCATATTCGATCTTGGTCGGCGCGTGCGCATAAAAGTGGCCGAAGCCTCCGCCCACGTATGGCGCGCTCCCTGCCTGCCAGAACAGCCATGACATGCATTCGGCTAGTGCACCGGGTTCGGTCGGCAGGAAGGTGTCGAATTTCTCGGCCAAGTATATCAAGATGGCTCCGGAGTCGAAGACCCGGATCGGCGAGGATCCGCTTTGGTCCACCATCGCCGGGATCTTGGAGTTCGGGTTCAGCGCAACGAAGCCGCTCCCGAATTGATCGCCGCGGTCGATTCTGATGAGCCAAGCGTCGTATTCTGCGCGCTGTTGCCGAGCGCCAACAGCTCCTCGAGCATGACGGCCACTTTCACGCCGTTTGGTGTTCCCTGGGAATAGAGTTGGATGGGGTGGCGGCCGAGTGGGAGTTCCTTGTCGTGCGTTGGGCCGGCGATCGGTCGGTTGATGTTTGCGAACCGTCCGCCGTTCGGCTTGTCCCAGCTCCAAACTTTTGGCGGCGCATATTCGAACGAGGAAGTCATTCTCAAAACTCCAGGTCTTTCCTCACCGCAAGTCTAATCGCCAGTGCGAGACAAATCGCATTGATCATTTTAGCTTAAGTCTCCTCCGTACGAACGTGAATGCCCGTTGTCCGGTGCACACTGTTTCGTGGGCGATCGAGTGTGTGATCGACGTTGTATGTTTGGAAGCGATGGATCCGTCCTACCGTCGACTTACTTAGTTGGATCAGTCCGTTTCGGCCCGCTGACACGGTGGGATGCGCGTTCGCGGGCAGTTTTAACTTATGAGCACAGCCCGCCGGTCTGTTCACAATCTGCAGCCGAGATAGGTGCAATCTGAATTATTCGTTTTTCGGATTGACGTTGTGCCCTTACCAAGGAAACACGGCCTCAAAAGAGGACTGGATCGACGCAAGGACAGAAACCCACCACCCATCATGAACTGCAGCGTGGCACGCCGTTGGAGATCCGCTGGTTCTCCGAGGGGTAGTCCATCTCGGTAACGCTGTGGGAGTGGCGACGCCCCTTAGCTTGGCCATTGCCGATGTCCTCGCATTACGAGAGGCCGGCGCGCCTGCCGCATACGAGACGAGGTCAATGGAGAGCTACGGTGTCACTTGACCAGGAAACTGCGGACCGAGATGTGAAGATTGCAATGATCGAGGTCATTGTAGTCAGTATCCCGTTCGCAGGAGACAGTAAGTCAGCCGAATCGGCCTGGGGAAGAAAGAATGCCGGGAGCGCCGACTCATTGCTGGTCAAGGTAACGACCGAGGGTGGAATTATCGGCTGGGGCGAGGCGTTCGGCTTCACTGCAATTCCCGCCGTGAAAGCTGCGATAGAACAGGTTATTGCTCCCCTGTGTATCGGCCTCAGCGCGTTGAACATCGGATCGTTGATGCTCGACGTTCAGAAGCGCCTTCACATATTCGGGCGAAGCGGCGCCATTATGTTCGGGATTTCCGCGATCGATATTGCGTTATGGGATATCCTGGGAAAGGCAACCGGCCAACCTGTACACCGACTATTGGGCGGCGCAGCAGTGTCCGAGTTGACATGCTATGCAAGTCTCGTTCGCTACACCGATCCGCAGCCTCTTGTCGAGAACGTCAATCGAGCTCTGGCCGATGGCTTCTCTCATCTGAAGCTCCATGAAATCACCGTGGATGCAGTCCGTGAGGCGCGAAATGCCGCCGGCGACAACGTGGAGATCACGCTGGACGTCAACTGCCCATGGACCGTGCGCCAGGCCCTCGATATGAGCGCCAAGCTGCGGCAGTTTAATCTGCGCTGGTTGGAAGAGCCCATTTGGCCCCCAGAGAACTTTGGCGGACTGGCTCGATTGCGTCGCGAGGGTGCAATACCCATTGCGGCAGGAGAAAATGCTTCGACGTTGGTGGAGTTCCAGCAGATGCTTTCGGCTGGCGCGGTCGACTTCGTCCAACCCAGCCCGGCCAAGATGGGGGGCATCTCGGAACTTCAGAAAGTGTTCTCGCTTGCCGCGGCAAGTGCGACCACCGTGATGGTCCACTCGTTCTATGACGGCCCCGGCTTGCTCGCGAGTGTACACGCAAGCGCCGCGCTAGGCTCGAAAGACGCCTTGGTGGAGTGGCGGTACTTTGACCTCGAGGCACAGCTATATCGCGATGCAGTGCGGCCGAAGAATGGAACGATTGCAGTTCCTCAAGGGCCTGGTCTGGGATTTGACCCTGATGCCGATGTAGTTCGGAGCTTCCAAGTCCGAAGTTGAGTTCTTTTTCAGCGATCGACGGATAGAAACATGCTTCTCAGGCGCTACCTTGTTT
Source organism: Bradyrhizobium sp. C-145 (assembly GCF_023375135.1). NCBI lineage: Bacteria > Pseudomonadati > Pseudomonadota > Alphaproteobacteria > Hyphomicrobiales > Nitrobacteraceae > Bradyrhizobium > Bradyrhizobium sp. C-145. The sequence goes on along the minus strand of NZ_CP088150.1, from coordinate 8,693,741 downwards.
ACGCAGGTGTGTTGTTGCTTCTGGTACTATCTGTCTCCGTGGGTACCAAGAATGTTTCCTCGCGAGAGTTGCCGGACGCGAGTAGCGCTGGTTTCGTAGAGAAGCTCTACAGGCTGGATTGCGGGCACTCGCTTGCCAACGATCAATCGGTTTGGACTCCGGGCGAAAACCAGGGGCATAGCATCGAGTTTTCGTCAACCTGCTGGCTGGTTAAACGCGGCAACCAGTGGTTGCTCTGGGATACTGGAGTTCCGGAGGCGACGGTTAATGATCCGAACGGTTGGTCGACACTGCCTAAGCTGATCGTCTATCGCTTGGACAAGACTCTAACGGGTCAGCTTGCGGAGATCGGTCTCAAGCCGTCCGACGTCGCTTACGTGGCCATTTCCCACACCCACGGGGACCACATCGGCAATGTCGGACTGTTTCCTGATGCCAGGATCCTAATGCAGCGCGCGGAGTATGAGTGGATCCATGGAAGCAATGGGCTAAACGAAAACGTGAATCAGCTAATGGCGCTGGCGCGCCGCCTGCTTGGAAATCCTAGGGGTATGCGACTGATTGACGGAGATCTCGACGTATTCGATGACGGGAGTGTTACGCTCATATCCACACCGGGACATACACCCGGTAGCCAGTCGCTGCTCGTGCACCTCAGAAATTCCGGCTTCATCATACTGTCGGGCGATGTCGTCCATCTCGAAGAGAATTTCGCCAAGAGCAGGGTCCCTTCGCTCAACACCGACAAAAAGGCATCCGTCGAATCGATGGACAAGATCAGGAAGATCATCAAGACCTACAATGCCACCATGTTCATCAATCACGACAAGAAGCAGGCCGACGGCCTTAAGTTGCTGCCGGCATTTTATGACTGACTTGTTGTTAACCGCCGGCCCTTCAAGCTCGCAGACAGTTCTGCGATCGTTGATCGAAGGGTCGAAGGGTCGTTCCGCGGTCCAAGTAACGTTGACACGCACAACATGGCCGGCAGCATGCAAACATATCGCGGATGTGTACGGACCGTTCGTCCAGGTTTTTGGGCTGCGAGTGGTCGGCCGGTCCTGCCGTTGTTTCGCTCTACGGGACAGTGTCTTTCTAGCGGGAGATCTTCGAACCCGCAGCAATCGTCGTAAACTAGCGTCCTGAATCTGCGGCTGCGTCGGTACGCGCGTCGCCACTTGTCGAGCAGGTGATAACAATGTCCAGGAGGAAACGAATGACGGGCAGAAAGTTCATTGCGGCTGTTTCGATCGCCATTGGTGTGGCCGCCGCAGCGTCCGTTGCCGGTGCCAACGACTCGGTCGTCAAGGCCGTCGCGAACACCGATCAGTGGGCGATCGCCGGCCACGACTACGGCAATACGCGCTTCAGTCCTCTCAGTCAGATCAATTCGGACAACGCCAGCAAGCTGTCCCTGGCCTATTCGTTTTCGCTCGGTTCGCTGCGGTCGAACGAGTCGTCGCCGATCGTGATCGGAAACACGCTGTATGTCTCGACCTCATGGGGTCCGAAATATGTTTACGCGCTCGACGCCGCGACCGGCGCACGCAAGTGGACCTATGAGCCGGAGATTCCGGACGATGTGTTGCAGTACGCCTGCTGCGACGTGGACAACCGCGGCGTCACCTTTGCGGATGGAAAGATTTTCGTTGGCCGGCTCGACGGCAAGTTGACGGCGCTCAACGCAGAAACAGGTAAGGAACTCTGGACCACTGAGGTCGTCGACTACAAGCAAGGGTCTGTCATCACTTCTCCCCCGCTGGTCGTGCGCGACAAGGTGATTACCGGCTTTGGTGGCGGCGAATATGGTGTTCGCGGTGCGCTTCAGGCGTTCGCTTTGAATACCGGTACGCAGGTCTGGAAAACGTTTACCGTCCCGGCGCCTGGGGAGCCCGCAAGCGAAACCTGGAAAGGTGACACAGGATTGAGGGGCGGCGGAGTTCCGTGGTTGGTGGGCTCGTACGACGCCAAGACCGACACCGTCTATTGGGGTACCAGCAACGCAGGCCCGTGGAATACTAGCGTCCGTTCTACTGGCGACGGGAATTTCGGAAAACTGACAAACTTATACACATCCTCCACGCTTGCGCTCGATCCGAATACTGGCAAGATCAAGTGGCATATTCAGAGTACCCCAGCCGACGCGTGGGACTACGACGGCGTTAATGAGAATGTTCTGGCCGACCTGAGCATCGGCGGCAGCACCGTTCCCGCTTTGATGAAAGCTGACCGCAACGGCTTCTTCTTCGTCGCCAATCGCGAAACCGGCAAGCTTCTGTCGGCCGAGAAGTTCGTCTTCGCCAATTGGGCGGAAAAGTGGGACGTCGCAACGTTGCGTGCTGTCGAGAATCCCGACAAACGTCCGGGACCCGGCCATCCAGTCAAGGACATCTGTCCGAACGTGATCGGCGGCAAGAACTGGCAGCCGATGTCATTCAATCCGCAGACCGGGCTGGTCTATATTCCGTCCAACAATTTCTGCATGGACTTTTCAAACACCGATGTCTCGTACAAGCGCGGTCTGTTCTATCTGGGCGCCGATTTCCCAGCCAAAGAAGGACCGGGAGGTTTCCTTGGTGAGTTGATGGCGTGGGATCCGGTCAATAGCAAGAAGGTGTGGTCAATCAAGCAGGACCTACCATTCAACGGCGGCACGTTGACCACCGGTGGAAACCTGGTCTTCTACGGCAACCTGCACGGTGACTTCCACGCAATTGATGCCACAAACGGCAAAATCCTCTGGAAGAAGAATCTTGGTTCCGGCATCGGAGCTGGCCCCGTGACCTACGCTGTCGACGGCAAGCAATATGTCGCCGTCGTCGTTGGTCGTACGGCTTCCATTCCCGCATTCTTGGGAGAAATCGGAAAGAAGATGACGGCAGCTGCACCTGAAGGTGGTTCGCTCTTTGTATTTGCCGTTCAATAGCCAACCAAGCGGGCATCGTCCGTCGCACCAGCGCCCTGTGTGACGGACGAAAAGGATCCTGATCGTCGAACGAGCCTGCAGAACTGAGCTTCCGTTCCGTACATCGTGCGCAACAAAGAGGAACCGTGGATGTCAGTGAACGTCACGGGCAACGTCAAGGTCTCATGCTGCAAATTCTGCGTACTCTTGCGAGCGAGTCCTCTTGCGCTGATAACTATTCTTGCGCCGGTTGGTGCGAGCTCCAGCGTCGATGCGGACGACGTCAAGCCGCTACGTTTGTGCGCAGATCCGACGAATCTACCGTACTCCAGCGATGATGCTTCCGAGCCGGGATTCTACCTCGAGGTCGGCCAGGCGATCGGAAAGGCGCTGGGCCGTCCTGTGACTTACAATTGGTACAAGACCTATTTTGGCAAGCGCAGCGTGCGCGTCACCTTGCTCGGAAAGCAATGCGACGCAATGATGGGCTTGCCGCTCTCCGACGACTTCATGGGGCCTGCGGTTATCTTCTCTCGCAAGATTTCGGAGCAGGCCTACGCCCTCGTCACCGCAAAAGAGCTAGTCGTCGGAAGCATTGAAGATCTGAGGGGGAAGCGGGTGGCGGTCCAGTACCAAACGACACCACAAAACCTGCTCGCTCTTCGGGATGATATCGAGAAAGTCACCGTAATGAGCCCGGACGAAGGCATGAAGGCGCTGGATGTCGGTACGGCCGAGGTCGCCTTTGTCTGGGGGCCAACTGCCGGCTGGCTTAACAAGACGCAATACCAAAACCGCTACAAGATCCGCACCATCGAAGGGAAGGGCTTATCTTGGGACGCCGCGATAGGATTTGCAAAAACCTCGGTAGAACTCCGTGATCAGGTCGATGCGGTCTTGCTGGAACTCGATCAGACAATCGGCGATCTAGCCACAAAATATGGTTTGCCAGGTGACACGTCGACCAGGCTCCTGGTATCCGAAAATTCGCCGAGTCTCCTCGTCCCTCCGACCGCCGCGACAGAGGTTCCTTCTGCTCCGCACTCTCCTTCGGCTACATCGAAGGACTCGAAAGCGCATGCAGGTGACTCCGCCAGTATCGAGGAAGGCAGGGAAGTCTTCAATTCAACGTGCGCCCATTGCCACGGGACCAACGCCGTGCAGGGCGAGCGTCGGATCGATCTCCGAAGGTTGCAGCTTCGTTACGGCGAGAATGCGCGCTCGACGTTCTGGACAACCGTCCACGAAGGGCGTCCTTCGAAAGGCATGCCGGCCTGGAAAGACGTCCTTACCGACGAGGATTTCAACAACATATACGCCTACCTGACCACCGTGCAGGCTTCGGCCGGTTCGGCGAATTGAAGGGGCTCGCCAGAAAATCAGACCTAATTCGATCGACCGGTGCGTTCGGCTACCGCTTGAATGAGAAATGCTTCACCAACGCACGCGCGTGCCAGGAGACGAACTATGCAAGATAATGTTCCGTTGACGGCCGGAGTCGATCACGTCGGACTTGCCGTGAAGGATCTAGCGCTTGCGCGTGGCTTCTTTTGTGATTGCCTCGGCTGGAGAGTTGTCGGCGAAAACCAGAATTATCCAGCGTCGTTCGTGTCGGACGGAAGTGGAATCGTGACGCTCTGGCAAGTCGAGGATCCGGAGAAGTGCGTCCCATTCGACCGCCGTCGCAACGTTGGTTTGCATCATCTCGCTCTGAAAGTGGCGGACCGTAGCGCGCTTGACGCCTTGCACGCACGTGTCGCAGCCTGGCCCGGCATCGTGGTTGAGTTTGCGCCGGAACGATCAGGCAAGGGCCCGAAGGTGCACTTTATGGTACGAGAGCCGGGCGGTACCCGGGTCGAGTTCGCCTGCGTTTCCCCCGCCGTCGGATAGCGAATTTCGAATCCTGCAACGCAAGGGGCCCATACGGTTGGCATACCGCCGCAACGATGATCGGGACCGGCGTCTTCTGAAGATGATGAGCTTGGTTCATTTTCATGCTGTCACAGGGCGCATTTCGTCTTGTCAGTGTGTCCTAGGAGAGCCGAGGTTGATGGTCCGGATGGGCGTTCGCGGTCATGGTGGGGCCTCGGCGAGTGCGAGGTTCTTCGCTGGCGACAATACATACCCGCTGCCGGCAATCCACGCCGCGCGCGACCACGGAGAAGTTTATGACGACGCATGCAAGGTGCAACATCCTGATTACCGGCGCTGGCTCCGGGTTGGGGAGAGCATTTGCAACTGAGGCGCTTTCATCCGGACACTCGGTCGTAGGGACGGTGCGGAGCGAGGAGGCTGGGCTGGCCTTCGAAGCAATGCATCCGTCGCGAGCCCGGGCCTTGCTACTGGACGTCACCGACTTCGCGGCAATCGGTTCTGCGGTTGCGAAGGTTGAAAGCGAAATTGCTCCGATCGATGTTCTCGTGAACAATGCCGGATATGGGCACGAAGGTATTGTCGAAGAATCTCCGCTGGAGGAGATTAAGCGTCAATTCGACGTAAACGTATTCGGCGCAGTTGCGATGATGAAGGCTGTGCTGCCATACATGCGCGGGAGGCGTCGTGGACATATCATCAACATCACTTCGATGGCCGGATACGTAGGTTTGGCGGGCATCGCGTATTACGCGGGCAGCAAGTTCGCTCTCGAAGGTATCTCAGAGGTGCTGGCGAAGGAAGTTCGTCACCTTGGCATCCGGGTAACTGCGATTGCGCCGGGCTCCTTCCGAACCGACTGGGCAGGGCGGTCGATGGTTCGGAGTCCGCGGAGCATAGGCGATTACGACTCACTCTTTGATCCTGTCCGGCAAGCCCGCGCGGAAAAGAGTGGAAAACAATCTGGAGATCCCGTCCGGGCCGCCCGAGCGCTGGTGAGGGTCGTGGAAGCCGAGGACCCGCCGGTGCATCTTCTCCTTGGTACCGATGCCCTGAAGCTGGTCCGCCAAAAACTGGAATCGCTTCAGCAAGAGATCGATGCTTGGGAATCGATGACGCGATCGACTGAATATGCATAGGATGCCGAAGGTGACCTGCTCAAGCGGCGGGCCTCGCGACATATTTGTTGGTTGGGCTTCCAGTCTTATGGGCGGGGAACGCTTCCAACGAGTGGTTGAAGCGGTACACCGCCGCTATCGAGCAGTCTGGTACCACTGATTTCATATCGACCGGAGCTATGGCCGCCCTATGCGTTCGAATAAAACTGACGAACAGCTGCGGCTGTTGCGGTGTGGATTCGACGTGGAGCCGAGCCGACGCTCGCAAGGTTTTGGATGATGCGTAGCCCCAGACCGTATGTGCGAGGTGTCGTGGTCTACCTCGCACCTCGCGTGTTCGCGTCACGATAGTGACGCAGTGATACTGACAGTTTGTATCCGCAAACCAATGTGCGGACTTCCGTGTGCGATCTCGAGAGAGATGTTCGGAAGTGAAAGGGCGGGAGGTTCAGGCGTGCCGACAGTCGATTTGACGATCAACAGGAAGGCTGTATCTGTAGACGTTGAGGATAGAACACTCCTTGTTCACGTCCTGCGCGAAAACCTCAATCTGACCGGCACCCATGTAGGCTGTGATACCAGCCAGTGCGGCGCCTGCGTCGTCCATGTCGACGGGCGAGCGGTAAAATCCTGCACCATGCTGGCGGGACAGGCCGCAGGCTGCGACGTCACCACCATTGAAGGGATTGCCAACGGCGACGAGCTTCACCCGATGCAGGCTGCGTTCCGCGACAACCACGGCCTGCAGTGCGGCTACTGCACCCCGGGCATGATCATGTCGTCAATCGACATCGTGAACCGCTATGGCGGCAAACTGGACGAGGCGACCGTCCGGCACGAGCTCGAAGGCAACATCTGCCGCTGCACCGGATACCACAATATCGTCAAATCGGTGCTGGACGCGGCCGGCCGCATGAAGGTCTCGCAGGCGGCGGAATAGCTGCCGCAGACCATCGGCTTGAATTGATGACCGCTGCGTTTCGATGGAAACCGCAGAAACAATAACTCCGGTCGGGAGGACAGGACATGGGCGTTGAGGGCATTGGCGCAAGCGTCAAACGTAAGGAAGACCGCCGTTTTATTACCGGCATGGGCCGCTACGTTGACGACATCAAGTTGGTGGGCCTGGCACACGCGCATTTCATCCGTAGTCCACACGCGCATGCCAAGGTCAAGGGCATCGATTCGTCCGAAGCGATGAAGATGCCCGGCGTGGTCGCGGTGCTCACCGGCCAGCAAATCGTCGATGACAAGGTCGGCAATTTGATTTGCGGCTGGGCCGTCACGTCGAAAGACGGCTCGCCGATGAAGATGGGGGCGTGGCCGGCGATGGCGCCGGAGACCGTGCGCTTCGTGGGGCAGGCGGTCGCTGTCGTGATTGCCGAAACTAAGAATCAGGCCAAGGACGCTGCGGAGGCCGTCGTCGTCGATTATGAAGAGCTTGAGGCCGTGCCCGATATCCGCGCGGCCATCAAGCAGGGCGCGCCGCAGTTGCATCCGGAAGCGCCGGGTAATGTGGTCTACGACTGGCATATCGGCGATGAGGCAGCGGTAAAAGGCGCCTTTGCCAAGGCCGCGAACGTGGTGGAAATGGACCTCACCAACAACCGCCTTGCGCCGAATCCGATGGAACCGCGCTCGGCGATCGCCGACTACGACACGGCCGAAGAGCACTACACGCTCTACACGACTTCGCAGAATCCGCATGTCGCCCGTCTTGTTCTGTCGGCCTTCTACAACATCGCGCCTGAGCACAAGCTGCGGGTTATTGCGCCTGACGTCGGTGGGGGCTTCGGCTCCAAGATCTACATCTATCCGGAAGAGATGGTGGCGCTGTGGGCGTCGAAGAAGGTCGGCCGCCCGGTGAAGTGGACCAGTGATCGGACCGAAGCCTTCCTCACCGATCACCATGGCCGCGACCATATCTCGAAGGCGGAGATGGCGTTCGACAGGGACAACAAGATCCTGGGGCTTCGGGTCAAGACCCACGCCAATTTCGGCGCCTACATGTCGCTGTTCTCGTCAGCGGTACCGACCTATCTCTATGCAACGCTGTTGTCCGGCCAGTACATGATCCCGGCCATCTATGCCGAGGTGATGGGTGTCTACACCAACACCACGCCGGTCGATGCCTACAGAGGTGCGGGGAGGCCCGAGGCGAGCTATCTGCTGGAACGCATGATGGAAACCGCGGCGCGTCAGTTGAAGGTCGATCCGACCGAACTGCGCCGTAAGAACTTCATCACGACGTTTCCGTATCAGACGCCTGTGATCATGGCCTATGACATCGGCGATTTCGGCGCTTCGCTCGATGCCGCGATGAAAGCAATCGATTACGCTGGCTTCGCGGGCCGGAAGGCCAAAGCCAAGTCGGAAGGCAAGCTGCGCGGCATCGGCGTCTCCTGCTACATTGAGGCCTGCGGCATCGCGCCGTCAAAGGCGGTCGGCAGCCTGGGCGCCGGCGTCGGCTTGTGGGAATCGGCCGAAGTCCGCGTCAATCCGGTCGGCACCATCGAGATCCTCACGGGATCGCACAGCCACGGCCAAGGCCATGAGACGACGTTCGCACAGTTGATTTCGGAGCGCTTGGGCGTCCCGATCAGCCAGGTACAGATCGTCCACGGCGACACCGACAAAGTGCAGTTCGGTATGGGCACCTACGGTTCGCGCTCGCTCGCGGTCGGTGGCGCGGCCATCATCAAGGCGATGGAGAAGGTCGAGGCCAAGGCCAAGAAGATCGCAGCCCACGCGCTGGAGGCTTCCGAGGGCGACATCGTGATCGAGAACGGCGAGTTCAAGGTTGCCGGCACCGACAAGTCGATCGCGCTGCCGATGGTGGCGCTCGCCGCTTATACTGCGCACAACCTGCCTGACGGCATGGAGCCGGGCCTGAAAGAAACGGCCTTCTACGACCCGACCAACTTTACCTTCCCGGCCGGCACCTATATCTGCGAACTCGAGGTCGATGCCGGCACTGGAAAGACTTCGTTCGTCAACTTTGTCGCGGCCGATGATTTCGGCCGGTTGATCAACCCGATGATCGTCGAGGGCCAGGTCCATGGCGGGCTTGCGCAAGGTATCGGCCAAGCGCTGCTCGAGCACGCCGTCTATGATACCAACGGGCAGCCGGTGACGGCGTCATTTATGGACTACGCTATGCCGCGCGCCGACGACCTGCCGTCGTTCCAGTTGAGCCACACCACTACGCTGTGTCCTGGCAATCCGCTTGGTGTCAAAGGCTGCGGCGAGGCCGGCGCGATCGGCGCGTCTGCTGCCGTGATCAACGCGATCACGGATGCCATCGACAACAACGAGCTCGAAATGCCGGCGACGCCCAATCGGGTCTGGCATGCCATTCACGGCAAAGCGCAGTAGGGAGCATTGCCATGTACGAGACAACTTACCACCGCGCCTCCAGCGTTGACGAAGCCGCGACGATGTTCACTAAAGGATCGGAATCGAAATACCTTGCCGGCGGCCATACGCTGATTCCCGTCATGAAGCAGCGTCTAGCATCGCCCTCCGACATTATCGATCTCGGAAAGATCAAGGAACTCATCGGCATCGAAGCGTCGGGTGACGCGGTGACGGTCAAGGCAGCGACGACACACTCCGACGTGGCTACCAGCAAGACTGTGCAAACGGCGATTCCGGCTCTGGCGCACCTCGCCTCGCTGATTGGCGATCCGGCCGTGCGGCATCGTGGCACCATCGGCGGCTCGCTCGCCAACAACGATCCCGCCGCGGATTATCCGGCTGCGGTTCTGGCGATAGGCGCCACCATCAAGACCAACAGGCGCTCAATTGCGGCAGATGATTTCTTCGAGGGCTTGTTCACGACCGCGCTGGACGAGGGGGAGATCATCACCGCCGTGTCTTTCCCAATCCCGGCGAAGGCCGGCTACGCCAAATTTCCACATCCGGCCTCGCGCTTTGCATTGGCCGGTGTGTTCGTGGCCAAGACCAAGTCGGGCGAGGTTCGCGTCGCCGTGACGGGGGCTTCACAAAGCGGCGTCATGCGAGCGCCGGCGATAGAGGCGGCCCTGCAGGCGGACTGGTCGGTGGCCGCACTCGACGATGTGGCGGTCTCGGACGACGGCTTGTTGAACGATCTTCATGGCTCCTCGGACTATCGCGCTCACCTGATTAAGGTGATGGCGCAGCGAGCGCTGGCAGTTTGAATATATGATGTCTGGTAATGGATGAACTAGCATTTCGCACCGATGCAACCGCGCTTGCCATCGATGAAGTCAAGGTGGCGACGATACCCGGGGGCGGAATGATTGACATTGCTCCAACACCGTTGCCGCCTTTTGCCGGACTTACCAAAGCTTTGCCCTCCATTCGGCCAGTGCGAATGATTAGAAGGAGTAACGGAATGGATCAATCGATATGCAAGGGGCGCTGAGTGTGACCCCCATTCAGCGGACGGAAAGAGCTATGAAGGCCGCGAACGGGGCAGATTCGTTGGATGCCCCGGTGGAACTGGTGCGTACCTATATCGCGGTCGTCAACGCGATTACGGCGAATGTCCTTAATGCCCAGGCGGGGTCTGAATGGCTGAGCGCCGAACCGCAAAATCTCGAAGAGGTCCGACGTTCGCTCAACAGCATTGCCGACGATGGTATGCGAGCAGGAGAAGCCCTCGTTCGACTTCGATCGCTCATGGAGAAGGTGTCGATCGTGGATGGAGCCTGTGGACCTTAAGCTGAAACTGCTTCCCTTAGAGCACGCCCCTTACCTCAAGCCACGCGTGGAGATCTGCATTGGCGACGTTTAAGGCGATTAGGATTGACAAGGCGGACAAGGGCACCGTTGCCAGGCTCACCCAGTTCGACGAAGCGGACCTGATGGATGGCGACGTCACAGTGCGGGTGGAATGGTCGGCGCTGAATTACAAGGACGGTCTTGCCCTCACCGGCAAGTCGCCGGTCGTACGGCGTTTTCCAATGATTCCGGGCATCGATCTTGCAGGCACGGTCGAGCAGTCGTCGCATCCGCATTGGAAGGCCGGCGACAAGGTGATCTGTAACGGCTGGGGGCTGGGCGAGACACATCTGGGCGCTTATGCCGAGAAGGCTCGCGTCAACGGAGATTGGCTGGTGCGTGTCCCTGACAGCATGTCCGTGCGCAACGCGATGGCGATCGGCACTGCCGGCTATACGGCTATGCTGGCAGTACTTGCGTTGGAGCGGCATGGCATTACCCCGGCGAGCGGTCCGATTGTAGTGACCGGCGCGGCAGGCGGTGTCGGCTCGGTGGCCATCTCGGTGTTGTCGAAGCGTGGCTACGAGGTGATCGCATCGACCGGGCGCATGTCGGAGGCCGACTATCTGCAACACCTCGGTGCGTCCGAGGTGATCGATCGCAATGAGCTCACCGGCCCAGCCAAGCCGCTGGCCAGAGAACGCTGGGCAGGCGGGATCGATAGCGTGGGCTCAACCACGCTGGCTAATCTCGTGTCGATGACGAAGTACCGGGGGGCCGTCGCGGCTTGCGGCCTCGCGGGCGGCATGGATCTGCCGACCTCGGTGGCGCCATTTATTTTGCGGGGTGTATGTCTATTGGGTATCGATTCTGTGATGTGCCCAATTGAGCTGCGAAGGGCCGCATGGAGTAGTCTGGTCAGTGACCTGGATTCCAGGAAGTTATCCGAAATCACTCACGAGATTGGGCTTGATCAAGTGTTCGATAGAGGCTCCGAGATCCTCGAGGGGCGGATTCGTGGTCGGATTGTTGTAAAAGTTGCCTGAGAGATTGAGTATTCGTCCATGGGCGGTCGGTGAAACAGGCCGAACAGGCATATCGGCCCGGACAGCGCAACGGGTAGGCGTACCCGTAAGCCTCTTGGGCAACCTTGGGACGCTGTTCATGTGTCTTGGCAAGGACGGCCGGCTCCGGGCGTCTTCGTCAGATGAGCTGTTGAACGAAGCTATCGACACCGCCATGCGTCGAAAGCCTCTTGGGCATGATTTCATCTTTGACCGCCGGTCGGTCACCGACGAGCCCGCCACATGTTGATGACCGGTAGCTGATAAGAGCGACCGCCGCAATGCTCGAACCTGACTGTAAGGTGGCCGTGTGCGACAGCGAGATGTCCTGCCCCATTCTGGCCGCTCTCGTTTACAACGAGCAGGCCTATCCGGACGACATCTTAAAGGAAGTAGTTGACCGCTGTCGCGCGCGGGGTTTCCGTTTGGCGGGCGTCGTTCAGCATAGGTCACGTGAAGCCGGTCATCGATGTGACATGCTGCTCGAGGATCTGGCAACCGGGCAGCAGTCTTCGATTTTCGCTGGCCGAGGCCGTGGCGCCAAGGGGTGCCAACTGGACCAAGATGCCATGCTGCAGGTCGTGTCGCAGATTGAGCAGGCGCTGAAGGGCAACCCGAAACTCCTGATACTGAACAAGTTTGGCAAAGTCGAAGCCGAAGGCGCGGGTATGCGCGATCTGATCGCGAAAGCGGCCTGGATGGGCATCCCGGCGATCGTTGGTGTTCCTGTGTGCAATCTCCACGCTTGGAGGGAGTTTGCGGGAGAATTGTCAGCCGAACTGCACGATTCGCGCGACGTCGAGGGGTGGCTGGTTCGGACGGTAAGCGGCACACCTTTGGAAAAGGCAGCGATGATGGACCCGCCTCCTTAGAATCGTTTGTGTGTCGGGGACATATGCTTCAAGAGCTACCGTCCGCATACGAGGCGCCCGTCAACAAAACCTCAAGGACGTACTGGTGGATATTGCGCGGGGCGCGCTGGTTGTGTTCACCGGCATTTCTGGATCGGGGAAATTATCGCTCGCGTTTGGAACGTTGCACGCCGAGGCACAACGCTGCCACCCAGACTCGCTCTCATGCGAGGTGCTTGTTCCACCAGATGGTGGTACCGCAAGTCGATGTAATCGACGACTTGCTTGGCAGCTTCACTGCTGGAATAGCTCCGCAAAGTGTGCTCTGGCAGCCTAGAGACATTTTATTGGATGGCGGATCAGATAGTTCCCGGCCAGTTTCAGGGCGGGCAGATTGCGATCCGGGATAGCTGCCTCCCGGTTCACTACCGAATATGGCGTCCCTTCACTGGCAATGCTCCTGCGGCCTTGTAGGTGCGCATCGCAAAGCTTGATCGAATGTCGCGCACGGAAGGCAGCGACAGAAGGCGGCGCAACACCGTGCTCTCGTAGGTCGCCATGTCAGGCACGACCACCTCGATCAGGAAATCGACATCGCCCGATACCAGATGGCAGGAGACCACATCCGGCATCGCGACAACTGCGTCGACAAACGCGTTGGCACTCTCGTGCGAATGACGCTCGACCTTGATGCCTGCGAAAACGGTGAGGCCGAGATCGACCGCTGCCCGGTTGAGTATCGTGCGGTAGCCCTCGATCGCGCCGTTCTCTTCAAGCAGCTTAACTCGCCTTGAACAAGGAGACGGTGACAAGCCGACGCGGTCGGCCAATGTGATGTTGGGCAGTCTCGCGTCCGCTTGCAGCTCTTCTAGGATCTTCAGGTCGATCGCATCCAGCGTGATTTTGGCAGGATTACTCACTCTTCCTCCTCGCGATTACAATTGTGCTAATCGATGAAGTGCAGAATAGCGAGTTTAGCACCATTGATCGCCATTTTGTGGCATAAATCTCCAGATATTCCATCTCTTGGAGTGAATCCGTGCAAATGAGCCGCCGCAACCGTGGCTTTGCCACCCGCGCCATCCACGATGGCTACGATCCGCTCGACTATCATGGCGCCCTCAATCCACCGGTTTTCCTGACCTCGACCTACGCGTTCGATCGATCGGCGACCGGCAGCGACCGGTTCGCAGGGGCGGCCCACGGATACGTCTACAGCCGTGTCGGCAACCCGACGGTTAGTGTTCTGGAGAGCCGCCTCGCGAATCTCGAAGAGGGTGAAGCCGCACTCGCCACGTCATCTGGAATGGGCGCTCTGACGGCGGTGATCTGGACGCTGCTCAAGGCCGGTGACGAGATCGTTGCGGACAAGACGCTCTACGGCTGTACCTTCGGGCTGTTACATCACGAGATCGAGCGCTTTGGTATCGTTACGAGGTTTGTCGACCTCACCGACCCAGAAAACCTCAAAGCCGGGCTTACGACGAAAACCCGGATGGTGATTACCGAGACGCCGTCCAATCCCAACATGCGCGTGATCGACATCGCCGCGATCGCTCAAATCTGCCGCCGCGCGGGTGTCTTGCTCGTCGTCGACAACACTTACTGCACGCCTTATCTACAAAAGCCGATCACGCTTGGGGCGGACATCGTTGTGCATTCGGCGACGAAGTATCTCGGCGGGCATGGCGATCTGTTGGCCGGGGCCGTTATTGCACGCAAGGAGCATATCGATCAGTTCCGGTTCGTCGGAATCAAGGAGATGAACGGCGCCTGTATCTCGGCTTTCGACGCGTTCTTGATCCTGCGCGGACTGAAGACGCTGACCTTGCGCATGGACCGTCATTGCGAAACGGCCCTGAAGCTCGCTCACGACCTCGAGGCCCATCCGTCCGTGGATCGGGTCTATTTTCCTGGTCTCGATAGCCATCCCCAGAAGATGCTGGCGAGCCGCCAGATGAGCTCGTTCGGCGGCATGATCGCCATGGAGCTGAAGGGCGGCCTCGCCGCTGGACGCACCTTCATGGATGCGGTGCAAGTCGCCACCCGTGCCGTAAGTCTCGGCGACGCCGAGACGCTGGTGCAGCATCCAGCCTCCATGACCCACGCAACCTATTCCGCGGAGGAGAGAACCAAGCACGGGTTTACAGACGGCCTGATCCGCCTGTCTGTGGGTCTCGAAGACTACGATGATATCAAAGGCGATCTGATCGACGCGCTGGATCACCTGGCTCGCTGAAGGCCGCCCATCCGAGTCAAACTCGCCTTCAAACCCATTGGCGAACGCCATGCCGCTGGCCGGTGGCAGCGGATCACCATTTAGAAAAAATGCGAATGCTCAATACGTCTTGAGAACCCTCAACGCACCTGCGTCCGCGAGATTCTTTGCCGTGAGCAGCGATTTTTGGGTCGAGAATGCCCTTGCGTCCATAACGCCCACGCGCTGGCATGCCCGAGGATACGATCGCGTGGCTGCTGCGCGAAGCCGGCGCTGTCAAGCCGATCAGCCATGAGGTGACGTGTGCTGTATAGCGTCAAGTCGGCACGCTCAAGGCCTGAGCGAACGGTCCCGCAAGGTGATCTTTGGTCACTCGACGAAGACCAACGTTTCGGACGGTCAGCGACTTTGACTAGAGGATTCGTCGGTTGTCTCCAACGGCGGTGGGCTCAATCAGGTCCGGGTGGCCTTGGCGTCTCGATCACCGAACCAAGCGCCCCCTGCCCAGCGGCGCCTCTAGCCGCCGGGCGCGCGGGTGTGTTGACACTTGAGCAACGAAGTCGAACAAAGACTGCTATTGCTCTATCGGATGGTCGGCCTATTCTTTCTCCGCTGCCATCTACTGCGCAGCTGGGTTTCGCCGCAGTTTGACGCCGCCAAGCAAACCTCATTCAGTCAAAAAGCCTGTTTGATCAGATCGAGTCGCCTGCTGGCGGTCGTTGTCCTATCTCGAGCCGCCCAGCCGGAGGCGATCCTTGAAGACACGCCTCGTCGGACTTGGCCCGCACAGCACGCAAACGAGTTCTCCCGGCGGAGTAGAATATGACCAACACGTGCCACAGCAAATGCGAGACTTGCGAGACGCCAAGAGCAGCATCAAGGCCATGGGCCGTCGCAGACGACGATCAATTAAAGGAGCTGGCCGTCTCCGGCGCATCCTTCCTGACAATGGTTGAGCGGCTCGATCGAACCGAAGCTGCTATTCGCGCGAGGGCATATTTCCTCGATATTCCACTTCGTCGTGTCGGCGTACGACGGCGCGCCACGTTCAAGTAGTCGCGACAGGGGCGTTCTAGGCCGTCACCGTGGATGCCGTGGCGAGATGGAGCGGAACTGGGAGGGGCTCTGTTCTGCACTGTGAGACAAGAAGCGGGATCATCAAGACGGCGCCCGCTTCAATTTCTTTCCCGAGGCCGGGTGCGGACTGTGGTCTCGTTCTGTGAACGATACCGCGCTTCTTTCTCGGTAACGAACCTTGGCACCGATGGCTCGGACAAAGACCATGATGCAGGCACTCGTTAGCATCACCGCGGAGGGCGAGGCGGGATCATGCGCGTCATGACGATGATCTTGATGACCCGACAGGCGCGGGCTTGTTAAGCCATGTCGACCATTCCGCAGATCAATAACCGGGCGCCGAACAGTTTTTCAATGAAGGTGGCGCTTGTTGCTCGGTTTGCTCAGCACGGGCCTACCGTCGTCAATCTGAGGACCTGCGAACGCTCGGAATGGTTGTTGGTCGCCGTCGACCAAGCCCGGATCAAGATCGAGGTCCTGTCGGGCTATCTTTCGCTTTTCGGCCATAATCTCGATATGGTCGTCAGTGTCCACGAGAACGCTTACCTGACCGATGCCGAGCAGGTCAGGATCCAGGTCTTGAGCGAGGCGGGAGCCGACGTGATCGTCTCGCTCTTTCCAGGGGGCACGTTTAGCATTTCGGAGATCGCTCGCGTCTCGACGATCATGCGCGAAACCGGCTGACCGGGCTTTGACAGGTGCCTACGTGGCAGGCGTCGACGGAGGCGGCATCAAAGCTCGCTACTTGCCCTGCATAATGCCGAACGAGGCAAGCCGGTTTCGCATATTGCTCAATAGCTGCGCCGCCGCGGGCGACAATGGCCGGGCGCGGCGTGTAATCAGCCGTAGCTTGGCCTTGGCGCAAATGGCGTGATCAATATCCAGCATGACGACCTCACCGCGCGCGACTTCAGGGGCGGCGGCGGCGCCGGAGCCGAGGATCGCGACGCCTTGCGTCGCCCTGACATAGCGCCGCAGGGCTACCACTGAGCTGCTGATGAAGGTCGGCCGAAGCTTGACGTGCTCGGAATATTCTAGCGCATCGATCAATTGGCTGACGCCATAACCCTGCGGCATCGATGCAAACGGGAATTCCGCCAACTGGCTCACGGTGATCGGACGGCGGTGCCGCGTGAGCGGATGGTCGACGCGGACCAGCAATCGGGCTGGCGCAGGCACGCTTGCGATGAACTGAATGCGGGGATCGGCCTGCGGATTATACGCCAGCCCAATATGGGCGGCGTCCTCTCCGACCTGATTCATGATATCCAGGACGGGTAGCGGGTCGATCGCAATCGACAACTTCGGGTGCTGCGCACAGAAGGGGCCTACGATGTGCTCGATCAGATGATCGACATAGCCTTCGCTTAACACGATCCTGACATAGCCCTCGTCCAGTCTGTCGATGGCCTCCAGCCGCTCCGTCAACTGCTGGCGATGGGCCTGACAGCTGCGCCAATACTCCAGGACATGGGCCGCCGCATCATTCAGCTTCATGCCGCGCGCCTGCCGCTCGAACAGTTTTAGCCCGAGCTCTTTTTCGAGCAGCACGATCTGGCGCGTGATGACTGAGGGCGCCGTGTTCAATTGGTCGGCGGCACCACGGATCGTGCCGTGCCGGCAGACGGCCTCAAAATAGCGCAGGCGGCTTTGACTTGGTTCTCGCATGATCGGCCTCTGTTGCTATTTGGGCAACGAACCAGAACAAAGATTGCTGTTGCTCGAACGCAGGTCAAGCCTATTCTCCCACGCATCCAGCCGGTGCGGATTTCAATCGGCAACGACAGCGTAGGTCGGAAGGCCGGCCGTTCATCGAAATCGCGAGCCAAGACCAGCACAAACCGCCACAGCCTCCGTGCGGCAGGCAGTGAGCCCGCGCGCGGTCAACAAGGAAGAGGAAGCTCCGTTGAAGATTCTTGTCGCCGGCTTTCAACATGAAACCAACACGTTCGCGCCGTCCAAGGCCACCTACGAGAGTTTCGTCCGGGGCGAGGACTTTCCGAGCCTCGTGAGGGGCGAGGATGTACTGAGCCTGCTGGACGTGAACATTCCGATCGGCGGCTTCATCAAGCATGTCCAGGCGCATGGGCACGAGGTGTTGCCGGTGATCTGGGCAGGCGCCGGCGCGTCAGCTCACACCACTGAGGACGCCTACGAGCGGATCGCGGGCGAAATTCTCGAGGCGGTCAAGCGCAAGAATTATGATGCGATCTATCTCGACCTGCACGGTGCACAGGTGACCGAGCATCTCGATGACGGGGAGGGCGAGTTGTTGGCGCGGGTTCGCGCGATCGTCGGGCGCGAGATCAAGATCTCTGTGTCTCTCGACTCGCACGCCAACGTCACCGATCAGATGCTTGAGTTGGCCGACGCGGTCGTTGCCTACCGCACCTATCCGCACGTTGACATGGCCGACACTGGACGGCGCGCCGCCGAGCTGCTGCTTCATCTGGTGTCGTCGCGCGCGCCGCTCCACCGCGCAGCTAGGCGCATCCCCTTCCTGATCCCCGTCAACGCGATGTCGACCATGCTGCAGCCGGCGCGCGGCGTTTACGACTTGCTGGAGCAGCAAGAGGGTGCTGTGACCTCGCTATCATTCGCGCCGGGCTTTTCCGCGGCCGACTTTCCCGAATGCGGCGCCACCGTCTGGGGTTATGGCAGCGACCGCGATGCGATCGAACGTGCCGTGGAACGGATCTACCAGCACATCGTCGATGCCGAGCAGGCATGGAGCGTCGAGTTTGAAGATGCCGACAATGCCGTGGTGCGCGCCATCGCGATCGCACGGACCGCGAAGCGTCCGGTCATCCTTGCCGATACGCAGGACAATCCGGGTGTCGGTGGCAACTCCAATACAACGGGCCTGTTGAAGGCGCTGATCCGGCACGGTGCCAAGGATGCGGCGATTGGCCTAATCTGCGATGCCAAGGCCGCTGCCGCCGCCCATGCCGCCGGTGTCGGCGCCGAGATTTCTATCGACCTCGGCGGATGCGCCGAGGTCACTGGCGACAGCCCGTTGACCGCCCGCTTCCAGGTCGAAACGCTGTCCGACGGCAAGCTCATCTATGGCGGGCCGATGATGAATGGCAAGCAGGCCAATCTTGGCCCGACCGCCTGTCTGAAAATCGACGACATCCGCATCGTCGTGACCTCGGCGAAAGCCCAGTTGCTCGATCGCAACATGTATCGGACCGTAGGTATCGACCCGGAAAAGATGAGGATCCTGGTCAACAAGAGCTCGGTGCATTTCCGTGCCGACTTCGCGGCCATCTCCGAGGAGATCATCGTGGTGGCCTCGCCCGGACCGTTCCTGGCCGATCCGACCGCGCTGCCGTGGAAGCATCTGCGTGACGGCATTCGGCTCGGTCCGAACGGTCCCGTGTTCAAGGCCACAAGCCACGCTGCACCTGCCAAACTCTCGGCGTAGAGCCCCGATCAATCCGTCGGCCTTCCTGGTGCGAGCCTGGGAGGCGGACGATGGAGAAGGACAAGATGAGCGTCTATCAACGTCTTCAGACTATGGACATCGTGCTGCCGCCGATCACGGCGCCGGCGGCGTCCTACGCGCCCTATCTGCGTACGGGCCAAACCCTATATTTGTCCGGTCACCTCGCCAGGCGCAATGGTGCGGTCTGGATCGGCCGGCTCGGCGATGACATCGCGCTGGAGGAGGGCCGGTCGGCCGCGCGTGCCACTGCGATTGACTTGCTTGCGACGCTTCAGCATGCGACCGGCAATCTCGACTCCATCGCACGCATTGCCAAGCTGACCGTCATGGTCGCCTCGATGCCCGATTTCTTCGAGCAGCATCTGGTTGCCAACGGCGCGAGCGAGCTGTTCGGCGAGGTGTTTCCAGACATGGGACCGCATGCGCGAAGCGCATTCGGTGTCGTCCAGCTTCCGCTGCGCGCCTGTGTCGAGATCGAGCTGATCGCTGAACTTGGGGCTGCCTAGGCCGCACTCGACTTCAACCATTCGAACAAAGCAATAAGAGGGAGGTCAAATGACTGATAGGCGTTCATTTCTGGCGATGACTGGCGGCCTCATACTTGCAGCTGCAGCGCCGCGGAAAAGCTTTGCCGCGGGACCGAAGGTCCTGCGCGTCGTGCCGCAGTCCGATCTGAAGATTCTCGATCCGATCTGGACGACTGCGATCATCACGCGCAATCACGGCTATGCCATCTACGACACGCTGTTCGGTGTCGACGGCCAGGGCCAGGTCAAGCCTCAGATGGTCTCCGAATACAGCCAGAGCGACGATGGCAAGGTGTGGACCTTCACGCTCCGCAAGGGCCTCAAGTTCCATGATGGCGCGCCGGTGACGTCGGCGGACGTCATCCAGTCGCTCAAGCGCTGGGGGGCGCGCGACAATCTCGGCCAAAGATTGCTGGCGGCAACTGCTTCGCTGGATGCCAAGAGCGACGACACATTCGTCCTCACGCTCAAGCAGCGTTTTGGACTGGTCTTGGAAGCGCTATCGAAGCCGGCGTCGGTGCCTCCGTTCATCATGCCCAAGCGGGTCGCAGAAACTCCACCGGATCAGCAGATCACCAGCCAGATCGGCTCCGGACCGTTCGTCTTCAAGACGGACGAATATCGGCCGGGCGAACGGGTCGTCTATGTCAAGAACACGGACTACGTGCCCCGGGACGAGCCGGCGTCGGGAACAGCGGGCGGCAAGGTGGTCAATGTCGACCGCATGGAATGGATCATTCTGACCGATGGCCAAACCCAGACCAATGCCATTATCAACGGCGAAGTCGACCTGATCGAATGGGTACCGGCCGATCAATATGTGGCGCTGAGGAATAACCCGAAGATCGCGTTTGTGGATCTCGTGCCGAAGGGATCCTTCGCACTCCATCTGAACCATCTGTACCCGCCATTCAACAACCCGAAGATGGCACAGGCCGCCTATATGGCGATCAGCCAGGATGCGCTGATGAAGGCGCAGATGGTTCACCCCGATCTGTACAACACCAATGCGTCGCTTTATCCGACGGGCACAGTCTACCATTCCGAAAAAACCTCCTACTACACAGGCAAGCCGCAATTTGCCGGCGCTCGCGCACTTCTCAAGGAGGCAGGCTACAACAACGAGCCGGTCGTTTTGATGTATCCGGCGAGTTTCGCGATCCTCAACAAATTCCCGCCCGTGATGGCGGCATTGTTGAAGCAGGCCGGCTTCAACGTCGATATGCAGTCGATGGATTGGCCGACCCTGGTCGCGCGGCGTGCCCTGAAGACGCCTCCTGCTCAGGGCGGATGGGGTGCCTTCATCACTGGCTGGAACATCCCGGACAACATCAACCCGCTGTTCTACGCACCGCTCACCGGCAACGGCGAAAACGGCTGGTTCGGCTGGCCAACCGACGCAAAGCTCGAGGCGCTCAAGGACGAGTTCCTGTTGGCGACAACCAATGAGCAGCGCAAGTCGCTGGCCGATCAGATCCAGGAGCGGAACTACGATGCGGCAATCGTCGCGCCGATTGGCGAGTACAAGACCATCACGGCAGCGCGCAAGGACGTGATCACCGGCACCGTCAGCTCACCGGTGTGTGTGTATTGGGGCATCCAGAAGGGTTGATCTCCGATGGCCATTTTCCTCGTCAGGCGGCTGATCGCCACGATTCCGGTCTTGTTGGTCGTGGCGGTCATCATCTTCCTCATGACGCGACTTGCGCCAGGGGATCCTGCGGCTGCGATCGTGGGCAATGATGCCAGCGCTGCGGCACTTGAGGCGGTGCGGGCGCAGCTCGGATTGAAGGACCCGCTGCTGCTGCAATTCGGACGCTGGCTGCTCGGCGTGCTGCACGGCGACCTCGGCCAATCGTTCTTCATGAAGCAGCCTGTGTCGAAGCTGATCGGACAGCGCATCGAACCGACCATTGCGCTGTCCACGCTCACGATCATCGTCACGGTCCTGCTCGCCGTCCCGCTCGGGGTCCTGGCGGCATGGCGGCACGGTGGCTGGCTCGATCGTGGCTTGATGACGTTCTCGGCGCTCGGCTTCTCCGTGCCCGTGTTCGTGACAGGTTATGTCCTGATCTGGATATTTGCGCTCCGCCTGCAACTGCTGCCCGTGCAGGGCTATAACCGGATCGCCGACGGCGTGCTGCCCTGGTTGCGCAATTTGATCCTGCCGGCGGCGACCCTGTCGATCGTCTACCTGGCCCTTATCGCGAGGGTCACCCGCGCCTCTGTCGCCGAAGCACTCACCGAGGACTTCATCCGAACCGCTCGCGCCAAGGGTATCTCCGAATTGCGCGTCCTCATTCATCACGCCTTGCGCAATGCGGCCATTCCGATCGTCACGGTTATCGGCATCGGTATTGCGCTGTTGATCGGTGGCGTCGTGATCACGGAATCAGTGTTTGCCATCCCAGGATTGGGATCGTTGACGGTCGATGCGGTGCTGTCGCGGGATTTTCCACTGATCCAGGGCATCACACTTCTGTTCGCGGCGATCTATGTCGGGATCAATCTGCTGGTCGATCTCAGCTATCTGTTGCTGGACCCTCGCATCCGCCAATAAGGAGGCTCGCGTGACTGAGGCAACCATTGAAACGCTCGCTGCGGTATCGCCCGAGGCCTGCGCATTGCGTCGTCGGTCGATCTCGGCGCGACTGTTCAGCAATTGGTCGGTGCGGATATCGGGCCTGGTGCTCCTCGTTCTGGTGCTGATGGCGATTTTTGCGCCCTGGCTCGGCACGCTGGACCCGACCGCGATCGATCCATCGATCAGCAATGCGCTCCCGGGGACACACGCTGATTTTACGACGCTTGACGGCAATGTCATCCCGCATTGGTTTTTGATGGGAACGGACAGCCTCGGGCGCGATATCTGGAGCCGAACGCTCTATGGCGGCCGCGTGTCGATCGTCGTGGGGCTTTCGGTTGCGGTCTTCGCGGTCACGCTCGGCGTGGCACTCGGATTGATGGCCGGCTATTTCAAGTGGCTTGATAGCATTGTCATGCGGATCATGGACGGCGTCATGGCCATTCCGGGGATCCTGCTTGCCGTCACCCTGATCGCACTGTTCGGCGGGACGCTGACCAGCGTGGTGATCGCGATCGCTTTGCCGGAGGTGCCTCGCGTGGCACGACTGGTTCGCTCGCTGGTTTTGAGCATCCGCGAAGAACCTTATGTCGAGGCCGCAGTCGCGCTCGCAACCCCGACCTGGAAGATATTGGTCCGGCACGTGCTTCCCAATTCCTTTGCCCCGCTGATCATTCAGGCAACCTATGTCTGCGCATCGTCGATTCTGGTGGAGGCCATTCTGTCCTTCCTCGGCATCGGTTTGCCAGCGGATCTGCCGAGCTGGGGAAACGTCATGGCGGAAGGACGCTCCCAGTTCAATCAATTCCCACACAACGTGCTGTTTCCGGGAATCTTCCTCGCGCTCACCGTTCTCGCAGTCAACATGTTGGGCGATGGCTTGAGAGATACACTCGATCCCAAGTTCAACAAGCGTGGAGAGTGACATGACGACGACGCCAATCATGCCGCGCAACGAACCCGTGCTTGCGGTCAACGAACTGACGATTCCGTTGCCGCCGAGAGCGGATCGCCCATACGCGGTCGAGAATGCGTCCTTTCAGGTCGATCAAGGCGAGACGGTCTGTCTGCTTGGAGAGTCCGGCTCCGGCAAATCGATGATCGCGAGCGCGATCATGGGGCTGTTACCATCCGGGCTGCGCCCATCGGTCGGATCGATCAAGCTCGACGGCCGCGAACTGGTCGGATTGGGCGAGAGTGCGCTGCGGGGCTTGCGCGGGCCATCCATGGCCATGGTGTTCCAGGAACCGATGACCGCGCTCAATCCGGTGGTGACCTGCGGTGAGCAGATCGACGAGATGCTGCGCCAGCACGTTCGGATGAGTGCCGACGCACGCTTTCAGGCAATCCTTCGGATGATGGCACGCGTCAATCTCCCAGACCCCGAGCGGCTCTATCGCTCCTATCCGCATCAGCTTTCGGGCGGACAGCGGCAGCGGATCGTCATCGCGATCGCGTTGGTGCTGAAGCCCGCGCTATTGATCTGCGACGAGCCGACGACTGCGCTTGACGTGACGACACAGGCCGAAGTTCTTAAGCTGATCCGCGAGCTGCAGGCCGAGAACGGCACAGCGGTCCTGTTCATCACGCACGATTTCGGTGTGGTCGCCGATATTGCCGATCGCGTGGTGGTGTTGCGTCTGGGACACGTGGTCGAGGCCGGGCGCAAGGAAGACGTGCTGAGGCGACCTCAACATCCCTATACACGATCGTTGATGGCGGCTGTTCCTACACTGAATCCCAAAGCGCGTCCTACACGCGCTGATGCTGCTACGCTGTTGTCCGCAACGGATGTCTCGAAGAACTTCGTTCGAGGCCAGTGGCCTGCGCGCAAGACGACGGTTACAGCGGTCAAGCAGGTGTCCCTCTCGGTGGCGGCCGGCGAGACGGTCGGCATCGTCGGCGAATCCGGCTCGGGCAAATCGACATTTGCCCGCTGTGTCGCTCGCCTGGCTGAGCCGTCAGGCGGAACGATCGTCGTCAACTCGCGCAATATCACCTATCTTAAGGCCCGCCAGCTGGTGCCGGTCCGGCACGACGTGCAAGTGATCTTCCAGGATCCCTACCGTTCGCTCAATCCGCGTCAGACGGTGGGCGCCTCGATCGTGGAGGGGCCGCTGAACTTCGGTGTATCGGCGGACATCGCCTGGCAGCGTGCGGAAGAATTGATGAGGTTGGTCCGCCTGCAGCCGGACGCGCTTCGTCGTTATCCAAACGAGTTCTCAGGCGGACAACGGCAACGTATCGCCATCGCGCGCGCGCTTGCTTGCCAGCCGCGCCTGATTATCGCCGACGAGCCGGTGTCCGCGCTCGACGTGTCCGTTCAGGCGCAGATTCTTCAACTCCTGGAAGACATTCAGTCACAGACTGGCGTCGGCATCTTGTTCATCACGCACGATCTGCGTGTCGCCAGTCAGTTGTGCGACCGGATCGTTGTGATGAGAAACGCACAGGTGGTGGAGCAGGGGACGACCCTCGAGGTCTTTGGTAGTCCGAAAGAAGATTATACCCGCCGACTATTCGCGGCTGCGCCCGGCCAAGGCTTTGCTTTCGGTGGTGATCTGCCGTCGGAGAATGTCGAGGTCGTCGCTTAAACCGCCGATTGCTACATGAGCTTACAAGCGCGGCTCATGCGGACACAGTCAAGATACAAGCGCACCTCACGATAGAATCGGGAATTCCCGTTAACTGGAGAGACGATATGGAAGACGTAGATCCCAAGCGACGTTTGCTGGTTGCCGCGGCGGGCATTGCCGCCGCGCTGCCATTCACCCGGATCAGCGCTGCAACTGCGCAAGCCGCCAGCCAGTCCGCACCGGACACGATCCGCGGCACCCACACGTCGTTCGGTTCAATCAAGCAGATCGACGCGGGTGATCTGAACATTGGCTACGCCGATGTTGGTCCGGTGGATGGCAAGCCGGTCGTGCTGCTGCACGGCTGGCCCTATGATATCCATTGCTACGTCGATGTCGCGCCGCAGCTCGCCAAGGCGGGCTATCGCGTCATCGTTCCTTATGTGCGCGGCTATGGCTCCACCAAATTCCGCTCCGACTCCACGATGCGCAACGCGCAGCAAGGGGCGGTTGCAGCAGACGTGATCGCATTGATGGATGCGCTCAAGATCAAGAGTGCCGTTGTCGGCGGCTGTGATTGGGGTGCACGCTCGGCGGCCATCGTCGCAGCGCTTTGGCCCGAGCGCTGCGAGGCCTTAGTGGCGGTCTCTGGTTATCTGATCGGCAGTCAGGCGCTCAACAAGGCGCCGCTGCCGCCCAAGGCCGAGTTGCTCTGGTGGTATCAATATTACTTCGCGACCGAACGGGGCCTGCTTGGATACCAGAGGTACACTAAAGAGTTCGCTCGGTTGGTCTGGGAACAAGCTTCACCAAAGTGGGCGTTTGACGACGCGACCTTCGAGCGTTCCGCGACTGCCTTCGCCAATCCCGACCACGTTGCAGTCTCTATTCACAATTATCGCTGGCGCCTCGGACTTGCCGAGGGTGAAGCAAAATACGATGACATCGAGAAGAAGCTCGCGAGCTTCCCGAATATAAACGTTCCAAGCATCACTTTGGAAGGTGACGCAAACGGTGCTCCTCATCCTGAACCGAGCGTCTACGCGAAAAAGTTCAGCGGTAAATATCAACACAGGACGCTGACCGGCGGAATCGGTCACAATCTTCCGCAAGAGGCGCCGCTGGCATTCTCTCAAGCAGTCATTGACGCTGACAATCTTAAGTAATGGGATAGGTAACCAAAATCGCCGACCTGCGACCGACTTTCATGCCGGTCGCAGGTCGATCATACGGACAGAGGGCGTATCCCAAGCAAAAGAGCCCGCGTAAGACAGGAGATGACCGGCCCCAATTTTCGATCATTAGTGCATGAAAGTAGGAAAGCGTTTACCATTCGTTAGATTCAGCTTGAGCCGAACGGCTTGGTCCGGTACATACTGCCGGTACACACAACCCACCGCGGTTGTCCGAAACGCTGATTTTACTGCAGTTTTCGAGGTCCTTGGGACCCTGGCAGAGAATCCCTCCCTCTCCGCCAGTTAGCTCGGAAAACCCCTGAAACTACGGCTTAACCTACAAAATAAGGCTTTCCGAAAAGGGCCGGTGGTACACACGGGTGGTCACCGTGAGCCGTCTCCGCATGATCGAGCCTTGGGTAAATCCGCGCTCCGGATTCTACTGGTTCAGACGGCGCGTGCCGAAGGAATACCGAGCCTTCGGCATGCCGGCCGAGATCAAGTTCAGCCTGGAGACGGCCGACCTCGACGAAGCTCGCCATTGACGACGGCGAGATCGACCTCGCGACTGAAGCCTCGAAACTCTACGAAAGCGATGAGTGCGACCGATTGTTGCCTCGGCGAGGGAGCGGTTCCCCGGATACAATAACGAGCAGTCGCTCGATGCTCTCGACTACATCATCGAAGGCCTCGAAAACGCCTTCGCCGAGGGCTACATGGACGAGCAATGGCAGTCCATCGCAGAGCGTCTGTCCGAGCACGTTCAAAACGGCCTCACCTGAAGGTGGCTAGGCGAGCCGCAGCGCGTACGCACCGGTCGAAGGATACCTATCCGTCGCTGCGCTCGTGGACGATGGCCCAGGTCAGGTCGAAAAACACCACGCCGGAGATGGCGGTGCGCAAGGCCGCACATGCATTGGGACTTCGTTTTCGACTTCACCGCAAAGATCTGCCCGGAACGCCCGACCTGGTTTTCTCGTCGAGGCGCATCGCATTGTTCGTGCATGGTTGCTTCTGGCACAGACACGACTGCCGCAGGGCGAGCATGCCAGCTTCGAACGTCGAATACTGGACCGCCAAGTTCGATCGGAACATACGCAGGGACGCGCGCGCCGCTGTCGATCTGCGCGAGGTTGGCTGGCGATGTGTCCGCATTTGGGAGTGCGAGGCGAACGATCCCCGAAAGCTCGTTCGAATCCTCCGACGAAAAGTCGTCGCGAGGTCGCCCAAGACGCGCTGACTGCCGTCAAGACACCAACCGCCTCAACGGGTCAGAGCGTTGTCCTCCGGGCGGATTGCGGCGAATCTCAAGGCGTTGAGCGGCCGCCTCTCCAGGTCGAACGTGTCGACGAAGCAAAGCTGATTGCCGTCCGGGGCGATGCCGAATTCGTGCGCCGAGGCGGCATCCAGTCTCCAAAGCGGATGGACGACTGCGTAGCGCCTCTCGAGCCGTCCATCCACGGTGCGCTCCTCGATGCAGGGGATGCGTCCTTGAGTGCCGACGCGGACATAGCGAAGCGTCCTCGGTCGCATCGACGTGACGTCCTGCGCGAGAGAGTGGGCCTTCTCGAGCCAACCTCGAAGCTCGGGGTGTCCATCGAAATTCCCGTCGAGTCCGCACGTATAGTGCGGGTCCATCATTCCGCGAAGGTACGCCAGCGCCAACCGCCAATCGAGGAGCGGATGGTATCTGCGGTTCTGATATTGCTGAACGCACACATAGCAAGACGTCGAGCAGCGAGTGACGTGATCTTCCTTCAGAAAGTCCCTGAGAGGCCACTGTCGGTCATCTCCGAGGACATCCTCGACAAGCCGGACGATCTGAGGGCGGCCGTCGGTCCCGGGCTCGCCGAGCCGCCGGCAGAGCCCGGATCCGTTGATCAGCGTGTCCGCGATCTGAAGCATCGGGCTGTCGCCTCTGAGCCGCGGCTCCAGAGCCTCGAACTTGTCCGGAGCCACGTCGAGAACTAGGGCCGCCTTCTGCACCAGCAGATGTGTCGCGCTGACCGCTGCCGACCTGGCGCCAATTCTGGACCGAAGGCCGCGGCGGGCGACGAGATCCAGGTTGAGCCGGCGATTGAAGCCGGTCGTTTCGAGGAAGAGCGCGTCGGTCTCCTTGCGCGCGAGAAGCCCGAAACGCATGCCGAGGGGTGCCGTCAGCGTCCATCTCGGATTTCCCGCGATCCGTTCGATGTCCGGATCAATCGCCTGCTCCGGGACGGTGACGTTCTTCCAACCCATGACGTCATTGTCAGTGACGATGTCGGCGCAGAAGAATTTCGCCTGTCCGGTTTCGTCCTCGACGCCGCTGTTCAGGTTCATGATCGTGGTGCCCGCGCCTGCGTGCACCGTCAGACTGCCGACAGTGCTGGGGACGCCGTCGTGCTGGATCGTCGCGACCGTCCGGATCGCCATCTGCCCGGCCGTCTCGACATCCTTGGACGTGGCGCGGAAGTCGGTGCGGAAGGCGCTAGGCGAGACGTAGTAGTTGAAGGCGTCTTCCGGTACATCAACGCCGCAGTCGCTGCACGCGATAGGCGCGCCGGGCCGATCGGCCGTGTGGCTCGCTGCGCCACATGCGCCGCACCAGGCCACATGTGTGGCTTCGCCGAACCAGTCCGACTTGGGCGGATCGACGATGATGTCGGAGCCGCGTCGCTCCGGCTCGGGTAGGGGCCCCGTAAAGCCGATGACGCGGTGCCGCGCCTTGTCCTTAACGAGCACGGCCCCCGGAGCGAACTCGTAGATCCCCATCTCGAGGTCCCGATCCATCAGGCTCCAGTCGTAGTCCTCGGGCACGACGCCGGGCTCGCGCCTCGCGCCGAGATAGAGGTCCCTGACGCGCGTCGGCATGCCATACATCGGCAGCAGCCCCTGCTCAGCCAGGAACTGCGCAAGGCCCCCGCGTACCCGTGGCTTCTGCGCGGCGAGGCCCATTATCTCGCCTATCAGCGTGTCGGGCGCGGACATTTCGAGAAGCTGCTGGCGCTGCGCGGGCTTCAGCACCGCCGTCCGGATGAAGCGTTGACGGACTTCGTCCGTCTCGTCCAACGCCTTGCGGAGCTTGTCTGGCCAGGCGGAACCCACCCCGTAGAACTCCGTCGTCGGGACGTACTCGCCGTGAACGTCCGGCGGCGTGAGATCGTCCCCTGGATACGGCAGCCCGTCCCGTATGGCTTCGTTTCGCACCACCGCGAACGCCTGCCGGAGCCACACCTTTCGCAGCAGCCGCAGCGGAATGGGATTGTGGTCGACAGCCAGGAACGGGGCCGGTGGTGGGTCTCCCGTGATCGACTCCGGATGTCGGAAGTAGAATGCGTCGTGGCTGCGGCCGCGGCAGAACGTGGTGACGAACGAGAACGCCTGGCCTCTTCGGCCTGCGCGGCCGACGCGCTGCTGATAGTTGAATCGCTGGGGCGGCATGTTCGCCTGATAGACGGTCTGCAGAGAACCGATGTCGATGCCGACTTCCATCGTCGTCGTCACCGACATCATGTCGATCTCCTGCGCATGCTGGCCGACGAGGTTGTCGAGGCCCACGAATATGTCCTTGAACCGCCGCAGGCGGTCGGAGAAGTCGTCGGTCTGGCCGCTGAGCTCTTCGCACTTCAGCCTGAAGCGCGGAATGCCCTGCTCGGCGCCGCGCACGATCCGTCGCCCGAGGAAGTTCGAATCCCAAAGCTCCTCGACGCGTCCGGTCCGCGGCACATGCAGCGGAGCGTAGCAGCGCGTGCATCTGCCGACGCCCCGATGCATGTGCACCCGCTCGCACTCGGTGCACCGCCAGTACGAATCGTCCTTTCGCGCTATCTTGAGATAGAGCTTTCCTACCTGAATCGTGCCGCCGAGCTGATCCATCGCCGTTAGCCGCCTCAGCACGTCGTCCAGACCGATCTGCCATTGCGCGCCGAAGATCTGGTCCGCGAACCGGCGCACCCTGTTCGATTCCTGCACATCCTGCGCGGAGTGCCATTGCTTGTAGTCCGTAGGATCGAAATACTGACCTTCCTGGACCCGATTGCCGCTCGCGAACACGCGGAGCCATGCGTCCATTTCGTCCGCGGCGTCGCCCTCGTCCTCCGACAGAGACGGGTACGCGAGACCGGTCCAGGTTTCAGCGCGGGGCGCACCGCCCTGACCTCGATCTCGCCGTTTCTGCCGAAGAGGTTATGGGACGACGCCGATATGTCCGTGATCGCGCCTTCGATCGACTGCGCACGCACCTCGACGAAGGCCGACGGCCCCTGAGTTCTCGTGCAGACGCCGACCACGAAGTTGCTGTCGTTTGACACTTGGCACCTACCCAACCGGCGGCAACACGCGCGCCGCCTTTACGCTGTCGTTGATCCAAAGCAGGCGCGCCCCGTCGGGGGACCTGCGCACGGCGAGCGCCGCATCGTGCGCCGACCCGGGCGCATCGGCCTGGATGATGTTCGGAAGCAGGCTCTGGAGTCTTGGGAGGTCCGTCGCCGCCGCGGGATACGCATAGTGCCGCTTGCCGGACGAGCCTGCATTCGCGAAGTTCCGATAGCGGAGCCATGAAGAGATCGGCGCGGGAAGCGCGCCCTCGTTGGCGGACCGGACAAGTGTCCCTGCCTCGAAGCTAAACATCGCGGCGCCTCGAGTGACGTGGGCATACGCGATCGCCGCCTGCCTGGAGAGGAACCTGGCTTCCCCTCCTCGGGAGGAGACCACGTAGACGTCGTGATCACGGTCAGCGACGCTTTTCCAGCGGACCAGGCGCACAGGTTCGCGGTCGTCGTCGCGGGCCGTCACGAAATGACCGCGCCTCCATGACCAGAAGGACGCCGGAGCATAGAACTCGTGGCTGATCGGCGTCCGGACGAACGACGCCGGCGCTTTACCTGCCACCTTCGGCGAGTCCAGCATCCAGCGAAGGCGCGCGGCAAGCTCGTCGGGCTGCACGGACGCCGCGCCGAGGAGCGGCGGAGACCAACGCGCCACTCCGCCCGATCGGAACGGTTGGGCCCGGAGCACCGCTGCGTGGTGCCGTTAAACTCGTTCAGCGAGTTCAACAAGGGCGAGGGCGGCGACATCTAGTTCGCGTTCGACGAGACCCGGCCGCTCGCGTGCTTCGCCGGCATCTGGACGAACTGGACTTCGGTCCGGAAGGTCAAGGAAGGCGAGACCACCAATGACCTCTACGCGTTTTTGACCACTGAGCCGAACGCCGAGGTCAGGGCCATCCACCCGAAGGCGATGCCCGTGATCCTGACGACGCCGGACGAGGTCGAGACGTGGATGACCGCGCCGGCGGAAGAAGCGCTGAAGCTGCAACGGCCGCTTCCGGACGGGGCGCTCCGAATCGTCGCCCGGGGCGTGAAGGAAGATCCCGCGCCGGCGACGTAGCGTTCTGCACAAGCGCTGCGGAACACGTGGACAACCCCTAGCTCTGCCGATTCCGAATCCCTGACCCGTGCTGACTGCCGGAACACGCTGGCGACGGAAGGATTCGTCCCGGCAGGAGCGGTCTCGATGCTGATGACGAAGGGGAGGCGACCGGCGATCCGGACGCTGCGTGGATGGGCGATCAACGTGCTGCAGGAGGCCGGTGCCCTCCATGAATTCGAGGAGCACGGGTGGGCGAAGGACCGAGCAGATCCGCATGCGCGCGAGCGCGCCGTCGAACTTGCTCGCCAGGACCCGCCGACCGGGGTCTCGCCGGCGGACGCGGTCGCGAAAGTCCGCGAGGTCTTGGATTCGATCGGAGATACCTGTCCGGAGTGTCTGCCAGACGCTGATCAGTAGCGCCGAGGACCAGGCGTTTGCGAAGAACAGGGTGCGGGACGGGCGAGCTCGAGCCAAGCCTGTGCGACCTGAATCCGGCGCTGCCTTTCGGGGCTGTCGGCGCGCACGGCTTCCTTCATCGCCGCTTCGGCTTGTGTCTTCGGATCGAAATCGCCCATAGCGGAATATCTAGCGCGAGAGCGTAAAGGATAAATGGCTGTGTGGTCCGTACGAATCCGGTGACGCCAGTCTTCGTTCTCGCGGATGCGACAGCCTCGGCAGCCCGAAATCATTCCTCGCCAGGCGGGGCGGCATCTCCCGGCTCGAGCAAGCTGAGCGCGGTCTCGATCTGCGTCAGCAGCTGTTGGATTTCCTCGCGTTCGTTAGGTCCGGGATCGCTCTCCAGCCGCTCCAAAAGCACCCGTTTGCGCGCCAGCAGCTTCGCCACAGTCGACATCGTACCTTCCCTGCGTGGTGGGACACCTGCAAAGCAGGTGGTGCGTGGGCGACGAACTTGCCAGTCCTCGCTCCGCGGCGGCCAGATATCGATCAGGCGGAGCGCTGGCCGAGATCGGGCTGGCTGCCGCTTCGCTCTCCGAGCAACTTGCCGGTCGTGCAGTTGACGAAGTGCAGCGCCATGCAGGCGGGACACGGCACCGACACGTATGCGTTTCCCGGCGCGTCCGGCCGATCATCGTCCAGCCGATGCTGGACGTTCATGCCGGTGCGCGGACATTTGAAAACGATCTCGCGCTCCATGGCCAAATCATGCGCCCGGCCATCACCGGCAGAAATTGCCTTAAGTCCACCCAGGGGAGTTCGCTCCAGATGAGATGGGGTCAAGGCGGTCCTGCTGGCCGCAGCGGCGTTTGCAATCTATTGGTGGTTCTCAAAATCGCGCGGCGCTTTGCGCTTCATCGACCTTGTGAGCTTTGGCATCGGCTTTCTGGCTATCTGCGCAGGCTTCTTTGCGGTCTACGGCAACAAGAGCGAAAGCACGAAAAACCATCATCATGTCACCTTCAAGCTCGACGCTACGGAAGCCAGCCTCGACCCGCACCTCGACATGTTGGGAGCCTGTAGCACGCCGACGGACATCAGTTCATGACGGGGTACCGCTTTTCGGCATCGGAAGCGCGTGCGGCACGCAAGAGGGCAACGTTCTGAGGCTTGCAATGAGCCCGGCCGTCCATAAATCAGTGAACAGGCTTCCCACCTATGCCCTGTCGGTGGACATCGGGGTCTGTGTCTGTGATCGATGGAAAGTCCGGGGTGATGCCCCGTGCTGCCGGACGTTAAAAGGCGACATGATCTCTGGTGCTGTGACAAGCACGGCGTGGTGGGCCACAGGCTAGTATGCGGTCCTTGCGCGATACGTGAGGTCCGCTGCGACGCGGGCGGGATCGCCCAGCCTGCGCCACAACTCACGCGGATCGAGCGCCGACCTCAGGCATTCGAGGGCGACGCCGGATTCCTGGAGTCGCTCAGCGACCGCGGTCACGACGTCGCCCTCCGGAAAGTGGTCGATGTTGCGGGCATCGGCTATCTCGATGCATTCGAGGGCACCAGTCGAGGAGATAGTCCTGTTCGTTGTTTCGCGACCGTCCGATTTAGCACGCGGACGGTCGATGGAAGCCGCCACCGCGTAGTAGGCCCACGATTTTGCCGAAAGCTTCGACGGCGGCGCGGTGCGCGGCCGGCGCGGGGTCGGCCGCCGCCGGCGGCGGGGCACGCCAGCGGCCCGGGCTCCGTCGCTTCTGCGGCTGCGAAACGCATGGCGAGAAGGACATCGGTTGCAATCGGCGCCAAGATCCGGGGCCTCTCGGCGCCGCCTAGACCGCCCGACATCGCCGGGTGCCGGGCGCCGGCGCGGCGGGCCGCCGGACGTCGGTAGCCGCGCTTCGAGCGCAAAAATGTCAGTAATCAAAATTTCAAGGAATCGATTTCAAGGACTCGTCTGCTGAAATTCGAATCCTTGAAATCGAGTCCTTGAAATCGAATCCTTGAAAACTCGAGTCCTTGAAATTGAGTCCTTGAATTTCGTATTTTGCGAATGCATCTAGCAGCGCCGCTGCGGCTCGCGCCGGCAGCGTCGGCGGCCCTCGAGTGGCGGCCGGCGCAGGCGGTCCGGCGGCCCAGCGCCGGCACAGCTCCAGGAACGGTCGATGGAAGGTGGCACGAAGAAATCCAAGGCGTCCTGGATGACGGCTCGCCGCCGGACCCTGGTCGGTAGGTGCGCGACATGTCGGTCCGGCCGCCTAATGCAGGGTCCGCGAAGATCGTCTCAGCGCCGAGACGGTCTCGATCGCGACGAGCTCCAACCGCTTGCGCGCACGCCGCCGCGGCGTGGCGAGGCTCTCGTACCTTTCGAGTCGATTTTCGATGGCGCGA
Organism: Bradyrhizobium sp. C-145; assembly: GCF_023375135.1. Classification (NCBI taxonomy): domain Bacteria; kingdom Pseudomonadati; phylum Pseudomonadota; class Alphaproteobacteria; order Hyphomicrobiales; family Nitrobacteraceae; genus Bradyrhizobium; species Bradyrhizobium sp. C-145. The sequence continues at coordinate 8,659,480 of NZ_CP088150.1, read as the reverse complement.
TCGACGATGGTCGCCGCAGTCGAATCGCCGATCGTTTCGGTCGTATAGGGCAGCGAAGAGACAAGAAGATCCATCGTGGTCGCCGCGTCGTCGATCTTGGTGGACAGGCCTGCGGATCTGTATTGAGCGCGCCTATCTCGGGTCAAGCGTTCGAGAATGTCTCGCACGCCGTCCAGTCCGAGCAGACGGCTGCATGCTTCGCGATCGATGGTCGCGTACACGATGGCGTACCCGCTCGGTTCGGCGACCACGACGTGCGCCGGCTTCAGAGCGAGCGGGAAGCCCGCCTCGACGTCGGCCGCCTGCGAATAGAATTGAAGGTGGATCGAGATCGCCTCGAGCAGCAGACCTTCCCAGTCCGGCACCAGATCCGCCACGATTTCCTGCACGTCGATTTCGTCGAGCCGTTCGTCAGCCTGCGTCAGGCGCTCGGCTTCGACGAGTTCCTCGACCTTGCGCATGATGCGCTGCTTCATGACGGCTTCCCACTCGGAAACCTTAAGAGTCTGCATCGGCATCTGGACCTTCTTGTGCCCGGGCGGTGCGGGCGCATCTCGGTCCGTTCGTTTCTTCTCGGCCATCCTCTTCTCCACGCGGTGATCGCTTCCTTTCGGTTCGACCTGAACCGACGCGGAACTTGTCAGTCGAACAAGTCGGGGGTTTGATTACGGTCGGACCTGCCGCGCCGTTTCCCGCCCGCTCGCGTTTTGGGCGACGCCCAATGTTCGCACCAGGCGATATGGAGGTTGATGGGCACGGCATAACCGATCTGCTGCAGAGGCGGCAGTCCGTCGCGGAAATGCACCAGGCGGACGATGCGCTCGACGAAGCCGCCCTCGACGAGCATGTCCATCGTCTTGGCCGAGGCCTTCGGCCGATCGTTGCCGGAAGCGATCTCGTCGAAAACGCGTTTGGCGGCGGCGGGCAGACCTTCGCAGGGGTGCGGCTTGGTGCGGGACACGGTGGTGCTCCGTCGCTAGGTGAAGTCGTGCAGCGAGCGGGCGTACCGCGCGAGCGCGTTCATCTCGACGACGAATTTCCGGGCCCAGTCGACCTCGATGGCGTTCAGCCGCATGACGCCGGGCATGATGGGCTGCTTGAACAAGGGTTGCGTCGAATACAGGAAGCTGACCCGCTCCGTCTCCATCTCGAATTCCCCGTAGCCCGCGCTGCCCCAGCTCATCGTCAGCTTCGCGTTGCTCTCGTCGTCGGCGCAACGAGCAAGCACATGGGACAATTGGTCGGCAAATGAATCCTTGGACGGCCGGCCGGCTTCCCGATGACCGATCCAGTTCGCCCTTGCGAGTTCGCCGTGCTCCAGCTGGAACGTCATGCCACTCAACCGCACGATTTCTTCTGTGGAAGCTCGGCCGGTGGACACGGCGCCCACGCCGACGAGCAGGCGCGCTCCCAATTCGGCGACGCTCGCGGCCGCCGGCAGCTCCGACGATAGCTGCGCAGCGAGCAGCATGTCTTCCGCGGCGACGCCGAGCGCCGAGGCCAAGACGGCGATGGTATCGTCGTCGATCGTTCGATCAAGGATGACGCTCATGTTCGTTCCATTGGTTTGCTTTTCTACTCAGCGCTCGTGAGCGCTCGAGAGGCAAGATCAAAATCGAAAATCGTTTCGCTCTCCGCATTTTTCTCGCGCCATCGGCAAAATGTTCCTGCGAAAGGGAAGCTAACTCGCCTTAGCTTCCCAAAAATCTTAACCATTGCGGCGGTGGTGCGGCTTTCGACTGAAAAAACGGGGAGAGCGTTTTTCGTCCGTTGCAATGCGGCTCCGTTCGGCTCGATGATTGTCGCCGAAGGAGGCCGGTGATGCAGAGCTATACTTTCATCCTGCCCGAGAACGACATCGAGACCGACGATGTCGTCGTCGCTTCGGGGCTCTCGCGCGTGGAGATGGCCGAGCTTGTGCGCAAGCGCAACGGCGCCGGCGTGGTCTGGAGCGAGTTCGAGCACGAGGGCTTTCGCTGCTTCGAGATGGTGCAGCTCGCGACCCATAGCGGCTCGCATCGGCGCACCGTGCTGGAGCGGGATCGCGCTCTGGCGATGAGGCTCATCGACATCCAGACCATCGGCCGCCACGGCGAGCTGTGCGCAGGCATGGTGCTCACGGACCGCGCGGCTCGGGATGCACCGAATGTTCGGACGCGAACCGGGCTCCTTGGATTAGAATGCGTGCTTCCCTCAAGAGCACATTCCACAATTTGCCAGTGTCTCGGTTGAGCAATTCAAAGACCCGCTCCATCGCATCCCAGAACTGCTCGGACACCGCGCCAGGTGAACAGCCGGACATGTCCCAATCAGATTGCGACATCTGCTCAGGAAAATCCTCCAGCGTAGTGTACAGCTCGTCGAAGATCTCGTATCTCCAGCAGGCCTCGGCCACAGATCCTGCAACGGCCACCATAATGCGGGTGCTCGGATCGACGCCTTGCATCAGACATCGGGTCGACCCCACCCACTCCTTCTCCGTGTAGTCGTGGGGGTCAATCTTTCGAATTTCCGCCTGAACGGGTGATAGTCCGAGATACCTCGCAACGACCACGTGCCCAGCTTCGTGGATCGCAGCATACCGGCGATCCGCCGCGGAGAGTTTGGCCCGCCGCTCTGGAGACAGTCTATCCAAGGGGTAGTCGCTCATAACGTTCCCACTTGTGTCGACCGTTCATGAAAAACGCACGGTTTGCTGGCCGGTTAACGGGCGTGACGGGCTTGCTGCTGACGCCTTGAAAATTCGGCCTGTCCTTCCGGAGTGGGCGGCAATCCGGCCTCGATGAGCCATTTCCGGATGTGCGCCGATACGTAACCCTTCGATTTGAGGATATCGAGCGGCGCCTCCTCACGATCGCGGCGCTCGAAATACTCCTCGACCGTGAAATTCTTGATAAGGAAATTCTTGAATCCGGAAGCATTGGATCTCACGTATTTGAACCTGGCGATGAAGCGGCCATCGTACTCCAGGTACATGCCGTCGAATTTGAACTTGTGTTTCTCGAAAGCGGTCATGGCTTCTCTCGTTTTTCGTTCCGGCTACAGCTTGCCGCGATAACGCTCGCTGGCCCACTCGCACCACTGGATGTGGAGCGGCAGAGGAACGAAGTAGACGTCGGAGAGGCTCTTCCTTTCTTCCTTCTCGATTAGGCCGCGAGAAAGCAGCGCTTCTAACGTGCGCTTCGAGCAGCGTGGGGAGCGGTTGATCGCGATCGCCTCGAATGCGGCGATCTCGGCCCTCGTCATGCCTTTCCAGGGATGTTCTGCCGCGTTGGTCTTCATGTTGAACGGTCTCGGAGCGGTTAGGCCTCTTGGTCTCGATGCGAAAAGTATTCGGGGCGGCGCGGCAGATTTCAAACGAAATCAATTTTGTCAAAATGACAAAATGTGGAGAGCCGATTTCTGATTGTCGTTCAGAGCGTTAGTTAACCGAGATGCCATCATCCAAGCACGCGCGGGCTGGCTTTGGTGATATCGGAGAGATGGCTTCGAGCCTCCGGTCACGCGCAAAGCATAGCGGCGAACAGCACGACGCGCTCTCAACAGCTATAAGAACGCTCCTGTGGCGTCCTGGCCTACTGGTCGTCGCCCGTACTCAGCCGCGGAGCCACGAGCACTCCCTCGGATCCCGCGGGTGCCGACGGAGGACTTGGCAGGCGAGGGAGAACTTCAGCGTATTTCGGCCATACAAAGTTGTTTGATCCGCCACTCATAATCGCGCTCATGGTCGCGAGGTGTTCCTCGGCTCCCTCGACAATCTTGCGATAATGCTTCTCGGTGATCTTCTCGCTGTCGTGAATAGCCATGGCCGCCGCATGCAGGCTCCTGGTTTCCTTCCAGACCGAAGTAGCAACGATATGGCGCATGGCGTGCGAGCCGAATTCGCGAACGCCGGCCCAGCCAGCACCTGTACCGCGATTTTCCGCGATGTAGTCCCTTGTAAGCAAGCGGAATTCTCCGCCGAAGGTGTTCGGAGAGACATGTCCCTTGTTGCCGCGGGCGACGTAGAAAGCAGGGCTGTCGACGACAGCCAAGACCTTCGACCGCGCGTACTGGACGTATGTCGCTAGGTCCTCGTAAAGGCCCCATTGGTCGAGAAGCTTCTGCCGGAAGTAGCCGTCGACGACAAATTTTTCGAAGGCCTTCGTCCCCTCGTTCTTGAACACCTTCTCAGGGATGACAACCCACCAGTGACCATTCTCCCAACGCACCATTCCGCTATTGTCGGCGCTGTAGGTAAGCGCGCAAAAGGTGGCTCGACGAAGAGGGAGCTGAGCGTGGAATTTGAGCGTGACAGCGCTGCGAACCGCAGTCGCCCAACGCGCCCGGCTGGAAGGCAGGCTGTCAATGTATTCTTTTAGCCGGATTGCTCCGAATTCGATCGCTTCCAGCGGAGTTTTCAAAGCAAGAATAGTCGAAACACGTGCAGTGCTGTCACTGCTCGTATCGTTGCCTTCATGCTCCTTTCGCCAAGAGCGATACTTCCTTGCGGTTTTATCGAGACGATCTGCCCAGCTCGAACTGGCCTTCGCAATACTCTTCGCGGTCAGAATAGGCCTGACCTTATCCCTGACCCCTCGCTCGACGTCCAGTTCGTCGCGACGGCGAGGAATTGAGATCGGGGCCAACCTATCCAGCAGTCTGCGCTTGCTCCTCAGCCAACCCACTGGCTCCGCCGCATCGCTGTCCTCATCGTCCTCATCGTCCGCGTCGTAACCGCCGAGGGGGCCGCGGGTGAGGCTGGCTGCGAATATGTACCACTCGCGCGCAATTGCAGAGAAACCTTTCTTGAGGCCGACATCCTCCTTACGCTCGACGAGGTGGAGCATGTACTCGTTGAGAACTTGCGGGAAAGCCAGATAAGCGATCGAAAGATTCTCGAGCGGGACGCCGATTAGATTGTGCATCCATCCGAAGAGCAGGCGAAACCTTTGATGATAGATTCCAACGGTATTCGAATCCCAGCCGCGGTTTCTGTTTTCCACGATGCCCATCAACAGAACGTGTTGACGCTGCCGCGTAAGCTCGTCGAATTCGTCCTGAATCTGAGGCGGCAACTCGGGGAGAGCATATTGCATGTCCTCCGATCTCAACTTGGCCCGCTTGATATCGTCAGTGTCGCGGCTCTCGTACAAGATCTTCAAGGTTGTCTGCATCAACTCTTCGACTGCCTCATCGGAAAGCGCGCACAAATTGATAGTCGGATCAACCAGGCGTCTGAATTCCTTTTGGAGGCTCGGCGACATCGCACGAACCTCCTTCGGCAGGTGATGCTGCTTGACGTTGGAAGGGCCGCTGCGGTGCTCGACGCGTACCTCCGAAAGATAATCATGCCGCAAGCCTAGTGCTTCTTCGATCTTCGTAACATCACCATAGAACTTCTTCGTTGGCGATTTGAGACCGGAGCCCCAGTTGATTACAGTTTGAGTGGCCGCATCTGTAAAATTGGCGAGCGCTCCAACCCCAAAGCCCCTTAGGGCGGCCTCAAGCTTGAGCCGGCCGTGGAAGAATTGAAGCTCCAGTTCACCGCGCGTGGCCCTCAAACGAATGCTGTCGATTTCGGATAGCAGAATGCGATCGTCATCCGAGTATTCCAACCTGCCAGCGGTCGATTGAATTGCTTCGCCGCAGTCGTGCTCCAATCCGTTCTCGCAGGTGCGAGCGACGCGCCGAAGCAAGGCTTCTACCTTCCTGCATTTTTCGCGGTGATCCAATTTGGAAGCTTCGCATTCTTCCTGAAAGACGGCGGCTGCGATGTTGATCATCTCGTCGACAGTATAGATTGTGCGCTTTCGATCCTTCATTCTTACCAGGATCGGGATGCGGCGCTTCTCGTCCGGGGCATTCGCCGCGGCCTCAACGATCTCACGACACCTCGAATTCGACCGCGTTAGTGAGATGAACTTCACGCCACTCTCGTCAGAAACCAGTTGCATCGCCAATTTCTTGGGTCGCAGCGTGTTTGCCGGCAGTCCGCGTCCGGTGTCGCGCAATCTCCTCAAGTAGATTTTGATCCGCCTGACGTTAGCCAGGTGCGCGGCCCGGGTGTCACCACCATGGCCCGCGAGCCAAGTCGGTTTTCGCGCAATGTGAGTAACGGTTTGATGTTCTGTGTTCATGGTAATCAAATTTGATATTTGACGTCACTCATGACATAAATGACGCCGCCGATGTGGCGAGATTCAAAGCGATGGTTAATTTCCTCTGTTGTATCAATAATATCCGAAATATCGTGATGCTCACTTAGGACAAAGGATCAAATTTGATATGTCCGGCATCGATCTGGAATTCGAATTCGAACGTACGGGGTTGCCACGTACCGCGCTTGCGGCGTTCTTGGGATTGGACAATGCCCTCATTAGTCGTCTGTCTGATGGCCGACGATCATGGAAGCCTCACGAATACAAGAGAGCGCGCTCGTTCTTTGACTTGGTCCCGCAAGGAAGTGGTCCGCTGGTCAAACGGCTTCGGCGCCGCGATACGCGGCAGCTAATTGGCCCCACACTTGCCGAAGCATTGATCAACCTGGGACATCGCGCCGCATTCGGAATCTTGTTTCGGGCAGTCTCCGAGGGGGCCGCCGAACTGCGCGCTGATCAAATCGTCGCCCTTTGTCGCAAGTTCAATATTGACCTCGCTCACCTCATGACGGGGCGTGGGATAAGAATGGGCGCTTGGCCTGGAGACGAATTAACACTCATTAACTACGAGGAAGCCTGCCGTAGAGATGAAGGTAATGCGTTCGCGAACAGTGACGTCGGCGGTGATCGAAAGCGGTCGCGGAGGGCAAAGGTCGCCAAGTTTGCTGATCGGGAGAGTCTCGCCGACCGGATCACTGCTTGCGAGCCATTCATCGTCATGGACGATGAACTCGAGCCGCGATATCGCCGTGGTGAGACTATCTACATCGACGGCTCTGCCCGCGAATGCCGCTACGGCGACGACGTCGTCATGTCGCGCGACGGCGGCGACGCCGTGATCGGAATGCTGTCCGCGGCCGACTCCGAAACGGTGCTGATCGAGACGCCTAGCCGGGGAAGGATCTCAGTGCCGGTCGCGGAAATCGTCTCAATGCGGCGGATATCGTTCACGGAGCGGTAGTGAACTGACCATACTCAACGCTGCCCACCTTCAAAGTACACTTCTAAGAAGTCGGTTATTATTGCGTGACCGGTATGGCCATCATGGCCGCCCAAGGCCGTTCTCTGGGTTTTTCGCTGGTCTTTGCGACCCAGGACATTCCGGCGATGCTACGCGAAAACGACAAGGAAGCCAAATCCATCATCGCCAACACCACGACGAAGATCTTCATGCGGGTGGAGGAACTGGAGCAGACCGCCAAGCTCGCCCAGGATTCGGGCGGCAAGGGCATGAAGGCGCAGGTCGGCGGCTTCTCGGGCCGCGCTGGCGAGTTCAACACCGCCTACGCGGACAACATGGAGGCGCGGCTCGAGATGGTCGACCGCATCTCGACCCTCGACCTGCGCGCGCTCGGGGTCGGCGAGGCCTACGTCACCTGGCACGACCAGTATTTCAAGGTGAAGACCTTCCACGCCTTCCCGGAAGGCCAGTACGGCAAGGACCTGCCCAAGCTTCAATTGCGGGTCAACCATTTCATCCCGGTGCAGCGGCCGAACCCGGCCGACGTCAAGAAGGAAGAGACGCTTCCGCTTATCGCCGAGAAGCTGGCCGATCCGCGCTTCGCCCAGATCGTCGAGCAGCGGGCGCGCGACGCGCGCGGCGAGATCGAGAAGGCGGTCGCCAACAAGAAGGACCCGACCAAGCAGCGCGACGAGATCGCCTGCGCCGCGATCGCCTACGGGCGCGCCAACAAGAAGACCGGCCCCGGCGGCGACTACCTGACCGCGGCCTGCGCGGCGATGGCCGCGATCACGACCGCGCAAGCCAACGACGCCAACATCTTCGCCCGCGACGTGCGCAAGATGGAAGGCCTGCCGGAGCTGCCGGGCACGGCGCGGAGCGGCAAGGCGCGGGTGCCGAGCGACGTTCCGGGCATCGTGCCGCCGCGGGATGCGGCCTCGGCCAGGGCCGCGGCGATCGCCGACCTCGAGCGGTCGCGGGATGCGGCCGCCAGAGGCGACGTGCCGGCTTCCGACCCGATGGCGGCGTTCACCGCGCCGGCGAGCCGGGGCACGACCAGGCCGGGCACGCTGCCGGGCAAGCCGGTGCCGGCGGACCTGCGCCGCCCGATCACCGACGATCCGCCGCCGCCCTCGATCGACGAGGACGATCTCGGCTTCGAGACCGAGCCCGACTTCGACGAGGCCGCGTTCGCCAATTTCGGCGTGCCCGAGCTGCCGACCGATCCGGAGCGGCTCGCCGCCCAGCGCTCGGACGCGCCCTCGACGATGCGGAAGATCGACCACGGCGTCACGGTCGACGGCCGCGACACCGTCAAGATGGCCGAGAAGCTGCAGAACAACGACGCCACGCTGCGCTTCCTGGAGGCGCTGAACTTCGACGCCGAGGAGGGCGCGGAGCCGGGGGTGGAGGCGGTGGATGCCGACATCCAGAAAGCGGTGCTGTTCCAGGACGACGAGGCGGCCCCGCCGCCGCCGAAGGCGGCGCCCGTGCCGGATCGGGTCGAGATCGACCGCGCCGACGTCATGAGCGCCAAGGCGACGCAGTGGACCGACCGCGCCAAGCCGGCGGCGCCGGTCGCCGCCAGGACCGCTGCTACGGAGCGGGACATCGCCGCCGACGCCAACGTCGGCGATGTCGACGAAATGACGGCGTCCTTCCTGGCGAACCTTCTCGCCGACGATTGACAATGGCGGCGATCAAGCCGTGCCGTCTTTCTGGTTTACCCTTGGAATCCATAGAAGCGTCCTCGTTTTTGTCGGGAATTTTGGCGGGGCGCTGACACAGGAGGCCGAATCTGCTCACAGTGTCAGTGGCGAATTGAGGCTCCGATGCCATTGCGAGAAGGAGGACCCGGCCCCGATGCAGCTTATCCGACGGCTCACCCACGTTCAGCATTATATCTAGGCGTGTGTCGGTGGGTGGGATGGCCTGCTCTCGCGCAGAACGGCGACCGCAAGGGGGGGCGTTGTGGTTGGCGCCCCAATGGATATCGACTGATTCAACAACTTAGATAGTTAACGCTCAACGAATCCGGTCGTAGTCGATCAAGTTGCAATTCGATTGAAAGCGAGGACGTTGGGGATGCGGTGCTCAGACCTACCCCCGTTGGAGGCTAAGCTTCACCTATCCGAGTAGCGCTCGAAGGCGGTCAACCTGACTACCGAGATATCGGGATTCGGTTTTCTGTAGACGCGCTCCCGAAGGAAGGCGATCTCCGCCACGACGTCTTCTTCGCCAAGCTCGACGAACCAGCATTTCGATCTATCGGACGAGCCGGGATGCCATCTGTACCCTCGTTGCTTAAGAACTTCCCGTGCGGCGAACGGGGTGTCGCCGGCCGATATGCGTGCGGTCGTCCTCCGCGCCGAGGCGAGCAGCGTCGCAAACGCCGTCGAGCCGCTCCGCGGTAGCTTCTGTCGGAGGATCTCGACGCCGGCGTAGCAGTCGTCCGCGGCCCTGTGCGAATCGAAGTAGAACCCGAAGCCGGCGGCGATCTGCCCTAGCTTCGCTCCCTCGAACCCCTCGGCGGACCAGTCGATCTCCTTGAGCGAGCAGGCCCAGGGCTTGTCTCTGAAGACGGGCCAAAGTCGCTCGCAGAAGGCTCGGTCGAAAGCACAGTTGTGTGCGACGACGACGGCGCACTCGCGTGCGGCGGCCTCGACGGTGGCGGCGTCGATCGACATGCCCTTCACGGCGTCGTCGGTAATGCCCGTAAGGCGCGACACGGCCTCGGGGATGGGAAAACCGGGATCGCGCAAGCCCGAGTAGGCTTGGCCTACCCAGACGATCTCGCCGTCGGCGCGGTAGCCGAACGGCACCATCGCGAGCTCGATGACGGTATCCTTGCCTGAGTCCAGCCCGGTCGTCTCCACGTCGATGAATAGCCCCCGTCGAAAGAGGTCGGCCGGCATCGGAGCGGGGACGGGCTCCGCCAGCCGCCTCAGAACCCGAAACCGGCCCGAGGATTCCAGCAAGGCAGCGATCGCCTCCAGGTCGGGGTCGCCCATGTCGATCGGAAAATGCTGGCTCATGACCGAATCCTCCACCTCGCGAGGAGATCGGCAACGGCGAGCCCATCGATGCGGCGCGCCTGCAGCAGGATCTTCACAATCTCTTCGAGTACGGGACGATGCGCGGTCAGCTTGGCGAGACAGCTTTCGGCCGCCTTCTGAAGTTCTTCGTGCGCCGCCCGTCTGACCTCGGGATAGCTCATGAGCTCCTCGGTGTCGTCGAGCGGTCCGAAGAACAGCAGAGGTGCAGGCCCGGCCAGGCCGAGCGAGCCGACCATCGCGGCGGCGGTGGTGGTCAGGAGGTGGAGATCCGATCCCCGGCGTCCGCCGGAACCGTGCGAGTGCTCCGGAAGCAATAGGCTCTCCGCGGTGCGCCCGGCGATCAGCGTTTCCAGCCGGAGACGATAGTCAGAGTAGGTGCCTGCGAAGGGCGGTGATTTGGTGCGCACCGTGGCGCCGCCGCGCTGGCCCACGGGCGCGATGTTCGCGAACACGCTTTCCGGCGCTCCGAAATTGAGCACGTCCATGAGGATGTGGCCGGCTTCGTGGATCGCGACCCGCCGTTGCGTGTCGAAATCGCGGTCCTCCTCGGGCGAGACTACTGCGCGCAGGTCCGACAACATCAGATCTCGCGAGGCATGGCGCGCGATGCGCAGCGCATCCTTGACGATGCGTTCGACGTCGGCGCCGGTGCTGCCGAGCGAGAGCATGCAGATCTCCTGCAGGTCGTCGTGGACGAGCCGCCCGCCGAGCCTGAAGCGATACATCTTTTCCAGATCGTTCAGGTCGGGCAGACCGATCCTGATGATGCGGTTGAGCCGGCCCGAGCGGAGGATCGCGGGGTCGCATCTGCTGAGATCGTTTGACGCTCCAAGCAGTATCAGGCCCTCGCGAGACGATGTCGCGCCCTCGCGGCCGCTGGATATACCGTCTAGCTCGGAAATCAGCCCATTCACGCAAGCGGTAACGTAGTCCGCGTGAGAATGTCGTAGTTTGGATCTGTCGGCAAAAGAATCGCATTCGTCGATGAAGACGAGAACGGGCCGGGGTTTTGCCCTGGCGGAGGCGAAGAAATTGGTCATCTCGCGTAAAAAGTGACCAAGGTGCCCTTCGCCTGCGCCCTGAAATTGGCTGTGCGAACAAGACGCCACCTCGAGCTTGATGCCCTCCTCGGCGGCCGAGCGTTGCATGGCCATCGGAAGCGTTGTCTTGCCGACGCCGGGCGGTCCCTCCAGGCACGCGCCGGCATCGATCGCCGACCAGGGCATACCGGCTTTCCACATTTTCAGATCCGTGATCACCGATTTTGCCCAGCTCACCGCCTCGCTCATGCCGTGCAGGTCGTCGAGCGAGATGTCCCGGACGGACGCCGGCACCCGCTTCAGGCCGACGAGGCGTTTGAGTTGGGCGAGGCATTCCTCCGGCGACCGGTCGAACCGGATGCCGATCGAGAGATCGGTGGCGGTAAGCAAGCGTGCGGCGTCCTCCTCCAGCAGTTCGCGACAAGGTTTGCCGGTGACGATCCGGATCGCCAGCGCGACGATGCGCGCATCGATGGACGGCAACACGAGCCTGATCGGGGCCGACTTCAGCAGCACGGCCGGCAGGTGCGTTTCCGCATCGGGCGTTATCGCGACGAACGGAAGCCCCAGGCACAGTGCAGAGAGTGCCTCCTTCTCGAATTCGCTCGTGTCCTTGGTCTTCCGGGGCTGGGTCATGGTCAGGCTGACCATGTCGAAATCTTCCCGCCGGCCCAAGTTGCCGGTATGCATCACCCGCACGCCGTCCGGAAAGAGGACCTTCTGCCAGTTGCCGATTACGGCCTGCAGCAGGTCGCGCTCGGCGACGTCGATGGCGACCACCGGCGCCGCGAGCTTCAGCCGATCGAGCGCGTCTTTACGACCGTCGAACAGACGGGCGAGGAGGAGGCGCGCCGCGACTTTGACGGCGGTCACCGGGTACGCAGGACCGGGCGCGGGCCTGTCGGGAAGCGTCTCCACTTCGTCGTTATCGAGCAGCTCGATGGCGTGGCGGCGGCTGAGTTGCGAGAACGACAGCCGGTCCGAAGCCGTCGACGGCGCCATCCTTCGGCCCTTGCCCCCATTCTTCGGAGGCGTGCCACGCCGTTTCATCGCCTTCAGGAAGGTGGCGCGCAGCCTGAATTGCGCGGCGTCCCGCCAGTCGTCCCGATAGACCTCGAGCTCCAGCGGACCCATGCCCGCAACGTCCTTGGACGGCGTCGTGTCGTCGGAGGCGGCGACGCCGTCCGACTCCGCGGCGATCTTCGGCAGGGTAGGAGACATCGTCAGGTCATCACCTTTGGGTTCAGTTGAGGTTTGAGTCGGTGTTGTTCGCCGGCGATGTCCAACGACCTGCAACCCGACGCCAGCGGCATCCAGGTCACCGACGACGCGAAGTGGGAGGCTGGTCGCAAGCCTTTGACGCTCAGGTGTCATGCCCCTCGCGCGGCGGCGCGGACCGCTTGAGGGACGACAGCATGTTCACCACCAGCCACGAGGTCGCGAGCCGTTTGCGCAGCCGGGGCGAGATGGGCATCTGTCGGAGCTTGTGGGAGAGCACGAGGGCCGCGGTGGGGTCGTCGAAGGCGCAGGCCAGCAGAGCCGTCATGGCGAAGTCGACTTTGATGCCGATGGTGTCGGGCGACTTGCAGTCGATCACCATGGCGATCGCGGCCGCGGTGTCGCCAGCGATCGCGCGGCGCCACTCCGGGATCGTGGTGGTCGCACCGCGCAGGAACGCCTTCACCTCGGCCTTTGCGTTGTCGTCGAACAGTTCGGCGGGGACGGACCGCCAGTAGCTCAGCGCGGGCGGCCAGGCTAAGCCTCGGCGCCGGCGGGGATCGCCGTGTTCGTTGTCGTCGTAGAATTTCAGGTCAGCCTCCATCGGTCGCGCAGCTTATGCTGCGCGTGAGGTTTGCGATTGATGATGTTGCGCGGATCTTTCTCCTGAAGATCCACGGCGGGCCATGCCATGCCTCGCCGGGCCACGCCCCGGCACGGGGAGCTATTTGACCATTTCTTCGACCTGGAAGCGGCCGAACTCGGGGGTGTAGTCGCCGAGGCCGTACAAGCCGGCCACGCGGTAGAATGCGACGATGTCTTCGCGGTCAAGCAGCGAGGTCAGGAAGGTGCCGTGGATGACGGCGCTCCAGCCGTCGAACTTGGGCCGGGTCCTGACGGTGAGCGAGCCGGTCCTACGGATTCGGACGGTCGTGCGGTACCGGAACCGCTCATCCTTCCACAACTCCGGCGCGGTCTTGGGACCGTCGTAGTGCAGGAGGGCCGGGCCGTCCGCGCGGAAGGCGGCCTTGGTGGTGTTGCCCATCTTCGTCGGCTTGGCGCCGTCCACGCAGACGCTCTTGATCATGTTCGCCGGGAGGCACGGCGCGCCGTTGTGCAGATACAGCGAACCGTGGAATTCCAGCTCCGCCACCCGCAGATGATCGGCCTCGGTCCTCTCGCTTTTGCCGGTCACGGCCTCGATCTGCTTGGCCAAGGGGTCGAGAGGATCGCCCAGGCGCGAATTGCGCATCAGCATGGGGCCGATGCCGATGAGGCGGAGGGAAATGTGCTCGATGCTCATTAGGCGATCTCCAGGGGCGAGCGGTAGTCGAAGAGGGCGGGAGGCGGCGGCGGGGCCGGCGTGGGCGGCGGCGGCTTGAAGGGCGACCGCGCGTACTTGCGGAAGCGCTCCATGCCGGTGACGCCGAGGTGGCAGGGATGGCAGAGGGTCGTCAGGTCCTCGGCGACTTCGCAGCGGAAGTTCCGGTAGGTGCGGTGGTGCACCTCCAGCCTCGCCTCCCGGCGCGAGGCGAAGCACAGCCGGCATCGGTGTCCGGACGCCTCGAGCTCGGCCAAGCGGGCCGGGCTGGTTTGCCAGGCGGCGCTGCTGATGTAGCGTCCGTACGCCGATGCGCGATCGGCGGCAGATTCGGCAGGAGCCTCGGAGCAGATGGCGGTGATGGGCGTGTCGTCGGCGGAAATGGCCTGCGCAGGAGTGATCGGTTGCGGCTGGCCGTCGGCGTCGGGGAAGGTCATCAAGGTCCTCGTTCGTTGCGTTGATAGGACCGTAGCATCACTGGCGCACAGGTGCACCAGGAACGTACAATAATGGTTAACGGAAGGCAAATTGCGTCTGCACGCGTTTGGCTGGAGATCTCTCAGGCTGAACTTGCGCTCGCCTCCAAGGTGGCGAAGCGAACGATCGCGCACATCGAGAATGGCGGCCGCATTCCCCACGACCGTACTCTCAAAGCACTCGTCGATTGTCTGCAGGAGATGGGCGTCGAGTTTCTGATGGACGAGCACAACACCGAGCGGGGCGTCGGCATCCGCGTAAGGGAGGCCAAGCTGCATCCTTTGATCCAGGAAAGCCGCGACGAGACGCCTTCGTGATCGTTGGAGGTTGAGGCGTAAGCACGCTGCCCAAGCCCACGAGCTTCTTGTTTCTGTCGCCTTTGCGGCGAGATGTCTTCGAAAATTCAGCTTGTGGCTGCGTACTGCCAGAAATGTTAGCCGTTAAAGGGAGGCAACTGCGGGTCAAGGTGCGACAGCTCAGGTCGAGCAAATCTGATGCGCTCTACCGCGATGAGCGGATCTCCGGCAGACCTGACCCAACTTCGCAAAGTCGACCCCGGCGTGCAAGTTCTCTTGCCGTCTGTTGCGGTTTACTAAGCGGCCGACGCGTTGGTGCAAATCTGCAGGCATTCCGATTTCCGAAGAATCTTGCCCACGCGCAGGCCCAAACATTCATCCTCAAAACGAGTGATCTCAGGGCCGTCGATCAGGCGTACGAAGTCAGCTTACTTGACGGCTCCTCCGGTGATACCGGCGATAAACCGATCGAGAAAGAGATTGTAAGCGATGGCCACCGGGATCGCGGCGATCAAGGCACCCGCCATGATCTCACCCCAGAAGAACACGTCGCCGCGGATCAAGTCGATCGAGAAGTTGCGCGCACAATTTGACGGTGCGGACAAAGCCACGTCCACTATCGCTTCGGCCTCGAGTGCCCCGGAACTGGTTTCGTTTGCGCTACTACTCGTGCGGTGATTCTAAACGGAAAGGACCCTGGAAACTCCAGAGCCCTTTTTGTTGTTAGACCTTCACGCCGGCAAGAGCCGACCGGAACGCCTCAAGCGGCCTTCGCGATGGCAGCTCAAAACCTTTCGGCATAGTGATCGTCGTCTTCTCACGCTCTCTCTTACACGACAGCGAGAGCAACCCCGCCTCGTACTTTCTTCGCTTCGCGTTATCGTGCTCATTTGCCAGCTTGCAAATGGCAGCCAACGCAGCAGGCTGGAAAAAGTCCTCTACTTCGCGGAGCGTGTCGAGGATTGCTTCAGTCCGCTTGGCCAAGCCTTCCATCTTGCTCCGGATGGCGCCAATGAGCTTTGCAGCCTTCTCGGGTTCTCCGGCAAGCGTGATCTGCGCGGCCGCGAAATCCGCCATCAATCGACTGAACTCTTGGCGCACATCCAGACTTGGAGCACACAATCTCTTCGGCAATGACGCGCCGATGATGTGTCGATCCATCGAAGCGGCGGCAGGCAGCGTATCGAAAACCCAGGGCATCTGGGTCTCTAGCTGACCGCGGACTCTGTTGAAATGTCGGAATACTTCCGAACTCGAGATCGCATTCAGGTACTCGACGAAAGGGTGGATTGCGACCTTGATCTCAAGAACGCGCCTGAGCGCTTCCTGTCTACTGACCGCCGCGTCGAAGTCGGCGGTGTACTTCTCGAAGTCTTCGCCATAGATCGTCTTGGCGCAAATCCAGCCGACCAAGAAGCGAGACTCGCCCTTGCGCATTACGAAGCCGGCAAGGTGCTGATGGTGGCCGTGTACGCAGGAAAACATCTCCCTTTCTGATTTCCTGAGATCGTACTTGTACTCGACGTATGGCTCCTCGTCGCCGGCCGGAAGTTCATAGACGAGGTAGGGTAGGCTTTCGGGGTCATCAGTCATTAGCTCCGTATCGAGGAGCTGGTCGTCGCTCAATGTTTCCCAGTGGCGCCGCGGGGTGCGGGCCTTCGGTCTCAACATTCAATCTCCTATCGCTGGTTGCGGGACGCGACTCAGTACCACCGCCAGGATTATACCCGGTTCCGCTTATGTTCCGGCAATAAGTTCCCCTATCCCCAATTATTCACAGCCTTGTTCTGCTGGATGGCCCGCCGCTTTCCGCCCCGCCTTTGTTCCTAGTGAAGGACAGCAACGGCGTCGGGGTCGCGTTGGTCCACCACCGGAATGACCCGCAGAAGTGGTCGTTCAGATACCCACCGTCTCACGACCACCAACTCCGAGATGATGCCCGTGTTCATGAGTTCCCGGTTGAAGCAAATGGGTCTCGGCTTCCTGATGCAACGCCGGTGTGCCGGGAACTAGCCGCCCGAGCCGATTTCCGCCGTTGGCCGGGCCGCGCCCCGTCGCATCCGTGAGATGCGACTCGACCCATATGTTCATGTTATGTTCTAAAACCTCATGACCGACCGCCCTGCCAGCTGGCGCTTTCCCACCATGAAGCAAATCCAAAAACTTGCATCCGACCTCAGGGTCGACCAAAAACGCCCGCCAGCGCCCGCGGTAGGACCGGCAGACGACCTTCCTGTCGAATACTGGCAGGCGCTCCTAGACGACCCTCGCGCCGACGGGGCCAATTTGCGAGGCCGCCCGCCCGAGCGCTCGCTGCGGCTGGACCAAATTCCTAGTCACCTACTGAGGGTGGGGTGCCGGCGCTGCGGTCGGACCGTCGAGATTCAGAAAGTCGACGCCGTCCGTTTCTACGGTCCGGACGCGGCCTGGCGGAACGTCGGCCAGCGCCTGCTTGAGAACACGTGCTCGGAGAGAACCGGCCGCCATGAGGAAGACGGCTGCTGGCCGCTATTCGAGTAGGCGCGGCGATGGCGCCGAAACACCACCCTATGCCGCTCTCTGGGGGCGACCGCAAAGCCCTCGAAAGAGCTCGGTCGCGCTCACGCCATGACTTCGATCCTGGCCGCGCAATCCGCCGAGGCCAGGGCCAAGGGCGAGGCCTTGATCCGCCAGGCCGACAAGCTCCTGTGCGAATCCTGGAACGAGCGGATTTGGAGCGATGGCAAGCCGATCGACCCGTCGCCGACGATCGACCAGGCGCTGAACGGGAGCTACGCGTGGCTCGAAATCGAGTGCTCCACAGGCTGCCATCAGCGCGCTGTTCCGCGTCGTCAACCGGTACGTCGGCAACCTCGCGCCGATGCCCGGCGTATTTCCGGACTATAGGGCGCCGATCGTCCGGGCGGGCGCCGAGGGCCGCGAGCTCGCGACCGCGCGCTGGGGCATGCCGTCGTCGTCCAAAGCGTTGATGGACGCGACGAAGAAGCGGGCCGAGAAGCTGCAAGCCAAGGGCAAGACCGTCGACTTCAAGGAATTGCTCCGGATGGAGCCAGACGGCGGCACCACCAACATCCGGAACGTGAAGTCCAAGCATTGGGCGCGGTGGCTGGGCGTCGAGAACCGCTGCGTAGTGCCGTTCAACAGCTTCAGCGAATTCAACAAGGCCGAAGGCGGCGACATCTGGTTCGCGCTCGACGAGACCCGCCCGCTCGCATGCTTCGCCGGCATCTGGACAAACTGGTCGTCGGTCCGGAAGGTCAAGGAAGGCGAGACCACGAACGATCTCTACGCATTTCTGACCACGGAGCCGAACGCCGAGGTCGGCGCCATCCATCCGAAGGCGATGCCGGTGATCCTGACGACTCCCGAAGAGGTCGAGACCTGGATGACGGCGCCACCGGAGGAGGCCCTGAAGCTGCAGCGGCCGCTGCCGGACGGGACGCTCCTGATCGTCGCCCGGGGTGCAAAGGAAGATAAGGTCGGCTAGACGAGTCCTCATGACCGACATACGCGAAACCCTCAGATCTCAGCCGCTGCGAATAGGCATTTCGACCCGTGCCCTCTTCAATCTCGAGGAGGAGCACGCCGTTTTCCAGAACGATGGAGTGGAGGCTTACTCGGCATTGCAGCTCGAGCGAGAGGACACCCTCATCGCGAAAGGGCCGGGCTTCGAAGTCGTAGAGAGACTTCTGCGACTGAACGAACCGGACCAGAAGCCGTACGTTGAGGTCTTCCTCCTGTCCCGGAATTCACCCGACCTCTCCCTTCGGGCGTTCAATTCCATCGACAGGTACGGGCTCGGGATAAAGGCCGGCAGCTTCACCAGCGGCCGGTCGCTCGGCCCGTTCATCTCCGCGTGGGAATTGGATCTCTTTCTCTCCAATGAGATCACCGACGTGAGGGCGGCAATAGATGCCGGCGCCGCTGCTGCGAAACTCGGCACGGCCCCCGACGCTCGCCAAGAGGATCCTGGCGACGAGGTCCGTATCGCCTTCGACGGGGACGCCGTCGTGTTCAGCGCCGAATCCGACGAAGTCTTCAAGATTCACGGGTTGCAAGCGTTCCTGAAACACGAACGAGAGAACGCCAAAACACCGATGTCCGGCGGTCCATTCGGCAAATTCCTGAGGAAGCTCTCGATCCTGCGGCAGATCTTCATGGACGATAAGGGTGTCAGCAGGGTTCGAATTGCGATCGTGACGGCACGCAACGCGCCGGCCCACGCCCGTGTTGTGCACACGCTGCGGGACTGGGGAACGCCGGCTGACGAAGCACATTTCGTCGGTGTCCGCTCCAAGGCGCCGATACTGAAGGCGCTGGGCGCGCACATCTTCTTTGATGACCAATTGAAACACGTCCTCGGCGCATCCCAGGTCGTTCCCTCAGGCCACGTTCCCGGCCCACATGATCCCGACGACCCGATAATCCCCGCAGGGCTCTAGAGCTGCGGAACACGTGGACAAGCCCAGCCCTGCCGATTGCGAATCCCTGACCCGTGCTAACCCCCCGGAACGAGCAGGCGGGCGAAGGATTCGTCCCGGCAGGAGCAACCTCGATGCTGATGTTCAAGGAAAGGCAGCCGGCGATCCGGACGCTCCGCGGCTGGGCGATCTCGGTATTGCAGGAGGCCGGCGCCCTCCGCGAGTGCGAGGAGCACGGCTGGATGCAGGACCGCGCAGACCCGCATGCGCGAGAGCGGGCCTTCGACATCGCCCGCCGGCATCCGCCGGCCGGCGTATCTTCGGAGGAAGCGGCTGCGGAGATCGGCGATGTGCTGGACTCGATCGGCGATACCTGTCCGGAGTGCCCGCCCGATTGAGGACGCGCCCTATCGGTTCGCCAGCCACACGATCACGCTTAGCACCACGGAGATGATGAGCGAGGTCGTCAGCGGAACGTAGAAGGTAAAATTCGGCCGTTCGACGTAAATATCGCCAGGTAACCGGCCAAGCCCGAACTTGCCAAGGACAGGCCAAAGCAGCCCGGCGGCGACCAGCACAAGTCCGAAGATGATGAGCGTGCGCGACATCTCGCACCTCCATCGGCCCTGCGGCCCTTATAGTGACATCGCGAAACTTCGCTGCGTCAGCACTGCGATTTTAGTCGCTTAACCACAAACAGGAGCCGCTTACCTGAAGAATAACATCCCGGCTCCTGCGGCGACGCAAGCAACGCCGACGGCACGCGCGATCCACCGTCCGAACGGGACCAGCTTTTCCAGAAGAACAAGCAGCGCCAGCAAAGCGATCCAGAGTACGTTCATGACCCCGCCCACGAACAATAGCGCCATCAGAGCCCAGCAGCAGCCGATGCAATATGCACCGTGTCGAAGGCCCAAGAGCAGGCAGCCCGGCAAATCGCGGCGAAAGCCGCCATAGCGCATCAGGTAACCGATCGGGCTCTGGCATCGGGCGAGACATACGTCCTTCAGCGGGCTCCATTGGTAGACGCCCGCCGCAATCAGCACGATGCCTCCAAGCACATTGCTCGCGCTTGCCATCCGGGAATCGAGCAAGGCCGCCCGTTCGATCATCCATTGGACCAAAGTGGCCGCCATCGAAAAACCCATCCAGGCCAGGAAATAGCCGACGGCAAACCAACCCGTCGCCGCGAGTGGCTTGCCATCAACGTTTCCCTGTCGGCCCACGCGCGCGTACATGAGGATCATGGGTGCTGCCGACGGCGCCATCATGCCGATCATCATGACGGCCCACATGACAAACACGAATGCGAACTCGATCACTCCCCAGGGCGCGCTCACGGGTGCCATGAATCCCAGCCCCGCCGGAATCATGCGGAACCCGGTCATGTCCATGCCGCCCATATCCATGTCGGCCGCGAGCCAAAGCACGTAGCCCCAGGCCAACGCGGCGGTCGCGCCGAGCGCACCGGCAACGAGCAGGCGATCTCGCCGCAATACCGCTTCCAATGCGCTGTCGGTCATTTGTTGTGAATGTGTTCGTCGCCGCCGAGGGGCTGCGTCACGGCATCACGACTAACTTGTCCACCGGATCGGCGCGTAGTGGCCGTTCTTGCCGGAATTGTCCCACCGCATGCCATGATCGGTGAAGCTATTCCCCGATGCTCCCATGGCGAGCGCCAGTTTATCGGGGCTAATCGGATGACCAGTGTTTGCCCACATCTCGCCGCTCGGATGCGCGGTCGGCAGCGGATCGACCGACATCTGCAGGATACCCGGAATCTCCGCGGATCGCGTCTTGCCCTCCACGCGGTATGTGATCGGGACCTTCTTCACTCCGAGATTTTTGCCGATCAGCGGCGCAAACGCCGCCATCGGTCCTCCGGCAGCGCCAGTGAAGATCGCACCGAGGGCTTCGGTCTGCTTGTCGTCGGCACGTTCATCAATATAGGCGGCCACCGACCAGTTGCCTTCTGCCATCGGTCCCGGCGTCTGGATCGCGAGGGCAACATTGAGGCCGTCGAGCGCGACGCTGCCATACTTGCCGCTTTCGATGTGGAAGACGACCGGCACGTTGCACACGCCTTCTGTTGGCCTCGAAGTCAAAGGGGCCGCCTTCGACACCAGGCACGGACAGACGACGCTGCAACTGCAATTCTCGAAATAATCGCCGGAAAGCTGCCATTGAACCTGGTCTGTCATAACTCCCTCCCTGTCAGCTCGGAAGCAGGATCAAACGTGCTCAGATGAGTCTTTCTTGGACGCCCTAGGCTCTTGCGGACACTATCATGTTTTCATGCGCCCGAAAGACTGGATGCGGATGCTGGCCGCGCCGTGCCCAACGTCTCCGCGGGTCAAGAGCGACAATGGTCCGGCCTATGAGACTTGCGGGTAGCCTCGCCTGATCAAGCGGGCGGGCTGAAGCTCACTGAGGTACCGTCATGAGTTCGAGCACATGGCCGTCAGGGTCGCGAAAATAGACGCCGCGCCCGCCGTTCCAGTCATTGAGCTTGCCGTCCTCGAGGCTCCAGGGTGCGCTGCCATAGGCGAGCTTCGCCTCGCGAATGCGGCCGAAGATGGCATCGAACTCGGCATCACTGACGTGGAAGGCGTAGTGATGGCTCTCGAACTCCTCGTCGTCATCGAAAAGGAGCGTGAGCGTGTCGTTGATACGTACCGGCGCGAAATGGCCGCCTTTCGTATCTGCATGGAGGCCGAAAATGCGCGCGAAAAATTGCGCCGCTGCCTCCTTGTCGCGCGCAGGGACGATGGTGTGGTTGAGGGTGACGGTCATCGGAAGACCTCTTGCTAACGACTGCCGCAGACTTATCGGCTCGAGACCAAAACCAGCAATGCTCCGGTCAGGCGCAGATTTCTTAACCTCAGAAACCCGACATCGACGCCTTTGCACGCCCTAAGCCGACTTCCGCTGCGCCTTTGCCCCCGGCTTCTTGGCGGCCGTTTCCTTTGGTTTCTTCCCTGCGATCGGCAGCAACATCTCCTTCTGCCCGGCGGCGGCCTTCTTCGGCTTCTTGGCGGGCTTGCCGGCTTTCGCCGGCGCGGCTTCCTGGCCGACGCTCCGGCGCAGCGCCTCCATGAGGTCGACCACGTTTCTCGCGGCAGGCTTCTCCTTCGGCGTGATCGGCTTGCCGGCCCGCTTCTGGTTGATGAGCTCGATCAGCGCGGTCTCATAGTGGTCTTCAAATTTCTCGGGGTCGAAGCGACCAGCCTTCTGGTTGACGATGTGCTTGGCGAGGTCGAGCATGTCCTTCGTGACCTTCACGTCCTGGATCTCGTCGAAGTATTCCTGCTCGCTGCGCACTTCGTAGGGATAGCGCAGCAGCGTGCCGACAAGGCCCTTGTCCATGGGCTCGAGCGCGATGATGTGCTCGCGGTTGGTCAGCACGACCCGGCCGATCGCGACCTTGTTCATCTCACGGATGGTCTCGCGGATCACCGCAAAGGCGTCGTGACCGACCTTGCCATCCGGCGTGAGGTAGTACGGGCGGATCAGGTAGCGCGGGTCGATGTCGGCCTTGTCGACGAACTCGTCGATCTCGATGGTGCGCGTGGATTCCAGCGCGATCTCCTCCAGCTCCTCCTTGGTGACCTCGATGAACTGGTCCTTCTCAAGCTGGTAGCCCTTGACGATGTCCTCGTTGGGCACCTCGTCGCCGGTGTCGGCGTCGACCTTCAGGTACTTGATGCGGTGGCCGGTCTGCCGGTTGAGCTGGTTGAAGCTGATCTTCTCGGACTCCGAGGTCGCCGGATAGAGCGCGACCGGACAGGTCACCAAGGACAGACGCAGGAAGCCTTTCCAGTTGGCGCGCGGGGCCATGTACGCGGTACTCCGACAAACGAGGCGGCTCGGATTCAAGACGAACGGCAGGTGGCAGTTCCGACAGGCGGGGCACGCCTGGCGAAGATTCACCCGCTGGCCTGGAGGGCGCGCTCGGAATCCTCCACGAGGCCATTGACTCCCGCGGAACAAATGAAGAACATGCGCCATGCCCGCTGCACCCGACCCCGCCGCGCCCACCGTGGGCGACTTGGAGTTCGCCGCCGACCAGGCCATCGCAGCCTGCGGCGGGGACGCCAGGGAGGCCGTGAAGGCCCTGATCGTCGCGAACGACTTTCTCGAGGCCCAGCTCGACGACCTCCGGAGGAAGGTGTCCACCGGCTATGCCCGCGGGCGGCTTCCAGGGGCCCGCGAACGCAAGGATGAAGCAGATGTCTGAGGTGACCTATTACGTCGCTCTGCCGTTCGTTTTCTCCGACGACGGCGTAGCCGCCGGCGAGCCGGCGGAATGCATGAGCGCCAACGCCGCGGTGATGCGGGCCGAAGCGCTGTCCCGGAAGCCGGGGCATGCCGGTGCCGTCGCGTTCTCGCGGACAGGAGACCCATCGAGCGGCGACTTCAGCGACGCCACATTGATCCGGAAATTCGGTGAGGTGCCGGACGATCTGAGCGCGCTGTGAAACCTGCGCCTCGTGATGGCAGGTTCATGAGGACCAGGTCCGCAGCGAGGTGATTCAAGGAACATGCGCTGGAACCCCGGCGTTAGCGCAGATGGAAGGACTGCTGCTCCGCCTGATCGTCGTTACGCCCCGATACCCGGTGTGGGTGCGATACCTTCTGACGCTCGGCCTGGTCGGAATTACGTCCACCGCAAAGCTCCTGCTCTTTGATGCGCTGGACTCCCATCCTTTGCTGCTGTTTGTCCCGGCCGTATTCCTTGCATCGGTGATCTTCGACCACGGGTCGGGCGTGCTGGCCACCGTGGCGAGCGCGGTCATCGCCGCGGCCTATTTCCTGCCTTCGCCGCCGACCTTGGCGATAGTCCCACTGACAGTCTTCCTGATAACGGGCCTGGTAATTGCCGCGGTCACCGAGACCTTGCGGGAGACCCTGGTCAAGCTTTCGCAAGCCAAGTCGGACGGCGATGTCCTCCTGCAGGAGCTCGCGCATCGGACCAGGAACGACCTCGCGACCATCATCTCGCTCCTTCGTCTGCAGGCGCGCTCGGATTCCAATCCCGCGGTGCAGGCCGCGATCGCCTCCGCGGTGGCGCGGGTGGAGGTGGTCGCGAAGGTGCACGACAGGTTGCGCGTGGCCGACAGCGACCTCGTCGATCTCGCACCCTACGTGGAGCGACTGTGCGGGAGCCTGGCGGACTTTCATCGCGGAGTGCGTCCGATCGCAATACGGGTGCATTGCGACTCGATCTCCGTGAAGAGCTCTCAGGCGGGATCCATCGGGCTGATCGTCAACGAACTGGTGACGAACGCGTTCAAGCACGCCTTTCCGGAAGGACGAACCGGCACGGTGGAAGTGAACATCAGAGGAATGGACGGTAAGGTCATGATCACCGTGCGGGACGACGGAATCGGCTGCCCCGACGAAGCGAAGAGCGGCTTGGGGACCCGCCTCATCAACCTGCTGACAGGGCAGATGAACGGAAGCATGACCAGGGCCCCTATGCCCCGCGGCTGCGAAGTGCAGGTGGTGGTGTCAGTCGACAGCTGACCGCCCCTCTCCGAGATTGACCGAGCACAAACGAGCCGTCCCCTCGAAAACTCGACTGGGTTCGCAGCGAGATCGAGCGCGTGCGCGGCCAGATGCGCGCTCAGGAGCGTGAGCTCCGGATGCTGCAGCGCGCGGGAATCCTGACGGCCTCAGCCGAGATGCTGCTGTCCGGCATGCGGGCGAAGGTGGACGATCCCTGCTGGGAGCGCGAGGCCCTGCGTGCGCATCCCGCAGCGCATCGCGCGCGATCTTGAGGTGGGTCAAAGCGAACCGCCGGCACGGACGTAGAGTCGCATTCGTACCGAGTGGCATGAGCGCGCTCAGGTGCTGTTACGGTTGCGGGGCCCCGGACTCCTAGGCACTCCGGGGCGCCGCTTCTCGAAGCGCTGCGTCGAGCGACCGCGAGCAGGGAGTCGGCTCCGGAGAGCGGCTCCGCCGGAACGAAAGCCGGCATCGCGGGTTGCGATCTCACAGCCCCGGGAAACGGACGTAGTGAACAATCGGCCCCGGTCCTCCCATCGGAGGTCGGGGCCGATTTCCGTTTGCCGGATCATGCTTTCCGAAGGCCGCAAGCGGAGTTCGAGCGTGGAGCTCACGGCGCTGGAGCGCGATTCCCTGAGCAGCCTTCTGGGCGGCCCCTGGATCAGCCCGCCGACGTTCGACCATGAGATCGTCGCGCGGATCATCGAACTCGGCCTGGTCGAGAGCGAGCCGCGCCAATCGGGAGAGATCGAATACCGGCTCACCGATGCCGGTCAGGCGGCGCTCGGCTGAGCAGGCCGGGCGGCGACATCGGCGGAAACGCTTCGGCGCGGATCGAACGGGCGTAGCCCCGCCTTTGGGGGCTTTTGGGGGGCTTGGGGCGGAGCCACGCAGGCCACGCATTTGCGTGCGGACCTGAGGAATCAACCCGGGTCGAGCGGGCTCGTTCCTCACGTCGGGGACATCATGAAAATTGAAGACTCCGGCTGCCGGCGGCGTATGATCCGCTGCGGGGATTTCAGGGATGACTGCCTCGATCAACGAGCGGCCGATGTGCCCGGTGTGCAAGCACCCGATGGCGTTGGCGCGCATCTCTCCCGGCCAACCGGGATTCGAGGAGCGCACCTTCGAATGCTCGACCTGCGAGCGCACCGAAACGGTCTCCTTTGTGGTGGATCCGATGAAGACGGACGCGGTCGGCTGGCTCGCCGGCGAACTGAAGCCGCCGCGATGATGTCCGACGAAAACCTGCGTGAACGCGCCTCGGGCCCCATTGGTTTCGGGTCTATTTCTGTCCGGCGACGGTCCCGCATCTTGACTCTCCGGCCACGGGCTACTCAACTCGGGCGAGTGATGTTGCGGGGGTGCGTCATGGAGCAGCAGGAGTTCTACAGGGGTCTGGCGCAGCGCGTGCGCGACCTGGCCGAGAAGGCCGATCCTTTCACCAGAAGGCGTTTGCAGAAGCTGGCCGAGCAGTACGACGTGAAGGGCGGTAGCGTGGTGCGGCCGGCAAGAGCGGCCGAGCGGCCCCTGCCGATGCCCCGCACGACGCCGCCGGCCTCGATCTTCTCCGGAGCCGGCGAGGCCTGACGCCTAGGTCAACAAGGCTCGACAGAACGTCAGGCTGTCGACCTCTGAAGCCGACGTTCCCAGGGAAGCCGGAGCGTCTTCAGCGCAAAGGCGCCGTCGCCAAGCAGCGCCTGTGTCAGCAGCATGATCGCCCATACGAACGGCATTTCCCATCCGCCTTCCACGAACCAGAAGCTCTTCCTCACCATCCAGAAGTGAGTGGCTCCAAGCATCATCGGCAGGGTGTAGAGACTGACCCATCTGGTGTAGAGGCCCAGCAGCAGCAGGATGGCAGAGGCGAATTCCGCACTGAGGGTGTAGGCCAGCACCCACTCGGGGTAGCCTGCTTTGAGAAGACCATTCCACCATAGGCCGATCGGCTTGAGAACGAATTTGCCGTACAGGGCGGCGATGAACAGACCGGCAATCGTCACGCGAAGCAGTAAAGCCGCATAAGGCGCAGTACGTTCGTCAATCATTTGGTCGCTCCTTGAAATACCACGAAGCGCCGCCAGTCTGGTCCGACGACGAAAAATTGCAACGTTGCGGACGACCTGCGCCCGTCGGCGTGATGTCGTGTTCTTGGCTCCGGCTGAGACGTGGATCATTTACCGAAATCGCGGCCGCAGCGACGTCGATGGCACCGGGCCGCCCTGCGAAGGCGGCCGGTACAAGCCCAATTGCGCCGATACGCGCCGAAAACGCCGTGAATTGCTCGTCTTTCCGGTACCTCGTGGCTGGCGCGGTCGGTATGGTGCGGCACCCGGCACGTCCGGAGCCCGCAGCGCGTTTCGAGCAGAGATGTTTCAGGACATGACGGACATGGCCGCCTTGGCCGAGGCACTCGCCGGCTCACCGGACTACCGGGTGCTGCGGCGACTGGTACCGCGGCCCCTGTCCGCGCCCCCCGGCGGACTGGAGACCAGGGTCGGCATTTTGCTGGACACCGAGACGACCGGCCTCGATCACGCGAAGGACGAGATCATCGAGCTCGGGATGGTCAAGTTCGACTATACGCTCGATGGCAGGATCGTCGGCGTCCGCAACACCTTCTCCGCCTTCAACGAGCCGAGCGCGCCGATCTCCGCGGAAGTGACGGCACTCACGGGCATCACCGACGAGATGGTGGCTGGTCACAGATTCGACGATGCGGCCATCGCGGCCTTCGTAGACGACGCAGTCATCATCATAGCGCACAACAGCGGCTTCGATAGAAAATTCGCCGAACGGTATTGGCCTGTGCTTGAGCACAAGGCCTGGGGCTGCAGCATGAGTGAGGTCGACTGGCGCAAACACGGCTTCGCGGGCACCCAACTCGCCTATCTGCTGCACGGAGCCGGTTATTTCCACCAGGCCCACAGGGCCGTGGACGACTGCCACGCGTTGCTGGAGATCCTAGACTTCACGCTGCCGACGACCGGCGCGCCGGCACTCGCCGCGCTACTGGAGAACGCCCGCAAGCCAACGGTGCGGGTATGGGCCGAGCAGTCGCCGTTCGAGTTGAAGGATTCGCTGAAACGCCGCGGGTACCGCTGGAGTGACGGCACTGACGGCCGGCCCAAGTCCTGGTACGTCGACGTCGGCGAGTCCGCCGTCGACGACGAACTCGCGTTCCTGAAGGCGGAGATCTACCTGCGCGACGTCGAGCCGCGCCTGCAGACGTTGACGGCTTTCACCCGGTTCTCCTGCAGGGTCTGAAAGCACCTCCGCGGCGCCCGGAAATGGATCTATCTGCATGTTGAGTAGGCCGCGGATGGGGGCGGGTCGAACTCTTGCCTGGGGCGCCCTGGTCGGCCACCATTGATTGCGATTCGCTCGATCGTTTCTTGATTGACGGCATCTCGAGCGATTGGTGATCAGATGGCCTTCACGTTGAACCAGGCATTCCGGATTCTGCGCGAGCGCGGCATAACCGAGATGAAAGTGGGCCTGCCGGAGAATGAGATCTCCGTGGACCACGCCGACAAATGGACCGTCTACAGCTACAAAAAAGACTTCTACTTTTGCGTAGATTTGGACGGGAACGTCGTCGGCGGTCGGAAGACTTTCGAGGAGAGGCTGTCTCTACTAAAGCCGAAGAAATCCAAAGCGCGCTAGGGTTGGCCCCTGTAGGCTTCAGGGCCGACGCCGCACGAACTAGGGAGGCCGTGCATGAACGCCGACCGCCGGTATGCAGTGGCCTCGCTTTTTTTTCGACTATGTGAAGAGCCCCTCGTTGCGCCATCTGCGCGACCCCTACAGCGTGCACAAGCTTGCGCGGGACATCGTCAACGCCGTCGATCGGGCAGGCTCGGTCTGGGGCAAATGGGATGCGGACCGAGAAGAGGTGGCTAAGGCTGCTGCTCCATGTTGGATTCCGACGGAGGACCTGCTCGCCTCCCTCAATAATTTGCCGGGTCCGCAACTGACCAAGACGGACGTGGAGCAGCGTCTGCGTGCAATCTGGGAAGAGCCCCACACCAGCTATCCGAAAGAAGACCTCAAGGATGGTTGCCTGGCGCTGTACCTTGCCGAAAAGGCGCAAGGTACCGAGATGCGCGCAATCATCGGAGCGCTTCAGGAGCATCTGGAGCGGGAGGATGAGAGGCTTCGACGGGAGCAGGACGAGCGATATCGCAAGCTGAAGGAAGAAGAGCGGACGAAGCTCGAACAACGCTTTCTATCGGGAGCGGATTGCGGTTGGACATCAGTCGCCAAATCTGAGGCCTTCTATTGCCGCCGCAACGGTCGAACCTTTCGCATTGTACAGGGCAAAGACAAGCGTTGGACTCTCTTCCGCGTCAAGTCGGTCGACGACAAAGGCGACATGCTCGGCGTTTATCAGGGGCGGGGAGATGCAAATAAGGCGCTAAAGACGATCGCCTATGCGAACGAGCAGTAGGTCTAGTCTGCGCCGGGGGGAGTGTTGCGCACTAGGATTCCCGCTTCGGCGGCTTTTTCGGTCGCTCATTGCGGGCGGGGCCAACGATGCTGCGATATTTCGGCGACAACGGCGGTTGTTCGCCGCCATTAAACCAGACATCGTCCGGCTGTCCTCTCAGAACGATCCGCCAGATGTCGACTTCGCCGCTCTCGGAAATCCGTTTCATGGCCCGTAGAACCGATACCCGATGCTTCTTCTCGACTTCGTGCGTTCCGAACACTTCGCAGCAGACGTCGTACGTGGAGAGAATGTTGTTGCGCTTCTTCCGTTTGAACAGATCGACGATCTTGCGTTCGACATGACCTGGGCCTCTGCTCACGCCAAATCCCTCGGAAGTTAAGTGTTTCCGATATTATCGGAGCCTTGGTATAACTGGAAGCACGAAAGGTAGCTCGCTCGTCGCGCTCCCGGTCGTCGGACATCGTCCGAGATCACGGCTTCCAGCGGAGAATCCATGTTCAGCAAACACACGTTCGGCGCCCGCAGCTACAGCCATTATCGCGGATATCGAGAAAAGGGCGAACCGGGTCCCGGCCTGACGAAAGCCTGGCGCGCCGCGCAGAAGGAGCGCCGGCTTCGCGCCGAAGCGCGAAGGGCCGTCCATGAGGCCTCCGCCAAGCGTCCGCGATGGGGAGGATGAGCACGCGATAGGGAGCGATCCACATGCCGCAGCACCCCGAGCCCCACGTTCGAAGGGCCGTCCGCCTCCTGGCTATGGTCGGCGAACTCCACCGGCGCGGATACCAGAAGCTGAGAGTGATGCCGTTCATGTCGCCGAGCGGCAATCACTGGCGCTGCTGGATCGGCCCGGACACCCTGTTCTATCGCGACCACGGCGCCTACTTGCGCGATTTCGGTTTCAGCGAGACGCAGCGCGACAGTTCGAGTGCCCGCTACACCTCCGGAGAGGAAGCACGCTATTTCGGTTGGACGGATGCGGAGCGCGACGACGCGAGATCGCTCGCCGACAAGTTCGTCGGTCGCTTCGTCCGGCTGGCCGGAGAAGGCAAGGGGTGGAGCTACACCTACGCCGGCTGGTATCAACGACTTCTTGGCCTCGCCGAGCGCGGATGGCTACCCGTCGTCATGCACGACGGGCCGTCATCTTCGCTTAAGAAGATCAACCTCTCCGATCTTAGGCCGGCGGAATGGCGGACCGAAGGCGAACAGCAGCCCTCTCTACCGCTTCCTCCCGCAGGAAAGTCTTCCGAAAACTTGCGCTGAGCAGCGGTTCGGAGCGCGCATGGAACGGTGAATCCTTCGTTGCTTCAATCGCCCCGAAATGGCTCGACATTCAGCGCCGAATCGACCGAACAGGTGGTACACAGCGGTGGTCACAGATCGCGGCCGGGCTATTTAGGAATCCTTGTTTTTCGGCGGTTTTCGCGCATACGGCGCTTTGAGGAAGAGAGTCCCACTTTCTCTTCCACCCGCTCTCGGCTTGATACTATCCGGCAATTCGAGCCCGCGATGCGCGTGCTGCCTTGCGCTTCTCCTTTGCGACCTTCGCGACCGCGACGTCGAAATTGGTGCGCCGACGCCGCTTGTGAGGAGCAGGCGGCCCATCGAAGGCGGCGAGCTCGTAACGCGGATACTTCTCGATCTCCTTGGACATGGTCAGCATCCAGTGGTCGCCGTAGTCGTTTCCCGAGTTGGCGTCTTTCGGCCGATAGCCGGTGATGAAGCCTTCCACTTCGCGGTCCATCTCCACGTGCCGTGCCATGCTCTTGAACACATGACGCCAGCCGTGGTTCGGCTTGACGTCGTACGGAATGCCCAAGCTGTGCACCCACTGCCCGATCCGTTCGGCGACCTTGTGGAATTGCGGGTGCCGCGCTGTACCGCCGCGATGACGTTCGGGGTCGTAGAACAAGGGCTTGTTCAGCTTGCGTCGTTCTTCGACGTAATCCAAGAATCTCTGTCCGAACTGTTGGTCGATGACATGCGAATGGATCGGCACGGGGCGCCACTGCGCTGTCTTCTCCCGGTACGGCTTGATCATCATGCACCAGATGCCGTAGCCCCGAGGCTGGATGTCGTCCGGATGCAGACTGGTGAGTTCGTTGACCCGCGCGCCGCTGTAGGCGCACAGCCACGGCAGCCAGCGGCGGGCCGCGGCCATCTCGACCGAGATGAAATCGCTCGGCGCGACGAGAGTGGCCGTCAGGATCTTTCTAGCTTCCTCCCGTGTGAAGCCCTTCCGCGGCGGCTCCTTCTGTTCCTTTTCTTTTTCGGCGTTCTCCGAGGCATCCTCGTCGCGGACGCGCATGCCGAGGAAAGGATTCTGATCGAGCTTGCGGCGTTCGACCATGAAGCCGGCGGTGGCGGAAAGCGCCGCGATGAAGACCTTGCGGATACTGTCCCGCGGGACCTTGTTCGCGATCAATTCGTCGACCCAATCGTAACCATGAGACGTCTTGATTTGCTTTAGGTCCCGAAGCCCCGTGAAATCGCAGAATTCCTTCACCTTCTTTCGCCAACGGGTCGCGGTACGTCCCTCGGCTCCGCCCTTTAGCCCCCCCTTCTTTGCGTACTCTTCGAACGCCGCGAGGAAGTCGAGCGCGGGAGTGGTGCGCTTCGGAAAATTGTCAAGATTCGCGAGTTCATCGAACTCACCGATCCTGGCATGCTCGACGTCGGCGGCGGCCTCCCGTCTGGCCCGGATCAGGAGGGGCACGAGACGCTCGACGTTGGCTGGCGAGGTCTCGTACCCTCCAGCTTCGAGGATTTCGATGGCGTCAAGCTCGAGTGACTCGTCGTCGCCCAGGGTCATCCTCAGCTTGTTGAAGCCGGTCGGCGGCTCCGGCATCCACCGGTTTCGGACCCGCCTATGCTCCTCCCCGCGCAGGGCGTGCAGGTCCAGATGGGTCAGCTTGAACGGCTCCGGGACGAAGGTCTTGGCCGGGGCCGGCGGGCCCGCTCCCTGGGCGCGCAGGCGAGCCCAGTCGGCTTCGATCGCGGCGTTGAGCGCGCCGATCTTTATGTTGGCCTGTCGCTCGTCCTTGGTGCCGAGACTGGCCCATACCTCGGTTTTGCCGACGAGGGCGCGGAGCTTTTCCGGCACCTTCTTCCGCATCCAGTAGAAATCGCTGGTCGGGCGCTTGATCGGCTTGGGCATCTTGATCGACGGCATGGTGGAGCACCTCGGTGTAGCACCGGCCGTTCAAGAACCCCTGAAATCGAAGGATAAACTTGTAGACAAGGGATCTTCGACACCCGTCGGGGGCGAGTCCCACTCTCTCCGCCAGCGAGCCATTATCAGTGAAGTTTGTGGATGGCGGACCTGGAGACCACGGGCGGAGAAGGCAAGAGTTTGTTTGCGGGGGCGAGCACCTCGACGCGTCCGGCGCGCTTAGTTCAGTGGCCATTTTGAGGCGGCGGCAACGCCGGACGTCGCGGCTTACGGACGAGCGCCTTCCGCTCTTTTTGGCAAGCCGCGAGCAAAGCTTGGGTCCAGAGCGCCATCCCCTCCGCTTTCAACGCGATGCGTTGGGATGAGTTGTAGTGGATTTCCGTAACCGGGGTCATCCGCTCCCTTTCAGGCATATCGTCCCGAGGAAGCTTATGACCAAGGATCGCGGAGGCCGCGCCACCCAGACGCTTATCGTCTAGAAACTCTCCGAGCGTCCGGCGGATGTCGTGGAGCGTCCAGGGCCGAGTGCCGTAGTACGCGAAGAGGTCAACGCGCACCTTTGCTTTCTTGGCCGCCTTCGGGCCGGGCTTGCCGGGACGGTCCGGCTTGTTCTTGCTGCGATGGTCGAAAACTCTTCCCTGCAGGCGATACATGAGAAGGTTGAGCGCGGACTGAGTGATGCGCTCGCTCGACTTGCGGCCCGAGAACAGGCGACGCGACGGTTCGCGGGCATCGTGGTGGCTCTCGCGAAAGCCAAAGCGGCGGGAGCCAACGAACGCCTCCGGGGCAAAAGGCCTCGGAACCGAGCCGAACGTCGCCGCGGCGGTCGATGGAGCGGATCGTTGGGTCGACGCGACGCTATCTGGCTCGCGTTCAGACCCAATCCGCGGGCGCCGGCTTCCTTATGATGCGCTTGCTCCGCCAGCCGTACTCCCGTGCGACGTGGAGAATGTTAGCCGCACGGTGGAATGCCGCGCGCGTCAGCGTCCTCTTGCGTGGTCTCGCCGTAGTCGTTCCCGTCCTTGTCGACGATGTTGACGATGTTCGAGTCTCCAGCTTTCATGTAGCAAAGAGAGTTCGCGGCCCTCGCGAGGGTCGAATCGGAACTGCCGATCGTTCTCCGGAACTTGAGGACCGCCTCGCCATGCCTGACCACAGCGCCGATATCCTCACCGTGCAGTGAGGTAATCTTCAATTCCTTAAGGTAGGCCCAGCGCGCCCGTTCGCTTTTGGGCCGTGCAGCGGGCTTGAGGCGGGCAGGAGGCTTCGGCGGCCTCGCTTTCGCCGCGCCCTTCTTTGCGGCCGACGTTCGGACCTTTGCCTTCAGTCCTGCCTTGGACGACTTCGACTTGCCTTCGTTCTTCTTCGCCATTGCCTGCCTCTATCGTGGTGCAAAGCGGGTTTCCCGAAGCCCCGCCCTGAGCTGCTCGTTGACATGGAACGCCTGAGCGAGAGACGACAGCGATTGGCCGCCGCGGGCCAATCGACCGAATGTGAACACGACCTGATGGGTACGCATCCGGTTCGCACTCAAGAACGTGCCGGCTGGATTCACCGTCCCGGTCGAGAATTTCCAGGTAGGCGAAATGTCGCCCGAGATCGTCTCCTTGATGGAAACCGTCTGCGTAAGCACATTCTTTTCCCCGGCGATGATGTTTCTGTCATCGTCTGGGCTATCGGCGAGGCCGATCGTGACGAGTTGGATCCTCGATTCGAGCAACGGCAGAATCCTCAGGTCGATGTCGACAAGCGGAGAGCCTTGCTGGCCAGTCGACGGATGCCGGCAGGGGCGTTCCTGATTGTTGGTGCGGAAGAGGTCCGGTTTGTAGAGTGCCGACAAGGGATAGAAGACATTGAACGTATTGTCGTTGGTGGCGACCGACGCCCCTGAAACTCCGCCGGTCAGCGTGAACACCGGGGACAACGGCGATAGGGGCGCCCACAGGCCCGTCGGATTCACGGTGGCCGACTCCGACACGGTCAGGTCGGTAGCGACTTCGACGCCCCAATTGACAAGATAGTCACTGTAGGTACGTCCGCTTCGCCTCTTGCGAGCCAGCTCCAAGTCGTTCTGGACCGCCACTGTGACGGCATAGCTCAGTTCGCACACGATGCTGCGGACAAGCGTGCGGTTCATCCTCTCGACGTCCTTCGTCTCCGAGTTCGGCCAGTCTCGCTGGCTGGGGATGTAGGTCCCGCAAGCGACTTGCAGCAAGCACAACGAGAGACCGGTGAGGAATCGAAGTCGCATCGGGGGCCGCCTCCAGCAGCGACGCTGAATCGAATTTCGACGCCCTCGCGCAGATCAAACGAAAGGAGATTCGAGAGAAGGCGCCCCAAAATAGGCAGGTAGCAATAAGGAAAGTTATCCGAGCCTAGTGGGCGTCGTTGCGAAAGTCTGTCGCCGAACTACAACACCAAAGCAATTTTTGGTTGTGTTTTTGCACGGCACCGGGCGGGCTACCGTCTCTGGGTACCACGCCGGGAATGGCCTCGGTGCGCAACCGTCCTCTAGAACCGCGTGTCCAAGCAATCGACAATTTCGTGGCGAGCCGTCCGTCTAACCACGGCGACGAGGCTGCCGAACACAAGCAACTGACCTGGGAGACGCCGCCGTCCGAGAGGCTTTGAGAAGTGGACAAGCACGGCCTTCAAGGGCTCCCACCGCATGACATGCCGGATCGTGAAGGACGGGCGCGTCCAAGCGGAGACCTCCTCACATCGTGAAGGTAGCGCCCGGACGTTGGTGGAAGCGCTAGACGTCGAAGGAACGAAAGATGGTCAGCACGATAGCCGTTCAGACCGCAAGCGTCAGCGACGCCATGGCCGCCTACACGATCGGCTTTGCCAAACTGGAGGTCCACCGAAGATCCGATCGGCGCTGGCTCCGGGTCTCGGTGGGCATGGGCATCGCGCCGGAAGTCGGAATGGGCGCTATCCGCTTCAGTCTCGGGCGCGGTACGACGCCCGGCGAGATCGATGAGGTCGTGGGCGTCTTCGAGGGATCGTCTAGCCCTTCTCGCGGCTAGGACCGCAGCCGCCCCTCGACGCCAGCGGGAACGGCGGTGCAACTCATCGCGCTCGGATCGGGCCGGGCCACGACAGGGACCTCTGACGTCGGTGGAATCGCCTGCCTGAGCAGTTTGCCATGGCTTGCAGCCACCTTCTCCCGGGGTCGGTCGTGGAAAGCTCTATAGCTTTTGTTTTCTCCGACGAGGGGTGCCGCCTAAGCCCGCAGCTGCGGGAAGGCAGGGCGCTCCGGAAATCGACTCAGGCACGCCCATTGGTGGCATTGCATTTGGTCAATCAATCTTGACTTCGAAAGTTGTGATATTGATAGTGCTAAACCTTGAGGAATCTATATTTGATTTTGCGAATTGTTGCTCGCCACTAGCACTGTTCAACGGCTGTTGGTCGCCCGAAGGACCAATTTTGAGGGTCGGCCTCCCTATCGACTTGAATGGCGTCCGGCTGCTTCATTGGAGGATTGCCCCTTGAGGCGTCAAGATCGCGTTTGCGCAATGCGGAAGGACCTGGCCGTGGCGTTCGTTACGAGCCCATAAATGAAGATTGCGGCGACAGTCACAACTGTAAACCTGAGGGCTACGATGGACCAGCTTGTATTCGTACACGGGGTTAATACGCGCAAAGGAAGCAGTTATGATCTCGAGGTTGAGAACCGCGATAGGCTGTTCAAGAAGACGGCTTGGGCCGATGCACCTCTGAACATACGCAACGTCTACTGGGGTGATCTGGCTGCGCAGTTCGGCTACGATCTCGCTTGCCTGCCAAGCAACGGCCCGAAATCGGCGAGCTTCGGCTTGCTTGGTGGTATCGTAGCGCCCGGGGCGGTTGGGCAGGCTCAGCCTTTAAGCGGACTCGCGTCGACCGACTTCGGAGCCATGATCGATGCGATCTTCGTAGCCTTGGTCGAGGAAGCCGAAGCGGCCGGGAAGCAGTTGACGGACGAACAGATAGAGAAGTTTCGTGTCGCCGGCGAATACGCAGTGAATAACGCTGCCCTTCCACCTTCTTGGGCTACTGGAGCAGCGTCGGATCAGACGGTCGTTTCGGAGCTACGCAAAAGGGTCGAGCCGACCGCGACAGCTTCGTTTGGGCTTGGCGACGACATAGTCAGTGCAGCGAAATCGCTTGCCGACCGGGCACGCAACTTAGTGTCATCAGGTATCGCGCCGATAATTCGCGATGGAGCAAGTCCGCTTGTGGCGCGGTTTCTCGGCGATATCTTTGTCTACCTATACGACCACGGAGCGGCGTCGAAACGAACGAAAATACGCGAGATCATTGCAAACGGTGTGAATGAAGCCGCGCTTGAAGCAAAGCAGCACGGCGGCAAGCTCGTCCTCATCGGGCACAGCCTAGGCGGCGTTGTTCTGCGCGACATGCTTGGAGACGCGTCGTCTGGCATCGACCAAAACATCAGAATAGATTTGCTGGCCACGGTTGGTTCGCAGCCTGGTCTTTTTCAGGAGATGAACCTGCTTGGAAATTCGACGAAGGCGCCGCAGAAGGTCCCGCTTGTGGCGGCGATCGGCTCATGGTGGAACGTCTACGACCCGGTTGATTTGCTATCGTTCCGCTGCGCGCCGATGTTTGAGGATGTGACCGACTTCGAATTCAGCTCGGCGACTGGCCTCATAGACGCGCACACGACTTACTTCAAGCGGCCACGTTTTTACGCGCGGCTGCGCGAGCGGCTTCAGGAAGTCGGTATTGGCGCATGAGTCTCGTCTACGAAAGAAAGATTAATGGTCCGGCGACCCATGCATTCGTCATCGGCGTTGGCGCCTATCCTTACGCGAAGCCGGGCGCATCGCCGTTTGGTCCTAATACGCCATTGCCTCTTTCCAACGTCCCCGACCTGGATAGTGCGCCAGTAGGCGCCAAATTGTTCTGCGACTGGGTCATTAGCCATGCGGACGGTCTGCCGGCTCCGCTCGGGAGCGTGCACATTGCGCTTTCAGCGCCGCCGCCGGCGCCTTCGTCTGCTACTCAGTACGAATGGAAAAG
This sequence comes from Bradyrhizobium sp. C-145, assembly GCF_023375135.1. Taxonomy (NCBI): domain Bacteria; kingdom Pseudomonadati; phylum Pseudomonadota; class Alphaproteobacteria; order Hyphomicrobiales; family Nitrobacteraceae; genus Bradyrhizobium; species Bradyrhizobium sp. C-145. Next base: position 8,622,386 of record NZ_CP088150.1, on the reverse strand, counting down.
CAGATTTGCGACGGGATCGGCGGTCGATCCCCGTGGAAATTCGATAGCAGTCTCGTCGACGGATGCCGTCTCGATTCAGAAGGACGGAACCGATTGGTCTCAGCGGCTCCTCAGCGTTCCAAACCAAGTCGCCATATTTTACATTTGTGGACATGGAGCCGCGGTGCCTACGCGCTCAATTGTTTTGCTATCGGATGTGGCAGGGGGCCCTATTGCGACCAAAAGTCCTTGGGAGTCTCATATCGATGTACAGTATCTTGCCGGCATTATGTCCCGCCAGCCCGAACTCCAGGAAGGCTATCTATTCGTTGACGCCTGCCAGGAAGTGATCACCGACGTTGTGCTGGGCCAGATCGATTCGTCCGTAGGCATCGGTGACACGCTGCGATTTTTCCCACCGAGTCTTGCGATGACGAAGAATAAGGTGCTGCTGCTGGTGCCAGGGCCGATGGGACAATTGACCTACGATGACGGCAAGGCAGGTGGAGGGCGCTTCACGCAAGTTCTTGTGGAGGCGCTGAACGGAGCTGGGGCAAGAAACTACAGCGGTGCTGGACAGTGGGGCGTGCTCTTGGACGGCCTGCCGCGTGCCATGAACATACTCTATCGATTGCGCGGTTGGCCTCTGGACGCATTTAACCCGACGCCTGTCAGGTCGTTTGTTTCTTCCGGTCCGATCGTTAGATACCAAACACCGCCCGAGGTTCCGTTCGCCGTAATGCTGGATCCGGCCATTGCAATCAATCAAGCGGATCAGGTCTGTCTGAGGGATGCTGCCGACAACGTTATCGCCGCTCGCGCCGATCGAGCTGAACAGTGGATAGGGAGGGCGCAGGCACGCATGGACTTGTGCTACCTTCAAGCGACTTTCGCGAAGGAAAATGCAAATTATCGGTCCCAATCGATCACGCGGGTCGACCTATCAGAAATGCGCGTCGATCCAGTCTTGCTCCACCGGGTCACGTAATGCCAAGAATCACTATTGAGCCGCCAAAGGACTCCGGGGCCGTTCGCATAGGGGTGTTCGCCCCAGACGGGCAGGTGCTGGTAGTTCCTCGATTGGTCCTTCCGCCGGCTGGCACGTTCGAGTTCGACGCGCCACAGGTAGGAACATACACCGCCAGTCTGGAATCGCTCGGCGCAGGGCAAGTACTGTGGAGCTTCCCCGTAGCGTCGGACACCTCAAAGTTGGAGGCCCCTTCGCTCGATTCTCTCCGAGGGCGAGGTGCACTGAGCTCGGCCAGGCACAGCACGTCAGGGGGGGCCAACGCGGAAATGGCGGGGGAGTTCGCGGCAATCGAACTCTGGAGCGAAAACCATCTCGGGGCATTGCCCGATATGCTCCAGACGCACGCCGTCGCTTCGCAGCGGCGACTCGACGTAGGCAACATGTCAACGGGCGCCACAATGAGCTTCAATCCCGGTCCTGGGTCCGCCTATAGTCTCGGGCTATCGTACGACAGCCAGCCGCTACGTACCGGGGGATGGCGGCCCTTCACGGCGAGCAACGTCAGCACTCGCCGAACTACATCGGGAGATGTAGAAGTTGAATTTGATCGCGGTGGCGAACTTCCTCCAGCTAATTCAGGAGCCCGCTTAAGACTTTCGTTTGCGATCGAAGCAAACCGCGTTCAGCGTGTACTTGTTCCTTTGTTCGCTGGGGGCGTCAAAGTCAGAGTCCGCACTTCGGAGGCGCCCTATCTCAGCGGCGATACCCTGAGTATCGTTCCGTCCCGCCCGGAGACGCATGCTCTGCTCCAAGCTCTTACCTCCACTTCGACTGAAACCGCGACGGGCATCTGGAACGAAATCGGTCATGGTCCCGCCCATCTGGCCCGCTACGCGAGCGCCGATGTGGGCGACGATCCTTGGGTCTCGGCGGCGGTAGGCGTGTTGATGCTGCGATTGGGCTGGCTCCACCACAACGATCACTGGGTAGAGGATTTGGCACAAAGGCACCCTTGGCTATCCGATGCGTCTATCCTCGCGGCGCATCAACGTCTCGCGCAAACGCCGCCGGACGTAGATGGGGCAATAGAGCATCTGCAGCAGGCCCGTCGTGTCGGCGCTGTTTACTTTTTCGAAGCCAACAGATTACAGGGGGATCTGCTAGTCGCGTTGGCTGCCGACAGTCCCCAAGAGAATCACCGCAAGCTCGCCGCCGTGGAGCTCGCGCGCTGGCGCAGCAATCTGGCGAACCAAGTTCAAGTCGGAGCATTCTTCTCTTGGCTCATGACGCGTGGCGCGCGCACTCGCGGGGGCCTCGATCAACGTTACAGCAACATTCTCGATAGTGGTCATTTGACGAGTCAATCTCCCCGAATCAGCACGCTATCGCGCCTTACGGTGCTCGAGGCTGCGGATTTGGCAAGGCGTCTGGAGGAGAAGTGGGGCGTTTCCGCCGTTACCCCGACTGCGACGACCAGTCGAATCCCTGGCGCAGCCTCTGCCTCGGCGCAAGAGAAGACCGAGTTTACAGTCGTTCTCGCCAAGGCGGGTAGTAACAAGATCGAAGTCATTAAGGAGGTTCGTGCGATCACTGGCCTCGGCTTGAAAGAAGCAAAGGATCTGGTCGAAGGCGCGCCTCGACCACTGAAAGAGGGCATCGACGCGAACGAAGCGGAAAGACTCAGGGTGCAGTTGGAGAAGGCGGGCGCAAAGGTTGAGCTCAAATAGCACCGGCGCAGTATCAGCAACGCCTATCACGGACTTCCAACAGCTGTGAGCTCAATGGTTAGTTTGGTGGCAGCAACGCTGGTCGCGGCTTGCGGATGAGCGACTTCCGCTCTCTTTGGCAAGCCGCGAGTAAAGCTTGCGTCCAGAGCGCCATCCCCTCTGCTTTCAGCGCGATGCGTTGGGACGAGTTGTAGTGGATCTCCGTGACCGGGGCCATTCGCTCCCTCTCGGGCATATCGTCCCGAGGAAGCTTATGCCCAAGGATCGCGGAGGCAGCACCGCCCAGGCGCTTGTCGTCTAGAAACTCTCCGAGCGTCCGGCGGATATCGTGGAGCGTCCAGGGCCGAATGCCGTAGTACGCGAAGAGATCGACGCGCACCTTTGCCTTCTTGGCCGCCTTCGGGCCGGGCTTGCCGGGGCGGTCCGGCTTGTTCTTGCTACGATGATCGAAGACTCTTCCTTGCAGGCGATACATCAGGAGATTGAGGGCGGACTGAGTGATGCGCTCGTTCGATTTGCGGCCGGAGAACATCCATTCGGACTTTCCGCCGGAAGCCTTGTAGTAGCGTTCCAGCACCTTGAGCGCTTCAGGCGGTACGGGGAGAGCATGCGGCCTGCCGCCGTCCTTGCCTCCTTTCATCTCCTCGGCGGTCCAGTTCGCGATCTTCCACCCGGGGAGCTTCGCCTTCTTCTCCGGAGCAAACAGGCGATCAGGCCGCAGAACCAGAAGCGATCCGGTCCGCTGTGCCATGAGCGCCGCTGCCCACAATGCGCCGATCGTACCCGGATAGGTTTCGTGTTCGTTGTCGGACAGATGCGTAAACATGTCGGCGATCACCATCGTGCGGGCGATCTCTTCGATTTTGGGCGTGTGGTGTCGGACCTTCCACTTGTACTTGACCGACCACCTCTCCCACCACGCGTGCTGGACCTGGTCAAGGCCAGCCTTAGCGGGGTGATAACTCCATGCCCAAGTCAACATCTCCCGCCCCTGCCGAACGGCGCGATGCACGGTCGAGGGTCGGTATGCCGCAAGCATTCTGTCCCTGACTATTTCGAGGTCGGCAGCAGCCAGTTCGGACACTGGGCGATCAATGAGCAGGGCGAATTCGGGCAATCGAAGGTACCGCGCGTAGCGATCCCGATATCCCTTCTTGAGCTCGGGCAGCTTTTCCGAGAGAAACTGCTCGGTCAGTTGCCCCCACGTCCAAACGGAGTGGATTTCACCCTTGAGGCGGCGCCGGCCAAGCTCCGAGTTGTCGTCGGCGATCTCGTCCGCGGTCTCCCATTCCAAACTATCGTCGTAGCTCTTGTGCCCGTTGAACCCATGCGAGCGGAGCTTGACCAGCGTCTCCACGAAGACCTTCAGGTCGCGCCCTCGTTTGGCTGCTTCGCGTGTCCTATGCGCGATGTACCTTGCGGTCGGCAGGGAAATGTCTACGCAACGTCCAATCTTGATGGTACGGTCGCGTCGACGGATCAACCAGGCGGCGTCGGACTTGGTAATACGCAGCGTTAGGCCCACGCACTCGGTGTCCCGCCATTCGATTTCCCGAGCTTTGGCTTCGGGCGTGCGAGACATCTTGATCGCGACCGATACGTCGTGAGGGGCGATCGCCTTGCTCTTCCGTTCGTAATGCACCCCGGCCATAGCCTAACCTCTACAACAATTCTACAACACGTCCTGAAAACACTGAGATTTTGCCTCTGGTAGCTGAAGTAGCCTTAAAATGCAATTAATTGAGGTTTTTCAGTTGCTTGAGATGAGGCTCCGACCGTCGAGAAAGGTCGGAATGTCCCTTCCCAAGCTGCATACGAGGGTTCGATTCCCTTCGCCCGCTCCAAGCTTTTCCAGTTCCGGCGAATCTCGGCCGCTGCACGGCTAGTTCGGCAGGCTTCGCAGGAATTCCACGAGCGCCGCGTTCACCTCCGCCGGCCGCTCCTGCTGCGTCCAATGTCCGCAGCCCGGCAGCATCTTGATCTCGCGTAGCTGCGGCACCCATTGTCTCATGTTGGCGAGATGCTCGGCGGCGCCGGGGAAGGCAAGGACCATGTCATGGTCGCCGGCGATGAAGAGCGATGGCACGACCACCTTCACGCCCTCGAAGGCGCCCATCAGCTCCCAGTTGCGATCGATGTTGCGGTAGTAATTGAGCGGTCCGCGAAATCCGCTGCGGGCAAATTCGGCGCCATAATGGTCGAGGTCGGGGCCGTTCAGCCATGAGGGCAGCGGCACCTGCACCTTCGGCAACATGCCGTCCTTGCGCGAGACCATCCCGACGCCGGCGGTCCTGCCGGCGCGCTCGGCATTGGCGCGGATCGCCGCCACCCCTTCGCCGGAACCGCCAAACAGCATGGCGCCGAGTGTTGCGCGCGGATCCCTTTCGAATTCCGCTTCGGCGACACCCGGCTCCTGAAAGTACAGCTGATAGAACTGCGCATCCGCCGTCTGCGGCATGACGCTGGTCGGCCGCACCGGACTGCGTGGGCGATAGGGTACGCTGAGGATGGCGGCGGCACGGAAGCGATCGGGACGCAGGCGCGCCGTGTGCCAGGCGATCGTCGCGCCCCAGTCATGCCCGACGATAACGGCGTCCTTGGCCTCGAACGCGTCGAGCACGCCGACGAGATCGCCGATCATATGGAAGATCGTATATTGGTCGATCGCTTCCGGCCGGTCGCTCTTGCCGTAGCCGCGCATGTCGGGCGCGACAGCGTGGTAACCGGCCGCTGCCAGCGCCTCGAGCTGGTGGCGCCAGGAGTACCAGCCTTCCGGAAAGCCGTGGCAGAGCAGCACCATTGGCCCCTCGCCCTGCTCGGCGATGTTGAGGCTGATGCCGTTGGCCTTGATCGTCCGCTGCGTCGGCTCGCCCATGTCGTCGCCTCCCTGACATGATTGTTGGGAGCATCCTAATCGGGCCTCCAGGCTGCGCAAAGATTCTAATATATTGCACCGTCGCTCCCGGCGTTCGCCTCTCGCCCAGTTTAGGCTCTTGCCCAGGCGGCATGCAGTCGTTGCGCCGGGCAACGCTTGGATGAAGGCCAGGGCTGAAAAAATGGACCAGCAGAAACTCGATCGCGCGATCGGTCGGCGCCTGAAGACGCTGAGGACGCAGGCGGGCATGACGTTGAACGAACTTGCGGCGCGGTCCGGCGTCAGCCGGGCCATGATCGGGCGGGTGGAGCGGGCGCAGAGCAGTGCGACGGCCGCACTGCTCGGAAAACTCTGCGCGGCGCTGGATGTGTCGCTGAGCGATGTCGTCGCGCTGGCCGAGAAGCCGCCGGAGCGGCTGGTGCGGCTTGCCGACCAGCCGCATTGGCGCGATCCCGACAGCGGCTACCGGCGACGTCATGCCTCGCCGCCGGATGCGGCAAGCGGCATCGAGATCATCGTCGTCGACCTGCCGGCCGGCGCCCGCGTTTCCTACAGTCCCTGGGGCCGCAACGCCTTCACCCAGCAACTGTTGATGCTGGAGGGCGCGATCGCCGTGCATATCGACGCCAAGGCGGTGCGGCTGCGCGAGGGCGACTGTCTGGATTTCGACGTGATGCGCGCGGTGATGTTCGAGAACGAGACCCGTCAGGATGCACGCTATGTCATCATCACGCGGCGCGGCGCCTCTTACGGAAAGATGTGATGGCACTGACGCGATCCGAGACGCTGGAGTGAAGCCTTGACGATGCAGATCCGCACCGGCGACACCTTTGATCCGCGCGTCATCGCGCTGCTCGATCATCACGTCACGGCGGCGCGGGCGCAGACTGCGCCTGGCAGCGCCCATGCGCTCGATCTCGCGGGGCTTCGCGCGCTTGATATCGCGTTCTGGACAGGTTGGGACGGCGAGACGCTGGTCGCCACCGGCGCGCTGAAGACGCTTTCGGCTGACCACGGCGAGGTGAAGTCGATGCACACGCTGCAGACCACGCGCCGGCGCGGCTTCGGCGGCCAGATGCTCCGCCACATCATCACGCAAGCCCGCGTGCGCGGCATGGCGCGGCTCAGCCTAGAGACCGGCTCCTGGGACTATTTCAAGCCGGCGCACGCCCTCTACCAGGCCCACGGCTTCGTCGCCTGCGGCCCATTCGAGTTCTATGTCGAGGACCCCAACAGCCTGTTCCTGACGCTCGACCTGACCACCGGCTGAGCCTGCGACCGGTGCGAGGCGCATCCAGCCTCAACCTGTTCGCACTGTTCGCGGGAGCGGTGGCGGGGAGGAAAATGACCAGCATTCCTCAAAATGAGTTGCGTACCTCAAAACACCTCTGCTAGCCTTCAGCCATGGCCGAGACGCTCACCCCGACTGCGCTGACGCTGAAGGATATCGCCCGCGAGGCCGGCGTCAGCCTCGCCACGGTCGACCGCGTCCTGCACAACCGTCCGGGCGTCCGGCCGGACACGGTCCGGCGCGTCAGGGAAGCGATCGAGCGCAATGCGTTCCAGCCACACGTCGCCGCCGCCGAGCTCGCCCGCAGCCGCGTCCGGCGCTTCGCCTTCGTGATGCCGTCGGGGCCGAATCCGTTCATGCAGCAGATCGAAGCCTATCTCGGTGAAATGTCGGCCTGGCTGTCGGCCCGCCGCCTCAGCGTCGAGATGGTCGCAACCGACGTGTTCGACCCCTCCGCGCTCGCGGCCTCGCTGGAGTCGCTCTCGGGCGATTACGACGGCATCGCCGTCGTGGCGCTGGACCATCCCGGCGTCCGCGCCGCCATCAACGATCTCGTCGATGCCGGCACCAAGGTGGTGACGCTGGTCTCGGACGTGCCGTCCTCGGGCCGCCACCATTATGTCGGCATCGACAACATCGCTGCGGGTCGCACCGCCGGCGCGCTGGTCGGGCGGCTGGTCGGCCAGAGGTCCGGCAAGGTCGCGATCGTCGCGGGCTCGCAGGGCCTGCGCGACCACGCCGAGCGCATCTTCGGCTTCAACCAGGTGATGGCGACGGAATTCTCCGATCTTAGCGTGTTGCCGGTGCTGGAAGGGCGCGACGAGGACGAGCGTTCGGAGCAACTGCTGGCGCAGCTGTTCGGCAGGCATGCCGACATTGTCGGCCTTTATAACGTCGGCGCCGGCACGCAAGGCGTGGCCAAGGCTTTGACCGATGCCGGCCGCGACAAGCAGGTGGTGTTCGTCGGACACGACGTCACCGCGTTGACACGGCGGCTGCTGTTGCAGGGCGTGATGGATGCGGCGATCTCGCAGAATCCCGGCCACGAAGCGCGTGCTGCCGTGCGCGTTCTGCTCGCGCTCGCCCGCGGCGAGCCGATCTTGCGCGAACAGGAGAAGATCAGGATCGACATCGTGATGCGGGACAATCTGCCCTAGCGGCAGTGGATTTCGAAATGGTCCGCTGCGGTGAACGCGACGTCAAGATCGCGCACCGCGACAGGCAAAAGGGAGGATGGCGTGTATCTCGGCGTGGACATCGGCACGTCCGGTGTGAAGGCGGTGCTCGTGAGCGAAGCCGGCGCGATTGTCGCGACGGCCGCGCGCGAGCTTGCGCTGTCGCATCCCGCGCCGCTGTGGTCCGAGCAGGACCCTGATGCCTGGGCCGATGCGGCGATCGGCGCGGTCGACGATCTCGCCGCCCGCCATCCGCGCGAAGTCGCCGCGGTCCGTGGCATCGGGCTATCAGGCCAGATGCACGGCGCAACCCTGCTTGGCGAGGATGGCCGGCCGCTGCGTTCCGCGATTCTCTGGAACGACGGCCGCTCGCAGGCCGAATGCGTCGCGCTGGAGCGGCGCTGTCCGTCGCTGCACGCGATCGCCGGCAATCTCGCCATGCCCGGCTTCACCGCGCCGAAGCTGCTTTGGGTCGCGCGGCATGAGCCAAAAATCTTCGATCGCGTGGCAAAGGTGCTGCTGCCCAAGGCCTATGTCCGCTATCGCCTCACCGGCGAAATGGTCGAAGATATGTCGGACGCGGCCGGCACGCTGTGGCTCGATGTCGGTCTGCGCCGCTGGTCGGCTCTGTTGCTGCATGCCACCGGGCTCGATCTGCATCATATGCCGCGCCTCGTCGAGGGCAGCGAAGTGAGCGCGGTGCTCGCGCCGGAATGGGCGCAGCGCTGGGGCATGACCGGGGATGTCGTGGTTGCCGGCGGCGCCGGCGACAATGCGGCGAGCGCGATCGGGCTTGGCGCGATCGCGCCGGGCAATGCCTTCCTGTCGCTGGGCACATCCGGCGTGGTCTTCCGCGTGACCGACCGGTTCGCGCCAGCGCCCGCTTCGGCCGTGCATGCCTTCTGCCACGCGCTGCCCGGCCTCTGGCACCAGATGGGGGTGATGCTGTCGGCAGCGGCCTCGCTCGCCTGGCTGTCAGGCGTGATGGAGACGCCGGCCGCAGCGCTCTTGGCGCCGCTCGGCGAGCGCGTCGACGGGCCGAGCCCCGTCTCCTTCCTGCCGTACCTGGATGGCGAGCGCACCCCACACAACGATGCCGCTGCCAGCGGCGCCTTCGTCGGCTTGCGCGGCGCGACCGCGCGGGCGCAGATCGTGCAGGCCGTGCTTGAAGGCGTCGCCTTTGCCGCGCGCGACAATCTGGCGGCGCTGAGCGCAGCGAGTGGACCGCTTGCCGAGGTCGATCTCGTCGGCGGCGGCTCGCGCTCGCCGCTGTGGGCACAGATCTGCGCCGACGTACTCGGCATTCCCGTCCACCGCATCGAGGAAGGCGAAGTGGGCGCCGCGCTCGGCGCTGCGCGTCTCGGCCGCATCGCCGCGACCGGCGAAGCTCCTGCGGAGGTCTGCAAACCCCCGCGGCGGCTCGCGAGCTTCACACCCCGCCCGTCCGTCACTGCGGCCTATGACGAGGCCTATCGGCGGTGGCGCGCGCTTTATCCTGCATTGAAGGAGTCTCTTTAAGTGAACGTGTCAGCCAAATTCTTCGATGCAAGCGCTCCTGTCACCTTCGGCGGTGAGGATGCAGGAAACGCCCCCGCCTTCCGCTGGTACGACAAGGACCGCCTCGTGCATGGCCGCCGGCTGGAGGACCATTTGCGCTTTGCGGTCTGCTATTGGCATTCGTTCTGCTGGCCGGGCGGCGATCCCTTCGGCGGTGAGACTTTCCTGCGACCCTGGCACCACGGCAATGATGCGATGGCGCTGGCGCGGGCCAAGGCCGATACCGCCTTCGAGCTGTTTCGCCTGCTCGACGTGCCGTTCTTCACCTTCCACGACGTCGATGCGGCGCCGGAAGGTGCTTCGCTCGCCGAATCCGTCGCCAATCTCAACGCGATCGCCGATCTGTTCGAAGCCAAGATGGCTTCCGCGAAGGTCCGCCTGCTCTGGGGCACCGCCAATCTGTTCACGCATCGCCGCTACATGGCGGGCGCCGCGACCAACCCGGACCCCGAGATATTCACCTATGCCGCCGGCCAGGTCCGCGCCGCGCTGGAGGTGACGCATCGGCTCGGCGGCCAGAACTACGTATTGTGGGGCGGGCGCGAGGGCTACGAGACGCTGCTCAACACCGATCTCAAGCGCGAGCTCGACCAGCTCGGCCGCTTCGTCTCGCTGGTCGTCGAGCACAAGCACAGAATAGGCTTCAAGGGCCCGATCCTGATCGAGCCGAAGCCGAAGGAGCCGACCAAGCATCAATACGATTTCGACGTCGCCACCTGTTACGGCTTCCTCGAGCGCTACGATCTCCTGAAGGACGTCAAGCTCAACATCGAGCAGAACCACGCCATCCTCGCCGGCCACTCCTTCCATCACGAGGTCGCGCTCGCCGAGGCGCTCGGCGTGTTCGGCTCGCTCGACATCAACCGCGGCGACGATCTGCTCGGCTGGGACACCGACCAGTTCGCGATGAACGTGCCGGAGCTCGCCTTGGTGTTCCACGAGATCCTGAACCGCGGCGGCTTCACCACGGGCGGGCTCAATTTCGATGCCAAGATCAGGCGTCAGTCGATCGATCCTGACGATCTGATCCATGCCCATGTCGGCTCGATGGATGCCTGCGCGCGCGCATTCCTCGCCGCCGCCGACATGCTCGACGCCGGCGCGCTCACCACGCCGCTTGCGAAGCGTTACGAGGGATGGGCCGGCCCCGAGGGCCGGGCCATTCTCGGCGGCCAGCGTTCGCTCGCCGATCTCGCCGACCGTGCGCTTGGCCCCGGCTTCGACCCGCAGCCGCGCTCGGGGCGGCAGGAATATCTGGAATCCCTGGTCAACCGCTACGTCTGAGGAAGTCCGCTGATGGCAAATGCTGACGCGACCCCGGTCCTGGAGCTGACCGGCATCGGCAAGGAGTTCGGCGCGATCCGCGCGCTGCACGACGTCGACATGCAGGTCTTCCCGGGCGAAGTGGTCGGCCTGATGGGTGACAACGGCGCCGGCAAGTCGACGCTGGTCAAGATCATCGCCGGCAATTTCCGCCCCACGCACGGCGAGATCCGCTTTGCCGGCAGCGCGGTCCACTTCAACCGGCCGGTCGATGCCCGCGCCGTCGGCATCGAGGTCGTCTACCAGGACCTTGCGCTATCAGACAATCTGACCGCGGCCGCCAACGTCTTTCTCGGCCGCGAGCTGAAGCGCAAATTCGGACCCATTGCCTTGCTCGACCACAAGGCGATGGCGGCGCGCGCGCTGGAGCTGTTCGGCGAGCTGCGCTCGGAGACGCGGCCCGACGACCTCGTCAAGCAGATGTCCGGAGGCCAGCGCCAGGCCGTCGCGATCGCGCGGACGCGGCTCTCCAATGCGCGGTTGGTGATGATGGACGAGCCGACGGCCGCGATCTCGGTGCGTCAGGTCGAGCAGGTGCTCGGCCTGATCCACCGGCTGAAGGAGCAGGGTGTTGCCGTGATGCTGATCTCGCACCGCATGCCCGACGTATTCGCGGTGTGCGACCGCGTGGTCGTCATGCGCCGCGGCGAGAAGCGGGCCGACAAGCCGATCCACCAGACCTCCCCCGAGGAGGTCACCGCTCTCATCACCGGCGCGAAGGAGGCGGCGTGATGGCCATGCCCATGGAATCCCCGATCAGCTTCACCAATATCGGCCGGATCAGATGGTGGCAGCGCGGCATCTTCGCCTCCCAGACCGGCTATGTCCTGCTCGCGCTGGCCGTGCTGCTGGTGATCATGCACTTCGCCAGCCCATACTTCTTCACCGAAGGCAACATGCAGAACGTGGCGAAGAACTTCTCCTTCATCGCCATTGCGACGCTGGGCGTCACCTTCGTGATCATCACCGGCGGAATCGACCTGTCGGTCGGCTCAATGATGTGTTTCTCCGCCATGATCACCTCGATGGTGATGACCGAGCTGTCGGCGCCCGGCTCGCCGGCGGGCTCGCTGTTCGTGCACATGGCGGCCGACGGCAAGACCGTGCTCGCCAACGTGCCGGGCCTGATCCTGCTGGTGTCGATTCTCGCCGGCCTCGGCGTCGCACTGGTCGCCGGCCTCGTCAACGGCTTCTGCATCGCCGTGCTCGGCCTGTCGCCCTTCGTCACCACGCTCGGCATGCTCTCGATCGTGCGCGGCCTCGGCTATGTCGTCTCCAACGGCCGCGGCAGTTTTCCGGGCGGGCCGGACGCCGATTATTTTTATGCGCTCACCTCGGGTGACGTGCTCGGCGTGCCCGTGCCTTTCATCTATCTCGTGGTTCTCGCGCTGGCGATGGCCGTGGTGCTGCACCACACCTCGTTCGGCCGCCACGTCTTCGCGCTCGGCGGCAACGAGAAGGCGGCCGAGCTCACCGGCATTCCGGTGGTGCGGGTGAAGATCGAGGTCTACGTGATCTGCGCGCTCGCGGCAGGGCTCCAGGGCATTATCATCTCCGGCTGGCTCGGATCGGCGCCCGCCAACATGGCGACATCCTACGAGCTCAACGTGATCGCGGCGGCCGTCATCGGCGGCGCTAATCTGGCCGGCGGCATCGGCGGTCCGTTGGGGGCCATCGTCGGCTGCGTGCTGCTCGAGGTGATCCGCAACGGCCTCGTGCTGGCGCAAGTCAGCTCCTACTGGCAGCAGACGCTGGTGGGCGTGATCATCATCCTGGCCGTGCTGGTCGACCGGATCCGTTCGCGGATGAGCTGAGGTGACGTCGTTTCGGGAGGGCAACGAACATGCCGCCTATCCGCTTCCCGGACGCTTCTTTGAGAGGATAGGCGCAAGAGAAGGGTGGAGGAGACAATGAGGAAACTTCTTCTTGCCGGCATCGCCGTTGCAATGATGGCAACGCCGGCGTTCGCTGCGAACTACCGCTTCGTCATCGTGCCCAAGGCGATGAACAATCCGTTCTTCGACTTCGCGCGCGACGGCTGCCTGAAGCGCGCCAAGGAGCTCGGCAATATCGAGTGCATCTACAAAGGTCCGGTCGAGCATGAGCCGGCGACGCAGGCCCAGATCATCCAGGACTTCGTCACGCAGAAGGTTGACGGTCTCGCCATCTCGGTCGCCGACGTCGCGGCCATGACCAAGTCGATCGAAGCGGCGACCGCCGCCGGCATTCCCGTCATCACCTTCGATGCCGATGCGCCGGGCTCCAAGCGCATCGCCTATATCGGCACCAACAACAAGGAGTTCGGCTTAGCCCTCGGCAAGCAATTGCTGAAGATGCGGCCCGACGGCGGCAAATACGCGATGGTCTCTGGCGGTCCCGGCGCCAAGAACCTCGCCGAGCGCGTCGACGGCGTTCGCGAGGCGCTGAAGGGCTCGAAATGGACCGAGGTCGCGGGCTCGCCGACCTTCTGCAACGACGATCCCGCGCTGGCGGTTCAGCAGATGACGGACATGCGCACCGCAACGCCGGACCTTGCGGCCATTGTTCCCATCGGCGGCTGGCCGATGTTCGCGCCCGAAGGCTTCAAGGCGTTCGCCTCCAGGAACAAGAAGGACATCGATTCAGGCAAGTTCACGTTGGTCGTCGCCGATACGCTCAAGATGCAGCTCGAGCTGCTGCGCGACGGCTATGCCAACGCGCTGGTCGGTCAGCGCCCGTTCGAGATGGGCGAGAAGGCGATGGACACGCTGCTCGCCATCAAGAAGGGCGAGAAGGTGCCGGAGATCGTCTACACCGGCCTCGACCTCGTGACCAAGGACAACGTCGCGCAGATGTTGAAGTAGGAACGCGCCGCCAGCCCCGCGCTCCTGCGTGCCTCCCCCGCTTGCGGTTTTCGCGAGCGGGGGAGATGATTTGGACCGTTGGAAGGAAGACTCCTGGAAGGCAATGGGAATGAAACGGTCGCGCCTCGGCTCTCTCGACGTCACCTCAATCGGCCTCGGTTCCGCCCCGCTCGGCGGATTGTTCACCCCCGTCAGCGATGCCGATGCGGAAGCGACGATCGCACGTGCCTGGTCGCTCGGCGTGCGCTTCTTCGATACCGCGCCGCTTTACGGCTTTGGCCTGGCCGAGCGGCGGCTTGGCGCGTTCCTGCGGCAGCAGCCGCGCGAATCCTATGCGATCTCGACCAAAGTCGGGCGTCTCTTGCGCGCGCCGGAGGGCGGTGCCGCCGAGGACGAGCACTACAAGGGCACGCCGCGCGAGCGGCCGGTGTTCGATTTCAGCCATGACGGCGTGATGCGCTCGGTAGAGGAAAGCCTCGCCAGGCTCGGGCTCGACCGTGTCGACGTCCTGCTCGTGCATGATCCCGACGATCATTATGACGATGCCGTCGCCGGTGCCTTCCGCGCGCTGCAGCGCCTGCGCGAGGACGGCACGGTCAAGGCGATCGGCGCCGGCATGAACCAGTCGGAGATGCCAGTCCGCTTTGCCGACGCCGTGCCGGTCGACTGCTTTCTGCTCGCCGGCCGATACACGCTGCTCGATCAGGGCGCGCTGGATGCGCTGTTTCCGGCCTGCCAAGCCAGGAACATCAGCATCCTGCTCGGCGGCATCTACAACAGCGGCATCTTGGCCAATCCGCACACGAGCGCGAAGTTCAATTATCAGGACGCCGATGCCGCGCTCGTCGCGCAGGCGCTCGAACTCGACGGGCTCTGCCGCAAGCACGGCACCGAGCTGAAGGCCGCAGCACTGCAGTTCTGCATGGCCCATCCGGCCGTGACAGTCGCCGTGATGGGCGCACGCAATGCCGCCGAGGTGGCCGACAACATCGCGATGTCGGAGGCGGCGGTGCCGCAGGCCTTCTGGCAGGAGCTGCGCGCGCGAAACCTCGTCGATGCGCGGGCGCCGCTGCCGGGCGGAGCGTGAGCCATGATCATCGACGGCCACCAGCATTTCTGGGATCCGGCGCGCGCCGATTATCCCTGGATGGAGGCGGACGAGCTCGCGCCGATCCGCCGTGCCTTCGGTCCTGGCGATCTCGCACCATTGCTGAAAGCAAACGGCATCGACGCCAGCATCCTGGTGCAATGCCGCTCCGCGCTGGAGGAGACCGAGGAATTCTTGCGCATCGCGGATGCGACGTCCTCTGTCATCGGTGTCGTCGGTTGGGCTGATCTGACGGACGGTGCGCTTGACGAGACGCTTCATCGCCTGCGAGCCTCCCCCGGTGGCGACAAGCTGGTCGGCATCCGCCACCAGGTGCACGACGAGTCCGATCCCGACTGGCTGCTCCGCGAAGACGTCCAGCGCGGTCTCACGGCGGTGTTCGCCCGCGATCTCGCCTACGATCTCCTCGTTCGAACCCGCGAGCTGCCCTCGGCCATCGCAACCGCCCAGGCCTTCCCGCAAGCACGCTTCGTGCTCGATCACGCCGGCAAGCCGCCGATCGCCGATGGTGGAAGCGACGAATGGGCCGATCGCATCAAAGCGCTCGCCGCCTGCGGCAATGTCTGGTGCAAGATTTCGGGGTTAGCGACGGAAGCGGTCTGGAGCGATTGGGATGCGGAGCGTCTGTTTCCGTTCGTTCAGCACGCCGCGACATGCTTTGGCGAGGATCGGTTGATCTTCGGCTCGGACTGGCCGGTGTGTCTGCTTGCGGGCAGCTACGGCGAGATCAAGGGTGCGTTGGAAGCGTGCTTGATGAAGCTTGGTCCGCAGGTGAGGGAGAAGGCGTTTGGTGTGAACGCGATGGCTGCGTATCGGTTGGCGGTTGCCAGTTAGAGCGAAGCAGCGGACTGTTTCTTACCCTCCCATGGAGGGGGAGGGTCGAGCGCGCGTAGCGCGAGCGGGGTGGGGTGATCTCTCCACTCGGGCACCGCTGCCGTGGAGAGACTGTCACCCCACCCCGTCTCACATTTTCGCTGCGCTGAATGTGAGCCGACCCTCCCCCTCCAGGGGAGGGTAAGAGACCTCATGCCCCCGCGGGCACTTGATCCAAGAATCCTGTCACGCTCCTAATCCGGCCGTCCTTCAGCACGGCAAAATCCGTGCCCTTGATCGGGCTGTCGACACCATCAGGGCCGAGTCCCCAGCTGAAGCGCACCTGGTCGCCGTAGCCGTTGGGCTCGCCGATCAGCTTGAATCTGAAATCGGGAAAGCGCTGCTGCACGCCGGCGATCAGCGCGTCGATGCCGTCCTGGCCGTCGCCCTTCATCAGGGGATCGACATAGTTCGCATCCACCGTCCAGTTCTCGCGGAGCAGCTCGCGGCGGCGGCCGGCGGCGCGTTCGTTCCAGAGCTCGATGTAGCGTCGGGCGATGGTGACGGGGTCGGTCATGGTACTCTCCTTCGATGGCGCCGTGTTGTCCGGCTGACCGCGACTATCGAAGGAATGCGCGCGCCGATCGATTACCTCGGAGGTCATGCGCATGATCCGGAAAAGTGTGGAGCGGTTTTCCGATCAGACCATGCGCAAAAAAACTGAGGCGCGATGATGTTTCATCGCGCCTCAGGCGCACGCACAATCTCATGCGGGCGTCACTTCGCCGCGGTCACCATGATCTCGACGGTGTATTGCGGCGCCGCTAGCTTGGCTTCGACGGTGGCGCGGGCCGGCGTATTGCCCGGCGAGACCCAGGCGTCCCACACCGCGTTCATCTCGCCGAACGTCTTCATGTCGGTGATGTAGATCGTGGCCGAGAGCAGCTTCGATTTGTCGGTGCCGGCCCTGGCGAGGTGGCCATCGATGGTCGCCAGGATGTCCTGGGTCTGTTTCGTTACGCTTTCGCCGGCAGCCTTGTTCGCGACGACGCCGGCGAGATAGACGGTGTTGCCGTGCACGACGACCTGGCTCATGCGCGGGCCGGTTTCAAAACGCTGAATGCTCATTTGGGGTCTCCTGGTGGAAGGGCGGCCCTGTCTAGCCCAGCGACCCGCGCTCTGCCACCCCAGGCACGCATGCGTTGCCAGGCACGCATGCGTTGCCTGCGCGCGATGCGCCGCTCAGCGAAATTGGCTGAAGAAAGCCCAGATCGTCTCGGCGCCGTCGATGTCGCCGTTCTGCGGGCCAAGCAGTTTGGTCGCGACTTTCGGGAAACGCGCATCCGGTGCAAATCCGGGCATGCGGTGGCCGCCATGGTTGATGCGATAGAGCACGACGTCGTGCCCGGTCGGACAGCGCGAGCTGATCCGTGTCACGGTGGACTGGTCTGCAGGCGCCCTGTCGGGCATTTCGGTCACCTCGGCGTCATCGGTCTCACAGCCATTGAGGCTGCGCCAGAATGCCAGCGTCTCGTCCGTCGACCAGAACCCGTCTGCGGCATAATAGCTCGATCCGCGCCCGCCCTCGTAGGGGACGAGCGGATCGGCGGTGCCGTTCATGAGCAGCATCGGCAACGGCCGCGACGGATGGCAGGTGACGGCGGCCTCTTCAGTGAGATTCATGACCACGCTCGCGCCGGCCGCAAACAAATCGGCGCGGGCGCAAACCAGCGTCATCACCATGGCGCCGCCATTGGAGATGCCGGTGACATAAACGCGCTTCGCATCGGCGGTGCCGTCGGCCACCAGCTTCTCGACCAGCTTTGCGATGAACGCGACGTCATCGGTGCCATCGGGTGGGCCGCGGAGCGCGGGTCCCGCCTTGGTCCTCGCATCGGCCCAGGCGTGGTTGAGCCCGTCCGGAAAGACGACCGCAAGCCCCTCGCGCTTGGCAAGCTGCGGCCACGCCGTCCGCGCGACCATGTCGGCGCCGCGCTGGGTCTTGCCATGCAGCACGATGACGAGCGGTGCCGGCTTTTTCGCCGGCAGCTGCACGGTGTAGGAGCGCTTCACACCGTTGACGTCGACAGTGTCGGCCCATGCAGGAGAGAAGCAGCAGATCACCGCCAGCCAGAACGGGGCAACGTGCAAGGCGGGTCGTATCATCCAGGCCATGATCGGTACCATCGATAGCGTTTAGCCGCTTCGACGAACGTAACCAAGTTCAAGATCTCGGCGCGAGCTTCAACCGCATGTATATACCGCGTGATTGCACAAATATTTTGTAGCAATCGCGAATTGAGCTGCGTCAAACGGAGAAACCGAGATAGACTGCAATTGGGAGTTGAGAAAAATTATCACGACGGGGGCTGAATTGCGCCACCTGGAAAACTACCTCGATCCTTCGGAGATACTTCGTTTTTTTGAGGAGAAATTTGGGACTGGCGTCTGGCGCTGCGATGCCGAAGGCCGGATGCAGTGGTCGCGTGGCTTCTACGGCCTGCTGGGTCTCGATCCCAATGCCGTCGCGCCCAGCTATGCGGAGATCGAGAGACGAATTCATCCGGAGGATCGCCGTCCGCAGCGCGATCCGCGCGAATTGGCCTTCGACCGATTTTTGCTCGACGGCGAGTTTCGCATCATCCGGCCGAATCGTGCACTGCGCTGGATCCGTATCCAGTCCGAGACTTTTTTGAACTCGGCCGGCGAGCCGGAATGCGTGGTCGGCGTCGCCATCGACATCACCGAACAACGCAGATCGCTGCAGCCTCTCAAGACAGATGCGGGTCGCTACGCGGCGCTGACGCAGGTCGCAGGCGGGTTGCTGTGGGTCGGCAGTCAGGACGGCCGGATTACCGCGCTCTTGAACGCGGAGGACAAGCCGGACGCGCACCGGTTCTTCGGCAAAGGCTGGCTTGATCTGCTTCCCGAAGAGGAACGCGAAACGGCTTTGCGGATCTGGGCGGCTGCCGCCGAAACGGGACAGCCCTACGATGTCGAGCATAGGCTGCGCCAGTCCGACGGCTCCTACCGCTGGTACCATTGCCGGGCTGTGCCGGTCCCGGACGCGGATGGTAGTGTTCGGGAGTGGTTGGGAATCTCCACGGACGTGCACGAGGAGCGACTCTCGACCCAACACGTGGCGACGTGGAGGTTGACGGGTGCGCAATTGCGCGCCGCCCGCGGCATGCTGAACTGGTCGGTGAAACAGCTCGCCGCGCGAACCGGGATTTCTGCTGCCGTGATTCGCCGGCTTGAGGAGCAGAACGGTCTCCTGCGCCTGCCCGACGAGACATTGACGACCCTTTGCGCCACGCTCTCGTCTGCGGGCATCGAGTTCATCTTCGGAGCCGGGAAACCTGGCGTGAGGCCGAGATAATCGTCAAGCAGCCAGTCGCGACCGCCATCGATTTTTGCGGAGATCGAGGTGAGATCGAGCCCACTTCTCACCAGTTTTGATGTTGGCGCAGCGCTCTGTCGATTGAGAGACAACAAGATCCTGGCAAGGCCTCGCACTTTAATTCCGGCTGCAGAAGCGGCGCTCAATTTTTGTGCGTTGAGAGACCTCGCGAACAAATTTTTCTTAATGTCGCAATAAGCAATTTTGGTCACCTTGGTCACACACACGTCAAAGTCAGAGTCGGAGAGGCGTAAAACTGACGGTAGTAGCGGGGTAACGGGGCGCTGCATCGTCGTCAGGATTGCTCAAGCGGCGCGCGCGTCGATCTGTCTGGGATCATTGCCAGCCGGGTGCGCCAATGCTGTCGCGATCGGAATGGTGGGGTATCGCCCGATCTGGTCATGTCAAACGATCGTTTCGGTCTGCGGCATCGCCACGCGGGAATTTTCATGCGACGTCTTAGGCCATAGCGGCCATAGCTGCGGAGTATTTGCCAATGTCTTATTTCAAATTTCGTATCGGTGGCCGATTGATTGCGGGATTTGCTGCAGTCTGCGCCATCATCGCGCTTTCCGTCGGCTACACCATGTTCGAGGTCGGGCGCATTTCAACGACGGTCAATCGCATGACGAACCTACGCACGCCGGTCGCGCTGGCGAGCACCGAGCTGATCGGCGATCTCTATTCCACGCTCGCGACCCTGCGCGGCTATTTGCTCAGCGGGAATCCGCAAGGCAAGCTCGATCGCATGTCGATGTGGAAGGAGATGGATAGAACAGTGGCTGCGTTCGACGAGCAGGCGGCGCAGTTCACCAATCCCGAGAACAGGCAAAAATGGGAGCAAGCCAAGCTGCTGCTCGTCGAGTTTCGCGCGGCGCAGGACAAGGCCGAAGCGATTGCTTTCACCCCTGACGCCTATCCCGCGACCAAGCTCATGGTCGGCGAGGCCGGCCCGCGCGCAGACGTGATTTTCTCCGAGATCACGAAGATGATCGATCAGGAGGAGGCACAGGAAGCCACGTCGGAGCGGAAGAAATTGCTCAAGGCGATGGCGGATACGCGGGGCAATTTTGCCGCTGCCACGGCCCAGCTCCGGATGTACCTGCTCTCGGGCGAAAAGACCGACAAGGAAAAATTCGTGAAGCCGTGGGAGGCGTTTGAAAAAGGCTATGCCGGAGTCAATGCGCGAAAGGACCTGCTCACCGTCTCGCAACAGGCGTCCTTCGATAAGATCGCAAAGGCGAAAAGCGAGTTCGCGCGCCTCTATGAAAGGATCTTCGCGCTTCGCGAGTCCCCGGACTGGAACGCGCCGGTTTATCTGCTGGTGACCGAAGCCGCGCCGCGCGCCGCAAGGATTCTCGACCTGCTCGACGGGCCCAAGGGCGTCGACGGCACCCGCTCGGGAGGCATCAAGTCCAATCAGAAGCGGATGCTCGTCGAGGAGACGCGCGGCGTGCAGGAGAGCATCTCGCTGCTGAAGCTGGTCCTGTGGACTCTGTTGGCCGCGGGAGTCGGCCTCGGCGGGACAATCGCATTGTTCACGTCCCGCTCGATCGCCGCTCCGATCCGGGGGATGACCCTTGCCATGGGCAAGCTCGCCGGCGGCGACACCTCCACGAACGTTCCCTGCGTGGGCCGTACCGACGAGGTCGGCGAGATGGCCATTGCGGTCCAGGTCTTCAAAGACAACATGATCGAGGCCGATCGTCTGCGCGCCGAGCAGGCACAAATGGAGGCTCGCGCGGCCGCTCAACGCAAGGCCGACATGCACAGGCTCGCGGGTCAGTTCGAGGACGCGGTCGGCGACATCGTGAGGACGCTGTCGTCCTCATCGACCGAGCTCGAAGCGGCGGCCCGGACGCTGAGCAAGACCGCGGAGAACACCCAGGAGCTCTCGAGCGTCGTCTCTGCCGCCTCCGAGGAAGCATCGACCAATGTTCAGTCGGTTGCCTCCGCCACCGAAGAGATGAGCTCATCCGTGACCGAAATCGGCCGCCAGGTGCAGGATGCCGCCAGAATTGCCGGCGCGGCGGTGGAGCAGGCGCAGAGGACCAATGATCGGGTCAACAAGCTGTCGCAGGCGGCCACCCGCATCGGCGACGTCGTCGAACTCATCAACACGATCGCTGGGCAGACCAATCTGCTTGCTCTGAACGCCACGATCGAAGCGGCGCGAGCCGGCGAAGCGGGGCGCGGCTTTGCCGTGGTTGCGTCCGAGGTCAAGGCGCTGGCCGAGCAGACAGCGAAGGCGACCGGGGAGATCGGTCATCAGATTGCCGACATTCAAGCCGCCACCCAGGAATCCGTGGTCGCGATCAAGGAGATCAGCGGAACAATCGGCAGGATCTCGGAGATTTCTTCGGCGATCGCATCGGCAGTCGAAGAGCAGGGAGCCGCGACGCAGGAGATCGCCCGCAACATCCAGCAGGCGGCGCAAGGCACCGATCAGGTCGCAGCCAACATCAGTGACGTGAAGCACGGAGCGGCGGAGACTGGTTCGGCTTCAACCCAGGTGCTTGCCTCGGCGCAAATGCTGTCGAAGGACAGCGCGCGATTGCACTCCGAGGTCGAGCAGTTCCTGACCACCGTGCGCGCCGCCTGACTCGAATAGGCGAGTGTCCTGCCATGTCCGCATGAGGGAACGCGATGGCCGATCGAATCAAGAAAGAAACGCGAGCGGGCGCGATCGATAACGTTATCGCGTTGCCGCTCAGCCCAACCAGCCTGGTCGCTAACACCAGGAGAGACTGCAAATCGCTGCAGCAAAGCATCGTGACAATGCAGCAATGTCTCAGGGCGCTCGGCGACTTTGTCCGAAATCTCGATGACGGGCCGGAGGCCGAGAGACTTCGAGCCCACATGGCCGAGCTGAACGAGCTGTTGTCTCTGCGGCTCGATCAGCTCTCGCTGACCGAACGCCTGTTGCAGGAGATGCTTCGCCGCGGCTGAGGCCGGTGCGCCGCCGCGCACCCGCCAGCCTCGTCGGTCACCCCACCGCCTTCGCCGCGGAGCGGCCGGCATTGCGCCCCGAGAACAGGCAGCCGCCGAGGAAAGTGCCCTCCAGCGAGCGGTAGCCGTGCACGCCGCCGCCGCCGAAGCCGGCGGCTTCGCCGACGGCATAGAGGCCGGGGATGACGCTGCCCTCTTCCCCGAACACGCGCGACTCGAGATCGGTCTCGAAGCCGCCCAGCGTCTTGCGGGTGAGGATGTTGAGCTTCACCGCGATCAGCGGTCCATGCGCGGGATCCAGGATTCTGTGCGGGGAGGCGGTGCGGATCAGCTTATCGCCGATATAGCGGCGCGCATTGTGGATGTTCATCACCTGCGCGTCCTTGACGTAGGGGTTGGCGATCTCGCGGTCGCGCGCTTCGATCTGCATCCTGATGTGCTCGAGCCTGAGGAGGTCGCTGCCGGCGAGCTCGTTCATGGCCGCAACGAGCTCATCGAGCTTGTCGCGCACGATGAAGTCGACACCGTGGCTTTTGAACGCCTCCACCGGCGCCGGCGCGCCCTTGTTGGTGGCGCGGCGCAAGGTCATGCGCCAGCTCTTGCCGGTGA
Source organism: Bradyrhizobium sp. C-145 (assembly GCF_023375135.1). Classification (NCBI taxonomy): domain Bacteria; kingdom Pseudomonadati; phylum Pseudomonadota; class Alphaproteobacteria; order Hyphomicrobiales; family Nitrobacteraceae; genus Bradyrhizobium; species Bradyrhizobium sp. C-145. The sequence continues at coordinate 8,599,767 of NZ_CP088150.1, read as the reverse complement.
GGTCGGGGTTCTGCTCCGAGCCCGACAGCGCAAACTCCTTCTTGATGATGCTCTGCGTCAGGATGAACCAGGAATAATCATAGCCCGTCGACATGATGTATTTGAGCTGGCCGAGCGTGTCGGAGCCCGGAAACAGCGGCGCCGGCAGCCGCGTGCCCGTGGCGTCGAACCACATCGAGGACGGGCCGGGCAGGATGCGGATGCCGTGGCGCGGCCAGATGGGATTCCAGTTCTGAATGCCCTCGACGTAATGCCACATGCGGTCGCGATTGATCAGTCGCGCGCCAGCCTTTTCCGTGATGCCGATCATGCGGCCATCGACATGCTCGGGCACGCCCGAGATCATGAATTTCGGCGGCTCGCCGAGCCGCTTCGGCCAGTTCTGCCGCACCAGCTCATGATTGCCGCCGATGCCGCCGGAGGCGACGATCACGGCTTGCGCCTTCAACGCAAACTCGCCGACGACGTTGCGTGACGAGCTCTTGCCCCGCTCGATAGTGTCGGGGGCGAGAACGGCGCCGCTGACGCCATCGACGGTGCCGTTGGTGATGGAGAGCGCATCGACGCGATGGCGGAACCTGAAGGTCAGCCGGCCGCTTCGGGCGGCTTGGCGCGCGCGGCGCGCGAATGGCTCGACGATGCCGGGGCCGGTGCCCCAGGTGACATGGAAGCGCGGCACCGAATTACCGTGGCCCATCGCGTCATAACCGCCGCGCTCGGCCCAGCCCACCACGGGGAAGATGCGATGGCCCATTGCGCGCAGCCAGTCGCGCTTCTCGCCGGCCGCGAACGCCACATAGGCCTCGGCCCATTGCCGTGGCCAGAAATCCTCGTCGCGGTCGAAGCCGGCGGTGCCGATCCAGTCCTGGAGTGCGAGCTCGTAGGAGTCCTTGATGCCGAGCCGGCGCTGCTCGGGCGAATCGACCAGGAACAACCCGCCGAACGACCAGAACGCCTGGCCGCCGAGCGACTGCTCGCCCTCCTGGTCGACCACGATCACGCGCTTGCCCGCGTCCGCGATCTCGGTTGCGGCCACGAGGCCCGATAGTCCCGCGCCGACCACGATGACGTCAGTTTCTTCCGCCATGTATCTCCCCCTCCACGGGTTCCCCCCTGTAGTTACCCGGATTGAAGCCAGCGGTTGCAACTGAGATCAAGGGCGCGGCCCGTAAGACAACATTAACTTGTTCCACTTCGGGATAGAGACTGGCCAAGTGCAGCGCGGACGCAACACTGTATTTGAATTTGTTTTGACAGAGCGGGCGCGCCTAGACAAAACCACAGAGTCGACAGACGCTAGCCGTGCATCACCACCTGACACGCAGATTCGAATCCGACTGGGGCGGGGGACAATGAAGTTTCTGACGGGGTTGCTTGCGGTGATTCTCCTGATCGCCGGCATGGGGGCTTCTCACGCGGTGGTCCGTATCGCGGATGACCGTGGCGGCAGGATCGGAACCTACGTCGACAGGTACCAGGACCTGCGTCAGTCAGGCGAAACCGTCATCATCGACGGCCTCTGCGCCTCCGCCTGCACCATCGTCCTCGGCGCCATTCCACGCGACCGCATCTGCGTGACCTCGCATGCAACGCTCGGTTTCCACGCCGCCTGGGATTTCGGCAGCAATGGCCGCGCCGTCACCAATCCCGAAGCGACCCAGATGCTCTATGCGATGTATCCCTCGCAGGTGAGGCGCTGGATCGGCCAGCGGGGCGGGCTGACCCCACGCATGCTCTTCCTGAGGGGCAAGCAGCTCGAGGCCATGTACAAGCCCTGCTACCTGGACGCGCAAGCCTCGAGCAACAGGCCGTCGCGCCGATCTCTCCCACAAGCGGAGCAGCTCGAATCCGCTCGGGGCCAGCTGCTTCACTGATCTTCGCAGGATCCTTTTGGGCCGACGCGGGCGTCTTGTCCGCGGGCGGCCCAAAGCCTATCTGAAAGCCTGGGAATCGGGGCCCTCGCCCCAATCATTGCCATGGCTCAACCACTGCATCCGGCTCATCCTGTATCGGACAATTCGCCCACTGCCGGCCGGATGCCGTCCGTGCTGCTGTGGGCGGGCGCAGCTTTCGGCGCGCTCGTCGTGGTCGGCGCCCTCGCGCTCTGGTTCCACTACGGCACCCAGGTGTTCTTCGAAATGATCAGGACCGGCTTCGCCGCCTGCTTCTGATCCCGATAGGAAGTGTTCCGACAATGAGCCCCATCGCCCGTCCGCTGGTGATCGCAACCGCCTTCGCCGCAAGCCTCATTGTCGGGCTGCTGGTGATGTTCTGGGCCATGGGCGGGGTGAGCAAGGTGGCGCAACCGGCGGCGATCGGCGGCCCGTTCCAGCTCACCGACCAGAACGGCAAGGCCGTCACCGACAAGAGCCTGAAGGGCAAGCCGACCCTGATCTTCTTCGGCTACACCCATTGCCCCGACGTGTGCCCGACCTCGCTGTTCGAGATCTCGGAAGTGCTGCGTGCGATGGGCAAGGATGCCGACAAGGTCAATGCCATCTTCATCTCGGTCGACCCCGAGCGCGACACGCCGGCGGCGATGAAGGACTATCTGACGAGCTTCGATCCGCATCTTGAGGGCCTCTCCGGCGATCCCGCCGAGGTCGCCAAGGTGATCACGTCCTACCGCGTCTACGCCAAGAAGGTCCCGACCAAGGACGGCGACTACACCATGGACCACACCGCGCTGGTCTATCTGATGGACCGCGACGGCCGCTTCGTCTCGGCGTTCAATCTGAAGCGGACGCCGGAAGAAGCCGCGGCCGAGCTGAAGCGGTATCTCTGAGAGGCGATCAATCCGCCGCGAACTCCGCTGCAACCTCTCCCGCTTGCGGGAGAGCTCGCGCCGAAGGCGCGGGTGAGGATTCTCTCCTCTTGGGGGTTCTCGCCCAGAGGAGGCACCCTCTCCCCGACCCTCCCCCGCTTGCGGGGGAGGGAGCGCAACCAGCCACAATCGGCGCTCGCGTTCCGGGCCGAATGGTCTATAAGGCCCTCCGATCTCAACGCAATTCGTTCATTTCCGGCCGATGGCTCCATCGCAACAGGCGAAATCGTCAAAATCTGCCCGTGGCTTGCTGATGGGATTGGCCATCGGTGCTTGCCTGCTCGCAGGGCTCGGCGCCACGAATGCCCAGACACCAGCCAAGCGGCCGCCCACGGCGCCCCAGGCCACGCCGCAAACCGCGCCCCAGGCCGCCCCACAGGCCGTGCCGGGCTTCTGGGACCCGCGGCGCCGGCCGGAGCGGCCGGACCTGTCGCGCCTGACCGTGATCCGCTTCCTGACCGAGACCGACTATCCGCCGTTCAACTTCACCGGCGCCGACGGCAATCCGGCCGGCTTCAACGTCGATCTCGCACGCAGCCTGTGCGACGAGATCAAGGTCACCTGCACGGTGCAGATGCGCCGCTTCGAGACGCTGGTCGACGCGCTCACCTCGAACCGCGGCGATGCCATCATCGCCTCGATGGCGGTGAGCCCGCAGCTTCGCGCCCGCGTCGACTTCACCGATCCCTATTATCGGGTGCCGGCGCGTTTCGTCTCGCGCAAGGACGCAGTGATGGCGGAGATCCGCCCCGAATACCTCGAAGGCAAGAAGGTCGGCGTCATCGCCGGCTCCGCGCACGAGGCGTATCTCAAGGCGATGTTCACCGACGCCGAGCTGCACGCCTATCCCAATGACGATGCGCTCCGCAGCGCTTTGCGCAAGGGCGAGGTCGATTTCATCTTCGGCGACGCCATCTCGCTCGCGTTCTGGATCAACGGCACCGATTCCGGCGATTGCTGCGCCTTCTCCGGCGGCCCCTTCGTCGAGAGCCGCTTCTTCGGCGAGGGCATCGGCATCGCCGTGCGCAAGGGCAACGACGTGCTGCGGCAGGCCCTGAACTGGGCCCTGTTCCGCGTCTGGGAAAAAGGCCGCTACACCGATCTGTGGCTGCGGTATTTTTCGGTGAGCCCGTTCTAACTAGCGTCGCTGCTCCCTCCGCCGTCATTGCGAGGAGCTCGCGACAAAATTGCGCAGCAATTTTGCGCTGATGCGACGAAGCAATCCAGACTGTCACCGCGGAGACAGTCTGGATTGCTTCGCTTCGCTCAATGACGGTGCAAGAGGCAATACCGCCTACAAAATTGCATTCTGCCCGGAAATCGCTATTTTCCGCGGCCCGGAGGCCCCTGATGTCCGTTATCGATCTTGCTGCGAACCCGAGCGACCTGCGTGCGCTCGCCGAACAATCCAACGCCTGGCCGTTCGAGCAAGCGAAGGCCATTGTCGCGCGGCTGAAGAAAAGCCCGAAGGACGAGGTGCTGTTCGAGACCGGCTACGGTCCCTCCGGCCTGCCGCATATCGGCACGTTCGGTGAGGTCGCGCGCACCTCGATGGTGCGCCACGCCTTCCGCGTGCTGACCGAGGACAAGATCAAGACGCGCCTGCTCGCCTTCTCCGACGACATGGACGGATTTCGGAAGGTGCCCGACAACGTCCCCAACAAGGACATGCTGGCCGCGCATCTCGGCAAGCCGCTGACGCGGGTGCCGGATCCGTTCTCCAACGAACACCCATCGTTCGGGCATCACAACAATGCGCGGCTTCGCGCCTTCCTCGATCATTTCGGATTCGACTACGAGTTCGCGAGCTCGACCGACTACTACACATCGGGCCGCTTCGATGCGACGCTGCTCAAGATGCTGGCCGCCTACGACAAGATCATGGCCATCATCCTGCCGACACTCGGCCCCGATCGCCGCGCCACCTATTCGCCGTTCCTGCCGATCAGCAAGACGACGGGCGTCGTGCTGCAGGTTCCGATGATCCGCCGCGACGTCGCAGCCGGCACGGTGACCTATGTCGACCCCGATACCAACCAGGAAGTCGAGACGTCCGTGACCGGCGGCAACGTCAAGTGCCAATGGAAGGCGGATTGGGCGATGCGCTGGGTCGCGCTCGGCGTCGACTACGAGATGGCCGGCAAGGACCTGATCGATTCGGTGAAGCTGTCCGGCGCGATCGCCCGGGCGCTTGGCGCCACGCCGCCGGAAGGCTTCAACTACGAGCTCTTTCTCGACGAGAAGGGCCAGAAGATCTCGAAGTCGAAGGGCAACGGCCTGACCATCGACGAATGGCTGCGCTACGCTTCGCCGGAATCGCTGTCGCTGTTCATGTATCGCGAGCCGAAGGCGGCCAAGCGGCTGTATTTCGACGTCATCCCGCGCAATGTCGACGATTACCAGCAATTCATCGACGGCTTTGCCAAGCAGGACGGCAAGCAGCAGCTCGGCAATCCGGTCTGGCACATCCACAACGGCAAGCCGCCGAAGGGCGATATGCCCGTCACCTTCCAGCTCCTGCTCACGCTGGTGTCGTCGTCGAATGCGGAGAATGCCGAGACGCTGTGGGGTTTTATTGGCCGCTACCGCCCCGGCGTGAGCCCGCAGACGCATCCGAAGCTGGATGCGATGGTCGGTTATGCCATCAACTATTATCGCGACTTCGTCGCGCCCACGAAGCAGTTCCGCGTGCCCACGGACACAGAGCGCGCCGCGCTCCAGGACCTGCGCGATGCGCTGTCGCAACTGCCGCAGGACGCATCGGCCGAGGACATCCAGAACGTCGTCTACGAGGTCGGCCGGCGCGAGCCGTTCCTCGACCAGGTCAAGAAGGGCAAGGATGGCCGTCCCGGCGTCACGCTCGACTGGTTCAACATGCTCTACCAGGTGCTGCTCGGCCAGGAGAAGGGCCCGCGCTTCGGCTCCTTCGTCGCGGTGTACGGCATCCAGAACGCAGTCAACATGATCGACGGCGCGCTGGCGCGAAGCGCGTGAGCGCACTCCCGCTATCATCGCCCGCGAAGGCGGGCGATCCAGTATTCCAGAGGCGGTTGTGATAGAGCCGAGAGGCCGCGGTGTACTGGATTCCCCGCCTTCGCGGGGAATGACATTGAACAATGTAGGGAAGTTGCGGAGTGACGCCCGCCTAGATCGAGCGCAGCACGTACCGCCGGTTGTCCTTCTGCACCGGACGCGCGTTCATCGGATAGAGCTTTGCGAACGCGGCGACATCGGCGGCTGACACCTGGATCGGGTCGGTCAGCAGCAGCCATTCGACCACCTCCGAGCAGGGCGGCGTCGTCAGCGAGCCGGGATAGCGGAAATAGCTGAGTCGCTGCGGCAGCATGGCGTGAGGATCGATGGTCGCATCGGCCTTCACCGCGGGACCTTCGGCCGCCGGCATAGTCTTGACGATCTTGCTGAAGGCTGCGTTCGGCCTGCCTTCGGCCATCAGCACGCCGATCACGGCGAGCCCGCCGGCATCGTTGCGATGGACGAAATGTGCCTCCATCGGAAAATTCTTGCCGCCGATCATGTGCTCGCTCGGCCGGTGGAAGTGCACCTGCAGCAGCTTGTACTTGACGTTGCCGAGCATGAGCGTGCTGCCCTCGGCGAAGTTGAGCTGGATCGTGTGCCCGTTGTTGACGATGGTGTCGGCGCTCTTGGCCCAGTTCAGCTTCAGAGCGGGCAATTGCGACTTGATCGCCCCCTCGATGTCGATCGGCGATTGCTGCAGGCCGACCGCGCAGGCCTTGTTGGCCGCGTCGAGATCGCCCCATTTGGCCGGACCGCCGGCGCCCTCATAGCTCCAATGCACGCCTTCGGCGGCGAAGGCCGGCTTGCAGAGCGGACAAAGCGCGAGACCCGCCAGGGCCTTCAATGCGTGACGGCGATTCATCGTACTCCCCCGAGATGAATTTGATCGGCAATCGGTACGCAACCTATGCGAGAGGGCCGGTGAGTCGCAAGGTCGCCCGCTGCGAAACGCGGCGCGGGTGATGTCATCGCCTGGTCACCCACGCCGGGCGCGACGCAATCACTGGCTCGCCCAGACGATCCGCGCGATCCAGGCGACGTCGCTCATCGCGATCGTCCGCTCCGCCCGTGACGCATCGAGCGGCTGCAAGTCCAGCGCCTTCGCCGTGCGGCGCTTCAGCGTCGCGACCACCACTTCGCCCGCTCTGGTCTTCACCACCACGCGATCGCCTTTGCGGATCGGCGTGCCGCGCGAGACCAGGATGATATCGCCGTTGCGATAGGCAGGCTGTAGCGCATCGCCGGAAATCTCCAGCGCAAAGGCGTGCCCGTCCTCGGCGGTGGGAAGCGCGATTTCGGTCCAGCCCTTGCCGGATGGAACGCCGGATTCGTCGAAAGCGCCGCTGGTACCGGCGAGTGCGAAGCTGAGCAGCGGCACTGAGCGATCGTCGCCGGCGTCCTCGTCGATCAGTCTCGCAAAGCTGTCGATCGAGGAGCCCGCCGCCGCCAGCGCCTTCGCGATCGATTCGGTCGAGGGCCAGCGCTCGCGGCCGTCGGAGGTGACGCGCTTGGACTTGTTGAAGGTGGTGGGATCGAGCCCGGCGCGTTTGGCAAGGCCGGACGGCGACAGCCCGGCGCGCGCAGCCAGCCGATCCAGCGCGCCCCAGATCTGGTCGTGAGTCAGCATCCTCTGCGCTTTGGCCTGTTTGACCATGGAAGGTCCAGCCCGTCGCAACTCAGGAAAACTGTCCTCAAATCAACCGGTTTTCCGCTTTCCGTGCAAGAGGCGGCGGACGAAAGCGTTTTCAAGCGAAGTGGGTACCGGTTCGCGTCAAGAAAACGCGTCAAAACAGGAATCTAGAGCCCCATTCCGATTTCATCGGAACGGAAAGGGCTCTAGGTCTTGAGTTCGGCAGGGGCCGCCTTTACGGTCGCGCCCGGGTTTTAAGGACCCGCGAGAGACGAAAAAACCCAAAAGACTCAAAGAGCAAACAGGGCTGCGTAAGCGGTGGTCAAGATCTACAAAATCTGTCCGGCCTCGGCCTGGCGCGAGGCGGAACGGCAGGGTGTCTACCGCGGCAGCGCGGACGATGCGCGCGACGGCTTCATCCATTTCTCGACCGCGGCCCAGGTTCCCGAGACCTTGCGCAAGCACTATGCCGGGCAGCGCGCGCTGTTCCTGGTCGAGGTCGACGGCGATGCGCTCGGCAGCGAATTGCGCTGGGAGCGCTCGCGCAATGACGAGCTGTTTCCGCATCTCTATGGCGAGCTCGATCTCGGCGCGGTGATCGCGGTGATGAACCTCAACATCCGCTCCGACGGTAGCCACGATGTTCCGGAGCTGCTGCCGTGATCCGCGCTTTCGACGCCTTTTCGCTACCGGTGCTGCGCTGGCTCGATCCGGAAGACGCGCATCGCCTCGCGATCCAGGGCCTGCGCTTTTTGCCGCCGGTCAAGCCGCGCGCTGACGATCCCAAGCTCGCGGTGCGCGCCTTCGGGCTCAACTTCCCCAATCCGATCGGCATGGCCGCGGGCTTCGACAAGAGCGCCGAGGTGCCGGATGCGCTGCTGCGGCTCGGCTTTGGCTTCGTCGAGATCGGCTCGGTGACGCCGAAACCCCAGGCCGGCAATCCGCGGCCGCGGCTGTTCCGTCTGGAGCGCGACGAGGCCGTCATCAACCGCATGGGCTTCAACAATGACGGCGCGGATCTCGCCCTGCGCCGGTTAGCTGCGCGCGCGCAGCATGGCGGCATCGTCGGCGTCAATATCGGCGCCAACAAGGATTCTCCCGATCGCGTCGGCGACTATGTCAAGCTGATCGAGACCTTTGCGCCGGTCGCGAGCTATTTCACCATCAACGTCTCCTCGCCGAACACGCCGGGCCTGCGCAATTTGCAGGAAGGCGCATTGCTCGACGATCTCCTCGCCAGGGTGATCGACGCGCGCGAGCGGGTGCGGCAGAAGGCCGGCGACACGCCCGTGCTGCTCAAGATCGCGCCTGACCTCAGCCTCGCTCAGCTCGACGACGTCGTGCAGGTCGCGCGCTCGCGCCGGGTCGACGGCATGATCGTGTCGAACACGACCATCGCGCGGCCGAGCACGCTGCGCGAGGAAATGCGCGCCAGGGAGCAGGGCGGTCTGTCCGGACGGCCGCTATTCCGCCTGTCGACGCGCATGGTCGCGGAGACCTATGTGCGCGTCGAGGGCGCCTTCCCGCTGATCGGTGTCGGCGGCGTCGATTCGGGCGGGGCCGCGCTGACCAAGATTCGCGCCGGTGCCAGCCTGATCCAGCTCTATTCGTCGCTGGTCTACAAGGGCCTCGGTCTCGTCGACGAGATCAAGCGCGACCTGACCTCGACGCTGCTCCGCACAGGGCGGGATTCACTCTCCGAGATCGTCGGCGCGGATGCTGCGACACTCACCGCGGAAGACTGGCCGGGGATGTGAGCGAGCTGCGTAGCCCGGATGGAGCGAAGCGCAATCCGGGATCGGCCCACCTGCACGAAGACCCCGGACTACGCTTCGCTCCATCCGGGCTACGATTCTTCTAGCGCTTGGCGAACGTCGCCCTGAATTGCGCCGGATAGCGCGCGGCCTGCAAGCCGCCGCGCGAGACGTAGGACGCCATCAGCGCGCTCCACAGTCCGGCATTGCCGAACGATTGCAGCGCCCACCAGGTGCCGAGGAAGATTGCGAGCGAGGCCAGCATCAAATTTCGCATCTCGCGCGCCCAGGTCGCGCCGATATAGATGCCATCGAAACCGAAGGCGAAGACGCCGGGTATGGGTGCGAGCACGACGAATGGCAGCAATTCGCGCGCGGTACGGCGGACGTCGTCACTCGCCGTCATGAAATCGATCAGGGCCGGCCCGAACAGCGCGAACAGCACCGCGACGACGACTGCAAAGCCGAGCCCCCACAGCAGCACCAGCCGGGTCGAATCGGCAAATCCTTTTGCATCGCGTGCGCCAAGGGTGCGGCCGCAGAGTTGCTGGGCTGCGTTGGCGAGACCGTCGAGGAAGAAGGCGCTGACCAGCAGGAAGTTGTTGAGCACGGAGTTGGCGGCGAGCGTCACGTCGCCGGCCTGTGCGCCCTTGGCGGTGAAGAACAGGAACGCGGCGATCAGTGCCGCGGTGCGGATCAGGATGTCGGAATTCACCGCCAGCATCCGCAACAGCTTCTCGCGGTCGAGCAGAGTAGCGTACGGCACTGCGAAGCCGCTGTCGGCATAATGACGGCAGACGATCACGCCGAGCGCGAATCCGACCGCTTCCGACAACAGCGCGGCGATCGCCGCGCCGGCGATGCCTGTGTCGTAGATCAGCACCAGCAGGATCGTCGCCGCCATGTTGACGAGGTTGATGACGACCTGAAGCGACAGCGCTGAATTGGCGCGGGCCTGGCCGATCAGCCAGCCGAGGATGACGTAGTTGGCGAGCGCGAACGGCGACGACCAGATCCGGATCTTGAAGTAGGTCTTCGCGGCCCGTGTCACACCCTCGCTGCCGCCCATGAGGTCGAACAGCACTGCGGCCAGCGGCAGCTGCAGTGCGATCAGCGCGGCGCCGATCAGGCCAGCAACGATGAAGCCGCGCGCCAGGATCGCGGTCGGCTCGCGCGTGTCACCCGCGCCCAGCGATTGCGCGGTGAAGGCGAGCGTGCTCATGCGCAGGAAGCCGAACAGCCAGAACAGGCAGTCGAAGATCACTGACGCGATCGCGACGCCGCCGAGCAGGGCGGCATCGTCGAGCCGTCCGATCGCCGTGGTCGAGACCACGCCGATCAGCGGCGTGGTGAGGTTCGCGACCATCGCGGGACCTGCGATGGCGAACACCTGGCGGGAGCCTATCCTGCGATGAACGGGCGCGTGCATGTCAGAACACGAGCACCATGCCGTCTTCGGCGGCGAGATGCTCGATGTCATCCAGGCGCGACAGCATGTCGTCGCTCATATGGGTGAGCACGAGCCGCTTGGCGCCGATCGCGGGCAGATGTTGTTCCAAGGTTTTCAGGCTAAGATGGTTCTTGACCACCTTCTCGTACATGTAGGCTTCCGCAATGAAAAGGTCCGCGCCATTCGCCAGCGGAATGAGCGTGTCCGTCCATTCGGTATCGGCGCTGTAGGCGAGCGTGCGGCCCTCGGCCTCGACGCGATAGGCCAGGAAGGGCCCGCCGGATTCGCCGTGCACGACCGGGTAGGGTGTCACCGCCACCGCGCCAAAACTTTGGCTTTGATGAGGCGCGAGCTCCACGACATTGAGGTCGAAGCGCTGCTTGGTTTTTGAGGAGTGCTCGAACAGAGCCTCCATCACGACACGAAGCCGCATCTCGATGCCTTGCGGACCCGCAATCGTCAGCGGCCGCGTCCGACGCGAGAATTGCGCGTCGAGCAGGAAGAATGGCAGCCCCGCAAAGTGGTCGCCGTGGAAATGCGTGATGAGGATGAGGTCGATGTCGTTGCGATCGATCTCGAGCCGTTTCAGCGCCGGCAGCGCCGACGCACCGCAATCGATCAGGAAGTGGGCTTCACGCCCCGAGACGTGGAAGCAGGTATTGAGCCTGCCGCCTGAGCCGAAGGCGTCGCCGCAGCCGACAAAGCGTAATTGCATCGGCTGCGGACTCCCAAATCCTTACCTGCCGCGCGGCGCGCCGAACACGCGCGAGAGCAGCCAGATCGGAATCACGATGACCGCGCCGAGCAGGAAGTAGCGCCACAGCCAGTTCACGGCATCGAAGCCGAGATCCCAGAGACGCTGGAACAACAGGCGAATGCTGTGGATGATATTCCAGGGGTCGAAGCCGATCGCGGCCAGCACGACACCGACCAGGATCGAGAGCAGGACCAGGCGAAACGCGACCGCCAGCGGCGTGCCGCCGAGAAAGCGGTTCAGGCCATCGCCGCGGCCGGCCGGCAAATCTCTGACGTCGTGGGCCATCGCAAACTCCTTGGGCGGATTCAACCCCATTATAGGTCACGGCGGGGCACATGGGGAACCCGCAACCATGCGTCAATCAGCTTACCGCATTTTAATTCGCGTGAGCACGCCAGAGCTTCGATAGTGGCGCGCGGCTGGCCTCGGGCTCGGTGCAACCTCTCCCGCTCGCGGGAGAGGTCGCGCCCCCGGGCGATGCGAAGCATCGTCCCGCGCGCGGGTGAGGGTTCTATCCTCTTGGGGAATCCCACTGCAGAGAAACCCTCACCCCAACCCTCTCCCGCAGGCGGGAGAGGGGGCGCACCTCCGCCTGGGCGCTAAGCGAGCCTCAGTCCAGCACACTTCACGCCTCAATCTCCGCTGGTTCCGCCTTCAACATCCTCTCCAACGTTTCCAGCCGGTCGGCCTCGCGCGGCGGCTTGTCCCAGCGCAGGCGGCTAATGCGGGGAAAGCGCATGGCGACGCCGGATTTGTGCCGCGGTGAGCGCTGGAGGCCCTCAAAGGCGACCTCCACCACCAGCCCCTTGTCCGGTTCGTGCACGACATGGCGGACGGGGCCGAATTTTTCCGTGGTGTTGCGGCGGACGAAGCGGTCGATCTGCAACAGCTCCTCGTCGGTGAAGCCGAAATAGGCCTTTCCGACTGGCACCAGCTCGTCGCCGCTATCGCCCTCGGTCCAGACGCCAAACGTGTAGTCGGAATAATAGGACGAGCGCTTGCCGTGACCGCGCTGCGCATACATCAGCACGGCATCGATGATGTGCGGATCGCGCTTCCACTTCCACCATTGGCCCTTCGGCCGCCCCGGAAGATAAGGCGCATCGCGCCGCTTCAGCATCACGCCCTCGACCGCGTCGGCATCCCCGCCGGCGCCGGCACTGGCAGGATCGGCGCGCGCAGCGGTGAGCGCCTCCCAGCTTGCGAACGGGACGGTGGGCGACAGATCGATGCGGGGATCGTCGAGCTTCCTGATGAAGGTCTCCAGCCGCTCGCGCCGCTCCGCGAACGGCAGCTCGCGCAAATCGTTCTCGTCGTCGCCGAGCAAATCGTAGGCGCGCAAGTGGATCGGAAATTCCTTGATCAGCTTTGGCGAGACGACCTTGCGGTTCAGTCGCTGCTGCAGCACGTTGAAGCTCTGCACGCGGCCCTCGCGCAGGATCAGCAGCTCGCCGTCGATCGCGCCAGGCAGGTGCAGCGAGGGGACGAGGTCCGGAAAACTTCCCGTGATGTCTTCACCGGTGCGCGAATAGAGCCGCGCCGTGATGTGGCCGCGATCATCACGCCCTGCGACGGCTTGCACCCGGATGCCGTCCCATTTCCATTCGGCGATGTAGTCGGCGGGATCGAGTGCAGCGAAATCCATGTCCTCGATCGCATGCGCCAACATCACCGGCCGGAACGGCGCGGGATCGCGATTGACCGGTTTTTCGCCGCGGCCTTCCAGCCACGCAAACAGGTCGAGATACGGCGGCGAAAGGCCGGGCCAGATCAGCTCGATCTCATGCGGGTCCTTGTCGCCGAGCGCGGCGGCCGCGGTCTTGGCGAGACGCGCGGAGATGCCGATGCGAAGCGCGCCGGTGACGAGCTTCAGCAGCGCCCAGCGGCCGGTCTCATCGAGCTCGTCCAGCCAGCGCTCGAGCTGCTTCGGCAGCTCGATCTTGCCGAGCGTGCGCAGTGTGGTGACGACTTCGGTCAGGGTCGGAGGCGGCGGGTTGTTGTGAGCGGTCATCGCCGCCTTCGGCCACATCAGTGCCACCGTCTCCGAGAGATCGCCGACATAATCGTACGACAATCCAAACAGAACCTCATCCGTGCGCGCCGCGATCAAATCGCGGATCAACGCGGGCTTGGCGTGCTTGAAGCTCAGAGCGCCGGTGAGTGCGGCCAGTGCATAGCCGCGATCGGGATCGCCGACTTCGCGGAAATAGCCGGTGATCAGCCGCAGTTTGTTGTTGCGGCCGGGCTCGTAGGCGAGACGGTCCAGAAGCTCGGCGAAGCGGTTCATGCTTCGGCCTCGTCTTGAATTGGCGTCTCGCTCTCCTCCTCGTCACCATAGCCGACGAGATCGAGCGGCCGCGCTTTCAGGCCTTTGCTCTGACACCAATGCACCAGCGCATCTTCCTGGCCGTGGGTGACCCAGATCTCGCCGGCGCCGGTCGCGGCGATTGTCGCGGTGAGGCCATCCCAATCGGCGTGGTCGGAGATCACAAGCGGCAGTTCGATGCCGCGCTGCCGCGCGCGAGCGCGCACGCGCATCCACCCCGAGGCAAAGGCGGTGACGGGATCGGGAAAGCGCCGTGTCCAGAGATCGGATGTCGCCGACGGCGGTGCCAGCGTGATGGTGCCGGCGAGCGCCGCTTTCTTCACGCCTTTCACGGGCCGCAATTCGCCAAGTTCGATGCCGCGGCTCTGATAGTAATGCGTGATCGTCTCCATCGCGCCATGGAGGTAGATCGGCGCGTCGTAGCCGGCCTGGCGCAGCAGCGCGATCACGCGCTGCGCCTTGCCGAGCGAATAGGCACCGACGAGATGCGCACGCTCCGGAAACAGCGCGACCGAGGCCAGCAGCTTCTTGACCTCGTCGGCCGCATCGCCGTGACGAAACACCGGCAGCCCAAAGGTGGCCTCGGTGATGAAGACGTCGCAGGGCACGAGCTCGAACGGGGTGCAGGTCGGATCGGGCGCGTCCTTGTAGTCACCGGAAGCAACGATGCAGGTGTCGTTGCAGGTCACCGCGATCTGCGCCGAGCCCAAGACGTGGCCAGCCGGGTGAAACTTGACGGTGACGTCGCCGAGCCGGATCTCCTCGCCATAGCGGATCGTCTGGGTCGAGCCGGCAAAATTCTCGCCGTAGCGCAGCCGCATCATGTCCAGGGTTTCCTGCGTCGCCAGCACCGCGCCGTGGCCGGCGCGGGCATGATCGGAATGGCCGTGGGTGATCACGGCCCGCTCGACCGGGCGCACAGGGTCGATATGGAAGCCGCCGGGCTTGCAGCACAGGCCGGCAGCAACTGGCAGCAGGATGTCTTGCGGGCGCATGGTGGTCATATAGGGACCGGTGCTCCGATATTCATCCGTCATGCGCGGGCTTGACCCACGCATCCATCCACTTAAACAGTGCTTTTTTTGATCGATTGCCGGTGACCCGGCACGATAAGTGTTGGTTCCAAGATGCCCTTGCGCCTATTCCTGACCTCCGGCGATCTCATGGCCGACCGTCGCTTCGAGTTCGCGCGCGACCTCCAGCTCAAGGGTGATCTGCCGGAGGCCGCGGACCTGCTGGAGCAGGCGATCGAGCTCGCGCCTGATTTCACCTCGGCCTGGTTCACGCTCGGCGAAATCCGGCAGCAGCTCGGCGAACGCGACAAGGCGATCGCGGCGTTTCGAGAAGCGCGCCGATCCGATCCGGGCGATCAGCATGGCGCCGGCCTGCATCTGATGCGCCTCGGCGACGCAGAGATGGCGGAGATGCCGAAGGCCTATGTGCAGGCGCTGTTTGACCAATATGCTCCGCGCTTCGAGCACACGCTGATCAACGATCTCGGCTATCGCGCCCCGAGCCTGATCTTCAAGGCAGTGTTGGCCTCACGCGTCGCCGCCAAGAAGCCCGCCTTCTTCAAGCGCACCATCGATCTCGGCTGCGGCACCGGGCTCGCCGCCGCCGCCTTCGCCAAGCAGGTCGATCATTTCATCGGCATCGATCTGTCGCCCGGCATGATCAAGCAGGCGCGCGCCACCAATCTCTATGCCGAGCTCGAAGTCGCCGACATGATCGAAGGCCTGCGCGGCAAGAGTGATGCGAGCGCGAACCTCGTCGTCGCCGCGGATGCCTTCGTCTATCTCTCCGATCTTGCGCCGGTGCTCACCGAGATAAAGCGCGTGCTTGCAGCCGGCGGCGTGCTCGCCTTCACGCTGGAGACGCATGAAGGTAGCGGCATCGTGCTCGGCGAAGGCCTGCGCTATGCCCATTCCGCGGAATATGCGCGCGGCGCCATCGCGAAGGCCGGGCTCAAACTTCTCACGCTGGAGTCGGCCTCGCCGCGCAACGAAAACAACGATCCGGTACGCGGCCTCGTCGTCGTCGCCGAGAAAACTTGAGTCTAGGCGCTAGCCAACCAGTAATTTGAGCGTCATTGCTTCGCAAAGCTGCGACTTCCCACTTGCGAGCCGTGCTGCGATGCCAGCACAATGCGCGCACCAGGGAGGAAATAATAATGACCAAGAATCCATCGCGGCGCGATTTCAGCGCCGCCGCGCTCGCCACCATCGCCGCATCCACCTTGCCCGCGCCATATGTCTGGGCCGCGGAGAAGAAATACGATGCGGGCGCCAGCGACACCGAGATCAAGATCGGCCAGACCGTGCCGCATTCCGGCCCCGGCTCGCTCTATGGCGTGCTCGGCCGCATCGGCGAAGCCTATTTCCAGATGCTGAACGAGAAGGGCGGCATCAACGGGCGCAAGATCAAGTTCCTCACCATGGACGACGCCTACAGCGCGCCGAAATGCGTCGAGGCGACGCGGCGCCTGGTCGAGCAGGAGGAGGTGCTGGCGCTGTACGGCTCGCTCGGCACCGCGCCGCAGACCGCCGTGCACAAATACCTGAACTCCAAGGGCGTGCCGCAGCTCCTGCTCAACACCGGCGCGTCGAAGTGGAATAACCCGAAAGAGTTCAAATGGACGATGGCGGGCCTGCCGCTCTATCCGACCGAGGCGCGCATTCTCGCGCGGCACGTCGTCAGCGTGAAGCCGAACGCCAAGATCGGCATCCTCTATCAGAACGACGATTTCGGCCGCGACTTCCTGGGTCCGTTCAAGAAGGTGCTGACTGACGCCGGCGGCACCGCGCAGGTGATCATGGAGCAGACCTACGATCTCACCGAGCCGACCGTCGATTCCCAGCTCATCAACCTCTCGAAATCGGGCGCCGACGTCTTCTACAACATCTCCACCGGCAAGGCGTCGTCGCAGTCGATCCGGAAAGTGGCCGAGCTCGGCTGGAAGCCGCTGCAACTGCTGTCGGCGGGCTCGACCGGCCGCTCCATCCTCAGCGCCGCGGGCCTGGAGAACGCCACCGGCATCGTCGCCATCCGCTACAACAAGGAAGTCGGCCTGCCCAAATGGGAGAAGGATCCGGACGTGATGGCGTTCGAGGAGCTGCGCAAGAAGTATACGCCGGCGATCGATCCCGATAACACCATCGCCTTCGCCGGCTACGGCCAGGCCGTGACCATGGGCGAGATCCTGCGCCGCTGCGGCGACGATCTCACCCGCGCCAACGTGCTGAAGCAGGCATCAAACCTCAACGGTTTCCACTCGCCCTACTTCCTCGACGGCGTCACCTACAGCTACACGCCCGCGGACTACACGCCGATGAAGACGCTGTTCATCTCCACCTTCACCGGCAAGGACTGGGACATTTCCGACAAGCCGATGTCGGAGTAGGGGCTCTCTCCGCGACCACGAAGACCGTAGGGGTGGGCAAAGGCGCTGTTGCGCCGTGCCCACCACCTGCTCAGACAGCTGGGCTTGGATGGTGGGCACGCTTCGCTTTGCCCACCCCACGGCCGCTTCAACCCCTCGACGAACCCACCGCCACGGCTTACCTCTTATGCCGTGCCGCCCCGCATCCTCAAATCCCCGGCCGAGACGCCTGCGCTGCTGCCCGACCGCTTCAATGCGTGGTTCGCGGCCCGCGGCTGGTCGCCGCGCGCGCATCAATTGGCGCTGTTGGAGAAGGCGCGCGAGGACCGCTCGGTGCTCTTGATCGCGCCGACCGGCGCCGGCAAGACGCTGGCAGGATTTCTGCCGACGCTGGTGGAGCTGTCTTCTGAGGCAGCTCAGCGGGAGACTAGCGCGAAGAAAAGCCTCATCTCCACCGGCCGCAGCCTGCAGCGCACCGGCGGCCTGCACACGCTCTACATCTCACCGCTGAAAGCGCTCGCCGTCGACATCGCGCGCAACCTGGAGCGGCCGATCGCCGAAATGGCGCTGCCGGTCAAGGTCGAGACCCGCACCGGCGATACGCCGGTGTCGCGGCGGCAGCGCCAGCGGCGCTATCCGCCTGACATCCTGCTGACGACGCCCGAGCAGGTCGCGCTGCTGCTCTCTTCCGATGATGCGCCGTTCCTGTTCTCCTCCTTGAAGCGCATCGTGCTCGACGAGCTGCATGCGCTGGTGACGTCCAAGCGCGGCGATCTGCTTTCGCTCGACTTGGCGCGGCTGTGGCGGCTGGCGCCGCAGATGCGCGCGATCGGCTTGTCGGCGACGGTGGCCGAGCCGGAGCAGCTCGCGCGCTTCCTGGTGCCGCAGCCCGAAGGCAGGGAAGCTGCCGCGGACATCGTCATCGCAGGCGGCGCCGCGCCGCCTGAGGTCGAGATGCTCGACACCCGCGAAAGCCTGCCCTGGGCCGGCCACAGCGCGCGCCATGCGCTCCCTGAAATCTACGAGCTGATCAAGGCGAACAAGACCACGCTGGTCTTCGTCAACACCCGCAGCCAGGCCGAGATGCTGTTCCAGAATCTCTGGAGCATGAACGACGATGGCCTCGCCATCGCGCTGCATCACGGATCGCTCGACGTCGCCCAGCGCCGCAAAGTCGAGGACGCCATGTCGGCGGGCAGACTGCGCGGCGTGGTCTGCACCTCCTCGCTCGACCTCGGCGTCGACTGGGGCGATGTCGATCTCGTCGTCAATATCGGCGCGCCCAAGGGATCCTCGCGCCTGATGCAGCGCATCGGCCGCGCCAACCACCGTCTCGACGAGGCCTCGCGCGCGGTGCTGGTGCCGGCCAATCGCTTCGAGGTGCTGGAGTGCCGTGTCGCCATCGATGCCATCGCCGAGAATGCGCAGGACACACCGCCCTTGCGCACGGGCGCGCTCGATGTGCTGGCTCAGCACGTGCTCGGCTGCGCCTGCGGCGAGCCTTTTCTCTCGGACGAGCTCTACGAGGAGGTGCGCACCGCCGCGCCCTACGCAAACCTGTCGCGCCAGGACTTCGACGACGTCGTCGATTTCGTCGCCTCCGGCGGCTACGCGCTGAAGACCTATGAGCGCTTCGCCCGCATCAAGCAGGACAAGGAAGGGCGCTGGCGCGTCGCCAACCCAAAAGTGCGGCAGAGCTACCGCATGAATGTCGGCACCATCGTCGAGGATGACATGCTGAAGGTGCGCCTGGTGCGCTCGCGCGGCGGCCAAGGAAAAGCAGGCGGAGCGACAGGGGTGATCGCGCGCGGCGGCAGGCTGCTTGGCGAGATCGAGGAGGCCTTCATCGAGGGCTTGAGCCCCGGAGATACCTTCGTGTTCAGCGGCGAGGTGGTACGCTACGAGACCCTGGTCGAGGACCAGGTCTATGTCTCGCGCGCGCATGACAAAGACCCGAAGGTGCCATCCTATATGGGCGGCAAATTCCCGCTCTCGACCTATCTCGCCGAGCGCGTGCGCCGGCTGCTCGATGATTTCAGCGCATGGGGCGGCTTGCCGGAGCAGGTGCGCGACTGGCTGTCGCTGCAAAAGGACGTCTCTCGCGTGCCTGCGGTGCGCGAGCTCCTGGTCGAGAGCTTTCCGCGCGCCAACAAGCACTATCTAGTCTGCTATCCCTTCGAAGGCCGTCTCGCGCACCAGACCCTCGGCATGCTGCTGACGCGGCGGCTGGAGCGCGCCCGCGCCCGGCCGCTCGGCTTCGTCGCCAACGAATATGCCGTGGCGATCTGGGGGCTTGGCGATCTCTCCTTCATGATCCGCGATGGCCGGATCGATCTCGATGCGCTATTCGATCCCGACATGCTCGGCGACGATCTCGAAGCCTGGCTCGCCGAATCCGCGCTCATGAAGCGCACCTTCCGCAATTGCGCGATCATCTCCGGCCTGATCGCGCGGCGGCATACCGGCGAAGAGAAAAGCCGCCGCCAGGTGCTGTTCTCGACCGATCTCGTCTACGACGTCCTGCGCAAGCACCAGGCCGATCACGTGCTCTTGCGCGCCGCGCGCGCCGATGCCGCCACCGGCCTGCTCGACCTGCGCCGCCTCAGCGATATGCTGATACGCATCCAGGGCCGCATCACCCATCGGGAACTCGACCACGTCTCCCCGCTCGCCGTCCCCGTGATGCTGGAAATCGGCCGCGAGTCAGTTTATGGCGAAGCTGCAGACGAGCTGTTGGCGGAGGCCGCCGATGAGCTGGTCAAAGAGGCGATGTCGTAGACGGCAAGAATGTATTTTCGGGGCGCAACTCCATCCACAACGTCATGCCCGGGCTTGGCCCGGGCATCCACGGCTTTTTTGCCGCAGCAAGAACGTGGATGGCCGGGACAGGCCCGGCCATGACGGAGCAAGTGGCACTCTCGATTTCTTCAACTCGCACTTTGGACGTCGCCGGCATCTCGCTCCACGCCGATCTCTCCGGCGCATTGTTCTGGGAAGAGCAGCGCCTGCTCGTCGTCTCGGATCTGCATCTGGAAAAAGGCTCCAGCTTCGCCACGCGCGGCGTGCTGCTGCCTCCCTACGATACGCTGGCGACGCTCAGCCGTCTCGCTGCTGTCATCTCCCGCCATAATCCAAGTATCGTCATCGCGCTCGGCGACAGTTTTCACGACCGCACCGCGCATGAGCGCCTCTCCGCAGAGGATCGCGACGCCGTCGCCGCACTCCAGGCCGGCCGCGACTGGATCTGGATCTCAGGCAATCACGATCCGATGCTGCCGCGCGATCTCGGCGGCACCGTCGCCGACGAAGTCGCGATCGGCCCGATCACCTTCCGCCACGAGCCGACCGGCGCAAGCGGTGAGATCGCCGGCCATCTGCATCCCAAGGCCCGCGTCTCCGCGCGCGGCCGCTCGATGGAGCGCCGCTGCTTCGCCAGTGACGGGATGCGCGCCGTGATGCCGGCCTTCGGCGCCTATGCCGGCGGCCTCAGCATCCGCGATGAAGCGTTCGCGAAAATCTTTCCGACCAACGGCTTTGTCGCCCATCTGCTCGGCGACCGCCGCGTCCACGCGATTGCCGCGTCGCGGTGTTATTGAAGGGCGCGCTTCGTTGGGTGGGTTAGCGAAGCGTAACCCACCTCTTTTGCATCCGTTGAGACAGACAGTGGTGGGTTACGCCTTCGGCTAACCCACCCTACGCATCCCGCAAGTTCACGCCGCCTTCGCCTGCACATCATCGCAAAACTCGGCGAGCCGATCCGCCAGCCGCAGCGTCGCAGGGCTGGCGCCCGGTGCGGCCATCAATGCCACCTCGGTGCGGTTGATCGGCGCAAAGCCGTCCTTGGCGGTCAGCACGCGGTGATCGGACTGGATGGCCATCTCCGACAGGATGCTCAGTCCCATGCCGGCGGCGACCGCGGCCTGGATGCCGGCGAGACTGGATGACGTGTAGGCGGTGTGCCAGGCGCGGCCCGCGCTTTCCAGCGCGTGGATGGCGCCGGCGCGATAGATGCAGCCGAGCGGAAAACCGATCAGCGGCACCGACGACACGTTGACGTCGACCGGATGGCTCTTGCTGGTGACCCAGTGCACCCGCTCGGGCCACACCGCGATGGCGTCCTTCGCGCCAGCCTCGCGCTTATAGAGCGCAAGATCAAGTTCGCCGCGTTCGAGATCACGGGCCAGATGCTTGCTCTGGTCGGCGCGCACATCGAGCCGCAGGCGCGGATGCGAGCGCGAGAACGCACCAAGCAGTTTCGCCAATCGGTACGCGGCAAAATCCTCGGGAATGCCGAGCCTGATCGCGCCTTCGCCGTCGGGCTGGCGCAGCACATCGCGCGCCTCCTCGGCGAGCGAGAGCAGCCGCCGCGCATAGAACAGCAGCCGCTCGCCGGCTTCGGTCGGGCGCACGTCCTTGCCGTCGCGGTGCAGCAGCACCTGGCCGACATCCTCCTCCAGCCGCTTGATCTGCTGGCTCACGGTCGATTGCGTGCGGTGGACGCGCTCGCCGGCGCGGGTGAAGCCGCCGGCCTCGACCACCGAGACGAAGCTGCGCAGCAGCTCGAGATCGAGCATGACCCGCCTCCATTCAAAAATCCACTGAAGTGAAGTTAATCATTTAATTTCCAAATGACAAGCCGCGTTCCTAGATCGGGGGCTCCAGGAGAATGCCCTCATGTCGCTCGCCCCATCGATCGCCGTCCCCCGCAGCCGTTTCAATCCGCTGCCGCTCACTATCGGCCTGTTCTGTCTGCTCTGGAGCTACGCCTTCGTCGCCGGCAAGATCGGCGTCACCTATTGCCCGCCATTGATCCTGCTCGCGGCACGCTTCTCGCTCGCCGGCATTCTGATCCTGGGGGCGACCTGGATTCGCGGCGACGGCTGGTCGCTGTCCTGGCGCGACGCCGCGATCTTCGCCGTGCTCGGTATCGCCAACAACGCGCTCTATCTCGGGCTTGGCTATACCGGCCTGCAATCGGTCTCCGCCGGCCTCGGCGGGCTGATCGTGTCGGCCAATCCGGTGTTCACGGCTGCGCTCGCCGCGCTGCTGCTCGGCGAAAGCATGACCTGGCGCAAGGCGGCGGGCCTGCTGCTCGGCGTCATCGGTGTCACCTTCATCGTCTGGCACCGTCTGTCGGTGGGTACCGATAGCCTGCACGGCATCCTGTTCACGCTGGCTTCGCTGGCCTCGATCGTTGCCGGCACCATCCTGTTCAAGCTGCTCGCGCCGAAGGGTTCGTTGTGGATCGGCAACGGCATCCAGAATATCGCCGCCGGTATCGTGCTGGCGCCGATCGCGCTCACCTTCGCCGACGTTCACGCGATCGTGCTCACCCCGAGCCTGATCGGCGCCTTTGCCTTCCTCGTGCTCGGCGGCTCGATCCTCGCCTACCTGCTCTGGTTTCATCTCCTGAAAGTGTGCGGGGCGACGGCGGCAAGCAGCTATCATTTCCTGATGCCGCCGCTCGGCATGCTGTTCGCCTTCGTCGTGCTCGGCGAACACGTCGAGGCCCGCGATTTGCTCGGGATCATTCCAGTCGCGCTCGGCATTTATCTGGTGACGCGGCCGGCAAAGCCCGTGTCGTAACAGGAGTTCATCATGCCCGTTTCCATCACCCTGATCGGCGGCCCCACGGCGCTGATCGAGATCGACGGCTTTCGCCTGCTCACCGATCCGACCTTCGATGCGCCCGGTGCCTATCAACTGCCGCATGTGAAGCTGGAGAAAACGATCGGACCTGCGGTGAGGCCTGACGCGATCGGCCCGGTCGATGCGGTGCTGCTCAGCCACGACCAGCACTCCGACAATCTCGACAATTCCGGCCGCGAATATCTCTTCAAGGTCAAGCGCGTGCTGACGACCGAGGCGGGCGCAAAGCGCCTCGGCGGCCATGTCGAGGGCCTTGCGCCCTGGAGCGCCGCGCATCTGAGGGACGACGACGGCAATACGCTGACGATCACCGCGACGCCCGCGCGCCACGGTCCGGCCGGTATCGAGCCGCTGTCGGGTGATGTCATTGGATTCGTGGTGTCGTCGAGCCGGAAGGACACGCGTCCGGTCTATATCAGCGGCGACACCACCTGGTTTGACGGCGTCGCCGAAGTTGCGCGCCGCTTCAAATGCGGGGTGGTGCTGCCCTTCGCGGGCGCGGCGCAAACGCGCGGGCCGTTTCATCTCACCATGGACACCAACGACACCATCGAGACTGCGCGTGCCTTTCCCGATGCGATGATCGTGCCGGTGCACACCGAAGGCTGGGCGCATTTCCGCCAGAACAGCGAGGATCTGCGCAAGACCTTCGACGTGCTCGGCTTTGGGACGCGGTTGCGCCTGCTGGAGCCGGGCGTGCCGACGGTGATCGAGGCGCCGTGATTTCGCCACGTCGTCATTGCGAGGAGCCCTTGCGACGAAGCAATCCAGAATCCTTCCGCGGCGGCAGTCTGGATTGCTTCGCTTCGCTCGCAATGACGGAGTATGCCGTTAGTCCTTCCGGAACACGATCGATGCCATCCATCCCGTCATCAGCGCCATCGCCGCAGTGGCCAGGCCGTAGATCAGCCCGTTCTGCCGCGCGCTGGTGGCGACGAACTGCTCGAAGCCGACTTTGACGATTTCGAACGCGGTCTCGGTCTTGCCGATGAACGCGCCGTTCGCAAACAGCTTGATCTCCACCTCATAGGTGCCGATCGGCACCTCCGCCGGCAGTGGAATGCCGGTGCGGAACAGCGTCGGCGTCAGGAACGTCACCGCGCTCGCATCCTCGCGATAAAGGCCGTGCTGGGTGCGAAGGCGGATGAAGGCGGAGCGGAACGCGTCGTTCGGCACCACGTCGGCATAGTCGCCGCTGACCCGTTGGGTCAGCCGCACGTTGTTGAGCCCGATCTGCTGCCGGCGCGCGATCTCGGGCGAGGTGATGGCGTCGAAGGGACGGTTGGCGAACAGCGCCAGATAGCTCGGCACCTGCAGGAATTGCCGGTAGTCGGTGTTGATCCAGATGCCGAAGGTGCGTTCTTTCCGCCGCGTCACCATGTCGGCGCGCGGGCCCATCACGGTGACCACGAGATCGTAAGCCGCGCGGTCGGCCGGCGTCGTCGCATCCTTCTCCACCGAGCCGAACAGCACCAGCTCCTCGCCGGAATAGTTCGGCGTCACCGTGACGCGGTGGTTGGAGACCGACACGATCAGTCGCTCGGCGCGCGCGGCCGAGCCGAGCAGCAGGACGAGAAGGAGGGCGAGCAGCGCGCGCATCAGGTGCTCACTCCCAGCTCGCGGATGGTGAAGAGGTCCTCGGGCCGGATCACCAGCTCGATCGCGAAGCGGACCCCGACCGAGAGGATCAACAGGCCCAGCAGCAGCCGCAGCTGCTCGCCGCGGATCTTCTGTCCCGCACGGGCGCCGAACTGCGCGCCGGTGACGCCGCCGACCATCAGGATCAGCGCCAGCACGGCGTCGACGAGGTGATTGGTCACCGCATGCAGCATGGTCGCGAACAGCATCGTGACCAGGGTGAGGACCATGGAGGTGCCGATCACCGTCGAGGTCGGCACCCGCAAGAGATAGATCATGATCGGCACCAGGATGAAGCCGCCGCCGATGCCCATGATGGCGCCGATGAAGCCGATCACGATGCCGACGACCACCACGGGAATCACCGACAGGTAGATCTTGGAGCGCTTGAACCGCATCTTCAGCGGCAGGCCGTGGATCCAATTGTGGGTGCGGCGCGGCGGCACCGCGCCGCGCCGGGTCCGCATCAGGGCGCGCAGGCCTTCGGAGAACATCAGGCTGCCGACGGTGGTGAGCAGCACGACGTAAGAGAGCGCGATCATCAGGTCGAGCTGGCCGAGCGCGCGGAGCTGGGTGAAGGTCCACACCCCCAGCGCCGTGCCGGTGACGCCGCCGCAGAGCAGGACGCTCGCCAGCGCCGGATCGATCGCGCGCCGCCGCCAATAGGACAGTGCGCCCGAAAAGGACGAGGCCGCGATATGGCTCGTGACGGAGGCAACTGCGACCGCCGGCGTGATGCCGATGAAGATCAGTAGCGGCGTCATCAGGAAGCCGCCGCCGATCCCGAACATGCCGGAGACGAAGCCGACCGCGGCGCCCATGGCGAGCACCAGGAAGACGTTGACCGGAAGATCGGCGATCGGAAGGTAGAGCTGCATTGAACCACGCGCCGGGCGGGACGGATCGACTAACGCGGATTGCTCGCGGGAAGGTCGGAACGATTGCCGCCCCCTCAATAGCGGAATTCGCCGGCGGGCGGGACCGGGAATTTTGGGCGGGGTGAAGGGCCGGGACGAAGGCGTGATGACATCCGAGATCGTTGTGCAACGGAGGTGCGCTCCCTCCCCCGCCTGCGGGGGAGGGTTGGGGAGAGGGTGTCTCCGCAGTGAGACTCCCCCAGAGGATAAAGCCCTCACCCGGCGCGCGGGACGATGCTTCGCCTCGCCCGGCACGCGCCGATCTCTCCCGCAAGCGGGAGAGGTGCACCGAGCCCGTGGTCGATCGACTGAACCTTGAGTGTCCACCTTCTCCGCTTTCATGCCCCGGCTTGACCGGGGCATCCAGTACACCGCGGCTTCTCCGCACCACACCGGCGTCTCTGGAATACTGGGTCGCCCGGTCCCGGCTCCGCCAAGGCTACGCCGGGGCCACAAGGGTGCTCGGCCGCCGAAGCTTCAGCGAAGGCGGCAAGCCGGGCGACGACAAGAGGAGAGTGCGACCGCGCTCAATGCGCCGCCGAGGCCGAGCGCTTGGTCGCGACTTGCTTCGGTGCGGGCTTGGCGCTCGCCTGCGGCGCGCTGTCCCAGCCGCCGGCGGGCGTCGCAACATTGACCGCATCGTCGGGCTGCGGCTCGGCGCTAAAAGTCTGGATCGCGAGCTTGGCGGCGGCGAGCGATTGCGGATCGAGCCGCTTGGCGACGTCGTCGCGCTTGCCGGCCGCATCCGCATCGCCCTGGGCCGCTGCCAGGCTGAACCATTTGTAGGATTCGGCGAGGTTCTGCTCGACGCCGATGCCGCGGGCATAGAGGATGCCGAGGTTGAACTGGCTGTCGGCGACGCCGCGATCGGCGGCTTTGCGGAACCACTGCGCTGCGCTCTTGTAATTGGCGCCGCGTCCGCCGCCGTCGGCATCGAGCACCGCCAGATTGTGCATGGCCTTGGCGTTGCCGCGCTCGGCGGCCTGCGTGTAGTAGCGGCGGGCGATGTCGGCGTCCTTCTTCACGCCAAGGCCCTTCTCATAGAGCGTGCCGAGGCGGAAGGTCGCGGGGACCACGCCGGCCTGCGCCGCGCGGTCGTACCATTTGGCGGCTTCATCGTAGTTCGTAGCGACGCCCTTGCCCTCGGCAAAGCGCACACCGATCTCGTAGGCCGCAGTCGCATCGCCCTTCATCGCGGCGGTGCGCAGGCCCGGGCCGCCGATGCCATCAGGCAGCTTCTCGCTCGGCGGCACCTGGATGAGGCCGAGCTTGACGCGGCTCGTGCCCGACAGCGCGCCGGTGACGTCGCTGGAGGCAGGTGGCGGCGGGGCCACGGCAGGCGCGGGCGGGATTTCGACCGAGGCCGAGCTGCCCGGATTGGCGGCCGGCGCGGCATTGTTCTGGGATTGTCGTCCGATCGGCGTCGGCGAGGTCATCGACGGCGTGACCTGCTCGGGCGTGGCGGGCTTGGTCTCGACCGGGGGCGGGGAGCCAGCGGGGTGGGCTGGCTCGACGTATTCTCCATGGCCTGCGGCGCTGGCGGCACGCTGCCGCCATCGAGCAGGTTCATCGCCATCTTGAAGGTGCCGAGCACGATCACGACCACGCTCGCGCCGACCAGCAGCGAGCGGATCTTCGCGGTGATGGTCGAACCGCCGTCCTTGCCCTTGTCCTTGGAGCGATCGGCCCCGGCCTTGGCGGCGCGGCCGGTCTTTTCTGGCTGCGCGGCGGCGGCCTGGGCGGCGCGGCGCGCAGCGGCGATGAAGCTCGACGACGACACCGGCTCTTTCGGAGCAGTGGGAATTCCGCTGATCGCGCTCTCGGAGGCGGCAATGCGCTCCGACGGCGTGGCGACGCGTCCACCCGGCCGTGTACCCGGCTCGAGCGGATGATCCGGCGGCAATTCCGGCGCCAGCGCAGCCCGCGCAGGCGCGGTATGCGGCTCGAGGATTTCGCTGATCGCGCGCGGCGGCAAGGGTGATGTGACTTGCGGCGCCGCCGGCACCGGCGGTGGCGCGGCGGGGGCAGCGGCATGGAATTCGCGCGGCGCGGCGACGAAAGCGGCCTGCGCTGCATGCGCGGCGGCCGGGTTCGGAAGCTCCGGCTTCGGATCGTATTTCGGCTGCTGCTGTGGCGGCCGCGGCTCGCGCGCCATCGGCGCGGGCTCCATCGGAGCGGGCATCGGCATCTGCGGCGCAGGGGCGGGCGGCGCGGTGCGCACCGCGCGCAGATCGCCCTCGATCATGGAGAGGCGGTCGACGACATGGCCGAGCGTGTTGTGAACGGCTTCGAGCGAATCCTGCGTATGCCGGTTGGTCTCGGCCTGGCTGAAGCGGATGTCGGAGAGCTCGCGCTTGACGAGATCGACCACGCCGGAATCGGCAGGCGGCGCCGAATTGCGGCTCTCGGCCAGCGCGGAATAGGTCGCCTGCTGCCGTTCCAGGTGCCTGAGGATGTCATGCAGCCCGTCCTCGACGCGGCTCAAATTGCCGCTGCGCGGATCGGAGGCGGTCTCGATCCGCTCCAGCAGATACGAGACACGCTGCTCGAGATGGGCGAAGGTCGAGGCCGAGTCGTTGCCGACCTGCATGCGGTCGAAGCGGTCCGACAGCGCGCGGATCGCAGCTTCCAGGTGCTCGGTGCTCTCGGATGGCTGCGGCCGCTCGCGCGTCTCGAGCGCGGCGGTGAGCGCCGCGATGCGCTGCTCCAGCACCGCAAAGCTGTCACTGGGGCCGGAGGCGCGGGTGATCTGGTCGACCTTGGACGACAGCAGCTGTACGTCTTCGGACAGACGCGCGAGCGCTTCGTTGGAGGCGACGTTGGAGACGATGCCGCGCAGCGCCGAGATCGCGTCTTCGAGCTGGCGCACGGTCGAGGGATCGTCATTGGCGCGCAGGATCAGATCGAGCTTGGCGCCGAGATTGCGGATCGCCTCGTCGTAGCCGGTGAGCTGCTCGGCCGGTGTCAGCGTGCGCAGCACCTGCTTGATATCGGATAGCGCGCGCTCGATGCCGGAGAGGACCTGGCCGTCGGTGCCGTTGGAGCGGGTCTCGTCGATGCGACGGTGCAGCGAGCGGATCTCGTTCTCAATCGATTCGATCGCGCGCCGCGGCATCGCCTCGGTGATGGCGTGGCGGATCTCGGCAAGTTCGCTGCGGAACGCGGTGATCGCCTGCTCGGTATTGTCAGGGCGCTGGAGCGACTCGATCTGGCTCGTGATCTTGAGCAGATGGCGCTCGAGCGACGAGAAGTCCGGCTGCGGAGGCGGCGGCGCGTAGGCGGGGGCGGGTGGCGCCGCCGCCGGCGCAATCGACGGCGCGGCGCGTGGCGGCATCTGCCTGGGCGTAAAGCCGTCGAGCTCGCTCTGCCGCGCCGTGATCTCGGCGACCGCGACGTCGAACGACGCCGGGCTCAGGGGCGGCGAATTGCGATAGACCTGGGCTGCCGCGCGCTCGACCGCATCGGCCTGGCGCTGGCGCGTCTCGACCGGTGACGGTGCCGGCCGCTGGGCCTGAGGCTGCTGCGGCTGCGGCTTCGAGATCTGCGAGAGCCGCGCATCGAGCCGCGAGATCGCATCGTTGAGCTGGCGTGCGACGCCCTGCTCGCGCGAGACGTCTTGTCGCGCGGTGTCCTGGCGCTGGACGGGCTTTGAAATCCGTTCGATCTGCTGGGTGATCGCATCGAGCCGCTGGTGGATGTCGGCGACTTCGCGGCTTTCCTGGCTCGGTCCTTGCGGGATGTGGTGCGGACGCTGGTCGTACGGTGCGCGAAAGTTCGGTGGCGCTGTCTCGCCGAGCGTGGAGTTCAGCCAATCGTTGAGTGACATGCCGGCTCTGCGCGCAGCAGCTTCGGCCCGCTCCCGGACGGAGGGATCGATGCCGTCAACACTCCACGATACGCGCGAATTCATGACTCTGTCCGGTTCCGACTCCGGCGCCCCACCCGGCGCCTCCAGCCTCCCCACGCGTGCCCGGTTGTAAACACAACCGAATTTGGCGCAGGTCGTCTGCCTCGAAAACCGACTTTTTCCTGTTACGGTAAATAACGAGTTAAGGAACGCCGGCGCGGGTGTCTTAAAGTTGGGCGGGGGAAACCGGGGGTGTGAGGCTGCGGTCGCTGTGCTTTTCGAGCGCAGCGGGTGGCAGCTTGCTCCACTCGGACAGTTCGAAGATCAGGAACCGAGGGCGGTCGCCAAGGTGTCGGCAGCGTCCCGCAATGCTTGCCTGCTGCCGTCGAACGGCCATCGCAGGAATTCATGGATCATTCCGTCGTACCGTCGCACGACAACGTCGACGCCAGCGCCCTGGAGCCGCCGGCCATAGTCTTCCCCCTCGTCGCGGAGGGCATCGTACTCGGCGGTGATGATGAACGTCCGAGGCAAGCCTGCCAAACTTGGCGCAAGCAAAGGCGACACCAAAGGGTCGAGCTTCTCTTCGTCTTTGTTGAGATAGTGATTCATGAACCAGTCCTGCGTTTCGCGGCTGATGTTGCCCCATTTCCCGGCAAACTCCCGTATCGACGTGTTTGATCGCCGGAAGTCGAGATCCGGATAGATCAGCAGTTGAAAGGCGATCTTGGGCGCTCCCGCATCCCTCGCCATCAGCGCGACGACCGCGGCTAAATTCCCTCCTGCGCTGTCGCCCGCGACCGCCAACCGCGAGGCGTCGCCGCCGATCTCGGCCGCATGGTCGGCGATCCATTTGGTCGCAGCGTAGGCTGCGTTGCGCGCGGCTGGATATTTGTTTTCGGGTGCGAGCGGATAGTTGACCGAAACCACGACGCTGCCCGTGGCATTGGCCAAAGCGCGTGCGAGTCCGTCATGGGTGTCGAGATCGCCAAGCACGAAGCCTCCGCCATGAAAGAAGACGATGATTGGACGGACCTGGCTGGGGGCCGGGCGATACACGCGAATGCGGCAATCGCCTGTGACGGTTTGGATCGCGCGATCCTCGACCTGCGCGACGGATTCGGGCTTGCCCAGAGCATTGGACATTCGCCGCATTCCGGCGCGCACTTGGTCCGGGGGCAGTTTGTGTAGATCGGCGAAGCCCGTTCCAGCGAGCCGCTTGAGGTGCGCTTCGACCTGCGGATCCAGCGTCATGACGATAATCTCCGAAATTCAATTGACGTGACGGCGGCGATCGTGCCACTTGAAGTACAGTTCAAGTCAAGAGGGATGTGATGCTGTTGGACATCGCCGATGTCGCCCGGCAATCGGGGCTCGCGCCCTCCGCACTCCGGTTCTACGAAATGCGTGGCTTGATCGAGTCGAGTGGTCGCAACGGCTTGCGTCGCACTTATGACGCCAAGACGCTGGACCGGCTGGCGCTCATAAGCTGCGCGAGACTGGCGGGGTTCTCGCTCGCACAAATCGGACGGTTTCTCGTTGCGACACCGAGCGACTCCGTGTTGCGCGCGCGAATGGCCGAACGAGCCGAGGAACTGGATCAGGAAATTTCTCGCCTGACCCGCATGCGGGATAGCCTCAGGCACGCTGCGATTTGCACACATACGCCGCTGGTCGAGTGCCCCGAGTTCAAGGCCCGCATCGGCGGGATCGCTCCTCCGCAGACGCGGTGAGCCGCGCCGTCGGCGGATCGATTCGCGGTCCGGGATGCCCTCGCCTCAAACGAGGTCTGGGCCTTACAAGTCACATGTTGCCTTCAGGGGACTGCCCGAGCGGGTGCCCGACTTAACCCTTCCCCTCGCGCTTGCCCTCGTCGATCGGCACCACCGTTGCCTTGCCGCTCATCGCCGACAGCGCCTCCAGCGTCTCCTCGCAGAAATCGGCCACCATCTGCTCGTGCCGGGCGCCGAGGCGGAGCAGCAGCAGGTTGCCGAGATCGAGCCGGCCTTCCGCCGTGCCGTCGGGAAAGCGCTTCTTCAGGATGCGCTCGTAATTGGCGTGGCGGTCGCGGTGATGCTCCAGGCGGGCCATCAGGTCAGTGCGCAGCGGCTCGATGTCGATGCTGTCGAGCGCATGCAGCCGCACCAGGAGGTCGTCCTTGGTCGAGGCCGGCGTGCTTGGTCGCGCGGCCCAGTGCCGCAGCGCTGTTCTGCCCTCGGGAGTCAGCGTATAGATCAGCTTATTGGGCTTGCCGGATTGCACGACCTCGCGGCCCTGGATGTGGCCGCGGTCGCGCAGCTTGGAGAGCTCGCGGTAGATTTGCTGATGGTCGGCCTTCCAGAAGAAGCCGATCGAAGAATCGAACGTCTTGGCGAGCTCGTAGCCCGTCATCGGACGTTCCGTCAGGCATGCGAGGATTGCGTCGCCGAGTGCCATGACCGGCCTCCCTTTAGGTCTGACCAACCTGCTTGACTTTATGCGCATCGGCGCATATGCGTCAATGTGCATATGAGGCAGCTTGCGGACGGGGTCCAAGACCCCGACCGAAAATCCAGCGGAATCAACCTTCTCGCTACTGTGCATGGGGTTGTTTTCGCATTTATGCCCTTGCCCTAGGGAGGCACCTGAGAATGACCGGCCTCGATTCCTGGTACGCCTACATGAAGTCTCACGACCGCGCCGCGCTCTGGGACCTTCTGCACCCGGATGCCGTGTTCGAAAGCCCCGTCGTGCACACCCCGCAGCGCGGGCGCGACATCACCTTCAAATACCTCTCCAGCGCCGAGAAGGTGCTCGGCGGTCCCGGCTTCACCTATGTCGGTGAATGGCGCAGCGGCAATGGCGCCGTGCTCGAATTCAAGAACGTCATCGACGGCATCGAGATCAACGGTGTCGACATCATCAGCTTCGACAGCGAAGGACGCATCACCCATTTCAAGGTGATGGTGCGTCCGCTCAAGGCCATCAACATGCTGCATCGCCTGATGGCGGAGCAGCTTGCCGCCCGATCATGACACTGCCCCGAGGTGCAGAAGCCGCTAAGCTCGCGACTGCGCCGCAGGGACTTCACGAGAATTCCACCACTTCAAGGCCCGATCACTTCAAGGTTAATGCCGGGAGAACGCCATGCCGATCTATAAAGCCCCTGTCGAAGACGTGAACTTCCTGCTCAACGACGTCTTCCAGATCGATCGCTACGATAATCTGCCGGGCTTCTCGGACGCGTCGAGCGACGTGCGCGAGGCGATCCTCGGCGAGGCCGCCAAGCTCGCCGAGGAGGTGCTGCAGCCGCTCAACCGTGTCGGCGATCTCGAAGGCTGCAAGCGCACTGAGGACGGCAGCGTCACCACGCCGAAGGGTTTTAAGGATGCCTTCAAGCAGGTCGTCGAAGGCGGCTGGCTCGGTCTGTCGGCGCCGACGGAATATGGCGGCCAGGGCCTGCCGGTGACGCTGAGCCAGGCGGTCAACGAATTCCAGATCTCCGCCAACATGGCGTTCTCGATGTATGGCGGCCTCACCATGGGCGCGACCGCGGCATTGCTGGTGCACGGCACGCCCGAGCAGAAGCAGACTTACGTGCCGAAAATGGTCGCCGGCGAATGGACCGGCACCATGAACCTGACCGAGCCGCATTGCGGCACCGATCTCGGCATGCTGCGCACCAAGGCGGTGCGCCAGGCCGACGGCAGCTTCAAGATCACGGGCACCAAGATCTTCATCTCGGCCGGCGAGCATGACCTCGCCTCCAACATCATCCACCTCGTGCTCGCCCGCATCGAGGGCGCGCCCGCCGGCATCAAGGGCGTGTCGCTGTTCGTGGTGCCGAAATTCCTGGTGAATGCCGATGGTTCGGTCGGGCAGCGCAATGGCGTGGTCTGCGGCTCGATCGAGCACAAGATGGGCATCCACGGCAATTCCACCTGCGTGATGAACTACGACAACGCCACCGGCTGGCTGATCGGCGAAGAGAACAAGGGCATGCAGGGCATGTTCGTGATGATGAACGAGGCTCGCCTCGGCGTCGCCGTGCAGGGCCTCGCGCAGTCCGAGGTCGCCTATCAGAACGCGGTCGCCTATGCCCGCGAGCGCATCCAGGGTCGCGCACTCACCGGCGCCAAGGCGCCGGACAAGCAAGCCGATCCAATCATCGTGCATCCCGACGTGCGCCGCACGCTGCTCTCGATCCGCGCCTTCAATGAAGCCGCGCGCGCCTTCGTGATCTGGACCGCGCTGAAGAGCGACGTCGCCCACCGCTCCGAGGATCCCAAGGATCGCCAGGCCGCCGACGATCACATGGGCCTGATGACCCCGGTGCTGAAGGGCTTCCTCACCGATTACGGCTTTGCCAATGCGGTGCAGGCGCAGCAGATGTATGGCGGCCACGGCTACATCGCCGAGCAGGGCATGGAGCAGTTCGTGCGCGATGCGCGCATTGCGATGATCTATGAAGGCGCCAACGGCATCCAGGCGCTTGACCTGGTCGGCCGCAAGCTGCCGCGCGACGGCGGCCGCGCCATCATGGCCTTCTTCGGCGAGGTCATGGCCTTCGCCAAGGAGAACGGCGGCGACGAGGCGCTCAAACCCTTCATCACCCCGCTCTCGACCTCGCTCGGCCATCTCCAGCAGGCCACCACCTGGCTGATGCAGAACGCGATGGTCAAGCCGGACAATGCGGGCGCTGCCGCAACCGATTACCTGCATCTCTTCGGCTTCGTCGCGCTCGGCTACATGTGGGCGAAGATGGCGAAGGTGACGCAGGCGAAGATTGCCGAGAGCGGGGCGACGCCCTATCTCTCGACCAAGCTCGTCACCGGCCGCTTCTTCATGGAGCGGATGCTGCCGGAGACCGCCGCCAATCTCGCGCGCATCCAGGCCGGCTGCGCCACCATCATGGAATTGCCGGCGGAAGCGTTCTGAGCCTGCTTCCGCTGCCCGCTCCCAATCGATCTGAACATCACACCAGGAGGGCGTCATGCCTGAGGCATTCATCTACGACCACGTTCGCACCCCGCGCGGCCGCGGCAAGGCGGACGGTGCGCTGCACGAAGTGACGGCGCTTGCGCTCGCCACCGTGCCGCTGAAGGCGCTGAAGGACCGCAACAACCTGCCTGAGGATTCCGTCGATGACGTCGTGCTCGGCGTGGTCGATCCCGTCGGCGAAGCGGGCTCCGACATCGCGCGCTTCGCAGCGCTCAAGGCCGGTCTCGGCGACGCCGTGCCCGGCGTGCAGATCAGCCGCTTCTGTGCCTCAGGTCTCGACGCCGTGAACTTTGCCGCCGCGCAGGTGATGAGCGGCCAGCATGAGCTGGTGATCGGCGGCGGCGCCGAATCGATGAGCCGCGTCGGTATCGGCGCCTCCGGCGGCGCCTGGCCGATGGATCCCTCGATGGCGGTGCCGGCCTATTTCATGCCGCAGGGCGTTTCCGCCGATCTGATCGCCACCAAATACGGTTTCTCGCGTGACGACGTCGATGCCTACGCGGTGCAGAGCCAGCAGCGCGCGGCCAAGGCCTGGGACGAGGGCCGCTTCAACAAGTCGGTGGTGCCGGTCAAGGACATCAATGGCCTCACCATCCTCGCCAAGGACGAGCACATGCGTCCCTCGACGACGATGCAGTCACTGGCGCAGCTGCAGCCGTCGTTCACGATGATGGCGCAGATGGGCGGCTTCGACGGCGTCGCGCTGCAGTCGCACCCCGAGATCGAGCGCGTCAACTACGTGCACCACGCCGGCAACTCCTCGGGCATCGTCGACGGCGCCGGCGCCGTGCTGCTCGGCAGCAAGGAGGCGGGTGCGAAATACGGCATGAAGCCGCGTGCGAAGATTCGCGCCTTCGCCAACATCGGCTCGGAACCGGCGATGATGCTGACCGGCCCGGTCGACGTCACCGAGAAGCTGTTCGCGCGCTCCGGCATGAAGAAGTCCGACATCGACCTGTTCGAGCTCAACGAGGCCTTCGCCTCGGTCGTGCTGCGCTACATCCAGGCCTTCGACATCGACAACGCCAAGATCAACGTCAATGGCGGTGCGATCGCGCTCGGCCATCCGCTCGGGGCGACGGGCGCGATGATCCTCGGCACCGTGCTCGACGAGCTCGAGCGCACCAACAAGTCCACCGCGCTGGTGACGCTGTGCATCGGCGGCGGCATGGGCACCGCAACCATCATCGAGCGGGTGTAACGAGCTGCCGTAGGGTGGGCAAAGCGAAGCGTGCCCACCAGTGCTGTCTCCGCGAACGAGGGTGGGCACGGCGCAAGAGCGCCTTAGCCCACCCTACGAGACCTTAAGTCAACCGCCGCGCCTGGCATCGGCTGCGGCACCGAGGAGCAACCAACATGTCGTACAAGAACTTCAAGGTTGAGACCGATTCCGACGGCATCGCGCTCGTCACCTGGGACATCCCGGGCCGTTCGATGAACGTGCTCGACGAGACTTCGACCAACGAGCTCGACGCCATCGTCAAGGCGACCACGGCAGACGCCGCGGTGAAGGGCGTCGTCATCACCTCGGCGAAAGAAGCATTCTGCGCCGGTGCCGACCTGTCGATGCTCGAAGGCATGAACCAGGCTTATGCCAACGTGTTCAAGGAGCAGGGCGAGACCGCGGCGAACCAGATGCTGTTCGACCAGAGCCGCCGCTTCTCGCAGGTGCTGCGCTCGATCGAGACCTCCGGCAAGCCGTGGGCGGCCGCGATCAACGGCCTCGCGCTCGGCGGCGGTTTCGAGATCACGCTATGCTGCCACTATCGCGTGGCCGCGGAGAATCCCAAGACCCGCCTCGGCCTGCCCGAGGTCAAGGTTGGCCTATTCCCCGGCGCCGGCGGTACGCAACGCGTGCCGCGCCTGGCGCCGCCGCAGGACGCGATGACGATCCTCCTCAAGGGCGATCCTGTCACGGTGGAGAAAGCAAAGGCGCTGAACCTGATCCACGCCATCGTTCCCGCCGCCGATCTCATCAAGGCGGCCAAGGACTGGATCAAGGGCGGTGGCAAAGCGGTCGCGCCCTGGGACGAGAAGGGTTTCAAGCTCCCCGGCGGCCCGGTGTTCTCCAAGGCCGGCATGATGATGTTCCCCGCCGGCAACGCCATCTATCGCCGCGAGACCTACGACAATTATCCGGCCGCGCGCGCGATCATGAGCTGCGTCTATGAAGGTCTGCAGCTGCCGATCGACGCCGCGCTTCGCGTCGAGTCGCGCTATTTCACCTCGGTGCTGCGCTCGAAGGAAGCGGCTGCAATGATCCGCAGCCTGTTCCTGTCGATGCAGGAATTGAACAAGGGCGCTCGCCGTCCGAAGAACGTGCCGCCCACCAAGGTGAAGAAGATCGCCGTGATCGGCGCCGGCTTCATGGGCGCGAGCGTCGGCTACGTCTCGGCCCGTGCCGGCCTCGACGTCGTCCTGATCGATCGCGACCAGGAGAGCGCCGACAAGGGCAAGGCGCATGCGCAGAAGGTGATCGAGGAGCAGATCAAGAAAGGCCGCGCCAAGCCTGGCGATGCCGAAGCGCTGCTCGCGCGCATCACGGCGACGGCGGACTATGCCGCGCTGAGGGACGTCGACCTCGTCATCGAGGCCGTGTTCGAGGACCGCAAGGTCAAGGCGGAGACCTTCGCCAAGGCGCAGGAATACCTGAAGCCCGATGTGATCTTCGCGTCCAACACCTCGACGCTGCCGATCACCTCGCTGGCCGAGAGCTTCAAGGACCAGGGCAAGTTCGTCGGCATCCACTTCTTCTCGCCCGTCGAGAAGATGATGCTGGTCGAGATCATCCTCGGCAAGAACACCGGCGATGTCGCGCTCGCGACCGCGCTCGATTATGTCCGGCAGATCGGCAAGACGCCGATCGTCGTCAATGACAGCCGCGGCTTCTTCGCCAACCGCTGCGTCGGCCGCTATGTCGCCGAGGGCAACGAGATGTTCCTCGAAGGCGTGCCGCCGGCGATGATCGAGAACTGCGCCAAGATGGCAGGCATGCCGGTCGGCCCGCTCTCGCTGTCGGACGAAGTCGCGCTCGACCTCGGCCTCAAGATCATGAAGGCGACGGAAGCCGATCTCGGCCCCAACGCAATCAATCCCGACCAGAAGAAGCTGATGGTCGAGATGGTCGAGAAGCAGGGCCGGCTCGGCCGCAAGAACAGCAAGGGCTTCTACGACTATCCCGAGAAGGGCAAGGGTCAGAAGAGCCTGTGGCCAGGCCTGTCGGCGTTGCAGCCGAAGCAGCTCGACCCTGATACGCTCGACGTCGAGGAGCTGAAGCAGCGCTTCCTGGTAGTGCAGGCCGTGGAAGCCGCGCGCACGGTCGAGGACCGCGTCATCACCGATCCGCGCGAGGCCGATGTCGGCTCGATCCTCGGCTTCGGCTTCGCGCCGTTCACCGGCGGTACGCTGTCCTACATCGACTTCATGGGCACGAAGAAGTTCGTCGAGCTCTGCCACAAGTTAGAGGCCAAATACGGCTCGCGCTTCACCCCGCCGAAGTTGCTGGAAGAGATGGCGGCGAAGGGCGAGACTTTCTACGGCCGCTTCGCGCCGAAGAAGGCGGCGGCCTAAGACAGCCAGTAGCCCGGATGGAGCGAAAGCGAAATCCGGGACAGCATCTCCTCGGATGCTGGAGTTACCCGGATTACGCTTCGCTCCATCCGGGCTACGCAGACTGCGCAGAAACAAAAGGCCGGATCATCGATCCGGCCTTTTTTTGTTTTCGTGATCGAACGGCGAGAATGCGCGGCCCGATATCGGGTCACCGGCGCCGCTTCAAATCCCAGCCACGCTCGCTCCGCCCTGGCACCGCTCTTGCTAATGAATCACCGGATGACCATTAGCATTGAAGGTGTCCCGCAATGATCCCGACGGTGTCCCAAGACAGCGCAGCCGGCGTTGCGATAAGACACGCCCCGCTATTTCTGGTGGGTCGGCTGTGGCCGCGCCGCGGGCTCCTCCGGCGGCGTAGAAAAATTCCCTCCTGGGCCGGCCTGGCCCTACTCGTTCTCTTCTTCGATATGGCGATGGCGATGCTCGCCTGGTTCGCCGTCGATCTCGTCCTGCATTGAGAGCTTCCCTCTGTGCAGGTGG
This sequence comes from Bradyrhizobium sp. C-145, assembly GCF_023375135.1. Lineage (NCBI taxonomy): Bacteria > Pseudomonadati > Pseudomonadota > Alphaproteobacteria > Hyphomicrobiales > Nitrobacteraceae > Bradyrhizobium > Bradyrhizobium sp. C-145. Next base: position 8,561,488 of record NZ_CP088150.1, on the reverse strand, counting down.
AACGTCGCCGCCATATAGGCAAGCTGGCCGGCAACAAGACAGCCGACGACGATCGGAATCCCGGTCCAAAATCCGAAGCCTGAGGTCTGAAGGACGGTTGCGGCAAGGATCGCGGTCGCCGGCGAGACCAGCGACAAAGCCCAGACTCGGAAGAATAGCCCCGTCGCTAATCCAGTGATTGCACTCGCGAGCAAGAGGAGGAGTACGGTTGTCACGAGAGCTTCCCAGTTCGGGGGCCCGCATCGCGGGCCCTAGCTGAAGTAGAGCCAACCGGATTGCTCTCACAAGGATGGTGACCTCCGCCGAGCACGCAAGGCGGAGTTATTGTTAACTCCGACAATGCTCGTAAAATTGATATCAAGACATCTCGAACCTCCGGGTTTCCCTGAGCGGTTCAAGCAAAAGAGCCGGATCATCGATCCGGCTCTTTATCATCTCGCCTGTTGTGGTCTGGCCTTACGCTGCCTGGACCAATCCTTCCTTCTTCAGCGCCTCCTGCACCTGCGGCCGCGCCGCGACGCGGGTCTTGTAGGCGGTCAGGTTGGGCATCGCCGAGAGGTCGAACTTCATCCGGTCACCCCAGGTCAGCATCGTGAAGAGATAGCCGTCGGCGACCGTGAACTGCTTGCCCATGAGGTAGTCGCGGCCGGCGAGCTGGCTGTCGATATATTTCAGCTTGCCCATGACGCGGTCCTTGAAGAAGGCCTTGGCCTCGTCGTTCAGCGCCGGGGCGAACAGCGGGCCAAAGCTCTTGTGCACCTCCGAGGTGAGGAAGTTGAGCCATTCGAGCAGCTTGTAGCGCTCGGAACTGTCGCGGGCGGGGGCCAGCGCTTTGCTTGATGCCTGATCGGCGATCATCTGGACAATCACGGGGCCTTCGGTCACGATCTCACCGCTATCGAGGCCCAGCGCAGGAACCTGGCCCTTGGGGTTCAGCTTCAGATAATCCTCGCCATTTTCGAGCTTCTTGGCTCGGATATCGACCTTGACCAGCTCATAGGGCAGGCCGGCTTCCAGGAGCGCGATGTGGGGGGACAGGGAGCAGGCGCCGGGCGAATAGTACAGTTTCATGGAATTTCCTTCTCGTGACGCTTGGCGAGGGCGAAAGAACGACTACATGCGCTTGCATGAAATAGTCAAGATTGATGCAACTGCATCGAATGGGGTAAAGAGCGGGCGACGAGCTTGAGCGCGACCATGAAACGCAAACCATCGACCGAGGCAACTTCGGCCTGGATCCGCCTGATGCGGGTGCAGAGCCGCGTGCTCGACTGTGTCGAGCAGGACCTGAAGAAAGCGGGGTTCCCGCCGCTCGCCTGGTATGACGCGCTGCTCGAATTGTCCCGCGCCCCCTCTGGCGAGCTGCGGCCGGTGGAGCTCGAACGCCAGATGCTGATCCCGCAATACTCGACCTCGCGGCTGATCGACCGCCTGGTCGACGAAGGTCTCGCCTCGCGGCGCGAATGCAAGATCGACAAGCGCGGCCAGTTCGTCGAGATCACGGAAGCCGGCCGCGAGTTACAGAAGCGGATGTGGGGCGCTTATTCAGCCGCAATCGAGAAATATGTCGGTTCGAAACTATCGGACGCCGACGCCGTCAAGCTCAGTGGTCTGCTTGATCGCCTAGGCTGTTCGTGCGGCGAGATGAAATTGCCGCCCGTCGCCAACGTCAACGAAAGCACACCGTCGCGATGATCGCGCGGCAAACCAGCACGTCCGCGCGCCCGGCGGGTTCGCGGACCCTCCCCGTCACCCGCGCGTTCGGTCGAAGCGCTTTTTGATTAGAGTTTGATATGGCGCGAGACCAGATCGATATGACGCCACTGCAATCGCGCGACGAGCTCGTCGCGTGGATCGAGGCCGGCTGCAAGGACCCCTCCGAATTCCGCCTGGGGACCGAGCACGAGAAGACGCCGTTCACGCTCGAAGGCCATCGACCCGTGCCTTACGAAGGAGCGCGCGGCATTGGCGCGCTGCTCGAGGGCATGAAGCTTCTGCTCGGCTGGGAGCCGATCATGGAGAGAGGCAACATCATCGGCCTCTACGACGTCACCGGCGGCGGTGCCATCTCGCTCGAGCCCGGCGGACAGTTCGAGCTCTCCGGTGCGCCGGTCGAGAACGTGCACCAGACCCAGAGCGAGCTGATGGCGCATCTGGCGCAAGTGCGCGAGATCGCAACGCCGCTCGGCATCGGCTTCCTCGGGCTCGGCATGACGCCGTCCTGGTCGCGCGCGGACATCCCGGTGATGCCCAAGGGCCGCTACAAGATCATGACCAATTACATGCCGAAGGTCGGTCAATACGGCCTCGACATGATGTACCGGACCTGCACGGTGCAGACCAATCTCGACTTCTCCTCGGAAGCCGACATGGTCAAGAAGCTGCGGGTCTCGCTCGCGCTCCAGCCGGTCGCGACCGCGCTGTTCGCCAATTCGCCGTTCACCGAGGGCAAGCCGAACGGCTTCCTCTCCTTCCGCTCCGAGATCTGGCGCGACACCGACAATGCGCGCTCGGGCATGATGCCGTGGGCGTTCGAGGACGGCATGGGCTTCGAGCGCTATGTGGACTACGCGCTCGACGTGCCCATGTATTTCGTCAAGCGCGGCGAGGACTACATCGACGTGTCGGGCTCCTCGTTCCGCGCCTTCTTCGACGGCCGCAACAACAATCTGCCCGGCGAGCGGCCGACGCTGTCGGACTGGGCCAACCATCTCTCGACGATCTTTCCCGAGGTGCGGCTCAAGCGCTATCTCGAGATGCGCGGCTCGGACGGTGGCCCGTGGGGCCGGTTGCCGGCGCTACCGGCGTTCTGGGTCGGGCTGCTCTACGACGACGTCTCGCTCGACGCTGCCTGGGAAATCGTGAAGCACTGGAGCGCGCCTGAACGTCAGGCCTTGCGCGACGATGTGCCGCGCTTCGGCTTCAAGTCGCGGATCAGGGATCGCTATCTCTTCGAGATCGCCAAGGAGTGCCTCGTCCTGGCACATGCCGGCCTGCGCCGGCGCGGCCGGATCGACCAGCTCGGCCGCGACGAGACCCGGCATCTGGAGCCGCTCGATCGCATCATCGATTCCGGCCGCACGCCGGCCGAGGAGATGCTGGACAAGTTTAATGGTCCCTGGAAGGGTTCTGTGGAACCGGCCTACGCGGAATACGCTTTCTAGACCAATAGGCTAACGATCGGGAACTGAGCGTTCATCGCACGTACAGGTTTGCGGCCATCAAATGATCGGCTGAAAAAACCTGAGCGTCGTCAATAACTCGAAAGCTGTTCCGATGGGGAAGGGTCGCCTGTCCGGGGGCGTCATCGCAAGCGTCGTGGCATGCGCCGCGCTGCTTTCGCTCGTGTTTGCGAGCGTGCCGGCGCCCGCGCAGACGGCGTTCGACCGCCCGGGCGGCGACTATTTCAACACGCCGGTCACCTCGGGTGATCCTGAGGATTGTGCGCTGCTCTGCGAGCGTGACCGCCGCTGCCGCTCCTGGAGCTTCAACTATCCCGACGTCGAAGGCGGCTCGGCGGTGTGCTGGCTCAAGAATACGGTGCCGGCGCGCGTGCCGGGCAATTGCTGCATCTCCGGCGTCCGCGGCGCCGGCGTGATCGAGCCGCGCATCGAGGGCGTGGAAACCTCGATCGATCGTCCGGGCGGAGACCTGCGCAATTTCGAGCTCAAGGTCGGCGAAGGCGAGGAGGCCTGCAAGGCCGCCTGCACCGCCGACAACAAATGCCGCGCCTTCACCTATGCCCGTCCCGGCTACACCGGGCGCGAGGCGCGCTGCTTCCTGAAAAAGGAAATCAAGCCGCCGCGTCGGAAGGCGGGGTTCACATCGGGCGTGGTGAGATAAGCAGGATCCCGTAGGGTGGGCAAAGGCGCGAAGCGCCGTGCCCACCATCTTCCCGCCAGCGCGGGGTTGGTGGGCACGCTTCGCTTTGCCCACCCTACGGCACCTCACTCCGCAGCGATCACCGTAAGCTCCGGCCACAGCGCCTTCCATCGCGCAGCCTTCGCCGCATAGTTCGTCGCAGAGAAATTCGCGCCCGGATTGGGACGCGTAATCAACGCCGCCACATCATCGAAGCCGTGCGGTGCGTAGACCTCATGGCCATCATCTGTGCGTCTCACGCCGACTTGCGTGTTCTGCGTGAGAAAGCGGTCGATGCCATCGGACGCGCGCGTCAGGGGCGGATAGGGCAGGCCGTGCTTGCCGGGATACCAAAGATGCACGCGCGCCTGGTTGCGGGTCTCGACCTTGACGCCGAGATGACCGAGCCGCGCAGATACATCCCGGATCACCGCGTCTTCCGCCTCCCATGAGGTGTCGGAGTCGAAATAGAACACGTCGTAATCGGCGATCCCGTGATCGACCGCGCGGCCGGTGAGCACGTTCCACACTGTCTGCACCAGGCATCCAGAGACCAGCCATGCATCCGGCAGCGCGAGGCGATGCAGTTCATCGATGATCGCGACGTTGACGGGATTTCTCAGCGCAAGTGCGAGGAATTTGTCACGGTTCATCGTGAGATGAGGAGTCTCAATGCACGGCGGTGAAGAACCGCGCGAGCCTGAAGCCGGAGAGCCAGGTCCACACCGGCTGGCCGCGGATGCCGAGATCCCAGGAGCCGAGCACGGCGTCCGCGCGGCCGACCAGATTGTCGATCGGCAACAGGCCGACGCCACCAGAGCGTAGCGGCACGCGGCTGTCGGCGGAGTTGTCGCGGTTGTCGCCGAGCACGAACAGATGGCCTGCTGGCACCGTCACTTCCGGCGTGTTGTCGAGCGGGCCGTTGTCGCGCATCTTGAAGATCAGGTGCGACACGCCGTTCGGCAGCGTCTCGATATAGCGGTAGGCGGGCTCGCGACCGCCATTGTCATCCTCGGCAGCTCCAACGCCATCGGGCTTCAACTCGGCCGGGCGGTCGTTGATGAAGAGCTGGCCCTGCCGCATCTGGATGCGGTCGCCAGGCAAGCCGACGACGCGCTTGACCCAGGCCTGCGAGCGATCACCGGGCCAGCGGAACACGACGACGTCGCCGCGTTTCGGCGTCTCCGCGAAGACGCGGCCGGTCTCCGGCAGGTTGATCTGGATCGGCAGCGACGAAGTGCCGTAGCCATAGGGGAATTTCGAGGCGAGCAGCGCATCGCCGATCAAGAGCGTCGGCTCCATCGAGCCCGACGGCACGTAGAAAGGTTCGGCCAGCGCGCCCTTGGCAATGAACACGGCGGCGACGATGCCGGCCAGCTGCATCAGCTGCCCGCCCCAGCCGCTGCTCTTCCGTTTGGTGGTGACAGTCACCTTTTCTTCCACGCTCATGCGCCCGTTCCACCTACTGTAATGCGCTCCATCAACAGCGATGGCTGGCCGACGCCGACAGGCACGCCCTGGCCGTTCTTGCCGCAGGTGCCGATGCCGGTGTCGAGCGCGAGGTCATTGCCGACCATGCGGATGCGGTGCAGATCGGTCGGCCCGTTGCCGATCAGCATGGCGCCCTTCAGGGGCGCCCCCAGCTTGCCGTTTTCGATCTGGTAGGCCTCGGTGCACTGGAACACGTATTTGCCCGAGGTGATGTCGACCTGGCCGCCGCCGAAATTCGCGGCGAACACCCCGTTCTTCACGGAGGCGAGGATCTCGGCGGGATCGCGGTCGCCCGCGAGCATGTAGGTGTTGGTCATGCGCGGCATCGGCACATGGGCGTAGCCCTGGCGGCGGCCGTTGCCGGTCGGCTTCATGTTCATCAGCCGCGCGTTCTGACGGTCCTGCATGTAGCCGACGAGGATGCCGTCCTCGATCAGCACGGTGCGATTGGTCGGCGTGCCCTCGTCGTCGATCGAGAGCGAGCCGCGGCGCGAGGCGATGGTGCCGTCGTCAACCACGGTGACGCCCTTGGCCGCGACCTGCTGGCCCATCAGGCCGGCGAAGGCCGAGGTCTTCTTGCGGTTGAAGTCGCCCTCGAGGCCGTGGCCGACCGCTTCATGCAGCATCACGCCGGGCCAGCCGGCGCCCAGCACGACGTCCATCTCGCCGGCTGGAGCCGGAATCGATTCCAGATTGACCAGCGCCTCGCGCAGCGCGCCGTCGGCAGCTTCGCGCCAGGACCTGCTCTCGATGAATTCGCCATAGCCGGCGCGACCGCCATAGCCCTTGCTGCCGCTCTCCTGGCGGTCGCCCTGGCCGGCGACGACGGAGATGTTGACGCGCACGAGCGGGCGGATGTCGCGATAGCTCTCGCCGTCGGGCCGCAGGATCTCGACGACCTGCCAGGTCGCGCCCAGACTGACGCTGACCTGCCGCACTCGCGGATCCTTGTCGCGCAGGTAGGCGTCGATCTCGGCGAGCAGTTTTACTTTGGTCTCGAAGCCGGGGGCATCGAGCGGATTGTCGTCACTGTAAAGCCGCACGTTGGTATGCGCTGGCGGGGCGGCAAAACTGCCGGAATAGCCACCGCGCACGGCTGCGACTGCATCGGCGGCGCGAATCAGCGCCGGCAGCGAGACGTCGGAGGAATGCGCATAGCCGACCGCATCGTCCTTGACGGCGCGCAGGCCAAAGCCCTGCGAGGTGTCATAGGTCGCCTGCTTCAGCCGCCCATTGTCGAACATCAGCGCTTCGGTCTGGCTGTACTCCAGGAACAGTTCGCCATCGTCGGCGCCGGCAAGCCCGCGCGCGACCTCGTTGCGAACCTGGTCGCGGTCGAGATTGGCGCGGTCGAGCAGGGAGGTTGTGGCAGGGTTGGTCATGCGTCCGTCCATTATCGGGGGATGTGGGGCAAGATAATGGTTTCGGACCGGTTCCGCGAGGCGCCAAGCCTCACATTACGGAAACAATAGAATCGCCCGGTCGTCGAGCCGTCCTACGGCAGCTTGTCGTAGCCCTCGCCGAGCCCGTTCAGGCTGAGCGGGAAGCCGATGCCTTCTTCAGGGGTCTCGAAGATGATGAAGGTCGCAGTCTTGGCGCTGCGGAGCTGGCCCAGCAGCTTGTCGTCCATCACCACTTCCGCGACGCAGCCGTTAGGCAGGCATCTGACGAAACCGGCGCGGCCGACGTCCTGGTTGTCGAGCTTGAGGCCGAGGCCGGAGGGCAAGAGCACGCCGAGCGGGGCGACCACCCGCATCAGGCGGCTCTTCTGGTCGGCGGTCTTGAGCACGATCACGGTCAGGCCGGCATTGGAGCGGTCCTCCGCCACCACGCTCTGGATCAGGGCGCATTGCTCGGTTTGGGCGCCGGGCGGCGTGTCACAGCGGATCTGCCAGTCGCCATGGACGGAGCGCACCGCGCCCTGCGCATGGGCAAGACCGGGCAGCGCCAGGAAGGCAACCGCCAGCAGGGCGGCCAGCATCGTGAGGCCGCCAGCCTGCCTTGCCATGCATCTCGAAAGCCCCATCGGGTCGGTCCCTCTGCTCGCCTGGGTCGCTCGCACCTGGCGGACTGATACGGGAATGACGGCGTCCTGAAGGCAATTCCCAAGCAAATTCCGCGCCGCCGCGCGCCACCATCGCCCGCACGAATCAGGATCCTGCGCGGCTGTTTGCCAGTGCCTACCGCGGGCAATTCCGCTGTCAAGTCGCAGCGTGCCGGGAAACGGCATTTTTGTCTGATGTTACTAGGAAATATCTTGCGGGTGATGCCTGGCAGATGAGGCCCAAGACTGCATTGCGATAGATCAAGAATTATGGTTTGAGAGGCTTGATTACGGCGTTCTAGCGATCTGGCCCCAATTCCTCTTAGAGGTATTCTTGCGCGGCGGTTTGTCAGACGGGCGGATCGAATAAGCGTTTCCCGGAAACAGGGGAATGCACGTGGGGTGATTTCGTAAGGGGAGCGCGAACGGCATGAGGATGTCGATGGGCCGGATGGGCCGGCAGTTGCTGGGATTGGCCGTGGCGGGTCTGACGCTGGCGACGGGCGGTGTGGCATTCGCCGAGCTCGGGCAACCGGCGCCGTGGGAGTGGACGCTCCAGCAATCCGGCTCGCCGGTGATGGACAACATCGTCTGGTTCCACAACTTCCTGTTCGTGCTGATCACCCTGATCACGCTGTTCGTCCTGGCGCTGCTCGTGGTCGTGGTCATCAAGTTCAATGCGAGGGCCAATCCGGTGCCGTCGCGGACCACCCACCACACGCTGATCGAGGTGGTGTGGACCCTGGTTCCGGTGCTGATCCTGGTCGGCATCGCGGTGCCGTCGTTCCGCCTCTTGTTCCTCGAGCTCGACGTGCCGAAGGCGGATCTGACCGTCAAGGCGACGGGCAAGCAGTGGTACTGGTCCTATGCCTATCCTGATAACGGCAAGTTCGAGTTCGACTCGCTGATGGCCCAGGACAAACAGCCCCGCCTGCTCGGCGTCGACAACGAGATGGTGGTGCCGGTCAACAAGGTGATTCGGGTCCAGACCACGGGCGCGGACGTCATCCACGCCTTCGCGCTGCCGGCTTTCGGCGTCAAGATCGATGCCATTCCGGGGCGGCTGAACGAGACCTGGTTCAAGGCTACCAAGACCGGCATGTATTACGGCCAGTGCTCGGAGCTGTGCGGCAAGGATCATGCCTTCATGCCGATCGCGATCCGCGTGGTCGACGACCAGGAGTTCGCCTCCTGGGTCGAGACCGCGAAGAAGAAATTTGCGAGCGGCGGCACCAGCACCTACGCCTCCGCGGCCGGCCCGACGCAGTAAGCGCCGGGCGCAGGCTCGAGGGACTGAAAGCGACATGAAGGGCGGGACCGCATAAGGTCCGAATGGGACGCAAGGCAGGATTTGAAAATGGCAACGAGCGCAGCGGCACACGGCGATCACGCGCATCATGACGAGCACGCCCATCCGACCGGATGGCGGCGCTACGTCTATTCGACCAACCACAAGGACATCGGCACGATGTACCTGATCTTCGCGGTCATCGCCGGCCTCATTGGTGCGGCGATGTCGATCGCGATCCGCGCCGAGTTGATGTATCCGGGCGTGCAGATCTTCCACGAGACGCACACCTACAACGTCTTCGTGACCAGCCACGGCCTGATCATGATCTTCTTCATGGTCATGCCCGCGATGATCGGCGGTTTCGGCAACTGGTTCGTGCCGCTGATGATCGGCGCGCCGGACATGGCGTTCCCGCGCATGAACAACATCTCGTTCTGGCTGCTACCGGCCTCCTTCGCGCTGCTCCTGTGCTCGACCTTCGTCGAGGGCGAGCCGGGCGCCAACGGCGTCGGCGCCGGCTGGACCATCTACGCGCCGCTGTCGACCTCGGGCCATCCGGGCCCGGCCGTCGACTTCGCGATCCTGTCGCTGCACCTTGCCGGTGCCTCGTCGATCCTCGGCGCCATCAACTTCATCACCACGATCTTCAACATGCGCGCGCCGGGCATGACCCTGCACAAAATGCCGCTGTTCGTCTGGTCGATCCTGGTGACGGTGTTCCTGCTGCTGTTGTCGCTGCCGGTGCTTGCCGGTGCGATCACCATGCTGCTCACCGACCGCAATTTCCACACGACGTTCTTCGCGCCCGACGGCGGCGGCGATCCCGTGCTGTTCCAGCACCTGTTCTGGTTCTTCGGTCACCCCGAGGTGTACATCCTGATCCTGCCCGGCTTCGGCATGATCAGCCAGATCGTCTCGACCTTCTCGCGCAAGCCCGTGTTCGGCTATCTCGGCATGGCTTACGCCATGGTCGCGATCGGCGGCATCGGCTTCGTGGTGTGGGCGCACCACATGTACACGGTCGGAATGTCCTCGGCGACGCAGGCCTATTTCGTCGCCGCCACGATGGTCATCGCAGTCCCGACCGGCGTGAAGATCTTCTCCTGGATCGCCACGATGTGGGGCGGCTCGATCGAATTCCGCGCGCCGATGATCTGGGCCGTGGGCTTCATCTTCCTGTTCACGGTCGGCGGCGTCACCGGCGTCGTGCTGGCGAACGCGGGCGTCGATCGCGTGCTCCAGGAGACCTACTACGTCGTCGCGCACTTCCACTACGTGCTGTCGCTCGGCGCCGTGTTCGCGATCTTCGCCGGCTGGTACTACTGGTTCCCGAAAATGTCGGGCTACATGTACAATGAGTGGCTCGCCAAGCTGCACTTCTGGGTCACCTTCATCGGCGTCAACCTGGTGTTCTTCCCGCAGCACTTCCTCGGCCTGTCGGGCATGCCGCGCCGCTACGTCGACTATCCCGATGCGTTTGCGGGCTGGAACCTGGTCTCCTCGGTCGGCTCCTACATCTCCGGCTTCGGCGTCTTGATCTTCCTCTACTGCGTGATCGACGCTTTCGCCCGCAAGGTGCCGGCTGGCGACAATCCGTGGGGTGCGGGCGCAACCACGCTGGAGTGGACGCTGTCCTCGCCGCCGCCGTTCCACCAGTTCGAAGTGCTGCCTCGCGTGCAGTAAGTCATCGTCCGCGGCGCCCGTGACGGGCGCCGCGGCTCTTCACGAAGCGAGTTGAATTAAGTGTCCGTCCTCGACCACAACGCCATCGACATCAATCCCCGCATCTCCGAAGCGGAGGTCGGCGATTACATCGCGCTGCTCAAGCCGCGGGTGATGTCGCTGGTGATCTTCACCGCGCTGGTCGGGATGGCGATGGCGCCCGGGCATTTCCACTGGGTGCTGGCGATCACCTCGCTGCTCTGCATCGCCGTCGGTGCCGGTGCCTCCGGCGCGCTCAACATGGCGCTCGAAGGCGACATCGACGCCAAGATGTCGCGCACGGCGAACCGGCCGATCCCGCGCGGCCGCATCACCCGTCCCGAGGCGATGGCGTTCGGCATGACGCTCGCCTTCTTCTCGGTGATGACGCTCGGCATCCTCGTCAACTGGATCGCGGGCGCGCTGCTCGCCTTCACCATCTTCTTCTACGTCGTGATCTACACGATGTGTCTGAAGCGCTGGACCGCACAGAACATCGTGATCGGCGGCGCCGCCGGCGCGCTGCCGCCGGTGGTGGCCTGGGCCGCCGTGACGGGCACGGTCGACGTCGAGCCGCTGCTGCTGTTCGCCATCATCTTCTTCTGGACGCCGCCGCATTTCTGGGCGCTGGCGCTATTCCGCTCGGACGATTACGCCCGTGCCGGCATTCCGATGCTGCCCAATGTCGCCGGTCCCGACGCGACGCGCCTCCAGATCCTGCTCTACACCATCGTGCTGATCGGGGTCGCCGCCGCGCCCTGGGCGCTCGGCTATTTCGACGCCATCTACGGCATCGTCTCGCTGATCCTTGGCGCCGGCATGCTGGTGCTCGCCATCAACGTCTACATGCGCCGCGAGCGCAGCCAGTCGCTGCGCGCGACCCGCAAGCTGTTTGCCTTCTCAATCCTTTATCTGTTCGCGCTATTCGCAACCTTGCTGGCCGAGGTCGTGTTCCGGGCGCTTGCTCCGATGGCATGGGGCGCATGAGGCAGGGATGGCCGACAAACCCGAGCCAGATGGAATCGTCCTCACCGAGGCGCAGAAGAAGAGCCGTCGTCAGCGCTCGATCGCCATTGCTTTGGCGCTCGGCGTGCTCGTGGTGCTGTTCTTCGCCGTCACCATGGTCAAGGGACCGGCAGTTCTAGTGCGGCCGATGTAGGAAGATGGATCACGAGCCGACCATATCGCAGGACGTCAGCGCCAAGCCGGCTAAGCGCCGCGGGCTGGGTCGCGATGTGGTGGTCGCCTCGATCTGCGGCGGCGTGGTGGCGCTGATGGTGGGGGCATCCTACGCGGCGGTGCCGTTCTACAACTGGTTCTGCCGCGCTACCGGCTTCAACGGCACCACCCAGGTCGCGACCTCCGCGCCGGCGACCGGCCCGATCGCGCGAAAAATCTCGGTGCGTTTCGATTCCAACGTCGCGCCGGGCCTGCCCTGGAAGTTCGAGCCCGAGCAGAGCGAGATCGAGGTCAACATCGGTCAGGTCACGACCATCTACTACACCGTGACCAACCAGGCCGCGCGCACCACCGCGGGCCAGGCCGCCTATAACGTCGCGCCGCTGACGGTTGGGTCATACTTCCAGAAGATCAACTGCTTCTGCTTCACCGAGCAGACCATGGCGCCCGGCGAGAAACGGGAGATGCCGGTCGTGTTCTACGTCGATCCATCGATCGCCGACGATCACGAGAATGACGGGCTGAGCACGATCACGCTGTCCTACACGTTCTATCCGGTGAAGGATCCCGTGGTGAAGCCGCTGGCATCCGGCGAACGCGACAAACGCAAGGGAAATCTCTGATCGCCGGGTTCATGGCTCGGGGGTTGGACACAAGGGGATAAGTGCCTGATAGGCACGGGATTGAGGAGAGAGACCGCAAATGGCAACGGCGCACACCAAGCATCACGACTATCATCTGGTCGATCCCTCTCCTTGGCCGGCCGTCGGCTCGCTGTCGGCCTTCATCATGGCGGTCGGCGCGATCGCCTGGATGCACCACATGTTCTCGGCTGCGCCGATCGTGTTCGGTGTCGGTACCGTCGGCGTGCTCTACACCATGGCGAGCTGGTGGGGCGACGTGATCAAGGAAGCCCAGTACAAGGGCGATCACACCCGCGTCGTGCAGCTTCATCACCGCTACGGCATGATCCTGTTCATCGCCTCCGAGGTGATGTTCTTCGTGGCCTGGTTCTGGGCTTATTTCAACGCGGCGCTGTTCCCGGCCGACGCCGTCCATGCCACCCGCGATGCCGTGTTCGGCTGCGGCCTCGGCACCCAGGCCGGCGCCTGCTCCGTTCCCGGCACCTGGCCGCCAAAGGGCATCGAGACCTTCGATCCCTGGCATCTGCCGCTGCTGAACACGCTGATCCTGCTCACCTCCGGCACCACCGTGACCTGGGCGCACCACGCGCTGCTCGAGAACGATCGTCAGGGCCTGAAATACGGCCTGATCCTCACCGTCGTGTTGGGTGCGCTCTTCACCTGCGTGCAGGCCTATGAGTACAGCCACGCGGCGTTCTCGTTCGGCGGCAACGTCTACGGTGCGACCTTCTTCATGGCGACCGGCTTCCATGGCTTCCACGTGCTGGTCGGCACCATCTTCCTGCTGGTCTGCCTGTTCCGCGCCTATGCCGGCCACTTCACGCCGAAGCAGCATCTCGGCTTCGAGTTCGCTGCCTGGTACTGGCACTTCGTCGACGTGGTCTGGCTGTTCCTGTTCCTCTGCATCTATGTCTGGGGTCACGGCGCCGAGACCATGGCCCACGGTGCGCACTGAGCCTGCGAGGCAGATGATCAGAAGGGGCGGCCGCTGGGCCGCCCTTTCGCTTTCCGGCCGCCGCAAGCTTCGGCGGAAACTGTGATAGAGTTTGCCATCATGAACGACACCACCGGCCCATCCGAGCCCGAAACCACCGTCCTGCAAAGCGCGCTGCGCGGGCTCGCCTGCAAATGTCCGCGCTGCGGCGAGGGCAAGCTCTATGCGGGCTTCCTGACGCTCGCGCCTCGCTGCGACCGCTGCGGGCTCGACTACGCTTTCATCGATAGCGGCGACGGGCCGGCGATCTTCATCATCATGCTGGCTGGAGCGATCGTGGTCGGCTGCGCGCTCGTCGTCGAGGTCAAGTATCAGCCGCCGTTCTGGCTGCATGCGGTGCTCTGGCTGCCACTGATCCTCGCCACCACGCTGTTGCCGTTGCGCGCGATGAAGTCGCTGCTGATCGCGCTGCAATTCCACCACAAGGCAGCGCCGGGCCGGCTCATCGACCGGGCGAAATGAACGCGAGTGTGCGCAAGCCTCGCGTGGCCGGCTTTGCGCTGTTCACGCTGCTCCTGACGGCTGTCTTCGTCGCACTCGGCATCTGGCAATTACAGCGCCGGACAGCCAAGCACGAGCTGATCGCCGCTCTCACCGAACGGCTTGCGGCAGCGCCGGTCGCGCTGCCGGCGCCCGCGCAATGGGCTGCGCTCAATCCCGCGCGCGACGAATTCCGCCGCGTCAGCTTCACCGCAATCTACGCCCCGCTGCCCGATGCGATGGTCTATTCATCCGGCTCGGCCGTGCGCAAGGACGCCGCCGGCCCCGGCACCTGGGCGTTCCTGCCGGCGCGGCTTCCGAGCGGCGAGATGGTCGTGATCGATGCCGGCTTCGTCGAGAACACGATGCAGGATCGCAGTGTCGAGGATCGCGCGGTGAGGAAGCTCGTCACGGGCCAGCCGGTCGTGCTCACCGGCTACCTCCGGTTCCCGGAACCAGCAGGCTGGCTGACACCGGCGGAGAACCGCGACAAGCGACTCTGGTTCGTGCGCGATCATCGGGGAATCGCGAGCGCGCTCGGCTGGGGGACGGTCGCGCCGTTTTATGTCGATCTCGAGCAGCCGATGCCCGAGAACGGCATTCCACGTCCCGGTCCGCTCGACGTGCATTTGAAAGACGATCACCTGCAATACGCCATCACTTGGTTCACGCTCGCAGGCGCCCTGTTGATCGCTTTTGCGGTGTGGGTGAGGGGGCGGCGGCCGAGCTGAATTTGTCCGTAGATCCACGAGGGAACCCGGTATCGCCCGGGCTTTACCGTTCAGCGCATATTCACGAGTGTAGTCCTAAGCCGCCAGTGCTTGTCCCCGGCAGAGGATTGCAGCGTGAGTGATTTTGATCAGATGGGAATTGTCGTCGATTGGGTGGACGCCTGTCGGAAGGGCGACCTCACGACGCTGCTCGATCTCTATGCCGACGACGCCCAGCTCGAATGCATGTGCAACGGCATGCACCGATATTGTGGCCGGAGCGAGCTCGAAGCCTATTGGCAGCCGCGGCTCAGCGCCTTCGCGTCGGTGGGTTTCGGACTGGAGGAGATTCATCCCGCGCCTCATGGCGTCGAACTCGAATATTCCGTCGCCGGCGCGCTGCACATTCATGCTTCGTTTCGCTTCAGCCCCGAAGGCAAGATTCGCAGCACGCTGTGCGAGCCGGCGCGGCAGAGCGCGCATGCCGGTTGCGCGTGCTAGCCTGATCGCGTGCTAGCCTGATAATGACGCATCCCGCGTCGTCTCGACCGGAAGACGGCAGCGTACATAGGTTCGGTCATCCGCGCGCAGCAGTGACAGCGACCCGCTGAGCGCGCGCACGCGCTCATGCATGCCGGTCAGACCCCGGCCGAAGACGTTGCCGGCGGGAAAGCCGCCGCCATCGTCGGAGATCTCGATGACGAGCGTCTCGCCGGCGGCAGTCGCCTGCACATGGGCATTGCTGGCTTTGGCATGGCGCAGCACGTTGGTCAGCGCCTCCTGGATCACGCGATACACGGTCTGGGCGAGCGGTCCGTCGATCCCGTTGAGATGGGGATCGATCGTGGCCGTCAGGCCGATATGCGGTGACTGCTTGCGAAAGTTTTGCAGCAGTGTCTGCACGCTGGTCGCGAGGCCCAGCTCCTCGATATAGAGCGGTCGCAGCCGGTCGAGAATACGGCGGTTGGTCTGCTGGAGCGCCTCGACCGATTGCAGCACCTCCTGCGCCGAATTGCCGAGATTTCCTGCAGGTGAAGATGCCTCGATCAAGGCGATCGTCCCGGCGCGGATGCTGAACAACAGCGGCCCGAGTTCGTCATGCATCTCGCGGGCGAGGTCGCGCCGCTCGTCATCCTGGAGCGACACCAGGCGGTGCAGGAGGTTGCGATTGTCCGCGCTCAATTGCGCCAGCGTTGCGGCCAGCGAATTGGCCTCCTCGCAGCTCTGCCGGATCTCCGGCGGGCCGGCGACGGGAATCGGCGTTGCGTAGTCGCCGCGCCGTATCCGCGTGAGCCCCTCGCCGAGATTTCGCAGGGGCCGCAGCGCCGATCCGGCGAAGACATAGGCGATGGTGCCCGTGAGCACCATGAGCGCCAGGACGAGGCAGATCAGCGCGAGAAAGCCGATCCATTTCTCGAACAAGTCGGCCGACAGGTCCGGGAGGAAGACGAGATCTCCTACACGCCTGCCATCGATGATGACCGGGGACGCCGCGTCCATCTCCGGGATGACAAGCAGCTCGATGAACCATTGCGGCACGCCATGCAGGTTGCGCAGGCCGCCTTTCGGAGAGGACGCGGGACCCTCCTCGGCGGCGCGGAATTGGATATCGGAGGAGGTACCCAATGAATGGACAAAGGCATCGAGTGTCTGCCGTGGATTGTCCGACGCGCGCAGGGTGTTGTTGAGCGCGGTGGCGATTGCCAGGGTCGAACGCTGGCGCGGCTCATTCTCCTCAGCGAGCTGGCCCCCTGCGAAGGTCTGAAGCAGCATGCCGCCCAGGATCAGTGCCGCGAGAAGGCTCGCGCCGAGCGGAAGAAACAATTGCGTCCGGAATGAGAGCCGTTGCCACATTAGGTCAATTCTAACGTGTTTTGGTGGGATTCTCTCTTTCCATTTGTTCCCGCCGGTCTATGAGTCGAAAAACAAGAGAGCGCGCGATGCAAGATACCGCCAGACCGGCGACCAGGGTCCTGATCGTCGACGACCATCCCGTGGTGCTGTCCGGTTGTCGCACCCTGTTCGCCTCCGACCACTCGATCCGTATCGACGAGGCGACCGACGCCAAATCCGGGCATCGCGCCTATGTCAGCAAGCGGCCCGACGTCACCGTGATCGACATCAGCCTGCCTGATGTCTCCGGCTTCGAGCTGATGCGACGCATCCGCAAGGACGATCCGGGCGCCAAGATCATCATGTTCAGCATGAACGACGATCCAGCCTTCGTAGTGCGGGCGGTCGAGCTTGGGGCGCAGGGTTATGTCTCCAAGGGCGACGATCCCAGGATCCTGCTGAAAGCGGTGCGCAAGGTGGTCGCCGGCGACAATTTCATCTCGCCGCAGCTTGCGGAAGCCGTGACGTTTTCCGGTGCGGCGATCAAGGCCAATCCAGCCTCGCAGATGACGCCGCGGGAGCTCGAGATTCTCCGCCTGCTCGGACGCGGCGACAAAATCGTCGAAGTCGCCGAGGCGCTCGGCATCTCCTACAAAACCGTCGCGAACACCACGTCCCTACTCAAGCAGAAGCTCGGGGCCAAGAACCATTCCGATCTGATCCGGATCGCCGTGGAAATCGGGATGAATTGACCTCCCGCCAACGACCGAACCGGCTGCTCCAGGATGCAGCGGTTCGGTCGACGGATCGGTGTCGCCATCGGCCGGGCAATGCATGGGCGATGGCCGGCACCCTCCGCCGACCCAATCGGTCGCCGCGGCATTCGTTCCTCAGGCCGGCCATGGTTTCGGGAGAAAACGGCAATATGAAGCGAGTCATTGCACGTATCCGCGACAGAATGCGCTGAGCGCGCCGGGAAAAATAGGAACATCGTTCGTCGCCTGCCGTTTTGGCTCTTGACGATTTGACGACAGCTGACGAAAGCTTGGGCGAACAGTTTTAGCGGGTCGGGGGACCCGACGAGGCAAACCGGTCTGCACACAACGACAGACCTTCCAAGAGAAGGGCTGCGGCAATGCCGCGGCCCTTTTTCATTGAGCAACGGGAGCGACCGGAAGCGGTTTCCCGATGCCGCAAAACACTTTATGGTGGCCGAAAGCCGCTGGCTGTTAACAAGTATTTTCGTAAAATCAAAGGCTTAACGAGCGGGCTCAGGCTCGGTCGGCCTTTGGAGGGCAGTTTGACTCGTTATATCTCGACCCGGGGCGAGGCCCCCGAACTCGGCTTCTGTGACGTGATGCTCACCGGGCTCGCCCGCGATGGCGGCCTGTATGTGCCGGCCATTTGGCCGCAGCTTTCGGCGCAGGCCATCGCCGGCTTCTTCGGCCGCCCCTATTGGGAGGTCGCGGTCGACGTGATTCGTCCCTTCGCCGGCGGCGAGATCACGGACGCCGAGCTTGGCCGCATGGCCAACGAGGCCTACGCCACCTTCCGCCATCCCGCGGTGGTGCCGCTGCGCCAGATGTCGCCGCACCAGTTCGTGCTGGAGCTGTTCCACGGCCCGACGCTCGCCTTCAAGGACGTGGCGATGCAGCTGATCTCGCGGCTGATGGACCATGTGCTCGCCAAGCGCGGCCAGCGTACCACCATCGTGGTCGCGACCTCCGGCGATACCGGCGGCGCCGCGGTCGAAGCCTTTGCGGGTCTGGAGAATGTCGACCTCATCGTGCTGTTCCCGCATGGCCGCATCTCAGAGGTCCAGCAGCGGATGATGACGACGACGGGTGCGGCCAATGTGCAAGCGCTCGCCGTCGAAGGCACCTTCGACGACTGCCAGGCGCTCGTGAAGGGGATGTTCAACAACCATCGCTTCCGCGATGCGACGTCACTGTCCGGCGTCAACTCGATCAACTGGGCGCGTATCGTTGCCCAGGTGGTCTACTATTTCACCTCGGCCGTCGCCGTCGGTGCACCGGCGCGCGCGGTGGATTTCGTCGTGCCGACCGGCAATTTCGGTGACATCTTTGCCGGCTACGTCGCCAAGCGCATGGGCCTGCCGGTGCGCACGCTGCGCATCGCCGCCAACGTCAACGACATCCTGGCCCGCACGCTCAAGACCGGGATCTACGAGGTGCGCGAGGTGCACGCCACGGCGTCGCCGTCCATGGACATCCAGATCTCCTCAAATTTCGAGCGGCTGCTGTTCGAAGCCGGCCAGCGCGATGCGGCTGGTGTGCGTCGCCTGATGGATTCTCTGAAACAGTCCGGACGCTTCGTGCTGCCCGATGCGACGCTGGCCGCGATCCGCGGGGAGTTCGACGCAGGCCGCGCCGACGAGACCGAAACCGCGGCTGCGATCCGCGCCGCCTGGCGCGAGGCGGGCGAGCTGGTCGATCCGCATACCGCAGTGGCGCTCGCGGTCGCCGACCGCGACACCACCGACACAACGGTCCCGAGCATCGTGCTCTCCACGGCCCATCCGGCCAAATTCCCCGACGCGGTCGAGGCGGCCTGCGGCCAGCGGCCGCAACTGCCCGCCTGGCTCGACGGATTGATGACCAAATCCGAGCACATGAAGGTGATGAAGAACGATCAGGCCGAGGTCGAGCGGTTCGTGCTGTCGGTCAGCCGCGCCGCAAAGCAGGGAGTTGCCGGATGAGCGTCGAGATTTCCAAGCTTGCCTCCGGCCTGACCATCGTCACCGACAAGATGCCCCATCTCGAGACTGCGGCGCTCGGCGTCTGGGCTGGCGTCGGCGGGCGCGACGAGAAGCCGAACGAGCACGGCATCTCGCATCTTCTGGAGCACATGGCGTTCAAGGGCACGACCAAGCGCTCCTCGCGCGAGATCGTCGAGGAGATCGAAGCGGTCGGCGGCGACCTCAATGCCGGCACCTCGACCGAGACCACGTCCTATTACGCGCGGGTGCTGAAAGCCGACGTGCCGCTCGCGCTCGACGTGCTCGCCGACATCCTCGCCAATCCCGTTTTCGAGTCGGACGAGCTGGAGCGCGAGAAGAACGTCATCGTGCAGGAGATCGGGGCTGCGCAGGACACCCCCGACGACGTCGTGTTCGAGCATCTGAACGAGCTCTGCTATCCCGACCAGCCGATGGGCCGTTCGCTGCTCGGCACCGCCAAGACGCTGCGCGGCTTCAACCGCGACATGCTCCGCGGCTATCTGTCGACGCATTATCGCGGGCCCGACATGGTGGTGGCCGCCGCCGGCGCGGTCGATCACAAGCAGGTCGTCGCCGAGGTCGAGAAGCGTTTCGCGGGCTTTGAGGCGACACCGGGACCGAAGCCGCAATCCGCCCAGTTCGGCCAGGGCGGCGCCAAAGTGGTCCACCGCGAGCTCGAGCAGGCGCATCTGACGCTGGCGCTCGAAGGGGTGCCGCAGACCGACCTGTCGCTGTTTTCGCTCCAGGTCTTCACCAACATTCTCGGCGGCGGGATGTCGTCGCGGCTGTTCCAGGAGGTGCGCGAGAAGCGCGGCCTCTGCTACTCCATCTACACCTTCCACGCTCCCTACACCGACACCGGCTTCTTCGGCCTTTACACCGGCACCGATCCCGCCGACGCGCCGGAGATGATGGAGGTCGTGATCGACATCATGAATGATTCGGTGGAAACCCTGACCGAGGCCGAGATCGCGCGGGCCAAGGCGCAGATGAAGGCGGGCCTGTTGATGGCGCTGGAGAGCTGCTCGTCCCGTGCCGAGCAGCTTGCCCGGCATGTGCTGGCCTATGGCCGGCCGCAGACCGTGCAGGAGCTGGTGGCCCGAATCGACGCCGTCAGCGTCGAATCGACCCGGGATGCCGCACGTGCGCTGCTTTCGCGCAGCCGCCCTGCGGTCGTCGCATTGGGCAGCGGCAGGGGGCTGGACACGGCGGTGTCTTTTGCGGAAGGATTGACCCGGGCGCGCGCCAAGGCTCGGCTGCATTAGGAGCCGCGCAGGGGCGCCGCCCCCGGAAGCATCACCATGGCCCTCTTTCGCCTGCCATCCAGTGGACCCGCCGCACTCGTGCCGCGCGGCAACGGGTTGCTGCTGCGCGCTCCGCAGATGTCGGATTTCCTGCAATGGGCTCACTTGCGCGAAAGCAGCCGCGACTACCTCACGCCCTGGGAGCCGATCTGGCCCTCGGACGATCTCACCCGGTCCGGCTTCCGCCGCCGCCTGCGCCGCTATTCCGAGGACATCGCCGCGGATCGTTCTTATCCCTTTCTGATCTTTCGCGAGCTCGACGGCGCCATGGTCGGCGGCATCACGCTGGCCAATGTACGGCGCGGCATCGTGCAGGCCGGCACCATCGGCTACTGGATTGGGCAGCCCTACGCCCATCGCGGCTACATGACCGCGGCACTGCGGGTGCTGCTGCCGACGCTGTTCGGCGAGCTCAACCTGCACCGGGTCGAGGCCGCCTGCATCCCCACCAATGCGCCGTCGATCCGGGTGCTGGAGAAGTGCGGCTTCTCCCGCGAGGGGCTGGCGCGCCGCTATCTCTGCATCAACGGGATCTGGCAGGATCACCTGCTGTTCGGCCTGCTGCATGAGGATTTTCGCGGCTGAGCAGCCACCTCCTGCGGCCAAAGTCTTGATCGTCCCGCCTTGCTTGCTGCCGTAATTTACCTGCCTTGGGTTCGCCGATTTTGGCGATATAACGGCGCGGGCCGGCCTGCGATCGGCCGGAATGCTGTCATGGAGTATGGGTGTCGATGGTGAAGGAGCTTCGGTCATCGCGGAATGCATTGCGGCAAGGGACGGCGGTCGCGCTGGCGTTGTCGATTGCGCTCGCGTCCGTTTCGCCGGTGGCGGCCCAGTCCTTGAGCGACCGCTTCAAGAGCCTGTTCGGGGGCAAGTCCGACGAGCCGGCCCAGCCCAAGCCGGCGCCCGCGCCCGGCCAGCCAGCCGATGACGACGTCGATTGCCCGCAGGTCACTGTGCGCGCCGGCGCCTCCACCTATGCGGTTGGCGCCAGCGGCAAGCCGGCTGTCGGCAATGAGATCCGCTTCCAGGCCACGATTACCAAGATGGCGCGCGAATGCGCCCGGAGCGGCAGCGATATTACCGCCCGGATCGGAATCCAGGGCCGTGTCATCGCCGGTCCCGCCGGCGCGCCTGCGACGGTCGAGGTCCCCTTGCGTATTGCCGTGGTGCAGGGCGGCGTCGGCGAGAAGGTGATCGCCTCGAAGGCCTACCGGACCACGGTCGAGATGTCGGAGGGCGGTAGCGTGCCTTTCACCTTCGTCGCCGAAGATCTGGCTTACCCGATGCCCTCAGCCGCGGTCGCCGATTCCTACATCTTCTATGTCGGCTTCGACCCGCAGGCACTCTCGCCCGAGCCGAAGGGGCGGAAGAGGAAGTAATTGGCTACGACCTCAGCTGTCATTGCCCGCCACCGGGTCTCGCCTTCGGCGAGCCCGATGACAGGCTCCGGCGGGCAATCCAGTAATCCGAGACAGCAAGGTTAGAACCGAGGGGCCGCGGCGTACTATGACACCGTACTTGTTGACGTGGCGTCGAAAACAAAAAAGCCGGCGCTCATCGCGCCGGCTTTTTGATTGGTGAAGGCAAAATCCTCAGTTCAGCTTCTGCCGAACCTCGTTGATGCCCTTGGCGAGCAGGTCGTCGGCGACCTGGCCCTTGACCGACTGCGACAGGATCGTCGAGGCGGCCTGGACGGCGGCTTCGGCGGCTGCGGCGCGGACATCGGCCAGCGCCTGGGCCTCGGCGAGCGCGATCTTGCTCTCCGCAGTTTTGGTTCTGCGGGCGACGAAGTCTTCCATCTTCGCCTTGGCGTCGGCCGCGATGCGCTCGGCTTCGGACTTGGCATTGGCGATGATGTCGGCAGCCTCGCGCTCGGCCGCGGCACTGCGCGCCTTGTAGTCGGCGAGCACCTTGGCTGCCTCCTGCTTGAGACGTGCGGCGTCGTCGAGCTCGGCCTTGATGCGGTCGGCGCGATGATCGAGCGCGGTCATCGCCGTCTTGAAGATCCCGAGATAGCCGAACACGACCATCAGGATCACGAAGGCGACGGCGACCCAAAATTCAGGTTCGAAGAACATCTCGACTAACCCTTCAAGGACGCATCGACCGCGGCATTGACCGACGCTGCGTCGGGAACGACGCCGGTGAGCTGCTGCACGATCTGGCCTGCCGCATCGGCCGCGATGCCGCGGACGTTGCTCATGGCGGCAGCGCGGGTCGAGGCGATGGTCTTCTCCGCCCCGGCGAGCTTGGCCGCCAATTGCTCTTCCAGCGCCTTGCGCTCGGCGTCCGCCTGCGCATTCGCCTTGTCGCGGGATTCGTTGCCGATCGCCTGTGCCCGCGTGCGCGCCGAAGCGAGCTCGCTTTCATAGGCCTTCAGCGCCGCGTCGGACTGGTCCTTCAGCTTCTGCGCTTCGGCGAGGTCGCCCTCGATTTTGTTCTGCCGCGCCTCGATCGCACCGCCGATGCGCGGCAGAGCGAGCTTGGACACGATCACGTAAAGCAGGACGAAGAAGATCGCGAGCGACACCAGCTGTGAAGCAAAGCTGCTGCTCTCGAACGGCGGAAAACCGCCACCGTGGTGACCACCGTCAGCCTCGGTGTGAGCGCCCGCCGCCGGACCTTTTGCGTCGCCATGACTCTCAGCCATGGAGTTCTCCTGTTGCTGTCACGCGCGCCGTCCCATGGGCTGGAACGGCGCGAAAAACGTCGTCCTCAGAGCGGAACGAACAGCAGCAGCAGCGCGATCAGCAGCGAGAAGATGCCGAGCGCTTCGGTCACGGCGAAGCCGAAGATCAGGTTGCCGAACTGGCCCTGAGCGGCCGACGGATTGCGAACGGCCGCGGCGAGGTAGTTGCCGAAGATCACGCCCACGCCGACGCCCGCACCGCCCATGCCGATGCACGCGATGCCCGCGCCGATAAGTTTTGCTGCTGCCGGATCCATTTTAGACTCCTTGGAAGAAAGATTGCGTTGTGGGTGGAAATTCCCCGGACCGCTCAGTGTCCCGGATGAATGGCGTCGTTGAGGTAGATGCAGGTCAGGATCGCGAACACATAGGCCTGGAGGAACGCGACCAGAATCTCGAGCGAGGTCAGCGCGACCGTGAGGGCCAGCGGCAGCACGCCGCCGACCCAGCCGATGGCGCCGAGCGAGAAGCCGAGCATGGCGACGAAGCCTGCGAACACCTTCAGCGCGATGTGGCCGGCCAGCATGTTGGCGAAGAGACGGACGCTGTGGGAGACCGGCCGCAGGAAGAACGACAGGACCTCGATGAACATGACCAGCGGCAGGATGTAGATGGGGACGCCGTGGGGAACGAAAATCTTGAAGAATTTCAGGCCGTTCTTGTAGACGCCGTAGATCAGGACGGTGAAGAACACCAGGAGCGCGAGCGCCGCGGTGACGATCAGGTGGCTCGACACCGTGAAGGTGTAGGGGATGATACCCACCAGATTCGAGACGCAGATGAACATGAACAGCGAGAAGATCAGCGGGAAGAACTTCATGCCTTCCGCGCCGGCCGTCGAACGGATGGTCGAGGCGACGAATTCGTAGGAGATTTCTGCGACGGACTGCAGACGCCCGGGAATCAGCTGCGTGCCGCTGGCGAGCATCAGGATCGAGATGATCGCCACGGCCACCAGCATGTAGAGCGACGAATTGGTGAAGGCGATCGTATGATTGCCGATATGGCCCAGAGTGAAGAGAGGCTCGATGTTGAACTGGTGGATCGGGTCGATTTTCATCAGCGCGGCATCTCTTGGTCTGCCGGGCAATGCCGGCGGGTCTCGGTCTGCCGGCCGGGCCGGCCCGTACCGGCGAGCCGGCACGATCATTCCTCTCCTGGGGATCGCCTAAGAACCACCGCGCCTGTTTTGACCCGCGCCCGCCGTTCTCACCACATTCACCACGCCGGCGACGAAGCCCAGCAGCAGGAACACGATAAATCCGAAAGGCGACGTCGACAGCAAGCGGTCGAACCCCCAGCCAATCCCCGCTCCGACAACGACGCCGGCGACCAACTCCGAGGATAACCGGAAACCAAGCGCCATCGCCGAGGCTCTGGCCGCTCCGTCTTCACCGTCACCTGCGGGTTGCTCGGTCTTGCTCCGCCGGTCCCGAAGTTCGGACAACCGCTGATCAAGACTTCCGAGCCGTTCGGAAAGCGCAGCTTCCTCGGACGATCTATCGCGATCTCCATTCTCACCGTGTCCCGTGCCCTGTGTCATGCAACGAAGACCCGAAACGCCGCGGCTGAATGGAAATTACGCCCGCCACCCTCAAAAGCCGCGCGGACCATACTGATGGCCTATAATCAAGTCAAGCCAAGTCACGATTGCGTCGCTTTCTGTTATGTATCTGATTTAATTAATGATATTGGCGCACACAGCAGCGCTGCACACAGCGTGACGCCGCACCGCAGCAGCTCTCCGTATAATCGGCGGATGCAGCCGCCATTTCGCCGCGCTGCCGGGATCAAAGGGACCGTCGCGGTTGTTGATATCGGTGATGCGTTTTGGGCGGCGGATGGCCTCGGCGGGTGTAGAATTACGAAAGTGCCACCTGCACGTCGTGGCGGAGCGCAAGATGAGACCTGTGACGTCATCCACAACATCATGGTTTGCGGTAGCCGCGTTCGCCGTGGTGATCGTCGTCAGCGGTGGCTTCGCCGCCGCGCAATCCGCTCCCGACAGTGAAAACGGCCGCTACAGCATGACGCCGATCCCCGAGGGCGTGTTGCGGCTCGACACCCGCACCGGCGCCATGTCGACCTGCACCAAGAACGGCGCTGGCTGGGCTTGCTACGCGGTGCCCGACGAGCGGTCCGCACTCGATGCCGAGATCGGCCGGCTTCAGGCCGAAGTCGAGAAGCTGAAGGGTCAGCTCGCGGCCGGGCCGACGGTGTCGGGAAAGATCGACGAGCCGCTGCCGAAATCCGATCCGCTCAAGAAGGCGGAGCCGAGGGCCGCCGAGGGCGAGCGCAAGATCGAGATCCCGCTGCCGAGCGACCAGGATCTCGATCGTGTGATGTCGTTCCTGGAAAGAGCCTGGCGCCGGCTGATCGACATGGCCAACCGCGTGCAGAAGGACGTGTCGGGGAAGATTTGAGGACCCCTTCGCGCGGCCAAAGCATTGAGCTCTTGTAGGGTGAGCAAAGGCGCCTTGCGCCGTGCCCACCATGTTTCCACGATGACGAGAGAAGACGTGGGCACGGCGCTTTGCGCCTTTGCCCACCCTACGGCGCTTCCGGAGGAATTTTCGATGACATCAGGCAAATCGGTAACACGTTCGGCGCCCTCGTCGGTGCAGGCCACCGCCGTCACATCGTCGCTGCTCACCGTGCAGACGCCGGGCCGCGGCTTCACCGATCTGACCAGCGAGGCAGCCAAGTTCATCGCCGAAGCTCACGCGCGCGACGGCGCGCTGACGCTGTTTATCCGTCACACCTCGGCTTCGCTGACGATCCAGGAGAATGCCGACCCCTCCGTGCTCGCCGATCTCGCCACGGCGCTGTCCCGGCTCGCGCCGGAGAACGCCGGATGGATGCATGACACCGAGGGGCCCGACGACATGCCCGCGCATATCAAGACGATGCTGACGGGAGCCTCGCTCCAGGTCCCGGTCCTGAACGGCAAGCTCGCGCTCGGCACCTGGCAGGCGATCTATCTGATCGAGCATCGCAGCCGGCCGCATCGGCGCGAGGTGGTACTGCAGTTCGTCGGCGCGACGTCATAAGCAAAACGGCCGCGGAATCCGCGGCCGTTCGTGTCTGATTGCCGGAGCCTTGGTTCCGGCCGATCTCAACTAGATCTGCTTGATGTCGACGTCCTTGGTTTCCGGCAGGAACAGGAAACCGATCACCAGACTCATCGCGGCAATGGCGACCGGGTACCACAGGCCGGAATAGATGTTCCCGGTAGCAGCCACGATCGCAAACACCGTCGCCGGCAGGAAGCCGCCGAACCAGCCGTTGCCGATGTGGTAGGGCAGCGACATGCCGCTGTAGCGGATTCGGCTCGGGAACAGCTCAACCAGCCAGGCGGCGATCGGCGCGTAGACCAGCGTCACGTAAATCACGAGAATCCAGAGCAGGACCGTCGTCATGACATAGTTGATGTCGTTCGGATCGGCGGAAGCCGGATAGCCATGAGCCTTGATCGCTGCGGGCAAAGCCTTGGCGAAATCGGGCGAGGTGGACGTGAGCGTCTGCTCGCCGATCTTGACCGTCGCCGCCGTGCCCTTCGGCGCATCCTGGTTCTGGTAGTTCACCGACAAGTTCACCAGTGCGGCCTTGGCGATGTCGCAGCCGGTGGTGAACTTCTCAGTGCCCGTTGCCTTGAACTGGAACGAGCACTCGCTGGGGTCGGCGATCACCGTCACTGGCGAGGCTGCCAGCGCTGCTTCGAGCTTCGGATTGGCGAAGTGGGTGATGCCCTTGAAGATCGGGAAGTAGGTCACCATCGCAAGCAGGAAGCCGGCGAGGATGATCGGCTTGCGGCCGATCTTGTCGGACAAAATTCCGAAGATGATGAAGAAGGGCGTGCCCAGGGCGAGCGCAACCACGATCATGATCTGCGCCGGCACGGCCGGTACCTTCAGGGTCTGGGTGAGGAAGAACAGGGCATAGAACTGTCCGCCGTACCACACCACCGCTTCACCGGCCGTGGCGCCAAACAGCGCCAAGATAGCGATCTTGGCATTGCTCCATTCGCCGAAGGCTTCGGTGAGCGGGCGCTTCGAGGTCTTGCCCTCTTCCTTCATGCGCTGGAACACCGGCGACTCGTTCAGGCTCAAGCGGATCCAGATCGAAACCGCCAGCAGGACGCCGGAGAGCAGGAACGGAATGCGCCAACCCCAATCGCCGAATGCCTCTTCGCCCATCGCGGTGCGGATCCCGAGGATCAGCAGCAGCGCCAGAAACAGACCGAGCGTCGCGGTGGTCTGAATCCACGACGTGTAATAGCCACGCCGGTTCTGCGGGGCATGTTCGGCAACGTAAGTCGCCGCACCGCCATATTCACCGCCGAGTGCCAGGCCCTGGATCAGGCGCAGACCAATCAGCACGATCGGCGCGGCGAGGCCCCAGCTCGCATAGCCCGGCAGCAGACCGATGAAGAAGGTGCCGACGCCCATCAGCGTCATGGTGACGAGGAACGTGTATTTGCGGCCGATCATGTCGCCGAGCCGGCCGAAAATCAGTGCGCCGAAGGGGCGGACTGCAAAGCCGGCTGCGAAGGCGAGCAGTGCGAAGATGAAGCCGACATTCGGCGGCACGTTTGAGAAGAAGTATTTTGCCAGGAAGGCGCCGAGCGTGCCGTAGATGTAGAAATCGTACCACTCGAAGACGGTGCCAAGTGAAGAGGCGAAAATGACCTTTCGCTCTTCGCCAGTCATCCCTCGGGTGCGGACGGTCCCGTCCGCGGTCGCAGCCATGGTCATCAGTTTTCGCTCCCCAAACGGTTGTTTCGCAACCCGGCTGTTGTCGGAAAGCCGGGCGACCTGATCGTTAAGGTAACATCGCCGTGAAATCCTCCCCAATACGACTTTTGGCCTTGCGCACTGACGCGCAGCTGACGGTGCTGGTATCGGGTGCGGCGCGGCCGGACGAGGTTGCGGATTAACCCCTTTGCAGCAAAGGGATAATGTGCACTTGCATGCCACGGCCGGGCAGGGAAGAATTGACACGCCGCCGCATCGACTCGCCGGCCGGTCGCGAACGACAGCAAGAGAACGATGAACGCTCCCACGACCCATCTCGTCATTGCCGATGATCATCCCCTGTTCCGCGACGCGCTGCGACAGGCGGTGGCGGGCGTCCTGACCTCGGCCAGGATCGACGAGGCCGGATCGTTCGAGGATCTGACCAAGCTGCTGGAACAGACCTCCGACGTGGATCTGGTCCTGCTCGACCTCTCAATGCCCGGGATCTCCGGCTTTTCCGGCCTGATCTATCTGCGGGCGCAATATCCGGCGATCCCGGTCGTGATCGTCTCGGCCTCCGACGACAGCGCCACGATCCGCCGCTCGCTCGATTTCGGCGCCTCCGGCTTCATCCCGAAGCGGTTCGGTGTCGAGACGTTGCGCGACGCCATCCTCAAGGTGATGGAAGGCGACGTCTGGGTTCCCGCCGACACCGATCTGTCGGCCGCTGCCGACCCCGACATGACCCGCTTGCGCGATCGCCTGGTGACGCTGACGCCACAGCAGGTCCGGGTCCTGATGATGCTCTCGGAGGGCCTCCTCAACAAGCAGATCGCCTACGAGCTCGGCGTCTCCGAGGCCACCATCAAGGCGCACGTCTCGGCCATCCTGCAAAAGCTCGGCGTCGAGAGCCGCACCCAGGCGGTGATCGCCGCCGCGAAAATCGCCGGCGGCCAATGGAAGCAGGGCACCCCGACGGGGTGAGGGCCGGTCATATCCGTCATCCTGAGGTGCCGGAGCGTAGCGGAGGCCTCGAAGAATGAACGGCCCGGCTGTCTCCTTGGCCGTTCATCCTTCGAGGCTCCCGGCGTGATGCTGCGCATCGTGCCACTCGCGCCTCAGGATAACGGAGCCGGATACGGCGCATTGGCAGTGCCGTTATCGTCATAATGTTCGTAGAAGCGTGCTGGCGGCGCGGATGTCCGCCGAGTCCGAGCGCTCGACAAAGCCATCGAGGGCCGATCGAAGTGATCGCTTCGCCTGCTCGCGCTGCCCGCGTTCGGCAAATAGCCCGGCAAGATCGATCGCGGCCCGCAGTTCCCAGGCTTTTGCGCCTTTGCGGCAACTCAAATCCAGGGATTGCATCAAATAGACCTCTGCTTGCTCAGACTTCGGCTGCGGTAGCGACAACAGAACTCTGCCTTTCATCCGCAAGAGCTCCGGCATGTAGAGGTGATCGCCGCTTTGCTCGACGAGGCGGATCGCATCATCGACCAGGCGCGCACTCTGCTCGATCTGTCCGAGTGCCAACAAGCCCTGAACCATCGCGACGTTGAAGGTCGTGGTGAGCAGCTCGTAGCCGGCGTCGTGGAGCTCGCGCAGACAAGCCCTGATCGTCTCGACGCCGGCGGCGGCGTTTCCCCGCCGGATTGCCAGCTCGCCTTTGACGCCTCGGCCGACCGCGAGGTACGGGCCCATCGAGCGCGATTCGGCGTGTGCGATGAATCGGTCGATGTTCGCTTCCGCGCCGTCGAGGTCTCCGTTCCAGAGGTCGATCGAGACCGCCCAGATCAGCGCGATGCAGAGCGTGATCGGATGATCCATCTGCGCGGCTTCGGTGACCGTCTGCCGCGCCAGCCGCTGCGCCTGCGCGGGCCGGCCCTGCAGCCAAAGCTCTCGTGCGAGCGAAATGCCGGCCCGGTTGCGATGATCGAAGCCGTAGACCGTGCTGATCCGTTCCGTGCCAGGCCCCTGCCAGGCGGCCTCCAGCATCGTCAGCGCATCGCGATGCTCGCCGGCCAGATGCAGCGAGACGCCCAGAAGCGAATGGGCGAGTGCGATCGAGGCCGCATCGCCGAGCGCCTCGGCGACGGCAAGGCTCTGCCGGGCGTAACCGAGCGCGGCGTCGAACTCTCCCATCCGCTCGTGGAAGATATGCATGCGGCCGAGCAGCTGGAGCCGGTTGATCTCGTCGCCACGCGCCTCGGCGATCGCAAGGCCCCGGCTCAGGGCGGCGCGCGCCGCTTCGCTGCCGCCCCGCGTGAACATCAAGGTGAGGCCGAGGGCAGCCTGGATGTGCATTTCCTCAGTGCTGCCGCGCGAGGAGGGATCGATCGCAAGCAACGCCCGTTCCGACCAACGCCGGCATTCGATCAACAGCGACATTGCGAGGAAGATCGGTGCCGCCGCAGCGACGAGCGCAATGCCGATACTGGCGTTGCTGTTCGTGCCGAAGCACCAGTCCAGCGCGGCGCGCACGTTGTGAAGTGCGGAGAAGTGGATCGCCCGTTCGTCGGCGCTCGGCACCATGGCCCATGTCGAGCCGGCCTGCTCCAGCCATTGCCGGTAGTAGGTGGCATGACGTGCGGCGAGTGCCGCGTCGTTCGGCTCGATATCGAGCAAATAGGCGCGCGTGGTGTCGAGCAGGCGGTAGCGCATCATGGCGCCGATCGGTCGCGGCGCGACCATGGACTTGGCGACGAGGCTGTCGATGGCGTCGAACAGGTGGGAGCGATCGACGCGTTCGTCCGGGACGACCTCTAGTGCGGCGTCGATGGTGAAGTGCCCGGCGAACACCGCAAGCCGGCGCAGCACCAGGCGCTCGGTGTCGGACAGGAGCTCGTAGCTCCAGTCCAGGGTCGCCTGCAACGTCTTCTGTCGCGGCGGCGCGGTGCGCTGGCCCTGCCAGAGCAGATTGAGGCGCTCGTCGAGCAGCGTTGCCGTCTGCTCCAGGCCATAGGCTTCGACCCGGCCGGCGGCGAGCTCGATCGCCAGGGCCATGCCGTCGAGCTTGCGGCAGATCCTTGCGATGATCGCGGCATTGGCATCGTCGAGCGCGATCTGTGCGCCGCTGGCGGTGGCACGTTCGAGGAAGAGTTGAAGGGCGGGATAGGTCCGCGCGGCAGCGACCGTGAGCCCGGAGCCGTCCGGCGGAACGGCGAGCGGCGCCAATCGATAGACCTGCTCGCCCTCGACGCGCAGGGCTTCGCGGCTCGTGGCCAGGATATGGACATGCGGCGCGGCGTGGAATATCTCCGCAGCCAGCGGCGCCACGGCAGTGATGACGTGCTCGCAATTGTCGAGGATCAGCAGCATCCTCTTGTCGTGGAAATGCGCGAGCAGTGCGGGCAAGGGATCGTCGGTCTGCGGCGGCAAGCCCAGCATCAGCAGGATCGAGGTGATCACGAGATCGGAATCGCTGAGCGCGGCAAGATCGACGAAGTGAGCGGCATCGGCGAAGGTCTCGAGCAGGTCGTGCGCGATCGCGATCGCCACGGCAGTCTTGCCGACGCCGCCGGGGCCGGCAATCGTGACGAAGCGCGAGGTGATGAGCTTGTCCGAGACGGCGGCGATCGCATCGTCGCGCCCGACCATCCGTTGCAGCCGGTTGGGCAGCTTCACCGGCGACAGGCCGCCTTGCGGCGCCGGGCGCCGCTCTGGCGGAATGATCGTCTGCGAGATCGGCGCCACGAAGCAATAACCGCGGCCGGACAGCGTGGTGATGTAGCGTGCGCCGTCCTTGCCGTCGCCGAGCGCCTTGCGAAGGGCTGCGATGTGAAAGCGCAAACTGGCTTCTTCAACGGTCAGGCCGGGCCACACCAGCGCCATCAAATCCCACTTGCTGACGACCTGGTTCGGCCGCGACATCAGCGCGATGAGCATGTCGAACGCTTTCGCGCCGAGCGGCAGCGCGACGCCGTCGCGCGTCACCAGCCGTTCATGTGGCGTCACGGTGAATGGCCCGAACGATAGGGCTCGCACCGCAGACCCGGCCGGTTCAGTCATGGCGAAATCCTGATCCTTTCCGGGGGACCTGCGATCGGGCAAGGCGTCTCCCTGCATCGGCATCAGACCGTGGATGCAGGCCTTTGTGAGGCGCGCGAACTGAGGCCTCACAACTTCTCACAACTCCAAACGGGTGTCCTGCGGCAGCCGCTGCTAGTCCAGTTGCGCGACGGCAAGGAGAGCTTCATGACGCAAGCGGCAAAATTGCTTTACACGGCCAAGACACACACCAGCGGCGGTCGACACGACGGCATATCGCGCAGTTCCGACGGTCGCCTCGACGTCAAGCTGTCGCCGCCGGGCAGTGCAGGCATCGGCACCAATCCCGAGCAATTGTTCGCGGCCGGCTGGTCGGCCTGTTTCGAAGGCGCGATGGAGATCGCCGCGCGCAAGCGCAAGATGGATCTTCCCAGGAAGTGCGCGATCGATGCGGAGATCGATCTCGTGCTCGACGAGGGCGCGTACTCGCTGAGGGCGCGCCTCAATGTCAGTCTGCCGGGTCTCGATCGCGAGATCGCGCGCGGCATCATCGATGAAGCGCATCAAACCTGCCCCTATTCCAAAGCGGTCCGCGGCAACATCGACGTCACGGTCGCGCTGATCTGACGCACCATCATCTACCCCAAAGGGAGCACCACCATGAAGCAGATCATCGACCAGCATCGCCGCAAGTTCTTTGGCGTCGCTGCG
Organism: Bradyrhizobium sp. C-145; assembly: GCF_023375135.1. Lineage (NCBI taxonomy): Bacteria > Pseudomonadati > Pseudomonadota > Alphaproteobacteria > Hyphomicrobiales > Nitrobacteraceae > Bradyrhizobium > Bradyrhizobium sp. C-145. The sequence goes on along the minus strand of NZ_CP088150.1, from coordinate 8,529,093 downwards.
GGAACCGTTGCCATTGGTCTCGGCGTGATCGACCTCGCCCGCGCCGAGACGGAAGCGCCACGATCCTCCGCATCGAATGCGTCCTTCGGCACGATCAAGCAGATCGATGCCGGCGTTCTCAGCGTCGGCTATGCGGAGGCGGGTCCCTCGAACGGTCCCGTGGCGATCCTGCTGCACGGCTGGCCCTACGACATTCACGCCTTCGTCGATGTCGCGCCGATCCTGGCAAAGGCCGGTTATCGCGTGATCATTCCTTATCTGCGCGGCTATGGCACGACGCATTTCCTCTCCAGCGAGACGCCGCGCAACGGCGAGCCGGCGGCAATGGCCGCGGACATCATCGCGCTGATGGACAAGCTCGATATCAAGAAGGCCGTTGTCGCTGGCTTCGACTGGGGCGCGCGCACCGCAGACATCATCGCCGCGCTGTGGCCGGACCGCTGCCGCGCGCTGGTATCGGTCAGCGGCTATCTGATCTCCAGCCAGGCCGCGGGCAACGCACCATTGCCGCCGCAGGCCGAGCTGCAATGGTGGTATCAGTTTTATTTCGCGACCGAGCGCGGCCGCGCCGGATACGAGAAGTACACGCACGATTTCGCCAGGCTGATCTGGAAGCTCGCCTCGCCGCAGTGGAAGTTCGACGACGCCACCTTCGATCGAAGCGCGGCGGCGCTCGACAACAAGGATCATGTCGCGATCACGATCCACAATTACCGCTGGCGGCTCGGGCTTGCCCAGGGCGAGGCCAAATTCGAGCATCTCGAAAAGAAGCTCGCGGCAGCTCCCATCATCGACGTGCCGACGATCACGATGGAAGGCGACGCCAACGGCGCGCCGCATCCCGACCCGAGCGCCTATGCCAAGAAGTTCTCAGGCCGATACGAGTTTCGCCTGATCACCGGCGGCATCGGCCACAATTTGCCGCAGGAAGCACCGCAAGCCTTTGCCAAGGCCGTCATCGACGCCGATGGCGCCTGAGCATCTGTCAGCATCTCGGTCCAGCCGGGCTGGACCGAGGATCGCCCGTCGAACCCAGCTTGATGAAACTTCATGACGCCATCCGAACCTGAAAAGAAGAAGTCTCCCTACGCCACGATGATCGTGCTCACCGTGGTCGTCCTCGTCGTGCTCCTGACCTGCGTGCCGTATCTCGTCACGATTGCCTCCGCGGAAGGGCCGGTGGAACGCAGCGCGGCGGACGCCTCGCCGATCTTCGGCGTCACGATTCCGCCCGGCTACAAGCAGTGGGAGCTGATCGCGCCGGCCGAGGAGGCGGCGCCGCTCGACGAGCTTCGCGCCGTGGTCGGCAACCAGACCGCAATCGACGCCTATCAGGCCGGAAAGCTTCCGTTCCCGGACGGCACCATTCTGGTCAAGCGCGCCTGGAAGCGCAAACAGTCCCCCGAGTTTGCGTCCGCGACGATTCCCGGCGCTGCCACCACGGTCCAGGTGATGGTCAAGGACTCCAAAAAATACGCCGCCACCGGCGGCTGGGGGTTTGGCCGTTTCATCGACGGCAAGCCGGTCGACGCGGCCCAGCATCGCACCTGCTTCGCCTGCCATGAAGCGCGCGCCAAAGGACGCGATTACGTCTTCACGCGGCTGGCACCCTAGCAAGAGGACCCGCTGGCCTTCATCAGTAAGGCTGCTTCACTCCGCCGCCACCATCTGCTGCGTGCGCCACTGGCCGAGCAGGGCGCGGAGCGAGGCTGGCTTCACCGGCTTGTTGAGCACGGCGATCTTCTCGTCGCGCGCAGCTATTTGCACGGCGGGGCTGCGATCGGCCGTGATCAGGATGGCGGGGATGCCGTCGCCGAAGCGGCGGCGGATGTCGCGGATGGCGGCGATGCCGTTGCCGCGGTCGAGATGATAGTCGACGAGCAGGCCGGTGACGCGTCGTCCGGCGGCCTCGATCGCGGCGATCGCGCCCTCGGGGTCGGCGACCGCAATCACCTCGGCGTCCCAGGCCTTCAACAGCGTGCGCATGCCGTCGAGGATCGCAGCATCGTTCTCGATGCAGACGATCAGCGCGCCCGAGATCGGCGTGCGCGCCAGCGGCGTCGCGCTGGTCACGGCCGCGGTGTGGGTGATCGCCTTCGCCGTCGGCACCGTCACGGAGAATACCGAGCCGCCGCTTGCATTGCCGTCGATGGCGATGCCGTGCTTGAGCACGCGCGCCAGCCGCTCGACGATCGAGAGCCCCAGCCCGAGGCCACGCGCGATTCGAGCGCCCTGCTCCAGGCGGTGGAATTCCTTGAAGATCTCGGCGCGCTTGACCGACGGGATGCCGACGCCGGTGTCGTAGACGCAGATCTTGAGCGAGGCGCCGTGGCGGCGGCAGCCGACCAGCACGCGGCCGCGCGGGGTATACTTGATTGCGTTGGAGATCAGGTTCTGGAGCAGGCGCCGCAGCAGGAGCCGGTCCGACTCGACGGGCAGCGAGCAGGGCACGAAGGCGAGCTCAAGGCCCTTGGCGCGCGCGATCGGCGCGAACTCGATCTCCAGCGAGCGCATCAAATCGGCCATCTTGAAGCTCGAGATCGAGGTCGTCATCGCGCCGGCGTCGAGCCTGGAGATGTCGAGCAGCGCACCGAGGATTTCCTCGATGGCCTGGAGCGACTCGTCGATGTTCTCGACCAGCCGGGTCTCCTCGCCATTGTGCTGGCGCTCGACAAGGCTGGTGATGTAGAGCCGCGCCGCATTCAACGGCTGCAGAATGTCGTGGCTGGCGGCAGCGAGGAAGCGCGTCTTGGAGATGCTGGCATCCTCCGCCGCGCTCTTGGCCAGCGCCAGCTCCGAGTTCAGCCGCGTCAATTCCTCGGTGCGGTCGCGGACGCGCTTTTCCAGCGTCGCATTGGCACGCTCCAGCGCTTCTGCCGCCTCGAAGGTGGGCGTGACGTCGGTGAAGGTGATGACGAAACCGCCGCCGGGCATGCGGTTGGTGAGCACCTCGATCACCATGTGGCGCTCCGGCAGGCGTTCGAGATAGGGCTCGCTGTCGGTGGTGTAGGCGACAAGCCGCTGTTCGATCATCGCCTCGCGGTCGCCCGGCTCGGGCGGATCGCTCACGCCCATGAATTCCAGGATTTCACGCAAGGGCGTACCGAACTGGATGAAATGCGGGGGGACGTTGAGCAGATCGCCGAACTGCCGGTTGGAGCAGATCAGTTGCAGATCGGCATCGAACACTGCGATGCCCTGGCGGACATGGTTGAGCGCGGTCTGGAGGATCTCGCGGTTGAAATGCAGCGCCGCATGGGAATCGTCGAGCAGCTTTAGCGCGGCCTTCGCCGAGACCGTCCGCTTGCGCAGGAGCAGCGACATCACGAGGCGCGAGGATGCGGCTCCGATCGAGGACGCGATCAGGTGCTCTGCGTGCTGCAACAGCTCGAAATCGGCGGGCGCCCCGGACTCCAGCCGGACATTGCGCCGCGCCGAGAAGGCCTCGAACGAATGGCGGGCGCGGTCGGGCCCGAGATATTGCGCCACCGTGGTCTGGATGTCCTGCACGGTGACGGTGGTGCGCCAGCGGCGGAAGCTCGGGGAGATCGGCGCGAGCGTGTTGGGGACAAACAGGTCGGCCTGCACCAGCTCGATCGAAGACGGTCGGCGCGCCAGCGAGAGGAGTACGTAGGTGAGAATGTTGAGCGACAGCGACCAGATGACGCCGTGCATCAGCGGCGGCAGATCGGCGCCGAACAGCGCCTGTGGCCGCAGCGCCTCGATTCCGAACGGTCCGTGCTGGAGCAGCAGGATGCCCGTCGTCGAGGTATCCATGAAGCTCGGAATGAACAGCGTGTAGAGCCACACCACGAAGCCGACCAGCATCCCGCCGATCGCGCCGCGCGCCGTCGCCCGCCGCCACAGCAGCCCGCCGAAGAAGCTTGGTGCAAGCTGGGCGATGGCGGCAAACGACAACAGGCCGATCGCTGCGAGCTGGGTGTTGCCGAGCGCGCGATAGTAGAAATAGGCCATCACCATGATGGCAAAGATCGCAAGCCGCCGCGAGCGCAGCAGGAAATCGCTGAAATCGGCGCCGCCGGTGCGCCCCTCCGGCCGTCGTTGCAGCACCAAGGGCACCACGAGGTCGTTCGAGACCATGATGGAGAGCGCGACGCATTCGACGATCACCATGGCGGTCGCCGCCGACAGTCCGCCGACGAAGACGGCGACGCTGAGCAGATTCGCGCCGCCCTCGATCGGCAGGGCCAGCACGTACATATCGGGGTCGGCCGTGCCGAACGGGAAGCTGACGAGGCCGGCCAGCGCGATCGGGATCACGAACAGATTGATGGCGACGAGATAGAGCGGGAACAGCCAGCGCGCGCGGCCGACCTCGGCGTCCGACGAATTTTCCACGACGCTGACGTGGAACTGGCGCGGCAGCATCATGATCGCGCACAGCGACAGCAGCGTCATGGTCAGGAAGTTGCCGATCGACGGCGAGTAGTTGATGGCGCGCACCGCCTCCGGCGTCTTCATGGCGCGCTCGATCAGCTCCTGCGGCGAGAACATCCAGAAGGTCACGAAGATGCCGGCGGCGAGGAAGGCGACCAGCTTGACGATGGACTCGGTCGCAACCGCCAGCATCAGGCCGTGCTGGTGCTCGGTGGCGTCGGTATGGCGGGTGCCGAACAGCACTGCGAAGGCCGCCATCGCCAGCGTCACCATCAGCGCCATGTCGCCGAGGATCGGGATGTGGGAGAAGGCCTGGTCTTCGCTTAGGATCGTGCCGAGCGAGGAGGCCACCGCCTTGAGCTGGAGCGCGATATAGGGCACCGAGCCGATGATGGCGATCAGCGCCACGGTGGCTGCCACCGCCTGGCTCTTGCCATAGCGCGCGCCGATGAAATCGGCGATCGAGGTGATGTTGTGGGCTTTGGCGAGCTGGATCACGCGCCGGAGCACACCGGCGCCGAGCCCGATCATCAGGATCGGACCGAGATAGATCGCCAGGAAGTCGGTCGAGGTGCGGGTGGCGAAGCCAACCGAGCCGAAGAAGGTCCAGGAGGTGCAGTAGATCGCCAGCGATAGCGGGTAGATCAGCCCAGAGGCGCGGCCAGGCCCGGCCGGCGAACGGCGGTCGCCGTGGCTCGCCACCAGGAACAGAAAGCCGATGTAGCCGAAGGCGGCGGCGATCACGCCCCAGTCGTGCAGCATGGCGAGCGCGCTTCTCCCTGGGCGCTGGCAGCGCCCGATCTCATTTTCCCTGCAAATCTAGCGCGTTGAAAGGTCGCATGCGACAGCGAAATGCCCGGTGGGGCCGGGAACTGGGGTTGTCGTTAAGCCTTAGCGCCAGCGGCCGGCCCTCACCCTCCCCTGGAGGGGGAGGGTCGATCGCGCGCAGCGCGAGCGGGGTGGGGTGATCTTTCCACACGGGCAGCGTTCGAGGTGGAGAGACCGTCACCCCACCCCGTCTCACATTTCGCTGCGCTCAATGTGCGCTCCCCTCCAGGGGAGGGTGAAAGGAGCGCCTACTCCGCCGCCAGTGACTTCTGGCGCAGCGGCAGGCCGAGACGATCCCACACTTGCAGCAGAGCCTCGGCCAGCTGATCGATCAGGCCGTCATCGTGATAGGGCGAGGGCGTGATGCGCAGCCGTTCGGAGCCCTTGGCGACGGTCGGATAGTTGATCGGCTGGATGTAGATACCGTGCTGCTCGAGCAGCAGGTCCGAGGCCTGCTTGCACTTCTCGGGATCGCCGACGAACAGCGGCACGATATGGGTGTCGCTCGACATCACCGGCAGGCCGGCGGCATGGAGGATCGCCTTGACGCGGGCGGCGCGGTCCTGGTGGCGCTCGCGCTCCCAGTTCGAAGTCTTCAGATGCTTGATCGCGGCGGTTGCGGCCGAGCAGATCGCCGGCGGCAGCGCGGTGGTGAAAATGAAGCCCGGCGCATAGGAGCGCACGGCGTCGATGATCTGGCCGTTGGCGGCGATGTAGCCGCCGAGGCAGCCGAAGGCTTTCGCCAGGGTGCCTTCCAGAACGTCGATGCGATGCATGACGCCGTCACGCTCGGCGATGCCGCCGCCGCGCGGGCCGTACATGCCGACCGCGTGGACCTCGTCGACATAGGTCATCGCGCCGTATTTCTCGGCGAGATCGCAGATCTTGGCGAGCGGGGCGACGTCGCCGTCCATGGAATAGAGGCTCTCGCAGACAATCAGCTTCGGCCGATTCGGGTCGGCCGCCTTCAACAGCTCCTCGAGATGCGCCAGATCGTTGTGGCGGAACACGACCCGCTCGCAGCCGGAATGGCGGATGCCCTCGATCATCGAATTGTGGTTGAGCTCGTCCGACAGAATGAGGCAGTTCGGAATGAGCTTTGCGATGGTCGGGATGCCGGTCTGGTTCGAGACATAGCCCGAGGTGAACAGCAGCGCGGCTTCCTTGCCGTGGAGATCGGCGAGCTCGGCCTCGAGCTGCACCAGCGGATGATGCGTGCCGGCGATGTTGCGGGTGCCGCCGGCACCGGTGCCGACGCGGGTTGCGGTCTCGACCATGGCGCCGACCACCTTCGGGTGCTGGCCCATGCCGAGATAATCGTTGGAGCACCAGATCACGACGTCGCGCTTGCCCTTGGGCGAGTGCCAGACCGCGTGCGGGAACCGGCCGGCCGTGCGCTCGAGATCGGCGAACACGCGGTAGCGTCGCTCGGTGTGGAGACGGTCGAGGGCGGAACTGAAGAACTCGTTGTAATCCATCGGCAAGACCTGCAGCGGAACTCGGCCCAAGGCGGCCGTCCAATTTTTAGAGCTTTTCCAGCTCCGATGTCCATGCGCCTGCGCACATTTGCGGCAAGGCGAGCGTGCCAATTGATAACGCCGGTCCGGCGGCGATTGTTGATTTGGATCAACCGCCTAGCACAGGCCCGCCGGCCGGGACCGGCACCGGGGGAGGGCAGGGGCTGCCATGGACATTTTGTCCATGACGCGCGCTCCGTCCATGATTGAAGAGTCGGTCGCGCCGACGCCCATAGCCTCGTCCCGAGGCAGGGCGCGGGTCGGTCGTGCCGACAGCTCATGCGAAAGGACGCCCCGATGAAACGTGTGATGATCCTCAACGGTCCCAACCTGAACCTGCTCGGCGTGCGCGAGCCGCACATCTACGGCACGACGACGCTGGCGCAGATCAACGCGAGCTGCGAGGCAGCCGCCGCAGAGCTCGGGCTCAAGTTGACCTTTCACCAGTCCAACCATGAGGGCGTGCTCGTCGATTGGATTCAATCGGCGCGGCAGGATGCCGAGGCTATCATTGTCAATCCCGCCGGCTTTTCCTTCACCTCGGTGGCGATCATGGACGCGATCAAGATATTCGAAGGCCCGGTGCTGGAAGTCCACATCTCCAACATCCACGCCCGCGATGAATATCACCGCCACTCGAGGATCTCCTTCGTGGCGACCGGCGTGATCTGCGGGTTGGGCCCATACGGCTATATCGCGGCGCTGCACGCGATCGCGAATATGAAGTGAGTTTGTTGCTGCGGCGACGGTCTGCTCCCTCGCCCCGTTCTTACGAGGAGAGGGTGGGTGAGGGGCCGCTCCGCAATCACGGTGAGAGTCGGGACTCGCGGAGACTTCCCCGCACCCGCCACGCTTCGCGTGTCGGCCTCTCCCCGCAGGCGGGAGAGGCGAAAAACTCACGTCGTCCTGAACCGCAATACGCCGTCCTGCGTCTCCGCCGTCAGCCGGCCCTCGACGATCATGTAGTTGACATGGGCGACCAGTTCGCCGGCGGCAAAGCCCATCTGGTGCTCGTCCAGCACATGCTTGTTGAACACGACCGGCACCAAGGCGCGCGAAGTCTGCGGTATCTCGCGGCAGGCCTCCGCGATCAGGCGGCAGCGCTCCTCGTGGTGATCGGCGAGCTGCTTGATGCGGGTCTTGAGCCCGTAGAACGGCACGCCGTGGCCAGGCAACACCAGCACGTCGTAGGGAAGCGTCGTGGTGAGGCTGGCGAGCGAGGCCAGATATTCGCCGAGCGAGTTCTGGTCGGGCTCGACCGCCCAGACGCTGACATTCGGCGAGATCTTGCTCAGCACCTGGTCGGCGGAGAGGAACAGCTTGTCGTCGGCACAATACAGCATCACCTGGTCGAGCGCGTGGCCGCCGCCGGTGATCACCTTGAAGCGGCGCGAACCGATCACGACATCGTCGCCGTGGGAGATGCGGCGGTAGGACGGCGGCAGCACCGAGACGCGCTTGAGATAATCCTGGCCGCGGCCGAGCAGTTTTTCGGTGAGCGATTCGTCCATGCCATGGCGGCGGAAGAACAGCCGCTGCGCCTCGCGCCGCTCCTCGGTGCCGCGGTTCTGGTGATAGACCGATTGCAGATATTCGACCTGCGACATCACCAGCGGGCAGTTGAACCGTTCGACGATCCACCCGGCGAGACCTACATGATCGGGGTGCGAGTGGGTGACGATCAGGCGCGTGATGTTGACGCCCTTCAGCGGCCCGTCGAACAGTTTTGTCCAGGCCTCGACCGTCTCCTCGTTGCCGAAACCGGCATCGATCATCGCATAGCCGTCGCCATCGGCGAGCAGGTAGATATTCACGTGGTTGAGGCGAAACGGCAGCTTCAGCCGCGCCCACAGCACACCGGGCCGCACCTCGACCACTTCTTCGGGGCCGGGATGCTGTTCCCAGGGGTAACGCAGAGCCTCGGCCGAGGAGTGCGCGATGTCGGTTTTCGAGTTCATGCTACCGGCTTAACCCCGCCGCGCGCGGGGCGCCAGCCGAAAAAGGATGCCTGGCGGCCGCCGCATGGCCGTCATACCGGCGGTGTTTTTCCGTGATGTGGGACAGTCGCGCCCCGAGCTCGGTTACCTCTCCCGCTTGCGGGGGAGGTCGGCGCGAAGCGCCGGGTGGGGCTCTTTCCTCGCGGGACATTCCCAGTGCGCTGCGAACTGTCCCATTGCGGAGGCACCCTCACCCCAACCCTCTCCCGCAAGCGGGAGAGGGAGTGCAGCCCCGATGTGGCCGGCGTCTTACGCCGCCCGCATGTTGTTGAGGAACGCGTCGATCTCCCCGCGCAGCATGTCGGCCTCGCGGCGCAGTGCGTCGGAGGCGCCCAGCACTTCGCTCGCCGCAGCGCCGGCCTCGGCGGATGCCGTGGAAACGCCGACGATGTTGCTGGAGACCTCGCTGGTGCCGCCGGCAGCGTGCTGGATGTTGCGGGCGATCTCGCGGGTGGCGGCGCCCTGTTGCTCGACGGCTGCCGCAATCGTCGTGGTGACGTCGTTGATCTCGCCGATGATCCGGCCGATGCCCTGGATGGCGCCGACTGCCGAGGTCGTGATCTCCTGCATGCTGGCGATCTGGGTGCGGATCTCCTCGGTCGCCCTGGCGGTCTGGCTCGCGAGGCTCTTCACCTCGGAGGCGACCACTGCGAAACCGCGGCCGGCCTCGCCCGCGCGTGCCGCCTCGATGGTGGCGTTGAGGGCGAGCAGGTTGGTCTGCGAGGCGATGGTCTGGATCAAATCGACGACGACGCTGATGCGGCTCGCGCTGTCGGCGAGGCTCTGCACGGTCGTGTCGGTGGCGCCGGCCTCGTCGACCGCCTTCTTGGCGATTTCCGCAGAGGTGACCACCTGGCGGCTAATCTCGGCGATCGAGGATGACAGCTGCTCGGTGCCGGCCGAGACGGTCTGCACGTTGACCGAGGTTTCCTCCGCGGCGGAGGCGACCGCGTTCACCAGCGCGTTGGACTGGTCCGCGGTGTTCGACATGCTCTGCGCGGTCGATTGCATCGAATTGGCCGATTGCGCGAGATTGTCGAGCGCGGAGCGCACCGTGCTTTCGAACTCGGCGATCTTCGCTTCCATGCGCGCCGCACGCTCGGCTTTCGCGACACGATCCTTGTCCTGCTCGCTGGCGAGCACCCGGGCTTCGATCATGCTGTCGCGGAACACGTGAAGCGTGTCGGTCATCGCACCGATCTCGTCATTGTGCTTCGCGCGTGCGATCTCGGTGTCGAGATCGCCGGCCGACAGTAGCTGCATGGCGCGCTGCAGGTCGCTGATGCGGCGCAGGATGTTGCGGCCGACATAGAGCCAGACGAACAGCGCCGAGCCGACAAGCATCATAGCGCCCAAAGCCAGCATCGCGATGGTCGCGAGCGAGATGTCCTGGCGGGCCTGGAAGGTCGATGCGTTGGTCTCCTTCTGTACGCCGTCGACGAGCTGCTGCACGCTGATGCCGAGGCCGACATTGAGCTTGCGCGTCTCGTCCAGGATGGTCTGGCCGTAGTCGACGGAGTCGAGCTCCTTCTCACGCAAATTGAATACGCCGGTCTTGCCGGTGCCGAGCGCGAGCAGCTTTTCCGCCGTCTCGCGCAGCATCTTGGTGCCCTGATTGTTCGGCAACAAATCGAGGTTGGACCGCAGGCGTCCCTGCGCCGTCTTGAATTCCTTCTGGATGTCGTCGAGCTTGTCGGCCGTGTTCGCCGACAGCGCCGCGCTCATGTCGGCGGCTGCGAGATTGCCACTGGCAACGACGTTGCCGAGCTGCCCGACGGTCTGCGCGGCTTCGGTGGCATCTTCGGCGGAAAGGTTGGCTGACCCGAGAATGGCGTTGACCTGGGTCTGGGCGTTCAGCATGGCGGGACTGGCCGCGCCGACGAACGCGCTCTGCGCGCTGCGCAGGGCGTCATATTGCTTGTCATGGAGGGCGGCGATATCCAGCCGCTCGCGGGCGGCCTTGGCCAGACTCTGGGCCGCCTCGTTGATGCTCTTGATGGTCTCGCTGAGTCCGGAGACGACTGTCTTGTCAGCGCCGAGCTCGATGATCTCGTTGAGTTTCTGCTGCGTCTGCTCCTGCAATTCCTTCAGCTTCTTGGTGCGCTCGTTCAGGGCGTCCTCGGTTTGAGCCGCAAGCAGGGCAGGTCCCTGTGCCGCAAGGCTCGCGCTCAATGCCGACAATTGCAGGCTCGCAGCAAGGCGCGGAATGTCCCGCCCGCTCAGTTCGGTCATGCGCCCGCCGAGATTCTGCAGCACCAGGCCGGCGCCGGCCGAGATCACGAGGCCCATGCCGGCGATCACTGCGAAGGCCGCGAACAGGCTGCCGCGCACGCCCCATTTCGGCAGTTTGAAACGCGGCCTGAACCGGCCGAGACTGAGACGGATCGCCATCGAAATTCCCCCACGCCTTGCTTCTGTTTTGTGGCCGGGAGTATCGGGCACGCCGGTTAAAAAATCGCAATTTGTGCAATCGGTTGCGTGCGTTCCGCAGAGCGAAAAAAGAAGGGCCGGCAACATCGCCGGCCCTTCGTGATGATAAGGTTTTGCTAACCGCTTAGTAGCGCGCGACGGCCGGGCTGGCCCAGTTGAAGCGATAGTTGACGCCCGCCTTGAAGGTGTGATCGTCGGTGGTGAAATTGCCGGTGCCGACCAGCGGGCCCGCGGTGAAGTGCGCGTCGCCGAAGTTGTAGTACTGGTACTCGGCCTTGGCCGACCAGTTCGGTGCGAACATGTATTCGAGGCCGGCGCCGACGGTATAGCCGTTGCGATGATCGCCATCGATGACGAAGCCGGTCGGCACGCCGCCGACCGTCACCTTCTCGTTGTTGTCCGAATAGGCATAGCCGCCCTTCACGTAGAGGAGGCCCGGACCCCAGGTGTAGCCGACACGGCCGGTGATCGAGCCAAGCCCGCGCTGGTCGTTGGTGTAGGCGATGCCGCCCGGGAACACCGCGCCGACGCTGCCGGAAAGCCAGGAATACTGGCCCTCGACGCCGACCACGAAGTTCGGGTTGAGCTGCCAGTCCGCACCGACCTGCACGCCGCCGAGGAAACGGCCGTTGCCATTGTTGCCCGTGGAGAGGCCGTTGAAATTGTTGTCGCTGGAGAACGCGCCGCCGACATGGCCACCGATGTAAAAGCCGGTCCAGTTGTAGATCGGCGCGACATAGGCAGGCGCGGGCGCCTTGTAATAGTTGCGATTGCCGAGATCGGCACCGACGGCCGGCGCGGCCATGCCCATCACGAGCAGCGCAACGGTCGCAAACAAAATCTTCTTCATCGTCTTGAACTCCAACACGTAAGGTCCCCGGCAGGCGCGCATTCCGCGCCGTCGTTGGTTTTGCAGATAGCTTGCTTTTGACGAAAATGCTGTCACATGCGTGGCACAGCGGCGCCCAGCCTAACTTATTGGGCTGCAAATGATTTTCGTGCTTAATGCCGGCTTAAGAAATGCTGAAGGAAGGCTTAACTTCGCGCCTCGCAGGTAACTTGCGCGCGCCTCTTGTTAACCAAGACGCCGCCGCGCCTCGTCGCGCATCTGCGCGCGAAAGGCTGCGCGCTTTGCCGGCCGGTCTTCCTCGCGCACGTCGTGACGATCGAAGATGTCGAACTTCTCAAGGATCGGATAGCGCTCGCTCGCCATCGCGAGCACGCGCAGCACCTTGGTCGCCGATGGTGTCGGGCCGCTGACTTCCCAGCGCCGGATGGTGTCGGCGCCGCCCTTCTCCGGCAATCCGCACAGCCTGGCCATGTCGGCCGCAGTGAGCTTGCGCTCGAGCGCGTCGGAGAGGTCGTTGCGGAGTTGCTTCAGTTCGGCGCCGGTCATGCTGCTTGCGTCCAGGGAAGTCAATGAAAGCAATGAACTAACGCTGATTCGGGTCCATCCGAAGGCGGCGGGCGCACGCGCTGCGGCACCTTCAAGTGCGCACGGAGTTATGAACGGAGAACCTATGGAAATTTTCCGATGAATGAACAGTTGGCATACCGGGGCGCGTACGGGGCGAAAGGAACAGTCATGACAAGCATCAAATTCGCCATAGCCGCGCTCGTCACGACCGGACTGCTTGCCGCGCCTTTCGCGGCTGAAGCGAAGAAGGTTCGGTCGAGCCGGCATTACAGCACCGGTGTGGTGGCGCCGACCTATGGCGGTGCCGGAGCGCCGGCAGCGCAGCCGAGGGCGTCCTACGGGTCATCCGGACAGACGGTCGGCACCGTCACGGCGCCGTCGATCGGATCGTACAATTGGCCGTCGGTCGGCGTGACCAATTCGGTGCCGACGTGGAGCAACACCACCAGATAGACCGATGGCCGATCAGCGTGGGCCCGTCGCGAGGCCGGAGAGCAGGTAGAGCGCGACCAGTAACGTTGCGACCGACAGCATCGTCGTGATCGAGACTGTGGCCGCAACCAGCTTCTCCTCGACCTTGTGCTCGTGCGCGAGGACGTACACGGTTTTCGCCGTCGGTACGGCCGCGCAGACGACGGCCGCGATCGTGTAGAGAGGATCGAGGCCCAAGATCACGCAGAGCCCGTAGACGATCAGAGGCATGACCACCAGCTTCATCGCCGCGAGCGCAAACGATGCCTTCAGGTTGGATCGCAGGCCCTCGACGGACAAGCCAAGTCCGATGGCAAACAGCGCGCAGGGCGTGAGCGCGGCAGCAATCATGTTCAGATAGGTCGCGACCGGCGCCGGAATCGGCAAGCCCGTGATCGCCCACACCAGCCCGATGAGCGTCGACAGCACCATCGGATTGAGCAGGATCTGCTTTGCCAGTCCCGTGGGATGCGCGGACCTGTGCGGGTCGCGTCCTTCCAGCAGGATGACCGTGATCGGAAACATCACGGCGGCCACGAACACTGTCGCCACCGCGGCGGGCAGGACGGCGGGCTGGCCGTAAATTGCGTGCAGGATCGGCAGCGCGACGAACCCGGTGTTGGTCATCGCCGCCGCCATCCCATGGATGGTACTGCTGGCCAGATCGTGTTTGCCAACCGCGCGAACCGCCAGGAACACCAGCGCGAAGCAGATCAGCGAGCCGCCGCCGAATGCGAGCAGGAACCGCCATTCCAGCAGATTGCGCGCGGGCTCCTGCGCGGTCGTGACGATCAGCAGCGCCGGCATCGCCACGTTGTAGGCAAAGTGCACCAGGGCATCGGCAAGCGAGCGGGAGAGGTAGCCGAGCTCGCCGGCGAGCCAGCCGGTGACGATGATCGCGAATACGGGAAGAACGAGGCTGGCGACCTCCATCCGACTTCCCCCTCATGGCCAAACGGCGACGAGGTTAGCCCGGCGATGGATTGTCGTCACTGTGTGATTTGATGGAGCCGTCCCGAGTGATCGTTCAAATCGCAAAGGACGATAATCTTCCTCGCTAGATTCCCCTGCCACCCTGCTTCCCGATCACGCAACGCCATGCCGCCAGGCGCTCAGCCGGATGCTGATTCATCCAGTCGGCGAGCTGCGGCGCGCCCATCAGGCAGGACTGCACCGAGACCTCAGCAAAATCGGAAGTGGTCACGATCTGCTCGTGACAATTGCTCGGAGTGGCGAGGCTGCAAAGCACGGCGATGATCTTGATCACGAGAGCTTACTCCTATCGCCGCCGATCGTGCGGCCGTTGTCTCCATCCTGCCCGTCGCTGGCCGGATCGGATGGCGGGAAGATGCTGTCGTAGATTGCGCGTGCCTCCTGAATGAGGCGCATGCGCTCGCGCTCAGATCTCGAGACAAATCGAATAACTTCGCCCATGTTGGCTCCGAATATCAGTGGGCAAGTAGGCCATGAGATGATGACGATCATCCAATCGGCATCTATGGCGTCGCCCTCGACTTTGAAATGGCGTGCCCGTTCACGACGGAATAAAAAGCTCGTGACCGCGCCGGCGTCCCAACGTCGGGTGTTCTTTGCCAGGTTCTTGGGCTGTTCACCGCTTCCTATCGCGCGGCTGCAACTAGCGCGCGAGCGAATTCCGGTGACAGCTTACTCTTGCCGTCACCGGCAAGGCAGTCTCGCAAAGCAAATGCTGATCGAGCGAATATGTTTCGCCCGTGTCGCGTGCAAGTTTTTGGAACAATCTTGTAGTTCGAAGAACTGGGCGACCGCCGCTCACGCTGCCGGCGCGCGCTCCTTCTGCCCCGGCACCGCCGCCAGCAGTTCACGCGTATAGGCGTGCTCGGGCGCGGCGAACAGCTGCGCGGTTGGCTTGAGCTCGACGATGGCACCGCGCTGCATCACGGCGATGCGGTCGCAGATCTGGGCGGCGACGCGCAGATCGTGAGTGATGAACAGCATCGAGAGGCCGAGGCGCGCCTTGAGGTCTTCGAGCAGCTTCAGTACCTGCGCCTGCACGGAGACGTCGAGCGCGGAGACGGCTTCGTCGGCGACGATGATCTCGGGCTCGAGTGCGAGCGCGCGCGCAATGCCGATGCGCTGGCGCTGGCCGCCGGAGAATTCATGCGGGTAGCGCTCGAGCGCGCCGGCGTCGAGGCCCACCATCTTCAGGAGATCGCGGGCCCGGTCGAATGCGACCTTCGGATCAGTGCCGGCCGCGATCGGGCCGTCGGCAATGATGTGGCCGATCTTGCGGCGCGGATTGAGCGAGGCGAACGGGTCCTGAAAGATCATCTGGATGCGATGGCGCTCGGCGCGCAGCGTCTTGCCCGTCAGAGAAGTGAGGTCGGTCTCGCCGATTCGCACCGTGCCGCGGTCGGCCTCGATCAGCCGCATCACGAGCCGCGCGACAGACGATTTGCCGGAGCCGGATTCGCCGACGAGACCGAGCGTCTCGCCCTTGAGGATGTTGAAATTGACCTCGCGCGCGGCATCGACGCGGCGGTCCTGGCGAAACCAGCCGCCCGAGGTGACATAAGTCTTGTCCAGCCCGATCACCTCGACAGCCCGGGCCTGATCGTCGAGAGGTGCGCGCACCGGCGGGTCCATCGATGGCACGGCGGCGAGCAGCGCCTTGGTGTAGTCATGCTGCGGCTCGCTGAAGACGGCAGCGGCGGGGCCTTCCTCGACGACCTTGCCGTGCCTGAGCACGACGACCTGGTCGGCGATGTCGGCGACCACGCCGAAATCATGGGTGATGAACATCACCGCCATGTTGCGATTGCGCTGGAGGTTGCGGATCAGTTTCAGGATCTGCGCCTGCGTGGTGACGTCGAGCGCGGTGGTCGGCTCGTCCGCGACCAGCACGGCGGGCTCGAGCGCGAGCGCCATCGCGATCATGGCGCGCTGGCGCTGGCCGCCGGAGAGCTGGTGCGGATAGGCGCGCACGATGCGTTCGGGGTCGGGCAAGCCGACCTCGCGCGCCAATGCGAGCGCTCTCGCGCGCCGTTCCTTGGGTGTGAGCAGGCCGTGCGCCTCGAACATCTCGGCCATCTGGTCGCCGATCCGCATCAACGGATTGAGCGCGGTCATCGGCTCCTGGAAGATCATCGCGAGCCTGCGGCCGCGCAGATCGCGCCAGCCGTCGTCGTGCAGCCTGAGCAGGTCGCGGCCTTCGAACTGGATTTCGCCGGAGGCGATCGACACCGTGTCCGGCAACAGGCCCATCAGCGCATGCGCGCACATCGACTTGCCGGAGCCGGATTCGCCGACGACGCAGACGATCTTGCCGGGCTGCAAATCGAGCGACACGCCATCGACGGCGAACGGACGCTCGGCGCCCTTGGGCAGCGCGATCCTCAGGTTCTTGATGGAGACGGCGGGCGGTGCGGTCATCGTCAGCGTCCCTCCCGCGACAGGCGTGGATTGAGCGCGTCGTTGAGGCCTTCGCCGATCAAATTAAGGCCGAGCACCGAGATCAGGATGGCGACGCCGGGAAACACGGTGATCCACCAGGCTTGGCGGATCACGGTGCGGCCGGCGCCGACCATGTAGCCCCAGGAGATCAGATTGGGATCGCCGAGGCCAAGGAATGACAGCGAGGATTCCAGCAGGATCGCGGTCGCCACCATCAGCGAAGCCAGCACGATCACCGGCGACAGCGCGTTCGGCAGGATCTCGCGCAGAATGATCCAGGTGTTGCTCTGTCCCGTGACCACCGCGGCCTGGACATATTCGCGCGTGCGCAGCGACAGCACCTCGCCGCGCACGAGGCGGGCGACCGGTGGCCAGCTCACCACCGCGATCGATGCCACGATCGAATAGATCGAGGGCTGCAGGATCGCGACCAGCACGATCGCGAGCGCGAAGCTCGGAATGGTCTGAAAAAATTCGGTGAAGCGCATCAGGGCGTCGTCGACCTTGCCGCCGAAATAGCCGGCCATGGCGCCGATCGGCACGCCGACGAGCAGCGCGACCAGCGTGGAGACTAGGCCCACAAGCAGCGAGACGCGTGCGCCAAAGATCATGCCGGCGAACACGTCGCGGCCGAGCGCGTCGGTGCCGAGCGGCACGGTCGACAGCGTGAAGGGCGGCAGGAACGGCCGCTGCACCATGCGCCAGGGCGAGTTCGGGAATAGCATCGGTCCAAACACCGCGACCGAGATCGCAAGCAGCAGGATGACGAGCCCGATGACGCCGCTCGGGCTCTTCAGCATCGATTTCCAGAACTGTTTCATGAGGCGAATTCGATGCGCGGATCGACCATGCGGTAGACCAGGTCGGTAATGAGGTTGAAGATCAGCACCATGGCGGAGCAGATCACGAAGACGCCGAGCAGCAGGTTGTAGTCGCGCTGGAGCAGCGCGTCGTACATCAGCCGACCGATGCCAGGCCAGGCGAACACGGTCTCGGTGATGACGGCGCCGCCGATCAGCGTGCCGGAATGCACGCCGGCGAGCGTCACGACGGGGAGCAGCGCATTGCGCAGCACGTGGCGGCGCTGGATCACGGCATCGGACAGGCCCTTGGCACGCGCGGTCTTGACGAAGTCGAGCCGCTTCACCTCGAGCATCGAGGCGCGCGTCATGCGGGTGTAGGTCGCCATGAAGAACAGCCCGAGCGTCATCGCCGGCATGATCAGGTGTGTTGCGACGTCAACGGCGTGGGCAAGGCCGGTGAGATTGGCGCCGACCGTCTCGTAGCCGAAGCTCGGCAGCCAATCCATGGTGACCGAGAACAGCAGGATCCCCATCAGCGCCACCCAGAAGATCGGCATGGCGTAGAAGATCAGCGCGAACACTGTGATGGCCGTGTCGAGGAAGGTTCCGGCAAAGCGCGCGGCGAAGGTGCCGAAGAGAATGCCGAGCATGAGCGAGATCGCAAATGCCGTCAGTGTCAGCAGCAGCGTCGCCGGCAGTCGTTCGCCAATCAGCTTTGCGACCGGCGCCTGCTGGCGGAAGGAGAAGCCGAGGTCGAGTGTCACGACGCCCTTGACGTAGATGAAGAGCTGCTCGGGCAGC
Source organism: Bradyrhizobium sp. C-145 (assembly GCF_023375135.1). NCBI lineage: Bacteria > Pseudomonadati > Pseudomonadota > Alphaproteobacteria > Hyphomicrobiales > Nitrobacteraceae > Bradyrhizobium > Bradyrhizobium sp. C-145. Next base: position 8,510,999 of record NZ_CP088150.1, on the reverse strand, counting down.
GGCTTGTCGAGGCCGAACTTTTCCCGGAGCTGCTTGACGAAGACCTGGTCACTGGCCCCGGCTTCGCCCGCCATCACGACCGCGGGGTCGCCAGGCGCAAGCCGGATCAGGAAGAAATTGAGGACAACGATCGCGAGCAGGACGATCACGCCCTTCAGGATACGCTGAGCGACGAAGGAGAGCATCTTAGAAGGCGATCGGATCAGGTTGAACGCAGCCAGAATCACGGTGCGCTCCCTCTCCCGCTTGCGGGAGAGGGCAGGGAAGAGGGTATTTCCGCAGAGAGGACGCCAAGAGGAGAAAGCCCTCTCCCGCCGCGCTCTGCGGGCGCGTCGACCTCCCCCGCAAGCGGGGGAGGTTCAGCGAGTTTGCGGCTCGATCGGAGGTCATGTGGCGAGAGCCATGGCAGAAAGATCAGACGCGAATTGTAACTATTTGTCGAGCCATGCGTCCTTGAAGCCGTCATTGACCCCGATCCCCGTGGTGATCAGGTTCTTGACTTTGCAGCGCATGATGGTCGGGAATTGCAGCTCGAGCATCCAGGCCACCGGCACGTCCTCGACCAGGATCTTCTGCGCCTTCTCGTAGATCTCCTTGCGCTTGGTGTCAGGGGTCGCGACGGCGCCATCGGCGAACAGCTTGTCGATCTCCGGGTTGGAATAGCCTTCGACATTGTTGAAGACCTGGCCCTTGGCGATGGCGCTGGAGACGTAATTGCGTCCCACCCCGAGCGCGGGATCGCCGTACTGGTAGAGATAGGTGAAGGCGATGTCGTAGTCCCAGTCGCCGATCTTCTGGTTGCCGCCGGCAACGTCGGTGGCGATCGTCTCGATGTTGATGCCGACGTCCTGGAGGTTCTGCTTCACCGCTTCACCCCAGCGCTGCCAGGTTTCGCCATAGGCGAGCGGCAACAGGCGGATCTTCTCGCCCTTGTAGCCGGCTTCCTTCAGCAGTGCCTTGGCCTTGGCCGGATCGTACGGATATTTCTTCACGTCGTCGGTGTAATATTTGATGGTCGAGGCCGACGGGCCCGTCGCGACCTTGCCGAGCCCGTTCCAGATCACGTCCTTGGCGAAGTCGCGGTCGATCGCATACATGACCGCCTGCCGCACCCGCTTGTCCGCGAGCGGACCCTGGCGGTTGTTGAGCCACAGCCAGGCCAGCGGCGAGAAGAACTCCCAGCCGGCGCCGGTGACGCAAGTGTCCTTCAGCTTGGACAGGCGCGGCACATCGAAATTCTCGACCGAGCCGCCGGGCAGCACGTCGACCTTGCCGGTCTCATACGCCACCGAGCGGGCGGCGGCGTCGGGAATGATCTGCCAGTAGATCTCGTCGATGTAGGGTTTGCCCTTCTCGTAATAGTTCGGATTCTTGACCAGGCGGATGAACGAGCCCTTCTGCCACTCCTTGAACATGAAGGGGCCGGTGCCCACAGGCGCGTTGTTGTAGGGATTGGTCTTGAAGTCGGTGCCTTCATAGAGATGCTTCGGCACCATCGGCATCGAGCCAACCTCGAAGATGCCGAGGAACGGGCCGAACGGCTGCTTCAGCGTGAACACCACCGTGTAGTCGTCGGGCGCCTCGACCTTGTCAACCTGGGCGAGGTTGTTGCGGGCGCGCGCGTGGGTCTGCTTCAGCATCTCGACCGAGAACAGTACGTCCGCGGCGGTGAAGGGCTTGCCGTCATGCCAGGTCACGCCCTTCCTGAGCTTGAAGGTGTAGGTCTTGGCGTCCTCGCTGACGCTCCAGCTCTCGGCGAGTTCCGGCTGGGGTTCGAGCTTGGGGCTGTAGCGCAGCAGCCCCTCGAAGATGTTGCCCGACACCATCTGGGTCGGGCCGTTCTGGACCATCGCGAGCATCAGGCCGGGTGGCTCGGGCTGGATCACGGCATTGATCACACCCCCCGTTTTCGGCTCTTGCGCCAGTGCCGGGGCCGTGAGGCCGCAAGCCAGGAGGAGACCAAGCAACACTCGTTTTGGCATGTCGTATCTTTCTCAACCGAGACCAGCCGTAAACGCTTCGCAACGTCCTCGCGCGCAAAGCGACGGCCGGCCCATCCCAGTCCCCATCCAATATCGAGGCTCACATAGTCTCGTTCGGCGCCGCAAGATGAAAGTCGCGACAGTGTTCGCACAAAAAATGTACAGCGCGTCCTGTTTTCACTTGATTCATTCTCCCGTCACGGAGACAAGTCCGCCATGGACAACGCCACGCGCTCCGAACGCTCCCGCAACGCTGCGCTTGAAGCGGCCATCGCCATCATCGCGCGCGACGGGCCGGGGCGGTTGACGCTCGATGCGATCGCGCGCGAGAGCGGCCTCAGCAAGGGCGGCGTGATGCATCAATTCCGCACCAAGGAGGCGGTGCTGAAGGCGCTGCTCGAACGACAGATGGCGCGGTTCGAGGAGTTCTCGAACGATTATATGGCAAAGGTGAGCGCGACCTCCGCCAATCCCAATCTGGCGACCCAGCTCGCCACCGTGCGCGAAGCGGCGACCTCGCCGAATTCTGCCGCGCTGGCGCTGGTTGCAGCCATGGTCGAGAATCCCAACCTGATGGCGCTGCCGCGCGAGCGCGAGATGGAGAGGATGGCGGCGATCAGGGACGAGGCCGCCGACCCCGACCTTGCGATGCTGCGCTGGGCCGGAGCGATGGGCTTGCTGCTGAGCTCGCTATTTGGCATGTCGCCGCTCAACAAAGACGAGCACCAGCGATTGTTCGCGCGTCTGCTCGACGATGCGCAGTGGATCGGCCTCGAACAGCCGGCCGCAAAGCGTGCCGCTAGATCCAGTGCGGCATCGACGGCAAAGGCCGCAAGCCCGCGCAAGCGCGCCTGATTCATCGTTAACAATTCATCCGTGGCTGCCCAAAGCCGCGCCTGCGACCAAATGTGCCAATTTCCATTTTTGAACTTTACAAACCAACTGGTCGGTTTTATAGCGGTCAACTCATTGGCCTGACCGGCGATCTCAATGGTCCCCGCGCCGATAAGGAATGGGCGCAAGTGCCGGCACCGAAGCCGATCCCGGTTAAGGGAAAATAGGAGCAGCATTGTCTGCGGCCATGCTCGCGAACGACATTGTGTCAGGCGCTGTTGCGCCAAACTCCGTCATCGAGCGTAGCGAAGCAATCCAGAGTCCCACCGAGGAGGCAGTCTGGATTGGTTCGTCGCTTCGCTCCTCGCAATGACGGCGTGGAGGCAATCGAAGTCCCAAATTTGATCCGGATCAAAGCCAAGTCGTCGCTTCTGCGATCGAATAGCAACTGGGATAGCGTGTTGCGCGTCCTGGTTCTTGCAGACGTGAGACGATCGATGGACATGTACGCCACGAATATCCCTGCCGGTAACGACAGCGGGCCCGATGCCGTCGGGCCGCAGCCGGATGAGGGCGTGCAACGCTGTCTTCAACTGCTGAACGAGGCTGGCCTCCGCCCGACGCGCCAGCGCTTGACGCTCGGCCAGCTGCTGTTCCTGAACGGCCATCGTCACGTCACTGCGGAGAAGCTCTATGACGAGGCGATGGCGGCGAACATGTATCTGTCGCTCGCGACCGTCTACAACACGCTGAACCAGTTCACCGAAGCCGGCTTGTTGCGCCGGATCGCGGCCGACGGCATCAAATCGTTCTTCGACACCGACACATCCGTGCATCCGCATTTCTACCTCGAAGGCGACGATGTGCTGGTCGACGTCGCCGAGGGCCTGACTTTCACCAGGGTGCCCGAGGCGCTTCCCGGCCACGAGATCGCGCGGCTCGACGTCATCGTGCATCTGCGCCGCAAGCGCGCGTAGCACCACTGTGCTCTTACCCTCCCCCTCCAGGGTCCCTCCAGGGGAGGGTAAGAGGAATCACCGCAACCCTGCGCGCCGAAATCCCTCCAGATAGTGCTCGCGATCGGCCTCATTGGCCCACGGCAATTGCGTCGCGATCCAGTGCAGCGAGATGCCGGGCTGGGTGCGGCGGAGCTCGCCCAGCGCGGTCTCCGCAAGCTTTCCGTCGCCGGTCATGCCGGCGGAGACCGCGAGCACGCGGTAGGCGCCGGTGAGGTCGCCGCGGTGGCGGATCGCCTCGCGCGCGAGCGCGATCGCCTCGTCATAGTGCCGCTCGGTAAAGCGCGCGTAGCCGGCGATGCCATGATAGATTGCCAGCGAGGGATCGCGCGGCGAGAGCCGGATCGCCCTCTGCGCCGCCTCGAACGACTCCTTCGAGCGTCCGGCATAGGACAGCGCCAGCGCGTAATAGCCCTGCGCCAGCGAGAAGTTCGGATTGAGCGCGAGCGCCTGCTCGAACTCGGACAGTGCGTCGGCCAGCCTACGGGTCGAGAACAGGACGCTCCCGAGCGCGGCATGCGCCCAGGCATCCTCATGGTCGCAGCGCACGGCAGCGAGTGCGGCGGCTTCCGCGACCGGCGCCACCGTGGCAAGCTCGGACCAGCCGAGATGCACGCCGAACATATGGTTTGCCGCCAGCACCGACAGCGCCTGACCATAATTCGGATCGATCCCGATCGCGCGCTCCAGCAGCGCCTTCGCCGTCTCGTGATCCCGCCGTGTCACGCGCCAGTAGTGCGACAGCGCCCGCATCAGCAGATCCCAGGCATCCAGGCTCGCCGGCGGTTTGCGGTGAGCGCGAAAACTTTCCGCCGCATGGATTTGCGGCTCGATCGCCGCCACGATCGCGTTGGTGATCTCGTCCTGCACAGCAAAGACGTCGATCAGCTCGCGGTCGTAGCGTTCGGCCCAGAGATGGCCGCCCGATGTGGCGTCATTGAGCTGCGCGGTGATGCGCACCCGGTTGTCCGCCTTGCGGACGCTGCCTTCGACGATGTAGCGGACGCCGAGTTCCTCGGCGATCTGCCTGACGTGGACCGCGCGTCCCTTGTAGGTGAAGGACGAGTTGCGGGCGATCACCATGAACCAGCGCTGCTTCGACAGCGCGGTGAGGATGTCCTCGCTGATTCCGTCGCCGAAATAATCCTGTGCGGGATCGCCGCTCATATTCTCGAAGGCGAGCACCGCGACGGCCGGGCGGTCCGACACGGTGTGCGGCCGCGCAGGAACGGATACAGCGGGCGCAGATGAAGCCGCCAGGTCTTTCCGGATTTCTTCCTGGACTTCGCCGACGAAACGAAAACCCTTGCGCGGAATGGTCTTGATCAGCCGCTGGGTCGCGCCGTCATCGCCAATCGCCTTGCGCGCAGCGTTGATTCGGCTGTTCAGGGCGGAATCGGAGACGATGCGGTCGCTCCAGATCTGGCTGATCAGGTCATCCTTGCTGACCACACGCGCGCGTTGCGCGACCAGATAGAGCAACAAATCGAATACTTGCGGCTGCAACGGCACGGCGACCCCGGCGCAGGTGAGTTCCCGCAGGTCGCCGTCGAGCACATTGTTTTCAAAGCAAAATCGCACGTTTTCGTCGTCTCAAGCAAAACTCAAAGGCGTCTCAGGCGAAAATCAATTGTCAGCGAAAGTCTCAGGCCCGTCCGAGGTGCATGGTGGGACTACCAACAAGTGCCGATGTTTTGGCACAACGGAGCTTTCCATGTCCCAGATTGATCAGGTTCATTCGATCAGCCCGGCGGTTGCGGGCTCACGCATATTCAAGTTCGTCGCCTTTCTGTACGGAATTGCGGCATATCTCGTGTTTTTCGTCACCATCCTCTACGCCATCGGCTTTGTTATGGGGCTGGTCGTGCCGAAGACCATCGACACTGGAACCGCCACGCCGCCGGTTGAGGCAGTCATCGTCAATCTCCTCCTGATGTCGCTGTTCGCCATTCAGCACAGCGTGATGGCGCGTCAGAGCTTCAAGGCCTGGTGGACGCAGTTCGTCCCGAAACCGGTCGAGCGCAGCACCTATGTGCTGCTGGCGAGCCTGTCGTTGCTGCTCCTGTTCTGGCAGTGGCGTCCGATGCCTGCGGTCCTATGGGAGGTCCAGGATCCCGATCTTGCCGTGACGCTCGTCACATTGTCCTTCGCAGGCTGGGTGCTGGTGTTCATCTCGACCTACATGATCAACCATTTCGAATTGTTCGGCCTGCATCAGGTGACGAACCATCTCATTGGCAAGGAAGCGGCGCCTGCGCGGTTCAAGACGCCGCTGCTCTACAACTTCGTTCGCCATCCGATCTATCTCGGCTTCATCATCGCGTTCTGGGCGGCGCCGGTCATGACCGCGGGCCACCTGCTGTTCGCCGCCGTGACGACGCTCTACATCTTCGTCGGTATCGCGCTGGAGGAGCGCGACCTCATCGATCTCTTCGGCGACGACTACCGGCAGTACAAACAACGCGTGTCGATGCTTATTCCCTGGCGCAGATCAGTATAGTCTTGGCCTCGTTCCGCGCGTCCACCGAGAGGAGGATGCGCGGGGCGCCGACACGCGATAACGATCCTTCATCATGGAGACAACAATGAAACATGTCGGAAACTGCTTCTGTGGCGCGGTCACGGTCGAGGTCACGGGCGCGCCGGAGGCGATGGGCTATTGCCATTGCCGCTCCTGCCGGTCGTGGTCGGGCGGGCCGGTGAACGCCTTCAGCCTGTGGAAGCCTGAAGCCGTGCGCATCACCGAAGGCGCCCAGAACGTCGAGACCTTCGCCAAGACGCCGCTCAGCCAGCGCAAATATTGTAGGAAGTGCGGCGGTCATCTCATGACCAACCATCCGCCGCTCGGCCTCGTCGACGTCTTCACCGCCACCATCCCGACGCTGGCGTTCACGCCCGGCGTCCACGTCAATTACGCCGAGACGGTGCTGCCGATGCGCGACGGTCTGCCCAAGCTGAAGGATTTTCCTGCCGAGTTCGGCGGCAGCGGTGAGATGATGCAGGAGTAGGTCGCTTCGCCTCTCCCCGCTTGCGGGAAGAGGCCGGATTGCATCGAAGATGCAATCCGGGTGAGGAGGAGCCTCCGCGAGTCGAACTGTCACCGTCCCTGCGGAGACTCCCAATTACCCTGACCCTCTCCCCGCAAGCGGGGCGAGGGAGAGGTCCTCACCTCATCCCGGCGCGACGCAATCCGTCCAGATAATGCGCGCGATCCTCTTCGCGCAGCATCGGCAACTCGCGCGTGATCCATGCGAGTGAAATGCCGGGCTGGGCGCGGCGCAGACCTTCCAGGGCGGACGCAGCGAGAGCCGAGCTTCCCGACATGCCGGCGGCGGCGGTCAGCACACGATGCGCACCGACGAAATCGCTGCGTTGCCGTAGCGACTCGCGTGCCATCTGCACGGCGCCTTCGTAGTCGCGACCGATGAACCGGGCATAGGCCGCAACTCCGCAATAGATCGCGGCGAGCGGATCGCGCGGACTCAGCCGCAGCGCACGGCACGCGGCGGCGTCGCCGTCCTGCCATCGTCCCGCGTAGCACAGCGTCACGCCGTAGAAGGCGTACGCCATCGCGAAATTCGGATTGAGCTTGAGAGCCAGCTCGAACTCCGCCAGTGCGTCGTCGAAGCGGCGGCGGAATAGATAAGTATAGGCGAGGCCGTGATGCGCCCAGGCGTCGTCGCGATCGGCCTCCACCGCCGCCAGCGCCGCGCGTTCGGCGACCGGCACGGTTACAGCCATGTCCGCCCAGCCCATATGCGCGCCGAAGATATGGCTGGTCGCGAGCAGGCCCAGCGCCTTGCCATAAGCGGGATCGATCGCGATCGCCTGTTCCAGCAGCCCTTGCGCGGCGGCATTGTCCTCGCGGGTGATGCGCCAGTAATGCGACAATGCGCGCATCACGAAATCCCAGGCATCCAGGCTGCCCGGCGGCTTCTGCTGGGCGCGGAAGCTCTCGGCGGCATAGAGCTGCGGCTCGATCGCCGCGACGATCGCCTCGGTGATCTCGTCCTGCACGGCGAAGACGTCGGCCAGCTCGCGGTCGTAGCGCTCGGCCCAGAGATGGCTGCCGGTCGAGACGTCGTTGAGCTGCGCCGAGATGCGCAGGCGCTCGCCGCTACGCCGCACGCTGCCTTCGACCACGTAGCGTACGCCGAGTTCGCGCGCGACCTCATGGAGGTGCACTGCGCGACCCTTGTAGACAAAGGACGAGTTGCGCGCGACGACGAAGAACCAGCGCAGCTTCGACAGCGCGGTGATGATGTCCTCGCTGATGCCGTCCGAGAAATAGTCCTGCTCGCGGTCGCCGCTCATATTGGTGAAGGGCAGCACGGCGATCGCGGGCCGGTCGGGCAACGCAAGCGTGGGCTGCGGCGCCGGTGCCCCGCGGCCGGGTTCCGGAACGGCTGCACCACGCTTCGCCTCGACGTCGCCGACGAAGCGAAAGCCCTTGCGTGCGATGGTGCGGATCAGCGCCTGGTTCGCGCCATTGTCGCCGATTGCCTTGCGCGCCGCGTTGATCCGGCTGGTCAGGGTCGATTCGGAGACGCTGCGGCCGTGCCAGATCTTGTCGATCAGCTCGTCCTTGCTGACCACCCGATCGCGGTTCTCCATGAGATGCACGACCAGGTCGAAAACCTGGGGTTCCACGGCAATGGGAACCTGCTCGCGGCTCAGCTCGCGCCGGTCGGTGTCGAGGAGATGATCCCGGAACAGAAATTGCACGTCGAAAACTCAGTCCTCACAACGGCATCAGGCAATAATAAAATCAAAATGGATTTCGACTTGAAGTCTGTGAGTCCGCCGAACGGTCTGTCAGGTTCACCACGATCGCGTGATGGCAGTCATGCGGTTTCGGATGGGAATACCAGCCGCTAAGCGAGTGCGGCGATTTAGGTCAGATGCCGCGATTTGGGCTCTCTCTCGTCATTCCGGGGCGCGCCGCTTGGCGCGAGCCCGGAATCCATTTGTCCGCATCGCTTGCCGCCCAATGGATTCCGGGCTCGCGCTTCGCGCGCCCCGGAATGACGGGAGTAGTGCCTTTGTCCATTGCCGAACAGCGCGGCCTGCGTAAGCTGCCTTCACAGAAAACACCCAGCCACGAAGAAACGCCCATGCCCGCTTTTCCCGCATCGACCACCGTGCTCGACTCCATGCTGTTCCGCGATGCCTTCGGCACGCCTGAGATGCGGGAGGTCTTCTCCGATTTTGCGCTGGTGGGGCGCTATGCCGAGGTCGAGGTGGCGCTGGCGAAGGCTGAGGCCAGATGCGGCGTGATCCCGCAGGATGCCGCCGACCAGATCGCGGCCCGGACCAATGTTGCCGCGCTCGATTTCGATCTGTTGCGGCGGGAGACCGACATCGTCGGCTATCCGATCCTTCCCCTGGTGCATCAGATGGTGAAGCAATGCGGCGAGGCCGGCCGTTACCTGCATTGGGGCGCGACCACGCAGGACATCATGGACACCGCGGTAGTCCTGCAACTGCGCGCCGCGCTCGAGATCGTCGAAAAGGACATTGCCGAACTCCGTCGTATCCTCGCTGACCTCTCCAAGCGATATCGCGACACGCCGATGGCGGGCCGCACCCATCTGCAGCAGGCGCTGCCGGTAACGTTCGGCTACAAGACCGCGATCTGGCTCGCGATGTTCGACCGCCATGCCGAGCGGCTGGCGCAGTTGAAGCCGCGCGTCCTGGTCGGCCAGTTCGCCGGCGCCGCCGGCACCCTGGCCTCGCTCGGCGACAAGGGGTTCGAGGTGCAAGAGGCGCTCTGTGCCGAGCTGAAGCTCGGCGTTCCCGCCTCGACCTGGCACGTCGCTCGCGACGGCTTTGCCGAAGCCGTGAACTTCCTGGCGCTCGTCACCAGCTCGCTCGGCAAGATCGCGCTCGACATCATGATCATGGCCTCGACCGAATTCGCGGAAGTTTACGAGCCCTTCGTCAAGGGGCGCGGCGCCTCCTCCACCATGCCGCAGAAGCGCAACCCGATCTCCTCCGAGCTGATGCTGGCGGCGTCCAAGGCGGTGCGCCAGCATGCAAGCCTGATGCTCGATGCCATGGTGCAGGATTTCGAGCGCGCCACGGGTCCCTGGCACGCCGAATGGATGGCGATCCCCGAAAGCTTCGTGCTGAGCGCCGGCGCGCTGCACCAGGCGAAGTTTGCGCTCGCAGGCCTCATCGTGGACGAGGCGAAGATGAACGACAATCTCGCTATCAGCCGCGGCCTGATCGTGGCCGAAGCGGTCATGATGGGGCTCGCCCCACAGATCGGACGGCAGGAGGCGCATGACGTGGTCTATGACGCCTGCCGGCTCGCCAATGAGAAAGGCTTGACGCTGGCGGATGCGCTCTCATCCGACTCCCGCGTTTCGAGCCGCATCGACCGCGCCACGATCGAGGTGCTCACCTCACCAAAAAATTACCTCGGGCTTGCCCCCGCCATGGTCGACCGGGTGCTGAAATCGGCAACGCGTTGAAAACCAATATGCGTGAAACTGCGTATCTTATCCGTGTCGCAAGGTGCTCGCGCACTTGCGCCTCGCGATGCTAGGCTTAGATTGAATGGGAGACTTTCGGCAGAGGGCCCCGCATGACTGATCACCGCAATTCCGCTACTCCCATCGATCCCGCGAAACTCGACCGGCTGGCCGAGGTGGCGGTGAAGGTGGGCCTGGGCTTGCGGCCGGGACAGGATCTTCTTCTGACGGCGCCTGCCATCGCGCTGCCGCTGGTGCGGCGGATTGCCGTGCACGCCTACAAGGCCGGCGCCGGCATCGTGACGCCGATCCTTTCGGACGAGGAGATGACGCTGGCGCGCTACCGCCACGGCCAGGACAACAGTTTCGATCGTGCCGCCGGCTGGCTGTACGAGGGCATGGCCAAGGCCTTCTCGGACAACACCGCGCGGCTCGCCATCGTCGGCGACAATCCGATGCTGCTGTCGGGCGAGGATCCGTCGAAGGTGGCGCGCGCCAGCAAGGCCAACTCCATGGCCTATCAGCCGGCATTGGAAAAAATCGTCAATTTCGACACCAACTGGAACATCATCGCCTATCCGAGCCCGTCCTGGGCCAAGCAGGTTTTTCCTAATGATCCCGAGGACATCGCGATCGGCAAGCTCGCGGATGCGATCTTCGCCGCGTCTCGCGTCGACCGCGAGGACGCGATCAGCAATTGGGCGAGCCACAATGCGGTGCTGCGCGAGCGCACCAACTGGCTCAACGGCCAGCGCTTTCGCGCGTTGCAATATTCGGGTCCCGGCACCGACCTCACCATCGGGCTCGCCGACGGCCATGAATGGGAGGGCGGTGCCTCACTCTCCAAGAACGGCATCAGCTGCAACGCCAACATTCCGACCGAAGAGGTTTTCACCACGCCGCATTGCCGCCGCGTCTACGGCCACGTCGTGAGCTCGAAGCCGCTGTCCTACCAGGGCACCCTGATCGACAACATCGCGGTGCGTTTCGAGGACGGCAAGATCGTCGATGCCAAGGCCTCGCGCGGCGCAGAGGTGCTGAACAAGGTGCTCGACACCGACGAGGGCGCGCGCCGCCTCGGCGAGGTGGCGCTGGTGCCGCATTCCTCGCCGATCTCGCAGAGCGGGCTGTTGTTCTACAACACCCTATTCGACGAGAATGCGGCCTCCCACATCGCGCTCGGCCAATGCTACTCGAAATGCTTCATCAACGGCGCGCAGCTCACGCCGCAGCAGATCGCCGCGCAAGGCGGCAACCAGAGCCTGATCCATATCGACTGGATGATCGGCTCGGCCGAGACCGACATCGACGGCATTCTCGCCGACGGCAGCAAGGTGCCGGTGTTCCGCAAGGGCGAGTGGGCGAAGTAGCTTGCTTCACCTCTCCTGTAGGGAGAGGTCGGATCGCATCGCAGATGCGATCCGGGTGAGGGTTTACGCTTTCACCAAATGCCGCGGCCCCTCATCCGACCTCTCCCCGTCGGGGAGAGGTAAGCATCCCGGCGACAGTCTTCCCCAGGCCCATGGTCTGGCGTGCTGTCTCACGCCGCGGCGTTGCGCAGTATCGGGTTGTTGTCGATGCTGAAGCGGTTGAACAGCGTCGTGAACGGGCTGCCGTCGGTGGCCCGCACGATGGCGTCGGAAGCAGCGACTGCCTCGTAGAGCGCGCCGACGGAATCGTCCGGCTCGGGCAGGTCGAGCGCGTCGCGGATTTGCTCGCGGGCCTCGTTGAGGTCGTCCTCGTTGTCGAGTGTCGCCTCCAGCGCATCCGCCGCGCGCCGCATCTCCACGAGATCACCGCCGGCGGAAAATTTGAGGATGTCGAGCCAATAGGGGCGAGCGACGACGAGCTGCATGAACGCCTCGAAATTCTCCGCGATAATGCCAGCGCGCCCCTCTGACGACACGTAGAGCACATTCTGCGACGGCAGCAGCACAAACGTGCCGCCGGAACCGTCGCTGCCGATCTGCCGCGGGCTTTCGATGTCGTCGATAGTGAACCAGGGCTCCTCGTCCGGCCCGAAGGAAACATCGAGGACGCCGAGCCAGGCGACGACCTCGCGGTTGGCTGTCAGAGCCTCGGGCGTGACGGGCATCGGCATTGGCTCCTTCCATGGTCACTTTCGCGCATTTTGTCGCACCCCGGAAAAGAGGGGTTCATGTGCGCGAATTCGCAGCGGAATCTCAACGTTAGCTGCTTCGCACCTGCAACTTAGGGCTGATTGTCGGTGCCTGCGTAAGGAAGAATTAAAAGGCGGTCACTAGCGTTGCGATCATCATTGGAAACAATCCGGGCTCCGACCCGGCCAAACCTATTTTATTCCCTGAGGAAACAGATGTCGCGCGCAATGATTGAAATCGGCAGTTGCAATGTGGATCTCGAGCTGCGGCCGATCGAGCCGTCCTGGATCATCGACGGTAACCCGGTGTCGCGCTCGCGCGTCCTGTCCACCAGCGCCGACGGCACGGCCCAGACCATCATCTGGGCCTGCACCGAGGGGCGCTTCAACTGGTACTACGATATCGACGAGACGATCATGATCATGGAAGGATCGATCGTGCTCGAAAGCGACGGCATGCCGCCGAAGCGCTACGGCCCCGGCGACGTCATTTTCTTCCGCGACGGCGCGCATGCCAAATGGCATGTCGAAGGCCACGTCAAGAAGATCGCGTTCTGCCGCAAGACCAATCCCGTGATGATCGGGTTCCTGATCCGCGTCGTCAACAAGCTGAAGAAGATGTTCACCTCCACCGGCGAACGCCGTCCAGCCTCGTTGATGGGTGCAGGCTAGAGCTCACAAAGTTTCAAGGACGCTTCCCAGCGGCCACGACGGAAGAGGGGTCGGGATCAACATCCGGGCCCCTTTTCTTGTCACGATGGCAGTTCGAGCCGATAGAAATCAATCGCGGTCTGTGAGAACAGTGCCGTCTTCTCGGCCTCGCTCAAGGGCGCCGCGATGCGCTTGAAGGCGTTGAAGATCACCTGATAGCTGCACTGGCCTTTGTCCGGCGGGAAATTGCTCTCGAACATCGCGCGTTTGGGTCCGAACGCTTCGATGCAGGTTTCGACATAAGGCCGCCAGGCCGTGGCAAGCTCCTCGGATGACGGCGGCCTCGCGCGCAAATGGAAGTCGTAGCCGAGCAGGCACATTGCGAGCCCACCGAGCTTAACCACCACGTTCTCGCATTTCGCAATCTCCTGGATCGAGGCGCGCCACTGCGGAAACACTTCCTCCCGCCTGCCGGCAAAGCGTCCGACGCCGGCCGGGCCGCCGCAATGGTCGAGCACGATCCTGGTATCGGGAAAGGCGCGCGCAAGCTCGGTGAGCTCGCCGATCTGCGGATGAAACAGCCAGGCATCGAAGCTGAGGTTCAGCGGCGCGAGGCAGGCGAATCCCTTGCGGAAGGTCGGATCCCGCAACAGGCCCTTCGGCCGGTTCGCATAGATGCCGGCGACGACGGGGTCTTCGTCCCAGGCCGAGGAATGCCTGATGCCGCGGAAGCGGCCGTTGCCCGCCGCGATTTCCGCTTCCAGCACCGGCTTGGCCGCGTCACCCAGCAGCAGATTGGCGTGGCTGACGATGCCCGCACAGATCGCCGCCTTGCCGTAAGCACCGCTCGCGCTCATCGCGGCGACGCCATTGGCGAACTCGACCTCGCCGATGGGCCGGAACGCCTCTGGCCCATGCGCGCGATACATCGAGCGGCAATCGACATAGACGGTTGCAATGATGTTGTGGCCGGAGGCGATGTCGGCTGCCATCTCCTCGATCAGATAGCGATGCCCGCGATTCCAGAGGTGGTGGTGAGGATCGACGATCGGCCGGGCCGCATCGATGATCTCCTCCTGGTGCTGCGCGAGCCAGTCCTCGCGCGGCTCGACAAACAGCCCGCTCGTATTGGCGGGCAACCCGCTTGCGGCCATAGGCGTTCGCTCCCTCTGTATTCTTGTGCTGGGGAGCCTAGCATCTCATGTCTTCGTGCAGCAGCGCACGTTGCGCAACCGCACCCGTCATCGCGAGCACAGCGGCGGTGTGACCGATATCGACTAGATGAAGCTCGATTGCCGCCACCCGGAAGGTGCGCTCCCTCTCCCGCTTGCGGGGGAGGGCTGGGGTGGGGGTGCCGCCACAGAGAGATTCCCAGTGTGGAGAGAGCCCCCACCCGCGCCTTCGGCGCGACCTCCCCCGCAAGCGGGAGAGGTTGTCGCGCGCCCGGAGCTGACTGATTCAAGAGCGATTCGATCTTAAGCCTTGCGCCGCTTCGCCTTCACGTCGACGACGAGCCGCCAATCGGTTGCCGTCGCAGGCTTGACCTCGCCGAGCCAGTGGAAGGAATCGCCGGTGATCTCCGTAAAGCTCCAGCGCGTCAGCTCGCCGGCTTCGGTCGTGCCTTCCTGCACGATGTCCGCGCCGCGCGGACGGCCGATCTGCTGCCGGAACACGCTGCGGCCGGGATCGAACCAGGAAATCCGCCATGCGGCGATGGTTGGGTCATAGACACGTAGCGTCGTGCCGTACCAATTGCCGGCGATCGGAAAGGCCGGGCTGCCCGCGGGACGAGGAATCATCCACACGTCCTGCACGGCGCGCCCTTCCAGCACCCAGCCAAAATGGATTTCGCCGGGCGCGGCGTACTTGGTTCCATCGGGCCCGTGGGCGATGATTTCGGCGTCCCAGTCGCCGACGAAACGGCCGTAAAGCTGCAGCGCCGCCGCGTGCTCCGGGTTCGGTCCGTCCGCGTGCAACAGTCTCGCAAAATCTGTCATGTCGATCTCCTGTTGCCAGGAGATCAGCACGAACGCGCCTTAGCGGACTTGGAGAAAATTGCGCGTCAGACCCCGTCGAGGATGATCACCGTCGGCTTCGACGGCAGCGCATCCCGCGAGATCCGGAACGACCGCTCGATGCGCTGGTCGATCTCGAACTGCTGGCCGATCCGGCGTATGAAATCGTCGAGCGGTGTAGCGAAGCGGTGCATCGGCAGCACCACCGAGGAGCGCAGCCGTTTGGTGATCTCGGAGATGCCGTCCAGCGACATGGTGTAGGTGCCGTCGATCGGCACCATCACGATGTCGAGCCGCCCGATCTGGGCGAAATGGCTGTCGTCGAGCTTGTGGTGGAGATGGCCGAGATGACCGATGCAGAGGCCTGCGACCTCGAAGATGAAGATCGAGTTGCCGTCGCGGATCATGTCGGCGCCGGAATCGTCGCCGAAATAGCGGCGGATGTCGGTGGTGACATTGCGGATGAAGGTGTCGCCGATGCGCTCGGAGATCACCGCGGGCTTGCCGTCCTCGCCCCAGCCATGCAGCACATGGGGAATGCGCTTGTCCGGGAACAGGGTGTAGTGGGTGCTGTGGGCCCGGTTCATGGTGACGACATCGGGGCGCCGTCCCACCTGATAGGCGCCGCTATAATCGGTGGCGATGCGCAGGCCCCCGGGCGTATCGATGAAATAGGTGGAGTGGCCGGCATAGGTGATCTCGACCTCGGCTGAGCCTGCGGCGTGCCGGAACGCGACCGGCAGCGCGCGGGGCGCCGCGTTCGCCATCGCCAAGCATTCGCTGCGTTGAGGTGGCTGCTGGGCGAGGGCAGGAGCCATCAGCCAGCCGAGGAACGCAAGAGCCGTCAGCAATAGTCGGGTCATCACAAGACTGTCCGTGGTTCAGCCGGCAGTCCAATCAGTGTATCGTCGAATCATCCCGACGTCATGCAGCGCTAAGGCGTCCGCGCCAATCCGCCGCTTGCCTCGATCAGTTTCACGGCCTTCTTGTCGAAAGACACGAAGGTGTCGGCTCCGAGCCAGTTGCCTTCGTGGGCGATGACGCCGTCGGCGAAATCGCCGCCGGCATCGAGCAGCGCCAATCCTGCTTCCGCTACTGGACGGTTCGCCGCTACATTGGCGGCATTGATCAAGCGTCGAATTGAAATCGCGATGTCGGCAGCAGAAATCTTGTAACCACGTGAGAGAACCCAGGTCAGCTCGCACAGTGCGGTGATCGAGATAGCTATCACGTCTGCCTTCCTGAGAATGGCCTGAGCCGCCTTGCTCTGCTCGGCATCATCCTCGACGAGAACCCGTACCAATACGTTGGTGTCGGGTGTTATTTTCATCGCTTGCCAGCCCAGCCGTCAGCGATAATCTCGTTCATCTCCTCGATCGACAACGACCGCGCATTACTTTTTGTCTTTAGAATGCCGAAAGCATCTGAGATCTTGCCGGTGGGTCGAGCTGCTTTCACTTCAACGCGCCCGCCCGGAAGCTTTTCGATCGAGATCTTGTCACCCGGATGCACACCTAGGTGCTCCAGCAAATCCTTCCGCAGCGTGACTTGTCCTTTGGCTGTGACGGTAAGCTCACCCATAGGCCGCCTGTAAGGTTTCTGACATTCAAAGAAATGTAAGGCAAATCAGCCTTACTTTCAAGGTGGCCCTCGCTCACACCTTTTATTATTCGCGCCTTGGGCTGAACTTCCAGGTGATGGCGATGAGGCTGGCTGTGATCAGGCCGCTGACGAGGCCGGCGATGGGGAGAGCAAGCAGCAGTGCGGCGCTGGCGGCCCAGCCGATCGAGGAGAAGGCTTCGGCAAAGGTCGCAAGCCGCGAGGAAGTCTGGCGGCGGCGGAACTGGCTGCGCCGCGCCTGCACCCGGAACCAGAGCTGGATCGCGGTGGCGGAAGCTGCGCTGATGATGATCGCGCCGGCGCTGATTGCCGCCTGGAATGGCGAGGCGAAGGCCAGTGCCGCAACCAGGGGGCAGAAGATCACGGCGGTCGCGATCAGCACCACCTCGATCTTGGCACGGATGACGCTGGATGGCGTCAGCGGCGCGGTCGCGACCAGGTCGGGCGCGTCCTCGCCCGAGATGGTCAGCCAGGCAAGCCCGCCGGCGAGCTGTCCGGCAGCCATCACCATGACAGGCGTGATCAGCGTCAGCGCCGCCGAACTGTCGGCAAAATTGCGCCAGAGCAGCAGCGCCGGTGGCACCAGGTACAGAAGCTGCATCAGGGTCTGCGAGATCAGCCAAGGATCGCGCCAGAGCAGCGAAAATTCCTTGCGCCGCAGCGCCTGCTGCCGCGATCCGCCGCGGAAGGGGCGCTCCTTGGCGCGCACGCGGCCGGCTGTGCCATACGCCGCCGCGTCGATGGCGGTGTCGGCAAAGCGGCGTGAGAAGATCGCCATGACGCTTCCGAGCAGCACCAGCCCGAGCGCGAGGAGCAACAGCAGCGCTTCGCTGTCGCCCATGGTCGCCCGCGCCGGCCACCACCAGATGCTGTCGACATCGGGCGCGTGGGCGGCCACGCGACCCGAGGTCAGGATGGTGAAGCGCGATAGCGTGCCGTAGGACATGATCGCGGCGACCTGGAGCGCGATCACGAAGCCCGCGCCGATGATCGCGGCGAGGATCTGGGCGATCAGGCGCGTCCGCGCCGGGCCGATCAGCCGAAACAGGAGAATGGTGACGGCAATCGCGATTGCAGCTGCCGAAAGGCCCATCGCGATCACGACGCCGAACGCGCTCAGCCATCGCGCGCCGCCGCCGATCACCAGCACGTCGATGAAGGGCGTCGAGAACAGCAGCGCCATCATCGTGACGGTGAGCGCGATCGCGGCAATGCGCACCGAGAACAGATTGGCCAGCCTCGCCGGCGAGGACATGATGAGGTCGAGATCGGCGCGGGCGTAAAACACCCGCGTCACCGATTCGATCGCCTGCGACAGCATCAAGGTCCAGGCCAGAAAGATCGTCGCCGAGATCACGATTAGCGAGGATTTGTCGAGCGGCAGTTGCGGGTCGGCGAAGCGGCCGATCACGGCCCAGGCCGGCAGGTGCAGGAGTGCGGCGAAGAACAGCAGGCCGATCATGGCGGCGCGTGCCCGCTTGCGCCGTCCGCCCGTCATCATGGCGAACCATTCGCGCCAGGCGAGCCGGAGCTCGTGACGGGCGAACCAGGACAGCGCGGTCGCCGAACTCATGCGGCGTCCGGAAGCGTCACCAGCGCGATGAAGAGGTCTTCGAGGCTGGTGTCGGCATGGCCGTTCTGCCGGCGCAGCTCGTCGAGCGTGCCTTCGGCGACCAGTTGGCCCGATGCGATCACGCCGATGCGGTCGGCCATGCGCTCGGCCACCTCCAGAATATGCGTGGTCATGATCACGGTGCAGCCGGCGCGGACGCGCTCGCTGAGGAGGCCCTTCACATGGCGGGCGGAAACGGCATCTAACCCCGTCAGCGGCTCGTCGAGGATGATGAGGTGGGGATGGTGCACCAGCGCGCCGGCCAGTGCCACCTTCTGGCGCATGCCCTTGGAAAAACCCTCGCAGCGTTCGTGCCGGTGCGGCGCGAGACCGAGCGAGCCGAGAAGCTCCTGCGCAACCGGTTCCGAGCTAGTCGGCGCGATGCCCCAGAGACCGGCGACGAACTCGAGATATTCGAGCGGTGTCAGCTTGTCGTAGATCATCGGCTCGTCGGACACCCATGCCATCACTTGCTTGGCGGCGACGGGGTTTTGGAGCGCATCGATGCCGAAGATCGAGACGCTGCCGGCGTCGGGCCGCAACAGGCCCGCGACCATGCGCAGGGTGGTGGTCTTGCCGGCGCCGTTGGGGCCGACCAGGGCATAGAACTCGCCGGCATGAATGGTGAGATCGAGGCCATCGACCGCCAAACGGTCAAAACGCTTCGTTAACCCCACGACTTCCAGCGCCGAGCTGCCCGGCTTCATGACGTCCACCATCCGGTTTTGCATCGCCCGCGACCATGACTTGAAGATGTTTCGGCACCGTGAATCTACGGCCGACAAATTCCGTCATCCTAAAGGCAGGTCACCGTTTGTTGACAGCGCTTGGCGGTTCAGGCTGAATTGGTCTCGGACAAATGGCGCTGACGCAGCGAAACGACTGCGTAGCGACTGGACACAAGATGCGACAAGGCGGTCAGGAAGAGCCGCCGGTTGCGTCGGGAGGATGCGCGGCGATGCTGGATTTCGTTCAGCAGCTGGTCAGCGGTGTTGCGCTCGGCTGCGTCTACGGCCTGATCGCGCTCGGCTTCGTGCTCGTCTACAAGGCCACCGAGGTCGTCAATTTCGCCCAGGGCGATCTGATGATGCTCGGCGGATTCTTCGCTTTCACCTTCATCGGCATGATGGGCCTGAACTACTGGATCGGCTTTGCCGGTGCGGTGGCCGCCATGGCGCTGTTCGGTATGCTGGCCGAGCGCGTGGTGGTCCGGCCGATCCTCGGCTATCCGCAATTCTCCATCATCATGGCGACGATCGGGCTCGGCTATTTCCTGCGTTCGATCGCCGGCATGATCTGGGGCACCGACGATCTGAAGATCGAGACGCCGTTCAGCCAGGGCGTGCTGCGCATGGGCTCGCTGGTGCTCGCCTACGACAAGCTCTCGGTGATCGCGGCGACGATGATCCTGTGCACGCTGCTCTGGCTGTTCTTCAACAAGACCACGCTCGGCACCGCTATGCGCGCCAGCTCCGAGAACATGCTGGCGGCCTATTACATGGGCATTCCGGTCAAGCGCGTGGTGTCGATCGTCTGGGCCATCAGCGCGGCGGTCGCGACCTGCGCCGGCGTTCTGCTGGCGCCGATCACCTTCATTCACTCCAATGTCGGCCTCGTGCTCGGCCTGAAGGCGTTTCCGGCCGCCGTGCTCGGCGGCTTCGGCTCGATCCCGGGCGCAGTCGTTGGTGGCGTGCTGATCGGCGTCATCGAGAGCATGGCCGGCTTTTATTTGCCCGAAGGCTGGAAGGACGCCGCGCCATACATCGTGCTGCTCACCGTGCTGCTCTTGAAGCCTGAAGGCCTGTTCGGCCTCCACGTCCGCAAGAAGGTCTGAACGCCATGCGCTTCCTGTTCAAGACCGACTATGAAGACGACATCAAGCTGTTTCCGCATTCGGGCTACGTCGTCACCTACGGCATCCTGATCGCGCTGCTGCTGATCGCACCCTACGTGCTCTCCAGCTATCTGATGAGCCAGCTCGTCTTCGTCTGCATCTATGCGACCGTCGGCGTGGCGCTGCTGATCCTCACCGGCTTCACGGGGCAGGCTTCGCTCGGCCACGCCGCGTTCCTCGCGATTGGGGCCTATACTGCGGCCTATTTGCAGAAATACAACGTGCCGTTTCCGGTCTACTTCCTTGCCGCGGGAGCCTTGACCGGCGTCATCGGTGCGTTGGTCGGCTTTCCCGCCCTGCGCCTGACAGGCATCTACCTCGTCATCGCCACCATCTCCTTTGCCTTGATCGTGGAGGAGGTCCTGGCGCGCTGGGAGACCGTCACCAACGGCAACGAGGGCATGCGGGTCAAGACGCTGTCGCTGCTCGGCGTCACGGTCCCGCGTGACAGCCCGGCCTTCTACTACCTCTGTCTTGCCGTGCTGGTGCTGACCATCATCGGCACTCTCAACCTGTTGCGTTCGCCCACGGGGCGCGCCTTCGTCGCGATCCGCGACTCCGAGACGGCGGCGCGTAGCATGGGCGTCAATGTCGCGCTCTACAAGGTCAAGTCCTTTGCGATCTCGGCGGCGATCACCGGCCTTGCCGGCGTGCTGTTCGCGCACAAGCTCTCCTTCATCTCGCCGGAGATGTTCACGCTTCAGCTCTCGATCGAATTCATCATCGTGATCCTGATCGGCGGCGCCTTCAGCCTGCACGGCGCGGTGCTGGGCGCGATCTTCATCGTCATGATCGACCCGTTCCTGACTTACCTCAAGGACGACATGCCCGGCATCATCGCCGGCATCACCGCGACATTTGGTGCGAGCCCGACGACTGCGGGCAACGTCCAGTCAAAAGTCGCGGCCTTCGCCTCGCTCAACGGCCTGAAAGGCGCGATCTACGGCATCATCATCGTGCTGTTCGTGCTGTTCGAGCCGCTCGGACTCTACGGCCGCTGGCTGAAGATCAAGCTCTTCTTCCAGCTGTTCCCGCTCTACAAGCGCGCCACCTTCAAGCGGCAGAAGATCTACGTGAAGTCGGAGCGCAACCGATGAGCTATTTCCGCGCCGAGAACCTGTCGCTGCATTTTGGAGGCCTCAAGGCCGTCGATGCGGTCTCGTTCGCGGTCGAGAAGGGTGAGATCCTCTCGATCATCGGTCCTAACGGCGCCGGCAAGAGCTCGATCTTCAACCTGATCTCGCGGATCTACCGGCCGACCTCGGGCCGCATCTTCTTCGAGGACCAGGACATCACGGAGCAGCCGCCCTACGACATCGCCAAGCTCGGCATCGCCCGCACCTTCCAGAACATCGAGCTGTTCGACAACGCGACCGTGCTCTCCAATCTGCTGGTCGGCCGCCACCGCCATTCCACCACGCAGCTCTGGCAGGAGCTGCTGTTCCTGCCGAGCGTGCGGGCCAACGAGAAGGTGCACCGCCGCCGGGTCGAGCAGGTCATCGAATTCCTCGATCTCGAACCCTATCGCGACAAGCTGATCTCGGGCCTTCCCTACGGCGTGCGCAAGGTGATCGAGCTGGCGCGTGCGCTGTGCTCGGAGCCGAAGCTGATTCTGCTCGACGAGCCGTCCTCCGGCCTCAATGTCGAGGAGACCGACGACATGTCGTTCTGGATCCGCGACTTGAAGAACGAGCTCGGTGTTACCGTGCTGATGGTCGAGCACGACATGTCGCTGGTTACCCGCGTTTCCGATCGCGTCATCGCGCTGAACTACGGCCGGGTACTCGCGATGGGCTCGCCGGCCGAGGTGCAGCAGCACCCCGACGTCGTCGCCGCGTATCTGGGAGCCTGAGGCGATGGATGCTACCGCGACACCCGAGACCATCCTGAAGCTCTCGAACATCGAGAGCTATTACGGGCCGATCATGGCGATCCGCGGCATCTCGCTGGAGGTGCCGCGCGGCCGCATCGTCACGCTGCTTGGCGCCAATGGCGCCGGCAAGACCACGGTGCTGAAGACCATCTCGGGCATCCTCGATCCGCAGAAGGGCGCGATCGAGTTCATGGGCAAGCCGATCCAGCGCATGGAAGCCGACAGGATCGTGCGGCTCGGCCTCAGCCACGTGCCGGAGGGGCGCGAAGTCTTCCCGTTCCTCTCGGTGCGCGAGAACCTGATGATGGGCGCCTATCCGCGCCGGGATCGCGACGGCGTCGCGGAAGATCTGGAGCGCGTCTATGGCTATTTTCCACGCCTGAAGGAGCGCATCAACCAGCCGGCCGGTCAGCTCTCCGGCGGCGAGCAGCAGATGCTGGCGATCGGCCGCGCCCTGATGAACCGGCCGACGTTGTTGCTGCTCGACGAGCCGTCGCTCGGCCTGTCGCCGCTGCTGGTGAAGGAGATCTTCACCATCATCCGCCGCGTCAACGAGGAGCAGGGCATGTCGATCCTGCTGGTCGAGCAAAACGCCAAGGTGGCGCTGGAGACCGCGCATTACGGCTATGTCCTGGAGATCGGCCGGATCGTGATGAACGACACCTGCGACCGCTTGATGCATTCCCAGGACATCCAGGAATTTTACCTTGGCGCCAAAGAAGCGGGCGCTAGAGGCGAACGGCGCTGGAAAAAGAAGAAAACGTGGCGTTAGATGGAACAGCCCCTCCGTAAGACATAGACCGCCGGCAAGGCAGGCAGCGGAAGGGAAAGCGACAAGGAGGAGAGGCGCATGGCCCGACCGGCGGTGCTGACGGTCGCTGATACGATCGCGAAGAGCTTTCTGCGCGCCGTCGAGACGCGGGGCGACAGGCCGGCGATCCGGGAGAAGAAATTCGGCATCTGGCAGCCGACGAGCTGGCGCCAATGGCTGGAGATCTCAAAGGAAGTCGCCTACGCGCTTCGCGCGATCGGCTTCATGCCCGGCGACGTCGGCTCCATCATCGCCAATGCCGTGCCCGAATGGGTCCATGCCGACATGGGCATCCTGTGCGCCGGCGGCGTCTCCTCGGGCATCTATCCCACCGACGCATCCTCCCAGGTCGAATATCTCGTCAACGACTCCAGAACAAAGGTGATCTTCGTCGAGGACGAGGAGCAGCTCGACAAGGTCCTCGCCTGCCGGGCCCGCTGTCCTACTTTGCAGAAGATCATCGTGTTCGACATGGAGGGCCTCCGCGGCTTTTCCGACGACATGGTGATGTCGCTCGACGAGTTCCGTGCGCTCGGCTGCAACCACATGGTCGGCCGCGAGGCGCTGTGGCAGGAGATGATCGACAGCCGCAGCGCCGGCGATCTCGCGATCCTCGTCTACACGTCGGGCACGACGGGGTCGCCCAAGGGGGCGATGCATGCCAACCGCAGCGTGACGCATCAGATGCGCCACGCCAACGATTTCATCCCGGCGCAGGAAGACGAGGACCGGCTGATCTTTCTGCCGCTCTGCCACGTCGCGGAGCGCATCGGCGGCTACTACATCTCGGTCGCGCTCGGCTCGGTGATGAACTTTGCCGAGAGCCCGGAGACAGTGCCGGACAATTTGCGCGAGGTGCAGCCGACGGTCTTCCTCGCAGTGCCGCGCATCTGGGAAAAATTCTATTCCGCCATCACCATCGCCCTGAAGGATGCGACGCCGCTCCAGCAATGGGTCTATCGCCGCGCCATCGGTGTCGGCCACCGCATGGTCGATTGCCGGCTCGAGGGTAAGACGCCGCCGCTATCGCTGCGCCTCGCCAACCGCCTCGCCTATCGCATCGCATTCCGCAACATTCGCCGCATGATCGGGCTCGACCGCTGCCGCATCGCCTTCACCGGCGCGGCGCCGATCGCCCCGGAGCTGATCCGCTGGTATCTCGCGCTCGGCATCGACATGCACGAGGTCTATGGCCAGACCGAGAATTGCGGGGTGGCCACCATGATGCCGGCGGAACGGATCAAGCTCGGCTCGGTCGGCACGGCCGTGCCCTGGGGCGAGGTCGCGCTGTCGCCCGACGGCGAGATCCTGATCAAGGGCGACTTCCTGTTCATGGGCTACCTGAACCAGCCGGAGAAGACCGCCGAGACCATCGATCAACGCGGCTGGCTGCACACCGGCGACGTCGGCACCATCGACAATGAAGGCTTCGTCCGCATCACCGACCGGATGAAGGACATCATCATCACCTCGGGCGGCAAGAACATCACGCCGTCCGAGATCGAGAACCAGCTCAAATTCTCGCCCTACATCTCGGACGCCGTGGTGATCGGTGACAAGCGGCCGTATCTGACCTGCCTCGTGATGATCGACCAGGAGAACGTCGAGAAGTTCGCGCAGGACCACGACATTCCGTTCACCAATTATGCCAGCCTGTGCCGGGCGACGGAGATTCAGGACCTGATCTGGCGTGAGATCGAGCAGGTCAACGGCAATTTCGCTCGCGTCGAAACCATCAAGAAGTTCTACCTGATCGAGCGCCAGCTCACCCCGGAGGACGAGGAACTGACGCCGACCATGAAGCTGAAGCGCGGCTTCGTGAACAAGCGCTACGCTGCGGAGATCGAGGCGATGTATCGCCAGCGTGCGGTGGCGTGAGGCGCATGGCAGGAACGCCGTGCGCCAGGCGACGCTGAAATCAGCGAGGGAGCGATGGCCACGCCCTTCGCGCAACACGGGCCAGGGAGAGGAGATATCAATGTCGAAGTCGTTCAGGGCGTTCGGCCTTGCGGTGAGCGCAGTGGTGCTCACGCATCTGCCGGCCGCGGCGCAGATCAAGGTCACCAATGAGGGCATCTCGGCATCCGAGATCGTCATCGGCACTCACCAGGATCTGTCGGGTCCGATCAAGGGTTGGGGCGTCCCGGTCGCAAACGGTATGAAGATGGCGACCGAGGAGATCAATGCGTCCGGCGGAATCAATGGCCGCAAGATTCGACTGGTCGTCGAGGACAGCGGCTATGATCCGAAAAAGGCTGTGCTGGCTTCGCAAAAGCTGATCGAGCGTGACAAGATCTTCGCGATGGTGGGACCGATGGGATCGCCGACAGTGCTCGCCGCGCAGGACATCCTGTTCGACGCCGGCGTCATGCAGCTCTTCCCGCTGACGGCGGCCGAGTTCACCTTCAAGTTCGATCCGGCCAAGCCGCAGGAGCGGCTGAAGTTCAACAACCTCTTGCCTTACGTCGAGAGCACGCGGGCCGCGCTGAAATACATGATGGAGTGGAAGGGCTTCAAGAAGCCCTGCATCATGCATCAGGATGACGAGTACGGCAAGAACGTGCTCGACGGCTTCAACCAGCAGCTCACCGCGATGAAGGTGCAGCCGGCGTCGATCACGAGCTACAAGCGCGGCGCCTCCGATTTCAGCGCGCAGATCGCCAAGATGAAGTCCGATGGCTGCGACCTCGTCCTGCTCGGTACTGTGCTCCGCGAGACCATAGGGGCGATGACCGAAGCCAAGAAGCTCGGCTGGGACGTCACCTTCCTCGGTGCGACACCGACCAATGTGATGGAGGTGCCGATGCTCGGCAAGGAAGCCGTCGAAGGTCTCTATGCCGCCAGCGGCTTCGAGATTCCTTACGAAGACACCGCCAAGGGCAAGGTCAAGGACTGGCTGGTCAACTACAAGAAGATGTTTGGCACCGACGCCAACACGCAGGCCATCATCGGCTACAATGCGGTGATGACGTTTGCGTTCTACGCCAACAAGGCGGGCAAGGATCTCACGGGTCAGAAGATGCTGGACGCGCTGGAGTCGGGTGACAAATTCCTCGACATCTTCAACTCGCCCCCGACCAAGTTCTCCAAGACCGACCACCTCGCCAACACCATCACCCAGGTACAGCAGGTCAAGGGCGGCCGCTGGGTGCTGGTGAAGGACAATCTGATGTTTTGATTGAGGTGTCGCTTTCACCCTCCCCTGGAGGGGAGGGTGATCGTATATGGCGTGCACGATGCTGCGGCATCGGCGCTGGGCTCCCTCTCCCGCTTGCGGGGGAGGGCTGGGGTGGGGGGTGTCTCCGCGTTGGGATTGTTGAATTGTGGAGGGCGTCTCTGCGTGGCGAGAGCCCTCCCTCGCCGCGCTCTGCGAGCGCGTCGGCCTCTCCCGCAAGCGGGAGAGGCGGAGCAAGCCCGCGGACAATCTTCGTGAAATCCATATGCGATAGCCCTGCCCTCGAGGGGAGGGTAAGAGTTCACGATCCTCCAGCCGCGTTGCCCGAGTTCACCGGGGCCAGTTCGTCTTCGCGGCAGCGCCAGCCATCGGCGGCTTTGACGAAAGCAAAAGTCCGCTGGATCCTCAGCCGGCGCGTGACATTGAAAGCCTCGCCGGCGCGCTCCTTGTTGCTGGCTTTCGGTTGCGGACGACCGGTTCTGGCGTCCCAGCAGGTGCCGGTGCAGGTGGAGGCGACCTTGCTGCACATGGTGAAGGGCGCCAGCACGGCCATCTCGATCTCGCCGGTGACCTGCGCCTCCTGCTCGGTCACCTGGCTGTCGAGCGCGTAGACGCGGTTGATGCGGAGGAAATTTCCACACGAATTGGCCGCGTGAATCCGCGCGGCGCAGAAGTCGACCGCGTCGGTGTCGGGCGAGTGGGCCGCGACCTGCCGGCCGAACACCTTCTTGGGGTCGCCTCTCGCGGCGCGAATCTCATCGGTCTTGCGCTTCAAATGGTCGGCGAGACAGTCCTCCGCGGATTCCAGCTCCAGGAGCGGCACGTTCTCCTTGCCGACCAGATTGCATTTGCGGTCGCGCTCTCGCGTCCACCTTCCATATTCGGCGAAGGCAAAGCGCGCTGCGGTCGGGTCCAGCCTGCCGATCAGGCCGAGCACCTGGCTGTTCAACTCGGTTTCGGCAAGCGCCAGCGCCGGGTCCGCGCAGATCAGCGCGCCCGCCGCGGTGTTGGCCGCGAGACAGTCGAAATCCGGATCGCGCACAATTGCGGCGCGCTCCTCGGTGACCTTGAGCAGGCACGCCTTCACCCGGTCGAAATCGTCGGCGCGGATCGCGGTCTGGCCGACGATGCCGCAGCTGAGGTTGCGCTGCCGGTTCCAGATCGCATTCTCCTCGATCGCGGGCAGGCGATCGGGCAGGCGGGCGAGCTGTGCCTCGATCGCCGAGCTCAGCTTCTCGGCGGCGGCGGCAAGCTCGGCATCGCCGCAGAACAATTGGTTGCCGGGATCGCGAATCTGTTGGCAGTTGTTCTTGGCAAACAGCGGCAGCCGATCGGCAACGGGGCGGTCGGATTGCGCGGAGGCTGGTGCCGCCGGCAACGCCAGCAGCGCAAGCACAGTCGTCACGATGAACCGCATTCCAGTCGCCCCCGCATGGCCGCGGCCATGCTAGCGTCCCGGACGATGTGACGGAATGGCTTTGTGGCTGGAGGGCTTATTCCAGAAGCGAGCTACAAGGTTCTGCAGCGTCGTCCCGGCGAAGGCCGGGACCCATAACCCTGGGGAGACGTTTGGCGAAGATTGGTGGTTATTCGGCTTTCCTTTGGTACAACTACCTGCGTCCACCGAAAGATCACGCGGTATGGGTCCAGGCCTTCGCCGGGACGACATCGTATGGGTTGCCTCGTCGCGCGCCTACAGGATCCGGGTTCAATGCGTCTCGGTGGCGGCCATCGAGAACCGCACGGGTTCGTCGACATATTTCATCACGGCTGACTGATAGAGCACGAACAGCGGCTGGTAGATCGGTGCCGCGTCGTCCGCGACCATTGCCATGCGGCGGTTGTCGAGCATCAGCCAGTGGCCGTCGAGCCGTGCGGCGGCCACCGCATGCGCCTCGCCGGCGTGGGTGTCGCGCACCACGACGATGCGGAGGTCTTCGGCGGCAACGCCGGCGAGCCGCAGGGCGGCGAGCTTGGCAATGGCATAGTCTTCGCAATCGCCGGCGCCGCGCTGGAAAGTCACAAGCGGCGAGCTCCAGACGTCGTCGGTGCCGTCATGGGTGGCCCGGATGGCGAGGTTGATGGCGCGGTTGGCCTCGCCCAGCTTCGCGCGGCCGTCGCGATCACGGGCCTGGTCGACGATGGCGAGCAGCTTCAGGGCCGCAGGCGATGCGCAATGGTCCCGGTCGCCATCGCACAGCGCGAGCTGCACCATGTCGTCGTCGAGCCTGTCCTTCAGCGCGAGCCATTTCCGTTGCAGGCTGCCCGACGAGATGGCAAAGGCGAACACGCCGAACGGCTCGGCGGATTTGCGCACGAGGACGCCGGCGCCCGGCGACAGCAACGTGCCGGCGCGAAGCTCGGCGACCGATCCGAGCAGGATCAATGCGCACAAGACAAGGATTGCGCGCCAAGCGCGCGAGCGAGCAGCGGTCTCCATCTGACATCCCCTTCCGGGCATCGCGAGATCCCCCTCGATCTCGACGTGCCGGGCTTTGTTGCTTTCGCGGAGATAGTGCGAGATGGGCCGTTTTGTTCTGCTTAACGCGCCCGGCAGGGGTCCCGAAACCGGGGAACAGGCTGAAACGAGCCTGCCCAGATTGCATAAAATTTTACGAATCGGGGGCTAGGGGAAGCGCCGCCTGCCGCGAAATGGAGCCAATTGCAGGTATTGGTTGTGCGCTCGCTGATTCCCCGTCCTATGGCTAACGACCCGATATTTCCCGGGTTCTGTTAGTTGGGTCACAGATTTGGCTCCGTATTTGCCCCAGTGTGCTGCGGGGCACCACGAACAAGAGATGACACAAGTATTCGTTACCAGATCTATACATTGGAATACGTAGGAGTGCCGGAAATGGGCTCAAACAGGCGAAATTATACTTCAAAATATTTCTCGAGCTGCCCCGCTTCCTCCATGAAGACTTGCTCCGACCGGGCCGGCGGCGGCTCGGTGACGCGAAATCACACAAGCAATAGATGGTTTCGCTAAGGACTTGGTAATGCTATGCAAGCTTAGGCGGTCGATACTTACTTAGATTTTAACCCTTTTTACGGTGCCCGATTGAATTACGCTGGCAAATTTGACGCCGCGATGTCCTTGGACGGCCAGGATTCCCGTTCGCTCGCCGATGGCCATGTCGATTTCTCTGCTGCCAAGCCCTTTATCGCCAAGGCGCATGGTCACGTGCCCGATGGCGCGTTCGTTGTTCCCGATCCCAACCTGATCTTCAATGGCGAGTTCAAGCGCGCAGGTCTCGACCTCGTGCTGTCCCATGAGGGTCATGAGTTCGTCGTTCACGATTATTTTAGGGGCGACAAGCGCGCGGCGGTCGCCTCGCCCGATGGCGCCCACCTCAGCGGCGACGTCGTCAGCGCGCTCACGGGCCATGTGCAATATGCGCAGGCCGCGCCTGGCGCTGCCGCGGCCCAGGTCATCGGTCACGTCACAAAACTCTCCGGCAGCGCGACCGCGATCCGCAATGGCGTTTCAGTCATCCTGAACAACGGCGACAATGTCGAGAAGGGCGACGTGGTCTCGACCGGCGCCGATTCGACGCTCGGCATCACCTTCATCGACGGCACCGTGTTCGGCCTGTCCTCCAATGCGCGGATGGTGCTGAACGAGATGGTCTATGACCCCAACGGGTCGAGCAACTCCTCGCTGCTGAGCCTGGTCGCGGGCACCATCACCTTCGTCGCCGGCGAGACCGCCAAGCACGGCGACATGAAGATCGACACGCCGGTCGCCACCATGGGCATCCGCGGCACCGCCGTGCTGACCCAGATCAACTTCGTCGTTCCCGCCGGCGGCGGCGATCCGCAGCCGCAGGCGAGCTTCCAGGTGCTGGTCGAACCGAACGGCACCACCGGCTCCTACATCCTGTTCGACAAGGTCACGCTGCTGCCGATCGCGACGGTCAACCAGGCCGGTCAGATGATCCAGATCAGCGGCGGCAACGTCTCGATCAGCAACGCGCTGATGTCGCCGGACGTGCAGAAGCTGATCACGGACGTGTTCACGCTGAAGTTCACCGACAACAACACCAACACCAAGCTGACCACGAACTTCACCGACACGATCACGCCGATCAGCCAGGACGTGGTGTTCAAATCGGGGTCGGGCGCCATCGCGGTCGCGACATTCGTCAATCTCAATCCGCAGGGACAGGACGGCCCCCACACCTCCACGCCTACGGCCACCCGTGTTCCCGGCCAGCCACTGGTGCAAAGTCTCGATTCCAGCGGCAACGTGAAGACGGCGTTCGAGTTCACCGAGCGCGCGGACACCACGGGCGACACGACGCATAACGACACGGTCTCCGGCCGGATCACCTTCGTCGATCAAAACCTCGGCGACCTGCCGACGGTGTCGGTGAGCCTCGCCGAGGCGCCGAACTACGTCTACAAGAACGCGGGCCAGCAGGACGTTACTGGCTCACTCACCGCGCTGCAGAAGCAGGACATCGCGGCGACGCAGATCCAGATCAACGTCGTTGCAGATGGCGGCAACAACAACAATGGCTCTGCGGTCTGGACCTACACGGTCCCCGACCACGTCTTCGACTTCCTCGCAGCCGGCGAAACGCTGACGCTGACCTACATGGTTCGCGTCGATACCAATTTCGCGGTGAACCCGGAGTCCAAGTTCATCCCGATCACCATCACGATCACGGGGACGAACGACAAGCCCACCGTCGCGACATCGGGTGGCACCGTCATCGAGAAGGTCGGGACCGGCAACGAGGCTCTGGACACCATCACGGGCACGGTCACGTTTGCCGACGTCGATCTGACGGACCGGCCGATCGTGAGCGCGGCGCTCTCGTCGACCCAGCCGTTCAAATATCTCGATGCCGAAGGCAACGATATCACCGCGACGCTGACGCCGGAGCAACGCGCCGCGATCGCCGCCGTCGAGGTGCCGCTGACCGTGGTGCAGGGCGCGGGAAACAGCAACAACGGCTCGGCCACCTGGACCTACAGCGTTCCCGACCATCTCTTCGATTTCCTCGCCGAAGGCGAGACGCTGACCCTCAATTATGTGGTGCAGGTCGATGACGGGCACGGCGGTGTGGTCAGCACGCCGATCAGCGTGTCCATCAACGGTGCGGACGTCAATGTCGAGGGCACCAACGACGTGCCGACGATCGTCGAAGACTCCACGATCCCGACCGGCGCGGTGACGGAGGATGCGACGCCCCTGACGGCCGAGGGTACCATCGCCTTCAACGACCCTGATCTCACGGACACGCACAGCGCGAGCTTCGCCCTGAAGTCGACGACGTCGAGCGCGCATCTGCCCGGCTTCAGCGACGGCAGCTCGCATATCGGCACTTTCGCGCTACTGCCGGTGAGCGAGAGCCCCGGCGTCAGCACGCGAGGGTCCGTGGGCTGGACCTTCACGCTCGACGATAACGATCCGGTGCTCCAGTCGCTGGCGGAAGGCCAGACCATCACGCAGGTCTACACCGTTACCGTCGACGATCATCACGGCGGAACGGTCACCCAGGATGTCACGGTCACCATTACCGGGACCAACGATGCGCCGACCGTGACCAGCAGCGCCGCGGCAGCGACGGGCAAAGTCATCGAGGACACGGCCCTGTCACTGTCGATCGACGGCACGCTGGCAATCCAGGATCTGGA
This sequence comes from Bradyrhizobium sp. C-145, assembly GCF_023375135.1. Classification (NCBI taxonomy): domain Bacteria; kingdom Pseudomonadati; phylum Pseudomonadota; class Alphaproteobacteria; order Hyphomicrobiales; family Nitrobacteraceae; genus Bradyrhizobium; species Bradyrhizobium sp. C-145. Next base: position 8,479,275 of record NZ_CP088150.1, on the reverse strand, counting down.
CCTGATCGACACCCATGCGGCGCAGGCGGTGTTCAAGTCCTCGTCCTCGAGCGCGCATCTGCCGGGCTTTGTTGAGGGCGCTACGAATATCGGCACCTTCACGATCGATCCTTCGGTGCTCGAATCCAACACCGACACCAACAACGGCGCCACGCTGGGTTGGCACTTCACGCTCGACAACAGCAATGCGATGCTGCAGTCGCTGGCGGAAGGTCAGACCATCACCCAGGTCTACACCGTCACCTTCACTGACAATCACAATGCGACGGTCACGCAGGACGTCACCGTCACCATCACGGGAGTCAACGATGCGCCGACCGTGACCAGCGATGCCTTGGCGGCAACGGGCGAGGTCACCGAGGACACCGGTCCGACATTGTCGATTGACGGCACACTGGCGATCCAGGACCTCGACCTGATCGACACTCATACCGCGCAGGCGGTATTCAAGTCGTCATCCGTCAGCTTGGCTCTGCCGGGGTTCGACGCCAACAGCACGAACATCGGCACGTTCACGATCGATCCGTCGGTGCTCGAATCCAGCACCGACACCAACAACGGCGCTACGCTGGGCTGGCACTTCACGCTCGACAACAACGACGCGATGCTGCAATCGCTCGCGCAGGGCCAGACCATCACCCAGGTCTACACCGTCACGTTCGATGACCACCACGGCGGCACCGTCAGCCAGGATGTCACCGTCACGATCAATGGCGTCAACGACGCGCCGACCATCACCAGCGATGCTGCCGCGGCGACAGGCGCGGTCACCGAGGATGAGGGTTCGTCGCTGTCGGCATGCGGCACGCTGGCGATCCAGGACGTCGACCTGACCGACACCCACACGGCGCAGTGGTCGTTCAAATCGTCGTCCGTCAGTTCGGCTCTGCCGGGCTTCGAGGACGACAGCACGAATATCGGCACCTTCACGATCGACCCGGTGTCCGAATCCAGCACCGACACCAGCAACGGCGCGACGCTGGGCTGGCACTTCACGCTGGACAATAGCGATCCCGTGCTGCAGTCGCTGGCGGAGGGGCAGACCATCACCCAGGTCTACACTGTCACCTTTACCGACGATCACGGCGCGCAAGGCTCGCAGGACGTCACCGTCACGATCACCGGCACCAACGATGCGCCGGCCGTTTCCTATGTGACATCGAACTACATGAACTTCGACGGCCAGACCATCGCGGTCGGCGACGTGCCGACGGTCGCCACCGATGACGTGACGCTGGACGGCTGGGTGAACTGGAGCGGGGCGGCAGATGCCGGCCACGGCCAGATCCTGTTCTACAACGGCAACACCTCGACCACCGGCTTCGGTCTCCTTGGCACCGTCAACGCCGATGGCACTATGGAGCTGCAGATTCTCGCGGGCGGCGTCCAGATCGCCGATACCGGCGTGGCGCTCACCGCGTCGCAGTGGCACAACATCGCGCTGACCCACGACAACGGCACCTTCACGCTCTATCTCGACGGACACCTCGAATATTCGCAGTCATGGACGGTCAACCCGATCGACGGCAGTCCGTCGAATCCGTCGGCGTCCTACATGATGATCGGCGCCGCGAGCGACCCAGGCGCGCCGGGCTTCGGAGCGGAAGGCTTCTTCGGCTCGATCGCCGATGTCAGCGTCTGGACCACTGCGCTCACGCAGACGCAGATCCAGTCGATCGATTTCACCGGCCTCAGCGGCAGCGAGGCGAATCTTGCCGCGTATTATCAGCTGGGCGACGGCAGCGGGACCACGGCCACCAATACGGTCAACTCCGCCCACAGCCTCGCAATCGAGGGCACTGCAGACTGGGCCAGCGGGACCTCCGGCCCGGGCGGCGCCGTCGCCGATCTGATGGAAACCAATGCCGGCCAGCTTTCGCATGGCGTGCTGGCGGTCTCCGACGTCGACGCGATCGATCACGTCACGGTGTCGGTCAGCCAGGTGCAGGTCTCTCTCGACGGCGTGCCGCAAACCGGCGACGTCGGCGGGCTGTCGCATGCGGACCTTTTGAACTATCTCACCGTGCCGTCCGGCGACATCCTCGACGGCACGGCCAGCTACGCCCAGTTCACCTGGAATTTCAATTCGGGCAGCCAGGCCTTCGACTTCCTCGCCGCCGGCCAGACGCTGTCGCTGCAATACACGATCGTTCCGTCGGATGCCGAGGGCGCTGGCACGGGCGGCGTAGTCACCATCAACATCGCCGGCAGCAACGATGCGCCGACACTCACCGATCTCCACATCGGCCCGCTCACGGACACGACCGCTGCCGACACCTTCTCCGATCTTACCGGACAACTGGCCGGCACCGACGCGGATAGCGGCGAGACGGCGACGTTGACCTATGCCGTCCTGAACGCGGATCACCATGCCACGACGACGGTTGCGGGTCTGTACGGCTCGCTGACGGTCAACCCGGACGGCAGCTACAGCTACGTTCCCAATGCAGGGGCCATCAACGCGCTGTCGGACGGGTCCTATGCGGATATTTTCACGGTCCAGACCACGGACGCGCATGGCGCCACCGGCACGGCAACGCTCACGGTGGACGTGACCGGCGCCGACGACGCCAGCGGCCCGGTCATCGACACCACGAGCTTCTACGTCTGGCACGCCAACGAGAGCAACACCGACTTCATCACCGGTCTCTCGGTCATCGACACCGATCCCGGCGCTGCGACGGATGAGTTCAAGATCACGGCCGTAACTGCACATGATCCGGACAGCAGTGTCGCCCCGGGGGCGGTGTGCGGCTCTCTCGACGACATCAACTTGGCCCTCGCGGATGGGGTCACCTATGATCCGGGCCAAACGCCGCCGGACAATGATCAGATCACGCTGACGGTGACAGACAAAACCACCGGCCTGTTCGATACCGTCCACTTCATCTTCAACGAGGCGGGGGACACCGGCCAAGGCGTCACTCTGGAAGGCACCGACGGCAAGGACGTCATCTTCGCGACCGATACGGGCGACACGCTGACCGGCGGCGCCGGCAAGGATCAGTTCGTGTTCTCGCCGGGCGTGCTGTACGACCAGAACGGGCAACCCATCACCGACCTCTCGCACACCATCACCGATTTCACGACGGGGCTGGACAAGATCGACCTGCGGCAATTCTCGGACGTCAACTCCATTAGCAATCTCACCATCGTCCAGCAGGGCTCCGGCGACACGCTGATCACTTGGCATCAGCAGGTCACACAGCCTGAGGGCGCGCCGTTCACGGAGAACGAGTCGCTGCTGCTGAAGAACGTGATCGCGGCAAATCTCAAGGCCAGCGATTTCATCTTCCACATCACCTGATGAACGCCTGGCCCCTCCACGGCCGGCGGCTTTCTTGACCGCGGCAAAAAATCCATAATCCTCAGCTGCCAGGGCATAGCAAATCGCGCGCAGACGCTCCATGATCGGTGCGCACGGCAGGAGGCGGGACAGGAAGCCCAACCGGCATGAAACGTCTAAAAATCCTGCGGCGGTGGTTTGCGCGCAAGTTCGGCTTTGCGCGACTGATGTGCCTCGCGCTGCTGGTCCTGTTTGCCGGCGCCCGTCTCTGGGACCCGCCGCCGATCCAGGAATTGCGGCTGCGCACCTTCGACATGTTCCAGTTGATCGATCCGCGCCACAAGACGGCGCGGCCCGTCACCATCGTCGACATCGACGACAAGAGCCTCGGCAAGCTCGGCCAATGGCCGTGGCCGCGGACGCGAATCGCCGATCTGATCCAGAACCTCACCAACAACGGCGCGGTGGCGATCGGCTTCGACGTGGTGTTTTCCGAACCCGACCGGCTCAACCCGGATCTGGTCGCGAGCCAGATGCGCTATCTCGACGAGGTCACCCGCGCCAAGCTGCGCGAGCTGCCGACCAACGACCAGATTCTCGCCGAGGCGATCAAGCGCTCGCGCGTGGTGCTGGGCGAGACCGGGCTTCCAGGCGTGTTGTCCGAGCTCGACAAGTCGCTGCCCTTCACTGGCGTCGCGACGGTCGGCGAGGAGGGCGCCGAGCGCTTCCTGTTTGAATTCCCGGGGTTGTTGCGCAACGTGCCGATCATCGAGAAGGTCGCAGCCGGTCGCGGTCTGTTCTCGATCAGGACCGAGCGCGACGGTCTGATCCGCCGCGTGCCGATGATCATGCGCGCCCAGGGCAACATCATGCCCTCGCTCAGCCTCGAGGTCCTGCGCGTCGTCACGGGCACGCCGACGCTGCTGGTTCGCACCGACAAGACCGGTATCAGGGCGATCCGCCTCAAGGGCGTAGAGATTCCGACCGATAAGAACGGCCAGCTTTGGGTGCACTACGCCCGACGGGATCCTTCGATCTACGTCTCCGCGGCCGACGTGCTCGACAACAGCGTGTCGCCGAGCAAGATCGCCGGCAAGCTGGTGCTGATCGGCACCTCCGCGGGCGGGCTCAACGACATCAAGACCACGCCGGTGTCCTCGACCATGCCGGGTGTCGAGATCCATGCTCAGGTGCTGGAGAGCGTGCTGAGCGGCGCGGTGATCTCCCAGCCGAACTATGCGCTCGGCGTCGAACTGATCGCCGCGCTGGTCATCGGCCTGCTCGTCATCGTCTTTACGCCAAACCTCGGCCCCGTGCGCTTGGTGCTTGCGGGCGCGATGTTCGCTGCCATTCTGGTCGGCGTGTCCTGGTTCTTCTACGCGCAGTACCGCTACCTCATCGATTTCACCTATCCGCTGCTGTCGACCACCGCGGTCTATCTGATGCTGATCTTTGCCAGCTTCGTGCGCGAGCAGCGCCAGCGCGTGCAGATCCGCGGGCAATTCGCGCAATACATGTCGCCGGTGCTGGTCGAGCAGCTCGTGCAGTCGCCGGAAAAGCTCGTGCTCGGCGGCGAGGAGCGCGAGATGACGATCATGTTCTCCGACGTGCGCGGCTTCACAACGATCTCGGAGAGCTACAAGGACGATCCGCAAGGGTTGATCGAGCTCATGAACCGCTTCCTGACGCCGCTGACCGACGTCATCATCGAGCGCAAGGGCTACATCGACAAATACATGGGCGACGCCATCATGGCGTTCTGGAACGCGCCGCTCGACGATGCCGAGCACGAGGTCAATGCCTGCGAGGCCGCGATCCAGATGCTGGAGCAGATCGACGCGGTCAACAAGGAGCGCGAGCAGGAAGCCGCCGACGGCGGCCACGTCTACATTCCGCTTAATGTCGGCATCGGTCTCAACACCGGCATCGGCGTGGTCGGCAACATGGGCTCCGACCTGAAGAAGAACTACTCGGTGCTCGGCGACAGTGTGAACCTGGCCTCGCGCCTTGAGGGGCAGACCAAGGAATACGGCTTCCCGATCATCGTCGGCTCCAGGACCGCGGTCGCCGCCAAGGACAAGTTCGCGATCCTCGAGCTCGACTTCATCATGGTCAAGGGCAAGACCGAGCCGGAGGTGATCTACGCCATCGCCGGCCGCGAAGACGTGATGCATTCGGGTGCCTTCCAGCGCCTGCGCAACATCACCATCGAAATGCTGGGCTGCTACCGCAATCGCGACTGGCAGGGCGCACTGGACGCCATCGAGCGCGGCCGCCGCAGCGAAGACGCCGACACGCTGGAAAAGCTGTTCAGGCTCTATGAAGCGCGGATCAGGGATTTCCAGCTCACGCCGCCGCCGGAAGGATGGACGGGAGCGTACGCGCTGCTGACGAAGTAGTTGCCTTCGTCACCGCTCCCGTAGGGTGGGCAAAGGCGCGAAGCGCCGTGCCAACCATCCGCTCTCACCGAGGTCGAATGGTGGGCACGCTACGCTTTGCCCACCCTACGAGACTGAGTGTTTTGCGCGAGTGTGCCTCTTAACCAAATGTCTGCCGAAGCTGAGGGCCCCCTCACTCCACCCCGATCGTCGTCAAATCCTGGAACCAGTGCTGCGCCTGCACGAACTGCTTGATCTTCGGCGAGAGCGCGTGCGGATTGGTGTCGTGGACCACCCAGACCAACGCAGCATCGTTCACGATCAGCGCATGCGCCTGCGCCAGCAGTGCGTCCTGTTTGGCGGAATCGAAGGTCTGCTTGGCCTCGTCGATCAACGCATCGACCTCAGGGTTCTTGTAGCCGCCCCAGTTGACGCCAACAGGCGCGATCTGCCCGGAATGGAAGAAGCGGACAATGGCGTAGAGCGGATCCGAGGTGACATAGGCGATGTTGTTGGCGGTGATGCCGGCGTTCATCTCGTCGGCCGCGCCCTTGCGCCAGTGTGTATATAGTGTCTCAAGCTCGACGACCTTGAAGTCGATCTCGATGCCGATCTCCTTGAAACTCTGCTGCAGGAATTCGTTCATCGGCAGCGACAGCATCTGGCCGGTGCCGCCCTGCGCGATGATGAAGGTGGTCTTCAGCGGCTTCGCCTTGGAGTAACCGGCCTCTTCGACCAGCTTCTTCGCCGCGGCGAGATCATATTTCAGCTCGAAGCTCGGTTTGCCGAACCACGGGCTGGACGGATCGACCTGTCCCTTGGCAGGCTTTGCCAAGCCGTTCATCAGGCCGACCACCGCCTCGCGATCGATCGCGAGGTTCAGCGCCTTGCGCAACCGGATGTCGGTCCAGGGCGAGCCAGGCAGCACGCTGAGATGATAATTCCAGACATGCGGCGTGATGTTGTCGACGAGCTTCATGCCGGCGGCTTTCAGCTGCGGCACGGCATCCGGCGCGGGCGTTTCGATCAGGTCGACTTGCCCCGCAAGCAGCGCGTTGGTGCGCGTCAGCGCCTCCGGCATTGGCACCAGCACGATCTTGTCGGCTTTGGGAATGCGCTTCTTGTTCCAGTAGTCGGGGTTCTTGGTGAGCTCCGCGAGCTCGCGCGGCACCAGCTTCGTCAGTTTGAACGGTCCGGTGCCCGACGGCTGGCTGGCGAACTTGTCCCAGTCCTTGCCGAGCTTGTCGTATTGCGCCGGGCTCGACACCAGGAACCACAGCATCTGATAGGGAAAGAAGGAATCGACCGTCTTGGTTGTGATCTCCACCGTGAAGTCGTCGATCTTGGCGTAGCTCGCGACCGAGGGCAGGCGGGTCTTCACCTGCGCGCTCTGCCGCTTGTCGAATTGCGGCGTCTTGTCGTTGAGCACCTTGTCCAGATTCCAGATCACCGCGTCGGCATTGAACTCGCTGCCGTCGTGAAACTTCACACCTTTACGAAGCGTGAAGCGCCATTTGGTCTTGTCGGCATCGTCGACCTTCCATTCGGTGGCGAGCCCCGGCACAAGCTTGCCAGGGCGATCGGCGACGTCCATCTCCCAGGCGACCAAGGGATCGTAGATCGTGTAGGCGGTGAACTGATAAGCGCCGGCGCCGCGATCGGGCTGGCCCGTCGTCAGCGGAATGTCCGCCATCGAGATGCCGTAGCGTACGACACTTTCGGCGCGCGCCGAGATTGCGGAGGCCGCCAGCGCAAGCACGGCGAGACAGGTCGACAGTCGGATACGCATTGGCCCAAGGCTCCCAGGAGACATCGGGAGCAAACTTGCAATCTTGATGCCAGAATAGGCAGCGCGATGCGTTCGCCCGCGCGCGCCTCACAAGGACTTGTCGTCGCAGTGACAAATGGCAGAATAAGTTTCTCTTTGGCATAGCCATTGCATACGATTGCATCAAAAATAGTCATCGAAGCCGGAAAAGGATTGAGGCGATGCTTATCAAGAAGAACAAGAGACATGCCGCGCTGATCGCGCTCCTGGCGCTCGGCACGGCGGCCGCATGTCCGCGCGTCGCCAGTGCCGAAACTGTGCTGCGCATCGGCATGACCGCCGCCGATATTCCGCGCACGCTGGGCCAGCCCGACCAGGGTTTTGAAGGCAACCGCTTCACCGGCCTCACCATGTATGACGGGCTTACCGGTTGGGACCTGTCCTCGGCCGACAAGGCGAGCGTCGTCATCCCGGGCCTTGCCACCGAGTGGAAGGTCGACGACGCCGACAAGACCAAGTGGATATTCAAGCTGCGCCCGGGCGTGACCTTCCATGACGGCTCGCCGTTCAATGCGGACGCCGTGGTATGGAATGTCGAGAAGGTCTTGAAGCAGGACGCGCCGCAATTCGACGCCAGCCAGGTCGGCGTCACGGCCTCGCGCATGCCGACGCTGGCGTCTGCGAAGAAGATCGACGACATGACGGTCGAGCTCACCACCAAGGAGCCCGACAGCTTCCTGCCGATCAACCTCACCAATCTGTTCATGGCGAGCCCGGCGAAGTGGCAGGCGTTTTACGATAAGGCCGAAGGCACTGATGCCAAGGCGAAGTCGCAAGCCGCCTGGACCGCCTTCGCCAGGGACGCCTCGGGCACCGGCCCGTGGAAGATGGCGAGCTTCACCCCGCGCGAGCGGCTCGAGCTCGTCAAGAACGCGAGCTATTGGGACAAGGCGCGCGTGCCCAAGATCGACAAGATGGTGCTGCTGCCGATGCCGGAAGCCAACGCGCGCACCGCGGCGCTGCTCTCGGGGCAGGTCGATTGGGTCGAGGCCCCGGCGCCGGATGCGCTGCCCGAGCTCAAGCAGCGCGGCTTCAAGCTCTACGCCAACGAGCAGCCGCATGTCTGGCCGTGGCAGTTCTCGCGTGTCGAAGGCTCGCCCTGGAACGACATCCGCGTGCGCAAGGCCGCGAACCTCTGTGTCGACCGCGAGGGCCTGAAGGACGGCCTGCTTGCCGGCCTGATGGTGCCGGCGACCGGTACCTTCGAGCCCGGCCATCCCTGGCGCGGCAAGCCGAGCTTCGAGATCAAGTATGATAAGGCGGCTGCACAAAAGCTGATGCAGGAGGCCGGCTTCGGTCCGAGCAAGAAGCTGACGGTAAAGACCCAGACCTCCGCCTCCGGCTCGGGCCAGATGCAGCCATTGCCGATGAACGAATATCTCCAACAGGCGCTGGCCGAATGCTATTTCGACGTGCAGCTCGACGTCATCGAATGGAACACGCTGTTCACCAACTGGCGCCGCGGCGCCAAGGATCCCTCAGCCAACGGCGCGAACGCGACCAACGTCACCTATGCGGCGATGGACCCGTTCTTCGCGCTGGTGCGCTTCCTGCAATCGGGCATGGCGCCGCCGGTGTCGAACAATTGGGGCTTCATCAACAACCCCAAATTCGACGACCTCGTGAAGAAGGCGCGCCAGACCTTCGATCCCGCTGCGCGTGACGCTGCGCTGGCCGAGCTGCACGCGGCCTCCGTCGACGACGCCGCCTTCCTCTACGTCGCCCACGACGTCGGCCCTCGCGCCATGAGCCCGAAGGTGACAGGCGTCGTGCAGCCGAAGAGCTGGTTCATCGACTTCTCGCCGGTGTCGATGACGCAGTAATTCGCGCCGCGTGCTCAGTGTACCCTCTCCCCCTGTGGGAGAGGGTGGCTTCGCATTAGCGAAGCCGGGTGAGGGGTCTCTCTCCGCGGATGCGAACCCCTCGATCGCTGCAATGTCATCCGCGGAAACAACCCCTCATCCGGCGCTTCGCGCCACCTTCTCCCGCAAGAGGAGAAGGAAAGAAAAGAAACAACGTGCTTACCTATATCGCCAGACGCATTATCTACGTCGTCCCGATCGTCATCAGCGTGGCGCTGGTGTGCTTTCTGCTCGTGCACATCACGCCGGGCGATCCGCTCGTGGCCGTGCTGCCGGCGGACGCCTCGCAGGAGCTCGCCGCGCAGCTGCGCGCCGCCTACGGCTTCGACCGGCCGCTGCCGGTGCAGTTCGGGCTGTGGTTGCTGCGCGCGCTGCATGGCGATCTCGGCAATTCCATCGCCACGGGGCGTCCCGTGCTGGCCGAGGTCATGCGCGCGGTCGGCAACACCGTCACGCTGGCGATTGCCGCGGCCATCATCGGCTTCACCATGGGCATCCTGTTCGGCCTGATCGCCGGCTATTTTCGCGAGACCTGGATCGACAAGGTCGCGACCTCCTTCGCGATCGCCGGCGTCTCGGTGCCGCATTACTGGCTCGGCATGCTGCTCGTCATCATCTTCTCGGTCCAGCTGAACTGGCTGCCCGCGGTCGGTGCCGGGCCGAGCGGCTCCAACTCCTGGACCTGGGACTGGGCGCACCTGAAATATCTGGTGCTGCCGGCGATAACGACCTCGGTGATCCCCATGGGCATCGTCACCCGCACCGTGCGCGCGCTCACCGGCGACATCCTCAGCCAGGATTTCGTCGAGGCGCTGCGGGCCAAGGGCCTGCGTGAAACCGGTGTGTTCCGCCATGTCATCAAGAACGCCGCGCCCACTGCGCTCGCGGTGATGGGGCTCCAGCTGGGTTACATGCTCGGCGGCTCGATCCTGATCGAGACCGTGTTCTCCTGGCCGGGTTCGGGCTTCCTGCTCAACTCCGCGATCTTCCAGCGCGACCTGCCGCTGCTGCAAGGCACGATCCTGATCCTCGCGCTGTTCTTCGTGTTCCTCAATCTCTTGGTCGACATCGCGCAAGCCGCGATCGACCCGCGCATCAAGCGGGGCTAGCGGGATGAGTCTAGCTACTGCCACGCAAAAGCTGCGCTCCCTCCCCCGCCTGCGGGGGAGGGTAGGGGAGAGGGTGTCTCCGCAATCGAGAACCCCCAAGAGGAGAGAACCCTCACCCGCGCCTTCGGCGCGACCTCTCCCGCGAGCGGGAGAGGTGCACCGCGTCCTTGGCGTGCACCGATTGCATCAATACCGACCGGGAGCCAGCCGATGAGCGAGCTTCCGTTGTCCGCCACCGCCGATGCCGCGCTTCAGGCCGCACCCGCCACCAGGGCGCGCGGCTATTGGGCGACCGTCGGCCGCCGTATCATGCGCGACAAGGTCAGCATGGCCTGCGCGCTCGTGCTGCTGCTGATCTTCCTCTCCGCGATCCTCGCGCCGTGGCTCGGTCTCGAAGACCCCTACAAGGGCTCGATGATCCGCCGCCTTCGCCATATCGGCACCGCAGGCTATCCGCTCGGCACCGACGAGCTCGGCCGCGACATGCTGGCGCGGCTGATCTATGGCGGGCGGCTGTCGCTGGTCATCGGCATTTTGCCCGTGATCTTTGCCTTCTGCATCGGCGCCTCGCTCGGTCTCGTTGCCGGCTATGTCGGCGGCAGGCTCAACACCGCGATCATGCGGACGGTCGACGTGTTCTACGCTTTTCCCTCCGTGCTGCTGGCGATCGCCATCTCCGGCGCGCTCGGGGCGGGTATCCTCAATTCCATTGTGTCGTTGACCGTCGTGTTCGTGCCGCAGATCACCCGCGTCGCCGAGAGCGTCACCACCGGCGTGCGCAACATGGACTTCGTCGAAGCCGCGCGCGCCTCCGGCGCCGGCGCCTTCACCATCATGCGGGTGCACATCCTCGGCAACGTGCTCGGCGCCATCTTCGTCTATGCCACCAGCCTGATCTCGGTCTCGATGATCCTGGCGGCCGGTCTCTCCTTCCTTGGTCTCGGCACCAAGCCGCCGGAGCCGGAATGGGGCCTGATGCTCAACACGCTCCGCACCGCGATCTACGTCAATCCCTGGGTTGCAGCGTTGCCGGGTGCGATGATCTTCGCGGTCTCGATCTGCTTCAACCTGCTCTCGGACGGCTTGCGCAGCGCCATGGACATCAGGAACTAATGATGATGAGAGAGACGCGGGCTTTCATGGCGGTGCTGGTGCCACACCTCTCCCGAAGGGAGAGGTCGGATTGCATCGCAAGATGCAATCCGGGTGAGGGGTTACGCTGCACCGAGTTTGCCGCGCCCCCTCACCCGGCGCTTCGCGCCGACCTCTCCCCGATGGGGAGAGGTGGAGGACCGCGGCCATGAGCGAGAGTAACACATCCGTCGAAATGCTGGAGCAAGTCGAAGACCGCGGCGGCGTCGCGCAGCCGCTGCTTCAGGTCAATGGCCTGACAAAACATTTCCCCGTACGCGGCGGGCTGTTCGCCGCGAAGCGCACCGTGCGCGCTGTCGACAACGTCTCCTTCTCTGTTGCCAAGGGCGAGACCGTCGGCATCGTCGGCGAATCCGGCTGCGGCAAGTCGACTACCGCGCGGCTCTTGATGCATCTGATGCCGCGCGATACCGGCGACGTCATCTATGACGGCATGACCGTGGGCCAGTCGCTAAGCTTGCGCGAGCTTCGCCGCGGCATGCAGATGGTGTTTCAGGATTCCTACGCCTCGCTCAATCCGCGCCTCACGATCGAGGAATCCATCGCCTTCGGCCCCAAGGTCCACGGCATGGCCGACGGCGCGGCACGCAATCTGGCGCGCGAGCTGCTCGGCAAGGTCGGCCTGCGCCCGGAAAACTTCGCCAGCCGCTATCCGCACGAGATCTCCGGCGGCCAGCGCCAGCGCGTCAACATCGCGCGAGCCCTGGCGCTGTCGCCGCGACTGGTGATCCTGGACGAAGCCGTCTCCGCGCTCGACAAATCCGTCGAGGCGCAGGTGCTCAATCTGCTCGCCGATCTCAAGCGCGAGTTCGGCCTGACCTATCTCTTCATCAGCCACGATCTCAACGTCGTGCGCTACATCAGCGACCGCGTGCTGGTGATGTATCTCGGCGAGGTGGTCGAGCTCGGCCCGGTCGACCAGGTCTGGGACCAGCCGGCGCATCCCTATACGCGCGCGCTGCTGGCGGCGATGCCATCGTCCGACCCTGATAACCGCACCGAGACGCCGCCGATCACGGGCGATCCGCCCAATCCGATCGATCCGCCCTCGGGCTGCCGCTTCCACACCCGATGTCCGTTTGCGGAGCCGCTCTGCGCAAATGCGACACCAAAGCTCACTGCGCTCGATAATATGGGCCACGAGGCCGCGTGCTACATGGCGATTCCGGGTTCAGGCCATAGCCGTGCGCCCAGGGAGAAGACCGCATGACGAGACCGACACCGAAAGAGATCAAGCCGATGGCGCAGATCGCCGGCGTCCCCGTGGATGACGAGATTGCGACGCGCATCTCCAATTCCATTGGCCCGGCCTTCGAAGGCTTTGCGGCCATTGCCGGCACGCTGCCGTTCGACCTCGAGCCTGCGCTCTATCCGATCGCGCAGACGCAGAAGGTGTCGAAATGAGCACCGAGCCTGCCTTGATGACGCTCACCGAGGTCGCGCGTGCGATCGCGATGAAGCAGTTGTCCTCGCATGAGGTGACGCGCGCGCTGTTGCATCGCATCGCGCAGTGGCAGCCGCATCTCAATGCCTTCATGTCGATTGAAGCGGAGGCCGCGCTCAAGGCGGCCGAGACCGCCGACGCCGAGCTCGCCAGGGGCAATGTTCGTGGTCCGCTGCACGGTGTGCCGCTCGCGCACAAGGACATGTATTACGACGCCGGCAAGGTCGCGACCTGCGGCTCGCTGATCCGCCGCGACTACGTGCCGACCGTGACCTCCACCGCCTTGCAGCGGCTGAAGGATGCCGGGCAGGTCCGGCTCGGCACGCTGCATCTCGCCGAGTTCGCCTATGGCCCGACCGGGCACAACGCTCATTACGGCCCGGTGCGCAATCCCTGGAACGTGGCCCACATTACCGGCGGCTCGTCGTCCGGCTCCGGTTCGGCGGTTGCGGCGCGACTGACCTATGCGGCGCTCGGCTCGGACACCGGCGGCTCGATCCGCATGCCCGCGCATTTCTGCGGCGTCACGGGTCTCAAGACCACCGTCGGCCGGGTCAGCCGCGCCGGCGCGATGCCGCTGTCGCAATCGCTCGACACGGTCGGCCCGCTCGCCCGCACCGCCGAGGACTGCGCGCTGCTGCTGGCGCTGATCGCCGGTGCGGACCCCGCAGATTCGACCTGTAGCCACGAGCCGCTGTCGGACTATGTCGCCGCGACCAAGGGCTCGCTGAAGGGCCTGAAGGTGGGGGTGCCCGCGTCCTTCTATGTCGACGATCTCGACAGCGAGGTCGCGCGGGTGCTGGACGAAACCATCGCCGTGCTCAAGCGCGAGGGCGCCGACATCGTCGCGGTCGAGCTGCCGGATCAGCGGCAATTGTCCTCGGCGAGCCAGCTCGTGCTCGCGGCTGAAGCCGCCGCCTTCCACAAACGCTGGATGATCGAGCGTCCGCAGGATTACAGCGCGCAGGTCCTGATGCGGCTTCAGAACGGGCTCGCCGTTCCCGCCATCACCTATCTCGAGGCGATGCGCTGGCGCGGCCCGGCACTCGCTGCGCACAACGCGGCCACCGCGGGTGTCGATGCAGTGATCGCGCCGGCTTCCCCGGTGCCGGCGCCGACGATCGAGGAAAGCGATGTCGGCGGCGGTCCGAACGCGCCGGCGCTGTTGCAGCGGCTGACGCTGTTCACCCGCCCGGTGAATTTCCTCGGCCTGCCGTCGCTCACGGTGCCGTCCGGCTTCACCAGAAGCGGCCTGCCTGTAGGCATGCAGCTGATCGGCCGCTCCTTCGATGAAGCCACCCTGCTCACGATCGGCGCCGCGTTCCAGCGCGTCACCGACTACCACGATCGATTGCCGAAACTGCCGTCATGACAAAGCTCGTCGAGATCTCAGGCCTCAACATCCGCTTCACCGGCGAGCGCACGGTCTATGCCGTGAACGATCTCAGCCTCTCGCTCGGCAACAGTGAGGTGCTGGGCCTGCTCGGCGAGTCCGGCTCGGGCAAGAGCGTGACGTTGCGTGCGCTGATGCGGCTGCTGCCGAAGAAGCGCACGCAGATTTCGGGCACGGTCAACGTGCTGGGCCGCGACGTGCTCGCCATGAACGACGAGGAGCTCTCGTCGTTCCGCGGCCAGACCGTCTCGATGATCTTCCAGGAGCCCGCGCTCGCGCTCGATCCGGTCTACACCATCGGTGCGCAGATTGCCGAGAGCGTGGTGCGCCACGAAGGCAGGAGTTTTGCGGAAGGGCGGGCGAGGGCGCTCGACATGCTCGAGGTCGTGCGCATCCCCTCGGCCAAGCGCCGGCTCGATGCCTATCCACACGAGATGTCCGGCGGCATGCGCCAGCGCGCGATGATCGCGCTCGCACTGGCCTGCCGTCCCAAGATATTGCTCGCGGACGAGCCAACCACCGCGCTCGATGCCACCGTGCAGATCCAGATCCTCTTGCTGCTGCGGGAGCTGCAGCGCGAGTTCGGCATGTCCGTCATCTTCGTCACCCATGACATCGGCGTTGCCATCGAGATCTGCGACCGCGTCGCGGTGATGTATGCCGGCCAGATCGTGGAGCAGGGGAGCCTGCGCGACATCGTCCGTTCGCCGGTGCATCCCTATGCCAAGGGCCTGCTTGCCTCCACCATCCACGGCGCCAAGCGCGGGCAGCGGCTCGAAACCATTCCCGGCACCCCGCCCTCGCTGGCCGAAAAACCCCACAACTGCTCCTTCGCTCCCCGCTGCAAGTTCGCCGAGCCGCGCTGCCTGGAGCAGTTGCCTGCGAATGTGGAGGTGGGACCGGGCCGGGCGGCGAGGTGCGTGCTGGCGGAGCAGGTCACCGCATTGTCGTAATACTGAGCGCACCGGCCAGGGCCTGCTCTACTGTGCATGGGGTTGTTTTCGACATTTTTTGTCTGCACTGCCGCAACCGGCCAGCCACGAACGCCATTCAGACCCCATTCATCCCGATTCCGGTTCCATGCGGCCATTCACGCCAGAGGGACCTCACTTATGTACATTTCCAACGAAGGCCTGCTCGTCATCCTGTTCGTCGGCCTGGTCGCCGGCTGGCTGGCCGGAAAGATCGTGAGGGGCGCCGGGTTCGGCATCATCGGCGACATCGTGATCGGCATCGCCGGGGCCCTGGTGGCAAGCCTCTTGTTCCCAAAGCTCGGCATTCGCCTCGGCACCGGGCTCGTCTCCGAGATCGTCTATTCCGCCATTGGTGCCGTCATTCTGCTTCTGGTGGTACGGCTGGTGCGCGGCGGGGGCCGGTTCTAGCCGGCGTTCGGCAGATCGGAGCTTGCGGCCTCTCCCTTTTCCGGGGAAGAGCCTGAAAGCCTACAAGAAAAAGCCGCAAGCCTGTGAAATTCCGGACTTGCGCGGAAGTCTATCAGGGGTAGATGTGGCCCATCAGGGCCCCGGATTAATTCGACTGCGTTGACGGCCGGAAAACAGATGTTAATCCGAGGCGAGTACCCTGAATCGCCTTTGAAATCAGGGGCATTGCCCCTCACCCGAAAGAGATCAGACTGATGGCAGCCATCCCTGGCGTCCGCCGTTCAGAGCTCGGTGACGCCTTGCGCGCTTGTCGCATGGCGTTCGTCGGCGTCGGCTTGATGAGCTGCATGATCAACCTGCTCTACCTGACCGGGTCGATCTTCATGCTGGAGGTCTACGACCGGGTGCTGCCGAGCCGCAGCATCCCGACCCTGGTCGGCCTGATCATCCTCGCCAGCTTCCTCTACATGGCGCAGGGCGTGCTCGACATGATCCGCAACCGCATTCTGGGGCGGATCGGCACTTCGCTCGACGAGGCCCTCAACAAGCGCGTGTTCGACACCATCGTGCGACTGCCGCTGCTGGTCGGCAGCCGCAACGAGGGCCTCCAGCCGCTGCGCGACCTCGACAATGTCCGTTCCTTCCTCGGCGGCATGGGCCCAAGCGCGTTTTTCGACCTGCCCTGGCTGCCGCTCTATCTCGCCATCTGCTTCGCCTTCCACGTCCTGATCGGCGTCACCGCGCTGGTCGGCGCCATCATCCTGGTCGGTCTGACGCTGGTCACCGAATTCATGTCCCGCCAGCCGGCGAAGGAGGCGATGGGGCTTGCCGCCCAGCGCAATGATCTCGCCCAGGCCAGCCGCCGCAACGCCGAAGTCATGGTGTCCATGGGCATGGCCAGCCGCATGAACCAGCGCTGGAGCGAGGCCAACGAAAAATATCTGGCCGGCAATCAGCGCGCGAGCGACGTCGCCGGCGGTCTCGGCGCGGTCGCAAAGGTGCTGCGCATGATGCTGCAATCGGCCGTGCTCGCGGTTGGTGCCTATCTCGTCATCCATCAGGAGGCGACCGCCGGCATCATCATCGCCGGCTCGATCCTCTCCGCCCGCGCGCTCGCGCCGGTCGATCTGGCGATTGCGCACTGGAAATCCTTCGTCGCGGCCCGCCAGAGCTGGCAGCGTCTCACGCGGCTCCTCGAGCAGATGCCGGCGCAGGCGATGCCGACCCAATTGCAGGCACCCACCAGCCGGCTCTCGGTCGAAGGCGTCGCCATGGTGCCGCCCGGCGACCAGCGCCTCATCGTCCAGGACATCACCTTCGCGCTCACCGCCGGCAACGGCCTTGGCGTGATCGGGCCGAGCGGCTCGGGCAAGTCGTCGCTGATCCGCGCGCTGGTCGGCGTCTGGCAGCCGGTGCGCGGCAAGGTGCGGATCGACGGCGCGGCGCTCGACCAATGGTCGTCCGACGTGCTCGGCCGTCACATCGGCTATCTGCCGCAGGACGTCGAATTGTTCGGCGGCACCATCGCGCAGAACATCAGCCGGTTCGATCCCGAGGCCACCTCCGACGCGATCATCGCCGCGGCCAAGGAGGCCGGCGTGCACGAGATGATCATCAAGATGCGCGAGGGCTACAACACGCAAGTCGGCGAGCAGGGCGCCGCGCTCTCCGCAGGCCAGGCGCAGCGCGTTGCGCTGGCGCGCGCACTCTACGGCAATCCGTTCCTGATCGTACTCGACGAGCCCAACTCCAATTTGGACACTGAAGGCGATGAGGCGCTGACCCGCGCCATCCGCTCGGCGCGCGAGCGCGGCGCCATCGTCGTCGTGGTGGCGCACCGGCCGATCGGGGTTGAGGCGGTCGACCAGATCCTGGTGCTGCGTGACGGCCGCATGCAGACTTTCGGTCCCAAGGAGCAGGTGCTCGCCCAGGTGCTCCAGCCGCGCGTGACGCCGCCGGCGCCGATCAAGATCGTGAGCGAAGGTGGAGTACCCAAGCCATGAGCACGTTGGCGATCGGCGGCCCGAAGCCTGCCGCAAAGAAGACCGTGCGCGATTCGATCAAGTTTCACCTGGTGCTCGGGCTTGGGATCGTGCTGGTCCTGGTCGTCGGTTTTGGCGGCTGGGCCTCGACGGTGCTGATCTCGGGCGCGCTGATCGCGCCGGGGCAGATCGTGGTCGAATCCAACGTCAAGAAAGTGCAGCATCCGACCGGCGGCGTGGTCGGCGAGGTGCGCGCCCGCGATGGCGACGTGGTCAAGGCCGGCGACATCGTGGTGCGGCTCGACGACACCGTCACAAAGGCCAACCTTGCCATCGTCACCAAGAATCTCGATGCCGCGCAGGCGCGCGCGGCTCGGCTCCAGGCCGAGCAGCGCGGTGTCGACAAGATCGAATTCCCGCAAAGCCTCATCGAGCGGGCCGACGATCCTGACGTCAGGGTGCTGCTCTCTGCCGAAACCAAGCTGTTCGACGTCCGTGTCAACGGTCGCACCGGGCAGAAAGCGCAGCTGCGCGAGCGCATCACCCAGCTCAACGAGGAAATCGCAGGTCTCAGCGCCCAGGAGAAAGCCAAGGACCAGGAGATCGCGCTGGTGCAGAACGAGCTCACCGGCGTGCGCGACCTCTACGACAAGCGCCTGGTGCAGATCTCGCGCCTGACCCAGCTCGAACGCGACTCGGCGCGTCTCAACGGCGAGCGCGCGCAGTACATCGCCTCGCGCGCCCAGGCCAAGGGCAAGATCACCGAGACCGAGCTCCAGATCATCCAGATCGACAAGGACGTGGTCAGCGAGGTGTCCAAGGACCTGCGCGAGACCAACGACAAGATCGGCGAGCTGATCGAGCGCAAGGTCGCCGCCGAAGACCAGCTCCGCCGTGTCGACATCCGCGCGCCGCAGGACGGCATGGTGCTGCAATCGACGGTGCACACTGTCGGCGGCGTCGTCACCGCCGGTGATGCCCTGATGCTGATCGTGCCGCAGGCCGACGATCTCCAGGTCGAGGCCAAGGTCAACCCGGTCGACATCGACAAGCTCCAGATCGGCCAGAAGACGTTGTTGCGCCTGTCCGCCTTCAACCAGCGCACCACGCCCGAGCTCAACGGCGTCGTCAGCCGCGTGTCGCCCGACGTCACCACCGACCAGCGCACCGGCCAGAGCTATTACACCATCCGCGTCTCGATGCCGGCCGAAGAGGTCGCCCGCCTCGGCGACGTCAAGATGATTCCGGGCATGCCCGTGGAAGCCTTCGTCCAGACCGGCGACCGCACCATGCTGTCCTATCTGATGAAGCCGCTGCACGACCAGCTGATGCGCGCGTTCCGGGAGAAGTGACGCACGAAAGCGCGGCATCTCCCAGCGTCATTGCGAGCGCAGCGAAGCAATCCAGTCTGCCTCAGCGGAGAGATTTCTGGATTGCTTCGCTGCGCTCGCAATGACGACTTGGCTGTCAGTTTGCTATACTGCGATTGCAAACAGCAACCCGGCGGTCGACCATGCAATCCCCACCCTCCATCGCCACCGAATCCTTCTCCGACGCCGGCCTCGCGGTCGCACGGCTCGAAGAGATTTATGAGCGCAACACAAAATTCCTGCGCGATCGGTTCGAGGCTTACGTTGGCGGCGAAACGGTCACGACGCGGGTTCGCGCTTACTATCCATTCGTCCGTCTCACCACCGCGACGCATGCGCGGCTGGACTCGCGCTTGTCCTACGGTTTCGTCCATGGCCCCGGCGTGCACGAGACCAGCGTGACGCGGCCGGATCTGTTCCGTGCCTATCTCACCGAGCAGATCGGGCTCCTGATCCAGAACCACGCGGTGCCCGTCGAGATCGGCGAGTCCACTGAGCCGATCCCGATCCACTTCGCCTATCGCCGCGACATCAACATCGAGGCCGCCATCACCACCAGCGAGAGCTCCGCCATCACGCGATCGCTGCGCGATGCGTTCGACGTGCCTGATCTCGCCACGATGGACGATTCGATCGCCGACGGCACCTTCGAGCTTCAACCCGGCGCGCCCGAGCCGCTATCCTTGTTCCGCGCGGCCCGCGTCGACTACTCGCTGCGTCGGCTTTACCACTACACCGGCACGGATCCCGAATATTTCCAGAACTTCGTGATCTTCACCAACTACCAGTTCTATGTTGACGCCTTTGCGCAGCTCTGCCAGCAGCGGCTTCAATCCGGCGAGGCTGGTCTCGATGCCTTCGTCGCGCCCGGCAATGTGATCACGTGCAATGGCGGCGCCATCAGCGGAATGGCGCCCGTGCGCGCACCGCAGATGCCGGCCTTCCACCTGGTCGCACCCGACTATCGCGGCATCACCCTGATCAATATCGGCACCGGTCCATCCAACGCGCGCAACGTCACCGACCATGTCGCCGTGCTGCGGCCGCATGCCTGGCTGATGCTCGGCCATTGCGCCGGCTTGCGCAACACGCAGCGGCTCGGCGACTACGTGCTCGCCCACGGCTACGTGCGCGAGGATCACGTGCTCGACCGCGAGCTGCCGCTGTGGGTACCGATCCCGGCGCTGGCCGAGATGCAGGTTGCGCTCGAGGAGGCGGTCGAGGACGTCACCGGCCTGGAAGGTTTTGAACTGAAGCGCCTAATGCGCACCGGCACCGTCGCGAGCGTCGACAACCGCAACTGGGAGATCTCCGGGCCGGCCGTGATCCGCCGCTTGTCGCAATCCCGAGCGGTCGCGCTCGACATGGAATCGGCCGCGATTGCCGCCAACGGCTACCGCTTCCGCGTCCCCTACGGCACGCTCCTCTGCGTCTCCGACAAGCCGCTGCATGGCGAGATCAAGCTCGCCGGCATGGCCAGCGAGTTCTATCGCCGCCGCGTCGGACAACACCTCGAGATCGGTCTGAAGGCGCTGGAGCGGCTGAAACAGCAGGAATCGGAGCGGCTGCATTCGCGAAAGCTGAGGAGCTTTGCCGAGGTCGCGTTTCAGTAGCGCGTCCGTCCCGCTTGCCGGCAGGATCTGGCAGCAAGACTGTCGCACGCCCGAGGCCGGCGTCGCCGTGAGAACGCAATCATCCCGGAATATCGCCGCCATAGCAGGGTTATCACGTCATCCGGGGCCGCGTAGTCAGAAGCAGGAGACAGCAATGATCACAGCAATGATCAGAGTCGTCGTGCTGGGAACGTTCGCAGCGGCGCTGTTCGCTTCGCCGGTATTGGCCGCGGGCGGTGGAGGAGGCGGTGGAGGTGGTGGCACCAGCTCCACGGATCCCTATGCGGGCGCCTATTCGGATCAGAAAGTGCAGCCCACCTACCCGAAACGCTCCAACCCAAAGGCAACCCAGAAAGGCAAGAAGCCGAACAACCAGTCCAGCATCGGTGATCCCGCATTCGCGGCCGGTTACCGCACGGCCTATGACACGATCTACGAGCGCAACGATTATGCGGTCGCGATCGAGCAATTGAAGGCGCTCGGCCACGACGATCATCCGAACGTCGCCAATCTCATCGGTTACTCATATCGCAAGCTCGGCGACTACAAGCAGTCGCAGATTTGGTACGAGCGCGCGTTGAAAGCCGATCCGAATCACGTGCTGACCTGGCAGTATTATGGGCTTTGGCAGCTCGAGCAGGGCAACCGCGAGCAGGCAATGTTTCACCTGAACCGCATCGCCGCGATCTGCGGGACCGATTGCGAGGAGTACAAGTCTCTGGCGAACGCGCTGGAAAAACCCACGGGCGCGGCCCTCGTTTACTGAGAACGCAGGGTGGGTCAGGCCCGCGGCTGTACGAAGCGCAGTCCGCTCGGCGCAATCCACTATTGCGACAATAGGTGGGTTACGCCGTTGGCTAACCCACCCTACAAATAGTGACAAGCGAAGAAATTTTCAGCATTGTCGGCGCGGGGGCTCGACCGGGACGACTTGATGCCACTCATGCGCGACAAGATCATTGGCCATGACCTCGAACGGCTGGCCTTTCGCTTCACCATGCTGAACGACGGCGATGTGGTGCAGTGCCAGATCAGCGACGCCGCGATGGACGAGCTCGCGGGAATGCAGGGCACCGAAAGCAGCGCACGTCAGGCGCAGTTCCTGTCCCTGCGCGAGACCATCGAGCGGATCGCGTCAGACCTCTACGACGAAGCGCCGAGGTTTCAGGGCTATGTGGTGCGGATCTTTATGCGGCATTTGGGGCGGTAAGGCGCACAACGCGCCATCAATGTCGTCCTGGCGAAGGCCAGGACCCATTGCCACCGGCTTATATTGTTTGAAGAAGCTGTGGCTCCGCCATCCGCACAACTCTCATTCGGGGTAATGGGTCCTGGCTTTCGCCAGGACGACACCGGAGATGAGGCGCGGCCGGTCCATCGACGCAAACGGCCTGCTACTCTTCCAGCTTCTTCAGCAACAATTTCAGCGCCGTCGCCGCGAACACCTGCATGTTGGCAAGCCGGTCATTGCTGCCCGTCTCCAGCGTCATCACCTCGGCCGCAGGACCCGCCACCGCCATGCAGCTATGGCCGGCGGCGTCGCCGTAGCGGTTGCCGGTGGGGCCGGCGGCTCCGGTTTCGGACAGGCCCCAGTCGCATCCGAAGCGCGTTCGCATCCGCTCAGCAAGCAGCTTCGCATAGGGCTCCGATGAGGATCGAAAGCCCTTCATGCCGTCGTCCGAAATATCCATCAGCACACGCCTGGCGTCGCGGGTGTAGACCACGGCGCCACCGAGGAAATAGGCGGACGCGCCGGGCACGGCGAGCAGACTGGCCGAGATCAGGCCACCGGCCGAGGATTCTGCCACCGCAATGGTCTGTTTTCGCGCGATCAGCTTGGCCGCGACCTGTTCCGCAATGCCGACGAGTTCTTTCATGTCCTTCACCTCTGATCCTCGCAACTGTGCTCAGCCTTCCTAGCATATGACGGAAGCCTTGGCCGAGTTGCGGGCGGCGGGCAGGCCTGCTTGAATGGCGGGTACAAGAAGAGACATGCGTGGAAACGTGAGAAGGGAAACGTGATGGCGTCCCTGATCGCCGGCGGGGTGGATTGCGACGTGCATCCCGCCGTGCCGCATCTGACCAGCCTGCTGCCGTACCTGAACGATTATTGGCGCGATCAGGTGACGACGCGCGGCATGGTCGATCTCGTCTCGCAATCCTATCCGAAGAACTCGCCGATCGTGGCGCGGCCCGATTGGCGCCCCGAGAACGGAAAACCCGGCGAAAGCCTGGAGGACATGCAGCGTCATGTGCTCGATCCTTTCCAGCTCAAGCTCGCGATCTGCAATCCGCTCTACGCCGTGCAGATGGTGTTCTCCGAGGACATGCAGGCGGCCTTCTGCCGCGCGCTGAACGACTGGCTCGTGAAGGAATGGCTCGATCGCGATCCGCGGCTGCGCGGCTCGATTGTGATTCCCACGCAAAGCGTCGAGAAGGCCGTCGCCGAGATCGAGCGCTGCGCGCAGGATCGCCGCTTCGTGCAGGTGCTCATGCTGGTCATGGGCGACACGCCGCTCGGCAAGCGCGCGCTGTGGCCGATCTATGCAGCCGCGGAAAGTCTGGAATTACCGATCGGCATCCATGCCGGTTCCGCCTACCACAATCCGCCCACCGCCGTGGGGTGGGGCTCTTATCACATCGAGGATTATGTCGGTCAGGCCCAGGCGTTCCAGACCCAGCTCACCAGCCTGATCGTCGAGGGCGTGTTCGCAAAATATCCGCGGCTGAAAATGGTGATGCTGGAGTCCGGCGTCTCCTGGATCGCGCCCTATCTCTGGCGCCTGCACAAGTTCTGGCGCGGGGTGCGGATGGAGACGCCGTGGGTCGATCGCGCGCCGCTGGAGATTGTGCGCAGCAACATCCGCTTCTCGTTACAGCCATTTGATGCGCCGCCGGAACCTGAGACATTAATTCGCCTGTTTGATCATATGCAGTCGGACGAATTGGTCCTATTCTCCACGGACTATCCGCACTGGCAGTTCGACGGCCAGGACGCGCTGCCCGAAGGTCTGTCCCCCGATCTCGTGCACAAGATCATGATCGACAATCCGCATGCGACCTATCCCCGCCTGACTTAGCCCGCTGCCAAAGGAGGCAAGGCGATGAATATCCAGTTCCGCGAGAGCTCCGAAGCTGCTTCCCCACTGACTGCGAAAACCGCGATCGCGGATTGCGACATCCATCCGGCCCGCGCCACCCGCACCGAGCTCTATCCCTACCTCGCCAAACGCTGGCAGCATCACCTCGATATCTACGGCGTCCATGCCTATCAGGGCATGATGGAAGGCCCGCCCTATCCGAAGGCCCAGCCCAACGCCTCGCGCCGCGACGCCTATCCGCCGGAAGGCGGGCCGCAAGGTTCCTCCCTCTCCTTCATGCAGAAGCAGCTGCTCGATCCCAACAACGTGCAGCTTGGGGTGCTCAATCCGCTCAACACCGGGCAGGGTATCCGCAATCATGAGCTCTCGGCCGCTCTGTGCTCGGCGATCAACGACTGGCAGATCGACAAATGGACCAGCAAGGACAAGCGGCTGAAGGCGTCCATCGTCGTCGGCAATGAGGACGGGCTGTCGGCCGCCGCCGAAATCCGCGAGCGTGCCGGCGACAAGAACTTCGTCCAAGTGCTGCTGCTCAGCCGCAATGTCGAGCCGCTCGGCCAGCGCCGTTATTGGCCGATCTATCAAGCCGCGGAAGAGGCCGGCCTTCCCGTCGGCGTGCACGCCTTCGGCTTCGGCGGCAATCCAATCACGCCGTCGGGCTGGCCGTCCTACTACATCGAGGAGATGGTGGGGCACTCGCAGTGCCAGCAATCGGCGCTCGCGAGCCTCGTGTTGGAGGGCGTGTTCGCGCGCTTCCCGAAACTGAAGATGGTGATGATCGAAGCCGGCTTCGGCTGGGCGCCGTCGCTGGCGTGGCGGCTCGACAAGGCCTGGCAGCGGCTGCGCAGCGAGGTGCCGCATGTGAAGCGGCCGCCGTCGGAATATATCCGCGAGCAGGTGTGGTGGACCACGCAGCCGATGGAAGACCCGGAGCGGCGCGAGGATCTGTTCGACGTCATCAACTGGGTCGGTTGGGACCGGCTCTTGTTCGCAACCGACTATCCGCATTGGGACTATGACGAGCCCTCACGCGTGCTGCCGGCCGGCGTCAGCGAGACCAATCGCGAGGCGTTCTATTTCGGCAATGCGCGCAAGCTCTACGGACTGGCTTGATGGCGCGTCATGTGATTGCCGCGGTCGACGAACTTCCGCCGGGCACGCGAAAATTCCTCGAGATCGACGGCCGGCCGATCGCGATCTTCAACATCAAGGGCGAATATTTCGGCCTGATGAACCGCTGCCCGCATCAGGGCGCGGCGTTGTGCGAGGGCCCGCTGATCGGCCTCGCGCAATCGAAGGATCCAGGCGAGATCGAATATACGAAACTCGGCGAGATCATCCGCTGCCCCTGGCACGGCTGGGAGTTCGACATCCGCACCGGCCAATCCTATTGCGACCCCCGCCGCTTCCGCGTGAAGGCCTATCCGGCCAATGTCGAACCGGGCGCCAGCGTGGTGAAGGGGCCCTATGTCGCCGAGACGATCCCGGTCAGGATCGAGAGCGACTACGTGGTGGTGGAGCTGTAGTCTCAGCGTCAATACCCTCCCTCGCCCCGCTTGCGGGGAGAGGGTTGGGGTGAGGGGAGTCTCCGCAGGGACGGTGAGAGTTGGACTCGCGGAGAGTCCCCCTCACCCGGAATCCGCGCTTTGCGCGCATTCCGGCCTCTCCCCGCAAGCGGGGAGAGGCGAAGAAAAGGCGCCCCGGAATGACGCCCTCTCAATGCCCCGCCACCGGCTCCGGCACTGCGTCATAGGCCGGCACCGCCTTGCCGCCGCCGCGATACACCGTCGAGGCCGCGATGATGCCGAGCAGGGCTGCGAACATCAGCCAGAAGCCGGGCGAGGCCTTGTCGCCGCTCCGCTCGATCAGCCAGGTCGAGGCGAACGGCGTGAAGGTGCCGAACAGCGCGGCGGCGAGCGCGAAGGCGAGCGAGAAGCAGGTGGTGCGCACATGCGCCGGCACGATCTCGACGAGAGCACCGAGCATGGTGCCGCTGTAGACGCCGAAATAGAACGAGAACATCATCTCCACCGCGAGCAGCTTGCCGAAGGTCGGCGCCGTCACCAGCCAGTGCAGCGCCGGATAGGCAGTGACGAGCGAGAGGCCGGCGATGGCGAGCAGCACCGGCTTGCGGCCGATGCGATCGGAGAGCGCACCGCCGACCGGATTCCAGATGAAGTTGGTCACCGCCACGAGCAGCGTGAGCAGCAGCGCGTCCTGTGTCGACAGCTTCAGCACGGTCTTGCCGAAGGTCGGCGTGTACACCGTGACGAAATAGAACGTCGTCGTGGTCAGGATTGCGATCATCATGCCGAGGATGACGATGCGCCAGTTGGCGAGCGCGGACGCGAACACCTCCTTCGCGGTCGGATGCTTCTTCATGGCGAGGAAGGCCGGCGTCTCCTCCAGCGTCCGCCGCAGGACGAAGATCAGCGGGATGATCAGGCAGCCGACGAAGAAGGGAATGCGCCAGCCCCAGGCGGCGACGGCGTCGGCGGGCATCACCTCGGAGAGGATGAAGCCGAGGATCGAGGCCACGAAGATCGCGACCTGCTGGCTCGACGACTGGAACGAAGTGTAGAAGCCGCGATTGCCGGGCGTTGCGATCTCCGCGAGATACACCGACACGCCGCCGAGCTCGACGCCGGCGGAGAAGCCTTGCAGCAGCCGGCCGATCAGCACGATGACGGGCGCCGCGATACCGATGGTTGCGTAGCTCGGGCAGAACGCGATGACGACGGTGCCGAAGGCCATGATGCCGAGCGTGACGATCAGGCCCTGCCGGCGGCCGATGCGGTCGATATAGGCCCCGAGCACGATCGCGCCCACCGGTCGCATCAAGGCGCCGAGCCAGAACACGCCGAACGTGTTGAGCAGCGAGGCGGTCTCGTTGGTGGAGGGAAAGAACGCCTTGCCGATCGCGGCGGCATAGAAACCGAACAGGAAGAAGTCGAACTGCTCGAGGAAATTGCCCGAGGTGGCGCGCAGGATGGCGCCGATCCGCGACTTGATCGCGGGTGGATTCGATGCGGCTGATCCAGCCATGGCATTCTCCCCTTGGAAAGGCGTGGCCGGCCGGAATTCATCCTCACGGCCAGCCGACAGATTGATGCTGCGACAATCTGCCTCACCCCCTTCCCGCACGGTGGGAGCCGAGTCAATCGATTTTGCCTGGGGAAGCTGATGATTTTTCAGGCTTTATTTTGCGTTGCAGCGATCATCCAGTTCCGGAAAGCGGTCAGCTTCGGCGCTTCGCGGCGGCCCTCCGGCGAGACCAGGTAGAAGCCGGCATCCGCCGGCAGCGCGATCTTGAAGGGCACCACGAGCCGGCCCTTGGCGATGTCGTCCTGGACGTAGGAGGTCCGGCCCATCGCGACGCCGATGCCATCGATCGCGGCCTGGATGGTCA
Organism: Bradyrhizobium sp. C-145; assembly: GCF_023375135.1. Taxonomy (NCBI): domain Bacteria; kingdom Pseudomonadati; phylum Pseudomonadota; class Alphaproteobacteria; order Hyphomicrobiales; family Nitrobacteraceae; genus Bradyrhizobium; species Bradyrhizobium sp. C-145. The sequence goes on along the minus strand of NZ_CP088150.1, from coordinate 8,451,966 downwards.
TGAAGATCATGTCGAAGGTGATGCCGGGCTGCCTGGCGATATCGGCCGGCAGGCCCGCCGCCGTTAGCCACAGCCGCCAGTCGTCGCTGTTGGCGTTGGAGGTGTGCAGCAGCGGATGGTTGCGCAGGTCCTCCGGCCGGCGCAGCGGCTTGTCGCCGCGCAGCAGTGACGGACTGCACACCGGAAACAGCTCGTCCGCCATCAGCCAGTCGGCACGCAGGCCCGGCCACTGGCCGCGGCCGTAGCGGATCGCGGCATCGACGTCGTCGCGCTGGAAGTCGACGAGGCTGGTCGAGGTGGTGATGCGGACATCGATGCCGGGATGCTGTTCCTGGAAATCGGTGAGCCGCGGCAGCAGCCATTTTGCAGCGAGCGAAGCCAGCGTCGACACCGTCAGAACCTTGTCGTCGTCCTTGCGCAGCAGCCGGTCGGTGGCGAGGCGCAGGTCGTTGAAGGCAGCGCGGACGCCGGGGAGGTAATCCCGCGCTTCCGGCGTCAGCGCCAGGGCGCGGTTCTGCCGGACGAACAGGCGGATGCCGAGCTCCTCCTCGAGCCTGCGGATCTGATGGCTGATCGCGGTCTGGGTCACGTTCAGCTCGGCCGCCGCCAGCGTGAAGCTGAGATGGCGCGCGGCGGCCTCGAACGCCCGCAATCCGTTCAGGGACGGCAATCTGGCAGTCATCTGGCAGCAGGATGCATGACGTTATTTCATGCGAAAAGGTACAAATTGTCGTTTGTCGCGGCGCAACACGAAGCAGATATTAGCGATCAGGTTAGCTCCAGGAGCTGAAGATGTCTACGTTGACCCAGAATTCGATGACAAATCATCATGCGCCAGGTCTGCTCCACCAGATCGGCGACACCCTCCACCTCTGGCACGAGCGCTACCGTAACAGGCGCGAGCTCACCAACTGGACCGCCCGGGATCTGCAGGACGTCGGCCTGTCCTGGTCCGACATTGCCTATGAGGCCGACAAACCCTTCTGGCGGGCCTGATAGGCCGCTAGGCCGGCGCCGCCTGAGTGTGGGGGTGCCGGCGGTCCCCTTTTCGCACGGTGCCGGTCATGAGCACGCTTCGCCTCGAAGATCTCAAGCAATATTCGGATACGCTGCGCACCCGGCAGGGTGAGGCCGTCACCGTTCGCTTCGTCGAGCCGCGCGACACCGAAGAGCTCCAGCACTATTTTCGCTCGCTCTCGACCCGCTCCCGCTACAACCGCTTCTTCGGCGCGATCAGCGAATTGCCGAAGGGGCTGCTGCACGATTTCCTCGAGGTCGGTGAGCGCGAGCGCTTCACCGCGGTCGCGACAATTAGGGTCGACGGCTTCGAGACCATCGTCGCCGAAATGCGCTATGCGCTCCATCCTGAAACCGCGACGGTCGAGTTCGGCCTGTCGGTCGATGACCGCTGGCACGGCCACGGCATCGCCACCGCGCTGCTGAACAACCTGGAATGCCGCGCCGCCGCGCTCGGCGCCGAGCGCATCTTTGGCGACACGCTACGCTCCAACGAGACCATGATCTCGCTCGCCCGCAAATCCGGCTTCGCTTTCGTCAACCATCCCGACGATTGGAAGCTGGTGCGCTTCGACAAGGAGATCGCGGTCGCACCGAAGGACATTCCCTGTGCGAGCTGGCGCCTCGCCGCGCTTTCCCGTCAGGCCGACAGCCCCTCAGCCTCGGCCTGACACCACTCGATGCCCGGCTTGCTGCCGGGCATTTTTTTGCGCCGCCTACTTCCCCGTGAACACCGCCTTGCGCTTCTCGATGAAGGCCTGCACCGCCTCCTTGTGATCGGCGGTCGTGGTGAGGCGGATCAACCGTTCGGCCTCGTGATCCCGGGCGGTCTCGAAGTCGAACAGCACGGCCTCGTCGAGATTGTCCTTCATGTAGCGCAGCGCGAGGCGTGGGCCTTCGGCGAGCGATTTGGCCAGCGCGAAGGCTTCCGCTTGCAGCCTGTCGTCGGGCACGACGCGGTTGACGAGGCCGATGGCCTCGCACCTGACGGCATCGACACGATCGCCGGTGAACATCAATTCGCGCGCCCGTGCGGTGCCGACCAGCCGGGTCAGCAGCCAGGCGATGCCGTAATCACCGCTGAGCGCGATGCGGGCGTAGCCGGTGGCGAGGAAGGCGGATTGCGCGGCGATGCGAATGTCGCAGGCCATGGCGATGGCGAGCCCGGCGCCGACCGCGGGGCCGGGCAGGGCGGCGATGGTCGGCTTGCGCACCGACACCAGCGCGCCGGTGAGCAGCCGCTGCCGCTCCTGGAGATCGGCGATGCGATCCCCGAGCGACATCTCCAGCTTCTTCGGATCGCGATGCGCGCCCATGCCCTTGACGTTGCCGCCGGCGCAGAATGCTTCGCCCGCGCCCGTGAGCAGCAGCGCGCCGACATCAGGGTTCTCGCCGCAGCTCCGGATCATCGTGCGCAGCGCTGGCGTGAGCGTGTCCGATAGTGAATTGCGCGCCTCGGGCCGATTCAGCATGATGACAGCGACGCGGTCGCGGATCACGCAGAGCAGTTCGTTGGTGCCGGTGTCGATGGTGGTTTCCGTCGTCATGTCGCTCCCTTATTCTTCCGTCATTGCGATGAGCCCGCGACAAAATTGCGAAGCAATTTTGCGCTGGCGACGAAGCAATCAAGTCTGTATCCGCAGAGATATCTCTGGATTGCTTCGCTGCGCTCGCAATGACGATTGTTGTGACAAAACACCGTCTCAAAAATTCTCCACCCACGGCCGCAACTCCAGCTCCCAGCTCCAGGCGCTGCGCGGCTGCTGCAATACGTTCCAATAGCTCTGCGCGATCGCGTCGGGGTCGAGCATCGAGTCCGGCTTGTCGGCCGGCTCGGTGCGCGCCGCGCTGCGGATCGCGCCATCGATGACGAAATGCGCGACATGGATGCCCTGCGGCGACAATTCGCGCGCCATGCTCTGCGCGAGCCCGCGCAGCGCGAACTTGCCCATCGCAAAGGGCGTCGACTGCGCATAGCCCTTGACGCTGGCGGAGGCGCCGGTGAACAGGATCGCGCCGTGCTTGTTCGGCAGCATGCGTTTGGCCGCCTGCTGCGCCACCAGGAAGCCGCCATAGGCGCTGACCGCGATCGCCTGCGCGACTTCGGCAGGGACCAGGTCGAGGAACGGTCCGCGCGTGCGGCCGCTGGCGTTGTAGACGACGAGGTCGGGCGTGCCGATCTCGCGCTCGACCAGGCCGAACAGCCGCTCGACCTCCTCAGGCTCCGTGGCGTTGCAGGCATAGGCCTTGGCCCCGGTCTCGGTGCAGAGCGCGCCCAGCTTCTCGATCTTGCGCGCGGCAAGGGCGACGCGGATGTTCTGGGCGGCAAACAGCCGCGCCAGCGACGCGCTCAATCCTTCGCCGGCGCCGACGATGAGCGCGATCTTGTATTTTGGGTGTTCCATGGCGTGATCTCTCGGAGACAGGAAGCCGTTGATCTATGCATGGTCCGCGCGGACAACCAGCCGGGGCGGTCACAATTCCGCAGGGCGAATTGCTCCCCCGCGGCAATCATGCCGCCCTGACGATTTGCGGCTTTATCCGCATCCGCCTCTGGAGCATGATCGACATCATTCCAAGCGGCAAGCGCAAAGAATTGCCGTCGGGCGGAAACGAAGAGGACGATCATGCACAAGCCGGTCCCAGCGCAGCCAGCACGTGTCGCGGCCGAGCCGTCCGGCCTGCTGGCGCCCGACACGTCAGGCATGAATTTCTACCGCGCCGATCCCGCACTGACGGACCTCTTGCGCATCCATCTGCCGGACACGCTGTTCCGCCATATCGAGCCGCATCTCGATCGCCTCGGCGAACTCGCCGGCGGCCCGCTCGACGAATGCGCGCGGCTTGCCGACCGGCATACGCCCATCCTGCATCAGCGCGACAAGTTCGGCCGCGACGTGCAGTGGATCGAATATCATCCGGCCTATCGCGAGCTGGAGAAGGCCGCGTTCGGTGAGTTCGGCATCCACGCGCTCTCGATCCGCAAGGGCATCATGGGCTGGCCGGACAAATATCCCGTGGTCGCCAAGCACGCCTTCACTTTTCTGTTCAACCAGACCGAATTCGGCATGGGCTGCCCGATCAACGTCACCGACGGCTGCGCCAAGCTGCTGGCGAATTTCGGCAGTGAGGCGCTGAAGGCCAAATATCTCGATGGTCTCACGCAGACGGATATGAGCAAGCTGACGCAGGGCGGCCAGTTCATGACCGAGAAGGAAGGCGGCTCCGACGTCGGCACGCTGACCACGCGCGCGGTGCAGGAGGGCGACCATTGGCGCCTCTACGGCGAGAAATGGTTCTGCTCGAATGCCGACGCCAAGGTCGTGATGCTGCTGGCACGCCCTGAAGGCGCCGGCCCGGGCACCCGCGGCGTCGGCCTGTTCCTGATGCCGCGCTTCCTCGACGACGGTGCGCAGAACCACTACCGCATCGTGCGTCTCAAGGACAAGCTCGGCACGCGCTCGATGGCCTCGGGCGAGATCAAGCTCGAAGGCGCGATCGCCTATGCCGTCGGCAAGCTCGACCGCGGCTTCGTGCAGATGGCCGAGATGGTGAACTCGTCGCGGCTCTCCAACGGCGTCAAATCCACGGCGCTGATGCGCCGCGCCTATCACGATGCAATGACGGTCGCGAAGAACCGCGTGGTGTTCGGCAACCGTATCATCGACCTGCCGCTCGGTCGCCGGCAGATGCTGAAGATCATGCTGCCGGTCGAGCAGGCGCTGTCGATGAGTTTCCTCACCGCGGACGCGCTCGATCGCGCCGAGGCCGGCAGCCAGGATGCGGCGGCGCTATTGCGCATTCTCACACCAACGCTGAAGTTCCGCGCCACGCGCGATGCGCGAAAGGTCTGCGGCGATGCGCTCGAGATGCGCGGCGGCATCGGTTATATCGAGGAATTCGCCACCGCCCGCCTGCTGCGCGATGCCCATCTCGGCTCGGTCTGGGAAGGCACCGGAAACATCGTCGCGATCGATGCGCTGCGGCGCGCGGTCGGCCGTCATGGCGCGGAATCCGCGCTGGCCGCGGATCTGCATGCCCGGCTCGACGACAGCGCGTCCGTGCCGCAGGCCTGGCGCGATAATCTGCGCGGTCTTGTCGATCGTGCGGTCGGCTTCGCGCGCGAGGTCGCGGGCAAGGCCGACAACGAGGCGGACGCGCGTCGCGCCACCAGCCTGCTCTATCATGTCACCAGCGCCGTCGCGCTGGCCTGGGAAGGGCATCGCATCCACGACATGCGCGGCGACGCGCGCCGGCTGTTACTGTCGCGTCTCGTGATCGATCACCGGGTGTCGCCGAGCGATCCGTTCCGGCTGACGGAAAATCCAGTGCAGCAGAAGATCGCCGCGCTGCTGCTCGGCGATCGCGACGCCGGCATGAGCGAGGTTGGCGAACTGGTTCTGGCGGCGTAGGCTCTTCACCTCTCCCGTAGGGAGAGGTGGAGTCCCCGCACTCAACGAAATTATAACAAGGAGGAAACACCGATGAAGGCCGCCGTCCTCTATGAAGTCAACCAGCCGCTCGTCATCGAGGACATCAGCCTGCCGAAGCCGGGCCCGCGCGAGGTCCTGATCCGCACGGCGGTCGCCGGCCTCTGTCACTCCGATCTGCACTTCATGGAGGGGCTCTATCCGCATCCGCTGCCCGCGGTGCTTGGGCACGAGTCCGCCGGCGTGGTCGAACAGGTCGGCTCCGACGTCACTTACGTCAAGCCCGGCGATCACGTCGTCACCTGCCTCTCGGTCTTCTGCGGCACCTGCGACAATTGCACGACGGGGCGCACCGTGCTCTGCACCGACACGACGGTGAAGATGCTGCCGGGTGTCTCCAACCGGATGCAGTGGGCCAGACCAGAGAAGCTGCACCAGTTTCTCAACCTCTCGTCCTTCGCCGAGCAGATGCTGGTGCACGAGAACGCGATCGTCAAAATCCGCAAAGAAATGCCGCTAGACCTCGCCGCGCTGATCGGTTGCGGCGTCATCACTGGCTACGGCGCGGTTGTGAACACGGCAAAGGTGACGGCCGGCGAGACCGTGGCGGTGATCGGCTGCGGCGGCGTCGGCATGGCCGCGATCAACGGCGCGCAGATCGCCGGCGCCGGCCGCATCATCGCCATCGATACCAATCCGGCAAAACTCCAGCTCGCGACCAAGCTGGGAGCGACCGACATCATCAACCCCGCCGACGGTGACGTTGTGAAGCAGGTACGCGATCTCACCAATGGCGGCGTGCATCATTCCTTCGAGGTGCTCGGCCGCAAGGAGACCGCGGAGCAGGCCTTTGCCATGCTCGCCTCGGGCGGCACTGCGACGATCGTCGGCATGATCCCGTTCGGCCAGAAGATCGAGCTGCACGGCTTCGACTTCCTGCGCGAGCGCAAGATCCAGGGCTCCTCGATGGGGTCGAACCATTTCCGCGTCGACATGCCGCGCCTGGTCGATTTCTACCTGCGCGGCCGACTGCACCTGGAGGACTGGATCTCGGCCAAGCTGAAGCTAAACGAGATCAATGAGGGCTTTGCCAACATGAAAGCCGGCAAGACGCTGCGCAGCGTGATCGTGTTCGATAGCTGACGCTGGCGTTTGCCGGCTGCTCGGGCATTGTAGCGCCAATTCAGGTGTCTTCGCCCGGCTCGACCGGGCGATCCAGTACTCCGCGGCGACAATTGTGTGAACGAACTGCCGCCGCGGAGTACTGGATGCCCCGGTCAAGCCGGGGCATGACAGCGGAGTGTAAAGATAGTTACCTCAGCTCACCGCGAAACGTGCGCGGACACAGCGAGCCACCTCCCGTTCATCTTCGCCCAGCAGTCGGTATATCGCCCAGTCGCCTGCTGGCCATCCGCCGTAGTGTAGCTGGTCGCGGCGTGGATGATGGCGAAGTCGCCCATGATGCGGATGATGACGTCGTGCGCATGCAAATTGCGGATCGCGATCGGTCGCGCCGTCTGTTCCAGGAAGGCCGCGCGGTCGACCAGCGACTTGTCGGGATTGGAGCAGTAGAACTCCGGCGCAAGGATCTCGTCAAAGCGCTTGACGTCGCAGTTCTGCACGGAGGCGACATAGTCGCGGTTGAGCGCGGTGAGCTGTTCGAGGTCGTTGCTCATTCTATTTTCTCCCTCCCGGGGATGTGCGTAGCGCAAAATCTCGACGTTGTTTTTACCCCGTCATTGCGAGGAGCCCTTGCGACGAAGCAATCCAGAATCGTTCCGCGGTGACAGTCTGGATTGCTTCGCGGAGCCTGTCATCGGGCCGCGCTTCGCGCGGACCCGTTGGCTCGCAATGACGGGGAGGACTAGTCATCAAACATCTTCGGCGGCAAGAACCCGCCGAACTCGCGCTCGATCAGTTCGGCGAGCTTGAGCGGCGTGCGGTCCTCGAGGAACGGCCCGATGATCTGCACGCCGACCGGCAGGCCGTCCTTCGACAGACCGAGCGGAATGGCCGTTGCCGGCAGGCCCGTCAGCGTGGCGATGCCGGGCCAGGCAAGCTGGTCCGGATAGACAAGGTCCTTGCCGTCGATGTTGATCCGGCGCGTCTCCTGCTGCGGCGAATGATCATGCGGATAGGCCGGTGTCGGCATGATCGGGCAGATCACCGCATCGAATGTCCTGAACAATTGCCGCCATTGCGCGCGCAGCCCGGCGCGGGCGCCCTCGTCGAACACCCAGGCCTGATGCGTGTACGTCATGCCGCGCAGCCGCTCTGCCGTAAGGCTCTTGTCCTCAGGTGAGAGTTGCGCCGCCCCCACACGCGCGCCGGCGAGAATGTCCGGCGGAAAGAACGCGCCGAGAAAGCTCATCAGCATGCGCATGTAGAGGCGCGAGGCTTCCGTGAAATCCGGAAACAGCGGGCTCTCGCGTGCGACACGCGTGCCCATGCTCGCCAATCGGCCCGCCAGCTTCTCGATCGCGCCGCGAACGTCAGCATTCGCTGGCAGCAACGGGTGGCTGTCGATCACCAGTACCCGAAAATCCTTCAGCGCGTGGTGTCGCGCTTCCGGCAGCACGAGCTTGTATCCGATGCCGAGGTCCAGCGGATCGGGGCCTGCCATCACCTCAAGGAGCAGGGACAGATCGGCCGCACTCCGCGCCATCGGGCCGATCACCGCCATGTCGCGCTCCATCGGGATCGCCGGAAATGGCGGCGGCGTATGGCCACGCGTCGGGCAGAGATTGTAGGTCGGCTTGTGCGCATAGACCCCGCAATGGAAGGCGGGCACCCGCAGCGAGCCGCCGATGTCGGAGCCGAGCGAGAGCGGTCCGTAGCCGGCCGCGAGTGCCGCAGACGAGCCGCCCGATGAGCCGCCAGGCGTGCGGTCGAGATCGAACGGATTGTTCGTGGTGCCGTAGATCTCGTTGTAGCTCTGCCAATCGCCCAAGCCGACGGGAACGTTGGTCTTGCCGAGGATGATGCCGCCGGCGTTCTTCACCCGGGTGATCGACAGTGCGTCCTCCGCCGGCTTGAAATCCTTCTGCGGCGTCCAGCCCCAGGTCGTGGGCAGGCCTGCGACGTTGAAGGACTCCTTCACGGTGACGGGGAGGCCGAGCAGCGCTTTGCTTTCGCCGCGCGCCAGCGCACCGTCCGCCTCGCGCGCGGCGCCGAGCGCGCGATCGAAATCCCGGACGCAGATCGCGTTGATCTTGCCGTCGTGACGCTCGATACGGGCGATCGCATCCTGCGTGAGCTCGATCGCCGAGACCTTCTTCGCACTCAATGCGGCCGACAGCTCGACCGCACTCTTGAAACTCCATTCCGATTTGGCCACGGCGCTTCTCCCGCTTTGGTTGTTGGACGATGATGCGCAGTTTGGCCGAATGCCGCAACCGCTGTTTGATCGCGATTGATATGTGGGCGGGACGGAGCGGACGGAGTTCAAGAACTCGCTGTCATCGCCTGGCTTGATGTTCAGCCCGGGGACATGACCGACGGGTGTTCGGGGACATAGCCGACACTTTCTCCGCTCGCCAAGTCGATGATAGCGATTTGGTGGGCGGCAAAGAAGATCCCGTATTGCGCATCGTTTGCCGAGGGGCGGATGGCGAGGCGCTCGCCACGGAAGGCCTGTGGCACTTTCCACAGACGTCCCTTGAAGCTGACATAGGCCTTGGTCGTGGAGACGCGGCGCACGATCTCATGGCTGTCGTATTCGACCTGTGGCAATCGATCGGGCATTGGTCGCTGGCTGGGCCGATATCGACTGGCCGGGACCTGTTGTCCGAGCGCCTCGTGTGGCCGTTCGAAGTTGTAGACTTCCCGCCAGGCGTCGAAGGCACGCTGCGTCTCTGCGAGATCGCGGAACTGTCGCAGTGCGAACACCTCAGCCGCGAGGGTGCGGTGGAATCGTTCATTCTTGCCGCGGCTTTGCGGGTGATATGGGCGGCTGCGGATGACGGCGACGCCAAGCTTGAGCAGCCACACCGAGAACCGTGTCCATCGCTCGCCGGAAGGATCACCCCAGGGCGAACCATTGTCGACGAAGAAGGCCTCCGGGAGCCCGTAGTGGCGAAAGGTCTTCTCCAGGCGGCTGCGCACGGTATCTGTGCGTTGATCGGCACAGGCCTGCAGACACAGATCATAGCGGGAGTGGTCATCCACCACCGTCAGAGGATGGCACTGGGTATCATTGCCGAGCCGAACCCAGCCTTTGAAGTCCATCTGCCACAACAGATTGGGGGCCGGCATCTCGAAACGCTGGCTTGCCATCGGGCCGCCGATCGGAGGCTTGATGCGGCCAGACCGACGCAAGATCTGATGAACTGTTGAGACTGCTGGCGAACGCAAACCATTGCGCTCCAGGCAGTGAGCTATCTTGCGAGCTCCCCATGCCGGATGGGCATCGCGCACCGCGAGAATACGTGCCTCGAGCTCGCAATCGGTCTGTCCCGGGCTCGCATGCGGTCGGCGCGAGCGGTCGTTGACATTCTGATCCGCTTGCCATCGTGCAAGCCACTTGTAGCCCGTGTCGGGATGGATATTGAACCGCCGGCAGAGCTCCCGCCGGTTCGCTCCCTCCTGCATCGCAAGCCGCACGAACTCCCGCCGCTGATCCATCACCGACACCTCTCGCCAGGGCATGGACTTGGCCTCCTTTACCGCCAAATCCCTGCACTATGATGTGTCGGCTATGTCCCCGAACACCCGTCGGTCATGTCCCCGGGCTGAACACTTGACCGGGCGATCCAGTATTCCAGAGGCCTTCGTTGGAGAGCTCGCTCTCACCATATCTGGCGCGGCGTACTGGATCGCCCGCTTTCGCGGGCGATGACAACGGAGGGCGAGGCGACTACGCCGCCCCGATCACGACCCCCACCGCCAGCACGATGGCGCCGCCGAGCACGATCTGGAATACGGCCTGGAGAAATGGTGTGTCCATGTAGCGCGCGCGGATGAAGGCGATCGCCCACAATTCGAAGAACACGACGACGCAGGCGATTGCGGTTGCGATCCAGAATGCGTTGGCCCAGCTGTCCGGCACGAGATAGGGCGCGGTGTGGCCGAGTCCGCCGAGCGTCGTCATTGCGCCGCAGGTGAGGCCGCGCAGCCAGGGCGAGCCGCGCCCGGTCAGCGAACCGTCGTCGGACAGCGCTTCCGCAAAGCCCATGCTGATGCCGGCGCCGATTGATGCGGCAAGGCCCACCAGAAATGTCTGCCAGTTCTGGTGCGTGGCGAAGGCGGCCGCAAACAGCGGCGCCAGCGTCGAGACCGATCCGTCCATCAACCCGGCGAGGCCCGGCTGCACATATTGCAGCACGAACATCCGTCGCCGCGTCCGGTCTTCCTCGGCGCGCACGTCGGGCTTGAGGATCTCGTCCGTCAGTCTGGCGGCAGTGTTCTCGTGGCTCTTCTCGGCCTCGGCGAGGTCGCCGAGCAGCCGGCGGACGTTGACGTCCTCGGCCTGCTCGGCGGCCTTCGCATAGAAGCGCTCGGCCTCGAGCTCCATGGTCTCGACTTCTCTGCGGATCGTATCGAGCGCCAGGTTCTTGGTCAGCCAGATCGGGCGGCGGCGCAAAAAGCCCTTGACGTCCTCGCGGCGGATCGGCGGCAGGTGCTGGCCGAAACGCTGCTCGTACATTTCCAGTAGCATGTGCCGATGGCCGCGCTCCTCCTCAGCCATCTGCTCGAACAGCTTTGCCGAATCCGGATAGCGCTCCTTCAGGTCCTCGGCGAAGGTCATGTAAATGCGACTGTCCTCCTCCTCGGAGGAGATCGCGACCGCAAGCACCTCGCGCTCGGTCAGATCGGCAAAATTCTTCACGACGGCCCTGTCACAAGTTTAGAACTATTCTAAACTATATAGGACGACGCGGTTCCCCGGTCAAATCAGCCGGTGCCGGCCTTTGCGAGGAAGTCCAGCAGCAACCGGGTGACTTCGGCAGGCTGCTCCTGCTGCACCCAATGACCGGCGCCGTCGACGAGATGGCAGCCGAGCATCTTCGTGCAGGCGCGCGCCTGCATCGCCTCGAACACGCCGAGGCGCTGATAGGTGCCCCAATCCTGCTTGCCCGAGATGAAGCAGGAGGGCACGTCGATGCTGCGGCCAGAGAACAGTTGCAGTTCGCGATTGAAAGCGCCCGACGTACCGCAGCGATACCATTGCAGCCCACCCTGGAATCCGGTGCGGCCATATTCGGCGGAGTAATAGGCGAGCTCGCGATCGGGCAACCATTGATTGGCGGCGATCGCGGCCGGCGACGGCATCTCTTTCGCCACCGTCTCAGGCATGGTCTCATTCAGGTCCATCACGTAATAGGTCGGCAGCTTCGCCAGTTCGTTCGCCGACCACGATTCCAGCGGGTAGGGCTTGTTGCCGGTCCAGTCCGCGCTCTTGTGATGATAGTAGGCACGCAGGAAATCGCGCACGCCCTGGGGCGCGCGGTGCATGTCGCCGTTGGCCGCGCGAGTCGAATAGTACCATTGATAGTGTTTTCGCGGGCGCGGCAGCGCGGCAAGCTCGCGATGCACTGCGTCTTCGGCCGCAGGCTTTGCCGGCGTGTCGACTGTGTTGAAGGGCAGCGGCGGCGGTCCGCCGAACGGCGCGCTCATCATCGTCACCGAACGGAATACGTCGGGCCGCACCAGCGCGCACCAGGCCGCGACCGGGCTGCCGAAATCATGCCCGACCACATCAACCTGCCGGTAGCCGAAAGCCGACACCAGGGCGAGCGCATCACGCACCAGGTTGAAGAGCGAGAAGGGCGCGAGATCGTCGTCGTACTCGGCGCTCCATCCCGTCGTGCGTCCATAGCCGCGCTGGTCCGGCGCGATCACGTGATAGCCGGCGGCGGCGAGCGCCGGCATCACCTTGCGCCAGGAGAAGGCCAGCTCGGGAAAGCCGTGCAGCAGGAGGATGCAGGGCCGGCCCTTGGTCTCGAAGCCGGCTTCCAGCACATGCACGCTCAAGCCGTTGATGCCGTCGACGTAACGCGAGCGAATGCTGGCGGGAAGCGGGATGTCGGGGAGCGTTGTCATCGTTTCCTCCGTGAGGGCGGGAGCTCTTACCCTCCCCTGGAGGGGGAGGGTCGATCGCGCGCAGCGCGAGCGGGGTGGGGTGATCTCTCCCCACGGGCAGTGTTCAACGAGGATAGACCGTCACCCCACCTCGGTTCGCATTCCGCTTCGCTCCATGCGAACCGATCCTCCCCCTCCAGAGGAGGATGGGAGTTCGCAGCGCGAGCCGTCCTAGATCAAACCGCCGCGCAGACGAATCCGCTGCCCTTGCGCTTGATCTTCCCGACCGACGGCGAGGGGAAATGCGCGGTGCAGCACAGCGTGTCGCTGTCGCAATAGCGCTCCAGGAAGCTGCGGCGCGTTTTCGCCGCCGTGGCCTGATCGACGTCGAACTTCATCGACAGCTCGGGATAGAGCGCCTGCAGCGGCGAGTGGATAAGATCGCCGGAGAACACCGCATCGTCCTTGCCGCGTCCGATGGCGAAGGCGACATGGCCCGGCGTGTGGCCGGGCGTCGGGAGGATGCGGATGTGATCGCCGATCTGATGATCGCCGCCGACGAGTTCGTGGCGCCCCGCCTCCACCACCGGCAGCACGCTGTCGGCAAAGGGCGGGACCTCCGCCTTCGCATTGTTCTCGGTCCAGTAGTCGAATTCCCGCTTGGCGAAGACATAGCGCGCCTTGGGGAAGGTCGGCACCCAGCGGCCGTTCTCGAGCCGGGTGTTCCAGCCGACGTGATCGGCATGCAGATGCGTGCACATCACGAAGTCGATGTCGCCCGCCGAAACCCCGGCGGCGGCGAGGCCGCGCAAATAGGTGTCGTCGGTCTTCAAGTGCCATTTCGGCCGCTGCGGCCGCGGCTTGTCGTTGCCGATACAGCTGTCGATCAGGATGGTGTAATGCGGCGTCTTCACCACGTAGGACTGGAAGCACAGGATCAGCGTGTCCTGCTCGTCCAGTGCCTTGGCCTGCCGCATCCAGGCCCGATTCTCGGCCAGCACCTCCGCTGTCAGCCCGGGAATGAACTCCAGCGCCGAGAAGAAGGGGACTTCCTGCTCGATGACGCGATGGATGGTGAGATCGCCGACCGAGTATTTGAGGCTCATGAGAGCTCCTGCGATTTACGCTGGAGGCGGCACCGAGATTTTCACGGAGGGCCGCTCCAGCATCTTCTGATGGAAGGCGTCGAGCTTGGGATAGGCCTTGCGCCAGCCGCAATCGGCGAAGCGGAAGTCGGCATAGCCGAGCACGCAAACGAGGCCGATCTGCGAGATGTCGAACGGGCCGTTCAGCACCTCCGGCATGTTCTCGAAGCGCGCCATGCCGGTCCAGGTCCTGTTCCAATGGTCGTCCGACCAGGCCTGCCATTGCAGGCCCTGCGGCCGCACCATCTTCTCGTAGCGGCACAGCAGCATGGAATCGAGCATGCCGTTGAGCAGCGAATGGTTGGTCTTGGCCTTCCAGCGCCGCGGCCCGTAGTCGGGGATCAGGCTGCCGCCGGCGATCTCGTTGAGATATTCGACGATGACGTAGGAGTCCAAAATCACGTCGCCGTCATTGGTGATCAGCACCGGCAGCTTCTTCAGCGGCGTGATGCGCGAATAATCCTCATTGGCCGTGCCCGGCGCGACGGTTGCGGGCACGAGCTCGATCTTGTCGATCAGCCCGAGCTCGATCGCCGCGATGCGCACCTTGCGGGCGAAGGGCGAGGCGGGGGAGAAGGTGAGTTTCATGTGAGTACCTTGACGAATATCCGGCAGTTGTTTCGTCATTGCGAGCGAAGCGAAGCAATCCAGGCTGTCTCCGGGGAAATAGTCTGGATTGCTTCGTCGCTTCGCTCCTCGCAATGACGGTGTGGCAACAGCTGTCGTCGCAGCTTACGCCGCGATGATCTCCTGGCGCTGCTCGCCGAGACCTTCGATGCCGAGCGTGACGACGTCGCCGACATTGAGGAAGGTCGGCGGCTTCATGCCGAGGCCGACGCCGGGCGGGGTGCCCGTGGTGATGATGTCGCCGGGCAGGAGCGTCATGAACTGCGAGACGTAGGAGACGCACTTCGCCATGGAGAAGATCATGGTCTTGGTCGAGCCGGTCTGGCGACGCTGGCCGTTGACGTCGAGCCACATCGACAGGTCCTGCACGTCCTTGATCTCGTCCTTGGTGGCGAGCCACGGCCCGAGCGGGCCGAACGTGTCGTGCGACTTGCCCTTGGTCCACTGGCCCAGGCGCTCGGTCTGGAAGTTGCGCTCGGAGACGTCGTTGCAGACGCAATAGCCGGCGACGTAGTTCAGCGCGTCGGCTTCCGAGACATATTTGGCGGGGGTGCCGATGATCGCGGCGATCTCGACCTCCCAGTCGAGCTTGGTCGAGCCGCGCGGCTTTTCGACGGCATCGTTCGGGCCGGACAGCGAGGTGTTCGCCTTCATGAAGATGATCGGCTCGCTCGGGATCGCAGCGCCGGTCTCCTTGGCGTGGTCGCTGTAATTGAGGCCGATGGCGACGAATTTCGAAATGCCGGTGACCGGTGCGCCGAACCGCGGCTTGCCCGACACCGCGGGCAGCGAGGCAGGGTCGAGGCCTGCCAGCTTCTTCAGGGTATCAGGCGAATAGGCTTCACCGGTCAGGTCCTTCACATGCGCCGACAGGTCGCGCAACTGGCCGGATCTATCGATCAGGCCGGGCTTTTCCGCACCCTTCTCGCCGTAACGAACAAGCTTCATTCTCGTTTCTCCCTGGGAATGGACCGATCGGTTAAACAGCTTCATGGAACAGGGCGGCGGGAAATTCAACCGCCTAGAGAGGAGCGCATTGCTGCCAATCTTTGGAGGGTGGGCAAAGGCGCCGAGCGCCGTGCCCTCCAATTCGATCGGTGGCTTGCATTGGTGGGCAGGCTTCGGCCTTCGCTCTTCGAGCTACGGCGGACAAGTCGTTTTGCCCACCCTACGATTGCAACGCCACAAATCTGAACGCGTCTCCCGCCCGCTTGATATGCCCGGCCGAATAATGGCCGCCGATCACCAGCGTCGGCGTGTCGGCAAAACGCGAGAACATCTCGCGCCGGGTCGCCGCCGATTGAGCGGGATCGGAATCGACGACCGAGCACCAGTCGAGATGCGCCATCTGGCAGGGATGATGGGCAACGTCGCCGGTCAGAAGCCCCTGCTCGCCACCGGACTCGATCAGGACGCTCATGTGCCCGGGACTGTGGCCCGGGGTTGGGATCAGCTTGATTTCCTCGCAGAGCCGGTGATCGCTCGGGATGAACTCGGCCCGGTCAGCATCGACGACCGGCTTCACGGAATCGTTGAACACCGCAACCTTATCCGGTTCGGCCGTGTAATCGCGCCAGTATTCATATTCGGTTCTGCCGAAGACGTAGCGCGCCCTCGGAAAGGTCGGCACCCATTGGCCGTCGACCAGCCTCGTGTTCCAGCCGACATGGTCGACGTGAAGATGCGTGCACAGCACGGTGTCGATGCTGTCGGGCGGAAAACCCGCCGCCGTCATGGTCTCCAGAAACGGCGTGCTGCGGTTGTTCCAGGTCGGGACGCCGCGGCCCTGCTTGTCGTTGCCAAGGCCGGTGTCGACCACGATCCGGCGCGTAGGCGTCTCCACCACCAGCGAGTGGATCGACATCTTCAGCCGGCCTTCTTCGGTGGCGAAATGCGGGATCAGCCAGGACAGCTTCCGGATTTCGTCGTTGGTCGCTGCTGGCAGGATGAAGCGGGTCGAGCCCACCGTCTCCATTTCGACGAATTTCGTGATCCTGACCTTGCCGACTTTCCACTGCATCCGGCGCATCCCCGTGTTCTTGCTCTTGCATTGGAACATGCGCACTTTCCGCCATCAGGCGCAATGGATCATCTGCGGTGATGTGGCGTTATCGCGGGGAACCGGAAAGAATCCGAAGAGGGAGCCATGCCAGAGCTTGCGATTTCCGCGGACAAGGTCGCCTTCATCATCGAGAAGGCGCGCGAATTCGACGTCAAGGAGGCGGCTTCCGATCCGGATTCCGGCTCGAACCCGAGCGATGACGACGCGATCGACGTCCTCGAGGACAACGGCTCCGATCCGGTCGGCCACGAGCTCGGCAGCTTCATGATCGTCTTGAACGAGGACGAGCAGATCGATCTCGTCGCGCTGACCTGGCTCGGTCGCGGCGACGGCACCATCGATGATTGGGACGATTTGCGCGCCCGTGCCGTGGAGGCGCGGGGTGAATATAGCAGCCCGCGCCGTGAGACGGTGCACTATCTGCTCGGCGAGCCCATGCTGGGCGATCTGCTCGCTGCCGGACTCGACGAATTCGGTATCGACTGGGCCCGTGAGCGTCTCACCGCCGATTCCTCCGATCCCAGCGAGCGCGACGAGGACGAAGCGACGAAGCAGCGGTGAGTTTGCTTAACTAGCCAGCTTGCGGGTCTCTTCGCCTCTCCCCGCTTGCGGGGAGAGGCCGGATTGCATCGAAGATGCAATCCGGGTGAGGGGGAGTCTCCACGAATCCAGCTCTCACCGTGCTTGGCGGAGAGAGCCCCTCACCCCAACCCTCTCCCGTAAGAACGGGGCGAGGGAGTACACCTGCAATCGCGACTATAGCGTTCCCGGGAACGCGCCGCCATCGAGCAAGATGTTCTGCCCGGTGATGAAGCCGGCCTTGGCGCCGCAGAGGAAGGCGCAGGCATAGCCGAACTCGTCGGGCTGGCCGAAGCGCCCCGCAGGGTTGAGCTTGGCACGTTCAGTCAGGATCTGCTCCGGCGTGACGCCACGCTTGTCGGCTTCGGCCTTGGCGGTGCCGGTGAGACGATCGGTCTCGAACGGACCAGGCAACAGGCCGTTGATGGTGACGTTGTTGATCACGGTCTTGCGCGACAGGCCGGCGATGAAGCCGGTGAGGCCGGCGCGCGCACCGTTGGAGAGGCCGAGGATGTCGATCGGCGCCTTCACCGCGGCCGAGGTGATGTTGACGATGCGACCGAACTTACGCGCCATCATGCCGTCCACCGTCGCCTTGATCAGCTCGATCGGCGTCAGCATATTGGCGTCGATCGCCTTGATCCAATCGTCGCGGGTCCAGTTGCGGAAATCGCCGGGCGGCGGGCCGCCGGCATTGTTGATCAGGATATCAGGCTCGGGGCAGGCCTTCAGCACGGCCTCGCGGCCCGCCGGTGTCGTAATGTCGCCGACGATCTCGGTGACGGTCACGTCAGGATAGGCTTTGCGGATATCATCGGCGGTCTTCTTCAAGGCTTCGGCACCGCGCGCGGTCAGCGTGACGTGAACGCCGGCCTCCGCCAGCGCGATGGCGCAGGCGCGCCCGAGGCCCTTGCTGGATGCGCAGACGATGGCGCGGCGACCTTTGATCCCAAGATCCACTGTTTCACTCCCGTAAATGTCAGGCAGGTTTTGGATGCGGCCACTTTAGCCAACATCGATGCCGCTGATAAGGGATGGGCTCGCTTCAAAATGCATGGCGCGCGCTACGGCGATGCAAATGCGCCCTAGATGCGCCGCTCCTGCTTGAGACGGTCGATCGCGGCAGCCGCCTCCGGCGGCAGCGATTTGAATCCCATCCGCCCCACCGTCGAGAACAACGGTCGCAGATGCGAGCCGGCGAGGAACGGCGGCTCGCGATTGGCCGGCACGATCTGGTCGAACACCGCTACCAGCGTGATGGCGACGAGGCCGACCCTGATGGCGCCGAGCGCGGCGCCGCCGAGCCGGTCGCCGATGCCGGCTTCGCCGATGGTGTCGTTCAGCGCGATGCGGCCGATATGCCCGAGCAGCATGCCGACCACCACGAAGATAGCGAAGAACCAGATCCAGTTCTGCAGCAGCGGCGAATTCGGATTGGCTGCGATCTGCGGCGCGATCAGCGGCATCAACGCCACCGCCATCGGCGCGGCGAGGAGATAGGCGAGGATGGTCATGGCGCTGCGCAGCAGCCCGGTCCTGAATCCGAGGCCGACCGCGATGGCGAGTGCCGCATAGACCGCGAGATCGAAACCGTTCATGCGTGCGAGCTCACCTCGGGGAACGTTGCCGCGCTGGAACGAATGAACGCCGAACCGATCATTCCGGTTTCAGACCGCTAAAATCGTCTGTATTGATGGGCGCCAAAAGCTCGAGCAAGTCGTCCAAGGAAATCGCCATGTCAGACCTATTCGACGTCAGTAAAGAAACCATCCTCGTGACAGGCGCGAGCCAGGGGCTGGGGCGGCAATTCGCCCGGGTGCTGGCGGCCCATGGCGCATCCGTCGCGCTCGCGGCGCGGCAGACCGACAAGCTGAAAAGCCTGGAAGAAGAAATCCGCGGCAAGGGCGGCCGCGCCGCCGCCGTCGCGCTCGACGTCACCGACACCGCATCGATCGCCAGGGCGGTCGATGCGGCGGAAGCCGCGCTCGGGCCCGTCACCGTGCTGATCAACAATGCCGGCATCGCCATCGAGAAACTCGCGACCGAGCAGACCGAGGCCGATTGGGATGCCGTGATCGGCGCCAACCTCAAGGGCGCCTATTTCCTCGCGACGGAAGTGGCGCGGCGCATGATCGCGCGCAAGCAGTCGGGGAACATCGTCAACATCGCCTCCGTGCTCGGCACCGGCGTGCTCAAGGCAGTGTCGCCCTACGCGATCTCCAAGGCCGGCATCATCCAGGCGACCAGGGCGATGGCGCTGGAGCTTGCCGGGCAGAACATCCGCATCAACGCGCTCGCGCCCGGCTACATCGACACCGAGATGAACCACGCCTTCTGGTCGACGCCCGCAGGTGAGCGCCTGGCCAAGCGCATCCCGCAGCGCCGCGTCGGCGCCGAATCCGATCTCGACGGCGCGATCCTGCTGCTGGCGTCGAACGCCTCGCGCTACATGACGGGCAGTGTGGTCACCGTGGACGGCGGGTTCTTGTTGAATTGAGCGTGTCTTCGCCTCTCCCCGCGTGCGGGGAGAGGCCGGAATTTGCGCAGCAAATTCCGGGTGAGGGGGAGCCTCCGCGAGTCCGTCTCTCACCGAGTTCGCGGATAGAGGCCCCCAACCCTCTCCCCGTAAGAACGGGGAGAGGGAGACGAGCCGCATCTCTGCCGTGATCATGTCCGCCGCCTTCTTCCGATCATGATGGTCGGTGCATTGGTGTTGCCACCGATCAGTGTCGGCGTGATTGAGGCGTTGAGACAGCCTACGACATGAACCGCATCAACTTCTCTAGCCGCGCGATCTTGCCGCCATAGGGCGGGTAGAGGTCGGCGAGGCGGTTGAACTTGGAGCGATAGAACACCGGCTTCAGCTTGCTGAAGGTGCGAAAGCCCCATTCGCCGTGATAGGCGCCGGTGCCGGATGCGCCGACGCCGCCCATCGGCTGGTTGACTTGCGTGAAGTGGAACAGGCAGTCGTTGACGGTGACGCCGCCGGAGATGGTGCGCGCCAGCACCTCGTCGCGCGCGTTGCTGTCCTTGCCGAACCAGTACAGCGCCAGCGGCCGGTCGCGGGCGTTGACGAAAGCGATAGCGTCGGCCGGATCGCGATAGCCCAGCACCGGCAGCACGGGCCCAAAGATCTCCTCCTGCATCACCGCCATCGCTTCGGTCGCACTGAGGATCAGCGTCGGCGGGAATTTGCGGTGCGCCTTCCAGTTGGGATCGTCGGGCTTTGCCGGTTGCAGGATCTTGGCGCCGCGCTGCGCGGCATCCGCGACGAGGCCTTCGAGCCGCGCATAATGTCGGTCGGAGATGACGGAGGTGTAGTCCTTGTTGGCGGGATCGGTGCCGAACATGCGCCGCATCTGCGCGCGCACCTTTTCGGCAAAGGATTGCACCGAATTCTCCGGCACCAGCACATAATCCGGCGCGATGCAGGTCTGCCCGGCATTGAGCAGCTTTCCATAGGCGATGCGCTCGGCCGCCTCATTGAGATCGGCCGAGGCGTCGATGATCGCCGGCGACTTGCCGCCGAGCTCGAGCGTCGCGGGCGTCAGATTGCGTCCCGCGGCCTCCGCGACCAGCCGCCCGACCCGCGTCGAGCCGGTGAAGACGAGATGATCGAACGGCAGGCGCGCAAAGCCCTTTGCGATCTCGTCCTCGATGCCGGTGACGAGCACTTCGGCGGCATCGAACTTCTGCCCGACCGTCTCCTTCAGCAGCGCCGAGAAGTGCGGCACGAGCTCGCTCGGCTTGATGATGACCCGGTTGCCGGCGGCAAGCGCGCCGATCGCGGGCGCGAGCGTGAGCTGCAGCGGATAATTCCAGGGCGCGATGATGCCGATCACGCCGAGCGGCTGCGGCATCAGCCGGTTGCGCGCGGGCAGGAATTGCAGCGCGGTGGCAACGCGCTGCGGTGTCATCCAGCTCTTCAGGTGTTTTGTCGCATGCCGGATCTCGGAGAACACCAGCATGGCCTCGGCTATCGTGGTCTCGACCGCCGCGCGGTGGCCGAAATCGGCCGAGATCGCCTGCCGGAAGCGCTCCTCATTGTCCGCGACCACCGCGCGCAGCCGCGCCAGCCGGTCGAGCCGCTCGGCGAGGTCAGGCGCCGGCTCAGCCCGCGACCGCGCAATCATGGCATGGAAGGCATCCTCCAGCGCCCGCAGCGGGGTGCTTGTCAGGGACTGGTCCAAGGCGTGATCCAAGACACGGTCCATGGCGTTCCTCCCTAAAATGGGCGTCCGGCCCTGATTTTGTTGCGGCCAAGCTGGCCCTTTGCGGAACTCCTGGCAAGTGCATGCCAAACGGACCCAAAATCGGTCCATCCGTTGTCATAAAGTCAAAAAAACGTTCCCGCAGCCCTTTCCAAAGCCGGCCCGCCTTGATACATACGCCCCGCACCCGATGGGCGTTGCCCTGGGTTGCCTTCCAAGGAAGCCTTTGGGACGAGTGAGGCAAGCCACGCGAACAGCGCGGGCCTCAACCGACCGTCCCCGGCTTTTGGCGAAGGCAAAGCAAGTGTTTAACGCGGGGTGGAGCAGCCCGGTAGCTCGTCAGGCTCATAACCTGAAGGTCATAGGTTCAAATCCTATCCCCGCAACCAAATTCGGATTGACCGGATCCGATACGAAAATGGCCCGCGCGACGCGGGCCATTTGTGTTTGGTGGAAAGATCGCGGGCCGGCTCAGGCCGCGGCCAGTGCCGTCGCGCTCATGTCGGTTAGCAGCGCGCCTGCAAACCACCGACTCGGCCGGCTCGGCGGGGTGTTGCAGCAGTTGCGACTTTCCAACCGTCAATTGAGTGCACTGCCACCCTCCGCGTAGCTTATGGACCTGATGAAGCATCCCGAAGCATCGCAGAAGGCGGCGCTCTCTCAACTCCTGTGCTGCAGCAAATGTGCATTGTCTTTCGCGCCGCTGGCAAGGATGAGAAGTGAAACCGACAGCGAGATTGCCGGCCCGCGGCTGCCACCGCCGCGACTTGCCGCTCGCGGATAGGCGTAGAAAGGAAACAGCACCAAGCCAAATAGGACGAGGGACGTCGCGTAATGCACGAAGCGGACGAGGACGAGCCATAGCTCCACGACTAGTTGCCGATAGTGAAGGTGTATTCGCCCTTGACGCGGTGGGTGTCCTCAGAGACCGCGTGCCATATCACCCGGTACTTGCCGGCCGGCAACGGCGCATCGAGAGGCACCACAAGCTGCTTCTTGTCCTTCAGGTCGACTGCCGGGGTACCTGTAGCAATCGACTTGCCACTCTCGTCCCGCAACTCCAGGCCTGAAAATTTGGCAATAACTCCTTCCGAAAAGTTCAGGCGGATTTCCTTGGTCGTGGGCGCGGCGCGCTCTATGCCATCCGACGGTGGAGCAGAGGATGTGAGCTTAGGATGAGCCATTGCTTCGGTCGCAGCAAGGGCGAGGCCGATGCCCGCGCTGATGGCTAAAAGTCTAGCGCGCATATTTCATTCTCCTCGCCTCGAAGCTACGCGGCTACCATCCCCAACTGCGGTAATTGGGATAGTAATAATTGTAGCGCGGCCGATAATAGCTGTAGTCGCCGCGATCCTCATGATAGCCCCCGTGCAAGTCGCGGAGCGCGCGGTGATAGGCGCGATGCTCGGCACGGCTCTCAAACCCTTCCTCGTGCGCCCGTTCATGAGCTTCGCCTAGCTCGTCATGAAATGCGCGGTGCCCATTGTCCCACTCATCATGGGCGAGCGCCGGTAGCGTGGACAGTGCCGTAAAGGCAAACGCGGTGGCCAGAAGTGCACTCTTCAGTTTCATGACAACTCTCCCGACTCTAAGAGGCGATACGAGGAACCTATTCCGGGAAAAATAGGCATTCGCGCTTGAATGAATGCTGAACCAAGTTTGACTGGAAAGAGACAGGGTTCGGATTCCCTTTCGTTGCGCTTCCTGTCGATCTCATGAGGGAGTCCGCCACTCGACGAATCGTTGCAACTCGCCACACAGGATAGAGAAAGCGTGGTTATCCGCGTGGCGTTTTCATGGGACGGCGCCTAGCCTAACACCTCATGGGCGAGACTCCACAGCTGTGCAGTGCTGGCTGGGTTCCAAATCGAATGGAATTTCACTGCGAAAGCGCTTCGGTGCGTCGACCGGTGATTGCGGATGCGCCGCGACTCTCGCTCTCCGCCGCGCCATCCCGAGATGATATCGCGCTGTCAGCGCTGCGCCTGACCGTTGCCGCAAGTAGTGCGTGGATAGGAAACAACGCCATGCATGCAATCCCGATGGCGATATGGATCCACCGGGCCGGCTCCCGCGTTTGTTCGCCCCCGTAATAGAGCACGAGACCTGTCATGGCGAGCAAGGCAAGCATGGCCAGCGTGGTGCCGCCGGTCCATCGCTTGCGGCGCCGGTGCCAGCCCGACCGCACGTGCAACGGCAGCAGCGAGCCGATTGCGATCAAAGCTGCATAGGCCGAGATGCCGTGGAGCATCAATAGCAATCGTTCGGATTCACCGGGCTCGGCGTCGATGAGGTCGTGCAGAACGAACCAGGCGGCGCCGGTCAGCGCGACCACCGCGGTTGCGGTCCAGACAGCGCTCTTTTGAACAAAGCCGAGGCGCATGGATCAGGCCGCCATCGGCTGGAGATCACCGCCGCTGATGAAAGCCGTCGCGCCGAAGCGACCGAAGCAGGGGTGCTGCGGCTCGCCGCTCTGAACCAGAATCTTTGTCAAAGCGTCCGCGACGATGCAGCTTGGTGCGACGACCGAGTAGGCTCGTCTATCGGTTGTGGAGTCCGGCGATTCCAGCGCTCCGTTCCGGCCGACAGTGGCGAAGGAGGAGGAGGTCGCGATGGCGCCGTTGCGCAACAGTCCGGCCTGCAGCAAGCCCCGGCCTGGAACGTGCACATGGATCGGCTGGTCGATCTCGCCCATGACGCGCAGATCGCCGCCGGCGTTGACAGTCGCGCATCGGACGCCCGCAGCGCGAAGCGAGGCGACGGCGCGATCCACCGCGTAGCCCTTGGCGATTCCGCCAAGGTCGATTGCCACCGGTGCCGCCAGACGCACGGCCCGATCCTCCGACAGGCGGACTGCGCTGAAGTCGCCTTCACAGACATGATCGAGGTCGTTGGACGGCAGCAACTCGCGGCGCATCAGCTCGAAGCCGACCGCGCAGTCGAACAGGCCGTTGCTTGCTGCATGAAACGCTGCCGCGTGACGCAGAACCCGCGCCGTCCAGGGATGGACTGTCACGGGCTTTCGGAACGCCGCGCGGTTGATGCGTCCGATGTCGCTACCTGCATCGTGGAAGCTCATCAGGCGCTGAACCAGCAATACCGCCTCGAAGGCGCGGGCAATCGCTCGTTCAGCGTCGGCTTGCGCGACGCCGTCGACCTCGATCTCCACGATCGTGCCCAGCAGCGGTCGTGCGCGCCTCATGGCTACTGCCCCCTCAGACTCTGGTACTGCCCGACAACACGTCTCACGCCATCGGTAATGTGCTTGCACGACAACGTCGCGCCGCTGATGTTCTTGATATCGATATTGAGCTGCAGCGGCGAGCTCGCGCTCTTGCCTATGAACTGCGAGCGCCACGAGGCCTCGCGAACCTCGTAGCCATAGGATTCGTTGTATTCGAGGATTTCGATATGCTTGACCGTGCCGCCGGCGGTGATGCCGACGGCGTATTTGATATATTCGTGCTTGCCGAGCACGCGGTCGATCACGACGATCCCGCCCGAGGAGGCACGGAAGACTCCCGCCCTGCCGCCGGGGGAGAACGATGCGCCGGGAAAGATCGCCTGCATCGCCTGCTGTTCACTCATATACACGGTGGCGCCAGCCGGCGCGATCAGAACGATCGCTGCCGGCGCGGCGAGGAGTGGTGTCCACTTCATGCTGCCCCGCCTCGAAACTTCATTTCACAGCGAACGGCACGCCGAGGCGGAACATCACCTCGTCGCGCGCGTGCTCGTCGCCGTAGATGCGTCCGTGCTTCACCACTGACGCCTGATCCTCGTTGTAGGTGATGACCATCGGCAGTTGGTGACGCCAGGCCAGCGTCCACCAGAATTCCTTCTGCGCGTAGTGGATGACGGGTCCGGCAAAGAATGCGGAATGTTCAGGATTGTTGAACCAGTAGCCGGTGAATTCGTTGTGGACGCGGGTCTCGAAGCCGATCATCCAGTTCGGCATCACGAGATAGGACATGCCGAAGGTCACGTCGATCGGCGAAGCTCTTTCGATCGAGCCGTCGGCGTACACCTCGCGCTCATGCTTGCCCATGATATTAATAGCGGCAATGAGGCGATCCTCCAGGAAGTTCTTCTGCAAGATCACCCGCCATTCCAGCTCCTTCTCCCTCGGCCCGATCTCCGGTTCGATGTAGAGCGCGAGCCCGATCGGATCGGTCACGGGATTGAGAACCTGATAGATCGCCTCGAAGGAAACCGAATCGAAGCGAGTCTTCTCGTAACGCGAGTACGGATCGAAGGAAGCATCGAGAAACTGAGTCACGCCCGGTCCGCCCGTCGTCCCGTCGAAGCCGTTGCGGAAGGCGTTGGCATAACTCCAGTTGAAATAGCCGGAAATCTGCAGCTGGTTGGTGAGACCATATTCGATCTCCTCCTTGTTCTGCATGAAAAAATACTGTCCCTGCGACTGCCCTGACTGCATGAACGATTTGTGTTCGTATTCAAACGTGCCCTGCGGATGCACATCGGCGGTGTAGATCCAGCCGAACGGCGATTCCCCTGCACGCGCCTGACAAGCGGTCAGCATCACAGCTGCCGCGCATATCGGTCCCACCAAACGCTTCACTGTCGTCCCCATCAAAGAAAAGCCCGTGGGACGCGGCCTACAGCGACACACGAAGGTGTGACAATACACCTCAGGCTGGAATTAATCTAAACTCGTCCAGCATCTTCACTCGCGGGATGCTCGGCGTCATTTCGCAAGGTTTCGGGAAAATAAGTAAGTGAGCAGTAAGAGCAGCTTACCCTCTATTCGCCTTCTGGCTGGAGCGATTCTAATTTTGACAAATTCCAATCGAGGTTCGGATCTGTTGCACTTGTCGTCAGGGGGGCACGACGTGCCGACGTCTTCGCAAGACGCTGAAGCTGGCCGCGACGGAACCGCCGCAGCAGCCCAAGCGGTGTTCGAAGGAGCCGAGACTCGTGATCGGCTTGCCTAGGACTGTTCGGTGCCGGTGCTCGTCCGTCCCCTGGCTCAGCTTGGCGAGACGTTGCAGCAATCACGGGACTTACTCGCCGCTCAATCGAATGCCCTGCCACCGCAATTCGAAGGTGTTCACGTCCACCACCTACATCTATCGCCCGATGAACCGGATCATCCCGGCCTCGTTCGGATTGAACCCGCGGGGAAAGACAGTGCGATCATCGTATGTCGCGCCGCTCAGCCTTGCTCCCGCAAGACGAGCATTGGTCAAATCGGCGCCCCCGAACCATGTGAGACGCCAGTTAGGCAACTCACTGACGGCATTGGCGTCGGAAAGATCGGCGCCGATCAACTTCGCGCCAGTGAAATCCGCACCACCGATATTGGCCCGACGCAAGTCGGCACCTGACAGATCAGCTCCAATGAAATCGGTCGAACCGCCCAGATTGTCGAGCCCACAATTGGCACCGCGAAGGTCGGCTCGGCGCAGATTGGCGCTATTGAAGGTCGCGCCGCGCAGGTCGCAACGCGCCAAAATGGCGCCTTCGAGCACCGCATCGTGAAACATTGCCCAGTAAAAGTCCGCTTCCGCCATGTCGACGCCGGCGAGTTGAGCGAACATCATGTCGCGGCCCTGCTGCACTGTCCCGGCCAGCGAGCAGTCGTTGGGCGACAGGCGCACGGTACGATCCAGAGGTTCATCCGGTTCAGGCAAAGCATCGGGATCATCAGATCTAGCCATGCAACTCTGTCGCGCGATCTGACGTTTTCGTTCGATCCGGGTCGATTGCGAAAGATCAATAGCTTGGAAGATGTTCACTGCGTCCGCGGCGCAGGAGACGCCGAGATCAGATCGTAACCTTGAAGCGCTGGCCCGTGAGGCTGAGCGCCGCAAGCGGTTCGGCATGGCGCGCCTCCCCTCAAAACTCCCTAATCACCTTCCCATCCGCCCCCACCAGGCTCGACGGTGCCTCCCCAAACACCAGCCCCTCCGGCTGAAACTTGATCGTTGTCCCGCCCTCGACGAACTCCGCAAAATTCCTTGGCGTTGCCGCGTGCACGCCGTTGGCCAGGAAGTCGCTGGTCTCGTAGCAGGTGTCGGGCTTGCCGCCGGAGCCTTCGCTCAAAAACTTCTGGAAGGTCTGGCTCGTGATCTTCGCCTTCTTGCGCGCCGACCAGTTGGTGTAGCGGCGGTAGAGTTTTGGCGGGATCACCGGGCCCTTGTCGGTCGCGAGCACGGCGGTCTCGCCAGCCCTGGGCTCGCGCAGGTCGAAGTCGAAGGCGCCAATCGTTTTGGCGAGATGCTTCCAGACCGGCAGCTTCTTGCTGCGCGCGCTCTTGGCGAGGGCGAGGATAGCCCTGATCTCGTCGTCGTTCATCGAGGAGTAGAACGTCGGATAGGCAAAGCCCTGTTCGACCAGCCAGTGGTTGATGTCGATTGTCTCGCCTCCGACCGTCACCTCGATGTCGCCGACCAGCCTTCCATAGGTGTCGAACACCTCGTTCGGCGCATCGACATGGGTGAACACCCGGCAGGGAAGCGCGGCTTCGCCGGCACGGCTGAGGAAATCGTGCAGAGCCTTGCTCGCGGTGGCGCCGAGGAATTGCCGGTAGGAATGGGTGACCTCGTGATAGGCCTGCTTCTTGGCTTCCGTCAGTCCCTTCTTCTCGGCGGTCGACAGGGGCGAGGGCTGATAGTGCAGCTCAGGCGCGTCGATGCCCTGGAGGCGAACGGTGAGCTTGCCGTTCTTGATCGGCGCGGTCGACGTGCGGCCCTTGACCTTGGCGCCCTCGAAGACACGGGTCGGCTGGAATGGCGCTGAGTCTTCCTTGCGGAAGCGGATCGCGTCCGGCGCGATGGTCACCACCACCTTGGTGGTGTCGGCGTCCGACCGCCCCTCCGGCCAGAACTGCTTGACCTCGATGGTGCCTTCGACCTCCAGCAGTCCCACGGGCATCGGCCGCTCCTGTCACCGCGCGCGACCATCGACTTCTGACAAAGCGATTCGCGCGCACAATGAGAGGCAACCGATCATCTTCGTGCGACAGTCCCATGACGGCAGCTGCGACAGCTGCGACGCGGTCGCGGCGACAGCTCTCGACTTACACGAGGCTGACAACGGGGTTCTCGCAGTGAATGCGCTCGAAGGGCCAGAGCGGCGGACGTCAGACCTTGGGCGAGTGGGATCGATCAGTCGCAACAAGACGCCCGCGCGCCTGTCGCGCGGGGGCGGCAATGGGTTCTTGAACCAAGAAGAACGCTTCTGAAGATCACGATCTGTGCGGACAGACCATTGTCAGATAGAGCAGCGTCGGCGCCTTGTTCTCGCCGTTCTTGTACTCCCACTCCAGCCGGATCTCGTGCCGGTGCGCGTAGGCATCGCTTGCCGCGTGGGTGATGATCTTCGTCTTCATTGGGATCGGCGGCTCGGAGTTGAAGCATTTCCGGACGCAGGCGTCGAGCAGATCGCATCGCGTCAGAGGAATGACGCCGGGCTCATCCTTGGACAGCGGGACCGTGTTCGGCTGGGTGCTGAGATCGACGCGGGCTCGGCCCTTCTCCTTGTGCCAGTATTTGGCGCTTCCCTGCGGCCACTTCGATGGCGGGTTCAAGATCAGGTGGTATTGGCCATATTCCAAAGTTGGCAGATCGATATCGTCCGATGCCTTGAGCTTCGCGACGCTCTTCTTCATGTTCGCCAAAGGATAGTAGTTGCTGTTCATCAAGTCTCGAAATGCCTTGCCGCTATATATACCAGTCCGGCCATCGCCTCTTTCCTCGATATGTCTGTTCGTCAAAATCTGTAGCGGGGCAGGCCGAAAATACGCGTCACGCTGCGGCCGATCACGCAATTTTGGTGCGCAGTCACGCTACCACCCAGGAGTGCGCTTCGTCCAGAGACGCACCATTCAGTAACATCGCGTATGCCGCAGGTCCGATTGCCATGCATCCTCCTATGGGTAATGTTGGGTCGAACGCCGCGTAGGCGTTGGAGCGGGGACTGCCGGGGCAGTCGTTGAAGGCACTGGAATGCATTGTTTCGCGTGTCAGTCGGCAATTGGTCCGGGCGACAGCTGGTGCTCCAAATGCGGAGCGGCGGTCCGTCAGCGCGTCGATCCCGATAGCGAACGACGGTTTGTAACGATTCTGCGCGCCGACGTCGTCGATTCCACCGGACTCGTTGCCGAACTGGAGCCGGAGCAGGCGGTGTTGCGTCTTGAGCCGGCGCTTGCGGCGATGAGAGGCGCGGTGCGGCAGTTTGGCGGCATCGTCAGTAAAGAGTTGGGCGACGGGTTGGCCGCTGTATTCGGCGCCCCGATCGCCGACGACAACCATGCGCCCCTGGCCTGTCACTCGGCCATCGAGCTTGTCCGGCGTGTCGGCAGCCTGGGCGATCCCGGTCTTCAGGTCCGGGTCGGCCTCCACTCGGGTCATGTGGTGACCTACATGGTCGCCAGCGAATTTTCCAAAGTCTACGAGATCGGCGGGGCCGCTCAGCATCTGGCAGCCCGGCTGGAAGCAGCGGCCGAAGCGAACCAGATCTATGTCTCGCAAGCCTGCCAGGAGCTCGCGGACGGACATGTGCGCTTTGAATTCCTCGGCCGAAAAGCGCTCCGTGGTTTTGGCGAGCCCATGCCGGTGTACCGGATCATGGGCGCGAGCGATCTATCGAGCTGGCGGGTCCGACGTGCGCGCAGCGTTTCCCGTTTCGTCGACCGCACGACGGAGAGGGCATTGCTATGGCGTGCCACGGAAACGGTCGCCGCCAGCCGGCAGACGGTCCTGCTGACAGGTGACGCCGGCATCGGAAAGTCGCGGCTTGCGCACGAGTTTGCGCAAGATCTCCGGGCCGGCGGCTGGCGGCTGATCGATGCCGAGTGCAGCCCGAATCTCCAGGGTGCTCCGTACAGCGCCCTCAAGCGCCTGTTGCTGTCGGTCTTTGATACAGCTGCGAGGCATCAGACCAGGACCGTCGATCCCAGAGACACGTTGCCGGTGGTGCAGCAACGAGCCATCGACGCGGTCCTGGACTTACCGATTTCCGATCCGCAATGGGACGAATTGGAGCCTCACGCCCGCGGCCGAGCGATTTCAGACGCCAGCTGCGCGATCGTCGAGAGCATCGCCCGTCGCCAGCGCACGGTCCTCCTGATCGAAGACCTGCACTGGATCGATCGGGCCAGCGACACGGTTGTGGCCACCCTTTCCGGACTGCAAAGCCCTGATTTGCTTGTGCTGCTGACGACGCGGCCCAACGGAATGCCGGTGTGGATCGCAAATTGTCACGCGGAGATCGTGGCGATGCGGCCTCTCGACGACGATTCGGGTCTGGCCATGCTCGCGGAGATGCTTGGCCCCGCCACCTCGAATGCGGACCTGAAGAATCGGATCATCTCTCATACCGCCAACGTTCCGCTGTTCATCGAGGAGGTCTGCCGCAGTCTGAAGGACAGCGGCCTGCTTCTTGGCCAGTGGGGTGACCTTTCCCTTGCGCGTCCTGTGGACGAGCTCGGCATCCCCAGCAGCATTCAAGGTGTGATCGCGGCACGGCTCGATCGCGTGTCTCGACAGGAAAGGTCACTTCTTCAGATCGCCGCGGCGCTTGGACGCCGGGCCAACCAGGCCATGTTGCGGAAAGTAGCGGCCTTGCCGGAAGACGTCCTGCAGGATTGCCTCGCCGCACTCGACCGGGCCGAACTGCTGGTCAAGATCGACAGTGAGTTGGAGGATTCGCTCGAATTTCGCCACGAGATGGTCAGGCAGGTGACCTACGATTCGATGGTCGAAAAGGTGCGCGAAGGCATCCATGCCGGCATAATTGCCGCCCTTGAAGGTGACGAGGCATGGGCCGACGATCCGGATGCCCTCTGTTATCACGCGACGCGGGCGAAGGATTGGCAGAAGGCGTTTCGCCATGGCAGGAGCGCGGCCCGGAAATGTCTGGCGCGCTCGGCCTATGTCGACGCGGTCGACTATTTCGAGATCGCAATGGGGTCTCTCGACAAGACGCCGTTGACGCACGCGCGAGAGATGGACGCCATTGACCTCCGGATGGAGGCGCGTTTGGCGTTTGCCGGATCAGGGCGGGTGGCGGAGGCGTTGGACCTGGGGCGGGAAGCCGAACGGCGAGCAGATGCGATCAGCGACATTGGACGCAAAGTGGCGGCCATGACCATGAGAGCGGGCGCGCAGAACTTCTACGGGACGCCGGTAGAAGCTGTCGCGATCGGCGAAGATGTTGTTCAATTGGCGGAAAGCTCGGGCAACCCCGGCTGGCGCAATCTCGCTCAATATGGTCTCGGGCAGGCCTATTTTCTTTCCGGCCGCTACCATGGTGCCGAGAAGATGCTAGCCACGGCCCGTGTCCATCTTGCGGGTCCAACAGCGAGTGCTCCCATCGGCACAACCCCACGATCTTTGCTCCTCCTGTGCTGCATGATGAACAGCATCACCCACACCGTCATGGGCGAGCTCGACGTCGCCGAGCAGCTCCAACAACAAGCTTCCGCGATCGCGGACGAGACCAACCGCCCCTACGACCGCGTCGCGGCCGCCTATAGCGGCGGATGGCTGAAGCTGGGGCAGAACGATCCGGCGGCGGCCGCTTCCATCCTCGAGGACGGCTTCGTCCTCGCGCAGAAGCACGGCATCCGGCTGTTCGTGCCGGTACTCGCCTGCCATCTCGGCATGGCCTATCTGGAGCAGGGCCTGTTCGATCGGGCGCGGGGCATGCTGACCGAGGCGCGCGAGGAGGCGAAGGCGGTCGGCTATACCTCGGCGGTGCTGCGCAGCTCGATCTACCTGGCGCTGGCTACCTACCGCCTCGGCGACGCCAGGGCTGCGCAGAACATGCTGCGCGAGGCGCGCAACACGGCGCGCCAGCAGGGGTTCTCGGGCCTTGAGGCCGAGGCCCTGTTTGGCGAAGCCGTGGTGACGCCGGCGTCCAGCGCCGAAAGCAGGGCGGCCATCCTCGCAGCCCTGCGCGCCGCTATCGCGATCGCCTCCGAGAGCGGCGCGCTGCCGCTTCAGCACAAGGCCGAGGCGATGCTAGGCGAGATGCTGGCCCAAGGCGACGAGCTCACCTGAACCTTGTGCCTTCATGGGGTGGGCGTGCGATGGTACCGTCGTGCCGGTTTTCTGCCCGACGGGTCAACTAAATATTGCAACTGATACAAAGGCTTAGCACGACGCTTCTACTGTGCATGGGGTTGTTTTTTCACTTTTTTGCAGGCGCCGTCATCGTCCAGCGCAGAGGATGGCAAGCCCGTGTCTCCCCCCGATGACAAAGTCCCTTGCGCGCACAGCAAGGTCGGCTACCGTTACCACTAGCCGCAGGGCCAGGTGACTTTTGGTTTTCAATTTCTAGCATCCGATTCTCCGGCGCCGCGATGGCGCGACGCCCACCGAACGAGGCGGGCCATGATTACACGGGACCAGTCAGCACTTTTGGCGCCGGTCGAGCGCGACCTGCGGCTCGATCTCTTCCGCGGCATCGGCCTGTGGATGATCTTCCTCGACCACATCCCGCACGACGTCGTGGCCTGGCTGACGCTGCGCAACTACGGCTTCAGCGACGCCGCCGAGTTCTTCGTCTTCATCTCCGGCTATCTGGTCGGCTGGATCTATGGACCGATCGTCGCGGGCGGCTGGTTTCTCGCCGCGGCCAAGCGGCTGTGGCGGCGCGCGGCCGAGCTGTACGTCGCGCACATCATGCTGTTCCTGCTGTTCACGGCGCAGATCGCGCGCACCGTACGTCGCTTCGACAATCCGATGTACGAGCACGAGTTCAACGTGTTCAACTTCCTGGCGCATCCGGACGAGCTGATCGGGCAGGCGATCCTCCTGAAATACAAGCCGGTCAATCTCGACGTGCTGCCGCTCTACATCACGCTGGTGCTCGCCTCGCCCTTCATCGTGTGGTGCCTGGTGCGCCGACCGAACCTGACGCTCGCAGGCTCCGTCGTGCTCTACGTGCTGTCGCGCTGGTTCGATTGGAATATCGCCTCCTATCCGCCCGGCACGACCTGGTACTTCAATCCGTTCTGCTGGCAGCTGATGTTCGTGTTCGCGGCCTGGTGCGGCATCGGCCAGATCGACAAGATCGCGACATGGGTGTGGTCGAAGGCGGCGATGGGGCTGGCCGCAGTCTGGCTGATCTTCGCGCTGCTGATCGTGATGACCTGGCACGTCCCTGCGCTCGAGGCGCTGATCCCGAAATCGATGATCAAGGCGATCTACCCGATCGACAAGACCGATCTCGACATGCTGCGCTTCACGCATTTCCTGGCGCTGGCGATCTGGGTGACTCATTTCCTCTCGCGCAAATGGCGGGCGCTGCATTCAACATGGCTGCGGCCCGTCATCCTCTGCGGCCAGCATTCGCTGCCGATCTTCTGCCTCGGTGTGTTCCTGTCGTTCTCGGCGCACTGGATCCTGACGCAATACACCAAGGGCGTCTGGGAGCAGCTCGCCGTCTCCATCGTCGGCATCGTCATCATGGTCGGCGCGGCCTGGCTGCTCGGCCGGGCCGAGCGCGTGCCGAACCTGTTCGTGAAGGTGACGGAGGTCGAGGAGGCCGACACCGCATTGGACAACGCGCCGGCCGCGAGCGCTGCCGCCGCGCCTGCGAGCCGCTGAACGCATTGCGCCGCCTGCATTCTCACGGAGGGTCCATGTCCAGACGTTTGTCGACGATCGCCGGCATCTTCCTGCTCCTCGTCTGCGGGGCGTCGGCCCAGGCGCCGTCACCCGAGGCGATGACCGCAGCGCGCAAGCTCGTGGTCACCTTGAAGATCGCGGATCAGTATCGCACGCTGCTGCCGCAGCTCCTGCTCAAGCTGAGGCCCGTGGTCGCCCAGGACAGGCCGGAGATCGAGCGCGACTATGACGCGATGACGGCCACTGGCTCCGAGATCTACGCCCCGTTCCTGGCATCGATCATCGACCAGGTCGCCGCGCTCTATGCCGCGAGCTTCACGGTGGACGAGCTGCGCCAGATCGAGGCGTTCTATGCCCAGCCGGCAGGGCAGAAATTCCTGGCGAAGTCGGACGCGCTGGCGCAGGCGGGCGCGCAGATCGGCCAGGACGTCAGCCTGAAGGCCGCCGACGAATTGAAGCAGCGCCTGATCGAGGCGCTGCGCCAGAAGGGCCACAAGCTCTGAACGGCGCGACTGCAGGCTAGGCCAGAAACGCGCGGAAGCGCCGCAGCGCGATCACGAACAAGATGCCGCCGATCAGCGTGAGCGCGACGAGTTGCGGCCACACCGCCTCCAGGCCGGCGCCGCGGAACAGGATCGCCTGCGCGAGCATCACGAAATGCGTGTTGGGCGCCGCCAGCATGATGTCCTGGACGAATTGCGGCATGCTTTCCCGCGGCGTCATGCTGCCTGAAAGCGTCTGTAGCGGCAGCAGGATCATGATCAGCAGCAGCCCGAACTGCGGCATCGATCCGGCGACCGTGGCCAGGAAGATGCCCATGCTGGTGGTGGCGAACAGCTGCAGCGCCGCGCCGAGCAGGAACAGCGCCAGCGAGCCGTCGATCGTGACCGCCAGCCATCCCTTCACCACGAAGCCGATCGACAGGGCGGAGGCAACCAGCACCACCGCTCCCATCGACCAGACCTTGCTCACCATGATCTCTAAGGGGGTAACCGGCATCACCAGGAGGTGCTCGATCGTGCCGTGCTCGCGCTCGCGGATCAGCGCTGCGCCGGTCAGGATGATCGAGAGCATGGTGATCGAGGTGATGACCTGGTCGATGGCGCCGAACCATGACTTTTTCAGCTCGGGGTTGAAGCGCGCCCGCAGCGCCAGCTCGATCGGCGGCGTCTGCGCATCGCGGGTGTGTGCCAGAAACTCCGCGACCTCCGCGCTGACGATCTGCTCGACATAGCCGCCGCCGTTGAAGGCTTGCGAGATTCGCGTGGCGTCGACGTTGAGCTGGATGGCTGGCGACTTCCGCGCCAGTAGATCGCGCTGGAAGTCCGGCGGGATGTCCAGCGCGAAGGTGTCGAGGCCGGCATCCATCCTCCGGTCCATCTCGTATTGCGAGATCAGGCGCGGCTTGGAGAAATAGGGCGCGGTGAACGCCATCTCGATGCGGGTCGAGACTTGCGAATGATCCTCGTCGACGATGGCGATCGCGGCGCGGTTCAGGGTCTCCGGCAGCGCTCTTGCTCCGGCATAGACCGCCAGCGTGAAGGAATAGACGATGAGTATGAGCAGCATGGGGTCACGCACCAGGCCGCGCAATTCCTTGATGCCGAGCTGGAGCACGTTGTCAAAGCGCATGGTCAGCGGGCCTGTTTCTTCAGCAGCATGGCCCCGGCCGCCACCAGCACCGGAACCGTGACGGCGAGCGCCAGGAGATCGTTGTGAAGGGTGTCGAACCCCAGGCCCTTGGAGAAGGTGCCCCGCGAGATCGTGACGAAATAGGCGGTAGGATAGAGTCGCCCGACCAGGGCGCCCAAGCCCTGGAGCGATGAAACGGGATCGATAAGCCCGGAATATTGGATGGCCGGGATCAGCGTGATCAGGACCGTGCCGAACAGGGCCGCGATCTGGCTTTTCATGAAGGCCGAGATCACGAGCCCCAGGCCTGTTGTGGCCGTGACGTAGAGCAGGGCGGCGAGCGCATAGGTCGCAAAGCTGCCGGTGAAGGGCACGCCGAAAACGGCGAGCGCAAAGCCGACGAGCAGGAGGAAGTTGCCGAATGCCAGCAGCACGTAAGTCAGCTGCGTGCCGAGCAGGAATTCCAGCCGCGTCACCGGCGTCACATAGAAATTGACGATCGAGCCGAGCTCCTTCTCGCGCACGACCGCGAGCGCCGCCAGCACCGCCGGAATCATGACCAGCAGCAGCGGGATGATCCTGGGTGCCATGGCGACGACGCTTCTGACGTCTGGATTGTAGCGATAGCGCAGCTGGAGCTGGTAGGAGCCGGCGATCGTCGCCTCGCCATAGAGTTCGCGGCCCTTCTGTGCCAGCCAGGTGGCGTGAATCGCTTGGGCGTAGGAGCGCAGGGTCTCGGCGCGAGTCGGGTTGGCGCCGTCGACCCAGGCGCCGATCTCGACACGGTGGCCGCGGCTGACGTCGCGGCCGAAGCCGGGCGGCAATTCGATGGCGAGGCCAATCTCGCCGGCGCGCATGCGGCGGTCGAGGTCGGCATAGTCGCTGATCGGTGGCTTTTGGGTGAAGTAGCGCGATCCCGCGATCTGAAGGCTGTAGTCGCGGCTGATGGCGCTGTCGTCGCGGTCGAGCACGGCGAAGGTCAGATTTTCGACGTCCAAGCTGATGCCGTAGCCGAGCACGAACAGCAACAGCACGCTGCCGAGGATCGCGAGCGTGGCGCGGATCGGATCGCGCCGCAGCTCGAGCGCTTCGCGCCGGGAATAGGCGAGCATGCGGGTCGGATTGAATGTCGCACTGCGCTTGCGCGGGAGCGCCGTGGTCGTCGCCGCCGGCACGGGCGATGTGACTGCCGGCCGGCCGGCTGAGTCCCGGGATTCGGCGATCGCGTCCTCCAGACAGGCGATGAAAGCCTGCTCCAGCGTATCGGTGCCGCGCGCGGCCATGATCGCAGCGGGCGTGTCCGACGTCAGCACCTTGCCCGCATGCATCAGCGAGATTCGATCGCAGCGCTCGGCCTCGTTCATGAAGTGGGTCGAGACGAAAATCGTAACGTTATCCTCGCGGGAGAGCTCGGCGAGGATCTTCCAGAAGCGGTCCCGGGCAACCGGATCGACGCCAGAGGTCGGCTCGTCGAGGATGAGGATATCGGGCGCATGGATCATGGCGACCGCCAGTGACAGCCGCTGCCGCAAGCCGAGCGGCAGCGCATCGGGCAGAGTATCGGCGACATCGGCGAGATCGAACCGGACGATCATCTCGTCGATGCGCGCGGCAATAGTGTCCGCCGGCAGCTCGAACAGCCGCGCATGCAGGTCGAGGTTTTGGGTGACCGTCAGCTCCGAATAGAGCGAAAAGCCCTGCGACATGTAGCCGATGCGCCGCCGCACCGACATGTCGCGGGCATCGATCGCCTTGCCGAACAGCCGCGCGGTGCCTTCGCTGACGGGCAAGAGGCCGGTGAGCATCTTCATTGTCGTGGTCTTGCCGCACCCGTTCGAGCCGAGAAAGCCGAAGATCTCGCCCTTCCTGATGCGGAAGCTGACGTCGTCTACGGCGACGAAGTCGTTGAACCGCCGGGTCAGGTGATCGGCCTCGATCGCGATCTCGTCATGGCCCTCGTTGCGTGGAGGGATGACGACACTGGTGTGATGGTCGCGATCTGCCTCCGGCAACAGACGGATGAACGCGTCGTCGAGCGTGACGGCGCCGGTCCGCCGCTTCAGCGCGACCGGGGTTCCCGTCGCCAGCACGCGGCCGGCGTTCATCGCGACCAGGACGTCGAATTGCGCGGCTTCTTCCATATAGGCGGTCGAGACGATCACGCTCATGCCAGGCCGGCTGTCGCGGATCGAGGCGATCAGTTTCCAGAATTGACGTCGAGACAAGGGATCGACGCCCGTGGTCGGCTCGTCCAGGATCAGAAGCTCGGGATCGTGAATCAGAGCGCAGCACAGGCCCACCTTCTGCTTCATGCCGCCGGAGAGCTTTGCGGCGGGTCGGTCGGCGAAGGCGGTGAGCCCAGTATCGCGCAGCAGGCCGGCGATCCGTCTGCTTCGTTCCGCCTTGTCGTGTCCGAACAGGCGGCCGAAGAAGTCGATGTTCTCGAACACCGACAGCGTTGGATAAAGATTCTTGCCGAGACCCTGCGGCATATAAGCGATGTCGGGGCAGACCGTGCGGCGATGCCGTGAGCTCGCCATGTCGCCGCCAAGCACATGGATGCGTCCTTCCTGGATCGCACGCGCACCCGCGATCAGGGCGAGCAGGCTCGATTTGCCGACGCCGTCGGGACCGATCAGGCCGGCCATGCAGCCGGGCGGCAGGTCGAGCGTAATGGCATCGAGCGCCCGGGTCTTGCCGTAGTTCAGGCCCACGCCCTCCAGATGCACCACGCTGCCGACGGCAGCCAATGCATCGGCTGTGGCAGTCGCGCTCATCGGGTCAGCTTGATCTTGAGATTGTCGGGCCATTGCGCGGCCGGATCGAACTGCACATAGGCCATCCCGGGCAGGCCGGTCTTCACATGCTCGATATGCTGGCGCAGCAGCTCGGGCGCGATATGCGCCTTGATCCGGAACATCAGCTTCTGCCGCTCCTCCTCGGTCTCGACCGTCTTGGGCGTGAATTGCGCGACGTCACCGACGAAGGTGGCTCTTGCGGGGATCACATATTGCGGGATGGCATCGAGCACGAGCCGAACGTCGGCGCCGATCGCGACGCGGCCGGCCTGCGCCGTAGGCAGGAAGAACGTCATGTAGACGTCGCCGAGATCGACCATGTTGAGGACGCGGCCGCCGGCCGCGAGCACCTCGCCGGGCTGCGACACGCGATACTGCACGCGGCCGTCGCGCGGTGCCTTCAGCACGCTATCATTGATATCGGCGTTGATGCTCTCGATCGCGGCCTTTGCCGCGTCGACCGCGGCTCCCGCATCGATCACCATGGCGCGGGCGGAGCTGATCGCGGCCTCGGATGCTGCGACCTGGGCCTTCGAAGCGGCCAGCGCCGCCTTCGCCGTGGCGTTGGCAGAGCGGTCGTCGTCCAGCACCTGCTGCGACACTGCACTTGTCCTGATCAGCTGCTCGGAGCGATCGAGCTTGCGGCTCGTGGTGTCGAGCTGCGCGACGCGCTGGTCGACAACGGCCTCAGCAGCCTCGCGTTCGGCCTCGCGCTGGTTGACGAGGCTCTTCGCGGTCTCGACATTGATTGACGCGCGCTGGAGCTGCGCTTCGGCCTGGCGACGCTGGGCCTGCAATTGCTCGGTGTCCATCCGCGCCAGAACCTGGCCCGCGGTCACGAAGTCGCCTTCGTTGACCAGGATCTCGCGGATTCGTCCCGGCGTCTTGGTGGCGATGTCGATCTCCACCGCCTCGATACGGCCATTGCCTCGGGCGAAACCCGCGGGAAGTGCATTGGTATCGCGGTGCTGCCAGTAGAAATAGCCGCCGCCCGCAAGGAGGATGGTGATCGCGGCAATGACGCGGCCGGAAGTGAAGTTCATCAGTCCACCACGCCGCGCAGCGGCGCCCACATGTTGAGACACGAACGCCCCACCACTGATCACGCAGAAGGGCCGGCTCAACATGCAGCGATTTTTGCATCGCAACTTGATTCAGATCAGACGGCAACGAGGTGTGCCTGTCCCTATTTTGGGCAGCTCGTCGCCGCGGCCCGCCCGCCTTGGCTGATCAGGCGGACAGGCAAGCCTAGCTGAACAGATGTCGTCGGCCCACAAGTGAGCCGTGCCGCCTCACTTCACCAGCGGACAGCCACCATCTTTCAACGGCCGGAACGCCTGGTCGGCGGATACCTCGGCGAGCAGCTTGTAGTAATCCCACGGCCCCTTCGATTCCTCAGGCTTCTTCACCTGGAACAGGTACATGCTGTGCACCATGCGGCCGTCCTCACGCAGCACGCCGTTGTCGGTGAAGGCGTCACGCACCGGCAGCTCGCGCATCTTGGCCATCACCGTCTTGGTGTCCTTCGTGCCCGCGGCCTGCACGGCCTTGAGGTAATGCAGCGTGGCGCTGTAGGTCGCGGCCTGGTTCATCGTCGGCATGCGCTTGACGCGCTCCAGGAAGCGCTTGCCGAAGGCGCGGGTCTTGTCGTTGAGGTCCCAGTAATAGGCTTCGGTGACGATCAAGCCCTGCGCGAGCTTGAGGCCAAGGCTGTGCACGTCGGAGATGAACATCACGATCGCAGCGAGGTTCTGGCCGCCGGCGACGATGCCGAACTCACCGGCCTGCTTGATCGCGTTGATGGTGTCGCCGCCGCCGTTGGCGAGCCCGATGATCTTGGCCTTGGAGGCCTGGGCCTGGAGCAGAAATGACGAGAAGTCCGCCGTGTTGAGCGGATGCTTGACGCTGCCGAGCACCTTGCCGCCGGCCGACTTGACCACGTCGCCGGTGTCGCGCTCGACCGAATGGCCGAACAGGTAGTCGGCGGTGAGGAAGAACCAGGTATCTCCGCCGTTCTTGACGATGGCGCTGCCGACGGTATGCGCGTTGGCGTAGGTGTCGTAGGTCCAGTGCGCGGTGTAGGGCGAGCAGGATTTTCCGGTGATGTCGGAGCTGGCCGCGTCCGTCACGATCATGATCTTCTCGTACTGCTTCGACAGCTCCATCACCGCGAGCGCGGTCGCCGAGGTCGGCAGGTCGATGATCATGTCGACGCCCTCGGTCTCCCACCATTTGCGGGCGATGGTGGAGGCAACGTCAGGCTTGTTGAGCACGTCGGCCGAGACCATGTCGATCGGCTTGCCGAACATCTGGCCGCCAAAATCCTCGATCGCCATCTTGGTCGCCTCGACATTCCCCATGCCGCCGATGTCGGAATAGACGGAGGAGAAGTCGGAGAGCACGCCGATCTTGAGCGGTGCTTGCTGGGCGGAGGTGGGAGAGATCAGCACAGCCGACAGCAGGCCGGCCGCAGACATGAGGGCTGCGATAGGTCTCATGGACAACGTTTCCTCTTGTATGGGGACTATCCTGTCCCTTTGTCCGACAAAGTTAAAGGTGGGTTCCTGCGGAGTCAATTTGCTCCGTGTGCGGCTTCAGTGATGTAGTTTGACGCACCCAGGGCGAGGCCATATAGTTTGTCGGACAATCGACATTGGAGGCCGTTTTGCCTGTCGCGCCGCTCTTTCGTCCGATCGATGTCGCGCCGGCCTATCAGAAGGTCGCCGACGCCATCGAACGCGAGATCGTCAATGGCCGCATCAGGCCGGGCGATCCCATCGGCACCGAGCACGATCTCGTCCGCCAGTTTGGGGTCAACCGCTCGACCATTCGCGAGGGCATCCGTGTGCTGGAGGAGGGCGGGCTGATCCGGCGCGACTCCTCGCGCCGCCTGCACGCCTGTCTGCCGCGCTACAGCAAGCTGGCAAGCCGGCTCAGCCGCGCCCTGGTCCTGCATGAGGTCACCTTCCGCGAGCTCTACGAGGCGTCGATGACGCTGGAAGTCGCCAGCATCGAAGGCGCAGTGGAGCGAGCGACGGAAGACAACATCGCCGAGCTCACCGACAATCTCGCGCGCAGCGAGGCCGTGGTCGGTGATCCCGCGATGCTCGCCGAATGCGATGCCGAATTCCACGTGCTGGTTGCCAAGGCCTCGCAGAACCGGGTGCTTCAGCTCGCCCGCGAGCCGGCCGCGCAATTGTTCTATCCGACCACCGAGATGATCGTGACCGGCGTGGCCGAAGGCGGGCCGCGTCTCGTCGCCGCGCATCGCCATCTGATCGACGCGATTCGCCGCCGCGACCGCGAGGCCGGCGTGCTGTGGACGCGTCGGCACTTGCAGGACTGGCGCCGCGGCTTCGAAAAAATCGCTTCGCTCGATCGCTCGGTCGAGCACATGTACATGGAGCACGCGCAGGCGGCCCGGCGCAGGTAGCGCCCGTGGAATTCAAACGGCTTCAACAAACAAAGATAATCCTTGGAGGAACACATGACCGGCGACACCGCAGCCACCATCTCGAAAGCGCGCGAGCATTCCATCGGCGATCTCCTGCGCCGCTCGGCGAGCCGGGAGCCGAACAAGCTCGCGGTGAGCTGCGGCAATGTCAGCTGGAGCTTTGCCGAGATGGACGCGATCTGCAACCGGCTCGGCCGCGGCCTGCTCGGCCTCGGCATCAAGAAAGGCGACCGTCTTGCGGTGCTCTCGCGCAATTCACACGCCTTCGCGGCGCTGCGCTTTGCAGCGGCACGGATCGGCGCGGTGCTCGTGCCGATCAACTTCATGCTCAATCCGGACGAGATCAATTTCATCCTGAAGAGCTCGGGGGCAAAGCTGCTTGCGACCGGTCCTGATTTCGTCGAGCCGGCGCGCGCGGCCAGCGCCAGGGATTGCGCCGTCGAGAAGCTGATCTGGTTGCCGGGCGAGGATCCCGCCACGGCACCTTCGGGCCTCACCACCTTCGATGATCTCTTGCATGCCGACGGCTCGTTCCTGGACGTGTCCGTCGATAGCCGCGATCTCGCACAGATCGTCTACACCAGCGGCACGGAGTCGCTGCCCAAGGGCGCGATGCTGACCCATGAAGCCGTGATGTGGCAGTATGTCAGCTGCATCATCGACGGTGGCATGAGCGTGGACGACAAGTTCCTGCACGCATTGCCGCTGTATCACTGCGCTCAGCTCGACGTCTTTCTGGGGCCGCAAATCTATCTCGGCGCTTCCGGCGTGATCACGGGCAAGCCGACCGCCGACAACATCCTGGCGCTGATCCAGGCGCACAGGATCACCTCGTTCTTCGCGCCGCCGACGATCTGGATCGCGATGCTGCGCTCGCCGAATTTTGACAAGACCGATCTGTCGACCTTGCAGAAAGGCTATTATGGCGCTTCGATCATGCCTGTGGAGGTGCTGCTCGAGCTGCAACGCCGTCTGCCCAACGTCAAATTCTGGAATTTCTATGGCCAGACCGAGATCGCTCCGCTCGCGACCGTGCTGCGCCCCGAGGACCAGCTGCGCAAGGCCGGCTCGGCCGGCAAGCCGGTGCTCAACGTCGAGACGCGCGTGGTCAACACCGCGATGGAGGACGTCAAGGTTGGTGAGGTCGGCGAGATCGTGCACCGCTCGCCGCATCTGTTGTCCGGCTATTACAACGATCCCGTGAAGACCGCGGCGGCGTTTTCGGGCGGCTGGTTTCACTCGGGCGACCTCGCCACCGTCGACGACGAGGGCCACATCACCGTGGTCGATCGCGTCAAGGACATGATCAAGACCGGCGGCGAGAACGTCGCAAGCCGCGAGGTCGAGGAGATGGTCTACCGCATCCCCGCCGTCTCCGAGGTCGCCGTGGTCGGCCTGCCCGATCCGCGCTGGATCGAGGCGGTGACCGCGATCATCGTGGTCAAGAGCGGCGAGACGCTGGACGAAGAGTCCGTCATCCAGCATTGCGCCGGCCAGATGGCGCATTTCAAGGTGCCCAAGCGCGTCATCTTTGTTGATAGCCTGCCGAAGAATCCGAGCGGCAAGCTGCTCAAGCGCGAATTGCGTCAGCGCTTCGTCGGCGGCGAGACGCTCGACAAGGCGATCCAGAAGAATTTTGGAACGTGAACGCGCTTTTCGCCTCTCCCGCGCCTGTCCCGCCGAAGCTTTAGCGAAGGCGGATGCGGGCGAGGTGTCCGCGAGTCCCTCCCGTAGGTTTGAAATAAGTCGGCATCCACATCGTCATTGCGAGCGCAGCGAAGCAATCCAGAGTCTTCCCGCGGTGGCAGTCTGGATTGCTTCGCTGCGCTCGCAATGACGGGAGGAGGAAACTGCACGAGTCCCTCTAGCACCATTTCCACGGACGCGGCCCGTCACCCCGGCCCTCTCCCCGTGCAGGGCAAGGAGAGGGGGAAGAACTCAATATTTCTTCACCGCCGCCCCGAAGGCCAGCCACAGCGCC
The DNA here is from genome assembly GCF_023375135.1 of Bradyrhizobium sp. C-145. Lineage (NCBI taxonomy): Bacteria > Pseudomonadati > Pseudomonadota > Alphaproteobacteria > Hyphomicrobiales > Nitrobacteraceae > Bradyrhizobium > Bradyrhizobium sp. C-145. Next base: position 8,408,411 of record NZ_CP088150.1, on the reverse strand, counting down.
ATCGAGACCAGCCCGAAACCGCCGAGCAGCAGGAAGGTCGGGCCGTAGCCGACCCATTGCGCGATCCAGCCGCCGAGCGCGGGACTGAGGCTCGCGCCGACGCCCTGCACCGTGATCACGGCGCCCTGGCCGAGATTGATGCGGCCGGTGCCGTTGAGCGAGCGCGCGACCATGCCGGGGACGGCAACCGTCTGGAGCCCGGTGCCGATGCCGTCGAGCACCTGCATCGGTACGACGCCCCACCATCCCGTGACGAAGAAGGCAAGCACGCCGCGGATGGGCAGGAACATGAAGGAGATCAGGATCACTGGCCAGTAATTGCGCTTGCTCGCGACCTTCATCGCGATCAGCGAGGTCACGATCATCACGCCCTGCGCGATCACGATAGTGGTCGCGACGAAGCTCGGGCCATTGGCCTGGGCGTCGGCCACCGCCGCAAGTCCGTAGAGTGGCACGATCGCGGCATTGCCGAGATGGAAAAGGGCGAGCGCGAGTGCCAGCACGAGCAGCGGCTTGTGCTTGAGCAACATCGTCATCGCATCCGGCGGAGCTTTGGAGTCATCCTCCTTGCTGCCGCGCGAGGCGCGATCGTCGATCGCCTTGGCGGGGATCATCAGCACGCAGGCGATCGCGATGGCGCCGAACACGGCCGCCAGCACGAAAACGGCAAAATAGCCAAGCCTGTAGCCAAGATAGCCCGACAGCGCGGCGCCGACCATGTTGCCGGCGTGATTGTACGCCTGGTTGCGGCCATTGAGTGCGTTGAAGCCCTTCTGCTTGGCGATGCCGAGCGTGATGCCGGTCACCGCTGGCACAATCGCGGCACTCGCCAGCGATTGTGCGACCTGGGAAAAGGTGACGGCCCAGAAGTTTTGCGAGATCAGGATGATTGCAGATGCCAGTACCACGCAGATGCCGGGAATGACGACCCACATGCGCTTATTGCGGCTGGAATCGATGAAGCCGCCGATCGGCGTCGTGACCAGCATGCCCGCGACATTGCCGACCGTCATCGCGGTGCCGATCAATCCGCTCGCCCAGCCGCGCTCCTGCAGGAAGACGCCGACGAACGGCCCGATGCCCGACTGCATGTCGGCCATGAAGAAGTTGAGCGCGAACAGGGGCCAGATACGAGGTGAAGGGCGCGATGTCATCGAGACGCTGAACGCAATGCTGCCGATCGACTGAGATCTCGCATGAGGCGGAGACTGCGGGCCCATAGTGCCCGGGGCGGACCAGAACCCAACCTGCACGCATCGCGTTGGTTCCGATCGTCCTTGTGATCGCAGGGCCTGCGACGTCATGTCATACTTGCGACGGTCTCAATCAGGATAACGGCCATGCCACTCTGGACCTGCGAAACCTGCGGCGCGCAATTTCCGGACAGCGGACATCCGCCCGCATCCTGTCCGATCTGCGAGGACGAACGGCAGTATGTGGGTTGGAAAGGGCAGATTTTCCTGACCCGCGAGACGCTGGCAGAGCGCCACCGCGTCGTCTGGCGCGACGATCTCGGCCTGACCGGCCTCTCGCTCGAGCCGAGCTTCGCCATCGGCCAGCGCGCGCTGCTGGTGCCGCTCAGCGAGGGCTGCTTGATGTGGGACTGCGTACCGATGGCAACACCAGAGGCGATTGCGCATGTGCGTTCGCTCGGCGGACTGAAGGCGATCGCAATCTCGCATCCGCATTATTATGGTGCGCTCGCCGACTGGAGCGAGGCGTTCGGCGGCGTGCCGGTCTATCTGCAGGCAGATGATCGCCAATGGGTGACGCGGCCACATGCATCGATCGTGCACTGGGCTGGCGATCACCATCGCATCTCCGACGACGTGCTGTTGCTGCGTGCTGGCGGTCATTTCGCCGGCGCCACCGTGTTGCACTGGCGGCACGGTGCGGGCGGCACGGGCGCGCTGCTCACCGGCGATATCGCGCAGGTGACGATGGATCGCCGCTTCGTCAGCTTCATGTATTCCTACCCCAGCTACACGCCGCTCAACGCCGCCGCAGTGCGGCGGATCGCGGCGGCGGTCGAGCCGCTCGCTTTCGATCGCATCTATGGTGCCTGGTGGGACCGCAACATCGCCGCAGGTGCCAAGGCCGCGTTTGAGGCGTCGGTCGCGCGTTATCTGGCGGCCATCTCCTGAGCCACATGTCGGTTCGGGAGCGCTTGCTACGCTTTAATAACTGTACTATAAGTACATTATTGAGCGCGGGTTTCGGCATGATCGATGCATCGCCAAACGCCGCGCGCCTTGCAGTGCCTGAGCGGGAGTTGGGTCCATGACGGCGCAACGCGACTACGAGATATTCGAGGCCGGCGACGTCACGCTCCAGTCCGGCACCGTCTTTCCCGCGCTGAAGCTCGCCTGCAAGACCTGTGGAACGCTGAGCCCGGCCAGGGACAACGTCATCCTCTATCCGACCTCGTTCAGCGCGCAGCACGTCGACACCGAATGGCTGATCGGGCCCGACGGCGTGCTCGATCCCACCCGCTACTTCATCATCATCCCGAACCTGTTCGGCAACGGCCTGTCGTCATCGCCGTCGAATACGGCCGGGCCGTTCCCGAAGGTGACCTATCACGACGCGATCGCGGTCCAGCACCGGCTGCTCACCGAACATTTCGGCATCTCGACGCTCGCGCTGGTCTATGGCTGGTCGATGGGCGGCATGCAGGCCTATCATTGGGCGGCTCTGCATCCTGATATGGTCGAGCGCGCAGCGATCGTCTGCGGCAGCGCGCGCTGCGCGCCTTACAATCATGTCTTTCTCGAAGGCGTGAAGGCCGCCCTGACCGCCGATCCCGCCTTCCGCGATGGCCGCTTCGTCGAAAAGCCCGTTGCCGGCTACCGCGCGATGGGACGCGTCTATGCCGGCTGGGCGATGTCGCACGGCTTCTATCGCGACGAGATTTGGCGCGAAGCCGGTTTCACCTCGCTGGAGGATTATCTCGTCCGTGGTTGGGATGCGACCTTTGCGCGGCGCGATGCCAATGATCTCCTGGCGCAGATCGAGATCTGGCAGAGTGGTGACGTCAGCCGCTGCGCCGCATTCGGTGGCGATTTCGACCGCGCGCTCGCCGCGATCAAGGCCCACATGCTGCTGATGCCGGGTGCGACCGATCGCTATTTCGACGTCCGCGACAACGAGGACGAGCTCGGCCGGTTGGCCAGCGCAAAATCCGCGGTGTTGCATCCGATCCCGTCGCAGCACGGCCATCGCGCCGGCAACCCCGTGAACAATCCGCGTGATCAGGCTTTCATCAAGGCCGAGATCGCAGCGCTTCTCAGCAGATAGGCAGGCATCCGGTCATGACTGACACAACCGTTTCAGAGCCCGGCCATCGCCTGAAACCGCTGACACCGGCGATGCTGCGCCAATTGTCGGTCCGCTCCAATCTCCGGGGCGCGGCGCAGAGCCTCGGCCATTACGGCGCGATCGTGCTGATGGGCACGCTGATCTGGATGACCGTCTCGCGCCATGGCGTGCTCTGGGCGCTGCCGTTGATGGCGGTGCAGGGCTATTTCGTGGCGTTCCTGTTCATGGCCGTGCACGAGACCGCGCACAAGACCGCGTTCAAAAGCCGCGGCCTCAATCTCACTGTGGGCTATCTCTCGGCCTTCATCATCGGATTGCCTTACGAATATTACTGCCTGTTTCACTGGGATCATCACCGCTATACCCAGGATCCGAACAAGGATCCTGAGCTGATCGTCGGCGTGAAGCCGACCTCCGACACGCAGCTCGCGATCGCCTATAGCGGCCTGCTCCAGGTCGCCGGGCGTCTGCGGCTGATGCTCGGCCACGCCGTCAGCGGCAAGGTCGTCGTGCCCTGGATCCCCGAGAGCAAGCGCGCCATCATCGTCGCCGAGGCGCGCGCCTATGTCGCGCTCTACGCGCTGTTGCTTGCGCTGTCGCTGTGGCTCTCCTCGGCGCTGCTGCTCTGGGTCTGGATCGTCCCACTTGCGATCGGGCAGTTCTTCCTGCGGCCGTATCTCTACGCCGAGCATACCGGCTGCAACCGCACCCGCAGCGCCTTCCAGAATACCCGCACGACCTATACGGGCGCGATCGTCAAATGGTTCGCGTGGAACATGCCCTATCATGTCGAGCATCACGCCTATCCCTCGATCCCCTTTCATGCGCTGCCGAAGCTGAACGAGCTCGTCGATGGCGAGATCGTCCATCGCGGCCGCGGCTACATCAGAACGACGCGCGAGACCTGGGCCTGGTTTCGCCGGCAGCAGCAAGGCGGCTAACTCAACGCAAAGCTCCGGTCGCGGTGCGACCGGAGCTTTGTCGTGAAGGCGAGGTATCAGTAGATCCCGTAGGCGCAGACATTCACGACGCGGACGCGCAGGCCGTGACGGGTCTGGACGAGGCGCTCCTGGTAGCAGTTGCTGACGCCGGTGTTGACATAGACGCCGCCAAAGCCCCAACCCGGGCCCCAGCCATGACCCCAGTGGTGATGATGGAATCCGCCGGCCGAGGCGGCGGTGGGGGCGAGCGCGGCAACGCCGAGCGAGCCGGCAGCAATCAGACCAAGTGCAAGCTTACGAAACATCTTCATTCTCCATGTGGCGCAGGGCCATTGTTGTGTCCCTGCATCTCGGTCGGACCGAGACGCGAATGCGTTCACCGCGTTGGCTGAGAATCGTGTTTCAGGATTGTTTCGTGGGCCGCGACAAAATGTGCCGCCTTGAGGCTTTTCGCGCCACGCGATAGCGCGCGGCCATCGCCTGCGTCAGCTCGATCATCTTGTCGCGGAGATCGGCGGGCTCCAGCACTTCGGCCTCGGGGCCCAGCCGCAACAGTTCGGCCGCGGCATGCCATGACGTCTTGCCGACCGGGACCTTGGCGATACGCCAGCCATCTGCGTCGACGGTCTCCTCAAGCTGCGTGCGTGCCTTGACGTAAGGCTGGCTCAACGCATCGAGCAGCTTGACGCCGAATGGCGACAGCCGGACGACCGCGACATTGGGATGCATCTCGGCCTCGAGACGAAGTGTCGCGGCCTGCCAGTAAGCTGCGAGATCGAAATCGGCGGGACGATCGAAGCGATCGTCGAGCGCCGTGCAGTCGAGCACCCGCGCGACGCGATAGGTGCGCACGTTGCCGTCGACTTGCCCTGCGAGATACCAGCTGCCGCCCTTCAGCACGAGGCCGAGCGGGGCGACGCGGCGCTGTTTCTCTGCGCGCCAGCTCTGGTAGCGGATCTTGATCAGCGTCCCGCGCAACGCCGCGCCGGCGATGGTGCGCAAATGCTTTGGGTCTTCGGCCTCGCCAAACCAGGCGGGCGCGTCCAGGTGAAATCTTTCCTGCATCCGCCCGGCGTCCTCGCGCAGATTCGCGGGCAGTGCCGCCATCAGCTTGTTTTGCGCGGCGATCATCGCAGCGTCCAGCCCCAGCGCCGCGGCCGGGCCCGGCAAACCCGCCAGAAACAGCGCGCCTGCCTCGCTCTGCGACAGCCCGTTCAGCCGCACGCGATAGCCGTCGAGCAGGCGATAGCCGCCCTCCGCGCCGCGGTCGGCGTAGACAGGGACGCCGGACGCAGCGAGCGCATCGATGTCGCGATAGATCGTGCGCACCGAGACCTCGCAGGCTTCCGCGAGTTCGGGCGCCGTGACCTGTCCCCTGGCCTGGAGGGTGGTGAGGATCGACAGCATTCGGCTCGCGCGCATGATTCCTTAAACCATACCTGACACAGGATGTCAGGTATGGTCCGCTACAGATGCCATCGCCAAATGGGCAGATAGGAGACCCGCCATGACCGATCCGAACCGCATCACGCTGTATTATTCGCCGCAGAGCCGCGCCACCGGCACGCGGGTGCTGCTGGAGGAGTTGGGCGCGCCCTACGATCTCCATGTCCTCAACATGAAGGCGGGCGAGCAGCGCAAGGACGCCTATCTCGCCATCAACCCGCTCGGCAAGGTACCGGCGGTCCGCCACGGCGAGGCGCTCGTGACCGAGCAGGTCGCGATCACCATCTATCTCGCCGACCTGTTTCCGCAGGCGGGGCTGGCGCCCGCGCTGAACGATTCCTTGCGCGGTCCTTATCTGCGCTGGATCGCCTATTATGGTGCCTCGTTCGAGCCGGCCATGATCGACAAGTTCATGCAGCGCGAGCCGGCGCCGATTACGCAATCGCCCTATGCCGATTACGACACCATGCTGGGCGCGCTCGAGGCGCAGCTGTCGAAGGGGCCGTATCTGCTCGGCGAGCGCATGACGGCGGCGGATGTGTTGTGGGGCGTCGCGTTCAGCTGGACCATGATGTTCGGCATCGTGCCGAAGAAGGACGTGTTCGTCCGCTATGCCGAGCGCATCACCTCGCGCCCTGCGTACCAGCGCATCACTGCGGCCGATGCCGAGATGGCGGCGCAGCATGCCGCGGTTGCTGGTGGGTAGGCAGCGCGCCTCAATCTCCGCTGTCGTCCCAGGCCAGCGTCAGCGCAGACCCGGGATCCATAACCACAGGATTTGGTGTGGCGAAGACTCGGAGTTATCAGCCTGCCACCTTTACCACTCCCTGTGGTTATGGATCCCGGATCTGCGCGCGCTTGAGGCGCGCTTGTCCGGGACGACGGCTGAATGTGGAGCCCTCGTGCTCCCTCACCGGTCTCTCAAAACCGCGGTGCCCGTTTCTCCGCAAACGCCTTGATGCCTTCCTTGATCTCGTCGCCGCGCATGCTGTCGCGGTGGCGCTGGTCGGCGGCGGTTTCGTCGAGCTCGCCGCGGGCGAACTCGTTGATGGCGCGCTTCATGCCGCGCATCGCCTGCGGCGCGTTGCCGGCGAGGACGCCAGCGAGCTTGTCGACCTCCTCATCCAGGAATTCCACCGGCACCATGGCCGTGAGATAGCCGATGCGCAGCATCTCCGGCGCGCTGATCCTCGCGGCGGTGAGGAACAGCTTTTTCGCATTGTCGAGGCCGAGGCGGGTCACGTAGCGTTTGATGCCGCTCGGGTAATAGTGCAGCCCAAGCCGCGCCGCCGGCATGAACATCTCGGCGGTGTCGACGCCGATGCGGAAATCGCAGGCCAGCGCGAGGTCGGTCGAGCCGCCATAGACGCCGCCGTTGAGCCGGCAGATCGTCGGCACGCCCAAATCCTCGAGACGGTTGACGACGACCTCGAACGCCGAGCCCGCGCTCTGCTGCTCGCTCGCGCTCACCGCGCGCTCCGCCACGGAATTGAGATCGTAGCCCGCGGAGAAGGCGCGCCCGGTGCCGGTCAGCACCAGCACGCGAATGGCCGGATCGCTCTCGACCCGGTCGAACAACTTAACGAGCTCGCTGAGATCCCCCGCCTGGAGCCGGTTGAGATGTTTTGGCCTATTGAGGCGGATGGTGGCGCGTGCGCCCGTGATTTCGAGTACGGGGCTGGTCGCGTCGGCTGTGTCCGACATTCTTGTCTCCATTTACGTGTTCTCGAGCGCGCGCCGTTTTGCTTCCGCGTCGATGGTCTCGGCGAGATCGGGATGCCGCGCCATCAGCACGCGGAAATCGACGAGATCGAGCACCAGAAGCCGCGATACTTTCGTGGTCGAGACGTTGGCACCGCGCTTGTTGTTGCCGAGCAGCGCCATCTCGCCGAAAAAGGCGCCTTCACCGAGCTGCACTTTCTTGCCGGGCAGGTCGACCTCGACCTCGCCGGCGGCGATGAAATACATGCAGTCGCCATGCGTCCCCTTGCGGATGACCAAGGTGCGAGCCGGCAGCTCCATGGTCCGCAGCATATGGGTGACGTCGGCGATGGCCGCAGGCCCCAGCGCCGCAAAGAACGGCACCTTGCTGACGGATTCCCAGGTCTTGAGGAAATTGTCGCGACGGGTCTCCGCGGCAAAGCCGGTCGCCAGGATACCGGTCCACAGCCCGAATACGCCGAGGCCGGAGATCATCACCAGCGCCGCCACCAAGCGTCCAAGCGGGGTGACCGGCACGACGTCGCCATAGCCCGTCGTCGTCAGTGTGACGACGGCCCACCACAAAGCGGCGGGGACGCTGCCGAACGTCTGCGGCTGGACGTCCCGCTCCAGGAAATATTCGGCGACGGAAGCGAGGAAGATCACCATCAGGAAGATCACGAGCACGCTGACCAGCGGCCCGGATTCCAGCACCAGCACGCGGCGGAGCTGCCGCAAGCCCGGGATGCCCGGCACCACTTTCAGCACCCAGAGCACGCTGAGCAGCCACGCCGTCTTCGGCTCGACGCCGAGAACCAGCGCGAGCGGCACGGCCAGAGCCCCGATCGCGTCAACGATGCCGGCAGAGGAGGACATGTAGAGCGAAAGCCGCCCTTGGCGCGCCATGTGGCGCAGCCGAATCAGCCATTCGAAGACGAAATAGACGAGGCAGGCCCATAGCAGGCCGTTAACCCAGCCGCGCGCCTCATTGGCCCGGTTGTCTGTCAGCAGCACCATGCTGAGCACGCCGACGCCGACGGCCACATAGGCCGTCTTGGTCATGTTGCGGCCGGCCGTGGCGGCCGCGAACTGGGCCAGAGCGGAAATCAGCGGCTTGGACATGCGGGAAGGCGGCTCGGTTCTGGCTCGTGTGGTCCGGCTGGGACTTCAGGGCCAAAGTGCCCGCCCGGACCGAGGCCGTCAACGACGGGCGCGGGCCGCAGCGTCGTCGAACAGGGGAGGGCGGTGAGGCGGCCGGCGGAGCGCCCGGCTGAGGCTACCTGAAGTGCGGTGGCTCGTCGTAGCCGCGGCGGCTGCTGAAAAACAGCAGCACCATCAGGCCAATGCCGACGACGAGGGAAAATCCAGCCCCCAGCGCGAGGGCCCAATAGCCTTCCGTCGGGATCGGATCGCCTTCGACCGTCATGGCGGAATAGGCGAAATAGCCAACTGCCGCCAGCATTCCCAGCAGGAAGATGACGAGGAGTGTACGCATGGCGCGTTCTCCAGCTGCTATCCGTGAGCCAACGGCTGTGGATGGGGACGGTTCCTGAGTTCCGACTGTCCATCCACCGCCAAGACGTCCGGCAGCCCCGACTTGAGGACATCAAACTGTCGGATCAGGCGCTCTGGGCGGTCTTGACCACCACGACGTTGCTGTCGTCCTGCGGCGGGCCGGTATCGCGGGCGGCCTTTTCACTCCCGCTGGCATGACGTTTCAGGTAGTCGCGGCGCATGCTGATCTCGTCGCGGACGAACTCGTAGCCGAGCTTGAAGGTGTCGAGCCCGTCGGTGCTGATCGTGCCGTCTCTGAGTCCAATGACGGCCCCGCGCAAGATGCCTTCGAGCTCGTCCTGGAGACATTCGAGCTGATCCAGCGAGTGGGCGTGCTCGATCCGCTCGCCGATGTCGAGGATGGCGGTGGAGAGCTCGCTGGCCTTCTCCGGCGCGATCCTCGTGATCTTGGCGTAGATCGCAGCGAAGATCGAGCCGATGACGCTGAGCGCGGCGGCGCCCAGATACATCATGTCGCTGTATTTATCCATGAACGACTTGGTGTCGTCGTTGATGTAATCGGCGGCACCCCGATGCGCCATCACGAAGGCGTCCTTCTCGACGGAGGCCGGCTCTATCCTGCTGGCAAAGCCGTTGTCGAGCCCGAGCGCGGGTTTGTTCTCGTAGACGATGCGTGCGAGCTCGCCAGCGGTGGTCGGGGACATCCTGGATTGTGCGACCAGGAGCCATTCGAGCCCGATCGTGTCGAGATCGTCGTCGGGAATTTGCGGGTACGTCGACAACGTGCCTGCTGTCAGCGTCTCGTCGGAAATGCCCGGGAGTTTGCGCGCCAGCGTCTTGGCGTCGTCGATCGCGTTGAGCGTGAAGCCGCCGCGCTTGGCAGCCTGTTCATAGGATTTGTCCCGCACTGCCCTGGAGGCGTGGACGATGGCGATCACCGCGCTGAAGCCGCTCGCCGGCGCAAACAGCTTGTCGAGTGTTGCGCCCTGCGGTGCCATCTGGATCTTGGCGGCATCGGGACCGTCGGGGACGTCGAGAATACTGCGGACGAAGGCGAGCGAGGATTCGTTCTCGGCGATGACCGCGACCTTCTTCTTCTTCAGCTCGGCGAGCGACTTGATCTTCTTGTTGCCGGGACCGAGCAGGAGCACGAGATCGTGCTCGAGGATCGCAAGCGTGCGCGCCCGCAGCGGCACTTTGGCGTCCGTGCGCAGCACGGCGAGGTCGGCCTGCCTGCGATCGAACTGTGCGATCGCCTTGGCGTTGTCCGCGTTGTTGACGATCTTGATCCGGAAACGCGAGGCGTTGTTCTTGAGGAGAGTGGCGAGCTTGGCCGCGAACAGCGCCTCGTCGCTGTTGGGGCCGCCGACGGCAAAGGTCAGCGTTTCCGAATTGTGCACCAGCGTGCGGCCGGCCCAGACGGTGGCGAGCGACAGCAGCAAGGTCAGCACGACGTAGAGAAAGACCTGCTGCTGGTTGGTCTTGATCACCTTGGGGCGCCGCGGCGGCGGCTCGGGTTGTGATGCGGTGGGGCCTTCAGTACTCATGGCAGCACTCTGGCCTTAATCTTTGGCTGGCGGCGCATGGCAGTATGGGAAGCGCAGCAGTCGCCCTGCAATTCGTAAACGTCTGAAAAAAGAACGATATTCTCTGCCGCCGATGATAGCGCGAAGGTCACGGAATGCAAATTTCGAGCCGAAGGTAACCTTACTCGACGCCGCCGCGGCGATTGGTCATCCTATCACCAGTTAGCCACAGTTGGCGATTTTCCGGTTCCCCCGGCTGCATTCCGCCGCGGGAAATGTCATAAATCAGAGGTCCCGGCGATTTGACCGGTCCAAGAAGAAGTTGCGCTGAACGCTCCAATTTTTCTTGTCACCTCAATGAGGGCGTCAGCTTGTCGTTTCCACCCATGTCTTCGGCGGTTCCGGTTGAAGCGCTCATTGGCTGGATGCTGCTGCTCACCTTCAAGCACATCATCGCCGATTTCGTCCTCCAGACCGCCTGGATGGCGCATGGCAAGGACCAGAAGCACGGCTGGGCCTTGCCGCTTCTGGTGCACTGCCTCGTTCACCTTGCGGTTGCGCTGCCGCTGATCCTGATCGTGGCGCCGAAATTCTGGTTCGTGGCGTTCATCGACTTCGCGATCCACATCACGATCGACCGCGCCAAGGGATTCATCTCGGCCAATTTCGGTGTCGACCTAGCGCATCCCTGGTTCTGGACCCTGATCGGCGTCGACCAGGCGCTGCATCACCTTACCGGCTTCGGCCTGTCCATCTTCATGGCGGCGAACTGAGCCTAGCCACGTTTGACCGGCTGGTCGGCCTTGCATGGTTCGAGGCGCGCCGTGCGGCGGCGCTCCTCACCATGAGGGTCTGGGATCTCGCCGCGGGACAAGACCTCATCCTGCGGGCCGCCAAAGGCGGGCGTCTCGAAGGAGGGCCACCGGAAACTCTCTTTCCTCTGCCCTCCGATTCGCGGCCAGAGCGCAAGCACCCCGGGTCACTACCGGGCAGCGTGGTTAACCTTTCGTTAGAGAATTGCGCTGCATCTTCCCCACACGAGGGAGAACTGCAATGTTTTCAAGCCGCGATTCCTTTGAAAGCGATTTCTGTCCGGTTCGCGACGAGCTCCTTGGCGAGATGTATCGCGCCAGCGCGAGTGGCCTGCCGAGGCTGGTTGAGAGTGTTTCCCCTGACGCGCGCGTCAGGCTGGCGCTGTTCTGCTATCGCCGCAGCCATCTGCATTCGCTGGCGGTCGCGATCGCCGCCAGCTGCAGCGAGCGCGACCTGATCGAGAACGGCGGCCGCGTCGGTTCGACGCTCTACGCGCTGTCGCGCGAGGGCGCCGCGAAATCCGCGCCGTCGCTGTCGGGCGGGCGCAAGCCGATCACGCTGTCGACCAAGCCGCTGTCGGTGCTGGCACCGCTGGAGGACGAACTCGACGACGAGATCAGCGAAGCCGTTCCGGCCTAAGCGGCCTCTATCACCGCAAGCCCGAACTTCCGCCGCGCCATCGCGCATTCGGCGTCACCGGGCATGCAGGTGCGGCACACCTCCGGCCGCACGGCATAGATGCCGCACGCCGTCGCCTTACCGATCTCTCCCGTTAACGCCGAGCAGCGATCGCCCTCGCAGCGCATGCCGGATTGACGCGCGTTGACCAGCGCCTCCGGGATCGCTGCAAGCTCTTCGTCGCTCTCGATCGAGAAGCGCGGCCAGTTCGCCGAATAGCCGCAGCAGGCGCCGCAACTCTGGCAACAGCTCAACAGGTCGAGGGGCGAGGTCTGTTCCATCGTTGTCACGTGTCCTTTGGTGGACCCCAGACCAGGCTCTGCCGCCATCTTGCGCGCAGCACGTCGCGCCGCTCCGGATATTTCTCGTCGAGATAGGTTGCCTCGACCACGCGGTCGGTGCGGAAGCTGCGGAAGTCGCTGCGCAGCTCGCACCAGGCCGCGAGCAGGCGCACGGCTTCGAGATAGCCGACCGAGATCGGCCAGATCATGCGCTCGCTGGCGCGGCCCTGCTCATCACGATAGCGCAGCATGATCTTCTTGCCTTCGTGGATCTGGGTGCGCGTGCGCGCCATGTCCAGGCGATCCGGCTCCCTGTTCCAGCTCGGCCGCGCCCGGCTCGCCGGCTCCAGCACGAAGGGACGCAGGCGCTCGGGGACGGTGTCGGCGATCTTGGCCATCAAATCCTCGGCGGCGCGCGCCAGCGCGGAATCGGCGTGGCCCGCGACCCATTGCGCGCCCAGCACCGCCGCCTCGATCTCGTCGGGCGTCAGCATCAGCGGCGGCAAGTCGAAACCCTTCTCCAGGATGTAACCCATGCCGGCTTCGCCGCGGATCGGCACGCGCTGGCCGATCAGCGTTGCGATGTCGCGATAGATGGTGCGCTTCGACGTCTCGAGCTCGGCCGCGATCGCGTCCGCCGTCAGCGGTTTACGCGTGCGCCTCAGCACCTGGATGATCTGAAACAGCCTGTCGGCGCGTCTCATGACGGGTCTCTTGTTCGTGGTCTTTTCAAAAGGCGGCGCGCGGCTGCTGACAGGATGTTGGCAGCAGGGGAGTTCTATACCGGGACAACACGTCGACTGAAGAGGATTTGTCCATGATCGTTCCAACCCATTTCGGCCCCGCTGGCCCGCTGTGGCGCAACCAGATGTGGCAGGCCCGGACGTTTAGCCGCCTCGTTTCGCTCGATCTCATGGCCGTCGATCTCCGATTTGCGTTCGCAAGCGTGGTGGCACGCTCGCTGATCCAGGCTGCGGACGCGCTCGCCCGCCACATCATGAGCCGCGCCTGGCAGGGGGCCCGTTTCGCAGAAGATATCACGGCTGCTGCCACCATGGTGGCAGCAGCCGGTAGGTAGGTTCCGTTCACGTTCGGCAGGTTCAGGAGAGGTTTCATGATCACGCTTTACGGCTTTGGCACCGGCTTCGGCCTGCCGGAAATCAGCCCCTTCGTCACCAAGACGGAGGTGCAGCTCAAGATGGCGGGGCTGCCCTACCGGAAGGAGCGCGCGATGCCGCCAGCTTCGCCCAAGGGGCAGCTGCCCTTCATCGACGACGGCGGCGAGGCGGTGGCCGATTCCACCTTCATCCGCGCCCATATCGAGCGGCGCTACGGCTTCGATTTCGACGCCGGGCTCTCGTTGCAGGAACGTGCGCAGGCCTGGGCGTTCGAGCGCATGATCGAGCATCACGTCTATTGGGCGCTGGTCGGGGCGCGCTGGGTCGATCCGGTCAATTTCGCCAAGGGGCCGTCGCATTTCTTCGACGGCGCACCCGAGCACAATCGTGAGAAGCTGCGTGAGGACGCGCAATTCCGCGTCGCCGAGAACTATCTGCTCTCGGGTCTCGGCCGCCACGCGCCCGACGACGATGTCGATCTCGCCGTGCGCTCGCTGTTCGCGCTCTCGGTGCAGCTCGGCGACAAGTCGTATCTGATGGGCAACAGGCCCTGCGGCGTCGATGCCACCGCCTTCGGCGCACTCGCGGGGATCCTGACGCCCTTCTTCGAATCGGCCTTGCGGCAGCGCGCCGAGGGATTTCCGAACCTCACCGCCTATGTCGATCGCATGATGGACACGTATTATCCGGAGTTCGCCTGGACCCCGTTGCGACAGGCGGCTTGAGGCTCGCGGTGTATCCGCCCGCTCGCTGTAACCTCTCCCGCTTGCGGGAGAGGTCGGCGCGCAGCGCCGGGTGAGGGTTCTCTCCGCTGGGGGACTTCTTCCATAAGACCGAGACAATCCCAACGCGGAGGTACCCTCTCCCCAGCAATCTCCCGCAAGCGGGAGAGGGGCGCAGCAACACGGTGGCTGGCAGCTCGTCTCAAAGCTCAAAAGGAAAGAGCCGGCCCATCGGGCCGGCTCTTCTCGTTGCGAACTATCGCTGCGCCTACTTCACTAGCGAATACTTGCCGTTCTTCACCGTGAGCAGGATGCGCGAGCGGTCGTCGAGGCCATAGCGGTCCTTTTCGGTGAAGTTGTAGACCCCCTGGCTTGCGGCCAATTCCTTCTCAGACAGCAGCGCCTGGCGGATCGCTTCGCGGAATTCCGGCGTGCCGGGCTTGGCCGTCTTCAATGCCGCCGGAATGATGCGCTTGAGGAGCTCGAACGCATCGTAGGAATGGCCGGCAAACTGGCTGCGGCTGTTCGGACCGTACTTGGCTTCATAGGCCGAGTTGAGTGCGAGGCCCGGCTTCTTGGTCAGCGCGGTGTCTGGCTGATCCTCGGGGTCCATCACCGGGCCCGAGGCCATCAGCACGCCCTCGGCCGCTTTGCCGGCGATGCGGATGAAGTCCATGCTGGCCGCGCCATGGGTCTGGTAGATCAGGCCCTGATAGCCGCGCTCGCGCAGCTCGGTCTGCGGCAGCGCGGCCGCGGTGCCGGAGGCGCCGATCAGGATCGCGTCGGGATTGGCGGCGACGAGCTTGAGCACCTGTCCGGTCACCGAGGTGTCGGGACGGGCGAAGCGCTCCTCGTCGACGATGGTCATGCCCATCGGCACGGCCTGCGCCTTGAGGTCGTTGAACCAGAGGTCGCCATAGGAGTCGGAATAGCCGATATAGCCGAGGGTCTTCACGCCCTTGGCCTTCATGTGATCGTACAGCACCTTGCCCACGATCGGGATCGGCTGCGGCATCGCCACCGACCACTTCATGCGCTCCGGCGTGATCGGAAACGGCGCGAGGCCGAAATGCGGAATGCCGGCTTCGTTGGCGACGTTGGAGACCGCGATGGTCGGCGGCGTTAGCGCCGAGCCCATGATGATGTCGGCCTTGGATTCGGTCACGAAGCGGCGGGCGTTGGTGGTCGCGGTGGTAGGATCGCCGCCGTCGTCGAGCACGATCACCTTCAGCGGCACGCCGCCGATCTCCTTCGGCACGAATTCCAGCGCGTTGCGCTCGGGAATGCCGAGCGCTGCGCCCGGGCCGGTCGTGGTGGTGGTGATGCCGATGGTGATTTCGTTGGTCTGGGCCAGCGCGGGCAGGGCCGGCAGCGCCAGCGCGGCCGCGGTGATGGCGGCGGTTAGGTAAAAGCGTTTCATCTTCATCTATTCCTCCCTGTACGTCTTTCTTTGAAAGCAGAAATCGGGGGGTAATTCAGCCCCTCTTTTGGTGATGCGGCGATTTAGCTCCGGGCTCTAACTCCCCGTAAACTTGGCTACCATTTCCGCCGGGAACGGTGCCGATTTCAGCTTGTCGGGGTTAACGGGATCGCGGCCGACCAGGACGCGGGTCTCGAATCCCTCGATCGCCAGCGATTCGCCCTTGTAGACGTTGTGCTTCACCTCGAAGCTCGAGCGCTTGATGCTCTCGATTTTGGTCTCGATGGTGATCCAGTCGCCATAGGTCGAGGGGATGTAGAACTTGGCCCGCGTGTCGACCATGGGAATGCCCACCAGGCCGTATTTGCGGACCAGATCCTGTTTGGAGAATCCGGCGACCTCGAACAGGGTCGACGTCGAATCGTCGAACATCGCGAAATAGCGCGGGTAGTAGACGATATTGGCGGGGTCGCAATCACCCCACTGGATCTGGACGTCGCGCCGGTTCACGAACATGCGTCGCGCGCCTTACTTCGGCGCCATGCGCAGCGAGCCGTCGAGGCGCACCACTTCGCCGTTCAGATACGCATTCTCGACCATGTGCAGCGCGAGCGCGGCGAACTCGTCGGCATTGCCGAGCCGGCGCGGGAAGGGGATCGCGGCGGCGAGCGAGTCCTGGGCTTCCTGCGGCAGGTTAGCGAGCAGCGGCGTCAGGAACAGGCCCGGCGCGATCGTCAGCACGCGGACGCCGAATTGCGCGAGCTCGCGCGCGATCGGCAGCGTCATGCCGACGATGCCGCCCTTGGAGGCCGAATAAGCCGACTGGCCGATCTGGCCGTCATAGGCGGCAACGGAGGCGGTGTTGATGATGACGCCGCGCTCGCCGGTCGCCTGCGGCTCGAGCTTGGACATCTCGGCTGCGGCAAGGCGCAGCATGTTGAAGGTGCCGATCAGATTGACCTTGATCACCTTGTCGAAATCGGCGAGGGCCATCGGCCCGTCGCGGCCGACGACGCGTTTTGCAACGCCGATGCCGGCGCAATTGACCAGCACGCGCGCCGGGCCGTGAGCCTTGGCCGCCTGCGCGATCGCGGCTTCAGCGGAGGCGGCATCGGAGACGTCGCAGGTCACGGCGACGCCCTTGATCTCGGCGGCAACGGTTTCAGCAAGCTTGGCATTGAGATCGCACACCGCGACCTTGGCGCCCTGCGCCGCCAGTTTTCGCGCGGTCGCAGCGCCCAGCCCCGATGCGCCCCCGGTAACGATGGCTGCCTGATCCTTCAACAACATGGCGTTCTCCTTTGGCGATTCTAATTCAGACGCGATCGTATCCAAGCGCTCCCTCGCCCCGCTCTTGTCCGCCGAAGGCTTTGGCGAAGGCGGATGCGGGGCCGCGACGAGAAGCCGCCCTCACCCGAATTTGCGCAGTGCGCAAATTCGACCTCTCCCCGCAAGCGGGGAGAGGTGAAGGAAGAGCCGGCTGGTTCATTCCAATTGACATGTTACCCGACCGATATCACACGGTCCGACGGATTAGCAGCGTAGAGCTCCTCGATCAGGAGGTTGCGATGTTCCAGCACCGCGCGCTGGTTGATCGAGCCTTTGTCGGTGACCTCGCCCTTGTCGATCGAGAGCGGCGTGTCCATCAGGATCGCGCGCGTGATCCGTGTCGAGGAGCCGGTGGCTGAGCTGAGGAAACCGGTCAGGCGTTCGCGGAATGCCTCGCGCACCAGCCGGTCGCGCGTCGCGACGACGAGATCGTCGGCCGGCAGCGTCGGGTTGATCAGGCGGCAGCCGTCGAGATCGAGCACAACGAGCGCGGAGATCTCGTCGCGGTTGATGCCGGCGATGACGACGTCGCGCACCAGCGGCGCGCAGGCCGCAACGAAGCGCGCGCGCAAGGGGCCGACGCTGACCCAGGTGCCGCTCGCGAGCTTGAAATCCTCACTGACGCGCCCGTCGAAATCGAAGCCGGCATTGAGATCGTCGGGATCGGCGGGCTTGAGCGCGTCGCCCATCTTGTAAAAGCCTTCCTCGTCGAAGGACTTTGCGCTGATATCGGGCTGGCGCCAGTAGCCGGGCATCACGTTCGGCCCCTTGGCGCGGACCTCGAGCTTTCCGTTGTTCGGCACCAGCTTGGCCTCGTTGCCGGAGACGGGCAAGCCGACATGGCCCGAGCGGCTGGTGCGCGGACTGACCGACATGAAGAACGGCGCGGTCTCGGTCGCGCCGAGGCCGGTCAGCATCGGCACGCGATAGCCCTTCTCCTTCACCGTGAGTTCGTCGAGACTGTCCCAGACGAACGGCGACAGCGCTGCGCCCGAGAAGAACATCGCATGCAGCCGGTCGAAGAACTTTGCGCGCAGGCCCTGGTCGTCGCGCAAGTAAGGCAGCAGCGACTCATAGCCCTTGGGCACGTTGAAATAGACCGTCGGCGAAATCTCCTGGAGATTGCGCACCGTCTCCTCGATGCCGCCGGGCACCGGCTTGCCGGCGTCCAGATACATCGAGCCGCCATTGTACAGCGTCAGCCCGATATTGTGGTTGCCGCCAAAGGTGTGATTCCAGGGCAGCCAGTCGATGATGACCGGCGGCTCGTCTTTGAGGAAGGCGAGCGTCTCGCGCAGCATCACCTGGTTGGCGCAGATCATGCGCTGGGTGTTGATGACGGCCTTGGGATTGCCGGTCGAGCCCGATGTCAGCAGGAATTTTGCGATCGTGTCGGGGCCGATCCTGCCGTGGACCTCGTCGAGATCGCCGCGGATCGGCGTCGCCATGAGATCGGCGAGCAGCGTGACGTCGCGGCCCGGCACGCGGCCAAAGGACGCGGCGATCTCGGTGCCGAGCGAAACATTTGCGGCGAGCGCGTCCGCGAACTTGTCGGCGTCTTCGGCGAAGACGAGACCGGGCGTCAGCAGCTTCATCAGATAGGAGAGCTTGCCGTAATCCTTCGACACCAGCGAATAGGCCGGCGACACCGGGCAGAACGGAATGCCGGCATAGAACGCGCCGAACGCGAGCAAGGCGTGGTCGATCGAATTGCCGGAGAGGATGACGACCGGCCGCTCCGCCGACAGGCCGCGCGCGATCAGGCTTGATGCGATGTGCCGGCTCGCGGTGAGCAGCTCGGCATAGGTGATCTTGCGCCAGCCGCGGCCGCCGTCGCGCTCGGCCATGAAGACGCGATCCGGTGTCGTTGTCGCCCAATGATGCAGGCGGTCGGTGATGCGGACGGGATAGTCGCCGAGAGGCTGCTTGGGCCTAAGGTAAATCGTGCCGTCGTCGCGGCGCTCGATATTGACGGCGGGATCGCCGAACGAGATGGGCCGCAGCGGAAAAGTGCTCGCGCCGCGCTCCATGCTGGAAGAGGACGGCTGCGCGCTCATGACTTCGGCTTCACCTTTGCGGTCTTGTGTTCGAGGAATTCGCGGATCCTGCGCTTTGCCTCTTTATCGCTCTGCGCGACGGTTGCCATCAGTGATTCCATGAGCAGGCCGGTCTGCGGATTGGCCTCCGCGATCATCGGCAACGCCTGGAGAACGGCAAAGTTCGTCAGCGGTGCGTTGGCGGCGACCTTGGTCGCGAGCTCCAGCGCCTTGCCGAGCCCGTTGCCGGCCTCCGTCACATATTGCGCGAAGCCGTAGGAGGCGCCTTCAGTCGCGCTATAGACCCGGCCGGTCAGCATCATGTCCATCATCCGGGCGACGCCGATCAGCCGCGGCAGCCGCACCGAGCCGCCGCCGCCGACGAAAATGCCGCGCTGTCCCTCCGGCAGGGCGAAATAGGTCGAGGGCTCGGCGACGCGGATATGCGCGGCGCAGGCGAGCTCGAGGCCGCCGCCGATCACGGCGCCTCTCAGCGCGGCGATCACGGGTACACGGCTATACTGGATGCGATCGAACACCCGGTGCCACATCTGGGAATGGAGCAGGCCGCCGGTCGCGTCATGCTCGGTCAGCTCGGACAGGTCGAGACCGCTGGAGAAATGGTCGCCGATGCCGTGAATGACGACCGCGCCGATGTCCTCGGGCAGGTTCGCAAAACACTCGCCGATTTCCAGGATAATGCCGTCATTGAGCGCATTGCGCTTGGCCGGCCGGTTCAGACCCACGGTCAGAACCCGCTCTGCCCGCTCGATCCTCAAAAGCCCGGAGGCGCCCGCGTTAGCGGTTTCGGCGTTTCCCTGTGTCATTTGCGTCCTTGTCAGAATAGTTATGTTGTATAACGAATTTTGGTGGAGTCAAGGAGGGGCGATATGAACTCTGGCGCTCATTGGGCCGGTTTGGGGCCTGCTCCGGCGAGGGAGTCCGTTGTGATAGGTTGCCGCAGCCCTATCCTCCGTCATTGCGAGGAGCTCTTGCGACGAAGCAATTCAGGCTGCCGCCGCGGAAAGATTCTGGATTGCTTCGCTGCGCTCGCAATGACGAGGTAGCGAGGATCACAGCACCTGATGCACGTCGATCACGACGCGGTCTGCATGACGCGCCGCTGAGCCGATGAAAATATGTTCCATCAGCCAGCGATACTGCTCGTGCCCGGTCTCAAACCTCGGCACGGTGCGGAAATAGATCAGCTTCGGATCGACCGGCTCGCCGCGCTTGAGCTTTTGCAGTAGCTCCACCGGGCCGAAGCGCATGCCCTTGTTCTCGACATAGATGGTCGCGCCGTCGTCGGTCTCGAAGGCGTATCGAGCTTCGAGATCGATCAGCTCGCTGGGGCGGATGGTCTGGAAGTCGGCGCCGAAGGGGAGCACCTGGCCTGTGATTGCGCCCGTCACCTCGCCGCCGATGATCGGAATGATGCGGCGCACGCCGATACCAGTCTCGCCGGGGGTGATGACGTCGCCGATACGAGCGGTGATGGTGAAGACGTATTTGGTTTCGAGTGTCGGTGTGGTCATTGATCACCTCTCATGTACCCATTAGCGCCGCTGCTCTTCCTTCTCCCCTTGCGGGAGAAGGTGGCGCGAAGCGCCGGATGAGGGGTTGCCTCCGCAAATGCAAATGTGCGTGTGGAGAGAGACCCGTCACCCGGCTCGCCGCTATCGCGGCGAGCCACCCTTTCCCACAAGGGGAGAGGGGAGGACGGGCTCGTCGCTCTATCACGCAGGCCTAATGCGCCATCATACGCGTCGGCAGCCAGGTCGCCAGCAGCGGGAAGGCGATCAGGATCACGAGGCGCACCAAATCCGTTGCGACGAACGGGATCACGCCATTGAAGATGGTGGAGAACGAGACGTCCTTCACCACGCTTTTGATGACGAAGACATTCATGCCGACCGGCGGATGGATCAGGCCGAGCTCGACGGTCATGACGATGATGACGCCGAACCAGATCGGGTCGAAGCCGAGATGCATGATCACGGGGAAGATGATCGGCACGGTCAGGATGATCATCGCCATGGCATCCATCAGGCAGCCGAGCACGAGATACATCACCATGATCAGCGCCAGCACGCCGTAGGGACCGAGGCCGAGGCCGGTGAGGAATTCCGTCACCTTCTGCGGCGTCTGCGTCACCGTCAGGAAGTAACCGAAGATCAGCGCGCCGATCAGCACGGTGAACACCGCGGCCGCGGTGCGCGTCGCCTGCAGCAGCGACGCCAGCACCTTCTCGCGGTCGAGCCGGCCCGTCAGCACGCCGATGATGAAGGCGCCGGTGGCGCCGACGCCGCCGGCCTCAGTCGGCGTGAAGCGCGGCAGGAAGGGCAGGCCGTAGAGGCCGCCGATGACGAACACGAACAGCAGCACCGGCGCCCAGATGTCCTTCAATCCGGCAAAGCGCTCGCGCCACGACAGCACCTTGCCCTTGGGCAGGAAGTCGGGCCGGAAATAGCCGATCAGGCCGATCGTGATCATGTACATGGTCATCGCCAAGAGGCCCGGGATGATGCCGGCAATGAACAGCTTGCCGATGTCCTGCTCGGTGATGATGCCGTAGACCGCAAGCACGGTGGAGGGCGGCAGCATCGCACCTAACGTGCCGCCTGCCGCGATCACGCCGGTGGCAAAGGACTGCGGATAGCCGAAGCGGCGCATCTCGGGATAGGCGACGGCGGAGAAGGTCGCGGCGGTCGCGACCGAGGAGCCGCAGATCGCGGCAAAGCCGCCGCAGGCACCGACGGTGGCGATGCCGAGCCCGCCGCGCAGGTGGCCGACAAAGCCGTTGGCGGCGCGGAACAGCTCGCGGCTCATGCCGGAATTGCTGACGAACGAGCCCATCAGCAGGAACATCGGGATGACGCCGAAGGTGTAGTCGGTGACCGTGCGCATCGAGGTCTGGCCGACCAGCTTCAGCGCCGGCGTCGCGCCGACCAGATAGGAGAAACCGGACACACCGACGAGGCCCATGGCCATGCCGACGGGCACGCGCAGCAGCATCAGCACAAACAGGGAAACGAAGCCGATTACGGCGACGGCATCGGTGCTCATGACTACTCCGTCGCCTTCAGCTTGGGGTCGTGCATCTCTTCGGGATGGAAGATCAGCCGGTAGGTGCGGATCGCGATCAGCAGCACGGCGGAGACGTCGCCGATCCAGGCGATCGCGAAGAACGGCCAGGTCGGCATGTGCATGTCGAAAGTCTGGACGTTGTCGTTGTAGGTGCCGCGCACCTTGTCGAACAGCGTCCAGGTCTGCACGGTCACGACGAACAGCAGCACCAGCGTTGCGAACACGTCGATCCAGCGCTGGTAGCGCGGCCCGACATTGCCCCAGACGAGATCAACCGTGATGTGGGTGCCGCGATAAGACGTCGCCGCGATGCCCCAGAAGATGAGGATGCCGAGCAGCATGCGGCCGATGTCAAAACTGTCGGGGATCGAATAGTTCAGCGTGTTACGCAGCAGCACCGACAGGAAGATGTCGAGCGCGACGAGGCCGACGAAGCCGGCCGCGATCCATTCGATCGTGTCGATAAAGCGGTCCATCCAGGCGCGCTTCATGGGGTGGTCCTATCGCGAGATGTCATTTTTAGATCCGGTCTCGCCGCGCACTCCGCCTCTCCCGCGTGCGGGGAGAGGCCGGAATTCGCGCGTGAGCGCGGATTCCGGGTGAAGGAGGCTCTCCGCGAGTTCATCTGTCACCATCTTTGCGGAAGCAGCCCCTTACCCCGACCCTCTCTGTAAGAACGGGGAGAGGGGGCGGGATAGAGCGCGCCGCGCAGCACTACTCCGCCAGCGCGTTGTACTTCTTCAGCGATCCCTTCAAATCCGCCAGCGCCGCATCCGGATCGGCGCCGGCCTTCTTGGCGCCGTCACTCCATGTCTTGACCAGCGGCTCGGCGGCCTTCTTCCAGGCCGCGGTCTGCTCGGCCGTCAGCTTGTAGACCTCGTGGCTCGATTCCGCCTTCACCTTGTCGATGCCGGCGTCCTCGAACTTGCCCCAGTGCTCGCCGACCGCGCCGGCCATCTCGATCGTGCAGTTCTTGTCGATCGCGGCCTTCTGCTTGTCGGACATCGCATTGTACTTGTCCTTATTGATCACGAACACGAAGGTCGTGGTGTAGAGCGGCGCCTCCATGTCGTATTTGGTCACCTTGTCGATGCCGAACAGCACCAGGGAGCCCCAGGGGAAGGTGACGCCGTCGGCGACGCCGCGCTCGATGATGTCGCGCACTTCGGGTGCGGAGGACTGCACGTTGGTGCCGCCGAGCGAGGTGACGAAATTCGCCATGGTGGCGTGGGCGGGACGGATCTTCAGGCCCTTCACGTCCTCGGGCACCACGATCTTCTTGGTACGGGAGTGGAAGGAGGAGGGCGAGTGGACGAAGGCGAGGCAGTACTTGACGTCCTTCATCTCCTTCTCGGCATATTTGCGATACCAGGCATCCAACCCCATCGAGCCGCCCTTGGCGTCCGAGATCAGGAACGGCAATTCGCCGGCGCCGATGATCGGGAAGCGGCCGGGTTGGTAGCCGGGATTGACGTAGGTGACGTCGGCGATGCCGTCGCGCGCCATGTCGTAATGATCGAAGGCCTTGCCGAGCTGCTGGGCTGGAAACACCTTGCCGGTAATGGTCCCGCCGGAATCCTTGTTCACCGCGGCTACCCAATCTTCCAGGGATTTCTGCAGCGGGTGCGATGCCGGCACCCAGTGCGAGACCTTCAGGTCGAAGGTCTTGTCCTGCGCGAACGCTGGGCTCACGCTTGCTGCCAGCAGCAACGCCAGACAGACTTTCCTCATCACGCGTCTCTCCCTGTTTTCGACGGCGGGCTTCGATGGCCCGGTCTCGTTAATTAACATGTTATCTAATTGGCCGGCGTGTTCAAGCCGGAACTGGCGCGCACCTTGTCGCGTCATCTACGTCAGCCATGTTGCATGGATTTGTCGCTGCTCGGGCGACTAGCGCTCCCTTTTGCCCAACAATTATATGATATAATTATCGCCTGCGGGCCGGCGCGACAAGCAGGCCGCGGCGAAAGCCTACAGCATCGGAAGGAGCAAGTATTGCGGACAAAAGTCGCAATCATCGGGGCCGGGCCGGCCGGATTGTTGCTTGGGCAACTGCTGCACACTTATGGCATCGACAATGTCATTCTGGAGCGGCAGAGCCCGGATTATGTGCTCGGCCGCATCCGCGCCGGCCTGCTGGAGGAGGGGACCGTCGCGCTGCTCGACCAGGTCGGCGCTGGCGCGCGGGCCCATGCCGAAGGCCTGGTGCATGAAGGCATCGAGCTCGCCTTCTCCGGCCGCCGTCACCGCATCGACATGAAGGGCGCGACCGGCAAGACGGTGATGATCTACGGCCAGACCGAGGTCACGCGCGACCTGATGAATGCGAGGAAGGCCGCAGGTCTCGTTTCGGTCTACGAGGCCAAGGACGTGCAGCTGCATGATTTCGACGGCAGTCACCCGCGCGTGACCTACGTCAAGGACGGCGTCACCCATACGCTCGATTGCGATTTCATCGCCGGCTGCGATGGCTTCCACGGCGTCAGCCGCCCCAGCGTGCCGGCCACGGCCATCGAAGAGTTCGAGCGGGTCTATCCGTTCGGCTGGCTCGGCATTCTCTCGGACACGCCGCCGGTCAGCCATGAGCTGATCTACTCCAACCACGCCCGCGGCTTTGCGCTGTGCACCATGCGCTCGACCAGACGCAGCCGCTACTATGTGCAGTGCGCGCTCGACGATCATGTCGACCAATGGCCGGACGACCGCTTCTGGGACGAATTGAAGCGCCGGCTCGACCAGGAGGCGGCCGCCAGCCTCGTCACCGGACCGTCGATCGAGAAGAGCATCGCACCCTTACGCAGCTTCGTCGCCGAGCCGATGCGGTTCGGCCGGATGTTCTTGTGCGGCGATGCCGCGCACATCGTGCCGCCGACCGGCGCCAAGGGGCTGAACCTCGCCGCCTCCGACGCGCATTATCTGTCGAGCGCGCTGCGCGAGTTCTACGACGAGAAATCCAGCGCCGGCATCGACGCCTATTCCGCCAAGGCATTGGCACGGGTCTGGAAAGCCGTGCGCTTCTCGTGGTGGATGACCTCGATGCTGCACAAATTCCCCGACACCGGCACCATCGGCGCCCGCATCCAGCTCGCCGAGCTCGATTACGTCACGCACTCGCAGGCCGCGATGACCTCGCTGTCGGAGAATTACGTAGGGCTGCCGTTCTGACCACAGGTGTCATGTCCCGCGCAGTGCCGTAGAGTGGGCAAAGCGCAGCGTGCCCACCGCTCCGGCCTGAATCGTGGAGAGATGGTGGGCACGGCGCTTCGCACCTTTGCCCACCCGGCATCGCGCGCTGCGGCCACACCGTCATTGCGAGCGAAGCGAAGCAATCCAGGCTGCCTCTGCGGAAAGATTCTGGATTGCTTCGTCACTTCGCTCCTCGCAATGACGGGAGTGCCCATTTCAAACGCCCCCGCAAATCCCGTTTAAAACTTTGTAGGTGATGCGTTCGTCGCGTCAGTCGCGTTCAATGGCAACGATCAGCAACGCGAGACAGCCATGACCGCCACCGACATCCCCGCCGGCTTCGAGCCGCATTTCCGCAGGGCCCCGCTCACCGATCCCTGGGAGCCGCTCTATTCGAAGAAGACCGAGAAGGGCGTCACCGTGGGACTGCGCCTGGCGCAGCCGCACACCAATGCACGCGGGCTGATCCACGGCGGGCTGATCGCGGCGCTGGCCGATGCCGCCATGGGCTATAGCTGCGCCCAGGCGACGGGCTGGACGACGTCGTTCGTCACGATCTCGCTGTCGGTCGACTATGTCGGCGCCGCCGAGATCGGCCAATGGCTCGCGGTCGAGGGCGAGGCGATCAAGACCGGCTCTACGATCTGCTTCGCGCAATGCCTGGTGAAAGCCGATGATGCCGTGATCGCGCGCGCCAGCGGCACGTTCCGCGTCGTGCCGAAGAAGTAAGCCGAAGCCCCATCCATCTGCTGGGTCCCAGCTCTGCGCCGCTCCGCGGCGCGTCCGGGACACGCACCTAGCCAAACCTCCATTCCGCCGTCTCCACCACGAGATCGACGAACGCGCGCACTTTGGCCGACAGCAGGCGCGAGGTCGGGTAGACGATGTGGATCGGCAGCGCCGGCTGCTCGTATGCCGCGAGCACGATCTTCAAGCGCCCGCGCTTCAGCCCCTCGGCGGCCTGATAGGCCAGCACCCGCGTCACGCCGCCGCCGGCTTCGGCATATTGCAGCGCCGCGTCGGCGCTGTTGCTGATGAAGCGCGGCGCTGGCGTCACCTCGATGTCGCGGCCGTCGCGCAGGAAGCGCCATGCGGACCAAGGACCGAACTGGATGGTCTGGTGCGAGACGAGAGCCTCCGGCGTCTTCGGCTCGCCATGGCGCTTGAGATAGCCGGGCGCGGCCACCACGATCCGCCGCATCTCGCCGACCTGGCGCGCGACCAGGGAGGAATCGGCGAGATGGCCGATGCGGACGGCGGCGTCGACCGCGTCTTCCACGAGATTGACGAGATGGTCGGACAGCCGCAATTCGGCGGCGACTTCGGGATAGCGTTTGAGGTAAGCGGTCATGACCGGCCCGACATGGAGCCGGCCGAAACCGACCGGTGCCGACACCACGAGGCGACCGCTCGGCCGGTTGCGCTCCTGCCGCGCCGAGCCGTCGGCCTCCTCGACATCGGCGAGGATGCGGCGGGCGCGTTCGAGATAGCGCGTGCCGACATCGGTCAGCGTCACCTGTCGCGTGGTCCGCTGCAACAGGCGCGCGCCGAGATGCTCTTCCAGTGCCGCGATCAACCGCGTCACCGCCGAGGGCGACAGGCGCAGCTTGCGCGCCGCCGGCGCAAAGCCGCGCGAATCGGCGACGGTGACAAAGACGTGCATGGCTTCGAGCCGGTCCATGGCATTATTGCATATATTGCAATGATGAAGTGTCAAGCGGCCAGATTGTTCTGACGGCAGGCAAGTCCATGTTAACTGACGAAAGACGCAAGCATGCGCCGGAATTCCAGGAGACGTTCCGATGACGACAGCAGCCCAGCCCTATGCCAGCGACGTCGCCTTCTCGCCGGCGGTGAAGGCGATCCAGGCGCGCAAGGGTTCGCGCGAGGCCTATGCGCGTAGCGAGCAGCGCGGCTGGCGCACCGAGGTCGACGACAACCTCGCGGCCTTCCTGGCTGATGCCAACAGCTTCTATTTCGCCACCGCATCAGTGGACGGCCAGCCCTATATCCAACACCGCGGCGGCCCGAAGGGATTTCTCAAGGTGCTGGATAAGCAGACGCTCGCCTTCGCCGACTATGCCGGTAACCAGCAGTTCATCACCCAGGGCAATCTCTCGGAGAATCCCAAGGCCTATATTTTCGTGATGGACTACGTCCATCGCCGCCGGGTGAAGATCTGGGGCGAGGCGCGCGTCGTCGAGGACGACGAGGCGCTGACCACGTCGCTGATGCCGAAGGGCTATCGCGCGCGGCCCGAGCAGGTGATCCTGTTCAAGATCGCGGCGTGGGACACCAACTGCCCGCAGCACATCCCGCAGAAGTTCGATGCGGGCGATGTTGCCGCGGCGCTCGCGGCAAGGGATGCGAGGATCGCGGAGCTGGAAGCTGAACTGGCAGCGTTGAAGGGGGAGAAGAAGGCAGGCGCTTCGTAACGCGGCGCTCGCTTACCCTCCCCTGGAGGGGGAGGGTCGATCGCGCGCAGCGCGAGCGGGGTGGGGTGATCTCTCAGCACGAGCAGTGTTCGTTGTGGAGAGACCGTCACCCCACCCCGCTTCGCATTTCGCTTCGCTGCATGCGAAGCGACCCTCCCCCTCCAGGGGAGGGTAAGAGAAATCAGATCGCACTCTCACCTTCGTGCTGGAAGCCGAGATAGCTGGCCGCCACGCGCTCGTTCGCTGCGATGTCGCTGGCCTTGCCGCTGAGCATGAACTCGCCGAGCTCCATGACATAGGCGTGGTCCGCGATCTTCAGCGCGGCCTGCGCGTTCTGCTCGACCAGCAGGACGGAGACGCCGCTGGCGCGCAGCTCGGTGACGATGCGGAAGATATCGGCGACGATGATCGGGGCGAGGCCGAGGCTCGGCTCGTCCAGCATCAGCAGCTTCGGTTCGCCCATCAGCGCACGGCCCATCGCGAGCATCTGCTGCTCGCCGCCGGAGAGCGTGCCGGCGAGCTGCTTGCGCCGTTCCTTCAGCCGCGGAAACAGCGCGTAGACCCGCTCCATCGAGGCTTTCGCCTTGCCTCGCTCGATGCGGAAGGCGCCCAGTTCGAGATTGTCCTCGACATTCATGGTCACGAACAATTCGCGGTGCTCTGGGACGAGCCCGAGCCCCATCGCGACGCGATCCTCGATGTCGAGGCGGGCGAGATCCTGCCCGGCAAAGGCGACGCGGCCCTTCAGCGGCAAAATGCCCATGATGGCCGAGAGCAGCGTGGTCTTGCCGGCACCGTTGGCGCCGACGATGGTGACGATCTCATTGGTGCCGACCTCGAGCGAGACCGAACGCACGGCCTCGACCTTGCCGTAAGCAACGTGCGCGTCGGTGACGGACAACAGCGTGCTCATGCCGCCACTCCGAGATAGGCCTTGATCACTTCGGGATTGGTCTTGATCGTGGCGGGGGTGCCTTCCGCGATCTTGGTGCCGAAATCGAGCACCACGATGCGGTCGGCGAGGTTCATCACGAAGCCCATGTCGTGCTCGACCAGGAGCACGCTCATGCCGCCGTCGCGCAGATCGCGCAGCAGCGTCGCGAGCCGCTGCTTCTCCATGTGGCGCAGGCCGGCGGCCGGCTCGTCGAGCAGCAGCAGCATCGGGTCCACGCAGAGCGCGCGGGCGATCTCGACGATGCGCTGCTGGCCGAGCGACAACGAGCCTGCGAGCTGGTGCATCTGCTCGGCGAGGCCGACGCGCTCGATCTGGCGCGCGGCTTCCGCGAGCAGCTTCGCCTCATCGGCGCGGTCGAGCCGCAGCATCGAAGCGATCGGTCCCGAATGGCCGCGGAGATGGGCGCCGATCGCGACGTTCTCCAGCACGGTCATGTCAGGCACCAGCTTGACGTGCTGGAAGGTGCGGGAGATGCCGAGCTTGACGATCTCCTGCGGCGGTGCCTTGTCAACCTTCTGGCCGAGCACCGAGATCGAGCCTGAGGTCGCCGACAGCACGCCGGTGATCAGGTTGAACGTCGTGCTCTTGCCGGCGCCATTCGGTCCGATCAGCGCGACGATCTCGCGGGCCTGGACGTCGAAGGAGACGTTGTTGACCGCGACCACGCCGCCGAACTGCTTTCGCGCCTTGTCGACCTGGAGCAGGATGCTGGACTCGCCGGGCGCGCGGGGGCGATGCTCCAGCTTCAGCGAGGTATCGGGCTTTCTGCCACTGGTGCGCTCGGGCAGGAACGACATCAGCCAGGGCCAGAGGCCGCCGGGCGCCAGCTGCAGCAGCGCCACCAGCATGATGCCGAACACGATGGTCTCGACCTGGCCGGAGTCGGGCAGGATCAGCGGCAGATAGCTTTGCAGCACCTCTTTCAGCACCACGACGATCGCGGCGCCCAGCACGCCGCCCCAGACATAACCGGCGCCGCCGACCACCGCGATGAAGAGATATTCGATGCCGGCCTGGGCGCCGAACGGCGTCGGGTTCACCGCGCGCTGGAGATGCGCGTAGAGCCAGCCGGAGAGGCCGGCGAGCACCGCGGCATGGATGAACACCAGCAGCTTGGCGCGCGGCGTGTGCACGCCGAAGGCTTCCGCCGCGACATGGCCGCGCCTGAGCGCGCGGATGGCGCGGCCGGTGCGGGAGTCCAGCAGGTTCATCGTCAGCAGGGCCGAGACGATGACGGCGACCCAGATCGCGTAATAGATCGAGCCGGGCGAGAGCATCTTGAACGCGCCGATCGACAGCGGCGGGATCGCCGAGATGCCGTCGTTGCGGCCCAAAAACTCCAGCTTGCTGAACAGATAGAACAGGCCCAGTCCCCAGGCGAGCGTGCCGAGCGGCAGATAATGGCCGGACAGGCGGACGGTGATCAGCCCGAGCAGCACCGCGAGCGATCCGCTGACGACGAGCGACAGCGGCAGGGTCAGCCACGGCGACAGGCCGTAGGCCGTCGACAGCACCGCGGTGGTGTAGGCGCCGAAGCCGACGAAAGCTGCCTGACCGAAAGAAGTCAGGCCGCCGACGCCGGTGAGCAGCACGAGGCCCATCGCCACGAGCGCGGCAAGGCCGATATTGTCGAGCAGCACGATCCAGAACGGCGGCATCCCCGGGACAAACGGGATCGCCGCCATGACAAGCGCGAAGACGAGGATGGGAAGCCGGCTCTGCATCGCGCGTCAGTCCTTCTCTTCCTCGACCGCGGGCGCGGCGAGCGAGCGCAGCAGCAGCACGGGGATCAGCAGCATGAAAACGATCACCTCCTTGTAGTTGGAGGCATAGAAGGACGAGAACGCCTCGACGATGCCGACGACCAGTGCCGCGACCGCGGTGAGGGGATAACTGACCAGGCCGCCGATGATCGCGGCGACAAAGCCCTTCAGGCCGATCAGGAAGCCGGAGTCGTAGTAGAGCGTCGTGATCGGCACGATCAGGATGCCCGATAGCGCGCCGATCACGGAGGCCAGCAGGAAGGCGATCTGTCCCGACAGCGTGGTGCGGATGCCGGCGAGCCGCGCCCCTAGCCGGTTCACCGCGGTCGCGCGCAGCGCCTTGCCGTAGAGCGTCAGCCCGAAGAACAGCCAGAGACCGATGATGAAGGCGATGGTGATGGCGTAGACGGTGATGCTCTGGCCGGTGAAGCGCAGCGCGCCGGCGGTGAAGGCGCCGGACAGCACCGCCGGCCCGCGCTGGCCTTCGGCGCCGAAGAACAGCAAGCCCAGCCCTTGCAGCGCGAGATGCACGCCGACTGATGCGATCAGCAGCACCAGCACGGAGGTGTGCGCCAGCGGCTGGAATGCGATCCGGTAGAGATACAGGCCGATCATCGCGACGATCACCAGCGACAGCGCGATGCAGATCGCGACCGGCGGCTTCTGGGCGGCGAAGTACAGGGTCAGCGCCAGCACGATGGCCGGCAGCACGATGTTGGTGACGATGCTGCGCAGGACCAGGCGCCCATGCAGCGCCTTGCGCGCGACGAACAGATCGAAGGCGAAGGCGCCGATGCCCAGCGCCAGCGCGAGCTTTGCCGTGCCCGGCATCTGGCCCGCCGCCAGCGAGGCATAGGTCAGCGCGCCATAGGTGACGAATTCGCCCTGGGGAATGAGGATGACGCGGGTGACGGCGAACACCAGCACCAGCGCCAGGCCGAGCAGCGCATAGATCGCGCCATTGGTGATGCCGTCCTGCACCAGGAACAGCATGATGGTGGTATTCAAGACCGGACGCTCCCCCTAAAGATAAGGACCGGTCCTCCCGATTGTGGTGAACGGTCCGCTCACAGCCATTGAAAGATGCTGGCGATATTTGGTATGGTCCATAACAATTATCAAATATAACATCAAGGGTGGGGAACGACCCGCCCCGAACTTAGCGGGATTACGAGCACGAGGCGATGACCGTTTCCAAAACCGCTGAAAAGTCCTCCGAAAAGCCTGCCGATACGGCCAAGGGTCGCAAGGATGCGTCCGAGCCGCAGGCCGAAGCGCTCCAGCTGGGCGAGCTCTCCGAGCAGCTCGGCTATGTGCTGAAGCGGGCCCAGCTCAAGGTGTTCGAGAACTTTTTGCGCTGCATGGCTTCGCTCCAGCTCACGCCGGCGCAATTCTCGGTGCTGCTGCTGGTCGAGAAGAATCCGGGCCGGAACCAGACCGAGATCGCCTCCACACTCGGCATCCTGCGGCCGAACTTCGTGGCGATGCTCGACAATCTCGAAAGCCGCGACCTATGCGCGCGGATCCGCTCCACCAACGACCGCCGCTCGCACATCCTGGTGCTGACCGACAAGGGCAAGGCCGTGCTGACCCGCGCCAAGAAGCTCGTCGCCACCAAGCACGAGGCCCGGCTGAACGACCTGCTCGGGCAGAGCAACCGCGAGGCCCTGATCGAGATGCTCGCGAAGATCGCCAACGAGTTTTGAGGCGGACAGTCATTCCCGGATGGGCGCGTGCGCGCCCCCGGAATCTCGCTCCGCATTTATGCGGTCGTCATGCCTGGGCCCACACGCGCCCCAGAATGACGCTGGGCGGGACGAGCCCGGCCATGATGGCGGGGTGCGGGCATGAGCTCGGAGGACATCGAACGGGAATGATGCGTCGCATCTAGAAAATGATGCTTGAAACGTCATTTTGTGCGTCCTAAGCTTGGTAAATCAAGCGCTGTAACCGCCACGGACATTCTGCCCCGTGATCACCGCCGCGCAGCTTCGAGCCGCCCGTGCCTTGCTCAGGATCGACCAGCGCGAACTCGCGCAGCGCTGTTCGCTGTCGCTGCCGACGATCCAGCGCATGGAAGCCTCCGAAGGGGTGATCCGCGGCAATGTCGATTCCCTGGTGAAGCTGGTCGACGCGCTGTCGGTTGCCGGCATCGAGCTGATCGCCGAGGGGGCAACGTCGAGCGCCGGGGGGCGCGGTGTGCGGCTGAAGTCTCCACCCCCGAGCGCAGGTGGCCGATAGCGATGATGACGCGCGCGCAAATCACGATCCAGGAGCGGCTATGATCGCCGTGGCGCTATGGTCAGTGGCGGCTCTGCTGGCGCTGGCGCCTGCGGGAGTCGTGCTGTCGACGCGCCCGCGCGGCTCGATCATCCTCTACGGCGGATGTCTCATCGCCACATCGACGCTATGTGTCACGGCGCTGTCGGATCTGCTCTATTTCCCTCATCTGACGCCGAGCGCGACACTGCCGATCGGCCTACCCTGGCTCGGTGCCCATTTCCGGCTCGATGCGCTGTCCGCCTTCTTCCTCGTCGTCGTCAATCTCGGCGGCGCCGCCGCGAGCCTGTTCGCGCTAGGCTACGGCCGCCACGAGGACTCCCCCGGCCGCGTGCTGCCGTTCTATCCTGCCTATCTCGCAGGGATGAACGTCGTCGTGCTGGCAAACGATGCCTTCAGCTTCCTGGTCGCCTGGGAATTCATGTCGCTGACCTCCTGGGCGATGGTGGTGTCGCATCACCGGGAGGCCGAGAATGTCCGCGCTGGCTATGTCTATCTTTTGATGGCAAGTTTCGGCACGCTGGCGCTGCTGCTCGCTTTCGGCCTGCTTGCGAGCGGTGCTGGTTACGATTTCGATGCGATCCGAGCCTCGCATCCTTCCGCTGCGCTGAGCGGCGTGGTGGTGATCCTCATGCTGCTGGGCGCCGGCTCCAAGGCTGGCCTGGTGCCGCTACACGCTTGGCTGCCGCTCGCCCATCCCGCCGCACCCAGCCACGTCTCTGGCCTCATGAGCGGCGTCATGACCAAGGTCGCCGTCTACGGCTTCGTGCGCATCGTGTTTGATCTTCTGCCCGAACCGGTGTGGTGGTGGAGCATGGTGGTGCTGCTGGTCGGCGGTCCGTCGGCAACGCTGGGCGTGCTCTATGCGCTGATGCAGCGCGATATCAAGCGCGTGCTCGCCTATTCAACGATTGAGAATATCGGCATCATCTTCACCGGCCTCGGGCTGGCGCTGGCTTTCAAGGCGGATGGGCTCGACTGGGTGGCGGCGCTCGCTTTCACCGCGGCGATGCTGCATGTATTCAATCATGCGCTGTTCAAGAGCCTGTTGTTCTTCGGCGCCGGCGCGGTGCTGGGAGCAACCGGCGAGCGCGACATGGAGAAACTCGGCGGGCTGATCCATCGCATGCCGAAGACGGCGTTCGCGGTGCTGGTCGGCTGCGTCGCGATCTCGGCATTGCCGCCATTCAACGGCTTCGTTTCGGAATGGCTGACCTTCCAGGCGATCCTGCTCTCACCCCAGCTGCCCTCCTGGGGCCTCAAGCTGATCATTCCGGCGGTCGGCGGTTTGCTGGCGCTCGCGGCCGCCTTTGCCGCGGCTTGCTTCGTCAAGCTCTATGGCATCAGCTTCCTCGGCCGGCCACGTTCGGATGTCGCGGCATCGGCACATGAGACCGACCGCTTCTCGCTAACCGCGATGCTCGTGCTTGCCGCCTTCTGCCTCGTTGCCGGCATCCTGCCCGGGTTGTTCATCGATGCGCTGGCGCCGGTGAGCAAGAATATGGTCGGCAACATTATGCCGCATCAGGTCGGATTGCAGTGGCTCACCATCGTGCCGATCGCGGAAAGCCGCAGCTCCTATAACGGCCTTCTGGTGTTCCTGTTCGCGGCACTCTGCGGCACGACGGCGGCGACAGCCATTCACCGTTTCGCCTCCGACCGCTTACGCCGCGCGCCGGCCTGGGATTGCGGCTATCCCGATCCGAACCCAGCGATCCAGTACTCAGCCTCCAGCTTCTCGCAGCCGATCCGCCGCGTATTCGGCAGCGTCATCTTTGCCGCACGCGAGATCGGCGAGATGCCGCCGCCGTCCTCGCCGGTTCCTGCGCGGCTCCGGGTCGAACTGCACGATCTGATCTGGGATGTGCTGTACGCGCCGATTGCGAAGCTCATCGGCTTTGCGACGGACCGCATCAATATCTTGCAGTTCCTCACCATCCGCCGCTACCTGACGCTGGTCTTCGTGGCGCTAATCGTGCTGCTGCTGGTGGTGGCACTATGAACGCGCTGAGCGACGTCCTCTCCCAGGGCGCCCAGATGTCGCTGGTGCTGGGGGTCGCGCCGCTACTGACGGGTTTCGTGCGGAAGGTGAAGGCTCGGCTGCTACGTCGGCGCGGGCCGCCGCTGCTCCAACCTTATCGCGACCTCATTCGCCTGATGCGCAAGGACGTCGTGCTCGCGGACAACGCATCCTGGCTGTTCCGCGTCATTCCCTATTTGATCTTCGCGGGCACCTGGGTCGCCGCCTCGCTGGTGCCGACTTTCGGCAATGGCCTGTTGTTCTCCTGGACCGCCGATCTCATCGCCATCATTGCGCTGCTCGGCAGCGCCCGTTTCTTCCAGGCGCTCGCCGGCATGGACGTCGGCACCGCCTTCGGCGGCATCGGCTCCAGCCGCGAGGTCATGATCGCTTCCCTCGCCGAGCCCGCGATGCTGATCACAGTGTTCTCGGTTGCGATGATCGCTGGCTCGACGCAGCTCCCCAACGTGGCCGAGTTTATGGGCTCGGACGCGGTCGGTCTGCGTGTGTCTCTGGGCATGGCGTTTGTGGCACTGACCATCGTAGCGCTGGCGGAGAATGCCCGTATCCCGGTCGATAACCCCGCCACCCATCTCGAGCTCACCATGGTGCACGAGGCCATGGTGTTGGAATATTCGGGGCGGCATCTCGCGCTGATCGATCTGTCGTCGCACCTCAAGCTCCTGCTCTATGTCTCGCTGATCGCCTGCGTGTTCCTGCCATGGGGCACTGCGACTGCAGACGCGGGCGTTGGGAGGCTCGTCTTTGGCGCGCTGCTCTATTTCGGCAAGCTGGCGGTACTTGGCTTCTTGCTCGCCGTGTTCGAGACGTCGATCGCCAAGATGCGCGTGTTCCGGATTCCGGAGTTCTTGGGCGCGGCGCTGATGCTGGCATTGCTTGCCACCCTGTTGCGCTTCGTGTCGGGGAGCCTCTAAGAGATGAGCAGCCTGCAATTCGACATCGCCCATCTGCTCGCCGGCTGCCTCGTGCTGGCGAGCTTCATGATGCTCTATCAGGACCGGCTCTATGCGCTGCTCAATGTCTATGCGCTGCATGCCAGCGTGCTGGCGCTATCGGTAGCCTGGCAGGCCTATGTACAGCAAGCGCCGCATCTCTATGTCACGGCGCTGATCGCGCTGGTCTTTAAGGCCATCATCATCCCGGTGGCGCTGCACCGGATCATCAAGCGGCTCGGTATCCACCGCGAGATCGAGAATGTGATCGGCATCGGGCTGACTATGATGGCTGGCATCGGCCTCGTCGCGCTGTCGATGGTGGTGATGCTGCGGGTGACGCCGAGCGCCGATGCGCTCGCGCGCGAGGACCTGGCCTTCGCGCTGTCGGTGGTGCTGTTGGGGCTCCTGATCATGGTTACGCGACGCAACGCCGTGAGCCAGGTCGTCGGATTCATGTCGCTGGAGAACGGGCTGGTGCTGGCGGCAACCGGCGCCAAGGGCATGCCGCTGGTGGTCGAGATCAGTGTCGCCTTCTCGGTGCTGATCGCCTTCATCGTGATCGGCGTCTTCCTGTTCCGCATCCGCGAGCGTTTTGACAGCGTGGACGTGCAGGAGCTTGATCGTTTTCGCGGAGAGCGGCGATGAGCATCGACGCCCTCAGCGCCATCCTCTTGATCCCGGCTCTCTCGGCGGCGGTGCTGGCAATTTTGCCCGGCTACCGACTGACGGCGAAGCTGAACGTAGTGGCAGCGCTCGCGACCTTCCTTACCTCGCTCTCGCTGTTCGTGGTCGAACCGGTATCGGGGCAGTATCTGCTGATGGACGATCTCAACAAGGTCTTCATCGTGTTGACCACCTTCGTCAGCCTCACCACATCGGTGTTCAGCGCAAGCTACATCCAGCACGAGATCGAGATCGGGCGCCTGGCGCCGGCGTTCCTGCGCTTCTATCACGCGATGTATCAGACGCTGATGTTCGCGATGAACCTCGCGCTCGTCGCCAACAATATCGGCCTGATGTGGGTCGCGGTTGAGGTGGCGACGCTGACGACCGTCCTGATGGTCGGCATCTACCGCACCCATGAGGCGCTGGAGGCGGCTTGGAAATATTTCATCCTCGGTAGCGTCGGCATCGCGCTCGCGCTGTTCGGCACGATCCTGGTCTATATGGCGGCGCGCCCCGTGGTGGGCGAGGGGCTGGATGGCATGGTGTGGACGGTGCTGGTGAAGCACGCCGCACAGTTCGACCCGGCGTTGCTCAACGTCGCCTTCGCCTTCCTCCTGCTCGGCTACGGCACCAAGGTCGGTCTCGCACCGCTGCATGCTTGGCTGCCGGATGCGCATGCCGAGGGCCCGACGCCGATCTCGGCGGTGCTGTCCGGCCTGTTGCTCAATGTCGCGCTCTATGCGCTGCTGCGCTTCAAGATGATGCTCGCGGTCAACTCCGCGGCGATCGCGCCGGGTCCGTTGATGGTGACCATGGGTCTGATCTCGGTGATCTTCGCCGCGCTGATGCTGTACCGGCGCCGCGACATCAAGCGGATGTTCGCCTATTCCTCGATCGAGCATATGGGCATCATCGTCTTCGCCTTTGGCATGGGCGGGCCGCTCGCGAATTTCGCAGGGCTGTTGCATATGACCATGCATTCGCTGACCAAGTCGGCGATCTTCTTCGCGGTCGGCCATATCGCACAGGTCAAGGGCACACAGAAGATCGCCGATATCGGCGGGCTCACGGTGACCAACCCCGCGCTGGGCTGGGGCCTGATGCTCGGCGTCATCGCCATCGTCGGGCTGCCGCCGCTCGGCATCTTCATGAGCGAGTTTCTAGTGGTGAGCTCGACTTTCGCCCGCGCGCCCTGGCTGACGGTAATCTTGGTGCTCGGCATCATCACCGCGCTCGGCGGGCTCTGGTTGCGGATCGGCGCGGTGATGTTCGGCGAGCCCAAAGGCAAGACCGCGCCCGCGGAAGCCTCCTACGTGCCGATGTTCACGCACCTCGGATTGGTGCTGATGGCCGGCATCTATCTGCCGCCGGTGCTGGTCACCGGCTTCCAGAACGTCGCGAAGCTCCTGGGGTAAGCCATGGGCATCCTCGACAGCATCTCCCATGTCCATGCGGTGTCGTCGCATCGGCCCTGGCCGCGCGCGGTCGTGACGGAGGCAGGCTGGCAGGCGGCGATCGATCGACTGGTCGAGGGAAGCCTCACCCTGCTTGGCTTCTGGGGCGAGCCGACCGCGGTGCATATGGCGATGCTCGATGGCGGCTCGGCCGAGATCGCGGTCGTGACTTACGAGTGTACGGCCGGCACGTTTCCAAGCGTCGCCAGCCGTCATCCGCCGGCGCTTCGGCTGGAGCGCAGCATTCATGATCTGTTCGGGCTTGTTCCAACCGTCGCTGACGATCTGCGGCCATGGCTCGATCACTATGTCTGGGGAAAATCCTATCCGCTCTCGGGCCGCAACGCATCGCGCGACGTGCGGCCATACCAGTTCCTACCGGCCGAGGGCGAGGCGTTGCACCAGGTGGCGGTCGGCCCCGTCCATGCCGGGACCATCGAGCCCGGCCATTTCCGCTTCACCGCCAATGGCGAGCATGTGGTGCGGCTGGAGCAGTGGCTCGGCTACACCCACAAGGGTATCGAGTCGCTGATGCAGGGCGCGAGCCTCGGGGCCGCGGCAAAGCTCGCCAACCGCACCTCCGGCGACAGCGCCGTCGCCTATGCCTTCGCCTTTGCGTGTGCCGTGGAAGCGGCGCTGCAGATCGAGGCGCCTCGGCAAGCGACGCTCTTGCGGGCGCTGATGGCGGAACTGGAGCGCCTCGCCAATCATTTGGGCGACATCGGGGCTATCTGCAACGACGCTTCGTTCGCGCTGATGCATGCCCAGACCGGCATTTTGCGTGAGCGCTGCTTGCGCGCTGCGAATGTCGCGTTCGGTCATCGCCTGATGATGGACGTCATCGTGCCCGGTGGTGTGACGCGTGACATCGCGCCGGACGGCGTTGCCGCGCTGCGCGCGCTGCTCGCGGAGCTACGAAAGGTCTTTCCGCGCTTGATCGAGCTCTATGACAACACGGCGTCCTTGCAGGATCGCACCGTCACCACGGGCATCGTGAAGGCGGAATATGCGCGCCAGTTTGGCGCCGGCGGTTATGTCGGCCGCGCCTCGGGCCGCGATTTCGATGCGCGGCGGGCGATGGCCTACCCGCCTTACGACGCGTTATCGTTCGAGGTGCCGGTACTACAGGCCGGTGACGTGAACGCGCGGGTCTGGATCCGAATCCGCGAGGTCGAGCAGAGCGTCGGGTTGATCGAGCAGATCCTCGACCAACTTGGGCCGGGAGGGCTCGCAACCGCGCTGCCTCCCAGGATCGGCCACGGTGCCTGTGAAGGCATGGCGCTCACCGAGGCCTTCCGCGGCGACGTTCTGGTGTGGCTGCGGCTCGATGACGAGTTGCGCGTCGAACGCTGTCACCTGCGCGACGCGTCGTGGTTTCAGTGGCCGCTGCTGGAAACCGCGATCGAGGGCAACATCATTGCCGACTTTCCGCTCTGCAATAAGTCGTTCAACTGTTCCTATTCGGGCGCGGACCTCTAAACCATGCGCAAGACCCTGCTCGAAAGTCTCACCCATGGTTCGCTGACGGAGCCCGCGCCGGCGCCGGACGAGTCGGCGCTGGCGGAGCTTGCAACGAAAGTCAACCGCGCTGCCCAGGCCAGGCTTGGGCGTTCTCTCGCCATTCGCGAGATCGATGCCGGGTCCTGCAACGGCTGCGAGCTGGAAATCCACGCGTTGTCCAACGCCTTCTACGACATCGAACGTTTCGGCCTGCGCCTCGTCGCCTCGCCGCGCCACGCCGACGTGCTGCTGGTCACGGGTCCGGTGACGAAGAACATGCGACAGGCTCTGGAGCGGACCTACAACGCGACGCCCGATCCGAAATGGGTCGTCGCGGTCGGCGGCTGCGCGATCGATGGCGGCATTTTCAGAGGCAGCTACGCCTGCGTTGGCGGCGTGTCCGAAGCCATTCCGGTGGATTTGCACATCAAGGGCTGCCCGCCGTCGCCGACGGACTTGTTGAAGGGCCTGCTCGCGCTGCTGGAGCACGTCAGCGGCAAGCGCTAAGCCGCACCCACACACTCCCCGAGGCGGTCATGGTCAGGCCAAGCTGCGATGGTGTCGAACAGGGCGAGCCCTAATCCACCAAGATCACCCTGATATCGTTTACGTTGGTCAGCGTCGGTCCCGGCATGAGCAGATCGCCGGTCGCCTCGAAGAAGGTGGTCGCGTCGTTGTTGTCGAGATAGGCCTGCGGCTTAAGCCCCTGCGCCTTCATCTTGGCGAAGGTGGCCGCGTCGATCAGCGCGCCGGCGGGGTCGGTGGGATGGCCGGCGCCGCCATCGGCGCCGTCGGTGTCGCCGGCCAGCGCCGAGATGCCAGCCGTGTCCTTCAAGAGGCTGGCGAGCGCCAGTGCGTATTCCTGGTTCGGTCCGCCGCGCCCATTGCCGCGCACCGTGACCGTGAGTTCGCCGCCGGAGAGGATCGCGACGCGCTTGCCTTGCGCGCGCGCTTGCAGCGCGAGCTTGGCATGATCGGCAGCGACCTCGCGGGCCTCGCCTTCGAGATCGGCGCCGAGGTCGATGGTCTCGTAACCGGATTCGCGCGCGAGCTTCACCGCCGCCTCGAGCGACTGCTTGGGCCGCGCGATCAGCTCGAAATGCGCGCGCGCGAAAGCGGCGTCGGCAGGCTTGCAGCTTTCATTGGCGGGATCGTCGAGCGCGCGGCGCACGGCTTCGTCGATGGCGAGCTTGTATTTCGCCACGATCGCACGCGCATCGGCCAGTGTGGTCGGATCCGGCACGGTGGGGCCGGAGGCAATCGCGGAAGGGTCGTCATGCGGCACGTCGGAGATCGCCAACGTCACGATCTCGGCGGCGTTTTTGCCGGCGCGCGCCAGCCGGCCGCCCTTGATCCGCGACAGATGCTTTCTGACCGTGTTCATCTCGCCGATCGGCGCGCCGGAGCGGAGCAGCGCCTTGTTGACCGCCTGCTTCTGCGCGAAGCTGATGCCATCGACCGGCGCGATCCAGTTCGCCGAACCGCCGCCGGTGAGCAGCACCAGGAGGAGATCGTCGGGGCCGGCCTCGCCTGCGAGCGCGAGCGTGTCGGCCGCGCCCTTCAGGCCGGCCTCGTCAGGCACGGGATGGCCGGCCTCGACCACGCGAATGCGTCGCGTCGGCACGCCGTAGCCGTGGCGCGTGGTGGCGATGCCGAGCAGCCGCTCCGGCGCGAGCTTCAAGGTGTCGAGATAATGCCGTTCGGCGGCCGCGGCCATGGCGCCCGCGCCCTTGCCGGCGGCGAGGCAGATCACGCGTCCTTTGGGCGCGGGCCTTAAGTGCGGCGCCAGAATTGTGCTCGGATGGGCAGCGGCAACGGCGGCGTCGTAGAGCGCGCGGAGCAGGGGACGTCGGTCGATCATGACGAAGGCCTTGGGCAGACAGGGGAGATCGGCGGCATGCGCCGCCAGTTACATGCCTACCGCATCAGGTGCAAAAGCGTAAGCAGGCTTTGCGATCATTCGATTATGCAATCGCGTAATCACAATCGGCGCGCAAGCAAAAACCCCCTGCGATGGTTCGCGGGGGGCTGTTGTCGTTGCGTCAGGCTGCTAGCCGCCGGCGTCGGCGCTGATCACCTCGCCGAACAGTTCCCAGCGCTCGCCCTTGAACTTCTCGAGGCGGAGCTGGCTGATTGGCGCAAAGTCGTTCGACCCGGTGTTGATCTGGATACCCGGCAGCAGCGCCTCCGTGCGGAAGTTCTTCAGGCTGGCGGCCTGCTTCATGATGTTCTCGCGCGTGAGATTATCGCCGCACTGCTTCAGCACCTGAACCAGCGTCTGCGCCACCGCGTAGCCGACGATGGTGCCCTTGTCGAGCTTGTCGCCGTCGGGGAAGTACTTGGTCATGAAGGCCAGAAACTCCTTCATGCCGGCATCGTTGCTCCATTCCGGATCCGACACGTCCTTCAGATAGTCGGCCGAGATGATGTCCTGGCCGTTCTCGAAGCCAGCGGGCTTCATCACGCTGCCGACGGAGGCCGAGACGTTGTTGAGGAAGTGCAGCGGCTTCCAGCCGATCTCGGCGTTCTTCTTGATCGCTTGCGCGGCGAATTTCGGCGTCGTGATGTTCATGAAGACGTCGGCACCGGTCGACTTCATCTTGACGATGTGGCTGTCGATGGTCGGCTCGGAGGTCTCGTAGCTCTCCTCGATGACGATCATCGAAGCGGCTTTCGCCCCTAGGCCGTCCTTGAGGCCCTTCAGATAGTCCTTGCCGTAGTCGTCGTTCTGGTAGAGCACGGCGATCTTGGCATCCGGCTTGTTCTTGAGCAGCCACTTCGCGTAGATCTGCGTCTCGCTCTGGTAATTGGGCTGCCAGCCCATCGTCCAGGGGAAGTTCTGCGGATCGTTCCATTTGGTGGCGCCGGTGGCGACGAACAGCTGCGGTACCTTCTTCGAGTTCATGTATTTCTGGATCGCCGAGTTCGGCGGCGTGCCGAGCGAGTTG
This sequence comes from Bradyrhizobium sp. C-145, assembly GCF_023375135.1. Lineage (NCBI taxonomy): Bacteria > Pseudomonadati > Pseudomonadota > Alphaproteobacteria > Hyphomicrobiales > Nitrobacteraceae > Bradyrhizobium > Bradyrhizobium sp. C-145. The sequence goes on along the minus strand of NZ_CP088150.1, from coordinate 8,366,317 downwards.
AAGATGAACAGCACCTCGTCACTCTCGACCAGCTTGCGCGCCTGCTCCACCGTCTTCGGCGGCGAATATGCGTCATCGTAAGAAATGAAATTGATCTTGCGGCCGTTGATGCCGCCCTCGTCGTTGATCTTCTTGAAATAGGCGGCTTCGGTCCGCCCGATGATGCCGTAGGCGGAGGCCGGTCCGCTGTAGGGCATGATGTTGCCGATCTTGATCTCGGTGTCGGTCGCGCCGGTATCGTATTTTTTCTGGGCCGATGCGGTGGAGGCCGAGGCCGCAATGAGCGCTAGCGCCAGTGACGCGGCCGCAAGTTTGCCGGTGACAGCAGGCATTCCAATCTCCCTATTTTCTTGATGTGTGCGTCCTTCTTCTTGGCCTGATCGTTTTTGGTGACGCAGCCCGCAATTCAATACGATTTGCCCAAGAGCTTCAAGGAAAAGCCCCTGCGGCAAGGCCGCAGGGGCTTCGTCTTTAGTCGATCGGGGGTACGTCTTTAGCGATTGGTTAAGATCAGCCGCCGACGTCGCCGCTCAAGATGTCACCAAATCGCTCCCAATGCTCGCCCTTGAAGCGGATCAGTTGCAGCTGCGAGAGGGGCGCGAAATCGGTGGCCGAGGTGTTGACCTTGATGCCCGGCAACAGGCCGGCCGGCTCGTAGTCCTTGATATTGGCGGCCTGCTTCATGATGTTTTCGCGGGTCAGATTGTCGCCGCAGGATTTCAACACGTGCACCAGGCCTTGCGCGACGATGTAGCCGTACATCACCGAGGCATCGGCGCGGTTGGCTTCCGGATAGTACTTATCCAGGAATTCGTTCCAGGCGATCATCGCCGGATCGCTCTTCCATTGTGCGTCGGTCGGGTCCTTGAAATATTGCGAGGAGATGATGTCCTGGGCGTTCTCGAAGCCGGCCGGCTTGATCACGCTGCCGATCGAACCCGATACGTTGTTGAGGAAGTGCAGCGGCTTCCAGCCGATCTCGGCATTCTTCTTGATTGCCTGTGCCGCGAATTTCGGCGTCGTGATGTTGAAAAACACGTCGGCGCCAGTCGCCTTCATCTTGACGATGTGGGAGTCGATGGTCGGCTCCGATACCTCGTAGCTTTCCTCCACCACGATCATCGAGGCCTTGGCGCCGAGCCCGTCCTTGAAGCCCTTCAGATAGTCCTTGCCGTAATCGTCGTTCTGGTAGAGCACGGCGATCTTGGCGTTCGGATGGTTCTTCAGGATGTACTTGGCGTAGATGATCGACTCGCTCTGGTAGTTGGGCTGCCAGCCCATGGTCCAGGGGAAGTCCTTCGGATCGTTCCATTTGGTGGCGCCAGTGGCGACGAACAGCTGCGGCACCTTCTTCTGGTTCATGTATTTCTGGATCGCGGTGTTCGGCGGTGTGCCGAGCGAGTTGAAGATCAGCAGCACCTCGTCGCTCTCGACGAGCTTGCGCGCCTGCTCCACCGTCTTCGGCGGCGAGTAGGCGTCGTCATAGGTGACGAAATTGATCTTGCGGCCGTTGATGCCGCCCTCGGCGTTGATCTTGCGGAAATAGGCCTCCTCGGTCTTGCCGATCACGCCGTAAGCGGAGGCTGGCCCGCTATAGGGCATGATGTTGCCGATCTTGATTTCGGTGTCGGATGCGCCGGTGTCGTATTTCTTCTGCGCCAGGGCTGTCGTGGACAGGGTGGCAGCCAGCACGAGGGCAGCCGAGAAGGCCCCCAATCGCACATGCATTGCAGGCATCTTGATCTCCCTAGGTAGGTTTGAATGTGCCGTGTTCTTGATCGGAAGCGATCGTTGCGCGTCGCTCTGGTAAGCATTCAATACCCTTCCCGGGCGGCCAGCAAGGAGAACGCCCCGCCGGAGCTGCTGCCGCGAGGCGATCTTTTTTGAGAGGACGTGGAATATTCCGGCGCTTGAGATGGGATGCGCCGTTAACCAGCTGCGCGGAAGTTGTCTTGTTAAATGTAGACTATTTTGAGTTGCGCGCTTGCGACGCTCAGTGTCCGATCTCGCTGGAGATGATGTCGCCGAACAGCTCCCACTTCTTGCCCTTGAAGCGCATCATCTGGAGCTGCTCGATCGGAGCGAAATTGTCCGGCGCGGTGTTGATCTCGATCCCGGGCAGCAGCGTATCGGGTTCGAAATCCTTCAGGCTCGCGGCCTGCTTCATGACGTTCTCGCGAGTGAGGTCGTCGCCGCACATTTGCAGCACCTTCACCATGGTCTGCGCGGCGGCATAGCCGAACACCACACCGGCATCGAGCTTGTTCGCCTTGGGCGCGTACTGGGCGAGGAAGTTATAGAACTTCTTCATGCCGTCATCGGCGTTCCACTGCGGGTCGGAGCCGTCCTTGGTATAGCTCGCCGACAGGATGCCTTGCGAGATCTCGAGGCCCGCCGGCTCGATCACGCCGCCGACCGAGGCCGAGACGTTGGAGATGATGTGCATCGGATGCCAATTGATCTCCGCCGCCTTCTTGATGCCTTGCGCGGCAAATTTCGGGCTGGTGATGCTGATGAAGATGTCGGCGCCAGCCGCCTTCAGCTTTACGACGTGCTCGTCGATCGCCGGCTCGGAGGTATCGTAGGCTTCTTCCAGCACGATCATCGAGGCCTTGGACCCCAAGCCGTCCCTCAATCCGTTCAGATAGTCCTTGCCGAAATCGTCGTTCTGATAGAGCACGCCGATCTTTCCGTCCGGCTTCTCCTTCATGATGTATTTGGCGTAGATCCGCGCCTCGCTGACGTAGCTCGGCTGCCAGCCCATGGTCCAGGGATATTGCTTGGGATCGTTCCACTTGGAGGCGCCGCTCGCCACGAACAATTGCGGCACCTTCTTCTCGTTCATGTACTTGCGGATTGCGCTGTTGGTGGAGGTGCCGAGCGAGCCGAAGATCAGCAGCACCCCGTCGTTCTCGACCAGCTTGCGTGCCTGCTCCACCGTCTTCGGCGGCGAATAGGCGTCGTCATAGGAGATGAACTTGATCTTGCGGCCGTTGATGCCGCCCTCGGCATTGATCTTGTTGAAATAGGCCTCCTCGGTCTTGCCGATCGCGGCATAGGCGGAGGCGGGGCCGCTATAGGGCATGATGTTGCCGATCTTGATCTCGGTATCGGACGCGCCGGTGTCGTATTTCTTTTGCGCCAGCGCCTCGCTGCTCATTGCAGTGCACAACGCGAGTGCGGCAAAGAAGGCCGCAACCTGAAAACGAACGGCAGTCATTGTTCCCCTACCCCGAGTTGGATCGGCGCCGCATTGAACAAGATTGGCGCTCGGCGTCAACAAAAAGCCCCCGCGGTCGCCCGCGGGGGCTTATCGACTTGAATTATTGCGTCAGCGTGTCATTCGGAGGCGACGTCGCCGCTGATGATCTCGCCGAAAAGTTCCCACTTCTCGCCCTTGAAGCGCTGCATCTGGAGCTGCGCAATCGGGGCAAAGTCGGTGGTGCTGGTGTTGATCTTGACGCCCGGCAGCAACGTGTCCGGAGCAAAGTCCTTCAACGACGCCGCCTGCTTCATGAGGTTGGCGCGGGTCAGATCGTCACCGCACAGTTCCAGGACCTTGGCCAGAGTCGACGCTGCGCCATAGCCGTAGACCATGGCGGTGTCGGTCTTGTCGGCACCCGGCATGTACTTGTCGACGAATTCGTTCCACTTCTTCATGCCGGGGTCGTTGTTCCACTGCGGATCCGTCGAGTCCTTGGCATAGGCAGCCGACAGCACGCCCTGAGCGTTCTCGAAGCCAGCCGGCTTCATCACGCTGCCGACCGAGATCGACACGTTGGTGAGGATCTGGAGCGGTTTCCAGCTGAGCTCGGCGGTCTTCTTGATGGTCTGGGCCGCGAACTTCGGCGTCGCATAGATCAGCAGCACGTCGGGATTGGCGGCCTTGATCTTGACGATATGGCCGTCGATCGACGGCTCGGACACCTCATAGCTCTCTTCCATGATGATCATGGACGAGGCCTTGGCACCGAGGCCGTCCTTGGTGCCCTTGAGGTAGTCTTTGCCGAAATCGTCATTCTGGTAGAGGATCGCGATCTTGGCGTCCGGCTTTTCCTTCATTAGCCATTTCGCATAGATCTGCGCTTCGCTCTGGTAGGAGGGCTGCCAGCCCATGGTCCAGGGGAAGTTCTTCGGGTCGTTCCACTTGGTGGCGCCGGTGGCGACGAACAGCTGCGGGATCTTCTTGGCGTTCAGGTATTTCTGGATCGCGCTGTTCGACGGCGTACCGAGCGGGTTGAACACGGCCAGCACCTCGTCGCTCTCGACGAGCTTGCGGACCTGCTCGACCGCCTTCGGCGGCGAATAGGCATCGTCATAGGTGACGAAGTTGATCTTGCGGCCGTTGATGCCGCCCTTGTCGTTGATCATCTTGAAATAGGCTTCTTCGGTCTTGCCGATGATGCCATAGGCCGACGCCGGACCGCTGTACGGCATGATGTTGCCGATCTTGATCTCGGTATCGGACGCGCCGGTGTCGTATTTCTTTTGGGCGAGTGCAGCGCCGGAGGTGAGGGCAATGGCCGCCGTTGCCGTGACCAGCGCGGCGGCTCGCAGTGTTCTTCCAAAAAGCAATTCGGTCTCCTTCGTTAAACGACTGTCGTGATGAGAGGTATTCAGGTCTTTCTGAGCTTGCCGGAAAGTTGCTGGCCCAGGATCGCGAGCTGCCTTGCGCCATGCGGCACGAGGTAGATGACGAGGAACAGGAGCACGCCGAACACAGCGCCGGAGAGGCCTTTGGAGATGCCCTCCGCGATGTTCGGCACGAAGATGATGAAGGCCGCGCCGACGAACGAGCCGGGCAGCCAGCCCACGCCGCCGACGACCATGCCGAGGAACAGCGAGATCGCGAGGTTGATCGTGAAGCTGTCCGGCGCCACAAACTGCACCGCGATCGCCCCCAAAGCGCCGGCGATGCCGGTGATGCCGGCGGACACGCCAAACGCCAGCGTCTTGTAGAGCGCGACGTTGACGCCCATCGAGGACGCCGCGATCTCGTTGTCGCGGATCGCCATGAAGGCGCGTCCCGAGCGGGAGCGCAGCAGGTTCACCGAGAAGATGTAGATCGCGAGCGTGACCGCAAGCGTGAAGTAATAGAGCCACATGTCCTGCGACATTGGCAGCCCGAACGGCGCGTCCGGCTTGGTGACGACGAGGCCCTGCACGCCGCCGGTCCAATGCTCGAGGAAGTTAAGCTTGAGCAGTTGCGGCATAGCTGTGGCGAGCGCGAAGGTCGCGAGCGCGAGGTAAACGCCGGAAAGCCGCAGCGCCGGCTGCCCGAACAGGAAGCCGAAGCCGAAGCAGACTACTCCGGCGATCGGCAGCGTGAGCGCGTAGTTGACGTTGAAGTACTCCATCAACACCGCGGTCGTGTAGGCGCCGACGGCATAGAAGGCGCTCTGGCCGAGCGAGAACTGGCCAGAGCCGCCGGTCAGGATGTTCAGCGCCAACACCGCAAGCCCGTAGATCAGCAGCATCGTCATCTGGAAGATGATGAAGTTTTTGACGAAGACGGGCGCGATTAGCAGCGCCGCGACCACCACCAGCGAGGTGGTCGTGCCCAGCGTCATGGCCCGCTTCGGAACGGCTTCGACCGTCTCGTGGCCTTCCGCGACGACTTCTTCTGCTGCGCTCATGATCAAACTCGCTTGACGATGTGCCGGCCGAACAGGCCAGCGGGTTTGACGACCAGGACGGAAATGATCAGCGCAAGCGCGATCGGAAGTTTTAGTTCATTGCCGACGCCGGGAATGTAGGTGCCGACGAGGTTTTCGAAGATGCCCATCAGGAAGCCGCCGACCACAGCGCCGAACGGGCTCGACAGACCGCCCAGCACCGCCGCAGCAAAGCCATAAAGCAGGACGCCGACCATCATGTTGGGCTCCAGGAACACGACCGGCGCGATCAGCATGCCGGCAATCGCGCCGATGGCAGAAGCCATGCCCCAGCCGAGTGCGATCATCCAGCTCGTGTTGATGCCGACGAGCCGCGCCGATTCAGGTAGCGAGGCGGCCGCCCGCATTGCGAGCCCGATCCGCGTGTACTGAAAGAAGAAGTAGAGCGCGACCAGGAGCAGCAGGGTGACACCGATCATGCCGGCCTGGTGGGTCGAGATCAGCTGACTACCCAGGAACGGCGAGGAGCCGAACGGGGTCGGGTACTGCTTGATGGTAAAATCCCAGATCAGGCCGGCCGAGGAGTTGATGATGGCGAACAGCGCGATGAAGCCGGCGACATTGGTCAGGATCGGCGCCTTGGCGAGCGGCTTGAACAGGATGCGCTCGATGGCGATGCCGCCTGCGAACGCGAAAGCCAACGTAAGGACGAAAGCGACCCAATAGGGCACGCCCCATTGCATCAACTGCCAGGAGATGAACGTCGAGAACATCGCCATCTCGCCTTGCGCGAAGTTGAGATGGTCGATCGCCTGGTAGATCATGACCACGGCGAGCGCCATGCAGGCATAGATCGCGCCGGTGGCAATTCCGGCCAGGACCTGGTTGGTGAACAGCTCCATTGTCCCGGCTCCCTAAAACTTGCCCGATGTGATGTGAACTGCGACGGCGTCGTAGGTCCACCTCTCCCTTAGGGAGAGGTCGCGCCGAAGGCGCGGGTGAGGGGTCTTGGTCTCACGGTGAAGCTGCGGCCCCTCACCCGATTTGCTGCGCAAATCGACCTCTCCCCTGCGGGGAGAGGTATGCGGAGAGCGCGGATAATTCATTGCCATCATCCGCTCCCTCAGTAACCCAGATAGGATTTGCGGATTTCTTCGTTGTTCGCGATGTCCTTGGCTTTGCCCGACATCACGATGCGCCCGGTCTCGATCACATAGGCATGGTCGGCGAGTTCGAGCGCGAGCTGGGCGTTCTGCTCGACCACCAGGATCGTGACCTTGTCCTCGCGGTTGATCTTGCCGAGGATGCCGAAGAGGTCGCGGACCACCAGCGGCGCAAGGCCGAAGGAGGGCTCGTCGAGCAGCATCAGCCGTGGCCTCAGCATCAGCGCGCGGGCCACCGCGAGCATCTGCTGCTCGCCGCCGGACAGCGTGCCGGCCTGCTGGGTGTGCCGCTGCTTCAGCACAGGGAAATGCGCATACATGCGCTCGATGTCGGAGACGATGCCGGCGCTGTCCTTGCGGGTAATGGCCCCGAGCTGGAGGTTCTCCTCCACCGTCATGTTGGTGAAGGTGCCGCGGCCCTGCGGCACATGGGCGATGCCGAACCGCACGATGTTCTCGGTCGAGCGGTTGTTCAGCGGCTTGCCGTCGAACTCGATGCCGCCGGTCGAGCGCACCATGTTGCAGATCGCGCGCAGCGTCGTGGTCTTACCGGCGCCGTTGGCACCCAGCAGCGTCGTCAGCGAGCCCTCGTTGAGCGAGAAGGACAGGCCATGGAGCGCCTGGACCTGGCCGTAATAGGCGCGCAGGTCCTTGACGTTGAGCAGCGTCGTCATTGGTCCTTGCTCCCGAGATAGGCCTTGATGACGTCCGGGTCCGCCTGCACCTGGGCAGGCGTGCCTTCCGCGAGCTTCTTGCCGAAATTGAGCGCGACAACGTGGTCGGCGATCGACATCACGAGGCCCATGTGGTGCTCGACCAGCAGCACGGTCATGTGGCGATCGTCGCGAATGCGGCGAATGAGATCGCCGAGCACATAGACCTCTTCGTGATTGAGGCCGCCGGCCGGCTCGTCGAGCAGCAGGATCTTCGGGTCGGCCGCCAGCGCACGGGCCAGCTCGACGCGCTTCTGTGTGCCGAAGGGCAGGCCGGAGACGACAGTGTGGGCGACATTCTCGAGGTCGAGATAGGCAAGGATCTCGTGCACCTTCTTGTTGACGCTGGTTTCGCTGCGCCGGACCCAGGCCAATTTCAGGGAGTCGCTGACGATGTCGCTGGAGGTCTTCGAATGGGCGCCGACACGGACATTGTCCATCACCGACAAATTCGGAAACAGCGCCACGTTCTGGAAGGTGCGGCCGATGCCGATCTCGGCGATCCGGTGCGGCGGCCGCGACAGGATGCTCACGCCTTCCATCAGGATGTCGCCGGACGACGGCTGGTAGAGCCGCGAAAGGCAGTTGAAGAGCGTGGTCTTGCCGGCGCCGTTGGGGCCGATCAATCCGAGGATCTGTCCCTTATGCATGTCGAAGGACACGCCGTTGAGCGCGATGATGCCGCCGAACACGACGCTGACGTCGCGAACCGCGAGCAGGGGCGATGTCCCCCGCGCGAGCTGTGCCTGCGTCATCTCGTCTCGCCCACACTGAGCAGTGGGCGAAGGGGCGATGCGGACCGCTCCCGATGATGACAAAGGCTATCTGAATCCCTCGGCCACACGCGCAACTTTTCCTCCTGATTTCAGCTTTTTGCTGACGTCTTTTTTTGAATGCGGCATCAGACCCCCGAGTGCCGCTTCGATGTTCCTTACCATCGCAAGCAGACGCGGTCCAATGTCGTTGATCAAACGCTCTTCCGTGAAACGGAATGCGGGCGCGCCGCAATTGAATGCGTAGGGGCCGGTTCCGTCATTGAGCTTGAGCGCGACGCCGGCGGCGCCGATGTCGTCGTGCCAGTCGCCGACGGAAATCGCAAAGCCGTATTTCGCCACGGTCTCGCCGGAGCGTTCCAATCCATCGCGCATCTTTGGCCAGCGGCTGCCGTAATGCTCGCGTAAGAGACGCGAGAGCTCTGCGCGATCGTCGGCGTCGAGCGCCCAGAAATAGGCGCGGCCCATCGCACTGGTTGCAATCGGCACGCGCGAACCGACGTCAAGTTGAACGCCGACCGTCTCGCTGCCGCGGCTCTGCCCGAAATAGATCATGCTGTGACGGTCGCGGCCGCCGACGGCAACCGCCCCGCCGGTCGCGCGCATCACTTCCTCGCGGAACGGCTCGGACAAATGCCGAACGCCGAGATTGGCGAGCGCGGCGTAACCAAGCGACATCGCCGCGGGTGCGAGCTGGTACTTCTCGAACCGGGGAACCGGCGTCAGATAGCCGAGCTTTGTCAACGTGTAGGTCAGCCGCGACACGGTCGGCTTGGGCAGATTTGTCCGCGCCGCGATCTCCTGATTGCCGAGAAGGCCGTCATTGGGTTGGAATGCGCGCAATACGTCCAGTCCGCGGGAAAGCGCGACGACGAAATTCCGGTCAGTCGCGGTCTTCTTTCCTGTACGCTTCATCCCTGATCTGCTTCTTGCGCGGAGTCGTTGACAACGTCCGTGCTTCAAAATAACCCTGCCGTCAAGATGCGGAATTAAATTCCGCACCGCGAAATCGAACAAAATTAAATCCCCACCAAGGAGGGACACCGTGAGCGAAGTGGTCAAGCTTGAGCGTCATGATGAAGTCGGGATCGTTACGGTCGACAGCCCTCCGGTCAATGCGCTGAGTGCCGCGGTCCGCGGCGGCATCTTGGAGTGCATCAAGGCCGCGGTCGCCGATCCCGCGATCAAGGGCATCGTTCTGACCTGCGCCGGCCGCACCTTCATTGCGGGCGCCGACATCACCGAATTCGGCAAGCCGCCGAAGCCGCCCGCCCTCAACGACGTGCTGTCCGAGATCGAGAATTCGCCGAAGCCAGTGGTCGCCGCGATCCACGGCACCGCGCTCGGCGGCGGCCTCGAGGTCGCGCTCGCCTGTCATTACCGCGTTGCGGTGAAAGAGGCCAAGCTCGGCCTGCCCGAGGTGAAGCTTGGCCTGTTGCCGGGCGCCGGCGGCACCCAGCGCCTGCCGCGCGCGGTAGGACCGGAACTCGCGGTCAAGATGATCGTCGGCGGTGATCCCATTGGTGCTGCGGAAGCGCTCAAGAACGGCTTGATCGAGGAGATCATCGAAGGCCCGGCCTCGGGCGGCGAAGCCTTCGTGCGCAAGCTGCTGGCCGAGAAGCGCCCGCTGCGCCGCCTGCGTGACGACGATTCCAAGCTCGCGGCGGCCAAGGCCGACCGTTCGATCTTCACCAATGCCGTTGCGGCCATGACCAAGAAGTCGCGCGGCCTGGAAGCGCCGTTCGCGGCGGCCGACGCCGTCGGCTACGCCATTGACCTACCGTTCGACGAAGGTCTGAAGAAGGAGCGCGAGGGATTCCTCAAGCTCGTCGCCAGCGACCAGTCCAAGGCGCAGCGCTATGCCTTCTTCGCCGAGCGCGAGGCTGCCAAGATCGCGGGTGTCCCCGAGGGGACCAAGTCGCGCTCGGTCAACCGTGTTGCCATTCTCGGCGCCGGCACCATGGGCGGCGGCATTGCTATGTCGTTTGCCAATGCCGGCATCCCCGTCACCCTGATCGAGACCGGCGAGGAGCAGCTCAAGCGTGGCATGGGCGTCATGCAGAAGAACTGGGAAGCCACCGCGGCGCGCGGCGGCATCCCGGCCGATGCACCCGCCAAGCGCATGGCTTTGATCAACGGCGTCGTTGGCATCGAGAATGTCGGCGATGCCGACCTCGTCATCGAGGCCGTGTTCGAGACCATGGCGGTGAAGAAGGAAGTGTTCGGCAAGCTTGACCAGTACGCCAAGCCGGGCGCGGTGCTCGCCTCCAACACCTCGTATCTCAACATCGACGAGATCGCCAAGTCGACCAAGCGTCCGCAGGACGTTTTGGGCATGCACTTCTTCTCGCCGGCCAACGTCATGAAGCTCTGCGAGATCGTGCGCGCCGACAAGACCGCGCCGGACGCACTGGTGACTGCCGTCACCATCGCGCGCAAGATCGCCAAGGTGCCGGCCGTGGTCGGCGTCTGCGACGGTTTTGTGGGTAACCGCATGCTCGCCCAGCGCGGCAAGCAGTCGGAGAAGCTGCTGTTTGAAGGCGCGCTGCCGCAGCAGGTCGACGCCGTCGTGACCAAGTTCGGCATGCCGATGGGGCCGTTCGCGATGGGCGACCTCGCCGGCCTCGACATCGGCTGGCGCTCGCGGAAAGATCGCGGCATCAAGTCGGAGATCGCGGACGCGTTGTGCGAAGCCGGCCGCTTCGGCCAGAAGACCGGCAAGGGCTACTACAAATACGAGGCAGGCTCGCGCGCGCCGCTGCCGGATCCCGAGGTCGAGAAGCTGATCGACGAGACGCTTGCCCGGCTCGGTCGCAAGAAGCGCGCCGTCAGCGACGAGGAGATCCTCGAGCGCATGATGTATCCGATGATCAACGAGGGCGCGAAGATCCTCGAGGAGGGCATCGCGGCGCGTCCCTCCGACATCGACGTGGTCTGGCTCTACGGCTATGGCTGGCCGATCTACCGCGGCGGCCCGATGTTCTGGGCCGACAGCGTCGGCCTCAAGCACATCGCCGATCGTCTGGCCTTCTACGCCAAGGAGACCAACGACCCCAGCCTCGAGCCCGCACCGCTGCTGAAGAAGCTCGCCGCGGAGGGCAAGACGTTCGCGTCACTGGCGGCGGCGTCGAAAGCGGCGTGATGGGGGCTTGCACTCTCGGCGTCATTCTCCATTGCGCAATTGCGCAACGTAGATGGCCCGCAGGGCCAGGCCCGGAATCCATCTCGCCGCTGAGTGCGCTGCCAAATGAATTCCGGGCTCGCCCTTCGGGCGTCCCGGAATGACGGTTCATGTGGTTTCAAGGAAGCAATGACCCATCCCGGCGAACAGTTTTATCCCGATGGCGTGCGGTGGGACGACACCATCGTCCAGGGCACGCTCCCGGACTTGCTCGCAAAGGCCGCCGCTGACTACGGTCCGCGCACCGCGCTGGAGTTCCGAGACCGTCCGATCAGTTACACCGAGCTCGCCGCGATGGCCGAGCGCGCTGCCGCGGCGTTCCTGCGCGCCGGCTGTGGCAAGAACTCTTCCGTCGCGCTGTTCCTCGGCAACACGCCCGATCATCCCGTCAATTTCTTCGGGGCGCTCAAGGCCGGCGCCCGCGTCGCGCATCTGTCCCCGCTCGACGGCGAGATCGCGCTGACGCACAAGGTGTCAGACTCAGGCTCGCGCCTGCTGGTCACCTCCAACCTCGCAGCGCTGCTGCCGACGGCGCTGAAATTTTTGGAGAAGGGGCTGATCGATCGCCTGGTCGTCTGCGAGGACGATGATTGGGGCAAGGTCGGTACGCCGCAGGCCGCGATCCCCAGGGATCCCCGCATCGTCACGTTCAAAGCCTTCGTCGAGGGCGCGGCCGCGCCGGCAGAGTGGCCATCCGTCACGGCCGACGACGTCGCGCTGCTGCAATATACCGGCGGCACCACCGGTCTGCCCAAGGGCGCCATGCTCACACACGGCAATCTCACCTCCGCGGTGTCGATCTACGACGTCTGGGGCAAGCCGGCGCGCGCCGCGCGCGGCGATGTCGTCGAGCGCGTGATCTGCGTGCTGCCGCTGTTCCACATCTATGCGCTCACCGTCGTGCTCTTGTCCTCGCTCCGCCGCGGCAATCTGATCTCGCTGCATCAGCGCTTCGACGTCGAAGCCGTGATGCGCGACATCGAGGTCAAGCGCGCGACATATTTTCCGGGTGTGCCGACGATGTGGATTGCGATCGCCGCGCTGCCCGATCTCGACAAGCGCGACTTCTCCTCGCTTGTCAGCATCGGCTCCGGCGGTGCGCCGTTGCCGGTGGAGATCGCGAATTTCTTCGAGCGCAAGGTCGGCAAGAAGCTGCGCAGCGGCTGGGGCATGACCGAGACCTGCTCGCCCGGCACCGGCCATCCGCCTGTCGGCCCGGACAAGCCCGGCTCGATCGGCCTGATGCTGCCCGGCATCGAGCTCGACGTCGTCGCGCTGGACGATCCGAGACGCGTGCTGCCGCCGGGCGACGTCGGCGAGATCCGCATCAAGGGCCCGAACGTCACCAAGGGCTACTGGAACAAGCCGGAGGGATCGACTGATGCCTTCGTCGACGGCCGCTTCCTCACCGGCGACATCGGCTACATGGATGCGGACGGCTATTTCTTCCTGGTCGACCGCAAGAAGGACATGATCATCTCCGGCGGCTTCAACGTCTATCCGCAGATGATCGAGCAGGCGATCTACACCATCCCTGGCGTGCACGAGGTGATTGTGCTCGGTATTCCCGATCAGTATCGCGGCGAGGCCGCAAAAGCCTTCATCAAGCTGAGGCCCGACGCAAAACCGTTCTCGCTCGACGAGCTCCGCACCCAGCTCACCGGGAAGCTCGGCAAGCATGAACTGCCGGCCGCGGTCGCATTCGTCGACGATCTGCCGCGCACGCCGGTCGGAAAGCTGTCGCGCCACGAATTGCGCCAGCAGCAGAAATCGTCACAATCCACCAAAACCGCATCAGGAGGTCGCTCTTGACCGACGCCGTCATCGTTTCCACCGCCCGCACCCCGATCGGCAAGGCCTATCGCGGCGCGCTCAACGCCACCGAGGGCGCGACCCTGCTCGGCCACGCCATCGGCGAGGCCGTCGCCCGCGCCAAGGTCGACCCCAAGGAGATCGAGGACGTTGTGATGGGCGCAGCCCTCCAGCAGGGCGCGACCGGCGGCAACATCGCGCGCAAGGCGCTGCTGCGCGCCGGCCTGCCCGTCACCGTCGCCGGCACCACCATCGACCGGCAATGTGCCTCGGGCCTGCAGGCGATCGCGCTCGCCGCACGCTCGGTGATCTTCGATGGCGTCGAGATTGCGGTCGGCGGCGGCGGCGAGTCGATCAGCCTCGTGCAGAACGACAAGATGAACGGCTTCCACGCACAAGATCCGGCGCTGCTCAAGATCAAGGGCGAGGTCTACATGCCGATGATCGACACCGCCGAGGTCGTCGCCAAGCGCTACGGCATCTCGCGCGAGAAGCAGGACGAGTATTCGCTGGAGAGCCAGCGCCGCACTGCCGCAGCCCAACAGGGCGGCAAATTCAAGGACGAGCTCGCGCCGATCACCACGCAGATGGCAGTGACCGACAAGGCCACCGGTGCGGTGTCGATGAAAGAGGTCACGCTGTCGCAAGACGAGGGTCCGCGCCCCGAGACCACGGCCGAAGGCCTTGCCGGCCTCAAGGCCGTGCGCGGCGAAGGTTTCACCATCACCGCCGGCAATGCCAGCCAGCTGTCCGACGGCGCCAGCGCCTCCGTCATCATGAGCGACAAGGAAGCTGCCAAGCGCGGCCTCAAGCCGCTCGGCATCTTCCGCGGCTTCGTCTCCGCCGGCTGCGAGCCGGACGAGATGGGCATCGGCCCGGTCTTCGCCGTGCCGCGCCTGCTCAAGCGTCACGGCCTCACCGTTGACGACATCGGCCTCTGGGAGCTCAACGAGGCCTTCGCGGTGCAGGTGCTGTATTGCCGCGACAAGCTCGGCATCGACCCCGACAAGATCAACGTCGATGGCGGCGCGATCGCGGTCGGCCATCCCTACGGCATGTCGGGCGCGCGCCTCACCGGCCACGCTCTGATCGAAGGCCGCCGCCGCAAGGCGAAGTACGCCGTCGTCACCATGTGCGTCGGCGGCGGCATGGGCGCTGCCGGGCTGTTCGAGGTGCTGCAGTAGCTGCCGTCACGACAACATAAAATCGCTCACAGGAGGATCCGATGGATCTCGCATTCACGAAAGAAGAGCAGGCGTTTCGCGAGGAAGTGCGGCAGTTCTTCCGCGACAACGTGCCGCCGGACACGCGGCGCAAGCTGGTCGAGGGCCGTCACCTCAGCAAGGACGAGATGGTGACGTGGTGGCGCATCCTCAACAAGAAGGGCTGGGGCGTCAGCCACTGGCCCAAGCAATATGGCGGCACGGGCTGGACCAGCGTGCAGCACTACATCTTCAACGAGGAGCTGCAGTCCTATCCGGCGCCGCAGCCGCTCGCCTTCGGCGTCAGCATGGTCGGCCCGGTCATCTACACCTTCGGCAACGAGGAGCAGAAGAAGAAGTACCTGCCGCGCATCGCCAACGTCGACGATTGGTGGTGCCAGGGCTTCTCCGAGCCCGGCTCCGGCTCCGACCTCGCCTCGCTCAAGACCAAGGCCGAGCGCAAGGGCGACAAATGGATCATCAACGGCCAGAAGACCTGGACCACGCTGGCCCAGCACGCCGACATGATCTTCTGCCTCTGCCGCACCGACAGCAACGCCAAGAAGCAGATGGGCATCTCCTTCATCGTGTTCTCGATGAAGTCAAAAGGCGTCACCGTGCGCCCGATCCAGACCATCGACGGCGGCCATGAGGTCAACGAGGTCTTCTTCGACGACGTCGAGGTGCCCATCGAGAATTTGATCGGTGAGGAGAACAAGGGCTGGGATTACGCAAAATTCCTGCTCGGCAATGAGCGCACCGGCATCGCCCGCGTCGGCGTCTCCAAGGAACGCATCCGCCGCATCAGGGATCTCGCCTCCAAGGTGGAATCCGCTGGCAAGCCGATCATCCAGGACCCCGCCTTCCGCGAGAAGCTCGCCGCCTGCGAGATCGAGCTGAAGGCGCTCGAGCTCACCCAGCTGCGCGTCGTCGCCGACGAGGGCAAGCATGGCAAGGGCAAGCCCAATCCGGCTTCGTCCGTGCTGAAGATCAAGGGCTCCGAGATCCAGCAGACCACCACCGAGCTCTTGATGGAAGTGATCGGCCCGTTCGCCGCGCCCTACGACGTGCACGGCGACGACGGCTCGAACGAAGCCATGGACTGGACCGCTCAGATCGCGCCGAGCTACTTCAACAACCGCAAGGTCTCGATCTATGGCGGCTCCAACGAGATCCAGCGCAACATCATCGCCAAGGCGGTGCTGGGGCTGTGATCTCCCTTCTCCCTCGCCCCGCTCTTGCGGGGAGAGGGTTGGGGTGAGGGGCCTCTCTCCGAGCTTGAGATCGTCGAGAGAGCGGTACCCCCTCACCCGGATCGCACCGGACGATGCTTCGCATCGCCGAGGCGATCCGACCTCTCCCCCGCAAGCGGGCAGAGGTGAAGAAGGGCCCCACGCAACGCACACACTCGTTACTTGAGGAAACAGAAATGGATTTTGATCTGTCCGAGGAGCAGCGGCTTCTCAAGGAAAGCATCGACGGCCTCTTGACCGATTCCTACGATTTCGAGAGCCGCAAGAAGTACATGAAGGAGAAGGGCGGCTGGAGCAAAGCCGTCTGGCTCAAGCTGGCCGAGCAGGGTCTGCTCGGCCTGCCCTTCAGCGAGGCCGATGGCGGCTTCGGCGGCGGCGGCGTCGAGACCATGATCGTGATGGAGGCGCTCGGCAAGGCGCTGGTGCTCGAGCCTTATCTGGCAACGGTGGTGATCGGCGGCGGCTTCCTGCGCCACGCCGCCACCGACGCGCAGAAGGCCGCGCACGTACCTTCGCTTATCGATGGCAGCAAGACGCTGGCGTTTGCCCAGCTTGAGAAGAACTCGCGCTACGACCTCTTCGACGTCTCGACGACCGCGAAGAAGAAGGGCGACGCTTACGTCATCGACGGCGAGAAATTCGTCGTGCTCAACGGCGAGAATGCCGATACCCTGATCGTCACCGCGCGCACCAAGGGCGAGCGCCGCGATCATGGCGGCATCGGCGTGTTCCTGGTCCCCGCCAATGCAAAGGGCGTAGCTAAGAAGGGCTACCCGACCCAGGACGGCCTGCATGCTGCCGACATCACCTTCACCGGCGTCGAGGTCGGCCCCGAGGCCGTGCTCGGCAATCCCGAGGATTCGCTCGCGCTGATCGAGCGCGTCGTCGACGAGGCCCGTGTGGCGCTCTGCGCCGAGGCGGTCGGGCTGATGGACGAATCGCTCAAGACCACCGTCGAGTACATCAAGACGCGAAAACAGTTCGGCGTCGCGATCGGCTCGTTCCAATCGCTGCAGCACCGCGCCTCCGACATGTTCGTCGCCGCTGAACAGGCGCGTTCGATGTCGATGTTCGCGACCATGGCGAACGACTTCGAGAACGCTAGGGAGCGCAGCAACGCGATCGCCGCAGCCAAGGTGCAGATCGGCAAGTCGCTGAAATTCGTCGGCCAGCAGTCGATCCAGCTCCATGGCGGCATCGGCATGACCATGGAGGCGAAGATCGGCCACTACTTCAAGCGCCTCACCATGATCGAGAACAGCTTTGGCGACACCGACTACCACCAGCGCCGCGTCGCCGACGCGGGCGGGTTGATCTGACTGATCTAGACCACACGAAGACTGTCATGCCCCGGCTTGACCGGGGCATCCAGTACTCCGCGGCGGCAATTCGTTTACGCAACTTCAGCCGCAGAGTACTGGATCGCCCGATCAAGTCGGGCGATGACACCGAGTGTGCGGCCATAGCGGAGCCCAACAATGAAAAACACCCCGTTCGATCTCACCGGCAAGGTCGCCGTGGTCACCGGCTCCAGCCGCGGCATCGGCCGCTCCTCGGCTGAACTCCTGGCAAAGCTCGGGGCAAAAGTCGTGGTGTCCTCGCGTAAGGCCGACGCCTGCAAGGAGGTCGCCGACGGCATCATTGCGGCCGGCGGCGATGCCATCGTCATTCCCTGCAACATCGCGCGCAAGACCGAGGTCGAGGCGCTGATCGCGGGGGCGACCAAGCATTACGGCAAGATCGACATCCTCGTCTGCAACGCCGCGGTGAACCCGTATTACGGCCCGTTGCTCGACATCACGGATGAAGCCTTCGACAAGATCATGGGCAGCAACGTCAAGAGCAACATCTGGCTCTCCGCGCTTGCGATCCCGCAAATGGCCGAGCGCGGAAGCGGCTCCGTCATCATCATCTCCTCGATCGGCGGCCTGCGCGGCTCCACCGTGATCGGCGCCTACGGCATCTCGAAAGCTGCCGACTTCGCGCTGTGCCGCTCGCTCGCGGGCGAATGGGGCCCGAAAGGCGTCCGTGTCAACTGCATCGCCCCAGGCCTCGTCAAGACCGATTTCGCCCGCGCGCTGTGGGAAGACGAAGCCATGCTCAAGCGCCGCACCGCCACCACGCCGCTCCGCCGCATCGGCGAGCCCGACGAAATCGCCGGCGCCGTCGCCTACCTCGCCTCGGACGCATCGAGCTTCATGACCGGCCAGACCATCGTCATCGACGGCGGCGTGACCACGGCGGCGGTGTAGGCCTTACTACTTGCAATTGTGCCGCGAGCACGCTTCCCTTACCCTCCCCTGGAGGGGGAGGGTCGCTCGCGCAACGCGCGAGCGGGGTAGGGTGAAGCCGCACAAATGGTCTCAACATCGATCCGACGCGCCGCCGCGAAGAAGCTCCGGGCTAACACGACACCGCATGAACGGATCTTGTGGCGTGCCCTCAAAGAACTTCCGATGGACGGCTCGCACTTCCGCCGGCAGGCGCCGATCGGTCCCTACGTCGTCGACTTCTTCTGTCCGGCCAAGCGCCTCATCATCGAGCTCGACGGCGGACACCACAACGAAGATGATACGGCAGCACGTGACCTCGATCGCCAACGCTGGCTCGAGAACGAAGGTTACCGCGTCATCCGATTCTGGAATTCGGAGATTACTGCCGACCTGACCGCCGTGCTCGAACGGATCTATGTAGAGCTGTATGGATCGCGCGAGGCGGAAACGACACCCTTCAAGCACCGTCGAGCCTGAAGCTTCAAGGGGGCGCTTCTCTTACCCTCCCCTGGAGGGGGAGGGTCGCTGCGCATGTAATGCGCAGCGGGGTGGGGTGACAGACCATCCGCGAATGCGGTGCTTCTGAACGCGTGTCAAAGATCCTTCTGAAACGAATGTGAGACCGCCTTTGTGGCTTCACCCCACCCCGCCCGCGCTGCGCGGTCGACCCTCCCTCCAGGGGGGGTAAGGAGAGCCGCCTTGACCTTGCCGCCCTAATCCGCTCCCTTTGGCGCGACACTATGATCCCTTCCAGGGAAACGCCAAGGAAACGCCAGGGTAAGCCGCCATGTCTTTCGTCCTCGCCATCGACCAGGGCACCACCTCTTCGCGCGCGATCGTGTTTCGCAGCGACATTTCCATCGCGGCGAAAGCGCAGCAAGAGTTTCCGCAGCATTTTCCGGCCTCGGGCTGGGTCGAGCACGAGCCCGAGGACATCTGGACCTCGACCGTGATGGTGTGCCGCGAGGCGATCGAGCAGGCCGGCATCACCGCAAAGGACATCGCTGCGATCGGCATCACCAATCAGCGCGAGACCACCGTGGTGTGGGACCGCGCCACCGGGCAGGCCGTGCACCGCGCCATCGTCTGGCAGGATCGCCGCACCGCCGACATCTGCGCCAAATTGAAAGCCGATGGCCGCGAGCCCGTGATCTCGCAGAAGACCGGCCTGATCATCGATCCCTATTTTTCCGGCACCAAGGTGGCCTGGATCCTCGACCACGTCCCCGGCGCGCGGGCGCGCGCCGCGCGCGGCGAATTGATGTTCGGCACCGTCGATTGCTATCTGCTCTGGCGCCTCACCGGCGGCAAGGTGCATGCCACCGACGCCACCAACGCCTCGCGCACGCTGCTGTTCAACATCCACACCGGCCAGTGGGACGACGAGCTGCTGGAGATCATCGGCGTGCCGCGCTCGATGCTGCCGGAGGTGAAGGATTCTTCCGCGCGCTTCGGCGAGAGCACGCCGGACCTGTTCGGCGGCGCCATCGCAATCTCCGGCATCGCCGGCGACCAGCAGGCCGCGACCATCGGCCAGGCCTGCTTCCGCCCGGGCATGATGAAGTCCACCTACGGCACCGGCTGTTTCGCGCTGCTCAACACCGGCACCACGCCGGTGGTATCGAAGAACAAGCTGCTCACCACCGTGGCCTATCAGCTCGGGGGAAAACGCACCTACGCGCTGGAAGGCTCGATCTTCGTCGCAGGCTCAGCGGTGCAGTGGCTGCGCGACGGCCTCGGCATCATCAAGCATGCCGCCGAGACCGGACCTCTTGCCGATCAGTCGGACTCGATGCAGAGCGTCTATCTCGTGCCCGCATTCGTCGGCATGGGCGCGCCCTATTGGAATCCGCGCGTGCGCGGCGCGCTGTTCGGCCTCACCCGCAACACCGGCCCCGCCGAGTTCGCCCACGCCGCGCTGGAAAGCGTCTGCTACCAGACTTTCGACCTTTGGGCGGCGATGCGCGCAGACTGGCCGAGCTCGGAAACCGCCAGCGTCGTGCTCCGCGTCGACGGCGGCATGACCGCCTCCGACTGGACCATGCAGCGCCTCGCCGATCTCCTCGACGCGCCGGTCGATCGCCCTGTGATCCAGGAGACCACGGCGCTGGGTGCCGCCTATCTCGCCGGCCTCCAGGCGAGCGTCTATCCCGAGCCGACAAAGTTCGCCGACAACTGGCGCCTCGAGCACCGCTTCAAGCCGAACATGAGCCAGGCGACGCGGGAGCGGAAGCTCGCCGGCTGGGCGAGGGCGGTCAAGGGCGTGCTGGCGAGCGATGAGGGGGAGGGGTAGGCACGTGCCCATACTCGCATGGAGCGGAGCGCAATCGATTGCCTCCACACCGTCATTGCGAGGAGCCCTTGCGACGAAGCAATCCAGACTGTCTCCGCGGAAAGATCCTGGATTGCTTCGCTGCGCTCGCAATGACGGAGTGTGAGCGTCGCCGTCGCTTTTCCAATTGGCGGATCAATGCGCGATGGCGTCGTAGCCCGACGGAGCGCAGCGGAATCCGGGACAGCGTCCCCGTATTCCGCTTCGCTCCAATACAGACTACGGGCTGAAGCGACTATCTATCGAAGCATAACCTTCTTAGATTTTGGGTTCAAAGACCGCTCGGGCGAGCAGCCTGCACACTTCGTCTTCCCCAAGATCGGTCCAGTTCAGGCCCTTAACATTGAGCAACGCTGGACTATACTCGTACACCATTCGGCTTGTCACGCTGAACCAAACCGGAAGTATAAGCTGGCTCTTTTCCAAGATCTCTCTGGTGAAGATCGAATCGAATTCCTTTTTCGTCCATCCTGCGTTCGCGAAAAAATTTGGGCTTAGGATGAGAATGCACTTCTGGCATTCCTTCAGTCCTTTCTCGATACTTTCTCGGAGATTGTCGCCTACACTTAGCGAGAACTCATCATACCAAACGGGGCACATGAGCTTTTGCAGTTGGACTGCAATCTTTCGCGCGACTTCCTGCTTGTCTCTGGAATCATGACTGATAAACGCCAACGGGCGTTCATGTTTTGCGCGCTCTGTCGCGTGTCGCGTCGATCTGAACTGGACGTCGTGTCCGAGTGCCTTTCCGTGATCCTTTAGCAAGGTGACCTCCGCCTCTGAAAGCGGCGTCTCTGTGTAGATGAAGACACGTCTCGAAGCTTCTAGCTCTTTGATGGATGTCCAGTCGGGATCATCAAAGAATCTAGCGCGGATTTCGAGCGGCTTTTCATTTTTAACCTCAAGCTGTCCGGGAAAAAAGCGTGAGTCGGGCAAAGTTACCTGACCACGAAAACCAACTTGTGTCTTTCCGTACTCCAGACTCCTGATGATCTGAAGAAAATAGTCAACGGGAGTAGAGTGGTCAGGAACGTAGCAGGCCAAAAAGCTCTTCATGCCTGCAAAGTCGAAAAGGATCGCCCCTTGTATATCCCCGCCGCCTTTCAGCGGGAAATCTACGTGGACGCGCACTGCGTAGCTAAAGTCTGCGTCAAAGTACTCACGCAAAGTCGCCATGGGTCAATGTTTCCAGTCGAGAGGCTCAGCAAGCAATGCGCACAGTGTGCTGTACTGCTTGGTCAAGATACCTCCCGCCGCGCCCTAACCGATGAACACGGTGTGGATATCCAGACAATTGCTCATGTCAGCGCTGAGCTTTTAGCGATTCGATGCCATCACCTATTTGGTCCATTTGGCCTTGGAGGCCACTGATCTTAGCAAGAGCTGCAGTCCTTTCCTTCCCGCAGGCGCGCGCCAAACTCACCTTTACTAGATGAAGCTTCTTGTGCTGCCGCTGTGGCGCCAGCAAGCGTTCCCGATCAACGATTACGCCGGTTATTTCCGCAGGCCTGTCAAAGTACGACTTCTCTTTATGATATCGAAGGCCAGAGGAGTGAATTACCTTTTCGATCTCCCAGACAATTTTCCTAGGGACGCGCCTGCCAGACAAAGTTACATCATCAACATAGACAGTTAGGGTCACTCCGTGAGCCCTCGCAATCGAGGCAACTCTTTCCCAAACATTGCAGTAGGCAAAATAGGCAAGGAACGGGCTGAGTGGGCTGCCTGTGGGGAGGCGTTTTTGATAGCTGGACAATCGCGTGAGTGTATCCGCGACGTCGGTCTCACATTTCAGTACCGTTCTGAAGAACCTATAGACTCGATGCGACGGTGTGGAGGGGAAATACTTCTTGATATCGAGGCAGCGGACGACGCGATTGTTCAAGTGCTGAGCCGCATTCGAGATGTATGAACGTCCTTTGACGGGGCAATACAGATAGTTCGGCGGATCGATTCGAGTAAGGAGTCGAGCCAATTTCGCTTGAACGCGCTTAAGATTGCGCGCGGGGTTCTCAATGCGACGACTTCCTCCCCCTTTCTTGGGAAGATCAAACTCTCTGTACATTCCCTCCGAATGGCGAAACTTGCGCAAATCTAGAACAGAAATACCGAGCAGATTTGCTAGCTTGCGATGGCTTCTCAGTCGATACAATGGCGACTGATCGATTGCATAAGACAGTCGTTTACTTGCGCTTTTTTGGGCGCTTTCCATCGGTTTTCTCTTCAATGAACTTGAGCAGCTTTACAATTTTTGGAGCGATCATGCTTCGAGCAGTTTCGTACGGCTTATTTCTATCGATCGATTCCGCAAAGAACATAATTGACGATATTGGAATATCAAACTCAGTTGAGTACTTCTCCAGAAGGGCAAGAGTAGGCTGCTTCTCGCCGCTCTCAATTTCAGACAGGTACGACTTCGAGATTCCCAAGCGTAGTGCCGTTTCCGTTTGATTGAGATCGTGAAAGGTCCGCAACAGGCGTAACGCTTCGCCTAACATCCCGCTTCCTCTTAGAAGATTACAAATATAGGGGCGGCATCTATTCCCGCAGTGCCCGATAGATCAGAATTCCGACCTGAGCCAACTTGGCCATTAGAACTCCAATACCGATCAAGGCTCTTATCGTAGACGGGCGGCGCAGCTTCCTTGCTAGCACGGACCGTCTCGGTTTCGATCGCCTCCGTTCTCGTTCGAGTTGATCCAATGTTTCCATTGGTGTTCTCCCTCTTCACCGGCCGAACGACATGTTCGGCCTGTCGCCATGGGAAGAGGGTAGGAGGAGAACGGTTTTAACCCCTATACTGCACTTGGGACGCGCCTAGTCGTCGGGCGCGTCCCTAGCCGCAACGCACTGCGCGCCGGCTAATCGGACAGGAGGCTTCCAGCCTCCCACGGAGTGGTTCGTGGCCCTCCAACAACTGGCAACTTATCTCCCAATCAACATCGATGCAGCGAGTAAGTTGTGATTCGCCCATTTCTGACAACAGCAAGTTCGCTGTCAGCGAACTAAATTCTCAATTGCGTTTGGCTCAAAATCTGCCTCCAAGCGGCAATTGATTCGATTCGCTAGGCATCGGTTTCGGCTCAAAACACCTCCGCTTCCCCCTCGCCAGCGAAAACCCGCGTTGCATCGCATTGAAACGTCCGCCCCATCTGCTCCGACCGGCACGTGAATCCCGCACGCTGCCACAGCCGCCTATAGGCGAGCACCGGCAGCGAGGCGTCCATCACCGTATCGCCGACGCGGATGTGGCCCGCGGCTCCCTTCGCGCTCATCTCGAAGGCATGGCCCCAGTCGAGCTCGCAATCGGCGGGCGGTGCGGCCGCGTCTCCATGTTCATGATGTCGCAGCGGAGCACTGGCCATTATCCGCATAGAACTGACAGGCGATGTTCTTCGACGGCGTCAGAAAGCCGATCGGGCGATCCTGGGCGCTGGCGGCGGCGGACATCAGAAGCAGGATCGCCATCAGATCAATGCGCGCGGCCCGATGATGTCACCCTGAAGCTAGCCGTCGAAACTCACCGCCGTGGTGTTGGCGCCGCAGACCAGGACCGCGACGCGCTCACCGGGCGAGGGACGGTAGCGGCCGGAGAGCAGCGCGGCAAAGGCGGCTGCGCCGCCGGGTTCGGCCACTAGGCGCAGGTGCGACCACAGGGCGGCCTGTGCTTGCCGGATCGCATCATCGCTGACCAGGATGACGCGCTCGACATGAGCGCGCGCGATCGGAAACATCAACTCGCCGACGCGTCGCGGCGCAAGGCTATCAGCAGCGAGACCGCCCGCCGGTGCATCGACCGGGGCTCCCGCTTCGAAGGCGGCGTGCAGGGTCGGCGATTGCTCCGGCTCGACTGCGACGATGCGCGTCCTGCCGGCATACCACGCCGCAATGCCGCCGATCAGCCCGCCGCCGCCGACCGCCACCAGCAGTGTGTCGATGCCAGGCGCGTCCTGCTCCAGCTCCAGGCCGACGCTGCCCTGGCCGAGCAGGGTCTCGGCCTGGTCGTAGGCGTGGACGGCCAGCGCGCCGGTCTGCGCGACATGGGCTTCGCTTGCGGCGAGCGCATCGGCATAGCGGCTGCCTGCGATCACGAGCTTGGCGCCATAGCCCCTGATCCGCTCGGCCTTGGCCGGCGAGGTGATGTCGGGCACGAAGATCGTGGCGGGAATGCCGAGCTGCTGCGCCGCATAGGCCACCGCCGCACCGTGATTGCCGCCGGATGCGGCGACGACGCCCGTCTCGGGCACCTGCCGCAGCAGCAGGTTGGCGAAGGCGCCCCGCGCCTTGAACGATCCAGAATGCTGCAGCATCTCCAGCTTGAACGTGACTGGCAAGGCCGCCAGGCCGAAATCCGCAAGATCGGCCTGAACGAGTGGCGTGCGCCTGATATGCGGGCGGATGACGGCCTCGGTCGCCGCAATCCGCTCCCGTGTGATGTTCGTTGTCGCTGTCATGATGCCCTCCTTGATAGCGTATCGGAGGATTGACATCAATTAGGTAATTAGCAAAATGGCTAAATGAAATTTGCCGTTGCCTTGCGCGCGCTCGCCAACGAGCGCCGCCTGCAAATCCTGGAATGGCTGCGCGATCCCAGGAAGCATTTTCGCGAGCAGGCCGATGGCGACCTGGTCGAGGACGGCGTCTGCGGATTGCTGATCGCCGAGAAGCTCGGCGTCAGCGCGCCGACGGTGAGCGAGCACATGCGGGTGCTGACGGCCGCAAAGCTGGTGCGCGCCAAGCGGATCAAGCAGTGGACGATGTACAAGCGCAACGAGACCGCGATCGCCGCCATCAAGCGCTCGATCCAGGACGGCCTTTGAGCGCGCGGCGCGTGCCCTTGCGAATGGTGCTGCCGCGGGCGCTATTGCAGCTGGCGCAATGCTCCATTTCCAAGATCTTCCTTGCGCGGCAGCGGTCTTGTCGTCGACACTGATCGGCCCTGCCGTGTCCAACCACTGGGAAGAGCGAGAACGATGTTCCTGATCGGCCAATATGATTCCCCCTTCGTCCGCCGCGTCGCCATCGCGCTGAGGCTTTATGGCCTCGCCTTCGAGCACAAGCCGTGGTCGACCTTCGGCGATGCCGACAGAATCGCGCCGTACAATCCGCTGCGCCGCGTGCCGACGCTGGTGCTCGATGACGGCGAGGCGCTGATCGAGAGCACGATCATCCTCGATTATCTCGACGAGCTCGTTGGTCCCGACAAGGCGATGCTGCCGCGCAGCGGCGCCGAGCGGCGAAAGCATTTGCGCATCTGCGCGCTCGCCTCCGGCCTCGGCGACAAGGCGGTGAGCCTGCTCTATGAGCGCGTCCTGCGGAAGGAGCAGCTCGCGCTGTGGGTCGAGCGCTGCCAGGCGCAGATCGCGGACGTGCTCGCCGTACTGGAGGCCGAGCGCGCCAAGGTGACGACGCCGTACTGGCTGGGTGATCGCATCGGCCATGCCGACGTCGCGGTCGCCTGCGTCGTCCGCTTCACCCGCGAGGCGCACCCGCAGCTGTTCGACGCGTCACGCTATCCTGCGCTGAGCGCGCATGCCGAGCGCTGCGAGGCACTGGCGCCGTTCAAGGAGATCGTGCAGCCGCTGGCGCCGCCGAAGGGGTGAGTTTCTTACCCTCCCCTGGAGGGGGAGGGTCGATCGCGCGCAGCGCGAGCGGGGTGGGGTGGTCTCTCACCACGGGCAGTGCGTGCGCGGACAGACCGTCACCCCACCTCGGTCCGCATTCCGCTTCGCTGCATGCGAACCCATCCTCCCCCTCCAGGGGAGGATGGGGACCGGGGGTGCAGGAAGAGTGAAAGGACACATCCGCTGGCGTTGCGTCACCGGGCACAGCAGCCGATGATGGAATATTACCCCTGTTTTGCCCGACGCCGCAACTCGTTTTCGGCAAGACCGAAATTACTCAACCTTTTCAATCCCATCGCTACTGTGCATGGGGTTGTTTTCTCATTTTTTGTTTTGAGGCGCGCTTAACCGGCCCCCGCGCGCTTCTTCTGCCAGACGAGGTGCACCGCGCAGGTGCAGCCCGGCGGATGCGAGGCGAGGTCTTTCGGCATCTCGTCGTTCGCCGGCGTCGCCGCGAAGGCCTTGTCCTCTTGCGACGGGATGTAGTTCAGCACCGGCGCGAGCCAGCGCTCGGCTTCCGCGACGCTCATGCCCTTGCGTGCCGCGTAGTCCTCGACCTGGTCGCGCTCGATCTTGCCGACGCCGAAATAATAGCTCGCAGGGTTTGCGAAATAGAGCCCGGACACGGATGAGCCCGGCCACATCGCAAAGCTCTCGGTCAGCTTCACGCCGGCGGTCGCTTCTGCATCGAGCAGCGCGAACAGCGTCGCCTTCTCGGTGTGATCGGGCTGCGCGGGATAGCCGGGCGCGGGGCGGATGCCCTGATACTTCTCCAGGATCAGCTCCTCGTTGGTGAGCGCCTCGCTAGGCGCATAAGCCCAGAACTCGCGGCGCACGCGGGCATGCATGCGCTCGGCGAAAGCTTCGGCGAGGCGATCGGCCAGCGCCTTGCACAGGATCGAGGAGTAGTCGTCATTGGCTTTTCTGAAGCGGTCGGCGACCGCATCCTCGCCGATGCCGGCGGTGACGACGAAGCCGCCGACATAGTCGGGAACGCCGGCGGGCGCGATGAAGTCGGCGAGCGCCGCATTGAAGCGGCCCTCGCGCTTCTCCAGCTGCTGGCGCAGCGTGTGCAGCGTCGCGATGCTCTTGGTCCGGCTTTCATCGGCATAGAGCACGATGTCGTCGCCGTGCGCGTTCGCCGGCCAGAAGCCGATCGTCGCGCGTGCCCGGAACCATTTCTCCTTCACGATGGTGTCGAGCATCTTGCGCGCATCGTCGTAGAGCGAGCGCGCGACCTCGCCGACCTTGGCGTCATCGAGGATGGCGGGGAAGCGTCCGGCGAGCTCCCAGGTCTGGAAGAACGGCGTCCAGTCGATGTAAGGCACGAGCTCGGCGATGTCGTAGTCGTCGAAGCTCCTGATGCCTAGGAAAGTCGGCTTCACCGGCGTGTTCGCGGCAAAATCGACCGGCACGCGGTTGGCGCGGGCATCGGCCAGCTTCAGCCGCTTCTTGTCGGCCTGCGCGCGCAGATGCGCCTCCGAGATCTTCGCGTATTCGGCGCGCACCTCGGCGGCATAGGCTTCGCGCTTCTCGGGCGAGAGCAGCGCCGAGGCCACGCCGACGGCGCGGCTGGCGTCGTTGACGTGCACCACCGGACCGGCGCGATAGCTCGGATCGATCTTCACCGCGGTATGCACGCGGCTGGTCGTGGCGCCGCCGATCAAGAGCGGCAGCTTGAGGCCTTCACGCTGCAATTCGCCGGCGAAGAACGCCATCTCGTCGAGCGAAGGCGTGATCAGGCCTGATAGCCCGACGATGTCGGCCTTCTCCGCCTTCACGGTCTCGACGATCTTGGCCGCCGGCACCATCACGCCGAGGTCGATCACCTCGAAATTGTTGCACTGGAGCACGATGCCGACGATGTTCTTGCCGATGTCGTGGACGTCGCCCTTGACGGTCGCGAGCACGATCTTGCCGGCGGACGAGGAGCCTTCGGTGCCGATGCCGCTGGCGAGGTTGCGCGCCTTCTCCTCCTCCATGAACGGCATGAGGTAAGCAACGGCCTGCTTCATCACGCGGGCGGACTTCACCACCTGCGGCAGGAACATCTTGCCGTCGCCGAAGAGATCGCCGACCACGTTCATGCCCGCCATCAGTGGCCCCTCGATCACGTCGAGCGGACGCGAGGAATTCTTGCGGGCCTCTTCGGTATCCTGCTCGATGAATTCGGTGATGCCATGCACCAGCGCGTGGCTCAGCCGCTTCTCCACCGGCCATTCGCGCCAGGCGAGATCGGCTTCCTTGGCTTCCGTCTTCTTGCCGCGGAATTTTTCCGCCAGCGCCAGCAGGCGTTCGGATGCGCCGGCATCGCGATTGAGGACGACATCCTCGCAGGTCTGGCGCAGCTCGGGGTCGATGTCGTCATAGACGATCATCTGCCCGGCATTGACGATGCCCATATCCATCCCGGCCTTGATGGCGTGATACAGGAACACCGAGTGCATGGCCTCGCGCACCGGCTCGTTGCCGCGGAACGAGAACGAGAGGTTGGAGACGCCGCCCGATACATGCGCGCCCGGCAGGTTCTGGCGGATCCAGCGCGTCGCCTCGATGAAGTCGACGCCGTAATTGTTGTGCTCCTCGATGCCGGTCGCGATCGCAAAA
This sequence comes from Bradyrhizobium sp. C-145, assembly GCF_023375135.1. Lineage (NCBI taxonomy): Bacteria > Pseudomonadati > Pseudomonadota > Alphaproteobacteria > Hyphomicrobiales > Nitrobacteraceae > Bradyrhizobium > Bradyrhizobium sp. C-145. Next base: position 8,337,769 of record NZ_CP088150.1, on the reverse strand, counting down.
ATGTTGGGATCGAAGATGATGTCCTCGGGCGGGAAGCCGACGCGGTTGACCAGGATGTCGTAGGCGCGCTTGCAGATCTCGGTCTTGCGCGCGAACGTATCGGCCTGGCCGACCTCGTCGAACGCCATCACCACGACGGCTGCGCCATGGCGGCGGGCGATCTTCGCCTCGTGAATGAACTTGTCCTCGCCTTCCTTCATCGAGATCGAATTGACGACCGGCTTGCCCTGCACGCATTTCAGGCCGGCCTCGATCACCGAGAATTTCGAGGAATCGACCATCACGGGGACGCGGGCGATGTCGGGCTCGGCGGCGACAAGGTTGAGGAAGGTCACCATCGCCGCTTCGGAATCGAGCAGGCCCTCGTCCATGTTGACGTCGATGATTTGTGCGCCGTTCTCGACCTGGTCGCGCGCGACCTGCAGCGCGGCGGTGTAGTCGCCGGCGGTGATCAGCTTGCGGAAGCGGGCCGAGCCGGTGACGTTGGTGCGCTCGCCGACATTGACGAACGGAATGGCATCCGTCAGCACGAACGGCTCGAGGCCGGAGAGCCGCAAGCGCGGCGCGATCTCCGGCACGATGCGCGGCTTGTGCGGGGCCACCGCGGCGGCAATCGCCGCGATGTGATCCGGCGTGGTGCCGCAGCAGCCGCCGACGATGTTGACGAGGCCGTCGCGCGCGAACTCGCCGATCAGGCGCGCCATGTATTCCGGGCTCTCGTCATACTGGCCGAACTCGTTCGGCAGGCCGGCATTGGGATAGGCGCACACGAGCGTGTCGGCGACACGGCCGATATCCGCGATATGCGCGCGCAGGTCCTCGGCGCCGAGCGCGCAGTTGAAGCCGATGGTAACAGGCTTGGCGTGCCGCACCGAATTCCAGAACGCTTCCGGCATCTGGCCGGAGAGCAGGCGGCCGGACTTGTCGGTGATGGTGCCCGACACCATCACCGGCATGTCGATGCCGCGCCCTTCGGTGATCTCGGCGATCGCATAGAGCGCCGCCTTGGCGTTGAGCGTGTCGAAGATGGTCTCGACCAGCAGCAGATCGACGCCGCCGTCGATCAGGCCGCGGATCTGCTCGCCATAGGATTTGCGCAAATCATCGAAGGTGACGGCGCGGTAGCCGGGATTGGAAACGTCGGGTGAGATCGAGGCGGTGCGGTTGGTCGGTCCGATGGCACCGGCAACGAAGCGCGGCTTGCCGTCCTCGGCCTCGACGCGGCGTGCCGCGTTGCCTGCGAGGCGGGCGCCTTCACGCGCCATCTCGTAGACGATGTCGGTGAGGTCGTAATCGGCCTGCGCGATCGAGGTCGTGGAGAAAGTGTTGGTCGCGACGATGTCGGCGCCGGCACGCAAATAGGCGGCGTGGATGTCCTCGATCGCCTGCGGTTGGGTCAGGATCAACAAATCGTTGTTGCCGCGCAGGTCGCGATGAAAAGTCTTGAAGCGCTCGCCGCGGAAGGCGGCCTCGTCGAGCTGGAGATTCTGGATCATCGTGCCCATGGCGCCGTCGAGCACGAGGATGCGTTCGCGCGCGGCGTTCAGCAGGGCAGTTCGCTTGGGAGAGGTGGCTACGGTCATCTGGTCTTACGCAGCTTTCTGTGCGCTCTTGGCGCGAATGCCGAGCAAATGGCTGATCGCGAACACGAGATCGGCGCGGTTCATGGTGTAGAAGTGGAAGGTGTCGACGCCGTGCTTCGCCAGCTTCTGCACCTGGCCGGCCGCAACGGTTGCGGCCACCAGCTTGCGGGTCTCGGCGTCGTCGTCGAGGCCTTCGAATTTCGCCGCGAACCAGTCCGGCACGGTGGTGCCAGCGCGGGTGACGAAATTACGGGCCTGCTTGAAATTGTGCATGGGCATGATGCCCGGCACGATCGGGATGTCGATGCCGCGGGCGCGGACGCGGTCGAGGTAGCGGAAGTAGAGGTCGTTATCGAAGAACACCTGGGTGATCGCGCGCGTCGCACCCGCATCGACCTTGGCCTTCAGCGTGTCGATATCGGCGTCGAAGTCGCGCGCCTCGGGGTGCTTCTCGGGATAGGCCGACACGCTCACTTCGATATCGCCGTGCCGCTTCTTGATCCCCGCGACGAGCTCGGCCGAGCTCTGGTAGCCGTCGGGATGGCTGAAGTAGGGCGTGCCGATGCCGCCAACGGGATCACCGCGCAAGGCCACGATGTGGCGCACGCCGACCTCGTGATAGCGGTCGACGATCTCGTCGATCTCGCCGCGCGAGGCGCCGACGCAGGTCAGATGCGCCGCCGGCAGCAGCGCGGTCTCTTTCAGGATGCGGGCGATGGTGGAATGGGTGCGCTCGCGGGTCGAGCCGCCGGCGCCGTAGGTCACCGAGACGAATTTCGGGTCAAGCGGGGCCAGCCGGTTGATGGTGTCCCAAAGATTCCGCTCCATCTCCTCGGTCTTGGGCGGAAAGAACTCGAACGAGATCGCAGGCCGCTTCAGGTGCCCGTCTTGCCTGTTGTCTTGGCCAGGCGTCGTCACGTCAGTCATGGCACCACTCACTCCAATTTCAGGCGGCGATCCGTCTTGAGAGACCTAAAATACGGCAAAGCCCATTTGATCGACAGCCCATCGATGATGGGAAATTGCCCACTACGGGGTGAACAAAAGGAATTTCGTTGCTATTTGCGATCTTGGTGGGAAATAGGTCGAGAGAACATAGTGTTTTGATATAAAATGACTATTTTAAATAGTTGAATCTTCGGCGATCCGATTTCGTCGGTGGGCAAGTCGAATTTAGTTATGCAGAGGTAATAATTATCCCAACTGGACGTCTCAGCGTGTCCGCCGGTCCGTACACGTCAGGCCTGCGCAGCCTGCCGTTGCCGCTGCCCGGCACTCCATTACGTTAACGCGCCATGATCCCGCTCTCAGTCCTCGACCTCTCGGTCGTCACCACCGGCACCAAGCCCGCCGCGGCGCTGCGCAACAGCATCGATCTGGCGCGCCACGTCGATGGGCTTGGCTATGTCCGCTACTGGCTCGCCGAGCATCACAACCTCGCGTCCGTCGCGAGCCCCGCGCCCGACGTGATGATCGGGCAGATCGCGGCGGTGACGAAACACATCCGCGTCGGCTCCGGCGGCGTAATGCTGCCCAACCACGCGCCGCTGGTGGTGGCCGAGCGCTTCAAGATGCTGGAGGCGCTGTTTCCTGGTCGTATCGACCTCGGTCTCGGCCGCGCCCCCGGTACCGACGGCGCCACCGCCTACGCGCTGCGCAGCCGCCTCGATCGCCGCGAGGGCGACGATTTCCTGGAGCGGCTGCACGAGCTGATTTTGTGGGAGACCCGCGAATTCCCCTCGGGCCACCCCTACAACAATGTCGTCGCCATGCCCGACGACACAAGGCTGCCGCCGATCTGGCTGCTCGGCTCGAGCGATTATTCCTCCGAGCTCGCCGCAGAGGTCGGCATGGGCTTCGCCTTCGCCCATCACTTCGCCTCACACGATGCGATCGATGCGATGGTGCATTACCGCAACCGCTTCCAGCCCTCGGCCTGGCGCGCCCGCCCGCACGCAATCCTCGCGGTCGCGGCCATCACGGCCGACACCGATGAGGAGGCCGAAAGGCTCGCCAGCTCCTTCGACCTCAACCGCCTTCGCCGCGACCGCGGCCAATATCTTCCGCTGCCGAGCGTCGAGGAGGCGCTGGCCTATCCCTATACGGATGCCGAGCGCATCTCGATCCTCCGCAACCGCTCGCGGCTGTTCGTCGGCAGCCCGGCAAACGTGCAGAAGAAGCTTCAGCCGCTGATCTATGCGAGCAAGCCGGACGAGCTGATGGTGATCACCGCCGTGTATGATCACGAGGCACGGAAGAAGTCGTATTCACTGCTGGCGGAGGCGTTCGGGCTGGCGAAAAGTGCGGCTTAGATCGTGCCCCGGACGCAGCGCAGCATGAAATGTTGCGCTGCTGAGCCGGGGCCCATCGCACGTCTGAGTATCGTGGGGCTGGGTCCCGGCTCGCGCTTCGCGCGTCCGGGACACGAAGCTAATCCTGCGCCTCGCTGAACGTCGCACGGAACGGGTGCCCCGGATACACCCCGACGATGCGGAATTCGCGCGAGAAGAATTTCAGCTCCTCGATCGCGAAGGCGAGGCCCTTGTCATCGGGATGGCCGTCGACGTCGGCGTAGAACTGCGTGGCGAAGAAATTGCCGTCGACCATGTAGCTTTCGAGCTTGGTCATGTTGACGCCGTTGGTGGCAAAGCCGCCGAGCGCCTTGTAGAGCGCGGCCGGCAAATTGCGCACCCGGAAGACGAACGTCGTGACCAGCGGGCCCGAGCCTTGCGCGGCCCATTTCGGCTCGCGCGCCAGTACCACAAAGCGCGTGGTGTTGTGGGCCTCGTCCTCGACGTCCTCGGCGAGGATGTCGAGCCCATAGACCTTCGCGGCGAGGCGCGAGGCGATCGCCGCGACGGTCTTGTCCTTGCGCTCGGAAATGTCGCGGGCGCTGCCGGCGGTGTCGGCGTGCACGATCGGCTTGATGCCGAGCTTGCGGATGATGCGCCGGCACTGGCCAAGCGCATGGACATGGCTCTCCACGCTCTTGATGTCTTCTAGCTTGGTGCCCTTCACCGCCATCAGCTGATGCCGGACCGGCAGGAACCATTCGCCGATGATGAAGAGGCCGGAGGCCGGCAGAAGGTGATGGATGTCGGCGACGCGGCCGGCGACCGAATTCTCGATCGGGATCATGCCGAGATCGGCATCGCCCGACGAGATCGCCGACAGCGCGTCCTCGAAGGTGGCGCAGGGCATCGGCTCGGCGTCGGGATAGGCTTCGACGATGGCGATGTGGGAATTGGCCCCAGGCTCGCCCTGGAATGCGATTTTCAGCTTGCTCATGGTCGGCCTTGTAACAGCGGCTCAGGATTTGGAAAGGATGCTACGTGCGGTTTCGAGATCGGGCGGCGTGTCCACGCCACGCGGCACGCTGTCGACGATCATGATGTCGATGCGCATGCCGGCTTCCACCGCCCGGAGCTGTTCCAGGCTCTCCTGGCGCTCCAGAGGCGATGGCGGCAGCGACACGAACCGTTCCAGCGCCGCGCGACGGTAGGCGTAAAGGCCGATGTGGTGGTAACGCGGTCCGTTGCCGTATGGGGCTGTGGCGCGGGTGAAATAGAGTGCCCGTAGCCGCCGCGGCCCGATCGGCGAGCCCACAGCCTTCACGACGCTCGGGGCGAGATCCTCCTCCTCGGTGTGGATCTGCGAGGCCAAAGTCACGATATCGACCGCAGGCTCGGCAAAGGGTGGCAGCACCTCGCGGATAGCCTGAGGCGTGATGGTCGGGAAGTCGCCCTGGAGATTGATCACGATCTCGGCCTTACCGTCCGGATCGAGCTTTTGCATGGCCTCGTGGATGCGGTCCGAGCCCGAGGGATGGTCCGGGCGGGTCATCACCGCCTCACCGCCATGGGCGGTCACCACGGACGCGATCTCCGGCGTGTCGGTTGCGACCGCGACCCGGCCGATTGCAGCGGCTTCTGCGCGGCGCAGCACATGTACGATCATCGGCAATCCCGCGATATCGGCGAGCGGCTTGCCGGGCAGGCGGGTGGCGGCCATGCGGGCCGGGATCAGCACCAGGATGCGGGGATCGATCATTGGGTCAAGGGCCTGGAAACGGTGCGTTTTCCGCGCCGAGAAATGGAGTGGGGACGGGCTGAAAGCCGGGTCGCTTATACGGGTTGCCAGACCCCGGGCAAACCGATATCTCAATGGCAAAACTCGGGGAAACAATAAGGAACGTTTTGATTCTCCCGAGGCTCGTCCTGGCGGCCGCTTGGGCCGCTGTTTCCTTGTTGCGGTGGGGCCTGGCCGGAAATGGACTCTTTCGAACTCAATAAGATTCTCGGTGCCGTGCTCGGCACCTGTCTCGTTCTGCTGGTGACGAGCTTCACCGCCCAGGCGCTATTCTCCCCCAAGATGCCGGAAAAGCCGGGCTTCGAGATCGCAGTGAAGGAAGATGCCAGCCACGGCAAGGAAGGCGGCGGCGCCGCTGCCGCACCGTCCGAGCCGATCGAAAAGCTGCTCCAGGCCGCCTCCGTCGAAAAGGGCGCGGCGGCCGCCAAGAAGTGCGGCGCCTGCCACACCTTCGAGAAGGGCGGCCCGAATCGCGTCGGTCCGAACCTCTATGGCGTCGTTGGCGAGCCGAAGGGCGAAGGCCGCGGCTTCAACTTCTCGGCTGCCATGAAAGCCAAGGGCGGGACCTGGACGTTCGACGACCTCAACAAGTTCATCGCCAATCCGAAGGGCTTCGTCCCTGGCACGGCGATGGGCTTCGCCGGTATCCCGAAGGATTCCGAACGCGCCGACGTCATTGCCTATCTGAATTCGCTGTCGGAGCATCCTCAGCCGCTGCCGACGGCGTCGAAGTAAGACGTCAAAAACCTATCTTGGAATACGCGGCCAGGCTGAAAAGCCTGGCCGTTTCCGTATCCGGGCCTCGCGGCGACGTTATCGGGGCTTTTGGCCGCATCTGAGAGGCAGTCCGGGCTTCCAAGATGAGGAAAAAGCAACATATTCGGTCGAAACCTCGCCTATATTGGGAACTTAAAGGAGTAGCCTCCTTCAAGACAGGAATGTTGATTTGGCCATCACCCGACGCGATCTCCTGCTCACCGGCACTGCGGCCGCAGCGCTCCCCGCCCTCGGTTCCGTGGGCAGCGTTTCCGTCATCGGCACGGCACAGGCGCAATCGGGTGAGCTGCCTTCGACTGGGCTTCCCTGGCGCCATGCACTGTCGCTGTTCGGCGATATCAAGTATCCCGCCGACTTCAAGCGCTTCGATTACGTCAATCCGGATGCGCCCAAGGGCGGTGTCGCCCGCCTGATCTCGATCGGCACCTTCGACAATTTCAACCTCGCGGTCGCCGGCATCAAGGGCTCCCTCGCTCCAGCCGCGGCGATGATCTACGAAACGCTGATGACCCGGGCGCAGGACGAGGTGGCGACCGAGTACGGCGAACTTGCCGAGGCCGCACAACATCCGGACGATTTTTCCTGGGTGATCTATCGTTTACGCAAGGAAGCCCGCTGGCATGACGGCAAGCCGGTGACGCCGGACGACGTTATCTTCTCGCTGGAGACATTCAAGCAGCAGAGCCCGATGTACGCGTCCTACTATCGCCATGTGACCAAGGCGGAGAAGGTCGGCGAGCGTGACGTCAAGTTCAGCTTCGACGGGCCGGGCAACCGCGAATTGCCGACCATCGTCGGCGAATTGATCGTGCTGCCGAAGCATTGGTGGGAAGGCACCGACGCGCAGGGCCGCAAGCGCGATGTCAGCGCGACCACGCTGGAGATCCCGCTGGGCTCCGGCCCGTACCGGATCAAGGAATTCGTGGCGGGACGCTCGATCAAGCTGGAGCGGGTGAAAGATCATTGGGGTGCCAATCTCCCCAGTCAGATCGGCACCAACAATTTCGACGAGCTGCGCTTCGAGTTCTTCCGCGACAACATCGTGGCGCTGGAAGCCTTCAAGGCCGACCAGGCCGACTGGATCGCGGAAAACTCCGCCAAGCAGTGGGCGACGGCCTATGACTTCCCCGCGGTCGCGGAGAAGCGGGTGATCAAGGAAGAATTTCCGATCAACGATTCCGGCCGCATGCAGGCCTTCGTCGTCAACATCAGGCGCCCCCAGTTCAAGGACGCGCGGGTGCGGCGCGCCTTCAACTATGCCTTCGACTTCGAGGAGATGAACAAGCAGCTCTTCTTCGGTCAGTACAAGCGCATCAACAGCTATTTCGAAGGTACGGAACTTGCCGCGACCGGTCTGCCCCAGGGAGAGGAATTGCAGATCCTCGAAACCGTAAAGGACAAGGTGCCGCCGGAAGTTTTCACCACGCCTTACCAGAATCCAGTCGGCGGCACTTCGGAGGCCGTGCGCGCCAATCTGCGCGAAGCGGCAAAGCTGCTGAAAGAGGCCGGTTTCGAAGTGCGCGACCACAAGCTGGTGGACGCCTCGGGCAAGGTCCTGACGGTCGAAATCCTGGTGCAGGATCCCTCATCCGAGCGAATCGCACTGTTCTACAAGCCGTCGCTGGAGCGGATCGGCGTCAATGCGTCGGTTCGTACGGTCGATGATGCGCAGTACCAGAACCGGTTGCGCAGCTTCGACTTCGACATGATCATCGATCAGTGGGGCGAGTCGCTCTCGCCGGGCAACGAGCAGCGCGAGTTCTGGGGCTCGCAGGCCGCCGACATGCCTGGTGCGCGCAACACCATCGGCATCAAGAACCCTGCTGTGGATGCCTTGATCGAGAAGGTGATCTTCGCCAAGGATCGCGCTGGTCTCGTCGCCGCCACCCATGCGCTCGATCGCGTGCTGCTCTGGAATTTCTACGTGGTGCCTCAGTTCACCTATCCGTTTGCACGCTATGCCCGTTGGGATCGCTTCAGCCACGCCGAGCCAATGCCGAAATATGGACGGTCCGGCCTGCCGACGCTGTGGTGGTATGACGCCGAAAAAGCGGCGCGGAACGGAAAACGCTCTTGAGGGAGCCTTTGCGCATGGCGCAGCTTTCACGTCGGCAGGTGCTTGCCCTGGGTGTCGCCGGCGCACTCGGTGCCGCCTGGCAGCGCGGCGCAACGGCGTCGGAAAGGCCGACCGAGGCCCACGGCATCTCGGCATTCGGCGATCTCAAATATCCCGCCGATTTCCACCATTTCGATTATGTCAATCCGGGCGCGCCGAAGGGCGGCACGTTCTCGCTCATCCCGTCGGTGAAATCGTATAATCAGTCCTACCAGACCTTCAACTCGCTCAACGCCTTCATCCTCAAGGGTGACGGCGCGCAAGGCATGGACATGACGTTTGCGCCGCTGATGGTGCGGGCAAATGACGAGCCGGACGCAATGTACGGGCTCGCCGCCAAATCCGTGCAGATATCGCCCGACAAGCTTGTCTATCGCTTCACCATGCGGCCCGAGGCGAAATTCCATGACGGCAGCAAGCTCACCGCCCACGACGCAGCGTTTTCGCTGACGGCGCTGAAGACCAAGGGGCATCCATTGATCATCGTGCAGATGCGCGACATGGTCAGTGCGGAAGCGATCGACGATGCGACGCTCGTCGTCACCTTCGCCAAGGGGCGTGCCCGCGACGTCCCGCTCTATGTCGCGGGCCTGCCGATCTTTTCGAAGGCGTACTACTCGTCCCGCCCGTTCGATGAATCGACGCTGGATATTCCGCTCGGCTCCGGTCCGTACAAGGTCGGCAGGTTCGAGGTCAATCGCTACATCGAGTTCGAGCGGGTCAAGGACTGGTGGGCCGCCGACCTGCCGGTTTGCCGCGGCAGCTATAATTTCGACGTCGTGCGCTATGAATTCTATCGCGACCGCGACGTCGCCTTCGAAGGTTTCACCGGCAAGAACTATCTCTACCGTGAAGAATTCACCTCGCGCATCTGGGCGACGCGCTACGACTTTCCGGCCGCCAAGGATGGTCGCGTCAAGCTCGAGGTCGTGCCTGACGACACGCCCTCCGGTGCGCAGGGCTGGTTCATCAACACGCGACGCGAGAAATTCAAGGACCCTCGCGTGCGCGAGGCCCTGATCAACGCCTTCGATTTCGAGTGGACCAACAAGACCATCATGTACGGCGCCTATGCCCGTACGGTGTCGCCATTCCAGAACTCGGACCTCATGGCCGGCAACGGGCCTCCGTCGCCGGAAGAGCTGAAGCTGCTGGAGCCGTTCCGCGGCCAGGTTCCCGACGACGTGTTCGCGGCGCCCTTCACGCCGCCAGTCTCCGACGGCTCGGGGCAGGACCGCAGCCTGCTGCGCAAGGCGCAGCAATTGCTGAACGAGGCCGGCGTACCGATCAAGGACGGCAAGCGGGTGCTGCCGAATGGCGAGATCTTCAGAATCGAGTTCCTGCTGGACGAGCCCTCCTTCCAGCCGCACCATGCGCCCTACATCAAGAACCTGGGGACGCTTGGCATTGAGGCGAGCGTGCGCGTCGTCGATGCCGTGCAGCACAAGGCGCGCCAGGAAGATTTCGACTTCGACATGACGATCCAGCGTTTCAGCATGTCGGCGACGCCGGGCGATGCCATGCGCGCGTTCTTCTCGTCGCAGGTTGCCAACACCAAGGGCTCGTACAATCTCGCGGGCGTCGCCAGCCCGGCGATCGATGCCATGATCGAGAAGATCATGGCGGCCGACAGCCGCGAGGAATTGACGATCGCCTGTCGGGCCTTCGATCGCCTGTTCCGCGCCGGCCGCTATTGGGTGCCGCAATGGTATAACAAGACGCACCGGCTGGCGTATTGGGATCAGTTCAGCCATCCCCAGAAGCTGCCGCGTTACGCCAACGGCGTCGGTGCTCCCGACATCTGGTGGCATGATGGCGCCAAGGCGGCCAAGCTCGAGCAGGCGAAATAATCATGAGCGCCTATATTGCCCGCCGCATCCTCTTGATGATCCCGACGCTGCTGGGGATCCTCTTCGTGTCCTTCATCGTCGTGCAGTTCGCGCCGGGCGGCCCGGTCGAGCGCGTGATCGCGCAGCTCTCGGGCGCGGACACCGGCGGCAGCTCGCGCATTTCGGGCGGCGGCGATTTCGCGCAACGCGCGCCGGGGCAGTTGGGTGCCGGCGGCGATGCCATCAACTCGAAATATCGCGGAGCGCAGGGCCTCGATCCTGATTTCATCAAGAAGCTGGAGGCGCAGTTCGGCTTCGACAAGCCGGCGCCGGAACGCTTTCTCCTGATGGTGTGGAACTTCGCGCGCTTCGATTTCGGCAAGAGCTATTTCCGCGACGTCAGCGTGATCCAGCTGATCAGGGAGAAGCTGCCGGTCTCGATCTCGCTCGGGATCTGGCTTACGTTGATCACCTATCTGATCTCGATCCCGCTCGGCATCCGCAAGGCGGTCAAGGACGGCACGCGCTTCGACACCTGGACGTCGACCGTTCTCGTGCTTGGCTATGCCATTCCCGGCTTCCTGTTCGCTGTCCTTCTCATCATCCTGTTTGCCGGCGGCTCCTTCTTTAACTGGTTCCCCCTGCGCGGACTGACCTCCGACGGCTGGTCGCAGTTTCCCTGGTACTGGAAGATCATCGATTATTTCTGGCATCTGACGCTGCCGCTGATCGCCATGGGGCTCGGCGCGTTCACCACCATGACGTTCCTGACCAAGAACTCGTTCCTGGACGAGATTCGCAAGCAATATGTCATGACCGCGCGTGCCAAGGGGTGCGGCGAGGGCCGGGTGCTTTACGGGCATGTCTTCCGCAATGCGATGCTGATCGTGATCGCCGGTTTTCCCGGGACTTTCATCCACGCCTTCTTCTCGGGCTCGCTGCTGATCGAAACCATCTTCTCGCTGGACGGGCTCGGACTGCTCAGTTTCGAGAGCGTGCTCAACCGCGACTATCCCGTGGTGTTCGGCACGCTCTACATCTTTTCGTTGGTCGGCCTCGTGATCAACCTGATCTCCGACCTGACCTATATGTGGATCGACCCCCGGATCGATTTCGAGGCGCGGGAGGTCTGATGACGATTACCGCGCCGACGCCCATCGAGACCACGACTCAATCCCCAATGGGGGAGGTCGTTCCGATCACGCGCAAGTCGTTCGCCCCTTCGCCGCTCAACAAGCGGCGCTGGCAGAACTTCAGGGCGAACCGCCGCGGCTACTGGTCGTTCTGGATCTTCATTATTTTGTTCGTGGTCTCGCTGTTCGCCGAGCTGATCGCCAACGACCGGCCTTTCTTGATCAAGTTCGACGGCCGGCTCTATTGGCCCGCCTTCGTGACTTACTCGGAGACCACCTTTGGCGGCGATTTCGAGACGGCGGCCGACTACCGCGACCCCTATTTGCAGAAGCTGATCAAGGACAAGGGCGGCAGCATCGTCTGGCCGCTGATCCGCTATTCCTACGATACCCACAATCTCGACCTGCCGACGCCGGCGCCGTCGCCGCCGACCTGGATGCTGACCGAGAAGCAATGCAAGCCGGTGGTGGAGAAGAAGGGGCTGAAGAGCTGCCGCGACCTCGAATACAACTGGCTTGGCACCGACGATCAGGGGCGCGACGTGGTCGCGCGGCTGATCTACGGATTCCGCATCTCGGTGCTGTTCGGCCTGTGCCTTACCATCATCTCATCCGTCATCGGCATCGCGGCGGGGGCGGTGCAGGGCTATTTCGGCGGTCGGGTCGATCTCATCTTCCAGCGCTTCATCGAGATCTGGACAGCTATTCCCTCGCTCTACCTTCTCCTGATCCTGTCCTCGGTCCTCGTGCCCGGCTTCTTCGTGCTGCTGGGTATCCTGTTGCTGTTCTCCTGGGTCTCGCTGGTTGGTCTCGTGCGGGCCGAGTTCCTGCGCGGGCGCAATTTCGAATATATTCAGGCGGCGCGGGCGCTCGGTGTCTCCAATCCGGTCATCATGTTCCGCCATCTGCTGCCGAACGCCATGGTCGCGACCATGACGTTCCTGCCTTTCATCGTGTCGAGTTCGGTGATGACGCTGACGGCGCTCGATTTCCTGGGCTTCGGCCTGCCGCCGGGGTCGCCCTCTCTGGGCGAATTGCTGTCGCAGGCGAAAGCCAATGTGCAGGCACCTTGGCTCGGCTTCTCCGGTTTCTTCTCGGTCGCAATCATGCTGTCGCTCTTGATCTTCATCGGCGAAGCCGTGCGCGACGCCTTCGATCCGCGCAAGACGTTCAGGTAAACCAATGGACGCGATCAACCAGCCCCTGCTCAGCGTGCGCGATCTCTCGGTGGCCTTCCACCAGGGCGGCTCCACCACGCTCGCGGTCGACAAGATCTCGTTCCAGATCAAGCGCGGCGAATGCGTCGCGCTGGTTGGCGAATCCGGCTCCGGAAAATCGGTCAGCGCGCTCTCGATCCTGAAGCTGCTGCCCTATCCGAACGCGTCGCATCCCTCGGGCAGCATCCGCTTCAAGGGCCAGGAGCTGATCGATCAGTCCGAGCAGCAGATGCGGGAGGTCCGCGGCAGCGACATTTCCATCATCTTCCAGGAGCCGATGACCTCGCTCAATCCGCTGCATACGATCGAGGCGCAGATCGGCGAGATCATCCAGCTGCACAATCCGACCAGTAATGCCGAGGCGCGCAGGCGGACGCTCGAATTGCTGACGCAAGTCGGCATTCCCGAGCCCGAGACGCGGCTGAAGAGCTATCCGCACCAGCTCTCCGGCGGTCAGCGCCAGCGCGTGATGATCGCAATGGCGCTCGCCAACGAGCCCGACCTCTTGATCGCGGACGAGCCGACCACGGCGCTCGATGTCACCGTGCAGGCGCAGATCCTGGCGCTGCTCGCCGAGATCCGTTCGCGGCTCGGCATGAGCCTGCTCTTCATCACCCACGATCTCGGCATCGTGCGCCGCATCGCCGACACCGTCTGCGTCATGAAGGGCGGTGTGATCGTCGAGCAGGGGCCGGTCGAGCAGGTCTTCAGGAGCCCGAAGCATTCCTATACGCGCGACCTGCTCGCGGCCGAGCCGAAGCCCGATCCGGCGCCGCCGCAGCCGGGTGCGCCGGTGGTGATGTCGGCCAATGAGCTGAAGGTGTGGTTTCCGATCAAGCGCGGCTTGATGCGCAAGACGGTGGGCCACATCAAAGCGGTCGACGGCGTCAGCGTCGCCGTGCGCAAGGGCGAGACCCTCGGCGTCGTCGGCGAGTCCGGTTCGGGCAAGACCACGCTGGGACTCGCACTGCTGCGGCTGATCTCCTCGAACGGACGCATCGTGTTTCTGGGCAAGGACATCCAGGGCCTGCGCTTCAAGGAGATGCGGCCCTTCCGGCGCGACATGCAGATCGTGTTCCAGGATCCGTTCGGCTCGCTCTCACCGCGCATGTCGGTCGCCGACATCATCGCCGAAGGCCTCTCCGTGCATCAGCCGAATCTCTCGCGCGAGGAGCGCGAGGCGCGCGTGGTCAAGGCGCTCGAGGATGTCGGGCTGAAGCCGGACACCCGCTACCGCTATCCGCATGAATTCTCCGGCGGCCAGCGCCAGCGCATCAGCATCGCGCGCGCGGTCGTGCTGGAGCCGGATTTCGTCGTGCTGGACGAGCCGACCAGCGCGCTCGACATGCTGTTCCAGGCGCAGATGGTCGATCTGTTGCGCGAGCTCCAGCGCAAGCGCGACCTCACCTACATGTTCATCTCGCACGATTTGCGCGTCGTCGCCTCGCTCGCCAGCCATCTCATCGTGATGCGCGGCGGCAAGGTGGTCGAGGAGGGACAGGCCGCCGAGCTCTTCAAGAACCCGAAGACGGATTACACCCGCGCGCTGTTCGCGGCGGCATTCCGGCTGGAGACGGCCGGGAATGGGGCGGTTGCGACGTAGCGTTCGTCAGAGCCGCTTGATCGCGGCGACCTCGCTGCCGGCTTGCCTGATCCGCGCGAGCGCCGGCTCGATCGGCTCGATCACGGTCGCCATGTGGTGCGCATTGGCGTGAACCATGGAGCCGGCGTCGCGGACGATGGCGACATGGCCCTTCCAGAAGATCAGATCGCCGCGCACCAAGCTACCCCACTCATGCGGCTCCAGCGCGCGGCCGAGGCCGGCCTGCTGCATGTCGCTGTCGCGCGGGCAGCCGATGCCGGCAGCACTGAGCGAGACCTGGACGAGGCCCGAGCAATCGATGCCAAAACTGCTCTTGCCGCCCCAGAGATAGGGCGTGCCGGCGAAGCGCTCGGCGACGGCGACGAAATCCGGCTCGCGATGATCGAGCGGGGCAAGATGCGTTTTCGGTAAGAACGTTCCTTCGCGCGTCACAGCGAAGGCCCCGTCCGCGCGCACGATCGTGAGCTTTGATCCCAGCACCAGCGTGTCCGCCGGCGGCAATTTGATCGAGGGGCCGGGGAAGGCAAATGTTCGCAGCGCGCTGACCACGTGGGTCGGGGCGGCCGCGGGCTTCATGAGCGCTGCATCCGGCAGCCAGCCCACATAGCCGTCGCCGTTGAGCTGGCCCCAGGCCCAGCCTTCGCCGTTGCGGTCGTAAATGGTGACGCGCTCGCCGCGCAGCGCCTCCGTCATCAGCATCGCGTTCGACGATGGCTGCTCGCGCACCGGCGCGATCGCCTCGACCACCTCGAATTCCTCGCCGGTGACGAAGCGATCCGCCTCAACCTTGCCTTCGAGATATTTCGCGGCGATGTCGCCCCGCGCCGGCGTCAGCCGCAGGTCATGCATAGCGTTCGCTCAAGAGTGCGTAGATGGCGCGTGCGGCCTGGCACTCGCCGCCTTCGGGCCGCGCCGGCTTCGCCGACGGCGTCCAGCCATAGATGTCGACATGCAGCCAGCTCTTGGCGTGCTCGACGAAGCGTTGCAGGAACAGCGCGCAGGTGATCGAGCCGGCGAAGCCGCCGGACGGCGCGTTGGTGATGGTCGCCGTCTTGGAGTCCAGCCAGGCATCGTAAGGCGGCCACAGCGGCATGCGCCACAACGGATCGTTCTCCTTCACTGCGCAACGCGCGACGTCGACGGCCAGCGTCTCATCGTTGGTGTAAAAGGGCGGTAAATCCGGCCCCAGCGCAACGCGAGCCGCGCCGGTCAGCGTGCCCAGGTCGATCAGCAGCTCCGGTTTCTCTTCATCGGCCAGCGCCAGCGCGTCGGCGAGGACGAGGCGGCCTTCGGCGTCGGTATTGCCGATCTCGACCGTGATGCCCTTGTGCGAGGTGAAGATGTCGAGCGGGCGGAAGGCATTGCCGGCGACAGCGTTTTCCACGGCCGGTATCAGCACGCGCAGCCGCACCTTCAGCTTCGCATCCATCACCATGCGTGCGAGCGCGAGCACGTTGGCGGCGCCGCCCATGTCCTTCTTCATGATCAGCATGCCGCTCGACGGCTTCAGGTCGAGCCCGCCGGTGTCGAAGCAGACGCCCTTGCCGACCAGTGTCACCTTGGGATGAGCCGGATCGCCCCAGCCGATGTCGATCAGCCGCGGCGCGCGGCTGGAGGCCATGCCGACGGCGTGGATCAGCGGAAAATTCGTCTTCAGATCCTCACCGATGGTGCAGGCGAAGCTTGCGCCGAATTCGGCGGCGAGCGCTTGTGCGGATGCGGCGAGCTGCTCCGGTCCCATGTCGTTGGCCGGTGTGTTGATGAGATCGCGCGCCAGCATCGCCGCATCTGCCATGCGATCGATTTCGGTCGCGTCGACGCCATCCGGCGGCACCAGCCGGACGTCGAGCCTGTCAGCCTTGCTGTAACGGGAAAAGCGGTAGCTGCCGAGTGCGAAGGCGAGCGCCGCCAGCCGTGCGTCGTGCGGCGCATTGGCAAAGCGATAGGTGCCCGGCGGCAGCAGGCCGGGCAGGGCGCCCGGCCGGAACAGGTCGCGCGATCTGGCGCCCTCGTCCTCGAGGCCGAACAGCACCTGTGCAATTGCGCCATCCGGCGCGGGCAGCGCGAGATAGCCGCCGGGCTTGGAGGCAAAGGCGCTCGCGGTGGCGAACTGGCGTTGCGCCGGCGGCAGCGCCTCAGCGACCTGATCCCAGCTCGATTTGGTAACGAAGGTGATCGGGATGGCGGTGGGCGACGTCTCGAAGACAGAAGGCATTGGCGGGTCCGGATCATCAGATCAAGCAGGTCGTAGGAACGAGACTTCGCAGAGTTTCGACGCCGCCGCAATCGGCTTTGCTGTCACCGGTCAGCGAGCCGCTACTCGCAGTGCGGGGGCCATGCTAGGTTCCGAGGACGGCCGCCAGCTGTTGGAGTTCGCTGGCGGCCGACGAGCCTGCCGGGAGGAATTGCAATGGAATTCGTGTGGAGCGTGGTCACGTTCATCGGCCAGGCCATCGAGGCGATCTTCGGCTATGTCGAGCACCATCATTGGATCTTCGCGTTCCTCGCCGGCGGCTACGTCTTCTATCTCCACGACCGCTCCGTCCACGCGCGGTTCGATGCGCTGGACAAGCGCATCGATGAAATCCGCAAGCGGCTCGCCATCGAATATTGACCGGGCGGGACGAAGCCGCCGTCGGGCAGATCTCGTATTCACTGCGCGACGGAGAGTGCAATTGCTGCGGGACCTGAACGAACAGGTGAAGGTGCTCGGCCTCGATCTCGGGGCCAGCGGGAAGGTGCCGCCGCAGACGCTGCCGTGAGCGGTGTGACTTGGCCGATGTTAACTGGCCGTTAGGGTTAACAGTCTATTGCTGGCGCGTTCGGCTCGATCAATCGGCTCGAGAGTCAAAGCGTCATGCGTCAACGGTTCAGTCTTGCCCGGCTTCTTGCGTCCACCTCGCTGATCGCGGCAGTGGCTATGGGCCTCGGCGGCTGCACGGGCATGTCGAAGCTCTCCGAGGTCACGGGCTCGGTCGGGCCGCGGGCGGAAGCCGCTCCCGCCGATCCCGCGCGCGCTGTCGAAGTCTATGGCGAGCGCTATCGTGCCAATCCCAAGGATGCCGGCGCCGCGCTCGCCTATGGCCAGGCCTTGCGCGCCAACGGGCAGCGCGCCCAAGCCGTCGCCGTGCTCGAGCAGGCGACCATCGCCAATCCCGGCAACAAGCCGCTGCTCGCCCAGTACGGCCGCGCGCTCGCCGACAACGGCAATTTCCAGCAGGCCTTCGACGTGTTGTCGAAGGCGCATTCGCCCGACAATCCGGACTGGCATCTGCTCTCAGTGCAGGGTACTGCGCTCGATCAGATGGGCCGGCACGAGGAGGCGCGCTCCTATTATGCGAGCGCCCTGAAGATCGCGCCGGGTGATCCCGGCGTCCTCTCCAATCTCGGCCTGTCCTACATGTTGACGAGGAACCTGCCCAAGGCCGAAGAGGCGCTGCGACAGGCTTACGCTTCGCCGCGCGCGAGCGCCCGGGTGCGGCAGAATCTCGCTCTGGTCGTCGGCCTCCAAGGACGCTTCGCCGAGGCCGAGACCATCGTCAAGGCGGACCTGCCGCCGGACCAGGCCGCAGCCAATGTCGCCTATCTCAAGGAAATGCTGAACCGCAACGACGCCCCGCGCGGCGCACCGAAGCGGACCCCGGTCGCTTCGCTCAGCCAGCCCGATTGATGGGACTAACCTTCAACTTGGCGTCGCCAGCGGACCGCGCGCCGGTCTCTCGCGTCAGTGCAGCTCGGTGATCTTGATGCCCGTCGGTCCGAGAATGACGACGAACAGCACTGGCAGGAAAAACAGGATCATCGGCACAGTCAATTTCGGCGGTAGCGCAGCGGCCTTCTTCTCGGCCTCATTCATGCGCATGTCGCGGTTTTCCTGCGCCATGACGCGCAGCGAATGCCCGAGCGGCGTACCGTAACGCTCCGCCTGCTGAAGCGCGAGACAGACCGACTTGACGCCTTCGAGCCCGGTGCGCCGCGCCAGGTTTTCATAGGCCATCTTCCGGTCCTGCAGGTAGGACAGCTCGGCCGTGGTCAGCGCGAACTCCTCCGACAGCGCAATCGACTGGCCGACGATCTCGGTGGAGACCTTCCGGAACGCCATTTCGACCGACATGCCGGATTCGATGCAGATCAACAGCAGGTCGAGCGCGTCGGGAAAGGCGCGCTTGATCGAGAGCTGGCGCTTGGAGATCGCGTTCTTGAGGAACAGCATCGGGGCCTGCAGGCCGAGATAGGCCGCGCCGACGCAGATGCCGATCTTGATCGGCATCGCCTGCTTCATGTGCGCGATCAAGAAGACGTAGACGGCGGCACCGACGAAGAGCCCGATCGGAGCGACCATGCGGGCAAACAGGAAGGTGATGTAGGGCGCCTGGCCGCGGTAGCCCGCCATGATGAGCTTGTCGCGGGCGGCTTCCTGCGCGAGCCATTTGGTGAGGTTGAAGTCCTCGACCACCTTGGAGACGAGCTGCTTCGGCGTCTGGCGCAGCGACACCTTCTCGCTCTTGTTGAGGCGCTCGCGCTCGCGCTGCCGGAGGCGCTCACGCTCGCTCGCCACCGCCTTCATGCGCTTGGAGAGTCCCTCGCCGGCAAACAGCGGCATCACCAGCGTATAGACGGTGGCGCTGGCGGCAATGGCCGCCAGCAGCATGGTCATGAAGCGGACGTCATGTAGCTTCGAAACGAGAAACTCGACCATACGGCACCGTCAGAAATCGAAGTTGATCATCTTCTTCATCACCATGACGCCGATCGACATCCAGACGACGCAGCCGACCAGCATCAGCTGGCCGGTCGGGTGGGTCCAAAGCAGCGAGATATAGTGCGGCGTCGTGAGATAGACGAGGAACATCACGATCGGCGGCAGCGAGCCGATGATGCCGGCCGAGGCCTTGGCCTCCATCGACATCGCCTGAATCTTCTCCTTCATCTTCTTGCGGTCGCGCAGCACCTTGGAGAGGTTGCCGAGCGCTTCGGAGAGGTTACCGCCCGACTTCTGCTGGATCGAGATCACGATGCCGAAGAAATTCGCCTCTGGGAGCGGCATGCGGTCATACAGCCGCGAGCAGGCCTCGCCGAGCGGCATGCCGATCGCCTGCGTCTCGATGATCTGGAGGAATTCGCTGCGCAGCGGCTCCGGTGAATCGGCGGCGACGACCTTGATCGACTCGAACAGCGGCAGACCGGCCTTGATTCCGCGGACGATCACGTCGACCGCATCGGGCAGTGCCGCCAGGAACTTGGTCTCGCGACGCTTCTTGAGGAAGCCCAGCGCCCAGCGCGGCAGGCCGAAGCCGCCGGCAAAGCCGAGACCGGCGGCGCCGAGCAGGCCGCCTCCGACGAACAGAGCAGCCGCGAACAGCACGCCCGCCACGACGGCGGACACGACCCAGAATTTCTGCGGGGTCCAGTCGAGTCCCGCCTGCGAGAGGCGGACGCTGAGCGGGATTCTCTTCTCCTGCTGGCGCCGCGCCTCGAGATCCTTGAGCGAAGTCTCGACCTGCTCACGGCGCGATCGTTGGCTCTTCTCGGTCTGCTTGGCTGCGGGCGTGTCGGCACGCGCGATCGAAGCGCGGCGGTTTTCGGCCTTTTGCTCCCCTGACAGGAGTGGATAGAGGAAGACCCAGGCGATGCCGCCAACGGCGGCCGTGGCGAGAAAGGCGAGGGCGAGGACCTGCATGTTCATGACGCTGACCTGCTCATGTTGTCGGCGCCAATTCGGCGGCGTCGAGCGCGGCGGCAAGGCGCTTCTCTTCGCCGTAATAGCGGGCGCGTTCCCAGAATTTCGGGCGGCCGATGCCGGTCGAGCGGTGCCGGCCGATGATCTTGCCGTTGGCGTCTTCGCCGATCAGGTCGTAGAGGAAGATGTCCTGGGTGATGATGGTGTCGCCTTCCATGCCCATCACTTCGGTGATGTGGGTGATGCGGCGCGAGCCGTCGCGCAGGCGCGCGGCCTGGACGATGACGTCGATGGATGCGCAGATCATTTCGCGAATGGTGCGCGAGGGCAGAGAGAAACCGCCCATGGTGATCATGGATTCGCAACGCGACAGCGCCTCGCGCGGATTGTTGGCATGCAGCGTCCCCATCGAGCCGTCATGGCCGGTGTTCATGGCCTGAAGCAGGTCGAACGCCTCGGGTCCGCGGACTTCGCCGACGATGATGCGTTCGGGGCGCATACGGAGGCAGTTGCGCACCAGCTCGCGCATGGTGACCTGGCCTTCGCCTTCGATGTTGGGCGGGCGGGTTTCGAGCCGGACCACATGAGGCTGCTGGAGCTGGAGCTCGGCCGCGTCCTCGCAGGTGATGACGCGTTCGTCGTGCTCGATGTAGTTGGTCAGACAGTTGAGCAGCGTCGTCTTGCCCGAGCCGGTGCCGCCGGAGATCAGCACGTTGCAGCGGACCCGGCCGATGATCTGGAGGATCTCGGCGCCTTCCGGCGAGATCGCGCCGAACTTGACGAGCTGATCGAGCGTCAGCTTGTCCTTCTTGAATTTGCGGATGGTGAGGGCCGGGCCGTCGATCGCGAGCGGCGGCACGATGGCATTGACGCGGGAGCCGTCGGCGAGGCGCGCGTCGCAGATCGGCGAGGATTCGTCGACGCGCCGGCCGACCTGGCTGACGATGCGCTGACAGATGTTGAGGAGCTGCTGGTTGTCTCGAAAGCGGATTCCGGTGCGCTGGATCTTGCCCCCGACCTCAATGAAGACGGTGCCGGCGCCGTTCACCATGATGTCGGCGATGTCGTCGCGCGCGAGCAGAGGCTCCAGCGGGCCATAGCCGAGCACGTCGTTGCAGATATCGTCGAGCAGTTCCTCCTGCTCGGCGATCGACATCACGATGTTCTTGATCGCGATGATCTCGTTGACGATGTCGCGAATTTCCTCGCGGGCGGACTCGGAATCGAGCTTGGCGAGCTGGGCGAGATCGATGGCCTCGATCAGCGCACCGAAGATGGTCGCCTTGACCTCGTAATAATTGTCCGAGCGCCGGCTCTCCATGGCGGGAGGCGGCGGCGCCTTGGCAGGGGCAAGCGATGGCGAGGCGACGGCCGGCGGGAGCGGGGCGCGCGACACCGTCGCCGCCGGAGCCTGGGAGGGCTCGGGCAACACGGTGCCGGGCTTGGGAGCCCGAAAGTCGGTGTCTGTTCCGCTACGCTTACCGAACACTTAACAACTCCATGCGGCGGCTTATTTTCCCCGCAACTTCTCAATCAGGGGTGAAAACAAGGACGACTTTTGTTTCTTCGTCTCGCTGCGGCCGGTCAGGCGCTGGGCGATCTGAAGGAACATCTCGATCGACTTGTGATTGGCCGAGATCTCCGCGATCATCTGGCCATTGTTGGCCGCCGAGCCGAAGATCTGCGGCTCGAACGGGATCGACGCGACCGGCTGGCTCTCGATCGCCTTGGCGAATTCCGTGGCGGCGATTTCGGGCCGTTTCGGGACACCGACCTGGTTCAGGCAGTAGAGCGGCGGCCGGTCGTTGGGGCGCGAGGCCTTCAACAGATCGAACAGGTTCTTGGTATTGCGCAAATTGGCGAGATCGGGCGCGGCCACGATCAGGATGTCGTCGGCTCCGATCAAGGCGCGCTTGGTCCAGCCCGACCATTGGTGCGGGATGTCGAGCACGATGCAGGGCATGGTGGACCGCAGCGTGTCGAACACGGCATCGAAGGCGTCGGAGCCGAAGTCATAGACCCGGTCGAGCGTCGCGGGCGCCGCCAGCAGGCTGAGATGGTCGGTGCATTTCGACAGCAGGCGGTCGATGAAGGCCGTATCGACGCGATCGGGTGAGAACACGGCGTCGGCAATGCCCTGTGGCGGGTCCTGGTTGTAGTCCAACCCGGCGGTGCCGAAAGCGAGGTCGAGATCCGCGACGACCGCATCCATCGCAAGATCGCGGGCGATCGCCCAGGCGACGTTGTGGGAGATGGTGGAAGCGCCGACGCCGCCCTTGGCGCCGACCACGGCGATGATGCGGCCGACCGCCTTGGCTTCCGGCGCCGAGAACAGGTTGCAGATCGAGCGCACGACGTCGATCGCGCCGACCGGCGCGAGCACGTAGTCGCTGACGCCACGGCGCACCAGCTCGCGGTAGAGCATGACGTCGTTGATACGCCCGATCACCACCACGCGGGTGCCGGCGTCGCAGACGGTAGCGAGCTGATCGAGCCCGCCCAGGAGGTCGCTGCGACCGTCGCTTTCGAGCACGATCACGTTCGGGGTCGGAGCGGAGCGATAGGCTTCGATCGCCGCCGCCATGCCGCCCATCTGGATCTTCAGATGAGCCTTGCTGAGACGGCGATCCTCGCCGGCCGACTGCACCGCGGCAGCGGTCTCCACGGTCTCGCAGAACGCCTGCACCGAGACACGCGGCGAGGGCGCAATATGCTCCTCGACCGGCGGGGGCGGTGTTTCCGGCTGCTCTTCTTGAGGCTGGCGAGCGTAGCTGATCATTTGCCGGTGTCGCTGAGTTTGGCCTTGTCGGCTTCGGGATGGAGGGTCGCCGTCGTCGTCCCCTTGCGATACTTCTCGAAGGCCGTGGTGCGACGCGCTATATAGGGCGGCGTTTCCGCCCTCGGCTGCTCGAGGTCCGACGGATTGTCGACCATCGCCGCGAGGTTGCGCTGATAGGCGCAGCCGTAATTGTAATAGTCCTTGTTCTCGAACCAGCTCTTGTTCTTGATCGAGGGGCCGATGTCGTCCGGCCACAGGCCGCAGGGGCCCGCGACCGCGGCGATCTTGGAGTAAGTAAGTCGGATCGGCGGCAGGAAGCGCCTGTCTTCCGGCTGATAGGGGCGAACGATGACGCCGCGCGGCGGAACGCCCGCCGCCGCCAGCATCGCCTGGATCTCTCGCATGGTGTCCGCGACCGGTCGCGCGTTGGGCGTGCCGGATGGCACGTCGATCCGGATGGCGCCGGTGCCCTCGTGCAGCCAGGCCGAGGCGACGCCCATGACGTCGGCGCGCTGGGCAGCGGTCAAGCCGCCGCGCGCGTGGCCGACGAAGACGACGATCGAGCGGTCCTGCTCTTCGATCGCGATCGGATGGCGCTGCTTGTAATCGTCGGGAATGGAGGCGGTGACGGCTTCGTCGTGCTGGCAGCCGCCGAGCGCGAGCGCCATGCCGACGAGCGCGCCACCGAGGCGGATGGCGCGTTTGCGAAGCTGGGGTGGTCTTGTGATCATCGTGAAGTCCCCGTTCCGCTTCAGTCGGTGATGAAGCCGTAGGTGCCGCGGTAATTCCTGGCCGGTTCGGTCCGGCCAGGCACGCCGTAGATGCGGTTGATGTTGCCGAGCAACTCGGCCTGCGGATCGGCCGGGGCGGCGAAGCCGTCATCCGGCCGCGACAGGTCCTTTTGCGCGACCGCGCGAACGACATAGGGCGTCACGATCACGACCAGTTCGGTTGCGTTGTTGACGAAGTCGCGGCTGCGGAACAGCGTGCCGAGGACCGGGAGCTGCATCAGCCCCGGCAGCCCGCTGACCGCCTGCTTGGTCTGCTGCTGGATCAGGCCAGCCATTGCCATCGCGCCGCCCGAGGGAATTTCCAGCGAGGTCTCGGCGCGGCGGGTCCGGATCGAGGGCACCGTCAGCGAGTTCACCGACGTCGCGCTCACGGCCTGGGACAGCGTGATCGCATTTTCGTTCGATAGTTCCGAGACCTCGGTCATCACGCGCAGGCTGATCTTGCCCTCGCTCAGAACCACGGGGGTGAAGTTGAGCGAGATGCCGAACTTCTTGAAGCTGATCTGGGTGGTACAGACATGCGTGACGGGATCGCAGGCATAGCCTGCCGGCACCGGGAATTCACCGCCGGCAATGAAGGTCGCCGACTCGCCGGAGATCGCGGTCAGGTTCGGCTCGGCCAACGTACGGATCACGCCCGCGGTCTCCATCGCGCGCAGGGTGGCCTGCACGGTCGGCGTCGCGCCGAACTTCGTGGTCAGGTTGTTGCCGTCCACGAGGTTCTTGCCGAGAGCCGTGAACGGATTCGAGTTGGAGAAGCTCACCACAGAGGTGCCGTAGTTCAGGTTCGCGGAGAGGTCGATGCCGAGCTGCTTGACGATGTTGCGCTGGACTTCGGCCACCGTCACCTTCAGCATGACCTGGTCGCGGCCGCGGACCACGATCGAGTTCACCACCTTGTCGGCGCTGCCGGCGAGCCGTGCGGCGAGATCGTTGGCCTGCTGCGCTTCCAACGGGTTCGCCGCCGTGCCGGTCAGGACGATGCCGTCGCCGAGGCCGTCGATCTGGATGTCGGAATTGGGCAGGATCTGCTTCAGCGCGGCCCGCACGCCGTTGAGGTCGCGCTTGACCGCGATGTCATAGGCCGCAATCTGCTGGCCGGCGGAATCGAAGAACACGATGTTGGTCTGGCCGACGGTGGCGCCGATGATGTAGGCGCGCTGCGCCGAGCGGACCACGGCATTGGCGATCTTGGGGTCGGCGACCAGCACGTCCTTGATGTCGCGCGGCAGGTCGATCACGACAGACTTGCCGATGCCGAGCGAGAGGAAACGCGCGTTCATCTGGCCGTCGGCCGCGACCGGCGCCATGGGACGGTAGTCGGCGGCGACCACCGGGCTGAGGGCCGGGTTGAGCGTCAGCGCGAGGGCGGCCGAAAACGACAGGGCGCGAACCAGTGAGGTTCGCATCGTCGCCAGATTTGCCCTGCATTTCATATCGACTGCCTTCATCTTGCTTTCGCCGTCTGACTTGGAATGCCGTAGCGAATGATCGAAACGCCGTCGCGCTTCTGTGCGGATTCGTCGAGCGTGATCTCGCTCATCTTGACGTCGGCTATGCTGCGCAACGCCAGCGACAGCGTTCCGGCCTGGCGGGCCGACGAAAGCGCCTGGGTCTGCGCGGGATTGAGCTCCAAGGTCACGGTCTTACCGACCACCGTGTTCTGGCCGTCCTTCTCCTTCGGCGCCTGGTCGATGGCCAGGACGCGGATGTTGGTCAGGATGATCTCGGAGGTGACGATGTCCGGAGCACCGTTGCTCTGGTCCGGATTCTTGAGGCGGCGCGTGAGGATCACATCGACGCGGTCGTTGGGCAGGATGAAGCCGCCTGCGCCGGTCTCCGGCGAGATCTCGGTCGAGATCGCCCGCATGCCGCTCGGCAGGATGGCCGCCATGAAGCCGGAGCCCTCGGCCTTGACCAGCTTCTGGTCGCGGATTGGCTCACCCTGAATGAAGGGAGCGCGCGCGATCGAGCCGGTCACCTGGGTCACGCCCTCGGGACGCTCGTTGCGGCGGATGAAAGTGGCGCTGGCGGTCGCGGCCGGCCAGGTCTGCCATTGCACGTCTTCCGGCTTCACGGTCTGGCCGAGACCGATGTCGTTCTTGGCGACCAGGACGTCGACGGTCGGAAGCTGTGCGACCGGAGCCGGAGGCGGCGCAGAATTGTCCGTGCCGCTCGCCAGGTACGCGGCGACGCCGCCGGCGCAGATGGCGACGGTCAGGACGACAATGCGTGCCCTATTCATACGCTTCACTTTCCAACAAAACGCCGCGACGCTGCCGCCGCCGTGATCGGCAGTTGACCAGCTATTCGTCAAAGCATGGTTAATGAGGCGTATCTAAATCGCCTTAACGCCGGGTTTACCCGGTGCGTTCAGCGCAGCGCGAGGTGAGCGAGATCGATCGCCTTCACCCATTCGGTCTCCGGGTAAACCATCAGCGCGCTCAGTGCGAGCGCGATGCCGTAGGGAATACCGCTCTCCTTGGCGTGCAGCCGTGCGAGCCAGGCCTGGCCCGCCAGTCCGTAGGGCAGCGGCCACTGCCGGAACTGGAGCAGGAGCAGCGTCAGCGCCCCGCCGAACAGCGAGGCGTAGAGCAGAAAGTTCATCAGATGCGCAAAGCCGAACCAGAGTGCGACGGAGGCCGCGACCTTGGCATCGCCGCCGCCGACCCAGCCCATCGCAAAGCAGGTGAAGGCCACGACCAGCAGGAGTGCGCTGGCACCGACATGGCTCAGCATCTCATAAGGTGCCATGCCACCGGCGAGAGCGAGGGCGAAGAAGCCGGCGACCAATGCCAGCGACACGCGGTTCGAGATCGTCATCGTGAAGAGGTCGCTCGCAGCGGCGAATGCCATGAGAGCCGGGAAGAGCAGAAGGCGCGCAAGGTCGAGGATCATGGGCTGCGTCTTGAGGCCTGGTTGTGTCGCCGAAGCTGGCGGCGCGGATGCTAGCCGGCAGTGCTAAACAAACCGACAACGGCAGCCGAGTGGCGAGGCTGGCTCCGCCGCGAGCGTGCTCACCAGAGGCTGGCAATGCGCACGGCGAGCGTGACCGTCGCAAGCAGCAGCGCAAGGCAGACCCAATAGGCCGGCGAGCCGGTCTGCGCCGCCTTCGCCTCGTTCGCCGCGACCGCGGCATCGGTTCTGTACTCGCGCAACGCCACTGGAACTCGCCGTCTTCAGAAAAACAAAGGCCCCGGAGGTCCGGGGCTTTTGCGAATCGCTCTTCGGGTACTTACTTCAGCGACGAGCTGATCGAGCCGAACTTGGTGTTCAGCGAGCTGCCGAGATTGTTGACGACCGTGATGATGGCCAACGCGATGCCGGCGGCGATCAGACCGTATTCGATGGCGGTGGCGCCGGATTCGTCTTTCGCGAAACGCGCAATCAAGTTCTTCATGAACAAAACTCCTTCTGGGTGGGATCGCCTCGTTCGGCGCTGTCTTTGACGCGACGAAGATGAGAGCCGAGCTCTTTCGGTAGCGTTAATTCAATCGCGCAAATCCGCTTGTCGCGCGATGCTTTTGGCCAGAGTGAATTTCGTCTTAAGGCGGCCGTTGAATTCGGCCCGGTTCCGAATGCAGCGCACGCGCCGGCCGGCTTCACCCTCCCTTAAATCTAGCGGAGTAGGCCTAGGCGGGACCAGCAATTCGGAAGTGAGGCGACGATGTCGAGCCTGCCCATGCAAGTCGCCCTGATGCTCGGCGAGACCATCGCGAAGGTGGTCCCCGTCACCCTGGTGCTCGCGGCAGTCTTCACCGTGCTCGAGCATTTCTGGGCCTGCAATCCCGGTGCGCCGTGGTGGCGCAAGCGGGAGATCATCACAGACATCTGCTACTGGTTCTTCGTTCCGGTGTTCGCCCGCACGATGCGGATCGGACTGCTGATCGTCGGCGCCGGCGTCGTCTTCAACATCCACGAGGCCGACGAACTCATCGCCTTCTACGACAATGGCCATGGCCCGCTGTCACAGCTGCCGCTGTGGGTGCAGGCCGTGCTGTTCCTGGTGCTGTCCGATTTCATGCTGTACTGGCTGCACCGGCTTTTCCATGACGGCGGGTTCTGGAAGTACCACGCAATCCATCATTCGTCGGAGGAGATCGGCTGGATTTCCGCGGCGCGCTTCCATCCCGTCAATCTCGTGCTCGGGACGATCAGCGTCGACGTCGTGCTGCTGATGGCCGGTATTTCCCCGAACGTCATGATCTGGGTCGGCCCGTTCACCACCTTCCATTCGGCCTTCGTGCACGCCAACTTGAACTGGACCTTCGGACCGTTCAGATACGTGCTGGCGACGCCGGTGTTCCACCGCTGGCACCACACCTCGCTGGAAGAGGGAGGCGACACCAATTTTGCCGGGACGTTCCCGATCTGGGACGTGCTGTTTGGCACCTTCCGTATGCCAGAAGGCAGGCTGCCGCAGGATTACGGCAAGGACGAAGCGACCATGCCCAAGGAAATCGGCGGCCAGCTCGCCTATCCGTTCCGCCACTAGGGCGGCGTCAACGTCTCCAGAGGGCTACAAAGCGCCGGTCCCTTCAAACAATAGTCGGCGAGTTTGCGGAACGTTCACGAATTAAGGGCAGGTTAGCCGGGTCGGGCACCGGCTCCGCTGTATCTGATCGTTTCTGCCGGTTTGTGACGTCCCGGGGGTAAGTGTATGCGTAAAGAATTGCTGCGCCGTCAGGCGCGCGTCTGCCTTCTGGTTGCGGCTGCGATGCTGGCATCGCCCGGTGCCGGCCTTGCCGAGCCGACCGCCGACACCATTGCCGTCAATGTCGACCAGGCCAAGCTGGTCCGGCTCCCCGGCAAGGTCGCGACCATCGTGGTCGGCAATCCCCTGATCGCGGACGTCACGCTGCAGCCCGGCGGCATGATCGTCGTGACCGGGAAGGGTTATGGTGCCACCAATTTCATCGCGCTCGACCGGGGCGGCGAGATCCTGGTCGACCGCCAGATCCAGGTCGAAGGTCCGAGCGACCGGCTCGTCACCGTCTATCGCGGGATCGAGCGCGAGTCCTACAGCTGCATGCCGCTTTGCCAGCGTCGCTTGACGCTCGGCGACAGCGACGCCTACTTCAACCACACGATGACCCAGGCAGGCTCGCTGAGCAACAATGCCAGCGGGGCTGCCGGCGGGGCCGCCAAGACCAACTAGCAGGACCGATTGGCGCTCTGCCCGGGCAGGATATCCGTGCCGCGTACGGAGAAGTCTTCGAACATGAAAAGGCCGTGCGTTGCGCACGGCCTTTTTTAATTCCTTGGCTCGCCTGAGCCGGCCCGGGTCAATATCCGGGGGCCCGGCAGGCTCAGCCCGCGGCGCGGAGGTTGTCCGCTGCCGACTTGCCGGAGCGGCGGTCGGCCACGATCTCATAGGAGACCTTCTGACCTTCCTGCAGCGAGCCGAGGCCCGCGCGCTCGACGGCGCTGATGTGAACGAACACGTCCTTGCCGCCGTCGTCGGGCTGGATGAAGCCATAACCCTTGGTCGCGTTAAACCACTTCACGGTTCCCATGCTCACTGGGGTAGTCCCTTCTAGATAGCACAATGTAAGAGCCTGCTCGCGCAGGCAGGTTAGATCGAATTTTTGGAAGGGTCGTCAGCGTGTCTGAACCGGCTGTACCGGTGGATGCTAATGTCGTCCGGCCGAAAATCGATTAATTCATTTTATCGGAATTAAGGCCTCAAAACAATCCTGACGCGCACGATTTTTTGATCCGCCGTGATGCCCACGGCGGATCAGCATACAGGTCAGAACTTTACTTCCGCGCTCGCGCGCCGGGAGGCGACTAACGGCGGCGGAACTGGCCGCCGCGCTGCGCCCCACCCCGCGGCGGGCCGCCGGGCGTCGAGGGACGTTCGTCCTTGTGACGGAAAATCAGTCGGCCCTTCTCGAGGTCGTAGGGCGACATCTCCACCGTCACGCGGTCGCCCGCGAGTGTCTTGATGCGGTTCTTCTTCATCTTGCCGGCGGTGTAGGCAACGATCTCGTGTCCGGCGTCGAGCTGCACGCGGTAGCGGGCGTCGGGGAGGATTTCGGTGACCAGTCCTTCGAACTGGATCAGCTCTTCCTTGGCCATGTGGTTGTCTCCAGGTCGTGGACGACTAGTGCGAATGAGGATTGCGATTCGGTCGGCCGTTGGGACGACTCTCGCGACGCAAAAAGGCAACGCCTTGTATTCCATCAGGCTTGCCGGCGCTATGCGCGGGACGCTGTTCCGACCGATCGGCTGGTGAGGAATTCATCTTACCACCGGAATGGCGGCGGCGGCGAGACCCCTTCGACGTGTTGTGGCTCTCACCGGACCTGCCATCAACAGGCCGGCCCTCGACATGCCGTCCTTCGCCATGCCGTCCATCAGCATGTCTTGCGCCGTGCGGGCGCTGGCTGGGACGGCCTGGCCGGCCCGAGCGATGCTGCGCAGCAGCAGGCGCCTGGGCGGCCTCGCGGCCGGCGTCGGTGCGGTGATCCTCGCGCGGCAGCGCCACGCGGATCAGGCGCTCGATATCGCGGAGATAGCTGAGCTCCTCGCCGCCGGCCACGAGCGAGATCGCGGTGCCGTCGGCGCCGGCGCGCGCGGTGCGGCCGATGCGGTGGACATAGGTCTCGGGCACGTTGGGCAGATCGAAATTGATGACGTGGCTGATGCCGTCGACGTCGATGCCGCGGGCGGCGATGTCGGTGGCGACCAGAGTGCGGATCTCGCCCGAGCGGAACTGGGCGAGCGTGCGCTCGCGATGGTTCTGCGACTTGTTGCCGTGGATGGCGTTGGCCGCGATGCCCGCCTTGGCCAGCGTCTTCACCACCTTGTCGGCGCCGTGCTTGGTGCGGGTGAAGACCAGCGCGCGGTTGATCGGCTCGTCCTTCAGCAGCTTGGTGAGGAAGGCGGGCTTGGCCGAGAAATCGACCTGGAGGATGCGCTGGTTGATCCGCTCGGCGGTGGAGGAGACCGGGGTCACCGCGACGCGGGCGGGATCACGCAGCATGGCATCGGCGAGCTCGGCGATGTCCTTCGGCATGGTGGCCGAGAAGAACAGCGTCTGGCGCTTGATCGGCAGCTTGGCGACGATTTTGCGGATATCGTTGATGAAGCCCATGTCGAGCATGCGGTCGGCCTCGTCGAGCACGAGGAACTCAACGCTCGAGAGCTTCAGACCGTTGCTCTGCACGAGATCGAGCAGGCGGCCGGGGGTGGCGACCAGAACCTCGACGCCGGGCATCAGCGACCGGACCTGGCGGCCCATCGGCACGCCGCCGATGGCGAGTGTCGAGGACAGGCGGATGTGGCGGCCATAGGCGTTGAAGCTGTCGAGGATCTGGCCGGACAGTTCGCGGGTGGGCGACAGCACCAGCACACGGGCCGTCTTGGGCTGCGGCTTGATGCGGTTCTCGAGCAGGCGATGCAGGATCGGCAGCGCGAAGGACGCGGTCTTGCCGGTGCCGGTCTGGGCGATGCCGACGACGTCGCGGCCGGTCAGCGCCAGCGGGATGGTCTGGGCCTGGATCGGGGTGGGGGTGACGTAGTTCTCTTCACGAAGAGCGCGCGCGATGGGTTCGGCGAGGCCGAAATCCTGAAACGAAGTCAAAAGAGGGGTACTTTCCATGTCAAAAGCGGGCGCCCGGCGCATTCGGCGCGGCGCGCGCATAGGGTGTCGAGAAGACACCTGCGTGTTTGGGGTGTCGGATGGGCTTGGGAGATATGGGGGCAAGCCAGAGCCCCGTAGGGGCTTAAGAACACGCAGCTCGCAACGACGGCTTGATTTGCAAGCAGTCTCGGGCGTTCATATGGAACATCGTAGGGGCGCTTTCAAGGCAAGCTCGCCTCAAACGGCGGTTGCGGTGCATAAATAGTTATGCCGGAAATTTAGCCAGAATTGGAAATTTGCATAAAAAATAGACTGCCTGCCGCTTTCGCATACATTTCAGTTGCCCAGGGTTTAGGCGGAAAGACTGCGGCTGAACTTGGAATTCAGGTCGTTTTATAAGTAAATTCAATAGCTTGAGAGGTGCTTAGTCCATGGCATGGTTCTTGCGAATCCGTTAATCGCAGGCGGCCGTGGGGCCGTTTCGCAGCGTTTTCACGTCTGCGTCAGGGAGATGATACACTTATGCTTAGCAAATCCACTCACGATATAGCGGCGTCATTTAGCCGCCGCGGCGTCCTCGCCGCGACCGCCGGACTGATGCTCGGTCTGGCTTCATTGACTGGCGCCAAGGCCGCGGACGACACCATCAAGGTCGGCGTGCTTCACTCCCTTTCCGGCACCATGGCCATCAGCGAAACCACGCTGAAGGACACCATCCTCTTCCTGATCGACGAGCAGAACAAGAAGGGCGGCGTGCTCGGCAAGAAGCTCGAAGCCGTCGTCGTCGACCCCGCTTCCAACTGGCCGCTGTTCGCCGAGAAGGCGCGCGAGCTGATCACCAAGGACAAGGTCTCGGTCGTGTTCGGCTGCTGGACCTCGGTGTCGCGCAAGTCGGTGCTCCCGGTCTTCAAGGAGCTGAACAACATCCTGTTCTACCCCGTGCAGTACGAGGGCGAGGAGAGCGAGCGCAACGTGTTCTACACGGGTGCTGCGCCGAACCAGCAGGCGATTCCCACCGTCGACTATCTGATGAAGGAAGAGAAGGTGAAGCGCTGGGTGCTCGCGGGCACCGACTACGTCTATCCGCGCACCACCAATAAGATCCTGGAAGCCTATCTGAAGTCCAAGGGTGTCGCCCAGGAAGACATCATGATCAACTACACGCCGTTCGGTCACTCCGACTGGCAGACGATCGTGGCCGACATCAAGAAGTTCGGCTCGGCCGGCAAGAAGACCGCAGTGGTCTCCACCATCAACGGCGATGCCAACGTTCCCTTCTACAAGGAGCTCGGCAACCAGGGCATCAAGGCCAAGGACATCCCGGTGGTCGCTTTCTCGGTGGGTGAGGAAGAGCTCGCCGGTATCGACACCAAGCCGCTGGTCGGCCATCTCGCCGCCTGGAATTACTTCGAGTCGATCAAGACCAAGGACGGATCGAACGAGAAGTTCATCAAGGACTGGCAGGCCTATACCAAGAACCCGAAGCGCGTGACCAACGACCCGATGGAGGCGCACGTGATCGGCTTCAACATGTGGGTGAAGGCAGTCGAGAAGGTGAAGTCGACCGATCCGGACAAGGTGATCGACGCGCTTCCCGGCATCGAGGCGCCGAACCTGACCGGCGGCGTGTCGAAGATGCTGCCGAACCACCACATCACCAAGCCGGTGTTCATCGGCGAGATCAAGGGCAATGGCCAGTTCGACGTGGTCTGGAAGACCCCGGGCCTCGTTGCTGGCGATGCCTGGTCGAAAGAGCTGGACGGCTCCAAGGACCTGATCGGCGACTGGGTTGGCAAGAAGTGCGGCAACTTCAACACCAAGACCAACAAGTGCCTCGGTTCGGGCTCCTAATCCCGACCTGACGCTCCATTACACGATCGGAGAGGGCGGCGATCCCGCCGCCTTCTCCAACCATTTGTGCCGGGGTCATTCACAGTGCCAGCCCATTTGTCTGCCCGTCTCTGCTCGCTTGTGCTTTCGCTGTTTCTGATCGCGTTCGCGCTGCCGGCCTTCGCCGGTCCGTTCGAGGATGCGGTCGCCAAATTCGCCAATGACGATTTTTCCGACACGGAAGAGGCGATCGGTGTGGTCGCGGGCAGCGGCAACAAGCTGGCCTTCCCGATCATCAGCGCGCTCCAGGACGGCCGTCTCATGGCGGATCCTGACAGCAAGAAGGTTTACGTCACCGGCACCGACGGCAAGTCGATCGATGCCGCGACCGGCGAGGCCGTTGCCAGCGTTCCCGACAGCGCGAGCGCGGTTCGCCTCAACAACCGCCTGCGCCGCAGCGTCGATGCCGCGCTCGGCAGTCTGACGCTGCAGTCGCCGGACGTTGGGACGCGCCTGCAGGCTGCGCAATCCGTGTTCAAGTCGCATGAAGAGACCGCGCTCGAGGCGGTCGATGCCGCGCTCGCCAAGGAAACCAACCGATCCGTCAAGGCCGCGCTCGGTGAGGCCCGCGCGGCGATCCTGCTGTTCAAGTCCGATGCCACCGAGGTCGAGAAGCTCGAGGCGGTCGCAACCCTCAAGGCGCGCGGCGACCAGGAGGCGCTGGCGCTGCTTACCGGCATGGGCGACCAGCCGGCGTCGGTCACCAAGGCCGCCACGAGCGCGATCGGTTCGATCCAGAACTCGCTCGCGGTCTGGTCCATGGTGCAGAATGCCTGGTACGGGCTCTCGCTCGGCTCGGTGCTGCTGCTCGCTGCGATCGGGCTCGCCATCACCTTCGGCGTGATGGGCGTCATCAACATGGCCCACGGCGAAATGGTGATGTTAGGGGCTTACACCACCTTCGTGGTGCAGGAGGTGATCCGCAGCCGTTATCCCGGCCTGTTCGACTATTCGCTCTTGATCGCGGTGCCGCTCGCCTTCCTCGTCGCCGGTGCCATCGGCGTCCTGATCGAGCGCAGCATCATCCGCTTCCTCTACGGCCGTCCGCTGGAGACGCTGCTGGCGACCTGGGGCCTGTCGCTGGTGTTGCAACAGGCTGTGCGCACCATGTTCGGCCCGACCAACCGCGAGGTCGGTAACCCCTCCTGGATGAGCGGTGCGTTCGAGCTCGGCCAGATCACTATCACCTATAACCGGCTCTGGATTCTCTGCTTCACACTCGCCGTGTTCGCGATCCTGCTCGCGATGCTGCGCTATACCGCGCTCGGCCTCGAGATGCGCGCGGTGACGCAAAACCGCCGCATGGCGGCTTCGATGGGCATTGCGACCTCGCGCGTCGATGCGCTCACTTTCGGGCTCGGCTCGGGCATTGCCGGCATCGCCGGCGTGGCGCTATCGCAGATCGACAATGTCAGCCCCAATCTCGGCCAGAGCTACATCATCGACAGCTTCATGGTCGTGGTGTTCGGCGGCGTCGGCAATCTCTGGGGCACCCTGGTCGGCGCCTTCACGCTCGGCATCGCCAACAAGTTCCTGGAGCCGGTCGCCGGCGCCGTGCTCGGCAAGATCGCCATCCTGGTTCTCATCATCCTGTTCATTCAAAAGCGCCCGCGCGGCCTGTTCGCGCTCAAGGGCCGTGCGGTGGAAGCATGACTCCTCACATGCTGACGCGCTCGCTGGACCGCAGTGCGACGATCTTCCTTGCTGTCGTCGCAGCCTGCGGCATCCTCATCCCGCTTTCCAACCTGCTGCTGCCCGCGGGCTCGTTCCTGCAGGTGCCGACCTATCTCGTCGCGCTCTGGGGTAAATATGTCTGCTACGCCATCCTCGCGCTCGCGATCGACCTGATCTGGGGCTATTGCGGCATCCTCTCGCTCGGCCACGGTGCGTTCTTCGCGCTCGGCGGCTACGCCATGGGCATGTACCTGATGCGGCAGATCGGCACCCGTGGCGTCTACGGCAACCCGATCCTGCCCGACTTCATGGTATTCCTGAATTGGCAGAAGCTGCCCTGGTACTGGTACGGCTTCGACATGTTCTGGTTTGCGGCCCTGATGGTGCTGGTCGTGCCGGGCCTGCTCGCCTTCTGCTTCGGCTGGCTCGCCTTCCGCTCCCGCGTCACCGGCGTGTACCTGTCGATCATCACGCAGGCGATGACCTATGCGCTGCTGCTCGCCTTCTTCCGCAACGATTTCGGCTTCGGCGGCAACAATGGCCTGACCGACTTCAAGGACATCCTCGGCTTCAACGTGCAGGCGGAGGGCACGCGTGCCGCATTGTTCGCGCTGAGCTGTCTGGCGCTGATTGCAGGTTTCCTGATCTGCCGCGCCATTGTCTCCTCCAAGCTCGGCAAGGTGCTGATCGCGGTGCGCGATGCGGAATCGCGCACGCGCTTCCTCGGCTACCGCGTCGAATCCTACAAGCTGTTCGTGTTCACGGTGTCGGCCTGCATGGCCGGCGTCGCCGGCGCGCTCTACGTGCCTCAGGTCGGCATCATCAATCCATCCGAATTCGCGCCCGGCAATTCGATCGAGGCGGTGATCTGGGTCGCGGTCGGCGGCCGCGGCACGCTGGTCGGTGCTGCGCTCGGCGCCATCGTCGTCAATTACGCCAAGACCTTCTTCACCTCCGGCGTGCTGGCGCCGTACTGGCTGTTCATGCTGGGCGCGCTGTTCATCCTGGTGACGCTACTGCTGCCCAAGGGCATCGTCGGCACCTTCAATGCCTGGTGGGACTCCTCGAGGGAAAAGCGCACCGCTGCAGCCATTGCGAGCGCTGCGGCCGAAGACGGCG
The DNA here is from genome assembly GCF_023375135.1 of Bradyrhizobium sp. C-145. Lineage (NCBI taxonomy): Bacteria > Pseudomonadati > Pseudomonadota > Alphaproteobacteria > Hyphomicrobiales > Nitrobacteraceae > Bradyrhizobium > Bradyrhizobium sp. C-145. The sequence goes on along the minus strand of NZ_CP088150.1, from coordinate 8,301,901 downwards.
TCACCGAACCCAAGATGGCGGAGTAGGGCGATGAACGTCATGGACACCCGCGCAACCTCCGCAATGCTTTACCTGGACGGCGTGCACGTCTCGTTCGACGGCTTCCACGCCATCAACAATTTGTCGCTGACGCTCGAGCCCGGCGAGATGCGCGCCATCATCGGTCCGAACGGCGCCGGCAAGACCACGATGATGGACATCATCACCGGCAAGACCAAGCCGGACGAGGGCACCGTGCTGTTCGACGGCGTCACCGATCTGACGCGGCTCGACGAGACCCGCATCGCCGAGCTCGGCATCGGCCGCAAGTTCCAGAAGCCGACCGTGTTCGAGAGCCAGAGCGTGCAGGACAATCTCCTGCTCGCGCTCAACGTCGATCATTCGGTTCGCGGCACGCTGTTCTGGCGCGGCAGCAAGGCGGAATCCGAGCGCATCGACAAGGTGCTGGAGACGATCCGCCTCACCGAGGCCCGCAACCGCCTCGCCGGCAGCCTCAGCCACGGTCAGAAGCAGTGGCTCGAGATCGGCATGCTGCTGGCGCAGGATCCGAAGCTGCTCCTCGTCGACGAGCCGGTCGCAGGGATGACCGACGTCGAGACGCATCTCACCGCCGAGCTGCTCAAAGAGATCAACAAGACCCACACCGTGATGGTCGTTGAGCACGACATGACCTTTGTGCGCGAGCTCGGCGTCAAGGTCACCTGCCTGCATGAAGGCACCGTGCTGGCGGAAGGCACCATCGACCAGGTCTCGTCCAACGAGCGGGTCATCGAAGTCTATCTGGGACGCTGAGCGATGCTTGAGGTCAAGGACATCAACCTGTTCTACGGCGCGGCCCAAGCGCTGCGCGGCGTCTCGATCTCGGCCGAGCCGGGCAAGGTGACTTGCGTGCTCGGGCGCAACGGCGTCGGCAAGACCTCGCTCTTGCGCGCCATGGTCGGGCAATATCCGATCTCCTCGGGCGCGATCGTGCTTGACGGCAGCGACATCACGGGCCTGAAGCCCTATGAGCGGGCGCGCAAAGGCATCGGCTTCGTGCCGCAGGGCCGCGAGATCTTTCCGCTGCTCACGGTCGAGGAGAACCTCAAGACCGGCTTCGGCCCGCTCAGGCGCGAGGACAAGCACATTCCGGACGACGTATTCTCGCTCTTCCCCGTGCTGCAATCCATGCTCGGCCGGCGCGGTGGCGACCTCTCCGGCGGCCAGCAGCAGCAGCTCGCGATTGGGCGCGCGCTGGTGATGCGACCAAAGCTGCTGCTGCTCGACGAGCCGACCGAGGGCATCCAGCCCTCGATCATCAAGGACATCGGCCGCGCCATCTCCTACCTGCGCAACCTAGGCAACATCGCGATCGTCCTGGTCGAACAATATCTCGACTTTGCCTGCGAACTCGGCGACAGTTTCGCGGTGATGGATCGCGGCGCGGTGAAGTTCACCTGCGACCGCTCCAATCTCGACGCGAGCGAAATCAGCCGCCAGATGGCGCTGTAAGCCATTCTGCCGCGACCGGCTGGGGGAGGCAGATGCGCAGCGACGTTTCGGTCACAGCAACGGTTTTCGAGGCCAACCGCGCCCGCGGCGCGGTGCGGTTCGACGTCCATGCACGCGATGGCGTGACACGGCGCGGGACCTTGCATGAGTCCGGTTCGCTGCGCGTGCGCTTTCCCTCGCCGGAAGGCGAGGGGCTCTCCGGCGTGTTCGTCAACACGGCTGGCGGGGTCGCCGGCGGCGATCGCTTCGACATTGAGATCACGGCCGCTGACGCTGCGCGGCTGACGCTGACGACGGCGGCCGCAGAAAAGGTCTATCGTGCGCAGGACAAGGCGGCCGGGCTCAATATCGGGCTGAGGGTCGGCGCAGGTGCGCATCTGTCCTGGCTGCCCCAGGAAACGATCCTGTTTGACCGCGCCCGTGTCCATCGCCGTTTCGACATCGCACTCGATGAGGCAGCTTCGCTCCTGCTCTGCGAGATCGTGGTGTTCGGTCGCACCGCCATGGGCGAGCGGATGGAGCAGGGCGAGTTCGTCGATCGCTGGCGGCTCTCTCGCGGCGGCAGGCTCGTGTTCGCAGAGACTGTCAGGCTACATGGTCATATCGGTGAAAAACTGGCGCAATCCGCCGTGGCCAAGAGTGGCGCCGCGATCGGCACGGCCCTGATCGTGCCCGGCGACGAGGCGTTGGTCGAACGCATTCGCGAGGCATCGGAATCGTTCGCCGGCGAGGTCGGGATATCCGCCTGGAATGGCTTTGCAATGGCGCGGTTCTGTGCCCAAGATGCGGCGCGCTTGCGCGCCGACATGATGGCCGTGCTGGCGCGCACCGGCACGGCCCTGCCGCGGCTCTGGCTGAACTGACCGGCTGAATTGACGTGTTGAATGGAAGAGATTTCGCATGAACCTGTCTCCCCGCGAAAAGGACAAGCTTCTGATCTCGATGGCGGCCATCGTGGCGCGCCGTCGGCTGGACCGCGGCGTCAAGCTCAACCATCCCGAGGCGGTCGCGATCATCTCCGACTTCATCCTCGAAGGCGCGCGCGACGGCCGCACCGTCGCCGAGCTGATGCAATCCGGCGCGCAGGTGCTGACCCGCGACCAAGTGATGCCCGGCATCCCCGAGATGATCCACGACATCCAGGTCGAGGCGACCTTTCCGGACGGCACCAAGCTCGTCACCGTGCACGAGCCGATCAGGTAGGAGCGAGAAGCATGATCCCCGGCGAACTCTTCATTCAGGACGGCGAGATCGAGCTCAATGCCGGCCGCAAGACCGTGACGCTGACGGTTGCCAACACCGGCGACCGCCCGATCCAGGTCGGCTCGCATTACCATTTCTTCGAGACCAACCCGGCGCTGAAGTTTGACCGCAAGAAGTCCCGCGGCATGCGCCTCGACATCGCCGCCGGGACCGCCGTCCGCTTCGAGCCCGGCCAGACCCGTGACGTCCAGCTCGTCGCCATGGCCGGGAAGAAGACCATTTATGGCTTCCGCGGCGACGTGATGGGGAAGCTGTGATCTCCGAAGGAACGAGCCTGGTGCGGCACGGTTGAGGCGAAAACGGAGGTCTTTGCCATGCTGACACCGATCCGCCTTGTCTCCGAAGCTGCCGAGCTCGCTGCGCATCGCCACAACGGCATGGCGCGCAAGGGGCGCGGCAATGAGCCTTATATTAATCATCTCGCCGAGGTCGCGAACCTGCTGGCGACCGCGACCGAGGGTGCCGATGCCGAGCTGGTCGCGGCCGGCTGGCTGCATGACGTGATCGAGGACACCGATACCACGCGCGAGGAGCTGGCGCAGAGATTTTCCGAGCGCATCGCCTCGCTCGTCGCCGAGTGCACCGATGACATGAGTCTGCCGAAGGCCGAGCGGCGACAGAAACAGATCGAGGACGCGCCGCACAAGTCCCCCGGCGCCAAGCTGATCAAAATCGCCGACAAGATCAGCAACATTGGCGCGCGCATTCAAACCGATCCGACCACTCAAGAGCGCGACGACCTCGCTGACTACACCGGTTGGGCCGAAAAGGTGGTCGCCGGTTGCCGCGGCGGCAATACGTGGCTCGATTCGAAATTCGATGATGCCGCGAAGGCAGCGAGGGCTTTGCTGTGAGCCAGCTTGCAGCGCTGACGAGACGTTGGGCTATCTCGACGTGCAGTTGGGCTATCTCGACGTGCATTGGCCTCTCGTTTGGTCCGCCGCAGGCAAATGCGGATGAGACGCGATGGCGCTTCTTCGATCAGAACGGGCGGGCTCTGCTTGCGATCACGGACACGGACGAGGCCACCGATGCCATCGGCTCTCCTTCGTTCGACTGCGCCGCCGGATCCGATCGGGTCGAGGTACGTGGTGATGCGAACAAGGCGCTGCGGCGCGCGATCGGCAATGTGATCAGTGCCGACCAGTATCCTAAGGTGAATGTCGCACCGTTCGAGAAGGAATCGTTTGTGATGTTGTCGGTCTCGTATTCCGAGATATCGGGCTGGCAGTATGGCTTTGATCTGCCGGTTTCGAGCCCGCAGTTCGAGCGGTTCAAGCAGACGGGGGTGCTCGAATTCAAGCTCGCGGGCACCGCCGTTCGCGAAGGGTCCAAGGTTGGTCTCGACGCCGCCGCGAAATTTCAGGCGTTCTGCAAGCAGCAATCAAAATGAGTGTCATTCGAGCCAGAGGCTGGAGCAAGGCATGTCCGTAAAGATCAAACGTTCCGTCTATGCCGACATGTTCGGCCCGACCACCGGCGACAGGGTGCGGCTGGCCGACACCGACCTGATCATCGAGGTGGAGAAGGATTTCACCACCTACGGCGAGGAGGTGAAGTTCGGCGGCGGCAAGGTGATCCGCGACGGCATGGGGCAGTCGCAGGTCACCAACCGGCAGGGCGCGGCCGACACCGTCATCACCAATGCGCTGATCGTCGACCATTGGGGCATCGTGAAAGCCGACGTCGCGATCAAGGACGGCATGATCTCCGCGATTGGCAAGGCCGGCAATCCCGATATCCAGCCCGGCGTCACTATCGTCATCGGCCCGGGCACAGATGTTATCGCAGGCGAAGGCAAGATCCTCACCGCCGGCGGCTTCGACAGCCACATCCACTTCATCTGCCCGCAGCAGATCGAGCACGCGCTGATGAGCGGCGTCACCTCGATGCTCGGGGGCGGCACCGGGCCATCGCACGGCACCTTCGCCACCACCTGCACGCCGGGGCCGTGGCACATCGCGCGGATGATCCAGTCGTTCGACGCCTTTCCAGTCAATCTCGGGATCTCCGGCAAGGGCAACGCCTCGCGGCCCGCTGCGCTGGTCGAGATGATCAGAGCCGGCGCCTGCGCACTGAAGCTGCACGAGGATTGGGGCACGACGCCGGCGGCAATCGACAACTGCCTGTCGGTCGCCGACGATCACGATATCCAGGTGATGATCCACACCGACACGCTGAACGAATCCGGCTTCGTCGAGGATACAATCAAGGCGTTCAAGGGCCGCACCATCCATGCCTTCCACACCGAAGGCGCCGGCGGGGGTCATGCGCCTGACATCATCAAGGTCGCCGGCCTGAAGAACGTGCTGCCGTCCTCGACCAATCCGACGCGGCCGTTTACGCGCAACACCATCGACGAGCATCTCGACATGCTGATGGTGTGCCACCACCTCGATCCCTCGATCGCGGAAGACCTGGCTTTCGCGGAAAGTCGCATCCGGAAAGAAACCATCGCCGCCGAGGACATTCTGCACGATCTCGGCGCGCTCTCGATGATGTCCTCGGACTCGCAGGCCATGGGCCGTCTCGGCGAGGTCATCATCCGGACCTGGCAGACCGCCGACAAGATGAAGAAGCAGCGCGGGTCGCTGCCGCAGGACAGAGGCAAGGACAACGACAATTTCCGCGTCAAGCGCTACATCGCCAAATACACCATCAATCCCGCCATCGCCCACGGCGTGTCGAAGCTGATCGGCTCGGTCGAGAAGGGCAAGCTCGCCGATCTCGTGCTGTGGTCGCCGGCCTTCTTCGGCGTCAAGCCGGACTGCATCGTCAAGGGCGGCAGCATCGTCGCGGCGCCCATGGGCGATCCCAACGCCTCGATCCCGACGCCGCAGCCGGTGCACTACCAGCCGATGTTCGGCGCCTTCGGCAAGGCGCGGACGGCGTCCTCGGTGGTGTTCACCTCGAAGGCCGCGGTCACCGGCGGTCTTGCGCGAAAACTCGGCATCGACAAGAAGCTCTATGCCGTCCAGAACACCCGCGGCAAGATCTCCAAGAAGAGCATGATTCACAACGACGCGACGCCCAATATCGAGGTCGATGCGGAGACCTATGAGGTCCGCGCCGACGGCGAGCTGCTGACCTGCGCCCCCGCCGAGGTGCTGCCGATGGCGCAGCGATATTTCATGTACTGAAATAGCACCTCAACGTATGTCCCCGGATCAAGTCCGGAGACGGCTTTTCCGCTGTTGCGTTCGATCCGGCCTGGTCTAATGTCCCGCCCGGTATCGTACCCTTAGAAGAAAAGCCGGGAGGATTTCTCGTGATCTATGTCGTTGCCACCTTGACCATCAAGCCCGAAACGCGCGCCGAATTCATTGCAGCCGCCACCGCCTGCATCAAGGAGACGCGGAAGGAGCCCGGCAATATCGCCTACGATTTGCACGAGAGCGTCACCGATCCCAGCAAGATGGTATTCGTCGAGCAATGGGAGAATGCCGAGGCGCTGGTGCCGCACCGCGCCATGGAGCACATGAAGACGTTCGGCCGCGTCGCAGTGAAGTGCTTCACGGCGCCGCCGAAGATCGAGGTGATCACGCCCGAGAAGGTCGAGACACGGTAACGAGGTAAACGCATGATCCGGGCGACGCAGGTCAAGGGGCAGCACCGCTTCACGGAACCCCCCGTGGATACGGTCGTGCTCGATTTCGACGATCGGCACCGCCGCCGCATGGCGATGACGGGGACGCGCGGGCTCGAATTCCTGCTCGACCTGGAGCACGCCGTCGCGCTGCGCGGCGGCGACGCGCTGGTGCTGGAGGACGGCCGGCTGGTCGAGGTGGTGGCGGCGCCCGAGCCGCTGCTGGAGATCCGCGGTCGCGATCCGCACCATCTCATCCGCGTCGCCTGGCATCTCGGCAACCGCCATCTGCCGACGCAGATCATGGCCAAAGCGTTGCGCATCCGCCGCGACCACGTCATCGAAGCCATGGTGAAGGGTCTCGGCGCCCGCGTGATCGAGATCGAGGCGCCGTTCGATCCCGAGGGCGGCGCCTATGCCGATGCCGGCCACGCGCATGGGCACGACGATCATGCGCATCACGATCACGGCCATCACGATCACCATGATCATCACGGTCATGATCACCACCATCATGGCCATGCCGCGCATGACCATGGTCACGATCATCACCATCACCACGACGAGCATTGCGACCACCCCGACCATCACCACGGCCACAAGCATGCTCATGACCACAAATGAGCCGGTCAGCCCCGCTGACCTCGCCGGGCGCGAGGCGGCCGCGCTGTACCGGTTGATGACCTGGCTGTCGCCGGCATTCCCTGTCGGCGGGTTCTCCTATTCCAGCGGCATCGAATGGGCGGTCGAGGCCGGCGATATCACCGACACCGCGACGCTGGCGGACTGGCTCGACGCGATGCTCGGCGACGGCTCGGGCCTTTGCGATGCGACGTTCCTGGTCCATGCCTATCGCGCCGCGGAAGCGGGCGAGACCACCACTTTGAATGATATCGCCGAGCTGGCCGCCGCCTTCGTGCCGTCGCGCGAACGACAGCTGGAAACGACCTCGCAGGGCCGTGCCTTCATCGACATCGCCCGCGCTGCGTGGGATGCCGATGGCCTGGATGCCATGGTTGCGGCATGCCGTACGCCCCTGGTCTATCCCGTCGCGGTCGGCGTGGTCGCCGCGATGCACGGGGTGCCGCTGGCGCCGACACTCCACGCCTTCTTGCATGCCCTGGTCTCGAACTGGATTTCCGCGGCCAGCCGTCTCATTCCGCTCGGCCAGACCGACAGCCAGCGTGTGCTGGTGAGGCTGGAAGCCGCCACCGCCGCGACCGCCAATCGTGCGCTGAATGCGACATTGGACGATCTCGGCAGCGCGACCTTCCGCGCCGATCTCGCCAGCCTACGGCACGAGACGCAATATACGCGGCTGTTCCGATCGTGAGCTTGCTGCGCCACATTCAGCCGTCGTCCCGGCGCAGGCCGGGACCCATAACCACGAATCTTCGTGGAGATGGAGGGATGCGGCCACAGCCCGCCCTATCAACCGGATTCGGTGGCTATGGGTCCCGGCCTTCGCCGGGACGACGTTAGGAAAGAGCGAGCGACATGTCGAAAACTCACGGACCCTTGCGCGTCGGTGTCGGCGGCCCGGTCGGATCGGGCAAGACCGCGCTGATGGACCTGCTCTGCAAGACCATGCGCGAGCGCTATGACATCGCCGCGATCACCAACGACATCTACACCAAATGGGATGCGGAATACCTCGTGCGTTCGGGCTCGCTGACGCCGGACCGCATCGCGGGGGTCGAGACCGGCGGCTGCCCGCACACCGCGATTCGCGAGGACGCCTCGATGAATCTCGCGGCGGTGGCGGACATGCGCGCGAAATTCCCGGACCTCGATCTCGTGCTGATCGAGTCCGGTGGCGACAATCTGGCTGCCACTTTTTCCCCGGAGCTGGCTGACCTCACCATCTACGTCATTGACGTTGCCGCCGGCGACAAGATCCCGTCCAAGGGTGGCCCGGGGATCACCCGGTCAGACCTTCTTGTCATCAACAAGATCGACCTGGCACCGCATGTCGGAGCCTCCCTGGAAAAGATGGAGACGGATGCCAAGCGCATGCGCGGCCAGCGTCCCTTCGTCATGACCAACCTGAAGAAGAGCCAGGGTCTCGATCGCATCGTCGGCTTCATCGAGACCAAGGGTGGCTTAAAACGGGACGCTTAAAACGGCGGGGCCCGACGGACGCGACGACTTAGCGCAGGCGTTTTTGCCCCAATACCCCGGGGCAGGGCCGCAACCGCGGAACAAATTTCGGACACGGCGATTAACTACCTCCTGGCCCCCAAGGGGCAAATCCATGCCGGCCGGACCATCGGCCGGACGGATTAAGCTTTTCAGCCGACCTACGTTGCGTACTGATGCCTCCTCCTCCATTATCTCCGCCACTGGGGGTTCACCCTGTTTCGGCACATGGCCGTTCGAGCGGCATTCATATGCTCCGTGTTTATTGCCGACCTCCTGCATTCGCCTGAGTAGTCGAAGTGGTCCGGCTGGGTTTCATCATTGGCTTCATCGCTCTGCTCGGAGCCTTGCTCTCCGGGCTTGCGGCCTATCGCGTTCACGATCAGGAGCTGGCGCTGGACCGGATCGCGCTCGCGCGTGCGATCGACGTTCACGCAAGCCTGGTCCAGGATCGCCTCACCGAGCGGGAGCTGCTCGCGCGTGTCGCCTCCGGCTTGTTCCGTGCGCCATCCGTGATCAAGCCGAGCATGCTGGAGCCGCTGCGCTCGGCCATCTACGCCTTCAAGACCGACTTCGTGGTGGCCGGCTGGATTGCCCGGCTGAAGCCGAACGAGCTTACGGCGGCGCAGGCTGCCATTGCCGGCGCCGGCTTCCCCAATCCGCGGATCCGCATGTTTGACGACAAGCCGATCAATTCCGCCGATGTCACCCAGCCGATCGACGTGCTGATGGACCTCGAGCCGCGCAGCAACGAGACCAAGGCACTGCCTGGCCGCAGCTACGATCAGGATCCGGTTCGCAGCGCCATGCTGACGCGTGCCCGGGTCGAGAAGCGGTCGATCGCCTCAGACCCGATTCCGCTGCTCCGCGGCAACGGCCCAATCGGCGTCATCGTGGCCGCGCCCGTCATTCCCGAAGGTGCAACGGAGCCGGCCGGGTTCGTCACATTTTCCTATGAGCTTGCTTCGCTGATGCTGACCAATGACGACATGTCGTTGTTCTCGGTCGCGCTCAGGGATCCGCGCAGGGACGGCGGCGAGCTCGTTGCCAACGACCAGGGCGTGGTCTCCACGCGTATGACGGCGGCGGACGGACTGGCGCCGTCGGCCATGCGCACGGTGAGCTTCGGTGGCCGTGACTGGCAGCTCGCCTATTACGCGAAGACCAATTCGGCGCGTCGCGCCGAGCAGACCGCCATCATCGTCGCGGCGATCGGCCTCGCCATCACCGCGATGGTGTGCGGCCTGTTCGGCTATGTCGCCTACAACAATCTGCGGCTCAGCCGGGAAATCCAGGTGCGGATCGGCTTCGAGCGTCGGCTCACCGCTGTCATCGACGAGCTCAACCACCGGGTCAAGAACATCCTGGCGGTGATCCAGTCGATCGTGACACGCACGCTGCGCCACGGCTCGGATATCGACGTCGCGCGCGAGTTGCTGATCGGCCGCATCCACGCCATGTCGAACGTGGTCTCGCTGCTCAGCGAGAGCCAGTGGCAGGGTGTCAAGCTGAAGGGGCTGTTCGAAGCGCGCGCCATCCCGCATGCCGATCGCATCGCCGTCACCGGTCCCGACATCGCGGTCAGCGCGCGCGCGGCGCAGAGCCTGTCGCTGCTGTTCTTCGAGCTCGCCTCGCATTCCGACGAAGGCCTGTCGCTGGTCGGCAAGCATCCGCACATCACGGCCAATTGGACGGTGACGGGCGAGGAGCCCGACGAGATTTTCAATTTCCGCTGGGAGGAGTTCAACACCAGCGAGGCGACGCGCCGCCCGGATTCCGATTTCGGCCTGATCCTGCTCGACCGCGTCGCGCCCGAGGCGCTCGGCGGCACCGCCAAGCGCTACTTCACCGACGTCTCCTACGTCTACGAGCTCATCGCGCCGATGGAGACGGTGGTCGACATGACCGAGCGCGATCGTACCGACAAGATTTCGGCCCCGGTCAGGCCCGTGCGGTGATGCGAGGTCAGCCCTTCGGCCGCAGCACCAAATCGACCAGATTGCGCGCGTAAGCCGGCGTGATCGGTGCGATGCCGAAGACATAGCGGTAGAACAGGCCGCCATAGATTGCGTCGTAGAGATCCTCGGGCAGTCCCTCGGCCAGGATGCTGCCGTCCTTCTGGCCCGCTGCGATCATCTCGACCAGCGCGTCGCGGCGGAACCGCAAATAGCGGGCGTAGAACAGCTCGGCGGAGCCGGTCCTCGAAATACATTCGGAGATCACGGCGAGCTGCACCTTGCCGAACTCGCCCTGGAGTGCCTCGGCATAGGCCGCGGCATGGCGGCGTGCACGCGCCGCCGGCGTTCCGGAGCTCACCGGCGGCAGCGGCAGCATCTGCGCGGCGTGGTGGAGAAAGGCATCGATCAGAAGCGCCTCGCGGGACGGCCACCATTTGTAGATCGTCATCTTGGAGACGCTGGAGTGCCGCGCGACCGCGTCGATGGTGGTGGCGGCAAGGCCGGTGGTGGCCATCAGCGCATAGGCGCTTTCGAGAATGGCGTTGGTGGTCTCGATCGATCGCGGCCGGCCGCGCCGGGGCGCGCCGTCGGCCTCATCACCCTCGCTGTTCGCCGTCACCACGTCCGGTCTCCTCGCAACCCGCTTCTGCTCCGCATAGCGCAGCCGCGGCCGCCGGCCTAGAGCATGATCCGGAAAAGTGTGTAGCGGTTTTCCGAAAAGATCATGCTCAAACAATAACCTAAAGTGCGATGACGATTCATCCTGATCTCACGCGCTTTAGGGGAATCGGATGCGCACCCGCTAGGCCTGTTGCCGCAAGGCGGCGGGCAGGTCCTGCCACTTCGACCAGGCGATGTAATAGGCGACCGCGGTCATCGCGGCGAAGCCGGCGAGGCTCACGACGACCTGCATCACCACCATATTGGGCCCGGTGATCAGGATGAGATGACCTGCAAAGGACAGGAATACGCCGACGCAGAACACGGCGAGCCATTCCTCGCCGCACCTGATGACCGCCTGTAGCGGCTTCAATTGCAAGCCGGGATGATCGGCCGGAATGAGATGGGTCGCGAGGAAGGCGAGCGCAAGGAAGTGAAGCACGCGATAAGGCGCGAGGTTTTCCTTGTCGGTCGGCGCGATGCCGTTGAGGAGGACGTCCGGCAGATAAGCGGAGAGCGCCGGTGAATGGCGCATCAGGGTGACGGCCATCGCGAAGACGAGATAGGTCCCGGCGAGGATCCGCAGCCAGGGCATGCCGCGCAGCGCCCGCCCGGGCGCGCCCGTCACCGCGAACCAGCCGCCCAGCACCATCAGCATCTGCCAGCAGAGCGGATTGAAGGTCCACTCCTGGTCCGGATAGACCCGGAAATTCCAGTCGAACCAGCGTGCGGCAAGGTACAGCGCGACCGATGCCGCCAGCGTCACGTTCGGCCGCCGCAACAGGCCCCACAGCACAAGCGGAAAGAAGGCCATCAGCGGGACCATCAATTGCAGGAGGTCGAGGTTCAGCGGCTCCTCCTGGAGCACGAGACCGCGGATCAGGATGCGCAGCGGATGCTCGAGAATCCCCGAGATGTTGTATTCGTGGATGATTTCCGGTGCCATCGATTGCGAGGCGACATAGGCGATGGCGTCGATATAGATGACGAACAGGACGACGTAGGCGGCGTAGAGCCGCCAGACGCGTCGAAAGATGCGCGTCGCCGCGACGACGTAGCCGCGCTCCAGCGCCATCCGGCCGTGGATGATGGCGACGCCATAACCGGCCACGAACACGAACAAATCCGCGGCGCCGCTGAAGCCGAAGTTTCGCAGCGTCAGCAGGTTGACGACGTTGTTCGGGATGTGATCGACGAAAACCGACCAGTTGGCGATGCCGAGTGTCAAATACAGTCTGGCGTCGGGTTGAAATGCGGCGAGGTTCGCCTTGACGGACGGTTTCATCACGAAAAAACTTTTGGAATCAGGGGCGACGCTTTTAGCGGCAACCGCCTGCCCATCCGAGTAGCGTTTGCGTGATGGCGGGGGCATTCGTGCCGGATGGCGCAAAATTGCGTGGGACCGCCCGGACCGATTTGCGCTAGATGGGGTCGGAGGACTTACGACGAAATTTTCTAACCCGCTCTGACCATTATTCGGCAGGTTCGGCCGACGCCTCGTCTGCTGCGCCAGCACGGCTCGCCATGATTCCGAGTGCGACCCCACCGATCGCGAGGATCGGCAACAGCCGCTTCACACCGATGGCACGCACGATCTGAAGTCCCGTAGCGAGCAGCATAGGGTCCGCAAGCATGCTCTGTGCCATCGACTTCGCGGCGCGCTCGGCCGCGATCTGGGCGCGCTTCTGCACCTCGCGCTTGTAGCCCCAATAGCTGCCGGCAGCGGTGAGCGTCAGCAGGAAGAAGATGCCGGCCCCCGCGAGGCAGGCCTGAACCGGGCCATATTTCTCCAGGACCGAAATGAAGGCCGCGGCGCAGAGGAAGCACGTGGTGATGAAGAGCGCGAATGCCGTGCCTGCGGCCAGCGAGGTCAGTCGCACAGTGGTGCCGGTGGATGCACTGATCCCGTCGATGATGCGCTGAAACATGGCCTTGCTCCTCAAATCCCCCACAAGCCGAACCGCCACACGCCGGCAACGGGCGCGGCAGCGCCGCCGTCTCGAGATCCGTTCCGCAAACCCTTACCGCCGCCAGGCGGCGCCGATCAGGAAGCCGATGCCGAGGGCGAGCCCGACGGTTGCGAGCGGCCGCTGCGTGATGGCCTCTTCCAGCGTCTCCTCGATCGAACCGTAGGCGTCTTGCGCAGCCTCCATCATCGCGCTGCCGCGGTCGGACATGTCGTCCATCGCGGAATCCATGTTCTCGCGCGCCTGGCGATAGCCGCGGCGAGCCTGCCTGCTGGTGGAATTTGCGAAGGTATTGAGCGCGTCGGTGATCTGTTCGGTGAGGGCGGCGATATCGCTTTTCACGGCTGCTACATCCTTCTCGAGGCGTTCCCTGGTGGCTTTGTCGGTCCAGTCCTTCATCCCGGCTTCGGCATTGGTCGTGGACATCGGGAGCTCCAAACTGTTGACGGCTGAGATAGCCGGAGAACGTTTCGTGGTCGGGGAAGTTCCGTTCACGGAAACCGCTCAGGCCTGCGGCAACTGCGGCGAATCCGCCGGCAACAGATGCTCCTTGAGGATCAGGCCGACGATCAGGAACGGCGACGCCAGGAACGCGCCCATCGGGCCCCACATCCAGGTCCAGAACGCGAGCGCAAGCAGCACCGCAAGCGCATTCAGCGCCAAGCGCCGGCCGATGATGGTCGGGGTGATGAAGTGCCCTTCCAGGAAGGTGAGGCCACCGAAGGCGAGCGCCGCCATCAGCGCGCCGCTGATGGTCGGGAAGGCGACCAGCCCCACCATGACCAGTACGGCGAACATCGCGATCGGCCCGATGATCGGAATGAAGTTGAGCGTTGCCGCAAGTGCGCCCAGGCCGGCCGGATTGGGCATGCCAGTGAGCGCGCAGATGAGGCCGGTGGCGACGCCGACACCGACATTGATGACGGTGACGGTCAGGAGGTAGTTGCCAAGATGGACCTCGATCTCGTTGAGAATACGCAGTGTACGCAGCCGCGCGTCGTGATTGCTGAAGTTCATGATCATCGCCCGCCGCAGGTCGCGCCAGCTTGCGATGAACAGAATGAGGGTGACGAAGAACAGCAGAAATTCAGTAAAGGTCGGCGACAGAAATTCCAGCGTCGGCTGCACCCACTCGATCTTCGGCAACTGGAAGCTGGGGAATTCCTCCGAGCCGCCGACCATGGCTTGCAGCTCGCGCCACAGCGCCAATGGTCGGTCGAACACGTGCAGCTTGTCCTTCAGTTGCGCGCCGAGCTCCGGCAGGTGCGTGCTCCATTCCATCACAGGCGAGGCGATCAGCGCGACCGCGAACGCGACCACTGCCGTCCCCGCGATAACGATCAGGACGGCACCGAGCGCGCGCGGCACCTTGCATCGCTCGAGGAAGCTCGCCGCCGGCGACAGCATGGTGCCGATGACGAAGGCCATCACCACGGGCAGGAAGAACGCTTTTCCGACATAGAGCACGGTGACGACCGCAATCAGCAGGAGGCCTGCGAGTGCGAAAGCGACGAACTCGGTGCGGCGGATGACCGGTGGCAGCTCACTATGGCTGTCGGGAAGCGGTTCACCGTCGCTGTTGCCGGGAATCAGACGTTCGCTGGGAAGGACGCGCACAATATCTCTCCCGCACGCGCAACTCGCGATCCGCGCGCCCATCGACGATCCGACAACGTGCTGGCTGAGCAAGGGTTCCGTCGCGGCTTCGTGAAGACGCGCTCGCTTGACTGTGACGTCGCTGCCGCAGAGTTCGGCGGAACCTGAGTCGGCCCGGTCGCGTTTGTTGGCGACAGCATCACCCAGATGCACACATCCAACGGGGCAGTTCATGACAAGGTTCTCTCTCGTCCGCCGCTTCTCACCGCGCGCCGTCACTGCGTTTGCCTTCGCAAGCGCACTGCTCACCATGCCCTTTGGCGGCGCGCGTGCGCAAACCCTCGGCTTTGCGCCGATGCAGTCGCAGTCGTATCCGCAGGACCAGGGCTATTCACAGGCTTATGGAAGCGAGGCACCGCAAGCCGCAGACGAGGACGCCCGGCTGCCCGATCGGCTGCGCAGGCAGATCGTCAGCTTCGACAGGAGCGAGCCGGCCGGCACCATCGTCATCGATACCAACAACACCTATCTCTACTACGTGCTCGGCCAGGGACGCGCGATCCGCTATGGCGTTGGTGTCGGCCGCGAGGGCTTTACCTGGGCGGGCGTTCAGAGCATCAGCCGCAAGGCCGAGTGGCCGGACTGGCATCCGCCGGCCAAAATGATCGCGCGCCAACCCTATCTGCCGCGCTTCGTGGCGGGCGGTCCGGGTAACCCGCTCGGTGCCCGTGCGATGTATCTCGGCTCGAGCGAATACCGCATCCACGGCACCAACGATCCCAGCACCATCGGCAAGTTCGTCTCGTCCGGCTGCATCCGCTTGACCAATGAGGACGTCATCGACCTGTTCGGCCGCGTCAATGTCGGGACGAAGGTCGTGGTGCTGCCAAAGAACGCGCCGCTGATGGCCAAGGGAAGCGACAAGGGAGGCGATTCCGTGCGCAAGCACCCGGCCATGACGACGCTGCCCTCGGGCCACCAGGCGCTGAACATCTCGGCGTCGTCGGTGAACTGAGAGTTGAGTGAGGCTACATGGAAAGACGTTCATTCGGTAAACTGGTCGGTGGTGCGGCGGCCTTGTTCACCGTCACCGCCCTCGGCCTCGCGTTGACGCCGTCGGCGCATGCGGAGGATTTCTTCTCGGCGCTGTTCGGCGCGTTCGGCGCACGGCCTCCCCAGATCCGGACGCCGTTCCCAAACGATGACATGCCGCGCTACGACATGCCGCGCCAGCGAGCCGCCTATGGTGGCGGCGCCGCCTATTGCGTGCGCGGATGCGATGGCCGCTATTTTCCGGCGCAAGGAACGGATGCCGAAAGCAAGGCGCAGTCCTGCAAGAGCTTCTGCCCGGCGTCCGAAACCTCGCTGGTCTATGGCAGCAACATCGACGACGCCACGACGGAGAACGGAAAGTCCTATTCCGATCTGCCGAACGCCTTCCGCTATCGCAACGAGATCGTCGCGGGCTGCACCTGCAACGGCAAGGATCCGGTCGGGCTCGCCCAGGTCAAGGTCGAGGACGATCCCACCTTGCGCAAGGGCGACATCGTCGCGGGCGCTGGCGGCCTCGTGGTCGCAACTCGCAACGCAAACGACCGCCGCGGCGTCGCGATGAATTTCTCGCCGCTGCCGGAATCCGTCCGCGCCAGATTCCGTCAGGTGCCGGTGGTGGCGAAGGAGTAGGGGAGCTCTCTCCACGTCGTCCTGGCTTTCGCCAGGACGACGGCGAGGGTGTAGCGCCAGCGTGCCCTACGCCGCCCGGATCTTGCCCAGGAAATCGCTGACCTGCTGACCGAGTTGGCGGCTCTGCGTCTCGAGCGTCTCGGAGGCCTGCTTGACGTTCTCGGCGGCACCGGCCGCGGTGTCGGCATCGGCCTTCACGCCAGTGATGTTGTCCGAGACGTTCTTGGTGCCCTGCGCCGCATATTGCGTGCTGCGGGTGATCTCCTGGGTCGCCGCACCCTGTTCCTGCACGGCGGCGGCGATGGCGGTGGCGACCTCGTTCACTTCGCCGATGATGCCGCCGATGGCCTGGATCGCATTGATGGCATCGCCCGCGACCTTCTGGATGTCGGCGACCTGCTCGGAGATTTCCTCCGTTGCCTTCGCGGTCTGGCTCGCCAGTGACTTCACCTCGGACGCCACCACGGCAAATCCGCGCCCCGCTTCGCCGGCACGGGCGGCCTCGATCGTGGCATTGAGCGCGAGCAAATTGGTCTGCGCCGCGATGGTGTTGATCAGCCCGACCACCTCGCCGATGCGCCCCGCCGACTGCGCCAGCCCTTGCACCGTGCTGTCGGTTTCGCGCGCTTGGTTGACGGCGCGACTGGCGATGCCTGCGGCATGTGCGGCCTGCTGGCTGATGTCATTGATTGAAGCGGAGAGCTCCTCGGCCGCTGCCGCGACGCTCTCCACACTCGTAGAGGCATCGTTCGAGGCCTTGCCGGCGACCTCGACGCGTTCATTGGTCTGGCGCGATACCGCCGACAGATCGCCCGAGGTCTTGCGCATCTCGCCGGACGCCTCGCTCAACTCGCCCAGCGATTTGCGCACCACGCCCTCGAACTCGCCGACATAGGCCTCCATCGCACGCTGACGTGCGGCGGCGCCGGCGTTACGTTCGCGCTCCTGCGCCTCGATCTTGAGCTTGTCGATCGCCTGCTGCTTGAAGGTTTCGAGCGCGCCGGCAAGCGAGCCGATCTCGTCCTGGCGGTCGAGATAGCCGGGATCGACGGTGAGGTCGCCGCCGGCGACCTTGAGCATCGCGTCGCGGATCCGGTGCAGCGGCGTGATCACGCGGCGGCTGACCGCCAGCATGGCCACGCCCGTGAACAGAATCGCGGCAATCAGCAGCACAAGCTGGGTCAGCAGCGATTGCAGCGCCTGCGCGCGCTGGCTGGTGGAATGGTCCCTGGCGACGCCAAGCGCGGTATCGGCGAGTTTGATCGCGCTCGCCATCCGGCCGACCGAGTAGGGGCTCCACTGATTGGCAGTCATCGACGCCTTCTCGCCCTTGGCGATTGCGGCGATGATGCCGTCGCGGGTGGCGAGATATTGCGGGTCGAAATAGAACGATTTGGTTTCCGCCATGGCCGCAGCCAGCGCCGGCGGCAATTGCATGCCCGATGCGGCGAGCTCGGTCGCGCTCCAGGCCGTCTCGGTGCCGCCGATCCATTTGGTGAAAGCGAGCTGGACCTCGGGCGAGATCTTGCCGCTGTTGAGCGCGTTGCCGACGATCAGCGAGGATTCACCCGCGTTGACGCGCAACAGCCAGGCCATCTGCTTGATCATCAGCAGTTGATCGATCATTGCGTCCTGATGATTGACGCTCGCGGCTAGCACGGGCGACAGCTTTTCGAGGATGGCCATCAGCCCGTCCTCGCTCTCGAGATACTCTTTGACAAGCGCCGCGCGACGCGATGCCCTGGGCTTGGCGACCTCAGTCCAGAACTCAGCCTGCTGCGCCAGCAGCGCCTTGTTCAGCCGGTCGAGATCGGCAACCACCGTCCTACCCAGAGGCAAGTCGATCGAGGGTAAAATCTCGATCGCACGTGCCAGGGCGGGCATCAGCTCGTCGCGGATGCCGCGGATGTATGTCTCGATTTCCTTGTCCATCTGGATATCGGAGATCAGCTGACGGCTGCTGGTCGAGCGGTCGGAGCGGATGTTCGCCATCGCCTTGAACACATCGGCGGAGGCCGCTGCTACCGCGACGATCCGGTTGGCCTGCTGAAGCCGGATCCACGAATTCCATGCGCTGATCGAGAAGCCGATTACGACGACGAGTGCGGTGGACAGGATCACCGCTTTCAGCAACGTGGATACGGTCAGGCGGTTGAGCATCGGATCCCCCGGTACGCGTTTCGAAGTTCGTGGCCCCCAACGGCAGCCCCCTACGAACTTCGAACGACCAAAGGGATGCGCGCAGCAAAGGCGCCGGCCGGTGGCAGGCGCCTGAAGCGCATTTGGCCTCAAAAGGGTAAAAACTTAGACAGTGATGCTGCCGTAAAATTACGGGGACCTTTGCTGCGTCGGGCAAATACCTGAAATTGCAAGGGGTTGCAGAGGCGGAACCCGCGCGCCTTACAGGCGTTAGGACGAGGCAGCGATTTGCCTGAAGGGGGGTCCTAGCGATGCTGGTCGGCGTACTCGTCACCTTTCTCGTCGTTATTCTCGTACTTTATCTCATTAACATGCTGCCGATGGACGGCCGCGCCAAGCAGATCGCGCGCGTGATCGTCATCATCATCGGCATCGTGTCGCTCCTGAAATATCTTGCGGTGTTCTAGCGGACCCATCCAAACAAAAAGCCCCGGCCTGGGCCGGGGCTTTTTCGTGCTGCCTCAATGCAGCGACTTGAGCCAGTCGTCGACGTCCTGACGAACCTGGTCCTTGGCCTTGCCGTAACGTTCCTGGAGCCGGCCCTCGAGCTGCTCGCGACGTCCCTCGATCAATCGGAGGTCGTCGTCAGTGAGCTTGCCCCATTTCTCCTTGGCCGAGCCCTTGAACTGCTTCCAGTTTCCTTCGATGCGATTCCAGTCCATGACCATCTCCATCGCGTTGATGGCCTACAACGCAAGCGGCGCGCAGCCGTTCCGCTGCGCGCCGCGACGTTTCGCCCTTCGAACTGAGGCTATTTAACCCGCTGCCTTCGCCTCGCGGCGGCGGGCGGTGAGGATGTATTCGGTGTAGCCGTTCGGCTGCTCGCGGCCCTTGAAGATGAGGTCGCAGGCCGCCTTGAAGGCGACGCCGTCGAAGGCGGGCGCCATCGGCTTGTAGATCGGATCGCCCGCGTTCTGTTTGTCGACGACCACGGCCATGCGCTTGAGCGATTCCATCACCTGCGCTTCGGTGATGACGCCCTGGTGCAGCCAGTTGGCAAGATGCTGGCTGGAGATGCGTAAAGTAGCGCGGTCTTCCATCAGACCGACATCGTGGATGTCGGGCACCTTCGAGCAGCCGACGCCCTGGTCGATCCAGCGCACGACATAGCCGAGGATGCCCTGGCAATTGTTGTCGATCTCCTGCCTGACGTCGTCAGGCGCCCAGTTCGACTTCGACACCGGGATGGTGAGAATGTCTGCGAGCTTTGCGCGCGGTCCGCCCTTGGTCAGCTCCTCTTGGCGCGCGATGACGTTGACCTGGTGGTAGTGCAGCGCGTGCAGCGTCGCGGCGGTCGGCGAGGGCACCCAGGCGGTGGTGGCGCCGGCCTGCGGATGGCTAAGCTTCTGCGCCAGCATGTCCGCCATCTTGTCGGGCGCGGCCCACATGCCCTTGCCGATCTGGGCATGGCCGGGCAGGCCGTCGATCAGGCCCATGTCGACGTTCCAGTCCTCATAGGCCTTGATCCAGGCCTGCGCCTTCATCTCGTTCTTGCGGATCATCGGACCTGCTTCCATCGAGGTGTGGATCTCGTCGCCGGTGCGGTCGAGGAAGCCGGTGTTGATGAACATGATGCGCTTGGAGGCGCGCTGGATGCAGGCCTTGAGGTTGACGGTGGTGCGCCGCTCCTCGTCCATGATGCCGACCTTGAGCGTGTTCTCGGGCAAGCCCAGCATCTTCTCGACGCGGTCGAAGATCTCGCAGGTCAGCGACACCTCGTCGGGGCCATGCATCTTCGGCTTGACGATATAGGCAGATCCCGTGCGGCTGTTCTTGACCTTGGAATTGCCCTTGAGGTCGTGAATGGCGAGCAGGCCCGACACGGCCGCATCGAGCAGGCCTTCCGGAATTTCCTCGCCGGTCTCGTCCAGCACCGCGTCGGTGAACATGTGGTGACCGCAATTGCGCATCAGGAGCAGGCTGCGGCCGTGCAGCTTGAGCTCGCTCTTGCCATCCGGCGTCTTGTAGCTGCGGTCGGCGTTCAGCGAGCGCGTCAGCGTCTTGCCGCCCTTCTCGAAATCGGCCGACAGCGTGCCGTTCATCAGGCCGAGCGTGTTACGGTAGACCAGCACCTTGTCCTCGGCATCGACTGCGGCGACGGAGTCTTCCATATCCAGAATGGTCGAGACCGCGGCCTCCATGATCATGTCGGCGACGCCGGCCGGATCGTCCTTACCGATCGCGCTGCTGCGGTCGATCTTGACGTCGATGTGCAGGCCGTTGTTGACGAGCAGCACGGCGGACGGCGCGGCCGCATCGCCCTGGAAGCCTGCGAACTGCGCCGCGTTCTTCAGCGCGGTGGCGTTGCCGCTCTTCAGCTTCACCGCGAGCTGGCCCGCGACGACGCTGTACGCGGTGACGTCGGTGTGGCTGCCGGTCGCCAGCGGCACGGCGGTATCGAGGAATGCCTTGGCCTTGGCGATCACCTTGTCGCCGCGCGCCTTGTTGTAGCCCTTGCCGCTCTCGGAAGGATCATGCGGAATGGCGTCGGTGCCGTAGAAGGCGTCGTAGAGCGAGCCCCAGCGCGCATTCGCCGCATTCAGCGCATAGCGCGCATTGGTGAGCGGCACGACGAGCTGCGGGCCGCAGATCTTGCCGATCTCCTCGTCGACATTGGCCGTCTCGACCTTCTGCATCGCCGGCTCCGGGACGAGATAGCCGATCTCCTTCAGGAAGGCGGTATAGGCGTTGAGGTCGAACGCCTTGCCCTTGTTGGCGCGGTGCCAATCGTCGATCTTGGCCTGCAGCGTGTCGCGGAAAGCGAGCAACGACCGGTTCTTTGGCCCCAGCTCCTTGATGATGGCGGCAAGCCCGGCCCAGAACGCATCCGGCGCGATCCCCGTTTTCGGGGCCGCTTCCTTGGCGATGAAATCGAACAGGACGGGAGCGATCTTCAATCCGTGGGCATCGACGCGTTTCATGATGGGCTTTCTTGTTGGAAATGGCTGCTTTTGGCTGCTTTTGACCCGACAGCAGCAAAATGCGCCCATAGAGGGCGGCTTTCGGAGGCCTATTAGCCCCAAAATCAAGGCCGTGAGAAGACCCCTAGGGGGTTGTCAAAATGTCAAGGAAGGGTGGGGGACCGGTCGGGCCGCGACTTGCGATAGCCGTCGGGTGCTATCTCTCTCCGATGTCGTCCCGGCCTAGTGTGCAATTGCGCACCGGGGGCCGGGACCCATTACCCCAGGGAGGAGTTTGGCGAAGATTCGTGATCCGGGACTGCTGTAGAGCCCGATCGATAGATCACGCGGTATGGGTCCCGGCCTTCGCCGGGACGACACCGTTGGTGTGGCGTGGAATGGAGCTGTGCCTCAAATATTCGCGGCGAGGTCCACGACTTCGTCGAACAGCACGCCGGTGGTCTTCAGCATGCGCTCGATCTCGTCGGCGGCATCGGCGACGGTCCGTGCCGACGTATCGATCACGAGCTCGGCGGCCTGCGGCGCCTCATAGTCGTTGCCGATGCCGGTGAACGAGGTGAGTGCGCCGGCGCGGGCCTTCTTGTAGTGGCCCTTGGGATCGCGTTCCTCGCACACGCCCGCAGGCGTCGCGACATGGATTTCGCGGAACGCGGTGTCGGCGATCCGGCGCGCGGTGGCGCGGTCCTCGCGCGCTGGTGAGACCGCGGCGACGATCGCGATGTGGCCGTTGCGCGCGAGGTGCGTCGCGACTTCCGCGAGGCGGCGGATGTTCTCGCTGCGATCAGTGGCGGTGAAGCCGAGATCGCTGTTGAGCCCGGCGCGCAGCGTGTCACCGTCGAGCAGGATCGGCGAGCCGCCATTGGTGAACAGCCGCCGCTCCAGCGCCTTGGCCAGGGTCGACTTGCCGGAGGCGGGCAGACCCGTGAGCCAGACCACGGCACCGTTATGGCGGTAGCGCGCGGAGCGCTCGTCAGGGCGCAGCGCCGATTCCACCGGCACGATATCGACCGGCACGGCGCGCTGGCCGGCATCGACCGACAGCACCAGGCCGCCGCCGGCGATGCGCCCGGACACCTCGATCACGAGACGTCCGGTGCGCGGATTCTCGGTGTAGGGATCCGTTGCGATCGGATTCGAAAGCGAAATGTCGATCTCGCCGACATGGTTGCGGCCGATCGCCTTGTTCTCACTGCTTTCGAGCTCGCCGGGATCGACCGCCTTCTCGATCGCCACCACGGTGGCGCGGCTTTCCTTCGGCCCGCAGCGGACCAGGAGCTGATCGCCCTTGGCGAGCGGCTTGTCGTGCAGCCAGAAGATGCGCGCGCGCAGACGGCGCGTCTCACGCGGTGCGGTGCCGGCATGCGCGATGATGTCGCCGCGCTCGATGAACAATTCGCGGTCGAGCGTGATGCCGACCGAGCGGCCGGCGCCCTGCCGGCCCGCGACCGGTGTCACCGGCCAGCTCTCGACCGTCTTGATCTTGGCGATCTTGCCGGCCGGCATAATCACGATCTCGTCGCCGGCGATGAGGCTGCCGGATTCGATCCGGCCCGCCACGATGCGGCGGTCGTCGAACTTGTAGATCGCCTGCACCGGCAGCCGCAGGGCCAGCGTCTCCAGCGGCCGCGCCGGCTCGAGGGCGTCGAGCGCCTCGACAACCGTCGGGCCCTTGTACCAGCCGATCCGGTCGGTGCGCTCGGCGACGCCGTCGCCATCGCGCGCCGAGATCGGGATCACTGCGGTCGGCTTCACGCCGAGGCCGTTGAGATGCGCGGAAATCTCGTCGCTGATCTCCTTGAAGCGATCGGCGGAGAAGTCGACCCGGTCCATCTTGTTGACGACGATCGCGACCTGCTTCACGCCGAGCAAATGTAGGAGATAGCCATGACGCCTTGTCTGGTCGCGCACGCCTTCGAGCGCGTCGATGATCAGCACCGCGCCGTCGGCCTGCGAGGCGCCGGTGATCATGTTGCGCAGGAATTCGGCGTGGCCGGGTGCATCGATCAGCACGATGTCGCGCGAATTGGTGCGGAAGCGGATCTGCGTGGTGTCGATGGTGATGCCCTGGTCGCGCTCGGTCTGGAGTGCGTCGAGCAGGAACGACCATTCGAACGGCATGCCGCGCCGTGCGCTGACGGCTTTCAGCATGTCAAGCTTGCCGTCGGGCAGGCTGCCGGTCTCGTGCAGGAGGCGGCCGACCAGCGTCGACTTGCCGTGGTCGACATGGCCGACGATGACGATGCGCACTTGCGGACGCGTGGTGCCGTTCGGAGTGGCCGGCGAAGCCGTGGTGACGATCATGTTCATGCGACGCTCGCGTCCTTGGGAATCAGAGATAGCCGGCGACGCGCAGGCGCTCGAAAGCGTCCTCGGTCTCGTGGTCGAGCGCGCGCCCGGCGCGCTCCGGCACCTTGGTCTGTTCGAGCTCGATCAGGATCTCGTCGATGCTGACGGCGGTCGAAGCGACCGGATTGGTGATGTCCTGATCGCCCAGCGAGCGATAGCGCTTGCCGTCCTTGGCGAGATACAGCGGGATGATCGGGATGTTCTCGCGCTTGGTGTAGGCCCAGATGTCGGCCTCGGTCCAATGCAGGATCGGGTGGATGCGCAAGTGCGCGCCTTGCGGCGGCGAGGCATTGAAATGATCCCAGAACTCCGGCGGCTGATCACGCACGTCCCAATTGCCTTCCAGTCCGCGCGGCGAGAACACGCGCTCCTTGGCGCGCGTTGCCTCCTCATCGCGGCGAATGCCGGCGATCAGGCCGTCAAAGCCGTACTTGGCGAGCGCCATCTTGAGACCTTCGGTCTTGCGCGCGGCGGAACGCGCGGCCGGCGGCAATGTCGGATCGACGGCATCGATCGGCGGGCAGGGCTCGACGCGCAAGTCGAGGTCCCACTCTTTGCCGTAATGATCGCGGAAGCGATACATCTCCGAAAACTTCTTGCCGGTGTCGACATGAAGGGCCGGGAACGGCATCTTGCCGAAGAAGGCTTTCCGCGCCAGCCAGATCATCACGTTGGAGTCCTTGCCGAGCGACCACAGCAGGGCGATCTTCTTCAGCCGTGCGAAGGCCTCGCGGAAGATGTAGATGCTCTGCGCCTCCAGCTGGTCGAGATGATCCATGCTTGGGGCAAGCTCGGCAGAAAATTCTTGCGCGCGCACGCGCTCAGCCAGTGCCGGATTGCTCAGTCGATCAGCAGCGGAATCGTCCTTGAGAAGATGCATCTCTGCCACTTTGCGTTTGGAGGCGAAAATTCTATAGTTGCAGTGCGGAAGAGAAGAAAAAATTTTCTCTTTGCGCGCTCGAAACGAGACATATATAGAAAATAATTCCAGTCAACCCCGTTTGTGGGGAAGCGGGTATCGCATGCGGTTCTTACCGGTGTTTCTCGATCTCAAGACCGGTCCGGTGGTTCTCATCGGCGCGGGTGAGCTTTTGCGCGCCAAGCTGCGCGTGCTCACGGCTGCCGGCGCGCGCATCCGCGTGCATGCGATCGATGGCGATCGTGATCTGAGCCTCAGCTCCGAGGACGCCGCACGCGTTGAATTCGCATCTGGTGATCCGCAGGCAGCCGATCTCTCGGGCGTCATCGCTGTCGTCTGCGCCGGCGCAGGTGATGTCGGTGTCGCGATGTCGGTTCGCGCCAAGGCACTGGGTCTGCCCGTCAACGTGATGGACGATCTCGTACATTCCAGCTTCATCTTCCCGGCGATCGTCGATCGCGGCGACGTCGTGGTCGCGGTCGGCACCGGCGGCACCTCGCCGGTGGTGGCGCGGCGCGTGCGCGAAAAAATCGAGGCGCTGCTGCCGGCCCGCATCGGCGAGCTCGCCGAATTCATCGGCGGCTTCCGCAAATCCATCAACGAGCGCATCGCCGAATTTCCGCTGCGCCGCCGCTTCTGGGAGCGCGTCATCGACGGGCCGATCGGCGCTGCCGTGCTCGCCGATCGCAAGAGCGAAGCGGATGCGGCGCTCAAGGCTATTGCTGATCCCTCCGCCTTCGCGCGCGCCGACAAGCCGGAAGGCTCGGTCGCGCTGGTCGGCGCCGGGCCCGGCGATCCCGATCTCCTCACCATCAAGGCGCTGCGCGCGCTGCAGGATGCCGATATCGTCTTTCACGACGAGCTGGTCTCGCCCGAAATTCTCGACCGCATCCGCCGCGATACCACGCGCGTTGCCGTCGGCCGCCGTGTCGGCAAGCCTGGCATCGGCCAGGATGCCATCAACAAGCGCATGATCGAGGCCGCGCAATCCGGCCAGCGCGTGGTGCGGCTGAAAGGCGGCGATCCCTTCGTGTTCGGCCGTGGCGGCGAAGAGATGGAAGCCTTGCGCGCCGCCGGCATCGCCTATTCGATCATTCCCGGCATCACCGCAGGTATCGGCGGTGCGGCCGATTTCGAAGTGCCGCTCACTTACCGTCATGAAGCAACTCGCATCACCTTCCTCACCGCGCACAAGGCGCGCGATGCGGAAGTCGTGGACTGGTCGACGCTGACCGACACCAAGATGACCGTCGTCGTCTACATGGGCACGACTGCCGCGCCCGCCATACGCGCCGGCCTCTTCGCCGCCGGCCGTTCGCCGGAAACCCCGGTCGGCGTGTTCGCCCGCGTCACGCGCCCCGACGCGCAAGGCGCGATCGGCACGCTCCGCGACCTGCCCGAGCTCGTGCGGCGGACCAATGGCGGTCCTGCCATTCTCATCATCGGCGAGGTGGTCCGGCATGCCGGCTCGCTTCGCCAAACTCCCAACCAAATCATCTCTGACCTCCTGGATGCAGCCGAATGACCTCCCCGCTTGAACAGAAGAAGATCAAAATCGCCGGCCCCTCGGTCGTGACCGCCAACCGCACCTGGGACGGCATTGTGGTCTATCGCACCGCCGCCAAGGGCTGGTCCGCGGACCTGTCGGAAGCCGCGATCGTGCGCAACTCCGACGAGGCGAAGGCGTTGCTTGCTGAGTCCGTCGCCGATGACGTCGGCGCGATCGGTCCTTATATCGCGCCGGTGCAGATCGGTGCGGACGGCAAGGTCCAGCCCGGCAATCTGCGCGAACAGATCCGCCGCACCGGCGTCACCATCGGACAGCCGGCCCAGGTTTAAGGCGCTTTCTTATGTATGCTTACGACGAAATCGACCGCACGCTCGTCAACGAGCGCGTCTCGGAGTTCCGCGACCAGGTGAAGCGGCGCCTCTCCGGCGAGCTCACCGAGGACGAGTTCAAGATCCTGCGGCTCCAGAACGGCGTCTATCTGCAACTGCACGCCTACATGTTCCGCGTTGCGATCCCCTACGGAACGCTGGCGACCAACCAGCTGCGGGCACTCGCCCATGTCGCGCGCAAATATGATCGCGGCTACGGCCATTTCACCACGCGGCAGAACATCCAGTTCAACTGGATCAAGCTTGCCGAGCTGCCGGACGCGCTGGCTGATCTCGCCAAGGTCGGCATCCATGCGATGCAAACCTCCGGCAACAACATGCGCAACGTCACCTCGGACCAGTGGGCCGGCGTCGCGCCGGGCGAGATCGAGGATCCCCGCATCTGGTCGGAGCTGATCCGCCAGCACACCACGCTGCATCCGGAATTCTCGTTCCTGCCCCGCAAGTTCAAGATCGCGATCACCGCGTCGGACCATGACCGCGCCGCGATCAAGATCCACGACATCGGCCTCCGCTTGATCAAGAACGAGAAGGGCGAGACCGGCTTCGAGGTGCTGGTCGGCGGCGGTCTTGGCCGCACGCCGTTCATCGCCAAGACCATTAAGCACTTCGTGCATGGCCGCGACATCCTCAGCTATATCGAGGCTATCTTACGCGTCTACAACCAGTACGGCCGCCGCGACAACATCTACAAGGCGCGCATCAAGATCCTGGTGCACGAGCTCGGCATCGAAAAATTCTCGCGCGAGGTCGAGGATGAGTGGCACCAGATCCGCAACTCCTCGCTCCAGATCGACGACGAGGTGATCGAGGACATCCGTTCGCGCTTCACCTATCCCGCTTACGAGAAGCTGCCGCACATGCCGGACGAGCTGCGGCAGGCCGCGGCCGATCCGGATTTCGAGGCGTGGCGCAAGAACTCGGTGGCCCCGCACAAGGTGCAGGGTTACTCCATCGTCACGATCTCGCTGAAGCCGACCGGTGGGCCTCCAGGTGATGCCACCGCCGAGCAGATGGATGCGCTGGCCGATCTCGCCGACAGATATTCCTTCGGTGAGATCCGCGTCGGCCACGAGCAGAACCTGGCGCTGCCGCACGTTGCCAAGCGCGACCTGCCGACGCTCTGGAAGGCGCTCGACAAGCTCGGGCTGGCGACGCCCAACGTCAATCTGATCACCGACATCATCGCCTGCCCGGGTCTCGACTATTGCTCGCTGGCGAATGCGCGCTCGATCCCGATCGCGCAGGAGCTGACGCGGCGGTTCGCCAATCACGAGCTCGCCAACCTGATCGGGCGTCTCCACATCAACATCTCCGGCTGCATCAATGCCTGTGGCCATCACCATGTCGGCCACATCGGCATTCTCGGCGTCGAGAAGAATGGCGAGGAGGTCTATCAGATCACCATCGGCGGCCGCGCCGACGAGAACGCAGCGCTCGGCACCCTGATCGGCCCGGGCGTGAAGTTCGACGAGGTCGCCGACGTCGTCGAGGACATCGTGGAAGCTTATCTGGCGCTGCGCGAGCGGCCCGAAGAGCTGTTCATGGACACGGTGAAACGCCTCGGCGTCGAACCCTTCAAGGAGCGCGTCTATGCCACTCGTTAACGGCGGAAAGATCGTCGACGACAGCTTCGTCAAGCTCGCCGTCGATACGCCGCTGCCCGAGAGCGACGACATCCTGGTGCCGGCCGAGCGCTTCCTCGGTGAGGCGGAAGGCCTGCTCAAGCGCGCCGGCAAGGTCGGCGTGATCTGGCCCAACAATCGCGACATCGCCGAGCTCGTGCCTTATCTTGGCAAGGTCGCCACGGTCGCGCTGGTGTTTCCGACCTTCCGCGACGGCCGTGCCTACAGCCAGGCCCGGCTGCTGCGGGAGCGCTACAATTACCGCGGTGAGTTGCGTGCCACCGGCCAGGTGCTGCGTGACCAGTTCGTATTCATGCTGCGTGCCGGCTTCGATGCCTTCGAGGTCAAGAAGCAGGCCGACGCGGAAGCCTTCATGCAGACCGCCAAGCGCTATTCGGTGTTCTACCAGCCGACCGGCGACGGCCGCATCACGGCCCTGCACCGGCGCATGCAGTTGCGCCATTCCGAAGGTGTCGGCACGTGAACGCGATCGCGCCTCAGGTTTCGTCCATCTCTGCGCTGCCCCCGGCGGACGAGCTCGATCGGAGCTTACGCGATGCCTCGCCCGCGGAGGTCATCGCCGCAGCGCTGAAGACGGTCGGGCGCGACAAGCTCGCGCTGGTGTCGTCCTTCGGTACGGAATCGGCGACGCTGCTCAAGGTGATGGCGGACGTCGACCCGGCGATCCCGGTGATCTTTCTCGACACTGGCTGGCTGTTCGAAGAGACGCTCGCCTATCGCGACACTTTGATCGCGACGCTGGGCCTGAAGGACGTCCGTTCGATCAAGCCGGCCGAGGAAACGCTATCGCGCGACGATCCCGACCGCGACCTCTGGTTCTCCAATCCCGACGCCTGCTGCCGCATCCGCAAGGTGGAGCCGCTGGCGCGTGCGCTCAAGCCGTTCTCGGCCTGGCTCAACGGCCGCAAGCGTTTCCAGGGCAACGCACGCGCCGACATTCCGGTCGTCGAGGACGACGGCGCGCGGTTGAAGTTCAACCCGTTCGCCAATGTCTCGCGCGAGGAACTCGAGGCCATCTTCGTCCGCGCCAAATTGCCGCGTCACCCTCTCGTCGCCTCCGGTTTCCTGTCAGTTGGGTGTATGCCTTGCACGAGCAGAACGGCCGAAGGCGAGGATTCTCGCGCCGGTCGCTGGCGCGGCCGGGCCAAGACAGAATGCGGCATTCACACGATGAAGACTTCGTAGCACAGTCAGGCTGCGACATCGCGAACAAGAAAATCCGGTTCCGTTGACTTAAGCGCGTTTCGACCCGAGTTATGCCTGCACGCCTTCGCTGACACCGACGTCAACGAAGTGAATGGAGATGGACATGATGCGCCGTATCGTTCCGCTCGCTGCAGGACTTCTCTGGGCAAGCTCGGCTCTCGCCGCTGACATCAATCTGCTGAACGTGTCGTACGATCCGACGCGCGAGCTCTATGCCGAGTTCAACAAGGCGTTCGCGAACGCCTATCAGAAGGAAACCGGCAAGAGCGTCGAGATCAAGCAGTCGCATGGCGGCAGCGGTTCGCAGGCGCGCGCGGTGATCGACGGATTGCAGGCCGATGTGGTGACGCTCGCGCTCGCCTATGACATCGACGCCATCGCCGCCAAGGGCCTCACCACAGCCGATTGGCAGAAGCGGCTGCCGCAGAATTCATCACCCTACACCTCGACCATCGTCTTCCTGGTGCGCAAGGGCAATCCCAAGGCCATCAAGGACTGGGACGACCTGCTCAAGCCGGGCGTCGCGGTGATCACGCCGAACCCGAAGACATCAGGCGGCGCGCGCTGGAATTACCTCGCAGCGTGGGGCTTCGCGCAGAAGAAGTTCGGCTCGGCCGACAAGGCCAAGGACTTCATCGGTAAGCTCTATCAGCAGGTGCCGGTGCTCGATACCGGCGCGCGCGGCGCCACCGTGACCTTCGTCGAGCGTGGCGTCGGCGACGTGCTGCTCGCCTGGGAGAACGAGGCGTTCCTGGCGCTGAAGGAGTTCGGCGCGAACAAGTTCGAGATCGTGGCGCCGCCGCAGTCGATCCTCGCCGAGCCGCCGGTCGCCATCGTCGACAAGGTTGCCGACAAAAAAGGCAACCGCAACGCCGCCGATGCCTATCTCCAATATTGGTACACCAAAGAGGGGCAGGAGATCGCCGCGCGCAATTTCTACCGCCCGCGCGATCCCGAGGTCGCCAAGAAGCACGAAAGCGCCTTCGCCAAGGTCGAGCTGTTCACGATCGACGACGTCTTCGGCGGCTGGACCAAGGCACAGCGGGAACATTTCGCCGACGGCGGCGTCTTTGATCAGATCTACAAGAACTGATCGAGCGCTGTCTTTGGGCGGTTTTTAGCAGGGGGCCTGGTGAGCGCACTCGCAGCACGACGCCGGACATTGCCGGGCTTCGGTCTCACCATGGGACTGACGCTTTCCTGGCTGTCCGTCATCATCCTGATTCCGCTCGCCGGCCTGTTCCTGAGATCGCTCGAGTTGAGCCCAGAACAGTTCTGGAACATCCTTTCCAGCCGCCGCACGCTGAACGCGCTTCGCGTCTCCTTCGGCCTCGCCTTCGCCGCCGCCTGCGTCAATCTGGTGATGGGCAGCATCATCGTCTGGGCGCTGGTGCGCTATCGCTTTCCCGGCCGGCGGCTGTTCGATGCCATCGTCGACGTGCCCTTCGCGCTGCCGACCGCGGTCGCCGGCGTCGCGTTGACCGCGCTGTTCGCCGAGAAGGGCTGGCTGGGCGCGCCACTCGCGGCGCTCGGCATCAAGGTGGCGTTCACGCCGGTTGGCATCTTTGTTGCCATGATCTTCATCGGCATTCCCTTCGTGGTGCGCACGGTGCAGCCGGTGCTCCAGGATCTCGACCCCGAGATCGAGGAGGCCGCGGGCAGCCTGGGCGCCAGCCGCTGGCAGACCATCATCCGCGTGATCCTGCCGTCGCTCGCACCGGCGCTGCTCACCGGCCTTGCGCTCGCCTTCGCCCGTGCGGTCGGCGAATACGGCTCGGTGATCTTCATCGCCGGCAATCTGCCTAATGTCTCCGAGATCGCGCCGCTGCTGATCGTGATCCGGCTGTCCGAATTCCGCTACGCCGATGCGACCGCGATCGCGGTGGTCATGCTCGTCGTCTCCTTCGTCATCATCTTCGCCGTCAACCGGCTCCAGCGCTGGGCGCAGAGCCGGATCCCGGAGCGCTGAGGGGGATGCGATGACGTTGCAGATCGCAGAATCCGCTTCGCTGGTCTCGCCCGATGCGCGCGCACGTGCGCATGCGGCCGCCGCGCGCGACAGCCTGCGGACCGAACCCAGGGCGGTGCGCATCACCATCATCGCGCTGGCGATGATCTTCCTCACCGTCTTCGTCGTGCTGCCGCTCGTCGTGGTGTTCGCCCAGGCGTTCTCGAAAGGAATCCTCGCCTATCTCGCCGCGCTGGCCGAGCCGGAGGCGCTGGCTGCGATCAAGCTGACGCTGCTGGTCGCTGCGATCTCTGTCGGCCTCAATCTTGTCTTTGGTCTCATCGCGGCCTGGGCCATCGCCAAGTTCGACTTCAGGGGCAAGACCTTCCTGATCACGCTGATCGACCTGCCGTTCTCGGTCAGCCCGGTGATCTCGGGCCTCGTCTTCGTGCTGCTGTTCGGCGCGCAGGGCTATTTCGGTACCTGGCTGCGCGAGCACGACATCCAGATCCTGTTCGCGGTGCCCGGCATCGCGCTCGCCACCACCTTCGTGACCTTTCCCTTCGTGGCGCGCGCGCTGATCCCGCTGATGCAAGAGCAGGGCACGCAAGAGGAGGAAGCGGCGATCTCGCTCGGCGCCTCGGGCCTGCAAACCTTCTTCCGTGTCACACTGCCAAACATCAAATGGGGCGTGCTCTATGGCGTGCTGCTCTGTAACGCGCGCGCGATGGGCGAGTTCGGCGCGGTCTCGGTCGTCTCCGGCCACATCCGCGGCGAGACCAACACCATGCCGCTCCTGGTCGAGATCCTCTACAACGAGTACCAGTTCGTCGCCGCCTTCGCGATCGCCTCGCTGCTGGCGATGCTGGCGCTGATCACGCTGATCGCAAAAACCGTTCTCGAACGTCATCTGAACGAAGGACAAGACGCCCGTGACCATTGAAGTCAGGAATCTCGTCAAGAAGTTCGGCAGCTTCAAAGCGCTCGACGGCGTCGATCTCAAGGTCGACAATGGCGAGCTGGTCGCGCTGCTCGGGCCATCAGGCTCCGGCAAGACCACGCTGCTGCGGATCATCGCCGGCCTCGACTGGCCCGACGCTGGCGACGTGTCCTTCAACGGCGAGGACGCGCTGGCGCAGGGCGCGCGCGAACGGCATGTCGGCTTCGTGTTCCAGCACTACGCGCTGTTCCGCCACATGACCGTGTTCGAGAACGTCGCCTTCGGCCTGCGCGTGCAGCCACGCGCGGTCCGGAAAGACGAAGCCACGATCCGTGCGCGGGTGAAGGAGCTACTCGATCTCGTGCAGCTCGACTGGCTCGCCGATCGCTATCCGAGCCAGCTTTCCGGCGGTCAGCGCCAGCGCATCGCGCTCGCCCGCGCCCTCGCGATCGAGCCGCGCATCCTCTTGCTCGATGAGCCCTTCGGTGCGCTCGATGCCAAGGTGCGCAAAGAGCTGCGCCGATGGCTGCGCTCGCTGCATCACGAGATCAACGTCACCTCGATCTTCGTCACCCACGATCAGGAGGAGGCGCTGGAAGTCGCCAACCGCGTCGTGGTGATGGACAAGGGCCGGATCGAGCAGATCGGCTCGCCCGACGATGTCTATGAAAGCCCGGCGACCGCTTTCGTCCACGGCTTCATCGGCGAATCCATCGAGCTGCCGATTGAAGTGAACGGCGGCGTGATCCGGCTCGGCGACCGACCGCTGCGGCTTGCTGCGGATGGGGTTGTGCCTGGCGCGTCAAAACTGTTCGTGCGGCGACATGACATGCTGGTCGGCCCGCCCGGCTCCGGCGCCTTCGAGGGCGCGGTTCAGCATGTTCGCAATTTCGGCCCCGTGCAGCGCGCCGAGGTCGCGCTATCAGGCGGCGAGACCATCGAGATCGACGCGCCCCGCGATAGGGAACTGCGCGCCGGCGATACGATCGGGCTCGAACCGCGCCGCTACCGGATATTTGCGGGCTAGATCCCCGGAATGACACCGAGCAGATTTTCCTCAAAATTCACCTTTCAGCCACGGTTGGTATGCAACAACGGCCCCTCATTTGGGGGCCTGATTCATGCGCGCTGCGGCCGCAATATCAATCACTTTGCTTTTGGCCGGCTGCGCCGGCAACGAAGCGCCGGTCCAGCAGCCGTCCATGTATACCGACATGGCGGTCCCGGGCGCCAAGCTCGATGCACAGGCAGCCGCCGTGATGATCTCGCAATACCGCCAGAACAACGGGCTCGGTACCGTCGTGATCGATCCCGATTTGATGCTGCTCGCCGAATCCCAGTCCCAGGCCATGGCGGCCGCCAACAAGATGGACCATGACGTTCGCGCGCCGCTCGCCAAGCGGCTCGCCGGCGGCGGCTATCCCGCGACCGTGGCGGTCGAGAACGTCTCGGCCGGCTATCATACGCTGGCGGAAGCGTTTTCCGGCTGGCGCGACTCGCCGCCTCACCGTGCCAACATGCTCAAGGGCGGTGTCACAAAATTGGGCATCGCGGCGGGCTATGCTCCCGGCACCAAATACAAGGTGTTCTGGACCATGATCCTGGCTTCGACGGACCCGCGATAAGCCAGACTTGATCCCGGGATGCATTGACGCCGCGGCGGACTGTCGCCACGGTGGCTCGCCTTTTGCTATTGTTCCCTCATGACAGATCATAGTCCGGACTCCGCCAGCATCCCCGCGAATGCGCAACGCGTCCTGGTCCTCCAGGGCGGTGGTGCGCTCGGCTCGTACCAGGCCGGCGCCTTCCAGGCGCTGTGTGGCTACGGCTTCGAGCCGGAATGGGTCGCCGGCATCTCCATCGGCGCCATCAACGCCGCCATCATCGCCGGCAACGAGGGTCGCACCCGCGTCGAGCGGCTGAAGGAATTCTGGGAGATGGTGTCGGCGCCGGTGCCGTGGAAGCCGGTCGGCAAGAGCGATCACAGCCGCGAGCTCTTCAACTCGACGAGCGCAGCGCTGATCGCGACCTTCGGCGTGCCCGGTTTCTTCGTCCCGCGCGTTCCGCCGGCACCGCTGTGGCCGCCGGGTCACCCTGAGGCGGAGAGCTATTACGACACCGCGCCGCTGAAGAAGACGCTGGAGCGTCTGGTCGATTTCGACCGCATCAACGATGTGAAGACGCGCCTGTCGATCGGTGCGGTCGGCGTCACCTCCGGCAACTTCAAATATTTCGACAATTACGAGTTCAAGAAGCTCGGCAAGAGAATCGGCCCCGAGCACATCATGGCCTCCGGCGCGCTGCCGCCGGGGTTTCCGTCCGTCGTCATCGATGGCGAGCACTATTGGGACGGCGGTATCGCCTCCAACACGCCGCTCGACTACGTGCTCGACGCCGAGCTTGCCCGCGACATGCTGATCTTCCAGGTCGACCTGTTTTCCGCGCGCGGCGACCTGCCGACCTCGCTGCTCGAGGCCGCCGAGCGCGAGAAGGACATCCGCTATTCCAGCCGCACGCGGATGAACACCGACAAGAACAAGCAGCTGCACAACGCCCGCCGGGCGGTGCGCGATCTCATCAGCAAGTTGCCGGATTATCTCAAGAACGATCCCTCCGTCGAATTCCTCGCGAAGGCGGCGCGCGAAAGCACGGTCACGGTGGTGCACCTGATCTATCGCAGCAAGAACTACGAATCCTCGTCCAAGGACTACGACTTCTCGCATGTCGCCATGGTCGAGCATTGGGAAGCCGGGGTGCGCGACGTGCATCTGTCGATGCGCCACAAGGACTGGCTCGAGAGGCCGCAGTCCGGCGAGACCATGGTCACCTACGATCTCACGGGGGACGTCACCGCACCCTCGGCAAAAAGGAGCGAATGAAATGGGTAGTCTGTCAGGCAAGAACGCCGTCGTGACCGGATCGACCAGCGGCATCGGGCTCGCTTACGCACGCGCCTTCGCCGCCGCCGGCGCCAACGTGGTCATCAACGGCTTCGGCTCGCCCGAGGACATCGAGAAGGAGCGCGCCAAGATCGAGTCCGATTTCAAGGTCAAGGCGATCTACTCGCCCGCCGATATGACCAAGCCCGCCGAGATCGCCGGGATGATCGCGCTCGGCGAGAAGACGTTCGGTTCGGTCGACATCCTCGTCAACAATGCCGGCATCCAGTTCGTCTCGCCGATCGAGGAGTTTCCGCTCGAGAAGTGGGACCAGATCATCGCCATCAACCTGTCGTCGGCCTTCCATGCCATCCGTGCCGCCGTGCCCGGCATGAAGAAGAAGGGGTGGGGCCGCATCATCAACACGGCGTCGGCGCACTCACTCGTCGCCTCGCCCTTCAAATCGGCCTATGTGTCGGCCAAGCACGGCATCGCCGGTCTCACCAAGACCGTGGCGCTGGAAGTTGCGACCCACAAGATCACCTGCAACTGCATCAGCCCCGGCTATGTCTGGACGCCGTTGGTCGAGAAGCAGATCCCCGACACGATGAAGGCGCGCAATCTGACGCGCGAGCAGGTCATCAATGACGTGCTGCTCGATGCGCAGCCGACCAAGGAGTTCGTCACCTCCGAGCAGGTCGCCGCGCTCGCCCTGTTCCTGTGCAGCGACGATGCCGCCCAGATCACCGGCACCAATCTCTCGATCGATGGCGGCTGGACCGCGGAGTAAGCGCTCGATGCCGCAGGGTGGGCAAAGGCGCGTCAGCGCCGTGCCCACCATTTTTCCGCGCTTGAAAGAAGTGGTGGGCACGCTTTCGCTTTGCCCACCCTACGAAAGTGAGAACGAGGCGGCAGCCTCTCGCTCAATGCGTCCAGGCCAGCGCCGTCACGAACGCCGTCGACAAATTCAGCTCCGCAAACAGGATCTTGCCGGCGACTACGAACAGCACGCTGGCAAGCGTCAGGCGCAGCACCGTCTCAGGGACGCGCGTCGCGCTGAAACTGCCGACGATGATGCCGGGCAGCGAGCCCAGCAGCAGCACGCCCATCAGCGCCCAGTCGACGTCACCGAGCGCCCAGTGTCCGATGCCGGCAACCAGCGTTAGCGGCACGGCATGGGCAATGTCGGAGCCGACGATGGTCGCCATCGGCAAGCGCGGGTAGAGCAGCAGCAACACGGTGACGCCGACCGCACCGGCGCCGACCGACGAGATCGAGACCAGCGCGCCGAGTACGATTCCGGTGATCACTGTCGCAATTGCGGTGGTGCGCGCGTCGACCTGCTCGAGGCGCTTCCGGTAGCGATCCATGAGCGACTTGCGGAAGATCAGCGACGTCGCAGTCAGAATCAGCGCGAAGCACAGCACGAGATTGACCAGGCTGCGCTCGGTATCGCTCTTGAGGTCGAGCTTCCACAGCACCAGCAGCGTCACCGCGCTCGCCGGAATGCTGCCGGAAGCGAGCCGCAGCACCGCCGGCCAGTGCACGCTGCGCGACCAGCCATGGACCACGCTGCCGCCGGTCTTGGTGGCGGCGGCATAGAGCAGGTCGGTCCCGACCGCCGTGGAGGGATGAACGCCGAACAGCAGGATCAGGAGCGGCGTCATCAACGAGCCGCCGCCAACGCCGGTCATCCCGACAAGCAGGCCGACGCCGAAGCCAGAGGCGACGTAGAGTGGATCAAACATGTCCGGGGAATCTTAGGTTGGTCTCGTCGGTTGGGCAATACGACGTAGAATGAACTTTCTCCGGCATGCAACTGTTTGGATCAAATAAGAAAAATCATGCTGCAGGTGGGAGATGCATAGCCATTTTGCCCTGCTCAGCTGCGTCTTGCGAAACCGCCGTTCCCCAACGGGCTGGCAGCCGCATGGCCTATTTTCCAAACGCCAGCACGTGCAGGCCGAGGCGCTGCCGCACGATCCAGAACAAGAGCACCGTCTCGAAAGTGAGCGAGATCGAGGTCGCGGCGGCGGCGCCGTGGCCACCGTAGCGCGGTACCAGCGCGATGCAGAGCACGACGTTCATCACGAAGGCCAGCGCATAAGCGAGCGCGCAGACTCTTTGCTGGCCGAGCATGTTGAGCAGCCGCTCGACCGGCCCTATCGCGGAGCGCACCACCAGCCCGATCGCGGCCACGAACATGATGTCGTAGCCGACCACAAATTGCGGCCCGAACAGCCAGAGCAGCGGCTTGCCGAGCGCAAGCAGCACGATGGTCGCCGCCAGCGACGGCCAGAACGTCCAGCTGATGGCGTGCGCCACATAGGCCGACAGCCGCGCCTTGTCGCCGCTTGCGTTGTATTCGGCGAAGCGATGCGCGGTCGTTGCCGACATCGCGTAGTGGATGAAGGAAACCAGCGCCAGCGTCTTGACCACGGCAAAATAGACGCCGACCTCGTCGGAGGGGCGGAACTGCTGCAGCACCAGTACGTCGGTGTAGGACAGCAGCAGGTAGAAGCTCTCGACCAGCAGGATCGGCAGCGAGATGGAGAGCCAGCCGCCGATGTCGTAGGCCTTGGGGCCCGGCTCGATGTGATCGGCGAGCTTGCGGTTCAGCACCACCATCTGCCCGGCCATCGCGATCCACACCGCACCTAGGCTCGCGACCATCGCGGCGATCGCGCCGAGATGATAGCCGAGCAGGAAGGCAGAGGCCGTGATGCCGATAATCAGCGCCTGGCGGATGATGAATTGCGGCATCAACGCGAGCTGCATCCAGTCATGCGAGCGCGCGATGCCGTCCTGGGTGTTGGCGACGACGAAGGCCGGCAGCGTCATGCAGCCGATATAGAGCGGCAGCACCTCGGCCGGATCAATCCAGGGCGAGAGCAGCCTGACGATGCCGGCGAGGCCGAGCGACACCAGCGCGGAGACGGCAAAGGTCAGCCAGCGGCTGCCGGAGAGAAAGCCGCGCAGCAGCGCATGCTCGCCGCGGGCGCGGTACTCCGGAATGATCTTTTGCGTGGAAGCGGAGATGCCGAAATCCATCGTGCTGCCGAGCAGCAGCACCCAGGTCCAGACATAGACGTAGACGCCGTAGTCGGACGTGCCCATCCAGCGCGCGAGCAGCACCTGCGAGACATATGCGAGGCCTGCGCTGATGACGCGGATGACGAAGATGGTGCCGGCCAGCCGCCGCGTCAGCGAGGCCTCGCGCGAGCCGCCCGTCAGCTTGCCGCGCAGCCGCGCGATCAACCCGGCCGGTCCGGTCGTTGCGGGTTGTGCATCCATCACGGCCAATTCGAGATCCCCAGGGGGTTCCGCATGCTGCGGCATGCCCGGGAATTAGCAACCATTCGTTAAGATTCGGTTGGGTGGGAGTGCTGTCGCAACCCCAACGTCGTCCTGGCGAAAGCCAGGACCAATTACCCCAGGGAGAAGTTGGACGTAGGCTCGGGGCTACGAGTTCGCGCCACCACTACTCCCGGTAATGGGTCCTGGATCTTCGCTCCGCCCTGGACAACGCTACGCGTTGCCAAGAGCTGCGCTTGTCCAGGACGACCGCTGGGGTTGCGACGACGGCTCACTCCAAATTCGTATTGAACTCGTACGACTTGTCCGGCCCGACCAGCGTGAACTTCAGCGCCGCACCGTCGGGCTTGGCGCCCGGCGGCAGCCCCTCGAGCTCGAAGGAGAATCGCTTCACATCTGCCGGGCTGGGCTGGACCGGGGCCGGAATCGGCAGCGCCCAATCGGGCGTCGGCCCTTCCACGAACAGATTGACGTGGCGTGCCTCCGCCGGCGCGACCACGTCGACGACCACCTTGTTGCCGTCGCGCTTGACGTCGCGGATGGTGAGCGGGTTGGGGTCGCCGATATTGGCGGGCTTGGGCACGGTGTCGAGCGCGGCGCGCAGATTGGCGTCCTCGGTCGAGGCGACGCTGTTGAAGCCAAGCTCGGCGCGGGCCTCGACGGGAATGCAGAGCTTTTCGCACACGGCATAGTTGATCTCGGCGCGCAAGGTCACCGGCTTGTCGGCGGCCTTGGCGACGATGCGCAGGGGCAGTACGATCTGGTCGCGATAGCCGATCGAATGACCGCCCGCGCCGTCGTCGAACTTCAGCGGGGCCGGCCACATGATCGTTACTGCATCGACATTGTCCGACTTGGAGAAGTCGAACCGCGGCGGAACGCCGGAGTCGCCGGGCGTACGCCAGTAGGTCTTCCAGCCCGGCTGGAGCTGGAAGGCGATACCGCCAAGCAGCACGGCGCCGCTGCGTGACCCCGCGACCAGCCGCACTGCGGAATGTCCGTCGCGCTGCCACGGCGAAGCGTCGTCGGCACGGACTGCGAAGGCCAGCGACGACGCGAGCAGGGTTGTCGCGACGCCAATCGCCGCACGCAAGGGAACTATGCTGGACATGGCACGTCTTTACAGGGTGGCCCCGGGGCAAACCATTGAATTGCTTGTGATGGATGCATCTGAATCAAGTCTCTGCAAGCCTTGATTTGACAGCCGCCAGGGCCGACATCAGGATAGGAATTGAAACCGGAGTGCTTC
The DNA here is from genome assembly GCF_023375135.1 of Bradyrhizobium sp. C-145. NCBI lineage: Bacteria > Pseudomonadati > Pseudomonadota > Alphaproteobacteria > Hyphomicrobiales > Nitrobacteraceae > Bradyrhizobium > Bradyrhizobium sp. C-145. Next base: position 8,262,091 of record NZ_CP088150.1, on the reverse strand, counting down.
ACCATGGCTCCTACAGGTAAAAGGACGGGCGAGAGCACCCGCAGCGCAGGCCCCGCGCTCCCCAATTCGGCCGGTTATCTCGACGGCCGGCTCCTGATTGCGATGCCCGTGATGGGCGATCCCCGTTTCGAGCGCTCCGTGATCTATCTCTGCGCCCATTCTGCCGAAGGCGCGATGGGCATCATCGTCAATCAACCCGCCGGCTCCATCGACTTCCCCGAGCTCCTGATGCAGCTCGGCATCATCAAGAAGGGCGAGCACATCAAGCTGCCGGAAAATGCCGAAAGCATGAAAGTGCTGCGCGGCGGCCCGGTCGACACCGGGCGTGGCTTCGTGCTGCATTCCAGCGACTTCTATATCGAGAACGCGACGCTGCGGATCGACGAGGGCGTGTGCCTCACCGCGACCGTCGACATCCTGCGCGCGATCGCCAACGGCTCCGGCCCCAAGCACGCTATCCTCGCGCTCGGCTATGCCGGCTGGGCGCCGGGTCAGCTCGAGACCGAGATCCAGAGCAATGGCTGGCTGCATTGCGACGCCGACACTGACTTGATCTTCGGCGACGACGTCGACGACAAGTACAACCGCGCCTTGCAGAAGATCGGCATCGATCCCGGCATGCTCTCCAACGAGGCCGGGCACGCGTAGTTCTCGTCGTCCTGGCGAAAGCCAGGACCCATTACCACGGGGTGTGGTTGCTGAAGAAGGCTGGCAACCACCAGCCTTCGTCAAACTGCGCTCGGTGGCAATGGGTCACGGCCTTCGCCGGGACGACGAAAAACTACTCCGCCGCCTGCTGCTGCACCGTGGGCTCCGTGCCGGCCACCGTCGCGCGGCGCATGTCGCGCGGTTGCGACTGGTCGTAGCGGCGGACGCGGTGCATGGTCTGGCGGTTGTCCCACATCACGAGATCATGCAGCTTCCATCTGTGGACGTAGACGAACTCTGCTTGCGTCGCGTGCTCGTTCAGATCGCGCAGCAGCAGCCGGCCCTCCGGCACGCTCATGCCGACGACCTTGCCGGCATGCGATGAGAGATACAGCGATTTGCGCCGATGCACGGGGTGCGTGCGCACCAGACGTTGCAGCACCGGCTTGAACATCTCCTTCTCGTCGTCGCTATATTCGGTGAAGCCGAGCGATCCCCGCGAATACATCAGCGAGTGCTCGCAGACGAGATTCTCGATCTCCGCCTTGGTCTCGTCGTCGAGCGCGTTATAGGCGGCGCGCATGTCGGCGAATTCGGTATTGCCGCCCTTCGGGTTCACCACGCGCGCGGACAGCAGCGAGAACTTTGCCGGAATGGGGCGGAACGAGCTGTCGGAATGCCACAGGCAATTGCCGAGGTTGAACAGATGCGTGCGACTGTCCTTCGCCAGCGGCTTGCCGTCCTTGCCGAGGTTCGAGACATCGTTCAGGCCGGATTGCAGCCGATAGTCCTTCTCTTTGGTAACGGTGCCGCCGCGCGCATCCTCGCGCTGGCCGAAATTCAGCGCGAACGCCATCTGCTGCTCGTCGGTGATGTCCTGATCGTGGAAGATCAGCACCGCGTATTTGTCCATGGCGGATTCGACCTCGCGCGCCTCCTCCGGCGTGAGCGGCTTTCGCAGGTCGAGGCCCGACACCTCACCGACGAAATGCTTCTGAAGCTGCCGGATGGCGATCGTCATGGCGTTTTCTCCCGCATCTGCGAGCGGTTTCCCCGCTCTGTTTGCGGAAAAAATGACTCCCGCATTCGGCGATGTCAACGCGCCGCGCGCATGGCTCTCACGCGTTGCGCGCCATCAGCCCGCCGTCGACCGGGATCACCGCGCCGGTGAGGAAAGAGGCGGCCGGCAGGCACAGGCTGAGCGTCATATGCGCAACCTCTTCAGGATCGCCGTAACGGCCGAGCGCAGTGCGGCGCTTGGCGTAGATCGTCTTGTGCTCCTCGGAGATACGATCGGTGATTGCCGTGCGGATCGGACCGGGACAGATGCAGTTGACGGTGATGCCCTCGCGGCCGAGCTCCACCGCCAGCGAACGGGTGAGGCTCGCAACGCCGCCCTTCGCCGCCGAATAGGGGCTGTGCAATGCGGTGGCGCCGAGCGCCTCGGTCGAGGCGATGTTGATGATGCGCGGGCTCTTCGACTTGCGCAAATGCGGCAGCGCGGCGCGGATGACGCGCGGATGCGCCGTCAGCATCACGGCGAGGCCCTTGGCCCAGGTGTCCTCATAGGTCTCGTCGTCGATCGCGACACGCACGGAGATGCCGGCATTGTTGACGACGATGTCGAGCCCGCCGAAATGCGCCGCAACATCATTGACTACGCGCTTGATCTCGCCGGCATCCGCAACATCGAGCTTCCACGCCTTCGCCGCCCCGCCGCTTGCCGCGATCTCCTTGGCAATCGCATCGGCGCCGTGCTCGTCATAATCGGTGACGGCGACGTTCGCACCTTCAGTGGCGAACACGCGCGCGGTCGCGCGTCCCATGCCGCTGGCCGCGCCGGTGACGAGGACGGTCAGGCCCTTTACGGACCGGCTGAGCTGTTTGAATTCGGACATGCTGTTTCCTCGCGCGCTGCTTGTTCTTGTTATGATTGACAAGGCTGGCATCGATCCGCAGACAGGTCAAACAAGCAAAACAAGGGGAGGCCGCGATGAACGAGCTCGATTTCTCAGGCAAGCAGGTGCTGGTGGTCGGCGGTTCCAGCGGCATCGGCAACGGCATCGCGCAGGCCTTTCGCGCCAGGGGTGCGCATGTCGCGGTTTGCGGCACGCGTGCGCGGCCTGCGGACTATTCCATCGAGGAAGGCTCCGATCTCACGGGTCTCGCCTACGCGCAGCTCGACGTCAGCGATGCCGGTGCGATCGAAGCGTTCAAGCCGCCCTTCGAACGGCTCGACATCCTGGTGCTCGCGCAGGGCGCAGTGATCTATCGCCGCGGCGAATTCGAGATGGCGGGTTTCCGCAAGGTCGTCGAGGTCAACCTGATGAGCCTGATGGCGTGCGCAACGCGGTTTCATTCCATGCTGCGGGATGCGAAGGGCTCTCTGATCATGGTGTCCTCGACTGCTGCCTATCATTCCACCATGGGCAATCCAGCCTACAACGCCTCGAAGACCGGCGCGGTCGGATTGACGCGCACGCTGGGCGAGGCCTGGGCCGAGGACGGCATTCGCGTCAACGGCATCGCGCCCGGGCTCGTCGACACCAAGATGACGAAGGTGACCACCGACAATCCCAAGCGGCTCGAAGGCGCGCTGGCGCGCATTCCGCTGCGGCGATTGGGCACGCCGGCCGACATGGCGGGCGCGGCGCTGTTCCTGGCTTCGCCATTGTCGTCCTACATCGTCGGCCAGACGTTGGTCGTCGATGGCGGCCTAATCTTGTAGCCTGGATGAGCGAAGCGACATCCGGGACTTTGCTTGCGCGTTCCCGGGTATCGCTGCGCTCACCCGGGCTACGCGTTCTACACTTTCTTAAGCGCAAGGAACTGCGCTGCTTCTGATCGGTTACTTCGGCTGATCACCGAGGAGGATTATCATGGACGCGGATCGGATCATTGGATCAGCCAAGGAAATGGCGGGCGGCGTGGAAGGCACCGTGGGCGAGATGGCGGGAGACGCAAAAACGCAGGCCTCAGGCAAGGCACGGGAAGCCGCGGGGACAGTGCAGAATCTATACGGCCAGGCGAAGGACGCAGCGCGCGAAGCCGCGGACACGGCCACCAGCTACGCCAAGGATGCCTATGAGGCGAGCGGCGATACGTTCCGCGACGGCTCGCAGGCGATTGCGCGGAAGGTGCATGACAACCCGCTCGGCGCGCTGCTGATTGCCGGCGGCATCGGCTTCGCGCTCGCGCTTCTGATGTCGCGCCCCGCGCGCCGCCCGCCGCCGCGCTGGCGCTATTACGGCTAACAGCCAAGCCAATCATTCCGGGGCGCGCGCTACGCGTCCCGGAATGACATCTCAAATCAAAAGAGAAAAATTACCGGAACATTTCGGCCGATCGCCCGACATTAGCCGGCGGCCGCGGAATCGCGGGGTTCAGATTCGGATTGCGGGGGCCAGGGGGCGGCGCCAGTTGACGCGGTGGCTGCGGCGAGCCGAAGCCGAAGAAATCCCGGAATGACGGCGCTGCCTGTGCCGGCTGCTGCGGCGGGAGCTGCAGCTTCTTCGGCGCGAGTTTTGGCGGGGCGACCGCGGCGGCTGCTCCCGGTGAGCCGTGAGCAACGCTGCTGTCCGGCGTCGTCGCCGCCATCGGCGTATCGCCCTTGGCCTGCTCGCGGCCGACTTCGCGGCGCGGCCAGGCATAATCATCGGCACGGCCGGCCGGAGCCGTCAGCGGCTCGCCTTTCACCATCGTCTTCGCAGCGAGTGCGTCGACGGCGGCGGGACGCGAGCCCGGCCCGCCCAGCAATTGATCGGTCGAGATCGAGGCCGCAACCAGCGGAACGATCGGGCCGGCCAGCGGCCGCGGCGCGGGCTTGCCTGGCTCGGCGCTGGTGTCGGGCGTCGCCGGCTCGCTCGGCAGCGCGATCGGGCCGGAGCGGCCCGCCAGCAGGCGCGTGATCTCGCGCTCGACATAGTGCGCGAGCTTGCGCGCGCCGGGTTTTGTGAAATAGACGCCGTCAGAGCTGCGGAGCTGGCGGATCTGGCCTTCGAAGTCAGGACCCTTCTGAAGGAAGCGACCGGCTTCGTCGACAAAACCGTCCCAGACATCGACATAGGTGATGCCGGCCTTGGCTGCGCCTTCACGGTAGAGGGAATCCAGGAACAGCATGTCCGCCGTGCCCTTCTGCCCGCGGATGGCAGGTAGGCCGACCCAGAGCACCGGAACGCCCTTGGCCTTGAGGACGTTGGCCAGCTCCTCGATCTTCTTGCCGTAGAGCTCGATCCAGCGCTCGTCGCGGAATTCGTAGAGACCATTCGGATTGCGCGCCGTCTTCTCCGGCGCGGCGGCCGCCGGCGTATCGGCGTTGTCGGCATCATCCTGCGGCAGGTCAGGATCCGCTGCGGGTTTGTCCTCAGGCTTGGCGGCAGCGTCGGGCTTGGCTTCGCCGGGCTTGCCCGGTGGCTTGCCGCGCGCGCCCTTGTCGTTCTTCTTGTCCTTGTCAGAGGCCTTGTCCGACTTGTCGGCCGCAGGCTCGCGGATCGCGATGCGGTCGTTGAGGCCGAGCATGACGACGATGATTTCGGGCTTTTCGGTTTCGAGGATGCCTTTCGCCGCAGCCGCCCAGTCCGACGGCTCGCCCTTCGGCTGGTACTTGATCAAGCCCGAGGTGGTCTTGTGCTTGCGGATCACGCCCATGTCGGGCTGCTCGGTGTAGGCGTCCTCGAGGCCATAGGCGAGCCAGTCGGCCATGGCGTCGCCGATCACCAGCACGTTCTTGTCGGGGACGGTGTCGCGCTTGGCGGGCGCCGGCGCGCGCGAAAAATCCTGGCGCGGCGCCTGCGGCTGTTGCTGCTGGAATGGTGCGAAGAAGTCGCCGCCGAACCAGCCACCTCCACCGCCGCCCCGCGGTGGCGGCGGGGCCGCGCGCTGCGGCGGGCCGCCGAAGCCGGGGAAGTTGAAGAACTGCGCCGAGGCCGGGCCCGCGACCGACACCAAGATCGCAAGCGCCGTCCCCAGCGCGATCAGCGGGCCGGTCTCGGTCAGCGCCTTGAACAGGGACTTCTTCGACATGCGATCTCGGACACGCGCAACAGGATTGGAAGTGGCTTGGATATAATAACGGAATCAGGCGCCAAACGGGCAGATTCTCTCGCAGATTCTTCCGCCATACACCGGGGAACAGTCACCCAGGTCAAGGCTGCCTGCCAAAATCCCCGTTCAGGGTTACTTTCGGCGCGATTTACCGCCCGCGCAGCCGGTCCAGCACGTCGGACGACGCAAATCCGTCGGCGGGCACCCCGATCGAGGCCTGGAAGTTGCGCAGGGCTTCCCGGGTCTGGCCGCCGAACTGGCCGTCCGGGGTGCCCTTGTAGAAGCCGCGCTGGGCCAGCAGCTGCTGCAGTTCCAGCCGCTCGGTGCGCGACAGCTCCCGCTCCTGGCGCGGCCAGGGCTGCACGAAGGGCTGCCCCCCACGCAGGCGGTCGGCGAAATGGCCGATCGCGAGTGCATAGGCCTCGGCCGGGTTGTACTTCATGATGACGCGGTAATTCTGCAGCATCAGGAAGCCGGGTCCCTGCGCGCCGGCCGGCGCGAGCAGATAGGCCTTCTCCGCCGGGTGCGGAAAGGGCTGGTTGTTCGGGCGCTTGAGTCCGAGCTTCTCCCACTGCGCGATCGTCATCGCCTTGGCGCGATCGGCCAGCATGTAGTTGAATCCCTCCGGCACAACGACTTCAAAGCCCCAGGTCTGGCCGGCCTGCCAGCCGTCCTTCTTCAGATTGTTGGCGGTCGAGGCGATCAGGTCGGTGGGATTGTCGACGACGTCGCGCCGTCCGTCGCCATCGCCATCGACGGCAAATCGTTTGAATGCGGTCGGCATGAACTGGGTCGGGCCGAAGGCGCCGGCCCAGGAGCCGCGCATCTGCTCAGGCCTGAGATCGCCGCGGTTGAGGATCTCCAGCGCGGAGAGGAATTCGTCCTTGAAATAGGCCTGGCGACGTCCGATGCAGGCGAGCGTCGCGGTCGATTGCAGCACGCTGCGGTCGCCCATCTGCGTCGAGTAGTTGGACTCGATGCCCCAGATCGAGGCGATGATGTAGCGGTCGACGCCGGTGGCCTTTTCGGTGGCGTCGAACTGCGCCTTGTATGTGGCGAGGATCTCGCGGCCCCTGGCGAGGCGGTTGTCGTTCACGAGGATGTCGAGATAGTCCCAGATCGACTTGGTGAACTCCGGCTGCGAATCCATGAGGTCCATGATGCGCAAATCGGGGCTGAGGCCTGCGGTGAGGCGCTGGAAATTCTCCTGCGTGATGCCGCGCCGTGCGGCATCGGGCCACATCGCGGCGACGCAATTGTTGAAATTGCCGGCGGCCTCGCGGATCGCGGCCGCCGTCATCAGCGGATGGCCGGAGGCGCCGTCTTCGCCGCTCCAAGGTTGCGCACCGCCATTGCCGGGCGGGGCTTGCGAGGGGGCGGGATTGGGGCCGGAGAAGATGCCGCCGAACAGATTGGAAAGGCCATTCTGGGCTTGCGCGTGCGCGCAAGCCGGCAGCAGCAAGGCCGCCGCAATCATCGTCGCGGCGGTCACGGAGCCAACCCGTCCTGCCAGTCGTGCCACTGATTGCATCATCTCCCACCCGTCGGCCTGAAATTCCGCCATCAGGAGGCCTGGTAGGCGTTGCCAATAGCTTAACAAAGGTGAAATTTTGGTGACGGCGTTTTTCTTAACTCTGACGGGGCGAGGCCCCACATCCGCCTTTGTTGGCGGCTGCAAACAGGCTAGCAAGATGCCATTGCTCCGTTCACGTCCTCAGGTATTCGATCGATCCCATGAAAATTCGCAAAGCCGTATTCCCCGTCGCCGGCCTCGGCACCCGCGTCCTGCCCGCCACCAAGGCGATGCCGAAGGAAATGCTGACCATCGTCGACAAGCCGCTGATCCAGTACGTCTATGACGAGGCGAGGGAGGCCGGCATCGAGCACTTCATCTTCGTCACCGGCCGCAACAAGAATGTCATCGAGGATCATTTCGACCGGATGTTCGAGCTCGACGCGACGCTGGCTGCGCGCGGCAAGAAGGGCGAGCAGGAGATCCTGGCGCAGAACCAGCCCGATGCCGGCGCCGTCAGCTTCACCCGCCAGCAAGCGCCGCTCGGCCTCGGCCATGCGGTCTGGTGCGCGCGCGACATCGTCGGCAACGAGCCGTTCGCGGTCGTGCTGCCCGACGAGCTCGTGCTCAACACGCCCGGCTGCCTGAAGCAGATGATCGAAATGGCGGCTTCGCTCGGCGAGAAATCCAATTTGGTCGCGGTCGAGGCGGTGCCCGACCATCTCACCCATCAATACGGCATCTGCGGTGTCGGTAAACGCACCGGCAAGATGTTCGAGGTCGACGGCATGGTCGAGAAGCCGGCCAAGGGCACCGCGCCCTCCAATCTCTCGATCACCGGCCGCTACATCCTCCAGCCGGAGATCTTCAAGATCCTCGAAACCCAGGAGCGCGGCGCCGGCGGCGAGATCCAGCTCACCGACGCCATGATCGGCCTCGCCAGGTCGCAAAAATTCTACGGCGTCGAGTTCGAGGGCGAACGCCACGATTGCGGCTCCAAGCCGGGCTTCCTCCGCGCCAACATCGCCTATGGCATGAAGCGCCCGGAGCTGCGCGACGGGCTGATCGCCGAGATGAAGAAGTATCTGGGGCAGTAGCTGCTCCGCGTCGTCCTGGACAAGCGCAGCGCCGATCCAGGACCCATTAGCCCAAGACGGCGTTTGGCGAAGACGCGTGGTGATCAGCTCGCGCCACGACTCCTTCTTGGGGTAATGGGTCCTGGCCTTCGCCAGGACGACACGAGAATTAGGCACGCTACTCGCCGCCGCCGACAGTCGCCTCACGCCACCAGCGACAGCTGCGGCAGGCTCGCGACCACCGACTGGTTGCGTCCGCCGGCTTTCGCGGCATAAAGCGCCTTGTCGGCGGCGGCGACCAGGATCGACGGGTCCATGCCGGCGGTGGGGACCAGGCTGGCGATGCCGCAGGAGACCGTCGTGCTCGCCTGATCGTCGGACCAGCCCTGCACCTTGAGGCGGATCGTCTCGGCGACCTTGAAGGCGTCGGTGACCGAAATGTTCGGCAGCAGCACGGCGAATTCCTCGCCGCCATAGCGCGCGGCGCAGTCGCCGGCGCGGCTCACCGAGTCGGAGATGCAGATAGCGATGCCGACCAGCACCTGGTCGCCGGCCTGATGGCCGAACGTGTCGTTGTAGGCCTTGAAGTGATCGGCATCGATCATCAACAGCGCGACCGGCGTCTTCTGGCGCATGGCGCGGCGCCATTCGACCTCGATGACGGAATCGAACTTGCGGCGGTTCTTCAGGCCGGTGAGCGCGTCCGTCGTCGCCATCTCCTCGAGCTTGCCCTCGGCCTCGGCGCGCCGGCCGATCTCGCGCGCGAGCACCAGCGTCGAGGCCAGCATGAACAGGATCAGCGCCAGCACCACGGCGCCGATGCGATAGGCTTCCCTCTGCCAGAGCTCGAACACGGCGGTCAGCGGCTTGCCTGCCACCACGAACATCGGACCTGTGCTGGTGCTGCGCACGTAGAGACGCGGGGTCGGGTCCACCGGACCCTGGCCGGCGTAGGATCCGCCGGCCTTGAGATTGTCGGCCCTCCAGTTCTGGCGCTCGTTCAAATTCCTGCCGATGATTTCGAGATCGAACGGCCGCCGCATCATGATGGTGCGGTCGCGCTTCAGCACGGTGATGGTGTCGTCGCGGTCGAGGTTCAGCCGCTCGAACAATTCGTGGAAATAGCTGAACCGGATCGAGCCGGCGACGACGCCCATGAAGCCGCCGTCGGTATCGCTGATGCGCCGGCTCAGCACGATGGAATAGGCGCCGCGAAACAGCATCGGACGGCTGATGAAGAGCCCGATGTCGGGATTGTCGCGATGAACCCTGAAATAGTCCTCCTCGCTCCTGACCTCCGGCAGCGGATCGAGCGTGGAGGCGTCGATGGTCAGCCGGCCGTCGGTATCGAACACCTGGATGGCGCCGAAATGCTTGGCGGTTATCGCATGGTCGAACAGGATCAGTTGACGGATCGGCTTCGACACCGTTGCGAGCTCCGGCAGCAACATGCTGCTGGCGACCGCCTTCAGTGACAGGTCGTAGATCTCGATGTTGCGGTTGACGTCGGACTCGATGGTCGTCGCCAAATTCTCCAGCGTCTGGCGGGCGAGCGCCTCCTCGCCGCGGCGCATGTCCAGCATCACGTTGACGCAAATGGCGGAGAAGCCGATCACCGTCACCACGGACGAGATGATCAGCAGCTTCGCCGAAATCCGCCACGGCCGGCGGGCCGTGACTTCGCGCCATCCAGACAGCATCGCTCGCTCCCGATCCTAGTGGATGCGCCCGAAAGCTTGAGTAGTGTTTAAGGCGGGACGGCGCTGCCGCAATGAGTTAAGAATCGGTTTATGCGGCGCACGGTTTTTGGCAGCCTCATGTGACCGGGACGAGAGGACGATTGTGAACGACTACCACGCGTTGCGCGACTATCTGATGCGGCAGAAGCAGGACGAGTTGGTGTTGAGCTTCGAGCAGATCGAGGAGATCATCGGCGCGGCCCTGCCGCGCGCGGCGCATCGTGCCTCCTGGTGGGACAGCCTGCGCAGCCCCGACATCCAGATGCCGCAACGCGAAGCCTGCCTCGCCGCCGGCTTCGTGGCGACGCGCATGCCGGATGGCCAGAGCGTGCGATTCAGGAAGCAGAAGAGCGACCGGCGGCGATAGTATCGCTGAGGAGCACTCTTCCCCTCTCCCCTTGTGGGAGAGGGTGGCTCGCCGCGTAGCGGCGAAACAGGTGAGGGGTCTCTCTCCGCGCGCCAATCTCTTGCAGTTGAACCCGCGGAGACAACCCCTCATCCGGCGCTTCGCGCCACCTTCTCCCACCGCCACCTTCTCCCACAAGGGGAGAAGGAAGAAGAGAGCGATCAGCTCGCCGCTTCCAGCCGCACTTCCGTCAGCAGCCGCATCGCGGCGTCGGCGTCCATCGGCTCGCCGAAGGCGAAGCCTTGGGCGTATTCGCAACCCATCTGGTAGAGCTCGACCGCATCGGAATCGGTCTCGGCGCCCTCGGCCACCACGTCCATGCCGAGATCGTGCGCGAGCGCGATGATCGACTTCAGAATCACCGGGCGGGTGCCGCGGCTGGTGGTGCGCACGAAGGACTGGTCGATCTTGATGGTGTCGAACGGGAAGCGCTGCAGATAGGCCAGCGAGGAATGGCCGGTGCCGAAATCGTCGAGGGAGAGCCCGGTGCCGAGCTCGCGGATCCGCGTCAGCATCTGCGCTGCGTGCTCCGGATTCTCCATCACCAGCGATTCCGTCAGTTCCAGCTTGAGCGTGCCGCGCGCCACCGAGGAGCGTGACAGCACGGTGCGGATGTCGTGGATCAGATCGTGGCGCAGCAATTGCCGCGACGACACGTTGACGGAGGCGAAGATCGGCTCGCGCGAGCGCATCGCGCGCTGCCACACCGCGAGCTGTTTTGCGGTCTGGTCGAGCACGAACATGCCGAGATCGACAATCAGCCCGGTCTCTTCCGCGATCGTGATAAATTCCGACGGCGCCATGCGCCCGAGCTTCGGATGGTCCCAGCGCGCCAAGGCCTCGAAGCCCGCGATCGAACGATCCTCCAGCCGCACGATCGGCTGGTACAGGATCGTGATCTCCTTCCGCTCGATGGCGCGGCGCAATTCGCTCTCCAGCGTCAGCCGGTCGGTCTTCCGCGCACGCATCGCCGGCTTGTAGACGTCGATGCGGTCGCCGCCGATGCGCTTGGAGTGATACATCGCAAGCTCGGCGTCCTTGATGATCTCATCCGTCAATTGGGTCTGCGGATCAGACAAAGCGAGGCCGATGGAAGCCGTGAGGAATATCTCGCGGTCGTTGAACGCGATCGGCGCGCGGATGGTCTTGCGGATGGTCTCGGCGAAGGCGGTGATCCGGGCGGGATCCTGCTCCGAGAGCAGGATCAGGCCGAACTGGTCGCCGGCCATCCGCGCCAACGTGTCCTGCGGCTTCAGGATGCGGGTAAGGCGGCGCGCCAGCGTTAGCAGGATGGAATCGCCGACCGCGATGCCGACGGAATCGTTGACCTGCTTGAAGCGGTCGAGGTCGATCACCATCAGCGTCGGCCGCAGCGTCGGCATGCTCTTGGCGAAGTGTGCCACCGCACCCAGCCGGTCCATGAACAGTTTTCGGTTGGGCAGGCCGGTGAGGTTGTCATGCACGGAATCGTGCAGCAGACGTTCTTCCGCGTTGCGCAGCTCGGTGACGTCGGTGAGGGTGCCGACCACGCGCGAGACCTCGCCGTCCGACCCGACCACCGGGCGCGCCTTCAGCGCGAACCACATGAAGTGGCCGTCCGGGGTGCGCAGGCGGAAATCCTGCACCAGGCGGCCGCGGCGCTGATCGAGCACGCTGTCGAGCGCGGCGCGGAAACGGTCCTGGTCGAGCGGATGCAGCACTTCGAGCCAGGACGCGGCCGGCCCCTCCAGCGTGCCGCGCTTGAGGCCGAGCAGGGCTTCGGTCTCGGGGCTGGTGAAGACCTTGTCGGCGGACACGTCCCAGTCCCAGATCAGATCGCCGGAGCCGGCCAGCGCCAGTGCGCGGCGCTCGATGTCGGAGACGACGCCGGTCGAGGCGCCGCCGCCGGCGAAGGCGTGCTGCATCACCGTGAAGCCGATCAGCATCACGATCAGCACGAGGCCGCCGAGCAGGGCCGGGCCGACGATGTCGTTGGTGACGGAGCCGGCGACCGTCATGCCGGCCGCCACCACCCAGACCACCAGCAGGAACCAGGTCGGGATGAGCAGCACCGCGCGGTCGAAGCCGTGGGTGGAGAGATAGACGATCAGCGCAAAGCCGGCGAAGGCGATCAGCACCAGCGAGACGCGCGCGATGCCGGAGGCCACCGCGGGATCGAACAGCGCCAGCGCGACGAGCGAGCCAAGGAAGGCCAGCCAGCCGACCGTGATGTGCGAATAGCGCACATGCCAGCGGCTCAAATTGAGATAGGCGAACAGGAACACCAATAGCGTCGCCGCCAGGATCGCTTCGCCCGCCGCACGCCAGATGCGCTCGGCGTTGTTCGACATGTCGAGCACCTTGCCCCAGAAGCCGAAATCGACGCCGATATAGACCAGCACCGCCCAGGCCAGCGCCGCGGCGGCCGGGAACATGATGCTGCCCTTCACCACGAACAGGATGGTCAGCACCAGTGCAAGCAAGCCGGAGATGCCGATCACGATACCCTGATAGAGCGTGAAGGAGTTGACCTTGTCCTTGTAGGCTTCCGGCTCCCACAGATAGAGCTGCGGCAGCTTGTCGGTGCGCAGCTCGGCGACGAAGGTGACAACAGCTCCCGGATCGAGCGTGATGCGGAACACGTCCGCGGTTGCGCTTTCCTGACGTTCGGGCCGGTCGCCGATCGAAGGCGTGATGGTGGCGATACGCGACAGGCCGAGGTCGGGCCAGAGCAGCCCTGAGGAGACGATGCGGTAGTGCGGAGCGACGATCAGGCGGTCGAGCTGGTCGTCGGTGTTGTTGGCGAGCGCGAACACCACCCAGTTCTGTCCGCCCTCGCGGGCGCGCACCTCGATGCGGCGGACGATGCCGTCGGTGCCAGGCGCGGTCGAGACCTGGATGCGGTCGGCATCGCTGCGCTGATGCTCCAGTACACCGGTGAGGTCGATCGCGGGCGCGTCACTGCGAACGCTGACAGCATCGAGCGCGCGTGCAGGGGACGCGGCAACGAGCATCATGAGGCCCAGCGCGATGGGCGCGAGGCACCTGAGCAGACGCAAGGTCAGTTCTCCGCGTTCGACGCAAACTTCGAGTGCAAGGCGATTTCAGACCGGACAGAATTGGTTCGGTGCGTCGCGATAGATGCCACGAAAGCGAGGAAAATCAAAGGGTTTCCGCCTTGCCCTGTGGGCCCGGCGGCCTACACCTCCAACACAATTTTGCCAATATGTGCGCTCGTCTCCATGCGCCGGTGCGCGTCGGCCGCCTTTTCCAGCGGGAAAGCGCTGTCCATCAGCGGCTTGATGCGGCCTTCGTGCAAAAGCGGCATCACTTTCGCCTCAATCGCGGCCACCATCGCCGCCTTGTCCGCATTACTACGGGGGCGCAGCGTCGAGCCGGTATGGGTCAGGCGCTTCACCATCACCTTGGCAATGTTGACGTTGACCTTGGGGCCGTTCAGCGTCGCGATCTGGACGATGCGGCCATCGACTGCGGCGGCATCATAGTTGCGATCGACATAGTCGCCGGCGACCATATCGAGGATCAGATTGACGCCGACCATGTTGGTCTCTTCCTTGACCACCGCGACGAAGTCTTCCGTCTTGTAATTGATGGCCCGGTCTGCACCCAGCTTGAGGCAGGCATCGATCTTGTCCTGCGATCCCACCGTGACGAACACCTTGGCGCCGAACGCTTTGGCAAGCTGGATCGCCATGGTGCCGATGCCGGAGGAGCCACCATGGATCAGCAGCGTCTGGCCGGCCTTGAGGCCGCCGCGCTCGAACACGTTGTGCCAGACCGTCATCAGCGTTTCCGGCAGCGCGCCGGCTTCCCTGATCGACAGCGACGGCGGCACGCTCATGGCCTGGGCGTCCTGGGCGATGCAGTACTGCGCATAGCCGCCGCCGGCGACGAGCGACATCACCTTGTCGCCGATCTTGTGCCGCTTGGCATTGCTGCCGACCGCCACGACTTCGCCGGCAATCTCCAGGCCCGGCAGGTCGCTGGCGCCGGGCGGCGGCGGATAGGCGCCGGAGCGCTGTGCGACGTCGGGCCGGTTGACGCCGGCGGCCTCGACCTTGACCAGGATCTCGTCGGGCCCGGGCTGCGGCACGACCCGTTGTTCCGGCACCAGCACCTCCGGTCCGCCGTGCCGGGAGATGGCGACCACGGTCATTTGCGCGGGCAGCTTGTCCATGATGTGTCCTTGAGCAAAGGTGTGGAATGGAATGAGGTCATTGCTTAGCCAGCGCGCTCCACGCTGGCAACCTCGGCCTGGTAGATCGCGCGAACGCAGGAGGAACGACGATGCCGACGGAAGACGACGACCGCCCGCGCAAGAAGATCAGCCATGAAATCGGACAGGATCTCTCACTGTTGTCGGTGGAGGAGCTGACCGAGCGCATAGCGCTTCTGAAAACCGAGATCGCAAGACTGGAAGAAGCCGCCACCAAGAAGCGCGCCTCGCGCGATGCGGCGAATAGTTTTTTCAAGTCGTAGCCGCTACAGCCGTCGTCCCGGCGAAGGCCGGGACCGATACCGCGTGATCTATCTGTAGGGATCGACCGAAGCACCGAACGACCGGTCTTCGTCAAACCACTCCCTGTGGTTATGGGTCCCGGCCTTCGCCGGGATGACGTGGAGAATTTGTTCCGTACCCCACTCGGCCACTGGCCGAGATGGCTAACGAACTCTCAAAAATTTAGCTCGTTTACGGTCGATTAAGCTTTCGGGTTTATGACTGGAACCGTCCTCGTTTGGACACCGAGTGGCTCCTGTCCACTCTGTTTGACGCCTCCCTGTTATCAACTTTCAAAGCCGCCGGTCTCCGGCGGCTCTTTTTTGCCTCCACCCCGCTTTTTGCGTCTCCTTGCGGTTGAATTCCTGCGAATGACCCGCGGAAACCATATCCGCGCTTGTCGCTGGACTCCGCGCTCCCAGCGCGCAATGATTTGTTCATCATAAGCCGGCGCCAAGCCGGAGAGTCAGACAGTTGCGTAAGGGGCGTTAACCATGGAACGTTTGCAGGCCGACGGCGCTCTCGTTCAACTCAGCGAGCGGTTCACCAATTCTGCGGCGTTCAGCGTCCTGTTCCGCGAGGGCATGGATCTCGTCGAAGAGACCGCCGCCTATCTCGACGGCGCCGGCCGCACGGAGGCCAAGGCGCTCGACCGTGCCGTCAGCCTGACTTATGCGACCGAGAGCATGCGTCTCACCACCCGCCTGATGCAGCTCGCCTCGTGGCTGCTGCTGCACCGCGCGGTGAAGGAAGGCGAGATGACGCTGAGCCAAGCCAATCGCGAGAAGACCAAGGTCAAGCTCACCGCCGCCGATCCCGGCCCCGCCGACACCATCGAGAAGCTGCCCTCGCAGCTCCAGGATCTGATCCACCGCTCGATGAGCCTCCAGACCCGCGTGCGCCGTCTCGACACCACCATCCACACCCCGCCGGCCGAGCACGTCCCGATCGGCAACCCGCTGGTGCCGCACCTCAACGCGCTCAAGGCCGCGTTCGAGCGGTAGGATCTAATCTAATCCGCGCACTCTATGTTTGAACCGTCACCCTGAGGTGCTCGTCTCTTCGGCGAGCCTCGAATGGCGACGGCCCGGCTGCGGCACCTCGGCCGTTCATCCTGCGAGGCTCCCGGTGTGATGCTTCGCATCGCGCCACTCGCGCCTCAGGATGACGGGTCTGGTAGCAACGTGCGGGCCCCAAAACAAAAACGCCCCTGGGCTCCCAGGGGCGTTTTTCGTCGCAGCCTTGCGGCCGGATCAATCCTTTTTGAGAAAGCCCGAAAACTTCTTCTGGAAGCGCGAAACGCGGCCGCCGCGGTCCATGATCTGGGCGCTGCCGCCGGTCCAGGCCGGGTGCGACTTCGGGTCGATGTCAAGGTTCAGCGTGTCGCCTTCCTTGCCCCAGGTCGAGCGGGTCAGGTACTCGGTTCCGTCGGTCATGACGACCTTAATCGTATGATAGTTCGGGTGAATTTCGGCTTTCATGGCAATTCCTCGGCGCCCGGGCGCCTCTTGGGTGGCTAGCGAATGACGGATTTGGCCGGCTCTATACCTCACGACCCCCCGCAAAACAAGCCATATGCCGGCTGGTGAACCGGGCTTGCCCCTAAGGGACATCCCGGATTTGCCACTCCCCTTGCACCAGCCTATTGGGAGCAAACGAATGCAATGGGTCGGATCTCATGAGCGCAGTGGAACGGCTTGATGAACAGTATGTTCAGCCCGAAATGAATTCCCAAGTGAATTCCGCCGACACTCCGTCGATCGAGGCCGATCTGATCGAGCAGCCCGCCAGGGGCCGCGCCAAGCTCCGGCCGCTGCTCGCGCTCGCGCCTTATGTGAGCCGCTATCGCGGCCGCGCCGCATTGGCCTTCGTCGCGCTGACGGTCGCGGCACTGACCACGCTGCTGGTGCCGGTCGCGGTGCGCCGGATGATCGATTTCGGCCTGACGCCCGAGGGCATCGAGCTGATCAACAGCTATTTCTCGGTAATGCTCGCGGTTGTCGCCGTGCTCGCGATGGCGAGCGCCGCGCGCTACTACCTCGTGATGACGATCGGCGAGCGCATCGTCGCCGACCTCAGGCGCGACGTCTTCGGCCACCTGTTGTCGCTCTCGCCGACCTTCTTCGACTCCGCGCGCAGCGGCGAGCTGATCTCGCGGCTCACCGCCGACACCACCCAGATCAAATCCGCCGTCGGCGCCTCGGTGTCGATCGCGCTGCGCAATCTCATGATGTTCCTCGGCGCCGCCGCGATGATGGTGATCACCAGCCCCAAATTGTCGGGCTTCGTGCTGCTGGCGATACCCTTGATCGTGCTGCCGCTGGTGGCGTTCGGACGCTGGGTGCGGCGGCTGTCGCGCAATGCGCAGGACACGCTCGCCGACGCCTCCGCCTATGCGGGCGAGCTGGTCGGCGCGATCCGCACCGTGCAGGCCTATACCAGCGAGCAGTTCGCCGAAAAGCGCTTCGGCGGCAATGTCGAGCAGGCCTATGAGGCGGCGCGGACCTCGACCCAGGCCCGCGCCGTGCTCACTGCCATCATCATCTTCATCGTATTCGCAAGCGTGGTCGCGATCCTCTGGATCGGCTCGCATGACGTGCTCACCGGTGCGATCACGCCGGGCCGGCTCGGTCAGTTCGTGCTTTATGCGGTGTTCGCCGCGGCGGGCCTCGGCCAGCTCAGCGAGGTCTGGGGCGAGGTGTCGGCGGCTTCGGGCGCGGCCGAGCGCCTGTTCGAGATCTTGCATGTAAGTCCCGAGATCACCGCGCCTGCGTCGCCGCGCGCGCTGCCGGTGCCGGCACGCGGCGAGGTCGGCTTCGATCGGGTCAGCTTCGCCTATCCGGCGCGGCCCGATGTCAAGGTGCTCGACACCGTGTCGTTCACCGTGCGCCCCGGCGAGAAGGTTGCGATCGTCGGCCCCTCCGGCGCCGGCAAGAGCACCATCTTTCATCTGCTGCTGCGCTTCTACGATCCGCGCAGCGGCGCGATCGCGCTCGACGGCGTGCCGGTCAGGTCCGCCGATCCGCACGATGTCCGCACTCGCATCGCGCTGGTGCCGCAGGAATCCGTAGTGTTCGCGGCAAGCGCCCGCGAGAACATTCGCTTCGGTCGGCCCGATGCCACCGATGCCGAGGTCGAGCGCGCCGCCGAGCTCGCGCATGCCGCCGAGTTCATCCGCCGTCTGCCCGAAGGCTTCGAGACGGCGCTCGGCGAGCGCGGCGTGACGCTCTCCGGCGGCCAGCGCCAGCGCATCGCCATCGCCCGCGCCATCCTGCGCGATGCGCCGCTGCTGCTGCTCGATGAAGCCACCTCCGCGCTCGATGCCGAAAGCGAGACGCTGGTACAGACCGCGCTGGAAGAGCTGATGCGCCACCGCACCACGCTGGTGATCGCACATCGCCTCGCCACCGTGCTGTCCTGCGACCGCATCCTGGTGATGGATCAGGGCGGGATCGTCGAGCAGGGCACGCATGCCGAGCTGGTCGCCGCGAACGGCCTCTATGCGCGGCTGGCGAGGTTGCAGTTCGAGGGGGCGTGAGGCGTTCGGAACGTTGCCAAAATCGCGACAGTGAGAGTGTTGCGATAACGTTCTACAATCTCGTCATTGCGAGCGAAGCGAAGCAATCCAGAATGTCTCCGCGAAGAGACTTTGGATTGCTTCGTCGCAAGAGCTCCTCGCAATGACGTGGGGAGGGAGCTGCGCACCACAACTGGGAGAGCGTCCAGCGGACATTACCGGCACTTCGGCGAGAGCGTCGGCACATTCGGCCACGGCCAGTTCTTCCAGCTGCCGTCCTCGCCGACGCAGGCCGATGCTGCAGGGCCGCTCGTATCGAGTTGCGTCGCAAAGCGCTGGTCGACATAGGTCGTCGACAGATATCCGGCGACGAAGACGCCCAGAAAGACCGAGGAACCCTTGGCCAGGTCGCGCAGCTTCATCGATCGTCTCCATCCGCTTGTCATCGCTGCTCTAGCTACAACGACTAACAGACGTCGCAGGATCCAGGCGTGACAGGCCTCACGCCCGCCATGCCATCTTCAGCACCGGACGGCCCGAGGTCGGGTTCACATCGTCGCCGGCATGGGCAAAGCCGTTGCGCTCATAGAAGCGGATGGCGCGCGCGTTGTCCTTGTTGACGAGCAGCGTGACGCCAGTCGGGGACAGGCGCTTGGCCTCATCCACCAGCAGCCTTGCTGCATCCGAGCCCCAATGGGCGGGATCGACCACGAGCTGGTCGAGATAGCCGTCGCCATCGATGGTGACGAAGCCGGTGAGGGCGCCATCCTGTTCGGCGACGACGATCGAGGCCTTCGGCACCAGGTCCTTGCGCCAGCGCTCGCGCCACCAATCGAGGCGGGCGGCGAAGTCGATCTGCGGATAGGCCTGCTGCCAGGTGCGATGCCAGAGGTCGATCGCGGCCGCTTCGTCCTCGGGCCGGTAGGGGCGGAGATGGAGGGCGCTCACTACCGCTCCGTCAGCTTCAGCTCGATACGGCGGTTGCGCTTGTAGGCCTCTTCCGTGTTGCCGGTATCGAGCGGCTGGAATTCACCAAAGCCGGCGGCGACGAGGCGCTGGGCGGGCACGCCGAGCGAGATCAGGTATTGCACCACCGAGATGGAGCGGGCGGCGGACAGGTCCCAGTTCGACTTGAAGTTCGGGCCGTTGACCGGGCGTACGTCGGTATGTCCGTCGACGCGCAGCACCCATGGAATCTCGCTCGGGATCTTCTTGTCGAGGTCGATCAGCGCGGTCGCCAAGGTGTCGAGCTCGGCGCGGCCCTCGGGCAGCAAGGTCGCCTGTCCGGTGTCGAAGAACACTTCGGACTGGAACACGAAACGGTCGCCGACGATGCGGATGTCGGGGCGGTTGCCGAGGATGGCGCGCAGGCGGCCGAAGAACTCCGAGCGGTAGCGCGACAATTCCTGCACGCGCTGCGCCAACGCGACGTTCAGGCGGGCCCCGAGATCGGCGATCCGGTTCTGCGATTCCTTGTCGCGCTTCTCGGAGGCATCCAGCGCCTCTTCCAGCGCCGCCAATTGCCGGCGCAGCGCGCTGATCTGCTGGTTCAGCACCTCGATCTGCGCCAGCGCCCGCGCCGAGACCGCTTTCTCGGAGTCCAGTGCCTTGCCGAGCTCGGCGGTCTTGCCTTGCGCGTCGCTGCCGGCATTGGCGAGACCTTCATAGAGGCCCTTCATGCGGTCGCGCTCGGATTCGGCCGAGGCAAGGCCGGCCCGCAGTTGCGAGACCTGGTCGTCGAGCGAGAGCTTGCCGAGCTTCTCCAGCGACAAGAGCTCGTTGAGCTGCGCGATCTTGGCGTTGAGCTGCTCCAGTGCCTTGTCCTTGCCGGTCACCTCCTGCGACAGGAAGAACTGCACGACCAAAAACACCGACAGCAGAAACACGATCGACAGCACCAGCGTCGACAGCGCGTCGACGAAGCCGGGCCAGTAGTTGAAGGCGCCTTCACTGCGGCGGCCGCGGGCAAGAGCCATGATCGTCTCCGTTTCATTCGTGTGCCGGACGCGCTGCAGCGTGTAACACTGCTGCGCAGAGCCGGGACCCAGAATCACTCGTCGAATGGGCGCCGGATCAGCGACGCATCACTTCGTGCTGCATCGCGTCCGGGGCACGAGATCTTTCGTCCTGTTCTCAACTCTTCTCGGGCTGGCGCGCAATGCGCTCCAAGAGGCGCCGGATCTCGCGGTTCTGTTCGCCCTGGCCGTCGGCCCATTCGCGGATCATCTGCTGCTCGGTGCGCATGTGCGAGACCAGCGCCTGGATGGCTTCGGCGAGGCTCGCCATCGCCGCGGTGGTGCCGCGGTTGGCGCTGCCTTCCTCGAGCACGGAGCGCAGCCGTTCGACCGCGGCCTGGAGCTCGCCGCTGGCCACGCCACCGCCGCTGGAAGCGACCGCCACTTCGCCGCTGCCGTATTCGCGCACGGTGGTGGCGAGCCAGTCTTCGAGGTCGGTGTAGAAGCGGTTCTGCGCCTGGCTCGATTGCAAATCGAGGAAGCCGAGGATCAGCGAGCCGGCGAGGCCGAACAGCGAGCTCGAGAACGAGATGCCCATGCCGCCGAGCGGGGCGGCCAGCCCCTCTTTCAGCGTGTCGAACAGGGCGCCGGAATCACTGCCGACCTTGAGCCCGTCGATCACCTTGCCGACCGAGCCGACCGTCTCGATCAGGCCCCAGAAGGTGCCGAGCAGGCCGAGGAAGACGAGCAGGCCGGTCATGTAGCGGGAGATGTCGCGGGCCTCGTCCAGGCGCGTCGCAATCGAATCGAGCAGATGCCGCATCGTGGTCTGGGTGATCGACATCCGTCCCGAGCGCTCGCCGCCGAGGATCGCCGCCATCGGCGCCAGCAGCTTCGGGTGCCGGGCCGGCGCCAGGCCGGGATCGGCGATGCGGAAATTGTTGACCCAGGACACCTCAGGGTAGAGCCGGATGACCTGGCGGAAGGCCAGCACGATGCCGATGAAAAGCACCGCTCCGATCAGGGCGTTGAGGCCGGGATTGGCGAAGAAGGCCTGGATGATCTGCTTGTAGAGCACCACGCCCACCAGCGCACACAGCACCAGGAAGACCAGCATCCGCACCAGGAAGACGCTGGGCGAGGACAGTTTGGTGTACTCAATATCCATGGTGGAGCGGGAAGTGCCAGACCGCATGCCGGTATCATCCATTACGAAGCTTGCTTGCGGGCGCACTATGGCACAGCGCCGGCCCAAAAAAAGCGCCGGATGCGCCGATTTCGGGGACAGCTTGGGGAACTCGGACCGAAAGCCGCGCTTTGATAGGCCGGTGTCTGCAAGAGCTCGCCATTCGGGGGCCGCATGAGCGTCGTTTCCGCGATCATCGGGACTGCCGAACGTGTGCCGTTGCCGGACGTGGTGATGCGTGCCGCGATCCAGCGCCTGTGCTCGCGCACGGCGACACGCCTGTCCAAGCTGGGGGCGGCCGACGATGCCGCCTTCGCCGGGCGGATGATGCTGCGGCCGATCGCCGAGGACGCGGATGCTGCCCGCGGCCGGCATGACGAGGTGCCCGCTTCCTTCCTCGCGCAGGTGCTCGGCCCCAACCGGAAATATTCGTGCTGTTTCTACAAGACCGATGCGACCTCCTTGCAGGAGGCGGAGGAGGAGGCGCTGCGCCAGACCGTCGAGCATGCCGGTCTGGCCGACGGCCAGGCCATCCTGGAGCTCGGCTGCGGCTGGGGCTCGCTGTCCCTGTGGATGGCGCGGCAGTTTCCGCACGCCCGGGTGACGGCGATCGCGACCTCGCAGGCGCAGCGCGCCTATGTCGAGGAGGAGGCGCGGCTGCGCGGATTGCTCAATCTGCGCGTGGTCACGGCCGACATGAACGTGTTCGCGCCCGAGGGCCAGTTCGACCGCATCGTCTCGGTCGAGATGTTCGAGCAGATGAGCAACTGGCGCAAGCTGATGACGCGTGCGCGGTCATGGCTCACGCCGGAGGGGCGGTTCTTCATGCACGTCGTCACCCACCGTTCCGGTTCGCATCTGCTTGACCCCGCCGATCCCGACGACTGGATCGCGCAGCACGTCTACACGAGCGGTCTGATGCCGAGCCATCACCTCGTCAGGCAATTCGACGATATCTTTGCGATCGAGAAGGAATGGTGCTGGAGCGGGACGCATTACCAGCGCACCGCCAACGACTGGCTCGCCAATTTCGATGCGCATCGCGACGCCATCGAGGCCTCCTTGCGCGGGGTCTATGGCGAGGAGGCCGCTCTCTGGATGCGTCGCTGGCGCTGGTTCCTGCTCGCGACCGCAGGCCTGTTCGGTTATGCCGACGGAACCGAATGGGGCGTCAGCCACTACCGCATGAAGGCCGCCGATTAGCGTGCATGCCGCGCCCCATTTCCCCTGTCAATTGCCCTCGGACACCCACTTCAATGTCGCCAGCCACAGATCGTGGCCCCGGTGCAGCAGGCTCTCATCGGCCTCTCGCAGGTGCGCGGCATCCTTGCCGACACCGACTTCATCGGTGACGACCAGGCAGCTCGCGCCGCGAGGGACCAAATACCAGGTATGATAGAAGCTCGGTTGCGTCCCCGGCGCGTAACCGTACCAGCCGAGGCGTGTATGCGGCACGTATTCGTTCACCTTGCTCTCGATCGACAGGCCGAACGTGGTCCATCGCCACGTCGTGTCGTTGCCCAGAACCTTGGTGCCCTCGGGAAGTTCGACGTCCCTGGCGTTCGGATACCATTGCGGCCACTTGCTGGCGTCCACGATGTGGCTCCAGACCTTCTCGCATGACGCGTTGATGAGAAGCTCGTTGTGCGCAAACAGATCCGCAGTCGCAGGATTGAAGCGCTCTGGCCAGTGAATCTCGTTCGAGCGCATCGCGAGGTCTTGCTTCATCGTCATGATCGCTTCCTTTTTTGTGCCTGGGGAAGGTGCGTTAGTTTGCGCGCCGGCAGAGGCGGCGATCGAAAGCAGCGACGCGCCTAGCAGCGTCCAGCGCGTGCAATACCTGATGCTCTGAAAATAAGACCGTTTCGTCATGTTCGCCTCCGCGTCTTCGGTGGCGACACAGATGTCAGATGGTGATTGCGGATCCAATTTCCGTTATGTCAAAATAGACATTCATATAAATCAGGAATTGCGATGCCCTTCGATGGACGGTTGCTATCGGGTGTGACTGTCCTCTCGGCCGTCATCGAGGCCGGCACCATCGCACGCGCAGCCGATGCGCTGGGCCTGACGGCCTCGGCCGTCAGCCGCGCCATATCGCGTCTGGAAGCGCGCGTCGGGGTCAGATTGCTTGAACGCACGACGCGCTCGCTCTCCTTGACCGATGAGGGGCGACGCTTCTACGAGCGCGTCGGACCGCACCTTGCCGGCATCGAAGAAGCTGCAACCGAGGCTTCGGGCTCCGCCGGCATCGTACGCGGACGGCTCAGGGTGAACGTCGA
The DNA here is from genome assembly GCF_023375135.1 of Bradyrhizobium sp. C-145. NCBI lineage: Bacteria > Pseudomonadati > Pseudomonadota > Alphaproteobacteria > Hyphomicrobiales > Nitrobacteraceae > Bradyrhizobium > Bradyrhizobium sp. C-145. Next base: position 8,238,228 of record NZ_CP088150.1, on the reverse strand, counting down.
CCCGTTCTTCTCGCGCATCGTCCTGTCATCTCACATCAGGACGTTCCTGGTGCAGCATCCGCAAGTCTCGCTGGAGCTTCTCATGCGTGACGCGATCGGAGATCTCGGCGCCGGCGGCTTCGATCTCGCGTTGCGGTTCGGTGAGCCGCCGCAGGGTTCGTTGGTGGCGCGCAAGCTCGTCGAGACCCGCGTTCTCACTGTTGCCTCGCCCGCCTATATCGCCGAGCACGGCCAGCCACGACATCCGTCCGAAGTCCCGGACCACGATTGCATCGGCTTCTATGACGCGGCGAACCAGCGGCCTTTCGATTGGGAGTTTCGTAAGGGGAAAGAGGTGCTCCCCGTGAAGGTGTCCGCCCGCGTTCTGGTTTCGGATGTCGGCGCCATGCTCTCGGCTTGCGTAGCCGGCGCAGGCATTGCGCAGATTCTCCAACTGGGCAGCAGTCACCTCGTGCAAAGCGGAGCATTGGTCAATCTGTTTCCGGAATGGTCAGGTGAGATGTTCCCGCTCTATGCCCTGTTTCCGTCGCGCCAGCACCAGCCCGCGAAAGTGCGGAGCTTCATCGACTTCTGCCTCAGTGTGATCGCAAAGGAGAATGCCTGAAGGTTTGCCGGATTGCGATCTTCTGTCGCAGCACGCGCTGATGGAACCCGACTCACAATTCGGTGAGTCCCGAAAAGCTTCAAAAAGTCAGCACGATAGATCGTGTGACAATGAGCCGCCCGCGCCATGCGTTGCATCGCAGCAGGCGCATTCTATTTTGGCGGCATCGGCCGCGTGCAAAGAGCCCAGAACGGGCCCGCGCGGAGCGTGATCAGTTACAGCAAAATCGGGGCGACTCACTTCATGTCAGGACTTCGTGCGCGATCGGCATGCGTTGCAATGATGCTCGCGGCCCTAGCGCCGCTGCTGGTGGGCTGTGACGAGTCCAGCTCGGCCGTATCCGCCGCTCCGCCGTCCGACCCTGACGTCAGCATCGTCGTCATCAAGCCGCAGCCGCGCGCCGTGGTGCGGGAGCTGCCGGGCCGCATCGCGCCGACGCGTGTCTCCGACGTGCGGCCGCGCGTCTCCGGCATCGTGGTCGAGCGCCTGTTCCGCCAGGGCAGCGAAGTGAAGGCGGGCGATCCGCTCTACCGCATCGATCCACGTCCGTTCGAGGTCGAGGTGTTGGCCAACGAGGCCGCGGTCGCCAAGGCCGAAGCTGCTGCGATGCAGGCGCACCAGCAGGCACGCCGCATCGCCACGCTCACCAGGGATCGCGCCGCGCCAGAGGCCGAGAACGAAAAGGCAATCGCCGCCGAGCGGCAGGCCCAGGCCGAGGTCGAGGGACGCAAGGCGGACCTCGCGCGCGCAAAACTCAATCTCGATTACGCTACCGTGCGCGCGCCGATCGACGGTGTCGTCGGTGCGGCGCTGGTCAGCGAAGGCGCGCTCGTTGTGCAGAACGAGACCAATCTCGCCAGCATCCAGCAGCTCGATCCGATCTATGCAGACTTCACCCAATCGGTGACCGAGCTCAACCAGCTCCGCCGCGCCTTCGAAACCGGCGATCTCGAGCGCATCGCGCCCGATGCCGCCAAGGTGCGCCTCGTGCTCGATGACAACACCACCTATTCGCTCGACGGCAAACTGCTGTTCTCCGACGCCAAGGTCGATGCCCACACCGGCCAGGTGACACTGCGCGGCGAATTCCGCAATCCCAAGCGCGAGCTCCTGCCGGGCATGTATGTCCGCGTCCGCATCGACCAGGGTCTGGACGCCGACGCGATCGCGGTGCCGCAGCAGGCGATTCAGCGCAATGGCGGCGGCGGCAGCGAGGTCTTCGTCGTCAAGGACGACAACCACATCGCGGTGCAGGCGGTGCGCACCGGTTCGGTGCAGGACGGATTCTGGTTTATCACCGAAGGCCTGAAGGCCGGTGACAAGGTCGTGGTCGAAGGCTTCCAGAAATTTGCGGCCGGCGACAAGGTCAAACCGCAATCATGGTCGGAGGCGGACGCGACCGCGGACAACCGGCATGCCCAGAAGCTCACGCGGTAACGCGCCATGCCGAGTTTCTTCATCGACAGGCCGATCTTTGCCTGGGTGGTCGCGCTATTCATCTGCTTGATCGGTGCGATTGCGGTTCCGCTGCTGCCGATCGCGCAATATCCGATCATCGCGCCACCCTCGATCTCGGTCTCGACCAGCTATCCCGGCGCCTCGCCGGAGAACCTCTACAACAGCGTCACGCGGCTGATCGAGGAGGAGCTCAACGGCGCCTCCGGCATCCTCAATTTCGAATCGACCAGCGATTCGCTCGGCCAGGTCGAGATCATCGCCAACTTCCAGCCGGGCACCGATACCAGCGCCGCCTCGGTCGAGGTGCAGAACCGCATCAAGCGCGTCGAGGCGCGCTTGCCGCGCGCGGTGATGCAGCAGGGCATCCTGATCGAGGAAGCCTCCAGCGCGGTGCTTCAGATCATCACGCTGAACTCGACCGACGGTAGCCTCGATGAGGTCGGCCTCGGCGACTTCATGATCCGGAACGTGCTCGGCGAGATCCGCCGCATTCCCGGCGTCGGCCGCGCCACGCTCTACTCGACCGAGCGCAGCTTGCGCGTCTGGGTCGATCCGGCCAAGCTGGTCGGCTATGGGCTGACCGCCGACGACGTCAACAAGGCCATCGCCGCGCAGAACGCGCAGGTCGCCTCGGGCAGCATCGGCGCTGAGCCGTCGACGTCGAGCCAACGCACCTCCTCGCTGGTGCTGGTCAAAGGCCAGCTCTCGTCCCCGGACGAGTTCGGCGCCATCATCCTGCGCGCCAACGCCGACGGTTCGACCGTTCGCCTGCGCGACGTCGCGCGCATCGAGGTCGGCGGCCTCAGCTACCAATTCAACACGCGCCTCGACGGCAAGCCGACCGCCGGTCTTTCCGTGCTGATGTCGCCGACCGGCAATGCGCTGGCGACCGCGAGTGCCGTCGAAGAGAAGATGAAGGAGCTGTCGCGCTTCTTCCCGGCCAATATCACTTACGAGATCCCCTACAACATCACGCCCGTGGTCGAGGCTTCGATCAAGAAGGTGCTGTCGACGCTGGTCGAGGCCGTGGTGCTGGTGTTCGTGGTGATGTTCTTGTTCCTCCAGAACATCCGCTACACCATCATTCCGACCATCGTGGTGCCGGTGGCGCTGTTAGGGGCCTGTTCCACGCTGCTGCTCGCCGGCTACTCCATCAACATGCTCTCGATGTTCGGCATGGTGCTCGCGGTCGGCATCCTCGTCGACGACGCCATCGTCGTGGTCGAGAACGTCGAGCGCATCATGGCCGAGGAAGGCCTGCCGCCGAAGGAAGCGACGCGCAAGGCGATGTCGCAGATCACCGGCGCCATCATCGGCATCACCTTGGTGCTGATGGCGGTGTTCGTGCCGATGGCATTCTTCCCGGGCTCGGTCGGCATCATCTATCGCCAGTTCTCCGTGACCATGGTCGCAGCGATCGGCTTCTCCGCCTTCCTCGCGCTGTCGCTGACGCCGGCGCTGTGCGCGACCCTGCTCAAGCCCGTCGCCGCCGGTCACGGCCATGCCAGGAAGGGCGTGTTCGGCTGGTTCAACCGCGTGCTCGAAGGCGGCAAGGAGGGCTATTCCCGCACCGTCGGCTTCTCGCTGAAGCGCACCGGCCGCCTGATGCTGGTCTATGTCGCGCTGCTGGCCGGTCTGTCCTGGGCCTTCGTCAACCTGCCTGGCGGCTTCCTGCCCGTCGACGACCAGGGCTTCGTCACCACCGACGTGCAGACGCCGTCGGATTCGTCCTATGCCCGCACCGAGGCGGTGATCGAGAAGGTGGAAAAATATCTGGCACAGCGGCCCGGTGTCGACAACGTCACCTTCCTCACCGGCTTCAGCTTCTCCGGCCAGGGCATGAACACCGCGCAGGCCTTCATCACCTTGAAGGACTGGTCCGAGCGCGGGCCGAAGGATTCCGCCGCAGCGATCGTCAACGACATCAACCGCGATCTGTCCTCGATCCGCGATGCCAAGATCTCAGCCCTCCAGCCGCCGCCGATCGACAATCTCGGCAATTCCTCGGGCTTCTCATTCCGCCTCCAGGACCGTGGCCAGAAGGGCTATACGGCGCTCATGCGCGCCGCTGATCAGCTGATCGCGGAGGCCAATGCGAGCCCGGTGCTGCAGAAGGTCTATGTCGAAGGCCTGCCCGAGGCCGGCGTGGTCAATCTCGTGATCGACCGCGAGAAGGCCGGCGCGTTCGGCGTCACCTTCGAGGACATCAACAACACGATCTCGACCAATCTCGGCTCGAACTACATCAACGACTTCCCGAACCGCGGCCGCATGCAGCGCGTCGTGGTGCAGGCAGATAGCCGCGACCGCATGCGGACCGAGGACATCCTCAACTACAACGTCAAGAACAGCCGCGGCCAGCTGGTGCCGTTCTCGTCCTTTGCCACTGTGGAATGGGCGCGCGGGCCGACCCAGATCGCCGGCTTCAACTACTATCCGGCGGTGCGCATCTCCGGGGAGGCGAAACCCGGCTTCACCTCGGGCGACGCGATCGCCGAGATGGAGCGGCTCGCCGGCCGGTTGCCGCGCGGCTTTGGCTATGAATGGACGGGACAGTCGCTCCAGGAGAAGCTCTCGGGCTCGCAGGCGCCGTTCCTGCTGGCGCTGTCGGTGTTCGTGGTGTTCCTGTGCCTTGCCGCACTCTATGAAAGCTGGACCATTCCGCTCGCGGTGCTGCTGACCGTGCCGCTCGGCATCGTCGGAGCAGTGAGCGCGGCGATGCTGCGGGGCCTGCCTAACGACGTCTATTTCACCGTCGGCCTGATCACCATCATCGGCCTCGCGGCAAAGGACGCGATCCTGATCATCGAGTTCGCGAAAGATCTGCGCAAGGAGGGCAAGCCGCTGGTGGAAGCCACCATCGAGGCCTGCCGCCTGCGCTTCCGCCCGATCCTGATGACCGGCCTTGCCTTCATCTGCGGCGTGCTGCCGATGGCGATCGCCCACGGCGCCGGCGGCGCCAGCCAGCAAGCGCTCGGCTCCGTCGTGATGGGCGGCATGATCGCGGTGGTGATCCTGGCGCTCTTGATGGTGCCGGTGTTCTTCGTCTCGGTGCAGCGTGTGCTGGGCGGGGATCGGGAGCCGAAGATGGCGAAGGAAGACGAGGCCTACGGGCCGCCGGCGCCGGTGAAGCCGTAGGCACACTGTCATGTCCCGCGCAGGCGGGGCATCCAGTACGCCGCGGCATCTCCGTATCCAACTGATGTCTCTGGAATACTGGATCACCCGCTCCAGTGCGCAATTGCGCACAAGGCGGGTGATGACAGCGGAATGCGGAGCGCGAGCTTCCGCCTTACGCCGCCTTCCGCAAAATCTTCACCAGCTCTCCGTGCACGAACTCGTTGCCGCACACCACGTGCCCCTTCGTCAGCGCATCGCCGGGCGTGTCGATGTCGCTCACGGTGCCGCCGGCTTCCTTCACCATGATCTGGCCGGCCGCGATGTCCCAGGGCGAGAGATTCCGTTCCCAATAGCCGTCGAGACGGCCGGCGGCGACGAAGGCGAGGTCGAGCGAGGCGGCGCCGAAGCGGCGCAGGCCCGCGACGCGGTCCTGGATCGCGGTCATCTCGCGGCGGAATTCCTCGTGGTCGCCGCGGCCGATATGGGGCAGGCCGCAGCCCACCACGCATTCGTTGAGCTGGCGACGGCCGGCCACGCGCAGCCGCTGGTCGTTGAGGAAGGCGCCCTTGCCGCGCTCGGCGATGTAGAGCTCGTCATTGGCGGGATTGTAGATCACGCCCGCGATCACGGTGCCCTCGCGTGCGAGGCCGATCGAGATCGCGAATTGCGGGATGCCGTGCAGGAAGTTGGTGGTGCCGTCCAGGGGATCGACGATCCAGGTGTGGCTCTTGTCGCTGCCTTCGCGGGTGCCGCCCTCCTCACCGATGAAGCCGTAGCCCGGGCGAGCCTTGGCGAGATCCTGATAGAGGATCTCCTCGGCACGCTTGTCGGCGAGCGAGACGAAATTCGCCGGGCCCTTCAGCGAGACCTGGAGATGCTCGATCTCGCCGAGATCGCGCTTGAGGCTGCGACCGGCGCGGCGCGCGGCCTTGACCATGACATTGATAGTTGCGGAGTACAGCATGAGCTCTGGTCTTGATCGGGGGAAATTGGCGCGAAATCGCGCCCGTTTGAGGGATGGGGTGCCCTGCGAGGGCGCCAAGGTCAAGTCATTTGGTCCCGAGCCATTTCTTTGCGGCGGCTTCCGCCTTGGCCCGGTCCTCGGCCGGCAGATCGGACAATTGCTTGTCGAGCTCCGGGTCGCCCTTGCCGGCGGTCTTGGCCACCAGGTGCCATTTGAAGCCCTCGACCTTGTCCACGGCCGTGCCCATGCCGTTGATCAGCACCCAGGCCAGCCGGTTCTGCGCGATCGCGCTGCCCTGGCGCGATGCCTTGCGGAGCAACGCCACAGCGGCCGGCTGGTTCTTCGGCGTGCCGGTGCCGTTGAACAGCGCGATGGCGTATTCGACCTCGGCATCGACATTGTCGGCCAGCGTCGCGGCCTGGAGCAGCCGCACCGCGCGTTCCGGGTCCTTCGGCACACCGGTGCCCTCCTTGTAAAAGGTCGCGAGCGCGTATTGCGCCTCGGGCAGGCCGCCATCGGCGGCCTGGCGCAACAGCTCGGCGGACCGCTTGACGTCCTGCGGCAGGGTCTGGCCGTCCAGGTAAAGCAGAGCGAGGTTATAGGCCGCCTTGGGCTCGCCCAGCTTGGCGGCGGAGGCCATCAGCTTCACCGCTTCGCCCTTGTCGACCGGGCCGCCGCGGCCGGACATGCGCAGCATGGCGAGCGCGAACATCGCCTCGCGGTCGCCGGCATCCGCAGCGCGCTTGTACCATTCCTGTGCCTTGGCGTAGTCGCGGCGGATGCCCATGGCATTGGAATAGAGCTCGCCGAGCATGGTCATCGCCTTGGGATCGCCTCCTTGCGCGCGGGCGGTGGCGAGCTCGAACGCCGTCTTGTACTGGCCGCGCTGATAGGCGCCGAACACCAGATCGACGTTGGAATTGTCGGTCGGCGGCGCGGGGATCACGGTCGCGGCCGGGGCCGGCTTGGAGGAGGGGGCCGGCTTGGGCGAAGCCGAAGGCTTCGGCGCCGGTGCGGCCTCCTTCTTGTTGGTGAGCGCGTGCGGCTTGGGCTTCTGTTTTTCGGCGGGGGGGCTCGGCGTTGTGGCCGGCGGGGTGATCTGGAGCTGCGCGGCCGCGGGCGCTGTGAGCAGCAGCGTGGCCAAAATGGTGATGCGCGGGAGCTTCATGTCGGGCGCTAGCCGTGCTCCTGGCCAGCCGGCGCCGTCGCATGGGCCTTCTTGATTGCAGCATCGGCCTCGACCAGCGCGGCCTTGGGCCCGCGCGGATCGGCCCAGATGAACTCGCCGGCCAGCACGAAATCGGCACCGCTGGCGGCGAAATCGTAGGCCTCCTCGAGCGAGGTGGCAAAGCCGACGCAGGGCGGCTCGAACAGCTCGGCCCACCAGTCCAGCCGCTCGGCGATCGCCTGCGACGACGGCCGCTGGCCGCTGGCGTCGGGCTCGCCGAACAGCACGTAGTCGGCGCCCATCTCGCCCGCGCTCATGGAATCGTGGCGCGTGGCGAGCCCGCCGACACCGGCAATGCGATCCGGCTTGAGCGAGGGCGCCGCCTCTTCCAGCGCGGCAAGGCCCGTGAGATGCGCACCATCGGCGCCGCCGCGCGCCACCAGTTCGGCATGGCCGTCGATGAGCAGCGCGGCGCCCGCCTTCTGCACCGGCGGCGCGAAGGCCTTGATGCGCGAGATCATCGTGCGCTGGTCGGTCTCCTTCAGCCGTAGCAGCACGGCCGCGACATCGGCAGAGGCGAGCAGCGCAGGCAGCTCGGCCACAAGCGAAGCGGGGTCATCGACAACAGGCGTCGCGAGATAGAGACGCGGCGCCGGGCGCGGCGGAGGCGGTTTGTTCGACAAGGTCTAGGCTGCTTTCTTTTCCAGGCTGGCTTGCCATTCGCCCTTGGACGCGAGGCCGTTCATCCGCGCGCGGTGGCTGAAGGCACGCTGTCCGGCCGCGACGTTCTCGGCCTTGCCGGACCAGGCCTTTTGCGGCGCGGCTTGCAGCGCGCGGCCATAGGAGAAGGTCAGGCCCCAGGGCAGCGGGCCGAGCTTGTGCATGGCGTTGAGATGCGCGGTCGCCTCCTCGTCGGACTGGCCGCCGGAAAGGAAGGCGATGCCCGGCACCGCCGCCGGCACGCAGGCCTTAAGCAGCCGGATTGTCTTCTCCGCGACTTCCTCGACGGAAGCCTGCTTCGCGCACTTCTTGCCTGAGATTGCCATGTTCGGCTTCAGCACCATGCCTTCGAGCGCGACGCGCTGCTCGCGCAATTCCTGGAACGTCTTGTTGAGGACGCGTTGCGTCACCTCATAGCAGCGCTCGATGTCGTGATCACCATCCATCAGCACCTCGGGCTCGACGATCGGCACGATCTGCGCGGCTTGGCACAGCGCGGCGTAGCGCGCCAGCGCGTGCGCGTTGACGTTGATCGCCGTCATCGAGGGAATGCCGCTGCCGATGTCGATCACCGCACGCCATTTGGCGAAGCGGGCGCCGCGCTCGTAATATTTCTTCAGCCGCTCGGCGAGCTTGTCGAGGCCGATGGTCACAAGCTCGCCCGGGCACATCGGCAGGGCTTGCGTGCCTTCGTCGACCTTGATGCCGGGGAGGGCGCCGCTCTCCTCGATCAGCCTGATCAGCGGCGTGCCGTCCTTGGCATCCTGCCAGATCGTCTCGTCATAGAGGATCACCCCGGAGATATACTGGCTCATGGCCTCCTTGGAGCGGAACAGCATCTCGCGATAGTCGCGGCGGTTCGCTTCGGTCGATTCGACGCCGATCGCGTCAAAACGCTTCTTGATGGTGCCGGAGGATTCGTCGGCGGCAAGGATGCCCTTGCCGGGCGCGACCATGGCGGTCGCGATCCTGTTGAGCTCAGTCAGATTCATCGAGAGGTCCTCCCAAAACGATTCTGCCCTTGCCCGTGAAAATAGACCGTTCTCGGGCAATTGCCGAGTTAACGTTCGTCGCAGGGTAAAGGGGGGCGGGAGGTCGTCGGGTAAAATGGTGGCCGGGGTCGGGCGACCCTTAACCTCGCCCCGCTTGCGGGGAGAGGTCGGATTTTACGCTACGCGTAAAATCCGGATGAGGGGGTACAGGTCTATCGATAGGGTACGACTCGCAGAGAGAGCCCCTCACCCCGACCCTCCCCCCGTAAGAACGGGGAGAGGGAGGAATAGATCACGCCACCGCGATCGCTATGCGACGCGGGGGTCGAGCTCGCCCTTGGCGTAGCGCTTGGCCATTTCGGCGGTGGTCAGGACCTTCTTGATCTTCGAGGCCTGGCCGGCGGTATTGAACTCCTGGAGCCGCTGCTTGCACAGCTTGGTCATCGCTTCCATTGCGGGCTTCAGGTACTTGCGCGGATCGAACTCTTCCGGATTGTCCTTGAGCACTTTCCGGATCTGGCCGGTCATCGCCATGCGGTTGTCGGTGTCGATGTTGATCTTGCGCACGCCGTTCTTGATGCCGCGCTGGATCTCGGCGACCGGGACGCCCCAGGTCGGCTTCATCTTGCCGCCATAGGCGTTGATGATGTCCTGGAGGTCCTGCGGCACCGAGGACGAACCATGCATCACGAGATGCGTGTTCGGCAGCTTGCGGTGGATCTCCTCGATCACGTTCATGGCGAGGATGTCGCCGTCGGGCTTGCGGGTAAATTTGTAAGCACCGTGAGAAGTCCCCATCGCGATCGCGAGCGCGTCGACCTTGGTCTCCTGCACGAACTTCACGGCCTCGTCCGGATTGGTCAGCAGCTGGTCGTGGCTGAGCTTGCCTTCGGCACCGTGGCCGTCTTCCTTGTCGCCCATGCCGGTCTCGAGCGAGCCGAGCACGCCGAGTTCGCCTTCCACCGAGATGCCGCCGAGATGGGCCATGTCGGTCACGGTCTTGGTGACGCCGACATTGTAGCCCCAGTCGCCGGGGGTCTTGCCGTCGGCCTTGAGCGAGCCGTCCATCATCACCGAGGTGAAGCCGGACTGGATCGCGGTCATGCAGGTCGCCGGCTCGTTGCCGTGGTCGAGATGCACGCAGACCGGAATGTGCGGATAGATCTCGGTCACCGCATCCATCATATGCTTGAGCATGACGTCGTTGGCGTAGGAGCGCGCACCGCGCGAGGCCTGGATGATGACGGGCGCGTCGACCTGGTTGGCCGCGTCCATGATCGCCAGCGCCTGCTCCATGTTGTTGATATTGAAGGCCGGTACGCCGTAATCGTTCTCCGCCGCGTGGTCGAGCAATTGACGTAACGTGATCCGAGCCATCTGTCTTTTTCTCCCGTTTGGGCCTGCAAGGCCGCTCAATGTTTGCCGACTTAAGCTTAACTGACGCGCAGCACCTCGACGCCGGGCAAGGGCTTGCCTTCCATCCATTCAAGGAACGCGCCACCGGCGGTCGAGACATAGGTGAAACTGCCGGCGACGCCGGCCTGGTTGAGCGCGGCGACGGTGTCGCCGCCGCCGGCGATCGAGATCAGCTTCTTGTCCTTGGTGCGCTCGGCGGCGTGCCTGGCGGCCGCGACCGTGCCGCGGTCGAACGGCTGCATTTCAAAGGCGCCCAGCGGTCCGTTCCAGACCAGCGTTGCGGCATCGTCGATCGCGGCGTGGACGCGCGCCACCGATTGCGGGCCGACGTCGAGGATCATGCCGTCGGCGGGGATCGCGTCGAGCCCATAGGCGTGCGAGGGCGCGTTGGCGGCGAAATGATAGGCGACGGTGGCGTCCACGGGGAGGATGATCGCGCAGTTGGCGGCGCTTGCCTTCTCCATGATGCGCAGCGCGGTGGCGGCGAGATCCTTCTCGGCCAGCGACTTGCCGACCGCGACGCCCTGGGCGTGCAGGAAGGTGTTGGCCATGCCGCCGCCGATCACGAGCGCGTCGACCTTGTTCACGAGGTTTTCGAGCAGATCGATCTTGGTCGAGACTTTTGCGCCGCCGATGATCGCGATGACCGGTTTGGTCGGCGAGCCCAGCGCCTTCTCCAGCGCGTCGAGCTCGGCCTGCATGGTGCGGCCGGCATAGGCCGGCAGCTTGTGGCCGAGGCCCTCGGTCGAAGCGTGGGCACGATGCGCGGCCGAGAAGGCGTCATTGACCCAGATGTCGCCGAGCTTTGCCAGCTCCGCGACGAAAGCGGGATCGTTCTTTTCCTCTTCCTTGTGGAAGCGGGTGTTTTCCAGGCAGAGGATGTCGCCGTCCTTCAAACCGGCGACGGCTGTGGCCGCAGGCTCGCCGATGCAATCGTCCGCGAACGCGACGGGCTTTTTCACGACCTTGGACAGCGCTTCCGCGACGGGCTTGAGCGAGTCCTTGGCATCGCGGCCCTTCGGCCGGCCGAAATGTGCGAGCAGGATGACCTTGCCGCCCTTGTCGGAGATCTCGCTGATGGTCGGTGCGACGCGCTCGAGCCGCGTTGCGTCGCTGACGCGCCCATTCTCCATGGGTACGTTGAGGTCGACGCGCAGCAATACGCGTTTGCCCTTCACATCGACGTCGTCGAGGGTGCGGAATTTGGCCATGTCCTGAATCACTCGTTAGCTGGCGACGCTACGGCGCATCGCGCTCGGGTGGATCGCCTTCCTGCCTGGTCGTTATCTTGCTTCCCTGACGCACACCGTACGCGATCAACGCGATCAGCAATATGGCGCCAGGGATGCCAATCCAGGCAGGAAGCATTGCGCTCCCCTTAGATCACCTTCGCGATCGCGACGGCGGTGTCCGCCATGCGGTTCGAGAAGCCCCACTCGTTGTCGTACCAGGACATCACGCGCACCAGCGTGCCGTTCTGCACCTTGGTCTGGTCCTCGTGGAAGGTCGAGGAGTGCGGATCGTGGTTGAAGTCGATCGAGACGTTGGGCGCGCTGGTGTAGCCGAGGATGCCTTTGAGCTGCTGCTCGGAGGCGCGCTTCATCGCCGCGTTGACCTCCTTGGCGTCGGTGGCGCGCTTGGCGACGATCTTGAGGTCGACGACCGAGACATTCGGCGTCGGCACGCGGATCGCGACGCCGTCGAGCTTGCCCTTCAGCTCGGGCAGCACGAGGCCGATCGCCTTGGCGGCGCCGGTCGAGGTCGGGATCATCGACATCGCAGCCGCACGGCCGCGGTAGAGATCCTTGTGCAGCGTGTCCAGCGTCGGCTGGTCGCCGGTATAGGCATGGATCGTGGTCATGAAGCCGGTCTCGATGCCGACGAGATCGTTCAGCACCTTGGCGACCGGCGCGAGGCAGTTGGTGGTGCAGGAGCCGTTGGAGACGACCAGATGATCCTTGGTCAGGGTGTCGTGGTTGACGCCGTAGACGATGGTTGCATCGGCGCCGTCGGCGGGCGCGGAGACCAGCACGCGCTTGGCGCCGGCGGTCAGATGCGCGGAGGCTTTGTCCTTCGAGGTGAAGATGCCGGTGCATTCCAGCGCGACATCGACGCCGAGATCCTTCCACGGCAGCTTCGAGGGATCGCGCTCGGCGGTCACCTTGATCTTGCCGTTGCCGAGGCTGATCGAGTCACCATCGACGGTGACGGTGCCGGGGAAACGGCCATGGACGCTATCGAAACGGAGCAGATGGGCGTTGGTCTCGACCGGGCCGAGATCGTTGATGCCGACGACCTCGATGTCCTTGCGGCCTGACTCGGCGATAGCCCGCAGCACATTGCGGCCGATGCGACCAAAACCGTTAATTGCGACGCGGACTGCCATGTTTCGTCTCCTTCAATGACCGTTGTCATCCCGCACAACGCGCTTTGCGCGCCTGCGAGGGTTTTTTAGGGGCGGGCGCCCGGTTCGGCCGGGCGGTGCGTGATCATATGAGAGATTACGTAGTCCTTTTTTGCGGCAAGCTCAACTCTCAGGAAACGCGCTTCAGCACAGCGTTAACCGTGGCCTCGGTAGTAATGCCGAAATGCTTGTAAAGCTCCTTGGCAGGACCGCTTTCGCCGAAGGAATGCATGCCGATGAATTCGCCATCCTGGCCGATCACGGCATCCCAGCCCCAGCGCACGGCGGCCTCGATCGCAATCTTCACCGGTGCGTTACCGATGATTGCGGCGCGTTTCGCCTCTGGTTGCGCTAACAACAGCTCGAGCGAAGGAACAGAAACCACCCGTGACGCGATGCCGCGCTCGGCGAGCTGCTTTTGGGCGGCGACCGCGATCTCGACCTCGGAGCCGGAGGCGAACAGTGTCACCTTGGCTTCGCCTTGGGCTGCGACCAGCTCATAGGCGCCGGCTGCGCAGGGATTGTCGTTCGGTGCGGTGGTGCGGAGCTGCGGCAGGTTCTGGCGCGTCAGCGCCAGCACGGTCGGGCCGTCGATGCGGTTGAGCGCGAGCTCCCAGCACTCGGCGACCTCGATGGCATCGCAGGGACGGAACACGCGCATGTTGGGAATGGCGCGAAGTGCGGCGAGATGCTCGACCGGCTGATGGGTCGGCCCGTCTTCGCCGAGACCGATGGAATCGTGCGTCATCACATAGACGACGCCGGAGCCCATCAGCGCGGCAAGGCGCATCGCGGGCCGGGCGTAGTCGGTGAACACCAGGAAGGTCGCGCCGTTCGGCGCGAAGCCGCCGTGCAGGAAGATGCCGTTCATCGCAGCGGTCATGCCGTGCTCGCGGATGCCGTAATGGATGAAGCGGCCCTTCGGCGTCTTGGCCGAGAAGGCGGTCGCCGACTTCGCCTTGTTGTTGTTGGAGCCGGTGAGATCGGCGGAGCCGGCCAGGAATTCCATCGGCATCGCGGCTGCAATCGCCTCGATCGCCGCTTCCGACGATTTGCGCGTCGCCGCCGTCAGCGGCTTCTCCAGCAGTTCCTTCTTGTGCGCGCGCAGCGCCTTCGCCAGCGAGGCCGGACGCTCATGGCGCAGGCGGCGCTCGAACTCGGCACGCTTGCGGCTGCCGAGCTCACCAAGCCGTGTTTCCCATTCCTGCCGCGCCACAGCGCCGCGGCTGCCGGCCGCGCGCCACGCCTTCAGCACGTCATCAGGCACGGAGAATGGCTCGAGCGAGATGCCGAGATTTTCCTTGGCGGCCTTGAGCTCGTCGGCCCCTAGCGCCTCGCCGTGCACCTTCGACGTGCCGGCCTTGTGCGGCGCGCCGAAACCGATGGTGGTGCGGCAGGCGATCAGCGTCGGCTTGTTCGATTTCTTCGCGCGCGTGATGGCATCAGCAACTGCAACCTTGTCTTGGCCGTCGATCTTCTCGGCGGCCCAGCCGGCCGACTTGAAGCGTTTCACCTGGTCGACGGAGTCGGAGATCGAGGTCGGGCCGTCGATCGAGATGCCGTTGTCGTCGTAGAGCACGATCAGCTTGTTGAGCTTCCAGTGCCCGGCCATCGCGATCGCTTCCTGCGACACGCCTTCCATCAGGTCGCCGTCGGAGGCGAGCACATAGGTGTGGTGGTCGACGATCTTCTTGCCGAACTCGGCGGCGAGCATCTTCTCGGCCAGTGCCATGCCGACTGCGGTCGAGATGCCCTGGCCGAGCGGCCCGGTGGTGGTCTCGATGCCCTTGGTGCGGAAATTCTCGGGGTGGCCAGGCGTGAGCGAGTCGACCTGGCGGAACTGCTTGATCTGGTCCAGCGTCATCTCGGAATTGCCGGTCAGGTACAGCAGCGAATAGAGCAGCATCGAGCCGTGGCCGGCCGAGAGCACGAAGCGGTCGCGATCCGGCCAGGCGGGCGCGGCAGCGTCGAATTTCAGGAACTGCGTGAACAGCACCGTGGCGATGTCGGCCGCACCCATCGGCAGGCCCGGATGGCCCGATTTGGCCTTCTCGACGGCGTCCATCGAGAGCCCGCGGATCGCGTTGGCCATACGGGTGTGATCGACCTGCGTATTCGCCATACGAGTGGCATCGAACTGCATCATGATGAAAATCCGTCTGAAATGAGGTGCTTGATGGCCGTGCACGCCGCGCGGGGTCGAGCCTAGCGGCCACGGGAGCTGGGGCTGGATAGCATCTCGGTTTCGGGAGTCCAAGGCAATCAAACGCCGGTTTGGCCGCAAAAACTGCTTATCGGTGCATAGTTTCGCGGCGACGTTGCGCTGGGCTAGCTTGCCACGTAAATTTCTGCTTCTAACCGCTTGCCGAACCGAGTCTTTTGCCGGACGGCGAGCCCCAGGAATAAGGCCACTGGGGAAAGGCCATAGGTTCCGCCGCTGACTGCATGAACGATCGCGTGTCCAACAGCTCTGCCATGACGGAGTCATCCGCCGTCGAGATCGAGATCGCGACCCGCAGGCTCACGGCTGCGCTCGACGCGCTCGAAAGCGCGGTGGAGCGGCGGCGCGATGCCGATCGCGACGAGAACGAGCTCGCGGCGCGGATTCAGGCGCTCGGCGCCGACCGCTCGCGCCTTGCCGACGAACTCGACGGTGCGCTGGTGAAGGCGCGCAAGCTCGAGCGCACCAATCGCGAGATCTCCGACCGGCTGGATTCCGCAATCGTCACGATACGTTCGGTGCTCGATACCGGAGAGGACGGATGAGCCACATCAACGTCACCATCAACGGCCGGCAATACCGCATGGCCTGCGAGGAGGGCCAGGAGGTGCGGCTGCTCAAGCTCGCCGAAAGCCTGGAGACGCGCATCCAGTCGCTGCGCGGAAAATTCGGCGAGATCGGCGATGCACGCCTCACCGTGATGGCGGCGCTGACCGTGTGCGACGAGCTGGTCGACATCGGCAACCGCGTCCGTACCCTGGAGCAGGAGTTGACCGAGCTCAGGGATTTCCGCAACGCCGCCGTCGAGCGCGCCCGGATGACGCAGACCGCGGTGGTGAACGCGCTGAACGCCGCCGCCGAACGCATCGAGAAGTCGACCCAGATCCTGAACCGGACCGTCGGCAACGGCATCGCGATCGGGTAGGGGCTGCCAGAGATTCGATCGATGTGCTCGATGGTGCCGCGGACTCAACCTCCCCCGCTTGCGGGAGAGGTCGGCGCGAAAGCGCCGGGTGAGGGCTCTCTCCTCTAGGGGATTGTCCCGTTGCGGAGACACCCTCTCCCGAGCCCTCCCCCGCAGGCGGGGGAGGGAGCGCACCTCCGCCGTGACTCGCAGGGCGCCTCAGTACGCCGAAGCTCGGCGTTCTCGCCGGGCTGGCGATTCGTCAGTATCGTTGTTAGATTGCGCGAGCGAGGCTGCGACGTGCGTCAGGAGCCATATATCCCCGGGGCCTTATCGATCCTTTAGGGAACTGTCCCTGGCCGGGCCCGTGGGCCCGGACATATGGTGCCCACCTACTTTCGTAGGGAACTCCGGGATCGAGTGCTTCAACGGCGTACGCGGCTTCGCACTGTTTGCTTCTGGTTCGTGTCTGTCGAAACTACTGCGGCCAGTTCAGTAGGTGTCATGCCCCGCGAAGGCGGGGCATCCAGTACGCCGCGGCGTTCGAGTGTGAGCATCACCGCCTCTGGAATACTGGATCACCCGCATTCGCGGGTGATGACGTGGGGGACCAAAGCGCATGTCCAACTCCAAAGCCGAACTCCGTGCCAAAGCGCTGGCGGCGCGCGACGCGCTGAGCGAGAAGAAGCGCACCACCGCCGCTGCAAAGCTCGCCAAGCGCGGGCTGCCGTTCAAGCTCCTGCCCGGCAGCATCGTCTCCGGCTATTCGCCGATCCGCAGCGAGATCGATCCGCTACCGCTGATGAGAAAGCTCGCCGAAGAAGGCGCAAAGCTGGCGCTGCCTTGCGTCACCGCGCGCGGCCAGTCGCTGATCTTCCGTCTGTTTCATCCGAACGATCGCCTGATGCTCGGCCCGCTCGGCATTCCCGAGCCGTCGCCGGCAGCAAGCGAAGTCATCCCCGACATCATGCTGACGCCGCTCGCCGCCTTCGACCGTCTCGGCCACCGCATCGGCTATGGTGCTGGGCATTACGATTTCACCTTCGCGCATTTGCGCAAAACCAAGCATATCGTCGGGATCGGGCTTGCCTTCGCAGCGCAGGAGATCGAGGCGGTTCCGGCACTATCGCACGACGTCGCGCTGGATTATGTGCTAACGGAATCGGACGTGTTCGAATTCCGGAGTTCTGAAGTTGCGCATTCTCTTCGTGGGTGACGTCGTCGGCCGCGCCGGACGCACGGCGATTGCGGACCATCTGCCTGGCATGGTCAAGGACTGGTCGCTCGATTTGGTCGTCGTCAACGGCGAGAATGCCGCCGGCGGCTTCGGCATCACGGAAGCGATCTATCAGGAGTTTCTTGACGCCGGCGCCGATGCGGTGACGCTCGGCAATCACTCCTGGGACCAACGTGAAGCCTTGGTTTTCATCGAGCGCGCCGAGCGCCTGGTGCGGCCGGCGAACTATCCGCGCGGCACGCCGGGCCGCGGCGCCGCGCTGATCGAGACCAAGAACGGCAAGCATGCGCTCGTCGTCAACGCTTTGGGGCGCGTCTTCATGACCCCGTTCGACGATCCCTTCGCGGCACTCGAGCGTGAACTCGGCGCCTGTCCGCTCGGTGTTGCGGCCGATGCCATCGTCGTCGACTTCCATTGCGAGGCGTCCAGCGAGAAGCAGGGCATCGGCTTCTTCTGCGACGGCCGCGCCAGCCTCGTCGTCGGCACACACACCCACGTGCCCACCGCCGACCACCAGATCCTGTCAGGCGGCACCGCCTACATGACCGATGCCGGCATGACCGGCGATTACGATTCCATCATCGGCATGCAGAAGGAAGAGCCGCTGCGCCGGTTCACCTCGGGGATTCCCTCAGGGCGCTTCGAGCCGGCCGCGGGGACGGCGACGCTGAGCGCCGTCGCCGTGGAGACGGATGACACGACGGGCCTCGCATTGCGGATCGCGCCGGTGCGCGTCGGCGGCCGGCTCGAGCCGACCACACCGAAGTTCTGGTTGAGTTAGGCGCGTACTCATAAACTTGCGCTACACTTCGTATGAGGTCTGCGTGCCTCCGCAGTGACCAGGCCTCAGCGCGTGGATCGTCGAGGAGCGTCTGCCAATATTCCGGCGGCAGATCGGCGTCGGTGAAATGGCGGCTGCGCTTCGCTATCCGCCTTACGATTTCGCTCACGCGCGGATGGAGCCTGACAGGCGTGCTTCCCTAATGCAATTTGTCCGCTCCTATTGACTCGCATCGCGAATGGGCAAATCCTTCCAACAACGCAATTGCCATCGCCAATTTCAGCATTACGAACTTCGGCGCCCCGGACTTTATCGGCGCCATCCGACTCAATTTTCTGAATAGAAACGGAGGGGCCGATGCGCGCGCTCGCCTTGAGAACCGTCTCTCTTCTTACCCTCGCTATCCTGGGCTCGATCTCTGCCACGCCTGCCGCACGCGCGGAGGACGGGACCGACGAGCAGTTTGGCAAGGTTCACTTCCAGACCTCCTGCAACGAATTGGCGCAGCGCCGCTTTGACCGCGGGATGCGCTATCAGCACTCGTTCTGGTACCGGCCCGCGAAAGAGATTTTCGAGGAGACGTTGCAGGCCGATCCGGAATGCGCGATCGCCTATTGGGGCATTGCCCTGAGCCTGCTGTATAATCCGCATTTTCCCGCGCCGAAGGAAAACCTCACCGAGGGCCTTGCCGCGCTGCAGAAGGCCAAGGCACTCGGCGCCAAGAGCGAACGTGAACGCGACTATATCGATGCGCTGCTGGCCTTCTATTCGGGCGACGAAAAGACGACGTTTGGCCAGCGCGCGCAGGCCTATCTCAAGGCAACCGAAGCCGTCGCCGCGCGCTATCCCGATGATGACGAGGCGCAGATCGCCTACGCCATTACGCTGAATGTCACGGCCTCACCAAACGACAAGACCTATGCTAACCAGCTCAAGGGCGCTGCCATCCTGGAGCCGATCTTCAAGCGGCAGCCGCGCCACCCCGGCGTCGCGCATTACCTGATCCACCTCTACGATTATCCGGCGATCGCCGAGCAAGGTCTCGACGCTGCCAAGCGCTATTCCGAGATCGCGCCGGCGGCGCCGCATGCTTTGCATATGCCGTCGCACATCTTCACGCGCGTCGGCTACTGGAACGAATCCATCGAGGCCAATAGCCGTTCCGCCAAGGCTGCCAAGGAGGGCAAGGACCCCAGCGAGCAGCTGCATGCCGACGACTATATGGTCTACGCCCTGCTCCAGCTTGCGCAGGACAGCCGAGCTCGCGACGTCATCGCGGACATGGTTGCGACCACGGGTTATGCGCCGGCCGTCCGCGCCGGTCCCTACGCGATAGCGGCCAGCCAGGCGCGCTATATGGTCGAGCGCGGCGATTGGCAGGGCGCCGCCGCGCTGAAGGTTGAGCCGAGCCGGTTTGCCTATGTCGATGCGATCACCTATTTCGCCCGCGCCCTTGGCGCTGCGCGCTCCGGCAATGCAGACGCCGCAACGGCGGACATCGCCAAGCTGGCGGAGCTGCGGGACAAGCTGCAGCAGGACAAGGACGCGTATTGGGCCGAGATCGTCGACATTCAGCGGCAGGTCGCCACAGCCTGGCAGCTCAATGCCCAGGGAAAACAGGCGGACGCGTTGGAAGCGATGCGCCTTGCCGCCGATGCCGAAGACAAGACCGAAAAATCCATCGTGACGCCGGGACCGCTTGCTCCGGCACGCGAGCTTTACGGGACCATGCTGCTCGAGCGCGGCATGGCGACGGAGGCATTGGCCGCCTTTGAAAGCACTATGCGCAAGGAGCCGAACCGCTTTGGCGCGACGATCGGCGCCGCTCACGCCGCCGAGAAAGCGGATGATGCCGTGAAGGCACGTCAGTACTACGCGAAAATCGTCGACATGGCGCGCAATGGCGACTCCTCGCGGGAGGACCTCGCGGCCGCACGAAAGTTCATGGCTCAGAATTAGCAAAACTGCCGTGGCAGCTTCCATGCGCCTGACAGGCAAATTCGTTGTGATCGGCGCAGCCACCGCACTGCTCTGCGCAGTCGCTGCGGTCTGGACATTGCGATCCGGCGAACCGGCACGCGCTACAGCGGCACTCGGCGAGGTCCGCCCGGTGTGGTCAGAAACCGACTGGCCTTTCGGCGCAGATCCCTGGGGGAAGGGAAAGGCATTCCGCTGCAAGGCCGAGGATTGCGGCGGCGAGGTCCAGCTCTACGTTCGCGCCAAGCTCGGGTTTTGCAATTGTGCCACCGGCGTCGCCGACGATGACGACCTCGATAAAATGGGCGACCTGGCGCTGATTGGCAAGGCAACGCCGATCGGTGCCGGTCGAGAGATCATCGTCGGTCCGATGCGCGGCCGCAGCCGGCACTATCGGGTCGAGGGAAATCGCAACGCGCTCTCACTCGCCTTCAATCAGCGCTGCGACATGGTGGCCGCCACGGCTTTGGTTGGACCGGGTGCGCCCGCGTCACTGGAACCGGCGGTGCTGGCGTTCCTCAATAGCGACCGCATGTTGAAATGGGCCGAGATCGCGCTTGGCTTGTAACTCAGAGCAATTCGGCTTCCGTGTGACTGCAGGACCTTCTCCGCTTGGCCTGCGCAACGTTAGCATTAAGTGCGAGCGTGTGAGGGCTCTCCGCGCGAGATGAATGGGGTCGCAGCCGGCTACGCGACCTACTCCCACGAGGCAGCAAAAGGCGCAAATGTGCGATTTCGGAATAATCGCATTATGCCCCTGTTTTGCCCGACGCGTCAACCGCGTCGCGGCTTCTTCGGGCCTACTGGCGTAAACCTTTGATTTCGCACGCCCCGGCTACTGTGCATGGGGTTGTTTTTCAGTTTTTGATTTGAGGGCGCCGGAGCGCCGTCGCGCAAGGCGCCTCGCGGGCCGTCAGCTCTGGCGAAAACCCATCCGGAAGGCGCCCCAGTGCTTGCCGCGGACCATGATCGGCGAGGACAGATCCTTCATCAGCACGAACTGCCCGCCGCCCATGTCGCGGCGGTAGGTCTGGAGCAGGAACGGCTTGGTGTTGGCCGCGACCTTCTTGACCGCGCGATCGGTGAACAGGCGGCGATTGCGGCAATTGGCGTTGTTCCAGACCGGGTCCTTGCCCTGCGGCAGACGGTAGTTCGGATTATGGGTCGGCAGATAGCCGCCCTTGGCCCAGGCGACGCAGAACACGATGCGGGGATCGGATTTCTGAATCGGGTCCTGGATCGCGGGCAGCACGCGATCGGTGAACTCGACGTATTTGGTGAGGTATTGTTTCGGATCGGTGCCGGGAATTTCGCGGTACGTCTCATCCATGAGCTGGTCGAGCGTGATATCGCCGCGATCGATCGCCGCTTCGAACTCGGCGGAGATTCGCTTGGCGGTCTCGACGACGACGCGGATCAGCGGCGCGTCCGACGTCTCCACGCCGCTGTCGGCGATCAGCGCGATCAGGCCTTCGGAAGTGTCGAGCAGCTTTGCCACCCGCTCGTCGGCGTTCTTGAGATCGCGCGAGGACAGATCGACGCCCTTGGCGAGCTCGTTGAGCTCGCTGATGACGGTGTCGCAATGTCCGAGATTGGAGGTCGCCGCGCGCGTGACGCTGTCGATCTCCGCTTCCACGGAGGCAAAGCCCTGCTGGACGCGTGAGATGATGCCGGAGATCTGCTGGGCACCTTCGCCTGCGGTCTTCGCGCGCTGCGAGGCGTCGCTGCTCTCGCCGATCAGGCCCTCGATCTGGCCGTCGAGATCGCGCACGGTGTCGGAGATCTGATGCGTGGCCTGGCGGGTGGCTTCCGCGAGGTTCTTCACTTCGCTCGCGACCACGGCGAAGCCGCGGCCGGCATTGCCGGCGCGCGCCGCTTCGATCGTCGCGTTCAGCGCAAGCAGATTGGTCTGTTTCGCGATCGCCTCGATCGAGCCTGATACCTTTGCCACCTGCGCCAGCGCCGAGCCGACGGCGCTCAAGCGCGCTTCGATGCGCTCCACCGCGGCGACGAGCTCGGAAATGTGGCTGACCGCGGTATCGACTGCGCTGCGCGACTGCACGATCTCGCCGACCGCCGCGGACGTGGTCGTTTGCACTGCCTGTGATGCATTGGCGATGTCGTGGTTGGCCGAGACCATCGTCTCGGCCGTCTTCTGGAGGTGGTGGAACCGTTCCGACTGGTTCGCGACGCGGTTTGCGACTTCCTGGACGTTGCCGGCGATGTCGGCGAGCTCCACGCCGAGGCCGCCGATGCGATCGGCGAGCTGGTCGATCAGTCGTTCGGCCAGCGTCCGGTTGGAGCCGGTGTCCATGACTGCAACTTGAGCGACGGACATGTTCGATGAATCCTCCAGTCAGAGCCGTTCGCCGGCTCGCGGCGGCATTCCCATTCCAATGATGACTTAAGGGATGATTCGCCGCCGCCGTCTTGCCTGAGCGTGCACGAGGGCCATTCTTTGGTTGGAGCATGGTCTTGTAGAAAGACCGCTGCACAACTTTTCCGATTATGCTCTAGAGCTTGTAAGCGGTGCGGAATCCACCCCAGTGCCGGCCCTGCACGCGGATCGGGACGTCGATCTCCCGCATCATGACCGTGTTCCCGTTGCCCATGTCGCGCGCATAGCTTTGGACCAGGTACGAGCGCAGGTTGCGTGCCGCGGCCAATCCGGCCGGATCGTTGAATATCCGCCGGTTGCGGCTGTTGGCCATGTTCCAGGCGACATCGCCCGGCCGCTGCGGATGCGAATAGATCTTGTTGTGTACCGGCAGGAAGCCGTTGCGGTCGACCATGGCGCAGAACGCCATGCGCGGCTCCTTCGCCAGAAAGGCTTCCTGGAACGGAGGCAGCGCCCGGTCGGCCCAGTCGAGATACTTCGTGCGATATTGCTGCGGATTGGTGCCGGCAATTTCCACATAATCGGTGTCGAAGAGGTCGTCGATCCTGACCTCGCCGCGCGCGATCGCCTGCTCGAATATCCTGGTCAGCGCGTTGCCCGCTTCCATGGCGCGGGTGACGAACTCCGTGTTCTCCTCATGGATCGACCACAGCCTGTCTTCGATCTTCTCGCGGAGCTCGGTATTGGGATTGACGAATTGCGCGCGGGCGCCGGCCTTGGATTGCTCGACCACGCGCAGGCGGCAGGCGCCGACGTGTTCGAGGCTGCCTTCGATCAGCGCTTGCGGCGCAAGCCGGCCTGCGTCTGCGCCGCCGATCAGCACGCCGTCCATCGCGATTTCATAGACCGGCATCACGCCGCGCGCGGTTTCGAACTTGAGATGGCAGGGCAAGCGCTCGGTCTTGCGGCGGTCGTCGTGCTCGCTCTGGCGGAGCAGCACGGCGCAGCGCGATTTCAGCTTCTGCGCGAAAGTGGTGACGGCGCGGCCGGCGCTGGCGACATTCTCGCCATGGGTCTCGGCCGCCTTGGTCGCGGCATCGATCTCGGCCGCGCTCTCGCCGACCGAGACGATGAATTCCGACGCGCTTGTCGCATTGCCGGAGACTTCGCTGGTGGTGGCGTTCTGCTCGGCGACCGCGCCGTTGACGGTCGCGAACACCGGGCGGATCGCCTCGATCGCCTGCGAGATGCGATGCACCGCATCCGCGGAGCCGGCAGCGTCGCGCTGGAGCGCGTCGATCTTCCGGGTGATCTCTTCGGTCGCGCTCTGGGTCTGCACCGCGAGGGCCTTGACCTCGGTGGCGACGACCGCGAAGCCTTTTCCCGCAGCGCCGGCACGAGCGGCCTCAATGGTCGAGTTGAGCGCGAGCAGCGTCGTCTGCCGCGCGATCTGCGCGATCAGATTGACGACATTGCCGATTGCGGCGGAGGATTCGCGCAAGCGGTCGACGTTGGCGCGGGCTTCCTGCGCCGCGGCGCTGGCCTCGTCGGCGAGCTTGCCGGCCTCGCGGACCTGCGCCCCGATTCCCAGCGCGGACTGCGTGAACTTGTCGGCGGCATGGGCGAAGGTGGAGGCGGTCGATTGCGCCGCGTTGGTGCGGCCGGTCAGGGCGTCGGTGCGGTCGCGAATGGCGGCAAGGGTTGCGGCGGTCGCCTCGGCGCCGCCGGCCACCGAATTGGCGGCGCGCTCGAGCTGGCGGATCATGGCGCCCAGCTCGAGTTCCAGCAATTCCAGGATCTCCCTGGCGGAATCGCCGTCCGTGGCGGGGACGGGCTCGAAATTGGCCACCGGCTGCGGAGCTGCCGCGGGCGCAGCCATCTCCGGCAGACGCTTCCGAAATAGTCCGAACGCCATCACGTCTCTCTTGTCGGGGAACGGGCGGACGCTATTTTCGCAGGCCGAAATGAAATCAGGGTTAACAATGCCCGACCTCTAGGCACGGACCATTACGGTGGCTACCTCTACAGTGCTACCTTAAAGTACCAGAGCCCTTTGATTCCGGTGGGTTGGCGGCCTATAAGGCCGCGCTTCCCACCCCATCGGCGAACGATTCCAAAGACCATTCAAGAGATCACGCATGGCCGGACATTCCCAATTCAAGAACATCATGCATCGCAAGGGGCGGCAGGATGCCCAGAAGTCGAAGCTGTTCGGCAAGCTGGCGCGGGAAATCACCGTCGCGGCCAAGCTCGGCACCCCTGACCCCGCCATGAACCCGCGCCTGCGCGCCGCCGTGATCGCCGCGCGCCAGGAGAACATGCCGAAGGACAATATCGAGCGCGCCATCAAGAAGGCGCTCGGCAGCGACGGCGAGAACTATGACGAAATCCGCTACGAGGGCTACGGCCCCGGTGGCGTCGCCGTCATCGTCGAAGCGCTGACCGACAACCGCAACCGCGCCGCTTCCGACATCCGCTCCTTCTTCACCAAGTCCGGCGGCAATCTCGGCGAAACCGGCTCGGTCTCGTTCATGTTCGACCGCACCGGAATCATCGAGTACGACCGCAGCGTCGCCTCCGACGACGCCGTGCTGGACGCCGCGATCGAAGCCGGCGCAGACGACGTCGTTTCCGGCGAGGGCGGCCACGAGATCTATGCCTCGACCGAAGGCTATCGCGACGTCGCCAAGGCGCTGGAAGCCAAGTTCGGCGAGCCGCGCAAGGCCGCGCTGATCTGGAAGCCGCAGAACACGGTTGCGGTCGACGACGAGACCGGCGAGAAGCTGCTCAAGTTGATGGACCTGCTGAACGAGCACGACGACGTCCAGAACGTCTACGCCAATTTCGAGGTGTCGGACGCGCTGATGGCGAAGATGGGTGGGTAGGGCACTCTCGTGTCCCGGACGCGCTGCAGCGTGAAACGCTGCTGCGCAGAGCCGGGACCCATCATTCTCTAGGCATCGATGGCTAAATGGGCCCCGGTTCAGCGCCGCACCGCTTTGCGCTGCGTCGCGCCCGGGGCACCAGACCGGCTTTCCCCTGTTACTTCCGTTCTGTTTCTGTTTCGCTTCCAGTGGCCAGCCGCTATCACTGGCGCATGACTGCGCTCCCGATTCGTAGCCCCGTTCGCATCATCGGCATCGACCCCGGCCTGCGCCGCACCGGCTGGGGCGTGATCGAGGCTGAGGGCAATCGCTTGATCTACGTCGCCTGCGGTTCGGTGGAACCGCCGGACGATTTGCCGCTGTCGAGCCGGCTGCTCGCGATTCATGAGGGGCTCGCTTCCGTTCTTTCCGCTCACAAGCCGATGGAAGCCGCGGTCGAGCAGACGTTTGTCAACAAGGACGGCGTCGCGACGCTAAAGCTCGGCCAGGCCCGCGGCGTTGCCATGCTGGCGCCGGCGATGTTCGGCATCAGTGTCGCCGAATATGCGCCGAACCAGGTCAAGAAGACGGTGGTTGGCGCCGGTCACGCCGACAAGCAACAGATCGCGATGATGCTCAAGATTTTGCTGCCCAAGGCCGAGCCGCCGTCCGCGGACGCCGCCGACGCGCTCGCCATCGCCATCACCCACGCCCATCACCGCCAGAGCACGGCGCTTAGGCTGAAGGTGGTGGGGATATGATCGGCAAGCTCAAGGGCCTGATCGATTCCTACGGCGAGGATTTCGTCATCCTCGACGTCGGCGGCGTGGGCTATCAGGTGCACTGCTCGTCGCGCACGCTGCAGCATCTGCCGTCGCCGGGTGAAGCGGCCGTGCTGTCGATCGAGACCTATGTCCGCGAGGATCAGATCAAACTGTTCGGCTTCCGCACCGACCAGGAGCGCGAATGGTTTCGCCTGCTTCAGACCGTGCAGGGCGTCGGCGCCAAGGTCTCGCTGGCCGTGCTCGGCACGCTGGCGCCAGCCGACCTCGCCAATGCCATTGCGCTGCGCGACAAGGCCGCCGTATCCCGCACGCCGGGCGTTGGCCCCAAGGTCGCCGAGCGCATCGTCACCGAGTTGAAGGACAAGGCGCCGGCCTTTGCCAATGTCGATCCAGCCGTGTTGCATCTCGCCGGCGCCGTCGACGACCAGCGCGCGCCGCGCCCCGTGGCGGATGCGATCTCGGCGCTGGTCAATCTCGGCTACGGCCAGCCGCAGGCGGCTGCGGCGATTGCGTCCGCGTCGCGCAGTGCCGGTGAAGGCGCTGAGACGGCGCAGCTCATTCGCCTCGGCCTGAAGGAGCTCGCGAAGTGAGCGACCCCAAGGCCAACCGCATGGTCTCGCCCGAGCGCCGCAGCGATGATGTCGGCGACACCGCGCTGCGGCCGCAGTCGCTGTCCGACTTCGTCGGCCAGCAGCAGGCGCGCAAGAATCTCTCGATCTTCATCGAAGCGGCGCGCAAGCGCGGCGAGGCGCTGGATCACGTGCTGTTCGTAGGTCCCCCCGGCCTCGGCAAGACCACGCTGGCGCAGATCGTGGCCAAGGAGCTCGGCGTCGGCTTCCGTGCGACCAGCGGCCCCGTGATCGCCAAGGCCGGCGATCTCGCCGCGCTGCTTACCAATCTCGAAGAGCGCGATGTGCTCTTCATCGACGAGATTCATCGTCTGAGCCCTGCGGTGGAGGAAGTGCTCTATCCCGCGATGGAGGACTTTCAGCTCGACCTCATCATCGGCGAAGGGCCGGCCGCGCGCTCGGTGAAGATCGAGCTGTCGAAATTCACCCTGGTTGGCGCTACCACGCGCGCGGGCCTGCTGACGAATCCGCTGCGCGACCGCTTCGGCATTCCGGTCCGGCTCAATTTCTACACCATTGAAGAACTCGAGAGCATCGTCAGCCGCGGCGCACGCGTGCTCAATGTCGGCATGAGCGCGGACGGCGCCAACGAGATCGCGCGCCGCGCCCGCGGCACGCCGCGTATCGCGGGCCGTCTGCTCCGCCGGGTGCGCGATTTCGCTTCGGCAGCCGATGCCGACAAGATCGACCGCAAGATCGCCGACCACGCACTCAGCGCGCTCGAAGTCGACGCCGCGGGCCTCGATGCCATGGACCGCCGCTACCTCACGACCATCGCGCTCAACTATGGCGGCGGACCGGTCGGCGTCGAGACCATGGCCGCCGCACTGTCCGAGCCGCGCGATGCGATCGAGGACATCATCGAGCCCTATCTGATCCAGTGCGGCTATCTCCAGCGCACCCCGCGCGGCCGACTGCTCACCTCGCACGCCTTCCGCCATCTCGGTCTTGCCGAACCCTCGCGCGATGCGGCCCAGTTCGGCTTGTTCGGCACCGACCAGGCCGAGGACGACTGACTGCCTGAGACGGTGAACCCACCGGTTCAATCCCATCACTAATCCGAACGCGCGGCGAACGGCATCGCCGCTCACGCACACGGATTGGAGTGGGAAGCAATGGGGCCGACGAACGACACCGGATTGCTCGAGCCGCGCCGCGATCGGGTCGACCTCATCCTGGAGATGCTGAAGATCGAAGCCAATCCGGTGCTGCTATCCCTGCTGGCCGCGGGTCCCCTCGAAGACGTGATCAGCGCCGGGACGATCGACCGCATCGAGCGTGAGGCGCGTGTCAATGAACGTTTTCGCGATCTGCTCGGCGGCGTCTGGTACTACCGCGCGCCCGATGACGTGAGGACGCGGCTGGATGCGCTGATTGGCGAGAGCCGCTGGTCATTTCTGTGCAGGCGTCTGCACCAGGATGCAGACGGTCTGCACGAATGCACCCCAATTCCGCTTCAATCGGGTCGCATCGAGAAGCTGCATCACCATCGAGCGTCCATGATCACTCGCCGCCATCTCATCCGTTCCATTGGCGCCCTGTCCGCCTTCGGCGCCTCGACTGCGGCCTATGGTGTCGGCGTCGAGCCGATGCTGCGGCTTCGCGTTACCCGCTATCATCCGATGCCGCGGCAGTGGCCGGCGGATCTTCCGCTGAAGATCGCTGTCATCGCCGACATCCACGCCTGCGATCCCTGGATGCCGCTGGACCGGATCGAGGCCGTCGTCGACCGCACCAACGCGCTGAAGGCTGATATCATCGTGCTGCTCGGCGACTATGTCGCCGGCCTGCAGCAGGTCACGCGTATCATCCCGTCGAGCGAATGGGCCAGAGTGCTGGCCGGCCTCAAGGCGCCGCTCGGCGTCCACGCCGTCATGGGCAACCACGATTATTGGGACGACAAGACCGTGCAGCGGGCCGGACTTGGCCCGACCATCGCGCATCGCGCACTGGAAGCCGCCGGCATCCCCGTCTACGAGAACGATGTCGTGCGCCTCACCAAGGACGGCCGACCGTTCTGGCTCGCCGGTCTCGGCGATCAGCTCGCCTTCCTGCCGGCGCGACGCTTCCGCAGCATGGTGCACTTCGGTGCCGACGATCTCAACGCAACGCTCGCCAAGGTCACGGACGACGCGCCCATCATCCTGCTCGCGCATGAACCCAACATCGCGCCGCGTGTGCCCGCGCGCGTCGCGCTGCAACTGTCCGGCCACACCCATGGCGGCCAGGTCCGCCTGCTCGGTTGGTCGCCGGCGGTTCCGCCGCAGCATGGCATCCGGCTCGCCTATGGCCATGTCCGGCTGAAATGTGACGTCATCATCTCCGGCGGCCTCGGTTGCAGCATCATGCCGCTCCGCGTCGGCGTGCCGCCTGAGATCGTCGAGGTGACGCTGGGGCGAACCGCACCGGTTGTGTCCTAGCCACGCTTGCGCGACCGCCTGTTTTTGCGCAAAACGGGCGGGTTACAGAGAAGCGAAGAGGCTCGCGACGTGACAGCTCATCTCGACGGCGAGATCCGCGACGGCCGCCACCACATGCAGGTCCGTGTCTATTACGAGGACACGGATTTCTCGGGCATCGTCTATCACGCCAATTATCTGCGCTACATGGAGCGCGGCCGCACCAATCACCTGCGGCTGATGGGCGCCGAGCAGCAGGCGCTGTTCGAGCAGGTGGAGACGGAAGGCGCCGGCTTCGCCTTCGTGGTGCGCTCGATGCATCTGGACTTTTTGAAGCCCGCGCGGATGGACGACGTGCTCGACGTCGTGACCTGGCCGATCGCGGTCAAGGGCGCCTCGATCATGCTGGGGCAGGAGGTGAGGCGTGGTGAGGACGTGCTGGTGAAAGCGGAGGTGCGCGTCGCCTTCATCAGCGGCGGCCGCGCGCAACCGATTCCGAAATCGATCCGGACCTTGATGAAGGCCGATCTGATTTCGTGATCGCCTGATTTGTAATGGCCTATCGACTTCGCCAATCGCAGCGATAGATTGCGGCCCCAACCAACCGATGAGGCCATCATGTCGCGCCCGCCGCTTCCGCCTTTCACCCGAGAGACCGCTGCGCAAAAGGCGCGCATGGCCGAGGACGCCTGGAATTCGCGCGATCCGGCGCGCGTCGCGCTCGCCTATACCGAGGACAGCCGCTGGCGCAATCGCTCGGAGGTTTTTCAGGGCCGCGAGGCCATCGTCGCCTTCCTCACCCGCAAATGGGAGAAGGAGCACGACTATCGCCTGATCAAAGACCTCTGGGCCTTCGACGGCAACCGCATCGCGGTGCGCTTCCAGTACGAATGGCACGATGCCGGCGGCCAGTGGTATCGCTCCTACGGCAACGAGCAGTGGGAGTTCGACGAGCACGGCCTGATGAAGCGGCGAGAGGCCTCGATCAACGACATCGCGATCGCGGAGAAGGACAGCCGCTTTCACTGGGCCGCGCCGGGGCCGCGGCCGGCCGATGTGCCGGGGCTGGGAAGCGATCCGTTCTGAGGTGCTTTCTCTCCCTCTCCCCGTTCTTACGGGGAGAGGGTTGGGGTGAGGGGCTGCTTCAGCAAATTCGATGGCTGACGGACTCGCGGAGAATCCCCCTCACCCGGATTGCTCAGGCGCGCAATTGCGCGCCAAAGAAATCCACCTCTCCCCGCAAGCGGGGCGAGGTGAATCACCGCCGCGCCAAGAACCTCGTAATCGCGCCGCCGAGCGTCGCGTTGTCCATCGGCTGCGCCAGCGACTCCCTCGCCGTGGCGACGACATCATCCGGTGCCTTGCCGTCGCGTAGATCGCAGCAGACTTGCGCGAATTCCACGTCGAATTCCGGATGCGGCTGCACGGTCAGCGTTGCGCCGTTGGCGTAGAGCAGGCCGGCATGCGGGGTGAACTCGGAGGAAAGGATCGTCAGCGCATCGTTCGGCGGTTCGATCACCTGGTCCTGGTGCGAGGCGGCGATCGCGACCGCCTCGCCGTCGACCACGCCGTTCTCCGGCAGCACCTGATAGACGTGACGGCCGATGCCCCAGCCCTTCTCCGACTTGCGCACGGTGCCGCCGAGCGCCTGCGCGATCAGCTGATGGCCGAAGCAGACGCCGACCATCGGCGTCTTGTTGGCGTAAGCCGTGCGCACGAAATCTTCCAGCGGTGCGATCCAGTCGAGCCCGTCATAGACCCCGGCCGCCGCGCCGGTGATCAGCACGGCCTCCAAGCCGCGCGGATCGGGCAGCGCATCACCATTCGGAATGCTGACGATGTCGACTGTCGCCGTCGGGTCCTCGGCGCGGATCATGCGCTCGAACATGTCCGGAAACGAGCCGTGGCGCTCGCGATGCTTTTGAGGAACGAGCCCGGTCTCGATGATGGTGATGCGTGCCATGTGCTGCCCTGCTGAGACAGGGAAGATACAGCAGGACCTGCACGACGTCCAAGTCAGCCGGGCGCAAAACCGTTTGCGGACTGGTCTTCGAGCTCGGTGAGCGCCTTGCGCATGGTCTCGACCAGATCCAATGCCACCGGCGAGGGGCTGCGCTGCGCCGGGAAGACGGCCGAGAACTCAAAGTCGATGCGCGGCAGGAAGCGGCGTACGACGACGCCGCGCGTGGCAAATTCCTGCGCGGTGAAGGGATCGCAGATCGACACCCCAAGTCCCGATGACACCATGCCGCACATGATCTCCGACAGCGTGGTCTCGACGCGGAGCACGCGGCGGACATCGTGGCGGTGGAAGGCTTGGTCGACGAGGTGCCGGCTCGACGATCCCGCCGACAGCGAGATGAACGTCTCGCCCTCGAAATCGCGCGGCTGCAGCACTTCTTTCTCCGCCAAATGGTGCCCGGTCGGCAGCACCGCGACACGCGCCAGCGCCGGCAGTCGCAGACTTGGCAGGCCGGAATGCGCGATCGGCACCTCGGCAAAGCCGATGTCGCACTGGTTGTTCAGCACCCAGTCGACCACGATCGGCGAGATCACGCCGAAGAAAGCGAGGTTGAGGTTGGGCCGCTCCTTCAAAAAGTGTCCGGCGAGCCGCGGCAAATAGCCGTTTGCCAATGCCGGCAGCGCGGCGATGCGCAGCGAGCCGGTGCGGCGACCGCGGATTTCTTCGGCGGCCGCGGTGATGCGTTCGAGACCGACGAACGAGCGCTCGACTTCCGTGTAAAGCGCCATCGCCGCCGCGGTCGGCACGAGGCCGGTGCCACGTCGTTCGAACAGCTCCATCTTCAACAGCGCCTGGAAGTCGCGCAGCAAGCGGCTGACGGCGGGCTGCGTCACCACCATCAGCTTCGCTGCCTCGGTGACGCTGCCGGTCAGCATCGTCGCGCGGAAGGCCTCCACCTGCCGCGAATTGATCCGCGCCATCCCGCAATCCATTCATAACATTTTTGCATGCAGAGGGTGCCATTATTCATTGGACGATGGAAGTATACGTCTGCGATCTTTTTCATCAGAGCTGGAGCCAGCCCGCTTTTTCGGCAGATTGGAGGGGTTCAAACCTCCAGATCGCGCCAAAACCCGCCGAGCAGGGGCCGGAGCCCTGATTGGAGAGGATTGCGCGGAAGGAAATGCGGAAGGCGCTTCGGCCGGAGACTTGTCGGCACGTCACCTCATTCCGGTATGGAGATCGGTCCACATGAAGACTTCTCGCCTTCTGACTTCGCTCAGCATCGTGGCGCTCATGGCCGCCTCGTCGGCCGCCTTGGCCCAGCAAAAGACGCTCTACGTCGCCGGCTACGGCGGCTCGTTCGAGAAGACGATCCGCGACGAGGTGATCCCGACTTTCGAGAAGGAAAACGGCGTCAAGGTCGAATACGTCGCCGGTAATTCCACCGACACGCTGGCAAAGCTCCAGGCGCAGAAGGGCAATCAGCAGATCGATGTCGCCATCGTCGACGACGGCCCGATGTACCAGGCGATCCAGCTCGGCTTCTGCGGCAAGCTCGACGGCCTGCCCGCCGATCTTTACGACACCGCGCGCTTCAAGGACGATCGTGCGGTTGCGATCGGCATCGTCGCGACCGGCCTGATGTACAACACCAAGGTGTTCAAGGAGAAAGGCTGGGCGGCGCCGACCTCGTGGAACGACCTGAAGGACACCAAATACGCCAAGCAGCTCGTGATCCCGCCGATCAACAACACCTATGGCCTCGAAGCGCTGGTGATGCTGTCGAAGATGAACGGCGGCGGCGAGACCAACGTCGATTCCGGCTTCAAGATCTTCAAGGAGCAGATCAATCCGAACGTGCTCGCCTATGAGCCGTCGCCCGGCAAGATGACCGAGCTGTTCCAGTCCGGCCAGGCCGTGATCGCGGTGTGGGGCACCGGCCGGGTGCAGAGCTTTGCCAACACCGGCTTCCCCGTCGACTTCGTCTATCCGAAGGAAGGTGCCGCGACGCTGCTGACGACGGCCTGTCCGATCAACAAGCCCAACGCTTCGCCGCTGGCCGCGAGCTTCGTCAAGATGCTGCTCGATCCCAAGATCCAGCTCGTGATGCTGAAGGACTACGGCTACGGCCCGGTGCTGAAATCGCTGGTGATCCCGCCCGAGCTCGGCAAGATGGCGCCGATCGGCGAGCGCGCGGCCGAGCTCTATAATCCGGACTGGACCGTCATCAACGAGAAGCGCGAGGAGTGGACCAAGCGCTGGAACCGCGAGGTCGAGCGCTGATCTGATCGTCACAGCGGAG
The DNA here is from genome assembly GCF_023375135.1 of Bradyrhizobium sp. C-145. Lineage (NCBI taxonomy): Bacteria > Pseudomonadati > Pseudomonadota > Alphaproteobacteria > Hyphomicrobiales > Nitrobacteraceae > Bradyrhizobium > Bradyrhizobium sp. C-145. The sequence goes on along the minus strand of NZ_CP088150.1, from coordinate 8,204,979 downwards.
ACCGCGCATGGCCTATCTCGAGCTCGATCGGGTCGCCAAACAATTCGGCACGCAGACTGTGGTCGACAACTTCAGTCTGTCGGTGGGGAAGGGGGAGTTCATCTCCTTCCTTGGCCCGTCCGGCTGCGGCAAGACCACGACGTTGCAGATGATCGCGGGCTTCCTTGATCCCACGCGCGGCGCGATCCGCCTGGAGGACAAGGATCTGACCGCGATTCATCCGGCCAAGCGCGGGCTCGGCATCGTGTTTCAGAGCTACGCGCTGTTTCCGCACATGACCGCGGCGGAAAACGTCGCATTTGGTCTGGAGATGCGCAACGTGCCGCGCGCTGAGCGAGCCGAGCGCGTCCGTGCCGCGCTCGCGATGGTCGGCCTTGCCGGTTACGAGGACCGTCACCCGCGCCGGATGTCCGGCGGCCAGCAGCAGCGCGTAGCGTTGGCCCGTGCGCTGGTGATCAAGCCGAGCGTGCTGTTGCTCGACGAACCGCTGTCCAATCTCGACGCAAAGCTGCGCGAGGAGATGCAGATCGAGCTGCGCCAGATTCAGCGCACCATCGGCACCACTACGATCCTGGTCACCCACGATCAGAACGAGGCGATGTCGCTGTCCGACCGCATCGTGGTGATGAGGCAGGGCCGCATCGAGCAGATCGGCACGCCGCAGGAGACCTATGAGAAGCCGGCCTCGGCCTTCGTCTCGCAGTTCCTCGGCAAGACCAACGACTTTGCGGCGACGATCGATCGAACCGTGATGCCGGCGCGGCTGACTGCGGGCTCCTGGAGTGCGCCGGCACCGGCGGGCCTGAATGGCCCGGTGACCATCAGCATCCGCCCCGAGCGCATCGGTTTTGGCGGTGCCGGCCTCAGCGCAAAAATCGTCACCCGCATCTTCCAGGGTAACCACTGGCTGTTCCAGTGCGAGAGCGAATGCGGCCCGGCGATTGTGATCCGCCAGAATGATGGCAACGCCCAGCCAACCGAAGGCGAGGCCGTTCATCTCGCCTGGCGGCTGGAGGACATGAGCGTGCGCGCGAGGAGCGTCGCATGAGCGCGGCCGCCGAGGAGCGCAGTGCGCGTGCGCCATGGGCGCTGACGGCGCCTGCGCTGATGCTGTTCGTCGGCGTGCTGCTGATCCCGCTGGCGATGACCGTGATGCTGTCGTTCCACGATTGGGGCCAGTACAAGGGCATCGAGCCGGTCTTCATCCTGAAGAACTGGCACGAGATCGCGACCGATCCCTATTACGCAGAAATGTTCTGGCGGACGTTTCGGATCGCTATTCTCACCACGCTGCTCACCGCCGTGCTCGGCGCACCCGAAGCCTACATCCTCAACCGCATGAGCGGCCGCTGGAAGAGCCTTTTCCTGCTGATCATCCTCGGCCCGCTGCTGATCTCCGTGGTGGCGCGTACGCTCGGCTGGGCGCTGCTGTTCGGCGGCAATAATGGGCTCGTCAACAAGCTCTTGATGTCGCTCGGGATGATTCGCTTCCCCATTCCCTTCATGTTCACCGAAACCGGCATGGTGGTCGCGCTCGCGCATGTGATGATGCCGTTCATGGTGCTGTCGGTGTGGGCGGCGCTGCAGCGGCTCGATCCGCAGATCGAGAATGCCGCAATGTCGCTCGGCGCGACACCTGCGACCATCATCCGCCGCATCATCATGCCCCAGATCATGCCGGGCGTGCTCTCGGGCGCGATCATCGTGTTCTCGCTATCGGCCAGCGCCTTTGCGACGCCGGCGATCATCGGCGGCCGCCGGCTCAAGGTCGCTGCGACGCTCGCCTATGACGAATTCCTCAACACGCTGAACTGGCCACTCGGTGCTGCGGTCGCGACGCTCCTTCTCGTGGCGCTGGTGCTGATCGTGGTCGGCAGCAACGGGCTGGTCGAGCGCCGCTATGCGGAGGTGTTCCGATGAGACGGAACGGCCCGCTCGCGCTGATCTTCCACACCATCTTCGTCATCGTCATGGTGGCGCCGATCCTGGTCGTCTGCCTCGTCGCGTTTACACCCGAGGGCTTCCTGTCGTTGCCGACCAACGGTTTTTCGCTGCGCTGGTTCAGGACGATCGCGAACTACCCCGAATTCATCCACGCCTTCTGGGTCAGCCTCGGCCTCGGGGCGCTGTCGTCCTTGGTGGCGCTGCTGTTCGCGGTGCCCGCGGCGCTTGCGATCGCGCGCTACCGCTTCCGTGGCCGCGATGCGCTGGCGGCGCTGTTCCTGTCGCCGCTGATGATTCCGCATGTTGTGCTCGGCATCGCCTTCCTGCGCTTCTTCACCTCCGCCGGTCTGGGCGGCAGTTTCGCGGCGTTGATCATCGCGCATGTCATCATCGTGTTTCCGTTCGCGTTGCGGCTGACTCTCGCGGCCGCAACCGGCATGGATCTTTCGGTTGAGATGGCGGCGGTCTCGCTCGGCGCGGGCGGCTGGACGCTGTTCCGCCGTGTGACGTTGCCGCTGATCCTGCCCGGCGTCATCAGCGGCTGGGCACTCGCCTTCATCCAGTCCTTCGACGATCTCACCATGACCGTCTTCCTCGCGGCGCCCGGCACCGAGACGTTACCGGTGCGCATGTTCCTTTATATCCAGGACAACATCGATCCGCTGGTGACGTCGGTCTCGGCCTGCGTGATCGCGATCACCATGACCGCCCTCATTCTGCTCGACCGCTTCTACGGGCTCGACCGCGTGCTCGCCGGCAAGGGCGATACGGGACGATAGGAGAATCTATGTCTAAAGCGTTTTCGAGCGAAGTGGACGCCGGTTCGCGTAAAGAAAACGCGTCAAAACAAAAGTCTGAATATGACGTCGCCGTCGTCGGCGGCGGCTTGCTCGGCTCCGCCATTGCTTGGGGCCTCGGCCGGCTCGGCAAGCGCGTAGCCGTGCTCGACGAAGGCGACATCACCAAGCGCGCCTCGCGCGCGAATTTTGCGCTGGTCTGGGTGCAGAGCAAGGGACTCGGCATGCCCGCCTATACGGTGTGGACCGTGCAGGCGTCGCAGGCGTGGGGCCGGCTGGCGTCGGAGCTGAAGCAGCAGACTGGCCTCGACGTCTCGCTTCAGCAGAACGGCGGCTTCCACCTCACGCTCGGCGAGGACGAATTCGGCCAGCGCGCCGAGCTGGTCAAGCGCATGCACAACCAGGTCGGCGCGGCCGACTACAAGATGGAGATGCTCTCCGCTTCCGACGTGAAGAAGTCGCTGCCGCTGATCGGCCCGGAGGTGTCCGGCGGCAGCTATTGCCCGCTCGACGGCCACGTCAATTCGCTGCGCACGTTCCGCGCCTTCCACACCGGCTTCATTGCGTTCGGCATCGACTATTTTCCGGAGCGTCCGGTCTCGGCGATCAGCAAGAGCGGCGGCGAATTCCGTCTGACCACGCTGAAGGGCGAGCTGCGCGCCGCCAAAATCGTCCTTGCCGCCGGCAATGCCAACCAGACGCTGGCGCCGATGGTCGGACTCTACGCGCCGATGGGCCCGACCCGCGGTCAGATCGTGGTGACCGAGCGCACCATGCCGTTCCTGCCGCATCCGCTGACCACGATCCGCCAGACCGACGAGGGCACGGTGATGATCGGCGACAGCAAGGAGGACGAGCTCGACGACCGCGCGCTGAAGCATTCGATCAGCGCCGTGATGACCGATCGCGCCCAGCGCATGTTCCCGCATCTGTCGCGACTCAATGTCGTCAGAAGCTGGGCCGGCATCCGCGTCATGCCGCAGGACGGCTTTCCGATCTACGACCAGTCGGAGACGCATCCCGGCGCCTTCGTCGCCTGCTGTCATTCCGGCGTGACGCTCTCCTCCAACCACGCCTTCGAGATCGCGCGCATGGTGGCCCAGGGCGCGCTGGAGCCCGAGCTGGTCGGCGCGTTCTCGGCCAGTCGGTTTGGCGGTGCCGGCGCTGCGAATAACAGCGGCTATTAGAGATCCAAGGAAGGAGCCAAGAGGCATCCCCATGTTTAGACGATCCGAACAGGACAAGCGCCCAAACGTGCAGATCTTCGTCGATGGCGTTGCCGTCGCGGCACGTCAGGGCGACACCGTCTCCGCGGCGCTGTTGGCCTCCGGCTGCGACGTGCGCAGATCGACCGCGGTGAGCGGCGCGCCGCGTCTGCCCTATTGCATGATGGGCGTGTGCTTCGACTGCCTCGTCACCATCGACGGTGTCGGCAACCGGCAGGGCTGTCTCGTGCCGGTCGCCGACGGCATGCAGGTCGAGATCCAGAAGGGCAAGCGGGAGATCGGAAAATGACTGTGGCTCCCAAACGCGAAGCCTACGACGTCGTGGTGATCGGCGCCGGTCCCGCCGGCCTCGCCGCGGCTGCGACATCTGCTGAAGCCGGCCTGTCGACGCTGCTGCTCGACGAGAACATCGGTCCGGGCGGTCAGGTGTTCCGCGCCATCGCCTCGACGCCGGTGACAGAGCGCAACCAGCTCGGGGCCGACTATTGGGCCGGTGCCGATCTCGTGCAGGCGCTGCGCGCCAGCAGCGCCGAGGTCATCCATCGCGCGACGGTCTGGAGCCTCGACCGCAATCTCGAGATCGCGGTCTCCATCGGCGGCGCCTCTGCCTTCGTCAAGGCGCAGCGTGTGATCCTCGCGACCGGCGCGCTGGAGCGGCCGTTTCCGATTCCCGGCTGGACGCTGCCGGGCGTGATGACGGCGGGCGCGGCGCAGACGATGTTGAAGTCGTCGGCGCTGGTGCCTGACGGACGCACGGTGATCGCCGGGCAGGGGCCGCTGCTCTGGCTGCTCGCCGCGCAGATCCTGCGTCTCGGCGGCCGCATCGACCGCATCCTGGACACCACCGAGCGCGGCAATTATTTCGCCGCGCTGCCACACGCCTTCGCCTTCCTGACCTCGCCCTATTTCGCCAAGGGCCTGTCGATGATGCGCGAGGTGAAAGCAAAGGTGCAGGTCGTATCAGGGGTGACGGAGCTCTCTGCGTCCGGCGAGGGTCAGCTCGCGAGCGTGAGCTATGTCGCCGGCGGCAAGCGCGAGACCATTCCTGCGGATCTGCTGCTGCTGCATCAGGGGGTCGTGCCCAACGTCAATCTGGCGATGGCGGCCGGCGTCGAGCATCGCTGGGACGAGCTGCAATTGTGCTGGTCGCCGGTGCTCGATGCGAGCGGGGCTTCGTCGGTCGCAGGCATCGCGATCGCCGGCGACGGTGCCGGCATTGGTGGCGCGAATGCCGCCGTGGTGCGCGGTCGCATCGCGGCGCGCGCGGCGGTGGAAGCGCTGGCGCCAGCGGCTGCCGCGAAGCTCACATCGTTGGCGGCGCTTCGTGCCGATCTCGCCAGGGCCGAGCGCGGCCGCGTCTTCCTCGACACGCTGTTCCGCCCCGCGCAACAGTTCCGCATTCCCACAGGCGACACCATCGTCTGCCGCTGCGAGGAGGTCACCGCAAAGGACGTTCTCGACTCCGTCGCGATCGGCGCGACGGGGCCGAACCAGCTCAAGGCCTATCGCCGCACGGGCATGGGTCCGTGCCAGGGCCGGCTCTGCGGTCTCACCGTCACCGAGCTGATGGCGCAGGCGCGCGGGAAGACGCCGCAGGAGATCGGCTATTACCGGCTGCGCGCGCCGGTGAAGCCGATCACGCTCGCCGAGCTCGCCGCCGTCCCGAAGAGCGAGGCCGACGTCAAGGCGGTGGTGCGCGGATGACCAAAAACGTGGATGCGATCGTCGTCGGCGGCGGCATCCACGGATGCTCGACCGCGCTGCATCTATGCCTTGCTGGCATGAAGCCGGTGCTGATCGAGAAGGACTATGCCGGCCGGCACGCCTCGGGCGTCAACGCCGGCGGCGTGCGCCAGCTCGCGCGGCACATCCCTGAGATTCCGCTCTCGATCCGTTCCATGGGGATTTGGGAGAAGATCACCGAGCTCGTCGACGACGATTGCAGCTTTGAGAGCCATGGCCAGGTGCTGGTTGCGGAGAACGAGGAGGAGCTTGCGGTCTGCCGCGCGCGTGTGGCCGAGCTCAATGCGCTCGGCTTCACCCATGAAGAGCTGATCGATGCGGCCGAGCTGCGGCGGCTCGTGCCCGCGGTCGCCGAGACCTGTCCCGGCGGCGTCGTGTCGCGTCGCGATGGAGCTGCCAATCCGGCGCAGACGACGACGGCGTTCCGGCGCAAGGCCGAGCAGCTTGGCGCGACCGTGCGCGAAGGCGAGGCCGCCGGCAACATCCGGCGGAATGACGGTCTGTGGCATGTCGACGTCGGCTCGGACACCTATGCCGCACCGGTGCTGGTCAACGCGGCGGGCGCCTGGGCCGGCAAGATTGCCGCTGCCCTCGGCGAGCCCGTTCCTGTCGAAACCGTCGCGCCGATGCTGATGATTACCTCGCGCGTGCCGCACTTCATCGATCCCGTCGTGATCCTGCGCGGCCGCAAATTGTCCTTCAAGCAATTCTCCAACGGCACCGTGCTGATCGGCGGCGGCCATCTGGCAACGCCCTATCAGGACCGCAACGAGACGGTGCTGGACTGGAAGAGCCTTGCCATCAGCGCGCGCACCGTGTTCGAGCTGTTTCCGGTGATGCGCAGCGCCACGATCATGCGGGCCTGGGCCGGTATCGAAGCGAAGATGAAGGACGATATCCCCGTGTTCGGCCCGAGCTCGCGTCACCAGGGCCTCTATCACCAGTTCGGCTTCTCACTGCACGGCTTCCAGCTTGGTCCTGGCGCCGGCGCCGTGATGGCGGAGCTGATCGTCAACGGCGGCACCCAGACCCGCGTCAGTGATCTCGGCATCGACCGCTTCCATCCTTCCACGCTCTAGGAACAAGAAGTTGTCGTATCCGATCGATTGCCCCGAGCTCGCTCAACCTCTCCCGCTTGCGGGAGAGGTCGGCGCGAAGCGCCGGGTGAGGGCTCTCTCCACACGGGGAAAGTCCCAATGCGGAGACACCCCCACCCCGGCCCTCCCCCGCAAGCGGGAGAGGGGGCGCACCTCCTTCGTGGCCCTCAGCCGAACTCAACTCCTTCCACGCTTTAAGAAGAGGACATCATGAGCATCACCCGCAGCATCCGCACGCCGATCATGCACCGCGCCGTCGAGGCCAACGGCTTCGTCTTTCTCGGCGGCACCATCGCCGACGACACCTCGGGCTCGATGGGCGAGCAGACCCGCAACATCCTCGGCAAGATCGCCGGCTATCTGAAGGAAGCGGGAACCGACAAGAACCGCATCGTCAGCGCCTCGATCTTCGTCACGGATCTGTCCAAGAAGAAGGAGATGGACGCAGCCTGGACCGAGTTCTTCGGCGACAATCTGCCGACCCGTGCCACCGTCGGCGTCGCCGACCTCGGCGGCAATGCGCTGATCGAGGTGGTGGTCACCGCGCTCAAGGGTTGATCGCGCCGACCACTAGGGATGTCAGCGCTTTCCTCGCGCTGTCGTCCCTTCAAACTGCGGCTTGATCTTGCGCTTCTGCGGCACTAGTTAGAGAGATCTCAATCAGGAACTTCGCAGCCATGGATTTTACCCCGACCGCAAAGCCCATCCGCCTTGCTCACGGGGAATTCCATGCCTGCTTCGATCATCCTGTCGAACCTGTCGCTGTCCACGCCTGACGGCCGTTCGCTTCTTTCCAACATCGATCTGACATTCGCGGCCGAGCGCACCGGTCTCGTCGGCCGCAATGGCGTCGGGAAAACGACGCTGCTTGCGTCGATTTTGGGCGAGCATGTTCCGCAGTCCGGGCGCATTGTTGTCAACGGGACCATCGGCGTGCTGCGCCAGGACGTTCAACCGCCTGCAGATGCGACGGTGGCCGATCTGTTCGGCGCGCGGCGGGCGCTAGAGCTGCTTCGCCGTGCGGGGCAGGGCGACGCCTCGGTCGATGACATCGCCACGATCGACTGGACGCTCGAAGCGCGGCTTCAGGCCGCCCTCGCGCGCCTCGGCTTCGATCCGTCTCCCGACACGGAGCTGTCCTGCCTGTCCGGCGGCCAGATCACGCGCGTTCGCCTCGCCGCACTGGTGTTTGCCGAGCCCGACTTCCTGCTGCTGGACGAGCCCACCAACAATCTCGATCAGGATGGACGCAAGGCGGTGACTGATCTCCTCGCTGCCTGGCGCGGCGGCGCGATCGTCGTCAGCCACGACCGGGGCCTCCTTGAAACCATGGACGCGATCGTCGAGCTGACCTCGCTCGGGTCAACCCGATACGGCGGCAATTGGAGCAGTTTTCGCGCGCAGAAGGCCGTCGAGCTCGCAGCGGTCAGGCACGACCTCGCACATGCTGAGAGGCACCTGTCCGAGATTGACGGCAAGGCACAGGAGGCTACGGAACGGAAGGCGCGCAAGGACAGCGGCGGCAGGAAGAAGCGTGCCAAGGGCGACATGCCGCGCATCCTGGCCGGCGCGCGCAAAGATCGCAGCGAAGACAGCGGCGGCAAGACCGCGCAAATCGCCGAGCGGCGGCGCGCGGAGGCGCTCGCGGCTGTCGACACGGCACGCCGGCGCGTCGAGATACTTCAGCCGTTGTCGGTGAAACTGCCGGCGACTGGCCTGCCGGCGAGCAGGGAGGTGCTTTGGCTCGACGGCGTCAGCGCAGGCTATCGGCCGGAGCAGCCGGTCTTGCGCGATCTCTCGCTTGCGATCGTCGGGCCGGAGCGCGTTGCGGTCATCGGGCCGAACGGCTCCGGCAAGACAACGCTGCTGAAACTCATTGCCGGTGAGTTGCGCCCCGTTTCGGGTACCGTGCGGGTCAGGCCCGACTTCGCGCTGTTCGATCAGAAGGTCAGCCTGCTTGATCCCGCGATCTCTATCCTGGACAATTTCGGCCGTCTCAATCCAACGGCAGGTGCGAACGCGTGCCATGCCGCGCTGGCTCGCTTCATGTTTCGCGCCGATGCCGCCCTGCAGATCGTGGGAAGCCTGAGCGGTGGACAAATGTTTCGCGCGGGCCTTGCTTGCGTGCTGGGCGATTCAAAGCCGCCGTCCCTGCTGATCCTGGACGAGCCGACCAATCATCTCGACATCGAGTCCATCGAAGCCGTTGAAGCGGGCCTGAGGGCCTATGACGGCGCGCTGCTCGTCGTCAGTCACGACGAGGCATTCTTGCAGGCGATCGGGATCACGCGCCGGCTCGAACTTGCCGGCAAGGCGCTTCACGTCAATGGCGGGATCATCTGATCCCGCCTTACGTCCCGATATGGCGGCTAGTCCTGGCGGAGATTTTCAAAAGCCCGACGCCCTGCCCCCAGCGCGTCGGGCGGAAAGATTGACTATCAATCGGTGATCCCAACGTCATTGTTGTGACGGGTATCTCACCGTTTTTCCATTCCGGGAAACTACCGCATCGGAACCGGGGTGCTATGTACTGCCGCCCGGTTCCAGCGCCTCGCCGATCTCCAGCGGATGGGCCATGGTCTCGTGCAGGGCGTCGCGGTCGAGCTCGCCTTCGGAGAGGCTGATGACGACGCAGGCGACGCCATTGCCGATCAGATTGGTGAGCGCACGGCATTCGCTCATGAACTTGTCGATACCGACCAGGATCGCGATCGACTGGATCGGGATATCAGGTACGATCGAGAGCGTCGCGGCGAGCGTGATGAAGCCGGCGCCGGTGACGCCCGACGCACCCTTCGAGGTGATCATGGCAATGCCCAAAATGCCGAGCTCCTGCCAGATGGTCAGATGGGTGTTGGTGGCCTGCGCCAGGAACAGCGTCGCCAGCGTCATGTAGATGTTGGTGCCGTCGAGATTGAAGCTGTAGCCGGTTGGGATGACGAGGCCGACCACCGAGCGCGAGGCACCGAGATGCTCCATCTTCTGGATCATCTGCGGCAGCACCGTCTCCGAGGACGAAGTACCGAGCACGATCAGCAGCTCGTCCTTGATGTAGGCGATGAAGCGCAGGACCGAGAAACCGGCGAGCCGTGCGATCGCGCCCAGCACGATCAGCACGAACAGGATGCTGGTCAGGTAGAATGTGCCGATCAGCGCGGCGAGGTTGAGCAGTGAGCCGAGCCCGTAGGCGCCGACGGTGAAGGCCATCGCGCCGAAGGCGCCGATCGGCGCCACGCGCACGATGATGCGGATGATGCCGAAGAACATTTTTGCGGCCTTATCGATCGCGTCCGCAATGGGCTCGCCGGCCTTGCCGAGGAAAGCGATGGCGAAGCCTGACAGAATCGAGATCAACAGCACCTGAAGCAGGTCGCCCCGCGCGATGGCGCCCAGATAGCTGTCGGGGATGATCGCCATCAGATGGGCGACGATGCCCTCTTCCTTGGCCTTGGTGACGTAGGTCGCCACCGAGTTCGGATCGATCGTGGCGGGATCGATGTTGAAGCCGCGCCCGGGCTGGAGAATCTCGCCGACGAGCAGACCGACCGCAAGCGCGACGGTCGAAACCGTCTCGAAATAGATCAGCGATTTCAGCCCGACGCGGCCGACGCGCTTGAGATCGCCCATCGAGGAGATGCCGTGCACCACGGTGCAGAAGATCACCGGTGCGATCATCATCTTGATCAGCGCGATGAAACCGTCGCCGAGCGGCTTCAAGGCCTTGCCGAGATTTGGATAGAAGTAGCCGATGAGCACGCCGAGCGCGATCGCGATCAGCACCTGGACGTAGAGGATCTTGTACCAGGGCTGGTGCCGGCGGAGGACGGCTGGCTGGATCGCGACTTGTGTCATATTGTAGGCCCCGGAACGTATTGATCTTGCTTGATTTGCATCATGTGATGGCCTTCGCGGGAGCGACAATCACATTTTTGTCGGATCGCACGAAGATCGTCCGCTGCACGGCAACTCGGGGGAAACATGTCGACTGCAACAGGCTCCGACGAGCAAATGCAAGGCTATTTTCCGCGCTGGAAACTCAAGACCTCGGGCGTGATCATGCCGGAGGAGCGGCTGTCTTGGGGCCAGACGATTGTCTCCGGTCTCCAGCATTGCGTCGCAATGTCGGGCTCAACGATCATCGCGCCGCTGCTGATGGGGTTCGATCCCAATGTTGCGGTCCTGTTCTCTGGCATCGGCACGCTGATCTTTTTCGTCATCGTCGCGGGGCGCGTGCCGAGCTATCTCGGCTCGAGCTTCGCATTCATCGCCGTCGTCATCGCTGCCACCGGTTATGCCGGGCAGGGGCCAAACCCGAACCTGTCAGTTGCGCTCGGCGGCATCGTCGGAGCCGGTGTGCTGTACGGCCTGATTGCACTGATCGTGATGTGGTCGGGCGTTGGTTGGATCGAAAGGCTGCTGCCGCCGGCGGTCACCGGCGCCGTGGTCGCCGCAATCGGACTCAACCTTGCGCCCGTGGCTGTGAAGGCTGTGAGCGCCGGCACGTTCGACACCTGGATCGGGCTTGCGACCGTTCTGATCATCGGCGTGGTCGCCGTCACGGCGCCGGGCCTATGGCGCCGCTTGCCGATCATTGTCGGTGCCATCGGCGGATATCTCCTGTACTTGCTGTTCGCAAACGGACTCGGTTTCGGCAAGCCGATCGACTTCGCGCAACTTTCGGCCGCGCCGTGGTTCGGCCTCCCCAACTTCACCGCGCCGAGCTTCCATGCCGATGCAATCTTCCTGATCGCGCCGGTTGCGATCATTCTCGTCGCCGAGAACCTCGGTCACATCAAGGCCGTCGGCGCGATGACGGGCCGGAGTCTCGATGCCTATCTCGGCCGCGCCCTGTTTGCCGACAGCCTCGCGACCATCGTGGCGGCCTGCGGCGGCGGTACCGGCGTCACCACCTATGCCGAGAACATCGGTGTCATGGCGGCGACGAAGGTCTATTCCACTTTGTTGTTCGCGTTCGCGGCCACGGTGTCGATCCTGCTCGGCTTCTCGCCGAAATTCGGCGCACTCATCCTGTCGATCCCCGGCCCCGTCATCGGCGGCCTGTCGATCGTGCTGTTCGGGTTGATCGCGGCGATGGCGGGACGGATATGGGTCGAGAACAAGGTCGACTTCGCAAATCCCGCGAACCTGATGACCGTCGCGGTGGCGCTCACCGCAGGCGCCGGCGATCTCACGCTCAAATTCGGTGCATTCACGATCGGCGGAATCGGCACCGCGACCTTCGGCGCCATCATCCTCTACCAGATCCTGACCTTGACGGTCGCCCGCCACGCCAAATGAATCACAGCAATGCGTCGAGAGATGGAACAAAGGGCGGGTTCCGTCGATGATCAGGCATCCCCGGAGAGAACTCATGCCACAAACTAATCGCTCAACCTCCTTTCCCTCGCGCCTCATCGGCCAATACGCGCTGGTGACCGGCGCTTCACAAGGCATCGGCCGCGCCGTCGCCATCCGGCTCGCCCAGGAAGGCGCGACCGTCGCCATCAATTATTTCGATCACCCCCAAAGCGCCGAGGAGACGCTCGCGCTGGCACGGACGGTGTCGGGCGATCGTGGCCACGGCAGGCTCGATCACATCATCGTCAAGGCCGATATCGGCAACGAGCAGGACATCGCCGCGATGTTCGAGACGATCCTGGCGCGCTGGAAGCGCCTCGACTGTCTGGTCAACAATGCCGGCTTCCAGCGGGAATCGCCGAGCGAAGCACTCGACGTCGAAACCTATCGCCGCATCATCGACGTCAATCTGAATGGCGCCGTGCTTTGCGCCCAGAAGGCGCTCGCGCATTTCGTCGCCCGCGGCGGAGGCGGCAGCATCATCAATTGCTCCAGCGTCCACCAGATCATCCCAAAGCCGGGCTATCTCGCTTATTCGATCAGCAAGGGCGGCATGGCCAACCTGACGCGAACGCTGGCGCTCGAATTTGCGGGCCAAGGCATCCGCGTCAATGCGGTAGGTCCCGGTGCGATCGATACGCCGATCAATGCGGCCTGGACCGGCGATCCCGAGAAGCGCGGCGTCGTCACCTCCCACATTCCGCTCGGCCGCGTCGGCACCCCCGAAGAGATCGCCGCCGTGTTCGCCTTCCTCGCCTCGGATGATTCGAGCTACATCACCGGACAGACCATCTATGCCTGCGGAGGCCTGACGCTGTTCCCCGAATTCCGGGACAATTGGGCGAGCTGAACGTCAACTTGGAAGCGTGCGCATCTGCGGCGGCCCGACCGGGTTGCAACGATTAGATCGTGGTCTCGAGGTAAGCCTTCCCACTGGGCCTACCTGGACACCGATGCACCGCGCAGGAGTGGCGGTTTGCGGCCGGGTAGGGGTCTGCGGCGCCGTGTGCTATCGACCGTGGACGACGCTGCCGCTATTGGCAGGCGCCGACACATGATGGGCTCGTGACCACAACCATAAACATCAATGCCTACAGTGACGCGCTGGTGGTCCTCGGCACTGCCGGCGTGGTGGTGCCAATTGTCCGCCACTGGGGCATCAACCCGGTGCTGGGCTATCTCGGCGCCGGCGCCATTCTCGGCCCGCTCGGACTCGGCTCGCTCATTCGAGAACTCCCGTTCCTGTACTGGTTCACCGTGGCGGACGCGCAGAACGTCGAAGGCATCGCCAATCTCGGCGTCGTGTTCCTGCTATTCCTGATCGGGCTCGAGCTGTCTTTCAGGCGGCTCGTGACGATGCGACGCCTGGTGTTCGGGCTTGGCGGCCTGCAGGTGCTGACGACGTCCGCGATCATTTTCGGCGCGACGCTTCTCGCGGGGCAGAATTCCGATACCGCCGTGATTCTCGGCGCGAGCCTTGCGCTGTCCTCGACGGCGATCGTGCTCGAGCTTCTGTCCACCGAGAGACGGCTTGCGACCACTGCGGGGCGCGCCAGCTTCTCGGTGTTGTTGGCTCAGGACCTTGCAGTGATTCCCATTCTGGTGCTCGTCTCGGTGCTTGGCGCAGGCAGCGGCGGCTCCGTCGTGGCGCACATCTCCAGTGCGATCTTGAAGGCCGGAGTAGCGGTCGCTTTTCTCATTCTGATCGGACGGCTGCTGATGCGTCCGCTGTTCCAGCTGGTTGCGGGCACCCATTCGACGGAGCTCTTCGTCGCGGCGACCTTGTTCGTCATCGTCGGCGCAGGCCTTGCCGCGCACCAAGCCGGCCTGTCGATGGCGCTCGGAGCATTCGTTGCAGGACTGATGCTGGCGGAAACGGAGTACGGCAAGGCCATTGAGGCCACCGTCGATCCATTCAAGGGCCTGCTGCTAGGCATCTTTTTCTTCACCGTCGGTATGGCCATCGACTTCCGCGTGTTCATGCGCGAGCCCGGTTGGCTGCTGGCAGCCGTTATCGGCGTTCTGACCGGCAAGGCGATCGTGCTCATCATCCTGGGCCGCCTCTTCAGGCTCTCGTGGCCGTCGGCGATCGAGATCGGCTTCCTGCTGGGTCCAGTCGGCGAATTCGCTTTCGTAAGCATCGGGATGGCGGCGGCGCTCGGCCTGATCGAACCTCGCGTGTCGAGCTTTGCCGTCGCCATCACCGCCGTGACGATGGCATTGACGCCGCTTTTGGGCGTGCTCGGACGACGATTGGCCGCGAAACTGGGGAGCGAGCGCACCCTCGATCCCGAACTGACGGTTCGGCCGCCCGGCGACCGGGCGCAGGCCATCGTGGTCGGCTACGGCCGCGTTGGAAAGGTCGTCTGCTCGCTGCTGACCAGCCACGGCCTGAACTACATCGCGATCGATAACGAAGCAGTCGCCGTGGCGCGCGACCGCCGCGATGGTCACAAGGTCTATTTTGGTGATGCGACAGAACCGGGCTTTCTCGAAGCCTGCGGCCTGATGCAGACGACCGGTGTGATCATTACCATTCAGTCGCGAGCAGCGATCGATGCCGTCGTCGAGCGGATTCGCGCAGTGCGGCCGGACGTGCTGATCGTCTCACGTGCGCGGGACGCCGATCATGCCCGCCACCTCTATGCGATCGGCGCAACCGATGCGGTGCCGGAAACCATCGAGGCAAGCCTGCAACTTTCCGAAGCCGCACTGATCGGCCTCGGAGTCGCGGTCGGGCATGCGATCGCCTCGGTGCACGAGAAGCGGGACGAATTTCGGCTGACATTGCAGCAAGCCGCCCGCATTGCAGCAGAAGAGAAAACTCGTCTCCTCGATAGCACGGGGCGCCGGTCCCCGAGATAGCCGCCTATCCGGGCGGCCGTGCGCTGCGGACTGTCGTGATCTGGCAAAACCCGCCCGCGCGGACTACATCTGCGCCATGACAAATGCTCCGCGGGCAAACCCTCCGCTCCAGGATTTCATCGGCCGGCACGAACGGCTGTTCGTGCTGACCGGCGCCGGCTGTAGCACCAATTCGGGCATTCCCGACTATCGCGACAGCTACGGCAATTGGAAGCGGACCCAACCGGTCAACTTCCAGGCTTTCATGTCGGACGAGCATACGCGCCGGCGCTATTGGGCGCGCAGTCTGATTGGATGGCGGCGGTTCGGCCAGGCGACGCCGAATGATGCGCATCATGCGCTGGCCCGGCTCGAGGCGAACGGCCGGTGCGGGATGCTGCTGACCCAGAACGTCGATCGGCTGCATCAGTCTGCCGGCCACCGCCAGGTGATCGACCTGCATGGTCGGCTCGATCTGGTCCGCTGCATGGGCTGCGGCGGCAAGACGCCGCGCGATGAGTTTCAGCACGCGCTTGGTCGCGCCAATGCGGCCTGGCTGACGCTCGATGCCGCCGATGCACCTGATGGCGACGCTGATCTGGAGCACGAGGATTTTTCGTCCTTCGAAGTGCCGGCCTGCGAAGCCTGTGGCGGCATCCTCAAGCCCGACGTCGTGTTCTTCGGCGAGAACGTCCCCCGCGACATCGTCGCCACGGCGCAGGATCATCTGGCGCAGGCCGACGCCATGCTGATCGTCGGCTCCTCGCTGATGGTCTATTCCGGATTCCGCTTTGTCCGGGCTGCCGCGCAGCGCAATATTCCGATTGCGGCGGTCAATCTCGGCCGCACCCGCGCCGACGATCTCCTGACGCTGAAGGTCGAGGAGCGCTGCGAGGCGGCGCTCGCATTCCTGCTCTGAAGATGGACAGCTAGCTGGACTTCGGATAGAGCTTCAGGAGCGCGGTCGACGCCTCGCTTGCTCGCCGTGCGATCTCGTTAGTGCTCGGGCGATTGGTGGCCTGTAGCAGTAGGCCCGTCATCAGATCTCCCCACAACAATCCAAGAAATTTCTCGGTCGTCGCGTCGGGGTCACCGGCAAGAAGACCTTTTGATCTGGCGTCCGCCATGATCATCCGCAGTGAATCGCGGATGGGCTTGCGGGCGACGGTATCTAGCGCATGCGCAACTCTTGGTGCATGTACGGCCTCGGATATGGCCAGCCGAAACACGGCGACGACGACCGGATCGGTCGTTTCCGTCAATAGCTTCGACCCAAACGCGGCAAGCACTTTTGCCAGCATGTCCCTGCTGCGGATCGTGGGAAGGTCCGCCGGTGCCTTGAGCCGCTGGGCGCGTTCGGTGATGCATGCGACCAGCATCGCCTCCTTGTTGCCGAACAGCGAGTAGAGCTCGCGTTTGGAAACGCGCGCACGCGTCGCGATCTCCAGAGTGCTCGTCTGCGCGTAGCCACCTTCCATGAACGCGGAAAGCGCTGCGTTCAGGATCCGCTTCCGGGCCTCAAGTCCATCGGCGTTTTCCTGGGGCGGCTCCATCTTCGGACTCATCGACGCAATCTTCCTCTTGACTTGGTACCAATCGGTACCATATCCGTTTTCGCGTGGTACCGCATCGTACCAGAATGTAGTGAAACAGGAAAGGACCGAGACGATGAGAGAGACAATCCTCGTGACCTCCGCCGCAGGTGGCACCCAAGGTCAGACCGGCCGGCACGTGTCCGAAATGTTGCTCCGGCGCGGCCATCAGATCCGCGCGCTCGTGCGCCAAATCGACAGTCGTTCCGACAGGCTCAAGTCGCTCGGCGCAGAGATTTTCGTCGGCGACTTCCTCGACGTCCGATCCGTTGAACAGGCGGCAAAGGACGTCTCGGCGATCTATTTTGCCTATCCCGTCCAGGACGGACTGGCAGAAGCAACCGCGGCAATGGCCTTCGCAGCACGCCGGCATGGTATTTCGCGGCTTGTCAATCTCGTGATGTATCAGTCATCGATCGATGCACCGACCCCGCGCATGCGGCAGAATTATCTGTCCGAACAGGTTTTCGAATGGGCAGGCGTCGGCCCGTTGCATTTGCGGGCCACCGTCTTCTACGAGAACGTGGCTCGTCTTGTCGGCGCGAACCTGCCGGAGCGCGGTGCAATCCGCCTGCCGTTAGGTGACGAGAGCACCATTCTGCCGTTGATCTCGGCTGAAGACGTGGCGCGGGTCGCCGTGGGTCTCCTCGTTGGCCCCAAGCAGGTCGCGGGATCCGCCTATCCCATCATCGGGAGCGTCAATTCCATCGGCGACATCGTCCGGGCGTTCGCGCACGTCTTCGACAGGGACGTCCACTACGAGGAAATCACCGACGCGGAGTGGCGCAGCGAAGTCCTGTCGCGAGGCTGGAATGCGCACGCGGTCGAGCACCTCTCCTCGCTCTGGAAATCGCTGCGGGCTGCCCGGCTCCCGGCTGAAGCTGCGCGTTTCGTTGCGACGGATACCATCGAAAAAATCGGTGGTGCACAGCCGAAGACATTTCAACAATTCGTTCGCGAGCGACAGTCCGAGTTGCTTGCGCCTGCTGCGAAGGCCTAGCCCGAGGGGAATGCACATGGACAGACGCCGGTTTCTGGCTGCGGCCTTGGCTCCGCTCGCATTGCAGGCGGCGCCCCGCGCAATGTCATCAAGCGCTTTTGCGGCAAGTTCGGAACGAGGTGAAAGAATGACTGGGATCAAGCAGCGAATTATCGAAACCAACGGAATCCGCCTCAACATTGCCGAGCAGGGTGAAGGGCCTCTGGTGCTGCTGGTCCACGGCTTCCCCGAGACGTGGTATTCTTGGCGGCATCAGATCGGCGACCTTGCCGCCGCCGGTTTCCGCGTCGTCGCTCCCGACATGCGCGGTTATGGAAAGAGCGACGCGCCGCAGGCGATCGACCAATATACGATCCTGCATCTCGTCGGAGACATGGTCGGCATTCTCGATGCGTTGGGCGTGCCGACTGCCGTCATCGTCGGGCACGATTGGGGCGCCAGCGTTGCCTGGCAGGCGGCTCTCACGCGCCCTGATCGCTTCAGGGCCATCGCCGCGCTCAGCGTCCCGTTCCGGCCGCGCGCAAAGGCGCCACCGACCAGTCTCATGCCGCGCACCGAGACTGCGCAATTCTATCAGCTCTATTTCCAGGAGCCGGGTCCTGCGGAGGCTGAATTTGGACGCGATCCGCGCGCAACGCTTCGCAACATGCTGTTTGGCGCGTCCGGCGACGGCGTGGCCGCGGCTCGCGCGGCCGGCGGGACACCGACGAACCTTGCGATGGTCCCGAAGGGTGGCGGTTTCCTGCAAGGACCCGGTGCGCCGGCAACGTTGCCATCCTGGATCAGCGAAAGCGACGTCGACCATTACGGAGAGGAGTTTCGACGAAGCGGCTTTCGCGGCGCGCTAAACTATTACCGTAACCTCGATCGCAATTGGGAAATCACGGGTGCCTTGACGGGCCTTCAGGTCACCATACCCGCGCTCTACATGGCGGGCGATCGTGACTTCCTGCTGTCTTCCCCCGGAACGGACCAGTTGCTCGCAAATCTGAAGACTCTCGTTCCCGGCTTGCGAAAGGTCCAGATGCTTCCGGGGTGCGGCCATTGGACTCAGCAGGAGCGGCCAGGCGAAGTCAGCGCCGCGCTCGTCGAATTCATGCGCGCACTGCCGAGCCGCTCCTGAGCGATTTGGCTTCCGCAAAGCGTCGTCATCAGG
Organism: Bradyrhizobium sp. C-145; assembly: GCF_023375135.1. Lineage (NCBI taxonomy): Bacteria > Pseudomonadati > Pseudomonadota > Alphaproteobacteria > Hyphomicrobiales > Nitrobacteraceae > Bradyrhizobium > Bradyrhizobium sp. C-145. The sequence goes on along the minus strand of NZ_CP088150.1, from coordinate 8,186,222 downwards.
GCCGGTCGAACAACCGGCCCTGATTTGCAAGGGAGGTCGTCCAAGCCAACTTGGCAATGCTGCATAGGTGCCACGCAAAACCGCCTTCTCGACCGGCACGTTCGCTGGTATGAAAATTGCTCAGTTTCACCCTGAGTTATGACGATCAGCGCGGAGAATTTGGAATGCTTGAGGGAGCCGAGGTGCGGCTTGCCGTCGATATCGGGGGCACATTCACCGACATCGTGCTGGACGTGGGCGAGGCGCGCAAGACGCGCAAGGTGCTGACGACGCCGCAGCGGCCGGAGCAGGCGGTGCTGGACGGGATGCGCCTCATCCTCACTGATGCGCGTGCGCATATCAGCGACATCGACGTCTTCATTCACGGCACTACGCTCGCCACCAATGCCATCATCGAGCGCCGCGGCGCGAAAACCGCTCTGATCGCAACGGACGGCTTTCGCGACGTGCTCGATATCGGCACCGAGAGCCGCTACGACCAATATGATCTCAGCATCGACAAGCCGAAGCCGCTGGCGCCGCGCAGCCTGCGCTTTACCGTGCCCGAGCGCATCGACGCGCACGGTGCCGTTCGGCTCCCGCTGGACGAGATTGCTGTGCGCGCGCTCGCGCCAAAATTGCGCGAGCGAGGCGTCGAGAGCGTCGCGATCGCCTTCCTGCACTCCTACGCCAATCCCGAGCACGAGCGCCGCGCCGCAGCGATCCTGGGCGAGGAGATGCCCGGCATCTCCGTGACCGTGTCGTCGGCGGTGTGTCCGGAAATTCGCGAATATGAGCGCACCTCTACCGCGGTAGCGAACGCCTATGTGCAACCGCTGATAGACGGCTATCTCGCCCGCATGGCCGATGCCTTGCAGGTCGAGCAGTTCCGCGGCGCCATCTATCTCGTCACCTCCGGCGGCGGTGTCACCTCGATCGAGACGGCGCGGCGCTTTCCGGTGCGTCTCGTCGAATCCGGCCCGGCCGGCGGCGCCATCTTCGCGGCGCAGATTGCCGCAAGGTTGGGCGAGAGCAAAGTGCTGTCGTTCGACATGGGCGGCACCACTGCAAAGATCTGTCTCATCGAGAAGTACCAGCCCGAGACCTCGCGCGTGTTCGAGGTCGACCGTGCCGCGCGCTTCCTCAAAGGCTCCGGCCTGCCGGTGCGCATCCCCGTGATCGAGATGGTCGAGATCGGCGCCGGCGGCGGCTCGATTGCGCATGTGGACGCGATGAAGCGTGTCACCGTCGGTCCCGAGAGCGCCTCGTCCGAGCCGGGACCGGCCTGCTACGGCCGCGGCGGCCAGCGTCCTGCCGTGACGGACGCGGACGTTGCGCTCGGCATGATCGATCCCGATGCGTTTGCGGCGGGCACTATCAAGCTCGATCCGGAGCTTTCGAAGCAGGCGCTGCTGCGCGACGTCGGCGAGCCGCTCGGCCTGTCGGCGGAAACCGCGGCCTATGCCGTGCACGAGGTCGTCTGCGAGAACATGGCGAGCGCGGCGCGCGTGCATGCGGTCGAGCGCGGTGCCGTGGTTGGCCAACACACGCTGATCGCCTTCGGTGGCGCTGCGCCGTTGCATGCGGCGCGCGTCGCCGAGAAGATCGGCGTCTCCCGTGTGATCGTGCCGTCGAATGCCGGCGTCGGCTCGGCGGTCGGCTTTCTGGCCGCGCCGATCGCCTATGAGCTGGTGCGCAGCCGGCACGTCCGCCTTGATGATTTCGACACCGAGGCGGTCTCCGACCTCTTGCAGGAAATGGCAACCGAAGCGCGTGCGCTGGTCGAGCCTGGCGCTGCCGGCGCACCGGTGCGCGAGCGCCGCGCGGCCTTCATGCGCTATGTCGGCCAGGGCCACGAGATCACCGTCGAGCTGCCGAACCGGCGGCTCACCTCGGCCGATCTCGCCTCGCTGCGCCAGAAGTTCGAAACCGACTATTCCGCGATGTTCGAGCGGCCCATTCCGGGCGCGGCGATCGAGGTGTTGAGCTGGTCGGTGCTCGCCACCACGGAGCCGCGCAATCCGCCTGCCGTTGCGGCGGTGGCGCGCAAGGCCGCGGCCAAGGCGTCCGGCAGCCGCAAGTTCTTCGACGGCCGGGCCGGAGAAGTGATCGAGATCCCGCTCTATCGGCGCGAGGACATGGCGCCGGGGGCGACCATCGCGGGTCCCGCCGTGATCGCGGAAGACGAGACCTCCACCTTCGTCTCCACCAGTTTCGACGCCCATATCGACGGTGCTGGCAGCATCGTCATGGAACGAAAGGCGGCCTGATCATGAGCAAGGCAAATGGCGCAAGCCTGATCGACCTTCAAATCATGTGGCACCGGCTGATCGCCGTGGTCGAGGAGCAGGCGCAGGTGCTCTTGCGCACCGCCTTCAGCCCGATCGTGCGCGAATGCGGCGACCTCTCGGCCGGCGTGTTCGACCTCAAGGGGCGTATGCTGGCGCAGGCGGTGACCGGCACGCCCGGCCACGTCAACTCGATGGCGGAATCGGTCAAGCACTTCATCGCGCACTTCCCGATCGAGACGATGAAGGAGGGCGATGCCTACATCACCAACGATCCCTGGATGGGGACCGGTCATCTCAACGATTTCGTCGTCACCACGCCCTGCTTCAAGGACGGCAAGGTCGTCGCGCTGTTCTCCTGCACCAGCCATCTCATGGACATCGGCGGCATCGGCTTCGGGCCCGACGCCACCGACGTGTTCATGGAGGGGCTCTACATCCCCATGCTGAAGCTGATCGATCAGGGCGTCGTCAACGAGACGCTGATGGCGATGATCCGCACCAACACGCGGCTGCCGATCGATACCGAGGGCGATACCTATTCGCTCGCCGGCTGCAACGACGTCGGCTGCGAGCGCCTGGTCGAGATGATGACCGAGTTCGGCATCGACACGCTCGACGAGCTCGGCGATTACATCTGCGAGCGCTCGCGCGAGGCCGTGCTGGCCGAGATCGCAAAGCTGCCGAAGGGCAGCTGGCGCAATACTATGGTGGTCGACGGCTATGATGCGCCGGTGACGCTCGCATCGACGCTGACGATCTCGGACGAAGGCATCCACGTCGATTTCGACGGCACCTCAGCCGCCTCCAATTTCGGCATCAACGTGCCCCTGTCCTACACCACGGCCTATACCGTGTTCGGCCTCGGCTGCGTCGTCGCCTCGCACATCCCGAACAATGCCGGCTCGCTCTCGCCGCTGACGGTGTCGGCGCCGGCGGGGGCGATCCTCAATGCGCCGAAGCCTGCGCCGGTCGCCTCGCGTCACGTCATCGGCCAGATGCTGCCCGACGTCGTGTTCGGCTGTTTGCGCCAGATCATTCCCGAGCGCGTGCCGGCCGAAGGCACGTCGTGCCTGTGGAATCTCAATGTCCGCGGACAGACGCGAAGCGGCGCCGGCGGCAATTACGGGTTCTCGATGGCGGTGACCTCCAATGGCGGCACCGGTGCGCGCTTCGGCAAGGACGGCCTGTCGGCCACCGCCTATCCCAGCGGCGTGCGCGGCACGCCGGTCGAGATCGCAGAGACGCAGACACCTTTGATCTTCTGGCGCAAGGAGCTGCGTCCGGATTCCGGCGGGGCAGGGCGCACCCGCGGCGGGCTCGGTCAGATCATCGAGGTCGGCAGCGGCGTCAATGCGCCGTTCGACATCCTGGCGGCGTTCGATCGCATCGATCATCCGCCGCGCGGGCGCGATGGCGGCCGGGACGGCGAGGCCGGCTATGTCGGCCTCAAATCCGGCAAGAAGCTGCGTGGAAAAGGCTTTCAGCAGGTGCCGCCGGACGACCGGCTGGTGGTGCTGACACCGGGCGGCGCCGGCATTGGCGATCCCGGCAAGCGCGAGCGCGCGGCGGTGAAGGACGACGTCGAGAGCGGTTTCGTGTCTTCAGACAATGCAGTTGCAGTTTATGGGTACGCGCGGTGACGCGATGGTAAACGGAGGGGAGCAATGATCACGCGAAGGAATTTCACCGCGGGTGCAGCGACGCTGCTGGCCGCTGGTCACATCTCCACCCGCGCCCGGGCGGCTACGGTCAGCTGGGACATGTCAACGGTCTGGCCCGACGGCAATTTCCACACCCAGAACGCTTTTGCCTTCGCGGAAGAGGTGAAGAAGCAGAGCAGCGGCTCGGTCGCGATCACCGTGAAGGCCGGGGGCCAGCTCGGCTTCAAGGGCCCCGAGCATCTGCGCGCCGTGCGCGACGGCCTGGTACCGCTCGCTGACGTCCTCAACATCCAGCAGGTCGGTGACGAACCCTTCATGGGCGTCGAGAGCATCCCCTTCCTCTGCGGCTCGATGGACGAACTGAAGGTGCTGCACAAATATGTGCGGCCCGAATACGAGAAGGTCGCCGCCCGCAACAACCAGAAGATCCTCTACATCGTGCCGTGGCCGACGCAATATCTGCACCTCAAGGTCAAGGTCGCCGACGTCGAGGGCCTGAAGAACATCAAGATCCGCGTGCCCGACAAGAACGCCGTCGACATGCTGGCCGTGGTCGGCATGGCGCCGGTGATGATTCCCTGGGGCGAGACGATTCCCGCGCTGGCGTCGGGTGCGGTCTCGGGCGTTTCCACCTCGGCGGTCTCGGGGGTCGACGGAAAATTCTGGGAGTTCCTGAAATACATCTACCCGACCAACCACGTCTGGTCGTCGCAGATGCTCACCGTCAATCTCGATTCCTGGAAGGCGCTCTCCAGCGATCAACAGAAGCTCGTTACGGATATCGCGGCGAAGATGGAGCCGGCATTCTGGGCCAATTCTCTCAAGGCCGACGTCGACAGCCTCAACCGTCTCAAGGAGGGCGGCATGGAGGTGGTGCCGGTCTCGGACGCGATGATGACGGCCATCCGCAGCAAGACCGCACCGCAGCTCGATGCGTTCCTCAAGCGTGTGCCGGCGGCCGACAAGCCGGTGCGGGCCTATCTCGCCGAAATGAAGCGTGGCTGAGGGTGACGTCGTGGTGAGCGTCTCGCCCGAAGCTCCGCAGAGTCTCAATGCAGCGGCGCCGGCGCCGCTGCGCATCCTGCTCGACTGCATCGACCGCCTCGGCCGGCTCGACGGCTGGATCGGCGGCGGCTGCTTGTTGATGCTGACACTGCTGATGCTATGCGAGGTCGCAACGCGCTTCCTCTCGAACTTCTTTTCATTCTTCCCGCCGTCGATCTCGATCGCCTGGGAATACTCGTCCTATCTGATGGCGGCGTCCTTCACCTTCGGCGCCGCCATGACCTTGCGTGTCGGCGGTCACATCCGTGTCGTGCTGCTGCTCGAGAACGCGCCGGCCTTGGTGCAGCGTGCGCTCGAGATCCTGTCGGCGGCGGCCGGCTTCGCCTTCATGGCGTTCCTGACCTCGGCGATGGCAAAGTTCGCCTTTGGCGCCTATGTGCGCGGCCAGGTCTCGACCTCGAGCGATACGCCGCTGTGGTTTCCGCAAGCCGTCGTCACCTTTGGCATGCTGCTGCTAACGCTTCAGTTCCTGGCGCGTGCGATCCAGGCCATGCTCGGCCTGCCGCTGGAGGATCACCGCATGAAGGCCTCGCCCGTCGAATGATCGCCCACGCGCCAATCCCCGCACAGCGGATCCCATGACCATCGAAGTCGTCGCCCTGTTTGCGATCCTGTTCGCGCTGCTGGCTTGCGGCGTCTGGATCGGCCTGACGCTGGCGCTCACCGCGACGCTGCTGCTCGCGATGTTCCGCTCGATCCCGCTCGACAAGCTGTTGCCGCAATATGCCTGGAACATCCTGACCACGCAGGAGCTGCTGGCGCTGCCGCTCTTCATCCTGATGGGCGAGCTGTTGTTTCGCACCCGCCTGTCGCGCTCGCTGTTTCAGGGGCTCGCGCCCTGGGCCGGGCTTTTGCCCGGCCGCCTGCTGCATGTGAACGTGATCGGCTGCACCATTTTCGCGGCGATCTCGGGCTCGTCGGCCGCGACCACGCAGGTGATCGGCCGCATGTCGCTGAACGAGCTGCTGCGCCGCGGCTATTCCCGCGACATCGCGATCGGCTCTCTCGCCGGTGCCGGCACGCTCGGCTTCCTGATTCCGCCGTCCAACATCATGATCATCTATGGCGTGCTCGGCGACGTCTCGATCCTGAAGCTGTTCACCGCCGGCGTGCTGCCTGGTCTGCTATTGGCCGCCACCTTCATGGCCTGGGTGATGCTGCACACCAGCCTCAACGGCACCATGGTGCCGGAGACGGAAGCAAAACTCTCGCAGGTGCCGTGGAGCGAGCGCTTCGCGGCGCTGAAGGACCTCGCGCCGGCGCTGTTCCTGATCGCCTGCGTGCTCGGCTCGATGTATGGCGGGCTGGCGACGCCATCGGAGGCCGCGGCTGTCGGCGTGCTCGGCGCGGCGCTGGTTGCCTGGGCGCAAGGAGCGATGTCGCAGCAGGTGATGAGGGACGTGCTGATCGGCTCGGTCGTGACCTGCTCGATGATCGCACTGATCGTGCTCGGTGCCTCGATCCTCGGCAACGCGGCGGCCTTCCTCGGCATCCCGCAAGCGGTGGCGGCCTTCGTCAAGGGGCTTGGCCTGTCGCCTTTCATGCTGATCGTGGCTTTGGTCATCTTCTATCTCGTCCTCGGCTGCTTCCTCGACGGCTTCTCGATGATCGTGATGACGCTGCCGATCGTGCTGCCGATCGTGAAGGCGGCGGGCTTCGACGAGGTCTGGTTCGGCGTCTTCCTGGTTCTCGCCGTCGAGATGGCGCAGATCACGCCGCCGGTCGGCTTCAACTTGTTCGTGATCCAGGGCCTGACCGAGGACGGCCTCGGCTACATCGCGCGCGTGACGATGCCGTATCTCATGATCATGATCGGCTTCGTGCTGCTGCTCACATTGTGGCCCGGCATCGTCACGATCCTGCCGCGGGTGCTGTACGGATAGATTTGCGCCGTCCCGGCTGAGTGGCCGGGACGGCATTTCGATGCTTTCTGGCTTACGCCGCCGCCTTCTTCCGCGCCTGCTCGGCCTTGTACAGCTCGAACTCCTCCGCGATCGCCTTCGCGATCGAGGGCCGCTGGCGCAGGCGCTCGTAATAGGCCTTCAGGTTCGGCCATTTCGCGAGCTCGATCGGCGGAGTCGCCATGGTCCAGTTGATGACCGTGACGAGATAGGCGTCGGCGACGCTGAAATGGTCGAGCAGGAATTCACGTCCCTTGAGATGATTGTCGAGGTAGTCGAGTCGCGACAGATTCTTCTCTAGCGCATAGGCCTTGGCTTCCTGCGGCGCTTTGCGGTCGAGCACGGGCACGAACAGGGCCTTGTGCAGCTCGGTGCCGATGAAGCAGAGCCATTGATGTAGTCGCGTGCGCTCGATGCCCGCAGCGGCGCCGAGGCCGGATTGCGGGAAACGGTCGGCAACATATTGCAGGATCGCGGCGTTCTCGGTCAGCACCACGCCCTCGTCGGTGCGCAGCGTCGGCACGAGGCCAATCGGGTTTACGCTGCGGAAGTCGGAGCCGTCACTTCGCACTGTCTTCGTCGGTGGATCGACTTCGAGATAGTTCGCTTCGGCGCCAGCTTCATACAGCGCCACGCGGGTCGCCATCGAGCAGGCGAGCGGCGAGAAATAGAGATCCATCTGTAGCCTCCTTGGGCAATTCCTTCTGGGTGTCGCTCAACCTGGCCAGATTGATTTTTGTACTGTCTTGCATAATATAGGGTCGGTCAAGGATTATTTTGCGAAATGGTACAAAAATCGAAACCGCCAGCTGCTGCCAACGGACCCAAGCGCCGTGGCCGGCCGCGTGCCTATGAGCCCGATGTCGCGCTCGGCAGAGCGCTCGACCTGTTCCGCAAGCAGGGCTTTGCCGCGACCTCGCTCGACGATCTCAGCGAAGCCACCGGCATGAACCGCCCGAGCCTCTATGGCGCGTTCGGCGACAAGCGCGAGCTCTACATCAAGAGCTACCAGCGCTACCGGGAGGAAGCGCGCGCATCGATGGTGGAGATCTTTCGCCAGGAGATGCCGGTGCGCCAGCGGCTGGAGCGCATCTTCGCGTCCGCGCTGAACATCTATCTCTCGGGTGACACTGGTCCGCGGGGCTGCTTCACGGTGGTGACTGCGGCCTCCGAGGCGGTGAGTGATCCTGAGATCCGCGCCATGGTGCTCGAAGGTCTCACCGAACTCGACAAGGCCTTTGCCAATTGCTTCCGCCGCGCCAAAGAGAAGGGCGAGCTGCCTGATAGCGCCGACCCGGCGGTGCTGGCGCAGGTCGCATCCGCCACGGTGCACACGATCGCCATCCGTTCCCGCGCCCGCGTCCCGCGCAAGGAGCTCGAGGCCATCGTCAGCGGCGCGATCGACGTGATGGTGGGGGCTAAACCCTAGCTGTCGTCCTGGCGAAAGCCAGGACCCATAGCCACCGAATGCAGTTTTGGCGAAAGCTCGGGGTTCGTGCCGCAACTTCTCCCTGGGGTAATGGGTCCTGGCCTTCGCCAGGACGACATCCAATTTGCAGCGCAGCTACGCCGCGCGGATATGCGCGAGGAAGCGGTCCACTTCGTCCCGCAGCCGCTGCGACTGTTTTGACAGGTCGATCGCCGATCCCAGCACTTCCTCAGCCGCGGTGCCGGTCGCCGCGATGCCGGCGGTGACGCCGGAGATGTTTTGCGAGACCTCGCCGGTGCGAGCCGCGGCCTGCTGGACGTTCTGCGCGATCTCTTGTGTCGCCGTGCCTTGCTGACCGACGGCTGCCGCAATCGCGGCCGAGATTTCGTCGACCTCCCGGATCGTCGCACAGATCGACTGGATGCCGTCGACAGCACCGGTGGTCTCTCCCTGTACCGCTGTCACCTGCGCGCCGATCTCCTCCGTCGCCTTCGCGGTCTGGGTCGCCAGCGCCTTCACCTCGGAGGCGACCACGGCAAAGCCGCGGCCGGCTTCGCCCGCGCGCGCCGCCTCGATCGTCGCGTTCAGCGCGAGCAGATTGGTCTGTCCCGCAATGCCGTTGATGAAGGAGACGACGTCGCCGATCTTTTGCGCGGCGTCGGCAAGGCTCTGCACGCGCGCATTCGATCGTTCCCCGTCGCTCGCAGCCTTGCCGACGACCTCGGTCGCATGGGCGAGGCGGCGGCTGATCTCGGTCATGGACGAGGACAGTTCTTCCGCGGCGGCCGCCACCGTCTGGACGTTCTCCGAGGCCAGCGCCGAGGCCGAAGACACCGTGCGGGTCTGTTGTCGCGACTGCTCGACGATCTCGGACATCGAGCGGGCGGTGTGCTCCATCTCGACCGCGGCCGAGGATACCGTGGTGACGACGTCGCGGATGCTGGCTTCGAAATTGTCGGCGAGCGCGCCGAAAGCGCGCCGCTTCTCCGCTTCGGAATGCGCCTTGGCCTCGAGCTGCTCGGCCTGGAGTTTGCTAAAGCTTACGGCATTGTCGCGGAACACCGCGACGGCCTTCACCATTGCGCCGACCTCGTCATTCGCTTTGCTGGCGGGAATGGCGACGTCGAGCCGACCATCTGCGAGCTCGCGCATCACGCTCGTGATCGAGATGATCGGGCGCGAAATGCTGCGAGCAATGAGATAGCCGACGATCGCGGCCAGCACGAGCCCGAGCGCGGCGATCCCGATCGCGAGCATCCAGGCGCGGTCGGCCGAGGCCTCGTAGTCGGCATTGTCCATCACCAGCTCGACCGCGCCGAGCGGTTTGCCGGAAAAATCCTTGATCGGTCCGAGCAGCGCGGCGACCGGCGTGGTGTCGAGCTTGGCCTGCCGCACCGTGAAGTCGCCGCCGGTGGCGCGGCCGTAATCGGCCGCATCGAAGAAGCTCTTGCCCTTCAGCGTGCCACCGAACAGCTTGTAGCTTGAACCGTCGGCGAGATGGAAGGCGACGTCGACATGGCGGTTGGCCTTGAAGTCGTCGAAGAACGGTTGGCCGAAGGTCAGACCGAATTCGACCGTGCCGAGATGCTTGCCGGTTTGCGCGATCGGCACCACGCCGCGGATGCCGAGCCCGGCCACACCGCCCTCGAGACCGACCACGACCTTGCGGTCCTGGTTGGCGACGACGACCGTCTTGCGAAAGCCGGAGAGGTCGCCGCCGAATTTCGCCGGCTGGTGCACGCGCAAGAACGAGGTCGCCGGCGCCACATGGAACTGGAACTGATCGACGCCGTAGTCCGACTTGGTCGCGGCAAAGACCGGTCCGAACAGGCGCACCAGCGCCTCGCGATCCTGCTTCGCCATGGCCTCTTGCGTCGCCGGCATCGCCGCGACCACGGCGCTCATCGCGGCGGCGCGATGCGATTCCTCGGCGATGCGCGATTGCAGCGCATCGTAATGACTGCGCAGCTCGCGCTGGTCGGCGCGGTCGATGATCCCGGCGATGATCCACATCGCTCCGAGCACGGCAAATAGGGCGGTCGCCGCCGCCGTCACCGCCAGCGCAACCGTGATCCGCATCCTGAGGCCGAGGTTCGCTCGCATGTTCGACCCATTCGTTGAGCGTTGATTAACAACGTCTATCAACTTCTCGCTAAGAGAGGGTGAACGGGGATGCTGGTGGGGAGGGGCGGGGCGACGAGCCCAACAAAGCTGTCGTCCTGGACAAGCGCAGCTCTTGGCAACGCGTAGCGTTGTCCAGGGCGGAGCGCAGATCCAGGACCCATTACCCCCAGGAAGTGGTTTGGCGAAGACTCCGATTACGACTTCGCGCCGCAACTTCTCCCTGGGGTAATGGGTCCTGGCTTTCGCCAGGACGACATCGAAAGTGAGGCGCGGTCGTGCCTCTTCCAACCAGGCGAGGCCTCAATACCCCCTGGCCCGATCCACCACATTCTCCAGCACACCGCCCGCTTCGAACCGCGCTATCTGCTCGGCGACGTAGGCCGAGATCGCGTCCGCGTCGGTGTCGGCCGCATTGTGCGGGGTCAGCAGCACCTTGGGGTGGGTCCAGAACCGGCTGTTCGCCGGCTGCGGCTCCTGCACAAAGACGTCGAGCGAGACGGCGCCGAGCGTGCCGTCGTCGAGGCAGGCCAGGATGTCGGCTTCGTTCTGCAAGCCGCCGCGGCCGGCATTGATCAGCACCGGCGCGCCGAGCGGGCTGTTGTGGCTGAGCTTGGTGAAGACGTCGCGATTGAGGATGCCATGCGTGTCCGCCGTCAGCGGCAGCAGGCAGACCAGGATGTCGGTCGCGCGCAGGAACGCGTCGATTCCGTCCGTGCCGTGGAAGCATTCGACGCCCTCGATCGTGCGCCGGCTGCGGCTCCAGCCGGCGACGCGGAAGCCGAGCCGGCGCAGCACATCGGCCGCATCAGTGCCCAGCGTGCCGAGCCCCATGATGCCTACCGTGACCGCGCTCGCCGGCCATTGATATGTCGGCTCCCAGCGCTTGTCGCGCTGGCACTGGCGCAAATAGAGCTCCTGGCGATGGTGCATCAGCACATGCAGCACGACATATTCGGTCATGCGGTTGGTCAGGTCGGGCACGGCGACGCGCACCAGCGGCACATCGGGCAGGCTCTTGTCTGCCATCAACGCGTCGACGCCGGCGCCGAGATTGAAGATCGCACGCAGATTGGGGAACGCACCGAGATCGCCCGGCACCGGTTTCCACACGGCGGCATAGTGCACCTCGGCCGGATCAAGGGCGGAATCGGGCAGCAGCACCACGCGCCGGCCGCCGCAGACCGCGTCGAACCGGGCCTTCCAGCGCTCCGGCAGCCAGTTCTGCTGCGTGCTGTTGATCAGGACGGCCAGTGTGCCTTTGGTCATTCGAAGTGCCTCGTCGAGTTCCGCTTGAGAAGGCCCTCCTTTGGCACGATCTGCCGGATTTTTCTTGCAAATTTTTTCCGCAGGCCTGTCGGGGCGGGGCATATTGGCGCGTCTTTAGAACAGACGAGGAAAGTGTCGCCCATGCTTTATGCCATTCTTTGCTATCACGATGAGGACTTCGTCGGCTCCTGGAGCAAGGACCAGGACGAGGCCGTGATGAAGAAGCTTGCCGTGGTGCAGGAGAAGCTCACACAGCAGGGTCGGCTCGGCCCGGTTGCGCGGCTGTTGCCGACCACCGCGGCGGCGACGCTGCGCAAGGAAGATCCGCCGCTGGTGCTCGACGGCCCCTATGCGGAGACCAAGGAGCAGTTGCTCGGCTTCTATATCGTCGACTGCAAGAACCTCGACGACGCGCTCGATGTCGCGCGCGAGCTCGGCGCTGCCAATCCCGGCGGTGCCTATGAGGTGCGTCCCGTCGGTGTGTTCAGGCCCGGAGGGAATCTGACGTGAGCGAGGCCGATACCGCCTGGATCGAGACTGCGCTGACCTCGGCGCGCCCCCAGGCGGTCGGCGCGCTGCTGCGCTATTTCCGCGATCTCGACACCGCCGAGGAGGCTTTTCAGAACGCCTGCCTGCGTGCGCTGAAAACCTGGCCGCAGAACGGGCCACCGCGCGATCCCGCGGCCTGGCTGATCATGGTCGGCCGCAACGTCGCGATCGACGAGGTCCGCCGCGCCCGCAAGCAGCAACCGCTGCCAGAGGACGACCAGGCGATCTCCGATCTCGACGACGCCGAAGGCGCGCTTGCCGAGCGGCTCGACGGCTCGCATTACCGCGACGATATTTTGCGGCTGATGTTCATCTGCTGCCATCCGCAGCTGCCGGCGACGCAGCAGATCGCGCTGGCGCTGCGTATCGTCTCCGGTCTCACGGTGAAGCAGATCGCGCGCGCCTTTCTGGTCTCGGAAGCCGCGATGGAGCAGCGCATCACCCGCGCCAAGGCGAAGGTCGCTGACGCCGGCGTACCCTTCGAAGCGCCCGGCGCGGTCGAGCGTTCCGAGCGGCTCGCCGGCGTCGCGGCGATGATCTACCTGATCTTCAACGAAGGTTATTCGGCGAGCGGCGATACCGCGGAGCTTCGCAAGCCGCTGTGCGAGGAGGCGATCCGGCTGGCGCGGCTGCTGCTGCGGCTGTTCCAGAGCGAGCCGGAGATCATGGGCTTGACGGCGCTGATCCTGTTGCAACATGCGCGCAGCGCCGCGCGCTTTGCCGCGGACGGGTCGCTGATCCTGCTGGAGGACCAGGACCGTTCGCTGTGGAATGGCACCATGATTGCGGAGGGCCTCGCCCTGATCGACAAGGCGATGCGCCACCGCCGCAGCGGGCCCTATCAGATCCAGGCCGCGATCGCCGCGCTGCATGCGCGCGCATCGGCGCCGGAGGAGACCGACTGGACGCAGATCGACCTGCTCTACGGCGCGCTCGAACTGGTGCAGCCCTCGCCGGTGGTGACGCTCAACCGCGCGGTCGCGGTCTCCAAGGTGCGCGGACCGCAGGCCGCGCTCGAGCTGATCGAGCCGCTGGCGCCGAAGCTTGCCAACTACTTCCATTTCTACGGTGTGCGTGGCGCCTTCCTGATGCAGCTCGGCCGCAACGACGAGGCCCGCATCGCCTTCGACCGCGCCATCGCGCTTGCCAACACCTCCGCGGAAGCCGCCCACATCCGCATGCATCTCGATCGCCTGATCCGGGACAGCCAGCCGAAGCCGGAGGAAAGCGCTAAGGAAAGCGCTAAGGCGAAATAGGGCAACACCATCTCCGCCGTCATGCCCGGGCTTGTCCCGGCATCCACGTTCCCTCTTGGCGTTCAAGGCGTGGATGGCCGGGACATCTGTGCGACGACGCGCTTCGCGCTAATGCCCGGCCACGACGTAGGGCGGCATTGTGCCAAAAATTTCGCTTCGGTCTTGTCGACCGGGGTCTCCCTCGTTCGTCCTACGCACGTATCCCGGGAGCCAATCCATGCTGAAAGCCATTGCCGTCATCGCCATCGTCCTCGCGGCCGGAATTGCGGCCGTGCTCGTCTTTGCCCTGACGAAACCCGATACATTCCGCGTCGAGCGCAGTCTCGCCGTGAAAGCGCCGGCCGATGCGATCTATCCGGTGGTGGCCGATTTCCGCCGCTGGACCGCCTGGTCACCCTATGAGGGCCGCGATCCCGCCATGAAGCGGACCTTCGGAGGAACCGCGGAAGGCAAGGGCGCGACCTACGCCTGGGACGGGAACAACAATGTCGGCGCCGGTCACATGGAGATCCTCGAGGCCAACGTGCCCTCGAGGCTCCGCATCAAGCTCGATTTCGAGCGCCCGTTCGAAGGCCATAACAACGCCGAGTTCACCTTTGTGCCGCAAGGCGATGCCACACTGGTCACATGGGCGATGTCCGGTCCGGCCCCCTTCCTGTCCAAGGTGATGCAGGTGTTCATCAACATGGACAGCATGATCGGCAAGGATTTCGAGGCCGGACTCGCCAGCCTGAAGAAGCTCACGGAGAAGCAATAGGCGTTACTACACACGAAGAGGAGAGAAACGATGCTCAATCCCTATCTGTTCTATCAGGACACCTGCGAAGCGGCATTCAACCATTACGCCAAGGTTCTCGGCGGCAAGATTGATGCAATGATGCGTGCATCGGATGCGCCGCCGGAGGTGCCCGCCTCGCCGGGTCGCGAGAAGATGATCATGCATGCGCGGATGTCGCTGCCCGACGGCAGCGTATTAATGGGCTCCGATGCGCCGCCCGAGCATTTTCACAAGCCGCAGGGCTTCTCGATCTCGATCACGGTCAAGGATCCCGCGGATGGCGAGCGTAAGTTCAACGCGCTCGCCGACGGCGGCAGCGTCACCATGCCCTTCAGCAAGACGTTCTGGGCCAAGGGCTTTGGCATGTGCGTCGACAAGTTCGGGATTCCGTGGATGGTGAACTGCCCGGCGGAAGGAATGTGACGGGCGCGACCGCCCACATGATCGATTGAAATGTGATCCCCTCTCTCCAAACCCGCGGGAGAGGGGACACATAGCGCCTCGTACGGAGCGTAGAGTCGTTCCGTCGCGCGCGGATCGGCCGCTTGCCTCTCACCGGGTTGATCCGGTCACGTCCCCGTCCGGCGGCGCCGGTTGCACGCAGCGAGGACAGATCACGAGCTTGGTGCCGAGCTGCCTGTCGTTTTCCGCTTCGATCTCGTCATGGACCGCCCACCACGCGTCGGAGTACGGCCGCAGGGTGCCGAGCACTCGTTCCCGCTCCTGATTGGGATCACTTGTCGCGGGCGCGGGGTTCGTTGCGGGCCGCTTCGCGATATGAGGGCGGTTCGGGCCTTTGTTGGGGTCTTGGCCGAGGCCATCCCATGCGATCGGACGACGCTCCTGCGCCGGGGCGACTGCACATCCAAGCAGCGTTGTGCAGAAAGTGAGCAAGATCAAGCCATGTCGCATCATGCCGGGACCCAAAGTTCGGCGCGCGACGGGCAAGATACGCGTGGGGAAACTTGCATCGCGTCGGTCAAATGGAACTTAAGGCAAACCAATTGGCCGGCATGCCGAGCAATGAACTTACGATTCGCATCACTCTGCGCGAGCAGTGCGGCTGCTTCGTGAAACGATGCGGACTGCATCGCACAACAATTGACGCAATATTGGGCTGTGATCTGCAAGTAAGAATCGGTATTTGTGAGTCATAAAATCTACAAACTGGGATGGACGTCACTTGGAAGGGGAGCGACCGATGGCAGCGGCGCTACAGATCAATTTTGCTCTTTGGGGGATGCTCATTTGCGCCAGCATGAAGCTGGTGCCGGTGATCCAGACTCTCTTTTGAAGCCAGCCAGCGCGTGATGGCGAAGACCCCCGGTGCGCACATTGCGTGCGAGCACAGGGAACCTGCCGTATGGCCTCGGACCAGGCAAGCCAAAGGCCATTGGAGCGGCTGCCAAATTCGTCAGCGGCAGCGCGGATAGATCGCGGCGAGATCACGCCCCTTCAGCAAGAGCAACCGCGAGGTGAGGCCGCCACGGCGGCTGATCCAGTCGCGCACCGGGCCGGGATAGGCGGCAAGCACCGCGACCGATGCTTCCGGCTCGGCATAGAAGCGCCCGCGCCCGTCGACCGAGCGCGCGGCATGGAAGCCGAGCACCGCACGCTTGGTGACGCAGATGCGCTCGCCCGGCACGATGCTCAAGACCAGCGTGCAGGCTGACAGGCAAGGACCGTCGATCACCACGCGTTCGCCGCTCTCGCGCACCTTCTCGAACAGGTCGAGAAACGGCCCGACCGCTCCGCCCGGTGATTGGATGATGCGGATCTCGGCGGCCGCGGGCGCAGAGGTGAGCAGAGCTGTCGCGAGCATCAAGGCTTTGAAGGTGACGCGTCGCATGGCACTCTCCGAACTCTCGACATCGTAAGGGTGGGCAAAGTGAAAGCGTGCCCAACTATGGCGCAAATCGGGGGAGGTGAGTGGGCACGGCGCTTTCGCGCCTTTGCCCACACTTGTACAAATTCCACGCCTACCCGTTGCGCCGCTGGCCGCGCAGCGTCGGCAGGCCGATACCCGCCGCATCGAAGCCGCCATCAACGGCCAAAATTTGGCCGGTGATGTAGCTCGCATTTGCCGAGCACAGGAAGTAGATCGCTTCCGCGAGTTCCTCTTCCAGGCCGTAACGGTTGAGCGGAATGGCGTCGTGATAGTCGGCGCGGATCTCCCTGCTGTGAACCTGCTTCGCCATCGCGGTGTCGACAGGCCCCGGCGCGACCGCGTTGACGCGGATATTGAGCGAGGCGAGCTCGACCGCGAGCTGCTTGGTGAGGTGCGCCAGCCCCGCCTTGCTGGTGCCGTAGGCCGAGCGCAGCGTCGAGGCGCGCACCGCCGAGATAGAGGTGATGTTGACGATGGCGCCGCCATTGCCGTCGCGCATCAAGGGCACCGCCGCCTTGGTGCAGAGGAACGGGCCGGTGAGGTTGACCTCGAGCACGCGGCGCCAGTCAGCCTCCGACGTCTCCATCAGCGGCGCGAACACGGCAATGCCGGCATTGTTGACGAGCGCATCCAGCCGACCGAACCGCCGTTCGACCGTGGTCATCGCCGCGCCGACCGCCGCCTTGTCCGAAACGTCGCAGGTCAGCGCCAGCGTCGTCTCGCTTTGGCCGATCTCGGCGACCGCGCGGCCGAGCAACTCGCCCTCGATGTCGAGCAGCGCCACGCGCCAACCCTCGGCGAGGAACTTCTTCGCGGTCGCAAGCCCGATGCCACGTGCGGCTCCGGTGACGAGGGCGACTTTTTGCGGGGCTTGCGGCATTGGCTGATCTGTCCTGTGTCCGGGAGAGGGGCGCGTGAGCGCGGGCTCCTTTTACTTCGCTTTCGTTCCGGCAAGAAAGGCCTCAGGCCGAACCTATCGATCCCGATCCGGCCCGAATGCGCCTGCCGCGGCCGCACTGGCGCTGCCTCCAAATATTTTCTGCGCCGCTGTCGGGGCGGCGAGAGGTCGTTCGTCTTACAGGGGAATGCGGGCCGGCTGGACTTCGTCGCGCCCCGGAATGACAGCGAGCAACAAGGAACCCCCATGCGATTCATGATGCTCATGATCCCGCTCGGTTACGAGAGCGCGCCGCCGGATGTGCAGCTCGATCCGGAACGCGTTGCCGCGATGATGCGCTACAACGAGGCGCTGAAGGATGCCGGCGTGCTGATCACGCTCGATGGCCTGCATCCGCCCTCGATGGGCGCGCGTGTCTCGTTTGCGACCGGCGTGCCCATTGTCACCGATGGACCCTTTGCTGAGGCCAAGGAGGTTTTGGGCGGTTACTGGATGATCGAGGTTGCCTCACGCGCCGAGGCGATCGCCTGGGCGAAGAAGTGTCCGGCTTCGCCCAACGAAATCATCGAGATCCGGCAGGTGCAGGAGATGAGCGACTTTCCGCCCGATCTGCAGCAGGCCGCCGCCGGATTCGACGATCTGAAGAGGTAGCCACGGCGGGTCGCGATGAAATCGTGGCTGACGTCAATCGATCAACAAGGAGAGAACCGATGAGCACCGAACACAAATTCCTCGCCGTCTATCTCGGCAGCATGAACGGCGCGAAAATGGCGGCCTGGCGCGCGCTGCCCGAGGCCGAACGGAAAGCAAAGGAACAGGAGGGCATGGCCGCCTGGCACGGCTGGGTCGAGAAGCACAAGGCTGTCATCGTCGAGATCGGCGGCCCGCTCGGCAAGACCCGCAGGATCGACGGAAGCGGCGTTACAGAGATCAGCAATGCGCTGACCGGCTTCACGGTGGTGCGGGCTGCCTCGCAAGAGGAGGCTGCAAAGCTGTTCGAGAACCATCCGCATTTTGCGATCTTCCCGGGCGAGGCGATCGAAGTCATGCCCGTGCTGCCGATTCCGCAGATGTAGCTTCGGGCGAACTCGTTTCCGGCTCGATGTCGACGCATCGGCCCGGCACGACCGTGAAAGTACGGGGTTAATCACGCCGCATCGCCGCTAGTGACCTTCACGCCCGGCTCATGTAAAAGTCGTTCACATGAGCTGGCGCAAGGAGCAACGCCGCGCCGAGCGCGGCTATCACCACGGCAATCTGAAAGAAGCCCTGTTGCAGGCCGCTCTAGGCCTGATCGCCGAGAAGGGCGCGGCCGGATTCACCTTTGCCGATGCCGCGCGCATGGCCGGGGTCAGCGCGGCGGCGCCCTACCGGCATTTCCGCGACCGCGACGAGCTGTTGTCCTCGATCGCCCAGCGCGGCTTCGAGCAGTTCGAGGTGCGCCTGGCCGCGGCCTGGGACGACGGGCACCCTGATACGGTTACCGCGTTCGAACGCGTCGGTAAGGCCTATCTCGCCTTCGCCCGCGAGGAGCCCGCCTTCTACAACGCGATGTTCGAATCGGGCGTGCCGGTCGATGCCAATCCGGCGCTTCAGGCCGCGAGCGAACGTGCCTTTAACATCATTCGCGCCGCGGCCGAACGGCTTGCGGCGCTAACGCCGCCGGGAACGCCGCGGCCGCCGGCGATGATGATGGCGCTGCACATCTGGTCGATGGCGCACGGCGTGGCCTCTTTGTTTTCCCGCGGCGATGCCGCACGGCGAAAACTGCCGATGTCGCCGGACGAACTGCTCGAAGCCGAGGTGCTGATCTATCTGCGTGGCCTCGGCTTCCCGACCGACCGCCGTCCGCCAGCGAAGAGCGCCGAGCCGCCGCCGGTACCACCGGAGGCGTCCTCCGGTTCTGGCGTGCCGCCCGGCGGTCCTTGGGGCAAGCCGAAATAAAGTTGCGCAAATAATTCCGCGAGCCTGTCTTGCGGCCGGCTTGACAAAATCACGGGATGGTCTAGCTATGTAAATGTTATTTACATTCACAACGGCGCTGATGCCGTGATGGAGATGGGAAATGGCCTACACCGCTGATGTCAATCGATGGCGCGGCCCCTCGGACCAATACCAACAGTACCAACGTCCTCACATGCTCGAGACGCCCTGGCATCCCGGCTGGATCGCCGTGACCATTCTCGGCTTCATCATCTGGTGGCCGATCGGACTTGCCCTTCTCTTTTTCACACTCGGGAGCAGAAGAATGTCGTGCTGGAGCCACCAGGATCGCTGGCAGAACAAGATGGAGAGGATGCAGTACAAGATGGACCGCATGCGCGATCGCATGGAGCGTCGTGGCTTCGGCTTTGGCTTCGGCCCGCCGTCATCCGGCAACCGCGCCTTCGACGAATATCGCGCCGAGACGCTGCAGCGGCTCGAGGAAGAGCAGCGCGAGTTCAAGGATTTCCTGAGCCGACTGCGTCACGCCAAGGACAAGGAAGAGTTCGACCAGTTCATGGCGCAGCACAAGACGCGTCCGACCCCGCCGCCCAACGACCAGCAGCAGGGCTGATCTGGGAACTGGCACCTCTCAAAGCCTTCAGGCGCATGCCCCCAAAGTCCTGATGGCCCCGAGCCGCCCGCCTGCGCAACCCGCAGGCGGGCGGTTTGGTTTTTGGTGCTTTCTTTCCTCGTCCGCCGTGCCTGCGAGGGATTGTCATGCCCAGGCTTGTCCCCTGGCATCCACGTTCTTGCATCGCCGGGCAAGGCGTGAACGGCCGGGGCTCGGCTCCGCCAAGGCTGCGCCGGGCCCACAACGTGGTCGGCCACCGAAACTTCAGCGAAGGCGCCAAGCCCGGTCATGACGTTGCGAAAATGTCAGCGCCGGTCCTCGAACGGTGCGTCTATCGACACTAGGATGTGTGCGTGCCGCTTCGCCGATGGGCGCAGGTTATTCCAGGACGAAGTTCATGGACCGCCACACCCGATTGCTGCTCGGCATCACCGCGTTCGCGGTGTTGGGCTATATCGGCCTCATCTACGGCGGCTGCGCGCTTGATCCGGATTGCCATTTTGGCCGGTGTCCGGGCCAGCGCTCGTTCTGCGGTGTGGTCTACGGGCACGTGCAGGACCAGAAGGTGCCGTAGAACCCGGGCCGCGGGAGGCGCGACCAAGTCCTGACAACGCGTTTTCCGCGTGGGCAGGTATCACCATGACCGATGCCGGGAAGCAGGGCGGACGAAGCTGTGCTTACAGCAACTTGTCGCAAGAGCTGCCATCGGGTCCGTGATTGTCGGAGCCAGATCGTCGAGCGTCAAGACATCTCCGCTGCGCGGATGCAACGCGCGCGGCGGTCAGCCGCGACGTTCAGGTCGTGGTCGCGAGCTGCGCGCGCACCGACGCCAGGAAGTGTTCGTAGGCGTGGTCCACGATCTCGTTGAGCGATCGTGTTCGCGCGAACATCGCCTTGGCCTCGGCGAGAAACTCGTCCCGGGTCGGTATCTTCGGCAGATGCAGATGCGTCAGCGCATCGACGCCTTCATGCGCGCGATTGAGGATGTCGTGCAGGGTCGGCAGTTGCAGCTGGGCGAGGTCGGCCCGGCGCCGCGCCGACGAGATCGCATGCGCGAGCGTCTGCGCATCGAACCGTCCGGCAAGCTCGCGGGCCGCCCGATTGATGACCCGTGCGCCGAGCGGCTGCTCGTTGCGCAGCACCTGTTCGGGCGGCGCCTTCATGTTCCAGACGACGCCGATCCACGACAAGACCTTCAGGACGTAATAGGTCACGTCGATCTCCCACCAGCGGAAGCCTTGTCGCACGCTGCTCTGGTAGGCGTGGTGATTGTTGTGCCAGCCCTCACCCAGCGTGAACAGCGCCAATAGCCAGTTGTTGCGGGAGTCATCACCCGTCACGTACCGCTTGCGTCCATGCACGTGGGCGAGGGAATTGATGCAGAAGGTCGCGTGATAGAGCAGCACCGTGCTCCAGAGGAAGCCAACGACCAGGCCTGACCAGCCCGCCGCCAGGAAGCAGAGCGTTGCAAGCGCGAAAGCCGGCAGCAGCTCCAGCCGATGCAGCCACATCAGCTCCGGATAAGCGGCGAAATCACCGACCTTCACGAGATCGGTCGTGTCGTGTTGCCGCGAAAAGATCCAGCCGAGATGGCTGTAGAGGAAGCCGCGGTGACGCGGCGAATGCACGTCGGTCTCGGTATCGGAATGCAGGTGATGGTGCCGATGCTTGGCCGCCCACCACAAAACGCTCTTCTGCGCGCTGCTCTGCGCGAGGCAGGCCAGGATGAACTGAAACATCCGGCTGGTCGCAAACGCCCGATGTGAGAAGTAGCGGTGGTAGCCGGCTCCGATCGCAAACATCCGCACGCAATAGAGTGAGACGCAGATCGCGACGGCCTGCCAATCGATGCCTGACCAGATCGCCGCAAGACAGCCGAGATGGACCAGGAGAAACGGCAGGGCGGAGGGATACATGATGTCGTCGTGCTGGTCGTCGTCGGCGGTATTGGGCGACATGTTTTCGGAAGGACCTTGAACCAAGAGGATGCGGGATTCGCTCCGGCCGAGCTAAAGTCGGCCGCCTGCGAAAAACCCCGCTGATGGCGTGCCACCGCGGGGTCGTGAACGAGATGCTTTGCCGGGAGATTCCGGCCAAAGCAGTCGGCCGAAGCTCGATAATTGAGCATATGGTCCTGAATGCCTGCTATGCAAGCACGTAGTCTCACGGAAAGCGGCGCTGCGGCGCTGACCGCTTGATGCGCGCCTCGCTCAGGCGGCCCGCCGGTCGCTCTCGCCGCCATGAGGCGGCATGACCGGCTCCGAGCTGGTCTGGCCTGGCGCGTCCAGCACCGCGACGTGATGCCGGTGCACCATCTCCCAGCCCTTCCATCCCGTGAACAGGAGGATGCCGACGACGATGAGCGACAGAACCACGCCCCACGGCTTGACCGCAGCTTCAGTGCCTTGCGCGTAACGGAGATAGAAGTTGACCAGCGCCAGCACGACCGCCGCGAGATTGCCGACCATGTGATACCAGGCATCCTCGAGGCTGCGGATTCGGGGCTCGCTCAAGAAGTCGGTAAAACCGGCTACGGCAGCAACGAGCGCCATGACGATGCCGGCGCCGATCAGCCAGATCGCGGCGCGGGCCCAGAAGGCATCGCCGGTTCCGATGAAGGCCAAGTCGGCGATCGGCGCGCCGACCAGGAAGGCGACGGGGAACGGAATCAGCATAGGGTGCAGGGGGTGATCGCCGATCGCGGCAGTCGTTTTGGGGTTGATGCTCATGGCAAAACCTCGCCAAAGATGAATTTCCGGGACAACTTTTCCGGGCGAGGGCTGGTTCCTGCAGGCGCGAGGGGCGCTCCTCATGCTATGTGCGGGGAGGAAGCGGAACTCTGGTGTCCCGGACGTAGCGGGCCCTGTCCCCCCATCCCCCTGCGCTGCCTGCCTTTCCCGCAGCCAAATTCGTCCCCGGTAACCCCGCATTAACCAACGCCGGGCTCTGGTAATTGCGGACAGTCGCGCCCGAAGCCGTGTCGAGGCCCATAGTTTTGACATCTTGGCGGGGAATGCAGGCGGCCGGCTTTGGAGAGCCTTTGGACGAGCCCTGCACCCCAAAAAACCAAGGCTTTGAGCGGGCTTGCCGGCCGCGCCGGTTCTAGCGCGGCTGTTAGAGGATACCGGCCGCCATTTGCTGGCCGAAGGACATTAGGTAACGATCGCCTTGAGAGGATACTGCTTATGAATCCGGCCGACGTGGCTCAGTCAGCCCTTCCGGTTGCTGCCTCCGCCGACGTGTCGCTGATTGCGCTGTTCTGGCAGGCTCACTGGATCGTGAAGGCGGTGATGCTGGGACTTCTGTCCTGCTCGGTCTGGGTCTGGGCGATCGCCATCGACAAGATCTTTCTTTACGCGCGCACACGGCGCTCGATGGATCGTTTCGAGCAGGCCTTCTGGTCCGGCGAGTCGATCGAGGAGCTCTATCGCACGCTTTCGGCCAAGCCGACCCATTCCATGGCGGCCTGCTTCGTGGCGGCGATGCGCGAATGGAAGCGTTCCTTCGAGAGCCATGCCCGCTCGGTCGCGGGCTTGCAGATGCGCATCGACAAGGTGATGAACGTCTCGATCGCGCGCGAGGTCGAGCGGCTGGAACGCCGGCTCCTGGTGCTCGCGACCGTCGGCTCCGCCGGCCCCTTCGTCGGCCTGTTCGGCACGGTCTGGGGCATCATGTCGAGCTTCCAGTCGATCGCCGCGTCGAAAAACACCTCTCTGGCGGTGGTGGCCCCTGGTATCGCGGAGGCGCTGTTTGCCACCGCCGTCGGTCTCATCGCCGCCATTCCTGCCACTATTTTCTACAATAAGTTCACCTCCGAGGTGAATCGGCAGGCCCAGCGGCTCGAAGGCTTCGCCGATGAATTTTCCGCCATTCTGTCACGTCAGATCGACGAGCGGGGCTGACGGAGGGCATGTATGACGGCATGTATAGTGTGAAGGGCAATTTGGGCATCAGACCATGGGCATGAACGTCGCGAGTTCGTCCGGAGGCGGCGGGCGCCGCAGCCGGCGCAAGCCGGTCATGGCCGAGATCAACGTCACCCCCATGGTCGACGTGATGCTGGTGCTGCTCATCATCTTCATGGTGTCGGCGCCGCTGCTCACCGTCGGCGTGCCACTCGATCTGCCGCAGACCCAGGCCAAGAGCCTCGAGCAGAACGACCAGAAACCGATCCAGATGTCGGTCGACATCAAAGGCAAGGTGTTCATCAACGACGCCGAGATCGCAATCAACGAGCTGGTGCCGAAGCTCAAGGCGATCACGGACGCCCGCGGCGGGCTCGAGGAACGCATCTATCTGCGTGCCGACAAGAAGGCCGATTACGGGACGGTGGCCAGGGTGATGGGCCTGCTGTCCGGCGCGGGCTTCAAGAAGCTCGCCCTCGTCACGGAAGCGGAGCAGGGGTAGGCCGTGAAGGTGAAGGTCGACAAGACACTCGTTGCGTCGATTGCACTCCACGTCCTCGTGCTGGGATGGGGCCTCGTCACCTTTAGCAGCAAGGCTTACGTCGCGCCGGAAGAGTCGCTTCCGATCGACATCATCTCCACCGATCAACTCGCGAAGATGATGGCGGGGCAGAAGACCGGGGAGAAGGACAAACCGAAGCCCAAGGTCGAGAAGATCGCGGAGCCCAAGCCCGAGGAAGACGCCGTCGGCAAGGTCACCGAGAAGAAAGAGCTGATCAAGACCAACTCGACGCCTGAGCCGCCGCCAAAACCCGTCGAGAAGCCGGTCGAGAAGAAGCCCGAGCCGCCCAAGCCTGTCGCCGAGGCAAAGCCGAAGGAAGAGCCGAAGCCGCAGGAAAAGAAGCCTGATCCGGCCAAGGAAGATCCGATCGCCGAGCTCCAGAAGAAGCTGGACACCAAGAAGCCGCCGCCGAAGCCCGTGGAGCAGAAGGTCGCGGCGGTGCAGCCGCAACAGCAGCCCAAGCCCAAGGAGCGCACCTTCGACCCCGCCCAGATCCAGCGCGATCTCGACAAGCGCGCCGCCACCCGGCACGAACAGACCGGCTCGGCGCTGAATGCGTCGGCCTCGCTGGGATCGGCGACCGGGACTGCAGCCAACAACGTCGCGACCTGGCGCGGTGCATTCCAGGGCGCGGTCAAGCGCTGCTTCACGCCGACCTACAACGGCCAAGACGCCGACCAGTATGAAGCCGACATCGACATTCCCATGAAGATCGACGGATCGCTGGCGGCCGAGCCAATCGTCGTCGCGGTGCGCGGACCGTCGCGGTCGATCGCCCAGGCTGTGGCGGAGAGCGCCAAGCGCGCCATCGTGCAGTGCCAGGTCTATTCGTTCATGCCGAAGCAGCAGTACGAGAGCTGGAAGCTCATTCCGATGACTTTCGGTCTGAAAGATATGTTGTGACATCCGAACAAAAGAATTTTGCGATGAATGATGCCCGTTCGATGAACCGCCGCCGTTTCATGACCGTCACCGGATCGGCACTCGCGATGCTCGGGGGTGGACACGCTTTCGCCCAGGGGCAGCCGCGGCTTCGCATCGATCCCACCGAATTCCAGCCGGTCCCGATCGCGATCACCAACTTCCTGCCGGGCTCGCCGTCCGACGGCGACGTCGGCAACGGCGTCACGCAAGTGATCACCAACAATCTGAAGCGCTCGGGCCTGTTCGCGCCGATCGACCAGGCCGCCTTCATCGAGCGCATCAGCAACATCGACGTCGCGCCGCAATTCCAGAACTGGAAGACCATCAACGCGCAGGCCCTCGTCACCGGCCGCATGACGCGGCAGCCGGACGGCAGGCTCAAGGCCGAATTCCGCCTCTGGGACGTGGTCTCCGGCCAGCAGCTCGCCGGCCAGCAATATTTCACCTCGCCGGAATATTGGCGGCGCATCGCCCACATCATCTCCGACCAGATCTACGAGCGGATGACCGGCGAGAAGGGCTATTTCGACAGCCGCGTGGTGTTCGTGGACGAGAGCGGGCCGAAGGAGCGCCGCGTCAAGCGGCTCGCGATGATGGACCAGGACGGCGCCAATGTGCGCTATCTGACGCGCGGCTCCGACCTCGTGCTGACGCCGCGCTTCTCGCCGAACTCGCAAGAGATCACCTATATGGAGTTCGGCCAGGGCGATCCGAAGGTCTATCTGTTCAACATCGAGACCGGCCAGCGCGAGATCGTCGGCAATTTCCCGGGCATGACCTTTGCGCCGCGGTTCTCGCCGGACGGCCAGCGCGTCATCATGAGCTTGCAGCAGGGCGGCAATTCCAACCTGTTCGTGATGGATCTGCGCTCGCGCTCAACCACGCGCCTCACCGACACGCCGGCGATCGACACTTCTCCTTCTTATTCTCCAGATGGCACCCGCATCTGCTTCGAATCCGATCGCGGCGGCAGGTCGCAGATCTATGTGATGGCCGCGGGTGGTGGGCAGGCGCAGCGCATCTCGTTCTCTAAGGACGACACCAACGCCACCTATTCGACGCCGGTGTGGTCGCCGCGCGGCGACTACATCGCCTTCACCAGGCAGGGCGGCGGGCAGTTCTCGATCGGCGTCATGAAGCCGGATGGCAGCGGCGAGCGGCTGCTCACCTCCGGCTTCCACAACGAGGGTCCGACCTTCTCGCCGAACGGCCGCGTGCTGATGTTCTTCCGCGATCCCGGCGGCAATGCCGGACCGTCGCTGTACACTGTCGACATCTCCGGCCGCAACGAGCTGAAGGTGCCGACGCCGGGCTTTGCCTCCGACCCGGCATGGTCGCCGCTACTGTCCTCGACGGCAGGTCAATAGGACGGCAGGTCAATAGATCGCGCCTCTGGACGCGCGATGTTATCGAAAAAGCGTGCAGTTTTTTTCGGCTTCGGTGAGGAAAGCAAGCTTTCCTTCACCTTGCCCTCGGCAAGGCTTGCCTAGTTGATTGAAATATCAGCAGAAACAGGTTCGCTATTGCCGAAAAACAACTCGACTTTAACGATGTTCCCTCAGAAAGGCTTCATCTGGTCTGGGTAAGACTACGCGCCAAACAGGACGCGTAGCAACTCAATGCAGCTGGCCGACCAGAAGCAGAGCGATCGAGACGAGCTGGAGCCGATACTCTACGCCGCTCTCATCAACTCTATGGTGCAGAATTTCTGGGCGATCTTCCTCGGCTCGGCCTCCGCGGCCGTGGCCGCGGTGATGACTGCGCTGAAGACCGGCGACGTGTTGCTGTGGCCGATCGCGTTTCTGATCATTGCCATCGGCACCGGGCGCGCGTTTCAGATGCGGCCCTACGAAAACCGCGTGCCGGGCTTGACGTTCCAGCAGGCCAAGCATCTGGAGCCGCGCTATTGGTTCGGCGCGCTCGTCTACGCCGCGGTCATCGGCGTGTGGTGCTTCGTCGTGATCTTCAACAACGACGACGCGGTCGCGAACATGCTCTGCGTCGCAGTCACGGTCGGCTACACCGCCGGCGGCGCCGCCCGCAATTACGGCCAGCCCAGGGTCGTGCAGTGGCACGTCGCGCTCGCCTGCGGTCCGATGTCGCTCGCCTTGCTGCTGCACGGCGGATTCTACTATATCGGGCTCGCGATCCTGCTCGTGCTGTTCTTCATCGCGCTGAAGAACATCAACCTCAGCCTGCACGCGATCTTCGTCAAGGCGCTGACCTCGAGCTTTCGCGAATCCGCGTTGGCCAGCCCGTTCGACACCGCGCTCAACAACATGCCGCACGGCCTGTGCATGTTTCGCGCCGATCGGCGCCTCGCCGTGATGAACCACCGCTTCAGCGAGCTCATGGCGCTGCCCGAGGACCTCGTCAAGCGCGGCGCCACGGCCGCCGACATCGCCTCGGCCTGCGTCGCTGCCGGGTCGATCTCGCCGGAGAGCGGCAATCAGATCCTGTCCGAGATCGAGAAGGCGCGAATCTGCGAGATCGTCACCGCCGATCCGGATCAGGCGCGCGGCCGCACGCTGGCCTGGACGTTCCAGCCGATGACCGGTGGCGGCACGGTATTGCTGCTGGAAGACATCACCGAACGCACCAGCGCCGAAGCCCGGATCAGCCATCTAGCCCGCTATGACGAGCTCACGGCGCTGCCCAACCGCGTCAGCTTCCGCGACGAGATCGAGCGGCTGCTGGCGCATTCGCGTCATTCCGAACGGCTCTCGGCGCTGCTGTTCGTCGACCTCGATCAATTCAAGCAGGTCAACGACACGCTCGGCCATCCCTGCGGCGACCAGCTGCTGTGTGCGGTCGCCAACCGCCTGCGCGAGATGTTGCGGCCGGAGGATTTCGTCGCCCGCTTCGGCGGCGACGAATTCGTCGTGTTCCAGCAGAACATCTCCTCGCCCGAAGACGCAGCTAGTCTCGCCCGCCGCATCGTCGAGCGGCTGAGCGAGCGCTATCGCATCGACAATCATCTGGTCGAGATCGGCGCCAGCGTCGGCATCGCGCTGACCTCGCCGGATGGCACCAGCGCCGATACGCTGCTCAAGAACGCCGACATGGCGCTGTACCGCGCCAAGGCCGACGGCCGCGGCACCTTCTGCTTCTTCCGCGACGAGATGGCGGCGACCGTCGAGGCCCGCCGTATCCTCGAGCTCGACCTGCGCAAGGCGCTCGCCAACGAGGAGTTCGAGCTGTTCTATCAGCCGCTGGTCAATCTGAAGTCCGGCAAGATCACCACCTGCGAAGCGCTGCTGCGTTGGAATCATCCGGTGCGCGGCACCGTCTCGCCGGTCGACATCATCCCGGTCGCCGAAGACATGGGCCTGATCGTCGATCTCGGCCGCTGGATCCTGCGCCGCGCCTGCATGGAATGCATGAAGTGGCCGGAGGGCGTCAGCGTCGCCGTCAACTTCTCGCCGCAGCAATTCCACCAGCGCGACGTGCTGAGCGAAATCCGCTACGCGCTCGAAGTCTCGGGGCTTCCGGCCCATCGCCTGGAGATCGAGATCACGGAATCCTCGCTGCTGCGCAACACCCAGCTCACACATGACATCCTGTCGCAACTGCATGCGCTCGGTGTGCGCATCTCGCTCGACGATTTCGGCACCGGCTATTCCAGCCTCAGCTATCTGCACAATTTCCCGATGCAGAAGGTGAAGATCGACCGCTCCTTCCTCGAAGGCATCGACACCGACCGGCCGCTGACGCTGCTGCGCGGCGTGGCGCGGCTGTCCGCCGACCTCGGCATGGCCGTCGTGGTCGAAGGCATCGAGACCAACGAGCAGCTCGAGCTGATCAGCGCCGACGGCACCGTCTCCGAGGGGCAGGGTTATCTGTTCAGCCGTCCAGTGCCCGCGGTGCGAATGCGCCAGCTCCTCAACGCCTCGCATGGACGCCGGGGCGACAGCGCGCTCCAGGTCGCCTTCTCGCGCTCCTTCGCTTAAGACCGCCTCTCAAAAAATTTTCTGTCGTTTCAGTCTGTTGCGGCCACCGTAGTGCTACGGTGGTTAACCCTAATCTTTCGATTGCTTTGCATAGATGTTAAGAAGCTGTTAATAAATCATGACGCGCGTGGAAGTTGTTCTGGAGAAATCCTCCTTTCTTGCGCGCGTTTGCAGTGAGCGGTGTGGGTTGTGGGTAAGGAGTTGGGATGCAGTCCTCGGCCAAAGCGGTCATTTCGGCTGTTGGGCGGGGGGCAGAACTCCTCACCGACCTCGACTATCATCTCGCAGAGACGGCAGACGAGAAGGAGGAGATCTACAATCTCCGCTACCGCGCCTATCGGCGCGAAGGCGCCGTCAAGGAATCGGCGGACGCACGGGTCACCGACCGCTACGACGAACTGCCGAACGCGTGGACCTTCGGCGTCTATCTCAACGGCGAGCTCTGCAGCTCCGTGCGCATCAGCGTGCTGACCTCGGAATGGCGCGAGTCCACCTCGGCCGACGTCTTCCCCGAGATCCTGCTGCCACGGCTCGACCGCGGCGAGGTCATGATCGACCCGACCCGCTTCGTCGCCGATCCCGACCAGGTCAAACGTGTCCCGGAATTGCCCTATCTGACGACGCGCCTCGCCTACATGGCCTGCGAGCATTTTAATGCCGATCTCGGCCTTGCGATCGTGCGCCCCGAGCATCAGGCCTTCTACCGCCGGGTGTTCCTGCACCAGACCATCGCCGAGCCCCGGCTGGTTCCCGGTCTCACCAAGCCGTTCGGGCTGATGGCGGCGGACTTCCCGACCTTCCGCAAGAAGGTGTTCGAGCGCTATCCGATCATGCGGTCGACCGCCTTCGAGCGGCGGATGCTGTTCGGGCGCGGTGGTCAGCGCCAGGCGCCGCAACGGTCCGTTCCGCAGCGGCCGGTGTTCGTGGCGGACGCCGTTCACGCCTGATTCCGAAGCGGCGCCTCGGGCCGCCGTACGCCTTTCGGCCTAGAATCCCGGCAAAAAACAGTGCTGTGCCGGCTGGCGCGGCTTGCCTTCACCCTCGCGCCACATTTACAACCCATTAACCATCATGGGTGCTTTTCGCTGGTTGGGGGCATTTGATCGGCTGAGGCAAGGTTCCGTCAAGGTTGACGGAACGTTCGCTTAACCAACCCCCTGTAGACCGGACAGCAGTGGACTAACGCGAGCGTGGAGGCTCCGGAATGAAACATCCTATGCGTATCCTCCAGGGATTGAAGCTGGCCGCGGTGCTTGCCGTCGCGCTGTCGATGGGCGCCTGCGCCAACAAGAATGCTGCGACGGATGCGATGGCCAACGCGGCGACGCCGGGCAGCCAGCAGGACTTCGTCGTCAACGTGGGTGACCGCGTGTTCTTCGAAAGCGACCAGACCGATCTGACCCCTCAGGCGATCGTGACCCTGGAGAAGCAGGCGCAATGGCTCCAGACCTATCCGCGCTACAGCTTCACCATCGAAGGTCATGCCGACGAGCGTGGCACCCGCGAATACAACATCGCGCTCGGCGCCCGCCGCGCCCAGTCGGTGCGTTCGTTCCTCGCCTCGCGCGGCATCGATCCGAACCGCATGCGCACGATCTCCTACGGCAAGGAGCGGCCGGTCGCGGTCTGTAACGACATCTCCTGCTGGTCGCAGAACCGGCGCGCCGTCACCGTCTTGAACGCGAGCTCCTGACGTTCAGTCAGGCGCCGTTCAGCTTCAGAACTGGATGATGCCGGCGCCCTCTCGGGCGCCGGTTTCGTTTCAGCATTCTGTGACAGAAACCCCTTGGTACCAGTCACATTTTTGGCGTACTCCACTTCAATGTGTGGCGCGTCGAATGTTCCGTCGCAGGCCATTTCGCTTTTGTCGTCAGGGCAAGATGTCATCCAGATTTAAGGTCTTTACCGGCACCGCGGCGATTGCCGCGCTGCTCTCTTTGTGCTCGCCCGCATTTGCGCAGCCGGTCTTGGCGCAGTCGGATGATGCCGACCCCGAGATGCGGATCGAGCGGCTGGAGAACCAGCTGCGCCAGCTCACCGGCCAGAACGAAGAGCTGCAATATCGCAACCGCCAGCTCGAGGAGCGGCTGCGGGCGCTCGAAGGCGGCGCGCAAGCCGCGCCCGGACAGGCGCCCAACGTCGCGGCGATGCCGCCCGCCCAGATCGCACCAAGTCAGGTCGCGCCGGGCTATCGCCAGCAGCAGCCGCAGCAGCAGGCCGTGCAGCCGAATTACGAGCAGCCGCAGATCGCCGCTCCCGCGCCGATCGTTCAGGAGCAGCCGGCGCCCGGCACGCGCCGCCGCGGCGATGCCTTCGATCCGAACCAGAACCCGAACGCGCCCGGTGCGCCGCGCGCGCTTGGCGGCGGTCAGCAGCCGATGCCGGCAGGAGCTCCCAGTGGTGCCCCTGGCGGCCGCGGCGCCGGCGAGCCGCTCGATCTCGCCAACACCAGCCCCCGCTATCAGCAGCAGGCGGCTCCTCCGGCGGCGCAGCCCGGCTATCCGCCGGCCCAATCCGGCCATCCCGCGCCATCAGGCGGCGCTGGCCTCACAACGCTGCCGCCCTCGGCAACGCCGCGCGACGAGTTCGACCTCGGCATCGGTTACATGCAGCGCAAGGACTATGCGCTCGCCGAGCAGACCATGAAGAATTTTGCGCAGAAATACCCGAGCGATCCTCTGCTCGGCGACGCGCAATACTGGCTCGGCGAGAGCTACTTCCAGCGCCAGCAATATCGCGACTCCGCGGAAGCGTTCCTCGCCGTCACCACCAAATACGAGAAATCGGCCAAGGCGCCGGATGCGCTGCTGCGGCTCGGCCAGTCGCTCGCCGCGCTGAAGGAGAAGGAGGCCGCCTGCGCCGCCTTCGGCGAGGTCGGCCGGAAATATCCGCGCGCCTCCGCCGGCGTCAAAGCCGCGGTCGATCGCGAGCAGAAGCGGGTGAAGTGCTGACGCGTGGCGTTAGGGTCCTGACAATGCGGATGGTGCTGCGCTAAACATCGCAATCATCCGCTGACGATTTGCTGGGCCGTCATGTCAGACGACGACAATTCTCCGATCTCGCGAGGCGAGGCGAGGCGGCTGTTCGCGGGCCTGAAAGCTGCGCCGGCGCTGGTGCTCGCGGTCTCCGGTGGGCCGGACTCGGTCGCGCTGATGTGGCTCGCGGCCCGCTGGCGGCGCAGTCTTGTGCGCGGCCCGCAACTCACCGTCGTCACCGTCGATCACGGACTGCGTCCGGAAGCGGCCCGCGAGGCGCGCGAGGTCAAGCGTCTGGCAACCGAACTCGGGCTGCCGCACCGGACCCTGCGCTGGCGTGGCGCAAAGCCGAAGACGGGACTACCTGCCGCGGCGCGCGAGGCCCGTTACCTGCTGCTCGCACAGGCCGCGCGGGCCGTGGGCGCCAGCCATGTGCTGACGGCCCACACCCGCGACGACCAGGCCGAGACCCTGCTGATGCGAATGCTCCGCGGCAGTGGACTTGCCGGGCTGTCGGCGATGGCCAGTGTCAGCGAGCGCGATGGCATCGTGCTGGCGCGTCCGCTGCTCGACGTCCCGAAGGCGCAGCTGATCGCGACCTTGAAGCGGGCGAAGGTCGGCTTTGCCGACGACCCCACCAACCGCGACACCGCCTTCACCCGGCCGCGGCTGCGCGCGCTGCTGCCACAGCTCGCGGCCGAAGGCGGCGATGCCCGCACGCTCGTGCGGCTCGCGGCAAGGCTGGCGCGCGCCAATGCGGCCGTCGAGGTGCTCGCCGACGGCGCCGAGCGCTTCCTCCGCTTGCGGGATCGCGACGTTGCGCCGCAGGCGGGCGTTCGAAGCTTCGAGGCATCGGCGTTTGCCGTCCTGCCCGAGGAGGTCCGGCTGCGGCTGCTGCTGCGGGCCATCGCCGCGCTCGGGCACGAGGGGCCGGCGGAACTCGGCAAGGTCGAAACCCTGATGTCCGCGCTTGATCGGGCCATCGCCGCAGGACCCCGTGCAGCCGCAAATGGCCGGCCGGTCCTGAAGCAAACCCTTGCGGGAGCCTTGATCAGCCTCGCCGGCGGGCGTATCCACATCGCGCCGGCGCCGGCCCGGCGGCGCAAGGGTGCGTGAAGGGTGCATGAAGCGCCCATGAGGGCTGCATGAGGTCGGATCATGACACCGGCCGTTTCGGCTCGGCGCCGTCAGGCGACCTTAACCAGGCGGGAAAAACCCGGGCTAGGACGCCATTATTTCAGCGGGAATCGCGCTAAGATGGGATAAATAGTCCCATCTCGTTCCCTTGGCAGCGACCGGGGCGGCACCTAAATTGTATGCGTCTAACCGAGAGGATTCCTTGGGATTTCCTCGCATTGACCAAAGTAACTCCCCAAGGATCAAGGCCGCGATCCGCGCGACCACGAAGGAAGATCGATGAACGCCAATCTGCGCAATTTCGCCCTCTGGGTCATCATTGTCTTGCTGCTATTGGCATTGTTCACGCTCTTCCAGAATCCAGGTCAGCGCGCGTCCTCGCAGGACATCGCCTTCTCCCAGCTGCTGAGCGAGGTTGACCGCGGCAATGTCCGCGACGTCGTGATCCAGGGTCCCGACATCCACGGCACTTTCACCAACGGCTCCAGCTTCCAGACCTATGCGCCGAACGATCCGACGCTGGTGAAGCGGCTCTATGACAGCAAGGTGCAGATCACCGCGAAGCCGCCCGGCGACAACGTGCCGTGGTTCGTCTCGCTGCTGGTCTCCTGGCTGCCCTTCATCGCGCTGATCGGCGTGTGGATCTTCCTGTCGCGGCAGATGCAGGGCGGTGCCGGCAAGGCGATGGGCTTTGGCAAGTCGCGCGCCAAGATGCTGACCGAAGCGCATGGTCGCGTCACCTTCGAGGACGTCGCCGGCGTCGACGAGGCCAAGCAGGACCTCCAGGAGATCGTCGAATTCCTGCGCGACCCCGGCAAATTCCAGCGCCTCGGCGGCCGCATTCCGCGCGGCGTGCTGCTGGTCGGCCCTCCCGGCACCGGCAAGACCCTGATCGCGCGTGCGGTCGCGGGCGAGGCCAACGTGCCGTTCTTCACCATTTCCGGTTCCGACTTCGTCGAGATGTTCGTCGGCGTCGGCGCGAGCCGTGTCCGCGACATGTTTGAGCAGGCCAAGAAGAACGCACCCTGCATCATCTTCATCGACGAAATCGACGCCGTCGGTCGTCACCGTGGCGCCGGTCTCGGCGGCGGCAATGACGAGCGCGAGCAGACGCTGAATCAGCTGCTGGTCGAGATGGACGGCTTCGAGGCCAACGAGGGCGTGATCCTCATTGCGGCGACCAACCGTCCCGACGTGCTCGATCCCGCGCTGCTGCGTCCGGGCCGCTTCGACCGCCAGGTCGTGGTGCCGAATCCTGACGTCGTCGGCCGCGAGCAGATCCTCAAGGTGCATGTTCGTAAAGTTCCGCTGGCGCCGGATATCAACCTCAAGACCATCGCGCGCGGCACCCCGGGCTTCTCCGGCGCCGACCTGATGAACCTCGTCAACGAAGCCGCTTTGACCGCGGCCCGCCGCAACAAGCGGATGGTGACGCAGGCCGAGTTCGAGGAGGCCAAGGACAAGGTGATGATGGGCGCCGAGCGCAAGTCGCTCGTCATGACCGAGGAAGAGAAGCTGCTGACGGCCTATCACGAGGGCGGCCACGCCATCGTCGGCCTCAACGTGCCCGCGACCGATCCGATCCACAAGGCGACCATCATCCCGCGCGGCCGTGCGCTCGGTATGGTCATGCAGTTGCCGGAGCGCGACAAGCTGTCGATGTCGCTGGAGCAGATGACCTCGCGCCTCGCCATCATGATGGGTGGCCGCGTCGCCGAAGAGCTGATCTTCGGCCGCGAGAAGGTGACTTCGGGTGCCGCCTCCGACATCGAGCAGGCCACGCGCCTTGCCCGCATGATGGTGACGCGCTGGGGCCTGTCGGAAGAGCTCGGCACCGTCTCCTACGGCGAGAACCAGGACGAGGTCTTCCTCGGCATGTCGGTGTCGCGGACGCAGAACGCCTCCGAGGCAACGGTCCAGAAGATCGATTCCGAGATCAAGCGTCTGGTCGAGGAAGGCTACAAGGAAGCAACCCGCATCCTCACCGAGAAGCATGCCGACCTCGAGACGCTCGCCAAGGGCCTGCTCGAGTTCGAGACGCTGACCGGCGAGGAGATCGTCGACCTGCTCAAGGGCAAGAAGCCGAACCGCGAGTCCGTGCTGGAGCCGGCCACGCCGCGCGCTTCCGCCGTGCCCCCGGCCGGCAAGTCGCGCCCGCGGCCCGATCCGGATCCTGGCCTGGAGCCGCAGCCGCAGGCGTAAGCTCCGAGATGCAGATCGAATTGAAAAACGCGGCGGCAACGCCGCGTTTTTTGTGGTCTCGCAATTCAGATCTCGTGCCCCGGACACAGCGCAGCGCGTCGCCCTTGCGACGTGGTGCGCTGCTGAGCCGGGGCCCATGCTTCAGCGGTGTACGCGGCGGCGGGTCCCGGCTCTGCGCCACAACGCCGTAAGCGCGTTCACGCGCGTCTTCGATGCGTTATGGCGTTGCAGCGCGTCCGGGACACGAGAGGGAGGCGCGCTATTACCGCAGACTCGGTCATTGCGAGCGCAGCGAAGCAATCCAGAATCGTTCCGCCGAGGGATTCTGGATTGCTTCGTCGCAAGGGCTCCTCGCAATGACGGTGTCGAGAGAGCTGCGCTCGCAATGACGATGTTGATGCAGTTGCGCTCGCAATGACATGGCACCAGCTTCATAGGGTGGGCAAAGGCGCGCTCGCGCCGTGCCCACCATCTCTCGGAACGCACGGTCGACATGGTGGGCACGCTACGCTTTGCCCACCCTACAGCTCTTCATTTCGGCGATGCGCGCGGGCCTCCGCCACGCGCCAGGAAATGCAGCACGTCATCGTTGAACTGCTCGGGATCCTGCAAGAACGAGAAGTGACTGACCTCCGGCTGGAGCAGCAGGCCGGCGCCGGGAATGTTCGCCGCCATGAACTCGGTATTCTCGCGCTTGATCGCCTCGTCATGATCGCCGTCCACGATCCAGGTCGGGGCCTTGATCGAAGCGAGATCCGAAGCCGTCCATTTCGGCTGGCTCTCCCACATTTTGGTGATGTCGGCGACGAAGCTCTTGTACTCCGTCCGTGTCGGCGAGAGGCGCTTGTATTCTTCGCCGGCCCTGGCGATGTAGGCGTTGAAGACGTCGCTTGAAGCGATGTCCGCAACGCCTGACGGATCCGAGTTCGCCGCGAAGGCGAACAGCTTGCTCACCCGCTCCGGATGCTTCATGGCGATGTCGAGGCCGATGATCGCGCCGTCGCTCCAGCCGACGATCGCCGCCTTCCTGATCTTGAGATGGTCGAGCAGCCCGACCACGTCCGAGGCCATGAGGTCGTAACCGTAGGGCTCCTGATTGCGGCTGCTGCGCCCATGGCCGCGGCTCTCCATGACGATGACCTGATAGTGCTGCTGCAGCGCGCGGACCTGGTGGCCCCAGTAGTTCGCATTGGCAAGACCGCCATGCAGCAACAGGACGGGCTGCCCGCGACCGAACACCGCGTACCAGATCTTGACCCCGTTGATGGGCGCGAGACCGCTGTGGGCCGCTTTGGGCAGTGTCGGCGTCGGCGGCAGGCTCAGCCATTGCGGCGCCGCGCGCGCTCCGCCGATCGAGACCATGACGAGAAGCGCGGTGACGAGATGGCGAAACTTCATGATGCGTCTTCCTGTTCGACCATTCGATATTACCGCATGATCAGGCGGGCGCGTGGGATCGCAACATCGTGATCTCCATTGGCCGGACAGATGATGTCGATGCCATGACGCGACGTCGGTGTTCAAACGAGGCGCGCGCTCGGTCTGGCCTGTGTCGTCGCCACGCCTGACATCGCGAGCAGCCCACCGACGATCAACTTTGGCGTCATGCGCTCGCCAAGCAACAACACGCTCGACATCAAGGCGAACACCGGAAACAGCAGGCCGAAAGGTCCATTGCGCTTGGTACAGCCAAAATCCGCAATCTTGGTACTGTTTTATGACCAGGCGCAACGCATCTATTCGCCAGCACCGGCGACTGGAGCGATTCCGATCGATCAGGCTGAGTGGGAGCCCCAGTCAATGCAGACAGTTCAGATCGCAGACACGGAGACAGGAATTCCACACTGCCTGGCGTTTTGTTGATGGCCGGCACATCCACGCCCCCTGCAACACACTAACAAATGACCGAGGAGATAATTCCCATGAAGGCGATCGTTGTAACGGACCGAACCGCGGGAACGGCCGCGATGAAGCTGGTGGAGCGGCCCGCGCCGCAGGCAGCGATAAACGACGTCGTCGTTCAGGTTCATGCGTCGGGATTTGTCCCGACTGAGCTGGCGTGGCCCTCGACCTGGACCGATCGCCTCGATCGTGACCGAACACCGTCGATCCCTGGGCACGAGCTGGCCGGAGTGGTCACCGCTCTCGGATATGGCACCACGGGGCTGTCGGTGGGACAGCGGGTGTTCGGCCTCGCGGATTGGTATCGCGACGGCACGCTGGCCGAGTATGTGGCGATCGAGGCTCGCAACCTCGCGCCGCTGCCGGGCGACGTCGACTTCACGGTGGGCGCGAGCCTGCCGATCTCGGGCCTGACCGCATGGCAAGGGCTGTTCCAGCACGGCCGCCTTCACGCGGGGCAGAGCGTTCTCGCACACGGCGCGGCCGGCGCAGTCGGGTCGATGGTGACGCAACTCGCACGAGAGGCCGGCGCCTACGTCATCGGCACCGGACGTGCCGCCGACCGTCAGACGGTGCTCGACTTCGGCGCGAAGGAGTTCGTCGATCTCGACAACGACGCCCTGGAAGAGGTCGGCGAAGTCGATCTGGTATTTGATGTTATCGGCGGTGATATCCAGAAGCGGTCTGCAGGACTGATTCGAACTGGAGGAATATTGGTGACTGTCGTCGGGCCGGCCGAGGCGCGGCCCTCCGACGGCGTGGCGGTTGACTTCGTCGTCGAGCCCGATCGTGCGCAACTGAGTGAGATCGTCCAGCGGGTACGGGATGGACGATTGCGGACGAACATCGGCAACATCTCGACGCTCGACGATGCCGTCGCTGCCTTAAATCCGACCGAGCGACGCAAGGGCAATACGATCATCCGCGTTCGTCCCTGAGCGATGCATGCCCATTGATGCACGCAGCCGGCCCGGCGCTGTCCGGGTCGGCCGGACGTTAAGAAAATGTCCGAAGCGGGTCCATAAGCGGCAGTGGAAGCGAGCGAGTCACGCGCCGGTTTACCGCCTATAGCAGACATCACAATAGGCCCAACGTTGTTCGGCTAAGGGCCGTGTGTGGACGGCCTCGCAGGCCGCGAGCGATCTGGTACACGACCGCGCAGTCATTCCCTTCGGATGCGTTCAGGCAAGCAGCGGGGTTTCCCGAAATTCCTCATCGATGCATCCACGCCCTGGAAATCGAAAGCAGTGTGTGACCGATGACGCTGAGGAGCGCCGCGATGCCCCATATAGTGAAC
Source organism: Bradyrhizobium sp. C-145 (assembly GCF_023375135.1). Classification (NCBI taxonomy): domain Bacteria; kingdom Pseudomonadati; phylum Pseudomonadota; class Alphaproteobacteria; order Hyphomicrobiales; family Nitrobacteraceae; genus Bradyrhizobium; species Bradyrhizobium sp. C-145. Next base: position 8,147,726 of record NZ_CP088150.1, on the reverse strand, counting down.
ATGTTCTCTTTGTAGCTTCCAGAAAAGCCAGCGCGTTCGGCGATCACATCGCCGATATACTTCCACCAGCCGGTGAGAGTGCCCGGCAACCCGCCAATCGCATCAGCAATCGCAAGCGTGACTCCAGAGATTACGGGAAGATAGAAGACGAGAATCACGGATGCGGCGAGAACACGGAGAATGAATCGCATGAGACCCTCCAATGTACGCAATGATCGCCGCGAACTCACCGAGCCGTTGTTTCTACGTGAGTCCCCTTTGAGGACAGCAGCTCGAAACAATCCGCTTCGCTTACACTCATGACTGCGCACGCGCCCCTGCAAAAAACTGCTGCTCCCGCGCGCGCGTTTATCGCCGAGAGCGGAATCATTTTCGGCGCGACCGCGGCGCTCTATGGCGAGATCACGGTCAAGAATGGTCGGGTCGAGCACCAACTTCGACACTGCGCATTAACGAAACGCCCAATATCGAGGTCCATAGCGTCAAAGAGCTCGGAGCCACCGGGCTTCGCCGTGGCAGCCCGCCTCAAACCTGAATCAAGGCGTAGGGTCGACCGCTGGGCTTCTTGATTGACCGCGCCACGTTGTAAACCCGCGCGCCTCCGGGCGTGCGGCCTTCATAGCGGCCCTGATGAGCATGGCCGTGAACGACCGCACTCACCGTAAATCGATCGATCGTTTCGCCGAGGCGTGACGAGCCGAGGAACGGAAGAATCTCCAGCGGCTCGCCTTCAACCGTATCGAGAATCGGCGCATAGTGAAGGACGACAACAGCCTGCTTGCTCGCCACCGCGCGCATCGCATTTTCGAGGTGCGTCGCTTCGTTGACGGCTTCGGCGACCAGGCTCTTGACGACGGCCTCGCCGAACGAAGCGAGCATGCGGCGGCCGAACCCACCGATGAAGCCCTTCACGCCGACGAAGGCGACGCCCTCGATTTCGTACGACTGCCCGTTGAGCAGGTGCATTCCGGCGCCCTTCAAAATGCTCTTTACGTCTTCAGTCTGCCCGGACTCGTAGTCGTGGTTTCCGAGCACGCCGACAACGGGAATGGAGCAGGCGCGCAAATCCTCCGCCAGAAGTTCCGCTTCGGACGGCTTGCCGAGGTCAGTGAGGTCGCCGCAAAGGACGAGCACCCGGGCCTTGGTCGAGAGCTCGGCAAAGAGTTCCCGGAAGGACAACGTGCGGTCCTCCTTCACGTGGAGATCGCCAATGGCAGCGAAGGTGAGCGTGTCGGGTTTTTCGGACATCGCGCTACTCGCTATCCTGGTCTGCGTCGGCAAAGCCCCATTCCTCAACGGCCGGGGCATAATCGACCTGCGAAAACAGGCGCCCCCGACATACCTTCACGCGCGGAGGAGGAAGTTCGAACTGGGTCTTCAGGCGGGCGACCAGTTCGTCCATCAGCCAGCGCGGCAGGCAATCGCGCTCGCTCGGATAGGCCCAGCGGAAGTTGAGTAGATGTGCCAGAAGCACCTCCCAATGCAGCTCCATGTAGGCAAGCAGACGCCGCCAGTCGATCTGATCGTGCTGCTTGAGAATGAGATGCGCGATATCCGGGCCATCGTAACGGTGCCGCAGCTGGACGAAGGCCTTGGACCAGATCAACTCCGTCGGGGCGATGATGCGCATCGGCGTACCGAACACCTCGATGCGCGGCGCGGATTCGAACCATTGGTCGGTCACGGGAGCCATGCCATGCCAGAAAGCGAAGATCACATCGAAAAAGTGCTCGTCCTGGAAGACCTTGCCGAGCCAGCGTTCGTCCTCGATTGCGACGGTGTACCCGAGGTTGCGGAAGTGGTTGAGAACACGTGGATAGTCAGTCGGCTTGCACACGATATCGAGATCTTTGGTAGCGCGCACCACGCCGGTATAGGCGCTCAGCGCATACGTGCCGGCCAAAAGAAACGGCAGATCCAGCTTCGCGAGCTCGCGCAAGGCCTGAGTGTAAAACACCTCGGCGCGGGCCGATGGCACGGTCGGCTCGGCGGCCGCAGCGATCGTCTCTATCGATCCAGTGATCTCCTTGGCCATAATAGTTCACTCGAAGCTCATCGGCTTCGGCCATGAGGGTCCCTGTTCGACAATCGAATAGACCATGCAAAGTTCCGCGCGCCCTAGGTCCCACCGGCAACAAACCGGTTCGCAATGGTCGATGGACTTCGCTTTCAGCGTGCCTTGGCGACGTTGAGGAATTGATTCGTCTTCAAATTCGGTACGTCTTCAGCGAGGCAGAGAAGCGCGTCAAACATCTGCGCACGGCGGTCGACAACATCGTATGCGGTGAGGTCCGCTATACCCCTGATAGCGGCGCGATAACCGACCTCACCAGAGGTCCGAGGCGGGCATTCGCGCGAGGCGCCGGCCGCCTCGACAAATTCCGGCTCAGCAAGAACGGGACGTTTGCGAGCTTAGTTTTGTGAACGCGTAAAGGGGACAAAGCGCACGAGGGCGACGGCGCGCGTCGTCGTCTTGTCGGGGGCGATTTTTTCGACGACCGTGAGCTGCTGAGTGGTGTAACCGGGTCCCACCGGCATAACGAGCCGGCCACCTACTTTAAGCTGTTCAATCAGGGGCGGCGGTGGCTGCCCGAGCGCGGCAGTCACGACGATGGCGTCAAAAGGACCGCATTCGGGCCAGCCATCGTATCCGTCGCCAAGCTTGACGCTCACGTTGTCATACGCGAGGTCTCTTAATGTTTTCGCGGCGGTCTCGGCCAATTGCGGGATGATCTCGATGGTGCAGACCTTTCGCGCCAGGTGCGCAAGGACGGCGGCCTGATAGCCCGAACCCGTCCCCACTTCCAGCACAACGTGATCGGGCGCGACCTCGACCAATTGGGTCATCAAGGCCACGATGTACGGCTGCGATATGGTCTGCCCGAGACCGATCGGCATCGGTCTGTCCGCGTATGCGATGGAGCAAGATTTCTCGGGGATGAACAGATGGCGTTTCGTTTGCTCCATGGCCTCAAGGACACTCTCCGACAGGCCTTGCTGTCCCAAGGCACTGGCGGCGGATCGGGCGTATGCCCGGATGGTCTCGACCATGGCGACGCGCTCGCGGACGCATTGCGCGTCCTTTGGTGCGTCCTGAGCGGTCGCTTCCCGGGTCACGACAACCATGGCAAACACGAGCAGCAGCAAGGCCTTCATCGTGCGCTCTCCGAGAAGGAATGGGCTCACGTCGAGCGCTCGAGCGCAATGAGCCGATTCGACGCATCACCTCAGCGAAACAAGGCGTCCGGCGAACGACCGCAGAGCAACCACTAGAGCTCGGCCAATTCTGCGGTGAGTGCCTTTGCGGCAAGGAGATCAGGCGTTTCGAAGCCTTCCGTAAACCATCGGTACGCTGAGGCAAGGAGATCCCGTGCTTCGATAAGCCTGCCTTCATCGCGCCAAAGCCGAGCCAGACTCATGGCTGCACGCAGTTCGAGCGACTTCGCGCTTTGCCTGCGTGCCACATTAAGTGCAGTTTGCAAATAAGCCTCGACCTCACCCACTGGAGCTCCACGAATGCGCCGCAGTTCGCCCTCAACGCATGCAACCTCTGCCTCCCACATATGCTCGTCATTGCGCGCCGCGAGGTCCTTTGCTTCTGTCAGTGCAGCGAGCCCTTTCTCGCCATCACCAAGCTGCAAATAGGCTGATGCCAACATGCACAAGTACCGAACTTGGTACCAGCTGGCTCCGAGCCCGGCCCGATCGTTCAAGCCTTGACGCATGAGCGCCAGGCCCTTCTCCGCGTCGCCTTCCTGCGCCATGGCCCAACCCCGAAGGATGAGGCCGCTCAACCGCCAGTAGTTCAAGCTGTGCTGATCGGCGAGGTCGATGATGGCGTCCGCGTGCGCACGTACGGCCGCCACGTCACCCGTCAGCTCCGCAGGTCCCGCTCCGCCATACACCGCGACGTGAGCGGTAAGGTTCGTCTGGTTCAGCTCCGCAGCGTACTCAAACGCCGCACGGCTTGTTCTCAGGGCCTGATCGGGATAGCCAAGGACCCAAAGCACGACCGCCAGGTAGGGTAACGCGGAGGCCTTCGGGTCATGGACATAGTGCACAGGCGCTGGCCGATGGGCGACCGGGTCATAGCGGCTTAAAATCGTCTCGAACTCGGAGCGGGCCGTAAGGAAGTCACCGGCGTGCATAGCCGTGAGAGCCGCCAAACGATGCGCCCCCAATTCCAGTGCCATGTCCCCGGTTCGCTCGGCGGCGAGGCGTGCCTCGGCAACCAGGCTCTGCATGGCGCGGTAGTCGCCTCTCACGAAATGAAAAATATACTTGCCGCTAAGTGTGGCGAACAACGCATCCATGTCATCGAGTTCGTAGCAGAGCGCATGAGCCCTGCTGAAGGCAGTGCCGAGCTGAGGAGACGTGTATCCGTGAATGGCGATCAGCGGACCTCCAATTGCTGTCTGGAGTGCGAGTTCTTGACGATCCCGCTCCAACCCTTCTGGATAGGCCTTGAGCGCTTCCAGCCCTCTTGAGAGATGAGTGATCGCTTCGAGATTGGCGGAACGCCCCGCGGCATTTCGGCCAGCCTGCAGCCAATAGCCGACCGCTTTGGCCGCCAGCCCGGCCTCTGCGAGATGCAAAGCTATCGTCTCCGGCTCCATCTCCGCACGCGCAGGAAAATGTTCTTCGAGAGCTGCGGCAATACGGGTGTGGATCTGCTGTCGCTTGCTCTTCAACAGGCTCTCGTGCGCGATGTCCTGTACCAGCGCATGCTTGAAGGTGTAGCCGACATCCGGAGGCACTCCTCGTCGAAAGATGAGTTCCGCCTCCAAGAGTTCATCGATAGCGCGCTGGAGGGCATCTTCACTGAGCGGCGTTACTGCTTTCAGAAGGTTGTATCCAAATTCTCGGCCAATGCAGGCCGCGATCTGGGCGACCTCCTTAACGGGTGCCAACCGGTCAAGACGGGCCATCAATGAATCCTGGAGCGTTGTCGGGATCGCCAGCGGGGGCAACGGACCAACAAGCTCATAGTAGCTCCCGCGGTCCTTAAGCAGCCCAGATTCAAGGACGGTCTTGGTGAGCTCCTCGACGAACAACGGCACACCGTCTGTCTTGGCTAAGATCTGTTCGAGCACCTCGTGCGGAAGCAGTTTGCCGCCGGTTATCCGGTCGACCACGGCAGTACCTTGCCTGCGTCCCAACCGGCTCAAGAAGAGTGCTGCCACGTGTCCATGCGCCGTCCAGCGCGGAACAAATTCCGGTCGGAAAGTAACGATCATCAGGATCGAGTGGCGCTGCACCTCGTCAACGGCGCGATCAATGAGCTCGAGCGTGGTGGGATCGGCCCAGTGGACGTCCTCGTAGATGGCAAGAACAGGTCGCTTTGCTGCCAAGCCCTTTATCTGCTCCAACAGAGCCTGGAACGTTCGCTCCTTCTTTTGGTGTGGACTAAGCTCCAGTGGAGAGTAGCGCTCGCCTGTCGGGATGGCCAACAGGTCTGCGAGAACTGGTGCGCTCCCGCGTATGTCGTCCGTCGCAAGAGTGAGCAATGCCTCAAGTTTATCGAGCTGTTCTTCGGAAGGGTCTTCTCGCCGTATTCTCGCTGCCCGTTCAAGTAGCCCAACGATAGGGTACAGGGCGCTGTTGATATGGAATGGCGAACAGAAATGACTTAGGCATGTGTGCGGAACGCCTGCGAGCCGGTCGCGCAGCGCTCGCACGAGATGGGATTTGCCGATGCCCGGTTCGCCGCCGAGCAGAACGATTTGTCCCTCTCGCCCTTTTGCCTGTTCCCAGCGGTCCAAGAGAAGTGCGAGCTCCTGGTCGCGACCGATCAGCGCGGTTGTCGACATCCCATGCTGGGCGTCAAATCGACTCTCGGCCACGCCCTCGCCGAGGACGAGCCACGCCTGCACCGGTCCGGGGAACCCTTTGAGAGGCACCGTCCCCAAGTCTTGGTATATGAAGGCTTCTCCGATGAGGCGGCGCGTTGAATCGGCGACTACAACGCCGCCGGGCTCGGCGAGCCCCTGCAAGCGGGCGGCCAGATTCGGGGTCTCTCCAATGACCGACCGCTCGCGGGCTTCTCCCTCGCCGATCAGTTCGCCGACCACGACCAGACCGGTTGCGATGCCAACGCGAGCAGCAAGTGCTGCACCAGCCGGCTCTGTAAGGGCGGCGACCGCCTTGGATATCCGAAGCCCGGCGCGAACTGCGCGCTCGGCCTCATCTTCATGCGCCCGCGGCCAGCCGAAGTAAGCAAGAACGCCGTCGCCGAGGAGCTTGGCGACATGGCCCTCGAACCGGGTGATCTCGCCCGCTACGGTGTTGTGATAGGCCTGCATCAGGTCCCGCAGCTCCTCAGGGTCACGTCCCGAGGCGAGCGCAGTCGAGCCCACCAGATCGACAAACATGACTGTGAGCTGCCGCCGATCTGCCTCCAACGGCAGCGGCAATTTTGGCTGTCCAGCCGAGGCGCGAACCTCCACAGGTATGGGACGGCTTCCCGGAGCGAGTGCGTGAATCGCCTTCAGCACCGTCTTGCGCGGGCCGAGTGGCAAACCAAGTTCCCGCAAGTCGTCCTCGGTCAGCTCTGGCAGGACCTCAGGCGTGACTTCCGCATCCTGGAAGGCCTGGGAGTAACGCTCCAGCCCAAGACCATCGAGCCATTCCGCGATGTTCACGCGACGCCTCCTCGCCTGGTGTCAGGCGAGGCGTACGGCCGGCTTAGTTGAAGGTGTGCAACCTTAGCTTCAGCGAACCGTCCGCCTGACGCTCAAACACGTGCGTAGCAATCCCGCCGGCAGCTTGGCGGGACCCATCCGCTCCCTTGCCGTTGGCGCTCCATCTCGCCGTGCCGTAGGCCACCTTCTCGTCTCCACCCGCATCTATGATCGTCAGGTTGTGATCGGCGAATCCGCTCGCAAAAAGCCCAGCGAAGAAATTCTCGATCTCTGCCGGACCTGATATGATTTGATGTGTCGGAGGCAGCACTTTGGCGTTCGAGACGTACGCTTTGGCAATCGCTTTAGCGTCAGCTTTGTTGAATGCCGAATCCCAGGCGGCATAAGCCGCGGTAATTTCGGCTCTGACGTCAAAGCTCGTCGAGGGGCCCAAGTTCGTCATGATTCCCTCCCTCAGGGTAGCGCTGGTGACCGCCGGATCATACTCCAACTAAGCGGTGGGAAAATCCGGAATGTGCGGGGGGAGGGGAACCAGCCTACGTGCTGACGTAAGCGAGGACGTAGCCGAAAGTGCGCAAAGGGGTCAGATAGCCGCAGTGCCTGCCCACGTCCGCTCCGCACTTGGAAGCGGACTTCTTAAGCACACGCCCTGGACTTGCGCCCTCACTTCGACGGCGCCGCCGCCCCTTCCGCATTCTCCCGCACATGGATGACCGCGATGTCATCCGCATAGATCCGCTTCCAGCCCTTGAGCTGGTCGAGGATCTGCGGGCCCGGCGCATCGGCGACGAGGAGCGTCGCGTCGATCTTGTATTCATCGAGCAGGCGCGGGAGCAGCTCGGGCTTCTTGCCTTCCGTCGCCTTGAAGAAGTCCATGACGAATTTCTCGCCATAGAGCTCGGCGCGGCCGTCGACGAAGACGGGGATGTCGCGCGAGATCAGATAGCCGCCGAACTGATAGGCGTTGAAGATGCGCTGCGCCTTGCGCTGCTCGAGCAGGTCGACCGCTGCAACCGGCGTCTGCGTCATCGTGAAGCCGAAGCGGTGATGCCCCATATAGAGCGAGGTCGAGGTCCAGCTCGCGGCCACGATCATCAGTGCGCCGAGCGCGGTGACGTAGCGGGCCGGCCAACCGTCGGCATCAGTGGCGTCAGCCGGCGGCCGCGAGAACATCTCGCCGAGCGGCTTTGCCAGCACCAGCGGCACCAGGAAGGCAAAGGCCTCAATGCTCCGGACATGGGTCAGCGCGCTCCAGGTCAGGAACAGGATCAGGAAGATCCTGGGCGCCGAGAGCACGACGCCGCGATAGTAACCGAGCGCGATCAGGCCGAGCAGCGCGCCCTCGAATGATGTGAACGTGGCGAAGTTCGCCGGCATCCATTCGAAGATCAGCGACAGCAGCTCGCCGAGGCTGAGGATGTTGGTCGCGCCCATCAGCGTCCGCCAGCCGTAAGGCGTGCAGCAGCTCGCGATCAATGCGCCCACGCCGAACAGGACCCAGCGCAGGAACAGTTGGAGCCGTCGTCCCTTCTCGGCATGCTCGACCGCCTCGAGCGAGATCGGGCCGATCAGCGCAAGGCCCAGCACGAAGCCGCCGTGCAAATTCGCCCAGAGCGCCATCAGCGGCAGCCAGGTCCAGGACGGCGCGCTCCTGCGGTCGGCCGCCGCCATCAAGAAGCCGACCCACGCCACCATGACGGGCAGCGCCAGGATATGCGGACGCGCCAGCACGTGATGCAGCGCCAACAGCAGCGCCAGCATCGCAAACAGCACCGCGCGCGGTGCTTCGATCTGCGCATCTAACAGATAGACGAAGATCGCGGTCGAGAGCGCGATCCCGATCGCGGTGAGGATCACTGGCCCGGCCCAGCCCCATTGCGTGTAGGAGAACGCAAACATCACCTGCGACAGCCACGACGTCGAAATCCAGGGCGCACCCGTCCGCGTGAAGGAATAGAAGTCCGTGTACGGCATTGCGCCGTGGTCGAGGATCCATTGCCCGATCTTGATCTGCCAGAACGAGTCGGAGTCCTGAAGCAGCGTGTCGCCGACAAAAAGGAAGAACAGATAGGTGCCGGCACCGACGCACAGCGGCACCAGGGCGCGCGCGCGGCTCTGCACCGCGCTGCTGTTGGCAAAGGAAAGGGACATGCCGCCTTGTGGTCCTGTCGTTCTTGTCGGTCCGAGCATGAGCCGGAAAAGTGTGTCGCGGTTTTCCGGGAAGATCATGCTCAAACAATAACCCGCAGCGCGGTGAACGATTCATCTCATCGCGCTTCAGGCCGAGCGGACGGCATTGGACCATGCGCGGTCATAACTTCGGGTAAATCAGCGGCGCCGGGCCGATTTCATGTCCCGACAATTTAACCGATTGTTTTCAATTTCGATTTACCATCGACGAATACACGCAAACCGCTCCGTGTTTCCGCAGTCGAATTAACTGCGGCGAAATTCTTTGCCTCTAGGTTCGGTTTCATGGTCAGGCGGCGCTGGGAAGCCGAAAAGACCAGACCAGTTTGTAGCCCCGTTTAATCTTTGGAGCAGTCTATGAAGAACCTCGTTTCGCGTTTCGTGAAAGACGAATCCGGCGCCACCGCCATCGAATACGGCCTGATTGCCGCCGGCATCGCGCTCGCGATCATCACCGTCGTCAACAACCTCGGCAGCTCGCTGAACACCAAGTTCGGCTCGATCTCGAGCAGCCTGAAGTAAGACTGCACGCCTTAGGAATTTCGAGAGCCCCGTCCTGGACGGGGCTCTTTTCTTTTGGGTGTCGCTTCTCGCGGCGTTACAGCGGGGGCCTTCAGGCGGAATCGCTTGAGTCGCCGCGGGCTCCTTTAACCTCTCCCGCTTGCGGGAGAGGTCGGCGCGAAGCGCCGGGTGAGGGCTCTCTCCTCCTGGGTCTTGGGCTATTGATTGCCGGGACACCCACCGCAGCGCACCTATTGTTGTTATGCGGCAGGCCATCAAGCCTGATCTCATCGCGCTGTCGCCTTCGCGGCGTGGCTGACGCTCCAGCCCGTTCGCTGTGACGCTCCACGCATTTGCATCTTGTCATCCACCCTGAATAGTTGTTCAGTCTTTGCGGGGCGATTTGCATCTTTTGCAGTGACGAAGCGTTCGGCCGCAGGGCGTGTGGCTGGCGTGTGGGACAGGAAGCGCGCCATGGTTTATCGGCGGACGCATCAAGTGGTGAAGCGCCTTGCGGCCCGGCGCAGTGCGATATTGGCCGCGGCGCGGGAGGCTGCGGCGGAGGGCGGGATGGCGGCGGTGCAGATTGCGCCGGTCGCGGTCCGGGCCAATGTCGCGGCCGGCACGGTTTACCGCTACTTCCCCTCCAAGGCCGAGCTGATCTCCGAATTGATCGCCGAGGTTTCCCGCGACGAGCTCGCGGCGATCCGGCGGGCGGCCGACGCCGCGCCGGGGCCGTCTTCGGCGCTGGCGGCCGCCGTGACCACCGTGGCGGTCCATACGTTGTCGCAGCGCAGGCTGGCCTGGGGCATCCTGGCCGAGCCCGTCGATGTCGATGTCAGCGCCTCGCGTATTGCCAGCCGGCGCGAGATCGCGGGCGAGATCGCGTCCCGGATCGACGCCGCCGTGCGCGCCGGCCATCTGCCGGCGCAGGATACCGCGCTCGCCGCCACCGCGCTGCTCGGCGCGCTGCATGAGGCCCTGGTCGGGCCGCTCGCGCCCGACAATCTCGAGGATCCCGTCAAGATGCGTGACGCGGTGCAGACCGTGACGCTGCTGGCGCTGCGCGCCGTCGGCGTCATGGATGCTCGCGCCAGGGGTCTGGTGGTGCAGCAGACGCTGCTACCAACCACGAAGGCGCTGGTGGGGGCGTAAAATCGCCGCGCGCTTAGAGCGGAGGCCTGATTGCGCTCAGGCCGTTGGTCGCACAGGGTTTTTCGAAGAACCGCAGCATGGGCGCCAAATGCGCTTTCTACTGTGCATGGGGTTGTTTTCGCATTTTTTGTCGGAGCGACCGGAAATCAGATATGGGCGTCGCCCTCGGGGCCGACCGAGGCGATGCGCACCATGTTGGTAGTGCCGGGAATGCCGAGCGGCACGCCGGCGACGATGATGACGCGCTGGCCGGCGCGGACGAAGCCGTCCCGGAACGCGATCTGGCCGGCGCGGCCGACCATGTCGTCCTGGTCGCGCGCATCCTCGGCCACAACGCAATGCACGCCCCAGACGACGGCGAGGCGGCGGCCGGCCGAGATGTTCGGCGTGATCGCCACGATCGGCGGCTTCGGCCGCTCGCGCGCGACGCGCACGGCGGTCGAGCCCGAGCTGGTCCAGCAGATCAAAGCGGGCAGGTCGAGCGTCTCGGCGATCTGACGCGCGGCGTCCGCGATGGCATCGCCCGCGGTGGATTCCGGCGCGGGGCGTTGCGCCATGATCACCGAGCGATAGGTCGGGTCGCGCTCGACCTCCTCGCCGATGCGGTTCATGGTCGAGACCGCCTCGACCGGGAATTTGCCGGCCGCCGATTCCGCCGACAGCATGATGGCGTCGGCGCCCTCATAGACGGCGGTGGCGACGTCGGAGACTTCGGCGCGGGTCGGCACCGGCGACTGGATCATCGATTCCAGCATCTGGGTCGCGATCACCACCGGCTTGCCGGCGCGGCGCGCCATCCGCGTCATCTGCTTCTGCAGGCTCGGCACCCGCTCCAGCGGCAGTTCGACGCCGAGATCACCGCGCGCCACCATCAGCGCATCGGAGGCCTCGATGATGTCGGCGAGGCGGTCGATCGCCTGCGGCTTCTCGATCTTGGCCATCACGGCGGCGCGGCCGCGGATCATCTTCTTGGCTTCGAGCACGTCGTCGGCGCGCTGCACGAAGGACAGCGCGATCCAGTCGACGCCGGTGACGAGCGCCGCCTCGAGGTCGGCGCGGTCCTTCGGCGTCATGGCCGAGACCGGCAGGTCGGTGTCGGGCAGGCTGACGCCCTTGCGGTCGCTCATCTTGCCGCCGACCACGACACGCGTCACCGCGTGCTCCTTCGAGGTCTCCTCCGCGATCAGCCGCACCTTGCCGTCGTCGAGCAGCAGCGCATGTCCCGGCCGCAGCGCGGCCAGGATCTCCGGATGCGGCAGGTGGACGCGCGTGGCATCGCCCGGCGCCTTGTCGGAATCGAGGGTGAAGGTCTGGCCGTTCTGGAGCTGGACCGCGCCATCAGTGAAGGCGCCGAGCCTGAGCTTCGGGCCCTGGAGGTCGACCAGGATGCCGATCGGCCGGCCATAGCTGCTTTCGACGTTACGGATCGTCGCCACCAGCTCCCGCATCTTGTCGTGCGGGGTGTGGCTCATGTTGATGCGGAACAGGTCGGCGCCGGCCTCGAACAGGCGGCGGATCATCGCGAGGTCTGAAGAGGCGGGTCCCAGGGTCGCGAGAATCTTGATACGGCGAAGGCGCCTCATGGCTTACTTCCAGACGGGGGCGGGGCAGCGCCTGGCGGGAGGCCAGGCGCGGGGGCGTACCACCGGGCGGGCTATTGGGCAAACCCGGAACCCCGCCCGGACCGACCGGGCCGGGCAGACCGGGCACGCGCTGCTGCGCCGGCTGTTCGTTGGCGTCGGTGAGCTGGACCGTCCAGGCCCGCTGCTCGCCGGTATCGACCTCGAAATAGCCGGTCCGGTCGTAGCCGCGCGCCAGGCAATCCTCGGTGCCGCGGATGGTGAACTCCTTGTCGCGCGAGCACATGAAGGCCTGACCCGACCATTCACCGCCACGGTCGTAGTCGATGGCGTAGATGTAATAGTAACGGGCGACCAACGTTCCCCGCAGCAGCGTCTCGCAGGAGCGGGACGAGATGTTCCACCAGCCCTCGGTGGTCCAGCCCTCGGCGTCTTTGTAGCCCAGCGCAATCCCGACCCGGCTCGACGTGTTGTTGCAGAGGCGGAAATCGGCGGACGCCGGGCTGGTCCAGAGGCACAGCAGCGCGACCGCCAGCACCGGGACCAACCGGGCGAGCATGCGAAGGAGGGAGCGGGGAGATTCGGCGATCATAGTCGCGAAAAGCTATATCAGATCATTGACGATTTGGCGTAGGGGCCGGGAACTGTCCCAAGGCCGGGGTTTCGGCCCGTTTGCGCCGTGATATGGCAAAATCTGTGACAGGACCCACCTGATCCCGTAAGGGTGACCGCCATCGGGGCAGGTCTTAAGGAATCCAGTTATGGCAATCGACGACAAAACCAGAACGGAGCTCGAAGCGGCCGCTTTCCGGCGCCTGGTCGATCATTTGAGGACGCGGACGGACGTCCAGAATATCGACCTGATGAATCTGGCCGGCTTCTGCCGCAACTGCCTGTCCAATTGGCTCAAGGATGCCGCCGACGCCCAAGGCGTCGCTTTAAGCAAGGACGAGAGCCGTGAAGCTGTCTACGGCATGCCCTACGAGACCTGGAAGTCGAAATACCAGGGCACGGCCACGCCGGAGCAGCTCGAGGCGATGAAGAAGGTCCATCCCCACGGGCACTGAACGGCCGCCTGCGGCCTGCTGAGTCGCGCCGCACAACAGCTTTCTTCAGGCAGCTGCAGGAAGGTGTGGGCGCGCTGTGGACGAGCGCGATGCTGCCTTGAACGCGGAGGGCGCCAACCCTAAGGGTCTACGCAGCACGCGCGGTGAGGATGCCGGCGTCACCTCGTTTTGCCAGTTCCATTGGGAGTACCAAGATGGCCACCTCCGCCGCCGTCCGCGACGACGAGCCCGCGACGAAATTTGCCAAGGACCAGCTCAAATCCATCATCGAGCGCATTGAGCGGCTGGAGGAAGAGAAGAAGGCGATCTCCGACGACATCCGCGACGTCTACGCCGAGAGCAAGGGCAACGGCTACGACGTCAAGGCGCTGCGCACCATCGTGCGCCTGCGCAAGCAGGACCCCAACGAGCGCGCCGAGGCCGAGACCATTCTCGAGACCTACATGCAGGCGCTGGGAATGCTCTGAGGCGTCTCGCCCGGTAGGCGTTGCAGCGCACCAAGCTTGGGCGAAATCCCTTCATCTGCTAGAGTGCTCGGTGAAGGGACCGAGCGATGGATGTGCCGGGACCAGAGCGCAGGCTTGCCGCGGTCCTCGCCGCCGACATGGTCGGCTTTAGCCGGCTCATGGAAGTCGACGAGGCGGGTACCCTTGCGCGCCTCAAGACCCACCGGGTCGAGCTCATCGATCCGGCCATTGCCAAAAATCGCGGCATCATCATCAAGACGACTGGCGACGGCATGCTCGCCGAATTCCACAGCGTCGTCGATGCCGTGCTGTGTGCCGCCGAGGTTCAGCGCCGCATGGCGCGGCGCAATGCCGATGTCCCGCCGCCACGATGGATACAATTCCGCATTGGCATCAATCTCGGCGATGTCATCGTCGATCAAGACGACATTTTCGGTGACGGCGTCAACGTCGCGGCGCGACTGGAGACGCTCGCCGAGCCTGGAGGGATCTGCGTTTCAGGCGCAGTGCGCGATCAGGTTGGCGACCGGCTCGACGGAGTTCAATTCGACGATCTCGGCGAGCAGAGCGTCAAGAACATCACGCGTCCGATCCGCGTCTTCCGCATTCGCCTGGCGGAGGGGCCTGCAAGCCTGCCTGACGCGACCAAGGCTGTTGCGTCACCGGTTGTGTCAAAAAAGCCGTCGATCGCCGTGCTGCCGTTCGCCAACATGAGCGGCGATCCGGAACAGGAGTTCTTCGCCGACGGTCTCACGGAAGACATCATCACCGAGCTCTCGCGCTTCCACGACTTGCTCGTCATCTCGCGAAACTCGACCTTCGTCTACAAGGGCAAGGCCGTAAAGGTCCAGGACATCGGCCGTGAGTTCGGCGTCGACTATGTCATCGAGGGCAGCGTGCGGAAGGCCGGGGGGCGCGTCCGCGTCACCGTGCAGCTGATCGATGCGGAAACCGACCGCCATATCTGGGCCGAACGTTACGATCGCGAGCTCGAGGATATTTTCGCCATCCAGGACGAGATGACCCGCGCAATCGTCGCGACGTTGCCTGGTCGCGTGGAAGCGGCAGCGCATGACCGCACCAAGCGCAAGCCGACCGAGAACATGCGCGCTTACGAATGCGTGCTGGCTGCAAAGCTCCTGCATCACCGTTCAACACGCGAGGACAACGCGCAGGCGCAGACCCTGCTCAACCGGGCGCTGACAATGGATCCGAATTACGCCCACGCTCACGCCTGGAAGGCGTGTGTGCTCGGCCAGTGCTGGATCTATGGCTGGTGCGCTGACCGCGACGCGACCTTTGAGCAGGTGGCCTCTGAACTCGAGATCGCATTGGCGCTCGACGACAACGATGCGGACGTGCACCGGATCCTCGCCGCGCTCAATCTGACGCGCCACGACTATGAAAAGGCCACCTATCACCAGGAGCGTGCGCTGGCCCTCAACCCGAACTACGATCTGATCGTCGTGCAGCAGGGAGAGCTCCTGACCTGGCTGGGCTTGCCTGAGGAGGGCATCGACTGGATCAGGAAAGCGATGCGTCTCAATCCTCATCATCCCGAGCGATTCTGGAGCCATCTCGGTCGTGCGTATTATTGCGCAGAGAAATACGCCGAGGCCGCCGAGGCGTTTTCAAGGATCACGCGGCCCGACTATACTCATCATGCGTTCCTTGCAGCGATATTCGCGCAGATGAACAATGCCGTCGCGGCTGGCGCTCACGCCGCAGAGGTCCTGAAGCGCGAACCCGGGTTCTCGGTGGCAGCCTATCTTGCAACCCTGCACTACAAGCGCGAGATCGATCGCGAGCGTCACGAATCCGGCCTCATCAGGGCTGGCCTGCCGGCATGATCGATGCGCGGGAAGAAGAACGGGGCAGGGGAAAGCTTTGCCGGGCCGCGGCTCTCAGCGCAGCGCGGCGGTACGCATGACGAAGGACGTCGTCTGGAGCTTTGCGGTCGCGCTGCCCGAGAAGCTGTCGCAGGACAGGCCTTGCATCGGGTCCTCGACAAAATCCATCGCGATCACGGCCTGCGGCTTGACGAAAAAGCGGCGCAGCGCCGCCGTATCGAGCTCGCCCATCAGCGTCACCGACATCGCACGGCTGGCGCTCGGTGACAGCATCACGATCTTGAGCCAGATGCTGTCGCCCTTGGCCGCGGAGAGCCGGGTCGCGGTGGCGATCCTGCCATCGACGCTCTTGCCGACCACCGTATTGATCTCCGTCGCCTGAGCGAGGCTGCGCGTCGCGGAAGCGGGACGGGCCGAGCGCGGGATCGGCGCGGAGGCGGCGACGACGTTGGCGCGATCGACCGGCGAGGCGGATGCCGGCGCAAAGGCCAGCGCCTGATAGGCCGCGCTGGAGACGCTCGCGGTGGCTTGCGGATCGGTGGCTGCGGCGAGCGCCTGGCGCGCCTTCAACGCGGCGACTTGCGCCGGCGTCGCCTGCTGTGGCGCAGCCGGGATATCATCCCAGAATCCGCGGGCATTGATGATGTCGGCGGGGGTCTCGGGCTTGCCAGTCGCCGGCTTGTCAGCCACGGGCGCGGGCTTCGGCTTGGGTGGCGCAACGATCTGCGCATCGGCCGAGGCGAGCTGGAGCATTGCGGCCACTTGCGGCTTGGCGCGCGGCGTCGGCACCGGCTCGGCGGGTTTGGTCACGGCGGCGACCACGGTCGGCGCCGACGGTTTCGCGGCCGGTGCGCCCTCGTCATCCTCGTCGCTGCTGCTGGCGGCCGGAGCCGCCGACTTGCCCTTGAACAAGGCGGCGAAGAAATTCGTCTTGCTGCCGGAATCGTCGCCGCTGCCGCGTCGCTCGATCTCGGCCTTGGCGAGCTCATAGCCCTTCAGCGGAACGCCGTCGGTCGGCAGATGCACCGTTTTTCCGTCCGGGAAGACACGGGCGAGCTGGTCATGCGTCATGCGCGGCCAGTGCCGGATGCTGCCGGTGTCGAGGTGCACGAAGGGCGAGCCGGAGGTCGGATAGAAACCGACGCCGCCGCGCTGGAGCCGCAGGCCGGCGAAGCGGATCTGCTCCAGCGGCACGCCCGGGATATAGAAGTCCATCGCATGGCCCAGCATGTGCTGGCTGAAGCGCGCCACACCGGAGGAGCGGCGGCGGAGCATGGCGTTGGTGGCGGGGGAGCGGTAGGAGGAGATGATCTGGATCGGCTGCTTGCCGTCGACGTCGCGATAGACTTCCCAGAGGATGTCGAACAGGCGACGGTCCATCACCGTCTCGTCCTGGGTGCGCCAGTCGCGCAGGAAGTGGTTGAGCTGCTTCAGCGCGGCTTCGTCATAGCGGCCGTCGCGCTTGAAAGTGACGGTGAGGTCTTCGCCGGAATGGGTGTGATGGAACGAGAGCGTCTTGGTTTCGTTCAGCGCGGCGGCGTCATGAACCGAACCTGCGGCGGCAAGCAGCAATACGGAAGCGAGGCCGATCCGGGATCCGGCCTTCACTCCCGCATGGGACAACGACAGCACAGCGAATTGGCGTGCGAGACCAGTCAGCACGTATGAGCCCACCCAGTCGACGAGCGTTCAAAATGGACTCTCCCGCCAACCCCGTTAGCAGCGCGAAAGAGGGTGAACGCTTTCTTAAAGCGAGAAGGTTAATTCGAGGTTGACCTTCCCGCCCCCAAACCAAGTCAGAATACGATCCTAAACGGTTGACTGTGGCAAAAAAACGCCCGCTCTCTGGGGCCCGGCTGGAGAACGGTTAACGTCAAGCGACCCCATCCAGGGGACGGGGTCGCTAATTTCATTGCAGAATTTTTGTGAACCAGGCGCTCAGCCGGACTCAGCGGGTAAAGACCCGCTGCGGACGACGGCCGACTGGCGCTGGCGGCTGGGTCGGGGTCGGCGCTCCGAACAGCCGCTCGAAGAAGTTTGGCCCAGACGAGCCGAAGCCGCCGCCATTGTTGGCCACCGCCACGCCTGAGGGGAGCGTCGTCGCCGGGCGCGAATAGCTCGGCTGGGAATGCGCCACGATAGCCTCGAGGTCCTTGCCGCGATTGTTCTTCAGGATGTTGATCATGGTCGCGTCGCGGCCATAGACGTCCTTGCGGAATTGCAGCTTACCGGCGTCATCCACGAACGCGGTCTGATAGGTGATGTTGACCGGGATCGGGGTCGGGAATTTCAGGTCGATCTCGCTCTTGCCGTACATGCTGCGCACGCGCTCCGGCGTGTACTTGTCGCTTGGCATGGTGATGTTGAGCAGCACGGACGCGTACTGATCCGGGTTCTGCACGCGCATGCAGCCGTGGCTGAAGGCGCGATCTTCCTTGGCGAACAGATGCTTGTCCGGCGTGTCGTGCTGATAGACCAGGAACTTGTTCGGGAAATTGAAGCGGATGCGGCCGAGCGCGTTGGCTTCACCCGGCGGCTGCGAGATGTGCACCGAGCCGTCGCGGTTCTGCTCGAGCTTGAGGCCCATGCGCTGGAGCACGGTCGGGTCCTGCTGAAGCGCCGGCAGATATTCGTTGTAGACGATCGACGGCGGCACGTTCCAGGTCGGATTGACCGTGATGTACTTCATCGTCTCGCTGAGCAGCGGGGTGGCATGCGTGCCAGGCTTGCCGGTGACGACGCGTGTGGTCCAGACCTGCTGGCCGCGCTGCATCACCTTCAGCGTGTAGTCGGGAATGTTGAGGATGACATAGGCATCGCCCAGCGCGGGCGCGCCGAGGTCGCGCGGCAGCCAGCGCCAGCGCTCCATGTTCACCAGCACCACGTCGATCTGCTTGTCGCGCTTGGGCGTGTTGAGCGCCTTGACGGTCTTGTCGTCGAGGATGCCGGTCGCCTTCATCTCGGCGCCGCCCTGGAATTTGCGCACGGCATCGGCGACCGCCGCGTCATAGCGGGTGTCGCTCGCGTTCTCGGTGATGCCGAGCTTGGCGCGCAGCTGCGGCACGCGCGGATCTTCCACGACGATCTCGGCCTGCTTCTTGCCGGCCGGGGTGTATTTCAGCGCCGGACCGTCGGCGATCTCGATCGCGGGGCCGTTGCCCTGGCCGCGCAGCTCCGCGAGCTTGGCCTTCAGCTCCTTGTAGAGCTTGTGCGGCGGATTGTAGCTGTCGAGCGCCGCGGAGGCGTCCGTCGCGGTCGTGACCTTGGCGAGCACCTCGTTCGGGTCGACCGGATGTTCGGGATAGAGGATGTCGCCGCTGACCTGCGACCAGTGCATGCGGCCACTCTGGGCCTGCCGCGCATAGTCGAACATGCTGGCGGTGAGCTTCAGCTCGGCATCGGCGAGCGCATCGGGCGTGGTGGCGGCGGCGAAATCCGGCACCGGATAGTCGGCGGGGTTGAGGCCGTCGGAGGCTGCATCCTTCAGCCGCGCAATGACGCCCTTGGCCGCAGCGGTCAGGCTGCCGCCGTGGGTCCAGACCGGCGCGAAGTCGCGCGCACCGTAAAAATTCTCGATCGCCGCGCGCTCGTTCTTGCGGTCGAAATGGCGCGAGGCCTTGGCGCCAATGATGTCCCTGAGCTTGTCGGCGACCGGCTGGTCGGCGGCGGGAACGTTGCTCGCGGCCTTCACCGGCTCGGCGGCCGGAGTCGCAGCAGGTGCCGTCGCAGTGTCGGCCTTGGCGGGTTCTGTCTTCGCAGGTTCTGTCTTCTCAGGCTCGGTCTTGGCCGTCTCGCTCTTCGGCGCCTCGGTGGCGGGCGAGGTGGCGACGTCGGAAGGCTTGGTCTCGACCTTGTCGGGCGCCGGTGCGACTTCGGCCTTCACGGGCTCTTTCGCAGAGTCCGGGATGGTGGCGGTCGTGTCGAGCTTGATGTCGGAGGCGGTCGGAGGCGGAACGTTGGCCGGCTCGGGGCGCGGGATCGCGGCCTCGATCGCGAGCTCGGCGGCGCTGCTGCGCGTCTGATCCTGCGCCAGGGCTGAGCTGGCCGACACCGTGAGGAAGGTCGCCGCGACCGTCATCAAGACACGGTCAAAGCCTGCACGGTGGTTCAAACAGTCACGCATTGTGTCACACCCCTCGGGTGAACTGTCCCTCTTGGAACAGCTTCGTTATCGTCTCTAAAACTTCGGCTAAATCGCGCCGGCCCCTCGAAAGTCGCACGCCTGCACGCAGCGATTCATACGCAGACGATATACAGGCCCCGCTTTTGCGGCCAGCGCTACCCGGGACAACTCACGACAAACTGACGTCAAGGCAGCCTCTTTGGCAACGGATTATGCGCTTGCCCCACGCAATTTTCCCTGTGTCTGTCACTTCCAGGTCACGGTTCACGTCGCCGCCAAATTTCGCCGAAATGCGAAGAGCTTGCGGCCGCGTCGCAACATCAGCCAAGCCGCTGTTCAGACATGGCTCAGTGCGTCTCCTCCTCGCTTTTCCCGCCATGGCCAGGCACGCCTGCTTCGTCGAGTTTGCGGTAGAGCGTGGACCGACCGATTTTGAGGCGGCGGGCGACTTCGGACATCTGCCCGCGATAATGCGAGATCGCGAAGCGGATGATTTCGTTCTCGATGTCCTCCAGCGGGCGGACATCGCCGCTCGCGGTCAGCATGGAGAGGGTTCCCGCTGACGGGAAGAGAGCGATCGGTATTTCATTACCCGATACCAAGGAAGGCGCCGCGATCGGCTCGAGCAGCAATGGCGCGGTCGGAATGTCGGCTGCGGGATGCGGCCGCGAGGCAAGCAGGGGGAAATCGCCGAGGCCAAGCTGGTCGCCGTCGCTCATCACCACCGCGCGGTAGACCGCGTTTTCGAGCTGGCGGATGTTGCCGGGCCAGTCGAGCTGGGCGAGGTGCGCCACCGCTTCGCCGCTGATGCCGGTGATGGGGCGGTTCTCCTCGGCGGCAAAGCGCGCCAGGAAATGCCGCAGCAGATGCGGAATGTCCTCGCGCCGGACGCGTAGCGACGGGATCGTCAGCGGCAGCACGTGCAGGCGATAGAACAGATCTTCCCGGAAGTGTCCCTGTTTCACCCGCTCCAGCAGCTTGCGGTTGGTCGCGGAGATGATGCGCACGTCGACCTTGACGGGCTTGCGGCCGCCGACCGCCTCGACCGCGCCTTCCTGGAGCGCACGCAACAGCTTGACCTGCGCGGTCAGCGGCAACTCGCTGACCTCGTCCAGGAACAGCGTGCCGCCATGGGCCTCGACGAACTTGCCCATGTGCCGCTCGGTGGCGCCGGTGAAGGCGCCTTTCTCGTGGCCGAACAGGATGGACTCGACGAGGTTGTCGGGAATCGCGCCGCAATTTACCGCGACAAAAGGTTTTGCCTTGCGCTCGCCGCTGCCATGGATGGCGCGCGCGAACATCTCCTTGCCGACGCCGGACTCGCCCTCGATCAGCACGGGAATCGAGGAGTTCGCCGCCTTCTGCGCGGCGCGCATCACGCCCGCCATCGCATCGGAGCGGGTGATGATGTCGGAGAAGGTCAGCCGGCCCTCGCGGCTGTGACGGATGCGCTGCAATTCGCCCTTGAGCGCGGAGGCGTTGAGCGCGTTGCGCAGCGAAACCTGAAGCCGCTCGAGGCCGACCGGCTTGACGACGAAATCGGCCGCGCCGGCACGCATCGCCGAGATCACGTTGTCGATGCCGCCATGCGCGGTCTGCACGATGACGGGGATGCTGAGGCCGGCTTCGCGGATTTTCGCCAGCACTCCCATGCCGTCGAGGCCGGGCATCACGAGATCGAGGATGACGCCGTCGATGGCCGGGGCGTCGGGCGCGGTGAGCGCGGCGATCGCAGCGTCGCCGGACTCCACGACGATCGTCTCATAGCCGCATTTCTGCACCATGTTTTCGACCAGCCGGCGGGCTACAGCGTCGTCGTCGGCGATCAAAATACTGGCAGCCATGGTGTTCCCTGCACGCTACAACTATCTGTCTCGAATCGGGGCACTCTGGCCGAAGCCGATTAACGCACTCTTAAACCTTGATGCCCCCGCCCGCCGTCGCGACTGTTGAACACAGGTTTCCCACACAATGAATTCGCGCTCCAAGCCCGCTCTCAAAAAGTCTGCTCTCAAGAAGGCCGCTTCCAGCAAGCCCGCTCCTCGCGAGCCGAGCACCAGGAAATCCGCCGCCAAAGCAAAGTCCTCCAGGCCTTCGTCTGCCAAGCCTTCACTCGCCAAATCCCCACCCGCAAAGCCTTCATCCGCAAAGCCTGCAAGCAAGACCGGCAAGCTTCCCGAGTGGAACCTGGCCGATCTCTATTCCGGGATCGAGGCGCCGGAAGTGGCGCGCGATCTCGAAAAGATGGATGCCGATTGCGTCGCGTTCGAGACCGACTACAAGGGCAAGCTCGCGACAGGGACAGCAAACGAAGATGGCGGAAAATGGCTCGCGGAAGCCGTGCGACGCTATGAGGCAATCGACGATCTCGCTGGCCGCCTCGGCTCCTATGCCGGCCTGGTCCACGCTGGCGACAGCGTGGACCCTGCGATTTCAAAGTTTTACGGCGACGTGTCCGAGCGCCTGACGGCGGCGTCGACGCATCTTCTGTTCTTCGCGCTCGAGCTCAATCGAATCGATGACGATATTTTGAACCGCGCGATGCAGGCCGCCGAGCTCGCGCACTATCGTCCGTGGATCGAGGATTTGCGCAAGGAGAAGCCGTACCAGCTCGACGACAAGCTCGAGCAGCTCTTCCTGGAAAAGGCGCAGACCGGCTATTCCGCCTTCAACAGGCTGTTCGACCAGACCATCTCGGGCCTGCGCTTCAAGGTCGGCGCCAAAGAGCTCGCGATCGAGCCGACGCTGAATCTCCTACAGGACCGCGACGGCGCCAAGCGCAAGAGCGCGGCGGAGGCTCTGGCCAAAACCTTCAAGGCCAATGAGCGCACCTTTGCGCTGATCACCAACACGCTCGCCAAGGACAAGGACATCTCCGACCGCTGGCGCGGTTTCAAGGACGTCGCGGATTCCCGCCACCTCAACAACCGCGTCGAGCGCGAGGTGGTGGATGCGCTGGTTGCTTCCGTGCACGCGGCCTATCCGAAGCTGTCGCATCGCTATTACGCGCTGAAGGCGAAGTGGTTCGGCAAGAAGCGGCTCGCTTATTGGGACCGCAACGCGCCGCTGCCCTTTGCCGCGACCGACGTCATTGGCTGGCCCGATGCGCGGAACATGGTGCTGACGGCCTATCGCGGCTTCTCGCCTAAGATGGCCGACATCGCGGAGCGCTTCTTCACCGACCGCTGGATCGACGCGCCGGTGCGTCCGGGCAAGGTGCCCGGCGCGTTCTCGCATCCGACCACGCCGTCGGCGCACCCTTACGTGCTGATGAACTACCAGGGCAAGCCGCGCGACGTGATGACGCTGGCGCATGAGCTCGGCCATGGCGTGCATCAGGTGCTGGCGGCGAAGAACGGCGCGCTGATGGCGCCGACGCCGCTGACGCTGGCGGAGACCGCGAGCGTGTTCGGCGAGATGCTCACGTTCAAGCGGCTCCTTGCCCAGACCAAGAATGCAAAGCAGCGCCAGGCGCTGCTCGCCGGCAAGGTCGAGGACATGATCAATACCGTGGTGCGGCAGATCGCGTTCTATTCGTTTGAACGCGCGGTCCACACCGAGCGCAAGAACGGCGAGCTCACCGCGATGCGACTCGGCGAGATCTGGCTGTCGGTGCAGGGCGAGAGCCTGGGGCCCGCGATCGAGATCAAGGCGGGCTACGAGAACTACTGGATGTACATCCCGCACTTCATCCATTCGCCGTTCTACGTCTACGCCTATGCGTTCGGCGATTGTCTCGTGAACTCGCTTTATGCGGTCTACGAGCATGCGGCCGAGGGCTTTGCCGAGCGCTACCTCGACATGCTCGCCGCCGGCGGCACCAAGCACTATTCCGAGCTGCTGCGGCCGTTCGGGCTCGATGCCAAGGACCCGAAGTTCTGGGATGGCGGGCTCAGCGTCATCGCCGGGATGATCGACGAGCTGG
The DNA here is from genome assembly GCF_023375135.1 of Bradyrhizobium sp. C-145. Classification (NCBI taxonomy): domain Bacteria; kingdom Pseudomonadati; phylum Pseudomonadota; class Alphaproteobacteria; order Hyphomicrobiales; family Nitrobacteraceae; genus Bradyrhizobium; species Bradyrhizobium sp. C-145. The sequence continues at coordinate 8,124,227 of NZ_CP088150.1, read as the reverse complement.
AGGCGATGGGCTGAGGCGCGAGCCTGCCTCATTTATATGCAGGGAAAGCGTAAAACATCTGTTGAACTGTCGCTGAGGCTGTGTTGTACATCTGTATAACACAGCCTCAGCGACGGTTCGGCCATGAAGATCGAGATCAAGAAGATCGGAAATTCGGATGGTTTGTTGCTTCCGCGCGAACTGATGCAGCGCCTCGACCTCAAGCGCGGCCAGCAACTGCACATCGTGGAACTACCCGGTGGCGGCTTCCAGGCGCTGCCCTACGATCCCGACTTCGCGCGAACGATGGAAATCGCCGACGGGATCATGGACAAATATCGCGACACGATAGCAGCGCTAGCGAGGTAGTCGGCTCGCATGAACGAGCTTCAGGAACCGCTTTGGATTGGCTACGCGCAGGCTGTCGCCATTCACAATCGACAGCTTCGCCGCTTTGGTGGCGCGCCGGGAATACGCGACGAAGACATGCTGCACTCGGCGCTGGAGCGGCCGCTCGACAAATGGCGCTCCGAGCAGGCGCCGCTGGACGAACTCGCCGCAGCCTATGCATTTGGCCTCGCGAAAAATGTTGGATTCGTCGATGGAAACGAGCGCATCGCTTTCCTGACGATGATGGCGTTCCTCCGCAAGAACAGCGCGGACTTCAGTCCTGATCCCGCGGAAGCTGCCATCATCATCGGCTCACTCGCTGCAGGCGAAGTCAGCGAGCAGAGCCTTGCCCGCTGGATCCGCGATCATTGGGATTCCAAATGAGTCCATTTGCGGGAAAACTGCGCGTCCGTGCCGTTGCCCTGTCCGGTTTATTGCGGTATTGCCAGCGAAGAATTCGACTTTCGACTGGGGACAATCCATGGCTGACCATAGCGAAGTGGCGTACACCACCGCCGACGGCAACGACTACGTTGCGCACGAGCAGACCTATGAGGGCTTCATCAAGCTGGTGAAGTACGGCACGGCCTCGGTCGCGCTCATCGTGATCCTGATGGCGATTTTCCTCACCTGATCCGTCTTCGGTAGCTGCACACGCCAGCGGCAGCAGCTGCCCAGAATACTTGCATACAAGCCGGTCCCAGAACCGGTATCGAACGCTGCGGGAGTTACGCTTAGTTTGCGCGTGCGCTGTCCCGCGCCGCCGGAGGACCTATGAAGATCGCCGTTGCCAAGGAAATCGATCCGCTCGAGCCGCGGGTCGCCGCTTCGCCTGATACGGTGAAGAAGTTTAAGGCGCTCGGTGCCGAGATCGCCGTCGAGCCGGGCGCCGGCATCAAGTCAGGCCTGCCGGATTCCGAATTCACCGCCGTGGGCGCCACAGTCAGCGCTGACGCGCTCAAGGACGCCGATATCATCATCAAGGTGAAGCGTCCCGAGGCGTCGGAGCTTTCACAATACAAGCGCGGCGCGCTCGTCATTGCCATCATGGATCCCTACGGCAATGAGGCCTCGCTGAAGACGATGGCCGATGCCGGCGTCTCCGCCTTCGCGATGGAATTGATGCCGCGCATCACGCGCGCGCAGGTGATGGACGTGCTGTCCTCGCAAGCCAATCTTGCCGGCTATCGCGCCGTGATCGAGGGCGCCGAGGCCTTCGGCCGCGCCTTCCCGATGATGATGACGGCGGCCGGCACCGTGCCCGCGGCCAAGGTGTTCGTGATGGGCGTCGGCGTCGCCGGCCTTCAGGCGATCGCGACCGCGCGCCGTCTCGGCGCCGTCGTGACCGCGACCGACGTGCGGCCCGCCACCAAGGAGCAGGTCGAGTCGCTCGGTGCGAAATTCCTTGCCGTCGAGGACGAGGAGTTCAAGAACGCCCAGACGGCCGGCGGCTACGCCAAGGAGATGTCCAAGGAATATCAGGCCAAGCAGGCCGCGCTCACCGCCGAGCACATCAAGAAGCAGGACATCGTGATCACGACCGCGCTGATCCCGGGCCGGCCGGCGCCGAAGCTCGTCAGCGCTGACATGGTCAAGTCGATGAAGCCGGGCTCGGTGCTGGTCGATCTCGCCGTCGAGCGCGGCGGCAATGTCGAGGGCGCTAAGGCCGGCGAGGTCGTCGACCTCGATGGCATCAAGATCGTCGGCTACACCAACGTCGCCGGGCGCGTCGCGGCCTCGGCCTCCAGCCTCTACGCACGCAATCTGTTCTCCTTCATCGAGACCATGGTCGACAAGAAAGAGAAGAAGCTCGCCGTCAATTGGGACGACGAACTCGTCAAGGCCACTGCGCTCACGAAAGACGGCGCCGTGATCCACCCGAACTTCCAGCCGAAGGTTTAAGGAGAGTCGCCATGGAGCATGTTGCACAGGTCGTCGACCCCTTCATCTTCCGGCTGTCGATCTTCGTTCTCGCCGTCTTCGTCGGCTATTTCGTGGTGTGGTCGGTGACGCCGGCGCTGCACACGCCGCTGATGAGCGTGACCAACGCGATCTCCTCGGTGATCGTGGTCGGCGCGCTGCTCGCGGTCGGCGTCGGCATGGTTTCGAGCGGCTCGGGCTGGGCGCGCGGCTTCGGCTTCGTCGCGCTCATCTTCGCCTGCGTGAACATTTTTGGCGGCTTCCTTGTCACCCAGCGCATGCTGGCGATGTACAAGAAGAAGTCGAAGTAAGCGGCCACCTCGGGCTGAAGGGATTAATGGGGACCTGAGATGAGCGCCAATCTCTCTGCATTCTTGTATCTCGTGGCGGGGGTGCTGTTCATCCTGTCGCTGCGCGGGCTGTCGAGCCCGGCATCGTCGCGCCAGGGCAATCTGTTCGGCATGATCGGCATGGCGATCGCGGTCGGCACCACGCTCGCGAGCCATCCGCCAGCCGACGGCGTGGCCTGGATGCTCGTGATCCTCGCGGTCGCGATCGGCGGCGGCATCGGCGCGGTGATCGCCCGCCGCGTGCCGATGACCTCGATGCCGGAACTGGTCGCCGCCTTCCACTCGCTGGTCGGCATGGCCGCGGTGCTGGTCGCTGCCGGCGCGTTCTACGCGCCCGAAGCCTTCGACATCGGCACGCCCGGTAACATCCACACCCAGAGCCTGGTCGAGATGTCGCTCGGCGTCGCGATCGGCGCGCTGACCTTCACCGGGTCGGTGATCGCGTTCCTGAAGCTCTCGGCGCGCATGAGCGGCGCCCCGATCATCCTGCCGGCGCGGCACCTCATCAACATCGCGCTCGCGATTGCACTGGTCGTCTGCATCGTTGGCCTGGTGATGACCGGCAGCCCGGTGTTCTTCTGGCTCAACGTGATCCTCGCACTCCTGCTCGGCGTGCTCATGATCATCCCGATCGGCGGCGCCGACATGCCGGTCGTGATCTCGATGCTGAACTCCTACTCCGGCTGGGCCGCCGCCGGCATCGGCTTCACGCTCGGCAATTCCGCGCTGATCATCACCGGCGCTCTGGTCGGCTCCTCGGGCGCGATCCTGTCCTACATCATGTGCCACGCGATGAACCGGTCCTTCATCTCGGTCATCCTCGGCGGCTTCGGCGGCGAGACCGCTGCCGCCGGCGGGGCTACAGGCGAACAGAAGCCCGCCAAGCTCGGCTCGGCCGATGATGCTGCCTTCATCATGAAGAACGCCTCCAAGGTCATCATCGTGCCCGGTTACGGCATGGCGGTGGCGCAGGCCCAGCATGCGCTGCGCGAGATGGCGGACATGCTGAAGAAGGAAGGCGTCGAGGTGAAATACGCCATTCACCCGGTCGCCGGCCGCATGCCCGGCCACATGAACGTGCTGCTCGCCGAAGCCAACGTGCCCTATGACGAGGTGTTCGAGCTGGAGGACATCAACTCCGAATTCGCGCAGGCCGACATCGCCTTCGTGATCGGCGCCAACGACGTCACCAACCCGGCCGCCGAAGAGGACAAGACCTCGCCGATCTACGGCATGCCCGTGCTCCAGGTCTGGAAGGCCGGCACCGTGATGTTCATCAAGCGCTCGCTCGCCTCCGGCTATGCCGGCATCGACAACCCGCTGTTCTATCGCGACAACACCATGATGCTGCTCGGCGACGCCAAGAAGGTCACCGAGAACATCGTCAAGGCGATGTAGCGCGGAAGTAAACGGACCGTGGCCATCAACAAGGAATGGCACCGGTCCCATCCCATGCCGCCCAAAGCGACGCGCGCGCAGCGCGTCGCCTGGCACGCCGCCCACAAGGCGGCGTGCGGCTGCCGCGCTGTTCCGACGAGCCTCCGGCCCGATGTCATGAAATTGCTGCGGAGCGGTCGCAAGCCCTGAGCCGAAAGGCCGGCCGCGCATCATGACCATCGTCAAGTGGATCGCCATCCTGCTCGTGACCGTCTATTGCGTCGGTCTCCTCGTGCTGTACGTCCGGCAGCGCGAGATGCTGTTTCCGATCCCGCCCGTCGGTCGCACCGCCCCCGATGCCGCGGGCCTTCCCGAGGCGGAAGAGCACATTCTGACCACGTCCGACGGTGAGAAGGTCATCCTCTGGCACGTGCCGGCGAAGCCTGGCCGTCCCGTGATCCTGTATTTTCCTGGCAATGGCGATTTTCTCGCCGGCCGCGTCAGCCGTTTCAGGGCGATGACCTCCGACGGCACCGGCCTCGTCGCGCTGTCCTACCGCGGCTACGCCGGCTCGAGCGGTGCGCCGAGCGAAGAGGGCCTGCTGCGCGATGCCGCAGCCGCCTACGCCTTCACGATCGCGCGCTACGCGGCGGAACGAATCATCGCCTGGGGCTTTTCGCTCGGGACGGGCGCGGCGGTTGCGCTCGCCTCGGAGCATCATGTCGGGAAACTCATCCTGGAAGCCCCCTATACGTCGACGGTCGACGTTGCAGCGTCGTCGTTCTGGTTCGTTCCGGTCCGCCTGCTGATGCGCGATCCGTTCCATTCGGACCAGCGCATCACGCGCGTCACGGTGCCGCTCCTGGTGATGCATGGCACCAATGACCTTGCCATTTCGATCGTGTTCGGAGAGCGTCTGTTCGCGCTCGCACATGAACCGAAGCAGTTCGTTCGCTTCGCGGGCGGCGGACACGACAATCTCGATGCTTTCGGTGCGATCGAAACGGCAAGGCGCTTCATTGAATCCTAAACGGCTCGTCACGTGGCCCTGGAGCCTGGCCTTCGCCGCGATCCTCACGCTGTCGCCGCAACACGCATGGGCCGCGACCGGGTTCGATGGTGCGGCGATGCGCTGGCCCTATGCGCTGCCATTTGCCGGTCTGTTGCTATCGATCGCATTGGGGCCGCTGCTGTTTCCAAAATTCTGGCATCATCACTACGGCAAGATAGCCGCAGCTTGGTCGCTGCTGGCACTCGCCGCGCTTGTCCTGTTTGCCGGCAGCATGGCAACGCTGGCGGCGCTCGTCCATGCCATGCTCGCCGAATATCTCGGCTTCATCGTGCTGCTGTTCTCGCTCTATGTCGTGGCCGGCGGGATCCTCATCACCGGCGACATCAAGGCGACGCCAGCGACCAATGTCGGCATCCTCGCGCTCGGCACATTGGGTGCGAGCATTGTCGGCACCACGGGGGCCGCGATGATCCTGATCCGCCCCTTGATCCGCGCCAACCGTCCGCGGCGTCACAACGCCCATGTCATCATCTTCTTCATCATCCTGGTCGCCAATGTTGGCGGCGCGCTGAGTCCACTTGGCGATCCCCCGCTCTTCGTCGGTTTCCTGCACGGCATCGACTTCTTCTGGACCACACGGACCATCTGGTTGCAGACCGCAATCGTCGCCGGACTGCTGCTCGCGATCTTCGTCGTCATTGACGTCTGGCGCTTTCGCAGCGAGCCGCCGCTCGGCGAAGCCGGCCGCGGGGAGCCGCCGCGCATCCGCGGGCTCGTCAATTTGGTGCTGATCGCGGCCATCGTCGTGAGCCTGCTGGCGTCGGCGATGTGGAAGCCCGGCGTGGCGTTCGACATTCTCGGCACCAAGCTGGACCTGGAGGACGTCGTCCGCAATTCGGTGCTGCTGGCCATTGCGGCGCTGTCGGTGTGGCTGACGCCGGACGAGCACAGGCTGGCCAACGGCTTCACCTGGGAGCCGATCCGCGAGGTCGCGAAACTGTTCGCGGGGATCTTTGTCGCGATCATCCCGGTCATTGCCATGCTCAATGCCGGACATCACGGCGCCTTCGCCTGGCTGTTGTCGGCTGTGACGGCGCCGGACGGTGTGCCGCGCGAGGTCGCCTATTTCTGGTTCACCGGCCTGATGTCCGCGTTCCTCGACAATGCGCCGACCTATCTGTTGTTCTTCGAGCTCGCCGGCGGCGACCCGCAAGTGCTGATGCATGAGCTCTCGGGCACGCTCGCCTCGATCTCCATGGGCGCGGTCTACATGGGCGCGCTCACCTATATCGGCAACGCGCCGAACTTCATGGTGAGCAGCATCGCCAGCGAGAACGGCGTCGAGATGCCGAGCTTTTTCGGCTATCTCTTGCGCGCCGGCGCCGTGCTGATCCCGCTGTTCCTGCTGCTGACACTGCTGCCGGTCGCGCCGATCCTGCACTGGCATTGAATCTCGCGCCTGATTTGCTACTGCTCATTCAAGCAAATGGAAGTAGTGGATGAGCGCGCATAGTCCGATGCCCCGGTCGGCCTGGATCTTCCCGGCGCTGGCCGTGCTGTTGTTCGCGGCCGTCAGCGCGACGGACTACGTGTTCACGCTGTCGCTGGCCGGGCTCGTCTTCGCCATCGTCCTTCTGGTCATCCTGTTCGGCACGGTATTCGCTGCGGTTCATCATGCCGAGGTGATCGCGGAGCGGGTCGGCGAACCCTATGGCACGCTGGTGCTGACGCTCTCGGTGACCATCATCGAGGTGGCTCTGATCACCACGATCATGCTGGGCGACAAGCCCGCGCCGGAACTGGCGCGCGACACCGTGTTCGCCGTGGTCATGATCGTCTGCAACGGCCTCGTCGGGCTCTGCATCTTCATCGGCGGCCTGCGCTATCGCGAGCAGGGCTTTCAGCTGTCCGGCGCCAACGTCTATCTCAGCGTGCTGTTCGCCCTTGCGACCATCACGCTGATTCTGCCGAACTATACCACCACCACGCCGGGGCCGGTCTATTCGGCGGTTCAGCTCGGCTTCGTCGACGTGGTCACGCTCGCGCTGTACGGGGTGTTTCTCTACACCCAGACCGTCCTGCACAAGGATTACTTCGTTCACGAGCGGGCGGACGGCGGCAGCGGTGGAGCGCATCTATCGGGCCAGATGTTGGTGCTCAGCGTCGTGCTGCTGCTGATTGCGCTGCTGGCGGTCGTGCTGCTTGCCAAGAAGTTCTCGCTGGTGGTCGACGCCGCCGCGGCCAAGATCGGTGCGCCGCCGGCCTTTACCGGACTTCTGGTCGCCCTCCTGATCCTGATGCCGGAAGGCGTCGCGGCCGTTTCGGCGGCCCGCAGGAACGACCTCCAGAAGAGCATCAACCTTGCGCTCGGGTCGTCGCTGGCAACCATCGGGCTGACCATCCCGGCCGTCGGCGTTGCCACCTACGCGCTCGACAAGGAGCTCGAGCTCGGCCTCAACGCCCAGGGCAGCGTGCTTTTGCTCCTGACCTTCTTCCTGAGCATGCTGACCTTCGGCACGGGCAGGACCAACGTCCTGTTCGGACTGGTCCATATGGTGGTATTTGCCGTCTACGTGTTCATGGTCTTCGTGCCCTGAGGCGCGATAAGGAGAGTTCCCGATGCTTGCCGCCAGGTCCGAGGTTCAGGTCGACAACGAGCAGGTTCGTGTGACCGAGTGGCGGCTTGCGCCGGGGAGCGCCACCGGGCATCACACTCACGGCATGGATTATGTGATTGTTCCCGTGATGGCGGGGGAAATGACCATCGTGGCGGCCGGCGGCGAGAGGTCCAAGGCGCAGCTTGCGGCCGGCAAATCCTATTTCCGCAAGGCCGGCGTCCAGCATGACGTACTTAACGAAACCTCAACCGAGATCGTGTTCCTTGAAATCGAGCTAAAACCGTAAGTTGGCGTTACTGTTTGCCATCGATCCGTCGCAGTTGATCCCTCACAATGCCCCAAAGTTCCCGCATCAGATCGCGCGGGGAGTGGCCGAGAAATGCTGAAATACCTCGCTAAAATCTCGATGGATATCTTCCCCTCGGTGCTCGCGACGATCATCGGGGCTTACATCGTTAATCACTACATCAATGCCAAGCCCGCGCCTGATGCTCCTGCGACCGTGGTCGCGCCTGCGAAGACTGGCAGTGAGGGCAAGCCGGCGGACACTGCCAACCTTCCCGCACCCGGCGTCAAGGCCAAGGGTGTCTCCGAGAAGAGCGTTTCCGAGAAGAACGTGACGGACAAGGCGCCGGCCGAGAAGCCTGCCGATCATCAGCCGGCTGCCGAGACCAAGGCCGCAGACGTGGCTCCCGCCGAGACCGGCCCGCGCGGCCGCACCCCCGCACGCGAGAAGGCGGTCGCCAAGTCCGCCCCTGCGGCCACCGCCCCGGTGGTGGAGGCCAATTCGGCCCCGGCGGCAGTTTCGCCGGCCGCGACCCCCGACGCCAATGACCTCGTGCGCGCCGCGATCGAGCGTCTGCGCAAATCGCCTGAGGGCAAGGCCGCTGAGGCCAAATCGGCCGAGACCAAATCTTCCGAAACCAAGCCCGCTGAAAGGCCGGCGGAGCCTGCTGTGCGAGAAGCCGCCCGCATCCCGGAGGCCCCGCGTGTGATCACCGCGGAGCCGTCCCCGGTGCGTCCGCTGCCGCCGCCGATCACGGTGTCGACGCCGTCATCCGAGGCCTATGGCAATGGCGGCTCATCGCCGGTCAACCCGCCCTATACGGCCTCGGTCGGCAATGACGACCCGAATCGGGTGACGCCGCCGGCTGATATCCCCGTGCCGGTGATCGCACCCCCGCTCGATCTGCGTGCCGACGCCGGCGCGACCACGACCATGCAGCGGCCGAAGACCAATGTCGCCGATGAAATGCTGTCCGGCATGAAGTCGATGTTCCACGCCGTTCTGCCGAAGCCCGCCACTCCCGATTAGGACGCCATCTGAGCCGCGCTGTCAGCCGCCGACGCGGGCGAGGCCGCTGCGGGCGGCATCGTCGCGTGGGCGAAGCGAGACCGCCTTGGTGTAGGACGCCGCTGCCTTGGCCCTGTCGCCCAGCCGCTCATAGGCCTGTCCGCGGGTGGTCCAGACCTGGGCGTTGTGCGGATCGGCCTCGGAGGCCTCGTCCAGATCGGCTGCGGCCTCCTTGACCTTGCCGAGCGCGAGATAGCTGGTGGCGCGGCCGAGCAGCGGTTCGACCTTCTGCGGGTTGAGCCCGCTCGCAGCGCTGAAATCGGCGATGGCGAAATCGTGCTGGTTATTGCCCTGATAGATCAAGGCACGGCCATAGAGCGCCTGCGCATTGTAGGGATCGAGCCCGACCGCACGATTGAACTCGTCGAGCGCAACTGCGGTCTCGCCTGACTTCGCCAGGGATTGGGCCTTTGCCGTGTGGGCCTGGGCTTCGCTGACATTGACGGCGCTGACCGCGCTTTCGGTGGCCGCGGTCGCCTTCGGCGCCTCCTGAGGCTTCTCCTTCTCTGGCATCAGCGATCCCAGATCGAAGGAGCAGCTGCACAGCGCAATCCCCATCAACGCCAGCACGAACGGCTGCTGCCAGATCTGGCGCAGCCGCGCCAAGCTGCGCTCGGGGAAAGGGGAGGCCATCTACGGTTCGCTCGCGCTAGAGCATGATCCGGAAAAGTGTGCAGCGGTTTTCCGAAAGAATCATGCTCAAACATCAAACCAAAGCGCGATGGCTTTCAATCCAATCTCATCGCGCTTTAGCGCCGCATCGGTAGTGCCCGCGTCCCAGAAGAAGGCACCGCTCACAAAACAATAACGCGGGCCAGGGGCCCGCGTTATCGAAAACTGAAGTCTTGCAAGATCCGGTAGATCAGCGCGGTCCGCGCGGACCCGCACCGGGGCCGCCACGACCACTGCGATCACCGCCGGGACCTGCGCCGAACACCGGCTTCGGCTTCATCGGCAGCAGGCCTTCGCGCTGTAGCTTCTTGCGGGCCAGCTTGCGCGCGCGGCGCACGGCTTCGGCCTTTTCGCGGGCCTTCTTCTCGGAGGGCTTCTCGTAATGGCCGCGGAGCTTCATCTCGCGGAAAATTCCCTCGCGCTGCATCTTCTTCTTCAGCGCCTTGAGGGCTTGATCGACATTGTTATCGCGAACGAGAACCTGCACGCGGCATCCTCTTCAGGTGGATCGGATTTGAATTCTGCTAAGTCAAAGGGGATGGCAAAACGCGCAAGCCCTTAACCTTGAGCGCGCGGATGTATCAGACAAAACTGCAGATGTCCACCGGCCAAGGGGGATTTTGGGCCAAGTTCGGCCATTAAATGCGGCGAAAATACCTCTGTGCGGCCCCGATTTGGGCGATTCGGTGCCAATGACGGGGCCGTTTCCGGAGCTTTGCTCCGGAAACTTGAAATCAGGGGACCACACATGGATATGAAAAAATACGCCGCCGAAGCCATCGGCACCTTCTGGCTCACATTCGCAGGCTGCGGCAGCGCGGTCATTGCCGCCGGCTTTCCCCAGGTCGGCATCGGTCTCGTCGGTGTGTCCCTGGCGTTCGGGCTCAGCGTCGTCACCATGGCCTATGCGATCGGCCACATCTCGGGTTGCCATCTCAATCCGGCCGTCACGGTCGGCCTTGCCGCCGGCGGGCGCTTTCCGGCCGGCCAGATCCTGCCCTATGTGATCGCTCAGGTGGCGGGCGCGATCGTTGCCGCGTGGCTGCTCTATGTCATCGCGAGCGGGGCGCCCGGATTCGACGTCACCAAGGGCTTCGCGTCCAACGGCTATGACGCGCATTCGCCCGGCCAGTACAGCATGATCGTGTGCTTCCTCACCGAGGTGGTGATGACCATGATGTTCCTGTTCATCATCATGGGCGCCACCCATGGCCGCGCGCCCGCGGGCTTCGCGCCGCTCGCGATCGGGCTCGCGCTGGTGATGATCCATCTCGTCAGCATCCCCGTCACCAACACCTCGGTGAACCCGGCGCGCAGCACCGGTCCCGCGCTGTTCGTCGGCGGCTGGGCGCTGTCGCAGCTCTGGCTGTTCTGGGTCGCGCCATTGATCGGCGGCGCGCTGGGCGGGGTGATCTACCGCTGGCTCAGCGAGGAGCCCACAGGCATCGTCGCAGGCGTGAAGACCGCGTAATCGCTAGAGCATGATCCGGAAAAGTGTGCAGCGGTTTTCCGGAAAGATCATGCTCAAACAATACCTAAAGCGCGATGACGATTCATCCTGATCTCATCGCGCTTTAAGGGGATCGCAGCGATGGCTGCGGTCCCCTCAGGTGCCTTTCGTTGGCCTGACTTCGGTGACGTGTCCCATCTTGCGGCCCGGGCGCGGCGTGCCCTTGCCGTAGATGTGCACCGTGGCGCCGGGAACGGTCAGCCACTTGTCGTAGTCCTTGATCTCGTCGCCGATCAGATTGGTCATGGTGACGACGTCGCCGTGGCGCACGGGCTTGCCGAGCGGCCAGCCGGCGATGGCGCGGATGTGCTGCTCGAATTGCGAGATGGATGCACCGTCCAGCGTCCAGTGTCCGGAATTGTGCACGCGCGGAGCGATCTCGTTGACCAGCACCTTCGGTCCGGTGCCATTGGCGAGCACGAACATCTCGACGGCGAGCACGCCGACATAGTCGAGCGCGGTCGCGATCTTGCCGGCGACGCTGCGCGCTTCCTCGGCGAGAGAATCCGGGATCGGCGCGGGCGCGCGCGATATCTTCAGAATGTGGTCGCGGTGTTCGTTCTCGGTGACGTCGAAACACTCGACCTGACCCGCGGCCGAGCGCGCGGCGATCACGGAGATCTCGCGCTCGAACGGCACGAAGGCCTCCAGGATCGCCGATTTGGTGGCGAGACTGGTCCACACCTTGGCGATGTCGTCGCCCTCGCGGATGATGGCCTGGCCCTTGCCGTCATAACCGAAGCGGCGGGTCTTCAGTACGGCCGGAAGACCGATTCGCGCGATCGCCTCGCGCAGCGAGGAAACGGAGGTCACGTCGGCATAGGCGGCGGTGCCGATGCCGAGCCGCGTCACGAAATCCTTCTCGGCCAGCCGGTCCTGGGTGGTCTCGAGGATCTTGCGGTTGGGCAGCACCGGGCGGCGCGCATCCAGCACCATCGCCGCGGCCGCCGGCACGTTCTCGAATTCGTAGGTGATGACGTCGACGTCGTTGGCGAACAGCTCGAGCGCCTCGACATCGGCATATTCGGCGCAGGTCGCATTCAGGACCACGTCGAAGGCCGGCGAATCCGGATCGGGCGAGAACATCTGGCAGCGCAGCCCGAGCCGCGCCGCAGCCATGGCCAGCATCCGGCCCAATTGTCCGCCGCCGAGAATTCCGATGGTGTCACCGGGCTTCAGCTTCACCTGCCTGGCGTCGGTCACGCCTTGTCCTCCGGACGCTCGGCAACCGCCTCGGTCTGCGCCTTGCGCCAGGCGGCAAGGCGACCGGATAGGGCGGGGTCGGACAGCGCCAGCACGGAAGCCGCCAGTAGCGCCGCATTGATCGCGCCGGCCTTGCCGATGGCGAGGGTGCCGACCGGGATGCCGGCGGGCATCTGAACGATCGAATACAGCGAATCGAGGCCTTTGAGCGTCTTCGATTCGATGGGCACACCGAACACCGGCAGTTCCGTCAGCGACGCCGCCATGCCCGGCAGGTGCGCGGCGCCGCCGGCGCCGGCGATGATGACCTTGTAACCCGCCGCCTTGGCGCCCTTGGCGAAAGCGAACAGCCGATCGGGGGTGCGGTGTGCCGAAACGATGCGGGTGTCGGCGGCGACGCCGAGCGCGGCAAGCGTATCGGCGGCATGCCGCATCGTGTCCCAGTCCGACTGGCTTCCCATGATGATGGCGATCGGCGCGGTCATGACGTCAAATGTGCCCGGAAAACAGAAAGATAGGCCAGATTAAAGGTTCCGGCCGGCGGCTCGCAAGGCGGTGGCAAGGAGAAGGGAATGCACTATCCTGTCTTGGTGAATCCCCGCAAGCCTTCATTGAGCAGGATGCCCATGAAGAAACCAAAAAGGGCGAGTGCTGCGAAGGCCAAAACGGGCCGAAAGACCAGCGCCAGCCGCTCCAAAGCCGCTGCCAAGCGTCCGGCCAGGCCGGCGCGGCGCCAAACGCCGGCCGATGCCACGGAAACCATCAAGGCGACCATCCGCGGCTTGCGGAGCAAGCTCAAGGCGGCGGAGCGGCGGGTCGCGGAGCTCGAGGCGGCCGCTGACACCGATTTCCTGCTCGAGATTCCGAACCGGCGCGGTTTCGAGCGCGAGCTCAACCGTGCCATTGCCTACATGAAGCGCTACCGCGCCTGCGGGGCGCTGATCGTGCTCGACGTCGATCGGCTGAAGCCGATCAACGATTCCTTCGGACACGCCGCCGGCGACGAGGTGCTGAAGGCGATTGCCGCGACCCTGACGCGGCAGGTCCGCGCCTCGGATGTGGTCGGTCGTCTTGGCGGCGACGAGTTCGCGCTGCTGCTGTGGAATCTCAGCGAGACCGACGCCAAGGCGAAGGCCGCCATCCTCGAGCAGTCGATCGACGAATTGTCTTTCACGTTTCAGGGCCGGCACGTGGCTGCGGGCGCCTCCGCCGGCGTCGCGCTGCTGGGGGCGCAGTCCGACGCAGGCCGCGCCCTCGAGGAAGCCGATGCCGCCATGTATGTGCGCAAGGCGCACCGGCGTCACGAGCCACGGATCAGGCTCGCCAGCAGCTGATCCTACAGCGTGGCGAGATCTTGCGGCACATTGCCGAACTTGCGCAGCAGTGTGGCGTCGCCGAATTCGCCGGTCATGGGATCGCCGCTGCGGCTGAACGCGATCGCGCCGATGTGACCGGCACCGCGCGACAAGATTTCGGCGCGCCGCAACGCGGCCGCCGAACTCTGGCACTCCTCTGCGGCGCCAGCGACGGGCGATCCGTCAGCATCGATCAGGAAGGGCATTGCAACGTAGTAGGTCACATCCGACATGGCGTTGCTCCGATGTTGAACTCAGGCGGCGCTGCTCTTGCTCCGCATCTCGTTGGGCGAGGTCTCCGGAATGCAGCCGGCGGAAATCGCCGCCTGTAATTCCGCCAGCTCGGCTTCCAGATATTCATAAGCCATGATCAGCGCCTTGATGGTGCTGCGCAGATTGCCGTCGCACATCGCGATCGCCTGATCGCAGGCTTGTTCATAGTGGCTGTTGTCGAGAAGGGCGATTGCCGACATCTGCGTTGTCCTTCTGCCTTTCCTTGGCGTTTTCCCTTGGCGTCTTCCCTTGGCCTGTCTGGAGCCGAGTATGTCCCGAATGTTCCTATTTTGTTCTTCTTGAGTCAAGCGGATTCGGATACGGCGAGCCGCCGCGAACGACCGGCTCAGGGCTCAGGCGATGATGTCGGGCGTAATCTGGTCTTCGATGAACGCGATGCGATCGCGTAACAAGAGCTTACGCTTCTTCAACCGCTGTAACCGCAACAGGTCGGGCGCGGGCGATTGATGCAGTGCATCGATCGCCGCATCGAGATCTCGGTGTTCCTGCTGCAACCGGGTGAGCTCGACTTCGAGCTCACGCTCGTTTTCATTGGTCATGTCTGCGGTGGCCGAAAACCGATAGGCGTGAGATCTGGGCTGTGGATGCCCTGTGGAAATTATCGTCCTTGCGCGGCGTGACCGCAAGCGATCTGCGGCCATTGCCCGCCGATCTCCCGCAACATATTTCTGCGATTAGCTGCGCCGCCGCGCAGACGCATTGATATCATGGATTTTTCTCGCGTGGTTCCTTACTCACGCTTCGTTACATATGAATTTTCAAAAATGACGCCGCGACGACGGATACCCATCGACAGAACGAATCGGTGATGTACAGTCTCTCGTCCGGATCGAATCCTGAGGTTCAACCCTACCGAGGAGGTTTCGAATGACAATTCAGGCACATCTTGTTGAATTGGAACGGAAGCACAAACTTCTCGAAAACGAATTGCACGAAGCTCTCGTGCACCTTTCAACAGACGACCTGCAAATTGTTGAGTTGAAGCGCCGGAAGTTGATGGTCAAGGACCAGATCGAGCGTCTGAAGCAAGGCGACACGCTCCACTAGTGACCCCCGTAACAGCGTAGAGTTGATCGTACCCTTTCAAGCGGGGATGAGTGCCTTTGCGCTCACCCCTGCTGCGATGTGCGTCGTGCAAGTTTTGCGCGGCGCCTAGATGTCTGCGAGTTGGGCGACGTGATCCGCGATCGCAAGCGACGACGTCAGTCCCGGCGATTCGATGCCGAACAGGTTGATCAAGCCTGCGACGCCGTGATCGCGCGGGCCCTGCATCAGAAAATCCTGCGTGGCCACCGCCGGCGGCACGATCTTCGGGCGAATGCCTGAATAGCTCGGCATCAACGCCCCGTCGGGCAGCGTCGGCCAGTATTTGCGGATCGCGGGATAGAAGCGCTCCGCGCGTGACGGATCGACCTCGTAATTGATCGTCTCGATCCACTCGACGTCAGGGCCGAAGCGGGCCTGCCCTGCCATGTCCAGCGTCAGGTGCACCCCTAACCCGCCGGGCTCGGGCACCGGGTAGATCAGGTGCGAGAACGGCGCCCTTGCATTGCAGCTGAAGTAATTTCCCTTGGCAAGATAGGCCGGCGGAATCCGGTCCAGCGGCATGCCGTCGATGTTGCGCGCCACCGTCGTTGCCGAGAGCCCCGCAGCATTGACGAGCAGATCGCATTGCAGCGTCATCGGCGCCTCGCCGCCAGCCTCGATCTCGATGCCGCCGGCGGTTGCCTTGGCACGGACCAGTGGCGTGTGGAACGCGAAGGCGGCGCCAGCCTCCTCGGCTTCGCCGCGCAGCGAGAGCATGTAGGCGTGGCTGTCGATGATGCCGGTCGACGGCGACAGCAGCGCGGCGTCACAGGCGAGCGCCGGCTCCAGCGCGCGTGCGGCCTCGCCCGAAAGCAGCTGCATGTCGATCACGCCGTTGGCCTCGGCATGTGCCTTGATCGATTGCAGCTTCTCCGTCTCTTTCGCGCTGGTCGCGACGATCAGCTTGCCGCAATTTTTGTGCGGGATGCCGCGCTCGGCGCAGTAGCGGTAGAGCGCGTGCTTGCCGCCGACGCACATGCGCGCCATCCAGCTGCCGGCGCGGTAGTAGATGCCGGCATGGATCACCTCGCTGTTGCGTGAGGAGGTGATGGTGCCGATGGCCTCGGCTTCCTCGAGCACGATGACCTCGCGCCCGGCCTGCGCGAGCCGCCGAGCCACCGCGAGCCCGACCACGCCGGCTCCGATGACGACGCAATCGACTTTATCCATGGTCGTGCAGGACGTCCGCTGGAAGCGCCGGTGGCAGCGGCTCTGGAATCGAGGGCGCGCGGCCGTTCTCCGTTAAGGAAGCATTTATCATGTCAGGGCAATTGCCGTATTTCGCGTCAAATTTTTCCGTTGCACGTACAGGCGTTTACCCGATCCAAACCCGTGAAGCCAGACAATCCGACGTTGAAATCGCGGGTGGCTGATGGCTGAGAAGAACTGGCACGTGGGCAGCACGCTTCCGATCGCTGTGCAGGCCGTCCTGTGCCTGGCCGGCGCGGTCGCGCCCGCGCGCGCCTTTGCGCTGTCGGACAGCTTCACCGCTCCAGGTGATCTCGCCAAGCTCGATCCCAGCGTGATCTGGGAAGTCCTGATCGCGGGCATCGTCGTCTGCTCGTTCCTCGCCGCGATCGCGCTGTGGATCCATTCCTCGCTGCGCCGGACCAGGCGCTTGCAGCTGCGGCGCAATGCCTTCGTCTCCTCCGCCATGAACAATCTCAACCAGGGCGTGGTGATGACGGACGCGCAGCGGCGCGTCATCTTCTGCAACGACCGCTATCTCGATATCTATGGCCTGACGCGGTCGGATGTCCGGGCCAACATGAATGGCTACGAACTCCTCGCGCTGCGACGCAAGCGCGGGGTGCTCGGCGGCGCCTCCGACGACGAGTTCTACGAGAAGGCGGCAAGCAGCAACGGTTTGATCACCGAATTGCCGGATGGACGGGCCATCCTGGTGAAATTTCACGTGCTGCCGAACGGCGGCTCGGTGGCGACGCATCTCGACGTCAGCGAGCAGCGCAGGCTGTCGCAGCAGCTCGCCTCCACCAAGCAGTTCCTGGAAACGGTGCTGGACAACGTGCCGGCCTGTGTTGCCGCGAAGAACATCGAGGACGGCCGCTACATCTTCGCGAACACCGCCTATGAGCGCTTCTGGGGCTTCTCGCGGGATCACGTCGTCGGCAAGAATGCACGCGAGCTGTTTGCGCCCGCCTCGGCGGCCAGCATCGAGGCGGCCGACCAGGCCGCGCTCATTTCGTCGGACGGCCAGTTCCGCAACGAATTCGAGGTCGAGCGTGGCGGGGAGCGGCGCATGGTCGCCTCGATCCGGATCGCGGTCCGCAATGAAAGCAATCGGCCCGGATTCTTGCTGCTGGTCTTCGAGGACATCACCGACCGCCGCTCACTGTCGCAGGAGCTGGAGAGCACCAAGAAGTTCCTCGAGCTCGTGGTCGACAACATCCCGGTGGCGCTGATCGTCGAGCAGGTCAAGGACGGCCGCTATCTGCTCGCCAACCGCAGCGCCGAGACGATTCTCAACCGCAGGCGCGAGGAAGCCACGGGCTTGACCGCCGCCGATATCTTCAATCCCAAGGAAGCCAAGCTGATCATCGCGCGCGACGAGGCCGCGATCAAGAAGCGCGGGATGATCACCGAGGAGCATCCGATCTCCACCAAGGACGGCCTGCGGCTGTTCCTGACCCGCCGCGCCACTGTGCTGAGCGATGCCGGCGAGCCGCAATATCTGATCAAGACCCACGAGGACGTCACCGATCGCCGGCAGACCGAATCGCGCATGGCGCACATGGCCTATCACGACGGCCTCACCGATCTGCCGAACCGCGCCGCCTTCCTCCAGGCGCTGACCCAGATGATCGAGGCTTGCGAAGGCACCGGCGAGGAATTCGCCGTCCTCTGCGTCGACCTCGACGGCCTCAAGGAGGTCAACGATGTCTTCGGCCATGCGCTCGGTGACAAGCTCCTGATCGAGGTGGCCCAGCGGCTTCAGGATTCGGCGCGCGGCGGCGTGGTGGCGCGCCTGTCCGGCGACGAGTTCGGCCTCATCCTCGATGGCAAGCAGCCAGAGGCCGGTCTGGCGCTGGCGCAGCAAATCGCCGAGGCCGTCGCGA
Organism: Bradyrhizobium sp. C-145; assembly: GCF_023375135.1. NCBI lineage: Bacteria > Pseudomonadati > Pseudomonadota > Alphaproteobacteria > Hyphomicrobiales > Nitrobacteraceae > Bradyrhizobium > Bradyrhizobium sp. C-145. Next base: position 8,106,030 of record NZ_CP088150.1, on the reverse strand, counting down.
AGGAATTCCAGATCGACGGCCGTCCGGTCCGCGCCGGCATCACCACCGGCATGTCGATCTTCCCGCACAATGGCGCTGATGGCGCCTCGCTGCTTGCCAATGCCGGCGCGGCGCTGTTCCGCGCCAAGCAGAAGTCGCGCGGCACGATCAGCCTCTACCAGCCCGAGATGGACCAGCAGATCCGCGACCGCCGCGTGCTGCACCAGGACCTCTCGATGGCGATCAAGAATGGCGAGCTCTCGCTCGCCTTCCAGCCGCAAGGCGCCGCCGGCCACAGCGTCGCCGAGAGCGAGATCATCGGCTTCGAAGCATTGGCGCGCTGGCAGCATCCGGTGCGTGGCCAGGTCTCGCCTGCCGATTTCATCCCGATCGCGGAAGAGAGCGGCCTGATTGTCGAGATGGGCGAGTGGATCCTGCGCGAGGCCTGCCGCGAGGCGGCGTCCTGGCCAAAACCGCTCCAGGTCGCGGTCAATCTGTCGCCGGCGCAGTTCATGCACGGCGACGTGGTCGGTCTGGTCCATTCGATTCTGATCGAGACGGGCCTCGCGCCAGGCCGGCTCGAGCTCGAGATCACCGAAGGCGTGCTGATAGAGGATTTCGACCGCGGCCTTGCGCTCTTGCGCCGGCTGAAGGCGCTCGGCGTGCGGATCTCCATGGACGATTTCGGCAGCGGCTATTCCTCGCTGAGCTATCTCCAGGCGTTTCCGTTCGACAAGATCAAGATCGACCGCGCCTTCATCATCAATCTCGGCCGCAACCCGCAATCGGCAGCGATCGTGCGCGCCGTGATCGATCTCGGCCACGGCCTCGAAATGTCGATTATCGCCGAGGGCGTCGAGACACTCGACCAGCTCGCCTTCCTTGCCAAAGAGGGCTGCGATGGCGTGCAGGGCTATCTGCTCGGCAAGCCCTTGCCGATCGGGAAATATGCAGGCCTCGTCGGCCGTGCTGAGGTCATGGAGCTTGCGCTCAAGACCGGCTAATGATGATGGGGCGCTTCGCTCCTTCTCGACGGCCTCATGGCAGATTACGACCTTGCGATCATCGGCGGCGGCCTGAACGGTGTCAGCCTCGCGCGCGATGCGGCTGGCCGTGGCCTGAGGGTCATCCTGTTCGAGCAGGGCGATCTCGGCGCCGGCGCGTCGTCGGCGACGCCGCGGCTCATTCATGGCGATCTGTCGGTTCTGGAGCGGCGCGGCTTCTGGCGGGTGCGGCGGGCGCTGGCGGAGCGCCGGACCTGGCTCAGGATCGCGCCTCATCTGGTCCGGCCGATGCACTTCGTCATCCCCGCCCATTCCGAGGAACGCCCGCCATGGCTGCTGCGTGCCGGCCTGTTGCTTTATGACAGCCTCTCCAGCCGGAATGGGCTGCCTGTCGCGACGACCCTCGACATCACGCATCATCCGGTCGGCAACGCGCTGAAGCGTCCGTTCGGCACGGCGTTCGAATATTCGGACTGTGTCGTCGATGATTCCCGCCTGGTGGTGCTCACGGCGCTCGATGCCGCCGAACGTGGTGCGGTGATCCGGACCGGGGCGCGCTGTGTCCGCGCCGACCGAACCGACACCTGGCGGCTTGCGGTGGTCGATCGTGGCCACCGCCGCACGATCACGGCACGGGCCCTGGGCAACGCCACCGGCGCCTGGACGCCGATGGTGGCGGAGACGGTGCTGCGGCAGCCGCAGCCCGCCATGGCCGCCACGCAGATGAGCCAGATCATCGTGCCGCGGCTGTTCTATTCCGATAACGTCTACGTTTTCCAGAACAACGATGGACGACTGATCTTTGCCCAGCCCTTCGAGCGCGACTTCACCCTGATCGGCACGGTGACGCATGAGTTCACCGGCGATCCCGCGATCGTGGCGATGCCGGGAGCCGACATCAGCTACCTCTGCGAGGCAGCCAGCCGCTATTTCCGCGAGCACGTGACCCCGATCGACGTGGTCCGGACGGTCTCCGGCGTCAACCTGACGCTGGCGTCGGTGCGGCAGCGCGATGGCACGACCCTGTTCCACGCGCGCCGGCGCGAGGCGCCGCTGATCACCATGTTCGGCGGCGACGTCACGACGTTGCGCCTGCGCGCGGAGCGAGCGATAACGAAGCTGACGCCGTTCTATCCGATGTCGCCGCGCTGGACCGCTGGCGTGGCGCTACCGGGTGGAGATTTTGCCTGGGATCGTTTTGACACCGAGGTCGATCTCGCACGTGACCGCTGGCGCTTTCTTTCGGAGCCGCAGGCCCAGCGCCTGGTCGCGGCCTATGGCTCGCGCCTGCCCACGGTGCTCGGCGAGGCGAAGACCCGTGAAGAGCTCGGCCCCGCCTTCGGTCCCGAACTGACCGGCGCCGAAGTACGTTACCTGATGAACAATGAATGGGCGCGCTTCCCCGACGACATCCTGTGGCGCCGTTCCAAGTTCGGCCTGACCATGCCCGCGGCGGATCGCGACGCGCTGGCCGCGTTCATGTCGGATGTGAACGATCCGTCCCGAACCGGTTGAGCTAGGGACGATCGGCCGCTAGCGTGCGGCGGAATCGGGGCTGGCAGGGAACATGACGGACGAGTTGCCCAGAACAGACGCCGCGGCCAATGCGGCCGGCGGAGCTCAGCATCCGGCGGCCGGGCAGCCGTTGCTGCGCATCGAGGGCGTCGCCAAGACGTTCGGGACGTTCCGTGCCGTGGACGGCGTATCGCTCGACATCAAGGCCGGCGAGTTTTTCGCGCTGCTTGGTCCGAGCGGCTGCGGAAAGACCACGCTTTTGCGCATGCTCGCCGGCTTCGAGGCGCCGGACGAGGGGCGCATCCTGCTCGGGGGTCAGGATATCGCGCAGGCCTTGCCGCACGAGCGTCCGATCAACATGATGTTCCAGAGCTACGCGCTGTTTCCGCACCTGTCGGTGCGCGACAACATCGCTTTCGGCCTGAAGCGTGCCGGCATGGCGCGCGCCGACATCGCCTCGCGCGTGGCGGAGATGGTCGCACTGGTGAAGCTCGAGGGACTGGAGAAGCGCAAGCCCGACCAGCTCTCCGGCGGCCAGCGCCAACGCGTGGCGCTGGCCCGTGCGCTGGCCCGCCGTCCGCAGCTCCTGCTGCTCGACGAGCCGCTCGCAGCTCTCGACAAGAAGCTGCGCGAGAGCACGCAAGCCGAGCTGATGGAGCTGCAGCGCCGGCTCGGCATGACCTTCATCATCGTCACCCACGACCAGGAGGAGGCGATGACGATGGCGAGCCGGATCGGCGTGATGAATGCCGGCAAGCTGGCGCAGGTCGCGAGCCCGCGCGAGCTCTATGAGGCGCCGCGCTCGCGCTGGATCGCGGAGTTCGTCGGCGACGTCAATTTGTTCGAGGGCGAGTTCAAATTGCGCGACGGTCATCGCCTGGTCATCGCCACGCGCGAGGCCGGGACCTTGGTTGCGGCCGAGCCGCGCGAGCGGGTGAGCGAGGCGAAATTGTCGGTCGCGATCCGGCCCGAGAAGGTCAAGCTCTCGCGCCGCGGCCCGGTGTTTGAGGCCGGTCGTGAAACGGCGATCAACAGTCTGGACGGTGTGATCGCCGACATCTGCTATCTCGGCGGCACCACCACCTATAAGGTGAAGCTCGACGAGGGCGGAATGGTGCAAGCTTCAGTCGTCAACAGCGCGCGTCTCGACGTCGACGCCTACAGCGTGAACCAGAACGTCGTCGCCTGGTTCACGCCCGACGACTGCGTGGTGTTGCCGTCGTGAGCGGACGCCGCATCTTCGCGCGGCCGGCGCGCTTTGCTGCCATCGCGCCTTACGTCTGGATGGTGCTGTTCTTCCTGGTGCCGTTCGCCTTCGTGCTGAAGATCAGCCTGTCGCAGACGGCGATTGCGCAGCCGCCTTACGAGCCCGTGTTCGACCTGACGGCGGGATGGGAAGCACTGAAGACGGCGCTTGCTGCGTTGTCGATCGATAATTTCAGGCTGCTGATCTCCGATGAAATCTATGTATTCGCCTATGTGCGCAGTCTCACCGTCGCCGTCACAGCGACCGTGCTCCTGCTCCTGATCGGCTATCCCATCGCTTATGGCATGGCGCGGCTGCCCAAGCGCTGGCAGGCGGTGGCGATGGTGCTGGTGATCGTGCCGTTCTGGACCTCTTTCCTGATCCGCATCTATGCCTGGATCAACATCCTTCAGCACGACGGCTTGCTCAACCAGATCCTGCTGGCACTGCATCTGGTCAGCCAGCCCGTCGTGTGGCTCTCCACCGACAGCGCGATGTATATCGGCATCGTCTATTCCTATCTGCCGTTCATGATCCTGCCGCTCTACGCCACGCTCGCCAAGATGGAGCCGGCGCTGGAGGAGGCGGCCGGCGATCTCGGCGCGCCGCCTTGGCAGGTGTTCTGGCTCGTCACCTTCCCGCTGTCACTGCCCGGCGTCGGCGCCGGCGTGCTCTTGTGCTTCATTCCCATCGTCGGCGAGTTCGTCATTCCGGACCTTCTCGCGGGCTCCAACGCGCTGATGATCGGCCAGACCCTCTGGCTCGAATTCTTCACCAACAAGGACTGGCCGGTCGCGTCCGCGGCGGCCATCGTGCTGCTGGTTGTGCTGCTGGTGCCGCTGCTGCTGTACGAGCGGCTTCAGAAGCGGCAGCTGGAACAGGGGCGCTGAGACGATGCGCAAGCTCTCCCGTCTCTCCCGCTTCAACATCGCCTCGCTCGCGCTGGGGCTGGCGTTCCTTTACCTGCCGATCCTCATCCTCGTCATCTATTCCTTCAATGCCTCGCGCCTGGTGACGGTGTGGGGTGGCTGGTCGCTGCGCTGGTATCACGAGTTCTTCAACGACCGCGCCATGATCGAGGCGGCCTGGATGAGCCTGCGGGTTGCGGTCTCGTCCGCGACCATTGCCACGCTGCTCGGCACGCTCGCCGCGGTCGCGTTGTCGCGCGGCGAGCGGTTTCGCGGCCGGACGATGTTCTCCGGCATGCTCTATGCGCCGCTGGTGATGCCGGAGGTGATCACCGGATTGTCGCTGCTGCTGCTGTTCGTCGCGCTCAACGCCGAGCGCGGCTTCTGGACGGTGACGATCGCCCACACCACGCTGACGATGTGCTTCGTCGCCGTCGTCGTGCAGTCCCGCCTCGGCTCGCTCGATCGTTCGCTGGAGGAGGCGGCGATGGACCTCGGCTGCGATCCTGTCCGCGCCTTCGTGGCCGTCACGCTGCCGCTGATTGCGCCGGCAATCGTCGCCGGCTGGATGCTGGCATTCACGCTGTCGCTGGACGATCTCGTGATCGCGAGCTTCACCACGGGCCCCGGCTCCGCGACCTTGCCGATCCGGATCTACTCCGAGGTACGGCTGGGGGTGAAGCCGGAGATCAACGCGATCTGCACGCTGGTGATCGCCCTGATCGCGGTGGTGATCGTCGTCGCCTCGCTCGCCTCGAAGCTGTCGAGCTCACAGGGCGAGAGCGCCGCGCCGCTGTGAGCCGATCGTCACGCGAACGAAGCGAAGCAATCCAGAAATGCCCCCGCGGAAACACTCTGGATTGCTGCGTCGCTACGCTCCTCGCAATGACACGAAGGGCTGTTACGACTTCACCGCACCCGCCGTGAGCCCGCCCACCATGTAACGGCGGAAGGCGTAGTAGACCGCGGCCGGCGGCAGCGCGTAGATGAAGCCGGTCGTCATCAGCAGCTCCCATGGCGAGTCGTCGGCGGCGAGGAAGTTGCCGAGCGCGACGGGGAGGGTGATCTCGCGGTCGTTCGAGAGCAGTAGGAACGCGTAGAGATATTCGTTCCAGGCCAGCAGCACCGCATAGGTGCCGATCGCGACCAGCGACGGCATCATCAACGGCAGATAGACCAGGCGGAAGATCTGCAGCGTCGTGGCGCCATCCATGACGGCGGCTTCGTCCAGCTCGACCGGCAGCTTGTCGGAGGCCTGCTTGAGCACCCAGATCGCGTAGGGGCTGGCGATCGTCACCATGGCCAGGATCAGCGACCAGTGATTGTTGAGCAGGCCGTAATTGCCCATGGTGCGATACATCGGCACGGCGAGGAACGCCGCGGGGATGAAATAGGTGAAGAGCGCGAGGTTCAACACCATGCGTCCGCCCGGCACCTTCAGCCGCGAGATCGAGAACGCCGCCGCAGTCGCGATGAACAGGGTCAGCACGCCGACGGATGCCGCGATCAGCGTCGAATTCCAGAACTGGACGTAGAAGTCGCGCAGGAAATAATGCTGCTGCTTGAACACGATCTCGAAGTTATGCAGCGTCGGATGATCCGGCCACAGCTTGCCCGAGAACGCGTCCTCCTTCGGGGAGATCGCGAACAGGAACATGTGATAGATCGGGATCATCGTCCACAGGAAGACGGGGATACCGATCAGCAGCAGCCGCGCTTCGATCGCGACTTCGCGCAAGGAGGGGAGCTTCATCGCGACAACCGTTTCATCATGAAGTACACGAGCGGCAGGACGAACGGCATCGCGCAGACGATCGACGCCATGGCCAGCGAGAGCTGGTCGAGCCGGAGATAGCGGATGCCGAGCGTCGACAGCACGTGCGTGAGGTCGGCCGGGCCACCGCCGGTGAGCAGATAGACGCTGTTGAAGTCGCCGAGCGTCCAGATCATCGAGAGCAGCGTGCAGGTGACGTAGAGAGTCTGCATCGACGGCCAGGTGATGTAGCGGAATTTCTGCCACCAGCTCGCACCGTCGACCTCGGCGGCCTCGAACAGATCGTGGGAGATCGCAAGGCGGCCGGTGATCAGGATCAGCGTCCAGAACGGCAGCGACTTCCAGATGTGCACGGCGATCGCCATGGTCAGCGCCACGGTCGGATCGTTCAGCCAGTTCGGGCCGTCATCGCCGGTGAAGGTGAAGATGAAGTGGTTGATCATGCCCCATTCGGGATTGAGCATGAAGCGCACCGACAGGATGGTCGGGATCGACGGTACCGCCCAGGGCAGGATGAAGATCACCGAGAGCCATTTGATCCAGGTGCGCTGCTGGGCGAAGAAGCCGGATAGGAACAGCGCGATCAGCATCTTGATGTTGATGCCGATGACCAGGAAGATCAGCGTGTTGACCGCGGCGCGCGCGAAGATCGGGTCGTTGTACAGCGCGACATAGTTCGCCGGCGCGCGCGCCAGCCACAGCCCGTAGCCGACGGGATAGACGACGAAGGCGAGGAAAACGAGCAGATAGGGCGCGAGCAGTACGATGCCCCAGACCTGCGCCGGGGTCAGCCGCGACGACAGGGGCGGGCCGGGGATTGCCTGATCGCCAGAGAGCGTGATCGCCATTCTTTTCGGTCTCTTCAAAGAGAAGCCGGCCGCGAAACGCGGCCGGTGTTGTTCTTATACCTTTCCCCGCAACGCGGGGAGAGGGGCGGATGACTTAACCCGCGACCTGCTTGATGCGGGCGATCAGTTCGTCGACGGCCTTGTCGACCGGAACCTTCTCGCTCACCACCCGGTTCATCGCCTTCGCCCACACGTTCTCGTTGTTGAGGATCGTGAACTTCCAGTTCTTGGTGAAGTCGAACGCGGCGGTGCCGCCCTTGAACTGCGTGTAGACCGCCTTGCGGTGCTTGTCAGCCTGCCAGAACGGGCTTTCCTGGCTTTCCTTCGTCACCGGGAACCAGCGGCCCAGTGCGCCCTCGATATAGGGACGGACGTTCTCTTCCTGGAGCAGGAAGCTGATGAACTGCTTCGCCTCGGCCTTGTTCTTGGCCGCGGTGAAGACCAGCCCGGTCTTGACGTCGGAGCGGTAGCGGATGGTCGAACCATCCGGCGCCTTGGGGAAGGACGCCGTGATGATGTCCTGTTCATAGGCCTTCTTGCCGGCGTCGCGCTGTTCCTGGGTGAGGGCCTGGTTCTGCGAGTCCTCGAACCACTTCGCTGCGATCGAGATCGTGAAGTTGTGGGTCATCACGATGGTCTTGTTGTGGAAGGCGACGTTGTTGTCAGGATCCTTCCAGGTCGTCGAGGAGGGCGGCGTACAACCCTTGATGTAGGTGTCGGTGTAGTCCTTCATCGCCTTGATCAGGTTCTCGCGGACCTTGGGATCATCGACCAGCAGCTTGCCGTCGTCGTCAACCAGCTTGACGTGGTAGGCGTCCATGAAGGTGTAGAACGACTGGAAGGCGTCGGTGGATTCCACGCCCATCGGCTGGCCGACGGCATAGATGCGCTGGCCGGTCGCCTTGCGGATCGCCGGCTGCACCTTGTCGCACCAGAACGTCCAGTAGCCCGTCCAGTCGGTCGGAATGTCGCTCTGCTTGAAGCCGGCCTTCTCCAGCATGTCGTTCCAGATCTGGACGTGCATGCTCTGCTGCTTCAGCGGGAAGCCGTAATAAGCCTTCTTCTTGGTCACGTCGTTGTAGAGGATCGACGCATCCAGCGTGTTCTGCACGAACCGGCCCTTGATCGGCTCCATGACATCCGTGAGGTCCTCGAGCTTGCCCTCGTAAGCCCACTTGCCCTGCGCTTGCACGTCATAAGAGTCGGAATAGGCGACATCGGGCACGGTGCCGGCATCGAGCGCGGCGACCGTCTTCGGAATCATGTCCTGGATCGCGTACTGCGACAATTCGACCTTGATGCCGGTCTTGGCTTCGAATTTCTTGATCGTGTCGATCAACGCGTCGTCTTCGGAGCGATAGAAGCCCTTGCCCCACCAGACCGTAATCGTCTTCTGCTGCGCAAAGGCGGGTGCAGTGGCCGCAAACAGCCCAACCGCAGCGACCGCCAATGATACTGCGCCAATAACCTTGGATCTCACGTTTTTCTCCCTCAAACGGCCGGTGTTTTTAACCGGTCGTATAAAACACTAGCGCATGGCGGAAGTCTGATCTAGCGCCATCTTGTCAGACCAATGTCGTGGGGATAGAGCCTCGCGGAGATGCTTAATGCATGCATCGATCCAATCGCCGCATCAATTCGCGGCAATCAATTCGCCTTGTGCGTTCTGGCTTGGCCTGACCATGCGCGGCTGCTCGCCGCCAGCGAAAGGCGTTTTAAGCAGTATGAGGACTGAACGCAACGCAACCCGCTCGCAAGGCAGCGGTGCTCTGGCTGCAGGGCCAAAAATGTCTCTGTGAAACGGGCGGATTGATCCGAGGAACTCCGGTTCGACAGGGAACGGTCTTGCCCCGGTCTGCCGGCGAGCTATCAGCGTTTCCGCTTCAGACCCGTCGATGATGTGTTTGAACTTGCCTCGGCGGATCGGGGCCGCGGCTTGACTTGCCCGCTCGTCCGGGAAGGAGAGCGCCACGCCTCGAGCAGCATCTTGAGAAATTGGCTGGCATGAGGGGATAGTGTCGCCCCGCGCCTGCGCACGATTCCGATCGTCCGCGACACTTCCGGCTCGATCAACCGAATGGTGTGAATGATCGGATGGCCGGCGACGGGCGTCGCGAGTTTCGGTAGCACGGCGATTCCGAGTCCCGCTTCGACGAGGCCAAGCGAACCTGAGAGATGCGCGACTTCATAGGACCAGTTCAGCTGCAGGCCGTGTCGCGCCAGCGCATTGTCGATCAATGCGCGATTGCCGCTGTTGCGACCGACGGTGATGACCCGGTGCGGCACGATCTCCGACCAGCTTACCTGTTTGCGCGATGCCAACGGATGGTCATGACGGCAGGCCAGGACGAAAGGATCCTCAACCAGTTTCTCAAATTCAATTTCGGCATGTGATGCACCAATGAAATTGATGCCGAAGTCGGCTTCGCCGCGCGCGACCGCTTCCAATCCCTCATTGGCGCCGATGTCCAGAATCCGGATGCGAATGCGCGGATACGCTTCGGCAAACCGGCCGATCGCTCGCGGCAGGAAATAGAACACTGCTGTCGGCACCGCAGCCACCGAGACCAAGCCTGAACTTCGCGCGCCGATATCCTGGATGGCGAGCACCGAGGTCTCAAACTCGTCGATGAGGCGGCGCACCTTAGGCAGGAAGTCGCGGCCGGTCATGGTGAGATTGACGTGGCGCGTCGACCGCTCGAGCAACAGCGCACCGAGGCTTTCTTCCAGCTTCTGAATACGTCGGCTGAGCGCTGGTTGAGACAGGTTCAGCGCCTTGGCGGTCCGGACAAAGCTTCCCGTCTCCGCCACGGTGATGAACGCCCTGAGGTCGAGCAGTTCTGCGTTCATGGCAAGGCTCCATTATATCGATGGACGAAATAATACCTCAGATATTTGCATTTCACAAAAGAGTTCAGAAGGGGGATGCTCCGGTCGGGCGAAGATGTCGCCGAACGGAAGAACTCCATGAATGATCAGATTGCCATTCCCTGTGTGGTCATGCGCGGGGGTACCTCGCGCGGACCGTTTTTCCTGGCCCGCGATCTTCCCGCCGACCCCAGGTCGCGCGACGCGGTCCTGTTGTCTGTGATGGGAGGCGGCCACGATCTTGGAATCGATGGAATCGGCGGCGGCAATGCCGTCATCAACAAGGTCGCGATCATTGGACCGCCAACGGTGCCCGGCGCCGATGTTGACTACCTGTTTGCCCAGGTACGTGTTCGTGAAGGGATAGTCGATACCTCGCCGAACTGCGGAAACATGCTGGCGGCGGTGGGGCCGTTCGCAATCGAAGCCGGCCTGGTCGTCGCGACCGCAGATCGCACCCATGTCCGCATCCACAATGTCAACACCGGCAAGCTGATTGATGCGACCGTTGCCACCCCCGGAGCGCGGGTGACTTACGAGGGCGAGGCGCGGATCGACGGCGTACCGGGAACGGCCGCGCCCATCGAACTGTCATTCCCTAACGCGGCCGGCGCACGCACCGGCCGCCTGCTGCCGACAGGACGACCGATCGATCGCATCGAAGGGATCGACGTGACCTGCATCGACGCGGCGATGCCGGTCATGCTGGTCCGCGCGGCGGATCTGGGATGGACCGGCCGTGAGGCACCTTCGGACTTCGCCGACAGCGGCTTCCGCGCGCGTCTCGAGAACTTGCGCATCGAGGCCGGGCGCCTGATGGGTTTTCCAAATTCCGCGACAATGGTGATCCCGAAGCCAGTTCTGATTGCGTCTGCGGGCGAGGCGACGTTGAACACCCGGTACTTCATGCCGCATGACTGCCATGGCGCGCTGGCGGTGACCGGCGCTGTCGCAATCGCGACGGCCTGTGTCACGCCCGGGACTATCGCCGCAGACATGGTGGGACCGCTGGCGCCGCCGGTGCCGATCACGCTCGCTCATCCCTCCGGCCAGCTCGTGGTTCGGCTGGAGCCCGGTCCGGTCGCCCGGGTGCAGCGGACAGCCCGGCGGATCTTCGAGGGCCACGTCTTCGCCCGCCGATCGCACGTGCCTCATTCGGTCTTGGCGGCCTGAAGCCCGCCGCCGCAGTCATAAAGAAAATCAGAGCCATGGGAGAAACGAGAATGCACAAGCAAGCGCTGGCTGGGCCCGAGAACAGTGAGCCGCGAAAGCCATTCTACCGGATTCTCTACGTCCAGGTGCTGATCGGCCTCATGCTGGGCGTCCTCACCGGCCATTTCTGGCCTGAATTTGGCGCCGCGCTGAAGCCCTTCGGAGACGGCTTCGTCAAGCTGGTCAAGATGATGATCGCGCCGATCGTGTTCTGCACCATCGTCAGCGGCATCAACAGCATCAGCGATTCCCGCGAGGTCGGCCGCACGCTGGTGAAATCCATGGCGCTGTTCTACCTGCTGACCGTGCTCGCGCTGCTGGCCGGGCTGATCGCTGTATCGCTGATCCAGCCGGGCGCGGGCATGCATGTTTCCGTCAATACGCTGGACCCGTCGGTGGCTGCGAAATTCACCAAGCAGGCAGGTGCGACCGGATTTGCGGACTTCATGCTGCACATCATCCCGCATTCGTTCTTTGGAGCGTTTGCCGATGGCGAAGTGCTGCCGGTGCTACTGATCTCCATCCTGATCGCCTTTGGCCTAAGCCGTGCCGGCGATGGCGGCGTCGTGGTGACAAAGGCAGTCGCCTCGTTCTCTCACGTGCTGTTTGTATCCTTCGGCTTCATCATGAAACTCGCGCCGCTCGGCGCCTTTGGCGCCATGGCGTTCACGGTGGGCCGCTACGGCATCCGCTCGATTGGTTCGCTCGGACTGCTGATCCTGACATTCTATATCGCTTGCTCCGTCTTCGTGGTCGTCGTGCTTGGTACGCTGGCGCGGCTGAACGGCTTCAGTCTGTGGAAGACCATCCGCTACTTCAGGGAAGAACTGCTGATCGTGCTCGGCACGTCGTCGTCGGAGCCGGCGCTGCCTGGCGCGCTGCGCAAGCTGGAGCAGCTCGGATGCCGGAAAGGCGTGTCAGGGCTCGTGTTGCCGATGGGCTACTCGTTCAATCTGGACGGCAGCGCCATTTATCTCACCTTGGCCTCCATCTTCATTGCGCAGGCCTGTGACATTCACCTGTCATGGGGTCAGATCGCGGCGATGCTCGGACTGATGCTGCTGACGTCCAAGGGGGCGGCCGGCGTCACCGGCAGCGGCTTCGTCGCGCTCGTCGCGACCCTCTCGGTCATGCCGGATTTGCCCGTGACCGGCGTGGCGCTGCTTGTCGGCATCGACCGCTTCATGTCGGAGGCGCGGGCGCTGACCAGCATGATCAGCAACTGTGTCGCGTCCATCACCGTTTCGCTGTGGGAGGACGCCTGTGACCGCGAGGTGCTGGCCCGTGAACTGGGGCAGAGCGGCACTGTCACGGCCGCGCCCGGGACGAAGATCGCGGAGGCAGCGCTGGTGCGGGAGGACAAGAGCTGGATCTCGACGACGCAATCGGCCGCTTGACGCAGCGTTTGCAAATCGGTCGCAGTATTCAGCCTGGCAAATCGAGCCCGTGGCCTGCAGGCTGCCAACCCCTAAGAGAGCGACGTTGATCACTCTAGTTGGATTTGGCGCTGTCCTTCGCATTCTCCGCCGTCGGCGATCCGTCCTGCGCGGGGCGCTTTCCGCCCCCGGTGATGCGCTGCTTCAGGAGATCGAGGAAGGGAGACGCCGCAGGCGACTGGCGGATCAAGCTTTCGGGGTCGGGGAAGATCAGGGGATCGTCCCAGGGTCCCTGCACCATGAAGGGCAATTGAAAGCCGGACGTGGTGTTGAGGCTCGCCACGCCCTTCATGTCGTATTCGCGCGTCGGCACCGAGGCGGTGCCGGTCAGCGTGATCTTCGCCGCGGGCCCTTCGATGCGGATGTCCTCGGCGGTCGCGATCCCGTCGGCGAATTTCACCGCGATGGTGAGATTGTTATAAGGGGTCGAGCCGTTGCGGAAATTCCCGCCGCCCGACAGCGGCCGCCGCTCCAGACGCTTCAGCAGCTGCTCGGCGTTGAAGCCAGCGATCGCGCCGTCATGCCCGTTGACGGTGGCGCTGCCGTCGAGCGACTGCACGAGGCCGAACGGGCTCGAGCCTGAAGCGAAGAGCGACACGTTGATGTTGCCGCGCCCCGAGAGCTTGTTGATGCCGAACAGCTCGGTGGCACAGGCCTGCAGATCGACATCGGTGAACTGGAACTGCGCCTTGATGTCGGCGACGCTGTCGGCGCGCGCGATGCCGAACGAGCCCCTGGCGATGCCGCCAAAGATCTGGGCCTCGCCCACCGAGAGCGCCAGCGTGCCGTTGCGCAAATTGGCGCCGATCGCGGTGCGGCCGAGCTTTGACGGACCGACCGTCAGCTTTGCCGCCGACAGGCGCATGTCGAGGTCGGTGGTCGACAATCCATTGAGATCGAACAGCTGTCGGTTCCAGTCGCGCGCCCCGCTCGCGAGCAGGCGGAAGGTCGAGATATAAGGCGTGAAGTCGAGCGCGTCGGCGGCGAGCGTCGCCTGCAGCGTCTGCCGGCCGTTATTGGCGTAGGTCATGACGCCCTCGGCGGTATTGCCGTCGAGCTCGACATTGACGTTGGTGAGAGCGATCGAGGCACCGACGACGTTGGCGCGCGCCTTCAGCGCGAACCGGCCGAAGCCGCCGCTGCCCGGCTGCGGCTGTCCAGTCCAGCGCAGGGCGTTGCGCAAGGACGGGCTGTCGATGGTGAGGGTGCCTTCCATCATCGGGCTGGTGCGGTTGGCGACGCTGCCGTCGAAGGCGAGCTTGAGCGGCGCGCTCGCGATCCGCGCCTTCAACCCCGACCGCTCGCCGGAGAGGGCGGCGACGAAATCGGAAAAGCTGATCGAGCCGTCGACGCGCTCGCCGCGCCAGTCGAACTGTCCGGTCGCGGCAAAGGAGCGCGAGATCGAGGGCCAGGCCAGCGACAGGTCGATGTCCTCGAGCTTCTCGGTGGCGTGCGTGGCGGCGTCCTCGTAATTGAGTACGCCGTCCTGGATCCTGATCTCGGAGAACGACACCTGGTTGTCGGCGCCGGGCTTCATGGTGCGTGCAATGGTCTGGATGAAGGGTGTCCAGTTGCTCTCGCCGTCCGGCTTCAGGCTGACATGGATGCGCGGCCGCAGCAGCGCCAGGTCGGCGATCTCGAATCGTTGCAGCAGCAGCGGCAGCAGCCGCAAATTGGCGGTGAGCACGTCGACATGGAGCGCGGGATCGTTGGCGCCGCCGCCCTTGAGACCGACGTCGCGGAAGGAGATGTAGCTCGCCGGCAGGACCGAAATGTCGATGTTGCCTGCGACACTGAGCTCGAGCCCGGTCACGTCGCGGATCTGCGCTTCCACCGCCTTGCGCAGCGCGTCACGGTTGATGAGCCAGGAGGTCGCGATCAGGGCTATCAGCGCCACGCCGAGCAGCGCCGCGATCGGCGTCCCGAGGCGCTTCATTCCTTGGGCCATGGTCAATGGCATGTCCTGATCGGGTTGGTCGTTGGAGCCAGAAGGGCGGGTCGGGAAACCTGCGTGCCCACGCCCAACCCCCGCAACTTGATGGGTTTTCTTGTCGCTTTCAAGGCCGCGGGCGATTCTGCCCACGGCGTGGGCAGCTTCTATCACCCGGGGGCGGAACGGAGAACCCCGTATCATTGACGGCCTCGGAGAATTTCGCCTAATAATCGCCGCCAATAAGGCGCGACGCCCGCAAGCCGAAGGTTCAGTCGAAGGTCATTTGCATGAACAAGGTCTATCCCGACGCCAAGTCGGCTCTCGACGGCATTCTCAAAGACAACATGATGATCATGTCGGGCGGCTTCGGCCTCTGCGGCATCGCCGAGGAGCTGTCGGACGCGATCCGCGAGTCCGGCGTCAAGGGCCTGACGGTGGTCTCCAACAATGCCGGCGTCGACGGCATCGGGCTCAGCCGCCTGCTGGAAACCCGGCAGATCAAGAAGATGATCTCGTCCTATGTCGGCGAGAACAAGCTGTTCGCCCAGCAATTTCTCGCCGGCGAGCTGGAACTCGAATTCAATCCGCAGGGGACGCTGGCCGAGCGCATTCGTGCCGGCGGCGCAGGTATCCCGGCCTTCTACACCAAGACCGGCGTCGGCACGCTGATCGCCGAAGGCAAGGAAGTGAAGGAGTTCGACGGCGAGAAGTATCTGATGGAGCGCGGCCTGTTCGCCGACCTCGCCATCGTGCATGCCTGGAAGGGCGACACCGCCGGCAACCTCATCTACCGCAAGACCGCGCGCAACTTTAACCCAATGATGGCGACCGCCGCCAAGATCACGGTGGCCGAGGTCGAGCATCTGGTTCCGGCCGGTGAACTCAATCCCGACCACATCCATACGCCCGGCATCTTCGTGAAGCGCATCGTCGAGGTCGGTACGGCCAAGAAGCGCATCGAATTCCGCAACACCCGCCCGCGCACCAGCGCATGATCCGGAAAAGTGGAAGCCGGTTTTCCGATCAGATCATGCGCCACTAAAGAATCGACAGGAGCACAACGATGGCCTGGACCCGTGAACAGATGGCCGCGCGCGCCGCGAAGGAATTGCGCGACGGCTATTACGTCAATCTCGGCATCGGCATTCCGACGCTGGTCTCGAACTACATCCCCCACGGCATGGACGTCAGCCTCCAGAGCGAGAACGGCATGCTCGGCATGGGCCCGTTCCCCTATGAAGACGAGGTGGACGCGGACCTGATCAACGCCGGCAAGCAGACCGTGAGCGAGCTGCCCTCGACGTCCTATTTCTCGAGCGCCGATTCCTTCGGCATGATCCGCGGCGGCCACATGGATCTGTCGATCCTCGGCGCGATGCAGGTGGCCCAGAACGGCGATCTCGCCAACTGGATGATCCCCGGCAAGATGGTCAAGGGCATGGGCGGCGCGATGGACCTCGTCGCCGGCGTCAAGCGCGTCGTCGTGGTGATGGAGCATTCCGCCAAGGACGGTCCGAAGCTCCTGAAGAAGTGCAATCTGCCGCTCACCGGCGAGCGCGTGGTCGACATGGTGGTCACCGATCTTGCCGTCTTCACCATCGACAAGCACGGCGACGGCGGCATGGCCCTGATCGAGCTCGCCGACGGCGTCACGCTCGACGAGGTCAAGGCCAAGACCGAAGCCGAATTCCGCGTCGCGCTGAAGAACACGTAAGGCTCTGGAAGTAGTTGCGAATGGCCGGGCTTGCCCGGCCATTTTCGCTTGAACGTGCGGGTCAGGCGGGTGATCGGGCCCGGGAGGTCGCGAGGCGGCAGGTCGCTTCTACATCCCCGGTGTCGTCCTGGCCTAGTGCGCAATTGCGCACGGGGGGCCAGGACCCATACCGCGAGGTCTATCGGGCGCGTCGGTGATAGTCCCGAACGACTAATCGTCGTCAAACTCTATTCGGTGGTTATGGGTCCTGGCCTTCGCCAGGACGACATTGGAGAGGCACGAGCGCGCTCCCGCTACCAGCGTCAAGACCTCGCCGACCACACCTTGGCCCAGCGCGCCGACACGCTCGCGACCCACGACCTTTCCTCTCGCACCAGCCGGAAGCCGAGATTGGCGGGCGGCACGCCTTGCGCACAGCCGCCGGCTCGGGCGTCGCGGATGAAATCGGTGACATAGGCGCGGTGCGCGCCTTCCGCGACGCGCACGCCGCAATTCACGGTCGGGCGGATGGCATTGCCGGTCTCGTCGACCCGCGAGCGCACGAAGCAGGTCGAGGTCCATTCCCAGACGTTGCCGGAGATGTCTTCGAGACCGTGCTCGTTGAGGCCGAACTTGCCGAACGGATAGGCGGTGCTGTCGGCGAGGTCGCGCTCGGACTCACGCTCGTAGCGGCTGATCCAGCGCTTCGAAGGATCGCTTGCGTCGACCGGCACGCCGTCATCCTTGAAACGGCTGCCGGCGGCAAATGCCCATTCTTCGTCGCTTGGCAGGCGATAATGCCTGCCGGTCTTGCGCGACAGCCAGCCCGCATAGGCTTCGGCGTCGTACCAGCTCACCTGGACCGCAGGGCGATCGGGCGCGACGACGACGTCGCGGCCCAGCGCGCGGCATGCGCCATCCTGCACGCAGAGCTGAAAGTCGGCGGAGGAGACCTGTTCGCGCATGATGTGAAGCGGTCTGTTGAACCGCAGCTTTCGCAGCGGCGCTTCGGCCTGCTGCCCGGCGCGCGTGAAATCACCGGCCTCGCGATAGACCAAGCTGCCGGCGGCGATCTCGATGATCGCCGGCTCGCCGCCCGCGCGCGGCGTCGCCATCTCGGAGACCAGAGGCGCGACCGCCAGCGGTCCCGCGAGTCCGGCCGCGCAGGCCAGCGCCAACTTGAGCTTGAATGCGATCAGCATGGTGATCCCCGCAAAGAAAAAGGGGCCGGCGATTTGCCGGCCCCCCTCTGTTTGTCAGTTGGTCTTGCGGCCGGTCTCCAGGGCGCCCTGCGTCTGCGCCGGAATTTCGGCCGGCGCTTTCACCTGGGTCATCAGATCATCGTTCCATTTGCCTTCGACCTTGAAGTGCGCTGTGGCGCCGAGATCTGCGGCCTCGATCAGGTTATGCGTGACGTAGGCGTAGATGCCGGGCTGCTGGAATTTGTACAGCGCCGCGCCCGCAGAACCGCCGCGGATGAACCAGGTCTCGAGCCCGACTTCGGGGGCATTGCCGAATTTGCCGGTCTCCCAGACATAGTCGCCATGGCCGCCGATCAGGTGCGGACGGCTGTCGCGGTTGGCCTGCGAATGCACGATCAGCACGTTCTCGCCGACATTGGCGGTCAGCGCGTTCTTGCCGGTCAGCGCGCCGGCCTTGCCGTTGAACACGACATGGGTCGGCGTGAGCTTCTTCATCACCTCTTCGGTCTCGGTGAAGGCTTCACCGGGCGAATCGTAGGACTTGAAATTGCCCTTCTCGTCGCGCGGCACGTACATGTCCTGCTCGCCGATATAGTAGACCTTGTCGTATTTCAGCGCGTGGCCCTTGCCGTCGTTCAGTCCGTCGCGCGGCAGCACCATCACGGCGCCGTTCATGCCGGAGACGACATGCCAGGGGATCATCGGGCCGCCCGGCGCGCAGTGATAGACGAATACGCCGGTCTTGGTCGCCTTCCAGCGCAGCACGACCTGCTCGCCGGGATTGACCAGCGTGAGCGCACCGCCGCCGAGCGCACCGGTCGCGGAATGGAAGTCGATGTTGTGCGGCATGGTGTTGGTGGCGGGATTGACCAGCGTCGTCTCGACGTAGTCGCCCTCATGCACGACCATCAGCGGTCCCGGCATCGAACCGTTGAAGGTCATCGCCTGGAAGGTGGTGCCTTTCTCGTCGATGACGACCTTCTTCTCCTCGATGGTGAGCTTGAACTCGATGATCTTGGGGCCCTGCTTGGTCGCTTGTTCGTGCGCATGCACGAAAGGCGGAGCGACCAGCTCGACCTTCTGTCGAGGCAGTTTGAGATCGTCAGCGGCCAAAGCGGGGGTCGCCAACATCAGCGCAGTCGCGGCGGCGCCGATCAGTGCAGCTCTGCGGGTGAACATCGGAAGCATCCTTCATCTGAAATGGTTTTGATGACGGATGCAGTGTGCGCCGATCACAGCAAGATGATTTGCGCTGCAACAACCTTCAGCCGGATTTGCCTCCGCGAAGATCCTTAAGAGGTTTACGGCAATTGCCGCGAGAGCAAGAAGACGATTCCGACAGACTGATTGCTTCGGCTAGAGCAGCTGGATCGCAAGCCAGACCGTTCCCCAGACCGCGAGCGACAGCGCGGCAAAGACAGTCGCCATGATGGCCAGGACGCGCATGAGATGGCCGGCGCCGGTCGTGGGCGCCGCGGGTACGGGACGAAAATCGTCAAAGCGCGGAATGTGGCCGCGAACGCCGGTGAGCCAGAGAATGAGATCGAGGGCGAACGGCGCCATGGCGTCATCTCCGAAAGGGCAATGGTCGAGTCCCAATAGTCCCGCTTCGGCGCTTGGACTTTGAGCAAGCGCAAGGTCGTCTGCTCGAAAACGGATAAATTGAGCGCCATCCGGGACTTGCCGCGACCGTTCGCGGCTGGGATTTACGATTGGGTAAGATATGAGAGCTGATCTCGCGGTGAGCTACGGCGACGAACGGTTGCCGCGCTACACGAGCTACCCGACCGCACCGCACTTTTCGCCTGCGATCGGTGGAGACACCTACGCCGGGTGGCTTGCCGAGCTCCCGGCGGGTGCCAGCGCGTCGCTCTATCTGCACGTGCCGTTCTGCCGCGAGATGTGCTGGTATTGCGGCTGCCATACCCAGATCGTCCGCCGCGACGAGCTGATCGCGGCCTATCAGCGGACATTGCGCAGCGAGATCGTGCAAGTGGCCGACACGATCGGCCGCCGCTTCAAGGTCGAGCATATTCATTTCGGCGGCGGCACGCCGACGATCATGGCGCCGGAAGCTTTCGTCGAGTTGATGGCAACGCTGCGTCAGGCGTTCTTCGTGCTGCCCACGGCCGAGATCGCGGTCGAGATCGATCCTCGGACGCTGACCGCCGACATGGTGGAGGCGATGCGGCTCTCCGGCGTCAACCGCGCGAGCCTCGGGGTTCAGAGTTTCGATCCCGTCGTGCAACGCGCGATCAACCGCGTGCAGAGTTTCGAGCAGACGGCCTGCGTCGTCGACATGCTCAGGCGCGCCGATATCGCGGGAGTCAATTTCGACCTGATCTACGGGCTGCCGCACCAGACCGTCGCCTCGTGCCTGGACACGGTCCGGCGCGCGCTCGCGCTCGCGCCCGACCGCTTCTCGGTGTTCGGCTATGCCCATGTGCCTGATTTCAAGAAGCATCAGCGCATGATCAACGAGGCCGTCCTGCCCGATGGCCCTGCGCGTCACGACCAGGCTTGCGCGATCGCGAATGCGCTGAAGGAGGCTGGCTACGTGCAGATCGGGCTCGACCATTTCGCGCGACCCGACGATTCCATGGCCGTGGCCTTCGAGGAGCGGACGCTGCGGCGCAATTTCCAGGGCTACACCACCGACAAGGCCGAGGTGCTGCTCGGTTTCGGCGCGAGCGCGATCGGACACCTGCCGCAGGGCTACGTCCAGAACCACGTGCAGATCGGCGCCTACGCGCAGTGCATCGGCGCTGGCCGTCTCGCCACCGCGAAGGGCTATGGGCTTACCGATGATGACCGGCTGCGCGCCGACATCATCGAGCGCATCATGTGCGAGTTCGGCGCCGATCTCGGCGACATCTGCGCGCGCCATGGCGCAGAGCCCGAGGCGATGCTGAAGTCGGCGTCGCGTCTGAAGCCGCTGATCTCTGACGGTGTCGTGAGGCTGGACGGCGACAAGCTCGCGGTCGCCAGGGACTCCCGCTTCCTGGTCCGCAGCGTCGCGGCCGCGTTCGATGCGCATCTGGATCCGGGAAAGCAGCTGCACAGCCGAGCGGTGTAGACCCCTCTCTCTGTCATTCCGGGGCGCGCCTCTTTGGCGCGAGCCCCAAATCCATTGTTCCGCATCACGCGCTGCACCATGGATTCCGGGCTCGTGCTGCGCCCCGGAATGACAAGCTGGTGAACTGGCAACAGCTTGCGCTTCAACAAAGAGACTCCCACCCGCTCCGCTATCGTCGTTTCGGAACGGAGTTGTCCATGTCTTTCCGATCCGACGATCTGGTCGATGACATCATGCGCACGGCGCCGCACACGATCCGTGTGTTTCTCGCCTTCAGGATGGCCTGTGTCGGCTGCCCGATCGCGACCTTCCACACGGTGGATGACGCCTGCCGCGAGCATGGCATCGACCGCGAGAAATTCCTCGCCGCGCTCTGCGACTGCGTGCCGGCGTGAGGTGGTCCGGAATTCGCGCGGGCGCGTGCGGATTCCCGGGTGAGGGCGCGATTTCGCCGTAAGCGGAATCGCCCCTCGCTCCTATCTCAGGCAGGGGGCAGGCAGGAAAACGCCCTGGCGCGGCTCTCACGCCGCGCCGCTGTCGGGGCTCCGCTCCGCCAGCACGACGATCCTGTGCGGTTCGCGCAGGATGATGCGCTGGCGGCCGCTCTCGACGAGACCCTGGCTCTCCCAGCCACTCAGGATGCGGCTGACGGTGTGCAGCGTGGTACCGGTCATCTGCGCGATGTCCTGGCGGCTGATCGGGAAGTCGATCTCGATGCCATGATCGAGCCTCTTGCCGGACTGCTTGGCGAGGCGCAGCAGCACATGCGCGACGCGCTGCTCGACCTGTTGGGTCGACATTTCCAGGATGCGGGTGTGGCTCTCCTGGAGGCGCGTGCCGACCGTCTGGAGCGTGTTGGCGGCGAGCGAGGGAAACCGCTCGATCAGCCGCGGCCAGGCCGAGGTCGGCCAGATCAGCACCACGCTGTCGTCGACCGCCATCGCCGTCGCCGGATAGTGCGCGGCTCCGATCGCCATCGCGAGGCCGAACGTCTCGCCGGGCGCGACATAGCGCACCACGATCTGCTCGCCGGTCGGCGTGGTCTTGGCGGCCCGGACGTGGCCGTGCAGCAGCAGGAAGAAGGACTGCGCGTCCGCCCCCTGCTCGAAGATGGTGCTGTTCTTGGGGTAACGCGCCGAGCGGGCCTCGCGCAGGATTTCCTCGAGGTCCTCCGGCTTGACGCCCCCAAACAGCGGCAAATGCGCAACCAGCGATGTGTCGACCTTGGCCATTCTGTCTCCTTGGCGCTGGGGAGTGTGATGGCACCTGCAATCGTCCAACAGTTTGCGATAGCGCAAAACGGGCCGGCCGGGCGGCAGTATTTTTCCAGACACCGGTTTGAATTTCCAGGAGTTGACCCCATGGCTGGCGCCCGATCCCGCAACTTTGAGGGCTGGCCGCTGTTTGCGAACAGCTTTCGGCCCTTTTTCCTGTTCGCCGCGATCCAGGCCGCCGTGTCGATCCTGGTCTGGCTGCCGATGTTCTATGGCGAGCTGTCAGTGACATCAGCCTTCGCCCCGCGCGACTGGCATGTCCACGAGATGCTCTACGGCTTCCTGCCTGCGGTGATCACCGGATTCCTGTTCACGGCGATCCCGAACTGGACCGGGCGGTTGCCGATCCAGGGCACCTCCCTGGGGGCGCTGCTGGTGGTCTGGCTTGCCGGGCGCATTGCGGTGACGTTGTCGGCCGACACGGGCTGGGTGTTCGCGCTTCTCGTCGATGCCGCCTTCCTGGCGCTGGTCGTCGCCGCCGCGGCGCGCGAGATCATGGCAGGCGGTAACTGGCGCAACCTGCCTGTAGTGGCGCTCGTGCTGGTGCTGCTTGCCGGCAACATCGCCTTTCATCTCGAAACGCACTTCGAAGGCACGGCCGATATCGGCATCCGCATCGGCATCGGCGTGGTCGTGCTGCTGATCGCGCTGATCGGCGGCCGCATCATCCCGAGCTTCACCCGCAACTGGCTGGTCAAGTTCAATCCCGGCCGCCTGCCGGTGCCGTTCGGACGCTTCGACGGCGCGGTGATCGGATGCAGCGCGCTCGCGCTCATCGCGTGGATCGTGGCGCCATTGAATGCCGTCACCGGCGTCGCGATGACGCTCGTCGGCGTGCTGCACCTTGTGCGGTTTGCGCGCTGGGCCGGCGACCGCACGTTCCGCGAACGGCTGCTCTTGATCCTCCACGTCGGCTATTTTTTCGTGCCGCTCGGATTCCTCCTGCATGCGCTCGCTGCCTTCGGCGCGCTGCCGCCGAGTGCGGGCATCCACGCCTGGATGGCCGGGGCGGCCGGAACCATGACGCTCGCGGTGATGACGCGCGCGAGCCTCGGCCACACCGGGCAGGCGCTGACGGCTTCGCCCGCGACACAGGGGATCTACGTCGCGATCATCGTCGCGGCGCTGGCGCGGGTCGCCGCGGTGGTACTGCCTGCGCACAGTGGCGCGCTACTGCACATCGCCGCTTGCGGCTGGGTCGTCGCATTCCTCGGATTTGCCATTGCGTTCGGCCCGCTGCTCGCCGGCAGCCGCCGGCGGGCGCTTGCCATCATGGGCGTGCCGGTCCCGGCACGCTGAGCTTACGCCGCGGTCTGCGAGGGCACCTCGCCCCGCATGCCCTTGCGCCATTCGGTGACGGTGCAGCCGAAACGGCCGCGGAACCAGCGTGCCATGGCGCTCTGCGCGGAGAAGCCGAGCTGCACGGCGACGTCGGCCAGCGGCCGGCGCGTGTTGTCGATCAGTTGGATCACGAGATAGGCGCGCTGTGCATCGAGGATGGCCGAGAAGCTGGTGCCTGATGCAGCAAGGCGCCGGTGGATGGTGCGCCGGGTGCAGGCGAGATGCTCGGCCACGTGCTCGACGGTGCAATCGCCGCTGGCGAGCAGGCTGCGCACGACCTCGTCGACCTTTGCCTCCCAGCTTGCGGGGCGCGTCTCGATCGCCTCGATCCGTTTGCGCAGATAATTCGCGATCAGCGGGTGCGCGCTCGGGATCCGGCGCTCCATGTCGTGCGCCGACAACAGGATCGCATCGTCATCCGCATTGAAGGTGACGCGGCAGCCGAAGAACTCGCGATAACGCTTGCGGTCGTGCGGCGGCGGATAATGCAGTTGCACCTCCAGTGGCCGCCAATCGCTGCTGAACAGCGACTGGATGATGCGGTGGACGCTGCCGAGCGCCATGTCGATGGCCTGACGCGGCGCGCTCGGCTGCCGGCCGCGCAGATGCAGCGTGACTGTCACGGTGTGCTTGTCGCGCGCAACATCGAGCCGCATGCCCTCGTGATGGACATGAATGAAGCGTGAGAATGCTGCGATGGCCTCGCCGACTGTCGCCTGTTCGCGCACGATCAAACCGACCGCGCCGAAATTGGTCAGGCCGCCCCGCTCGGCAAGGCGCAAGCCGAAATCTTCGGCGCCGGATGCCTCGGCCGACAATTCGAGCAAGCGGCGCAGGCCGGCGACGGCGATCGGCGTGTCGGGCTTGTCGAGGCAGGCCAGTGGCAGTCGGACCTTGCGCATCATCTGCCTGGGGTCGAGTCCGACCGATCGGGCGACCTCCGGATAATAGCTCAAGCCTGCGCTGCGAATGAGGTCGGTCATGCGACCCGTTCCCGCCAGCCATGAGGGATGTCCCGAAATGTAAAGTTTATGTCCCCATCCGTCAAATCCGGGAACGCGTTGGAACATACATAGGGGAAACCGAAGCACTGGCGTGAATGCCGTGTTCACGACGGCGCGGTGGCGACGGGGCCCGCTGCCGTCTCGGGCCATTTGACCAAGACATTGCTGGATCGGGATGATGCCGGGAAACATGGTTTCCAAGGGTGAGGTGTTCGTCATTGAAACTGACGCGGTCTCCCGCGAGCAGCTTTCGACCGCGCTTCAACAGAGCGCCTATGACGTGATCTGCTTCGCCGATGGTGCCTCGCTGCTATCGGAGGCGAGAGCGCGGATGCCGGCCTGCGTGCTGCTGGAGATGCCGCCGGATCGCTCCGGCCTCGAGGTGCTCAAGCGGCTGCGCGAGGAAAACTGCATGGCACCGGTGCTGGTGACCTCGGCGAACGGTAGCATTTCCATGGCGGTCGACGCCATCAAGAGCGGCGCGGCCGACTTCATCGAAAAGCCGTTCCGCAGCCGTGACATCGTCGATCGGATCGATGCTGCGATCGACGAGTTCGCGCAACCCGGCTCGAACCGGCAGCGCTGGCTGCCCGGGCGCGAACCCCTCACCGCGCGCGAAGGCGCGGTGCTCGAGCATCTCGCCGCGGGGCTGACCAACAAGGAAATCGCCCGCCGCATGCATCTGAGCGCGCGGACGGTCGAGGGCTACCGCGCCAGCATCCTGAGGAAGGCTGGCGCCCGCAACGTGACCGATCTGCTCCGCCGCATCTTCGGCCAGGGCTCGCCAACCCAGATCTGAGGCCTGGCGGGACCATAAGGCGTTCCGCGGCCACCGTGCCGCCGCCGTAGCGCCCCACGGAAACCCCAATCGAACCAGTTCCTTCCCCGCCGCGTCTCATCACGATGGCGAGGTATCTGATCGCACGCGTCCGGCTGGCTGCGCGGCGATAATGGCAGGAGGGATTTATGCGCATCATCGCGAAATATTTGGCAACCACGAGCCTGGTCCTGGTGACCTCGGCCGTCGCGGTGCCGTCATGGGCAGCCGACGTGGACGCCAAATCCGCGATCGATACGGTCACCGTCTATCCCGATGGCGCCACCGTGACCCGCGTCATTTCGTTGGATCTCGCCTCGGGTGACTCGACGCTGGTCGCCAACGATTTTCCGCTCTCGCTCGATCCATCTTCCCTCCGCGTGGAAGGCGAGGCGGGCGCCAAGCTGACCATCGGCACGATCGACGCGCGGCCGCCGCGTACGGCGGCGCCCGTGAACCTGCCCGAGCTCGACAAGCGCATCGAGGCGCTCAGGGATCAGCGGGCAGACCTGCAAGGTGCGATCGACTCGGCCACCGCACGGCGCAATTTCGCGCAGCACTTCGCCGAAGCTTCGCCCGCCGGCCTCGGCGACAAGGGTGAAGCGCGGCCGATCACCGAATGGCGCGCGGCCTTTGCGGCGGTGGCTGAAGAGACCGCGACGGCGGACACTGCGATCCGCGATGCCACACGAAAACAGCGCGAGATCGATCGCCAGATCGCACAATTGGAAGTCGAGCGTTCGGCCAAGCCGCCGAGCAAGCTGGAGGTGCGGATCGACGTCGCCTCGGCCGCCGCGACGAAGGCGACGCTGCGGGTGACCTATGCCGTGCGCAACGCGCGCTGGCTGCCGCTCTACGACGCCCGGCTCGACACCGGCGCCAAGGACCGCAAGCCGCAGCTCGAGCTGGTCCGCCGTGCCGAGATCACGCAATCGACCGGCGAAGACTGGTCCAACGTCACACTCGGCGTCTCCACGGTGCGCATCGGCCGCGGCGGCAGCGCCCCGGAGCTGAATTCTCTGGTGGCACAATATCCGCAGGTGCCGAGGCCGCTGGCGCTCGGCACGGCCTCTGATTTGGCGCGGCCCGCTCCGATGGCACGCCAGATGCAGCCGCTGATGCCCAAAGTCGCGGAGGCTTCTGAGCCGCGTGAACGCGCCGAAGAACAGCAGGCGGTTGCCGAAATCGGCGACTTCCAGGCCACCTTCAGGATTCCCGGCCGCGTCAGCCTCGGTGCCGCCGAGGGCGCCAAGAGCCTCCGTATCGCTTCGGTGAATGTGCCCGTCGATCTGGCGGTGCGCGCCGCACCGGTGATGGACCCGACCGCCTTCCTCGAAGCCAGCTTCAAGCAAACCGACGATACGACATTGCTGCCTGGCAAGGTCGCGATCTACCGCGACGGCATCTTCGTCGGCCGCGGCAAGATCACGGCGTCGACCAAGGACGACATCGTGCGGCTCGGCTTCGGCGCCGATGACAAGATCAAGATCGAGCGCGCGGTGCTCAAGCGCAACGAAGGCTCGGCGGGTCTGCTGGTCACGACGTCGAAGACCGACGAGCGTTCATTCAAGACGACGATCCGCAATGGTCACGATTTCCCGATCAAGGTTGCGATCGAGGATCAATTGCCGGTCAGCGAGAACGAGGACATCGTGGTCGAGATGCTGCCCGCGACCACGCCGCCGACCGCGAGCAACATCCGCGACAAGCGCGGCGTGCTGGAATGGTCGTTCGACGCCAAGCCCGGCGAGGCCCGCGACATCAACTTCGCCTGGCGCATCCGCTGGCCGAAGGACAAGGGCATGGTGATCGTGCCGGCGGGGTAGGGAGTTTACGGTGCGATGTCATGTCCCGCCTAGCGCGCAATTGCGCACGGGGGCGGGCATCCAGTACGCTGAGGCCTAACGATCCAATCGCTGGCGCCGCGGCGTACCGGATCGCCCGGTCAAGCCGGGCGATGACTGCATTGATGGAGCGAGATCTCACTTCGCCTTCAGGAAATCCGCGACCTCGAGCAGCATGAACTCGTCGTCGTCGGCCTTGTTGGGGTCGCGGCTGGACGAGAATGGCAGATTGTTGTCGTTGCCGACAATGATGTGGGTGTCGTCAACGCGATCGACGTTCTCGATGGTGAAGAACGGGAAGGTGTAGACGCCGTCATTGAGCGGCTTCCTCGCCTTCTTGTCGGGATCCTGGATCTTCATCAGGTCAATATAGCCGATCTTGCGCGCGGGCTTGCCGACATTGGCGTCGCTGAGCTCGATCTTGTAGATGCGCTTGAACTTGGCGAGGTCCGGGAAGCAGTTCTCGCCGCGCTGACCTTGCGGGCAGGCCTTGTCGGCGGTGCCTTCGCCGTTGTCGCGCTCGATGACGAGGCCGGAGGCCGGATCGATCATGTTGAAGTCGCCGATGGCGTTGCCGTTCTGCTCGAAGACATACTGCCAGTAGCGGCCGGTGAACTTCTCGGCGGCGACGTCGAATTCGAGGATGCGGGAGGCTTCCTTGCCGTCGACCTTCTCCCAATCCTTCTTGTCGGTGTCCCACAGCGGCCCCTCGAGCAGGCCGTAGAGGAATTTGCCGTCCTTCGACGACGCAAAGCCTTCAAAGCCCTTGGAGCGGCGGAGGTTGACGTTGGTGTAGGTCGCGCCCGGCGCGCCCGGCGTTCCCACCGCCCAGTTGTCGGGCGAGCGCACTGGCTTGCCGTCGGCGACCGTCTCGAACACGCCGAGAATCTTGCCTGATTTGTCCGCCTTCAGGATGTAGGGGCCGAACTCGTCGCCGATCCAGAAGGTGTCGCCGATGATCTGAAAGCCCTCGGTGTCGAAGTCCGAGCCGGTGAGGTAACGCTTCTGCGTGTCCTCGTGCACGATGCGGAAGGGGACGCGTCTGTCGGGATCGTGCAGGAAGATGGTCTCCAGCCGCTCGATCTTGCC
Source organism: Bradyrhizobium sp. C-145 (assembly GCF_023375135.1). Taxonomy (NCBI): domain Bacteria; kingdom Pseudomonadati; phylum Pseudomonadota; class Alphaproteobacteria; order Hyphomicrobiales; family Nitrobacteraceae; genus Bradyrhizobium; species Bradyrhizobium sp. C-145. The sequence goes on along the minus strand of NZ_CP088150.1, from coordinate 8,077,967 downwards.
GCCCGCCCAATCCATCTTGTAGCGGTTCAGATACAGCATCGAATCCGGCGAGTTCGCGCGCGCGCCCATGCCGTTGTCGGTGATCACCCAGAACGTGCCGTCGGGCATGGTCTTGATGCCGGAATGACCCTGGAGCGGCTGGCCCTTGAACGGCAGCGACACGCCGGTCGCTCGCTCATAGGACTTGCCCATCACGGTGGCGAGTGCGTCGACGCGCTTGCCCGTGGTGTACTTGCCCGAGGTCTTGAGATCGGCGGGGGCGTCGACCGGTGCGTCGATGAACGAGGCGGCCGGCATCACCACGTGGCCGGCGAGCTTGGCCGGGAATTCACCTTCGCTCTGCGCGAGTGCTGCGCTCGCGGTGAGAATGATCGTTGCGACGGTGCTGAGAAAAGTCGCGCGCATGTGCGTCTCCTGTTGGCGGACGCACGCCTTATGCGGACGGCACGTTGCAGTTTTGTGAAGCCGGGCCAAAGGCCGCAGCGGCCGTCTACTCCTTGACCGCGCCTGTCAGCGACGACACGTAATAATCCACGAATAGCGAGTAGAAGATCGCAACCGGCAGCGAGCCGAGCAGCGAGCCCGCCATCAGCGCGCCCCACTGATAGACGTCGCCGGTGACGAGCTCGGTCAGGATCGCGACGGGCACGGTCTTGTTGGCGCCGCTCTGGATGAAGGCGAGCGCATAGATGAACTCGTTCCAGGACAGCGTGAAGGAGAAGATGCCGGCCGAGATCAGGCCGGGCACCGCCAGCGGCAGCGTAATCCGCCGCAGGATCTGGAGCCGCGTGGCGCCGTCGACCAGCGCACACTCCTCGAGCTCGTACGGGATCGACTTGAAGTAGCCGATCAGGAGCCAGGTGCAGAACGGCACCAGGAAGGTCGGATAGACCAGGATCAGTGCCAACGGTGAGTCGAACAGGCCGAACTGCACGACGACGGTGGCGAGCGGAATGAACAGGATCGACGGCGGCACCAGATACGTCAGATAGATGCCGAGGCCGACATAAGGACTGCCGCGGAAGCGCAGGCGTTCGATGGCATAGGCGGCCAGCGTGCTCGCGATCAGCGACAGCGTGGTCGAGCCGATTGCCACCAACATCGTCGTCCACAGCCAATGCGGATAGGCCGTGTTGAACAAGAGGTGCTTGATATGCGCCAGCGTCGGCGAGGAGATCCAGAACGGATTGTGCTCCTTGTAGTTCATCAGCTCCGCGTTCGGCTTGAACGAGGTGATCGCCATCCAGTAGAACGGGAACAGCAGGATGAGTACGAAGCAGCCGAGCGGCAGATAGATCATCATCAGCCGCCGCAGCCCGGAATCCCAGGCCATCGTGTCGGGCGCTGCCTTCGCGTCGGCGACAGCCGGTTGGGCGACAGTATCAGTCATTGCTCTCTCCCTGCTGCCATTTGCGGCGCGCCAGGCCGAAATAGGAGAACAGCGTCGCGAACACCAGGAACGGGATCATCGACACTGCGATCGCGGCACCTTCGCCGAGCTCGCCGCCGGCGATGCCGCGCTGGAAGGCCAGCGTTGCCAGCAGATGGGTCGAATTGCCGGGCCCGCCACGGGTGATGGCGTAGACCAACTGGAAGTCGGTGAAGGTGAAGATGATCGAGAAGGTCATGACGATGGCGAGGATCGGCATCATCATCGGGAAGGTGATGTAGCGGAAGCGCTGCCAGGCGCTGGCGCCGTCGAGCATCGCAGCCTCGTAGAGCGAGGGCGAGATGGTCTGAAGCCCCGCCAGCAGCGAGATCGCGACAAAGGGAATGCCGCGCCAGATATTGGCGGCGATCAGCGAGAAGCGCGCCGGCCAGGGCGAGCCGAGGAAGTCTATATTGCTGTCGCGCCAATGCAGCACGTCGACCAGCAGGTAGGAGATGATCGAGAATTGAGGATCGTAGATCCACCAGAACGCCAGCGCCGACAGCACGGTCGGCACGATCCAGGGCAGCAGGATGATCGCACGCAGCACGCTCTTGAAAGGAAAATGGTTGTTGAGCAGCAGCGCGAGCCAGAAGCCGAGTGCGAATTTCCCGAACGTTGCGATGCCCGTGTAGACCACGCTGTAGAACACCGCGTTCCACCACAGGGAATCGGTGAGCAGATACTGGAAATTCTCGAAGCCGACGTAGATGCCACGCCGGCCGATCGTGGTGTCGGTGAAGGCGAGCCAGACGCCGAGGCCGAGCGGATAGGTCAGGAAGACCGCGAGCAGCCCGATCGCAGGCGCCAGACACATCGCGATCAGGAACGGCTTGTAGTCGAACAGGCGTACCAGCCAGTTCGGCTGCCGCTGGGCCAGGGCGGGGGAGGAGAGGGTGGTCACGGACATCAGTTTGTTGTCCCGTCTGTGAAAGTCACTCCACCGTCATTGCGAGCGAAGCGAAGCAATCCAGTCTGTCTCCGCGGAGATAGTCTGGATTGCTTCGTCGCAAGTGCTCCTCGCAATGACGGCCGCTTTGTCGTCGCCCGTTACCGGTTTTGCCGCCGGAAGTACCGCTTGCAGCGTTGCTCGGCTTCTGCGGCAGCGGCCTCGGGCGTGGCGGCGCCAGTGGCAACGGACGAGAACATCTGGATCAGCACGTAGTCAGCGCTGACGGCACCCGTCGCCGTGGAGATCGGGCCCTTGTAGCCGTCATAATAGGTGCTGTTCATGGTGTCCTTGAACAGCTTCACCTTGGGATCCTGCGACCACACGGCGGCTTCGGCATAGGCGGCCAGCGGCTGTGACCAATAGCCGGAGTTGGCATTGAGCCACGGCTCGTACTGGTCTTTTTCAAGCATGTATTGCAGGAATGCCTTTGCCGCGTTGGGGTACTGGCTGTGCTTGAACACCATGGCGTTCAGCGTCAGGCCCGCCATCGGCGAGACCTTGGCCAGGCCCTTCGGCAGCAACTGATGTTCGCTGTCCTCGGCGATCGCCTTGGTCGCGGGGTCGTTCTTCAACGAGAAGTACAGCGAGACGCCGTTGGCGGTCAGGGAAATCTCCTGCGAGGAGTAGGCGCGGTTGTTGCTGACGTCGTTCCACGATGTCGTGCCGGCGATGAAGGTCGGGTAGAGCTGCTTGACCCAGTTCAGCGCGGCAATCGTCTCCTTGCTGTTGATGACGACGTTGCCGTCCTCGTCGAGCAGGGAGCCGTTGTGCGACCACAGCGCCCAGTTCGCAAAACCGTTGCCGTCGCCCTTGGCGTTGCCGAGCGCGAAGCCGGCCGGCTTGCCGGCCTTGTGCAGCTTCTGGCACAGGTCGACGATTCCGGCATGGTCTTCCGGCACCTTGTCGAAGCCGACCGATTGCAGAATCGACTTGCGGTAGATCAGGGGACCGGCGGTGGCGCCGAACGGCAACCCGATCCAGGCGTCGCTCTTGTTCTTCTTGCCGTAGCGCTGCGCCAGCGGCAGCCAGCCGCCATAACGCTTGCCGAGATAGTCGGCGACATCAGTCAGCTCGATCAGCTTGTCGATATAGATGTGCGGAGCATCGGAGAAGCCGATGATGATGTCGGGGCCGGCGCCGGAATTCGAGGTCACCGCGGTCTGCTGGTTGATGTCTTCCCAGCCGACGAAGTCGACCTTGACCTCGACCCCGGTCTCCTTGGTGAATTTTGCCGCATTGGCGCGGAACACGTCCTCGTCGGCCTGGACGAAACGCACCGGGCGCAGCATGCGCAAGGATGCGCCTTTCTCGATGTCGCGCTTGGGCGCCGCCACGTCGGCGGCCTTGATGTTGGATTGCGTTGTTTGCGCTGCAGCACCAGTGGCCGCGAGCGTTGCAGCGGACAGGCCCAGCGCCAAGGCATCACGACGCGTGATGTCGTTCCTCATCAGTTCCTCCCTAAATGTCTCCCTTCCCGGCGTTGATCGCCGGTGAAGGGCCGTTCCGGTTACCGGCGCCTTTTGCGCCGTCCGCCTAGCTGTTCGGTCCGCGATCCATGCTGACAGGCTGCCAGCGGCGGAGCGCGGTGCTTTGCAGCACCGACGGATTAACGCAGCTTACCGGCCACATGCCCTGAAGCACCAGTGACAATTCGTAGCCCACACGGCGCTTGCGCGCCTCGTCGAACCGTGCCGAGGCCGAAGCGACGTGGGCGGTCAGGGTCACGTTCTCCATGCCGAGCAGCGGATTGTTGTGCGAGGGCGGTTCCTTCTCCAGCACGTCGAGGGCGGCATGCGCGATCCAGCCTTCTTGCAGCGCCTTGATCAGGCTCTCCTCGTCCACCGTGGCGCCGCGGCCGGTGTTGATGAAGATCGAGCCCTTCTTCATCTGCCGGAAATGCTTCTCGGTCAGCATGTGATGCACCTCAGGCCGGGCGGGGGCATGCATCGAGACGAAGTCGGATTGCGACAGCACCTCGTTCAGCGTCGCCGGGATCACGCCGTGGTCGTACATCAGCGTTTCCTGGATGAAGGGATCATAGGCCATCATGCGCAGGCCGAACGGGGCTGCACGTTTCGCTACCGCACGCGCGACGCGGCCGAACGAGATGAAGCCGAGCGTCTGGCCCATTAGCCTCGGGATCTTGAGCAGCGCCGGCCGGCCCTCGGCCCAGCGGCCGTCGCGCACCATGCGGTCCTGCTCGACCAGGCGGCGGAAGCCGGCGAGCAGCAGCATCATGGCGTGGTCGGCGACCTCCTCGATGAAAGTGTCGGGGATGTTGGTGACGGGAATGCCGCGGGCGGTGGCGGCCTTGACGTCGACGCTGTCGACGCCGACCGAGCCGAGCGTGATGACCTTGCAACTCTCCAACGCGTCGATGATGGTCTTGGTGATCGGAATGCCCTTGGCATAGATGGCGTCGGCGTTCTTCGCGGCGGCGATGAAGCCGGCCTCGTCGGCCGGTGCTTCGACGATCTCGGCATCGATCGGATCGAGCGCCTCGCGCTCATAGGAATAATCGCTGCCCGCGACCGTGAAGCTCGCGCCCTTCGGCGTCACCACCCTGTATTTCGGCATTTTCTGCTCCCGATTTGGTTTCTTGTTGTGACCCGCCTTCGTGGCTGGCCTTTGCGTCTTTTACGCGAAATCGATGCGGTCGCGTACAATTCCCGGTTGTCGGTGTTGAGATAGGTTTTTGCGGCGGCGTGCGGGCTTCTACGGAGGCCCCGTAAGTAACTTGATAAGGCCTCACACATAAAAGTTGTTTCGATTTTGATCGGTCTGATCGCGTGCCCGTATCCCATTGTTGCCAGAGCCATCCCGTGAAATTGAGCAATCTGAAGATCGCCCCGAAGCTCGGCATTCTCGTCGGCGTCACCTTGTTCGGCCTGTGCATCTCCGGTGTCCTCGCCGGCTACCTGATGAAGCGCGAGATGGTGAACGCGCGCATCGACCAGACCAAGGCGATCGTCGAGCTGGCCCGCAACTACGCGGCCACGCTGGTGAAGCGGGTCAATGCCGGCGAGCTGACCAAGGACGCCGCGCTCGCCGAGCTGCGCCGCTACGGCAATGCGATGACCTACGACAAGGGCTCCGGCTATCTGTTCGGCACCACCTATGACGGCATCACGCAGCTCGCGCCCGATCCGAAGGTGATCGGCACCAACCGCATGGATGTGGAGACCAACGGTCGGAAGCTGTCCCGCGAGATCATGGATGGGGTCAGGGCGAATAGCGAGATCTTGCTGTTCTACGAATATGTGAAGCCCGGTCAGGCCAAGCCGATCCGCAAGCTCGGCTACGCCGTCGCAGTGCCAGGCTTCGAGATGTATCTCGGCACCGGCGCTTATCTCGAGGACATCGACGAGAGGATGGGTCCGGTCTATTGGCTGCTCGGCTTCGCCATGCTCGGCATCGTCATCGTTGCGGGTAGCGTCGCCTGGCTGATCGGCCGTAGCATCAGCCGCCCGCTGGCGCTGCTCGGGACCCGCATGAAGGAGCTGGCCGACGGCAAGCTCGAGGGCGACATCCCGGGTGTCGGCCGCGGCGACGAGGTCGGCGCGATGGCTTCGACCGTGCAGATCTTCAAGGACAACGCCGTTCGCATCCGCGACCTCGAAAAGACCGAGGCCGATGCCAAGGAGCGTGCCGCGGCGGAACGTCGCAGCGCGATGGAAGACATCGCCAACGACTTCGAACGCAGCGTCAACGGCATCGTCCGCTCGGTCTCCTCGGCCGCGGCCGGCATGCAGAGCACGGCGCAGTCGATGACCGCGACCGCGAGCGACGCCTCCTCGCGTGCCGCAACGGTCGGCGCTGCCTCGCAAAAGGCCTCCGGCAATGTCGGCACGGTTGCGGCTGCCGCCGAAGAGCTGTCGAGCTCGGTTGCGGAAATCTCCCGTCAGGTCACCCGCTCGACCGAAGTCGCGAGCCGCGCCGTCAGCGATGCCGAGCGGACCAACGCCACCGTGCAGGTGCTCTCGACCGGCGCCGAGAAGATCGGCGAGGTCGTCAAGCTGATCCATTCGATCGCCGCGCAGACCAACCTGCTCGCGCTCAACGCCACCATCGAGGCGGCACGCGCCGGTGAATCCGGCCGCGGTTTCGCGGTCGTCGCCTCCGAGGTCAAGGCGCTCGCCAACCAGACCGCGAAGGCGACGGAGGAGATCTCCGCGCAGGTCGCGGCGATGCAGACCTCGACCAGCGACGCGGTCACGGCCATCTCCGGTATCACCCAGACCATCGCCGAGATGAGCGAGATCACCGCCGGCATTTCCGCATCGATCGAGCAGCAGGGCGAAGCGACCCGCGAGATCGCCCGCAACATCCAGTCGGTTGCGGCGGGCTCGAGCGAGATCAACGCCCATATCGGCAGCGTCACCTCGGCCGCGGAAGCGACCGGCAGTGCGGCCAGCGACGTGCTCTCCAACGCCCGCGAGCTGGACAACCAGTCCGGCGCGCTGCGCAGCGCCGTCGACGGCTTCCTCGCCAAGGTCCGCGCGGCGTAGTCATAGGCGCGAAATGCGTAGGGTGGGCAAAGACGCGAAGCGTCGTGCCCACCTTCTTCTTTTTTGCGACGACCTAATGGTGGGCGCGCTACGCTTTGCCCACGCTACGAGACTGCCTACTGCTTCTCGATCTTCGCGTTCGTGATCAGCTTCTCCCACAGCACGAGCTGCTCGTTCACGAAGCTGCCAAGCTGCTCCGGCGTGCCGGAGAAGGCGTCCATGCCGAGGGTGGCGAGCTTGGCCTTGATCTCCGGATTCTCGACGATCTTCCTGATCTCGGCGTTGAGCCGCGTCACGATCTCCTTCGGCATGCCGGCCGGGCCGAAATAGCCCTGCCATGACGAGATGTCGAAGTCCGGCACGCCGGCCTCCTGCATCGAGGGCAGATGCGGTACCAGCGGTGAGCGCTCCTTGGTGGTGACCGCGAGCGCGCGCAGCGCGTTGCCGTTGACATGCGGCAGGCCGGTCAGGATGTCCACGAACATCATCGAGACGCGGCCGCCCATGACGTCGTTGAGCGCCGGCGGCGAGCTCTTGTAGGGCACGTGCAACAGGTCGAGCCCGGCATTGTGCGCAAAGGTCGCGCCCGACACGATCGCCGAGGACGAGCCCGAGGCATAACTCAGCTTGCCCGGATTGGCCTTGCCATAGGCGACCAGCTCGCCGACGGTCTTGGCCGGCACTTCCGGATTGATGACCAGCATGAAGGGCAAATCGCCGGTGCGCGCGATCGGCGTGAAATCCTTGACCGGATCGTAAGTGAGGCTCTTGAGCAGGAAGGGATTGGCCGAATGCGTGGTGTTGGTCGTCACCAGCAGCGTGTAGCCGTCGGGCGCGGCGCGCGCGACATAGGTCGCGGCGAGCATGCCGTTAGCGCCCGCCTTGTTCTCGATCACGATGCCGACGCCGAGCGCCTGCGACAGATGCTGCGAGATCAGCCGCGTCGTGGTGTCGGTGCCGCTGCCGGCGGCGAACGGCAACACCAGCGTGATGTTGCGGCTCGGATAATTGTCGGCCTGGGCCGTGGATGCGGCGGCGAGGCACAGTACGGCGGCGCCGATAGCACGCAGGTTTCGAATCAACACTGAAATCATGTCTGGACGTTCCCTCTTTTTCGTTGGCGGGGAACGTAGCTTGTCAAAACCGGATTCGAAAGATGGCCGTAGGTAGTGAACGTGTCCGCGCCGCGGAATTACTTCACCGCAGAACCCTGGCGCGAGGCGATCACGACGCCGGCGAGCACCAGCGCGTAGCCGATCAGGTGGAACGGCTGGAGCTTTTCGCCGAGCAGCAGGATCGCCAGCGCCGAGCCGAACACCGGCACCAGATGGAAGAATGGCGCGGCGCGGTTCGGGCCGATCAGCGCGACGCCGCGGTTGAAGAAGAGATAGGCCAGCGTCGAGGGAAAGATCAGGATGTAACCCAGCGTCGCCAGCGTCATCCCGTCGAATTGCAGCACGCGGCCGCTTGCCGCCTCCCAGATCGCGGTCGGCAGCAGCATGGTCGCGCCGCAGCAGGTGGTGAAGGAGAGAAATGAGAGCTGATGGATCTTCGGCCGCCGCGGGATGAAGGCGGAGTAGAGACCGAACGCCACCAGCGAGGAGGCGAACATGATGTCGCCCCTGTTGAAGCTGATGCTCGCGAGCGCGGCGAGATCGCCGCGCAGGATGATGATCAGCACGCCGGCAAGCGAGATCGCGATGCCGGCGAACTGCGCGCCGGTCAGCCGCACCCCGAACAGTACCAGCGACCACAGTGCCACGAACAGCGGACCTGCCGACTGGATCAGCAGCGCGTTCAGCGCTTCCGTGTATTGCATCGCCCAGTACGAGATCGCGTTGTTGAAGGCAAAGCCCACCAGCGACAGGAACAGCATCAGGGGCAGGCTGCTCCGCAAGGCGGGCCAGTCCCGCTTCAGATGCGGCCAGGCGAACGGCAGCAGGATCAGGAACACGCCGAACCAGCGGATCGTGGTCACGGTCAGCGGCGGCACATGCGCGCCGACATGGCGCGCGAGCACGATGTTGCCCGCCCAGAACAGCGAGCTCAGGCTGAGCAGCAGATAAGGCTGGTTGTTGAGCCAACTGGCCGGATTGGCGGCCTTTGGCGCGGGCGAAGCGATCGTCATTGGCGTTGATGGGAGCTTGCGCCGGATCGGCGTCGTGGCACAAGTCACGCGGCCGCAATGCTACAATGCAGGCATGAACCGGGGAGGCGCCTTTGGCGGTTAATATGTTGAACATCGAGGGCCTGGAACGGCTCGATCCAAACGCGCCGGTGGTTATGCTGAACCTGATGCGCTTCCACGCGCGTTCGCGCGACGGCAACGGCTCCGGCTGGGACGCTTATCTGCGCTACAGCGCCATCACCGTGCCGATGATCAAGGCGCGCGGCGGCACCTTGCTCTGGACCGGCGAGGCCAGGGCTGTCGCACTCGGACCGCAGGAGGGGAACGACTGGGATTTCGTCGCGCTGGTCTTCTATCCGTCGGTCACAGCCTTCCTCGACATGATGACATCGGAGGCCTACGAGATGCAGGCCGACCCGCATCGCGTCAACGGCTGCGCCGAGCACGTCATCATTGCCACCAGCGAAGCGTACAGCAAGTTGAAGGCGTGATCGTGCGCGGGCGGCGCTGCCTTCACAAGGAACAAGACGCCATCGGGGGCGGTGCCTACTTGTTCCCCACCGCGCGCCCATCAAATGCCAGCGCGTCTACTACGGCGCGGCAAGCAGCCTGCAGCAGGCGGCAGACCTCCTCCGTCGACCGCTGCGGGCGCAGCGCTGCAAACGTCGGATAGCTCGTCAGCACGAAGATCAGATCGACCGAATCCCGCACGGCGCGCTTTGCCGCGTGTTCGCCGACGATGCGCGACAGCAGCGCAGCCAGCAATTCGCGCCGTCGCTCGTTGCGCGCGACCAGCGCCTCGCCGAATTCGGGATCGGTTGCAATGGCCTGGTTGAGTCCGCCGACCGCGGCGTCGTGCCCCCAGAACGTACAGAATATTTCGACGACGCGATCGAGCGCGGCGCGCGGATCCGCCATCGCCATCACCTCGGTCAGTTCGAACAGCCCGCCACGGCTTGCGATGTCGTCGAACACGGCTTCCAGCAATCCGCGCCGCGATCCGAACTGGTTATAGACGGTCAGCCTGGTGACGCCGGCCGCCTTCGCCACCACATCGAGTGAGAAGTTCGCAATGCTCGCGTCCTTGCGCAACAGGCGCGCACCGGCCGCGATGATACGTTCGCGCGTCTCCGCCGCCGCGGAAGCCCGCGCGGAGCTCACATAGTTGCGCTTCGGCATGGCCTTGCCATTCTGTTGACGTATTGACTATACATATTGTATATCAAATTTAGAAGCTGGTTCGGAGCTTGCCATGCACACCGCCCTTGTGATCGCCCTGTCGCTTCACGTGTTGTCATCCGTGTTCTGGGCGGGATCAAGCTTCGCGTTGGCCCGCATCGGCGGAGTGGGCGGCGAGCAACTGGTCTTTCCACAACTCGGCGCGGCAGCGATTGCGATCCTGACCGGCGGCTATCTCGGACATCTCATTCATGCCGGCAGCTTCGGCACGACAGAGCAGGTGCTCGCGGTCGGTGCGGTCTGCGCACTGATCGCGGCCGGTGTTCAGGCGGCAATCGGTCCCCGTGCGCTCGCGTCCTTGCGTCGTGGCGTCGGCAATCCGGAGGATCTGCGTTCACGTATCGCTGGGGCTCAACGCGTGGCGGCGGGCCTGCTCGGCATCGCCGCGCTCTGCATGGGCGCTGCGCGTTACATTTGAATGGAGGTTAGGGGCGTCCTGGAGGCCGATCAGCAGCTTCCTATGTCGAGCGCTGAGAGTTTTCTGTTCGCGATGTCAAACCATAGTGCGGCTTCCAGCCGCTTTTTGAAGGAAAAGCAATGCCCAAGATGATTTTGGTGAACCTGCCTGTACGCAACCTCGCTGCATCGACAGCGTTCTACGTGGCGCTAGGTGGCGCAGTGAATCCCCAATTCTCCGGCGCAAATTCGACTTCGCTCATGTTCACGGACGCGATCGGCGTGATGCTGCTCACCCACGACCACTATCGTGAATTCACCCAACGCGAGATCGGCGACGCGCGGCGCGACAGCCAGGCCATGTTCGCTCTTACGGTCGACGACCGCGATGCCGTCGATGCAACGCTGGCTCGCGCAGTGGCTGCGGGCGGTCGCGCCGATCCCAACCCGGCACAGGATCTTGGCTTCATGTACAACCGACACGTTGAAGACCCGGATGGGTATGTTTGGGAGATGGTATGGATGAACCCATCAGCGAACGCTTGATCGCAGATGATGGACCTTGCGATGGCCTTTTGACGGGATGCCTGATGAGCCTTGAGCCTAGCTCGCCTGCTTCCTTGACGCCACGAACACCCCGGACAGCACCAGCGCAAAGCCGATGAAGTGGAACGCCTGCGGGCGCTCGCCCAAAAAGACCATCGCCATGATCGAGCCGAACACCGGCACGACGTGGAAGAACGGCGCGGCGCGGTTGGCGCCGATCAGCCGGACGCCGCGGTTGAAGCAGAGATAAGCGAGCGTCGAGGGGAACACCGCGACATAGAACAGCGTCAGCAGGTTCGGCCCGTCGAGCTTCATCACGGGGCGCGCGAACAATTCCCAGATCTCCAGCGGAATGAGGCAGGCGGCGCCGCAGCCGAAGGTGAAGGCGAGGAACGAGAGGCCGTGCATCGGTGGACGCTTCAAGGTCAGCACCGAATAGAGCGCGAAAATGACGAGCGCGACGATGAAGATGAGGTCGCCCTTGTTGAACTCGATGTTCGACAGCGTGGTGAAATCGCCATGCAGCAGGATCGTGAGCACGCCGCACATCGACAGCAGCACGCCGAAGGCCTGCGCCGCGGTGAGTCGGACGCCGAGAATGGCCAGCGACCACAATGCCACGATCAGCGGCGCGGCCGACTGGAGCAGCAGCGTATTCAGCGCCTGGGTATGCTCCAGCGCCCAATATTGCAGCGTGTTGAACGCGCCGATACCGGTGACCGAGAGCGTGACCATCAGGCCGAGCCGCCCGCGGATCGCGGGCCAGTCCTGCGCAAGATGCTTCCAGGCGAACGGCAGCACCAAAAGGAACGCGAAGAACCAGCGCAGGAACGACAGCGTCACCGGCGGGATGTGGCCGGCGGCGAGCCGACCGACGATGGCGTTGCCGGCCCAGCACAGCGCGGTGATGCTGAGCAGCAGGTAGGGCTGGTTGGCGATCCAGCTGTGACCGGATGTATCGGTGCCGGTGGTCTGGGCGGTTGCGGACATTGTGATCGTCATGGCCCCGCGGATAGCGCCGAGGCCCCCGGCCCGGAAAGGTCCGGGCCGGCTCATCGCCCGGCTCTGCTCAAAGACACGGAAATCGAGATGGCATCAACGGGGGGCGGATGCATCGCGACCATGCAGGGACCGACATGGCGTCTCACGCTTTGGTCGAAGCCCGCTCCGCCGTTCCCAGAGGTTTCTGGATTTTCAGGGGATATCAAAGGCTTGGGTCGGGCTTTGGACCTCGAAAAAGCCCCGTTCTTGCTTGCCTAGAGGGGCTGCTTCCTTTATCCGGTTGGCTGCCTTGCGTGCGGGCGGCTCCGGCCGCCGATTGGGCTGGGCGCAGGCATGATCCCGGAAGAGTGGGCACCGGTTTTCCGCGAGGATCATGCCTCCTAGAGACAGATTGAACAGGGATTACCCGCGAATGGCCAACGTTGTCGTCGTCGGCGCCCAGTGGGGCGACGAAGGGAAGGGCAAGATCGTCGACTGGTTGTCGGAGCAGGCGGACATCGTCGTCCGCTTCCAGGGCGGCCATAACGCCGGCCACACGCTGGTGATCAACGGCAAGACCTACAAGCTCGCGCTGCTGCCCTCCGGCGTGCTGCGCGAGGGCAAGCTGTCGGTGATCGGCAATGGCGTGGTGTTCGATCCCGCCGCTTTCCTAGACGAGGTCGCTAAGCTCAGGGCGCAGGGCGTCGAAGTCAGCCCAGACAATCTGCGCATCGCGGAAAACGTCACGCTGATCCTGCCGCTGCACCGTGAGCTCGATGCGCACCGCGAATCCGCCAGCGCCGCGACCGCGATCGGCACCACCCGCCGCGGCATTGGCCCGGCCTATGAAGACAAGGTCGGCCGCCGCGCCATCCGCCTGATGGATCTCGCCGATCATCAGACGCTGCCGCACAAGATCGACCGCCTGCTGGCGCATCACAACGCGTTGCGCCGCGGCCTCAACCTGCCGGAATTCGACAGCGCGGTGATCCTGAAAGAGCTGATGGCGATGGCGCCGCAGCTGCTGCCCTACGCCGAGACGGTGTGGCGGCTGCTCGACATCGAGCGGCGCGCCGGCAAACGCATGCTGTTCGAGGGCGCGCAAGGCGCGCTGCTCGACGTCGATCACGGCACTTATCCTTACGTCACCTCGTCCAACACGGTGGCGGCGCAGGCCGCGACCGGCGCCGGCCTTGGGCCGGGCGCGGTCGGCTACGTGCTTGGCCTGTGCAAGGCCTATACGACCCGCGTCGGCCAGGGCCCGTTCCCGACCGAGCAGGACAACGAGACCGGCCGCAAGATCGGCGAGCGCGGCCGCGAGTTCGGCACCAATACCGGGCGGCCCCGCCGTTGCGGCTGGTTCGACGCCGTGCTGGTCCGCCAAGCGGTCCGGACCTGCGGCATCAACGGCCTGGCGCTGACCAAGCTGGACATCCTCGACGGCTTCGACACGATCGAGGTCTGCACCGGCTACAAGCTCGACGGCAAGGAGATCGACCATTTCCCGGCTGGCGAGGGCGCGCAAAGCCGGGTCGAGCCGATCTACGAGACCATCGAGGGCTGGAAGGAGCCGACCGCCAGCGCGCGGTCCTGGGCCGACCTGCCGGCTCAGGCCATCAAATATGTCCGCCGGATCGAGGAATTGGTCGGCTGCCCGGTCGCACTGCTTTCCACCAGCCCCGAACGCGAGGATACTATCCTGGTGCAAAATCCGTTTGAGGCTTAACGATATCTTACCGGGACGCGCGTATAGTTGAGTTGAAATGGCTGATTACTATCCGCTGATCGCCCGCGCTATTGCCGCCCTGGATCCCAACGCTCCCGGCGAAAGCCGTCGCGCGCTCTATGAGCGGGCGCGCACGGCGCTGATCGCGCAGCTCCGCAGCGTGCAGCCGCCGCTCTCCGAATCCGAGATCACCCGCGAACGGCTGTCGCTGGAAGAGGCCGTCCGCAAGGTCGAATCGGAGGCCGCCCAGCGCGCCCGCGAGGCCTCGCGCCCCGGTGGGGGCACGCGCAGCAGCGGCAGCGGCGATGCCTTCCGCCGGGCCAGCGCCCGCGCCGCCGAAGGCAACGCTCCCGCACCTCAGCCGGCCGCACCGCGCACGCGTCCGGCCCCGACCCCGCCGCGTGCCGACCGCCCGTCCTTCAACGTCGATGACCAGGGCGAGGCGCCGCGGCCGCCGCGCGCGCCGCGTTTCGACGCCCCGCGCCAGCCCGGCCCGTCCGCGCCGCCGCCGGAGCCGCCCGCGCCTCCACCGGCCGGACGCGATCGCGCGGGTGCGCGCCGTCCGCCGGATATGGGGCCGCCGCCACCGCTGCCACCTGCACCGGGCGTGCGCGGCTTCCGCGACATCACGGCCGATGCCAACGATCTCGGCGGTGCTGCCGCGCAGGCCAGCCGTGCCGCGCGCCGCACCTACGCCAACGTGCCCTCGCCCTCACCGGAGTTCGACCGGCTGGAGCCGAGCCTGGAAAACCGCACCGGCGAGGAGGAGGCGCCCTATTCCTACGACGAGTCGATCGAGGAGGCCGAGCGCTACACGCCGCAGTCGCCGCGTCCGCGCGAGCGCGACGCCAAGAAGCGCGTCCGCACCGGCTCCGCCTTCCCGTTCAAGAGCGCGATCGCCGTCGGCATCGTGCTGATCCTGGTCGGTGCCGGCATCCTCTGGGGCAAGCAGCTGGTCCAGATCGTCAACGGCTTTCTCAAGCCGTCCGCGACCCAGGTGGTTGAGGCGCCGAGTCCGGCCCAGCCGCAGAGCAAGCCGAAGATCCCGGATCGCGTCGGCCAGCCTTCGGCGAGCGACCAGCCGGTTGCGCCCGTGGCGCAGAAGGTCGTGCTCTATGACGAGGATCCGTCCGATCCGAAGGGCAAGCAATATGTCGGCTCGGTGGTGTGGCGGCTGGAGCCGATCAAGGCGTCCGGCAACCAGAAGGCCGACCTCGCCGTGCGCGCCGACATCGAGATCCCCGACCGCAAGTTCAAGATGACGATGTCGTTCCGCCGCAATACCGACTCTTCGCTGCCGGCGAGCCATACCGCGGAACTGACCTTCATCCTGCCGCAGGATTTTCCCGGCGGTAGCGTCTCCAACGTGCCGGGCATCCTGATGAAGTCGAACGAGCAGGCGCGCGGTACGCCGCTCGCCGGCCTCGCGGTCAAGGTCACTGACGGCTTCTTCCTGGTCGGCCTGTCCAATGTCGACGCCGACCGCTCCCGCAACGTCCAGCTCCTGAAGGAGCGCTCATGGTTCGACGTGCCACTGGTCTACGCCAACCAGCGCCGCGCCATCATCGCGATCGAGAAGGGCGCCCCCGGCGAGCGCGCCTTCAACGACGCGTTCGCGCAATGGGGCGATTAGGGCCGGGCGGACATCACCTTCGTCATTCCGGGGCGCGCAGCTTGTCCGCCGAAGCTCGAAGAGCGAAGGCGGAAGCGCGAAACCGGAATCCATCGCGCAGCGGGTGACGTCGAGAAATGGATTCCGGGTTCGACGTTTCCGGGCCGTGCTTTGCGCGGTCCCGTCGCGTCGCCCGGAATGACATCCTGGATAGACGAAATGAGCGCTACTGCGCCGCCGCTTCCCGCTTGCGCGATGCTGCGGCGGCTGCGTGCTCGCGGTCCATGACAGCGCGGCAGGCAGGGCTGACCCGCGCCTTGTTCCGCACCATGCAGGCGGTGATCCTGGGGATATCAGGGATTTCACTGGAGCACAGCCGCATCGCATCGCCCGAGCACATCTGCTGCGCTTCGGACGAGAAGGCGAGACCAGGTGATGACTGGAATGCGACGGCGGTGGTGGCGACGGCGAAGAGAGCTGCGATCGTCTGAGAGCGTGTCATGCTGAATGGGTCCCCGAGTTCCGTGGGCTTGAGCCACTTGGTTTTTGGGGCGCCGCACGCGGCTTGATCTGCCGCATGTCACAGCCTTCACGTCGGGAACTCAATCCCGCATGTGGTCGCTCGATTTCCTGATGTCCGAATCGAAAAGTGCTGCGCCGCCCGAAGCGAAGTATGCGCCATTGTCACGCGGCTGCAATGGTCAGCACAAAGGAATTCGCAATTGTTGCGCGCGAGTCACGTCGCGCGCGATCAGATCGGCCGATCGGAGGATGCGCTCGCTTGTTCGGCATCGCTCGCACCGAGAGCGGCGTGTTCCTCGACGGCGGTGACACCCTTGGGCGTGAGCTCGAACAGATCGCCGTCCTTCATCACATAGCCATCGGCGATCAGTTCGCCGATCTTGCCGTGGCGGTCGTCGGCGAAGGCAACCGACTGGCTGATGTCCCGCAGGATCGAGAGTTGTTCGTCGCGCAGCATGGCTTCACACTCCGTTCGCGGGTTCCGGTCCTCACATGCCGTGGCTCTGAAACACCTTGCTGCAAGACTTCGACAGCTTGTCCCGGTTGGCCTGCAGGCAGCTCTGAACCGCGCTGTCATTGCCGAGGTCCTTGCGGCACAGGCGCGATGCATCCCGCGAGCAGGCCTTCTGCTCCTGCGGCGTGCCCATGTGGCCTTGGCCTTGGGCAAGAGCAGGTGCGTTCGACAGACCGGTCAGGGCTGCCAGCGCGATTGTCGCCAGAACGAGTTGACGGGCCATCGGCGGCTCCAATCTGCCAGGGTTAAATTCAGGTCCTGCATGAACTCATCGCCCTGCCACTTGTTCCCCTCGAGGAGGCTTGCGCCCCGCTATTCAAGGTTCCCGTGGCGCTGCTATAAGGCTGGCGAAGTTGAGGGATGCTCAATGAAACGCTATCTGGTGTTTGCGCTGGTCGGCCCGTTCGTCGGCGGGTTCCTGCTGCTGCTGACGACGACCTATCAGTCCGGCTATTGGGCCCAGACCAGCCTCGGCGAGGTTGGCAAGCTGTTCGCAGTGTTCTTCAAGTCCCTGCAATACAGCTATCTGTTCGGCATCCTGCCCTCGGTGATGCTCGGCGCGGTCGACGACATCCTGGTCCACATCAGGCGGATCGGCCCGGGCTTGCGGATGCTGCTGGTCGGCCTGCTCGCCTTCGTCCTGGCCTCGCTGATCTACAGCTCGCGCGGGCCGGATTCGGGCGCGGTGCAGTTCATCCTGTACGGCCTCGTCGGGTTCGTGCCCGCGGTGATTTCGTCCTGGCTCGTGCATAGATATGTCGAGGAGCCGCAAGCCGTGGCGGCACCGACCTGAGCGCGCGACCATCGGGCGCGGCGCCGCAACCTCTGCCGCGGCAGCGCGTTCTTTGGAGGCCATGACCATGTCCGACGACGATATCCTTGCTCCGCGCCGATCCCGTTCGGGAAGCGGCTCGCGGGCGACCTTTTCAGGCAAGGAGGCGCGCGGGCCGATCATCGACCAGGAGGGTCACGAGATCCGTCCCGAGACGCTGGAGCAGGGGTTTCGCGAGTTTCGCTTCGAGTTCGGCCAAGGCAATCCGTTCGGCAATCTGACGCGCGAGCAGCGGATCGCGCGGCTCGAGGCGATCGCAAAGTTGCTCGACGTCGCCTTCATCCTGCCCGGCACCAACATCCGCTACGGCATCGACGGGCTGATCGGACTGATCCCGGTCGTCGGTGACATCATCACCACCGCGATCTCGTTGTGGCTGGTGCGCGAGGCGAGGGTGCTGGGCGCGCCCTGGTACATCACGGCGCGCATGCTCGGCAATGTCGCGGTCGACGGCGTGGTCGGCATGGTGCCGTTCGCGGGCGACGCCTTCGACGTCATGTTCCGCGCCAACATGCGCAACGTGCGCCTGCTCCGCCGCTGGCTGGAGAAGCAGCCGCGGATCTGAAGCCCTAGGAATTTTGATGAGCCGTTCGAGCGTCAGGCTCGCTGCACCTCTCCCGCTTTGCGGGAGAGGTCGGCGCGTAGCGCCGGGTGAGGGTTTTCGCCTCTTGGGGGTTCTCGATCGCGGAGATACCCTCACCCCAGCCTCCCGCAAGCGGGAGAGGGAGAACTAACAATGCAAAAAGCGCGATGGCCCTTCGGCCATCGCGCCTTCTGCGCACATCGGAGGCTTGCGAAAACTTACGCCGCGTCGGCGTCGGTGCTGGCATCAGCCTTGCGGCGACGGGGCAGCGGGAAGGCTTCGCTCTCATAGAGCGAGCGGATGCCGTTCTGGTCGAAGCGCGCTTCTTCGACCTGGAGATAGGCGCCGTTCAGCGAATCCGTCGGCAACTGCTCCATCGCGAACTGCACGGCTTCGGCCGCGGTGCCGAACCGGCGATAGGTGAAGCCCGCGCGCTTCTTCTTGCGGATCGCGGCGGGGAAAAGTTCGGCGGAGGTGTTGAAGTTGAACGGACGCAGTGGACGCATGGTCAAAGACCTCGTGATCTTCTCTGGGGCTTTAAGCGCGTGGGGTTGGGGAGGGCAGAGGCCGCAATCGAGCGGGCCCGCCACACATGTCATTTTCGCCCCCTAATATAGGCCGTTTTGACAGAAATGCGACCCCTGCGATGGGAGAACATGAATCCGCGCATGGCAGCCCCGCGCGCGAAATAAATCAAGTAATTTCAATGTGTTGTATGGTTTATAATTTGCCAAGAAGCAACAGCACGACCAGCACCACCAGTACGACGCCGCCGATCCCCATGCCGGAATGGCCAAGGCCATAGCCATAACCGCCGAAGCGGCCGGACAGGCCGCCCACGAGATAGATGATCACCAGGATGATCAGGATGGTCCCGAGTGACATGGCATCCCTCCCTGGCGGCCGCCAAAATGCGCTGATCGGCCGCACCGCCAGAGGAGAAAAGCACATTAAGCCGCCGGGTTCCATGCTGGAACCCGGCGCGCGCGAGCTTATTTCGGCTCGAGCTTCAGCGCGGCGGAGTTGATGCAGTAACGCAGGCCGGTCGGCCCGGGGCCGTCGGGGAAGACATGGCCGAGATGGCCGCTGCACTTGGAGCACAGCACCTCGGTGCGGATCATGCCGTGGCTGGTGTCGCGCTCCTCGTCGATATGGCTCTCGACCGCGGGCTCGGTGAAGCTTGGCCAGCCGCAGCCGGAATCGAACTTGGCATCGGACTCGAACAGCACGTTGCCGCAGCCGGCGCAGACGTAAGTGCCGGCGCGCTCGTCGTGCTCATATTCGCCGGAGAAGGGACGCTCGGTCGCCTTCTCGCGCAGCACCGCGTACTGCATCGGCGTCAGTTCGCGCCGCCACTGCTCTTCGCTCTTGATGACTTTGTCGTTCGTTACTTTCGTCTTGGCGTCGGGCATGGGTCTCCCGTTTCTCTCGTGATCAGTTGGTGGCCTTGCTGGCATTCACCAGCGTCGGCTTCTCAATGTAATTATCCGCGAACAGCTTTTTCAGGTTCTCGACCTTGGGGAGGTCGTTATAGGCAATGTAGGGCTGGTTCGGGTGCAGGGTCAGGTAGTCCTGATGATAGGCCTCCGCCGGATAGAATGCCTCCAGCGCACCGACCTTGGTCACGATCGGCTTGTTGAAGACGCGGGCCGCGTTGAGCTGGGCGATATAGGCCTCCGCCACCTTCTTCTGCTCGTCGGAGGTGGTGAAGATCGCCGAGCGGTATTGCGAGCCCACGTCAGGGCCCTGGCGGTTGAGTTGGGTCGGGTCGTGCACCACCGAGAAGTAGATCTGGAGGATCTTTCCATAGGAGATCTTCTTCGGGTCGTACTTGATCTCGACCGACTCGGCGTGGCCGGTGCGGCCGCTCGAGACAGTCTGGTAGTCGGCGGTTGCCTTGGTGCCGCCGGCATAGCCGGAGACGGCATTGACGACGCCCGCGGTGTGCTGGAAGACGCCCTGAACGCCCCAGAAGCAGCCGCCGGCGACGACAGCGGTCTGGATTCCGCTCGCGGGTGCTGCATCCATGGCGGGGGCGGGGATCACGACCGCATCCTCCGCGGCCCGGGACGGCATGGCAAAGGCCAGCGACAGGGCGGCGGTTGCGGCGAACAGGGACAGGACGGCAAGTCGGCGCATGGCGATCCTCTTTCCGAAGGTCTGACAGTTTAGGGCGGCCGGCGTCGGGCGAACAGCCTGCGCGGCGGTGTTTTCGATCATCCGAGATACGGGCACGGGGGGCGATCGTTACGCCGGGATGGACACGAGTCCGTGAGAAGTGACTTCGGACCGCGCGACTTGGCGGGATGCGGAACTCCGCGCTAGATGAACCCGCACGATCGATGATCAACCTAGAAAAATGGTGGCTGGAGCGGACCTGACAACATGCTGCGCGTCATTTCCAGCCACGAGCAGCAGCCGTTCACCTACGGCTCGCCGCCGGGGCGCGAGGACTTTTATTTTGTTGCGGGGAAGTGACGTGTGACACGACACCGGCGCCACATTCACGATGTGCCGTAGCAACCATTAAACGCCGAGGAGTTTTTCAGTCCACGGCGTTCCGCGTTGCACGACGGTGTTGGCATAGATGAGCAGCTTGCGCGCGCATGCGATGAGAGCGGCATTGTGAGCCTTTCCGGCCGCAGTCAGGCGGGCATAGAGGGCCATGACGGCCTTATTCCAGCGGAAGGCCGCAGGCAGGGCTGCCGCAAACAGAGAGCGACGCAGGCGAGCGCGGCCGCCGGCGATACGGCGTTGGCCCTTGTACTGCCCGCTATCGTTGTCGAAGGGAGCCAGCCCGGCAAGGGCTGCGACTTCCTCCCGGCTGACACGGCCGAGTTCAGGCATGCGGACCAGGAGGGCCAGTGCCGTGCGCTCACCGATCCCGGGAATGCTCATCACGAGGTCAAGGCGGACAGCGAGATCGTGGTGAGCGCGTAGTTGCTTGGCGATGTGACGGATTTGGGAGAGCCGCCTTGCCTTCAACCGGGCAATGTCATCCAGCACGATGCGGCGTAGCCCAGGCTTATCGAGATGCTCGAGCCGGGTCTTGAAGCGCTTGATGTCGTCCTCGATCTGCTCGAGGAAGGTGAGCTGCTCGGCGAGCTCCGCCAAGCGCGGATCCGGCGCACTCCTCACCTCTTCGAGCGATGCCGCGCAGGCAGCAATCAGCGCGGCATCCAGCGTATCGTTCTTGGCGCGACGCAATCGGGAGCGGCCGAACGCCTTGACCTGGATCGGCTGCAGCACCAGCACGATGACGCCGGCCGCACGCAAATGCTCCACTACCCCACGCTCGTAACCGCCGGTCGCTTCGATCCCGACTCGCTTGACGCCAGCTTTGGTCAGCAGTTGCACCAGCTTCCGCCAACCGGGAAGGTCGTTGGCGACCTCCCAACCCTCGTCTCGACCATGAACTACAATGTCGAGCTTCGCCTTGGACGTATCGATTCCCGCTGTCGTCGTGCTAGTCTGTGCCATCTTCGTCGACCCTGCCTTGTGAAGCGAACCTGATTGTTCCGGCAACCATCCGGGTCCGATGAAGGTGCTGGCGCGATCCTGCTACGGGGCAGCCACAAACTGCTCAGGGTGGGCGCGATCCGATCGCCAGCGGCCTGCCGCGGGTTGCAGCCGCGGCAGGCCATTCCTCACGGAAACGCCGACAATATCTGATTGCGCTATTACAAGGGTGGGCAAAGCGACTTGTGCGCCGTAGCTCGAAGAGCGAAGGCGGAAGCGTGCCCACGATTCTTGATGCGTACTCAGAAAAATGGTGGGCACGGCGCTATGCGCCTTTGCCCACCCTACGGGAGCGCAGCCTTAGACCACGATGCTCAGCCGCTTCGCCGCCCGCGTGATGCCCGTGTACAGCCACCGCGCCCTCGAGTCCTGAAACGCAAAGCTTTCGTCGAACAGCACGACGTCGTCCCATTGCGAGCCCTGCGACTTGTGCACGGTGAGCACGTAGCCGTAGTCGAACTCGTCATAGGGCTTGCGCTGCTCCCAGGCGATCTGCTCGATGCCGCCCTCGAAGCAATCGGCGCGCACCGAGACCTTCGTCACCTTGTGGCCGAAATCTTCGTCGGGCGACAGCCGCATGCTGAGGATGCGCGACTTGGAACGTGAGGTGTTGCGCGACTTCACGCGCCACAGGCCGCCGTTGAACAGGCCCTTCTTGCGGTTGTTGCGCAGGCATACCAGCTTGTCGCCGGCGACCGGGAATTGATCCTCGATGTTCTGGCGCTGTCGCACCCGCATGTTGTAGGCGCGTCGCGTGTTGTTGCGCCCGACCAGGACCTGGTCGGCGCCCATGACGCGATCGGGGTCGAGCTCCTTGCGCGAGACCACCTCGCTCTCGCCGTAACGGCCGATGTCGAGCTCGCGGCCCTCGCGCACGTCCATCGACATCCGCACGATCGGATCGTCCTGGGCCTGGCGATGCACCTCGGTCAGCATCGCATCCGGCTCGGAATTGGTGAAGAAGCCGCCGCCCTGGATCGGTGGCAGCTGCGCGGGGTCCCCTAACACCAGCAGCGGGCAGTCGAACGACATCAGGTCTCGGCCCAATTCGGCGTCGACCATGGAGCATTCGTCGATCACGATCAGCTTGGCTTTTGAGGCCGGCGCGTCGTCCCATAGCTCGAAGCTCGGCTGCTCCTCGCCGGATTCCCGGGCGCGATAGATCAGCGAATGGATGGTGGAGGCATCGTCGCAACCCTTGTTGCGCATGACCAGCGCGGCCTTGCCGGTGAAGGCGGCGAACTTCACCTCGCCGTCAACGCCCTCGGCGATGTGCCGTGCCAGCGTGGTCTTGCCCGTGCCGGCAAAGCCGAACAGGCGGAACACCGGCGGCGTGCCGCCCCGGCCGGGCTTTGCTTTGAGCCAATCGCCAACGGCCTTGAGCGCGGCGTCCTGATGCGGGGTGAATGTCGCCATGTCTGTCTTGAAGAAGGGCGAAATCGACCGATTCGCCATCCTCCAAAACTAACCATTCGCAGCGCCCGTTCAAGCCGGGCCGACCACCCTACTGCCAGCCGGGAACGCCGCGCATGTCGGGCAATTGATGGGCGATGCCCTTGTGGCAGTCGATGCAGGTCTTTTCCTTGGTGAACAGGAAGCGCTGGTGCGCCACCGAGGCCCGCGGCGACTGTTTCGTGATGTCCATGGAATCGGCGCTGTGGCAGTTGCGGCATTCCAGGGAATCGTTGGCCTTGAAACGCGCCCATTCATGCGCCGCGAGTTCGAGCCGGTGGTCGAGGAATTTCTCTCTTGTGTCGATCGTGCCAAAGATCTTGCCCCAGACCTCCTTGGAGGCCTGCATCTTGCGCGCGATCTTGTCGGTCCAGTTGTGCGGCACGTGGCAGTCCGGGCAGGTGGCACGCACACCGGAGCGGTTGCTGAAATGGATGGTCGATTTCAGCTCGGCAAAAACGTTGTCCTTCATCTCGTGGCAGCCGGTGCAGAACTTCTCGGTGTTGGTGATTTCCAGCGCGGTGTTGAAGCCGCCCCAGAAGATCACGCCGGCCGCAAAGCCCGCCAGCACCAGCACGCCGAGCCCGAACACCGAGCTCGGCCGGATCAGCACCTGCCAGAGTTCGAGTGCAAAATCCCAGCTGCGCGTGAACAAGCCGCGCCTGGCCTTGCGCTTGGATTCATCAGCTGTCGTGGTCATCGGCGCCCACCGGGGCTCGTGCGCGACAGCAGCGTGTCGATGTCGGTGAAATCGTTGCTGACGGGCGGATTGGCGGTATTCTGCGGCACGTGGCATTCCGTGCAGAAGAAGCGCCGCGGTGAGACCGAGCCCAGGAACTGGCCGTCACGGTCCATGAAGTGTGTGATCGAGACCATCGGTGCCTGCGATTCCGCGGTACGCGCCCGCGCGTGGCAGGACAGGCACTTGTTGCCGTTGAGATCGATCTGGTAGCCGTCGATCGTGTGCGGGATCACCGGCGGCTGCTCCGGATAGTTGCGCACCTCCTTCTCGGAAGTATTGCGGTTCGGCAGCATCGGCGGCGCCGGGCCCTCGTCGTTGAGCGGGGTCGGGCCGCGCAGGCCCGATGTTACCGTCTGCGCGGTCAGGGAGCTCGCGCCAGCTGCGATCGCGAGGGCGAGCAGGACGATTGCGGATCGTTTCATCATGACATGCTCACCCGCTCGATGCGCACGGCGCATTTCTTGAAGTCGGTTTGCAGCGAGATCGGATCGGTGGCGTCGAGCGTCACCTTGTTGATCAGCTTGGATTCGTCGAACCACGGCACGAACACGAGGCCGCGCGGCGGCCGGTCGCGGCCGCGCGTCTCGACCCGGGCGCGGATGAAGCCGCGGCGCGAGACCACCTTCACTTCATCCCCGCGGCGGAGCTTGGCTTCCTGCGCGTCGTCCGGATGCATGAAGCAGACGGCTTCGGGGAACGCCTTGTAGAGCTCGGGCACACGGCGCGTCATGGTGCCGGAATGCCAGTGCTCCAGCACGCGGCCGGTGGACAGCCAGAACGGATATTCGTTGTCGGGCGATTCCGCCGGCGGCTCGTAGGGCAGCGCGAAGATGCGCGCCTTGCCGTCGGGATAGCCGTAGAACTGCACGTCCGTGCCCTGCTTGACGTAGGGGTCGCTGCCCTCGCGGAAGCGCCACTTCGTCTCCTGGCCGTTGACGACGGGCCAGCGCAGCCCGCGCTCGCGGTGATAGGCGTCGAACGGCGCGAGGTCGTGGCCATGGCCACGGCCGAAGGTGGCGTACTCCTTGAACAGACCCTTGTGGACGTAGAAGCCGAACGCCTTGGACTCGTCGTTGAGATAGCCGGGCTCGATGTCGGAGACCGGAAATTTGTCGACCTGACCGTTCCGGTAGAGCACGTCGAACAGCGTCTTGCCGCGAACGTCCGGCTTCTTGGCAATCAACTCCTCGGGCCAGACCTCCTCGATCTTGAAGCGCTTTGAAAATTCCATCAGCTGCCAGAGATCGGATTTCGCCTCGCCGGGCGCGGAGACGAGCTGATGCCAGAACTGCGTGCGCCGCTCGGCATTGCCATAGGCGCCTTCCTTCTCCACCCACATCGCGGTCGGCAGGATCAAATCGGCGGCAAGCGCGGTCACCGACGGATAGGCGTCCGAGACCACGATGAAATTGTCGGGGTTGCGGAAGCCGGGATAGGTCTCCTCGTTGGCGTTGGGCCCGGCTTGCAGGTTGTTGTTGACCTGCACCCAATAGGCGTTGATCAGGCCGTCCTTCAGCATCCGGCTTTGCAGCACGGCGTGCGCGCCGTTCTTGTCGGGGATGGTGCCTTCGGGCAGCTGCCAGATGTGCTCGGCGTGATCGCGGTGCGCCTTGTTGGTCACGACCATGTCGGCCGGCAGGCGGTGCGAGAAGGTGCCGACCTCGCGCGCGGTGCCGCAGGCCGACGGCTGACCGGTCAGCGAGAACGGGCTGTTGCCGGGCGCGGAGATCTTTCCGGTCAGAAGATGGATGTTGTAGACGAGGTTGTTGCACCAGACGCCGCGGGTGTGCTGGTTGAAGCCCATGGTCCAGAACGAGACCACTTTTGTTTTTGGATCGGCGTAGAGCTCGGCGAGCGCCTCGAGGCGGTTCAGCGGTACGCCGGACATCTGCGCCGCCTTCTCCAGAGTATATTCCGAGACGAACTTGACGAACTCGTCATAGCTCATGTCGGTGGCATCGTTGGGTTTCGTCGCGCCGGTCGCCTTCTTCTGCAACGGATGCTCGGGCCGCAATCCATAACCGATGTCGGTCTGGCCGCGCTTGAATACGGTATGTGCGGCAACAAAATCCTTGTTGACGCGGCCGGTCTTGATGATGTGGTTGGCGATAGCGTTGAGGATGTAGAGGTCGGTCTGCGGTTTGAACACCATTCCGATATCGGCGAGGTCGAACGAGCGGTGCTCGAAGGTCGAGAGCACGGCGACGCGGACATGCGGCGCGGAGAGACGGCGGTCGGCCAGACGCGTCCACAGAATGGGGTGCATCTCCGCCATGTTGGAGCCCCACAGCACGAAGGCGTCGGTCGCCTCGATGTCGTCATAGCAGCCGGGCGGCTCGTCGATGCCGAAGGTGCGCATCATGCCGGCAACCGCGGAGGCCATGCAGTGACGCGCATTGGGATCGATGTTGTTGGTGCGGAAGCCGGCCTTGAACAGTTTCGAGGCGGCATAGCCTTCCCAGATCGTCCACTGGCCGGAGCCGAACATGGCGACGCCGTTCGGCCCGCGCTTCCTAATCGCCTCCTTCCACTTCAGCTCCATGATGTCGAAGGCTTCGGTCCAGGTAACAGGCGTGAACTCGCCGTTCTTGTCATATTTGCCAGCCGTCTTGCGCAGCATCGGTTGCGTCAGGCGGTCATGGCCGTACATGATCTTGGAGAGGAAGTAGCCCTTGACGCAATTGAGGCCGCGATTGACCTCGGCCTTGATGTCGCCATGGGTGGAGACAATGCGATTGTCCTTGGTCGCGACCATCACCGAGCAGCCGGTGCCGCAGAAGCGACAGGCGGCCTTGTCCCACTTCATTTCGCTGTTGTTGCGCTCGGTGACGAGATTGGCAGCGAGCGCCGGGGCCGGCAGTCCGGCGGCAGCCGCGGCGATGGCGGCCGCCTCCAATTTCAGCATCTGGCGGCGGTCGAGCTTGGGCGATGTCATGATGGCTCTCCCGGCCTTCAGGCGGTTTCGATGGCGTGAAAGACCAGCGCCGCGGAATAGACGTCTCGCAGCGACTGGATGGTGTTGAGCAGGGTGCCGAGGCTGCCGGCATCAGGCGCTTCGGTCACGACGACGAGTTTGCCGCGCGCGTCGCGGCCATGGATCTCGCAGCCGGCCAGCGCGGTGATCTCGGCTTCGACCTCAGCGAGCCGCTCGGGCCGCGCCTGCACCAGGATGCTGGCGATCTCGCATCCCGGCGGCGGGATGATGCGTTCATCGCTGAGCATCCGGCCGGTGATTAGGGCACGGCGGTTGAGTGTGGCTTTGTTGACTGAGGCTTTGTTCAGTGAGGCTTGGGCCATGATGCCTGCCTTTCGCTTCTTAGGGATCAATGCGGGAAGGGTGGCGGGCCGGGAGGGCCGGCGAACATCTGGTAGATCCAGACGCCGAGGCCGTAAGAGCCGACGGTCCCAACCGCGAGGACGGGCATCACGACCGCGGTCAGAAACAGGAAGGCGAAAATCTCCATGCGCTTACGGCGCACGCGATCTGTCGTGTCGTCAGGGGCCGACATATTCGGACTCTCTGATAGGGATATGGGAAGCGAGACGGCATCCGGGCCGTTACCTGCCGGCACCTTAGGAGGATGAGGTCCAGTTACCTTGATTTGGATCAACGGCTCAGGGCGAGGGCGTGTCGCACGCAGCAAGCGTTAGCGTTGCGTTGATCCCGCGCCATGCCGAGCGATGTCCGTATGACGGAATTGCTAGTCGGTGGACAGCGCCACCTCGCGCATTAAGATGCGCTTAACAAGAACAATGCGGGAGAGCGACGCCATGAAGTTCGGCATCTTCTACGAGCTGCAACTGCCACGGCCTTGGGTGGCCGGCGACGAACTCAGGCTCTACCAGAACGCGCTCTCGCAGATGGAGCTTGCCGATAGGCTGGGCTACGACCACGCCTGGGTGGTCGAGCATCACTTCCTCGAAGAATATTCGCACTCGCCTTCCCCGGAATCGTTCCTCGCCGCTGCCAGCCAGCGCACGCAGAAGATCAGGCTCGGCCACGGCATCCTCCAGCTCACGACAAATCACCCGGCGCGCGTCGCCGAACGCGTCGCGGTGCTCGATCTGCTCAGTAACGGGCGCTGTGAATTCGGCATGGGCGAGAGCGCGTCCATCACCGAGCTCACCCCGTTCGGCCGCGACATGGAGACCAAGAAGGAGGTGTTCGAGGAAGCCGTAGCCGCGATCTTCCCGATGTTCAAAGACGGCGGCAGCGAGCATCACGGCAAGTACTTCGACATTCCCCTGCGCAACGTCGTGCCGAAGCCGGTGCAGAAGCCGCATCCGCCGCTGTGGATGGCGTGCTCGCAACTGCCGACCATCGAGCGCGCCGGACGGCACGGCTTTGGCGCGCTCGGCTTCCAGTTCGTCAGTGCCGACGCCGCGCATGCCTGGGTGCACGCCTATTACAACGCGATGACCAAGCGGCTCACCAAGCTCGCCGACTACGAGATCAATCCGAACATGGCGCTGGTCTCGTTCTTCATGTGCGCGAAGACCGACGAAGAGGCGCGTGCCCGCGCCGACGGCGCCACCTTCTTCCAGTTCGCGCTGCGCTTCTACGGCGCCTCGCAGAACCGCCAGCGGCCTGCGCCCGGCACCGTCAACATGTGGGACGAGTACAACAAGTGGAAGCGCGACAATCCGCAAGCGCAGGAGGCGGCCTTGCGCGGCGGCCTGATCGGCTCGCCCGAGACCATCCGCAGGAAGCTGAAGCGCTTCCAGTCTTCGCATATCGACCAGGTCATCCTGCTCAACCAGGCCGGCAAGAACAGCCACGAGCACATCTGCGAATCGCTCGAGCTATTCGGCCGCGAGGTGATGCCGGAGTTCCAGAACGATCCGGCGCAGGCGGCGTGGAAGCAGGGCGTGATGAGCGGCGAGATCAAGCTGGAAGAGATCGACACCCAGGCTTTTACGGATCGCTACGGCAAGCTCGCGATCAACGTCGCCCCGGTGAAGGCGGCCGCGGAATAGGCCGTTCGTTAAGTCATGTTGCTGACGCAATCTCTGTCTTAGTCGGTGACAACTTAAAACACTGCGTGGGAACCGCCCTGGTTCACACAACGGTTCCATAGCCAAGGGGTTGGCGCGAATCCGCAAAACATCGGCGCAAGTTTCGTGAACGCTTCCGCGTTCGCTTGCGCCCGTTTGCGGTGTCGGGAACCGGACGACGAAAAAAATCACAGGAGTTATGATGCTGTTCCGCTCGAGCGCCGCAATTTGCGGCGCCCTGCTTGCGCTTGCCGTTTCTGTTACCGTTGCTCGAAGTGAAACGCGTGGGGGTCACTCAAATGCCGTCGTTGATGTCGATGCCGTCTCTGGGAATGCGGTCGTAGGCGCCGCATCCATGTACAATCCATTCAAACCCGGCAAGGAGGAGGGCGGTCCGCGCACAGCGTCTGGGGAGCGTTATGATCCCTCTGCCTGGACGGCTGCCATCAAGACAAGCTTGCGCCGGAAATTTGGTGGGGTCCAATTTGGTGTGAGGCCGAAATATGCTCTCGTCGAGGCCGCAGGCAAGAAGGTCATCGTCAAGATCAATGACGTCGGACCACTCAGGCCCGGCCGCATCATTGACTTCAACGAGCGCACGATGCGCCATTTCGATCCGAGCCTGGAGCGCGGAGTCATTAAGGACGTGAGGGTCAGCCCGCTTTCAGGGGACGATTGGACACTGGGCCCGGTGGGCTGAAAATCCCACGTGGAAGGGGCAGTGCACTCCCGGACCGCGAGGCTCTGAAGAGGCGCGTCAATCTAGTCCCAGTATGGAATGGCTGGGCGGGTGATCATCAGCCAGAAGATAGCCAGCACCGCTGCGAACGCCGGAAATCCGAATGCGAACCACCACCGGAAGAGACGGTCATACTCGGCGGGCAGCTTGGCGTCGGTCTCGACCGCACGGACGGCAAGATCGCGCATTTGCATCTGCATCCACACGACAGGCAGCCAGAAGGCGCCGGTCACCACATAGAGTGCGATGGATGCCGCAATCCAGCCATCGCCAAGGGAATACCCGCTCGACCAAGCGAGCCATGTGCCGGTGATCGGCTGCAGGATCACGGCACTCGCCGTGAACAGGAAGTCGGCCAGCACGACCGTCCGCGCGACCCCCGCGATCTCGCGCGGGTCACCGCGTAGATGCGCCACCAGCATGAAGAAGGCGATGCCGGCACCGGTGCCGAGCAGGACCGCAGCACCGATGATGTGCACCATCTTCACAAGGAAATAGAGCATCAGCGATCCTCTCGGATCGCCATGGCGACCAGATTGAGCATCAGCACCGGCCAGATCTTCAGCATCGGCCCAAGTGGATCGGCCCACAGCCGCGGCACCAGTGTCGTACCGATCACGACATAGGTGAGCGAGATGATCAGTGCTGCCCACAGCCCATAGCGGCTCAAAGGCCGGTAAAGAATTGCAAGGCCAATGACGATGTCGGCGAGTGCGCCGGCGATGACGGTGAGAGCCGCGAATTGTTCTTGCAGCCTGCCTTCCCGGAGCAACGACATGCCAATTTCCCAGCCCGGGCCGAGCGAGATGATGCCTGTGGCGATCCAGAACAGGCCGAAGACGCCGAATACCAGCGGCTTGAGCACATAGAGCCGTGCAAACCAGCGTTCCTGCACCGAGGCGGGTTCGCATGTGAGCGCGACTTCGAGATCGCGCGGCATCATGCCGGTGACCTGACGCCAGGGCTCGGGATCACCGGTCGCGCCGCGCCGCATCTCGCCCTGTGCCGTCGCGTTGACCGGCGTTGCCCAGCCCAGCATCTGTGCAACGTCACCGGCGCGATAAGCTGCCGAAGCCGCCCAGGACGGCAGGTGCAGGCGGTAAGCCGGCCTCCAGCGCAGCCAAGAGCGAAACAGCGCGACCGCGTCGCTGAAGGCCATCCGCCGCGGACCGGCCAGATCAAGCGCGAGGCGGGAAGGCGCGCCGGGTTGCAGGAAGAACACAACCGTGTCGACGACGTCGTCGAGATGCACCGGTTGGATCGCCGCCGTGTCCGGCATGACCGGTAGAACCGGTAGTGATGCCAGCCCTCGCAACAGCGCGCTGCCACCATAGGCGGCCCGGCCCACCACGACGGAAGGCCGCAGCACGACCCAATCGAGGTCCCGCGCCATCAAGGCGGCTTCGCCGTCCCGTTTGGTGCGGGAAAAATCGGTCAGGGCATCGCGATTGCTGCCGATCGCCGAGAATAGGATCACACGGCGGACGCCCGCGCTTTCGCACGCCGCATAAAGCGCCGCACTGCCGGCGACATGAACGCCTTGCATGTCCTGCCCCTGCAGGGCACCCGCCGCGTTGATGACGGCATCGACGCCTGCAAGAAGGCTCTTCCATGTCGAAGCATCGGTGGTTCGAGCAATATCGAGGGCGATGTGGTGCGCTTCGGGTGCCGCCGCATGACGCGACACCAATACGCATTCATGCCCTTCAGCGGACAGCCTGGCGTGGATTGCCGATCCAATAAGCCCCGTACCCCCAACGAGAAGGATGCGCATTACCGGGTCCTTCGGTTGGCGGCCCAGATACCGCAAACCGCTTCAAACTCTGATGATGCTGACGAATAAAGCGGGGCTGATGCGATCGTTCCTCGCGGCGGAACGGGTGAGTTCGCTGCAACCAGCGCCTAGATTACCGGCTGTTACCACTTACACCTCTGGACCCATCGCGGACACTATATCGGCCTTGGTCCATGGCAGTTTTTGACCCCGTTGCAGCCTTTCGACCTATCGCAGTTGCTGGTAAAATCGGCACAAAGCGCTAGGGAGAGAGCGATGCGGTCTCAGGCGGTGCCTGCACATCCAGTGGGGGGCGATGTCACGTCGACGGTGCTCGCCATCGGCCGCTCCGATTTTCCAAATGTGCTGATCGACACTCTGCGGCGGCAGGCCGATGTCGGCCATTGCATGGTGTTCGCGTTGAGCCGCGCCGGCGCTGCGCGCTGCCTGCTCGATGCCGGCAACATCCCGATCGGCGGTGATCTCGGTGCCGCCTATGCCGGACATTTCCACGAATCCGATCCCAACCGGGATACGCTGTTCGAACGCGAGAGTGGCGCGCCGATCATGCTGCCCGCGTTCGCGCCGCGCATGTATGGGGCGCGCTACCGGAAAATCTTCTTCCAGGATTCCGGCATCGTCGACAAATGCGCGACCGCGATCTGGGTCGATGACACCTGCTTCTACGTGAATTTCTACCGCATCACCGCGCAAGGCCGATTCAGCGCCGCGCAGCGCGAGCGGCTTTGGGCGATTGCACCGGCGATCGGCGCGAGCGTCGCGCGTCATTTTCAGCAGACCGCAACGCCCGATCAGTCTTTAGCTGCCTTGTTCGCGACGCGCGCGCCGCTTGCCGGGCTCACCCCGCGCGAGCAAGAGGTCTGCCGGCACATCCTCGCGGGCTACAGCTCCGAGGCGATCTCGAAAGGGCTCGGCATCAGCCTGCATTCGACCCTGACCTATCGCAAGCGCGCCTATGAGCGGCTCGGCATCTCCTCGCAGAATGAATTGTTCGCGATCGTGCTGCGCCTGCTTGCGGGTCCCCGCAGCCTGAACTGACGGGTACTCCAAGTCCCGATATCTGCTTCCGAGAGCAAAGCGGATACGCAGCCTGCCCGTCATGATCGTCGCCTTTTGACCTGAAGCCGCCGTCGATGAAGGGACGTAGTGTGTCCGCTCCGCCGGACCTCGACTCGTTTCGCGATGAGAAGCGCGTCGTCCACGTCGGGACCTGAATATCGAGCGATACTCCCGATTTTGATGCTGCCGAACAAGGATTCGGCGTTAACCATCGCTGACGGTTTCAGTCTGAGCGACATCGCTTCGAAGTTTCTTAAATTTTGCTGGGTACCTCTTCCAGGGACAGTGACCTGGGGAAAGATATGGGTAAGCGGGCGAAACGTGGAAAGGCAGAGACGCTCGCGATACCAATGGTCACGAGAGTCGCGATTGGCGCCGTGGCCGTCGCCGTGGTGGGGTACAGTTTGCTGTCTCGCCCGACGAGCGTGCAACCGATACGAAAACCGCCCGCGCAACAAGCCCAGGCGTCGTCAACTCCGGTTTACGTGGCAACTCCAGTTCGCGCAGCAGCGGCAGCGCCGGCTCCTGCTCCGGCTCCGATTCCGGCTCCGGCGCCTCTGGTCGAACCACCAAAAGCCGCTGACGGTCCCGGAGCACTTGTCCGGCAGGTGGTTGACTACGCCAGCCATCAGACGCCGGGCACCGTGATCATCGATACCGGAAGCACATTCCTTTATTTCGTTCTGAACGACAGGCAGGCGATGCGCTACGGCATCGGTGTCGGCCGCGAAGGTTTCACATGGTCCGGTGAACAGACTGTGGCCCGTAAAGCAGAATGGCCGGATTGGCATCCGCCTGCGGAGATGGTCTCGCGTCAACCTTATCTGCCGCGGTTCATGGCGGGTGGCCCCGGCAATCCGCTCGGCGCGCGGGCGATGTATCTCGGCGAGACCGAATATAGAATTCACGGCACCAACAAGCCCGATACGATCGGGAAGCGGGTTTCGTCCGGCTGTATCCGGCTGACCAATGAGGACGTCGTGGACCTTTATGAGCGGGTGAAGGTCGGGGCGAAAGTGATCGTGCTTCCGGCAACCGCTGCCCGTCGACCATCCCAGGGAGCGCCGCTAGACGCCGCTTCCCGATCGCCGGACCCGGCATCGCCGCCGAACCGGCCCTCGGCAACTAACGCGCAGATGCCGTCATCTGGACCGAAGATCGCCGAGGCCCAGTAACTCAGTCCGTCCCTATCGCTAGGGACAGACGCCGGTCGCGGAGTTCGGTAGTCTGGCCTGGAACAAACGAGAATCCAGGGGAGACCGCCTTGAGCACCGCGCCGCGCATCGACATCGACCCTGATACATTCTGGGCCGATCCCTATCCGGTGCTCGCGGAAATGCGCAAGCAGGCGCCGATCGCCTTCGTGCCGCAGCTCGGCTCGACGCTGCTGACGAGCCGCGACGACATCTCGATCTCCGAAAAGCAGATTGACGTGTTCTCCTCGCACCAGCCGGCAGGCCTGATGAACCGGCTGATGGGCCACAACATGATGCGCAAGGACGGCGAGGCGCATCAGGTCGAGCGCCGCGCGATGTTTCCGACGGTGTCGCCGAAGACGGTGAAGGCGCACTGGACGGCGCAGTTCCAGGCCCATGCCGACCGCATCATCGACGCGATCGAACCCGGGCGCATCGATTTCATGCGCGACTTCGCCTTGCCGTTCTCCGGCGAATGTCTGAAGTCGATCACCGGCCTCACCAATATCGGTTTCCAGGACATGGATGCGTGGTCGCAGGGCATGATCGAGGGCATCGCCAACTATGCCGGCGATCCCGCGGTCGAGGCGCGCTGCCATGCCGCGACGTCAGGCATCGACACCGCGATCGACGACATCCTGCCGGTGATGCGCAAAAATCCCGACCAGAGCATCCTCGGCGTGCTCCTCGCCTCCGGCATGCCCATGGAGAGCGTGCGCGCCAACGTCAAGCTGGCGATCTCAGGCGGCCAGAACGAGCCGCGCAAGGCCATCGCCGGCACGGTCTGGGCGCTGCTCACCCATCCCGACCAGCTCGATCTCGTGCGCAGGGGCGAGGTGTCCTGGCTCCAGGCCTTCGAGGAGTATGCCCGCTGGATCTCGCCGATTGGCATGTCGCCGCGCCGCATCGCAAGACCCTGGAGCATCCGCGACGTGTCATTCGAGCTCGATGAGCGCGTGTTCCTGATGTTCGGCTCGGCCAATCGCGATGAGAAGCATTTTGAGCGTGCCGACCAGTTTGACGTGAGACGAGACACGTCGAAGAGCGTCGCCTTTGGCGCCGGCCCGCATTTCTGCGCCGGCGCCTGGGCTTCCCGCGCCATGATCGCCGACGTCGCGCTGCCGACCGTGTTCGCGCGCGTCAAGCAGCTCGAGATCGCTGACGACGAGCCGGTGCGGATCGGCGGCTGGGCGTTCCGTGGGCTGCTCAATCTGCCGATGAGGTGGAATTAGCCTGCAATGTATCTGCGCTTCGCGCCAACGGGACGCAAGCGGTTGCCTCAACTGCGGTGTCATCGCCCGGCTTGACCGGGCGATCCAGTACGCCGCGGCGGTTGTGTGAAGCATTGACGCCTCAGGAATACTGGATTCCCCGCTTTCGCGGGGAATGACGGTGGAGGTGGTGCATGGAGCTCCGCGCCACACGGCTCCTAGTCCGCGACGATGACATAATGCCACTGTTTTGCCCGACGCGTCAAACGAATTTCGTAAAATAAGAAATCCGTGTTGAAGCAAGACGTTGGCTACTGTGCATGGGGTTGTTTTCGCACTTTCTTACCGGGGCGTGCGATTGTCACATTCGCGTGCAGAAAAAATTCGCGCTGCATTCGCTTGCCCGATTGAAAGATTGATCATGCGCGCGGCCTCGCGCGCAGTGCTCGTATCGCTATTTCTCCGCACGTCTCGACACCTCCGATAAGCCGCACCATCATTCGATACACGCGAATGAATGACGGCCGCGTGCGGCCGGGAGTGTTGAATGCAGCGTCGGGACTTTCTGAAGCTTTCCGTTGGAACTGCGGCCGCAGCGGCGTTCGCGTCCCGCGCCAACGCGCAAGGCGCGGTGAAGGAAATTCGTATCGGCTACCAGAAGACCGGCGTGCTGGTGATCGCGCGCCAGCAGGCCGCGCTGGAAAAACATTTCACGCCGCAAGGTATCGACGTGAAATGGATCGAGTTCTCTTCGGGCCCGCCGATGATGGAAGCCATGAATGTCGGCAGCGTCGATTTCGGCGCGGTCGGCGATTCCCCGCCGGTGTTCGCCCAGGCCGCGGGCGCCGCGATCGTCTATGCTGCGGGCCAGCCCATCACCAACGGCCAGGGCATCCTGGTGCCGAAGGATTCGCCGATCCGCTCCATCGCTGATCTCAAGGGCAAGCGCGTCGGCTTCACCAAGGGCTCGAGCGCGCACAACATCGTGTTGCAGACCCTGGAGAAGGCGGGCCTCACCTATGCCGACATCACGCCGGTCTATCTCACGCCGCCGGATGCCGGGCCTGCCTTTGCCAATGGCAGCATCGAGGCCTGGGCGATCTGGGATCCTTACTTTGCGATCGGCGAGACCAAGCAGGGCGGCCGCATCCTGATCAATTCGCGCGACGTCACCAGGACCAACTCCTTCTACATCGCCAATCGCGAATTCGCGAAGAACCACGGGGCCGTCCTGCAACAGATCGTCGATGTGACGACCGCGGCGGGTAAATGGGCCGAACAGCACCGCGATGAGGTCGCCAAATCGCTCGCCGCGATCACCGGCGTCCCGCTGGACATTCAGACCGTCGCGGCCAATCGCGCGAACTTCGTGGTCGGGCCCGTCACCGACGACATCGTTGCGACCCAGCAGGGCGTTGCCGACCGCTTCTACAAACTCGGCCTGATCCCGAAGCCGATCGTCATCCGCGACATCGTCTGGCGCAATCCGGCAGCCTGATCGTGCCGACGAGCCTTCCCATCCAAAAGGGTTTGAACATGAGGCGTATCATTCAGCGTCTGATCGCGGCCATCGTGCTGTCGATCGGCATCGTCGCCGCCGCGGTCGGCACGTCCTACGGACAGGATAAAGTGGTCCGCATCGGCTACCAGAAATACGGCAAGCTGGTGCTGCTCAAGAGCAAGGGCACGCTGGAGCCGAAGCTTGCCGCCGACGGCTACAAGGTGGTGTGGACCGAATTCCCGTCGGGTCCGCCGCTGCTCGAAGCGCTCAATGTCGGCGCGATCGATTTCGGCAACACCGGCGAAGCCCCGCCGATCTTTGCGCAAGCCGCCGGCGCGCCGATCCAGTATGTCGCCTATGAGCCGCCGGCGCCGAAGGGCGAGGCGATCCTGGTGCCGAAGGACAGCCCGCTGAAATCGGTCACTGAACTCAAGGGCAAGAAGGTCGCGCTCAACAAGGGCTCCAACGTCCACTACCTCCTGGTCAAGGCGCTCGAGAAGGCGGGCGTGAAGTATTCCGAGATCGAGCCGGTGTACCTGGCGCCGGCCGACGCGCGCGCCGCCTTCGAGCGCGGCGCGGTCGATGCCTGGGTGATCTGGGATCCGTTCCAGGCCGCGGCGGAGGCGGCCACCGGTGCGCGCACGCTCGCCGACGGCGCCGGCATCGTCGCCAATTACCAGTTCTATTTCTCCTCCAAGAAATTTCTCGGAGCCAATCCGAAGATCGTCGACGCCGTGCTCGCCGAGCTCAGCACTGTCGACGATTGGGCCAAGGGCGACATCCATGCGGTGGCCGAGCAGCTGGCGCCGTCGATCGGCCTGTCGGTCCCCGTGGTCGAGGTCGCGTTGAAGCGGCAGGCCTACGGCATCAAGCCGATCACCGATGCCGTCATCGCCGACCAGCAGCAGGTCGCCGACGCGTTCTTCGCGTTAGGTCTGATTCCGAAGGCAATCAAGATTTCCGACGTGGCGCGCAAACCAGGAACATGAGCAGCACGATGAGCAAGCAAGCGAACGCCAACATCCTCTGGTTCCTGCCGACCCACGGCGACGGCCGTTATCTCGGTACCGGCATCGGCGGCCGCGAGGTCAATTTCACCTATCTGCGCCAGATCGCACAGGCCGCCGATCAGCTCGGTTATTTCGGCGTGCTGCTGCCGACCGGGCGGTCTTGCGAGGATTCCTGGATCGTCGCCTCCAGCGTCGCGCCATTCACCGAGCGGCTGCGCTATCTCGTCGCCGTCCGGCCCGGCCTGCAATCGCCGAGCGTGGCGGCGCGCATGACGGCGACGCTCGATCGTATCTCGAACGGCCGGCTTCTCGTCAATGTCGTCACCGGCGGTGATCCCGTC
The DNA here is from genome assembly GCF_023375135.1 of Bradyrhizobium sp. C-145. Lineage (NCBI taxonomy): Bacteria > Pseudomonadati > Pseudomonadota > Alphaproteobacteria > Hyphomicrobiales > Nitrobacteraceae > Bradyrhizobium > Bradyrhizobium sp. C-145. The sequence continues at coordinate 8,040,439 of NZ_CP088150.1, read as the reverse complement.
GAGAACAAGGGCGACGGCATCTTCCTCGGCCATGACGAGCGCTACGAGGTCACCCGCGAGTTCCTCAGCGTCTATAGCGACCTGCTCGCCGGAAAGACGGTCAATGTCGAGGGCAAGCACATCCATATCGAGGGCGGCAAGTTGCTGTTTCCTCCGGTGCAGTCGCCGCGTCCGCCGCTCTATTTCGGCGGCTCGTCCGATGCCGGCATCGACGTCGCCGTCGATACCGTCGACAAATACCTCACCTGGGGTGAGCCGCCGGCGCTGGTGGCCGAGAAGATCGCGAAGGTGAGGGACGTCGCCGCTGCGCGTGGGCGAAAGCTCTCCTTCGGCATCCGCCTTCACGTGATCGTCCGCGAGACCAATGAAGCGGCCTGGCGTGCCGCGAACGAGCTGATCAAATATGTCAGCGACGACACCATCGCGTTGGCGCAGAAGAACTTTGCCCGCATGGACTCCGTCGGCCAACAGCGCATGGCCCAGCTTCATGGCGGCAAACGCGACCAGCTCGAGATCGCGCCGAACCTGTGGGCCGGTGTCGGCCTCGTGCGCGGCGGCGCCGGCACCGCGTTGGTCGGCGACGCTCAGACCGTCGCGGCCCGTATCAGGGAGTATCAGGACCTCGGCATCGACACCTTCATCATGTCGGGCTACCCGCATCTGGAGGAAGCCTATCGCTTCGCCGAGCTGGTATTCCCGCTGCTATCGCTGGAGCAACCCTCAAACGTGACGAAGCTGCACTTCAACGGCGGTCCTTTCGGCGAAACGGTCGGCAGCGATTTCCGTCCGCAGCACGGGGTGTCGCAGTCATGAGCCTAATCGACAGCGTTTCGCTCCCGCGCAGCATTCGTTTGCCGCGGGTCGACGGCCTGATCCAGTGGATCGTGCCGCTCGCCATCATCGCGATCTGGCAGGTCGCGAGCGTCACCGGCTTCGTGCCGACCCGGGTGCTGCCGGCGCCGAGCGACGTCGTGCTCGCAGGTTGGAAGCTGCTGCTCTCCGGCGAGCTCGTTCGCAACATCGGGGTCTCGTTCTGGCGCGCCTCGATCGGCTTTCTGATCGGCGGCAGCATCGGTTTCGCGTTCGGACTCGCCAACGGCCTGTCGCAGCTCTCGACAAAGCTGACCGACACCACGCTCCAGATGGTGCGCAACGTGCCGCATCTGGCGCTGATCCCGCTGGTCATCCTCTGGTTCGGCATCGACGAGAGCGCGAAGCTGTTCCTGGTGGCGCTTGGCGTATTCTTCCCGATCTACCTCAACACGCTGCACGGCATCCGCACGGTCGATCCGCAGTTGATCGAGATGGGCCGCATCTACGGCATGACCGACGGCGAATTGTTTCGCCGGGTGATCTTCCCGGGCGCGCTGCCCTCGATCTTCGTCGGCATCCGCTTCGCGCTCGGCATCATGTGGCTGACCCTGATCGTCGCCGAGACCATCGCGGCGTCCTCGGGCCTCGGCTACATGGCGATGCAGGCGCGCGAGTTCATGCTGATCGACGTCGTCGTGCTCTCGATCCTGATCTACGCCCTGCTCGGCAAGCTCGCCGACAGCGTCTCCCGCGTGCTGGAGCGTCTGACGCTCGCCTGGCACCCCGCCTTCCAGAAACGTTGAGCAGAAATACTGAGAATCCCATGCAGACAGCGCTTCGTACCTCCCTTCCGGAAACCGAGCTCGCCAGCCGCGCCAATTTCGCGCCGCACGCCCGTGTGGTGCGCGAGGAGCGCCCGACGACGACCGCCGGCCTGCCGCTCAGCATCCGTGGCTTGCGCAAATCCTTCGGCGACAACGAGGTGCTGCGCGGCATCGATCTGCACATCCCCGCCGGCCAGTTCGTCGCCATCGTCGGCAAGAGCGGTTGTGGCAAGAGCACACTGCTGCGGCTCATCGCCGGCCTGGAGAAGATCGACGCCGGCAGCATCAGCTTCGGCCAGGATATCCAGCCCGAGGACATCCGCGTCATGTTCCAGGAGCCGCGGCTGCTGCCCTGGGCGCGCGTGCTCGCCAATGTCGAGGTCGGCCTTGGCCGCGACCGCGCCTCGGGCGATGCGCATGCGCGCGCCGAGAAGGCGCTGACCGAAGTTGGCCTTGCCGACAAGCGCGACCAGTGGCCCTCGGTGCTGTCGGGGGGCCAGAAACAGCGCGTCGCGCTTGGCCGCGCGCTGGTCTCCCGCCCGCGCGTGCTCGCCTTCGACGAGCCGCTCGGCGCGCTGGACGCTTTGACCCGAATCTCGATGCAGCGTCTCTTGGAGCGCGTCTGGCGCGACCAGGGCTTTACCGCGATCCTGGTGACCCATGACGTCGCCGAAGCGGTCGCCTTGGCCGACCGGGTGCTGGTGATCGAGGAGGGCCGGATCGCCCATGACGTCACGGTTAACGCGGCCCGGCCTCGCCAGCGCGGTTCGGCCGAGCTTGCGGGGCTCGAAGGCTCGATCCTGAGTCACCTGTTATCGGCGGACGATCGTACCTAAATACAGAGAACCCCATTTCGGGGAGCAACGCCATGAATGTAGTGCCCCGCGATCTCATGACCGAAATCCCTGTCTCGTCCGCCGATTTCCGCGGCGCTATGCGCCACCTCACCGGCGGCGTCAGCGTCATCACCGCCGGGCGGGGCAGGGACATCACCGGCATGACGGTGACCTCGGTGACCTCGCTATCAGTCGAACCGCCGACACTGCTGGTCAGCATCAACAGGGACGCCTCGTCCTTTCCATTGATCCGTCGCCACAGTGCCTTCGGCGTGAACATCCTCAATGCCGACCAGCTCGATGTCGCCGAACGTTTTGCCGGCAAGGGCGGACTGAAGGGCGCCGACCGCTTTGCAGGCGCCCAATGGGTGACATCAGTTTCGGGTGTTCCGCTGCTGGTGGGCGCGCTCTCGGCGTTCGACTGCGAGGTCGAGGAGATCATCGAGCGTCACTCGCACGGCATCGTCATCGGCCGTGTCAGGGATATCAGGAGCTCGACCCGCACCGCCGCGCTGGCCTATTGGCATGGGCAATATGTGGCAGTCGACCAGGACGAAGATGCGGCCAGGCTCGCCGACGTCAGCGTTCCCGCGCGCGCCCGGCGCGGCATTTGATCGCCGCTGGCCGGCGGCCCACAGGCTGGCCTTTTTCCCGTCATCGCTCTAGAAGCGCCTGAGCCTTCCGCCGGGACGGCAATGGAGCGGATCGATGAAGCGCGTTGCGACCTGGGCCTTCTACGCTATCGGCGCGCTCGCGATCGCCTATCTCGCGCTCTATGCCTATGCGATGTTCAGCGGCCAGCCGATCGTGCCGGGCGATCCCATCCACATCTTCCGCAAGCCCGACGCGCCGAGTTATTCGTAGGACCTCCTAGGTCTCGTAGGGTGGACAAAGCGAAGCGTGCCCACCACTTCTATCCAGCGAAGACAAATGGTGGGCACGGCGCAAGTGCGCCTTTGCCCACCCTACGACACCTGCGTTCACCCCCTTAAAATCGCCAACGCCAGCGCCTGTGCGCGCGGCACGATGCTGTCGAGCTCGAGATATTCCTCCGGCGTGTGCGCGAGCCCGCCGACCGGCCCGAGGCCGCAGATGGTCGGCGTGCCCACAGCGGCGGTGAAGCCGGAATCGGCGCAGCCGCCGGAGAACTCGCCCTGCAGAGTGGTGAGGCCCACCTGCCTTGCGGCGGCCTGATAATCTTCGAACAGCGCCTTCGACTCCGCGCTCTGCACCACCGGCACGAACTCGCCCTTGATCGTCAGTGTCGCGCTGGTGCCCGGCACGTAGGAGGTCGCGACGATGTTTTCGATCGCACCCATGATCCGCGCGCGATCGGCCGGATCGACATAGCGCAGGTCGATCTGCCCTTCCGCGGAAGGCGCCGTCGTGTTGACGGACTGCCCGCCCGAGACGAGGCCGACATTGAGCGTGATGCCCTTGTCGAGGTCGGTGAGCGCGTGGATCTGGACGATCTTGTGCGCGAGCTCGCCGATGGCGCTGACACCGGCGGCGAAATTGGCGCCGGAATGCGCCGCCTTGCCGGTGATGGTCATGTACATGAAGATGCCGCCCTTGCGCCCGGTGACGACGTTGCCTGTGGGCCGGCCCGGCTCGGAATTGAACACCGCGCGGGCCGCGCGTCCCTCGCGCTCGATCACCGGGCGCGAGGAGGGCGAGCCGATTTCCTCGTCGGAGGTGATCAGCAGCTTGATCGGATGCGGATTGCCGCCGAATTTGTGGAAGGCGGTCGCCACGAACACGTTCATGACGAGCCCGGACTTCATGTCGGCAACGCCGGGTCCATAGGCGCGGCCATCTCGAATCGTAAATGGACGCCGCCCGGCCTCGCCCTTACCGAACACGGTGTCGCGATGTCCCATCAACAGCACCGGCTTCTCGTTGCTGCCGGGCTTTGCGACCTCGGCATGAATGGCGTCGCCAAACGTGCCGTGGCTTTCGCGCCGGTACGGAATGCCATGCTCGGCAAAATGCCGCTCGAACCGCGCACCGACCGCATCGACGCCTTCCTTGTCGTAGGATCCGGAATCGATGTTCACGACATCGCGGAGCAGATCGATCATCGCTTGCCGCTGCGACGTCAGCCAATCCGTGATTTGAGCTTCAGACATGTTTATCCCCGTGTGGTTCTCACGGGGGTTATAGAGCCTCGCGCTGCCGCGACCTAGTCGCCGGATGCGGTGCGGCCATGTTGCGCGCTATGGATTGGGACGCGTAGTGCCTCCTCAGTGTCGTCCTGGCGAAAGCCAGGACCCATACCGCGGAGCCTCTCGAGTATGGGCGGTAGGTGTACCGGACGACTAATCTTCGCCAAACCTCTCCCTGGGGTAATGGGTCCTGGCTTTCGCCAGGACGACACTGAGAGTGCGACGCAGGTTGCCTTGAAAACAAAATGCCCGGGACTGGCCCGGGCATCTGCATTCTCGATCAGCGTGGCCGCCTCACGCCCCGATCGGCACGCGCGGATATTCACCCGGCGTGCCCGCTGGCGGGATCGGGATGCCGCCGTCGGCGTATTCGTTGAGCTTGTTGCGCAGCGTGCGGATCGAGATCCCCAAGATGTTGGCGGCATGGGTGCGGTTGCCGAGACAGTGCTTCAGCGTCTCCAAGATCAGGTCGCGCTCGACATCGGCGACCGTGCGCCCCACAAGCGCGCGCGTCACCTGCTCGGCGGCCATCGTGGCATGCGCCACCGCCGGTGCGGTCTTGGCGAGGTCGAGGCGGTCGCCGTCGGGCGTGATGATCGCGTCGGGGCCGATCTCGTCGCCCTGCGCCATCAGCACGGCGCGATGCATGGTGTTTTCGAGCTCGCGAACGTTGCCCTGCCAGCGGTTGCTGGAGAGCACGCGGCGCGCCTCCGCCGAGATCGGGCGCAGCGGCACGCCGTTGGCCTCGGCATATTTCTTCACGAAGTGCTGGGCGAGCTCGAGGATGTCGGCGGGACGCTCGCGCAGCGGCGGGATCTTCAAATTCACGACGTTGAGGCGGAACAGCAGATCCTCGCGGAACGTGCCTTCGCGCACGGCTTCAGCGAGGTTGCGGTTCGAGGTCGCGATGATGCGGATGTCGACGGCGACAGGCTTGGTACCGCCGACGCGGTCGATCACGCGTTCCTGGATGGCGCGCAAGAGCTTGGATTGCAGGCGGACGTCCATCTCCGAGATTTCGTCGAGCAGCAGCGTGCCGCCGGTCGCCTCTTCGAACTTGCCGATACGGCGAGCCACCGCGCCGGTGAAGGCGCCCTTCTCGTGCCCGAACAGCTCGGACTCCAGCAGATGCTCGGGGATCGCGGCGCAGTTGATCGAGATGAACGGGCGCTTGGCGCGTGCCGAGCGGGTGTGGACGTAGCGGGCCAGCACTTCCTTGCCGGTGCCGGACTCGCCGGTGATCATCACCGAGGCGTCGGAGCCCGCGATCTGCTGGGCGAGCTTGATCACCCTGGCCATCGCCTCGTCGCGATAGACCAGCTCGCGGGAATCATTGGCAACGGCAGCCAGCACCGCGGCGATCAGCTCCGGATCCGGCGGCAGCGGGATGTATTCCTTGGCGCCGGCATGGATCGCGGCGACCGCGGCGCGGGCATCGTTGGTGATGCCGCAGGCGACGATCGGAGCGTGAATGTGCTCGGCCTCCAGCCGCATCACGAGGTCGCGGATGTCGTGGGCGACGTCGACCAGCAGGAGGTCGGCACCCTTGCCGCCGCGCAAGACGCGCATCGCCTGCTCGTGATCCTCGGCATGGGTCACGGTGGCGCCGTTCTCCATCGCGATCTTGGTGGCGGTGGTGAGCTGGCCCTTCAATGTGCCAACGATGAGAAGCCGCATGTCAGTCTCCTGTCCGTCTGGTCGCGCTGCCGCGCGTCATTCCCGTGTGTTCGCTAGCCGCGTTCGGTCTTGATGATTTCGGTCATGGTCACGCCGAGCTTGTCCTCGACCAGCACCACCTCGCCGCGGGCGACGAGACGGTTGTTGACGTAGATGTCGATGGCCTCGCCGACGCGGCGGTCGAGCTCGAGCACGGTGCCGGGCCCGAGCTTCAACAGCTCGCCGACATCCATCTTGGAGCGGCCGAGCACAGCCGAGACCTGCACCGGCACGTCGAACACGGCTTCGAGGTCGGCGGCGACGCGCGCCGCATATTCGTCCTCGTTGTAGCCGACGTCGGTGCCGGCAGGCGGCATCGGGCCGTTGAGATCGGGCAGCGGGACCTGTCCGTCGGTGTCGCTCATGGCTTAATTCCCCCTGCGGGACGCGATATAGCGTCCGACCATGTCGTCGATCTTGGCTGCGATGGCGCCGCGCTCCAGCACGACGCCGCCATCGGCCCATTCGATCCGGCAGTCGCCGGTGGCAATCTCCGGCTCGGCCAGGATGACCAGCCGGCCTTCGAAGCCGCTCTGCTTGGCGAGCCGCTCGAACTTGTCGCGCGCAGCGTCGTAGAGCGCGTCGTTGATGCGGACGACGAGATGCGGCGTCGCCACCAGATGCGAGAAGCAGTCCTTGACCAGTGCGACGATCTCGCCGAGCGGCTCGGCGGCGACCAGATCGGCGCACAGCTTGCGCGCCACCGCGACCGCGACGTCGACCGCCTCGGTCTCCATCTTGGACTCGATGTTGCCGATGCCGGAGGCGATGCCCCGGATCGCGATGTTGATCTCCTCCATGGCGAGCGCGACGCGGCGGTCGCTCTCGGCCTTGGCCTCGCGCTGGCCGGCGGCAAAGCCGTCCTGATAGGCGCGTGCCTCGGCTTCCGCGATCTTCTGGGCGATCTCGGCCGCCGTCGCGGCCTTCTCGCGCGTCGAGCGCTCGGGCGCGGCGAAGTCGGTATCGAACAGGAATTTTGCCGGAGCGCCCATCAGTACACCAGCTCGTCGTCGGCGCGATTCTTGGTCAGCATGATCTCGCCCTTGGCGGCGAGGTCCTTGGCGAGGTTGACGAGCAGCGCCTGCGCCTCGTCGACGTCGCGCAGGCGCACCGGCCCCATCGCCGCCATGTCGTCCTGGAGCATCTTGGCCGCGCGCGAGGACATGTTGCCGAAGAAGAAGCTGCGGACGTCCTCGTTGGCGCTCTTGAGCGCGACACCGAGCTTGTCCTTGTCGACGTTGCGCATCAGGGTCTGGGCCGAGCCGGAGTCCAGCTTGACGAGGTCGTCGAAGGTGAACATCAGCGCCTTGATGCGCTCGGCCGATTCCCGGTTCTCCTCTTCCAGCGAGGTGATGAAGCGGGTCTCGGTCTGGCGATCGAAATTGTTGAAGATTTCCGCCATCACCTCGTGGGCGTCGCGACGGCGGGTCTGCGACAGGTTGGACATGAATTCGGTGCGCAGCGTCTTCTCCACGCTCTCGATCACCTCCTTCTGCACGGCTTCCATCTTCAGCATGCGGTTGACGACGTCGAGCGCGAGCTCCTCCGGGAAGATGCCGAGCACGCGGGCGGCGTGCTCCGGCTTCAGCTTCGACAGCACCACCGCGATGGTTTGCGGATATTCGTTCTTGAGATAGTTCGCGAGCACCTCTTCCTGCACGTTGGAGAGCTTCTCCCACATGTTGCGGCCGGCGGGGCCGCGGATCTCGTCCATAATGCCGTTGACGCGCTCCGGCGGCAGGTATTGCTGGAGCAGTCGCTCGGTGGCGTCGAAATTGCCCATCAGCGCGCCCGAGGCCGACATGCGCGAGACGAATTCGAGCAGCATGTCTTCGACGGTGTCGACCTCGACGGTACCGAGTGTCGACATCTCCAGCGAGAGCTGGCGCACCTCGTCGTCGTCGAGCAGCGACCAGATCTTGCCGCCATATTGCTCACCCAGCGCCAGCATCAGGATCGCGGCACGCTTCGGCCCGCCCAACGCGGCGGTCTTGGCGCCGCCCGCGCGGTTGCCGGCGCGCTGACCGAGCGTGGAGATCACGCTGGTGATGTCGTTGGAGTTGGCGTTCTGCAGATTGGCGGCCATGTCAGATCACTTCTTGATTCACTTGGCAAAGTTACTTGGCTTGGTTATTTCGCGGGTTCGGTCAGCCATTGGCGGATGATGGCGACGGTTTCGTTGGGGTTGCGCTCGGCGAGCTCGCCGACGCGATGAACGGACTGGGCGTGAACCTGGCCCTGAATGGTGGCGACGTCGATGGCGCTGGCGGCGCCGCCCGGCAGCAGCGGCTGGCCGGTGGCGGGTGCGGCCTCTTCCGAAGCGGAGGGGCCCGTCAGCACGCCGGAGATGGCGGCGGCGACTTCGTCGGAGGCGAGGATGCGCTTGACCAGCGGGCGGATCACCAGGAACAGCACGACCAGGCCGAGCAGCATCATCACGCCGAGCTCGACGAAGTACATGACGTCGTCCTTGGTGAACTGGAGCATGCCGAGGAAGCCCGAGGGTTCGCCGATCGGAGCGGTGGAGGGCGCATCGGCAAAGCGGAGGTTAACGACCTCGACCTGGTCGCCGCGCTTCTGGTCGAAGCCGATCGCCGAGCGCACCAGCGCGGCGATGCGGTCGAGCTGCTCCTTGGTGCGGTCCTGATAGGCCAGCTCGCCCTTGTCGTTCTTGGAATAGATGCCGTCGACCAGCACCGCGACCGAGATGCGGTTGACCCGGCCGGCCTCGGTCACTTCGGTCTTGGTGGTGCGGGAGATCTCGTAATTGTTGGTCTCTTCGGTCTTCTTGCTCTGGTCCTTGGCCGCGACGCCGTTGTTCTGCTGGTTGCCGGGCAGCTCGTTATTGACTGTGACCTGGCCGTTGTTGTCGGCGGTCATGCTCTGCTCTTCGCGGGTCTGGCTCGAGCGCAGCACGCGGCCTTCGGGATCGAACTTGTCCGAGGTCTGGGTGACCTTGTTGAAGTCGAAATCGGCGGAGAGCTGTACGCGGGCGCGGCCGGAGCCGACCACGGAGGAGACGATGTCCTCGACCTGCTTGCGCATCCGCTTCTCGAAGGCGATGCGGCGCTCGTCGCCGACCGCCTGCTCCGGATCGGTCGCGGCGCCGTCGGCCAGCAGCTGGCCGGCTTCGTCGACGATCGAGACCCGCTGCGGCTTCAGCCCGTTGACGGCGGAGGCGACGAGATGGCGGATGGCGCGGATCTGCTGGGCTTCCAGCGAGCCGCGGACGCGGACCACGATCGAGGCCGACGGCTCCGGCGCCTCGCGCGCGAACAGCGGGCGCTCCGGCAGCACCAGATGGACGCGGGCAGCCTGGATGCGGTCGATGGCGCGGATGGTGCGGGCGAGCTCGCCTTCGAGCGCGCGGAGGTGATTGATGTTCTGGACGAAGGAGGTGGTGCCGAGCGCGTCCGACTTGTCGAACACCTCGTAGCCGACGCCGCCGCCCTTGGGCAGGCCGCCCTCGGCAAGCTTCATCCGCAGGCGCGTGACCTTGTCCTTGGGCACCATGATGATGGAGCCCTCGTTACGGATCTCGAACTGGATGCCCTGGCGTTCCAGGTCCTTGATGATGCCCGAGGAATCCTCGACGCTGAGGTCCGTGAACAGCGTCGTCATCTGCGGCGTGGTGACGCGCATGATGACGAACGCGAAGAAGCCGATGAGCGCGGCGGTAACCGCGATCATCGCCCCGAATCGGGCGGCCCCGATACCTTTCAGGAAGTCGACCAGACCTTGCAAGCAACCGCCCCAACAGCTTCGGCCGCTTTCACTGGAAAGGCCGAGTGGGCAATTATTGCCTAGGTGATGGTTTCGATATGGTTAACGACGGTTAAGAGGTCGGACAAAAGTTAACACCATGAAAAATCGGCCTCGCAGGGCGAGGCCGATTTTCGTCAAAAGCTGCAGATTTCCGGATCGCTTACTGGCGATATTGCTGGATGCGGGTGGTGCGAAGACCCGCCAGACCGTGCTGGTCGATGGAAAACTGCCAGGAGAGGAATTCGTCGACCGTCAGGGTATAACGGCTGCAGGCCTCCTCAAGGGAGAGAAGTCCACCGCGCACAGCGGCGACGACTTCGGCCTTGCGGCGGATGACCCAGCGTTTGGTGCCGGGTGCGGGCAGATCCGCGATCGTCAACGGACTGCCGTCCGGCCCGATGACGTATTTTACCCTCGGGCGATGGGGTTCTGTCATGGCGTACTCACAAACTCTCAACCACTGAACTCACGCCGTAACCCTACGCCCCGCGGCTTAAAAATCCGCTAAGCCTAAGGCTTCAATACAATTCTCGTTGAAACTGGCTGGAACGCGCTCGTCTCGGCCGGCGGGACGGGTGCGTCCAGGCCAGTCGAGGGGGACTTCGTAAATACTTTACTAACGAACGAGGCCTGCGCGCGCTCTTTCGGGCGTCGTCCCGGCCTAGTGCGCAATTGCGCACGGGGGCCGGGACCCATAACCACAGGGAGGAGTTTGGCGAAGACCCGTAGTTCGGAAGTCTTTCTTGGTACTGCTACCAGCGGTTCATCGATAGATCACGCGGTATGAATCCCGGCCTTCGCCGGGATGACACCGTATATGTAACGGCCCGCCAGCCCTCAATTGCTGCCGGTGGCGATGATGCTCTTGACCTGGCTCAGGGTGTAGCTGGCGCCGTCGATGGTGAGCAGCGGCGGCGACTGGGTCAGGTCGACCGATGACACCGTGCCCTGCACCTGCGCGGCGATGCCGACGGTGTTGTTCGCCACATCCTTGCCCGTGGCCGAGATCGTGTACTTGCCGTCAGGCCATTGCGTGCCGTCATTGCCCATGCCGTTCCAGGTGAAGGGGATGTCGGTGCCGGCGGCGGCGGTATATTTGCCGGTGAACACAGTCTGGCCGCTGGCATTGGCGACGGTGATGTCGACGGTCGAGTCGGTCGGCACATTGAGATGCCAGGTCGCCGACGATTTCGTCATGGTCGCGGTCGAGCCGTCGACCAGGGCGGTCTTGCCGACGAAGCCCAGCGCCTGGGTCGCCTGCGTGGTCTGCTGCAGGGTGACGAGCTGGGACAGCGAATCGTTGGTCTTGAGCTGCTGCTCGACGCCGGCGAACTGCACCAGCTGCTGGGTGAATTGGTTGGTATCGAGCGGATCCAGCGGATTCTGGTTCTGCAGCTGCGTCGTCAGCAGCGTCAGGAAGGTCTGGAAATTGCCGGCGAGCGTCGATCCCGTGGTCGAGCTCAGCGAGTTCGACGAGGAGGATTTCGGGATGTCGGTCGTCCCGGAGACGACGGAAGGTGCGGTGGCGGCATTCGTGGTGGCCATGTCGAATACTCCTTACACTCTGATGTCGACGCCGCTGCTCGGCCCATACATGCGGCCGTAGCCGCGCCCGACGGGCGCCGCTGCAACGGTTTCGTCCTCGCTGATGATCAGCCGGCGGGCATTGCCGCCATTGTCGTTGTTCTGGCCGGAGTTCTGCCCCGATGAATTCTGGTCGCGCAGGCTGAAGGACAACCCGTTGCTGCCGGTCTTGAAGCCGGCATCGTCGAGCGCGCGCTGCAATTGCGGCGCGTCCTGACGCAGCATTTGCAGTGTTTCCGGCTTCTCCACGGTGAGATGCGAGGTGACCTGGCCGTTGCGGTCGACATTGATGCGGACGTCGATGCGGCCGAGCTCGACCGGATCGAGGCTGATGTCGAAGCGGGACTTGCCGGCGCGCACGGCGGCCGCGATCTCGATCGGTATGCCGCTGATCGGCACCGCCGTGTTGGTTGCCGCGGTTGCGGTGAGCGTCGCGATCGATGCAGTGGCGGTCGAGGTCGTATTGGTCAGCGGCGCCTGCACGGCGGAGGCGGCTTGTGCGCTGGTATCCGTCGGGGCGACAGCCGCCTGCGGTCCCGCATGAACGTGCGCGGCGGATGCGCCAGGGGCCGCATCGGCGGTAGGCTCAGTGCCGGCCGCCTTCGTGCCAGTCGTTCCGCCATCTGCCTGCGGCTTGGCGGCCTGCGGATGCGTGGCGGCGTTGAGGGTCGCTGCGCCCGCTGCTTGCGGCGTGGCGGCGTTCGCTTTGCCGGTGTCCTGGCCGATATTGGAGATGTTGGTCTGGGCCTGCGCCGTGGCCGCGGCCTTGAATGAGGTCTTTGGCGTGCCCTGGTCCACGGCGGCGATCAGGCCGCCATTGGCTTTCGCATCGGTCGCGGTGGCCTCGCCCGTGCCGGTCGCGGTCTCGCCGAGCGTGGTCGTGGTGTCCGCATCGACCTCGGCGCTCGCGGTCTTGGCACTCTTGTCGCCCGCGGTGGCGGTATCGGTCTTGGCGCCCTGGATCTGCGCCGCGGTGGAGGCGCTGGCGGCGAGGCCGGCGGCGGCGATCGTCAGCGGTGAGGCGGAGCCGGTGGCCTGGTTCGCAGCCGCATTCGGATCGACCGGCACGACCGGTGCGGCAACGACGATCGCGTTCGGATCGGGCACGGCGACTTGCGTCGCATCGGTCGCCACGGCGGCCGCCGCGTCGACGGCGGCCACGACGGTGTCGGTGCCGTCGGTCTTGTCACCCTTGGTCTCGTCGGATTTGTCGGCCGATTTGGCGTCGGAGGCCTCGACCTTGTCCTTGGTCTTGCCGGCGTCCTTGGCCGGATCGGTCGTCGTGTCGCTCGTCTCATCGTTCTTGGTCGGCGCGGACGTGTCGGTGTCGTCGCTCGCCTTGCTCTGCGAGGACTGATCCGTGGACGACGTGTTGCGCGCAGCTCTGTCCGAGGAGGACGACGAAGACGAAGCATCGCTCCGGCGCGGCGCAGTGTCCTGCGCCTGCGAGGCTGCGTTGTTGCTGATCGCCTGGGTGTTGCTGTCGACCAGCGAGCCGAAGGAATCGGCCGCGGAATTATCCTTCGCCGCTTGCGACCGGGCAGACCTTTGCTGCGCGCTTTGGACTTGCACGCTTGCCACGACATCCGACGTCCGACCGACCACAGGCGACCCCTTGGAAACATCTTCGGCAGGAAGGGAGCAAGGAGCGGGCCAGCGCCCCTTCATGTCCATTTCAACAGCAAAATCAAAGTCTTGCGAAATCGGTGCCGCCGCCACGAGGCCTGCCGCGACCCCGTCATTTCTGCCTCCCCGGCAAGAATTGCCCTAAGCTGGCCGCCCGCGTGATTGCTTCAACGGAATGCCGCCTATATTAAAGAGGTCACTCTCAGCCGCTTTCGACCGGGCAGTCGTGCCCCCCGGGGGAACCAAGGTTCCCGGGGATCGCCCGATATCCCGCCGGAAGCACAGGAAATGCGGATCACACCACGCCGCCGTCACAACGCTTTAAGGCCCATGCTCAACAGTCTGGATCTCGAAGGCCGTCCTGAGGACACCAGGGTCGTCGTTGCCATGTCGGGCGGCGTCGATTCCTCGACGACGGCTGCGCTGCTCAAGGCTGAGGGCTACGACGTCGTCGGCATCACGCTCCAGCTCTACGACCATGGTGCGGCGACCCATCGCAAGGGCGCCTGCTGCGCCGGCCAGGATATCCACGACGCCCGCGATGTCGCGGCCAAGCTCGGCATTCCCCATTACGTGCTCGACTACGAGGACCGTTTTCGCGAGTCCGTCATCGACAACTTTGCCGACTCTTACGCGCTCGGTGAGACGCCGGTGCCGTGCATCGAGTGCAACCGTTCGGTCAAGTTCCGCGATCTCCTGAAGACCGCGCGCGAGCTCGGCGCCACCGCGCTCGCCACCGGCCATTACGTCGCCTCGCGTCGCCTGAATGACGGCTCGCGCGCGCTGGTGTGCGCCGCCGACGCCGATCGTGATCAGAGCTATTTCCTGTTCGCGACCACGCGCGAGCAGCTCGACTTCCTGCGCTTTCCCTTGGGCGACATGACCAAGCCGCAGACGCGCGAGCTCGCGCGCCGCTTTGGGCTCGCGGTCGCCGACAAGCACGACAGCCAGGACATCTGCTTCGTGCCGACGGGACGCTACACCGACATCATCACGCGCCTGCGGCCGAACGCGATGGATCCCGGCGACATCGTCGATCTCGACGGACGCGTGCTCGGCCAGCACAACGGCATCGCCAATTTCACCGTCGGCCAGCGCCGCGGCCTCGGCATTGCGGCGACCGCGCCGCTGTTCGTAGTGCGCCTTGAAGCCGCCAATCGCCGCGTCGTGGTCGGTCCGCGCGATGCCCTGAAGATGCACCGCATCCTGCTGCGCGACGTCAATTGGATCGGCGACGGTGACATCGACCGCGCCATCGGTGGCGGCCTCGAAATGTTCGTGCGCGTGCGCTCGACCCGCAGCCCCCAGCCCGCGTGGCTGCGCGGCGGCAATGGTCATTACGAGGTCGAGCTCGTTGCCGGCGAAGAGGGCGTCTCGCCGGGCCAGGCCTGCGTGTTCTACGACGCGCCTGGCGGCCAGGCGCGCGTGCTCGGCGGCGGCTTCATTCAGAGCGCCGCAGCGAAGGTCGGTACGGCCTCATTGCGGCCGCTCGCGGAAGCCGTGCGCGGCTAATCATGACGAAATTGGATCGCACTGCCGCGGCACCGGAAGTGCGCCCCCTCTCCCGCTTGCGGGAGAGGGTTGGGGAGAGGGCTCTCTCCACACGCGATATCTCGCGGGCGGATAGAACCCTCACCCGGCAGCTACGCGCCGACCTCTCCCGCAAGCGGGAGAGGCTCAGACCGCGCGCGGGGCGACTTTTGAATCCACCAACACGCATCACACACTAGAAGCGCGCAAGGGCAGGGGGCATGGCAGCAGACATCTCGCGGGCCGGGGTCGAGAAGGCCTATGGCCGCTGGGCGCCGGTCTATGATCTCGTGTTCGGCAAGGTGTTCGACGCCGGACGGCAGTCGACCATCGCGGAGGCCGACCGCATCGGCGGCCGCATCCTCGACGTCGGCGTCGGCACCGGGCTATCGCTCTCGGACTATGCGCGCACCACGAAAATCTGCGGCGTCGACATCTCCGAGCCGATGTTGCGCAAGGCACAGGCGCGCGTGCGCGCGCTGCGGCTCTCCAATGTCGAAGTGCTCTCGGTGATGGACGCGAAAAACCTCGCCTTCCCCGAAAACTTCTTCGACGCGGTGGTCGCGCAATATGTCATCACCGCCGTGCCCGATCCCGAAGGCACGCTCGACGAGTTCGTGCGCGTGCTCAAGCACGGCGGCGAGCTGATCCTCGTCAATCACATCGGCGCCGAGACGGGCCCGCGAAAACTGTTCGAGCTCGCCTTCGCACCCGTAGCCCGCCGCCTCGGCTGGCGCCCGGAATTCCCGTGGGCCCGCCTCGCCAATTGGGCCGCAAAACACGGCGGCGTCACGCTAGCCGAGCGCCGACCGATGCCGCCGATGGGGCATTTTTCGCTGATCCGCTACCGCAAATCGTGATCGTGATTGGACTGGCGCGCAGCCAGCCAGGCCGGCAGTGCGCCCCTCTCCCGCTTGCGGGAGAGGGTAGGGGAGAGGGCTCTCTCCACCAGCGATATCTCTCGCGCGGATAAAGCTTTCACCACCCCGTCATTGCGAGCCAACGGGTCCGCGCGAAGCGCGGCCCGATGACAGGCTCTGCGAAGCAATCCAGACTGTCTCCGCGGAAAAACCCTGGATTGCTTCGCTGCGCTCGCAATGACGGGGGAATACTTCAGGGATCGCCCGATCACATCGCGCTTGGCCCGGGAACGGGCCCCACGCCCAGCGCGTTTCCTTCCCATGCGCACGACATCAAACATCATCCTAGCGGGCCTCCTGATCGCCGCCTCCGGCAGCGCGATCGCGCAGGCCCCGCCCGCCCCGGCGACGCCGCCGCAACAGACCGCGCCACCGTCTCCGCAACATC
The DNA here is from genome assembly GCF_023375135.1 of Bradyrhizobium sp. C-145. NCBI lineage: Bacteria > Pseudomonadati > Pseudomonadota > Alphaproteobacteria > Hyphomicrobiales > Nitrobacteraceae > Bradyrhizobium > Bradyrhizobium sp. C-145. Next base: position 8,024,272 of record NZ_CP088150.1, on the reverse strand, counting down.
CGACCAATTGCACAGCCCAGGACCGTCTGAACCGCCAGCCTGACGGCACCACCACCGGCCAGGCCCGGGAACCGCTCGGCGACAAGTTGGCCAAATCCGAGGGCGTGCTTTGCCCGCCCGCCGGCATCGACCCCGAGATGCACGCGCCCGCGCCCGACACCGGCGCCAACACCCCGGTGATCCCACCCCCGGGCAGCCCCGGCGGCGATCCGAACGTGCGGCCGAAATAGGCTGATTCTTCGCCCCCTTTCTCCGCCTCTCCCCGCCCGCGGGGAGAGGCTGGAATTCTGCGCAAAAGCGCGGATTCCGGGTGAGGGGGACTCTCCACAGGTCTGGTGTCGGAATGGGCCGGTCCGTCGCTGAATTCACTCAGCTAATCGACCGGGCTTTGCTTGACTTCCCGCCGCCCCCTTCCTTATATGCCGCGCGTTCGCGAGATCGGCCGTTTCGGCCACCGCGAGCCCTGTGGCGGGGTAGCTCAGCTGGTTAGAGCACGGGAATCATAATCCTGGGGTCGGGGGTTCGAGTCCCTCCCCCGCTACCAACCAATTCATTGTCCAGCCCGGACACATAGGTAACAGGTCGTACCTAAGACATGGGTGACAACCTCGTGCCGAACGGGTTGTCGAGGGGTTGCAGGGTCACTCACTCCAAGCATTCATGGCACAGCCGCATTGTTGCTCGGCACGCGCGTTCGCCGTCAACCCCGCGCGCCAAAGGCGCGCCCCTGCGGGCTGCGGGGGTTGACCGCTCAGCGCGGCCGAGCCAAGGGCTGCCGTGCCAAGAATGAGCAAGACTGCCTCTCGGTCAAAGCGAGGATGTCGTACCGGAGACATCGGTGACGGGCTTTGGGCCGAATGGGTTGTCGAGGGGCTGCAAGGTCTTTTGCTCCAGGTCGAAGTAGCCCAGATCGTAGTGCATGAAGCTGACGAGCCAAATGCCGTCGTCGACCTCCTTGATGCCGAGCTTTTGGCCGGCCAGCACGACGGAGATATTGATTTTCTTGCGGTGCAGGCAAAGGCGCCCACAGGATGTGATGACGACGTCGCGATCGTGGAAGGGATAGGTCAGTTCGGGCAGGCCATCGTAGCGGCGTGCTGAAGCTGTGTAGAGGTCTGCGGGACGCTTCATATCGAGAGCTTCGTGAGGGCGTTCCTCATTGAACTCGTGCCGGAAGCTATCAAAGCGATCCTGCTGCTGGAGGCTGTTGAACCCCGGCGGTCTGGTGGCTTCCCTTTTGAGCGTGAGATGCATGCGCTCATGACGGCCGTTCTGCTGCGGATGGCCTGGCTTAATGCGCTCGATCGCAATGCCGAGCCGGAGCCACCACACTGACAGCTTCGAGAGATTGAACAAAGCATTGGGACTGGCAAAGGGGACGCCATTGTCGGAGCGGATGGCAAACGGCAGGCCGCGCTCGCGGAACAGCTGCTCAAAGGCTGTGAGGGCAGCGTCTTCGCGCGTTGAGTCCAGCGCTTCGCAGAGCAGCAGAAAGCGCGAGGCATGGTCGGTAACGGTCAGTGGATAGCAGTATCGGCCATTGCCGAGCTTGAACTCGCCCTTGAAGTCGGCGCACCACAGATCATTGGGGAGCGTGCCCGGCGACAGCGGCGTGCCGTGCGCATGGTGGCGCGGCCCGCTGCTGCGCTTGACCAGACCGTGGCGGTCGAGCACCGCATGAATGGTGCTTTTGGCGGGAACCCTGATGTCGCCATCGAGCCGGCGTACCAGCAGTTCTCGGATCTTGCGGGCGCCCCAGTGCGGCTTCTCGGCCTTGAGCTGGACAATCAGGGTCTCGACCTGTTGCGGGAGCTGATTGGCGTAGCGTATGGGCCGCCTGGAGCGGTCGCTCAACGCCCCAAGCCCTTGCTCCTTGTAGCGGTCGAAAATCTTATAGCCGGTCTTGCGGGAGATGCCGAACTCGCGGCAGACCTCGGTCATGGCTTCCCCATCCAGAAGCCGGGCGACAAAGCGCAGGCGCTCTTCCATTACCGAACTCACTTTCCACGGCATCCACACCTCCCGCAGAACAAAAGCGGAAAGTGTAACCCATGTGTCCGGTACGTTCTGTCACCTATGTCTCGGGCCGCTCACACGAGCATTATCAAGACTTTGTCTGTGACGTCGGCAAGGCCTTTTCGTTGGTCCCGAGCGGTCCGTACAAATTCCGTACAAACCATCGCGCAATTCCGGCCCCGCAATTTCGAGTCCTTGACCCGTTGAACGATTTTACACTTGGGGGCTCTGTATTTAGGAATCCTCCACCACGTTGAAGATTCCTACGCCTGCGCCGCCTCGTAAGAGATTTGAGACCGAGCCCTCTCCGCGTACGCGATTTGAGACCGGCGTAAGAGATCTGAGACCGGCCGCTACCCTGCGTTCGTTTTTTTCTGCGCGGGTTCCGGTTTTTCTGCGGACCGCGAGTCCTTGCGCTTCATTGCCGCAGCGGCTGCGCAAGAAAGCCGTGCCGCGACTATCGAGGCCGAACGCGCGGCGCTCGAAGAGCGGGCGCAGGCCGAGGAGACCCAGTGGGAGAAGCAGAAGAACGTCCTTCGCGGGGCGCGGGAGTAGGCCGGCAGCCTTGTGCGCCGCTGGCGGTCTCATGCCGCTCATCCGATAGTTGGTTTGCGTCGGCTCTATGTTGCTTACGCTGCTCTTGCCAAGTCCCAGCCGGGATGTAGAGTTCGAGAGATTTTTTAACACCCTTTAATTCGACGCCGCAGTGATTGCGTTACGATAGTTCTTTCTTCTGGGGGTGCCCCATGTTCGATCCTGCTACCACCGCACTATTGCGCGCGGTCCTGAACGAGGTCTGCGAAAACGTTTCCCAAGCCGAGACCGGCGCCCGTACCCACGTGGCTTCGAAAATCCTGGAAGCCGCGACCAGAGGCGACACATCTCTGGACCACCTCAAGCAGGTCGGGCGCCAAGCTCTCTCGCGAGCGCCGACCATGTGGCGCTGACCGGCCAAGGGGGCGGGGTGAATTTCCAGGTCACGGTGCTGAAGATCCTGGTGAGCTACCCGGACGGATTTGCCGTTATGGCCGACCTCAAGCGCGACATGGCGATCCTGGCCACCAGCGGTAGCGACTGGGCCGATCGCACCAAGCGGCTGGCTGCCCGCGTGCCGGACCTCGACATCTTCTCGCAAGGCCTGGTCGAGCGCGAAAATGGCGGTTGGAAGATCACCGCCAAGGGGCGCGTCGTCCTGGAATTCATGGAGACCCGCCCCGCCGCCGAGCCGCTGATGGAGACGGTGCCGGCCGATGCGCCGGTGCCACCGCTGCCGCAGTCCGCCGAGCGCGCGAGGCGGCGGCGCGAACGTCGCGAGCGTCGGCGCGAGGCGCGCGAACGGGCGCGGGCGAACGCTTCCTAGTCTGCGTAGCAGCGCCCGCTCAGAAGAAGGCTGCTAGACTCAGGCCGTAGCTCATTGCGGCAATGAGGGAAAGCAGCAATTCCAGGTCGCAGAAAATCACGATGGTCTTGGGCGGAGCGTGCGCGGCGCGGCAACCGAGACAATCCGAAGGAGTCAGCGAAAAGGCTACGCAAAGCCGCCAGCGGTCAGACGGAAATGCTGATGCCTCTCGCCAACAAGAAGCAGGCGAAGGAGTCGGTGACGAAGAAGCCGGCTGCCAAGGCAACGGAGGTCGGATGATGTGGTGAGGCTCGACCCGATGAAATGGCGCGGTCCCGGTAGAGGTGGCCCCGGCTCTCGACATAGACCGAGAGGGGGCCACGTTCGTTGGACCTTCAAGCCTTGAAGAAGGTCGCAAGATAGAGCACGGCAGCCAAAAGGACCGTGATGCCGATGACTGTTAGGGCGGCCTGTTTGGTCGAAACGTCGCGCATATCAACGCCTCCTTCAGTTGGACACGCCTAGTATCGTCAGGGACCGCTTGTTATGACCCGGCGTTTGAAACTCGATGGCTTGGCCAACGGACAGGCCGATCAACGCAGCGCCGACCGGCGTAAGAACCGAGACGCGCTTTAGCGTTATGTCCGCTTCGTGCGGATACACCAACACCACGTCCCGGACTTCGCCGGTCTTGTCATCGCAGTACCGGACCTGCGAGCCCATGCGAACCACGCCGCGCAGATCTGAATTGTCCGCCACCACGCTTGCACGCTCCATCTCCTGTGAAAGGAAATGGGCCACGCGCGGGAAAAGCATCGCGCTCGAACTGGCGAGGGCGCTTAGACGCCTGGCCTCATCCTCCATCACTGTGATGGGCGGCAACGCGATTTCAGGCCTGCTCTTGCGATTGGTCTCGCTCATTACTTTCTCTCCTTTCCTAAGCGGCTGATGGCCCCGGATCATCGTCATCAAAGAGCTTTTCGCCCCTGACCACCGGATTGCTAAACAGAGCCCTGACAACATCATCCGGACCAGCTCGACTGACGCGTTCGATCCTGACGACGTTGGTGCGCCCTGCGGTGAAGAAGGGGATTTCGGTTCCGACCTTCAGCCCCACCAACGCTGCGCCCAACGGTGACATCACCGGGATTTGTGTTCGCTCAGACGTGTAGTCTTCCGGGTATACCAATTGCCTCGTCTCGCGAGGGAAGCCCCAGTTGATCCAGAACGTCACCCACGAACCCATTGTGACGATACTGTCCAGTCTGGCTGCGCGATCAGGGACGATTTCCGCACGGTTGATCTCATTCAGCAGAAAACGTGCATCCACGTCGCCCTGACCCGCGGCCACCCGCGCGAGCCGTTCCAAGCGGCGATGGTCAGACGCCGGAAGAGTGACGTCGGGGATAGAGGGAACGTTCATGACATGCCTCCTTGTTTGGCTTCCCTGCGGGAGAGCCACACACCAAACCTGTTTGATGAAAGAAGGGATATCCGGACGGCACCAACTACCGTCCGGCTAAGCTCCTGCTTGGAGCCGTCCGGCGTGCAAGCAACGCCGCGCAATGCGCGGATCGATGTCGAGGACGTGGATCATGTCATCACAAACATAGGACCTTCCACCCGACCCTGCATCGCGACCAAAGCGCGCACGGTCCACGCATTCCCTGACGCGAAGAAGCTGAAGGAGTCGGCGAAGAAGTCGTAGGCCAAGCCGCCACACTGGAAATCGGCGTAGCTCTCTCGAGGTCTAGCCGAACAGCCATTGCCGGTTCGCTTAGGAAGGGCGCTGTTCGGTCGGCAGCCCTCTTGCCGCAGATCATGGACGCGACCAGGTTTTCGCGATGCTCGAAGCTTGCGATCAGCACGCCGAGGACGTGCGCCACGACGAGGCCGCCGACGGTCAGGTTGGCCAGGAATTCGTGGACGTGTTCGATCAGCTTGAAGTAGGCGTCCGTCGTCATCATGTAGCCCGTGGCGCAGATGCCGGCCAGCGCGACGAGGAGCGCGAGGATCAGGGCACCGCCCGCCGGGTTGTGCCCGATGTAGCGGGGAGCTCTAAGCATCGCGACATCGCGGAGATAGGCGAGCACCTCGCGTGGCGGACGAACGAAGTTCGAAAATCGCGCATGCGGCGGGCCGACGAAGCCCCAGACGATGCGGGCTGCGAGGAGGCCGGCGATGGCGTAGCCGGCCGCGACATGCACCCGCTCGATCTCGTCGCCGGTGGCGTAGGCGATCACGAAAACAGGCCACCAACGACCAGTGGAAGATCCGCGCCGCGACGTGCGTCCTACTCGGTGGTGGAAGCGCGAAGGAGCGCGCGGACGAACATGTTGAAATCCTCCTTAGTTCACTATGGAGTTGTCTTATTTTTGTGAATCAATCAGGATTTGTGGCGTAAGGGGTTGGCTTGGCGGAAGCATCACCGCCAGGCTAAGGGCTGGGGACGGGAATGGCTGTAAGAGCAAAAAGAGCTAAACGCAGGCAGCGGGCAAAGTGGCTCTTGTTCGTTGATACCAACATTCTGCTCGACTTCTATCGGCTGCCAGGAGCGTCCGCGACGCGCACGTTAGCGCAACTAGAAAAGCACAAAGAGTCCCTCATCCTGACCGACCAAGTCTGGATGGAATTCTTGAAGAACAGGCAGAAGGTGATCACTCAAACAATTCGGGAGTTTGTAAAACCGGTAAACTCAAAGACCCCATCGTTTCTCAACGATGCACAAGCAGCGAAGACCTTCACGTCGCACCAAAAGAAGGCTCAAGCACAATACGAAAAGGTGATAGGTCAGATCGAGAAGGCTTTAAGAGATCCGGCGCGCCACGACAAATTGTTCAGGTCGCTTTCGCGGATATTCAGCTACCAATCTTCGCTAAATCTCAAGCGGCCGAGCAAGCGCCGATACGCCATTCGTCACCTCGCTAGAAAGCGATTCGGGCTGGGTTACCCGCCACGTAAGGACGACACGCTGAAGATGGGCGATGCGATCAATTGGGAATGGATAATTGAATGTGCATCTGAAAGCGCTGGAAAAGAGAATATCGTCATTGTGTCGCGCGACGGCGATTTTGGAACCTTTTACGGCAAAGAAGCGATCCTGAATGATTGGCTGCGGCTCGAATTCAAGGAAAGAGTGAGTCGCAAGCGAAAGATTGAACTCCGAAATACGCTCTCCGCGGCGCTAAAGCTGCTCGACGTAAACGTATCAGAATCGGATGCCAAGGAAGAGAGGATTGTTGCGACGGCAACGCCCGAGACTGTGAGTGAGGGTGCGACTGAGCGTCGTTTGCTTAAAACGATACTAAAGCTAACGTTCGACGGAAAAAAAGAAGATCCGCCGTCCGACGATGAGTGAGCACGTTTCCTATCTCCACCGTGATAGGATTGGTAATAGGCACGTTCAGCGATGCCGAGCAGCCAGGCCTGCCGCGGTTTCGTAGTCCGCGCAGCGATCTGGGAATACTGGACCCGTGGGGCCCTTCAGAACCAAATCGGCGGGCGAACCATTCACGGAACACTCCTGGACTACCAAGGCGAGGAGTCAATTCTTGCGATTGTGGGGCCACTTTGGCCACTAGGCTGGGGGTGATATCCGGAAAACTTACCGCATGGTGAAGGGAAAAATCCGGTCCCCATTCGACGTGAACCTTAGGGCCCTCGGGGTGGGGGAGCCTACATCACTTGGCGGGACGCGGTCCTCAAGCCCAGTTGGCCAATGTGAGTGAGATCGTGCCCCCGCGTCGTTGATACGACCAAATCCATATCGCCCCCCGAAGGCTAACCTTCACTCGTCCTGAATTCCGTATGTCTCATTAGTCGTCGTCATTATTACCCGACCGCCCGATGGCGCGCTGCATGAACCGCGGCGCTTGATCCCGCGCAATACGAGATGGCGCTCGCTCAGAAGGATCGCGCCCAATCCTTGGCTGCAGTTCTCTGACATCGCAAAAGAAGTCGGCCTGCCGTCGCAACTCGTCGGCGATCATTGACGGCTGAGTGGCAAGACTGGACACGACGGTAACACGGACCCCGTGACGCTGCACCGCTTCCACCAGTGGGCGAAAGTCGCCGTCGCCAGAGAACAACACCATTTCGTCGATTTGATCTGCGAGCTCCATCGCATCGACCGCCAGTTCAATGTCCATGTTGCCCTTGACCTTACGACGGCCGCTTGCGTCAATGAACTCCCTGGTGGCCTTCGTCACCACGGTGAAGCCGTTGTAATCCAGCCAATCGATCAGCGGGCGGATCGAGGAGTATTCCTGATCCTCGATGATCGCCGTGTAGTAGAACGCGCGCACCAGCGTTCCACGGTTCTGAAATTCTTTAAGCAGGCGCTTGTAGTCGACATCGAAGCCAAGATTCTTGGCGGTTGCATAAAGGTTAGCACCATCAATGAACAGCGCGACCTTGCTGGGGGCGGAGGACATCAAGATGTGACTGCGTTCGTGCTCGGTTTCAACGAAACTGGCTATTGAATTGGGATGGAAACACCGAAGGCAGGTGATGTAGCTGAAAATCATCTAACATCATTAGGAGAGTCGTCGGTCGTCGGATTGACATAAATGTGACTTCCGCTTTTTATCTTTGTACGAAATCGTACACATGGATGCCCGCGGTCGTTGAGGGGGCGTTAGGACATTCCACTCGATGTCTGCTGAAGTCCGAAACAGATTGCTGCGTCTTCTTCCGCATGACGAACTTGAGCATGTTCTGTCGCTCTCGGAAGAGGTGGCGCTGGCGAAACGCCAAGTGCTTCACCGCTACGGCGTTCGCATGCAGCATGTCTATTTCGTGGAGACCGGGCTTGTGTCGGTCGGTGCCAAGGTGAGCTCGCAAAAGTTTATTGAGGTGTGGCTGATTGGCTCGGAAGGACTTGTCGGAATACCTCTCGCTTTGACGACAAACGCGCGGCCGATGCACCGCCGAACTGTACTGGTGGCGGGTGCGGCCTATCGGCTCAGGGTGGATCGGTTTCAACAGGCGCTTGCTAATCTGCCGACGTTTCGCACCGTGGTGCACGCCTATATCGCGTCCGCGCTTGTTCAGACCGTCCAGTCAGGGGCATGCAATACGTCCCATCAGTTACAGCAGCGCCTCGGGCGATGGCTGCTGCTCGCGCGCGATGCTCTGGAATCTGACGACATCCCTCTCACGCACCAAGTGCTGGCTCAGCTTCTCGGGGTACGTCGTGCAGGCGTCACGGACTGCCTTCTCCAATTCAGGAGGGCGGGGCTTATCGAAATGATGCGTGGCCGCCTTGTCGTCCGCGATCCTGTTCGACTGGCGCAAATCTCCTGCGATTGCTGGCGTTTGATCGAACGCGAGTACGAACGTCAAATCCTTTCTCTTAGTGCTCCCAACAGCGAAGCGTTGGGCGCGTAAAATCCCTTGGTGGATGGACGCCCTAACGCGCGCAGGCGCAATTTGGCCGTGGCGTAACGCGGTTCGGCGAGAAAGATCGCGCCCATGTTGGCGCAAAAACTCGCGCTCGAAAGCTGCGAAGGCAAGGCGCTCGCAATTGCCAAACAATTCACTCCGCGGGACTCCTACTTTAGGCCAACAAGCCTTACTCGGCACGTGTGACAGGTCGAATGGAGATGGCCATCGTTTCGACCACCTTTGTCGAGGGCTCGTCCGCGACGAGCGCGTGGCCGTCATATTGATTTCCGTATGATAGTGGTCGCGACCGATCTTTTGCCCTGCCGTGTGTGGCCATATTGGCCCCTTCCTCTGGCAAGATCCGTGATGCGCTCGTGTCGTTAGCAGGCCGCGCCGTGCTGGCCTTCATTGCCGATCGATGGCGGCCACGATATAGTTCATCGTTGTGATCCGGCCCGCTTCCAATAATCCTTCAGCCGGATGGGAGTGGTCTGCCCCGCGCGCGCGGGTGGCTTTGAATCGGGGCGAACCCTTCCGCTTCCGCACGCCGGGGCTCCGTTCCATGGAGATCCGTCGCGTAAAAGTTTGCCTGTGCTCCGCTGGGGAACGCAGCTACTTCAATGTTGCAAGGTAGCCAATGATGTCCGCCCGATCCGTCGTGTTCTTCAGCCCCGCGTAGGGCATCTTGTTTCCGGGGACGGCCTTCTGCGGCGATTCCAGATATGCATCGAGCGTCTTCTCGTCCCAGACGATTCCGGAATTCTTCATCGCGTTACTGTAGCGAAAGCCGGGAGCCGTTCCAGCCGTCCTGCCGACAATCCCTTCCAGGCCCGGACCGACACGGTTGGTATGGTCCGTGGCGTGGCATGCCGCGCAAGCCTTGAAGACGCTCTTTCCGTGAGCGTCATCCTGTGTGTAGCCGGGGCTCGCGGTTGAGCCTGCAAGCATGAGCACGGCGATAAATGCGCCGAACCTTCCCGTGTCTTTCATTGTTGAACTCATTTTGCGAACGGGCTTAGAGGTGGCGCGGCCGTGCGACGTAGTCGTTGAGATCGTCGCCGAGTCTCAGCGCGAGCGCTCCCAACGGTCCGGTCGGATTGTAGCCGGCGTTGAAGGGGTAGACGGATGCCCCGACGACAAAGAGGTTCTCTGCGTCCCAATGCTGCAGATGGGGAGACACAACGCTGGTGCCGGGATCACTTCCCATGATCGTACCGCCTGTCACATGGGTGGTCTGGTAGACACGACCGTCGTAGGGTCCCTTGCGGGGTGCTGTCGGCGGCGCGACATCGGCGCCTGTCGCCTTGGCGATCTCGTCGATCTTCTTCGAAAGATATATCGACATCTTGTGCTCGTTCTCGCGAACGTCGAACGTCATGCGCAGAAGTGGTTGTCCATAGGCATCGACATAGGTCGGATCGAGATCGACATAATTCTCGCGATTCGGATACCAGCTGCCATGCGCGGATATGCTGAAATTATGCGCGTACCAATCTGCGTTGGCCTTCTTCCATGTCGAGCCCCATTTCGGCGTTCCGGGCGGCACGGCACGGCTCGTGATCGGCCGTCCGTTGGTCACATTAGCGTAGATGTATCCGCCTCCAAGGAAGCCGAGTTTGCTGTGGTCGAAATGGTCGCCGTTGAACTCGTCGATCACGGTCTGTGAAGCGCCGGAAGCAAGGAACGGGTTGATCCAACGGTCCTTGAAGAAGACATGTGTGCTCGACATCGTCTGGTGGCAGAAATTCTTGCCGACCACCCCATTGCCAGTCTTCGGATCGTAGGGCGTGCCGATCCCCGCCATCAGCAGGAACTTGTTGTTCGACATGGTAAAGGACGAAAGCACGACGACGTCGGCAGGCTGTTCATATTCTTCGCCGGTCACACGGTCTATGTAGCGCACGCCCGTCACGCGCTTGGTCTTGCGATCATAGAGGATCTCGAGAACATGGGTTCGCAAGCGCAGCTCGAAACCCTTGCGCTTCCGCAGCATCGGGTAAAGCAGGACTTCAGGGCTTGCCTTGGCGTTGGCTTCGCAGATGAAGCGTTCGCAATGACCACAGAACTGGCATTGACCAAGCTGCATGCCGTCAGGGTTGGTATAGGCCACCGGTGAGTTCGCCGCCGGCATGGGAAACGGTTTGTAGCCGAGCTTCTTGGTCGCTTCGGTAAAGATCACGCCCGCCTCGGTGATCGGCAGCGGTTTTTGCGGGTATTCGTTCTGCCGCGGTGCCTCGAAGGGGTTGCCGCTGTCCTGCACCTTGCCGCGCAGATTGCCTGCTTTGCCGGCAATACCGAACAGCTTCTCGAATTGGTCGTGATAGGGCTCCATCTGAGCATAGGTGACGCCCCAATCCTGGATCGCCATGTCGGCCGGAATGGCCTTCTTTCCATAGCGATTCTCGAGATGGGTGCGCATTTCCGGATCATGCTCGCCCCAGCGCCAGGTTTGGCCGTTCCAGTGATTGGCAGCACCGCCCATCCCCTCCCCCGGCTTGAAGGCCTGAAGGCGTCGTATCGGCAGGGCCGTCTCGCCACCGTTATGGCGAAGCGTGTAGGTCTGGATGGACCAATCCTGAAAGAGGTTGCCATGGACGTCCCAGCGCAGTTCGTCGCGCTGCGAGGGCAGGCTTGTTGCGGCGCTATGGGTGCGGTCATCACCGCGCTCGAGGACGAGAACGTCGACGCCTTTTGCCGTCAGCTGCCTGGCGGTCAGCGCGGCTGTAAATCCTCCGCCAACAAAAACGACAGTGCGGTGCTTTAAGCGTGTAGCCATGATTACCTCCCTTAGGCGAAGTCGGCGATCGATTTCGGATCGGCGGCACCAGGGAAGGGCTTGCCTCGAAAATCGATCATGTCCTGCGAATAAACCGCAGGAAGGCCTGGATAGCCGATGGCTCTCCAGAACACCTTGCCGACATTGCCGCCGTAAACTGGATCGGCGAAACAGGCTTGCTCAAATAACGGATAGACGAGTTCGTTGAACCACGAGGCGAGCGGGACGCTCTCGTCTGTCACCTTGCCATCGGCAATTTCGTGAAGAAATTTGTCCGCGTCACTCTCATCCAATTCACTGAAGCGTTTGCCGTACTGCTTTTGGCAGGCCGCATCTGCGGCAGCGAGCCCCGCCTTGAAAAACTGCTCGGGTGTGAGCGGTAATTGATAGCCCAGCTCAGGTTTACCTTCTCGCCAGGGGCCGCGCATATACAGCCGCGCGCCCTTGCCGAAGCCGCCGGCGAGTTGCCGATCGATGAAGACCCCAAGCCCGCAATCGACGCCGCCGGGTGTCAGCGCATCCGCCGGACACATCACGTTGACCATTGCCTCGACAAAGCCGGCTTCGTCTGGTCCGAAGGACAGATAGCCAGGTACTGGCAGCAGTAGTGTGCTTTCGCCGGAGCCAGCGGCGGCATTCGCCGTCTGGGCGGATGCAGGCTGGACCACTTCAGCAAGAACAGTGGTTGTGGCGGCCGTGGCGAGGACGGCGCGCGGCGCCATCGAAGCTGCGCCGACAACCCCGACGAGGAAGTCACGCCGGTTCGCACGAAGAGTCTTGTCCATCCGATCATTGGTCATGGGAGCTCCATTCCTGTTTTCAGATCACGACGCAATTACTGCGACAATCCAGGTTAGAGGCGAACGACATTCAGATTCTGTCTGATTACCTCGCCGAGAAGTAGTGCCGCGTCAGCATCATCTAAACTTGCATGCTGTATCTCATCCGAAATAACGTCAAACAAACGAATTTAATTGACGCTTCAGCGCATCATTTGTGTTGGATGAAGCATGGACATCGAACTCGCGGGAACCTTCTTGGAAATCGTTTCGACAGGACGATTTTGTGGCAGCGGGTGCGTCACCAAGTGGCGTTGCTGCCTGGTCACGGGGCTGCGTTGACCATCGCCAGCGAGGTTACGTTATCGCAACCGTTCTTGCTCGACTGGGCGCTATGGATGCGCCGATCGCTTCCTGACATCGCGCTTCGCGCTACGTCGACGTGCCGCACGATCTCCGTTCGGCCTTGCGATCCGGTGCATAGACATACACGACGCCCGGCGGATCGGTCTCGTCCTACGGGCGGTCGTTCCGTGCATAGGCCCAGAGCTGCCCGGTGCGTATCCGTTCATTGGGTTTGCAGTCGGTATGCCCAGCGACCCTCAACAAGTGCTGGTGTTCTGAATCGTGCCTGCGGGGTCTCGATAATCGTATCTGACCAGTTCGCCCAACGGACCCGGATCCGCAACCTCATCAGAAGCCAGAAACGTCGGCCATGCTCCATTTCGTTTCAAACGAGGCCGCAGCACTCCTTCAAGTCATAATGATCGACATGGTCTTGACCGGTGACAACGCCATTGTCATCGGCTTGGCCGCGGCAGGGTCACCGCTGCAGCAACGGACGAAAGCCGTCCTGGTGGGTATCACGACGGTCCTGCGGATAACGTTCGCCGCAGCCACGACCCAGCTGTTGCAGACGGTGGGGCTGGTGCTTGCGGGGGGCATTCTCCTGCTTTGGGTGAGTTGGAGAATGTTCCGAGAATTGCGGCTTTCCGCGGAGGGGAAGAACGACGCAGTCGAAGCAATGACCGATATAGACATCAATGCAGACGGGACAATTGCAAGGCATGCCCCGCGGAAGTCGTTTGCTCAGGCTGCAAGTCAGATCGTCGTGGCGGATGTATCAATGTCCCTCGACAATGTGTGGCCGTCGCAGGCACCGCACGAGAGCATCTCACTGTTCTGATCATTGGGCTTGGCTTGTCGGTTGCACTCATGGGCATCGCGGCGAGCTATGTCGCTCGGCTGTTGCACAGGCACTCGGAATCGAACCTCTTGGAAACCAATTTGCAGGGGAGGTCGCAATGGATCTCGCACAAGACGATTTTGCGATCCTTTAAGTGAGGCGCGTTCCAAACATAAATCCTGCACTCAAACGACAGTTAAATTCGTTTGCTAGGTGTTGTCGTTGATGAAATACCAAAATGGCGTTACGGCGCTCGTCAAAGGCTTGATTAAAGGTCGCGCCGATATAGGAGGACGTGATGTCACAAACCCTACCTTCAAAGAACGTTGCCAATCGTCGACGCTTCCTTACGCTGGCGGTTGCTACCGCGGCGATCGTTCCGGTTTCGGAAAGCGCTCTCGCGCGCGCCAGGCACGATCACAGCAAGACCGCCGCTTCGGGATCTGACGCACAAAAGAATGCTGCGAGTGATCAGAAGACGTTTCAAACCGCAGTGGCCCTTCGAGATCTTTGGCTTGGTCACATTTTCTGGGTGCGGAACGTTTCGGTCGCAGCGATCGACAAGAACGATTCGGCGATGAAGGCCTCGGAAAAGCAAGCAGTTGCAAATGCGCAAGCTATCGCCGCCTCAATTGAGCCCTTTTATGGTGCACCAGCAAGGGATAAGTTTTTCAAGCTTCTCGCTGGCCATTATGGCGCGGTGAAAGCCTATCTGGTTGCAGCTGTAGCCGGTGATGTTTCTGCCCAGGCAAAGGCAACTCAGTCCCTTACGTCAAACGCCGATGAGATCGCGACCTTCTTGAGTCAAGCGAATCCTTATTTGCCGAAAGACGCAGTGCAAAGCCTTCTTCTGGCGCATGGCGGCCATCACATCCAACAAATCCAGCAACTGAGGGATCGCAATTACGACGCCGAGGCCCAGACCTGGGAAGAAATGAAGAAGCATGTCTATCAAATAGCAGACGCGACGGCGGACGCTCTGGCCAAACAATTCGCTAAAAAGTTTTCCTGACGTTTGCCAGCCGCATGGGCAAACCCAGCGTTTTCCTGTCGGCGGACATGACGACCGGAGCACATCCGCCGAATTATCGCCTGGCGCGACGTCGATGCCCGTCGCATTCAGAACGGAGGTGACTGGATGAAACCGACAAAGACACTTCACGATTTGGGCCAAAGCCTGTGGCTCGACAACATCACTCGCGATTTGCTGAACAATGGCACCTTGCAACGTTACATCGACGATCTCTCGGTGACGGGAGTGACGTCGAACCCCACGATCTTCGATCATGCGATCAAAAACAGCGCAACCTATAACGCCGACATTTCCCGCAACGCATTGCCGACGAAATCGGCCGAAGATCTGTTTTTCGATCTGGCCCTGGCAGATTTGACCCGGGCTGCCGAGTTGTTCCAATCTGTTTTCGCCCGGACAAACGGGATGGACGGCTGGGTGTCGCTGGAAGTCTCGCCCGCCTTCGCTCATGACAACGACAGAACCATCGAGGCGGCGCGCGACCTTCACCGGCGTGGCGGCAAGCCCAACCTGTTCATTAAGATTCCCGGCACTGCCGAAGGGCTGCCTGCCATCGAGGCGGCTATCTTTGCCGGCGTTCCCATCAACGTCACACTGCTTTTTTCACGCGAGCAATATGTCGCGACAGCCGAAGCCTATCTGCGCGGCGTCGAGCGGCGCATCGCGGCGGGACTGAACCCGGCAGTCGCCTCGGTCGCCTCGCTCTTCGTCAGCCGCTGGGATGTCGCGGTCGCCGGCAAGGTTCCGGGCGAGCTGACAAACCGGCTCGGCATAGCCGTCGCTCAGCGGACCTACAAGGCTTATCGAGAGTTGCTCGCATCCCCGCGCTTCCTGCGCGCCGCCAACGCGGGCGCACTGCCTCAGCGCCTGCTATGGGCCAGCACCGGCACCAAAGATCCGCACGCCTCCGATATCCTCTACATCAAAGCACTCGCGGCACCCTTCACTATCAACACGATACCGGACGCGACCCTTAAGGCCTTCGACGACCACGGCGAGGTCGACACGACGCTTGCTCCTGACGGAGGCGACTGCGAGAGAGTTCTCACCCACTTCGTAAGGGCCGGTATCGATATCGACGTGCTCGCCGCCAAGCTGCAGGACGACGGCGCCCAGTCTTTCGTCAAGTCTTGGAACGATCTGATGGGCCGTATCGAATCCAAGGGCATCGCGATCCGCAAAGCGAGCTGACGTAGATGGTTATGACGTCCCGTACGCCACACTCTGTGAGGAAACATCGGTGAGCATTCCAGCTCTATGCCGTCGCCTGCGTTGGAAAAGCATGACACGATCGAGGCAAATTACCAGGAGGCGACTTCATGACCCCTGACGTTGATCGGTTTTATCGAACGCTGGTGCGCGAAGCGCCTGATGCCATCATCTATGCGGATTCGCAAGGCACCATCACTTTTTGGAACAGAGCTGCGGAGCGCATCTTTGGATTTTCCGAGGCCGAGGCCGTGGGAAAATCGCTTGATATCATCATCCCGGAGAGCCTTCGAACGCGCCACTGGGATGGCTTTGCAGAAACCATCCGAACCGGGAAGACGCGTTACGGTGCCGGTGACGTCCTTGCAGTGCCGGCGTTACGAAAAGATGGAACGCGCATCTCGATTGAATTCACTATCCTGCCGTTCTCCGACCGAACCGGTCGCATACTGGGAATGGCTGCGATCCTTCGTGATGTCACTGAGCGATTTGAGGAGCTGAAGCGATTGCGCGCGGTAGCCGCGACCCACGTCTTCAGCTGAGCTTTCGTCGAACGCTCGATCCAAATGAGATGCGTCTTGCCGAAGGCGCGGGACCGACAGATAGGCCGTTCTGCTCTGGAGAGGAAGCACTCCCAAGACAATGGTCCCGCCTAGCCTATGGTTCTCCCGACCCATCGCCATCGTAGCAGCGCCTCGCATCCGGTCACGACGTTGGCCGTGAGATCGACCAGAGGCTGGTACCGCAGTTCGAACTCACCGCGCACAAGCGCTTGACGAAGATCAAACTTTAGCTCGCGTCACTGACGGACCTTGCATCGTATTCGGGCACGAAGTAGCGGAAGGTGCGGCGTTCCTCGGATTTCGCCGCGTACATTGCGAGATCTGCGCATTTCAGCAGGTTGTCAAGATTGTCGCCGTAATCCGGCGGGATCGCGATGCCGATGCTGGCGTCGACCCGAAGCTTGCAATTCACAGGTGCGCGCAGCGCCTTCAGGATCTGCTCCGCCAGCACGCTCAGCTCGGCCTTATCGCTGGTACCTGCCGTGACGATCGCAAATTCACCGCCCCCGAGCCGCGCGACTAGGTCGTTGCCGGTGACACAGCTGCGCAGACGGTTTGCCGCCTGGCGCAACCACGGTAAGGAAAGCGTAAATGGCAAGCCTTCTCGCGGGCGTTCGCGGTGACTAGAGATTTAGACCAGTGGATTGTGGCGTGCGGTACGTCCGTTCTCGTCGAGTGGATCGAACAGTTGGACCTCCTGCCTGTGTGCGGCGCGAAAGCCGGCAGAGCGATCCCGGTTCTCCTTGACGTCGAGCGCAATGCCTACAACCGCCAAGAAGGTTTCGAGTATCGAGGGGTCACTGTCGGATACATCTCGTGAACCTTCCGGAATTCGCGTGTGATCTCTTCATAGCCGACTGCGTCGAGGAAGTCGCAGAGGACCGTGTCCGCGTTCGCATGCACGTTAGAGCCCTCCCCGCCGTGTCTTTGGAGAGAGCGAAGTCTCTCAATCGCGTCTTGTTTAGTCATGATTGAGCGTTCGATTTCTGACTTCGACGGTGCTAACATTCCAACCTGCTTTCTTGGCGATTGGGAGACCGCAGTATGTCGCCTCACGCGCCTCGTGGATTCATCTATTCAATTCGGGGCAAGACCTCAAATGGATGAAACGGCGGCGGCGAAGATAACGTCCACTCCAGCGTAGTCGCACCAGGCCCCCACGGGTTGTCCGCAGTCTTCTCCTTCCGGACGAACGCATAGACCATGCCAACGAAGAACGCGATCAGACCAGCTGCGGAGATATATGATCCAACCGAGGCAATCTGGTTCAAGCCTGCAAATGCATCAGGATAATCTGCGATTCGTCGCGGCATTCCCGACAATCCGAGAAAATGCATCGGAAAAAAAGCAAGATTGACGCCGACAAATGTCAGCCAGAAGTGTAGGTTGCCGACGGCTTTCGAGTACATGTATCCGGTCATTTTCGGAAACCAGTAATACCAGCCTGCGAAGATCGCGAACACGGCGCCAAGCGATAACACATAATGGAAGTGTGCAACCACGTAGTAAGTATCTTGCAACGTGCGGTCGATGCCTGGATTGGCGAGTACAACACCAGTGACGCCGCCGATTGTAAATACGAAGATGAACCCGATCGCCCACAGCATCGGCGTTTTGAATGTCATGGACCCGCCCCACATAGTGGCTATCCACGAAAAGATCTTAATGCCGGTCGGCACCGCAATCACCATGCTGGCGACCGCAAAATACGCCTGGGCGCTGCTCGACATCCCGACGGTATACATGTGATGGGCCCAGACCAAAAAGCCGATGACTCCGATTGCAATCAGTGCATAGACCATTCCGAGATAGCCGAAGATCGGCTTGCGGCTGAACGTGGAAACCACATGACTGACGATGCCAAAGCCTGGCAATATCATGATGTAAACCTCGGGGTGGCCGAAGAACCAGAACAAATGCTGATACAAGACTGGGTCTCCGCCGCCTTCCGGGGCAAAGAACGTTGTTCCAAAATTACGATCGGTGAGAAGCATCGTGATGGCACCGGCGAGTACCGGCAGCGACAGCAATAACAGGAAAGCCGTCACGAGGACCGACCACGCGAATAACGGCATTTTATGGAGGGTCATGCCCGGCGCCCGCATATTGAAAATGGTGGTGATGAAATTGATCGAACCGAGGATCGAAGACGCACCCGCGAGGTGCATCGATAGGATCACGAAATCGACGGCGGGCCCGGGATGGCCTGAGGTCGATAGGGGCGCGTAGAGCGTCCAACCCGTACCAGCGCCGTTTGAGCTGGGCCCGCCTTCGACGAACATCGAGATGATGAGTAGCGCAAACGACGCTGGCAGCAGCCAAAACGAAATGTTGTTCATGCGCGGAAACGCCATGTCCGGCGCGCCGATCATCAGCGGCAGCATCCAGTTGCCAAACCCACCCATCATCGCCGGCATGAGCGTGAAAAAGATCATGATCAGGCCATGACCGGTTACGAACACGTTATAGGTGTGCGTGTTGGAGAAAATCTGGAGGCCTGGGAGCTGCAATTCCATCCGAATCACGACGGAGAGGACTCCGCCAATCAAGCCCGCGCAAATCGCGAACACGAAGTACATCGTACCGATGTCTTTGTGGTTGGTTGAGTAAAGATAGCGCCGCCATCCTGTCGGATTTGCGTGAGCTAAAGTGTGCGCGTCAATGACCCTCGACGTAGTCGACATTATTAGATAGCTCCGACAAATCGGCTCGCACTCTTAGGTGATATCCAACATTCGCGCTTGTACCAAGTTGCGGACTTGACCTCGATGGCTGGTCCATTTGCTGCCGCAGCAAGGTTGCTATCTGTGTCTCACCCGCGGATGCGTCGGGCAATCGAATTTAATTGTCGTCTGAGTGCATTATTTTTGATCGATCTTGAACGAGAGCGCCGTCTTGCCGCTTATCCTGTTCGTTTGACTCCGCGAGATTTCCAATTGAGGTTTCTGCATCAGGCATCAGATTAAGGAAAATGATCGGTCACGTTTCCTATCATTGATGACTGTGTGTCCTGGCGGTCAACATCTCTTGACCACGGCAGTATCTCGGCTGTCGAATGGGATGTGTGGAGCGTTATCAGAGCGGTCGTCGACAGACTGATTGTCGTAAAACTTGAGCGCCAGTTTGAGCGATTCATTGCCGACCTTGACGCCGCCCGCTGCATTGATCTTGTCGGTCGCAAGTTGATAGGCGTCGCGATAATAGCGGCTGGTATTGGCGACCCGGCCCCGTCAATTGTACAGATGCTCCCAGGACGATGTCTTTTGCAAAAGCCGCCCGATGGCATCGTAAAGGTTGCGACCACTAGATAGGGCGTTTTAACATGAAGTTCATCACTTCCCCCGTGCCTTCAGTTGCTGAATCGGCGTGACGTTACTCGCTCTTCGCTCGGACTTTACGGCGACGAGCACGCTGCATGGAGGCTGGTGCAAGATAGATTCGCCGACCGAGCCATTCAACCAGCGCGCAAGCGTCCCCTGATCCCGATGACCGACGACGATCAAATCCGCGTCTATCTCTCTTGCGGACAGAATTATCTGTTCCGTTGGCTTGCCGTACTTAAGTTCGCTGGTTGCAGTACATCCAGCGCCTCGTAAACGCCTCACGCCCTCGTCAAGCACGGCCTGGATTACAAATTGTTGATTATCGGGGGTGAAAGACATTGCCTCAACGATAAGCATGCTTTCGGACGGGTCTATGATCGCAAGAAGATGAACCGTCGCACCGCACGCTGATGCCAAGGTCTCGGCTTGAGCCAGAGCTTCGCGACCATCGGGTGAGCCATCGAAAGCCAAGAGAATTTTCTGATACATGCGAGATCTCCTTTTTCGACATTTGGACCGACGTCCTGCGCCATTTGCTGCCGGGCCTGAGGCTCCGCCCTGCGTAGGCAACAACGGAATCACGCCTACTCACTAACCTGCCATCGATACTAAGGACGCCCGAAGCAAGGCTGTGGCGCCTCTGTTAGGGTTGCTGGCGGCTACTGCGAATAGATGCCCAGGCTGCAGGCGTCCTTCATCGATAGGCCAAACCGTACAGGCGATGACCGATCGTGCCGAGAATGCCAGGACTAACGAAGCGCGAACGTTCGTTCATCACCCCGCTCAACATTCTGAGCAGAGAAGTCGCCAGCTCAAATCCCGAAACGATTCTGCTGTCATCTGGGTCTCTGTTGCGCCTCGCAGCCAGTGCACCGATCACCGATCGTTGCCAACAGCGTATGTCCGCAACTAATTTTGACAAACGAAAAGTATCGCCACTTAATATCGAGTTTATTGGTGTGACGTCTCGCACGGATACGCAGCTGGCAAGGATCGCGCTTCGGTATCGCGTGGAAGCTTCATTAGCGCCGCTGACCGGCGTGACGTAAGCCAGTCGACGGTCGGCACGCACATTCACACGCTTGAAGACCAAAGGACTGCAAAGTCTTCGCCCGCAACAAGGCTGGCGCGACGCTCATGCCTGCCGGTCGATAATTTCAGGATTGGGACCCGAGTTTTATACGAGGCTCGGCATCACGCTCGAGATCATGCACAGGGTCGCAAGGCGGAAAAGCAACAATTGAGGTTCGAAAAAGCGTCCGAAGCGATCGAGAAGATCGCGCCTGTTTAAGCGCAATGCAGGGCGTGAGAAATCGGAGCCTCGGTCCACCCGCTCCACCCTCGAAGTAGACGACGGAGGAAGTGCGCGCATACCAGACTGCAAACCGAGCCATTTCGAACTTTTCCGACGTAACAAGTTTCTTGATGCAAACCGACAATATTTCTCGCTTGTGAAATTGGACCAAAAGGCGAGAGTTGCGTGCAGCCCATTAAGCAATGGACGGTCTGACGAAAATCAGGAGGGCGACTCCTCATCATCTCGTTCTCGCAGGGAAACGAAATCATGCAGAAAGTTCGGTTACCAAAACAAGCTGACTTAGACGACACCATCAAGAAACTGGCATCCTCTCCGTGCGGGATGAATGACGGCGATCCCGTCAATTTCGGCGATTGGTCTAAGGAAGAAGTACTGAATTTCCTCAAAGAGCTTCTTGAAGGGGAGCGTATCGGCGTCAAGGCGTTTGCGGCAATCGGACGCGCTGCCGACCTTCATGTTGCAGACATGATTTTTGAGTCTGAACTGGCCCAAGGGGCAATCTGCCTACTACTCAGAAAAGAGATTGCTATGCGAGGAGGAACCGATGCGGTTAGCAGCAAAAACACAACCGCAATGCTTAGTGCAAAATGCGGCCTGCAGCGTGTGATCGCATTCGCGAGCTGCAATCAGAGCAGGTTGGCGGACATGATCGAGGAAGCCGTTTTGAACATCTTCGATTCAAAGCTGAATGCGAAGCTTGTGTATCTGCTGCTGCTGCACCGCAAACAGGTCGAGCAACTTGAAACCCTTCTCACCTAAACGTCTCGGATGCGACTTCCTGATCTCTGTTAAATTCGTCCTGATGCTGCGGGAAAACGCCTTCGCGCCGAGCTTTGAAACTAACAATCGCGGGGCCAATGGTTGCTTGATAAATGTTCCCCATGCTGACAGCGCCGGCTCTGACATTGCTCCTTGTAGCCGTTGTTGTCGGCCTGGGCATCGCCTTCGTGTTGGTGCTCTGGGAGATCGAACAGGCGTCCAAACCGCGACGCAGCAGCGATCGGTTAGCTGCAACGGCGCCGCAACGTTTGCCAACACGGCGCCTTCCCCATCGAGAGTGGGAGTGTGAAATGACCGGACTTTCTCGTCTCGAGTCCCAGTACGATGCGTTCCTATTCGCGTCGGTTTGCGAGACAGATGAGATGACGTTGAGCGTCTTGTCCGTACTCGCGCGTCAGGACGTCGATCCATGGCAAGAGGCCGCTTGCTTGACCCAGCTTTCCAGGGATCAGGCGATAAACAGCCTTGCTTCGAAGATATGGAAATCGAACAGCGATCGGTGGTCGCCGTCGGAAGCAAGCATACTGGCGGCTCGTTTGATCGAGCTTCTTCCCTCACATAGCCGCCGCCATTCCAGCTCACTCTGGACGGACAACGGCAACGGCAGGCTGACGTTTTGGGTGGTCGCTGGGATGTTATTTATGTCAATGGCCATATCGGCAAATAGCGTGCGGAAAGTGACCAAGGACTCCAGCGCCCCGGCCCATAGCGTCAGCATGGCTGTACAGGAAGATGCGGTGACGCGATCGTCGCGCGGGATTGGAACAGACTAAGACATCGAAGATACGGGAGGAATATCGATGAGCAAGAGAATTGTTGCCGAGAACATCAAGCTAAAACGCGCATACGATTCCGTTGGCTCGGGCGATGGCACTCGAATACTGATCGATCGTCTGTGGCCTCGTGGCGTCAGAAAATCAGATGCTGCGATCGATCTCTGGGCCAAGGACATTGCTCCCAGCACCGCGCTGCGGAGGTGGTTCGGACATGATCCTGCTCGCTGGCACGAGTTTCGACGCCGCTACTCGGAGGAGATACATCGGAATCGCGACCGACTCGGGGAACTACGCGCCCTCGCTCAAAAAGGACGGATTACACTCGTTTTTTCAGCGCATGATGAGGTTCGTAACGACGCCGTTGTTTTGAGAGAGATCCTTCTTGGTCGAAACATCCCACGAGGGGCGCATCTTCGCTGGCGGTCGCTATGACGGTAGCTAATCGTAGCTTGGACGGCCGCACGTCATGCTTCGGACGCTCCTCCGTTTGAATGCGCTCACCGCGTTCATATGTTCTTGGACTGCCGTGACCTTTGGAAACAGGCTGGCTGATATGTCGATCATGGAAAACAGACCCACCAATCAAGTCACACGTTCAGACTTGCCTTTCCGATCTCGTAATGGTGCCGGGCGCGCCTTCATCGACCACCGAGCTCTTGCGTCTTGCGTCAGGAGATCGAGCGATCTGAGATTGTTGCCGCAGAAGCGGATCGTCGCTCATCGCGGCAGGAACTCGCGCCTCTTTCATCGACCACGACTCACAAAGGAGTCGAAGGTTCGATTGATCCGTCCCGGGAACGTCGGGCAGATCAACCTATCTCGATCCTTTCGCCGCTTGGCAGCGCGCTATTGGGGCTCTCGATCGACTGCGTCGACTATGCGGGTCAGGAACGCAGGCTAATCGTTTGTTCGTTCTTTCGCATCGAGCAAAGGTATGAGCGCTATGCCAATCCTGGGCACCGCGCTCCCTTCGGACTCCGATACCGGGCTAGACGGCGCGCCTGACCTTGAGCACGGTCAGCTCACGCTTTTCGCCGGTTCTGGTATGGAATGAAATAGTCTGATTGACCGAAAGCCCGAGAAGTGCAGCGCCGACCGGCGTCAAAACGGACACGCGCCGACGTGTGATGTCGGCATCTAGCGGATAAACCAGAATGATTTCCTGAACCGTTCCGGTTTGTTCCTCTCGAAATTCAACCTGGCTGCCGAGACTGACGATGTCCGGACGCAATGTTTCCGCCGGAAGGACATGCGCACGATCGAGTTCCTCACGAAGATACTCGCATACTTCCATTATCGGCCCGCGGGTCAGCAACGAAAGCGCAGATAGCTTGGCGAAGTGGTTCGCATCGATGGCAATTGGCGGTCTCTTTTCGGCTGTCCTGTCACGATGCATGTCGTACTCCCTAAAGTTAGTGAGCGATTGATCTCGTTCCAATCTAGGCAGCCTGGGGACCGTCGTCATCGGGCCAGCGCGGATCGGGGGAAGCCCGAGCGGCCTTGCGGCGAGCTTTGAGCGGAAACAGCAAGGGTGCGCCCGCCGGCGCGACCACATCCTCGACAATAACTGAGTGAAGTCCACCCTCGTTACTGAAGAATTTTATACGATGCCCGATGCTTACTCCGAGAACGGCGGCACCCAACGGCGAAAGTACTGATAGACCGACTTGATCGTTTCTGAGCCCGTCTGGATAGACCAGAACTCTGCTTTCAGACTGCCTGCTGCCATCGATCCTATATGTTACCCACTCGTTCATGCGAGCAACGCCGTCAGGTATCTTGTTAGTGTCGAACACAACGGCCCGACGAAGCTCCGACATCAGAAACCTGCCGACCGGATGACGCTCTCTCACAGCATTAGTAGCCAGTCGTTCTAGACGCGCATAGTCTCGTCGCGCGACGAGGATTGGAGGCAATTGCCCGGCCATGTCGACTCCCAATGATGTCATATGAAAGACACGCACCATTTGATAAGGGACAACGAAGCTTGCTACGATCCCTCGCGTTCTGAAGGGTTAAGACACATCCGTCGCATCTTGCGGGCAAGGTCGACGAGGCCGTCGGTGAAATCGCCTAGTGCGTTCAGTTGATTTCGATAATGCGCACCTGAAAACTCGATCGCCTCCATTCCAGTTTTCGCGCCAGCAAGCTGCGCTAAATACTCGAACGACCGCAGTGCACTGGCGCCTGACAATTTCATGCTCTTAAGGTTATGGTCAGCAATAGCCGCAACTGCGTTGCCGGCGGCTGTCATATACAACCGGCCTATCTCTCTTGTTTCCATCGTCGCTTTCTCCTTCTGTCACAATAATCTCGATCTTTCGGTCGAAGCACGGATCGCCATCAGTATTGGTACGTGACAGCTTTCGTAGGCTAGGCCGTTAGATCGCGTTGCCGTCGCCTAGCGGCGAATCCACGCGTGGGGCTCAAGCGCGAAACGATCGCGGAGTGCTCCGGAACGTCGCAATCAAGCAGGACAGCATTTGTGTGGAAACTTAAGCCCGGGCAGCAACAAAGGCAGCCCGGGCTACTTGCCGACTTGCAAGAGGCCCGCGCGACAACAATACGTTTGATCAAGCGCAATGATAACCATAGCGATATATTTGGCGAGATATCCCACGAAATCAAGCTGTCGAAGTAGCCCGCGCCGTTTTGTCGCTAACTTAGCTGCGCAATTCCCGTTCTCTAGACACCACCGCATCATAACGGAATCGAAAGGTATCTAGTTGATCGTTTCGGCGGTTCGCGTTTCTTACTTCGCCTAAGGACGCCGGCTCCTGTGCGTTTTGCTGCAGCACTGTGCGGACGCGAAGTCGCCAATGACAGTAGAGAGCTCTACATGCTGAATGGCCTAGAACGATTTGAAGCGCAGCGTGGCACTGCGAGGACACACCCGCGGCAACAGTCAGGCGACTTCAACGCATTGCGTTTCTCTCCATGGCTAGTTCGGCCTGCAAGCTGGCGAGGTCGCGGTAGATCGACGCGACCGCAAGTACGCGGTCCTTGCTTTTGTATTTCAGCAGGCAATCCCGGGCGGCGATGCTGCCGTCGACAGCAATCTCGTCCCACCTTTCGGCGTGACCGACGTAATTGATCGGCACGTCGTAATGCTGGCTCCAGAAAAATGGCACCGCATCGAACACCTCACGTGCTCCCAACATATTGCGGGCCGCAGCCTGTCCCTGGCGCTCCGCCACCACCCAATGCTCGACCCGGATATTTGCGCCCGAATGCGGATCGGGCCAGCGCGCGATATCGCCCGCTGCGTAGATTCCAGGGATGCTGGTTTCGAGAAAGGCATTCACGGTAACCCCGCGTTCCAGCGAAAGACCGGCCTGCTCGGCCAGGCCCAGCCGTGGACGCACGCCGACGCCGACGACCACAGCGTCGGCCTCCAACACGCCGCCGCCCTTTAGCGTCGCGCGTTTGCCGTCGATCGCGACCACGGTATCTCCGAGATGGAAGATGACGCCGTGCTCTTCGTGCAGCGCTCGCACGAAGTTTCCCATATCGGGCCCAAGCACGCGCTCCATCGGCCGTTGCTCCGGTGCAACGACGTGGACCTCCATACCTCGCGCACGCAATGCCGCCGCGACCTCGAGGCCAATGAAGCTGGTACCGATTACGATTGCGCGGCGCGCGCCGTTCAGAGACTCGATGATCGCTCGGCAATCCGCAAGCGAGCGCAGCGTATGGACATGCGGCTGGTCAGCGCCCGGGATCGGCAGCCTCACGGGCTCCGCACCTGTCGCCAGCAGCAAGCGGTCGAAAGGAATATCGCTACCGCCTTCAATGGCGACATGGCGTGCCTTGGTATCGATCGAGACGACCTCTGTATTGAGCCGCAGATCGACACGGGCTTCAGCGTAGAAGTTGCCCGGACCCAATGGCAACCAATCTTCTGGCGCGCTGCCAGCGAGATAGTCCTTAGATAGGTTCGGTCGATCGACTGGCGGTGCGCTATCGTTGCTCAGCATGACAATGCTGCCGCGAAACTCCTGCCGCCTCAGCATCTCCGCCGCGGCGAATCCCGCCGCTCCACCGCCGACGATCACGATCTTGCCGGGTGCATCAACGGGGCCCTTACCGCGCGACTTTGGCTGTTGGCGCTTTCTCCGAACGAAGATACGGTCGTCCTCGTAGTCGACTTGCCAGACCACGAGCGGGGAGAGCGCCGGCGCGCGGGTTGCTTCGCCGGTCCGCATATCGAAACAGGCGTGGTGCCAGGGGCAGCGGATGCTCTCGGCAACCACAAGCCCTTCGGCGAGCGGCCCGTGATAGTGACTGCAATAAGCGTCGATGGCAAAAATCTCCGGGCCGGAGCGCACCAGCAGAACATCCTGATCGCCGACATGCCCAAGTAGGGTCTCGCTCGTGAACATGCTAAGCGCGATGCCATGCGCCAGATCCGGACCGTTAGGCTCAGCTTTGTCCGCCATGTTCCTCTCCTTCAGAGGTTACACTTTGCATTAAACAGCCATCCCGAGGAATTCCTGGCGCGTCAGCGCACTGTCGCGGAAGCACCCCAGCATACGGCTGGTTACCAGATCCGTGCCAAGCTTGTGCACACCGCGGGTGGTCATGCAGTGATGCGTTGCCTTGATAATCACGCCAACACCCTGCGGCTTAACCACATCGTTGATGGTGTTGGCGATTTGCGCCGTCATCTTCTCCTGAATCTGTAGGCGCTTGGCATAAACGTCGACTACCCGGGCCAGCTTGGAAATGCCGACCACGCGGCCATCCGGGATATAGGCCACCCAAGCCCGGCCGATGATCGGCGCAATGTGGTGCTCGCAATGGCTTTCGAAGCGAATGTCCCGCAGCACGATCATTTCGTCATACCCTTCGATCTCCTCGAAGGTCTTTTGAAGCATTTCAGCGGGATCCTGGCCGTAACCCGAGAAATGCTCCTCGAATGAGCGGGTCACACGAGCCGGCGTTTCGATGAGACCGTCTCGGTCAGGATCTTCGCCGGCCCATCGGATGATGGTTCGGACCGCTGCTTCGACTTCCGTTCGACTCGGCCTTTTAAGTTCCGGTTGTGATGCTCTGCGATCCAGCATATGCACATTTGGATTCATCCGTATGCCCTTCTACGGCCGACGTCGAAGCGACGCTTGCTTCCATATCGAAGCCTCTTAGATGGTCTGCGAGCAGAAAGGTTCCGGAGGTCAGCGGGACAAAGAGAGCGGATTTCAAAAACTCAATCTGCAACGAGCGTTTTAAACTTCGCGCTTCCTCTGAACAAACGAAATTACTTGAGAGTTAGAAGCAGAGTTCATGCGGGGTGGAGGACGGTCAGCGCGAGCGGGTCTTCTTTCTGTTCCGACTGACTTGTCATCGCCGCATGCGTCTACAAGACAAGGATGAGATAACAATGCACTAGACCTTGTGCGCCGGCGCGCAATGCCTGCTTGCATCCCTCTGCAGCTCCGGTATGGACCGCCAACGGCAGGTCAAGCTGCTGCGCGGATTGTTCGAGACCCAGCATTTCATCTTCGAACCAGGTCACTATGGCGAGATCGTCGCCGGCGCTTATATCCGCCGGTGTTCATGGTCTTGATCAAGTTGCCGCCGAAAGCGTGCTCCACGCGGAGCAACTCGCGAATCCTCGCCGGCGAGTCCGCAACTGGACAGTCCCATATGGCATCGGCACGGGAAACGGGAACATGCCTTGCAGGTCGCCGTGGCCCGCGGTTGCGCTGATCATGTGAGCAACAATCAGACGCGGTCCCCGAACTAGGCCGCTGTCGATGGCGTCTCGCAGGTTGACGGGGGGCCCGTTCCGGATCCAGCGCGCCATATCGCGAGGTGGCGTGAAGCTATAGCGCATGAGTGCAACCGAAGAGATCAAAGCTGGTGCATGAGCTTTCCTAGCCGGCATGCGGAGTGCAAGCGAAGTGCGTGCACATTGCGCTCGCTCCGCTGACCGGATGATCCCGTTGGTAGGTGAGATCGATATCACTCGAAACAGGACGTTCGGTTCTTCGGCAGCTTCCGTCGCGGGTCTGGGCCCCGATATCGATATGATGGTCACGGCCGGAAACTCCAGAAAATCAGCGCCCGCCGCGAGGACGCATTATCTCTGCTGAAATCCAGCGGGCTCGCCGCTGAGCTGTCGCGCGATGAGCGGAAGGTGTTACGAATGTAGGGTGGCAACGAATAGGGCGCGCGCCGGAGGTCTTTTCGTCGCGGCGTGCAGAACACGGTCCACTCGGTGCTGGTTCCGCTGTGCTGGCCGTTTCCGCCTTCGCGCGTTTGATCGATCATTATCTCTGCATCTCTGCCAACGAGATCAATCCACGTTTCCGCCCGACCTCGACGCGAGTGCCCTCGACTGACGCGGCGGTTTAGACAGTCGTCTGTCCTTCGTCGCCGGTGTTGCGCCTCGGGGTGATTTGAGAGGCTGGGCTGCTACGCGTGACCTTTGGTGGATCGCTGGCCGGGAATGTTTCCTCAAGCTGACGGTTCAACTCGTCATCAAGTTCACGCTTTTCGCGCTGTTCGCGCGTTTCGTTTTCCTTGGGCATTGCGCGACCTCCGTTTTGGATTTCTGCTCCGCGACGACACGACCCGCGCCCCCCGAAGACGATAACGCCCGCTGACCAGGCACTGAGTAGGCGGCCTTACTTGCCGGAAGCAGCGCTTTTATGACTCCCAGGCGCATTTTTTTGGACGCTGGCGAGCGCCGGGGAGAGCGTCCAGACGACCTGTGGATCCGCCGATATCTAGGTGGGCCAGATCCAATATGATACCGTGGCGAACGCTGCACGCGGTTTACGATGAACCAACGTGCAATCCGGTGAACCATCCGAAGGATCGCGAGGTGAAAGCCTCCATCGATGCGCGCCAATTGGCCCCGGACCGGTGATCGATCTGTTTGAGGACTCGGACGTTCCCGGCGTGCGGTTCTTCCGAAAGCCACCGAAGCGATCCTTAAGCTGATCAAGCGTTCCTCAGGCATGCCAATTGTCCGCCCATACGCTTCTTCGCCGCCTGCAAGTTTCCCACGGGGTGGGCCTCTTGATCTCGCTACACGGTTAAACCGGCGAGTTTCATGATCACGCGGAAGATCAGCGCAAGAACACCAAGCGCGACCACACTCGCAACCCAGATCAGCACGAGCCAGCAGAAACGGCGCGGCCATGACTTTTGTTCGATCTGCGCGAACTCGGTCAATGATAGCCGTCCCCCGGCGTTACCTTGCCGCGAAACACATAATAGGACCACGCGGTATAGACCAGTATGATCGGGATGATGAAGAGCGCGCCCACAAGCGTAAAGCCCATGCTCTGCGGCGGAGCCGAGGCCGCCCGGATGGAGATGTCCGGTGGAATGATGTTCGGCCACAGGCTGATCGCCAGTCCGCTATAGCCGAGGAAAAGCAGCATCAGCGCGAGCAGGAACGGCGCGGCGTGCGTCGACCCCTTCAACATCTTTAAGAGAAGCCAGGTCGTGGCCAGCACCAGTACAGGCACCGGGGAGAAAAAGAGCAGATTTGGAAACGTGAACCAACGCTCCGCGACATGCGGATGATCAAGCGGCGTCCAGAGGCTGACGAGACCGATCACGGCAAGCAAGACTAGCGTGATAGGCCGCGCCAGCGCGATCATCCGCTGCTGTAGGTCACCCTCGGTCTTTATGATCAGCCAAGTGCTCCCCAGTAGCGCATATGCCACGATAAGTCCAAATCCGGTGAAGATACTAAAGGGCGAAAGCCAATCGAGTGGATCACCCGCGTAAGCGCCGTCACGTACGGTGAAGCCGTTGATGAAGGCGCCCAGCGACACGCCCTGAAAATAGGTGGCTAAATAGGATCCCCACATGAAGGCGTGATCCCAGAACGGCTTGTGGGTCTCATCCGCCTTGAAGCGGAACTCAAAGGCAACGCCGCGCCAGATCAATCCGGCCAGCATAAGGATCAGGGGAAGGTAGAGCGCGCTAAGGATGACTGCATAGGCCAGTGGGAACGCCGCCATCAGCGCGGCACCGCCGAGCACCAGCCATGTCTCGTTGCCGTCCCAGACAGGTGCCACCGTGTTGACCATCGTGTCGCGGTCCTCCCGATTCCGCACAAAGGGAAACAGGATGCCGATGCCGAGGTCGAAGCCATCCATGACGACATACATCATCAGACCGAAGCCGATGATAATCGCCCAGACTATCGGAAGATCGATGCCCATGTGTATCAGCCTCCTTGCCTGAAGGCGGGATCAATAGCGTCGGGGGCGGCAGACAGCGGCCTGGCCGGACGGCGCTTCTGCAGCAGATCGGCGTCGGTGGTATCGTCAGGCTCGCGTTCTTTCGGTCCACGGCCGACAAGCCTCAGCATGTAACTGACCCCAGTGCCGAACACCACAACATACATGACGATGAAGATGATCAGCGTCGTTGAGAGTACCAGCGCCGCATGGTCGGAGACCGCGTCCTTGGTGCGCATGACGCCATAAATCACCCAAGGCTGGCGGCCGATCTCGGTTGTATACCATCCGGCGAGGATTGCGGTCAGTCCGGATGGGCCCATCACAAGCGCAAAGCGCAAGAACCAGCGCGATTGGTACAGGCGCTCGCGCCAACGCAGCCACAGTCCCCAGACACCGAGCAGCAGCATCAGGAAGCCAAGCCCTACCATGATCCGAAAACTCCAGAACACGATGGTCGAATTCGGACGATCTTCCGGGGCAAATTCCTTCAGTCCGGGGAACTGGCCGTTCCATTCATGGGTGAGAATCAGGCTGCCGAGATTGGGAATTGCTATGGCGTAGCGCGTCAACTCGGCCTCCATATCCGGCCATCCGAACAGGATGAGCGGAACGCCTTCGCCCGGCTTGCTTTCCCAGTGACCCTCCATCGCCGCGATCTTGGCCGGCTGATGCTTGAGTGTGTTGAGACCATGCAGGTCGCCAATCAGAATCTGCAATGGCGCAACCGCCAGCACCATCCACATCGCCATGGACATCATGGTCCGTACTGCGCGTGTGTCGTTTCCTTTGAGCAGGTGCCAGGCACCGGAGGCACCAACAAACAGTGCGGTCGAAAGGAACGCAGCGATGGTCATATGAGCGAGGCGATAGGAAAATGACGGATTAAAAATGACCTGCAGCCAATCCACCGGCACCACGCGGCCGTCGATGATCTCGAAACCTTGCGGCGTTTGCATCCAGCTGTTCGACGCCAGAATCCACGACGTCGAAATCAGCGTGCCAAGCGCCACCATCACGGTCGAGAAGAAATGGAGCCCGGGCCCGACCTTGTTCCAGCCGAACAGCATCACGCCGAGGAATCCCGCTTCCAGAAAAAACGCTGTCAGCACCTCATAAGCAAGAAGAGGACCGGTAATGCTCCCGGCGAATGATGAGAAATAGCTCCAGTTTGTGCCGAACTGGTAGGCCATCACCAACCCGGACACGACGCCCATCGCAAAATTGACGGCGAAGATCTTAGACCAGAAATAGTAGAGCTCGCGATAGACGATTTCGTTCCGCCACAACCACAGCGCTTCCAGAACGACGAGATAGCTTGCCAGACCAATCGTAATGGCCGGAAAGACGATGTGGAAGGAAATCGTAAAACCGAACTGAATGCGGGCGAGTTCAAGCGCGGTCAAATCGAACATTGCGCACCTCTTACGAACGCTGGGACGTTCGGGCCTTTGACAATAGTATCGGGAACAAACAACGCTTGATTATCCTAGTTACGCCAACTCAGCATGCAATGGCACCCGACACGATGCGTTCGATCCATCTCTCTCGTCACATGGGGATCTCGCAGGCATCCACAAGCGGCTATCTCTTCTGGGTACCGAAATCTGGGCGGTTCACGAAAGGATTGTCGTTCAGTGTTGGTCGGACTGCGCGACGTTACATTGCCGCCAGCTCGCGAGCATCGCCGGCCATGTGAAAGAATGGAATCGTCTGACTAGCCGAGGGCGCCAGCGGGGATCATCGCGAAGACGCGCCTCTGAGGCGCGCCAATTTGCCGCTGGTATCGCAAAGCCTGCGCCCCATTCGCGGCCCCTGATTCACACGCGACCGTGAGTTTCGCGTGGCTCGCGCAATTTGCAGGACGCATCAATTTTTATGATGCTAACGCGCAAATTTTGTCGCTTGTCAAATGCGCGCGAAAGACAAAAGGTGAAACCAACGTGGATGGAAATTGAACCGAAGAGGACCGGTAACTGCTCGAAGTGATGCACTTTTTTGGCGCAACCAAGCCGCCCGGTCGCGAGGGACCCCAGACGAGAAGAACGACCGAGGGATTCCATGAATGATGACAAATCAACGGAAGTCATGAATGGCCCGGCAGATCTCGCTGACGCGGTTCTTGGAACGGTCTCGGACGCGATCATTGCCGCCGATAGGGCGGGAGTAATCAAATTCTGGAATCCGGGAGCAGTTCGGATTTTTGGCTTTACCGCAGAGGAAGCCCTCGGGCATTCCCTCGATTTGATCATTCCGAAGAATCTAAGAGCCCGCCATTGGAAGGGGTACTATCGCGTGATGGAAACCGGCGAAAGTCGTTACGACCACGACGACCTGTTGTCGGTGCCTGGAGTGACTAAAGATGGCCGGCGTATTTCTGTCGAGTTTACAGTTCTGCTATTGCGAGATGAGATGGAGAAACCGATTGGAATTGCAGCGATTATTCGAGACGTCACGAGGCGCTTTGAAGAAATCTGAAAACTGAAACGTCAGGCGATAGAGTCCAAGGCGTGACAATGAATATCGACCACGTCGCACTTCACTATGATGGCCCGTCTAAACTTCCGCCGGTGACGATTTCGGAGACCGATCGAGCAAGACTGGTCTCAGCCGCGACTGCCGCACTGACGGATAGGCTTGCGTCGCCGGCCGCCTCAAATCTGCTGAGAGAGATTAGCCGAGCCACTATTGTCCCTGATGCCCTACTTCCAGAAAATGTGGTCGCCGTCCACTCACACGTGGACGTGCACGACAACCTAACCGGTACAACTAGCCAAATAGTCATCGTTTTTCCAGACGAGACGTGCACCAAGCCAAATGAGGTTTCAGTTTTGACCCCGCTGGGGGTCGCCATAATTGGCTTATCTGAGGGTGCTTCGGTTGATTGGTGCACAGCCAGCGGCGATCGAAGCAGCAAAACGGTTCTTCGTTGTTGGCGGATTCCAGAGTGCGCTGGCCATCATTGATTGCGCTAGGCAGCGCCAGCGCGCGATCAATGAACTGGCTCCAATGCTATCCCAATGGAAGAGGGGAGCTCAATGGCCGCGTCTTTATACCCTCCATCGTCGCGCGAGCCGGCCGAGAAGCGCCGGGCGCTCGCTCCCGATATTGAGAACGCTTTTCAAGCGTTTAGTCAGAAGGTCTTCGCCGACAGTGCGTTGTCGAAAAAGACAAAGCGCTGGAAAAGGCGCGAATGGCAGTCAAACCTGAAACGCGGAAGTGGCGATGGAGACTGAATGCGCCGGGTATGATCATGCCGAGTATAGCCGTCGCCGCGGCTCATCGTGCGAGTGCTGCGCATCGCTGCAGTTTGACATTCCGGACAAAGCCTCTATCTATGAGTTATCATGTTTAGGTTCGCGAGATTTCGTCGTGGCCTGCAACGCGCAGGTAACCTGATCGCGGGCAATTAGCCCCGAGCTCAGCGCGCGCTGTCGCATCCCGGGCTCGGGGAATCTCACCAAAACAGCTGAGCCGCTCCGACCCTCGGTGGTCCGTTGCACGTCGAGTGCATCAAGCCTCGGATGACTACACCGACGCTCGCTCGACGACGGCTCCGGGCCTTCCGCCTGAAGCGGTGCCATTGCGAAATTACGCTCGTTGCGAAACTACAGGAGACAATAATGTCGACGCATCAGAAGACTGGCGCGCGAACCAAACACCTCAAGCCCTCCATTACGCTGACGGCCAGCGACCACGAGCGGCTCTCCGACCTCGTGCGCGCAGCGATGAACAACATGCCCGACGTGGCGTCCGGCCTCGCCGACGAAATCGAGCGTGCGCATGTTGTGACAAAAGGCCGCCATCCGATTGACGCGGTTTGCATGGGATCCGAAGTGAAGTTCCGCGACGACACGAGCGGGAGAATTCAAAAAGCGATCCTTGTCTATCCGGACCAAGCTGACATCTCCCAAGGCAAGATTTCTGTACTGACGCCGATCGGAACTGCTCTGATTGGGCTTCGGGCGGGGTCTTCCATAACTTGGGAAACGCGGACCGGCGAGCTTAGGCGGCTTACCGTGCTTGAGGTACGTGAGACGCTGCCGGCCTGAGCATTGCGCGAAGAGCAGCCGCGCGGCGATGCGCCGTGCGGCGTTAAGCCAGTAGACGTCGTGGGCGCGTCTGGCATGATGGATTGCTCTACCAGGGAGAGCCTCGGGCAGTTTGGCCCGAGTTTGGCGTGCAGCGACTCGCATCGAACTCGGGCATCACAAAATAGATCCCACCGCGATCCAATCCAGCTCGGCTGGATAGCCGAGTGGTGGGGCATTCTCCTTCACTCAAGGTAAGCCGCGCTGTCGACTATTCGACTTCCGCTTTCGCGACCGCGCGCAACACGGTAAGCGCTGCACCCAATGTAGTAGCCTCTACGTTCGTTGAGTGGGCGGCATAGACCGGAAACGAGAAGCGGGGCGCGCCAGGGACCAGATGTAGTTTTCCCGATGCTAGATGGGGCTGAACTGCATGCATTCGGAAGTAACCAGAACCACCCTCCAACAGAACATAGTTAAGGCCCAGGGGCCCAAGATTGGCCACTAGGCTGGGGGTGATATCCGGAAAACTTACCGCATGGTGAAGGGAAAAATCTGGTCCCCATTCGACGTGAACGTATCTCGGATCATTTGCGCGATATGTCCTGAGGTCGGTTGTTACCAGAACGAGCTCCTCCTCAATCAGCAAGTCTATCTCTAAACCAGGTCGATGCTGGGGCGCGTACATGATCGCGATATCCACCAGTCCGGCCGCTACGTGCGTTATTAGATCTTGCGGAACATCGACATGAACGCGCAGCGCTATGTCCGGATGCGAGCGTCGCATCATCCTGACCCATTCGACCAGAAGCGGCTGCCACAAGCTGACCTCGCTTCCAACCGTCAAAACCGCGCGGTGTCCTTCGGGTACCGCTACCTGCTGTTTTGCGCGCTGCCACAGTTGCACGAATGTCGGAGCGTAACGAAGGAATTGTTCGCCCGCCGGGGTGAGGCTCGCGCCGGCCTTATTGCGAACGAAAAGCGGTCGCCCGAGCTGCTGCTCAAGGAGGCGTACACGCGCGCTGACCGTTGTTTGGGCGACATGCAGACGGTCGGCGGCTTTGATGAAGCTTCCGGTAGAGACGATCTCTAAAAAAGTCCTGGCAAGCTCAATATCCATGCGTTGATAGCATAATTAATGAGGACAAATGTCAATGAAATTCGTTTGTCTGCACTGTTGTTCGATGAGAGGCTAATTGCATCACCGGTGACAGGAGAATCTGGTGCTCAAGTCTGTCCCGTCATCGAGGAAGCAGCTAACGGTTAGCTTCGATTTTGGAGCAGAGAGAAGAAGTTGAATCCGATCTCGACGCTAGTACTTGCTTTAGCCTCGCTCGTGGTCAGCCCAGTTCGAGGCCAAGATGCCATCCCCGGTGGCCGCCCTGACGCCGGTGCGATCGTGTTCAAGAAATGCATGGCCTGTCACCAGATAGGCCCTAATGCTCAAAATGGAATTGCACCGGTGCTAAACGGCGTCGTTAACCGGCCAGCGGGTCAATATCCAAACTATAACTACTCATCAGCGAACAAAAATTCAGGTTTGGTGTGGGACGAGCGGACATTGTTCGTCTATCTACGTGCGCCTGCGAAAGTCGTACCGGGCACAAAGATGATCTTCTCCGGTCTGAAGAGAGATCAGGAAATATCGGACGTGATCGCTTACCTGAAGCAATTCGCTGCGAACGGCACACAATCGAGGTCGAGGTGAGGGTGTACGCCGGCTATTCACCCGAACAGGGATCCCAATGAAAGCAGCCTGTCAAACTTACACACGCTAAGGTCGTAACTCGCGGAGGTAAAGTGTATGGGTTTGCCGAACGATCGTCCTATGTGTCCGGTCTGCAGGCATAAGATGGCGCTGGCGCGCATTTCGGCTGGCCGGCGGGGGTTTGAGATACGTACGTTCGAATGCTCGACCTGCGGTCGGACGGAAAATATCTCGCTCGCCGTTGATCCCATGAAGACGAACGCCGTGGGTTGGTTTGCAGCGGACTTTCCTGACATAAAGATGATCTTCTCCGATCTGAAGAGATCGCGAAATTCGCTTACTTGAAGCAATTCACTGCCGGTGCCGATGGAAGACACAGTGGTGAGCATGGGCCGCTGCGCCTTTAGCCGGTGCGGAACACTAACGAAAGAACTTGCCATGGACGAGAAGCCAGACACCATTAGCGAAGCAGTCGGCGTCTTTGGGAGCGCGAATGATCTTCAGGCGGCAATCGACGAACTCCTGAGCTCCGGCTTCCATCGGGCCGATTTGAGTTTGCTCGCCAGTGAAGAGGCGGTGAATGAAAAGCTTGATAGCGGCTTTGCAAACGCGCGCGCCGTGCAGGACGACCCGGTCGTTCCGCGAACGGCGTATGTCTCGCCTGAGGCCATTGGGGACGCTCAAGGTGGCATAGTGGGTGGCCTTGCATATGCAGGAGCAACCGTTGCCGCAGGCGCAGTGCTTATTTCCGGCGGAGCAATGGTCGCCGGGATCGTCGCGGCAACATTAGTCGGCGGAGCAGGAGGAGTCATCGGCGCGCTTCTGGCTAAGTGGCTGGGTGATAACCATGCGCAGTATCTGCAGACGCAAATCGACCATGGAGGTCTGCTACTATGGGTGCGAACCAGGGACGCTAAGGCCGAGGATCGCGCAGTAAACGTCTTGAAGAGACATTCGTCACGAGATGTTCACGTGCACACGCTGCCGCAGCCGGCTGCCCGGGTTCAGTTGGAGGCGCAGGAGCTCCCGCATCGATGAAGGAGGGAAATGCCTCGGCGTTCCCGTGGCCCAGATCTTAACCTTGGCAAGAACACAGTGCGTTGTTTGCGCCGATTGGCAGGAAAATTACAGTAGTTCGAAAGACCAGCGGAGGAAACGATATGCGTAGAACATTGTTAGTCGTGCTCAGTACAGCGTTCGTTGGGGGCGACGGGGATTGCGCAGAGCACGCCTCCCAGTTCCGATCTAACTCTGCCGCCAGCGCTTGAGGCGAGGATGCTGAAGCTTCCGCGCACCATCAGGCTTGACCCCTCGGATACGTTCGTGTTTGACCGAGCGGCCGATCCGGGCGAATGGGCCGTCTCGGGGGCTTTCGTATTCGAGGATTGCAACGATCCAACCGCTCTTGGCCAGAAGCAACGTGTGGCGTTGCGCTCGGGCTTTCTCGGCATCGAAAGCTTGGGTTGGTCGACGCTTGCCATCGTAACCGAGGCGACGGAGACGGACATCCTAGATGCTGTTGAGCGTCTCGCCGCGCAACTCCAGGCGCAGTTCGGCGCGCCTGATCTTCAGGTTGCTCGCGTAGCTGCGGAAGAAGAGGTCGCGTTTGCGGCTTCACTTTGCGATCATTCGCCGCAGACGCTGCTCGCTGTGCAGCGCAGTCTCGAGAACGGTGAGTTGCGCGAGCAGTTTCGTACGCTGAAGCCACGGGAACCAGTGAAGGGTGTCGATCGATTGCACGCGCATGCGCGCGCCTTCACCTTCTATGAGGTTGAAGGTGAAGAGCAGGCCGCGGAACATATCGATCTTCGCGGTCTGATAATCGCCGATCGCACATGAGAAATCCCATTGGGCAAGCACTTCGTGTTGCTCATCATCCATGGAGGGTCAGGGAAGGAGCCCCGTCGGCCGCCGAAGTGTCACGCTTTCACTGAAGATAACAGTTCAAGCACGACTCTTTCCGGCTACAAATCCAATGGCGTAGGCTACGAGCGTCGTTACTATGTCAAACCACGAACGGCGCTTGTCTCTAATTCATGCCGACCAGATTGTGTCCCGGATCGCCGACGCGCGTCTCGCTCGTTGAAAATGCGACGTCGACCGTCTCTTGTTGAACATGAAGCACATAGGAAGCCCCGACTCCGATCGCTGCCGCGCAAATCACTGCTGCAATGAAAGCTTTCATGACGTTGCCTCCAGAAGATGACGTCTCCAACCTAGTGCGTGCAGGGTACAATGCAAGAGATGTCGTGTCATGCCCGCCGACACTGCCCGCCAGTTATTGGCTCGTGACCGAAGACCTGATTAAGGATGTCGCTTATAGGATACGCGAAATTGAGACTCGTTCATCTTCGAAACTCGATATTGCTGAGAAGCCGACAGCGAGTACGCTGGGCCGCGCTCATTGGTTCTAAATAGTACCGAAGTGGAGTCGCGAAATGAGCCTGACGCACGCTAACTCTCCCTGGCCAGTTGAAATTCGCGTTGCGAAGGATCGTCGTACGCTGCACGTTGGGTTCGACGATGGTGCATCCTTCGACCTTTCCGCAGAACTGTTGCGAGTGACGAGCCCCTCTGCCGAAGTCCAAGGTCATTCTGAGTCCGAGCGCAAGACGATCGGCGGAAAGCGAAATGTTGGGATCCTTTCAGTCGATCCCATCGGAAACTATGCGGTACGCCTCGGCTTTGACGACATGCACTCGACCGGGATCTTTTCCTGGGCACTTCTGCATGAGACCGGGCGCAATGCGGGACCGCGATTCCAATCGTATCTGGATGATCTTGCCGCCAAGGGCCTCGATCGCGACAAGCCCGGCGTCCGTTAGCAGTTCGAACCGTGTTTATTCTGGAACTAACGGGCCGCTCAGTGGCAAGCCACACATTTCAAGACGTTTTCGTGGATCCCGGCGTCGCATGACGTGCGATCATTCTGCGACTTCTCTATGTTCAACGAGTTTTGCGTCAGACCGCTTTCTGCTGCCGTAGAGGCTGGCCGCCAACAGCCACGCTGGCATATTCGCTGTCTCGCCCCATATGCTGACTAGCGCAAAGTCATGGGACCGGGACGACAGTCTCGCCGAAGCTGCAGAAAAGGAGATATACATGCCGGACGTCGGACATCAGTCGAGCACACGGGGGCTTGCACAGAAGCGCAAGGAGTTGTCACCTAATGCTGAGGCCGCTTTTCAAAACTTCAGTCAAGCGGTTTTCGCGGGCGGCGCGCTACCTACCAAGGTTAAGCAGATCATCGCCGTCGCGGTGGCACATGTTACCCAATGCCCTTACTGCATTAAGGGGCACACGAAGGCGGCGCTGCGGGATGGCGCCTCGCAAGAAGAGCTGATGGAGGCGATCTGGGTCGCAGCTGAAATGCGAGCAGGAGGGGCTTACGCTCATTCTCTTCTGGCAATTGAGGAAATGAAGAAAGCTGCGGCGACGAATGCGTGAGCCGACGATCGCCGTGGATGTCTGGCCGACTTCTCGTCACTGACGAATACCCCAAAGTCTATCTGGCATTGGGTGGAACTAGCCCGTAGCCGATGTTGCGGAACACCGATGCCGCCGCTCTGCGCTCAGCGAACCAGTCCAGCGTCATCAGACCCCACGGGTTGACATTGAAGGATGCAAGCGTAAAGCGGTCCTTGTCATCTTGGCACTCACGTCCGGGAAAGTGCTGCGCACGAAACCGCAGAATCCCCTGATAAGGCTTCCGATCCGGAATTTGGAGGCGGTCGCGTGAACGTAATAGCAGCGCTCGTGCGGATTCCCATCGGCGTCGTGGTTGAACGATGTAAGGCAAATTCGCCGTGGTCTGAATTTATCTGGCGCCCGACGGCAGTGCTTGGCGGCCTCCCGGACGCGGATCCATGGACGCAGCTTGCGAGCGATGAAGAAAGCGTGACCTTCTACGCAGGTGCGGCGGAGATCGAGCTTTATCGCACCGAAACGGAAAACTACCGAAATAATCTCGTCTCGGCCGTGCCCTCACTGTGGGTCGCACTGCTCTCAACCGCAGGCGATCCCCCGTATGAAATTGCCGCCGTCACGGCGGACCCAGCAGAAGGGGAGGCTTTGACAGAACCGGGCCAAGGAATTGTGGAAGCCGTGCCGATGCCCGCCTCGGTGCGTGATACCATTGTCTCGTTTATCGCCGAACACCATGTCGAGCGAGCCTTCGAAAAGCGTCAGCGCAACCGGGCGGATCCGGAAGCGTTGGCACGGCGTGGCCCGCAATACAGGAGCGGCGATGAGTAATGATCTGGAGTTTCTGGCGCGATGGTCCCGCCGCAAGCATCACGCGGCTACAGAAATCACGCAATCGAAATCGGAGCATGCCCCTGATGATCTTGTCCCTTCGGCCGCTTCTCTTGCGCCGGGCGAGATTAGACTGCCGTTCGACCCTACGAGTTTTCCTAGAATCGAATCCATCGCTGCCGAGTCTAATATCCGCGCCTTTCTCGGAGCCGGGGTACCCGTCGATTTGGCACGTGCGGCGCTTCGTCGCGTGTGGTCGTTAGATCCTGCGATCCGCGACTTTGTCGGCCTGTCGGAGAACTCCTGGGACTTCAATGCATCAGGCGCGATGACGGGCTTCGGACCAATCGACGGGGAGGAAGTCGGGCGGCTCTTGACGCGGCTCGTAGGAGAGCCGGACACCATAGCCGCTGCGGTGCATCGTTCGCTCTCGGCTTCTCCCGCGAATGATCCTCAGATACAAGCACGCGAACCCAGGATGGTCGAGCAACAGGGGCCAAACCTCGAATTGGTGGCGCCGGATTCAGCTCAAGATCAACGGCCGGATTTGGATAAGACCAGCTCAGTGCAGCACAGCACGACGGAGCCGTCGCTTCACAACGTGGACGTATCTCAGCCGAACGCCGATCTGCGAACCTGCCGCGAAGTCATAGTGGCGCATTGCCTACGTCCGGTAATGCGCGGAAGGAGACGCACGACAGTGAGTTTCCAGCCTCTCTAGAATTGAAATAAGTCGAAATAGTCGACCAGCCCGACGCGCATTCGAGAGTCTCAGTGGATTGGGCTTGGGACGTCGCGAGCATTTGCGTGCCCGAGGCATTCGCTCTTTTGGGGGCATGGCTGAGAATAGCTGACTTGGAGCGTTAGGGTTGCTCCGTCTCTGTTGCGTACGAGTTCCGATCGCGCGAGCAGATTTTCAACGATACTGCACATGTTGATCTGGCCGCAATTCGGCCGGTCCGTGCACGCACCAAGCTCTAGCAGGAGCGATCTCTACGAAACGTTTCTAGAGCTCGGTGTTCCTAATATCTCTAACAAGAAAACTGCATTCAATTCTCAATAGAATTCGATTGTCTCATGTGTCCGCTGATGAGAGGGTCCTGCAAGTCGACGTTGCTGCGCATGCGTACTGAGCGAGCGATTGGCAGAGCGCACAGTCTGCGCATTTGGTGAGAGGCTAACGGGATGACCGGGCTTATCCGAAGTGGCGTACCGCAAAAAACGAAAAATCAAACAGGCGAGCAGAAAACTCAGGAAGCAGGCCGGTCAGTTGGTGGCGCTCTCGAGCTGGCACCTTTGATCGGTCCTGTGCCGAGCTTGTCTAGCGTTCCGAAGCGCGAGTTGTCAGTTGAAGCCGTGATGGATCTCGCAAGCGAGATCTTGTGGTCCGAACCTAGCCGCGAGCAACTGCTCGGGACCGACGACGTCGACGCGAACCGCGCCCAGGAATATTCGCTGCTCGCTATGCTGCTGGCGCGTCCACCAGATCGAGCCGCGCTCAGTCGGATTGCCAAACTTCACGGCGATTCGACGCCGCTCGGCCTCGCGCATCTGGCTCTTGCGTGTGCAGCCGGAAATGCCTGCGCGGAAAAGGTCGATCGCGAGTACTTTGACCTCTTTATTGGCGTTGGCCGCGGCGAGTTGCTTCCCTACGGATCATACTATCTCACAGGCTTTCTTAACGAACGGCCGCTGGCGCGATTGCGCGAGGATCTCCGCGCGCACCGCATTGAACGCACCGAAGGACAGGCGGAGCCGGAGGATCATGTCGCCATTCTTTGCGAGATTATGTCCGGTATGGCCAGTGGTCAATTTCCAATAGCCATTCAGACGCAGCAGCAGTTCTTCGCGAAACATCTCGCCCCCTGGATTGGTCGTTTCTTCAGTGATTTGGCGCGAGCCGAGGCGGCTGAGTTTTACCGTGACGTGGGAACGCTTGGCCGTCTCTTCCTGGAAATCGAGGCAGAGGCGTTCAGGCTGTGAGGAAAAGTGCGCATCGGGAGGACGCGAGAATGCATACGATAGACAGGTCGTCATTCGGACGTCGTCAATTCCTTCGTGCACTTGGCGCGGGAGCGGCGGTCGCCGCCACGTTGCCGCTTGCTCCAGAGGCGAAAGCCGATAGCGAGAGCACCGACGAAAAGCGCAAGTCTCGCTACAAGGAAAGCGATCACGTGAAAGCCTACTACCGCGTCAATCGTTATCCGAGCTAAAGGAGGAAACTGTGCTGATCAAGAGGACGGAACGCGAAAAGCACCGGAGCTCGCTCGCCGCCTTCGTCGGTGGGGCGAATGAGCGTCTCGATCGTCGCGCCTTTTTGAGCCGCTCGGGCCTTGCAGCGGGCGGTTTCGCGGCTCTAGGAGCGCTGCCGCTCGTCAGCGTGCGCAAGGCGAAGGCCGGTCCGCCGCCCGCGGCAGGCGCTGCGGTCACCATCCATAAGAACATCTGCACGCATTGCGCTGTTGGTTGCACGGTCACTGCGGAAGTATCCAACGGCGTATGGATCGGACAAGAGCCGAGTTGGGACAGTCCGATCAACCGAGGCTCGCATTGCGCCAAGGGAGCTTCGGTGCGCGAGCTGGTGCACAGCGAACGCCGGCTAAAATACCCGATGAAGCTCGTTAACGGCGAGTGGTCTCGTATCAAATGGGACCAGGCGATCGATGAGATCGGCGACAAGATGCTGGAAATCCGTCGAAAATCCGGGCCGGAATCGCTCTATTGGATGGGCTCGGCGAAATTCTCCAACGAAGGCGCGTATCTCTTCCGAAAAATTGCGGCGTTCTGGGGCACCAACAACAACGACCACCAGGCGCGCATCTGTCATTCGAC
Source organism: Bradyrhizobium sp. C-145 (assembly GCF_023375135.1). Lineage (NCBI taxonomy): Bacteria > Pseudomonadati > Pseudomonadota > Alphaproteobacteria > Hyphomicrobiales > Nitrobacteraceae > Bradyrhizobium > Bradyrhizobium sp. C-145. Next base: position 7,980,760 of record NZ_CP088150.1, on the reverse strand, counting down.
CACCGTCACCGGTGTGGCCAATACCTGGGGCTACGGCGCGATGACCAACAGCTTCAATGATGTCCGCAACTCCAAGACCATGGTTTTCATGGGCTGCAACCCGGCGGAGGCACATCCGGTTTCGCTGCAGCATATGCTTGAAGGCAAGGAACTCAACAGGGCGAACTTCATCGTCATCGATCCGCGGCTGACGCGCACCGCCGCACACGCAAACGAGTATGTCCGCATCCGTCCCGGTACCGACATTCCGGTGTTGATGGGGATGATGTGGCACATCTTCAAGAATGGCTGGGAGGACAAGGAGTTCATCAAACAGCGCGTCCACGGTTTCGAGGAAGCGCGCAAGGAAATAGACAAGTGGAATCCTGAAGAGGTCGAACGGGTCAGTGGAGTTCCGGGCGCGCAACTCGAGCGGGTCGCCAAATTGTTCGCGACCGAGAAGCCCTCAACCCTGCTCTGGTCCATGGGCCAGACCCATCACACGGTCGGCACCGCGAACGTTCGCGCCAGCTGCATGCTATTGTTGGCGACTGGCAACGTCGGCAAGCCGGGGACCGGCGCCAACATCATTCGTGGCCATGACAATGTGCAAGGCGCGACGGACATTGGCGTCGATACCGTGACGACGCCGTTTTACTATGGTCTCAGCGAAGGTGCGTGGAAGCATTGGAGTCGTGTTTGGGAGGTCGACTACGATTATCTGGTCTCCCGCTTCGATTCCAAAGAAATGATGGAAACAGCGGGCATTCCCCTGACGCGTTGGTTTGATGCCGTTCTTCTGCCCAGAGACCAGGTGGACCAGAGCGACAACGTGCGAGGCATGTTCGTACAAGGACACGCGAGCAACAGCATCACGCGTATCCCGGAATCAATGAAGGCGTTGCCGCAGCTTGATCTGCTGGTTGTCGCCGATCCGCACCCCACCACCTGGGCCTCGCTTGCCGTGGCGGCCGGGCGCAAGGACAACATGTATCTGCTGCCGATTTGCACCCAGTTCGAAACCTCCGGCTCGCGCGTTGCGTCCAATCGCTCGCTGCAGTGGGGCGAGCCAATCGTTAAACCAAGCTTCGAGTCCAAGGACGATTATCAAGTTCTCTACTTAATAGCCAAGAAGCTAGGTTTCGCCGATCTCATGTTCAAGAACATCAAGGTCGAGGGTGATCGCCCGGTCCCCGAAGATGTCCTGCGCGAAATGAATCGGGGAAGCTGGAGCACCGGCTACACCGGCCAGTCGCCGGAGCGACTGAAGGCGCACATGAGGAACCAGCACAAGTTCGACCTAGTGACCATGCGCGCACCCAAGGACGATCCGGAGGTTGGCGGCGACTTCTATGGTCTGCCCTGGCCGTGTTGGGGCACGCCAGAGATCAGGCATCCCGGCTCTCCCATCCTCTACAACAGCGACGTTGCTGTCATGGACGGCGGAAATGGATTCCGTGCGCGATTTGGGGTGGAGCGTAACGGCCAGACACTGCTGGCCGAAGGTTCATATTTGCCGGGTTCGGAGATTAAGGACGGCTATCCCGAGTTCACGATGGGTGTTTTCAAGAAGCTGGGCTGGGACAAGGATCTTACGCCCGCAGAGCTCGCGACAATCGAGAAAGTCGCAGGCAGCCCTGACAATATCGACACGGTGTCATGGTCGACGGATCTTTCCGGCGGCATTCAGCGTGTTGCTTTGAAACACGGCTGTTCGCCCTACGGCAACGGCAAAGCGCGGACCGTGGCTTGGAACCTGCCCGATCCGATTCCCGTCCACCGCGAACCTATCTACACGCCGAGAATTGATCTCGTTGCGAAGTATCCGACGTTGCCCGATGCGAAGCAGTTCAGACTGCCGAATATCGGGTTCTCGGTACAGAAGAGTGCAGTCGATAGAGGCATTGCCAGGGCGTTCCCGCTGATCGTTTCGTCGGGTCGCCTTGTCGAATACGAAGGGGGTGGCGAGGAGACCCGCTCCAATAGGTGGCTCGCCGAGCTGCAGCAGGAAATGTTCATCGAAATCAGTCCAGCGGATGCGGCCGAACGCGGAATCGAGGATGGCAGTTGGGTCTGGGTCACAGGAGCTGAGAACAGCGCTAAGGCAAAAATGAAAGCGCTGGTCACTGAACGCGTCGGCAAAGGCGTGACCTGGATGCCCTTTCATTTCGGTGGCTGGTTCGCCGGCGAGGATCTTCGGTCCAGATATCCACAGGGCGCCGATCCGATAGTGCTCGGCGAAAGCGCCAACACAATCATGACCTACGGCTACGACCCGGCTACCGGCATGCAGGAGCCCAAAGTCAGTTTGTGTCAGATCAGCGCGGCGTAAGGAGGCCACACCATGGCTCGCATGAAGTTTCTCTGCGACGCCGAGCGTTGCATCGAGTGCAACGCTTGCGTTACTGCCTGCAAGAACGAGCACGATGTTCCGTGGGGTATCAACCGCCGGCGTGTCGTAACCATCAATGACGGCAAGCCGGGCGAGAGGTCGGTCTCGATGGCCTGCATGCATTGCACGGATGCACCGTGCCAAGCAGTATGCCCGGTGAACTGCTTCATCACCACCGCAGATGGCGTCGTTCTACACTCTAAAGATCTCTGCATCGGCTGTGGCTATTGCTTCTACGCCTGTCCGTTCGGCGCGCCGCAATACCCCCGCGTCGGAAACTTCGGCTCGCGCGGCAAGATGGACAAATGCACCTACTGCGCCGGAGGTCCTGAAACGGACGGCTCGAAAGAAGAATATGCGAAATACGGCGCCAACCGATTGGCCGAAGGCAAGCTGCCCCTATGCGCGGAGATGTGTTCCACCAAATCGCTCCTCGCTGGCGATGGCGAGGTCATCGCGCAAATCTATAAGGAGCGCGTGATGAAACGCGGTTACGGCTCTGGCGCCTGGGGTTGGAAGACCGCGTATCGCGAGACCATCGCGTCTTGATCCGATTGCGATGGTCAAGGCTCGATTACGTTTGAACTCGGCCCTCACAGGAGGTTGTGACATGATGATTATTGTCGCCAAATTTCGTGTCATTGTCGGGGCGCTGGCGTTTCTAGTAATGGCGCTCGGAGCGCAACTCTCGAGCGCTCAGCAACCCACGTCGGTTAACCCTGAGGCGAGCGCGGTGAAGGAAAGTCAGCTCTTCCAGGAGCTGAATCGCATCACAGGTCGCTGCACTGTACCTGATCAGAAGGCCTGCACGATCGAGCAGCCCGCCGGTCGTGATTGGCGCCATTTTCACGAAGTGACTCTCCGTTGGATCGGTGGCCTCGCCATCATAGGTACTCTTGTCGTGCTCATTGTTTTCTATCTCTGGCGCGGCATGGTGAGAATCGAAAGCGGACGGTCAGGTCGTACCATCGTGCGGTTCAACGGCTTCGAACGGTTCGCGCATTGGATGACGGCAACCTGTTTCATCATTCTTGCCCTTTCGGGGCTCAACATAACCTTCGGCAAGCCTCTGCTGTTGCCCCTCATCGGCGCCGAGCCGTTCACGGCCTGGTCGCAATGGGCAAAATACGCCCACAACTATTTGAGCTTCCCGTTCACGATCGGCGTGTTCTTGATCTTCCTCATGTGGTTGGCGGGAAATATCCCCAACCGCGTCGATCTGGAATGGTTGAAGCGCGGCGGCGGCATTGTCGGTCGTGACCACCCGCCAGCATACCGGTTCAACGCCGGGCAGAAGATGATTTACTGGATCGTCGTTCTCGGTGGCACTGCGGTAGCCGCTAGTGGCTATGTGTTGATGTTTCCCTTCTATGGCACAGACATTGCGAGCATGCAGGCCGCCCAAGTCACGCATGCTATCGTCGCTGTTCTGTTCGTCGCCGCCATGATCGGGCACATTTATATCGGTACCGTAGGCATGGAAGGTGCGTTTGAAGCGATGGGGACCGGCGCCGTTGACCTCAATTGGGCCAAGGAACACCATAATCTATGGCTTGAGGAGGAAAAGGCTCAGTCGGGACCGAGCGAGACTCAGCGGCAGCCGGCCGCAACCTTGGCGAAATAGGCATCTTCACGAATTCGGCCGATAGCGAGCCGTGGAGTATGACGACGTTCATTTTACGTTTCGGCAGCGCTCGTAGGGATACAGCGCGCGTCGTCAAGCTGGCAATGCCGACTGCGAGGATCGGTGCCGCGGGAGAAAATGTTGAGTGATACAGCACCTCATCTGATGATCTGCAGTTGCGAGAAAACCATGTCGCTGGACGCGCGGACGATAGGCCGCGCCTGTACGGGGCGGATCACCCAGGCCAACCAGCTCTGCGGTATCGAAATCGACCGGTTCAAGGCGGCGCTCGCCGATGGCGTACCTATTTCAGTAGCCTGTACCCAGGAAGCACCCTTGTTCCGGGAAGTGGCAGAAGATCTCGTCTTTTCCTCAGCGCTCACCTTCGTCAACATTCGAGAGACTGCGGGATGGTCGAAGGATGCGGCCGCGGCTGCCCCGAAGGTTGCAGCGCTGATCGCGGCGGCAGCGGAGGATACGCCGCCAATCGGGCTGGTGACGCTTAAAAGCGACGGCATCGCCCTGATCTATGGCCGCGACGGGGTAGCGATCGAGGTCGGTCGTCGACTCGCCGAGCGTCTCGATATCACGGTCCTTCTGACCAAGCCTGGCGATGTGATGCCTCGCCACCTAAACGAGTTTCCAGTCCTGAAGGGTAGCGTGCGCAATGGTCGTGGCCGTCTCGGCCAGTTTGAGCTCACGATCGACGACTACGCCTTTCCGGCGCCTTCGTCGCGCAACCGGCTGGAGTTCGGAGCCCCGCGCGATGGCGCGGTCTCGACCTGCGACATCGTGCTGGATTTAAGTGGTGACTTGCCGCTATTTCCCGCGCACGAATTGAGGCCCGGTTACCTGCGAGCCGATCCCCGCGACCGCGCCGCAGTCGAAAAAATGATCGCGGACGCTGGCCATTTGGTCGGCACGTTCGACAAGCCGCTTTTTATCCAGTTGGACGAATCGCTCTGTGCCCATTCGCGCTCAGGAATCACCGGCTGCACGCGTTGCCTGGACCTTTGTCCGACTGGCGCGATCACGCCGAACGGCGACGCGGTGGAAATCGACCCCGCCGTCTGTGCGGGCTGTGGCTCATGCGCCGCGGCCTGCCCGACCGGAGCAGTATCCTATGCGCTGCCGGCCGCGGATGCGCTGATGCGACGGTTGCGCACGCTTGTGCAGGCCTATCGCAAGGCGGGCGGTACCGATGCCGTCGTGCTGCTTCATGATGGCGACCATGGCGCGCCGCTCATCGACGCGCTGGCGCGGCTCGGCGACGGCCTGCCGGCAAATGTACTCCCTGTCCGGGTCAACGAAGTCACGCAGGTTGGACCCGAAGCGATTGCTGCGCTGTTCGCTTACGGCGCAACCGGCGTCGCAATCCTGACGCGTGCAAAACCCACTCACGATCCTCTCGGCCTGCGACGGATTGTTGAGACGTCGGGAACCATCGTCGCAACGCTTGGCTTTGGCGATGGACTGGTGCACATCATCGACACCGATGACCCTGATCGACTCCGTGCCATGCTGGACGCAGCGCCGGTTGGCGTTGCGACCAAAAAGCCAGCCACCTTCGTTCCGCGCGGCGCCAAGCGCGGCCTGCTCGAAACCACTTTTCGCGAACTGCACCTCGCGGCGCCAGTGCCCGTCGATGTTGTGGCGCTCGCGCCCGGCGCTCCATTCGGTGGCGTGTTGTTGAATGTCGATAGCTGCACGCTCTGTCACTCTTGTGTGACGGCTTGTCCCACCGGCGCACTGTCGGACAACCCAGAGCGCGCAATGCTGCGTTTCACCGAAAGCATCTGCGTACAATGCGGGCTGTGCGAAGCGACTTGTCCCGAGGACGCCATTACCCTGCAGCCGCGGCTCGATTTTCAGGCGTGGAATGCGCCACAGCGGGTGTTGAAGGAAGAGGATCCCTTCCATTGCATCGCATGCGGCAAGCCGTTCGGCACCAAGAGTTCAATCGAACGCGTCGTCGCCAAACTTGAGGAAAAGCATTGGATGTTTACCGGTGCCAATGCACGGCGCATCGATGTCGTGAAGATGTGCGAGGACTGCCGCGTCGAGGCCGTGGTCAACGAAAGTTTCGACCCTCATGCGGCGCCGCGCCCACTGACCGTGACCACCGAGGATTACTTGCGCGCTCGCGAAGCGGGTAAGGACAATCCGATCAAGTAGTTCACCCCCTCAAACACGCTGCAGCAGGTCAGTCAGGAGATTGGTGTGTCCGTTACCGAGACCGAAGCACGGGCGCGCGCGACGTCGAAGCCAACCGCTATTCCAGGTATCAGGCATATTGTCGCAGTCGCCTCTGGTAAGGGCGGCGTCGGAAAGTCCACGACGTCGTGCAATCTCGCCCTTGGATTCGTCGCGCTCGGGCTGAAGGTCGGCATCCTCGATGCTGACGTCTACGGTCCTTCGCAGCCAAAACTGTTCGGGCTTCGTGGCAAGCCACGGCTGATCGGCGCGCGGACGCTGGAGCCGATGGAGCGGTTCGGCGTGAAAGTCATGTCGATCGGTTTTCTCGTTGAGGAAAACCTCGCAACGATCTGGCGCGGGCCGATGGTGATATCGGCCATCACCCAGATGCTACGCGAAGTCGCATGGGGCGATCTAGACGTGCTCGTCGTCGATCTGCCGCCCGGCACCGGCGATGCGTCACTCACGATGGCACAACTGACGCCGCTCGCAGGCGCAGTGATCGTCTCGACGCCGCAGGACATTGCGTTAATCGATACAAGGCGCGGCGTCGCAATGTTCCGGAAGGTAAATGTGCCGTTGCTCGGCATGATTGAGAACATGTCGAGCTTTTGCTGTCCTGATTGCGGTCACGTATCGCCGATCTTCGGCCATGGCGGCGCGCGGATCGCGGCCGAAAAGGTCGGTGCGCCGTTCCTCGGCGAGATACCGCTGCACATCCAGATTCGCGCGACTTCGGATGAAGGGCGTCCGATTGTTGCGACCGAGCCCGAGAGCGTCCACGCCAAACTCTATATCGGAATCGCCCGTGAAGTCTGGTTGGCGCTGTCAACGGAACGAACCAACAAGCCCGCGCCACGTATCGTCATCGAATGAATTGGCAGGAGTCCGAGCCGAATGACTTGGCAACGTTGAAGATCAAAGTGCCGGCGGCCATGCTTCTGCTCATGCGTCGAATTTGAATTGCATTGCGGCAAGACCGCGCGTCGCCGTGGTGGACGACGGTGGGAGGCGCTCAAACATCCCGATCGCCTGCGGGGCCAAGGCTTTCCGCGCCACAGCGTCCACACCAGCCGGGAAAGCGATCTGCGCGCCCCGCGTTGGGAGAATACCGCGCGGGAACCGAATCCAGGCCATTGTCGAATCTCTTGCGGCAGATCCGAACCAGCTTCGCATTCCGGTCGATCATGACGGGACCTGTTTTGTCAGGGACCGACAGTCACGTCAACTTATCACTTTGGGCGGATCGGCAGCCCGACCAAGGGATTCTGAGGGTTCATATGAAGCTTTTTGTCAGGGGTCATCGCCAGGATCAGGTAGACGGGCTTCGATTCGATCTTTTCGATCACCACGGTGGGATCCTCGAACTTCAACTGGTAGAGGCCAACAATACTCGCTTCGCCTCTCGGGTCCTGAGAACCGGCATTCCACAAATTATCGCCAATTTGCGTACACCGCCTCAATCCTTGATAGCGCGCCGGACCGCTTGTCTGAGCTGAGGTATAACCTCCTGTTCAAACCAGGGTTGTCTTTGCATCCAGATTCGGCTTCGCCAACTCGGATGTGGAAGGGGGAAGAACTTCGGACCATATTCGGCAAAAGCCTTTACCGTCTCCGTCATCGAGCTCTTCCGACCTGATTCGAGATAGCGCTTTTGGGAATATTGACCGACTAGCAGCGTCAACCGAAGATTCGGCAGATGGTCGAGTACGCGTCCGTGCCAGAGCGGAGCGCACTCCGGACGAGGCGGATTATCACCGCCGTTCGCCGCCGCGCCGGGATAACAAAATCCAATAGGAAGGATCGCGACCTTTCTCTGGTTGTAAAAGATCGAGCGGCTCAAATCCGTCCAATCCCTCAGGCGATCGCCGCTTGCGTCGTTCCACGGGATACCAGTCTCATGCACCTTGCTGCCTGGCGCCTGACTGATGATCAATAGCCGTGCGCTTCCTGACGCGCGCAAGATTGGCCGGGCGCCGTGCGGAAGCGTGGCTTCGCAAATCCGACAATTACCAATTTCGTGCAAGACGCGTGATAAGGTCACTCGTGGGGCACCTCAATTTGCTACTCTGATATGGCGAACCAAACGAGCGCTGCAAGTCCCAGAGTGCCAACCCTGCAAATCCGCCAGTTCGTGTCTACCGAGAGATCAGCGCATCGGCATCGTGGCGCCAGTGCCGCTGATCGGAATAGAGTGGGACACCTACGCCGGACAGAGTAATGACCGACTACGGAATCGCCTCCCGCTAAGTGCCCCGAAATTGTTGGAACTGTGATTGCGAAACAGATCACGACGTTGCTGAACGAAACGTCGGACTGAGAGACCTTCTTCTAGTGCGCTCAACGTACTGACGGGCACATCGACAAAAATGCAGTTAAGTTTCAATAAAATTCGTTTGTCTAACGTCGTTGCGGGATAGATCGTTGTGCTGTCCGCGATCGAGGCGGGCGCTGATAAGTCGAAAGTCGGCTCTTTACCTCTGAAGGTGGGTGTTGCGGCGACGTCATATTAGACCAGGGAGAAATCGTGGCGAAGGTCTCTCGCGTGCTACCAGCCGCCCGACCTCCGGGCCGTCTTCATGCGGCACATGTCGCTGCCGAAGAAATTGATGGGCGCGTTCTGTTACCGAATGGCGATGGCTTGGCAGCGCACCGACGATCCGGAGAAGGTCGATCCATGGTTCTTGCGGGGCTCGTCGGGCTTCGAGATCTCGCCCGAACTGACGCCGCGTGAAAGCGGAGCGATTTTCGACAAGCTCACCGTGTCCGCCCTGGAGGGCACGCCGCTTTCGATGGCGCTCCGTGACAGCTGCATCACATCGATTGCCTCTGTCGGTGTCGCGATGGAAATCGAGATCGAACCCACGCCCAGACCCGTCGCTGAACTCGGCACGATTCTGGTCGTCGTGGAGGACGCCTGCGGCGGCGACGAACACGCCGAAGCGGCGCAGCCCTTCGTTGAATCGCTAAAATCCGCGGGGGATACCGTATTCAACGACGTAGAAGCGTTCTGCCAAGCATTGAAGTGCAAGGGCGGATGAACGACTTTGCGCGATCCGTCCGCGCGGCCGTCTCGCTGATCGGCGAGGCCGATCCCGAACTTCTCGACATTGTCGTCCTGTCGGTGCGCGTCAGCCTGACGGCCAGCATCGTCGCGTTGGTGGTCGGCGCTCCCATCGGGGCCTGGCTTGCGATCGCCCGCTTCTCGGGCCGGCACGCGCTCATCGTCCTTACCAACGCGCTGCTCGGCCTGCCCCCCGTCGTGGTCGGTCTCGGGCTCTACCTATTCCTTTCGCGGTCCGGCCCCCTAGGAGCTGCGGGGCTACTATTCACGCCAACCGCCATGGTGATCGCCCAGACGCTACTTGCCACGCCGATCGTGGTCGCGCTGGTGCATCGACCGTCCACATTACTCTGGGCGGAATACGGCGATCTCGCGCGCACCGATGGACTGTCGGTCGTGCGCAGCATCGCCCTCCTGTTCGCACTCGGGCGGGCATCGCTGCTGACGGCCTTCCTCGCCGCCTTCGGGCGGGCCATCGCCGAGGTCGGTGCCATCATCATCGTGGGCGGTAACATTCGTGGCTTCACTCGCACGATGACCACTGCGATAGCGCTCGAAACCAGCAAGGGGGACCTTCCGCTGGCGCTCGGGCTCGGACTGATCCTGCTCATGCTGAGCGTGGCGGTCTCTACCGTCGCATTACTGCTGGTGGGGCGCGTTGGGGAAAAATAGCCACTCGCCGCCGACCTTATAGGCGGCTATGGTCTCCTGCCCCTTGGGCGAGATGATCCAGTCGTTGAATGCCTGTCCGTCCGTCGCCTTCACGTCCGGATCCTTGGCCAGACTCGCCAGCATCACGCCATACTGGTTGAAGAGCCGCTTATGCCTTCGGTCAAGATGGCGAGATCGTCGCGATTCTTGAACGACAGCCAGGTCCCTCGCTCCCACAGCAGGTAGGCATTCGATGACGACACCATGTTGAGCGCCGGCCTCGTGCCCTCGCGGATTTCATGGCGCGTTAGCACTTCCCCCAGCTTCACCAAACCGGCCAATGGTTTTGCGCACGCTCATCCATTCAACCGAAAAAAATGGATTTAAGTGTCAGTATAATTCGTTTGTCTAACGTCCATACAGGAAGGATCCTCAGGCCTACCGAGGTGAAGACGCTGCTCATCATCTTCCTGCTGCTGTGCCTCAATGTCAGGTCGGTCACCGAGACGATGATCGTTATACTGTCGCTGCCGTTCGCGCTCGTCGGCGGGGCTTTGGCTGATTTGGTGGCTCGGTTTCAATCTTTCGGTTGCCGTTGCCGTCGGCTTCATCGCGCTCGCCGGCGTCGCTGCTGAGACCGGCGGGTGGACATTGAGCCGCGCCCATCTCCGCAAGGCGGTCATGTAGGGTGCCCTCGGGCGCGTCCGCCCGAAGATGATGACCGTGGTCGCCAGATAGGCGGCATGGTCTCGTCGACGTTGCTCACGCTGATCGTGATCCCGGCCATCTTTGGGTTGGTCAAAGGCTTCCGTTTGCCTCCTGCAAGCAAACCACGGCCGCCGATCGAGACGAAAGCGATCGTGACGAAACTGAGAATCCCGGAGCCTGCCAAATGAGGTGAGCCATGATGAACGACATGATGTCAGGAATGATGGGCGGCATGGGTCTCGTTACCGCGCTTATCGTCATCGTTCTGGTGTTGGGGATGGCCGCGCTGATCAAATATCTCTTCTTCACAAACAGGGGAGATTGACATACGTCGCATCCTATTTGCGGCGCTCGCGGCTGTCCTCGTCTTCCCGCCGGTTCGCGCCCAGCAAGACAGCTTCGCTCGCGGGGAGCGGGATTTTCGTGTCTGCGCACCCGGTACACGGTCCGAATATCGGTTATCCGTAATGGCTTGATCTTTCTGCAGATTCTAGCCTCTTCCAGGGGGTGGCAGAGAGTCCCACTCTCTCCGCCATCGGCCCGTCGTGAGTACCAATAGCTTCGTATCACCTGCGAAATCCTGCGAATTCGGCTCGCTGCAACACAAGTGCAACATCGTGCAGCGCATCTCTACCTGTTCCTCGCAGGCTTCGTGTTGATCATATCCGCGCAGGATATCGCCAAAGGGCCGAAAGGCATTGTATCGCAGCGCCTCAACGGGATAGGACCGTTCAGATTCAAAGAGCAGCCTGCGGCGTCGCTCTCTGCCGCGTCAGACGGTCGACGACGAGCAGATAACGGGAATGGAATCCGCATAGCCTTCCGCCTGCAATAAGGCCCTGACCTTGTCCTCGGCGCCCGCGGGCGCGTTAGGGCCGACAAGAATTTCCGCAATGGCGCTCGGGGTTCTCAAGAGCAATGGCACCTCGATGTACGCGCGCGTGCCCAACATCTTCCGGTGCGCGTCGAACCGGTTGCGAACTCCCATCACAATCCCGCGGACCTCCCGCTCGTTGGCGAATTTCATTTCCTTGGCCGTCAAACAGTTCCAGATGAGCTGTGAGGCGAGAACCTCGCGCGCCATGGCCGCCAGATAGGAAACCGGTCGTACGAGGTCGATCCATTGCCGGTTGCGGCGCACGACTTGGCTGGTAATGGCTGCCGCCTTCCTGATCACGAGTCGGTGTCGGGCCTTCGTTTCGCGATCGCCGTAGATTACCCGGCCGATGTGGAGGTTCTCGTTGGCCTGGGCGCTGAGCACATCCGTGTCCGGTTGCAGCAGGAGGGGCGTTACGCCGATGGCGAAGCCCTGACCATTCCTGCCATACTGCCGCCATTGCCCCGGATCGTCACGATGGCGGCTGAGGCTGAACAGGTAGAAATCGAACGGGCTGGCAAGGCCATTAGTCACCAGCATGTCTTCGAGGCAGCCGCAAAAATGCTTGGTCCAGAAGTCTTCGGACTTACCCACCTGTCGAATGACGTCGAGAGCGCCCGCCAGCGAATACTCGAATTCCTTCGGATCACTCTGGTGAAGATGGCTGAAGCACCAGAGCTTCTCGTGCCGCAGGATGCCAGCCAGCGCCTCTTCACCCGTGTAGTGATAGAGCGGCACGGTCGGGGTTGCCGCGTTCTGCTCGACTAGCAGCTGCTTCTTCGACCAAGCAGCGAACTTCTCCACCGCCACAATCAGCGGTGGCGGCAGCGCGTGCCGGTCCTCGTGGCTGGTCTCCTTGTCCATGATTCCGATTTAGCCCGGCCGCCTGCGAAAGCAAAGCTTGGGCGCGTCGGCACGCCGACCGGGCTCTATGCGCGTGCCGCGCGCCGGGCCAAGGTCCCGGCCTGTCGGTAACGATCCCTCGCGCGACATTTCGGCACGTACCATCCGCTTGTCGTGTCGTCGGGCTCGCCGCGCCTCAGCCCAGCGAAAGTGATCTGCTCCTGAACCGAGCGCGAAATGCTGATGCCGATCGAGGGCACGAAGCCGAAGGAGACGGCGGTGAAGAAGCCGTCGTCGAGGCCGCAGCGAAAGTCAGCCTGAGGTCTGGATAGGAGGACCGCATGGATAACCGATGGCCCTGACGTCGACGCTTAGGTGCCTAGGAGGCGAATTTAACCATATTGACGGCGCATCCGCCGAGACGGTTCCTCCGTGCGCTCAGGATCGTGCTTTGCGCCGACGAGAAGGGCCGTCCTGAGCTCTTTGCTGCCCGCGATCATGGTGGCCTTCATCGAGCCTGCGAAAGCTCTCGACGCGCCCGCTGCAGTCGCTGCATGAAGTGTGATGGCTTCGACGGTCGAAGCGAGCACAGGAGTATCAGTAATGTCTGGATCGCAGTTTGACGGTGCCCAACTCGATTTGTTTCCGTCCTACATGATCACCAAGAGGAGTTCTCGCCGGTTCATCGTTCGCACGACGGAGGATGGTCGTGGGATCCAGCGCTGCGTTGCCAGGTTGTGCGAGCACTTCGGGGGCCGTTATGTCGCCCGGGAGCAGGGTTACATCATGAGCAAGGCCGGCGTGGCCAACATGGAGGCGGCCTACGCAAAAGGCTACGAAGCGTTTTTCTGGCTGCTGAGCGACAAGGATAGGTAGTCTATTGCGAGCCCGCGCCGACGGATGCAGTTTGCAGCGGCAACTGTCGATTTTGCACAGTATAGCACGGAAGTTAGCCATCAAGGACTCACGGCACGATTGCTCAGTGCCGTGAATCCCAAGAGTACGGCCGCTTTTCTCACGCCAGGATTCAATGCTCAGCTTAGCGCCGGCAATGGCGACGTGCTTGGAGCAGGCGAGGCCGCCAGCACGACGTTCCCGCCTAGAAGCCGAGCCGGCCCTTCCAACTGCGATTCACCGGCAGTGCGGTCGGATGCAGAAGGCCACGGCGGCAGAGGCGGCAAGCCGAGAACGTTGCGTACAGGGCCGAACGATCTCCGGTGAGCTGCGCATGCACCAAGCCTGGCGAGCGCCTCATAGTGAGCCGGCACGGGGTAGCCCTTGTGATCCGCGAATTCGTAGCCGGGGTGACGCGCGTCGAGCATCCGCATCACCGCGTCGCGCTCGACTTTCGCAAGGATGGAGGCGGCGGCGATGCTGGCGGATTTGGAGTCGCCTTTGATGATCGGCCGCTGAGGGATGTCGATTTCCTTCAATCGCTTCGCGTCGATCAGCAAATGCTGCGGCGTCTCTCCCAATCCCTGGACCGCGCGCCGCATCGCCTGGATGCCCGCCCAATAGATGTTGATCGCGTCGATCTCTTCGACCTCGACGAACGGGACACTCCAACTCTCGGCCTTTTCCTTGATCTCCTTCGCGAGCCGCGGCATCAAGCCTTTTCGAATCGTCGATTCCGATTATCCGCGTGCCGGGTTTAAGGATCACGGCGGCAGCGGACACCGGCCCCGCGAGCGGGCTCATGCCGGCCTCGTCCACGCCTGCCACCGCATGATGGCCGCTTTGCCAGAGAGACGTCTCGAAGCGAAGCATTTTGCGAAGCCGCTGTCCTTCGGACCTGTTTTCGAAGCGTCGTCTTTCGATTGAGGCCAAAATGGCACGCGCCCCCGCGCGGCTGTCGGCGCGCAAGACCTGCTCGACGCTCGCCTCAAGGGGTCTTTTCTCGACGACATAGCGCTGACGCAGCACGTCGAGTGAATATCGGGTCAATGCAGCCTCTGTACGTTTGGGTCTGGCTCGGCTGCGCATTTCCGTGAAATTTGTGGCGATTATCTGAAAGACGTAAAAATCCGACCTCATCAGCGGTTATCGACGCAGCGAGACAGCCTCACCACAGGCGGTGGTTGAGATAGTGGGAATCCCTCCCCCTAGGCCGCGATTGCGCGAAATCCGCCGTAAAACAAGGATTCCTAAATAGCCCGGCCGTGATTTGTGACCACCGCCGTGTACCACCCGTCCGGCGATTTTGGGCGTCAATCTCGGCCTACTTCGGGGCGATCGGGGACGTCTCGAACGGGGGTTGGGCGCCGATCCCGGGGGGCCGATCCCGCCCGCACAACAGCGTTTGTTAAGCTTCCCGTCCATATTCCTGTGACCGCAGGGTCAATCGATCACGGGATCACAGAATTACAGGCGACGGGCTCCAAGGGCGCCCTGGACAAGGAGCGGCGAGGTGGCCACACGGAAGAACCTTCTCGGAGATCTCGTTGCTGACGCGCCGGCGCTTGCGCCCGGTCCCGCTCCGGATGTGGCTTCGATGGTGCGGTGCCGGCGCCCGGCGCCGCCCAGGCCAAGCGGCAATCGCCCGGCAGGTGTCGACCGACCGATGGCTTTCAGGCTCTCGAGCTCGGCCGGCCCCGGCGGGGCCACGGCGCCGGCCTCGTCGCGGCGTAGCATGGGCACGCTGAAGGAACGAACGCGCCAGATGTCGCTCTATCTGGAGCCGGCGTCCTACGACGCGCTGCGGGATATCGCGCACGGGATGCTGCTGCAGGCGGTTGACCAGTTTCTGAAGAAGCGCGTTACGCCGCCGGAATGATGCGATTGCCTCCCGTACTATCGCGCGGATAAAGGCGGTCAGGGCCCACGCGATCGATCATGCGTCGCAGGTTGAAAGCAGCCTATCGGTACGTGCCAATCGCCGGGAAGAAGCCAGCGAAGGCCGCGGCGAAGAAGCGCGATCAGGCAAGGCGGCCGAGCGGGCGCCGCTTCTGGCGGAGGTAGTGCGTAATTCCGGACAGCGTCATCGCGTTCAGGACCCGGTCGGCAGGGACGCGGCCTTTGCGGGCCATCTCGACGCCCCAGTGCACGTTCTCCAGCTCTGGAATCGAGTGCGCGTCCGGATTGCTGCTCAGCATGCAGCCCAACTCAAGCGCCGCCTGGTGCCAGCGCCAATCCAGGTCGAGACGCCACGGATGGGCATTGATCTCGACGACAACGTCGTGCTTCACGCAGGCCCGCAGCACCTTCTCGACGTCGGTTTCGTAGCCTGGCCGAGGCTGCATCTGTCGCCCGGTCATGTGGCCGATGATGGCGGTCGAGGATGGGAGACCGCCCGAAGCAGGCGCTGCGTCTGCGCCTTGCGGTCCAGCTTGAGGCGGCCATGGATGCTCGCCACCACGAAGTCGAGCCGCTCCAGCACGTCATCCGCATAGTGCAGCGAGCCGTCTACCAGAATGTCGGATTCGATGCCTTTCAGGATCCGGAAATCCTTGCCGAAGCGCTTGTTCAGCCGGTCGGCTTCGCGGTGCTCCTGCGCGATCTCCTCCACGGAGAGACCGCCTGCGTAGCGCGCGGACTTGGAGTGGTCGGCGACCCCTGAAATACTCGAACCCGCGCTGGCGGGTGTGGGACCCTCGAACACGAAGGGGCTCTACTCCCCGACCGGCTGCTGCGATCCCACCAGGACGACGACTCTCCTAATCCTTCGCTTTGTTCCTCTTTAGGAACTTGGAGTTGAGCTTGTCGTTATGATGGCAAGTTGCCTGAGAGCAAAACGAGGATTGACCCATGCAGAGGCGACGCCGTTTCAAGCAAGCGCTGTCGTTGCAGGATCGCCTGGCATCGTTCGCCAGGCAGGTGAGCGAGAACGCATCCAAGCTTCCGCCGGGCCCCGACAAAGAAAGCCTGCTGAAAAAGGCGCGTCAGGCCGAGACCGCCTCCCGGCTGGATGGATGGGTCGCCGCAAGCGACCGACAGCAGCGCCAAGCGCAACCCCCCTCGCTCATTCCCACGCGGAGCCGGCCATGACCGAGCTCGATGACCGCACGATGGCTAACCTCGACGTCGTTCTCGATGAGGTCTGCCGGTCGCTCCCTCACGGGGGCGACCACGAACTGAGGAAGCAGATCGCAGAAAAACTGCTCGAAAGCGCCAAAAACGGAAACCGCACGCTCGCCGCCCTTACCGAGGTCGGGAAAGCCGCGCTGGCGGAAGCGACCAAGAAGTCCGCCTGAAGGTCGCTGGCACACTCGCAAGCTGTTGCAATCCGTCGGGTACGGTTTCTTTCCTCATTCGGCAATCGAGTTCATCAGCCGCGCAGCGACATCCAGCGCATGCGCGGGTCGCCACTTGCGGACATCACTCACACGCCCGCTCGACCAGTTCACCTTTCAGTTTTCGGGGTGAAGACGGTCGGATTGTCATCGCGAGACGCGCATCAGCTAGGTGAATACGAGTCAGACAACGCCTTTCATGCCAAAGGCTGCCAGCTGGCGGCTAGTGAGGCACGGCCAGTTAACGGAGCGGGTCGACTTTGGCAGCCATGTCGGGGGCCCGGCTCACGCGGTAGCGCGCATTACCACAGTTGAGCACCCAAACGGCATAATCAGGTCTTGAGCGCTTCGCGTCCTTCTTCGCACCAATCGCCTTGTCACAGACGAATCCCTGCAAGCGGATCTGGGCAGCTAACATACTTTGCACGTTCTCCTGGGCAGCCAGCCCAGTGGATCCGCTGAAAGCGAAAGACACTGCTAAGGCGCGGACGTACAGTACAGCCGACCAACCAGGTGCCATGTGCCCCTCCTCTCGATGGTTCCTGAGCGGCAATTGCCAGCCTCCCTCGTCCAGCCTGCGGCGGCAGACGATTTGTTTATGCCTGCCGCCGCCGCATGTCACTTCACCTGCTCGACTTCGCTCAGCCGCCAGCTCTTCGTGAAGAACGGCTCAAGCGGGCTGTAGAGGCGCAGGATCACGAACCAGCCTTTCTTCGGGTCGGTCTGTATCCAGTTGCCGCGCTTCACTCCTGCGGGCTGTGTCGGGCCGAAGTAGATCGTCGTGGAGCCGTCGGCATCCGCCTCTGCCGCTGGCGAGGGGTAGCTCTGGCTGCCGGCGCGAGGATAGCGCTGGGGCGTGTCGAGCATCGAGCGCGTCATGTTGTCGTACACCGTGAACGACCAGAAGTTCTCTTCCGGAATGCCCTTGGGCAGCGTCACCTTGTAGGTCTTGGCGCCGTCGAAGTAATTCCTGTCCGCATCGGTCATCGCCAGCAGATATTGTGAGCCGATGCCGGGCAGGCGCATCGCCATTGCTGGCGTGATGCCGGTGACCCCGTAGAAGAAGTTGGTGCGCGCGTCCATGGTGCGGTAGCCGGTGGTCGGGAAGGGTTTGACTCCCTCGCGCGTGATCTCCGGGATCGGCGTTTCGAACTCGTAACCGCTCACGAACAGGAAGTTGAACCACGACGAGTTCGGGTAATAGAACCAGCTCGGGTCGCGCGGGACCATGAACAGGGCGCGCGAGGTCGCGTTGGCAAGCGCGAGCGCCTCGGTCATGATCTTCTTCATGCGTGCATCGGGCGCGAACGGCTTGCCTTTGACGATGCCGATGGCGGCGACCGGTCCCATCAGTTCTGCATCGAGCGAGGTGGCCGGCTCCTTCTGCACGACCTCGTTGAGCATGTCGTAGAAGGTCCAGTCGTTCGGCGGAAGGGTATTCATCACCTTGCCGCTGCCTTCATGGAAAACGGTCGGCGGTGGTGCGGTGACCCGCCCCAGCTTGGCTTTGCCGGCCAGGAAGTCCGAAATCGGCGTGCCCACGCCGCCCGGCTCGTAAGGGTAGACCTTGGTGAACTTACGGATTGTCTCGGCGACCGGCTTGGGGTCCTTGTGATCCTCCAAAAACGAGCGGCCGAACCACAGGATGGTGTTGGTGCGGGAACGCCCGATGAAGTATCCGCCGTCCGGCAGTTGCCCCTTATAGTCCGGCGGCACGATCAGGTACTTGCCGCCCTCTCCGCGGTCGGGCCCGGGTAGGCCGAGGTCGACGATCCAGCGAAACCAGGCATCCTGCACGGTGCCGAGAAACTTGGGCGGTGTCTCCACCACCACGGGCCCCTTGCTGAGATCGAGGTAGCCCATGACGTAGATGGTGTCGGCGTTCGCCGTCAGGAACAGCGACTTGGCATCCATCAGGTCGGAGAAGACGATCACCTCGTTCTCCTTGACGCCGACGCTCCGCAGACCCTCGCGCAGCGCGTGGATGCTGACGCCGCGCATGTTGTCCATGAACGCGCGATAGGCATAGGTGAAGTCGAGATTGTCGAAGAGCCGGTCGGCGGTGGCCTTGCTCGGGACACCGTCCTTGAACTCGAGCGCGCCGATGCGCGACTCGACTTTGTCCGGCGTGACCAGTGATGATGGAATAGGAGCCGGGGTCTGGGCAGTTGCGAAGTGCGGCAGCAGCAATACGGCGCAGCCAGCGATAGCTGCGATGCATCTGACGGCATTCATCATCGTTGTCGCCTCCCTGTGGAATACAACGTCCCCCTAGGAATGCAGCGCCTTCACAATTATAGCTTGTGAAACGCGCTAGACAATCCGCCTGAGCAGTCTCCCAGCAGCCAAACACATTGCGATCTGCTCGAAGGTGATTGGCGGAGCGCAACGTAAAACCGTGCACGCAAGGCTGAAGCGTTCGACACGAGGGCGGCACTTGGACCGGACTGGCTCAACAGCTCAACTACTTCGTTATAATCCTTCGAGTCGGTGCGACGGTGCTGGTGGGTGCCATTGGCGACAGCGAAAACGTCAGCCACGTATTCCAGCCGGCCGGCCGATTTTCTGCAGCGAACTCGCCATAGCCCTTCAAGTTCAAATATCCCTGCCAGTCTCCAACCGGAAACAGATATCCGACCTGAGGGCCGACGCCCACGACGCGCGACCGGAAACCGCCCAGAATTGGATTCGGACCAAAATCGTCCGTGATCTGTTGATAGTAGTAGCCGACCAACCCGACAAAGAGCTGCTTCGAGAGAAACTGCGAAGCACCCCAATCAATGTGGAAATCGATGCCACTTTGGTATTGCGTGTCAGGGTTCTTGAAATTGTAGGTGAACCCGGCAACCGCCGAAAATTCGTGCCCCAACTTCTCATTGAAATAGGTGTAGCCGCCGCCGCCGTCGATCGCGCCGTGCCCAATGCCAAGGTTGGCGAGACGCATCGGATCGTAGGCGCCAACCGGGATGTCACCGGTTAAATAGGTCATGAAATTGTGGACGCCGGCGTTCCACTTCAGCGTCATCTGAGGATATAGATCCCCAAGGGAGGTGACTGAATCAGAAAGTGTGCCGGTGCGGGTTGTCGCAAACGGCCCAACCGCCGTCGTCAGTGTTCCGTCGAGCGTTGCGGCGGATCGACCAAACAATCCGGTGATGCCGATCGCCAATTGTCCGCCGAGTACGGGCGTGGCGAACGTGTAGGTTGGGTTGAGCAGGAGAAGATCGCCCTGCGCGTTCAAACGCAGACTCAAATCGACATTGACGTTAGCGGGGATTCGGCTGACGCGAATTTCTCTTGCTGCGGCGGCGTTACCGAATGCCGAGACGCTCGTATGATAGTAGACCTCGGCCATTGACCAGCCGGGGACCGCGGGCACTGCCGCGAGGCTACCGAAGCGCCCTGGAAGCCAGTACGAAACGCCGTCCTCGTCCGCATATGCCGCGTCGGACAAGAGAGCCGCCAACGCCACCGCCAGGCCGATCGTTGCGCCAATTGGCCGATAACGAGACATTGGTTGGGATATGTACCGCATCACCTGCTTGTCCTCCCGCCAACAAATGACAATGTATCGATCCGCATTCAAAGTCTCACGCCCCGGCAGCGACCTGCTCACACTGCCCGCTTCGAGGGGCGCCGAAGTCACGCCGTCTTGCCGCTCCTTCGGGCGGAAGCGCTCTGTAAACTCCGAACCTGGCGAACAAAGCTCAGGTCCCGACGGTCGCCGGCGGTCAGACCGTGGTCACCTTTTTCACGGGCGGAATCTTCCACGATCCATCGATGATCGAAGGGTTCTTCTCGTTTGGCCAGTACAGCCTCATCATAAGGACGAAATCGCCGGATGGCGCAGGAAGCCAATTCGACTCCTTCTCCTTGCCCGGCGAGTCTTTCTGAATGTAGATGTCCGTTGAGCCGTCGGGATTGGACTTCAGATTCTGGCGCGCACTGATCGAATAACGGTTGAGCGGATTGTTCACGAAGAAATAGTCGGCGTCGTACATGGTCACCGACCAGAAACCGAGCGCCGGTGGCATCTGCCCCTTGGGGAAGCGAATAACATACTTGTTCGCGCCATTGTATTTTCGGCCTTCCGCGTCCTTCTGCGATGTCGGATAGACAGCATCCTGGGGCCGGTTTGCACCGAGTCCGATGGCAGTGACCAGCGCCCGCATCAGATAGTCGGTGCCGTAGATGCCTGTCTTGGTCGTGAATCCCCAGCCGTTCTCCTCCTTCATGTCCTTGTTGATCTTGAACTGGAGCATGATCCGGTCGAACGCGATCTCGGGTACGCGTTTGACGAAATCTGCCTTCAGCTTGCTGGCATCGAAATCCTGCCCCGCTACGATGCCGATCCTCGCGAACTTAGCGAGTTGTGGCATATCCGCAGCCGCGGGCGGGTTGTCCTTCATCAGCTTGCAAAGCAGAGTGAAATAAGCCGCCGCGTCCATGCGGTTGACCTGGTCGCGCACTGCCGTCTTCATGTCCTGGGACGGGTCGACCGCGCCCGGCGGCGGCGTGTAGGGCTTGCCGTACAAACTCAACGGCACGAGCTTGACCTCGTCCTGCAGCTTGTGCACCTCGGCATAGTCTTCCGGCGTGCCGGTACAATAGATGCGCCCGAGCAGCCACACGATGCTGGTGGGCGACTTGTATTCCTTGATGCCCTTCGGCAGCGTGCCCTTCCAGCCGGGGCCGGTGATCGCGTAGGTCTGCGCGCCGGTGCCAGTGGTTCGCTTGCCCGGCACCTGGAATACTGTGGTCCAGCCGTCGAGCATCGGAAATAGCGCGTAACGGCCCTTCATGTCCGGGAGGCTCAGCACCCACGGCTCCTTGCCAACGTCAAAGAACGCGCTGGTATAAAGTGTATCCGCGTTCGGCGCCGTCACATCCCGGAAGGACGCGTTTGGATATTCGCGCAGCTTGATGATCTGACCCATCGGCGCCCGCGTCCCGACCGGCGCTGCGACGTTGGTGATGACCCTCCGCGTCATCTCCATCGTCACCAGCGGATAGCCGAAGATATAGGCGTCGGTTGCAAGCGCGAAGTCTTCAAGGCCCTCGCCGAGGCCGAGGAGTTCACCGAACTCGGCACGACTCGGTACGCTCATCGAGGTGCTGGCAAGCAGGCTCATACCGCCAATCATCGCTTTGCGACGGGTGATACTCATGGAACGAACTCCTTGACGTAAGATATCGAAACCTCGTGATCGTTCTTCAAATTGGCTCGATGCCCGAGCGTCCCGTCCTCAATTGTCTCAGTAGCAAGGCGGATAGGGGTAATAGCCGCAGGCTGGGCGGCTATAGCCGTACGCATAGGGCGCAGCGTATGCAGCCGCTCCGACCGCGCCGGCATACATCGCGCCGCGGAATGCAGAGCGACGCGCGACGCCGGCAAACGAGAGCGGCGTGAACGGCCGGCCGATGATGTCGATGAAGAGGGCCGCTCCGCCGTCCGCTCCGGCGAGATCGCCTTCGAGGTTCTGAACATTGAAGGTCAGCTTATCGCCCTCGAGCTTCGGGTTCTTCAGCACCACGACGGCATCCTTGACCGAACCATCCTTGCCGAGTACCGACACGGTGGCGTTGGGAGGATTCTTGGCGAAGCTGTCGTCACCCGATCCCCATTCCGCGATGACATCGGCAGTCGGCTGGTGGCCCGCTGCCCTGACCGGCCGATCCGCAAATATGATTGCGCTCGGCGTTATGCCGACCAGCGTCAGGGTGTCGCCTTGCAGCATGGCGCCGCGCGCATTCAACACGAACAGCGAAGGCACGATCTCCGGCTTGGCCGCGGTTGTGGGTGTGCCGATTGTTTTCATCGACGGCTGTGGCGGCGTGGTTTGCGCAACAGCGGCTTCGACGCCGAGTGCCATTGCTGCGGCCAGCAGGCCGGCGATCTGAACTCTTCTCGCGCGGGTCATGTTTGCCTCACGGGTTGGTTCTTGAAAACCTGCGTTCGCGAAAGGTAGGCAGTCTCCGTAATAGGCACAGCAGGGCGCACGCTGTCCGCTGCAAAAGACGCAGCAGGCGTCCGCGGGATCGAAATAGCGCTGGTCTTTTAAAAAGGGTCGTCCAAGCCGGCTTCGAGGAGGTTTGCTTCACTACCTCCGCGAGCATTCACGCTAACACAAGGCAACTGCGGCTGCCACCGCTCATCCTATGTTATCTCGCGTGCGGGAGGTTTGTCATAGTTCAACGCCGCGCAATGTGCCGACCATCGGCGATCCAACTGATTTGCCAGCAGATTTTCTTGGGGCGCGCTCGCGATCTTCGATCGCTCGATTGCGGTTGCGATATCTGCGTTGTTTGGTCGCAGGACCTTCGGTCACCGCAGGCGAGGTCCGTTCAATAGCGGACGTTGCGACAGGACTGCCGGACGATAGCAGGGCCGGCCCGTCTCCTTGGCGATTGCACGCTACGCTGCTCCACGTCTGTCCTAGTCAGCGGCGGACCAGGCAAGTTGTTGAGCGTGGCGAGCAGGTCTTCCGTCGGAATCCAACATGGAGCCGGGGCCTTTGCGACCTCCTCCCGTTCTGCCTCCCACTTGCTCCAAACCGAACTTGCGCGATCGAGCGCGCTGACTATGTCGCGGGCAAGTCTATGCACGCTGTGGGAATCACGCAAATGCCGCAACGAGGGGCTCTTCACATAGTCGAAAAGGAGCGAGGCCACGGCGTACTGGCGGTCGGCGTTCATGCGCTCACCTCCACTTCCCTTTCCAAATCTGCGCGGCCCTACGAAGGTCCGGAAATATACGACCTGAGTGTGACCGACGACGCGTCAATTTTGGGGAATTCCCGGTCCTTGCACGCCGATCGGCGTCGGTGAACAGGGTCTCTGAATTGCCTCGGGACCTTCCGAACTGCAGGTCGGGATGTATGACTTATTCGGCCGCTCGCAGTCGCAACCGAGAACGACATCGGCCATTCCGCTCAGAGCAGGATTAGCTCCTGGAATTCGCTCGGACGGCCGTGCGCTTCCTAGGCTTGAGCAAGCTCACCTTTTTTTCGAATGCCTCCCGGCCCCCGACGGCGCTCCCGTCGGCATCGACGCAGAAATAGAATTCCTTTCCGTAGCTATAGTAGGCCCAGCCATCGGCCGGCCCCTCGACGATCTCGTTCTCGGGCAGGCTGACCTTCATTTCGATTACACCCCGCGCGCGCAGCACTCGGAATGCTTCGTTCAACGTGAAGGCCATCCTTTTTAATCCTTGGTTGCCGGCATGGCCCGAATCGGGCCGATAGGCGCGCGCGATGTGAATGTTGCACGCTAAATCCTCGTCGAGAAGCGGGAGAAGGCGGTCAATTCCTGGACCCGCGGATCGGCGTCGCGGAGATAGATCTCGGCCCGCAGAAACGCGATCTCGTCGGCGAACGCGTCCTCGGTAACGTCGATGTACCACGACTTCGGTCGACCGTCGCTGCCGTCGTTCCAGCGATAGCCGCGGCGTTTCAACGAGTCCTTGAGTTCGAACGGCGACTGCTCCGCCCAGACCCGCAGGGTCTTCCGTCGTGCGGTCTCAAGCAGGAGCGCGAGCGCCGGCGATCCGGTCGTCGGCAATTCGAAAGCGAGAACCTCCAGCAAGGCGTGGCAGTCGTCGACCGCCCGGTGCGCCTGGTGGAAGTAGCCGGCTCCGTTCAGCAGGTAGCCGAGCTGCGAACCCGCGAAGCCGAAATTGCGCCAGTCGATCTCGCTCATGCTGCAGGCCCAGGCCTTGTGCTCGAACACGGGCCAGTATCGCTCTACGAATCTCCTATCGAAAGCGCTGTTATGCGCGATCGTGACGACTGCGTTTTCGACGAAGGACGTGACGGCGGCATCGTCGAATCTGTGACCCGCCACCATCTCGTCGGTGATGCCGGTGAGTGCCGTCACTTCCGCGGAAATGGGCGCGCTCGGCTCATTGAAGGCGGAGAACACGTCTCTGACGCCGATGATTCGGCCGTCCGGCGTGTAGTCGAACTTGACCATCCCGAGCTCGATGATCTCATCTTTGGCGTGATCGAGGCCGGTAGTCTCGGTGTCCAGAAGGATGCCCGTCCTGCAATCCTGCCCGATGGTCGGCTGGTACGTGGGCCGCGGCACCAGGCGCCGCAGCACCCGGTAGTCCGCCGACCGGCTCAAGGCTTCCGCCATCGCGGCCAGATTCGTCGTGTCCTGAAGCATGGATATGGTTTGGCACGATATCTCATCAGGAGGTACTCGAAAACCAAGCGATTCACGGGCTTTTCGGCTCGCATCAGCCCATTAGAGCCCTGCTGCGGACTGCCGCTTCGCCCCGGACCAACCGGTGCCCGCGCGCTTGTGCTCAGCTTAATCGTCGACCGGATATGACCGGGTCCTACCGTTGGGAGCGTTCTGCTCGAGCCAATTGTCGGCCGCCTGCTTGGAGGCGAAGAGCTTGGCCCAGGAGGCGTCGCCGTCAGCACTCCGCCAGCAGCCGGGGCCGTCGACTTCTTGACGTGAGCGTCGCACGCGCCAAGTCGGCAACAAGTTCGCTCCTTGGCGCGCTTATGGCCCAAATGGCTGCCGCACCGCCCCTGATCAAGATCGAGGCGGGAGTGCAAGACAGCTATCCGCACACCCACACAAAGCCGATCGGACTACGGCGCCAGCAAGCGCCTACGCCATATGGCCACCAGCGGCCATTCCAGTACCGCCTCCCGGTGCCGTACCACACTCCTCCATAGTAGGGCCGGCCAACGACGGCGGCTCCGCCTCGGGGACCGACGACAGCCGCGCGGCCTCGCGGGCCAACGACAGCGGCTCCGCCGCGCGGGCCTCGAACGGCCGCTCCTCGTGGGCCAACAACAGCACCTCCACCACGCGGACCGCGTACGGCTGCCCGAGCCAAGTGCACGTTGGATGACGAAGGAATCGCGTCAACCAGGTGCGGATCGGCGGGGACGGCACGCGCTCCATTTTGGAGTCCGAACCCGAGCACTGTGACGAGTACAACAGAAGACAGCAGTAGCGCCTTATGCATGTTTCACCTCCAGGATGCTCCACGGAGGTACTGTATCCCGTCTCAAGGGTCGCGAGGCAGTTTTTTGCTCGCAGCGCCGGGCCGATGCCCGTCTGACATGAACGACGGAGAGGACTGATTCAGGCCTCTGCCGATCCCGAGAGGAGCATCGTCGGCGGCGTTGCCCTTGGCGCCGGAGCGCGTCCGTAGCTTGATCCGCTGCTCTTGAGATCGTACCGCTTTGCCAGGTCGAGCAGTCGCCGCTTGGTGAACGGGTCCGCATTCTCCGCCAGCTCGCGCGCCCGCTGCGCGAAGCCTCTGTAGAACTCTTCCACGACGCCACCCCCGCAACATCACCGAGAGCCGGATTTCAATGCGGGACGCTCTTCGCGTCAAGTGGTCTGACGCATCCGACGAAGAGCAACATGAGCGGCGACACAGGACGAAGCGTCCGCCGGCAAACATGCCTTTGCTTTCTGGTCGCTTCGGCTGCGTCCCGCGATAACTGCTCGGTCATCGTCGAACCGCGTTGCTTTGCGCGCCTCGCGAATTGTCTTGAGCGAGCGCTCGATGCGGAACTAAGCTGGGGCGGCAGGGAAATCGGATGTCGGTATCGCACCAGGTGCGGAAGTTGTGCCCGGTCTGCGGGAGGGCGATGAAGCTCGTTCCGGACCGGACGGGGCGCGACGCCGACCGATACGTCTGTCCCGCCTGCGACGATGATCCGCTGCACGATCCCGCCGCCCGGAGGTGGGTGGACAGTCCGTTGCGGCCGCCGGCGAAGTAGGGCCAGAGCGCCACACTCCGAACGTCCAGGTCTGAGGCGCGTGCAACGCGTGGCGGCCCGTCCATTGCCGCGACAGGGCTGGCGAGATCGGCGCCAGCCCATCAAATCCTTTGGAGGTTCTGCTGGGAACGTGGGGAGGTGCGATGTCGACCGTCGCGAAGTTGCTGGCGCGGAAGGAACGGCTCCTTGCGCAGCTCGAGAGCGATCCTGGGGCCAACGAGCGCGAGGAGATCGAAAGATTGCTCGCGCAGATCGAGACCGCGCTCAGCCTGCTCGAGCCCGGAAACGCCGCACCGAGCGAGGAATAGGATGGAATGCAGATCGGCCCCGGCAGCTGCATCGCTGCCGAGGCCGATCGTGCTCTCAAACTGTCCAAATGCTTCCGCCGTCCAACCCGCAGGTCCGGGCTTCGTTCCATCGAACGTGCCCGCGGGTTGTTCTCGGAGCCGACGCCGTATCCTGCGGTCGCAAAATCTTGGGGCGGAGCCCGGAGTGCCTAGGAAGTCCGGGGCTCCGCAACCGTAACGGCACCGCAGCACGCTCTCTTGCCGCTCGGTACGAAGCCAACTCTGCGCCTCCGAACGGTTCGCTTTGAGCCATCTCAACTTCGCGTCGCCGACCACGAAAAGGATCGACGTTGTCCCTCAAGCCGACTTGTGCAGACGGCGATGCTGAGGGAAATACCATCGCATGACTTCCCGCAGCTTGTCGGAATCTTCCCGGGCCCAGTTGCGCATGATCTCGCAACCGAAGGAGATCGCCGTGATCGGCCTTGCCCCGGCCTGGATCATTCGGTCGAACGCGCGTTCGTGCGCGGCCGGCGAGATGCCGCCCACGGCGTCGGCGACCGGGTAGATCTCATAGCCTTCGGCCAGCATGTCCAGCGTCGGAAAGGCGAGGCAGACCTCGGTCCAGAGCGCCCCGATGACCACCTTGCGTCGCCCCGTGTCCTGGACCGCCTTGCGGAAGTCTTCGTCTTCCCACGCGTTGACGCCGGTGCGGTCGATTTCTTCCACTCCCGGCAGAGCCGCGCGGATCTCCGGAATCGTGCCTTCGTTCACGCCCATGTCGACCGCCACCGTCGAGAGCACCACTGGGATGCCGTAGGCCTGAGCGAGTTTGCACAGCGCAATCGCATTCAGGGTGATCTCCTCACGCGAGGATGAAGTCACGCTGGAATACTGCTCAGGTTGGTAGTCGATCAGGACAAGAACGCAGTTTTGCGGGGTCAGAAGGTGATCGGCCTTCGGATCGCGGACGGGTTCGGGTCGGGTCTTTGCCACGTTGTTTCTCTTCGAATGGAAGTGAAGCGGTGATCAGGTGATGATCAAGGTCTATACCACCAAGATCTCCTGATGCGAGCTTCACCGCGGTCGATTAGCCGGAGGTCGGCCATCACAAGGTGCTGAGATCGTCCGGCACCTCGCCGAACTTCCCGATCAGCTTGGCGTCGCTGAAGTCGCCGCTGGACGGATCGCCGGTTCGGCTGAACGCAATGGCACCCGCGTGGCCGGGCTTTCTGGATAGCGCCTCGGCCCGCATGACGGCGGCGTTGGCGCTCAGGCACTCCGTCGCCTCGCCGGGGGCTAGGCCGTAGTCGGAGAAAACGAACGGTAGAGCGACATAGTAGGTCGCCATCTGCTTCATCCTTGCGTTCTCGCACTCGTGGGAGCCGTCCACGGGCGTAGCCGGTCGACACCTTCGACCGGAGCGCTTCGAGCTGGGGAAAGTCGTTGGTCACGATCAGCGCCTTCACCGCCTCACGAGCGTCGCCTCCGCAGGCCTCGATTGCCTGGTCGGCCGCCAGCTTGAGGTCGGCCAGCTCGGAGGCGGCGGCTTCGGGTGTTGCGGGCATAAGGCATGTTCATTGTTTGTTCGAAGTGAGTCAAGTCGACAAAACGGCCCGAAGTCCAGCCGCCTCCTGCCGAATTGTGCGCGCCGGCAAGCGCTTGGTCTGGCGGACCGCTGAGCTGGATCAAGGTAAAAATACCTACAGAACAGATCGGGAAGGTTCTGAAATCGTCTCCGAGCGGGTTCGCGATGTCGGAACCAGGCAATCTCGTTCGTCTTGAATCCAGGCCGCCCCGAACCGGAGTTCTGCGTACATGGCGCCCCGAGCCAACTGGAAAGGGTTTCTGAGACTCTCGCTCGTCACGTGTCCAGTGGCGCTATACCCGGCGACGTCGGAGAGCGAGAAGATCAGCTTCAACCAGCTCAACCGACAGACGGGTCATCGCATCAAGTACCTGAAGGTCGACGCCGATACCGGCGACGAAGTGCCCAACGAGGACATCGTCAAGGGCTACGAACTCGACAAGGGCCAGTACATCGAGGTCACGAAAGAGCAGCTCGAGGAGATCGCGCTGGAATCCACGCGCACCATCGAGATCGACGAGTTCGTCGACAAGGCCGACATCGACCCGCGCTACCTGATCCGGCCCTACTACATCCGCCCCGACGGCAAAGTCGGCCACGACGCCTTCGCGGTCATCCGCGAGACCATCCGCGAGATGAACAAGGTCGCGATCGGCCGCGTCGTCCTGACCAACCGCGAGCACATCATCGCGCTCGAGCCGATGGACAAGGGCCTGGTGGGCACGCTGCTGCGCTATCCGTATGAGGTGCGTAGCGAGCAGGAATATTTCGACGAGATCCAGGACGTGAAGGTCACGAAGGACATGCTCGATCTCGCCAAACACATCGTGAACCAGAAGGCGGGGCGCTTCGATCCGGCGAAATTCGAGGATCACTACGAGAGCGCCCTGGTCGAGCTCATCAATCAGAAGCGGGCCGGCAAGGTCATCCGTCCGAAGGAGCGGCCGAAGGGCGAGAACGTCGTCGATCTGATGGACGCGCTACGCAAGAGCGTGGGCGGCGCTGCGACCGAGGTCGCCAAGTCGAAAAAGCCTGCCAAGAAGCCGAAGAAGGCGGCGGCCGGCCAAAAGGAGATGTTGATGCCGATCGCCGGGAAGAAGCCGGCGAAGGAGGCCGCCGCCAAGAAGCCGGCGGCCAGGCCGCAAAGGAAGTCGGCGTAGGCCGGATCCACAAACGAGCGAGCTGGGTATGCAGGAAGCGTCCCACCTGAGTTTTCCGGAGATCCGTTTTGACCATTGGCTTCTGTTCATTCAGGCGATCGTTTTCGGGCTGGTAGCAAATTACCTTTATGACCGATCCAAGCACGACCGAACAAAGCTATTCACCTACGCAGTTATCCTTCAGGCCACAGGGATCATGATTACCGGTTGGATCGCAGCTTGCCAAATGCCTTTGGACCCGAAAGACCTGCAGCAGCACCCGGCGTATCTGATCAGAGGAATGCTTTGGCTGCAGGCGGGAGGAATTTGGAGCTACGACGGGCGTGGTCGGAATTTGCGCGGCTCGCCGGGTGGAGCGAGGCGCCGGACCCGACCCTGGCCGAACTCTTCCGGAATTTGTCTATCTTGTCGTTGTTTATCGTGGGCCCGGTCGTTTACGGGCACTATCTTTGGACCGCCAGACGACAGAAAGCTGCCGCCCGAGAATAGTGGTCCAGGCTTCCTTCGGGCGTTCGGCATCCGTCGTTTATGCTTTGGCGCTACGATATCGCGGGCATGGACAGCGCTTATGATCCCGAGTGCGAAGCCGAAGCGGCGATGAAGCTGGCGTCGCGACCGACGAATTGGAGCGGCATCAGCATCGAGATCGCTCCTGCTTGGTCGAATCCTTTCGCCCTGTCGCTCGTTCCGGCGCTTAGCCCGGAGCAGGGATTCGCAATCGTCAGGGCTATGGCTTGTCCACCAGTTCCGCAGCGTGTGCAGAACGCTACATTCCCGGCCCGGGGTCTTCCTTCGCGCCACGCGCAACGATTCTCAGCGCCCCGTCCGGAAGCGGTCGCTGCAGCGCCTTGGCCTTTCCCATTGAGGCGCGCCTCTAGACGTCGTGCTCCTCCGTTGTGGTCAGGATCACGGGCATGGCCTTGAGGTGAACGCGCGTGCATTTCAACCGCGCCGGTCTGCAGGCAAATGGCTATCCAGCATCTCAGCCCCCGGCCCATAGTGCGTCATTTCTGTCGGCGGCGTTCCGCGCAATGTCAAGTATCGCGAGAGCCCGGTCTTGATGGCCACCAGCAGCGGCGCTGCGACGACAAAGAGCAGGGCGACTGCATTGAAGGCCGTATCGAAGGCGATAACCGTGGATTGGCGAATGACGACTCCGTCCAGCACGGACGTCGAAGCCCGGCTGGCCAGGGCGTCCATTCCTGTCGCGGCAAGCATTGCTGCTGTCATTCTCAGCCGCTCGCTGACCGCCGGAGAACCGGCGGTCAGACTGGCCCCCAGCACCGTCACGTTGCCGGCGACACTGTGCTCGATCAGCGTCTGGAGGACGGCCACGCCGATCAGGCCGCCGAGTTGTCGACCGGTATTGAAGAGGCCTATGCCGGACGCGCGGTTGCCTTGGTTGAGGTTGCTGAAAGCAATCAGGGTGATCGATAGAAACAGGAAGCCGAGGCCGAGCCCCCGCAAGAGGACGGCAGCCATCATGTCGTGCGCGCCGCTTTCGCTGGTCGAGCCGGACAACATCCACATCGCCACCATGATCGTCAGAATTCCAAGGGGCACCGTGGCGACCGGAGGAACGCGGCGAACCTGCATCAGGAAGACGGCGACAAGGAGCGTGCCAACGAAGAGCGCACCGCTTGGCAACAACAGCAGGCCGGCGTCCGTAGGCCTGAATGCCAGCACGGAGACGGCAAAAGAGGGAATCAAGAACGCGCTGCCGAACAATGCAGCGCCTGCAACAAAACTGACAATGAACGCGAAGGAAAAATCTTCCGATTGAAACGGGGTGAAGTCGATCAGGCCGCGACCTCCAGTCAATATTTGCTGGCTGAGAAATGCCAGAAACGCGGCCGCTCCAGTCACTGTGAGCCAGAGGATTCCGGGCGCCTCGAACCAGTTCCAGCGACTGCCCTGATTGAGAACATAGGTCAGACTGAAGAGTGCGATCGAGATCAATGAGAGGCCGATCCAGTCAAGCGGACGGCGGACGAGCGTACCGGACCGCGGGTTGCCGGCGATCAGGAGCAGGCCGGCAGCCGCCAGCGCCAGCGGAACGACGCTGAAGAAAATCCATGTCCAGGACCGACTGTCGATCAACCAGCCCTGCAGTGCCGGAGCGGCGGTCGCGGGTGCCACGACCGATCCCATCGCAAACAACGCCTGAAGGATTGGCTGTTGGGATCGCGGATAGGCGCGGAAAATGATCGCCTGGCCTGCGACAAGCAGGATCGCGCCGGAGAAGCCCTGCACCATGCGCAGCGCGATCAGCAGGTCCAGCCGGGCGCTAATGGCGGTGATGCCACACGCCCCGCCCATGACCAGGGTTGAACAGATGACTAGGCGGCACGCATCAACACGCTGCATCAGCCAGGGAGTGGCTACGAAGCCAATCAGCTTCAGCGCTGTGTATCCGATATCGAGCCAGGCGAACTCATCGGGAGTGGTGTGGGTGTCGCCGATGATATAGCCACGCCCGAGCGACAGCACGGTGCTCGCGATGGCATCCGTTAACGTGGCGAGCACAATGCCCGTGACGAGAAGGGGTCCTGCGGCGGATCGTCCGCGGCTTGGTATGGTGCACGCGACCTTGATCATGAGCCGCTCCCGTGGTCGACGTCGACGCGCGCGGACAGGCCGGGCACGAGCCGGCCGGGCAACGGATTGCTTGCGAAGCGGATCTTCACCGGCACGCGCTGAACGACGCGAACGAAGTTTCCGGTTGCGTTGTCTGTCGGCAGCAAGCTGAAGGCGGAGCCGCTGCCGGGCGCAAAGCTGTCCACGACACCTTGTAGAGGCTGGTCCGAGTAGCTATCGACGATGATGCGGACGCGCTGGCCGGGCCGGATCCGTTCGATCTGGGTCTCCTTGAAGTTCGCCACGACCCACACATCGCTGACCGGTACGATGTCGAGCAGGGAAGTGCCCGGCGCGACAAGGCGGCCCACACGGACCTGGCGGTTGCCGATTACGCCGTCGACTGGCGCATGCACGACGGTATTGTCGAGATCGATCTGGGCGAGGTCGCGCGCGGCCCGCGCCTGTGCCACGGCGGCCACCGCCGCCTCCCGCTGACTGGCGAGGACGGCGATGCGCTGCTTCTGCGCCTCCACCGTGGCGGCCGCTGCGGAGACAGCCGCTTCAGCTTTCGACAGCGCCGCATCGCTTTCGTCAACCTGAGCCTGGCTGACCGCATTCGTACGGATCAGCTCGCGGCGCCGATCGGAGGCTTTGGTGGCCAGAGCCATCTCGGCCATACTCGAACGCTTCTGCGCCTCGGCCTGCCGGATCAGCGTATCCTGAAGCGGGATCTCCGCATCGACATTGGCGAGCCGGGCCTGCGCGGCCTCGACATTAGCCTCAGCTTGCGCCAGCCGCGCGCGGTAGTCCCGATCGTCGATCCGGAACAGGACGTCGCCCGCATGAACGGCCTGGTTGTCCCGAACCTCCACCGCCGTGACGTAGCCCGCAACCTTTGGTGCAAGCGAGGTGACGTCGCCACGAATATAGGCATTGTCCGTCGACGTCTCGCCTGAATGGGCATAGGTCCATCCGGCCAGCATGGTCACGACCGAGCCGAGGCATAGCAACAAGCCGATAACCTTCTTCTTGTTGGGATGCGCCACGATGTTCTCCTACCGTTGACAGCTCTGCCTATTCTCGCGGCTACCGTGCGGTCCAGCCGCCATCGATAGAGATCGCCGTGCCGGTGATCTGGTCTGCTGCGGCCGAACAGAGAAAG
This sequence comes from Bradyrhizobium sp. C-145, assembly GCF_023375135.1. Taxonomy (NCBI): domain Bacteria; kingdom Pseudomonadati; phylum Pseudomonadota; class Alphaproteobacteria; order Hyphomicrobiales; family Nitrobacteraceae; genus Bradyrhizobium; species Bradyrhizobium sp. C-145. Next base: position 7,947,668 of record NZ_CP088150.1, on the reverse strand, counting down.
GCGACGGTGCCGCCAAGCTGCTCCGGAGAAGCGAATTGCAGCGAGGGCTGCTTCTCGATGAGAAGCTCCTCGGTCGCTTCCTTCTGGCTGATGCCTCGCTGCGCAGCCATGTCGCTGATCTGCTTTTCGACGAGTCGCGTTCGCACCCAGCCGGGGCAGACCGCGTTGCAGGTCACTCCGCTCCCGGCCGTCTCGAGGCCCACCACCTTGGTGAGGCCGACCAGGCCGTGTTTCGCCGCGACGTAAGCCGCCTTGTGGGTCGAGGCGACAAGGCCGTGTGCCGAGGCGATGTTGACGATTCGGCCCCAGCCCCGCTTTTTCATCTGCGGCAGGGCCGTCGCGATGCCGTGGAACGCCGCCGACAGGTTGATGTCGAGGATGGCATGCCACTTGGCGGACGGGAATTCATCGACCGGCGCGGTGAACTGGATGCCGGCATTGTTGACGAGGATGTCCACCCGTCCAAACATCTCGATGGTGGCGTCGATCAGTCGACGCACGGCCTCGCCCTTCGACATGTCGGCGCCATCATAAATGACGCGCACGCCATGCTCGCGCGCGATGCCGCTGCGAATTTTCTCGATCTCGCCGGCGTCGCCGAAACCGTTCAACACGATATCGGCGCCGAGCTTGGCGAGTTCCTTCGCAATGCCGAGTCCGATGCCGCTGGTCGATCCGGTGACGATGGCTACCTTGCCGTTCAACATGGGAGTTCCTTTCGATGTTCAGGAGATGAGTTGGCCGAGAGCTCAGTCGCGGCGATGTATGTCGTGGGTGACGATGCCAAGCTCGGGCGGCGGCGGGTCGAGGCGACGGCCGTCGGCAAGCGTGCGGCGGATGTCTTCCCGTCCGCTCTGCCAGTGTGCACGCATGGCGCTCAGCCCGAACTCGTAATCCCTGGAATGGCCCTCGTGGGGTTTGGTCTGATAGATCAGGTGGATGATGTTGTGGGAGCGATGGCGCGCCATATCCGAGATGGCGCGGATTTCCGGATCCTGCTTTGCGGCTTCCGGCAATCTCTCGATCGTCCGCTGTAGCGCCTGACGCATCTTCTGCATTCGCAGCGCTTGGTCGGTAACGGCGCGTGTGCGGCTCGAATACTGGATGTCCTTCTGCCGGCTCGATACCTCCATCATGTCGTAGGGAACGCGACCCTTGGCCGACCAAAGGTCGATCTGGAACGCCAGCGTGTCGCAGGGTTCGCCGGAGACCACGCGGGACAGGGGCGTGTTCGAAACCACGCCGCCATCCCAATAGTGCTCGCCTTCGATCTCGACGGCGGGGAATCCCGGCGGCAGGGCGCCCGAAGCCATGAAATGCCTCGGACCCAGCCGGCGCTCGGCGGTGTCGAAATAGGTTAGGTTGCCGGTACGAACGTTGACCGCGCCGACGGAAACGCGGACCTCGCCCGAGTTGAGACGGTCGAAGTCGACGAGTCGCTCGAGCGTTTTCTGCAACGGCGCAGTGTCGTAGAAGCTGGTCGCGGCATCGCCTGAGAATGGCGACCACAACGGCGACGGGAAGCGCGGCTTGAAGAAGCCTGGCTGGCCCTGCACCAGTGCCCGCATCGCCGCGAGCGCGTTGCGTACCGAGTGGATGTCGAATGCAAAGGGCAGGGCATTGGCCAGCCCCTCACCGGCGGGCCACTCGATCGAAAAGGCGCAGATGGTCTCCCAGAACTCGCGCAGCCGATCCACGCGCTCGGCCTCGGGCGAGCCGGCGATGATGGCGGCATTAAGTGCACCGATCGAGATGCCGGCCAGCCAGTTCGGCCGGATGCCGGCCTCGTGCAGACCCTCGTAGACCCCAGCCTGATAGGCGCCCAGCGCGCCGCCGCCTTGCAGCACCAGGGCGACGACATCGTATGGCAGCGACCTTGTTTGCTGCAGCTCAGAACCGGTTTGCTCGCGCATCACGTTCAGCATGGCTAATACTCCTTGCATGCGGCTCAGCCGGCGTTGCCTTCGATCAAGATTTCGGACTCAGTACCGCGTCGCCGTGAGACGGCGGCCGGCGAGAGATAGTCATGGACCACGGTGCCAAGGCCGAGGGTCAGATCAGCGATCACGTGCTTGGCCGACAGCACTTGCAGCACCGGCAGTTCGGCGACGGGCGCAAGCGCGTGCGAGTAGAGGTCGAGCGCAGCGGGCCCGGTCCAGGCGCCCCTCACCGTGATGTCCTCGCAATGGAAGCGCACGAGTTCGCAGATGCGCGCCGTGCCGTCGACATGCGGGATGATCTTGAGCAGGAAATTGGGCGCGGCGAGTTTTCGCGCCTCCGTCGCAGCATCGAGGGCGCGATGCTTGTAGCCCATGGTGCCGGTCGCGATGCGCACCGAACCGTAGTTCAAGGTGCCGACCAGGGTGTCGATCTCGACGGTGAGCTTCGGCTGCGCCAGCTTCTTGGGAAAGCCCCACAGTTCGCGCCCCCCGGCAATCGGCGGATGATCGTTCAGGAACATCTGGTGCACGAAGCTGCCGGTCTGGCCCTTGTAGCTCACCGGGATGACCTGGCCGCTTTCGGTGTAATCGCCGAAGCCGGTCGAGTCCGGCATGCGGATGAATTCGTAATTGACCACCGGCTCGATCAGATCTAGCGGCTCCGGCACGATCCGGCGCAGTGCTTCGGGATCGGTCCGGTACTGAATGATGAAGTATTCGCGGTTGAGAAATCGGTAGGGGCCCGGTGGAAACGCCGGGTTCGTCAACGGCATGGCGAACGCGCTCGTGCGCACGGTCTCGTGTTTCATCGGAATAGCTCTGCTGATGCTGTGATGTGAGCAGGTCGCGCGCCTTGCGCGCGCGGCCAAAGCTGGTGATTTACCGGAGGATTGGTGACACGCTTGCGAGCGGGGCCGGAGGCGCGAACTTGTTTTGCGCTATGAGTTCGCGCCTCGTTCGGTGCTAAGCCAAGAAGCGCTCAATAGTCCCACCAGGCCGGGACCCAGCGAAAGAGCTCGCCGGCGGCCGCGACCCGGCCTATGGACGGGAACGGCATATGCGTGCCCACCAGCCACGAACCGGTCGCCACCAGCTCCCACAGAAGTTCGAGCCGGACACGGGTCGCCTCCTCAGGGTCGTGCTCAAAGCCGTTGTGCCATTCGGGGTGGTCGAACGAGACCGGGAATATGGCGTCGCCAGCGAACATCAGCCGGTCGTCGCCGGAGGCCAGGCGAACCACGCTGTGCCCTGGGGTGTGGCCGCCTGTGCGACGGACGACGACCCCGGGCGCAATCTTGGACTCTTCTTCGAAGAGCTGTAGCTGGCCGTGATATTCGTCCAGGAATTGCTTGGACGCCCGCCGAGCCAAGTCTGCGAGCACCGGCGGCATGGCAGTGCGGGAGAAGTCGGGGGAAGCCCAGAACTTGACCTCGGCGGCGGCCACGTGGATCCGCAGGTCCGGGCGCAGCCGCTTCTTCACGCCGTCGACCAGCAGTCCGCCAACGTGATCGAAGTGCATGTGGGTCAGCACCACGTCGGTCACGGAGCCAAGATCGATGCCAGCGGCTTCGAGGCGCTGGCCCCACTGTCCCGCCCGCGGAAAGTCCGGGTACTCCTCTCCCAGCCCAGCGTCGATGAGGATGGTTTGGCCGCCGCTGCGCACCACCACCTCGTTCAGTGCCCAATCGAAGGCGTCCCGCGACAAGAACATGTTGTCCAGCCAGGCCGCCCGGACGGCCGGATCGGCATTGGTAGCCATGGACTCGGATGGCGGCGTTAGCACCCCATCGCTGATCACGAGCACCTCGATGTCGCCGATTCGCAGTGCATAGCGCCACGGAACCAGCTCGTCGGTCGCGGTTCTGCCGTGAGGGGAGGTGGTGTCGAGGTTCTTGATAGGCTTCTGCTTGATGCTGCGGATCGTCTGGTTCATCTTCAAGACTCCATTGCTTGACGTTGAGGTTCGATCTCTATGTTGGATTCCGGATGGGCCGCGCTTGACGCGGAGGCGCGGCCCGTGTTGCGTCGGGCGCCTACAGCTTGGTGACTTGCTCCGGATCGGCCGAGTCGAGTGCGGCGGCGCGCTCGGGCTTGGGCGGATAGATCCAGACGCCGTTGATCTCCTGCTTGGTTTTCTTGGCGACATCGCCGACCATTTCCACCGTGCGCTCCCAGCCGCGCGTGAACAGCGCGCCGGCCTCCCCGAGGTCGAGGCAGGTGACGTAGGCCTTCTGGTGGTAGCGCTTGGTCGGGACGCCAAGCAGTTCTGCCGCGGCGTTGTTGCCGGCGAAGGCGCCCATCCGCGTGGCGTGCTGGCACGACATCAGCGCATAGTTGCCCTCGTCGTCGCAGGCGGCGCGAGCGGCATCGCCGGTGGCGAACACGTCGGGCACACCGGGCACGCGCAAACAGGGATCGACCAGCAGCCGGCCGAAACTGTCGCGTTCAGCGGGGATCTGTTGCGTCAGTGGTGCCGCGCGAATGCCGGCCGCCCAGATCACCGTCTCCGTCTCGATGTGATCGCCGTTTGAAAGCGTGACGCCGGATTTGTCCAGCGCGGCGACGCCGACGCCCACGCGGATTTCCACGCCGACCTTTCGCAGCGCTTCCTCGATGACGGGGCGGGGCCCTTCGCCCATGTCGGGGGCGATCGCCGGATTGCGTTCGACGATGATGACGCGTGGCTTGGCACCGCTGCCCAGGATCGCGCGCAGTCGCGTGGGCATTTCGGTGGCCGCCTCGATTCCGGTGAAGCCGCCGCCGGCAACGACGACCGTGTCGCGACCGTTCACCGCAGGCCGCTTCGGCAAGCTATGCAGATGTTTGTCGAGGGCAACCGCATCATCGAGCGAGGCGACGCTGAAACCATGTTCGGCGAGTCCGGGAATATTGGGGCGGAACAGCCGGCTGCCGGTGGCCACGACCAGGCGATCGTAGGAAAGGGTCTTTCGCGTGCCTTTGTTGGTTGCGATCTGCACCATGCGAGACTTGGTGTCCACCGTCTCGGCACTGCCTTGCACGTGCACGACGTCGATGGCGTTGAGGACATCGAGCAGAGGCGCGGTCATGGTTTCGGGCTTCGGCTCATAGAGCCGCGGACGAACCACGAGCGTCGGCTCGGGCGCAACGAGCGCGATCTCGAGCTCTTCGGGCGAAGCGCCCTTGATATCGCGCAAGCGCGCTGCAGAGAGGGCGGCGTACATGCCGGCAAAGCCGGCACCGATGATGACTAGTCGCATGTGTTGGCTCCTGTGGTTGGACTTCCAATAGTCGCGCGCTGCTGCTCGCTGCCCGCGCAGCGATCGGCGACGACGCGAAGAGTGAAATGAGATGTCTCGGCCCTTACGGACGGAGGCAGTCCGGTATCGATGACATCGGCATGAAGGCCTCACATGCCGGCGCGACAGCCCAGCGAACCCAGCGGCCAACCGGAGCGAAGGACGATCGGCTGAGCGGTCCGCGCCATGTCCTCATAGGGAAGCCGCGGAGCGGTCCTGATCATGATGGACGTGACCGGCTTGATCATTTGCAGCGACTGCGTGGGCACTTCGTCGTCGCCTCCGGCTGCTGACGTGAAGCGGACAGCCAACGAAAGTCCATACAAAGTTGCTGTGCTAAGGCCTCTGCGCTGTGACGAGTGATTGGCAGCCGGCTGACGAAGTTCCTCCAGGTCATCTCTAGTCTCCGTCTGTTGGTTCGGACATGATGATGGTCTAACCGATCAGTCCTGCCGCTGCCCCAGAGGGATTGCCGTCACTGTAGAGAGATTGCTGCTAACGCATGCGCCTCCGCCAGTCGCGCGGTGTCTCGCCGGTCATTTTCCTGAACGCCGCAGCGAAGGCGGTCTGCGAGGAATAGCCGAGAGCGGCTGCGATCGAAACGATGTACTCATCGGTGTTGCGCAGCATGTTCATCGCCTGCTCGATCCGGTGCTGCCGCAGCCAGGCATGCGGCGACAACCCTGTGCTTTCCTTGAAGGCGCGGCAGAAGTGGAAGCGCGACAGACCGGCGTCCGAAGCCAGGGCTGCGAGCGAGACGTCCGCCTCGGCATCCGAGCGTAGGCGCTCGACCGCGCGGCGGAGCGCCGTCGGAGACAGCCCACCCAAGGTCGGCTGAAAGCGCGCTGGCGTACCGGCGTGCGCAGCCAACACCCGTGTGGCGAGAAGGTCGGTCATTTGTTGCCTGAACAGGGCATCAAGGGCCGCGCTACCATCCATTGCTTCCACTGCGCTCGTGAGCAATCGAGAAGTAATGAGGTCGGGGTGCGCGGTTCGCTCCAGGAGGTCACCGACCCCAGCCATGTCGGCTTCGACTGCGACACGCTCAAGCGTTCTATGCGGTAGATAGAGCTGAATGACATCGACAGCTCCAGGAATATCCCATCGGGCGCTCGAGCCGGCTGGAATGATCGTCACAACCCCGGTGCGCGCCGTTCCGAGCGCGACTAATCTTCCGCTGCGGCGCTCCAGGCGCTGTGTGCCGGTCGGATACGTCATGACGACGTGATCGGTCATTGGCTCGACGACATCGTGCAGGGCGCCGTGCTTCCAATGGGCGATCGCGCCACCGAATGGTTCCGACGCAATGCGTATCGGCGCGGTTCTTAGCACGCGCGCCATTTCGGCATCGGCGGCACGCCGTTCGCCGCTCGGCAAAATGCGGTTGTGCATCTCGGGAGTGTCTGGGTGATTTTCGTGAAGATCGCGCTTGGTCGGCGTGCAGCTCATGGACCTGTCCTCGCCGTTGAGTGGCATTTCGTTTGAGCGTTGGGCGCGCCTTCTACTGCTCTGCAGGTCTTCGGTCTTTCCCAAAACGGGGGTGCATTGCCTGATTTTGCTCCAAGCGGCAGTCACGCGACTGCGACCTAGATCCCGCTCAATAGATGCGCACTGCCGCCCTCTGCTGACAAATGAGGCAATTGACAACTCGGGTGATGAGTAGCGGGGCCGTGAAGGGACAACCGCGATGGATTGTCACAAAATTGCCGCGACCAAAGGACTCTAGACGGTCGTTCGCTCACGGCGGATAATGAGCTGATGTTCTGCGGACCTAGGGACAAACCGGCTCCGCGCAAGTTCACGGATGAGATCGACGCATGGCACAGGCGGGCGCCTTCGGCGCGAAGCTCGGGCAGCCTTTGAACCTGAAGGACGCGCCCTCGCTGATTACGCGCACCCTGCGTAGTGCCGAACTCGCGGTTGTCGAGACGCGGGATGACAATCCCGTGCAGGGCCTCTGCGGCTCTTTGCCTTCTGACGATGCTTATCTCGTCAGTCTCAAATTTCGAGATTACCCGGATTGCGAATGCTGGGAGCGCGGCAGGTGCGTCATCAAGGCGGATATCCGCAGCGGCGCGACATATCTGTACGATTTGAAACGCGATCCGCGCTACGTCATCGACAAGCCGTTCCACTCCTTGTTCTTCTATCTGCCGCGCTCGGCGCTCGACGACATCGCCAAGCAGAGCGGCGCGCCGCGCATTGGCGAACTCGCCTATCAGCCCGGGATCGGCCATGACGACGCGATTGTCCGCCATCTCGGCGCGTCGCTGCACCATGCACTGCATCGGCCAAATGAAGCCAACCAGCTTTTCGTCGACCACATGATGCTCGCGCTGTCAGCGCATGTCGCGCAGGTCTATGGCGGGCTGCGGCGCAACACCGATCTCGCGCGCGGCGGACTTGCGTCGTGGCAGATGAAGCGTGCCTGCGAACGGCTGGAGTCCGACCTCGGTGGAAGCCTTTCACTCCAACAGATCGCCGCTGAGTTCGACCTTTCCGTCAGCCATTTTTCCCGGGCGTTTCGTATGTCCACCGGCTTGCCGCCGCACCAGTGGCTGCTGCACCAACGTATCAAGGCGGCCAAGCAGTTGCTGAGCGTTCGCGACCTGCCGCTGGCCGAGATCGCGATCTCGGCGGGGTTTGCCAATCAAAGCCACTTTACGCGGGTGTTCTCTTCGCTGGTCGGCGTCAGTCCGGGCGCGTGGCGCCGCGAGAAGCATGGCGGCTCGGAAACTGAAACATAGTCGGCTTACCCTCGCATCCTCTGCGATATGGCGTAGGCGGTGCGGCGCGCGGCAAAGATCTCGTCCAGGGGATGACCGATGCCTTCCGCGAGAGTTGCCGGATTGAAGTTCGCCTCATCGCACGTCTCGTTGGCTTCGACTCCCGTGATGACAATCGTGCCTAGCCGCACCGCTTCGCGCTCGTCTTCGTCCGGCCATCGGACGGTCACGTCCATGACGGGATCGCCGCTCCGGTCGAGCAGCGCCATCACGCTGAACCTGACGTCGCGTGCCGCGATCCGCTGATCGAGATTGTCGCTCAGGAAGTCGGCAGACTTTCCCCCGGCTTCGTCCTCGGTCAGCGTAACCTCTCCGCCGACCGGCTCGACCTTGAATTTGATGAAACGCGTCTCGCCTCTTGAGTTCGTCGCGGGAAAGGCGTGCACGCCCCAATAGGTCGTCCCTGCAAAGCTTCCCGGCAAAGGCTGCGCGGCGAGATAATTCGCCTGAAACAGCGTTTCGGGATTGGCAGAGGAGAACGCCTTGACCTTCGCCGCATCGATCTTGCCGTCCGGCCCGGGAATGCGCGCCTTGAGGAAGTCCAACATCTGGTCGAGCGTTCTCGCAAAATGCACAGGCGCGTTCTGTGTGAAAAGCTCCGAGCGCTGACCGTCGCTGCCGAGCCGGAAGGCGAAACCGCGCAGCACAAGCTTGTCCGTGTCTGCGACCTTCGGATGGGCGCCGCCTACAGAGAACCGCGCCAGCACGCGGGATGGCTTCGTAAAACTCCGGGATTTCGTGATCTCGCTGGCCTGATTCGACGGGGCATAGGTGCCGCGAACGCATTGGCCCTTGGCAAAGCTCGCGCGTGCCTTTGGCGGCGCGTCGGCTAGCGTTCGCAGGGCTTCGACGATTGACGCGGCGGTGGCGGCGCTGCTCGGGAACTCGGGCATTCGTGGCCTCGGCCTGATCTTGGGTCTCGTTGTGGGCGCTGCGCGGGTCCGGTGTCTTCCCTGAATCGGCCGTGTCTTGTCCGATCCTGCTCGAGGGCTAGGATCGATAGCCGATCGAAGCCGCGAGCGATGGCGATCATCTAGCGGACCAGCCGCGCCGCCGCGCCAGAGCTATTGACGTGATTCCAGAGCTATTGCTGCCAATCCGGGAATTCCCGACCGCTCGCCCGCTCGCGCGAGTAACCGAGCGCGACCGGGAAAGCCGAGACGGTGAGGCGACCGACGTCGTCGTGGACCTCCCGAAGCCCCGCGATGCCGCCCAGCGGGCGGTGAACATTGCTGGTGCAGGCGGGCTGCACGGTTGTGTCGTTGAAGAACAGGGACATTGTATCTCTCCGGATTGAGAGATCACGAGACCAACGTCGTTAGACCAGAAAGGACCTTTGAAGCGTCACGCCTTCGCAGCGAACCATCGCAATGGAGGGGTGTCATCATCGGCTCTTCGGTTTGCGCCTTTCAGTTGCGGCGAGAGCGAATGCACTACATCTGCAAGCTCGGCCGGAGCGTGGGACGAAAACCGATCAGTCCATGTGGCGCATCTGCGTCACACGACGTCGGGCCTTGCGATCTGGCTTAAACCTCCGCGAACCGGATTCGATTGCGAGTACTTTGGGTCAGCGGCGTGCCGTAGTTCCAACAAAAGCAACAGTCCGAGCGTCTCCGCGTATGCGTGGTCGTCTACGCTGCCGTCGTAATTGTACACGAGCACGCCGATGCCGATACCCGCGGGGCTCCGCAAATCCACATATCCGATGGGCTTGTCAGTCAGCATCCGCGTCAGGATAAGTGCCGCGTAGAACTCTCTGAAGAATGTCCCTTGACGATTGATTTCTAGAACGCGGCGCAAACCCCGTTCGTAGAAGCGAAGCCACTTGTGAGCGTCGTAACGCTGGTATTGCTTTGTCTTGATCGCGAAACCAAAGGGAGACAGAGGCCGCAAAAAGATGCCGTCCAAGCCAAGGTTTAGGTATTCATCGATGATGTCGTCGACGCGATCCAAACTCGCTTCTGTCGTTGTCATCAACGCCCCGACCCGATCCGGCCCAAGGACTTCTTTCGCAGACGTATCCCGGCGACCGCTAACTCATAACTAGTGTCGCCCGGTCTCGGTCGGTTTTTGTTATGCAGTTCGGCAGGGCCATCGAGGGATGTGGAGAGCAATATTTCGTTAGATTTGCAAAACTCCAAAACGGAGTCATCCAACAAGGCGAGATTTGAGGCGATAACGAAGTCAACCTTTTTGCCGACGATTCTGGCCGCGGTGAAGGCGGGGGCATCGCACCGCGAGGCAGGTGAACGGTTTGGGGTGAGCGCGGCAAGCGTGAGCCGGTGACCGAAACCTCACTGATCTGCATGAGCGGGTTCACCGGGGAGCATATCGGGCACTGCCATCACGCCGGACGTACATACCGAAGGCTGATGGGAAACAGCGTCCGCTGGCGGTTGCGGCACTCGAGGACAAGATCGTCCAGAGAGCGACCGCGGCTGTGCTGAACGCCATCTACGAGGAAGACTTCCTCGGGTTCAGCTACGGATTCCGACCCAAGCGAGGTCAGCACAATGCGCTGGATGCGCTGGTCGTCGGGGTCACGAGCAGGCGAGTGAACTTCATTTTTGACGCAGATGTGGCCTCCTTTTTTGACTCAGTCAGCAAAGACTGGCTGGTGCGATTTGTGGAGCACCGTATCGGCGATCTGCGCATTATCCGCCTGATCCAGAAGTGGTTGAAGGCTGGTGTCCTAGAGAACGGGGTTGTCACGGTCAGTGAAAAGGGGACGGGGCAAGGGTCGGTAATCTCACCGCTGCTCGCCAACATCTACCTGCATTACGTGTTCGACCTCTGGGCCGCGCGCTGGCGACGGCACGAGGCCACGGGCGACATGATCCTCATGCGGTATGCTGATGACATTGTCGTCGGCTTCGAGCACGAGGCGGACGCCCGGCGCTTCTGGGACGATATGCGCAAGCGGTTCGAGGAGTTCTCGCTGTCGCTCAATCCGGACAAGACCCGCCTGCTCGAGTTCGGCCGCTTTGCGGCAGAACGACGAGCTCATCGCGGGCTCGGAAAACCGGAGACCTTCAACTTTCTTGGCTTTACCTTCATCTGTGAACGCAACAGCCGTGGGCAGTTCCTTGTCAAAAGAACAACACGGCGCGATCGCATGCGGGCAACGCTCAGGAGGATCAAGGAGGAATTGCGACGGCGCATGCACGAACCTATCCCCGAGCACGGGGCCTGGCTCAAGCAAGTGGTCAGAGGCTTCTTCGCCTATCATGCCGTGCCGACCAACGGCCCTGCATTGAGAGCATTCTACTATCATGTGACGCGCATCTGGTTGCGCACGCTGCGGCGGCGCGGCCAGAAGGACCGCTTCTCATGGCAACGAATGCAAGGATTGGCCGCCGACTGGCTCCCCCAACCGCGTATCCTTCACCCGTATCCTGACAAGCGCTTCGCCGTCATGCACCCGAGGCAGGAGCCGTGTGCGGGAATTCCGCCTGCACGGATTTGGGCGGGGGGCGGTCAGCAATGACCGTCCCTACCGCGCTTCGCTCTGAGTTCTTCGCATTTTGACCCGAACCCGACGCATCGTTATCACCTGAGCTACTTTCGGGCCTACCGGAGCCCGAGGCTCTCCCTTTGCTGGGATCGCCGACGCCGTAGAGTTGGTCTTCTTGCAGTGCGCCATTGTGCTAGACTTCCGCCGTCAATTCCATAGGGGATGGACCGTGGTCGAGCAGCCCGTCGAGCGCAGACTTGCCGCGATCTTGGCCGCCGACGTGGCGGGCTATAGCCGGCTGATAGGGGCTGACGAAGAAGGGACAATCGCGAGGCTCCGGATGCTGCGGCAGGACGTCATCGATCCAGCCATCTCCATCCATCATGGTCACATCGTCAAAACGACCGGAGATGGAATGCTAGTCGAGTTCGCCTCGGTCGTCGATGCCGTCCGTTGCGCCCTCGAGTTACAGCGCCAGACAAGCGATCGAAATACGGGCGTCGCTGCCGATAAGCAAATCAGTTTCCGCATCGGGATCAATCTTGGTGACGTAGTGGTCGAATCCGACGGCGACCTGATGGGCGATGGCGTGAATGTGGCCGCACGCTTGGAGAACATCGCGCCTTCGGGCAGCGTCTGTCTGTCCCGCGCAGCCTACGATCAGGTCAAGGGCAAGATTGCCGTGGCAGTGCATGATCGGGGCCGACAGCGCCTGAAAAACATCGCCGAGCCAGTGCAGGTGTTCATGATCGACTCGACTGGCACGCCGCTGCCGTCGCTCGCGAGATCCGGCATCCGATCAACTACAGTGGCTGCAGCCGCAATTCTCGCTCTCGCAGCTGTCGGGGGTGGCGGGGCGTGGTATCTGCTAAGTGGCACGGGCGTCACATCGCGGGTAACCCAGACCCCACAAAACGTTGCGCCATCCAGGACAGCATCGCGCTTATCCATCGTTGTGCTTCCCTTCAGCAACCTGAGCGGCGATCCGGGGCAGGATTACTTTGCCGATGCAGTCACCGACGGCCTGACGACAGATCTCTCGCGGATTCAGGGCAGCTTCGTTATCGCACGCAACACGGCGTTCACCTACAAGGGCAGGCCAATAGATGTCCGGCAGATCGGAAGTGAACTCGGTGTCCGCTATGCGCTCGAGGGCAGCGTGCAGCGCGTCGGCGATCAGGTCCGGATCAACGCGCAGCTGATCGATACCGAGACGGGCGGCCATGTCTGGTCGGACCGCTTCGATCGTCCCCGCAGCAACTATTTGGAATTGCAGGATGACATAACCGGCCGGATCGCACGTATGCTGGGACTGGAATTGGTTGTCCTCGCCGGCCGCAGCATCGAACTGGAGCACCAGACCAATCCGACCGCATCGGATCTTGCCTTGCAAGGGTGGGCCGCCTTGTACAAGCCGGCTGCGCCAGAAACGCGAGAGGAAGCGCGACGTCTGTTTGAGCGTGCTATCGAACTTGATCCTCACACATTGAGGGCGGTGACAGGACTTTCCCTGACACTCGCGAATCTGGTTATCAATGGACAATCGTCCAACCCGGACGGGGATTTGCGCCGTGCCTACGAACTTTCGGAGCGGGCAGTCCGGCTTGATCCGAACAATGCAGCCGCCCATGCGCAGCGCGCTCGTATCCTGCAGGCACAGCGGCGGCAGCGGGAGGCGGCCGAAGAGTACAGAGTCTCGCTGCAAATCAACAGCAACGTACCGACGACGACACTTTTTCTTGGTGAGACGCTAGTCTTCACCGGAAAATCCCTGGATGCAATCCCGCTATTCGAACGCGCCATTGAACTCAGCCCCCGCGACCCCGGCCTCGGCACGTGGCAGTTCGAAATGGGTCGGGCAATGATACTCCTCAGGCGCGACGACGAGGCGCTGACGTGGCTGAGCAGATCGGTGGCCACCAATCCGAGACTTGCATATGCCCAGCTTTACTACGCCGCGATCCAGGCTATCAAAGGCGATCTTTCCGCTGCCCGCGCAGCACTTGAGACCGCCGGTCGCCTGAACCCGAATTACACGTCGCTGGCGAAATTCAAGACCACAGATCTGTCCGATGATCCTACCTATGTGGAGCAGCGCGCCTACGTGGAAGAGGCTTTGCGCAAGGCGGGATTGCCCGAGCAGTGACTTCTGCTTCTGGCCCGTCGGCGAAGTTGCGCCTCGGCGGTCGGTAGTCCGCTCGTTGAGCCACGGCGGACCAGATTTGCTCAACCTGAGTTCTTCGCGTTTTGACCCGAAGCCGATCTTAGGCCGCCGCGCCGCGTCCAGAGCGGTTCTGCCTGCATCATCTGTGCAGGTGGCTTAGGTTGAATATGCTAGGCTCCATTTGATGGTCCAGTAGTCGACGCGATGAAGTGGGATCGCTTCATTGGTGTCAACAACTTAGCTGAGGTCGCGCCATGCCGTTCCGTTTCAGGATAGTTGTCACAGTCTTGCTCTTCGTGGGAGCTTCCGTATCGGGTGGCGAGTTGCAGGTAAATGGATTTCCCACCGATGCCAACTTCTTCCCGATTGGCGTTTGGTTGCAATCGCCGACTCGCGCTGCCTCTTACAAGGCAATCGGGATCAATACCTTTGTGGGATTGTACGAAGGACCCACTGAAGAGCAACTCGCCGCATTGGCGCGGCAGCACATGTTCGCCGTTGCCGGCCAAAACGACGTTGCGCTGAAATCGGTCAACCGGCACGTTATAAAAGCGTGGATGCAAGAAGACGAACCGGACAATGCCCGACCAATCGGGCCAGGACTGTACGGAACATGCATTCCAGCAATTGAAGTCGCTCGGCGTACGCAAGAGATGAAAGCCCGGGATCCAACGCGACCGATGATGATCAATTTCGGGCAGGGTGTGGCCAACGAATTCTGGCGCGGTCGTGGCCCCTGCAACGGTGATCAGGGATACTACGATATTGCGATCCAAGGTGCAGATATCTTGTCGTACGACATCTATCCAGTGGGATCCACTACGCCTCAAGTTAAAGGAAGGCTGGAATATGTTGCGGGTGGCGTCACCAATCTCGCGAAGAGGGCTACCGATGAGCAAAGCGTATGGATGGCGCTCGAGACGACGGCACTAGATCCTACTCGTCGACCGACTGCGGCGGAAGTTCGGGCGGAGATCTGGATGGCATTGATTCATGGCGCGACAGGAATTTTTTATTTCGTGCATGAGTTTAAACCAAACTTCCGGGAAGACGCCATCTTCCGTTACCCCGATATCGTGGAGGAGGTCACGAGAACGAACCGATTGATCTTGTCTCTCTCGCCAGCGTTGAAGAGCCCAAGCGTATCCGGGGCTATATCCGTAAGCTCGCAGGTCCCGATCGCAACCATGGTGAAGGTGTACAAAGACAACACGTATATCTTTGCCGTCGCGATGCAGAACTCTCCGTCCACAGCGCGGATCACGGTCAATAACGTTCATCAGACCAGTGCTCGGGTCGTCGGCGAGGAGCGTAGCGTATCCCTCGCACAAGGTTCTTTCGAAGACCAATTTGAAGGCTACGGGGTACATCTTTATCAAATTCCCTAGCAGGCCATTCTGGAGCGAACGGGATTTCGCCGCCCAAGCTGCGACTTCCGAATTTGGCCCAACTCGGACTTCTGGTAACGTCAGCTATCGCGTAGCTATCAGGGGCGCAGCAGACATCCACGGCCCGATCGCGATTTCCGGAATCCTGCCGAGCGCCGCATTTGCCCCTCGCATGGAACCGAAACCTTCTTACTCAACGTGGAGCTTAAGCGACGGGGCTCGCAGTGGAATGAGTCGAGCCATGACCCAGAGCAATGTGTTTCTTACTTTCACAAGCGTTGCTCTCCTGATCGAGGTCGGGCGTTTCATCGCACTCGGGGTAATCTGAACCAGCCTTGTCTTCGCCACCACGACCTAAGTCGCGGTGGATCCCGACCAATGGAGTTCTCTTCGTCGATGGGAACGATCGAGGGCGCCTCGCCGTCCAGCTCGCGAAGTCGCTGCATCTGCCTTTTGAGGCTTGAGGGCAACTCGACTTCCTCTCGCAGCAATCCACGCAGACGCTCTCCAATCTCATGAGCGATTGCATGGCCGTGTGTCTGGTCAATGCTGATGTTGGGCATGCTCGTTCGGTCCCGTGAGCATGGTCAAATCGATTACTCGGGCGTTCCAAGCCCTGCCCACGATCCAATACTTCCTTTTCTGGAAGGAGAGGCGGAGACCGTTGCCTTTGGCTATCTGCGCGGGCGCTGGTTTCTAAACAGCGGGTCCTTGCGTCAACGACCTTTGGCTATCCCACGACGTGCGCTGCTTGTTGAAACAGCGGGCGACAGTCTCATATGTTAATGCCGCGACGGGATGATCGTTCCCGGTGGGGCCGTACACCAAGTGCCAATTCTCAAGCGGCGTTGGCCGGGCGACTTTGCGGATATGCGTTCACTTCGATTTCAACGACGTCCTTCGATCGCCGTCGAAGGTTGTAAAATGTAAGTTCATGTTCGAGCATTGGGCAGTGGAAACTAACGAGCGCTGTATCCGGCAATCGGCAGAGTTCATCGATGAGATCGCCCACAGTAATGATCGGGGGATCGGCGGTCGCATTGCGGATAGCCTTACTCATGGCGCTACTCCTTGCGCTAACCTGCCCTAATCGTCCCAGACCAGCCTTGTGCAAGCCCCGCACTCGAAGACGCGGACGGTCTTGCCGTTTACAGTATGAAGGACAGTTCGGAGGAGCCGGAGCGAACTGTCGCAATGGGGACATCGCCGATCGTCCGCTGGATTAACTTCCGGAGATGAACAATCGACCACCATGGCCGCTCCTTTGCGTGTCTTCCGTTTCACAAAGTTAGCCAGGTTCGATTTGGTTCCGTCTGCGCACACGTTCTGTTTGATTCGTCGAAGAGAATGCAACGCAGCAACCCTCAGGATTCGTTCTCGTGGCCCAACAGCTTGTGCATCGCCCGACAGATGAAATGGATCTAACGCGACAGGGTTACTGGCGGTGTTTGAACCGGTTTTTGCTGTTTCGTAAGTTCCTGTTTGTCGCCTTTTTATCTTAACCTAGGAGCCGACCGGGAGATGTCCCACGTGGGTAATCAATGACCTGGAAGTCTTCACATCGTTTGTTGAAAGCAGTTGCGAGCGCACAAACGCCGGGACCGAACCAACGCGAATCAGGATCGCCCGATCGCGCGAGCAACTTGAGCGTTCGCGCAAATAGACCAGGCTCAGTTGGCGGGCAAATTGGATTGCCCAAAACTTCTCCCATCAGCACTAAACCAGCCGGCATATGCTCTGCGCTGCATGAGTCCGTTCCTGGGCCCTTAGCCGAAGAAGACTAAGGCCATTGCGGTGTCGGCTGTCGGGGGTACAGCGGCACGACAACGGGCCCGCCGGCTCGCGCTGGCGGGCCACCCCGGCGTACTGGCCTAGAAGGCGCATCCACGTCGGCGGATGCGCGTTTATTCGAGAACCTCATATTCGAACGCTACGCCCTCAGGGTCGTTTGTCTCGAACCATTTCTCTGCGGCATCCTGGTTAGCAAACACTTTAATGTGGTCCTTGTCGCCAGCCTGCTTGCCGGTGTTGACGTATACGAAGACTGTCATAGCTCGCGCTCCATCGCGGGATGGCTCCGGTTCTTCACCTTGATCCAGTGCTTCTGCCGCCCACCACGATACGGCCGATCGCGATGCTTGGAGACCAAGCCCTCTAGGCCCATCCGGCAAGCCGCCCGAAATAGGTCGGGCCCGATCTCGCCGCGCTCGAACGGTGCCACGCTGATCCCGTCCGGCCGGCGCGCCAAGAGCTGCTCCAAGTGTGGTTTGCGCATGTGGAGGGGCAGGGACCGCAGGTCGTCGCCGCCCATCGCAAGGATATCGAAGGCGTAGAGCTGCACCTCGTGGTCGTCTTGCCGGCTGTGCAGCGCGTTGAAGTCGCTGATGCCGTCCACCCCAAGGATCACGGCCTCGCCATCGATCACAAAGCGCTTCTGCCGGTTCTTCAGCGCGGCCTCAGCAATCCAGGGGTAGCGCTTCGTCCAGCCGGTGCCGTTGCGAGAGAGCAGGCGCACGCGTTCGTTCTCCCGGATGACCAGCATCCGGTAGCCGTCATGCTTCACTTCATGAATCCAGTCCGGCCCGTTCGGGACCTGCTTGCCGGCGGTCGCCAGGCACAGCTTGTATGCCTTAAACATACCGAGCAGATAAATAGTTCGGCGCGAAATTGCGAATCCCTGCCTCAGCGGCTCGCCGCTCTCTCCACGAACTTCAGGACGCATGCCGCCACTTCGTCGAACTCGACAAGGCGGCGGCGTAGCTCATCGGCGATCTCTACGGTTACATCGCGCGACCACCCCTCTGTCGTGTTGAATGCCACGATGCGAGTGGGATCCTCATACAAGCCGTCCATCAGGTCCCGCATCAGCGTCGCGCGACCGGTGTCCTCTTCGGCTGTTTCGCACCAGGCTCGCCGGCCGGCAAATTCCTCGACCACAAGGTAGACATCCTGGTCTGCTGCCACATGAGGCGCAATCGACGGGGAGCGGCTCATACCCGGAAAACTCCAACAAAAGTGCAAGTTCCATCATGCATATTGCGTGATTAAATCGAGAGATAAAATAAAACATAATGTCTATTAAACAATTTAAATCGTGCATATTATTTAAATTTAGATTAGGCTAGGAACTGGTTCGGGCAAATTGCGAGGCGAACCATGCAGTTCCTATCGGCGGGTGACCTGTTTCTCATATCCGCGATGACAGGGACGGTCTTGCTGGTTGAGATCGGACTTTTCATCATTTTGGGCATGATCTGACGGACGCCAGGAAGCGCGGCTTTTACGTCAGCATCACCGTTGCTTCTTGTGCTTCTTGTCTGGCCTCTTTTTCGATTTCAGAACGTCGGCCTGGTTTTGGAAGGCGCGCGCTAGCGTCCGCAGTTGCTCTGATACTTCCGCATCTGCGGCTGCCTTTGCGGCGCGCGCGGCCTTTTCAGCTTGCTTGCGCAGCTGTTTGAGTTCCTTCGCCATGGATGAGCTCCTTGCGCGCGGCAGTAGCTAAGTTGATCCTTCCGGATCACGCCTCGACAACGTGATGCCGACACAAGGTCTCAGCTTGGTGCCAGCCCCGGAGCTGAGGCCTTTTTATCGCCTGTGCACATTTTTGCACAACGCACCGGAACGCAATCCGGGTTCCTGACTAATCTCAAGGGGACTTCGGATCGGATAAGAGACGTGCCGCGCTACACCTCCTTCGCCCGAGAAGCCGCAGCAACGCTGCTGCGAATGGCCAAAACAACAAAAGACCCGCAGGTTGCCTCCGGATTGATCCAGCGTGCAGCCGATCTGAAGGACCGCACGGGCGAACTGCCCCCGGTTGATATTGAGGCGGTCGCCGAGGAACCAAAGAAGCCTCTAACGACGAACTGAGGCTGCCTCAGTTGGCGGCCTCTTTTCATCTCGAACTCGTGTAAGCAAAAATCGCCCCAGCTCCATGGGCGGCGACGCTGAGGCCAATCGGGGTCGACCTGGGCGACGGGAAAAATGGCATGGTTCCTGTCTGGAGCAAGCATCGCAATGTGCTGAAGCGAACAGAAGCGCTGGCAGCGCAGAGGTAAGCTAGCAATGCTTGGCCTTCCCCTAGGTCCAAGCAACCTCCAAGCGGCCCCGGCCTTTCTCGACGCCCAAAACCCACGGCCGGGGCCGTTCCGCTCGGTCAACCGGCCTGATACAGAGCAATCGAAAACTAGTTTAAATGGATTTCATAGCGACGTTTGAGGCGGTCGCTTGTGGTCTTTGCTGCGTATTGAATGCGTGCAAGGTCGCAGCCTTCCTGCGCGACGACATGCAGCTTCCAGTCTGAGGTGCCGGGTCGTGGATCGGGCCCGAACTCAACTTCGATGGACACGACCTTTTCTGTGCCTGGAAAACTTCGGATCTCCTGCAGCGCAATTCGCTCGAGCTCATCCTTCGACACCGGTGATCTGGACACCGTTCGCTTCTAAGGGTGGAGGCGGCTGCTTGAAGCCGCGCTCAGCTCAATGCAATCAGTGACCTCGACGTTCCTCAGATGAGAAGGCGCATCGCGCATCGCTCCAAGCTCGCGCCGATTTTATGGTCAGCGCAATTGCTGCAGAGCTTCCGGAGTCAGCTCGTATCGACTCCCCACCTTTTTCAACCAGCGCGCGTTAAGCATAAGCCTTGCAGTGTAGAACCCGCACAGTGGACGGTTGCCTCCTGGATGAAATAGCAGGCCGTCGCGTTCGATCAGATAGCCGTACAGCTGTGCGCTCCGCAGCGGCCTCAGCATTCCCACCATAATCGGCGTTGCTCCTTCGGGCGACGCGGCTCGGCTGGACAGGAGGTCTATGGGCGGGCAGTTGTACCGGTGAGCCGCTGCGAAAACAATGGCGGCTCTGCGCATATCGTTCCTACCTTTGGGGCGCATCCTGTCTGTTGGCGCTGTGAGCAGCCCGAAGAGGAACGGCGAATCGTCCGCTCTGGAACTGGAACCCTACTTATCCCGTTTTTAGCTAGCGGGCAGAACAAGGAGGAGGAAACCATGCCAGTCGTACTGCTTTGGGCTGTGCCTACGGTTCTCGTGATCGGTGGCGTCAGCTACTATTTTCTTCGTGTCGTGCACTGATCCTGTTGTTTTGAGCGTTCGGGCGATGCTTGATGGCGCCTAGGTCGACGCTGCAGCACTGCCGGAAGCCCAGCGCCCTCCCATTGCCCGGCGCTGGGCAGCTATTTGAAAAGGTCGAACCATGAAGCACGCGCTTCCGACAATCGGAATTGTTCTAGGGCTGATCGTGACACCTGCACTCGCCGACCCCTGGAAGGATGAGAGCGGCAAAGGCCGATGGGGCTACGATCATGGTCCTTACCGCGCCTACAACTACGACCGCGAGTACAAGCAGGAGTATTACCGAGGCCCCTGCAAGATCGAGCGTAAGTGGGGCAAGCACGGCGATTACAAAGAAGAGACGAAGTGCAAGGGCTATCGCGACTGACCGCCGAGCGCTGGAAGCGGCCTAGTTTGTAGGCCCGCAACTGCAAAATGCGGCAAAGGCCCCAGCCCGGGACTGGCCGGCTGCGGCCTTTGTACCCACAATCTTCATCCTTCGGACTCGCCCACGCAAATGCGCATCGCCGGTTTGTTTCCTGGAATTTCCGAATTAGGAACGTTCCTCATTCCTCCTGATTAGACGTGTTTGAGGAGGAAGGGACCATGGACGGACTGATTTATCTCATCGGCTTGATCGTCGTGATCATGGCGATCCTGTCGTTCTTCGGCCTGCGCTGAGAGAACGATAATGGCTATTGAAACACTCTCATGCGGGAAGAAGTCATGGAGGGCGGGGTGGCCGCCGAGGACCGCCGGACCATCCAATGGAGCTCGGTGCTCGCAGGCGCTTTCGCCGCCGGCGCGATGTCGTTCATCCTGGTCAGCTTTGGCGTTGCCATCGGTCTCGGCGTCAGTTCGGCCGCGCCGACCTGGCGTGATGCCTCCGCGGCGCTGGCGCTGCTCTCCGGGCTGTATCTGATCATCCAGGCGATCTTCAGCTTCGGCTTCGGCGGTTACATCGCCGGCCGGACCGCGCGCCCGGCGCCCGTCCTTGCAACGATCGAGGATGAGGGCGAGCGGCGGGACGGGCTGCACGGCCTGACGGCGTGGGCTCTCGCGGTGCTCCTCGGCGCCGCGCTGCTTGCACTGCTCGGTCCAGCCGCGATCGACCGCTCGCCGATGCGCAGCTCGGCCAGCAATATGTCTGCCGCCGAACCGCTGTTGAGCTATGAGCTCGACAAGCTGCTCCGCGCACCGCGGCGACCCCCCAACACCGATCTGCGGGAAGCCCGCGCCGAAGCGGGACGCATCCTGATGACGTCATCGAGCCACAGCGGTGTCAGCACCGATGACCGGACCTATCTCGTGCAGCAGGTGGCCGCGCTCACGGGACTTGCGGCGCCCGACGCGGAACGACGGGTCGACGCGCTCATCGCAGACTCGAAGACGGCCATCAACCGCGCGCGGCGCAACGCGATCATCGTGGCCTTCTCGGTTGCGGCCGCGACCTTGATCGGGGCCGCGGTCGCCTGGGCCGCAGCCGTAGCCGGCGGGCGGCATCGTGACGGAGAACCGCTGCCGAATTGGATGGCGAGCTCCAATCGCTTCCATCGCAACCCGCGCGCAATGCCGGTGCCGTAGGCCCAAAGCAAATGGCCGGGCGCGGGTGGCGGGCGGACAAGATTACGAGGTTCGCTATGAGGCGAGGAAGACGCGCCGCTCGGCTTCCGCCGTGAAGAAGGCGGTCAAGAAGGTGGGCAGCAGCCGTAAGAAGGCTGAGCGGCGCTTGGGCCGATGAGGGCGGTGGCGTTCAGGCATCGATTTCTTAGGAACGAGCGCCCCCGCAGCCAGTTCAATGATCGGTCTTGCGTGCCCATCCTTTCGCGAGACCTATTGCCAACTAAGCTCCAGCTCGTCCCCCGGCGGGCTGGGGCGTTCCTGTTGCGTCAGATTCACAAACTTGAATCCCAGAGGGGATGATTCTGCGGGATGAAGCGGCGTTTGCCGATCAGACAGCGGCGGACCCCTCGGTCCCAGCTCGTTTTCAATCTGAAAACCTCAGGCTGGGGCCAATGTGGTCTATGCCGGGCGCGTTCGATCAGTACCAGCCCATCTTGAAACAGAGACCAAACCAACCAGCGAGCGCGATTAGAGCGGCGATGTTGATGTACTTCTGAGCGTTCTGCATCACTGCACCGCAATCAAAGGCGCCCCGCCATGCGGAAGAATGGTGGTTGCTCGCTGCCCGTTCCACCTCTCCGGCCTTGACCGGATCAACAAGGTTCCGGTTTGTGGCGGCCGGTTCATCTCTCCACCTTATGTGCTTTGGCGTGTTCTTCTCGACCTGCGGGACCATGCGGGCGGGGTCGGGCGCGCCCGGAACGCCCCGCGGGCCGAGCAGCTCACGCGTAATGTCATCCTCGGTTCTTTCCGGCTCGACGCCGTTGATGGGCCGCTGTCGCACGGGAGCGACCTTCTGTGAGCGCACTGGCGACCCTCAAGCCTCCTCATCAGGTCTGAAGGTCTGCGGCTGACTTGGTGGCGGCATTTTGAAGGGGATGGGAAACGTTGTGCGCGCCAGGTTTTCCAGCGCTGCTCGTTGCTCGGAGAGACGGCTTTCAATGTACTCGCGCTCGATGTCGGAAAGGCGGGTCTTGAGCAGCCGGTGGTAGCGGTGGATGTTGTTGCGGTGGGTGCGCAAGCGGGCGAGCTTTACTTCGAGTGTCATCATCGTCGTCCTCGACGGTCTATGCGAGCAATCCTTTCAAAGGTCGGAGGGGCCCCTCCGCGCAAGATTTTAGATAGGCTTGATCTTTTTTCAAGATGGGCAGGAAAGTTCGGGCGACGGGCCAGGGCAGCGTGCGGGGCTCGAGATCACAGAGAAGTCGCTTTACGCGGCGAACCGATCCGAGAAGTCGGCGATAGCGGTCGACGCCATTGCGATGCACACGAATGCGGGCAAAATCCTCATCGAGGGACGATTGCTCGCAGTCCTTGGCCGGTCGCCAAGCGGCCTTTTGCGGCGCCACAACGGCCTGCAGTTCTGCAAGATTTTTTTCGACCACCTCTTGAAATGGCCGCTCGTTTTTCTAAGTGGTTTTTCGCCGCGAGAGCGGTGTGCCGGATGCCAGATCGGGTCCGGCATGGGCGCCGGGCCGGTGACCTTATGGCCTCAGCCTAGCGCTCCTTCGTATCCATCTTGCTCTTTGGAGGACTTGGTTATGAGGACCACCTTTGACTTCGCGCCCCTGTGGCGCTCCACCATCGGCTTCGACCATCTGGCCGACCTCGTCGACAGCACGCTGAGCCAGACGACCGAGGACAACTATCCCCCCTACAACATCGAACGCACCAGCGAGGATCACTACCGGATCAGCCTTGCCGTGGCGGGCTTCGGCGTCAACGAGATCGCCGTGACGGCCGAGCACAACGCGCTCACCATCGAGGGCGCGAAGTCCGACGGCGCCGAGCGCGAATATCTCTACCAGGGCATCGCCGCGCGTCCGTTCCGGCGCGTGTTCAACCTCGCCGATTACGTCCAGGTGAAGCAGGCATCCTTCCGGGACGGACTGCTGATCATCGACCTCGTCCGCGAGGTCCCGGAAGCGATGAAGCCGCGGCAAATCCAGATCGCGAGCGGCGCTTCTCCTTCCTCGCAGATCGAGCAGAAGAAGGTAGCTTAGGCTATTGAAAGCATTGAGGTGGAGCGCGGAACGTGGCGTCCGCGCCCCCGCCTGTTGAATAAAGGAGAGACACATGCCCATTCGTGATCTCATTCCCTCGTCCAGGAACCAGGAGCTCGCGCGTCGCGACAGTTTCGATCCGTTCTTGACGCTTCATCGCGAGATGAACCGGATGTTCGACGACGTGTTTCGCGGCTTTGGCGGTACGGGCCTGTCGCCCCTGATGGAGGGCCGGTTCGGCTGGCCCAAAATCGAACTCAGCGACACCGACAAGAAGCTGACGATCTCGGCCGAACTCCCGGGCTTGACCGAGAATGACGTCCAGATCGAAATCGCCAAAGGCGTCCTGACCATCCGCGGCGAGAAGAAGGACGAGCGCAAGGACGAAGGCAAATACTTTACCGAGCGCTATTATGGCGCCTTCGAGCGGCAGATCCCGCTCGAGGATGTTGACGAAGACAACGCCGAGGCGTCGTTCAAGAACGGCGTCCTGACCATTTCCCTGCCGAAGTCCGAGAACCCGCGAGCCGGCGCCAAGCGCATCGCGATCAATACACAGTAGCGACGATCACGGACGGCGGCGGCGCCGCCGTCCGCCCTCATCGATACCAATACCGTCCCTTGGAAAGGAGCGTAAAGGGAGGCATCCATGACCGACGTCAAAGCGAACACCGGCACTCTTCACCCTCTTTTTCACCCCGCTGCGCACTACGCCTCTCCGGCCGATGTCCTGAACGATGGCGAGCTCTCCGCACCGGAGAAGCGGATCATCCTGTCGTCCTGGGCCTCCGACATGTTCGCGGTCGAATCCTGTCCGGCCTTGCGCGAGATTCCCGGCATGGACCACACCATCCGGCTCGCCGATATCCTGGCGGCGCTGCGCCAGCTTGATGGCGGCGATGACGACCCGCCGCCCGGCGGCATTCCGATGCGGTTGCGGCGGCCGTGGGCCGCCGCGCAGCAGAGATGATGAAGATGCCAGTCAAACAAAGCAGCAAGCGGCCGCTTGAAGATATTGAGAATCTAAACAAGGCTTTTTGCAAAGCCCTACGCGCGCTAGATCTGGTCGATCGCAATGATCCGATCGCCGAAATGGTGGCCCGCAAGATCATTGCTATCGGCGCAACGGGCGTTCGCGATCCAGCGATGATTTCGGAAATCGCTATAAGGCAGTTCAAAACGTGGGGTGTCCCACCAGTGGACACCGTGGTTCTCCGGTAGAGACCAAAGTCACCTCAGTTGGCGGCCTCTGTCCGACGGACGGCGGGCCGCTCAAGCTGAACGCTTGCCTTCATCAGCCGTCAGCATCTGCATGATCTGGATGGCTTTCCGCCCCAGCAGGAGAGCGCCTCAAAGCTCGCGCTCTATCGCGGGATGGCTCCGGTTCTTCACCTTGATCCACTGCTTCTGCCGACCGCCACGGTATGGCCGATCGCGATGCTTGGAGACCAGGCCCTCAAGTCCCATCCGGCAAGCCGCCCGAAATAGATCAGGCCCAATCTCGCCACGCTCGAACGGCGCCACGGTGATCCCGTCCGGCCGGCGCGCCAGCAGCCGTTCGAGGTTCGTCTTGTGCAGGTGCAGCGGCAGATCGCGCAGATCGTTGCCGTCGATGGCGAGGACGTCGAAGGCGTAGAGCTGGACTTCGTGATCATGCTTGCGGGAGTGCAGCGCGTTGAAATCGGAGATGCCGTCGATGCCGAGGATCACGGCTTCGCCATCGATGACGAAGTGCTTCTGCCGGTTCTTGAGCGCAGCCTCGGCGATCCACGGATAGCGCTTGGTCCAGTCGCTCCCGTTGCGCGAAAGCAGGCGCACGCGCTTGTCTTCCCGGATGACCAACATCCGGTATACGGGTCGAGGGAACAATTCTTCCCGGCGCGGAAAAGCTGGCGACGGCGGCGACCAACCCCGGCAGCGCATCCTCGTTCAGAGCGTCCTTGGTCTTGTCGAAGAAGACTTTGCGCGTGCGCCTGCGGTCGGCGTCCGAGAACCAAGAGTGAAGAGCCTTCCAGTAGATGCGCTCGTCGCTCAGCCTGGCGAAGAAGAGCACGACCGGCACGTTCGAGCCCAACCAGTAATCTAGATCCTCTTGCCTGCAGATGTAGCTGAAGCTTATCGGTCTCCTCGGTGAGCCGGCCCTCTTTCTGAGTCTTCAACTGAGCGGTAATCCACTGCGCCCGGACCTCACCCGTTACCGGATCCCTCAATTCGAGAAAGCCGTCGATGCCAGCGTCCAGTGGCCCGTTCGGCTGAAAGTTCAGGCCGACCGACAGCAGGCGAGCCCCAAGGAGGTGCACGCCCTGCTCACCAATTCTCTGCTGTTCGGAGATCTTCTTCACGGTACCCCGACTCGCTGCAAATCCAACCGTATAGGCAGTATGCAACGAGAGCGAGAGTCCAGACAGGAAACTCGCTCTCCACACGAAAGCGACCGCTTGAATGATGCCTCGCTTCTTACTTCCCGAGCGGATGCTGATTCCCAATCCTCGGCGGCCGATGCGGCTTTGCTGCGGGGGGCGAGCTGACTGGAGGGCGCGGCCGTCTCGAACGTCGCGAGAGCGAAAGGCCGAGACCCATGGCGGCTTGGTTCGGGGGGCTGGGCCCGGCATTCGTGAGCCTCTAGTATTCGTATGGTGCTGCGTTAGATCACGCCGACTAGGCAAAGTGACTTGAGATCTAGCGCCATGGCGCCTCCAACGGCGCCGTGGCTCGCTTCGTCCCAGAGCCTCGCAGTCGAACAGACGCGCGCAAATGCGAAACGGCGTTTCGCATTTTAGTCCTTGGAGATTCCTTCGGCAGGCTTACGGTAGGCCACCGCTTGCCGCGCGGTGTTGCTCAGTGTGGTGTCGTTGGCGCGTCGTACCCTTCATTGCCTGCTTTGCGAGTGACCGTGGTTTGCTGCGGTGCAAAAAGGCGCAACGAGAGGTTTTGCCGCGATGGCCACTTTCGATTACTCAAGCCTTCCGCCGTCTGATGCTGATGCTCTGCGAGTGATTGCCGAGCGTTTGCGCGATCTTATCCCCAACGCGACTTCGCTCGTGATCGAAATCGGCGACTTGCTCAGAGCCGCAAAGAGCAAGCTCGAACATGGTACGTTCGGCCAATACTGCCTGGATAAGGTGGGAATTGAGCCCCGCACCGCAGAAAACTATCTCGCTCTTTCAGACCTGGCGAAAGTATATCCGTCGTCGGATCTTGCGAAGATTTCAGCTCGGACGGCGTACAAAATGGCGGCCAAGTCGGCCCCGGCCGACGTCGTAGAAGCGATCATGGGCGAGGTCCGTGGCGGCAAGATTCCCAGCTTTAACGACGTGCAACGCCGTCTCGCGAAGAGCAAGCCGGTGCCCTCATCCGGCCATGATGCCGGCGACGTCGCTGATCTTGCTGATCGCCTGATCGATGCGCTTGATCCGCGCAACATCGGTGACCTCGATCGTTTCCTGCGCAGGGGCACGAAGCGCGCGATCATAGCGCTTTGCGATGAGCTTCAGCGTGGTCTCGAAAGACAGCATCCGCAAACGGCGGCTGCAGACATGTTGCCGAAAAACTTGCTGTAGGGCAGCTCCAAATTTGATGGATAAACTGGCGCAAGATGTCGTCCGAGCGCGTTGGAAATCCGATCTGGCTTGCGAAGAGTCCCGCGAGCTGGGTTATCGAGAAGGAACGGAGCCCGTATTTGATTTTTAGAGGACATCGTAGGGAGCAGTGTAGGAACCGAAGTAGGCAAGGATTTGCCGACACCCCCCGTTACTTCCCCCAAAATGTAACGCTTGATTTAGGGAAAAGTAACGTTCAATTCTCGAAAAGTAACGCTTGATTTGGGAGCGTCGGTCTCAAATCCTTCGTTACAGAACTCGGAATTGAACGTTACTTTTCTCGAATTCACCGTTACCACGCTAGGCCTATAGGCGGGGGGAGGCAGAGTCCTTCCTCCCGGTTCGGGCGACCCGGCTTTCTACGCGCTCAAGGCGTTCTTGGTTCGGCTAGAGCCGAACGCGCATAAGGTCAATTCAGTCCGAAAAATAGTCAGTCTTCGCTCCGGACTCGTGCGCCTTCAACGCCGACAAGACCACGGCGCCGGCTTCGACGAATTTCGTGGGTTCGGTGGAGTGCCGGAAACCCCACCCGATCCACGAAACCGAGAGTTCTCTCGTCAAGGAATGGCCGAGGTCCGTAAGCCCCACGATCTGCGCCAAGACCAGCGCAGCGGCGGCCTCGCCGTTGAGCGCGCAGCGCAGCAGCGAGGTCATCGTGATGTCGGTGTGAAAATCGATGTTCTCGATCGGCATCAACGAAAGCGCCGTGGCGATGGCGGCAGCGACATCGCCATTCAGGGCTGCACGAAGTTCGTCACTGCCGCGAAGGACGTCGACGTGACGGAGCGTCTCGCCGATCTGCGCGCGCTCTCGCTCGCGAAAGGCATGCGCGGGCAGCTTCCGCCACCAGGTCACCGGCGTGCTGTCGTTCGGGGTGAACGGCCACGGCCGGTCGGCCGTGAACCTCCATGCCTGATCTTGGAGGGTAGGAAGAGGAATTTCGCCGCCGTGGAGGTCGGTGTGGCGTTCACCACCGCTGCAAAGCGCGACCGTGGTCTTGCCGCTGCGCCCGGGTGCCTTGGTCATGTCCTTCATAACGACGTCCTTTCCTTGACGATGCCGTCGCGGAGCTGACACGACCGCGTAGCCCGTCTGGTTAGATCTGCGTCAATTCAGAACGTTTTTCTCACGTCATATTAATAAAGTCAGTTGATCTGACAAATTAACCTTAATAGAGTCTTGCGATATGATTTCCTTAGAACAAATCCGCGCAGCTCGAGCTTGGCTGGGCATCTCGCAGCAAGAACTCGCCGACGCGGCGAAGGTTGAGGTGCGAACCATTCACCGCATTGAAAGCGGGTTTCAGGGAGCGACGGATCGGACGCTCAAAAAAATCCGGACCGCGTTTGAAGCGCGAGGCGTTGATTTTTTATTCGATGGAAGCAAGGCGAGTGGGATCCGAGTGCGAGGCAATTCGCTCCTAAGCCGGCCGCGGTCCCGGTAACACCAGTTTCCGCAGCGGCTATATTCGGTTCGAGTAGCGGTCCAGCGCCGTGAATTCCTGTCGAAGAATGTCTGCGTCGAGCTGGGAACTGATGCGCGTTACCCTTTGTCAGATACCGCCCACCGTATTTGTCGATCAGAGGTCCAACCTTGATCCGATATTCTTCAAATATAGCGGGCTCCGTGATGATGTGATGTGTTCAGCGACAGGTAAGCCTTTGAGGCCAGTCTCCGCTTTGATTCGCATGCCGGAAAATTATCACACCAGCCCACCAGCGGCAGGGTCAGCGCCCGGTATTGTGCGATACAAAATGTCGTTGCGGGGACGCGCGACTGCCCGCCGGACAATATCTTACGACCTTGTTTCCCAATCTTGCCTCGCGCAAGCGCCCGCCGGCGAGTTCGCTGGACATGGGGCTAATCCGGAGTGAGCGGCTTGCGTAATGGTCAATATTTCGGCCGTAATTGGCCAAGCTCCCAAAATGATTTCATTCCCTAGGGGATCTCCGCGCGCAGGCGGCGAGGTTCACTAGCCGCGGTCGCCCACCGCTCCACTCACTCGCTGCGCGTTCGCTCTTTCTTCGTGTGTGATACCTTTGTGTAGTGTACGATTGTTCGGACATCGAGAGCGAGCGCCAGGCCATGAGAGGCGTCACGGAGTGGCTCGAGTCAATCGGCTTATCGACGTACGCCCAGCGCTTCGCCGAAAACGGCATTGACCTCTCGGTCGTCCGCGACCTGACAGAACAGGATCTAAAGGAGCTGGGCGTCCTGCTAGGTCATCGGCGCAAGCTGGTTCGCGCCATCGCAGAGCTTGATGACGAAGTTAGGCCTCCGGCTAAAGCAGAGCTTTACCTGAGCCGACCGGATGAGGGCGAGCGGCGTTATCTTACAGTGATGTTTTGTGACTTGGTTGGCTCCACTGCCCTTGCGGCGCGATTGGACCCGGAGGATATGCGAACGCTGATTGGCGCGTATCACAGCTGCATCACCGAAGTCATAAGCCGCTATCAGGGAAAGATAGCCCGTTACATGGGCGACGGGGTGCTGATCTATTTCGGCTATCCGAAAGCGCATGAGGATGATGCCGAACAGGCTGTGCGCGCCGCCCTTGCAATCATTGATGCCGTAGCGAGCGTCCGGAATGTCGCCGCTGCCCTGGAGGTTCGCGTCGGCATTGCGACAGGCACTGTCGTGGTCACCGAGCTTCTGATTGGGAGTGTTCCGGCGGAGCAGGCAGTTGTTGGTGAGACGCCGAACCTCGCCGCGCGACTACAAACGATGGCCGAGCCAGGATCTGTGTTGATCTGCGCGAGGACGCGCCGGCTCGCCGGGGGGGAGTTCGAGTACTGCGAGCTAGATCCCGTCGCGCTGAAAGGCTGGGCGGAGCCGGTCCGGGCGTATCAGGTGCTGCGGACTAGCGGTGTCGAGAGCCGATTCGAGGCGATGCACACCACCAAGCTGCCACCGTTGTTCGGGCGTGACGAGGAGATGGAGCTGTTGTTACGCCGCTGGCGACAAGCTACCCAGGAAGAAGGTCGGGTGGTGACCCTTACGGGCGAGCCGGGGATTGGCAAATCCCACATTGCGTCGGCGCTTAACGAGCGGCTTCAGGGTGAATCCCACGCCACCCTGCGCTATTTCTGCTCCGAGCATCATACCCACAGCGCATTGTTCCCGTTCATCAGCCAACTCGAACGTGCTGCCGGATTTAAGCACAGCGACTCGCCTCAGGAGAAGCTATCCAAGCTGGACGCTCTGTTGGCGCAATCCACACGTAATCCCGAACACTTGGCAGTCTTGGCAAAGTTGTTGGTGCTGCCGGCGGATGATCACCACCGGCTGCAGGACCTCACTCCACAAAAACGTAAAGAGAAGACCTTCGCGGCATTATTGGCCCAGCTTGATGGATTAGCGGCGAGGCAGCCGGTCTTACTCATTTTCGAAGATGTGCATTGGATTGATCCAACCTCGCTTGAGCTGCTCGCAGCTATGGTGGAGCATACGCCGCGGCTTAGGGCACTGGTGCTGATCACGGCGAGAGCCGAATTCACTCCCCCCTGGCCGAGTTATCCTCACACCACCACCATCCCGCTCACCCGACTTAGCCGACGCAACGGCACAGCGTTGGTCCTGCGGGTGACCGGAGGCAAAACCCTCCCCAAGGAGGTAATGGAGCATATTCTCGCACACACCGATGGCGTGCCTCTATTCGTCGAGGAATTAACGAAGATGGTGCTGGAAGGCGGGCTTTTGCGAGAGCGCGACGGGGAATATGTTCTTGAGGGACCTCTGCCGTCATTCGCAATCCCAACTACCTTGCAGGCTTCGCTGATGGCTCGCCTTGATCGGTTGTCACCGGTGCGGGATGTGGCCCAAATCGGTGCTGTCGCGGGGCGAGAATTTCACTACGAGCTTTTGAGCGCCGTCGCTGGACTGCAGAAGCAGAAGTTGGACGAGGCACTTGAGCAGTTGGTCCGTTCGGAACTGATGTTTTGCAGGGGTGAAAATCCACACGCGGTATACACGTTCAAGCACGCTTTGGTGCGAGACGCCGCATATGCTGGGCTCCTGAAGAGCCGCCGCGTGCATCTGCACGCCGCTATCGCGAAGGCGCTGGAGCAGAAATTCCCCGAAGCGGTACGAACGCAGCCCGAGATAATTGCGTGCCATTACACTCAAGCGAAGAACCACGAACGGGCCTTACACTACTGGTACGAAGCAGGCAGGCAGTCAGCGGCCCGCTCGGCGCACAATGAAGCGGTCCGTCACCTGAAGCAAGGGCTGGATCAGATTCCCAAGATCGACAACCCGTTGCTACGCAACAAGTCGGAGTTGCTGCTTCAGATATCACTCGGCAACGCTCTCCGGGCAATTAACGGCTGGAGCACTGACAGCGTGAAGTATGCGTACACGCGAGCACTTCAACTCTGCAACGAGAGTGGGCTTGACGAACATGTCTTGCCTGCGATCTTTGGTTTATGGACGTGGAATTTCGTTCACGCATCGCTTGGTGAAGCGCAAGCCCTTGCAGAACATTTGCTGGATAGCGCCGAGAGGGCGGATAACTCGGTTTTCAGGGTTCTTGCCCACGAGGCTGTAGGGTTTACCTTGTTTGCACAGGGGAAATTTGCCGATGCTCACGCGGAGCTGCAACGTAGTGTTGGCCTCTGTGAGGACAGTAAGGCTGCAGAATACCTTGACCTGTCGGCACAGGACCCCCGAGTTCATGTCCGCGCATACGATGGCATGACTCTCTGCTTGCTCGGTCAACCAGATCGAGCTTTGCAAATGTGCGCGGAGGCACGCCGATACGCAGAGGCGTCTCAACATCCCTTTAGTGAGGCAATCGTACGAACGATAAGCCTTCGCGTGCATCAGCTTCGGGGCGATGCCGCCGCTGTTGCCGCGGAGGCGAACGTCGCCGTTGCATTCTGCAAAGAACATCAGTTTGCGCACTATCTGGCTATGGCCCTTATTTTGCGCGGATGGGCAAGCGCTTACCAAGGCAACTTTGAGAAAGGTCTCGCCGAAATTCAGGAAGGCTTGGAACAAGAGCGCGCCACTGGCGCGCTATTATTTGAGTCTTACGCTTTGGGCCTATTGGCGGATGCATGCATAGAGCACGAACGGTACGCGAAAGCGCTCGACTTTTTGAAGCAGGCGCAATCGAGGCTTAATGGAGAGAATTCCGAACGCTTTTACGCGGCTGAGATATATCGTTTGTTCGCCGAAGCCTACCTCCGATCGAACCAGGACTTGGATCAGGCGGAGTACTATTGTTCTAAAGGCCTTGAGGTTGCGCGCGAACAGAAAGCGAAGTCCCTGGAACTTAGACTTTGTTTGAGCATGTGTGACCTGAGCGAACTGAGACACAACGCAGATAAGTGTCGCTTACAACTCGGCGAGATTTACGGATCGTTTAGCGAAGGTTTTGAAACTCCGGACCTTGTCAAAGCCAAGGCAAGATTAGAAAGCGCTTGGTAATGATCAGCTTTGGACTTCTTTGGATCGAAATGCGACCGAGAGGAGGGCCGCTTCTGTGAAGGGTTTCGGATGCCGGCCCAATGATTGACGGTGCCGCGGGCTCCGAGGGTCGGCGTCCGAAAGCCTCCAAGGGAGGAAACCGCGGGAGGGGATACGTTGGTGGTGCGGCGTGCGCTATGGGGATTTGAGCGCCGCGGGCGGAGCGTGCGATTGGGATCGAGCCGACGCAGCAAGCTGGCTGACGATGCCGCGGCTGATGGAAGAGCGACAGATTGCGTCGAACGCAGCAAATTGTCGGGCGATTTTAGACGACAGCTTTACATCTGAGTGCACTCTGCCGTGGCCGGTCGAGAGCCGGCGCGTGTAACGAGCAGATTTGTAGGACTTTGACGCGGTCATGAGGTGTCGATCCTGATGACGCTCTGAGGACCTGTTGGCTGGTACCGTGACGTTGCACCGCGCGCGAAGACCTCGATGACGATCATGCGACCGCCGCAGCACGGACAGCTCGGCTTGCTGGGATCGATGGCGGCAGCGGTGGGCTCATCTTGAGGTTTTGCAACGGCGAGCAGCTCACGGGCGCGGGCTATAGCGCGACAATCAGGATGAGAGCGGCGCGTCAATCAAGATGAGACGAGGCGGCCGAGTCAGGAGATAATTGACGCTGGCCGCCGGCTTGGCAAGCGTTGATTGACGCTGCGCGACAATCAAGCGGCGCTGCCAGCGTCAATCGCAGTCTTGTCGAGTTCGTTGGGGGTAGTGTGAACAGGCGGCCGGCCTGGACCGCGCTTGCGATCGAGGGCAACTTTTCGACGGTAACTTTCGACGTTCATCTCGAGGATCGTGGCGTGGTGGACCAAACGATCGATGGCAGCCAACGTCATTGCTTGGTCCGGGAAGATACGCCCCCATTCGCCAAATGGCTGATTGGCCGTGATCAGCAGCGAGCGTCGTTCGTAGCGGGCGGCGATCAACTCGAACAGCACACTGGTTTCCGCCTGATCCTTGCTCACATATGTGATGTCGTCGAGGATCAGGAGGTCATAGCGATCGAGTTTGCCGATCGCGGACTCCAGCGCCAGCTCGCGCCGCGCGACCTGCAGCCGTTGCACCAGATCAGTGGTGCGCGCGAAGAGAACGCGCCAACCGTTCTCGACGAGAGCCAGGCCGATCGCCGCGCCGAGATGGGTCTTGCCGCCGCCCGGTGGACCGAACAAGAGCAAATTGGCGCCGGCCTTCAACCAGGCGTCGCCGGCAGCGAGCGCCATCGCCTGTGCCTTTGATAGCATCGGCACGCTCTCGAAGTCGAAGGTGGCGAGCGTCTTGCCGGCGGGCAAACGCGCTTCCACCATGTGTCGCTCGATCCGACGGCGGGTACGATCGGATGCCTCGTGCTCGGCAAGGGCGGCGAGGAAGCGGGCGGCAGGCCACCCTTCCTTGTCCGACTGTGCGGCGAGCTTCGGCCAGATCGCCTTGACGCCCGGCAGGCGGAGCTCATTGAGAAGCAACTCGACACGAGCAGCATCGACGGAGGTGGCGATGCTGGTCATGCTGCCTCTCCCAGATTCGAGCGGCCCGACATGACGCTGACGGAGGCGAGTTCATCGTAGACGTCGAGCGGCGCCAGCTTGACGGCGACGCGCGGGATCGAGGCCGCCTCGGGTCGGAAGCGGTCGCGCAGCGCGGCAAGATCGGGTAACTGTCCGGCGTCCAGATCCATCGCGATCGCCTTGGCGAGCTCGGCTTCGCAGGCTCGCTCGTGGGCCAGCGCTAGAAGTTCGACCGTCACCTTGCAGGCGCGCCGATCGTCACCGTGCTCCCGCAAGGTCTCGAACAGGCGTCTGTAAGCGGCGCGCGGGAAGAGCTGGTCGCGATAGACGAGGTTGAGGAGCGCCATCGGCTTGCGCCGCAGGGCATGGATGACGTGCCGATAATCGACGACATGCCCGCCCTGGCTCTCCGACACAGGCCGACCGCGCCGCAACGTCACAACCGGCGTGACGCCGAGGAAGCATTCGAGCCGGTCGTCGAAGATGCGCACACGCAGGCGATGGCCAATCAGCCTTGAAGGAACGGTGTAGAACACGCGCCGCAGGATGAAGCCGCCTGACGACGTCACCGGGATCACTTTCTCGTCGAAGTCGGTCGTGCGGCCTTTCGGCAGCGGCGCCAATGCCTCCTTCTCGAGCGCGATCGGCTTGGCGAGATTGGCGTTGCGCCGGCCGACAATCTCGTCGACAAAAGCCCGGTAGGCATCGAGACTGGCGAAGTCGCGCGTCCCCCGCAGCAACAGCGCATCTTCCAGTGCGCGCTTGAGATGGCCGTGCGCACTCTCGATCGAGCCGTTCTCGTGTGCAATGCCCGCATTGTTGCGTGTTGGTGCCATGCCATAGTGGCCCATCAGCGCAGCGTAGCGCTGTGTCAGATCCTCACGCGCGTCAGCCGCCAGATTGCGGAACGCCGCCGATAGGCTGTCGCTGCGATGCTCCCGTGGAACGCCGCCAAGCGCCCACAGGGCGTTCTGCAAGCCCTCCGCCAGGGCGACGAAGCTTTCGCCCCCGAGCACGACATGGGCATGCTCGAAGCCGGAGAACGCCAACCGGAAGTGATAGAGCCGGTGATCGAGTGGCTCACCTACGATGGTAATGCCGAGCGCGCTCACGTCGGTGAAGTCGGACAGACCCAGCCGCCCGGGCTCGTGCTCTTGGCGGAAGATCACGTCCTGTTCGGGGCCGTTGAGCGCCCGCCACGCATTGATGCGCCGCTCCAGCGTGCGTCGGATGTTGGGGTTGAGGTCGCGATGCCGCCGGCGCAGTTCGTCCAGCACACCGATCACGCGGATGCCGGGAGCAGCCTTCAGGATCGGAACGATCTCGGCGTCCCAATAGGGCGCGAGTGGATCGGATCGTCGCCGGCCCCTCGGCGCCTTCTTCTGCGATGGCGGGCGCGCATCGCCCTCAATCCGATACGCACTCGCTTTCGAGAACCCCGCCTTGGCCGCGGCCGCTTCGGGGGACAATGTCAGTCGGTAGGTCATGTACAGCCTCATCTGGTGGTCGGTGATGTGAAGGCCAGGCAAGGCATCGATTCCCTCTTGTCGAGACGAATCAAAAGCTTGCACCAGCCCCGCCCAGCCGCCAGACGGGTCCAAAAACGCGCCACGCCGATGGGGACGGTCCTCCGGTCGGGCTACGCCCTCCCTTCGGTCCGTCCCCATCGGCGCAGTCTCACCTTGATTGTCGCTGGAGTCTCACCCTGATCGCCGCCGCGCAGCGGGCGATGTTATCGGCGCAAGCGCCTTTGGCGAACAGGCCGTAGTGGCGGATGCGGTGGAAGCCGCGTGGCAGCACGTGGATGAGGAAGCGGCGGATGAACTCGAAGGTCCCGAGCGTCATCTGCTTGTAGCGATCACGGCCCTCGATGCGATAGTCCTTCCACTTGAAGGTGACGCCACGCTGGTCGCAGGCAATCAGGCGGCTGTTGGCGATGGCAACACGGTGGGTGTAGCGCGACAGATAGGCCAGCACTGCCTCGGGACCGCCGAACGGCCGCTTGGCGTAGACGACCCACTCGGCCTTGCGCAGCGGGGTGAGGTAAGCTGCGAAGGATTGCGCCTCGGCGAGGTGGGCGTAATCGCCGAAGAAGCTGAGGCGGCCGGCTTGGTGGGCAGCGACGAGCTTCTCCAGGAACACGCGCCGGAACAGGCGGGAGAGTACGCGCACCGGCAGCAAGAAGCCCGGCCGGCACGATATCCAGCGCTTATTGTCCAGCGAGATGCCGCCGCCCGGCACGATCATGTGCACATGCGGGTGATGGGTGAGCGCCGAGCCCCAGGTGTGCAGCACGGAGGTAATGCCGATCCTGGCCCCCAAATGCTTCGGATCGGCGGCGATCGTCAGCATGGTCTCGGCCGAGACCTTGAACAAGAGGTCGTAGAGGACGGTCTTGTTCTGGTAAGCGATGTCGGCGATGGCCGCCGGCAGCGTGAACACCACATGATAGTACGGCACCGGCAGCAGCTCGGCCGCGCGGTCGGCAAGCCATTCCTTCGCGGCGGCGCCCTGGCACTTCGGGCAGTGCCGGTTGCGGCAGGAGTTGTAGGCGATGGTCGTATAGGCGCAGTCCTCACAGCGCGCGACATGGCCGCCGAGGGCTGCCGTGCGGCAGCGCTCGATCGCCGACATCACCTTGAGCTGGTGGAGGCTGACATGGCCGGCATGGGCCTTGCGCCATGCCGGGCCATGGTCGCGGAAGATATCCGCAACCTCCAAAGCCGGGCGCGACACCGCTTTGGCGTCAGCCGGGCGGCCGGATCTCCTTGAGTTTGAGCGCGATGTGCTCCAGCGGGCTCATGACCTCGCTGATCGTCTTGGTCGCGACGCGGGTATACAGCGCCGTGGTGTCGAGCTTGGCATGACCGAGCAGCACCTGGATCACGCGGACATCGATGTTCTGCTCCAGGAGGTGGGTAGCGAAGCTGTGCCGCAAGGTGTGCAGCGAGACGCGCTTGTTGATCTCCGCCATTTGCGCAGCGGCGTGACAGGCGCGATTGAGCTGGCGCGTGGTCATCGGCTGCGCCGGATCGCGTCCCGGGAACAGCCAACCCTGCGGACGCGCCGCCTTCCACCAGGCCCGCAGCAGGTCCAGCAGGCTCGGCGATAGCATGACGTGACGGTCCTTGCCGCCCTTGCCCTGCTCGACGCGGATGATCATGCGCTTGCTGTCGATATCGGAGACCTTGAGCGAGACCACTTCAGTGGCGCGCAGGCCAGCGCCGTAGGCCACGCTCAAGGCCGCCTTGTACTTCAGCCCCGGCGCGGCATCGAGCAGCCGCGCCACTTCCTCGACGCTGAGCACCACCGGCAGCTTGCGCGGCTCGTGAATGACATGGGTGTGTTCGACGATCTCGTGGCGCTTGAGCGTGACCCGAAAGAAGAACCGCAGCGTCGAGACGGTCTGGTTGATGGTCGGCACGCCAACGCCGCTTGCCGTCAGATGTAGCTGATAGCGGCGCACGTCCTCGAAGGTCGCCGTATCCGGCGAGCGCCCGAGAAACGCGGCGAAGTTCTTGATTCTTTGCACGTAGTCATGTTGGGTCTTCGGCGCGAGCTTGCGGATCGTCATGTCCTCGATCATGCGCCGGCGCAACGGGCTCATTGCCTCGTCGGTCATGGGGATGCTCCTGTCTTGGATGAAGGTTGCGAACCCCTCATCTCAAGACAGGACGCCCCGTCGCGCTATCGTCTTGGCTGTGTCGCCAGCCCCGGGGTCCTACCGCGCGAGCGGTTTAGTCCTGTGGCGCAAAGCGGGCATCCTGCGGACACGCCACTTCTGCTAATGGGATGGTCCGGCCGTGCTCCGGCCCTGCCAGCAGCGAATGCTGGCAGGGGGCACCGAAGACAAGGAGCACGCCATGTCTCAGAAACTCAACGCAGCGATCGCCGTGATCGGCATCGATATCGGCAAGAACTCGTTCCACATCGTGGGTCATGATCACCGCGGTGCCATCGTGCTGCGGCAGAAGTGGTCACGCGGCCAGGTGGAAACGCGGCTCGCCAACCTCCCGCCGTGCTTGATCGGTATGGAGGCGTGCGTCGGCGCCCATCATCTCAGCCGCAAGCTCCAAATGCTTGGCCACGACGCCCGCCTGATGCCGGCGAAATACGTGCGCCCGTATTCGAAGGGACAGAAGAATGACTTCCGAGATGCGGAAGCCATCGCCGAGGCGGTCCAACGCCCGACCATGAAGTTCGTCGCGACCAAGAGCGCCGATCAGCTCGACCTACAGGCACTGCACCGCGTCCGCGATCGATTGGTCGGTCAGCGTACTGGCGTCATCAATCAGATCCGTGCGTTCCTGCTGGAGCGGGGCATCGCCGTGCGGCAAGGCCCACATTCCCTGCGATCCGAGTTGCCGGGTATCCTCGCGACCCGCACCGATGTGCTCTCGCCTCGCATGTTGCGCATCATCGAGGGGCTGGCGGACGACTGGCGCCGGCTGGATGAGCGTATCGAGGGTCTCTCGAACGAGATCGAAACACTCGCCCGTCAAGATGAGGCCTGCCAGCGCCCGATGACGGTGCCTGGCATTGGCCCGATCATCTCGAGCGCAATGGTGGCCGCGATCGGCACTGGAGAGGTGTTCTCGAAAGGCCGCGACTTCGGCGCCTGGCTCGGACTGGTGCCGAAGCAGATATCGACCGGCGACCGTACGATCCTCGGCAGTATATCACGGCGCGGCAATCGCTACCTGCGCGCGCTGTTCGTGCAAGCCGCGTGGGTTGTGCTGGTCAAGGTCAAGTGCTGGGAGCGCTATGGCCTCAACTTGTGGATCGAAGCCGCCAAGAAGCGATTGCACCACAACGTGCTGGCGATTGCGCTCGCCAACAAGCTCGCCCGGATCGCCTGGGCGGTTCTCAATAAGGGACGCGCCTTCGAATGCGTCACGACGGAGGAGACGGCGTCCCGACCGGCCTGATCCTCGCGCCGTGCGCGGGGCCGTCAAGGCGCAGCCTGGCAGCAGCAGAGCAAGACGTCAGGACAGCACGACGGCCGGCCTTGACGGCCCCTTGCGCGCGGCGCGTCTGCGCGCGCAGGCCGGGACGAAGGAGCGACCGCCAGGCACGAACAAACGAACAGCGCGAAGTGAGGAGCTATCGATGACGTAACAACACCCTTACCCGCCGAGGTCTGCGAGAGGATGAGACGACGATGGAGAATCGGTCTTCCCGGCGCATGCGAACCCTGGTGACCCAAATGGCCCGGTCGAGGCCTGTCCGCTAACCAGATCACATGCGTGCTGATAACCATGATGGCCCGGAGCACTGTGCTCCAAGCCGAGGCCGGATACATTGATGCAAGACCGCATCTACCGGATCGTCGAAATCTTCTTGCACCGCGCGGCCGGACCATACATGTGGGTCAAAGGCTGCCCTCGTTAGCCAGCATGACCTTGGTCGGGTCACCTGTATGAAGCGGACATCCCCGCGCTCTGGGCTGAGGTCAGCGACGGGCCATTTCCGGACACATGCACAGCAAACAGCGTCTCTATTCAATCACCTCGTCGGCGCGGGCGAGTATCGAAGGCGGTACGGTGAGGCCGAGTGCCTTGGCAGTCTTTATGTTGATCACCAACTCGAATTTGGTCGGCTGCTCCACCGGTAGATCGGATGGCTTGATGCCTTTGAGAAGCTTATCGACATAGTTGCCTGCACGCCGCCATATATCGGGTAATTCGGGTCCGTAGACGACCAATCCGCCTTTGGCAAATTGTCGGAAGAGATAAATCGCGGGCAAATTGTGCTTAGCCGCGAGGGCGACAACTCGCGGGGCCTCGAAAACAGTAAGATAGTCGCCCAAAACTATTATTGCGTCGGCGTGCTGGGCGATGGCCGAGGTAAAGGCAGCATCCAGCTCCTCGGCCTTGCTCGCCTCAACTGTCGGAAGGGCCACGCCCATGTTTCCGGCCGTACGCGGTATTTCTTCCGCTAAGAGTAGCCGGTGAATTGCATTTTCTGGATTGACCAACAGCGCAATCTTCGCAGCGCCAGGCACCAGTTCCCGGAGGATCTCTACAAATTTTCCTGTCATACCTCCGGGCACTGAGGTCGCGAGACCAGTGATGTTGCCGCCCGGATGTGACAGGCTTTGCACGAGGCCAACAGCTATGGGATCGTACACCGCCACGAACACAATCGGAATGGTGGTAGTGGCCGCTTTCAGGGCTAGGGCTGGGTTCGGTCCCGAAGCAATTATCAATTCGGGAGTTAAAGCCACCAATTCAGCAGCTAAAGCTGGTAGGCCGTCGGCGGCGTCACGATATTCGACAAGCAGGTTCTTGCCCTCGATCCAGCCCTTCTCGCGCAAGCCGCGAAGCCATGCAGCGTGACTTGGGTCGCGGACCGGATCATCTGCCCAACGGCCAAGGAAGCCAATTCGGCGAGGTTTGGTTTGCGCGAGCGAATGCCGAGATGAAACGAGCACCGCCGCAGTAGCCGCTATGAACTCCCGCCGCTTCATTCGTTCCTCATCGCAGCTTGAGGACGATGGGGCGCAGAGTATCAGCCCTTGACGTTCGTCGCACTCAGTGAAGTGCAATTCTCCGTCGCGAAGCGGCGCGATGCCGCATGCCCGCAATGGGTCAAAGGCCGCCCTCGGGAGCTTACCGGAGACGGTCGGCTCATCTCCCAGAGGCAGACATCG
Source organism: Bradyrhizobium sp. C-145 (assembly GCF_023375135.1). NCBI lineage: Bacteria > Pseudomonadati > Pseudomonadota > Alphaproteobacteria > Hyphomicrobiales > Nitrobacteraceae > Bradyrhizobium > Bradyrhizobium sp. C-145. The sequence continues at coordinate 7,906,736 of NZ_CP088150.1, read as the reverse complement.
CGGCGTCTGATTGAGCGGCCACGGGGCCATTATCCGACATCAACCGTTCGTGGATCATGTTGGCTAGGACAGGGTAACGCCACTGCAGAACCGCGACGGGGCACTGCAGCCAGGCTCAAAGCAATTGCTGGGAGGGCAAGCCAAAGGATTCGTCGGGACCGACCATGCGATGCACGTGTGGATGGGGTAAGCCACTCGTCCGATCAGACTGGCAAGCAGTCCGTCTCCAATCGTTGGACTCGCCGATCGGATATCCCGCCAGTCTTGCTGACAGAAATTCCATCGCCCTGCCCGACACCCCGTCGTGCGCAGGTATTTAGGAAGTCGGTCGGTCTGGGTTCGGGACCCATTCCTCCGCGGTTGAGTCCCAATGATGGGTGTCGTCGAACTGCTTCCAGAGTGGCTGCTTTTGCTTCCTTTCGCCGTTCTGCCGGTTTGCCTGTGTGCGGACGACAAGCGCCACAGCCATCATTACCCATTCGCGAGCACTATGTCGGGAGTTCCATTTGATTGCTGCAAGCATTGGAGGCCTCCGTCAAGGTAAGAACCTTTCCCCACATTAGCGCGCGCCACGAGCGAAGAGATGTAAGCTACTTCGCAGGCAGTCAAGATCTTCGACATAGCCGAGGGCGATCACGGCGCGGCGAACGCGAGCAAATCGTCGGCTTGCCCTTTCCGTTAAGCCTCAAGGGCAGCGGTCGGCGGCCCTGGGTGGGGATTCATCGTAAGGGAGCCGCAGGCGGCCCGAAAAGCCAGTCCACCTTCCATTGCAGAGGAGCAGATCGAAGCCGACAACCCGTTGGCGCGCGGGCGAGCGTCGGTTTGCTCGGCCCGGCACCTGCAAGTGTCCTTTCCGTCGCAAGATGGAATGGGCCGGGAATAGAAGCAGCAATCCCTGCAACGATGGGCTCGCCCAATGATGTCGCTGCCATCGTGATTGTCATCAAAGATATGGCGACTACAAGCACATCGATCACAATGCGCTTCGAAAAGTGTTTCGTCATGAGTTGAGCCCTCACAACCGAGATGAAGTACTGCGCAGTTACAATCTTAGTCCGTGCGCAAATGGGTATCCCGAGCCATCGCCGCTTGTTCGTTATTGCGCCTCGTCGACGAGAGCCACAGGCCTTGCGGCCGCTTCAATTCGGCGCGCCGTAGCTGAATTCGTGCTGCGTGTCTGTGCTGCCAACGCTACTCTGATCAGCACGATCATAATCGGCTTGAAGGCCTTCAGGACTCTGTCCCGCAATCAGAAGCTGCTTCCGCATTTCTGCGAGGAGGCCCCCACCGTTTGAGTATCGCTATGAGATATTCCACCACGGATTTTCGGATAATCTAAGCCCCAGCGATGCTGTCCGATGTGAGCCCATCCACAGGCTGCGCCAATCTCAAAGAAAATGATCGGCTGACGTGCTTGTCGGTGCAAAACGGAACAGGGCTAGTTACCTAAAATCAAGTATAGCAGGCTTCTGTTTCAGCAAAACTTCGTCAAACAACTCAAGATCGCTGCTGCGCGAATAAAAATCCAACTACAGCGCGAAATGATTTACCACTGGATGCAAGCCCCGTTGGCTGCAACGCCGCCTGTTAGCCACCGGACCGAGGCAAGAATGGATCGACCGAGGCAGCTAGTCGGTCCGCCACTTGCATGTTCGGCGTGGACTGCTTTTCGGTAGGCAGCGAGCGGAGAGAACTGGCGGCCAGCCCGGTACAAGCGACAAGAGCAGCTATTGCTACCGCAGCGAGATATTTGGTTCTCATCTTGTCCCTCCCTTCATAGCCAGGAATTAACCGGGCGCTCTTAGAAATGGTTCCGGGTGCTGTTCGTTTCCTCGTTCGAATAGAGCCTACGTCGCGATCCCAAAGGAACGAAAGCGCCCGTCAAGGCTTTGGCAGAACACGAGGCCGTCGCTCGCCGGTCCTAACACGGCGCAGATCGCGGGATAGCCAAAGGTCGCGGCCACCGACCCGCTATGCTCAGTGCAAGCGCTCGCGTAGATAGCCAAAAGCGGCGGTCTCCGGTTCCACCAGTAGAGGGCAGCCGTGCTCGCAGGCGGAGAGCTGCGAAAAAGGGGTAGGCACGGAGGTCCGTTGTGCCCCGCCGCATCGACATAGACCACGAACACAGCCGAGCAATTGCTAAAGAAATCGGCGAGAAATTGCGCGCCGCGCTAAAGCCTGAGCCGGACCAACCGGAGAGGCTTAAAACGCAGATCGAACGGCTCCGGAAATTAGAGGAGCGCTCACCGTCAATCGTCCCCAATACCGAGCATGGGAACAAATCTCACCGTTAAGCCGTGTAGGCTACACGTCCTCAAGCGTGATCAGCATATCGAGATCACTCGTGCTCTCTTTGCGTAATTTTACGAGCGGCTGATATTCTGGCGAGTTGTACCACGCGTCGAGCGATTGCTTGTTGGGGGACTCGATGATGACCACGCGATCCGGCTCCCAGTGACCGCCTTCGGGGAATTGATGCGCGCCGCCCTTGGTCAGATACCGCCCGCCATATTTTTCGATCATCGGCCCGACCTTGACCCGGTACTCCTCGAATACGGCGGGCTCGGTGATGACGTGCTCAGCGATCACGTAAGCCTTCGGCATGGCCGCTCTCCCGCATGGTGTCCCGATAGAACCCTATCACGGATCGGCCCTAAACGGGCTTCTGCTCAAAAGGGAAGGCCGCGAGGACCCATTGAATGTTCTTTGGGTCCTCCCAGCAAGGCAGCGCGGGGCAAGTTCGCGCGACGGCCCGCCTTGAGAATATCTGGCGGTCTCGTTTCCCCACTTTGATTTCTCTTAGACGGCTACCGGTGCATACCGTCGTGGGCTACTCCGGGGCGAGCCTCATGCGTAAATCGCGGTAAACCCGGTCCGCGGGGCGGGGGAACGGCTAGCCGGGCGAAGGCTCAAGTGGCATCGTAATCCCGAGCCAAATCGGGCGCGTACGACGGCCGCTGTACCCCTGATAGCGGCGCCATAGCGGAATCCGAGTTGGGCCAGAAGCGGTCGTCGACCCGAACATCCTTTAGGCACGATACTTGCGTCGCCATGACTCGATCAACGCAGCGAGCTTGCCGTCGAGCACCTCATCCCCTCTGCCAAGCCTGCCTAGTATTCAAGCCAATAATCGCCCACCAGCGCGTGGGTTTTGCAGAACTTCTCGCTGTTCGCCCGACAGACGACAAGTCGCGTGAGCTGCCCATCGGGGTCGCGCGAACGAAACGCGGGACCAGCAGATGACCGCTAGACAGCGTAACACTCAACTCAAACGATTTATACCCACTACGGTCCGGGCCGGGACTCATATGAAACCGGTTCTCGCGCCATGATTTTAAGTCGAGATCGGCACCACTCTCCTCGCTGGATAAACAATGGACGGTCTGACTAACACTGCAGCCTAGTCGGTGCCCTGCGCGGGGCACAGACGCGCAAACAGTTCCCACAGCCGCATGTCATCGGGCCAGCGATCGGCAACGCCATGCTGCTGCACCTGTAGTCCGCTAGAGGCCTCGGGCCCATCTCGCGCATCCCGAACATCGGCCGCAAAACTCAGCAGCCGCGCAAGGGCTAGTGGCGTCGTCTAGTCCTGGAGGGGAGCGAGGGTAAACTGGAAGACGGCGCCCCGCGGTTTATTCACGGTGACCCACAACCGTCCGCCATGAGCCGCAATGATCGACCGGCAGATGGCAAGCCCCATGCCTAGGCCGTTAGGCTTGGTCGTGTAAAACGCGTCGAAAACACGTTCCGCACTCGTCGGCTCGAGCCCCGGGCCCGAATCCCGTACAGCGACGAGCACGCCGCCTGCAACATCCCTTTCGGTACTGATCTGCAACTCCCGCTTGCCGTCCTCAAGGCTGTTCATGGCTTCCACGGCATTGAGGATTAGATTAAGGAGCACTTGCTGCAGCTGAATGCGCTCACCTTCGATTTGCGGCAGGTCCTCAGCGAGTTGCATCTGTACCGAGATTCCATGCCTCACTGCCTCGCTCCGGACCATGGCGATGACGTCCAGAACGGCTGCGTTGACGTCGAGCCGACTTTTGGGCACCGGCGCTTTCCTGACCATAGCGCGGATCCGGTGGACGATGTCGCCAGCTCGTTGGCAATCTGTGACAATGTGGTGGAGGGACTCGCGGCCCTTGTCCAGGTTTGGCGGGTCCGCGGCGAGCCAGTTCAAGGCGGCGTCGGCGTTAGTAAGCACAGCCGAGATCGGCTGATTGATCTCATGGGCAATCGAGGCCGTCAGCTGCCCCATTGTGGCTACGCGACTGACATGAGCGAGCTCGACCTGTGTCTTTTGGCGTTCGACAATGCCTTTCTTGAAAACATTGACCGCGGCCGCCATCGCGCCGATTTCGTCACGCCGATCAATTCCGGGCACGTCGATGCTCGTGTCTCCCTTGGCAAGCGCCGCCATAGCCCCGGTCATGCGTGTGATCGGCCGCGCGATCGCGCGTGTGAGTAGTATGCCCATCAACACTGCGATCATGAGCGAGGCTGCGGCGCCCATCACGGTTGCCGTGTATGCAGTAGCATATGCCAACTTCTGTACGGCGTCACGCCTTGCCAACAGATCGCGCTCAACCTTCTCGATTTCGCTCGCCTTGGCGCGGATTGCGTCCATGGCAGCTTTGCCGGTCGCCCCCTCCAACGTGCGCGCCTGCTCCCGAGTCGTGGGATCCGCCATCAGCGCGATCTCCCGCTCGGCGGTCTCGACGCGCCACGTCATCGCTAGCTTGTTCAATTCATCTAGACGACTTTGCTGGTCTGGGTTATCCGAAGTCTGTTCTCTTAATTTTCGGATTGCCGCGCTGAAGTTGGCGCTGCCTCTGCGGTACGGGTCCAAGAATTTCTCGTCGCCGCTGATCAAATAGCCGCGCAGACTAGTTTGTTGATCCAGCGCTGCGGCCACTGCCGCCTCTAGCGTGTCCAACACGTCAGTGGTATGGACCCGCCGGTTTTTGGCCTCTTCGATCACGCTAAGTCTGTCGTAGACGATTGCGCCGCTCACGAATATGACTGCTACCACGGCGGCAAATGCCGCCATCAATTTGTGCAAAATCAGTAAACTCGAAAACTGGGGCACCTGACCCTCAAGGCCGAAGTCCGCGACCGACCAGACAGCTAGGTCGAGATTGCTCCCAAGCGATGGCATTCGCAAGAATTGGTATGGGACCGTGACGGGGCAAAGCGGCGCAGCCTCCGGAGTGGAGCGCAGTCAGTGTCTCGTCGGGCAACGGGGAAATTTTGGCGTGCCGTCGGACACAACAGGGCCGTCATATCGACGCGACCTTCATGACATCCAATGTTCCGCGAAAGATCATCTCAAGTGCCACGTAGAGAATGACGGCCAGACCGACGTAAGCAATCCAGCGATGAGTCTCCAGAAGGCGGGCAATGAAAGAAGCGGCCATTCCCATCATCGCGATGGAAAGGCCCAAGCCGAAAATCAGGACCACTGGATGCTCCCGCGCAGCCCCTGCGACGGCCAGAACATTGTCGAGAGACATGGAAGCGTCGGCAACGATAATTTGCCAACTCGCTTGGATGAGTGTTTTACGAGGTTTGCTTTCTGGGATTGCTCCAATTGCCCCTTTCCTATCGGTGGGGCCCGTGGGGGACGTGCGCAACTCTCGCCACATTTTCCAGCATACCCACAATAACAGGATCCCGCCAGCGAGCGGGAGGCCGACGATCTGCAGGATCTGCGTCGCTATCCCGGCTAACAGAAGGCGCAGTATCGTCGCGGCGACTATACCGATCAAAATCGCCTTGCTTCGTTGGGCCTGAGGAAGTCCCGCTGCGGCAAGACCGATGACGATGGCATTATCGCCGGCGAGCACAAGGTCGATTAGAACGACCTGCAAGAGTACGCTAAGAACATCCGTATTGAGAAAATCTAACACGGATCATGGTCCCCGATGCCAGGCAAATGGCAACTCCGAGCGATGGTCGCATACGTTCTTATGGATTGACCGTTACCATCCAAAACAGAGCGGCCAATTCAACTCTAGTCCGACGTCGCCGGCAATCAGGGCGCCAGGTGACGACCTCCCAAAACGGCGTCCGAATGTTGTCCGACCGGCGCCCCGAAAAGCATTGCGACTTGATCTGGTTCGCCAAAAACCGCTGCGGCGCAACACATCATGGTGAATGCACCTGCGATATCCCAGAGCGTAACATGTTCTGACGTTACATGTTCTGGCTTTGCCCAGGCCAAGAGCGCGGTGATCATCGCGTCTGAGAAAAATAGAAGACTGAGCGCTGGTAAGACGAGTTGGGAATCCAGCAGGAGTATCATAAAGAGGGCGGGAGTCGCGACCAGGATGCTCAACAACGCGAATAAGCAGAATGTGTCCCGCCAAGGAGCATTCCTGTTCCAACTTGCATGAGAAGCGATCATTTGATCCTCCTGCATACGAGCGCTTTATGTAGGAGCCATCTACTCGTTGAACTACCCGGTCTACTTGGCCGTTTTCCGCCTCTCCAACCAATGTTTTGTTGTCCTATGCCGGCGACCCTCAATCAACGTAAGAACGCCAGCGGTCGTTACGGCAACAATGACAACGGCTGCGAGCCCCTCGACGGAGGCCAAGGTCTCATACCACTTGTTCCAAAGCTCAATCATGTGCTGGCCTCTCTCGAGAGCGCACCCACGACCGATAGATTTCACCGCTTAAAAGACGACCGTATGCAATCAGAAACACAATGCTACTGATGGTCGCGCGCGTTTTGGCCGCGCGGCAACATGACCATGATCCGTTTGGCGCGCACGCGCATCAATCTTTCTACTGGAACGTGCGTGAACTCCGGCCGATCCGCCTGCTTGTTCCGCTGAGTGTGGACCCGTTCGATAGCATCGAGTCACATGCCGGCTCGTGGATCAACACGAGATCTATGGCTGAAAATGCTCATTGCGTTGACGATGGGGCTGAGTCTCTGGTTGGTGTACGGGCTCATTCGATGCGACTGGGTCATAATTGCCGCGAACGTCGTCGGTGCGGGGCTGGCAGGGACTGTACTCGGCTGCAAGCTCCGGGATCTCCACCGGTCCTGAATTTCATCACTGCATCTTGTCCAACTTGCGTCCGCTCTTTCCTCAAGAAGCGAAGTCAATGTTGATTTCCCACATCTTGCCTTCGGGCCAATTGCCGACATCCCCATGCCGACGTGGTGATACCGCAAATTCAAAATTGGGTGGACCAGTACTGGTTCTCTAGCCAGGAACACCAGATAATCCAATATAGTTGACGACTAAGACGGCGCTCCTCCGCCGCCATTTCCAATTTGGCTTGCCGGTACGGCGCAGCGGAGCGCATCCTGATTACCGAACTGTCAGCTTCGGGCGCCAATCAGGCTCGCTAGGGACACAAGACAGGTCCACACCCGCAAGGAAGGAGGGAATCATGAAGCAGAGGCATTTAAGTATCGCTGTGCTCGTCTGTGCGGCCTTCCTTGCGCTGCCGATGACCGGTGGCGCACAGATTCTCGTGTCCGGCAACGACGAGAAGGTCTTGTGGGACGACGCCGGCAAGACGATCTACCTGCCGCCCGGCAAGGATACGATCTCCTTCATCGATATCGGCGACCGTGAGAACCCGAAGATCCTGACGAGCATTGCACTCGAGAACAGCATTTTTGGGCCGCCTACCAATCTTGCCGTGCATCCAAGCGGTGAGATCGCGCTGGTCGCTAACTCAGTGACGCAGATAAAGGATGGCGAGAGCTGGAAGCCGGTGCCGGACGACAAAGTCTACATCTTCGACTTGAAGGCGAGCCCGCGTAAGCACATCGGCACCGTCAACGTCGGCAGGCAGCCATCGGGGCTTGATATCAGCAAGAAAGGTGACCTGGCACTCGTCACGAACCGCGCCGACAATTCGGTCAGCGTCCTCAGCATCTCCGGCAAGGAGGTGAAGGTCACAGACACGATTGCGATGGGCGATAGCGTCGCGCATGTCGCAATCTGGCGGACGGCACCAAGGGACTGGCTGTTAAGCCGGTCGTCAACAAGGTCGCGTTCTTGAAGATCGACGGTCAAAAGGTCCTCTACGAGAAGTACGATATGCCGACCGGCGTTTTCCCGTATAACGTCGACATCGTACCGAACGGCAAGGTCGCGCTCGTCGCCAACAACGGGGGAGGCGGCTACGCCGATGGCAATGTCGATACGGTGAGCGTCATCGACCTTGAGCAAAATCCGCCGCGCGTCATTGACCACATCGTCGTGGGCGATGCGCCGGAAGGCTTTGCCATTAGCCCAAAGGGCGACTTAGCGCTTGCAATTCTCGTCGGTGGCAACTCCGATAAGAAAGCGTTCTTCTCACGCAAAGCAGGCGCGGCCGTGGTGCTGAAGATCAATGACAAGAAGGTGACGTGCGCATTCCAGGAATGGTGATCAGGTGTTCCAGACGATGGCGATCACGGATTCCAGATGATCGTGATCACAGGAGACGAACACGACTGACAGGTTTAAGTGTGCTGGAAATAGTCTCCTCGTCAAGGGTGGTTGGGCTGGCTTGGAGATCGTCCCGGCGGTCCATGGGAGGGCCCCGTGCGCGGCGCGGAGTGCCCCCACGAGCGACGTAGCGACGCGCGCGGGAGGGGCCTGTGGGCCGGCGGGGCGATCGTGCGCGAGGCGCTCACGGTTTTTTCTTTTCGCCGGCCTGACGGCGCAGGCTGTCGCCCTTGAGCTCAAGGCGATGCGCATTGTGAATGATGCGGTCCAATATCGCATCGCCAAGAGTGGGGTCGGCAATGACGTCGTGCCATTGCGACACGGGGACCTGACTTGTGATCAACAACGACCCCTTGTCGTAGCGATCATCGACAATCTCGAGCAGGTCGCGCCGCTGGTCGGCGGTGAGCGGTTCGGGTCCCCAGTCGTCGAGAATGAGGAGATTGACGCGCTCCAGAGCGGCGATCAGGCGCGCCAGACGGCCTTCGCCGCGCGCCTGGGCGAGATCGGCGAACAGGCGAGATGCCCTCTTGTAGAGGACGGAGAAGCCGTCGCGGCAAGCCTTGTTGCCGAGCGCGCAGGCAAGCCAGGACTTGCCGGTGCCGGTTGGGCCGACGATGACCAGGTGGTTGGCATCACGGATCCATTGGCAGGTGGCGAGGGTCTGGAAGAGCGAACGGTCAAGGCCGCGGGCGGTGCGATAATCGACATTCTCGATGGCGGCCGCCTGGCGGAGCTTGGCACTGGTCAAGCGGCGCGTGAGGCGGCGGTTGTCACGGGCGGTGACCTCGCGATCGACGAGGAGGCCGAGCCAATCGGGATGCGGCATCCCGGCCGCCTCGGGATTGTTCTGCAGTTCGACGAGGGTATCGGCCATGGCGGCGAGGCCGAGGGCGCGCAAGCGATCGACGGTAGGGTGAATGAGCATGCTGATCTCTCCTGATCAATTGTAGTAACTGCGGCCACGGATGTTGGCGTGGAAGAGGATGGGCGCCTCCTCGGCGGGCGGAGCGGTTCTGTCAGTGCCGTTCTTGAGGATGGCGGCGACCGATTTGTACGAACGGGCGTTGATCAGGAGGGCACGGGCGCAGGCGGCGTCGATGCGTTCCTGGCCGTAGCGCTTGACCAGCCCGAGAATGCCGATGGCGGAGCGGAAGCCCTGTTCCGGATGCGGCCGCGACCGCAGGATGACGTCGATCAGAGTGTCGGCGTCGGGGCCGACCTTGGCGGCTTCGGAACGAATACGCTCGTGGGTCCAGTCACGATAGCGGCGATGCGAGCTCGGCATATGCTCGGAAATCGTCGTTGGGCGATGCGGCAGCGTGCTGCGCAGGTGCGAGGCGATGCGCTTGCCGCGCAGGAAAATCTCGACCGTTCGCGCGGTGATCCGAGCCTCGACCTCCTGATGCACGAGGTTGTGAGGAACGCTGTAGTAATGTTTGGCGATCTCGACATGATAGTCGAGATTGACCCGGCAGCGCTTCCACTCGGCATACTCGTACGGTTCATCCGGCAAGGGGGTGAGCGCCGGACGATCGAGCTCCTCGAACAGGTCGCGCCGACTTCGTCCCCAGCTGCGCAGCGGTCGATTGTTGAGATCGGCGAGAAGCACACGGATCGCCTCGTTGAGGGCGGCAAGCGAGAAGAAGCGGTGGTTGCGCAGGCGCGCCAGAATCCATCGTCCGACGATTTGGACGCCGACTTCGACCTTGGCCTTGTCGCGCGGCCGATACGGCCGCGCCGGGACGATGGCGGTGCGGTAATGGCGGGCGAGATCGGCATAGGTCCGGTTGACCATCGGCTCATGAAAGCAGGCCCGGGTGATGCCGGCCTTCAGGTTGTCGCTCACCGTCTGCCGGGCCACGCCGCCGAAATAGGCAAACGCCCGAACGTGCGAGGCGATCCAGTCCGGCAGGCTCTGGCTGAGGCTGGCCTCGGCGTAGGTGTAGTTCGAGGCGCCGAGCACGGCGACGAAGATCTGCGCGCTCCGCACCTCACCGCTGAGCCCGTCAACCACCTCCATGGTGTGGCCGGAATAATCAACGAACAGCTTCTCGCCGGCGACATGAACCTGGCGCAGGGGCGGCTTGAGGCGGCCGGCCCATTCCTTGTAGCGTTCACAGAACCACGAGTAGCTGAAGCTGTCGGAGTTTGCGTCGCAATACTCCTCCCACAACAGCATCAGCGTGACGTTTGAGCGCCGCAGCTCGCGATGCACCAGCGCCCAATCCGGCTGCGGACGCTCGTCGCTGGGCCGATCGGATGGTGGCGGATATAGGCGGTTCTCGAGCCGGACATCGTCATCCAGCTCCGGCGGCAACGGCCAGGTCAGGCCGGCGCGGCGGGTTCGGTTCAGGTACTTGCTGACCGTGCCTTGGGCCAGGCCGAGGCTGCGGGCAACGGCGCGTTGCGACATGCCGACGCTGTAGTGCAGGCGTAGAACTTCACGAATGTGGCGCATGGACAGTCTCTCGGTCGGCATCCCGATCCTCTGCGGTTAGGCAAAAGACCAAGGTAGCCAGGTTGCAGACTGTCAGCGGTGGACGCCTCCTGGTTGCCCCCCGATCGCGATCACTGGAAATAGCGATCACGATCGGCTGGAAATGGTGATCACGATGCTCTGGAACGCGTGATCACGATGGCCTGGAATCGGTGATCACGATCGGCTGGAACGCGCAGGTGACGAAAGTAAGCGACGAGATCGAGGTCGGCGGGCTTGCCGAGGGCGTCGCCTTTTCGCCGGACGGCAACTACGCCTATATCGGAAACTTCCTCGATAGCAACATGTCGATCATGAGGATAAACGGGACGCAAGTCACCGACACTGGCAACAAACTGCAACTGCCAGGTCATCCGGCCTCGCTCCGCGGTGCGCCGAAGTAATGGGATACTTGAAAAGGAGGACTTCGAGGCTGCGCAAATGGCCGTTCTGGGTCTTGGCCGTGTAAAAACGGCCTTACAGGATCATCAGTCTTGAAGCCAAAACTGGTCCGGTCTCAGGCCGCGATCGCGGCGATCAGCGGCCTGATCCCGAGGATATTCATTGCTCGGGTCAGATTGTAGGCCAGAACCGAGAGGGCCATCTCGGCGGCTACCTTTGGGAGGGTTTTGGTCAGGAAGTGCGTTGCTCCCATGCGTGCCTTCATCGTGCCGAACGGGTGCTCGACAGTCTCGCGACGAAGGCGCATAGCGAGCGGGTTCGCATCGAGCCGCTGCTGCACGGCGTCGAGCAGATCCTCGTGCTCCCATCGCGTGATCCGTCGCTCTGACCCGGGCGTACACTGGGGTTTGATCGAGCAATTCTTACAGGCGCTGGTCCAGTATCGCCGCAGCATCTTGTCGGCTTCTTCGTTTGTATAGCGATACGGCAATCGCTCCCCGGCCGGACAACGATAGGCGTCTTCCTCCGGCAAATAGACAAAGTCCTGCTTACCGAAGCGTCCGTCCGACTTGGCGCCCGAAGTCATCGGCTTAGGCAGAGTTACCGTGATGCCGGCCTCGTGGCAGGCGAGGATCTCCGGGCTGCTGAAGTAGCCGCGATCGGCAACGGCCTCGAGCGTCTCAGCCTTCAGAACAGCCTTCGCCTGCCTGGCCATATTGGCAAGTTGTGCCCGATCTGAGCCGCTGTTCGTCACCTCATGCGCGATGATCAGGTGATTGTCGGTATCGACGGCGACTTGGACATTGTAGCCGACAACGCCGGATCCGCGGCCACTGGTTGCCATCGAACGGCTATCCGGATCGGTCAGGGAGATTTGCTGATCCGGCGAAGCAAGCATCTGCTTCTCATAGGCAGCAAGCTTGCCCATCTCCCCCTTCAGCTTCGTCAGCTTCTCGGTAAGCCTCGTCACCTTCGCCGCCAGCGCCTCGCTCGGCTGCTGTCGGTCGGCCGTGTCAAGTTGGCCCAAATAGCGCGCGACGCTCTCCTCCAACTGAGCACGCCGCCGCTCCACCTTCGCGCGCGTGAAGTTCCTGTCCCGGTTGTTCACGGCCTTGAACTTGCTCCCATCGATGGCGACGCTCGCCGTCGTGAGAAGACCCATCCCGCGGCAGAGCTCGACAAAACGCGCACAGACCTTACGCAGCCCGACGCTGTTGTCCTTGCGGAAGTCCGCGATCGTCTTGTGATCAGGAGCAAGCCGACCCAGCAGCCACATCACCTCGATGTTCCGTCCAGCCTCTCGTTCCAGCCGCCGGCTTGACTGTACCCGGTTCAGATAGCCGTAGATGTAAAGCTTCAGGAGAACCGAGGGGTGATACGACGGCCGGCCAGTCGCCGCCGGCGCAACTCCGCCGAAGCACATCTCGGCCAGATCAAGCGCATCGACAAACTCGTCGATCGCGCGAACAGGGTTGTTCTCGTCAATGAAATCATCGAGGCATTCAGGCAACAGCGTCCGCTGCCCACGATCCGCCTCTTCAACGAAGCGCCTCATCGATTCCCCCAAAGAATCACAGGAGAATCATAACAGCAGCCCAGCGTTTTCACACATGGGGTAATTCCGGGCTCGGAGCCATACTCAGGCTCTGGGAATCAGCTCTCCAGGACTCGATGAGGCCTACCTCAGGGCCTTGCAATGACGGAGAGAGGTAATGGAGCGCTATGTCGGACTAGACGTGTCACTGAAACTGACTTCGATCTGCATCGTCGATCGGACAGGAAAAATCGAGCGCGAAGGGGTGGTTACGTCTGACCCGGAGGCGATCGCGACGTTCATCAAATTGCACACGTCACACGTCGTTCGGATTGGACTCGAGACCGGAGCAACGTCGACATGGCTGTGGACCGAGCTGAATAAGATCGGGTTACCCGTTATCTGCATTGACGCCAGGCATGCGAAGGCGGTTCTGAAGATGCAGATCAATAAGAGCGACCGAAATGACGCTGCTGGCATAGCGCGTATCATGCAATGTGGTTGGTACAAGAAGGTTTGCGTCAAGGATCTCGATAGTCACGCGACCAAAGCCCTTCTTGTCAGTCGAGCTCTGCTCGTCAAGATCAAGCGGGATATCGAAAATCAAATCCGGGGGCTCCTCAAGAATCTTGGGCTTGTCATCGGACGAGCAAAGATGAATATGTTTGCTGTGCGTGCCGCGCAGTTGGCCGAGGATCGGTCAGAGCTTTTTGCCGCGGTAGATCCATTGCTGAAGGCACGCGAGGCCGTCGAGCAACAGATTGTGGTCCTTGACCGCAAGGTGCTGCGGCTTGCTCGCAACAATGCTCAGGTGCGACGGTTCATGACGGCTCCTGGCATCGGCCCGGTCACGGCCCTTTGCTTCCTTGCGACGATCGATGACCCCGCTCGCTTCAAGAGATCACGAAGCGTCGGAGCCTACGCAGGACTAACGACCCGCCGATACGCATCCGGCGAAATTGACTGGACGGGCCGAATCTCGAAATGCGGCGATAAGATGCTGCGAAGTTACCTCTACGAGGCGGCCAATGTGCTGCTCACACGCGTAGCAAAATGGTCAGCACTCAAAGGATGGGGCATTCGGCTTGCGAAACGAAGCGGGCTACGCAAAGCCAAGGTTGCAGTTGCCCGAAAACTTGCTGTCATTCTGCATCGGATGTGGATCGATGGTACCGAATTTAAATGGTCATCAAAGGATGCTGCTGATCAGCCTGCATAAAGGATAACGAGTTCCCGCCGAACAGCGGGAGCGAACGTCCCTGCCGGGACGCTGGCGTTGGTGAGATCGCCCCTGGCTTTGCGGTGCTCGAAATGGCAAAGCGCGCTTCACACATTGATCCGCTAACGTCATCTTACGCCATCATGCGGAGGGCACGCCCCTACCGCGGAGAGAACCATGGACCCGGCAAGGATGTTCAAGGAGAGCTTGACCTCACGCCCGGAATTAGAGAACGGCCTGGGCCAATTCCGGAAGTTAGCCGTTTGATAAAATAGTCAGATCGGCCGCCCTCATTAGCGTGGCCGATCTCCGTCGACGACTGCGGAGGCGCTATTCGCTCATTCGGTTATTCCGCCCTACCATCTGCACCTTCTTAACTTCCTCTGCCGTCAGCTTCGGTCGGTCGATCATGAGCGTCAGCTTGTTGCGCTTGCCGGCGAACTTCATCGGCACCTGCCTAATTCTTGTCGTCGACCGGGGTACCGGTGTCGGCGCCGACGTCAAAGGTCTCGTCCTATTGCAAGACAATCGGAACCGTGCGGGGCGACGACCTTGCCATCGACCTTGAGCACGCTGGTGCGGCCCCCGGCCGATGCCGCCCCGCTGTTGAATGCAAGTGTGGCTAGGCGCCGAACCGTCCGCCCTGGGTGACCAGCATGCCCTCGGCTCCTCCCGCGGGATCTCTGCCTACGCCGTATTCGTGTAAGCGCGGTGTCAGCAATGGCCGACCCACGTCGGCCCCCGTCGCCGGCCGCCGAAACCAGCAAATGCAACGCGGCCCCGTGGGATCGAAATAAACAGCCAGCAGCTGTATGAGCGATTTAAAGTTCGCTTGGATCAAATGCCAATGGGGTAGGCGCTTTGATGAGCACCAAAAACAATCGGCGCTAAATTCTAGCAAACGCAAGCCCTTGCCTGGCGCTCATTCAACCTCCAAGCGTTCAATTAATATTCTGTCCATCTTTTTGGTTTAATTTAAACATTTAATATGATATTTTAATGGCATTTATTTGACTCGGGGCTTGAGATTGGATCGGCATCCCAGATTTTGACAAACTCGTTTTGGTGGCAAGGGGCCCGATTGACAATCGATTTGCGCTCTACGGTGTGAACCCTTTACTCGGAGAAAAATTATGGAGCAGAAAGGTTCTCATTCGACACGCATCCCAAAGTCAGGCTCAATCAGCTTCGGCCGTTCGAAAGCAGATTGCGTGATTCGCAGCATCTCCGCATACGGTGCCGCCCTGGATATTGTTGGAGATGGAAAGATTCCCGACGACTTCGCGCTGACCATCATTCCGGACGGTGACCTGCGCCGGTGTGCAGTGGTCTGGCGTAAAGACAAGCGTATCGCCGTCGCATTCTATTGACACGCCACCAGCTCATGCGGATGCAGGTGGAAGTTCTTAGGGCCATAGGCGCGCCGGCGACGACCAGGGGCTGGTGCACAGAAACCCGGCTTTAACATAACCAATCAACCCTACCTGCCGACGCGCGTGTCACCAACCGCATGCGGTGAGGTGTTGTTTTTTTGGAAGCTACCCAAAACGGCTCTGGTCAGGCCTGTCAGGAGGAAAGACTTATGGCCGAGAAGTGGATGGAGCAGCCCATCTGGGATCCGATTGCCCTTGCAGCGCAACTGCGTGACATCACGAAACAAACCCAAGTATTGATGCGGCACTTCACGCCTCATGAGGCTGACGCGATTAAGTTCGGCGTGGGCGAATGGTCAATGCTTGGGTTTGATTTTTTCGAGTTCATGACGAGGATGATGACCGACCCGGCGGTGGTCGCACGCGCGCAGATCGGCCTATTCCACAACATGGTAGGTATCTGGCAGAAAACCGCGGTACGCCTACTCATGCTGCGTGCACGCGAGGCCGATACCCCAAAAGATAAACGGTTCAAGCATCCGGAGTGGAGCGAGAATGCTGTCTTTAGCTTTGTGAAAGACAGTTATCTTGTTGCAGCAGCGTCGGTTCTTTCTGCAATCCGCGAAGTCAAAGGCATGGACGATGCCTCTGCCCGCAAGGTCGACTTCTATACCCGCCAGCTGGTTGACGCCCTGTCCCCTTCCAATTTCGTCGCTACCAATCCGGAGGTCCTCACCGCAACCTTGGCGTCGGGCGGACAGAACCTGCTGCGCGGTTTGGAGAACCTTCTTGCCGATCTGGAGCGCGGCAAAGGCCGTCTTGCGATCACGATGACCGACATGAAGGCTTTCCGCCTCGGCGAAAACATCGCAATGACTCCCGGAAAAGTGATCTATCAAAACGAGCTCATGCAACTAATCCAATATACGCCGTCGACACGAGAGGTCCGCAGGCGGCCACTCCTCATCGTGCCGCCGTGGATCAACAAGTTCTATGTTCTCGATCTGCAGCCGAAAAACTCTTTCATAAAATGGGCCGTCGATCAGGGACATACTGTTCTCGTCATCTCCTGGGTAAACCCCGACAAGCAGCACGCTGAAAAGACCTTCGAAAACTACATGCTCGAGGGCCCCTTGGCGGCCCTCGATGCTATCGAGTCTGCGACCGGAGAGCATAGCGTCAACGCGATCGGCTATTGCCTCGGCGGAACACTGCTCGCCTCGACGCTGGCATATTTGGTCGCGAAGGGCGAGGACCGGATTACAAGCGTCACCTATTTCGCGACGCTCGTCGATTTTACCGAAGTTGGGGATATGGCCGTCTTCATAGACGAAGAGCAATTGGCATATCTCGAAAGACGGATGCGCCAGCATGGATATCTGGAAGCGCATCAAATGGCGACGACGTTCAACATGTTGCGCGCCAATGACCTGATCTGGTCGTTTGTCGTTAGCAATTATCTGCTCGGCAAGAAGCAAATGCCCGGTGATCTTTTGTTTTGGAACTCCGATTCGACCCGCATGCCCGCGGCGATGCATTCGTTCTACTTGCGCAGGATGTATCACGAAAATCTCCTGACAAAACCCGGTGGGATCACGTTGGCGGATACGCCGATAGATCTGTCGAAGGTCAGGACTCCGAGTTTCATTCTGGCAACCCGCGAAGACCACATCGCGCCGTGGAAATCGACCTATGCGGCGACACGCTTGTACTCCGGACCGGTCAAGTTCGTTTTATCCGATGCTGGCCATATGGCTGGCGTCATCAGCCCACCAGGCACCAAATACGGGCATTGGGTGAACGACGATTTGCCGCCCAGTCCAGACGAATGGTTCGTCAACGCTGCGCCTTGTCAACGGTCGTGGTGGCTGCTTTGGGACGAATGGATGACCCAATTTGACGAAGGCCGCGTTCCGGCTCGCGACCCGGGCAGCGGTGGGTTGCCGATTATCGAAAACGCGCCCGGTTCCTACGTCCGCGTGAGATCGATGGCCTTGTAGGTTGCGGCGGAAGTGATCTGCCTCGCCGCCCTCCAAAAGGCCGCCAGCTATCTCGAGTTCGGATTGTGAGCACCATCGGCCGAACTGACCGGCCATGCTGGCGCTTCCCATGTCGGGCCTCCGGATGCGCCATTGCGCGTTGGCTATGTTGTAAACGGAGGACAGCGATAGATATGAACGCCTGGTCGCCTGCCTCGCTGGAGCGGCGTCCGACCAAGTCAACACCTGACTTCACTCGACGCGCCACACGCATCGAGCTCGAATAAAATTCCGTCAGGGCGATCAGTGCGGTCCTCGAGGTCCCTTTGTTCTCTGCGACGCGGCGCCACATACCTCATGGTTGCGTGATACCATCGACACACGAGAAAATACCGGGTGAGTAAGAAACCATTAATTATTCGAAGACAAGGATCGAACAATTTTAGATTGATTTTCGCAATGCATTTTCAGCATTGGGTCGGTGGAGACCGCAATGTCAAACGTGTTGAATTTTACGAGGCCAGGCCGCGTATCCGAGCAACCGAGTCCCAGCCGCGATTCGACGCCGGATCGCCAACCATTCTCGCAGGTCGAAGTTTTGCACATGAATGCGACGCTGGAAATTGCCTGCGCCATCACCCTGCTGGAAGCGAGTCACCTGCGAATACGCAAGATGGCCGCAGAGATCGCAAATCCCTCAATCAAGGCAAAGCTGCAAGGTGATCTGAGACTGATCGAGCAAATGCTTGAACTTGCCAAGTCGAAAGCGTCCGCCATTTAGAATTCCTGTTTTCATTCCAATTTGGAAAGCCATTGCAATGCTCACGAACATAAAGATCGCCGGCCGCCTTATGATTGGTTTCGGCTTACTCCTGGTCTTGACGGCCGCGATCGGCGGGTACTCGATCCACGCCTCCTACAACGCGAATGACGCTTTCGCAGTTGTGATCAGACAAAAAAATCACGTTGCTGACGACGAGCGCATAGAAAAGCGTGTCTTCGAGGCGCGCATGCACGTTTGGCTGGCTCTGGGTACCGGTGACCAGTCGCATTGGGAAAGGGCCGCCGATGCTTATAAGAAGGCGCTCGCACGACTCGATGGACTCATTGCCGACACAAAGGGTGCCGCCCGCCTGATTGGGGTCAAGGAGTTGAAAGCGGCGGTCGAAGACAACCAAGCTAAGGCGCTCAGGCTGAGGGAGTTCAAAGGAAGAAACACCGCCCTGGACACCGATGAAGCGAAGTCCGCAGTCGGTGCGGCGCTTGCGGCAGGGGCCAAGATCGAAACCATTGCGGAGCCACTCGCCGAGGATTACGAGAATGCGGCGCAAGCGACAGTATCAAGGGCGGAAGAAGATCTTGTCACAGCCATCAAAATGGCCTCGGTCCTCGGCGTTCTGAGTGTGCTGATTGGGATCGCTCTCTCGGTGCTAACGTCACGCAGCATCAGCAAGCCGATTCGGGCGCTGACCGCTTCGATGTTAGAGCTTTCCAACGGAAATTTTGATGTTGTGCTTCCTGGTCTTGGTCGCCGAGACGAAATTGGCGCAATTGCCAGTGCCGTTGAACGCTTCAAACTGAGGGCGGCCGAGAAGGCACGAGCCGAAGCCGAGGCCAAAGCCGCACAGGTTCACATCGCCGCCGAGCAGCGGAAGGCGGATATGCGCGAGCTCGCCGATGCGTTTGAAGCGGCCGTCGGCGAGATTGTCGAAACCGTCTCCTCTGCGTCCACCGAGCTCGAGGCTTCCGCCGGGTCGCTGACGAAAACCGCCGATTCGACCCAGCATCAATCCAGCGGAGTCGCATCAGCATCCGAGCAGGCGTCAGCGAGCGTGCAGTCGGTCGCTTCGGTCGCCGAAGAAATGGCAGCTTCGGTCAACGAGATCAGCCGGCAAGTGCAAGAATCAGCGCGAATTGCTGGTGAAGCGGTGCGCCAGGCGGAGAACGCTGACGAACGAGTCCATACGCTTTCGCAGGCCGCAAGCAGGATAGGAACTGTCGTCGAGATCATCAATACGATCGCCGGACAAACCAACCTTCTCGCCTTGAATGCGACGATCGAAGCGGCTCGCGCTGGCGAAGCTGGTCGCGGATTTGCGGTCGTTGCGTCAGAGGTAAAAACGCTGGCCGAACAGACCGCCAAAGCAACCAAGGAAACTAGCGATCAGATCATCGGAATCCAATCTTCCACCCGCGAGTCCGTTGCGAGCCTCAAGGAAGTCAGCGGCGTCATCAAGCGGATCTCCGAGATCTGTTCGACGATCGCCGCGGCGGTCGAGGGAGCAGGGCGCGGCGAACCAGGAGATTACGCGCAACGTACAGCAGGCCGCAATCGGGGTTACTGAGGTCGCCTCGAACATCGCCGAGGTGAACCGCCTCTACCCAGGTTCTTGCGGCGGCGAAATTGTTGTCGCAGGACAGCAGTCGTTTGAAGCTGGAAGTACAGAAGTTTCTAGCTAATGCGCGGGCAGCTTAGTCAGCAGCGAATATTGAAGCACCTGGCTCGCGGGCTTTAGCAGAATAGTGCGAGTTTGAGCCGCCCTTTACACCAAAATGCATCCAACGTGCGACGGGAAGGTATTTATCAATGACTGAAGTCATTCAATTCAAACCCAAGAGCCCCAAATCCGCCGACGAGAACATCGAGGTAATCGCAACGCGATACCCGGATCTCGCCGATGCCATGCGCCATTTCGCTCGCATCAAGAGCCTCTCGAAGGAGATGTTGACCGTCGCGCTCAATCAGCTCGACGACGTAGCTCGCTCAACGCGAGAGGCATCAACGTCTTCCTCAGAAACGTCTGCTCTGCACGAGCAATTGGACATGTTCTTGTCGATGCTCGTGCAGCTTCGCACTACAATCGATCGACTGTGAGCGGGCAAGTGTCGTTGCCGACTTTCCTCGCAGCGAGGAGTGTAAAGGCGGGTCTTAGATGCAGAGAGGTTGATCGTGCTCCAACCCCGGAGCATTCAGGGTAGTGAGCTGCCTGGATCCGTCGGACTGCTCACGCAGTCGATCAGTTGACCCAAGTCGGGCAGGGTCGGGGAGGACTAATGGCCGGATGGAGCCTAATAGTCGCGCAGTCGCGCAGGGGGGCAGAAGCCGATCGGGGCAGTGGCGCCTTTCGACGCCACTGGGCACTGGGCCATTAAGGCTTCGTTGACCAAGTTGTTCATATAACGAGCGGTTATTTTCCTTGAGGGAGCCGATGAAGGTCTGGGTCAGCCTGGCTTTGCTTGCGGCGTTCGTGCCGTTAGGGCAGCGCTTTGGCTCGACGGCGGCGGAGACATCGAGCGAGGCGGCGCAGATCCGCGCCAGCTACCGTCGGCCGACGGCAATTCCTTTCCCGGATGGCAACCCTTACTCAGCGCCAAAAGCGGCTCTTGGGAAGATGCTGTTCTTCGATCCGCTGCTCTCGAGGTCTCGCACCGTTTCGTGTGCGACTTGCCACAATCCGTCGCTGTCGTGGGGAGATGGCCTTGCGCGTGCGGTTGGGGAAGATCCGAAAGGCCTGCCGCTGCGTGCGCCCACTCTGATTGATGTGGCATTCACCGAGCCTTTGGGCTGGGACGGGAAGTTCAGGGATATCGAATCCGTGACTTTTGGTCCGATCACTGGCCGGGCGAACATGAACTTGACGGAATCGGAGTTGATTGACCGTTTGTCCACCACACCGGCCTATGTCGATGCGTTCGCAAGCGCATACGGGGGTAGCGCGATCACCCGGCCGAGGATCGAAGCTGCCTTGGCGACCTTTCAACGCACCATTGTCGCTGAGGAGTCCCCGTTCGACCGCTGGATCATGGGCGAGGAAACCGCAATCAGCGCGGCGGCCAAACGCGGGTTTGAGATCTTCAACGGCAAAGCGCGGTGCTCAAACTGCCATAGCGGGCCATCTTTTACAGACGGATCGTTTCAGGATATCGGCACTGCACAAGGTGACAATATAGGACGCGGCCGGCTGTTTCCGACATCACAAAAGCTCCGGTACGCGTTCAAGACGCCGACCTTGCGCAACGTCGCGCAGCGTGCCCCCTACATGCACGACGGATCGGTCGCAACGCTCGAAGACGTCATCGAACTCTATGATCGGGGTGGTATTGATCGTCCAAGCCGGTCGCCATCAATCAGACCTCTGTTTCTGACCGCAAACGAAAAGACGGACTTGGTCGCCTTTCTGCAGACGCTCAGTGCCACGTCCACAGCGACTCCCGTTCCCGACTTGCCGCGCTGACACTGTCCCGATCGCGTTTCTGAGCTGCCTCAGCAAAGGTGCGGCAATGCCGATCCGAGCAGGCCAAAGCCGAGGACAACAAGGGCGCCCGTCCAAAACTCAAAAGTTTCGCTGCGTACGGCGAAGCGCCCTGCATGGCGGACCAGCAGCGAGCCTCCTGCCGCACGCGCCAGACCTAATGCTCTGAACATGGACTGCTCCAGCCATCCGTTTTGTCGATATTCAGTACGACAGCGGGATTGAGGTCTCGTCCTCGAAATCTGTAAAATTTGAAAGGACTTGCTGGAGCTTTGACGGCTTGAATCGGTCCGCGCTGGTCCAATTAACCACCAAACAACCAGCGGATGTTGCGACGGTCACAATCCTTAAAATTTATGCTAAGGTGAATAAATCGTTAAAGCTGTGCTTTCCAAAACGGGCGGTTTTTCAAATGTTCAGTTCGTGGGCGCGGGATGCCATAGCGGCATCTCGGGCCGTTTCCTTGCTCTCGAAGTTTGTCGCCGCATTTTCCTTCTGGATCGTGGGGACTCAAGCCGCCAGCGCCCATGTCAAATGGTTCTGTGCGTATGATGCCGCCGGACAGCCAAGGGGCCTTGAGAACGTCCTGTGTCCGGATTTTGAGCTCCTCCTCGGAGTAGCCTTGCTCTGGTTTTTTTCCGGCTGCCTGGTGGAGCGCACGTCCTTGGGCGAACTGCTGGTCCGCTCCATCAACCGCGTCACGGAAGGCTTGCGGCTGCACACCGAGGTGATGATCCGCGCGGTCTGCGGCTTTTTCTTTATCTCGCTCTGGGCGGTCGGCGGTATCATCCTGACCCCCGAACTGAAGACAACGTCGCCTCAGGTGGGACTTCTTCAACTTGCCATCGCTGCCGGCCTGCTGTCGCGCCGCACGATGCCATTCTCGGCGGCGGGAATCGTGGTGTTGTTCGGGCTTGCCGTCCGCGATTACGGCACGTTTCATCTGGCCGATTACCCGATCTTTCTGGGTCTTGCGGCCTATCTTGCTCTCACGGGATGGCGAAAGGATTTGTTCGGCGTTCCGCCGCTCGATGTCGTGCGCTATGCCACCGCCGTTACTCTGATGTGGGCGTCAGTGGAGAAGTGGGCCTATCCGGAATGGAGCTTTCCGCTGCTGATCGAGCACCCCGGCATCACGCTTGGATTCGACAATGAGTTCTATATGCGGGCCGCTGGCATGATCGAGTTCACGCTCGCCTTTGCTTTGGCCTGGACGCCCCTGGTCAGGCGGGTTGCGGCCGCCATGTTGCTCGGCATGTTCATCAGCGCGTGCTTCGAATTCGGCTGGCTTGATGTGATCGGGCACTCGGGGATTATTGTCGTCCTGGTCGCGATCCTTGCCGACGACCGCCCGTGGGAAGCCGAGTATCGCGCCCCGTGGCTGGCTCCCGCCGGACTATGTGCGGCGCTGACCGTTACGCTGTTCACCTACTACGTCGGTCACGCTGCGATCTTCAACACCTCGATACTCTAGGCTCTCTACTTGGTGACATGCACGCCAAGCTTCATCTTGGGATGAATGCCGCACAGGACCGTGTAGTCACCCGCCACGGAAAACACGACGTCGAATTGGCTGCCCGGCTTTTGATCACCGCTGTCGAACTCGAACGTCTCCGCGCTCAAATAGGCATGATGCAAGAGCTCGCCATCGTCGTTAACGAATCGTAAAGTCTCGCCGCGTTTGATAATGATTTCTCGCGGCCTGAATTCGCGATCCCTTTGCGAGATCGTATAGGGATTTGCGCCTAGCGCGACTCCTGTGAGGAGTCCCCCTACAATGGTGACTGTGATCCCGAGGCCGAACTTCCCTGCGCGGAACGGTGCCAGCCTTTCCATTATTTCAACTCCGCTGAAAACATCAATTTAACCAAAATTCGAACCAGCTCGGATCTTCCGCAAGCGCAACTACTCCATAGTTATCACAGGTTGATCTTAACGATTTCCGCATCCCTTCCAGTCATTACTAGGGAAATTTGAGGCGGGCGCAGCCTGACTGCGTCCGCGCACACTTTTACGATTAGTAGTTTACAGCGAAAGACACCGCGATGATTGGTTTCGTCGGCAGGGTTGCGCGTCAATCGACAGGGATTCTTGCGGCCCTCCAGTCCAGGGCCGGCTCCGTGTCGCGCCTCATCATCGTGCGTGGGTCGATTCGAACCGGCATCTTGATATTTTGTCTCGCCATGAGCGCGATTGCGGCAGCCCTCGGTGGTTATGCCACCCTTGGTATTCGCCATGCAGGCGATCTGGTTGCCAGAACGTTCGACGAGTCGCTGATGTCGATCAACTACGCGCGCGCGGCTGGCGCTGATTTCGCCGCAATGCGCGTGGCATCGGCACAACGCCTCCTCACCAAGGACCCTTCGGTCCGCGCTCGACTAGACGCCGAAATTGACGAACTTGCGAAGTCGCTTTCGGAAGACGTGACGATAGCGGCGGAACGGTCGCAGTCCGCGCGCGCCGCAAAGGCTGCTGCCAAGGTTCAGGAAGCGGCAAACGCGTGGATTGCGCTGCATCAGCCGCTCCAATTGCCAACCGACGAGGATGGGAGCGTCGCAAGGAATGCGCAGGAGGTCGAACTCGATAAGTACTCGAAAACGGTTAATCAGCAGATTGAGCTGCTCGTAAATTATACCGCCGGTGACGGTTTTCTGTTCCGTCAACGCGCCCTGGCCGCGATCAAACGGGATCTGCAACTCAATGTGGCTGGGCTGACCATCGCGCTTCTGATGTCCGGGCTGTTTTCGTGGATATTGGCACGCCGGATCATCGGTCCGGTCGCGATCGCCTCCAAAGCGGCGACCAGCATTGCCGCCGGCAATTTGAACACGGACATTCCGAAGGGCGGTGATGATGAGCTGGGCATCCTACTGAGCGCAATGGGGAGGATGCGGGACAACATCAAATCGATGGTTGATCGCGAGGTCGCGCAACGGCGTTCGGCCCAGGCGCGGCTTTCGGATGCACTCGAGAACTCCCGTGAGGGGGTCATCCTCCTGGATAAGGACGGCGAGATCGCCTTGGCCAATTCCAGAGCCAGCGAATTCATCCGTTGCTTGCCCGAACTGGTGCACCCAAGTTCGTTGCGCCTGGCGCGGCCATCGAGTGAGGACGCCTCACTGGGGGGCGCGCTCCGAGACGCGCGTGGCGACGTCGATGGCATCGACGGCGAAGCCTTGCTCCCGGATGGCAGGTGGCTGCGGGTCAGCCGCAGCCCCACCCAGGAAGGCGGCCTGATGCTCGTCTATAGCGACATTACCGGTTTGAAACAGCAGAAGGCCGAGTTGCATGCGACAAATCTGAGACTGGATGCGGCGCTCACCCACATGTCGCAAGGACTCTGTCTTTATGACGGAGAGGGACGGTTGCAGGTCGTCAACCGCCGCTTCTGTGAGATATTTGATATTTCGCCGGAGCTTGTGCTTCCGGGCATGACTTTCGAAGATGTCCTCCGCCTGAGCGTTGCTGCGGGCAATCATGGTAACCAGACGGTGGCCGATCTTCTGGCGGAATGCGAGGGCTTGGCCCGACGCAAGGGCAGCAACTATTTTCAGCACCTCAGTGACGGACGCGTCGTCTCGATTGCCCATCGCTCTACATCTGACGGCGGCTGGCTCATCAGTTGTGAAGACGTGACCGAACAACAGAGGGCTCAGTCTCAAATCGCCTTCATGGCGCGCCATGACGCTCTGACCAGATTGCCAAACCGGTCTCTGTTCGCCGAGCGGATTGAGCAGGCTGTCGCAGAGACGGCCCTCGGCGCGGGATTTGCCCTGTTCTGCATCGATTTGGACAATTTCAAGCAGATCAATGACACGTTGGGACATCCCGTGGGGGATGGGCTGCTTTGCGCGGTCGCCGACCGATTGGGTGCCTGCGTCCGGGAGGCTGACACAGTTGCGCGTCTGGGTGGCGATGAATTCGCGATCATCCAAGCTGACGTCGGGACTGCCGAAGAGGCCGAGCGCCTCGCCCAGCGCATCGTGGAATGTGTCGGAGCGCCGTATCAACTGAACGGGCATCGCGTCATCGTCGGCTGCAGCGTCGGCATTTCGCTCGCGCCAGGTGACGGCACGACCCGCGAAAAGCTCCTGAAAAATGCGGACATGGCGTTGTACCGGTCGAAAATGGACGGCAGGGGAAAATGGCGGTTTTTCGAGCCGGCAATGGACGCCAATGTGCAGAGCCGCCGAGCTCTCGAAGTCGACCTTCGCGAGGCCGTGGCCAAAGACGAGTTCGCGCTGTTCTACCAGCCGATTTATGACTTGCGGAAGGACCGGATCAGCGGCTTCGAAGCATTATTGCGCTGGCAGCACCCGAAGAGGGGTTTGGTGCCGCCCGACCAATTCATCCCGCTCGCAGAAGAGATCGGTCTTATCACTTCGCTAGGTGAGTGGGTGCTGAACCGCGCCTGCGAGCAGGCGTCTGGCTGGCCCAACGAACTTAAAGTTGCGGTCAACGTCTCGCCGATTCAATTTCGCGATGCGAGCCTGGCGAACGTCATCGCCAACGCGCTCGATAAGTCAGCGCTGGCTCCGCACCGTCTTGAGCTCGAAATCACCGAGTCCGTTCTCCTCGGCAATAGCACTGAAACCATTGCGACATTGCATGAGCTGAAGGCGCGTGGCCTGCGCATTGCTTTGGATGATTTCGGCACCGGCTATTCGTCACTGAGTTACCTGCGCAGTTTTCCCTTTGACAAGATCAAGATCGATCAGTCCTTCGTCCGTGACGCAACGGCAACCAAGGGATCGAAATTGATCGTCAGAGCCATTACCAGCCTCGGAAGAAGCCTGGGCATGACGACAACGGCGGAGGGGGTCGAGACGGTTGAGCAGTTGAACCAGATGAAGGCGGAAGGATGCAACGAGGCGCAGGGATTCTTGTTCAGCCGACCGGTCCCTGCAACCGAACTCGCAACAACGATCCTGAGCTTGCGTAATGGTCTTAAGCGCAGTGACTGGAGCAGGGCGATAGCCAGTTAGCACCGCCCGAGGCTTGTGCCTCAACTTCGCGAAATCGACTACGGCCCCCTGGACTATCGTCCCCTTGGTAGCTGCGCAGCTCTCACCGCAAGCGGCCGCACCTGTCTGTGGATGTAGGAGAAAATTGGCGACCGAGGCGAGCTGTTGCGCCATCGAATTTGTCGGAGCGTCGAGCGGCTCTTCAACCTGCAGCTTTACTGTCGGTTAGCTTAGTCGCGATAGTGTTCCCATATGCGAGCAGGGCAAAACATCCAGCGCGCGCGCTGGCCCGGCTGGCTGAACGCAGCCGCGCTGCTTATCGCGAGTTGGAGTGTCGTCGCAGCACTATCGCTGCGCCCGCGCCTCGGTGCCGAGCTGGTGGCCGCGGCGTTTCCGCCATGGTGGAGTGCCCAGGAGGCGTTTCTGGCCACGGCATCCGCCAACGCAGCCATCGTCAGGACGACCGCCATTCCAGCTTTGCTGGTCGTACGGCCCGGCGACCACGATGGCCTCTCCCGGCTCCGCGACGCCGGTGCTTGGCTGATTATTGATCCGCAGGCGGTCGCCGCCTGCATCAAAGCAGATGATTTGAGAGCGGACGATTTGAGAACGAACCATTTGGAGATTGTAAATGACCTTCGAAGGCGATGAACTGGAACGCTTGCGCCAGTCCACCAGCAAGATCCTGCTCGCGGTGCTCTGGCTGCATGTGCCGGTTGCTGTCATCATTGCTCGGACACTCGGTGCCGACTGGCGTGCGCCGGCTTCCTTCATGGTCGCGATGGCACTGGCCGCGACCTGGTCGTGGCGAATGAGCGGGAGTGGGCTTTCGAGCCGCTTGGTCTTTGCCGTCGCCTTGATGGCCGGCGTGTCCATGTTTGTCTTCCAGTTCGCGGGACATGCTTGGCAGGTCGACATGCACATGTACTTCTTTGCCGCACTGGCGATCCTGGTCGCCTATTGTGATTATCGGCCCATTATCGCCGGCACAGCGGCGGTCGCGCTGCATCATCTGACGCTGAACTTCATTCTCCCCGCGGCTGTTTATCCGGGAGGCGCCGACTTTGGTCGGGTCATTCTCCACGCCGCTATCCTGCTTGTCGAGGCCGGCATATTGATCTGGCTTGCGCAGACACTTTCAAGTCTATTCGCGATGGCGGCGGAGAAAACGGCGGAGGCCGAGGCTGCCACCGCGGCCGAAGCGCGCGCCAATAGCGATCGAATCCGGAATGAGCAAGCTAAGCGAGACCGGGATGCAGCAAGGCACCAGCTCTCCGTCGGCTTCGAGCGCAAGATCAGTGAAGTCGTCGCGGCGGTTGCCGTGGCGGCCGGCGAGATGCAGGGTCTGGCGGCATCCATGAATGAGGGCAACGCGGAAACGACGCGGCAAACCGCAGCCGCTGCAGCAGCCTCGACGCAGGCCTCGACAAATGTGGAAACCGTCGCATCTGCCACGTCGGAGCTCACTGGTTCCATCAATAGCATCGCCAAGCAGGTAACGCGCTCCGCCGGGATTGCGGCCAGGGCGACCGAGCAAGCACAGCGCACCAATACCGTTTTTGAAGGTCTTGCTGCGGGTACGCGGAAGATCGGTGAGGTCGTGACGCTCATCCACAACATTGCCGGTCAGACCAATCTGTTGGCCTTGAATGCGACGATCGAGGCCGCGCGCGCCGGCGAGCATGGCCGCGGATTTGCGGTCGTCGCGAGCGAGGTAAAGGATTTAGCCAACCAGACGGCCAAAGCGACCGAGGAAATTGCAGCACAGATTCAGGATATCCAAGCTGCCACCGTTAAGGCCGTGAACGCGATCGCAGCGATAGGTACCACTATCGTCGAGATTGATCAGATCTCCGGTGAAATCGCAGCGGCGGTCGATCAGCAGAGTGCCGCAACGCACGAAATTGCGGGCAACCTGCAGCAGGCAGCTGATCGCACGAAAGACGTGAGCGAGAGCATCGTCAACATCAATAGCGCGTCCGAGGAGGCGAGCAGCGCCGCAGGTCGGCTGTTTGATGCTGCGACAGCGCTCTCGTCACAATCCGATCAGCTTAAGTTCGAAGTCGACAGCTTTCTGAGCTCGTTATCGGCCGCGTGAGGTCACCCGCAATAAAGCATTCTGGCGCATACCGACCGTGCGCCCTCAGAGTTGAACCATCTAAGCGGTTCTAATGCCGCCTTCGCGTATGGGCGGCCACCAGGCACAGTGAGCTTTGCGTTCGAAGCAAGCTCACGCCGGAAGGTGGTCGCCAATGGAATTTTGAAATCATTCGATCTCCCGCTTCAGTCGCAAGTGAATACCGGAGATTTCCGCGCGGCCGCTGGCCAGTAAGCGGTCCACGACTGCGTCGCTGATGATCTTCGTGCCAAAGCGCCAGCCTCCTCTCGGGCGCCGCTCGAACGAACTGAGTTCAAGAAGGCGGAGGTAATTGCGATCGTAACGGAGTTTTGCTTCCGGCATCAGGCTCCCCCACAATGAGCTCGAACGACTGACCCAAGCCTCGTCCGGCAAACAGAACTTGTCAACTTTTGCGTGCAGCACTCTTTAGCACAATGATATCTGGAGGCGCATTTTTGCCTCCCCTCCGGAATAAAACGCGCCAAACGCACTTTCATAAGGTTGCCGTGCGCGAGCTGTGGAGCCCCGCAGCGCAGCGGCCTACGGCGGATAGAGGTACTCGCCGGTCGGGTTGCGGACGACGCCGACACGCCGCTCGCGAACGCGTTCGATAAAGGGGCCGGGTTGATGTAGCCGACGATTGTCTGCAGGTGGCGGTCACTCGGCGCAGGCACCTGCGCGGATCAGGTCATCACGGCCGGCGGCGTGAGCGCGATTACAGGTAAGGGAGCACGGCTTCCCTGCCTTGCAGGCACGAGCCATCTTGAGTTCCTGAGGAGTAAGGGGGCTGGACTGAGTGTCTGAAACTTTTTTTACGGAATCGACTCGCTCAACAATCGTCATCCCGTGGCCATTGTCCCATCCGTACGCCTGGACTTCGCAGACGTCATCTTCCTTGCAGAAGTCGTAGACCTTGCCGGCGGGCTCGCCTGTGAAGCTGCAGTTCCCAATCACCAGAGTGTGGACGCCGGAGAAATCACCTCGGCAGGTGACGGACTTGGTGACCTTCGTGGGTCCGGCGGCAACCGCGGTTGACGACAGAACGAGCAAAGAAATAACGGGGAGGATCTTGTGCATGGTCTCACTCTTAGTGCTTGGATGGCGTCGCAGCTTCGTCCGCGGGCGCGGACGCGCGATAAAAAGTCTGGGATGCTGTCTGCCACGTCTCAGGATCTACTACCATTCCTGAGCCCAATGCGATCGGCGTGGCCATCAAGTGGAAGCCGAGCATGGCTCGGACTCGATCGGTGCATCGTTGCCAGGGCTGGCGGTGGGACAAGTTCGCTCGCGTCGCTCCTTCATGCGAATGACGGTATGTCCGACGTTGCGGTGCCGCTGAACGCACGCGGCCAGTTCCCGCGAAACTGAAGTGCAGGGCGACCGGCCGGCCGAACGACTCCCTTTTGGCTCCGCACGTTGGGAGGGTTCGCGCGATTTTTGCACAATGGAGGAGCGAGTGCGTCGGCGAGCGGCTACGCCGCAGCGCTTTGGGGAGCAGGTTCGGGGGCACTGCGGGAGAGGAGGCGGCTCAGTCTTGCCAAGTCGTCTCCGGACGCGGCCTGGCATCGCGACCCACCGTCGAATTTGGCCTGGTAGAGAGCCGCGTCGGCGACCCGCAGTAGGTCGGCCGAGCGGCTTCCGTGCTCGGGCGACATCGCGATGCCGACGCTCACCCCGATGCGAGCCGATGTTCCGGAACCGAGGTCATAAGGTGCGCCGATGGTCTCGACCAGTCGCCACCCGAAGGTCATCGCTTCTTCTGCGGTGCGGTCCGCGGCGAGCACGACAAACTCGTCGCCGCCTAGTCGCGCCGGCAGGTCGCCTTCGCGCAGAAGGCCACGCATGCGCTCAGCCACGCTCTCCAGCAACCGGTCGCCCGCAGCGTGTCCATGCGTGTCGTTGACAGCTTTGAAATCGTCCAAATCGAGATAGAGCAGCGCCAGCGCCTCGCCGGAGCGGTCCGGCCTCCGCAGCCGCTGCTCGAGGACAGCTTTCCGACGCCGGATGGCAGTGCAATCAGGGACTATATCCACGTCAACGACCTGGCGCAGGCGCACCTTCTCGCAGGCGACATGCTGGTGGCTCGAGGCGGTACTCATGTTTTCAATCTCGGTACAGGGGTTGGCACGAGTGTGCTCGAACTAATAAAGGCCGTGAAGCGTGTCTCCGGAGACGATCCGGTCGTCCGCCGCGGCCCACGCCGCGCGGGCGACCCGCCCACGCTCGTCGCCTCCTTTGCCAAAGCCAAGCGGGAGCTCGGTTGGAGCCCGCGCCAATCCGGGATCGATTTCATTATTGAGACTGCGCTCAGGTGGAGCGATAGCAACCCGCCGGCATATTTCGCACGACGATGATGGACACCCCATTCGCAGGAACTGGATTGGGAAGAGGCGTGACGCATGTCTCCGTGACGTCGGCGTCCGATGTTGCGGAAACGACATTGAACGAGGGCATGACGGTGTTCTGGCGCGCCGACCAGCCGATCGGCCATGTGCTGATGCATGAAGGCCAGATAGCGGCGGCCAGGATCGATCATATCGACGACGCCTTCCTGTCAGCCGTCGATTCCCAAGTGCGAATCCCGACGAAAGTGAGGCTCTCGGCGAGCGTGGTGATCTGCACGCGCGACCGTCCGGAGGAGCTGAAAAAATGCTTGTCGTCGTTGCCGCGGCAGACCCATCCTCCCCGAGAAGTCATTGTGGTGGACAATGCATCGCGCGATCGGCGGACGCGGGATGTCGCGTTGGCCGCGGCAGCAACCTATATTCGCGAGGAGCGACCCGGTCTGGATATTGCACGCAATGCCGGCGCGCTCCAGGCGACCGGAGAAATTGTCGCCTATACGGACGACGATGTGCTGCTTCACCCGCGTTGGCTGGAGCAACTGACATGTGCGTTTGATTCTCCCGAAATCGGTGCGGTGACTGGGCTGGTGCTTCCCGCCGAGCTCGCGACTGAGGCGCAACGGCACTTCGAGACGTATTGGGGATTTGGCAAGGGCTATCGCGAACAGGATTACGACAGCGCAGCCTTCCGGTCGCATCGCGGCCAGGTCCTTCCCGCGTGGGACATCGGCGCCGGAGCGAGCATGGCGTTCCGGCGCGAGGTGTTTCAGGCCGTCGGGCTCTTTGATGAGCGCCTGGACGTCGGTCAGGCCGGCTGCTCGGGCGACTCGGAATACTGGTATCGATTGCTCGCGGGCGGCTACACGTGTCGTTACACTCCGGCGTCAGTCGCATTCCACTTTCACCGCAGGACAATGGATGGCCTGGCCAGCCAGATCTATCACTACATGCGCGGTCATGCGGCCGCACTTTTGGTGCAGTATGAAAGAACCGGAATCTCAGCGAACCGGCGTCTGGCCTACTATCACAAGCCGCGTTGGTACTTCTCTCGGCTGCTCCGGAAAGTAGTGGAAGGAGACAATATTCGCGACCGCTTCCTGAAGGAGGAGGTGACCGGGTATCTCGCCGGATTGCTGTTCTATCATCGCCGAAGGTTTCGCAGATGACGGCCCATCCGCGTACGTCCGTCGTGATCGCCGCCCGCGATGCTGCAGGGACCGTTGCTGAAACGCTTGACAGCGTGCTCGCGCAGAGCGCCGCCGACTGGGAGGCGCTTGTCGTGGATGACGGTTCGACCGATGCCACGGCCGCGATCGTGGCTGAATACGTGGCGCGGGATTCCCGCTTTCGGATTCTGCAGACTGGCGGAGCAGGCGCTTCCGGTGCCCGCAACAAGGGAATTGCAAGCGCGCGCGGCGAACGAATACTGTTCCTGGACAGTGACGATTGGATTGATCGATCCTTCCTTGCGCGGATGAATGCTGCGCTGGATCGCGATCCCGCGGCGGTGGCCGCCTATTGCAACTGTTGCCGGGTTATGCCTGACGGCAGTGAAACTCCCGTTCGCCGCGATCCGGCCATCCAGGACAACGCATTTGAACGGTTCGCCCGCACGTGTGCCACGTTCATCCATGGCGTGCTCGTCCTAAAGGGCGCGGTCGCAAAGGTTGGTGGCTTTGAGACCAGTCTCCGCACGTGCGAAGATTGGGACCTATGGCAACGGATCGCTCGCTGCGGCGGCAGGTGGATCCATGTCGATGAGAAATTGAGCTATTATCGAACAAGCGACCGTTCTCTGACACAAGACGTCAAACGGATGCTGGCCGATGCGCAGGTGGTCATTGCGCGCGGATTTTCCAGCGATAAGCGCGTCAGCGAGCCGGCACCTGCACATCGGTCTGGAGCATCAACTGCATATGGCAGCGCCGCGACGGCGTACGCGTATTTCGCGCTCTGGTGCGCCGGAGTTGAATGCGGCCGCAGGAACGCCAGCGATCCATCGCTGGAAACGCTCAGCGACATTCCAAAGACCGAGACAACGGCGGACTTCATTGCCGCTGTTCTGCTCGATGCCGTGACGGTCGGGGCAAGAACGGTGCCCGCCAAGCTGGCGGAACGGTGGCCGCAATACGGGGAGGGCGTAACCAACCTCATTTCAGCGATCGGTCGCGCATGGAACGACCCGGCGGCAGGGCGAAAGTGCCAATACCGCTTTGAGCGGAAAGTGCTCGACTATGACGACCTTTCGGCGCCCAGGGTCCTCACGTTGACGTTCGGCACGCGCGTTGACCTTCGCCGTATCGGTACTATTAGGCCGATCGGGACTGTTGATCGATTGTACGTCTATCTCTGTGACGGGCCTCGCATCCTGACGCTGCTCGATATTGGTGCCCTCGGCACTGTCGACAGCCGCTTCTGGATCGCGCTGGCCGGCCATGGCCTCGTTCATTTGCAGGTCAAAGACCAGATTGGAAGGCTGGTTCGGGCGAAAATCGCACTCCACAAGCGGACCGAACGGGTTCGATCTTTGATGCGAGACGGCCGAGATACTCATCGGGAGCGCCTGCGCGAGTTGGCCACGCGGGCCTCGCGTGAGGCGCGGCCGCTGGCCATTTCAGGTATCCCCGATTCCAGCAGACGGAAGCGATGTGCCGAAAAGCCTCGAGACACCGCACGCCAGCAATTTTGGGAGGGTTTCTTCGAGCAGGAGGATCCTGGAACTATGGTTCGCCGTATGAACAGGAAAAGTACACTCGGCAGCTCGAGCTTCTGCCAGACCAGCCAGTGGATCACGCGCTCGAGCTCGCGTGCGCGGAAGGACATTTCACGCGCCAATTGGCACCCAGGGTCAAGCGCCTCAGGGCCGCCGATATTTCGACCAAGGCGCTCGATCGCGCTCGTGTCCGATGCAATGGGCATCAGAATATCGAATTCTCTCAACTGGATTTGTCCGCCGATCCGCTCCCGCAGGACATCGATCTGATCGTCTGCTCCGAGGTCCTTTACTACCTTAATAATGAAGCCGAACTAGAGTCGGTCGCGAAGCGACTGGTGCAGGCGCTGCGTCCTGGCGGTCACCTTGTGGCGGCCCATGCCTTTGTGTTGAAGGACAACATGTCGCGAACGGGGCTCGACTG
Organism: Bradyrhizobium sp. C-145; assembly: GCF_023375135.1. Lineage (NCBI taxonomy): Bacteria > Pseudomonadati > Pseudomonadota > Alphaproteobacteria > Hyphomicrobiales > Nitrobacteraceae > Bradyrhizobium > Bradyrhizobium sp. C-145. The sequence continues at coordinate 7,872,471 of NZ_CP088150.1, read as the reverse complement.
GGAGAGTCCGTATGGGGCGGAGACGATCACACGAATTCTCCAGGGCGTACCCGGACTCGCCCTGGAGACGTCGATCGAGACGGAGCTGTACCGTATCGATCGGTTCAGGCGGTTACTTCCGGGCGAAGCGGCCCCTGACACACAGGTGACATGCGCGGCTATCGACGCGCCGATCGAGGTCGAGGTTGCGCGGTCCATCGTGTGGGGTGGGGCTGCGGCGCGCAGGTTTGACGTCGCGCAATCCGAAAGACGCACGCACGTTCCGGTCCTGATGTACCACCGAATTGCGGCCGAAGGACCCGGCGAACTGGCGCGGTACCGCTTGTCTCCGGATGCGTTCGGGCAACAGATGCTGTGGCTGCGCCGAAATGGCTACCACGCGATCAATTCGGATCAGCTCGCCTGGTTCGTGGCAAGCAATCATCCGTTCGTTGGCAGGCCGGTGCTGATCACCTTCGACGATGGGTACGAGGATTTTGCCGAGCATGCATGGCCGATCCTGCAGGCAAACGATTTCTCGGCAGAGGTGTTCGTTGCGACCGACTTCGCGGGAAAGCGGGCGGAGTGGGATGCTCCGTTCGGAGAACCCGCTCCGCTGCTCGATGCGGTCAGGATTGCCGGGCTTGCCGCCGAAGGCGTATCCTTTGGTAGCCATTTGGCGAGCCACCCGCGCAGCGAGGAACTTGCGACCTGGAATCTCGCCGAGGAACTGACGCGATCTCGTGCGCAATTGGAGCGATGGCTTGGGCGACCTATAACGTCGCTTGCCGCGCCGTTTGGCTCCACGGATCAGCGGCTTGGAATCCTCGCAGCCGAATGCGGCTACAAGACCCTGTTCAAAACGGTCAGCCGGGCCGCCACCCTCAGAGACAATTTGTTAGACCTGCCGCGAATTGAGGTCAGGGGCGATTTTACGCTGGACACATTCGCGCGCTGCTTGGAGCAGTATCAATGAGCACCGGTGCGCTCCTCGTCAGTGTGGTTATTCCGGCCTACAACGCCGATGCAACGATCGACGAGACGCTTCGCAGCGTCAGATCTCAGTCGCATCGGGAGCTGGAAATCATAGTCGTGGACGACGGCTCCACCGACAATACGATTGCGGTCGTCCAGCGACATTTGGCCGAGGATTCTCGAATAACCATCATAGAACAGCGTAATGCAGGGGTGGCGGCCGCCCGGAATGCGGGCTGGCAGGCGGCGCGCGCGGACTTCGTCGCGTTCATTGATGCCGATGATCTCTGGACGCTCCGCAAGATTGAGAAACAGCTTCAAGCCTTGCTTGATGCAGGAGAGCGGACTGGTCTTGTCTACAGCTGGTATGACTGGATCGATGCCGATAGTCGCGTAACTGCCAGGTCCGATCCCGTCTTTCATGCGGGCGAGGTGCTGGACTATCTCTGTCAGGGAAATTTCATTGGCAACGGCAGCTCGGCGCTGGTCCGCCGCGAAGCCCTCATAGCTGCAAAAGGTTTCGAGAGCGGACTCAGGGCATCGGGGGCAGAAGGCTGCGAGGATCTGCTGTTCTATTGCCGTGTCGCGGAGGCGTACCAGTTCGCGGTCGTGCCCGAGTACCAGATCGGCTATCGTTACCTCCCGAACAACATGTCAAGCAACAAGACGCGGATGTTCCGGTCGTGGATGCTGGTCGCGGATGAGATCATGACGCGGCACCCTGAGCGCAGGGCGCTCCTCGACCTGGGCTTCAGAAACTATGCGCGTTGGCTGCTTCGCAGAGCTCTGACGGGCGGTCAGTTGTGGTACTTCGTTTCAATCTTTGGACACCTTTTCAGACGGCATCCCTTGCTCGCGCTCAGGGTCGCCGTGCACGATGTTCCGCGGGATACCGTCTCGGAAATCCGGTGGAAATGGCGTCATCAGCGTCGCAGGGTGGTTCGACCTCCAGCTTCGTTGTTTGCCATCGGCGATCCAAGTCAATCGCTATGACAGAGCACCCGAACAACATACGAAGACCGAGAGCTGCTCGCCGCGCTGCATTGGTCGAACTGTTCAAGCTGCTCAAGCTTGCTCCGCTGCCCGGTTGGGTGACGCCCGCGCTGATTGTCCTTGGCCTTGCTACATCGTTGGCGGAGACGGTCGGGATTACTCTCGTACTCCTGTTCTTCTATTTCGCCATGGGTCAGGTGGAACTTGCAACGTCGACCAGTGGCCTCCTGGGCGAAGCGCTCCGATATGCGGCTAACTGGTTTCACAGCTCGAGCGAAACTGCTGTCGTGCTGCTCCTTCTCATCATTGCTCGCGGTGCTCTTTCCTTTATCAACACATTAATCAGTGCGCGTGTTGGAGAGAAGATCAATGAAGTCGCGCGCAACCGCGTTCATCTGCAGTATCTGTCAACTTCGTATTCGTTCTTCCAACGCCATGACGAAGCATATCTCATGGAGGTGTTGGGAACCGAGACATGGGTGATCTCCGGGGCATACGCCACTCTTACCCGCATTATCGTGAGTTCGTGCTCGGTTTTTCTCTTCGCGTCCTTTCTGTTGGCGCTCTCGATCAAGATAACCGTCCTCGCCGTCGCGGCCTCAATGCTCGTGTCGGCTGGATTGCGTCATCTTTCGTTGCCGATTCAGCAGTTGGGTGCCGGCGTCAAGCTGGTTCATCAAAAACTGGGTGAGCATATGCTGATGACACTCCAGGGTATGCGCACGATCCGCGCATATGGCCAGGAGGAGGTTCACCAGAAGCGCTTCGAGCACGCGTCGACGCAGGCACGGCAGGTCGCGCTGCGGCTTGCGCGTCTGTCCGCTCTGGTCTCGCCCCTGACGGAGGTGGGCTATCTTGCCGTGCTGTTTCTCGTCATCGCGTTCGCTGATATGTGGGGAATTGGCTTCGCGACAAGCTTGACCGCGGTCGCATTGCTCTATCGATTGCAGCCGCATATGCGAGATCTGGAAGGGAACCTGCTGTATATGGCGCAGATCGAGCCGCAGCTGCGGTCCATCAGACACATGCTGTCGACAGATGACAAGGAGTACCCGAAGGCCGGGCACGTGGCCGTGGCTAAACTGGAGAACGGCATTTCATTTCGCAACGTGACGTTCCGCTATGATGCCGGTACCGAGCCCGCGCTTTTGAATGCTTCGTTTGACATTCCTGCGGGGAAGACCACTGCGCTCATTGGAGCCAGTGGAGCGGGCAAGACCACGATCGTAAATCTATTGTTGCGACTCTATTCGGCCAACGCGGGTGTCATACGGGTTGATGGGCGATCCATCGAAGACGTTCGTCGAACCGATTGGCTCGGCATGCTCGCGATTGCGGGTCAGGATGTCGACCTGGTCGAAGGCACGGTGATCGAAAACGTGCGGATGGCCAAGAACGAGGCCTCCGAGGAAGAGGTTCGGCAGGCGCTGCGGGTCGCGGGCATTTCAGAGGTCGTCGAGGCCTTACCGGATAAATACGACACCTGGATAGGGCAGCATGGCCTGCGCTTCTCGGGCGGTCAGCGTCAGCGACTTGGTCTTGCACGTGCGATTGTGCGCAATCCAAAGTTTCTCATCCTCGACGAAGCGATGAGCGCGCTCGATCGAACCCTGGAGGAAAACGTTCGACGTGCGATTCAGCTGCAGTTGAAGGGCCGAACCTTATTGCTCATTACGCATCGCATCGAGTCCGTGCTCGATGCAGACCACGTGGTTTCTATCGAAAATGGCCGGGTTTGTGCGGAAGGCCCTCCATCGAAGGTTCTGGCGAATGCAAACCGTATGCTTTCGAGGAATCCTTCGAAATCTTCGGAACCGGCATCAAGTCCCGCTTCCAATATCTAGCCGCGCCTGAGGCGAGCCCGGTCAAAACGTTGTCCACACACAGAGGTTGCGTCGGGGACTTGCAAGACCACATGGTCGGCGTTTTGCGGGTAGCGAGACGGATACTGCTTCGCGCCGATCGTCAGCTGCAGCTGGTCGGTATAAAGGTCCCGGTGAAGCCGGATTCTTCGCCAGCCGCTGCGATCACGGGCGCGTGACGGGTTTTTCTAACTACCGCACGGCACGAAGATCGGCAACACCTCGGGACCGTAGCCGGTCGCAAAGACAAACGGAAGTGACAGCGCACCAGTTCGTCAGCGAGGGAGAACGCTCGATCTCCACGCAAATCGACATTGACCACTGCGTCGAAGCCACCATTCGCAATCTGGTCGTTCGCCTCGGCGCTTCGCCGAATGGACCGATCACTGCCGCTCCATGCGCCTTCAATTCCTGCTCCAAAGCACCGCCGTCGGATTGGATTATCCCTCGACGAAGCAAGACTAGGCTCGGAATGAGACGCTATCATCATTGCTCCTGATGGAGAACGTGCGCAGCCCTCAGAGCATGCGAAGCACCAAGCGAATGGAATTTGCGGTCAACCGCTTGCCCGCCCCCTTTGATGTGCCGCCAATCCATTTTCAATCGCAATAAAAAACGGCTCCAGTAGTGGGACTGGAGCCGTCACCTTCCTAAAGAGCGCCTCGACTTTGGGGGGCTTGGAGGGCTCGGAAGAGCGCCTTCATTCTGCGCTGAGCTTTTCGATCCCGTCAACTTTCGAGCCGATGCACTCAGGAACAAAAGTCAGACGATTGCGCTATCATCATGGCCAAGCACCGGACTGTCGCTCGCAAACTCAATCTGCGACAGTTTGACTTCGACACATCAGAGATAATAGGCTTTCGCAAAACAAGCCGAAGGGGAGGTTCGCAGTTGGAGAAGGTGAGACGCTTGCGCGCGATGGGTTCGCTCTGCCGTCAAAATGCCGCGTACAACAGCATGAACAAGTGGAAGCTCCTCGCGGAAGCAGAATACTGGGAGCATCTAGCTGAGCTTGAGCTGTCGTCCTATTTCGAAGAATGTAATGCCGTCAGCCCGACCAGTTCGCATGATCTGGCCGCGTGAGAAAATCTGCAATCCGGCGGACGAAGATCAAAGTTTGGCCGACTCTTCAAAAGTCAGGGGGCGTGCAGTGAGTAACCGCAATCGGGTGTACGACCGCCTTGTTCTGTGCCAGCGCGCTCAGGCGCTCATTTTTCAGCTTGCCGAACTGGAGATTCTTCGAGGCCGAGTGCAGGAGGCCGAGGAGAATACGCTGCTCTGTCGAGCGGCAGCCCCGGTGAGGTCAACCATTCACTAATGGGCGGCATCCTGCAGGCTGATTGCCGGGGGCGTTTTTCTATGGTGCAGCTCAGTGTTCGGGACTCGAAATGACGTGTGCGACGCTTGCGCCGATGAGTCAGCATTTTAGCGATCAGTCTGGAGGTGCATAAGCATCGCGTTGCAGGCTGCCTCGGCCTGCGCGAATGTATCGAAGGGCGAGCCGCCGATCTTGGTCGCGCCTTTGCTCACATGGAGTGGACGCCATGAAGCCATATAGCCTGCGCGTCCGTGAAATTAGGGACCGTTCGAATTCTCAAAGTAAGCGACGAGATTAAGTCAACCGTTCAGCGACAAGGGTATTACGTTCGTAGCTTGCGGCTCACGAATAAGAGCATCACTTAGTTCGAGCGCATTCGGACGGCGGGGGCTGCAATCTCGACAGCAGGGCTGTAGAGCCTGGAACGGCTTTTCGAATGACTGCCGGGTCTATAAACCAAACCCGCGGCCGATCTCCCGCATAAGCCTGATCGCGGCGTCAGTATTGCGCCCACTGAAGAGCACTCCATCAAGCTGAGAAAAGATGCCCATTCCAAATAGCGCGATAGCAATGCCTCTAAGCATGGTTGTGGCCCGGATTGAACGATGCTGACAAAGTTCAAAACGGCCCCAGCCGCAGGATGGGGTAAGCAGCCGGGGCCGGCATTCCCATTCCATATGCCGCAATCGGCGGGCGGCACGCTCCAAGATTAGGCACAGAGGAGCTAACGAACTATTTCGCGAGACCGCTCCGCTTCATTCGGCTCAATGCGAGACGCAGCGAGGACATTCGCTTCTGCGGCTTTGCTAAGCTGTCATGCAAATTCCTCTAAGCTCCTGTGGCATTCAACTTTTACCGTCCTTGATGATCCTCTTGCACGCTCGAAGACATGATATTTGGAAGCGTCATCGTCCACACGAATGGTCACCTCAACGTGGCGACAATCTCAAAAAGCAAACCCTAGTAGGCTCGCGGCGTTTGAGCGTTCCACTGCCACGCAATCTGTGGATGAGTGAAGATCGCCGGATCGGCCTGTTCGATGCTGCGGCGCTGGCCTCGTGTTCTTTCAGTCGATCGAGAAGCCAAGCGGATGATAGATAAGGAAAAATGTGCGTTGGCCTTCTTCCAACGCGATCGCGGCACTCAATTTGTCTGCCGCTTTTGAACCGAAGCCTCGTCGATTAGGAAATCGTCCAACTTCCGGCCGCCTCGAAGCTGCGGCCGCAGCCACCGAGGCAGCCTGCCGCGACCCGACCATGTCTCCGCCGGGTTCTTCGGATTGCGATATTTGGGACGGACGGGCGGGTATGGACGGCGCTTACGATCGAACCGTGTGGCCTCGTCGGCCAGTCCAATCTTGTGGAGCCGCTCCTCCAATCGTGCTTTTTGCACTAACATTTTCTGAGTGAGGCTGGCGGTGACCTGTTGGTGAAGTATCCAGAGCTCGTCAAGGGAGAGCGAATTGAAATGCTCGGTGTTCATGGCTCGATCCGAATTCTTGGGCGAAGGCCCAGGCAGACAAGTCGGGAATGAAGGAGCAGACAAGCCGTCAGTTAAACATTGGTCGGGCAATCCACATTTAAATGCGGGAGGTAGCAGGGAGAAAGGCATGACGGGGGTAATATCATGGCGGAGCATTTAATTCGGGCGAGGGACAACCCTCGCTGACGGCCCGCAGACCGGTATCATGACATCCACAAACTTAGCGCCCGACCAGTTGCGCTTTCGCATTGCCATTGCCGGCGCGGAGATAGGCGCAAAAGTTGGCGCAGCCGCGGCAATCGGCCGGGCGGCCGCGTCGCGGACCGCAAGCGGGATCGATCGCGGCGGACGCAGGTGGCTCGATTTAATTGAGCGCACAGCCGCGTGTCGCAACCCAGGAATGCCGGACCGGCCTAATTAATTCGGCTGGCATGGGCACAATTAATTCATCACGCCGTCAGATTTAAGCCGCATGGGAGCCCATGTCGCGGCGAAAGCTCGTTCCGGATGGGGGGCGCAACACCGGGAGTTTTCTATGTCCGGTCATTTACGATTTTACTTGGTCAGTTTGGTCCTTGTCGGAGTTCTTTCAGGGACACCTGCATTCTCGAACCCTTTTGCCGAGTTGTTCAATATCACTCCCCGCGAACCTGCTCCAACCTCTTCGGCGCAAGCGGAATGCTTGTGGCGCCCCGGCAACTCGACCCCTGACGGCCAGCATTGGGTCTATCGAATGGACGGTCACCGCAAATGCTGGTTCCTGGCCGAGGGCATCACGACGGTGAAGAAGCCCGTTCGTCGCCGCGCGGCCAAAGATCACGTCGCCAGTTTGGACGAGAACGAAACTGTGCGGCGCAGCCGGAGCGCGGTCGTTGATGCGCGTGCGGAGTTGCTGCGGTCCGCGCCGGCCGAGAGGTCTCAGCCGCCTCTACCCGAAATCAAGGTAGCTGATGCCGCTTCCGAACTCGGTACGCTTCCCGCCCCGACGTCGGCGGCCCCCATCCCGGAGCTTCACAGCCGCCTGCCCGCGCCCGAAGAATCCGTGCCTCGCCAAGTCGTTGTTGAGCAGCTTCTCGCGGTCGCGCCGGTGGCCAGCGATGCGGTGCTTTCGCCCGATCCTATGGTGCTGGGCTTGCGGAGTGGGGAGGCGCGCGACGAGTCGCGGAGCTGGACGGCAACTTGGTTAGGCATGCTGCTGATGACGCTGGGGGGCCTCTCCGTCTTAAGCTCGAGCCGCACGCTTCGGCAAGCGGTGAGAGTAGGGCACTGAGGTAGCTAGGCAGGTATCTGACGCGCCGCACGCGATCGATGAGCTCTAACGCTGGTATAGCCGAATTGCCACACGTACAAAGGTTCCGCCCGTCTGGACTTAGTTTGGCGCTGCCTGAGACGGACATTCGACTACCGTGACGGTCTCCATCTGGATGGGACGGCCATCATGCTGGACTGCACTCGATCCAACCCAAATCCATGGACTATTCTCCGTGGAATTGCAGGTTTTCTCGAATCGCTTGCAGCACTTCTTTTGGAGAAGAGCAAAAACGAGCGATCAAGAAAGTATTCGCCTGCCAACCCCGGGCGTGCCTGGGCTGGCTGCGGACGCACGGGGGCCGCCCGACGCACCACTTACGCAGCGCGCCGGCTGATATCGTATCGCCAAAATCGCAGGGGCAGCGTCCCAGATGATCTTCATCCAGATTAATTTGATGGTGCGAGTTCTCCCGGGCACACGGAGTTCATAACTCCCTTCCGATCGCCGGGTGGCTCCGGTTCTTCACGCTGATCCAGTGCTTCTGCCGACCGCCACGATAGGGTCGATCGCGATGCTTGGAGACCAGGCCCTCAAGTCCCAAGCCGCCAGAAATAGGTCAGGTCCAATCTCCCCGCGCTCGAACGGTGCCACGCTGATCCGGCCTGAGCGCTAATAGCTGCTGCAGATTTGCTTTGCGCAGGTGGAGGGGCGGGGACCGCTCTCGCGCTTTCCGAGACACAAGCAGAACTAATTTGAGCCGGGCGACAAAGGCAGCTACTGGACCCATAGCCGCCTTCATATCCACGCTCTTAAGTAATGCCTCGATAGGTCCGCCATTCCGCTAGGCGAGCGGCTGCGTCAGCAATCTAGACTTGGGAAGTGATCCGTAGCTTTTTAAGCAGACGCTTCCTTTGGTCGGAGATTTGATCAATTGTCCCACCGAGCTTGGCAGCAATCTGTCTGTCGGTTTTCCCTGCGGCGAGACGCCTTAAGAGCTGCTTTTCCCGCGGGCTTAGATTTTGCTCGGTCATCAATCTTACCCCGCCGAACTAGGTAAGTACCTCTTATCGCCATCAAAAAGCACATGCTAGGCGGAACACGGTGCCGTTGAGCAGGGAGGCCAATCGTGCGTAGGACGGTTTTGAAGCCGGGTATGCCTCGTTCGCTTTGCTGAACGCTTGGCGCTCGTTATCCTATCGTTCTGAGACAAGAACCGCCGGCCTCCGAGCAGACGGCTTCGCGCTACAGCGCCGGAGACCTTCAGAAAGGAAGGGCTGAGATCAAAACTGCAGGCACTTGATGTAAATCAAACGTCCACTTGAACCGGAGCAAAGGCTTCCGTTGCGTGCCGATGTGCGAGCGGCATCGCCTCGCAAGTTCACGGCACCCCTGCAAGCAATGGAGGAATGCCATGCTTCGATGCCTTCTCACTCTTTTGGCTGCTCTGGTTCTCGTCACGGTCAGCCTTATTCCTGACGATGCATACGCCCGCCGTGGCGGCGGAGGTGGGTTCCGTGGCGGCGGTGGATTTCATGGCGGCGGCATGCGCGCTGGGGCGGTCCACGGCGGCGCGCGCGTTGCGCATGTGCGAGGCGGCGGCCGGTATGGCGTCGCTGGGCGTGGTTACGGATACCGACCAGTGCAAGGCCGACCTGTGGCGCGCGCAGCGGTCGCCCGAGGGGCCTACCGCAATGCGGCCTACCGCGGAGCATATAGGGGTGCGGCGTATGGTCTAGGTGCAGCGGCGGTAGGAGCCGCGGCAGCCGGCGCCTACGGCTACTACGGCGGTTACAACAATTGCACCTACGACACTTACGGAAATTGGGTGTGTCCCGGCCAGTACCCATACTATCGGTATTGAGACGAGCACCTGGGACGACGCGAGCCAGTTCTTCATGCCGTCCCTTCCCCTCGGGCTCAAGAAGGCAGGGCTAACGCCTTAGCAAGTGCTGCAAGCTGTCAGGCGCCGCTCCCATCGGAACGGAGGGCGGTGGCATCTCTGTGTCTCGCTATGCGCACTTCTCTTGAGTCAAAGCCCGAAGCGAAGATTACCAAGCTACGACATCACGTAATCACTGCCGCATCCGGCATCTTACATCGTGGAGCGAGCCATATGAGAGGACCGATAGCAACGTTCTTGGCAGGAAACCTCTTACTGGCTGGCGCAAGTCCAGGCCATTCCGCAATACGCATTGTCAATGATCGCGGCGGACCAATCGCCTACTACATAGAGAGATACGAGAAGATGCGCGCTTCGCATCAATCCGTCGTAATAGACGGGCTTTGCGCCTCAGCCTGCACGATTGACTTAGCGACCATCGCTGCGGACAACATTTGCGTAACCTCAAGAGCGAAATTGGCCTTTCATGCTGCGTGGGAGTTCGGCAGGAGTGGACGGACCTTCACACATCAGGGCGCGACTCGGATGCTTTACTCGATGTATCCCTCGCCAGTCCAACGGTGGCTTGACAGTCGCGGAGGTCTAACTTCCCGAACCATTTTCCTCGAAGGCAAACAGTTGCATGGCATGTACAGGGGGTGCGTCCCCGATATGCAGGCAAATTGAGACTCAAAAGACCGGGAAGTCTCGAAAACACGAGATCGGCCGCCAGTCGAGAGAGGACTGGCTGTGTCGGGCACTCTAGCCCGGAGCTATGGGATCATCGGGATCGGCACTGGCCTTGATCGCGGTGTCCAACTTTCTGGCCATCTGCCGAAATCTTTTGGCAAGCCGAGCGAAGCGTTCGCGCTTGGCGGGATCAGCGGTAAGCTTGCTGAGCAGCGCGCAATCCTCGGCGTCGGTCAAAAGCTTTTCCAGCTTATCGGCGACGTCCATGGGATGCTGAGCCTGGACGGTTGGCCCGAGGACAGCGATGAGCCGATCTAGCAGCCACAGTTCCGCGCCGTTTTCATGCGGCAGGTACTGCGCGCGTTCTTTAGCTGCCTCATCGTCGGCGCATTCCAGATCGATCCGGCTGGCCACATGGCCGGTCTCGTCCAAAAGGTATGCGTAATAGGTTGCCATCAAGGCGTCCCCAGCCCGAGGAACTTACCATTTTTTCCCGGCCGGAGAGGAACTTAAATTTGCGACGAGACAGCATTCATCGCCTGCTCGAAGCAGCACAACAACTTTTTTGCCGATCTTTCCCAAATTGCAACTGATCGTAAACCCTGCCGCAGCTAATAGTTGTGGGATGGACGATGATGTTGCCGAACCGTCTTTCAGCGCGTGGCGTCGTAGCCTGCAGCGCCTTGCTGCTTGGATGGTGCGTGGAAACAGAATCGAGGAGCCGACGCGTCCTACTGTTGCAACGAGAACGCCGGCGCCAACTAGGCATGAAGCGCCGCCACGGCAAACGCTTCCGCCGCGCCCCTAAAGGAACCGGAACACCAAGCGGTGTTGAAGCTCTATGCCTAGTGCTCTGGTCGCTTGCCGCCGCCTGCGTGGTGGCGTTCAGTGTGGCCGCAATGGTTTCTCCTCGCTAATCGAAGTTTCTCCTCACTAATCGAACAAGAGGCCGTCCGCATTGGCGGCCTCTTTCACATCATCCGCTCGCCAATGTCGTCTCCTGGCCCTAGCCGAACAAGGCTGAGCCTATTGTGATATCGGCTATTGGCGGGTTAGGCGATGGACCGTTCAACGCTACCCCCTAATGGCTTAGTGCCTGATTCTGTATTTTGCCGTAAAATTTACGCTGTCCAGCTTCGCTAATTGGGAGGTTAGGATGAAAAAGTCTTTTGTCGTCGCGACATTGATCCTGTTCGCAGGTCCTGCGATGGCCCAAAACGCGATGAAAGTGGTCAAGCCCGATGGGTTAACATGGACGGAGCATCCGGTCTTCAAGGGCGTGCAAACCGTGATCTTGATCGGCGACCCGACCAAAGCCGAGACAATCGTCCAACGCGTGAAATTCCCCCCGAACTATAAAGTTGCCCCGCACATACATCCTTACGCCGAGGTCGTCACCGTGATGAGTGGCAGCTTCGGGAATGCCATGGGTGAAAAGTTCGACCCATCGCAAGGGGAGCTGTTGAAGGCGGGTTCCGTATTCGCGCTGACAGCGAAGCATCCCCATTATGTTTGGACGACAAACGAGGAGACGATCGTCCAAATTGTGTTCACCGGGCCAGGGGGCATCGAGTTCATTAACCCGGCCGACGACCCGCGCAAGAAGTAAAAAGAGCGCCAAGGGCGGCGCAACCAACTACTCCGTGTCCCCCCGATGAGGTGATCGAATAGATATGCTGGCAGCGCGTGAGTCGCGCATCTTTTGGCAGCGCCGCGATCTGAACGGAAACGTGCAAGACTACGCGTCTAATAGACGCATCATCCATACATCGTTCTGCGCAACTCCTCCTTCGAAGCAGAGTATGATTGCCATCGTGGAAATTGATGATGGAGATACTTGCTCCGACCAAATTTGTAACCCGCAACCCCTCTGGGAGGAAACCATGAGGTATCATCTCAATTCATCGTGGATGTGCGGTTGTGTTGTGCTTGCTTTGGCAGTCCTGGCGGCCACTGTCCCGGCCTTGGCAGAAGAAGCGGGCCAATGGTTCGGTCGAGCCGTTCTGGTCACCCTGTCCAGTAAGAGCGTGAAGCTGGAAGATAGGGCTGACCATACGGTGTCGGTCACCGAATACGACGGCGCCGTGTTCAATGCCGATGGCAAGCCCTTCCTTGACAAAGCTCGCTATCAGGTTGTTGATCTGACGGATGCTGGCAATTCCAGCGGCGGCCATAAGACCTTCACAGAGGCCGACGGATCCAAGGTCTTTGCCAAGTACGTCCTGAAAGACGCGAAGCCGAAAGAGTTCCGCGGCACCTTCGAGTTCACTGGCGGCACGGGAAAATATGCCGGGATCACGGGCCGCGGTGAGTACCACGTCGTGCTGGTCAGCGACACGGCCTTGTGGGATGAACTCCGCGGCGAGTACAAAATTCCGGCTACCGTCGGAAGTTCGCGACCTGATCCGACCAAATGAACATTTGGCACCACCAGCATGAGAGCATCTAGACTGGCCCCGCTGCGGCCGAAGCCGAGCGGGGCCTTTACATTTCGAACGAGAAGTCTTGCGGCTGCGTCTGCCTAAGTATGTCCGTTCCTGGCCGCAATGTCGGCTTCGAGACAAAGGACTAAACCGCTCGCGCGGTAGGACCCCGGGGCTGGCGACACAGCCAAGACGATAGCGCGACGGGGCGTCCTGTCTTGAGATGAGGGGTTCGCAACCTTCATCCAAGACAGGAGCATCCCCATGACCGACGAGGCAATGAGCCCGTTGCGCCGGCGCATGATCGAGGACATGACGATCCGCAAGCTCGCGCCGAAGACCCAACATGACTACGTGCAAAGAATCAAGAACTTCGCCGCGTTTCTCGGGCGCTCGCCGGATACGGCGACCTTCGAGGACGTGCGCCGCTATCAGCTACATCTGACGGCAAGCGGCGTTGGCGTGCCGACCATCAACCAGACCGTCTCGACGCTGCGGTTCTTCTTTCGGGTCACGCTCAAGCGCCACGAGATCGTCGAACACACCCATGTCATTCACGAGCCGCGCAAGCTGCCGGTGGTGCTCAGCGTCGAGGAAGTGGCGCGGCTGCTCGATGCCGCGCCGGGGCTGAAGTACAAGGCGGCCTTGAGCGTGGCCTACGGCGCTGGCCTGCGCGCCACTGAAGTGGTCTCGCTCAAGGTCTCCGATATCGACAGCAAGCGCATGATCATCCGCGTCGAGCAGGGCAAGGGCGGCAAGGACCGTCACGTCATGCTATCGCCGAGCCTGCTGGACCTGCTGCGGGCCTGGTGGAAGGCGGCGCGTCCGCAGGGTTGGCTGTTCCCGGGACGCGATCCGGCGCAGCCGATGACCACGCGCCAGCTCAATCGCGCCTGTCACGCCGCTGCGCAAATGGCGGAGATCAACAAGCGCGTCTCGCTGCACACCTTGCGGCACAGCTTCGCTACCCACCTCCTGGAGCAGAACATCGATGTCCGCGTGATCCAGGTGCTGCTCGGTCATGCCAAGCTCGACACCACGGCGCTGTATACCCGCGTCGCGACCAAGACGATCAGCGAGGTCATGAGCCCGCTGGAGCACATCGCGCTCAAACTCAAGGAGATCCGGCCGCCCGGCTGACGCCAAAGCGGTGTCGCGCCCGGCTTTGGAGGTTGCGGATATCTTCCGCGACCATGGCCCGGCATGGCGCAAGGCCCATGCCGGCCATGTCAGCCTCCACCAGCTCAAGGTGATGTCGGCGATCGAGCGCTGCCGCACGGCAGCCCTCGGCGGCCATGTCGCGCGCTGTGAGGACTGCGCCTATACGACCATCGCCTACAACTCCTGCCGCAACCGGCACTGCCCGAAGTGCCAGGGCGCCGCCGCGAAGGAATGGCTTGCCGACCGCGCGGCCGAGCTGCTGCCGGTGCCGTACTATCATGTGGTGTTCACGCTGCCGGCGGCCATCGCCGACATCGCTTACCAGAACAAGACCGTCCTCTACGACCTCTTGTTCAAGGTCTCGGCCGAGACCATGCTGACGATCGCCGCCGATCCGAAGCATTTGGGGGCCAGGATCGGCATTACCTCCGTGCTGCACACCTGGGGCTCGGCGCTCACCCATCACCCGCATGTGCACATGATCGTGCCGGGCGGCGGCATCTCGCTGGACAATAAGCGCTGGATATCGTGCCGGCCGGGCTTCTTGCTGCCGGTGCGCGTACTCTCCCGCCTGTTCCGGCGCGTGTTCCTGGAGAAGCTCGTCGCTGCCCACCAAGCCGGCCGCCTCAGCTTCTTCGGCGATTACGCCCACCTCGCCGAGGCGCAATCCTTCGCAGCTTACCTCACCCCGCTGCGCAAGGCCGAGTGGGTCGTCTACGCCAAGCGGCCGTTCGGCGGTCCCGAGGCAGTGCTGGCCTATCTGTCGCGCTACACCCACCGTGTTGCCATCGCCAACAGCCGCCTGATTGCCTGCGACCAGCGTGGCGTCACCTTCAAGTGGAAGGACTATCGCATCGAGGGCCGTGATCGCTACAAGCAGATGACGCTCGGGACCTTCGAGTTCATCCGCCGCTTCCTCATCCACGTGCTGCCACGCGGCTTCCACCGCATCCGCCACTACGGCCTGTTCGCCAAAGGCGCTTGCGCCGATAACATCGCCCGCGCCCGTGAGCTGCTCGCCGTTGCAAAACCTCAAGATGAGCCCACCGCTGCCGCCATCGATCCCAGCAAGCCGAGCTGTCCGTGCTGCGGCGGTCGCATGATCGTCATCGAGGTCTTCGCGCGCGGTGCAACGTCACGGTACCAGCCAACAGGTCCTCAGAGCGTCATCAGGATCGACACCTCATGACCGCGTCAAAGTCCTACAAATCTGCTCGTTACACGCGCCGGCTCTCGACCGGCCACGGCAGAGTGCACTCAGATGTAAAGCTGTCGTCTAAAATCGCCCGACAATTTGCTGCGTTCGACGCAATCTGTCGCTCTTCCATCAGCCGCGGCATCGTCAGCCAGCTTGCTGCGTCGGCTCGATCCCAATCGCACGCTCCGCCCGCGGCGCTCAAATCCCCATAGCGCACGCCGCACCACCAACGTATCCCCTCCCGCGGTTTCCTCCCTTGGAGGCTTTCGGACGCCGACCCTCGGAGCCCGCGGCACCGTCAATCATTGGGCCGGCATCCGAAACCCTTCACACAAGCAGAACTAATTTGAGCCGGGCGACAAAGGCAGCTACTGACCCACTTGTATGGTCCGGCCGCGCGGTGCAAGAAGATTTCGACGATCCGGTAGATGCGGTCTTGCATCAATGTATCCGGCCTCGGCTTGGAGCGCAGTGCTCCGGGCCATCATGAATATCAGCGCGCATGGGATCTGGTTAGCGGACAGGCCTCAGACGGGCCATTTGGGTCACCAGTGTTCGCATGCGCCGGGAAGACCGGTTCTCCATCGTCGTGTCATCCTCTCGCAGACCTCGGCGGGTAAGGGTGTTGTTACGTCATCGATAGCTCCTCACTTCGCGCTGTTCCTTTGTTCGTGCCTGGCGGTCGTTCCTTCGTCCCGGCCTGCGCGCGCAGACGCGCCGCGCGCAAGGGGCCGTCAAGGCCGGCCGTCGTGCTGTCCTGACGTCTTGCTCTGCTGCTGCCAGGCTGCGCCTTGACGGCCCGCGCACGGCGCGAGGATCAGGCCGGTCGGGACATCGTCTCCTCCGTCGTGACGCATTCGAAGGCGCGTCCCTTGTTGAGACCGCCCAGGCGATCCGGGCGAGCTTGTTGGCGAGCGCAATCGCCAGCACGTTGTGGTGCAAGCGCTTCTTGGCGGCTTCGATCCACAAGTTGAGGCCATAGCGCTCCCAGCACTTGACCTTGACCAGCACAACCCACGCGGCTTGCACGAACAGCGCGCGCAGGTAGCGATTGCCGCGCCGTGATATGCTGCCGAGGATCGTACGGTCGCCGGTCGATATCTGCTTCGGCACCAGTCCGAGCCAGGCGCCGAAGTCGCGGCCTTTCGAGAACACCTCTCCCGTGCCGATCGCGGTCACCATTGCGCTCGAGATGATCGGGCCAATGCCAGGTACCTCATCAGGCGCTGGCAGACCTGATCTTGACGGGCGAGTGTTTCGATCTCGTTCGAGAGACCCTCGATACGCTCATCCAGCCGGCGCCAGTCGTCCGCCAGCCCCTCGATGATGCGCAACATGCGAGGCGAGAGCGCATCGGTGCTTGTCGCCAAGATACCCGGCAACTCGGACCGCAGGGAAAGCGGGCCTTGCCGCACGGCGATGCCCCGCTCCAGCAGGAACGCACGGATTTGATTGATGACGCCGGTACGCTGACCGACCAATCGATCGCGGACGCGATGCAGTGCCTGTAGGTCGAGCTGATCGGCGGTCTTGGTCGCGACGAACTTCATGGTCGGACGTTGGACCGCCTCGGCGATGGCTTCCGCATCTCGGAAGTCATTCTTCTGTCCCTTCGAATACGGGCGCACGTATTTCGCCGGCATCAGGCGGGCGTCGTGGCCAAGCATTTGGAGTTTGCGGCTGAGACGATGGGCGCCGACGCAGGCCTCCATACCGATCAAGCACGGCGGCAGGTTGGCGAGCCGCGTTTCCACCTGGCCGCGTGACCACTTCTGCCGCAGCACGATGGCACCGCGGTGATCATGACCCACGATGTGGAACGAGTTCTTGCCGATATCGATGCCGATCACGGCGATCGCTGCGTTGAGTTTCTGAGACATGGCGTGCTCCTTGTCTTCGGTGCCCCCTGCCAGCATTCGCTGCTGGCAGGGCCGGAGCACGGCCGGACCATCCCATTAGCAGACATTAGCGCTGCGCTGCCATAGGCGGCGGCGTAGCGTTACCAAGGATTAATTTCTTCGATAGGAGGCGGAAAGAATCGATCTTCTAAGATGGCCTCAGTAAGGGGGAGATCGAGTGATCGCCATGCGCCACGGCTCCCTCTTGCACGCTGTTACCACAGCCGGTCTATTCTTGGGATTCAGCCTCATCTCAGATGCATCCGCCGCGACCGCCGACCACGCTTTGACTGTCTCCGTCGACGATTTCAAATATAGAGACACGTCGAGCGAGCCCACCGATCAGACGGCGTGCATGAAAAGCGATTGCGGGCTTTCGTGACCGCGCTGCGGGACGATGTCACGGCAGACCGCCGTTTTGAGCTCGTGCCGTCCTCCTGCGCACCAAATTGTCCGACCGACGGACGGGCGTTGCGCGATCGGCTGCGCGCGGCGTCACAGGCCGGCGCGCAGATCCTGATTATCGGCATCGTTCAAAAGCTAAGCACGCTGGTGCAGATTGCGCGGATTGCCGCCATCGATACAACAGCCCAGCGCGTCATGTTCAGAAAGTACTTCCAGTTCCGCGGTGACAATGACGAGGCATGGCAGCGGGCGGAGCGCTTTGTATCGGAGGAGATCCGCGACCGGCTGCTAGAAAGCAGATCACAGCAATAGGCGACGCGCGGCTCATGTGCATGGCCCCGCGAGTCCGGTTTTGTGACGAACGCGAAGTCCGGGCCAAGCCGCTCCTCGTCGGCTCATCAGGGTGGACAAGGCCACGGCCGACAGCTCTGACCTTCGGCACCACGCACTTTCCTTCATCCGCCTTGAGTGGTCTTGATTCTGCCGGTGGCGATGGGGCGGGCTTGAAAAACGCTGTCAGCGGCGGCAATCTCGGCCTGATTGAGGCTTCGATCTGACGAATCTCGGCTTATGCCGACCGATACGAGGATCGACGATGAAGCAGCGGCCGACAGTGTGGCTTGCCATTGTTGCGGGCGTGGTCCTGGTGCTTGCTGTCGCCTGGGCCGCCATCCTCTGGACGCGCCCAGAGCCTATTCGCATCGCATTCGCCAATTCGCTCTCTGGCCCGTCCGCCCCGGCCGGGGCGGAAAGCCTGGTCGCGACGCAGCTTGCAATCGACGAGATGAATGCCAAGGGGGGTGTCAACGGACGGCTGATTGAGCTCGTTCTGTTCGACGACGCAAGCAACCCAGCCGTGGCGCGCGCGAATGCGCAGGCGATTGCCGACAGCCCGTGCGTCGCTGTCCTCGGACATTATCTCAGCTCCGCGTCGCTCGCGGCGGCGCCGATATATAAGGATGCGCGGATACCGGCACTCACGGGAAGCTCGGCTGCCGACGATCTGACAAACAACAGTGAATATTATTTTCGCGCGCTGTCGCCGGTCTCCGTGCAGGCGCGCTCGATCGCGGAACATCTGCGCGCCGTGATGAGGGAGCCAAAAGTCCGTCTCGTTCACACGCGCGATTCCTACGGCAAGAGTTTTGAGCGTGGATTTGCGACGGCCTATCCGGCGGAGCAGTTGCGTGTGTTCGGACTGGACGTCGCAGCCGGTCAGATCGGATCGACGGATGAGGCGCTGGACGCTGCCGCGCAGGAGCCCGGGCCCGGTGTTATTGTCGTCGGCGCGGCAACCGATTTTAGCGCAGACATCGTCAAGGCGCTCCGCCGCCGCGGCATCAAGGGAATGATCATTGCATCCCAAGCCGCGGCCCGCGAAAGCTATTTGCAGAATTTCGCCAATGAGCCCGAGGAAAACGCGCAGCCGGGTTTCTTCAGCGAGAATCTGTATGCTGCTTCCTCGCTGATGTTCGACAGTGCCGGCGTGGCAGCGCAGGTCTTTGCCGCCGACTACAAAGCGAAAGCGGGAACCTTGCCAAGCTGGGTTGCCGGCGGCTCGTATGACGCTGCGCGCCTGATGATCGATGCGCTAAAACGAGCTGCCGTACATCCCCGGTTTATGGGGCAGGGGATTCAGAAACGATCCGACAGCAAGGTTGCAGATCGCGACCGTGTGCGCGTCGCGCTCGCCGCGATCGACGATCCGAAATCGGCGGTCGTCGGGCTGACTGGGCGGCTCTATTTCAACGCGAACCGCGACATTCCGCGCCCGATTCGATTGGGTTTCTTCCGTTACGGTTTGTTCGTCACTGCGCCGCTGCAACTCGTGCGCATCGATCAGCCCAAAGGAATCGATCTCGCCGCGGAACGAGAGGAGGGCCATGTCGTCACGTTCGACGACCGACACTACTGGATACAGCGCGTCGTTTATACCGGCATCGACATTATTCGCGTCAACCGGATCGACGTGAAACTGAATTCGTTCAGCGTCGACTTCTATCTTTGGATGCGGTTCGCCGGCGACGATGAGGCGCAGACGCATGTCGAATTTCCGGCCTTGGCGGATCGCGGGGCGTTCGATCCGGCTCGGCCAATTCAGGCTGGACGAGAAGACGGCCTGAGCTATCGGCTCTATCGCATCAGCGGCGATTTCAAGGCTCGTTTCGATCTCCATGATTATCCATTCGACACGCAGCAACTGCGCCTGCATCTCCAGAACACGGAACAGCGTCGGGAACTCATCACCTACGTCATCGATCGGTTCGGCTTGCGCCTCGCCGATGATGGAAGCTCGCGGGCCGAGGACGGGGCCTATTCCGGACTTCAGCTCTGGCGATTTCTCGGACTGAACTATTTTGTCGAATCTCAGTCCAGCGGATCGACGCTCGGAAAGGCGTCTTTGTTTGGTGCCGAGGCAATGACGGAATTCGCAGGCTTCGATGCGACCATCATGCTGCGCCGCAGCTCCGCCATCTACATGTTGAAGAACCTGCTGCCGCTGTTTCTGCTCGTGCTCGTCGTGTTCGCGACGCTGTTCTTTCCCGAAACCATGTTTCGTGAACGCGTGACGATTCCAGTGACCTCGATCCTAGCGAGCGCGGTGCTGCTCGTGACGGTCGCCAGTCAGGTGGGCGATGTCGGATACACGGTGGTAGTCGAAGAGATGTTCTACATTTTCTTCATACTATGCCTGATGACGATATTGGCGGGCTACAAACATGAAAAACTTCGAGACGCCGGCCGAAAGCGCGCCGCTATTATTTTGGATCACGCAGCGCGGGTCATTTATGCCGGGACAGCACTCGCTGTAATCGTCGTGCTCTACCGGCGTTATGCCGTGTGAGTAAGCGTGGATACCTCGCCGATCCGCCGCACCTTCTTGAAATTCGCAGCATGGGTCCGGATCTGGCCTTCGCGACCAATCGTGCGGCACGGGGAAACGTCCGAAGTCGAGGTGAGACCAGAAGTCACCCGCTAACGCTCAAACCGACGCTCATGCCCCGATCCGGAAGTTGGCGTCAGGGTAACGACAGGCCCGGCGTCTCCAATGCCAGCCATCCACCGTTATCAGTTGTGGGATCATCCTGCGGATCGGACGCCTCGTGGATCGACGTCTCGGTTCGCGGCGACGCAGTCGATCTCGCCGCGCGAGATACCGATATCGTGGAGCGCCATGTCGCCCAGTCGGACAAGTTGGCCTTTAGCCATCGGCGTTCGTGTCTTTCGCGAAGGGCGGCGCGGTAATTGGCGAGCAGGGTTCAGCCCAAGTCGAACCGGCGCGAGGGTTTGTCTCGATGCGGACAGGCAAAGCCTGAAGATAGAAATCATAGGCCGTAATTGTTCGGCCGCCGTCGCGTCGCCAACGCAATTTCCGTTTGAAGCAATTTCGGCTCAATGGCCGAGACGACAGCAACGGCGACTTCGTCCTAGAGGGCGAACACGTCCGTCAGGTCGCGCTCCCGTCGGCCCAGATGTGCGCGCCTGTCACCGCATCGATTCTAATAACCCACCTCGCCCCGCAAGGGGCGAGGTGCTGAGGCTCAGGAGCCCTCGAACTTGAACGATACGTTGAGCTTGGCGCGATAGGTCTCAACCTTTCCTTTGTCATCCAGTTGCATATCGAGCTTGACGACCTCTGCGATGCGAAGATCCCGGAGAGATTTTGCAGCTTGCTCGACCGCATTGGCAGCCGCCTTCTCCCATGAGTCGCTGCTGGTACCGACCAGTTCTATGACCTTGTAGACGCTGTCAGGCATGTCCTCCTCCTGTCCGGTCTGAGCCAGGAAGTCTAGCATCAGGATCTCGACGCTGATACCGTTTCGGGGATGCCTCGGAGCCGAGAAGGGGCAGACTGCATTTGGCGGAGGGCGGCTCTTACCTCCGAATTGACTGCCGGACCAGCGCATTCATGCCCGCTCATGGGCGGTGGAGGGAGAGGGGTCTGATTGGCTGTCACTTTCCTGTTTGACCCTCACCGACTTCATGCGGTTCTCCGGCGAGCTTGGTTGGGCCAGCTTCTGACCCTAACGCGAGGATCGCGGTCGCGGTCGGCACGTCAGCAGTTAAGGCCAGACCGGAGATGCCGAGACGTGCCAAATCGACGCGATTGACCCGAGCGGTCACGTTGAGGCGTGAGGCTCACAGCTTTCGTTGCCGTGCGTTCCAATGCCTTTCAAGATTGACGATCAGCTGATCGCTAAGATGCAGGAAAGCCTGCTCGAAGGCGTAGGTCGTCAGATATTTGCGCAATGCTTCTAGCGGTTCGGTTTGCTGCCGGATGGCTTTCCGATTTGCGCCAGGGCTCACCATTCCTGATCCGACTGCGCGCTCGATGCACCGTGAGACAGCCAAGTCCATCTCGTCGGCCGCCACCACTTCGTTGGCAATCAGCCGACCCTCCGGTGTGTCAGCGTAGAACATCCGATCAAATAGAATTGCCTCGCGTGCCAGCCGCTCACCGACAAAACGCGGTAAGCGCATGTTCGCGGCACCGGGCAAGAACCCTTCCTTGCGCGCGGGCAAATTGAAGTAGGACCCCGCTTCGGCAATAACATAATCGACTACCAGCAGAATCTGGCAGCCGCCGCCGATAGCGAACTTATCGACGGCCGCGATCCACAATTTCTCCCAGGTCCGTTCAGGCTCCTCGAGCGGTATACCGAGGTGATCAGGTTCATCCTCGACTAGCACGCCGCGGTAAAGTTTGTTGTGCATTCCCATGCTTCTGAAAAGGAAAGATAGATAGCTCTGCTTTCCCTGGTAGATGCGCGTCAGGTTGATCCCCGATGAAAACACGCGCTGGCCTTGGTACTTCGGATGATTGACCGGGCTCCCCCGCAGCACGCCGGGCCGAAGGAACAGGCCAACCGGCTTCCGTCAACCGATCTTGTCCAAAGTGGTAGTGCGGATCTGGTAGAGCGTACCGCGACCTGAAATCCCACCCGCCGGCCGCCCCAGGTCGGCGGGTTTTTCTTTGCTGAGCGAATCAAGTAGCCTCCGCGCTTTCATAGGAGGCCCTCTGATGTCAATTCAGATCGTGGGCGCCACCGTCGGACGGCAATTCATTGAGGGGCAGCCCGATCGCTTTACTTGGCGTGTCAGCTATGAGCGGGACGGCCGCGGACTTTTCCACTACGAGGTCGACGGCCGAAGAGCACAATCATCGATGGACGCCGTTGAAATCGCCCGGCGCGAACTTGGCGCAGATTAGCCGATGAAGAAACTCGAAGGCCCGCCGGTTCACGCTGGTGGGCCTCTGTCTTGGAAGCGTTTGCGCTCAGAAGTTCGGATCGTAATCTACCGTCCAAACTCCCGCCGGCTCACAAGTCGGCGGATTTGTCATTGGACTAGCCGTCCTGGCAGGTGATGCCGAGGCGGTCACAGGTGAGTGCGAATAACTCTTTTGATTTAGAATCTTCAAAGCAGAACCTGGTGCCGATCTCCGCGCGGTCGGTCCACCAGCTGACGTTAGCTCCTTGCGCGGTGCGGGAAGCTTCGCCCCGTACCAGCGCCTCTCGTTCCTCGGAGAGACGGCTTTCGATGTACTCGCGCTCCAGATCGGAAAGGCGGGTCTTAAGCAGCCGGTGGTAGCGGTGAATGTTATTGCGGTAGGTTCGCAAGCGGGCGAGCTTTCCATCGAGTGCCATCATCGTCATCCTCGACGGTCACAAGCAATCCTTTCCAAAAAGGTCGGAGGAGCCCCCTCCGGCGAAAGACTTAGAGAGGCCTGATCTGGTTTCAAGATGGATAAGGAAAGTTAGGGCGAGGGGGCCGGACCGGCCGCTGCTTCGGAGGACATCAGGTAGGGAGCAAAGTGCTACCCGGTTCTTCGGCGCTGGTTGGATTCCGGCCCCGATGGGACCTGCATGCCGGCGGTCGCCAGGCAGACGAAGATAAACAGTTCGACGCGAAATTGCGAATCCCTGCCTCAGCGCCTCGCCGCTCTCTCCACGAACTTCAGGACGCATGCCGCCACTTCGTCGAACTCGACAACTCGGCGGCGTAGCTCATCTGCGATATCTACGGTTACATCGCGCGACCGTCCCTCTGCCGTGTTGAAGGCCACGATGCGAGTGGGATGCTTATATAGGCCGTCCATCAGGTGCCGCATCAGCGTCGCGCGACCAGTGTCCTCTTCGGCCGTTTCGCACCAAGCTCGCCGGCCGGCAAATTCCTCGACCACAAGGTAGACATCTTGGTCTGCTGCCACATGAGGCACAATCGACAGGGAACGGCCCATACCCAGACCCCAACAAATTCCATCATCGATAATGCGTTATTAAATCGAAAATAAAATAAAACAAATGCAAATAAACAGTTTAAATCGTGCATATTATTTAAATTTGGATTAGGCTAGGAATGGTTGGGGCAAATTGCGAGCGGAACCATGCAGTTCCTATCCGCGGGTGACCTGTTTCTCATATCCGCGATGACAGGGACGGTCTTGCTGGTTGAGATCGGCTTTTCATCATTTTGGGCATGATCTGACGGACGGCAGGAAGCGCGGCTTTTACGTCAGCATCACCGTTGATTCTTGTGCTTCTTGTCTGCCTTTTTCGATCTCACGTCGGCCTGGCTTTGGAAAGCGCGCTAGTGTCCGCAGTTGCTCTGATACTTCCGCATCTGCGGCTACCTTTGCGGCGCGCGCGGCCTTTTCAGCTTGCTTGCGCAGCTGTTTGATTTCCTTCGCCATGGATGAGCTCCTTGCGCGCCCGTCGCTTGGCCGCAGAAAACCTCCGGGCTTGATCGTGGGCATCAGGCTTAACGCTTCAAATCGGGTAGCGCTCGCGACTATTTCCTGATGCCGGCAGCGAAACTTGTCGATCGCCTGAGGTTCACCGACAAGCGTTGCGGCCTGCGTTGGTTCAATCGCATCGGTGACCTCGCGCGGGCTATGAAGAGGCGGCTGGGCCGGGAGGCCAGGCAATGTGAGCGCGAGGGCGTCGGACGTTCAAGCCGAGGACCGTGCCAAAGAAACTGAACACGCGCCAGCTCTTGTCGCCATGTCACCGAGCGCTCCATTCTCGCGTCAACCAGATGTTGTGCTGAGACCTTTTGGCGAGTGCCTCGCGATTTAAATGGATTTCTATCGTTTCTGGCCGGCGAGATGTCGGAACTTGCCATGCCCCATTCGTCTTGAATCGGCAAAGCTTAACGGAGTTCCGCGTAATCGCCCCCCGCGCCAACTGGAAAGGCTTCCTGCGACTGTCTCCGGTCACCTGTCCTGTCGCGCTGTATCCGGCGACCTCGGCGAGCGAGAAGATCGCATTCAACCAGCTCAACCGGGCCACGGGCCACCGCGTCAAGTACCTGAAGGTCGACGCTGACACCGGCGACGAGGTGCCCAACGAGGACATCGTCAAGGGATACCAGTTCGAGAAGCACCAATTCATTGAAGTGACCAAGGAGGAGCCCGAGGAAATCGCGCTAGAGTCGAACGCGCACCATTGAGATCGATGAGTTCGTCAAGAGGGCGGATATCCGCAGTAGATCGGACACTGGTCCTCGTCCACAACCAGCGCTTTGGACCGAAGCGGACATTTGATCAGGGCTGTAGCAGCGAGAGGAGGCGCTGTCGGTCTTGATCGCGCGCTGGTTTTCGCGCAATATTTCGAGTTCTTTTTCAGCGTTGTCCGTATTCAGACCTTGCCGCTTCAACTCAATAATCAGCGCCTCTTGCGCCGCAAGCTGCCGCTCTCCTTCTACTACATCGCGTTCGACCTGCCTCAACTCATCGTCGATCGGGTCTTTGTACATCGGGAATACTCAGCAGGGAGAAGTCTCGCCGGCTGCGTTGGTTCTTTGAAATTCCAACTTGGCTGACTTTCCCACGTTCCTGCTGGAAAGCCATTTTGCCTATACGAGTGTTGTGCGAACGCGGCGATGTGAGGCCGCTTCAACTATTGGCCCGTCGCAACAACTACCGGCGACGCCTTGATGTCGGCCGTGAGTGGCAAACCGGACGCCACTTTGGCCGGGCCGAACAGATGCGATTGACTCATAACGGAATTACGGAACCGCTACGGACCTGATGACCATCGGCGCCTATTCGGGTAGACTGGCTCTAGCCCTCGAACCTGAACGGGTGTGGGCATGGCCCGGAAGCTCGCCGCTATCGTCGCCGCCGACGTTGTCGGCTACAGCCGGCTGATGGGTGTCGACGAAGCCGAGACCTTGGCGGCGCTCAAGACGCATCAACGAGAACTGATCGCGCCGAACATTGCCGAGCACCAGGGCCGCATCGTCAAGACAACAGGCGATGGCCTCCTGATCGAATTCTCGAGCGTGATCGAAGCCGTCGAATGCGCGGTCGAGGTACAGCGCGCTATGCAGGGTCGCAATGAGGACGTCCCGGCGGACCATCGCATCGAGTTCCGCGTCGGCGTCAATCTCGGGGACATTATCATCGACGGCGACGATATTTACGGCGATGGTGTCAATGTTGCGGCACGGCTCGAAGCCCTCGCCGAAGCCAATGGGATTTGCGTGAGCAGAGTCGTGCACGATCAAGTACGCGACAAGCTAGATCTGGTCTTTGAGGATCTCGGCGAGCGGCAGCTCAAGAACATCGCTCGACCGGTCCACGTATTCCGAGTGCCAGCACCAGCTACAGAGCTGCGGACGCAATCGGCAAGCCCCGCACTGGCGCTTCCGGACAAACCGTCGATTGCGGTATTACCTTTCACCAACATGAGCGGGGATCCCGAACAGGACTACCTTGCCGATGGAATGGTCGAGGACATCATCACGGCGCTATCTCATTTCAAGGCGCTGTTTGTCATCGCCCGCAATTCCAGCTTCGCGTACAAGGGGCGCGCCGTCGACGTGAAGGTAGTCGGGCGTGAGCTTGGAGTTCGCTATGTGTTGGAAGGAAGCGTTCGCAGGGCGACAAACCGGCTGCGCATCACGGGACAGCTTATCGATACCGCTACTGGCGCGCATCTTTGGGCGAACCGGTTTGATGGTGGGCTCGGCGACATTTTCGATCTGCAGGACCAGGTGACGGAGAGCATTGTCGGAGCAATCGCGCCGGCGGTGGAGAGAGCCGAGATAGAGCGTGCTACACGCAAGGCAACCGAGCGTCTTGAAGCCTATGATCACTACTTGCGCGGTTTAGCTAAGTCCTATCAGGATGCTAGTCAGCAAGCGTGCAGCGAGGCACCGCACCTATTCAACAGCGCGATCGAGCTGGACCCCTACTTTGCGACAGCCTACGCTCGTGCCGCCTTTTGCTATGCCAATGCCAAGGCCTTTGGCTGGATTTCACTCACACCGGAGGAGGTGGCCGAGGTATCGAGGCTCGCTCAGCGGGCGGTTGAGTTAGGTAGGGATGATGCAATCGCGCTCGCTGATAGCGGATGGGCATTGGCATATGTTGTTCGCGATCTCGATCGAGGCGCCGCCTTAATCGATCGCGCGCTTGCGCTCAATTCCAATGTGGCCGAGGCGTGGGATTGCGGTGGCTGGGTAAAGAATTGGCTCGGCGAATACGAACTAGCGATCGAGCGCTTCAAGCGGGGCATACGCCTAAGCCCACTTGATCCGTGGGGCGCACCGATGCGAGCTGGGACTGCGCATGCTCATTTTTTCCTAAGTCGCTATGACGAAGCGGCATCGTGGGCGGCAATCGCGTTGCAGGAAAATCCAAACTCTCAACCTCTACTTCGTATTGGCGCTGCGAGCTATGCGATGGCGGGAAGGCTCGATCAAGCGCAGAAGGCGGTCGTGCGCCTGCGCCAACTCAATCCTACACTGCGGGTTTCCAACCTCAAAAACGTGCTGGGACCTTATCGGCGTGCCGAAGACATCTCGCGATACGAAGAAGGATTGCGGCGAGCCGGGCTCCCCGAATGATACCGCTGAAGGAAGGAAACGTTAACTTGACCGTTGCTTTCGAGACTTCGGTTATTCGGTAACCACATGCGATGTCTGCGCATCTAACCTTACACCGGACGGAGAAGCGATGAGCGACAGAATGTCGCCAATTGGCCCATCGGCGAACTGCCACGGCTTCCAATTGAAGTCAGCTCGATGGTCCGGAGCCGACCGCGTTGGCGCACGCCGGTATTCGCCAGTTGGTCCCGAAAACGGACATTGATCAGACCTTCACCGGGCACGTTTCACCACCGCGGCATGCTTGGCGCTGACGCTCTCACCGCGCGGAACAGACGTGCGCGCTTTGGTCGCGATGCAGGCTCGGGCGGAAGGTCCTATGTTGGAAATGACATGATCCACGTCCTCGAAATCGATCCGCGCATTGCGCGGCGTTGTTTGCGCGCCGGGCGGCTCCAAGTGTGGCTCCCCCATGGGAAGCCAAACAAGGAAGCATGTCATGAGCTTTCCCTCCATTCCCAGGGTCACTCTTTCGGCCTCCGAGCATCGCCACCTGGAACGGCTCGCGCGCGCGGGCGCAGCTCGGGGCGACGGCACGCTGAATCTCACTCAACAGAAAGCGTGCATCCACGTCCTAGGAAATGGTAGGCAACAACCCAGAGAATGGGATGCCTCGCAGGCAATCTATGCCCAACGATCGCTCTGAGGGCAAGAAGGGTTCTCCTCTTTTGCGCGGGGAGCGCGTGCGTCTCGGGCCGGTCAACCTTCGAATACTCTCGAGAAGCTGGCCTGATAACAAAGCCCCGCGCAAAACAAGGCTTCTCATTCGTAGGATCCCCCGGCTCGGAAGCTGATCGGCGTTATCTGAGCGGGTTGAACGCGTACGCGAACCCGATCCTGCCGGACTGCATGGATTGCTCTACTGCTTCGAGCGCGAATAGGCCTGACTATTTGCGCCAGAGGTGCAAACTGATCTTGCGTCCGAGCGGTGTCGAACTTGATGTAGCGATACTCGGCTCGTATCCGCCAGTTGGAGGCGAGTCTTCGTTCCAGCCCCACGCCTCCCGTTGGGCCATTCGCCCAGAACGTTTCGTTCGGCTGGTAGAAGCCATTGTCCGTCAGGTTGCGAGCCTCGAACTGAGCAAAGGTCCAACCGCCTAGTCCGTACAGCAACGTGTCCTCGTCCAGAAGAACACCCGCACGAAGGAAAGCGCTGGCTAGCCAGCGCGCAGCTACCTGAGGGCGATAATCACTTGTAGCAGTCGCTCCCGTTGGCCCTGCTGAATTGAAGTACGTATATCGACCCTCGGTACCTGATCAGGCCATGCTATCTGCGGCCGGACGGGAAGGTGGGCCACGACGCCTCGCGGTGATCCGGGAAACCATCCGTGAGATGGACAAGGTCGCGATCGGGCGGGTCGTGCTGACCAATCGCGAGCACATCATCGCGCTTGAGCCCCTGGACAAAGGTCTCGTCGGCACGCTGCTGCGATACCCTTATGAGGTGCGTAGCGAGCAGGAATATTTCGACGAGATCCAAGACGTGAAGGTCACCAAGGACATGCTGGACCTGGCCAGGCACATCGTGAACCAGAGGGCGGGGCGGTTCGATCCCGAGAAGTTCGAGGACCACTACGAGAGCGCGCTAATTGACCTCATCAATCAAATGCGTGCCGGCAAGACCATCCGCCCGAAGGATCGGCCGAAGGGAGAGAACGTCGTCGACTTGATGGAAACGCTGCGGCGAAGCGTCGGTAAGGAGGCTGCCCCGGCGGCCAAGCCTGCAAAAAAGGCGCGGAAGGCCGCGGCCGGCCAAAAGGAGATGCTGATGCCGATTTCCGGGAAGAAGCCGGCGAAAAGGGGCAGCAGGCAAGAAGCCCGCGGCAGGAACGCGCCGGAAGTCGGCGTGAAGCACCCAGTGAATCGCCGCGATCGATAAAACGTCGTGCGGCAACGGCGCCGGATACTACGATCGAGGCGACATGCGCACGGCCGGCCCATGTCTGCTTTAGGCCCCGGATGCCGACAATTCGTAGGGTGTGGATCGAAGACTGCTTATGACCGGAACGGACTTCACCTGGCCATACCCGTTAATTTCACGCGGCGCGTTCCTTGTCCGACTGTTCCTTTGTGCCGATTGCGGTTTCTTCCAGTCCTTTTTCGTAATTGCCCGCGAACCTCTCAATACTATCGGCCCACATCCTCAGCAACGAGACTTGAAAGTGTATAATTGGATTCAAAGCATTCATCCCGATTGCTGTCGCTGCGGCGACGCGCCTTTGTGGGTCACGTACGGAACCGTTTGCATTAGCGATGTCGTCTGCCATGCCGCTCGCTCCTTCGCTCTGTTGTTATCGCCTAAAGCTGAGTGCCGGGCTGTGGACTGCGTGATTCTAAACAGTCCGCCAGAATTTAGTCTGCGGCGACTCTCGCGCACCGGTCGTCGTGCAATTCGTCTAGTTTTTTCAAGTAAGCGACTGCCGCTATTTGCAAAAGATCAAAATCATTCTCGCCAGCACCACGCAGACCGGCGACGTAGCTATAGAGGGCGAAGCGCCTGTTATCGTTCTCGCTGATGCCGCTGTGGAACAGCAGGTAGTTCCGCACAACCCTTGAGACCCGCACGAAACCTCAAGCAGGCGCAACGGAGGGGGCCTATTCGGCGCGTCCAGCGCAGTCAGTCCCAGCCGGCGCTCATGCCCCTCAATGGACGGTCGGTTGACATTTCTGAGTTCGAGAGCCGAAACAGTAAGGCGGTCTTTCCCTATAGATGGAAACCGATGCGTGTTCTTGGCGTTGGGATCAATGGACGATGACAATCTGCAAGCTCGCAGCGAACAAGCTCTCGTCGTCGTGACCCTTAGCACGGCGACGCTGATCGCCTGCGTTACACTTTTAGTATCTCAATTGTAAGCTTCATTTGGCGGTGATTGAGTAGTTCGCCGCGATGGCGCGAGTTGGCCTGGGCGAACACGTCCGGTAAGGAGGGCGACGCGGACCTCGCGGGGCGTTCTAGCCCCGAATGGGCATACTGAGCTAGAGCGCTCAGTTACAAGGAAAATGCCACCGGAGGCGGCTAGTCTTGGTCTTCCCTCTTGCTTATTTTTCGAGGGCGTCAGCGGCGTCCCGCGCGAGCAAAGTCGGAAAACGTGCGGGTGAAATATCCTCAAAGAGGGCGGTCACGCCCTAAAGGCCGCGTCGTAAGACCTGCCAAAGCGCCGACACAAAATTCCAGTGTGGTCGGGGTGACGTATCGTCCTGGCGATGCGCGGCCGACGGTGCACTGCCGTCCAATTCGGTCAGCCGCTCCACCATATTTTGCAGTTGCAATGGTAGTGGGTTGCAATGGTAGTGGGGTGAGATCGTCCGTGAGGGTGCCGCGAAGTTGCTCACCAGTCTCGTTGCAGATCGCCCGGCGATGCTCCGGATGATCTAAACTGGGGGGATGGACCACGGACGCGGTCGGAGGGATGTCCGCCATGGCTGCCACCGTTGGCTTGATGTGCACAGCCTCCTTGCCATGCACGGGTATCCTGCCGCCGCGTAACGCGCGACATGCTACCTTGATCCCGGCTTTGCACTAATACCGCTGCTCCAAGCGTCCGAAGTTCTCCGATAGCCAATCGGTTCCTCGTGCTATCATGCTCTCCCGCGTGGGCTTAGGAGGCAAGAAATGTCTACCTACCTGCGATTACAAACCGCCGACTTGAAGCCCGAAATGGTCAGCCGCATCACGGCAGCTTACGAGCAGGCGCTCCATACGCTTTGCGTTAAGGATCGCGACGATCCGCTCACGGAAAAGGTCGCAAGCAAGATCATCAGGATCGCCCAAACGGAGGCTCTCGCCCCGGCAGAAATTGCGGCTTTGGCGATCAAGGAACTCGAAATGCGTTAGGCATTGTGCTTAACGCCCTTCGAACCCGAAACATTTCCGCCATCAGGAGGTTGGCTAGTGGGCTTCGGGGCTTCGCAATATGCGAGTCACGCCATGACCTCTTTACCGCCGTGCGAAGCAATTCTTACAGTCGCCATCATGGGCCTCACTGTCCTAATCGAGATTGCGCTTTTCGCCTCGATCGGAATGTTCTGAGAGACCCGCGTATGGCCCTTCGGCCTGAGCACCCCTCAAGTCCGGCCAAGCTTGTCGCCGTTTCCCGCAACCATCGACCTGCCAACGGAACTAATTTTCAGCGAACACAATTGTCTTGTCATAGCGATGGAGGATCATCGCCATGAGGATCGAATATTTCTCTGCGATTGTGATAGCTGTTCTTGCCGTTGGGACCGGGCTGGCCGTCAATTCTCTCGGCTCGCTGCCTACCGACCAGCAGTCCACGCCGGCCGCCACGCAAGTTGCGGACCGATTAGCTCTGTCAATGGATCCGTTTCTGATGCGGTCTGGTGGCTAACAGATTGGGGTGAGGCGACGCCCGGCACGCTCAGCCTTGTGCCCGCGCTTTGAGCGCTCTTCCAACCGATGCGCGACTGGCTGGCGGCCAAGACGTGGAGCGACGGCCTCAGCGCGACATCTCGGTCTGCATTGCAGCTAGTAGTAAGTCGTTCCGCGCTGCAGTTGGATTTTGTTCGTAGTCGGTTGGCGACGCGCGAGAGGACCTTTCATCGACTCGGCAGGCGGTAGTTAGTGGACTGCCTACAGGTGCAGGCATTTGCTGATCGTCACCCATTTCGCGTTTGGGTCGCGACAGGCTATGTTCAACTTTCTTAGATTGAAAATAGGCTTGAGCTGCAGAGTGTTAGCCACTTCATAATTCTTGTCGAGCCTGCCGGCTTAAGCTTGTAGAGACAACCGCTCGGGAGGCAACGATGACACCCGGCTGGCTCATTTTCCCTGCGAATATCGCCTGTATCTACTTCCTGACCATCGTGAGCTTGATCATCCTTGGCGCTTGGTAGGCAGCTGACGAGAGAATCTTCAGAGAGCGCGCTCTGAAGATTCGTCCCTAGACCGACGTGCACTCATGTAGGTCAGCAATTCGATCGGGTGCGGCATGGATTGCCCGAGTTGCGGCAGAGTCAACCCAGAGGGAAAGAAGGTCTGCGGCGACTGCGGCGCGCCGCTATTCCTTCGCTGCTCGGCGTGCGGGGCCGACAATCCGCCAGGCAAGAACTTCTGTGGCGACTGTGGCGCAGCACTCACGCTGCGAGTAGCAGCAGGGGCGGGCGCATCGACGTCCATCGTGGCACGGGTCGCGGAGCGCTCGAGCTTGTCACCCGCACCAAGTTCTTCCGCCGAGCGTCGCCAGCTGACAGTGATGTTTTGCGACCTCGTCGACTCGACGGGACTTGCGACAAAGCTCGATCCAGAAGATCTACGAGACATAATCGCCGAGTACCGCGATAGCGTAGCGGCAGTCGTCCGCAAATACGGTGGCACCATCAGCCGCTACATCGGCGATGGCATGCTCATCCTGTTCGGCCATCCTTCAGCGCATGAGGACGATGCCGAACGCGCAGTGCGCGCTGCGCTTGAGATCGCCGCGCCCAGGCACGCGTCGGGAGCCCCACCCGGGTTCGAGCTGCGGGTTCGCCTTGGGCTCGCGACTGGTCTCGTCATCGTAGGTGACCTTATCGGCAGCGAAGCGGCGGAGGCACAGGCGGTCCTTGGCGAGACGCCGAATCTGGCCGCTCGACTCCAGGCCCTCGCCGAGCCGGATGGAGTGGTAATCGCTGAGGACACGCGGCGGCTCATCGGCGGGCTCTTCGACTACGAGGATCTCGGCGCGGTCACGCTGAAGGGCTTCGCCGCGCCGGTGCAAGCCTGGCGGGTGCTGCATGAGGGAACAGCGGAAGGCCGCTTCGAGGCGTTGCACCCTTCAGTTCTCGCCCCGCTGGTTGGGCGTGAGGAAGAACTCGCGCGGCTGGAACGGAGCTGGCGCCGTGCAGGGGCGGGTACCGGTCAAGTAATATTGCTAGTCGGCGAGGCGGGGATCGGCAAGTCGCGCCTCGTGGCGGCTCTCCAGGAGCGTATCAAGCGCGAGCCGCACACCTGCTTGCGCTATTTCTGCTCGCCACGTCATCAGGAAAGCGCACTCTATCCCTTCACCGCACAACTCCAGCGAGCGGCTGGTTTCGATCGTGAGGACACACCGAGGGCGAAGCTCGACAAACTCCGAGTGCTGCTATCCCCCGCATTGCCATCCGACGAGGACGTGGCGATCCTGGCCGAGCTGCTGTCGATCCCGAAGGGTGATCTGTACCTGCCCGTTACCGTTACGCCGCAACAAAAGAAGGAGAGAAGCTTCGCCGCTCTGGCTCGCCAGCTTGAAACTCTCGCGCAAAGACATCCAATCATGGTCGTGTTCGAGGACATGCAATGGATCGATCCGAGCTCGCGCGAGCTGCTGGACCGGACGGTCGATCGAGTAGCGAGCATACCGGTTTTGGTCCTGATCACCTGCCGCCCCGAGTTCCAGTTGGTATGGACCGGAAAACCGCACGTCAGCTTGCTCGTGCTGAACCGGCTTGACCAGAACGCGGGCGCTGCGCTGATCCGGAGCGTGGCTGGCACCCGGACGCTGCCGACCGAAATCGTCAATGAAATTGCTGAACGAACGGATGGCGTGCCGCTGTTCGTCGAGGAGTTGACCAAAGCGGTGCTCGAAACGAGCCCCGAGGGGGCCGCGCGAGCCATCTCTTTCGCGCCCCTGCCCGGACTTGCTGTGCCGGCCACATTGCATGCTTCGTTGATGGCGCGGCTCGACCGAATCGGTCCGATAGCTAAGGAGGTGGCCCAAGTCGGCGCGGCCATTGGCCGCGAGTTCTCCTACGATCTGCTTGCCGCGATCGTACAGCGGTGTGACAACGAGCTGCAAGCGGCGATCGATCGGCTGATCAACGCCGGGCTCATGTTTGGGCGTGGCGAACCGCCCGACGCCAATTTCTTGTTCAAACACGCACTGGTCCAAGACGCGGCATACGGCACACTGTTGCGCGGCCAACGCCGCGAGTTGCACGCGCGGATCGCTGGCACGCTTGAGGAGAGGCTCGCTCGGGGCATCCAAGAGCAACCGGAGATTCTCGCCCACCATTGCGGGCATGCGGGTCTGATCGAAAAGGCGGTTTCCTATTGGCAGAAGGCTGGTGAGCGTTCCAAGGCTCGATCGGCAATGACGGAAGCAATCGTGCAGATGCGAAAGGCGCTCGATCTGCTATCCCATCTGCCGGACACCCCCGGGCGCCAGGGTACCGAAACGGACCTTCAACTCGCGCTCGGCGGCGCATTGATCGCCGCAAAGGGCCATGCGGCCGAAGAGACCGGCAGGGCCTACGCCCGGGCGCGCTGCCTCTGCGAGTCACTGAACGACACGCCGAACCTGCTCAAGGCGCTCTGGGGCGAGTTCGTGCATTATCACGTGCGCGGTGAAACGGGCCGATCGCATCGCATCGCCGAGGACCTGCTCGATTTGGCAGGACGACAAAACGACGCGGCCATTCTTGTCGCCGGTCATCGGGCAGTCGGCGACAGCTGGCTTCATCGCGGACAATTGGCCTTGGCGCGTACCCATCTTGAGCGGGGGCTCGCCCTCTACGATCCGGAGCAGCAGCGCTTTCTGACGGCTCTGTTCGCAGAAAACGCCCGCGTAGCGATGCTTTCGTTCCTGTCGCTGACGTGTGGCCTACTTGGCTTCGCCGATCAGGCGCGCGTGCAGAGCAGTGACGCCCTGGCAGAGGCGCGCGAGTCGTCCCACCCGATCAGCCTCGCATTCGCGCTGAGCGTTGCCTGCCGATTGCATTTCGTGCTCGATGATGCGGATATGGTTGGGCGACGGGCGGAGGAGCTAGTTGCGCTCACCACCGAGCAGAGCTTTGCCTTCTTTCTCGCGATGGGGACGGCATATCGCGGCTGGACGCTGGCCGAGGCCGGCGACGCAGAAGCCGGGGTGGACTTACTGCGGCGCGGTATCGAGGGATTCCAGGCCTCCGGCGCAGTGTGGACTCTTCCATTCTACCTCGCGCAGCTCGCGGCAGCCGGGGCAAAGGCTGCGCGATTTGAAACCGGCCTCGGTCAACTATCCGACGCCTTGGCACTCACCGAGAAATTGGGGGTGCGATGGTTCGAGGCCGAACTGCACCGCCGACGAGGCGAGTTGATGCTGGCGGCTCGGCCGGGCGCCGAGGCCGAGGCGGAGACCGAGTTTCGCCACGCCATTGCGATTGCTCGCCAGCAGGAAGCGAAACTCTGGGAACTTCGCTCTGCCGTCAGTCTCGCCCGGCTCTGGCGTGATCAGGATAAGGTTGACGAAGCACGCGGTCTTCTCGCGCCGATCTACGGTTGGTTCAACGAAGGCTTCGACGTTCGCGACTTGAAGGAAAGCAAAGCACTGCTGGAAGATCTCTGGGCGTAGACAGTTTCTGAAGGCAAGACGGACGGACTTCGTCTAGCACGTCGGGCCAATCTTGCGATAATGTCATTTCAGCGGGGCGCAGCCAGACCTGCGTTCAGGCAGAATCCGAACCAAAGAGACCGTCGTCAGTGCCTGTCTTCGGGCCGGCACTCGGGACAAGTGTCGCCGATCCCGTCCAGGACTTCCGCTACGGCGACGGCAGCCGCCTCTGGCGAGACCCCGTACGGCGGCGTCTCTCGGGCGATCTCGATCGCGCGATCGCGGGCATGAGGATCCGTGCGGTCCTGCATCCAACCATGCTCCTCGCATTCACGAATGGCGCCAGCTTCCAACAACACCGACCGAGCCCAGCCTTCGATCGTGCGATAAGCGGGGCGTCGCTCCCGGAACATCAACATCACGAACTCCATCGACGCGGAAGGAATCGCCATCCAAGCCCGCCGTTCCGGCGCATAGCACAGAGCAGGGATTCGAAATGTGTAGGCTCAATCTTGTCCAGTGAAGGTCTGTGGACAGCTATTGTCCCGATTTCATGAGCTTCCCGTGTTCGCAGGCTTGGCACGTCGTGAAGCTGAAGTTGCGGAGCGTTGCACATTTGCAACCCGCACAGGCGTTCGAGGTAGTAAGCTGCTCGATCAGAATGATCGAAACATATTTCGTGTTTACTTCGACAGGCATTAGCAGGGGGCGAAAAATGTTTGATGTCTATCGCAATGGGAAGCGTGACTTGCTCGTTCTAAGCACAGGCTCCGCGATACCCGGGGCTTACTCTGCAAATAAGTGGCGCAAGAGCAGAAAAAGAATTCTCAAAGTAAGCGACGAGATTAGGTCAACGGTTCAGCGACAAGGGTATTACGTTCGTAGCTTGCGGGCCACGAAGAAGGGGATGATTTAGTTCGACGTCGACCGCTACTTGGCCAAGTTGCAGCCGATGCCCGGCGTATTGCGCAAGCCATTGTTCGCCGAATTTCGATAGCGTTCTCGACGCAACTTGCATACTACAATACCGGCTGCTCGCAACCTCATAACCGTTTGTCAATCGCTTTGGCATAATTCTGAACACGGACATTCTACAGATGGCCAGCGTGGCCATCGCTATTATGGCAAGCCTAGTCCGAGTTGGCCTGTCCTGTTGTACTCGCGTAAAGCTGTATTTTTCATCATCTCTTTTTTTGATTGCGTTCCGGCAAAGCAACGCCGACTCGCGAATAGAGAGTTGCGACGATGTCGTCAGCGCTAAAATTTCGGCAGCCCTACAAACCGAAATCTGAGACAAGTCCCTCGTGCCAGAGATTGCCTGAGATTGTGGCGAATGTCGCCGCTCTATTGTCGCAAGTTCAATCTCTAGAAATTCAAACAACAGATGACATCCGTCAGGCCATCTTCATTCTTGAACTCGCGAATGGCTGCATCCGATTGATCGTGGGGCAGACAAAACTGAATGAAACGACCAGGACGACCCTTCTAGCTCAGTCGACGAAGATCGATTTGCTTATTGCAGAAACGCGTAGGGAGGCGGCGCATTTATTTGGAGAAACTGATTTGAACTTGGGGATTGCAGATGACGGGTGCGCGGCGGCGATCAGGGTGAGACTCCAGCGACAATCAAGGTGAGACTGCGCCGATGGGGACGGACCGAAGGGAGGGCGTAGCCCGACCGGAGGACCGTCCCCATCGGCGTGGCGCGTTTTTGGACCCGTCTGGCGGCTGGGCGGGGCTGGTGCAAGCTTTTGATTCGTCTCGACAAGAGGGAATCGATGCCTTGCCTGGCCTTCACATCACCGACCACCAGATGAGGCTGTACATGACCTACCGACTGACATTGTCCCCCGAAGCGGCCGCGGCCAAGGCGGGGTTCTCGAAAGCGAGTGCGTATCGGATTGAGGGCGATGCGCGCCCGCCATCGCAGAAGAAGGCGCCGAGGGGCCGGCGACGATCCGATCCACTCGCGCCCTATTGGGACGCCGAGATCGTTCCGATCCTGAAGGCTGCTCCCGGCATCCGCGTGATCGGTGTGCTGGACGAACTGCGCCGGCGGCATCGCGACCTCAACCCCAACATCCGACGCACGCTGGAGCGGCGCATCAATGCGTGGCGGGCGCTCAACGGCCCCGAACAGGACGTGATCTTCCGCCAAGAGCACGAGCCCGGGCGGCTGGGTCTGTCCGACTTCACCGACGTGAGCGCGCTCGGCATTACCATCGTAGGTGAGCCACTCGATCACCGGCTCTATCACTTCCGGTTGGCGTTCTCCGGCTTCGAGCATGCCCATGTCGTGCTCGGGGGCGAAAGCTTCGTCGCCCTGGCGGAGGGCTTGCAGAACGCCCTGTGGGCGCTTGGCGGCGTTCCACGGGAGCATCGCAGCGACAGCCTATCGGCGGCGTTCCGCAATCTGGCGGCTGACGCGCGTGAGGATCTGACACAGCGCTACGCTGCGCTGATGGGCCACTATGGCATGGCACCAACACGCAACAATGCGGGCATTGCACACGAGAACGGCTCGATCGAGAGTGCGCACGGCCATCTCAAGCGCGCACTGGAAGATGCGCTGTTGCTGCGGGGGACGCGCGACTTCGCCAGTCTCGATGCCTACCGGGCTTTTGTCGACGAGATTGTCGGCCGGCGCAACGCCAATCTCGCCAAGCCGATCGCGCTCGAGAAGGAGGCATTGGCGCCGCTGCCGAAAGGCCGCACGACCGACTTCGACGAGAAAGTGATCCCGGTGACGTCGTCAGGCGGCTTCATCCTGCGGCGCGTGTTCTACACCGTTCCTTCAAGGCTGATTGGCCATCGCCTGCGTGTGCGCATCTTCGACGACCGGCTCGAATGCTTCCTCGGCGTCACGCCGGTTGTGACGTTGCGGCGCGGTCGGCCTGTGTCGGAGAGCCAGGGCGGGCATGTCGTCGATTATCGGCACGTCATCCATGCCCTGCGGCGCAAGCCGATGGCGCTCCTCAACCTCGTCTATCGCGACCAGCTCTTCCCGCGCGCCGCTTACAGACGCCTGTTCGAGACCTTGCGGGAGCACGGTGACGATCGGCGCGCCTGCAAGGTGACGGTCGAACTTCTAGCGCTGGCCCACGAGCGAGCCTGCGAAGCCGAGCTCGCCAAGGCGATCGCGATGGATCTGGACGCCGGACAGTTACCCGATCTTGCCGCGCTGCGCGACCGCTTCCGACCCGAGGCGGCCTCGATCCCGCGCGTCGCCGTCAAGCTGGCGCCGCTCGACGTCTACGATGAACTCGCCTCCGTCAGCGTCATGTCGGGCCGCTCGAATCTGGGAGAGGCAGCATGACCAGCATCGCCACCTCCGTCGATGCTGCTCGTGTCGAGTTGCTTCTCAATGAGCTCCGCCTGCCGGGCGTCAAGGCGATCTGGCCGAAGCTCGCCGCACAGTCGGACAAGGAAGGGTGGCCTGCCGCCCGCTTCCTCGCCGCCCTTGCCGAGCACGAGGCATCCGATCGTACCCGCCGTCGGATCGAGCGACACATGGTGGAAGCGCGTTTGCCCGCCGGCAAGACGCTCGCCACCTTCGACTTCGAGAGCGTGCCGATGCTATCAAAGGCACAGGCGATGGCGCTCGCTGCCGGCGACGCCTGGTTGAAGGCCGGCGCCAATTTGCTCTTGTTCGGTCCACCGGGCGGCGGCAAGACCCATCTCGGCGCGGCGATCGGCCTGGCTCTCGTCGAGAACGGTTGGCGCGTTCTCTTCGCGCGCACCACTGATCTGGTGCAACGGCTGCAGGTCGCGCGGCGCGAGCTGGCGCTGGAGTCCGCGATCGGCAAACTCGATCGCTATGACCTCCTGATCCTCGACGACATCACATATGTGAGCAAGGATCAGGCGGAAACCAGTGTGCTGTTCGAGTTGATCGCCGCCCGCTACGAACGACGCTCGCTGCTGATCACGGCCAATCAGCCATTTGGCGAATGGGGGCGTATCTTCCCGGACCAAGCAATGACGTTGGCTGCCATCGATCGTTTGGTCCACCACGCCACGATCCTCGAGATGAACGTCGAAAGTTACCGTCGAAAAGTTGCCCTCGATCGCAAGCGCGGTCCAGGCCGGCCGCCTGTTCACACTACCCCCAACGAACTCGACAAGACTGCGATTGACGCTGGCAGCGCCGCTTGATTGTCGCGCAGCGTCAATCAACGCTTGCCAAGCCGGCGGCCAGCGTCAATTATCTCCTGACTCGGCCGCCTCGTCTCATCTTGATTGACGCGCCGCTCTCATCCTGATTGTCGCGCTATAGACGGGAAACAGTCGAAAGGCGCACCGTGTTCGGTTTGAACACAAGCATACCGTCAGCATCAGCAATGCCTCTAAGCATGGTCGTGGCCCGGATTGAACGATGCTGAGAAAGTTCAAAACGGCCCCAGCCGCAGGATGGGGTGAGCATCCGGGGCCGGCATTCCCATTCTCATTCCATGTGCCGCATCGGCGGTGGGCGGCACGCTCCAACATTAGGCACAGAGGACGAACTATTTCGCGAGACCGCTGCCCATTTCATTCGGCTCAATGCGAGACGCAGTGAGGACATTCGCGGCCTGCGGCCTTGCTGGGCGTTGGGCTTCTTCCCAACGCGATCGCGGCCGCGGCGCTCAATTTGTCTGCCGCTTTTGAATCGAAAACTGGTCGATTAGGAAATCGTCCAACTTCCGGCCGCCTCGAAGCTGCGGCCGCAGCCACCGAGGCAGCCTGCCGCGACCCGACCATGTCTCCGCCGGGTTCTTCGGATTGCGATATTTGGGACGGACGGGCGGGTATGGGCGACGCTTACGATCGAACCGTGTGGCCTCGTCGGCCAGTCCGATCTTGTGGAGCCGTTTTTCCAATTGTGCTTTTTGCACTAACATTCTCTGAGTGAGGCTGGCGGTGACCTGTTGGTGAAGTATCCAGAGCTCGTCAAGGGAGAGCGAATTGAAGTGCTCGGTGTTCATGGATCCGATCCGAATTCTCGGGAGGAGGCCCAGGCAGACGAGTCGGGAATGAAGGAGAAGACAAGCCGCCAGATAGATATTTGTCCTACAATCCACATTTAAATGCGGAGGTGGCAGGGAGAAAGGCATGACGGGGGTAATACCATGGCGGAGCATTTAATTTGTGCGAGGAGGCAACCCCGCTGACCGGTATCATGACATCACAATCGTCACTGAATCGCGCTACACTGGGCAGTGTATCTGACGCGCTCACCGCGCGATCGATGAGCTCTAAGCTGGTATAGCCGAATTGCCACACGTACAAAGGTTCCGCGCGTCTAGACCTGGTTTGGCACTGCCTGAGACGGACATTCGATTACGATGACGATCCCCTCTTTTGGTTGGGACGGCCATCATGCGGTATAAGGTGTTCGTGGTGGACAGCAGCCGGCGAGTGATCTGCGCCGCAAAGCTTGACTGCATTAACGAGCAGGCGGCGAGGCGTCGAGCCGAGCAAATGTATGGCGAGCACGACGTGGAGCTTTGGGAAGGCGATCGGCTCGTTGCCTGCTTTTCAAGGTGCAACGTCGAACGGAAATCGGTGCGACTCCGTCCTGAATAGACGGCCCATTTCGCCGTCGAGTTAGTTCACGGCACTTGCTCTGCCGCCCGGTTTAACACGCTTTCTTCTGCCGATTGTTCTCGCTTCTACGCGTCGGAGCTTACTTCGAAGCTTCTCCACTTCTCTCAGCTCCGCCACAAGCGCTTGGCGTCGTTCATTCAGAACAGCACAAGTATAATTCTGACGCATACTGGACATGACCCGCCTCAAAATATGGAAGTCGATGAAAAGAGAAAAGACGAGAGATCGCTCGGCCGAAGCTCGTGAGCCAAAACCGCAGCCGCCAGATGCTCCCAGTACTCTGCCTCAGCGAGCAGTTTCCAGCTTCTCTCAGGTTGGCGCGCGGCAGTCTATCGGCAAAGCAACCTCATTGCGTCGAAAGCGGCGGGCAACTTCCATTCCGGCCTCCCATGTTTTCCCCAAAGATATTTTTCAATCTTGAAGTGGAGTCATCATGATTATCGTCCATAATCAAATTTAGCGTTTAACAGCGTCAATTGGATTAACGTCGACGAGCTGACCGGAGTTACTTTCGGTTCAGCTTCACATCCGTTTCGAATGCTGCTTGCTAGGATGCGTTGAAACGCATCTGCGCTCGATCGCGCGCGTGCGGGAAGCGTGGCTCGGTCAGCTTCGCAGAAACCAAGCCAAAGCTGTAAGTAGATAACCTTGCCTCCTCAACCGACGTCTCGTTGCCGGCCCCGTTTGG
Source organism: Bradyrhizobium sp. C-145 (assembly GCF_023375135.1). Lineage (NCBI taxonomy): Bacteria > Pseudomonadati > Pseudomonadota > Alphaproteobacteria > Hyphomicrobiales > Nitrobacteraceae > Bradyrhizobium > Bradyrhizobium sp. C-145. The sequence goes on along the minus strand of NZ_CP088150.1, from coordinate 7,830,503 downwards.
TGACTCCAAGCTATGGCCCGTGGGTCGGGGGATTCATGGAACGGGAGCGGTTGCAGAGCATGTCTGTGGAGGAGCTGTCGCAACTCCACACGCTAGTCAATGACATTCTCTCACTGAGGCTCTTGGCGAAAAAGGAAGAGCTGGAATGACGGCTTGGGCTGCTCAACCGAGGCGAAAATACTTCCTTAACTGGGTTTGACCCGGAGGAGTGAGGTCGCAGAAGTGTTGCCTCCTTGACAGCCGATTCCGTCGACTTCCGGCCACGGTGAACAGTGGACCTCGTCTCATTTGAAATCACGGCGCCTGCGGCGGGCCGCTGCTCGATGCCTTGCGGAAATGAGTGCCCTAATGCAATAGCCAGCGATGACGCCGATGGGGTGAATGCGGCCGCCACTATCAAAGGTAAAGAGAACCGCTGCATACAAGCGAATGCGGTACCAGGCTGCAGCGTTCCTACCTGGGCCACCGAACGGCTCGTATCGCCGAGGCTTAGTGCAATACGCGAGCGGCTTCTGCTAGCCGGACCTTCTCTCTCAGCCCCTCAAGATCTTTCATTGCTTTAAGCAATCTCACCAGATCAGAGATCATGTGTGCCAGAGTAGGCTTGCGCGGCTTTGGAACTCGAAATTTCTGTTTCATCGCGAAACGGCTCCCTGCCAGGACCGATGGAAGTAGGGGTGGATCGGCAAGGACCGTGCCAGCGAAGTGCAACCAGTCACGCCAGAGAGCGCGGGAGGGCCAGCGGGGTCATCGCGTCGGCAGCCGGTCAACCATATTTGCCAAAACCTTCGGCGGCAGCCCAATCCCCGAGAGCTTCCAGGTCGTCCTGTCGAGATGCATGCTGACGCTACCTGCGTCCTGACTGTCGCCAAGCCGCAACGCAAACTCGACAGGCTTCACCAGGGTGATCCGTCCGGCGAAAACGAAGATGTTTGAGATGTCGAGCTCGGCCAATGACGACATCGTTCCGAAGGTGATGTTCTCTGCGCCGTTGCGAACAGTGCCGCTCTTTAAAAGGGCGGACACATTTTCCGGCGTCATGAGCTTGATCGCGAAGTCATCGGCGATCGTTGCACCGAACGCGTTTATCGCCATTCGCTCGAATGGGCGCACCGGCCGCTTTTGGGCAAGTCGATCGAGGTAGGTGGACACAACCTGATCGACAAGGGAATGGCGGACACGCGGCAAATCCGTTCGGGCCATGACTTGAGAGGCGTCTCCGCTCCGAACGGCCGAAACGAGATCCAACGCGGAAACGAAAGCCGATCCGGCATACACCACAAGGCAGAGCAGGAGGACCGCAACGATGCCTAGGAGCCACTTCATGGAGCGGCAATCGAGGCGGCCGGGCTTTGTTCCTGAAGCTAACCGAGCCCGTGTTCATCGGTAGCAGCAACGTCAATCGAAAGGACTGTCAATTGTGCCCTTACAGGTTGGACAAACTCGCCAAGGAGCGGGCGCTCGGCGTTTGCCTGAAAACCCTTGGGCACCGGCGCTGTCCGCCTCTTTGACGAGCCGGCCGCGCAGCAACGCGAGCACGGCGGCTTCCTCGGGCTTTAGATTTTCCATCGCGTTCCGAAGCTCGGTCTCGGCTTGTGACTTGACCTGGAAGACGAGGTTGCCGTCCAAGTAGCAGTTCAGCACCCTCGGGGTGGATGTAGCACTTCCTGCAGATCGTGGGCGTGTTGCCAAGCCGTGCGGAGACTTTTTCGATCGCACTGCGAAGATTGCGCTTGGCCTCGGCGGCGCTGTCAAAGCTCCGAAGTTCATTCAGGGCCATGGCCGCCAGCACGGTCCCGGCCCAGGTTCGGAGATCTTTGGCTGTGATATCCTTCCCTGTGATTTCATTGAGGTACTTATTGACGTCGGTTGATGTGACATCCCGGCAATTGCCTTGTTCGTCGAGGTACTGAAGCAGTTCCTGCCCGGGTAACTTCTGACAGACCCTGATGATCTTAGCGACGCGGCGGTCTCGTACACGCAACGACCACTGCTTGCCGCTCTTGCCTGTGAAGCGGAAACGCATCTCGTTTTTCTCGACCGCGACGTGCCGATTCTTCAGCGTGGTCAGGCCATAGCTGTTGTTCTGCCTGGCGTAATCATCATTCCCTACGCGGATCAGCGTGGTCTCCAGGAGATGCAAGACCGTTGCCAGAACTTTTTCCCGCAGCAGGCCGCGCAATGCCATGTGCTCGCGAACGGTTTGTCGGATGGAAGACAGCGCGTCGGCAAACGCAACCACATGCTCGTATTTCGTGCTCTCCCGCACCTCACGGAAGCGCGCATGGTAGCGATATTGCTTGCGTCCTTTTGCGTCACGACCGGTCGCTTGGATGTGACCACTCGGAAACGGGCAAATCCACACGTCAGTCCAGGCGGGCGGGATCGCCAGTGCCCGGATCCGCTTCATCGCGTCAGGGTCGATGAGCCTTGAGGCATCGGGCCGAATGTAGCTGAAGCCGGTCCCCACCTTCTTGCGACGAATACCCGGTCGTTCGTCGGAAATATCTGAGGCCGGCAGATTCGGCGGCATCCCGCGGGTCGACGATCGCCTGCGCGCTATCAGGTGGCTCGACCAGCAACACACTGACTCCTTTCATGCGCTAAATGAACTTTTGCGATGAACGGCGGTTCCATAAAGTTTTGATGGAGGCATGACGGCCTGAGCTGTCGACCTGATCGCAAGCTTAGAGGAAATTAATGTTAGCAATGACGACGGTCGGCGCGGATGAAGCAACGGCGTGTGTCGGGTCATCCGGCTTTGTGGTGGCGCGCGCCGCGCTTTGCGGGGGTCCGTTTCCCCGTGCCGCGCCGGCCCGCAGGCTGGGCGGGACGCTCGGCGGCGACGCTTCGGCGGAGCGCGTCCATGAGGTTGACGACGTTCTCGCGTGATGGCTTGCTCGATGGCCGCTGCACTGGGCGTTTCGCCTGCTTCCTGCGCAGGATGCGCACGAGCGCTCTGCGGTAGTGATCCTCCAGCATAGCAGGATCGAAATCGGCCGACCTCGTCCGGATGATGTGCTGCGCGAGCTTCATCATTTCGGACGGCAGCTTCATTTCCGGAATTTCGCTGAAATAGTCCGCCTCATTTCGGATGTCCTGCGCGAAGCGCAGCGTCACGCCGAGAAGGCCGCGACCTGCCGGTTCGAGGAGAACTGGCCGCTCGCGCGAGGACAGCACCACGCGCGCAAGCCCGACAACGCCCTCCCGGCTCATTGCGTCTCGAAACACCGCAAACGATTCTTGACTGATCTCCTCGCGCGGCACGATGTAGTACGGCTTCTCAAAATATTGCGCATCGATCTGCCCTGCGGGAAGGAAGCGTTCGATCTGGATCGCGCGCGTATTCTGCGGCCGCGGGCGAAGGATAGTTTCCTCCTGCTCCTCGTCTTCATCCTCATAGTCGGAGGCGCCTTCGTCGGCCTGGTCGCCAAGGTCGGCGGGAGCGGTTGGCGGGCTTATACCGTGGGGTGGCGCGGTAAGCTCCTCCTCACCAGGCCCCGAGCGCATGCGTCTGGCCCGCTCAAGGTCTCGGTCCTCGACCAGCAGAAAGTCGTTCTTACCGACCTCATACCCCCGCGCCTTGTCTGTTGCATCAACGGTTTGGCCTGTGACTGAATCGGTCAGTCTGTGTTTGAGGCGATGGCCCGTTCGGCGGTTGACCTGCCGAAACGAGATACGCTCGGCCGCCGAGATTGCGGGATAGAGCGCAATCGGACACGAGACGAAGGACAGCTTCAGATAGCCCTTCCAGTAGGGGCGGGAGGCCGGCACCGGAAACTCCAACGCAACAGGGGTATAAACGCCAAGCTGGTAGGCAAAGACCGCGGAATTAACGGCCGAAATGGACGGGAGTTTCAAGCGCTTGAGAATCGTCCCGCGTGCCGGCGGGATGGCATCGCTCGAAGTCCCTCTGATCAGGGTCTCAAGCGAGGTCCTTTCGTTCTGAGCGAAGTAGGGGTTGACTTACCTACAATACTCGTTCGGAGCCGCCCGGAGTGCTGTCACGACAGAGAAGGAGGCCGTCAGATCGCGAACAGGACGTGCGGATCGACTTGATCCGACGGGTCTGTGCGGCCAAACTTCGCTTTCGGAGCCAGTTCTCTGATTTGACTTGCGCCTTGGCTCCATCGTTCGCACGCCATGCAGGCTATAAAGCACCGATAAGACCCCTGTGCGCATTCCCGCACCAATCGCCTATATAGTCCTGTACGTCGCCCTCTACTCGGCGTTCGGCGCCGCATCTCCGTTCTGGCCAAAATTTTTCGAAACGCGAACTCTGGCGACTCAGCAGATCGCTCTGATCCTCGCTGCCGCAATCCTGATGCGGCTCGTTTCCGGACCGTCAGTTGCTATGCTGGCGGATCGGCTCGGGTCATTGCGCCTCGTGCTCGCGGGCTGTGCTGCCGTGGCGGCCGCAGCAGCCGTCGCATTGTTTTGGGCCGATAAATTCTGGTTCTTGCTTCTTGTCGCGTTGGTTCAGGCTGCCGCTCTCGCCCCCACCACCTCGATCGCTGATGCGTTATCGGTCAATACAGCGAGGCCTCGGTTCGCGGGAAGGCCATTCGAGTACGGGTGGATACGGGGGCTGGCTCCGCGGCTTTCGTCCTGGGAACACTGGTCGCCGGACAACTCGTAAGCCCCGCCGATCTCACCCCGGTTATCTGGATGAACGCTGCCTTCCTGATCGCCGCCGCTGGCGCCACTGCATTGCTACCTGGGCAAGTCCGATCGCAGAGGTCGCCGTCCTTCGCCATGTCAGAGGTGAAAGCCCTGATCAGCGTGTCGCAGTTTCGCATCATGATTGTCGCATCGGCTTTGATCTATGGCAGTCATGCCGCGCACGATGCATTTGCAGTGATCAGGTGGAGCGATGCGGACATCAGCACTTCGGCGATTAGCTTCCTGTTGTCGGAAGCGGTGGTCGCTGAAGTGTTGGTGTTCATGCTGGCCGGTCCAGCGCTCCTGGATAGGTTTGGCGTGCGTGGCGCGGCTATCTTGGCAGCTGCGGCCGGAATCGTTCGCTGGTCCGTAGCAGGCGTGACCACCTCGGTGTTGCTGCTCTCGCTGATACAGCCGTTGCACGGACTAACGTTCGCTCTGCTTCATCTCGCTTGCATGCGAATGATGGGGACGCTGGTCGCAGCAAGCGTCGCCGCAACTGCTCAATCTCTCTATGCGTTTGGCTCGGGGTTGCTAACGGCAGTACTAACCTTCTTGTCCGGCGAACTGCATGCTTCCTATGCCGGGCGGCGTTCTTTCCTATGGCGGCGCTCTGCGTCCTCCTCCCATTCGCCTGGTTTGGCTTCGTCAATGGGAGGGGCTGATCCTTCGGTCGAGCGAACGGGGGTAGCGGCCGTCGGTCTACGCACCGCCGAAACGCAGAATTCGAACTGCGTCTCATGCCTCGGCCAGTTCGGCGGTCGGGCGAGATCCTGTTCGAGCCAACTGACGTCGTCTGCAACATGCATCTCATGCTCCGTCGGGACCACGTCGGGGCCTCTCGAAGGGCACGGCAGTCTAAAAAATCCACACTGACAGCGACGTAGCCTCGAATTTTCAGCTTAGTTGCTGTCGTCATGCGGGCTTTGCGGACAGGTGTCCCGATCCATTCGGCACGCCCTGAATTCTCCGATACGGCACAACTTTCGCCGATGCCCAAGCGAGGACCGTGGCGGCTCAACCAAGGAGCCGGCTTCGCCGAAACATGAAACCGGTCGGTGCGAACCTTCTGGCTACCTCCAGCGCGCGATTCTCGCAGCATTCCAGCGCGATCTTTTGGGAAAGCATAACATCTCCGACCGGCAGATTACCACGCGGCATGAAACACAGGCCGCGCGTAGGGCGACCCTTTTCGTCGATCTCGCAGACGTTCGTCGACGCGCCCGCGTAGATCCGATATTGCCTGCCAGTGTCGCCACCGATGACCTCGAAATAGCCCTTTCCCGCGAACTGTGCACGCTGGGCCGGCGATAGCCACGTCCGCAAGAGCTGCAGCGAGCGGCCGTCCGGAGTTCTCTCGGCGCCGTGTCTGATGAAGAGAGCCCGAATGGCTCTCGCCCGCCGGCGTTCATCTCGGCGAGATGATCTGAAGCCCAACATGACGCGGGCCGATCACCCGCCGACCAGCCTGGGGAAGAAGACGGTTTCTTCGGCGTTCGGGTCAAACGATCGCATTTGCGATACTTGACCCAGACCCGTCCGGACCGCCGCGGCGAAGCCGGCATCGGTCAGTTCGTAGAACCGCCGCTCCGCCTTCGCGAGCTCTCGTGCGTCGTCTGGATTGAAAAAGTGACGGCTGTCGCCGGTACTGTCCATCACGATCTGGATCGCCATGATCGTCTTCCTCGGAATGATGATGGCCAAGGACTTGATCCAAGTATCCGCCCGAAGTCGCGAAGTTTCAAGACAAGAAGAGGTCATCGCAACGCCGGGCTTGCCCAAAGAAAGCTATGCCGGTGACGCCTGCGATAAACCCGGCATCAACAGTGAACCGACTGCCGAGCGGTATTAAATTCCGATCGTATAAGTGCAAGGGCGGGCTGTGGATGGTTGAGCGCTCCGAGCGGAGCATGTGCCGGAGAGCCAAGTAGGAACCAGCCGGAGAAAGGAGATTTAGTTTACTAGATGCATTTCGAAGGGTTTGCCAATGGCGATCGATGCTTTTAGAGGAACAACGCCACTGTTTCTTCCAGAACGTTTTTTCGTCGGGCGGCTAGAAGGTTGGGCAGTGCTCGAAAGTCTAGTTGGCGGACTACTAAAGCGCGCAACCATTGCTGGTCACGGCGAACTGGATGCGGACACGGATACAGTGCTGTTCGTCGAGTCATACACATTTGACGATGGTCATAGTGATACTCTGCATTGGACGTTCCGAAAGGGTGAGGAAGGCAAGTACACCGGCTTGGAAAACCGACTGGAAGGTGAAGCCATTGGGGAGCAAGCCGGTTGCGCATTCCATTGGAAATACACGCGCGATACCCCGCAAGGGGACGGCAAATCGTTCAAGTTGAATTTCGACGATTGGTTTTATGGAATCGATGAACGAGCTTGCATAGTCCGCGGCCGTGCTGGCCGTGCTGGCATCCCGTTTGCGACGGCGCACGTTACTTACCATAAGCTTTAGCTTCGCTGGTGTCCGCCACTGCCACAGGGAGAGCGGGTGAGGACTCAGGGGAGATCGAACCGCGAACGCGTGGGTCGGCAACTGCTGGCAGACGTTTCCGGGCATGGAACGCCGGGTACGGCTGCAACGACGGCGTAGTCCTGGCGACGCTGTAGAATTGCTCGTGGAGCACCTCCGCTGGCCGATGCGCTCAAACTAAATCATTCCTTGTTGGTGACCTCTAGGCTACGGACGAAATACCGTTCTGGACGCTTGGCCTAATTTCGTCGCTTATTTTGCGGATTCCGCTTCTGCTCTTGCGCCAGTTGTTTGCAGAGTAAGCTTCGGGTGTCGTAGCTCCTGTGCTTAGAACGGGCAATTCCCGCTTGCCATTGCGATAGACCTCGAACACTTCTCGCCCCCGCTGATCGTATCGAAGTAAACGCGAAATATGTTTCAGTCATTCTGATCGACCAGCTTACTACCTCCAATGGCTGCGCGGGCTGTAAATGTGCAACGCTCCGCGACTTATGCTTCGGCGGCATTGTCATGACCTCGGAATAAACAGGCGTCCCGGTCTGCCGAGCTTCTCAAGACGGGTCTCGACGTTGAGCATTGGAACCTGCTCGGGATCAAAGCCCTCAAGCTCAACCCAGCCTCGCACCGCCCTTTCTGCGGGACATCCTGGTCGAGGCTGTGATAAGCTGCTTTTCAGCGCGCCTTGGCCGGGCCGGACGAAGATCAGCGTCCTTCTCAGTGGCTTGCCTGACGGCGGAGTCCAGCAATTTGGCCCGCCTTTTCGGCTCGGCGCTGATAGCGATAGTGGCTTCCAGGTCCAGCGGGCATGTCGAGCGAGACTTTTGCCCGAAATGGTGCCGGGCGCGCCGATGGCAAGCGAAAGGCTATCCTGGCCGCGTTGTCCGCGGCGGGCCACTCGGTGAGGTCAACCGTTGCTCTACAACTCTATCCAAGTACCTTCTGAAATCATCCATAAATGGCAAGAGGTCGTGGATGTGCTTGCCGAGATCATGCACGTTCCTTCTGCTTTGATCATGCGAGTAGAGCCGCCCAACATCAAAGTTTTCGTATCCAGCGAGTCCAAAGGGAACCCCTACGAACCGAATGAACTCGCACCCCTTAACACGGGGCTTTATTGCGAAACCGTGATGAAGACGTGCCAACCTCTGCTCGTTCCAGACGCCCTTCGCGACGAAGCGTGGAAATCAAACCCTGACATCAAGCTGGGGATGATTTCCTACCTTGGGGTACCGATCAGTTGGCCCGATGGCGAGGTATTCGGAACGATTTGCGTTCTCGACAACAAAAGCAACGAGTACAGCAAGCCCTACCTCAGACTCCTGCATCAGTTGCGCGACGCGGTGCAGATTGATTTGCAAAGGTTAGCGGCACAGCACAGACAGCTCGAAGAACGTGAGACGAAGATCCGGCGTCTGGTCGATGCCAACATCATCGGAATCTACATCTGGGAGCTCGATGGTCGGCTCCTTGAGGCCAATGATACGTTTCTGCGTCTGGTGGGATACGATCGCGAGGATCTTATCTCGGGTCGTGTGCGCTGGACGGACCTCACGCCGCTGGAATGGCGAGATCGCACCGCACGCGCCCAGGAAGAATTAAAGAGGACTGGCGCGGTGCAACCCTTTGAGAAGGAGTACCTTCGCAAGGACGGCAGCCGCGTGCCCGTGCTGATCGGCTCGGCGGCGTTCGATGAACAGCGAGACCAAGGCGTCGCGTTCGTGCTCGATCTGACCGAGCGCAAGCGGGCGGAAGCGGAAGCCCGCGAAAACGAGCGGCGCTACCGCGAAGCGCTGATGGAGCTCGCGCACGTCAATCGCGTCACGACAATGGGCCAACTGACGGCTTCGATTTCACACGAAATGAAGCAGCCGATCGGGGCGGTTGTCGCCAACGCAGAGGCTGGGTTGAACTGGCTTGATGCTCAACCGCCAGAACTGAATCGGATTCGCCAGACGCTTGGTTGGATAATAACTGATAGCCTGCGAGCCGGCGAGATCATCGGTCGGATCCAAGGGCTTATCAAGAAGGCACCTCCGCGGCGAGAGGAAATGGAGATCAACGCGGCAGTGCTTGAGGTCATAGCTCTGACCCATGGCGAAGTGGTGAAGAACGGCGTCTCGGTGCGGACGCACCTCGCGGAGGGCTTGCCGCTCATTCGAGTAGATCGGGTCCAACTGCAACAAGTGGTCCTCAACTTGATCATCAACGCCGTCGAAGCGATGAGCGCCGTCCGCGAGGAGCCGCGTGAGTTGCTGATCAGCACCGACAGAGATGCCCTGAATGGCGTGCTCGTCAGCTTGCGAGATTCGGGGCCGGGACTGGATCCGGCGAGCCTTGAGCACGTCTTCGATCCATTCTACACGACCAAGCCCAGTGGCCTGGGCATGGGATTATCAATTTGCCGTTCAATCGTGGAAGCGCACGGGGGACGCATATGGGCGGGCGCCAATGAAACTCGGGGTGCCGTTTTTCAATTCAGCCTGCCTCTAGAGCGAGAGGAGACCAGTTCCACTGAATACGCTGGCCAATGCCGGCGGTCCGAGAAGGCGGATACGGATCGCGAAAACGAGAGCCCGTTCTACGCGACGGCGGATGTCCCTACCTAGATCGGCCGCCCCGCGCTGGCGTCAGGCTGCGCGGTAGGGGTAGACCAGCACAAGCGGAGCCTCCACAGGGGGCGGGCGACGCCCAACTAAGCCGTGCAGTCGCGGTTCTATCCGGGACATGAATATCCGGTCGGCTTACTCATTGGCAAAGCGGGGGGCAACGCGAGTCAGCAATTGGAGGCACGCCCCGGTTCGCCAGCGCAGGCCTTTGTACTTCAGATCGCAGTTCGTGCGCCTTCGGCGCGTGACATCAGGACGATCCAGCCTCTTGATGCGGCTCGCCTTCAGGACTCAGCACGGCTTGGTCGAGCCCAACGCCGCCGAGCCGCTCGCGAGCGCGCGCGGGCGAAAGCAACCTGATAGACCTACCGAGCGCTTCTCCGCCAAAGGTATCGAAGCTTCGGGAAACACCGGAAACTCTCGCCATCGCGTTGAGTTGGCAGCGACTGGGTGCGATCGCTTGGAGCGGGAGGATGGTCGACGAAGTCACGGTGAGAACGGCGGCAGAGACGGCCTGGACCGTATACCGGGCGGCGCACCCTGACGTCGACGTTCAGGACAGCCGCCGTTGCCTGCTTGAGCGCTATGACGGGAAGAGCGAGAGAGCGATGCCGAAGAACTCGCCAGCTTCGGGATAGCCTACCTGCACCAGCTTCCCGAGGACGAATGTTGACGGGCATGAAGATGCTCGTCGCGCGCGTGGTTCGCGAGAGCACAAGGCCCGGTTGGACGCTGCTCGCGATTTCATACCTTATTTCCGCCGTCATCGTGATTGCCCTGCGGTTGTGATCGGGGCCTAAGGGTGTTGTTACGTCATCGATCGCTCCTCACCTGCGCGCGCAGACGCGCCGTGCGCGGGGCCGTCAAGGCCGGCCGTCGTGTTGTCCTGACGTCATGTTCTGCTGCCGCCAGGCTGCGCCTTGGCGGCCCCGCGCACGGCGCGAGGATCAGGCCGGTCGGGACGCCGTCTCCTCCGTCGTGACGCATTCGAAGGCGCGTCCCTTGTTGAGGACCGCCCAGGCGATCCGGGCGAGCTTGTTGGCGAGCGCAATCGCCAGCACGTTGTGGTGTAATCGCTTTTTGGCGGCTTTGATCCAGGAGTCGAGGCCATAGCGCTCCCAGCACTTGACCTTGACCAGCACAACCCACGCGGCTTGCACGAACAGCGCGCGCAGGTAGCGATTGCCGTGCCGTGATATACTGCCGAGGATCGTGCGGTCGCCGGTCGATATCTGTTTCGGCACCAGTCCAAGCCAGGCACCGAAGTCGCGGCCTTTCGAGAACACGTCTCCAGTGCCGATCGCGGCCACCATCGCGCTCGAGATGATCGGGCCAATGCCAGGCACCGTCATCAGTCGCTGGCAGGCCTGATCTTGACGGGCGAGTGTTTCGATCTCGTTCGAGAGACCCTCGATACGCTCATCCAGCCGGCGCCAATCGTCCGCCAGAGCCTCGATGATGCGCAACATGCGAGGCGAGAGCACATCAGTGCGAGTTGCCAAGATACCCGGCAACTCGAACCGCAGGGAATGCAGGCCTTGCCGCACGGCGATGCCCCGCTCCAGCAGGAACGCACGGATCTGATTGATGGCGCCGGTACGCTGACCGACCAATCGATCGCGGACGCGGTGCAGTGCCTGAAGATCGAGCTGATCGGCGGTCTTGGTCGCGACGAACTTCATGGTCGGGCGTTGGACCGCCTCGGCGATGGCCTCCGCATCTCGGAAGTCATTCTTCTGTCCCTTCGAATACGGGCGCACGTATTTCGCCGGCATCAGGCGGGCGTCGTGGCCAAGCATTTGGAGCTTGCAGCTGAGATGATGGGCGCCGACGCAGGCTTCCATACCGATCAAGCACGGCGGCAGATTGGCAAGTCGCGCCTCGACCTGGCCACGCGACCATTTCTGCCGCAGCACGATCGCACCACGGTGATCCTGCCCTACGACATGGAACGAGTTCTTGCCGATATCGATGCCGATCACGGCGATCGCTGCGTTGAGTCGGGCTCCGCTCGGATTGGTGCCTCTGGTCGCCTCCAGTTCTGGCCGCCCTGTCGGCGCCAGATTAGCGAATCCCACTCCGGATACCTCGCGGGTCGATGCCTCGATTCGAGGCAACGTAGTCGATCTCACCGCGGGAAGTGCCGATATCCATCAGTTCCCTGTCACTTAGGTCGCACAACGCCGCGCGCAATTTCTGCCGTTCGCGCCGCTCTTGAAAGGCATCCCAGTATTTCCAGATGAGGCCAGACGCGTACCGTGTCGATGCGGATGTCCGTTCCAGCCACGTTGTGCTGTAGGTCGTGCTCATTGCGGTGTCTCCCTCGGAATGCTCTCTAGGGTGCCAGGAGATCGGTGGGCGCGCTTGACCGGCAGCTTACATTTTCCTCATCGGCAGCTTATTCTTGCATTTTCTAGCGGGGCCAAAGCGCTAGCCGGTGATCGGGGGCTCCTCATGCAAGGGATTTCGTTGCGCTATCTGTTTGAGGACTACGCATTAGACCCGGAGCGTCGCGAGCTATATCGCGGCGCGGATGTCGTCTCCGTGGCGCCACAGGTATTTGATCTGCTGAACTACTTGATCCGCAACCGCGATCGCGTCGTCGGCAAAGACGACCTCATCAACGCCATTTGGAATGGGCGCAGCGTGTCGGATGCAGCATTGACGACCCGCCTGAATGTCGCCCGGAGCGCGATTGGCGACACCGGCGAGGAACAGCGCCTCATCAAGACACTGCCACGAAGGGGTTTCCGCTTCGTCGGGCCAGTGCGGGAAGTGCAAGTGCCCGGAGGCGCGGCAGTGGCCGACAAGTCGGTGGCGCCGCCGACATCCGTCCTCACACTGCCGGATAAACCCTCGATTGCGGTACTTCCGTTCGCGAACCTGAGCTCCGATCCGGAGCAGGAGTATTTCGCAGATGGCGTCGTCGAGGATATCACGATGGCCCTCTCTCTCTTTCGTTGGCTGTTTGTGATCGCACGCAATTCCAGCTTCACGTACAAAGGCCGGACCGTGGACGTGAAGCAGGTCGGCCACGAGCTTGGAGTGCGCTACGTACTCGAAGGTAGCGTGCGCAAAGCCGGAAACCGCGTTCGTATCGCGGGTCAGCTTATCGATACCGAAACTGGAGCACATCTCTGGGCGGACCGCTTTGAGGGGCCGATCGAGGATATGTTCGATCTACAGGACCATGTGACTTCCAGCGTCGTGGGAGCAATCGCCCCGAAGCTGCAGCATGAGGAGATCAAGCGGGCTAGGCGCAAACCAACCGAAGATTTGGATGCGTACGACTATTACCTGCGGGGGCTGGCGAAAGCTCGTTGGTCCGAGGACGCGAACAACGAGGCGCTCCAGCTCTTTTACAAGGCGATCGAGCTGGACACTCGTCTGGCCTGTGCCTATGGCATGGCCGCTTGGTGCTATGTTCGACGCAAAGCGCTTGGTTGCATGAACGATCAAGTGCAGGAAAGTGCGGAAGCCACACGGCTGGGCCGGAAGGCAGTGGATCTGGGGGCAGATGATCCATTCGCGCTATGTATGGGTGGATACGCTCTCGCCTTTGTAGCCCATGAGTTCGATGACGCTGCGGCTTTCATGGATCGGGCACTGGCCGTCAATCCAAACTTAGCCAGAGCTTGGATGCTCAGTGCCTGGTTGAGAGTTTGGAGAGGCGAGCCGGACCTCGCACTTGAGCACTCTGCGCATGCCATGCGCCTAAGCCCGCGCGATCCGTCCATGTACTACACCACGCACGGAGCCATGGCATATGCTCATTTTCTGGCGAGCCGCTACGATCTTGCGTTGTCATCCGCCGAAAAGGCAATGCGCGACAATCCGAGTTTTCTGCTGTCAATCTGCATTTCCGCAGCCAGCAATGCGCTCGCCGGACGGCTTGAGCAAGCGCAAAGAGCCATGTTACGCGCGCTCGAATTCAATCCCGATTTGCACGCCTCCAATCTAAGAGATTTGGCACCATTTCGCCGGACGGAGGACTTCGCGATCTTCGCTAGAGCTCTCCGTGACGCCGGCCTGCCAGAGTGAGACGCGCTCCGTCGCGCGCGGCAGCGCGATTTGTCAAGTAGCACTCGACATGTCGGCTCGTGGCCACACGCGAAGAAGAACGAAAAGCTTCCCGGGTCCGGTGTCAGGGGAAGAGCGGACTTGGGCCGCATGGTCGCCGACCGCACCTGTTGTGTTGACACCCAGCGGCTGTTCGAGCGGCTACAGCCTCCCGGCTAACCAGCTGGTATTTTTGTCCGCAGCTCTTGGGTACCGCGTTGCTGATCGGCACCTCGTTATACCCTGCGCGAGGCTGGAATTGACGCGATCGAGCAGGCAGCGGCGGCCGCTCCATGTTTTCGACATGCGGTCAGGCTAGATCGGCGGGGCAAAGTGGCCCACAAAAGGGAGGTATCGATGTACATCAATTGGGACGTAACGATACGCTTTGACCCGAGCTCGGTCCTGCCTTCCACACAGCATGGCATTCCTGTTCCGAGTTACGGAAACTATGGTGGCCCAAACTATTCTGCTGGCGAAGAAGGTGGGAGAACTCCTGAGTTCGGAACAGCCGACTATCTGGCTCATCCTCCAAAGGACGATCTCGATCAGCTCTTTTATGCACACGATCTCGTCTATCAGCATTTGAGGGATGGCACTGCAACCCCACAGCAGACCTTCGATGCGGATGCCAAGCTGCTGGAGGGCATGTACGCGCTAACGCAGTCAGAACCTGCGCTGTTCGCCAACGACCCTGAAGCACTTCTCTATGAGGGGTTCGCCACCATCGGCATTCTCGGCAAGATTGAAACTACGCCGGGCGAAAGTGAATATCTCCACTCGACTCTTTCTCAGTCCGAGGAGCTGTTGCTGGCTACTGCGGCAATACAAAACTTTGAGACTGGACTCGCCGAAACGCCAGGCAACGAATCCCGCAGCTTGCATGGCGCGTTGCACGTGTTCGAAGCTCATTTCGGAGATCTTCTGCTCGCATAAGAGGAGCAGTTTTAGAGGGACTGTTGATCGGCTATTCGCTGCTACGAAAAGGTCGCCCGACGGGGTGACCTCTGTTCGTCGTTCACGGCTTCCTTTGGGCTGCGAATTTGTGCACGTCGGGCGATGAACGTCCGCTTGCGCCGAACGCTGCCGCTCCGGTAACGTCGCTGCTGGCCCATCAGCGAAGTAACGCCTCGTCTGACGGAGGTCCGCTCATTGGGGCATGGCGGACTAGAGTTGCTCACCCCGAGTTCTTCGCATTGTGTGAAGGGTTTCGGATGCCGGCCCAATGATTGACGGTGCCGCGGGCTCCGAGGGTCGGCGTCCGAAAGCCTCCAAGGGAGGAAACCGCGGGAGGGGATACGTTGGTGGTGCGGCGTGCGCTATGGGGATTTGAGCGCCGCGGGCGGAGCGTGCGATTGGGATCGAGCCGACGCAGCAAGCTGGCTGACGATGCCGCGGCTGATGGAAGAGCGACAGATTGCGTCGAACGCAGCAAATTGTCGGGCGATTTTAGACGACAGCTTTACATCTGAGTGCACTCTGCCGTGGCCGGTCGAGAGCCGGCGCGTGTAACGAGCAGATTTGTAGGACTTTGACGCGGTCATGAGGTGTCGATCCTGATGACGCTCTGAGGACCTGTTGGCTGGTACCGTGACGTTGCACCGCGCGCGAAGACCTCGATGACGATCATGCGACCGCCGCAGCACGGACAGCTCGGCTTGCTGGGATCGATGGCGGCAGCGGTGGGCTCATCTTGAGGTTTTGCAACGGCGAGCAGCTCACGGGCGCGGGCGATGTTATCGGCGCAAGCGCCTTTGGCGAACAGGCCGTAGTGGCGGATGCGGTGGAAGCCGCGTGGCAGCACGTGGATGAGGAAGCGGCGGATGAACTCGAAGGTCCCGAGCGTCATCTGCTTGTAGCGATCACGGCCCTCGATGCGATAGTCCTTCCACTTGAAGGTGACGCCACGCTGGTCGCAGGCAATCAGGCGGCTGTTGGCGATGGCAACACGGTGGGTGTAGCGCGACAGATAGGCCAGCACTGCCTCGGGACCGCCGAACGGCCGCTTGGCGTAGACGACCCACTCGGCCTTGCGCAGCGGGGTGAGGTAAGCTGCGAAGGATTGCGCCTCGGCGAGGTGGGCGTAATCGCCGAAGAAGCTGAGGCGGCCGGCTTGGTGGGCAGCGACGAGCTTCTCCAGGAACACGCGCCGGAACAGGCGGGAGAGTACGCGCACCGGCAGCAAGAAGCCCGGCCGGCACGATATCCAGCGCTTATTGTCCAGCGAGATGCCGCCGCCCGGCACGATCATGTGCACATGCGGGTGATGGGTGAGCGCCGAGCCCCAGGTGTGCAGCACGGAGGTAATGCCGATCCTGGCCCCCAAATGCTTCGGATCGGCGGCGATCGTCAGCATGGTCTCGGCCGAGACCTTGAACAAGAGGTCGTAGAGGACGGTCTTGTTCTGGTAAGCGATGTCGGCGATGGCCGCCGGCAGCGTGAACACCACATGATAGTACGGCACCGGCAGCAGCTCGGCCGCGCGGTCGGCAAGCCATTCCTTCGCGGCGGCGCCCTGGCACTTCGGGCAGTGCCGGTTGCGGCAGGAGTTGTAGGCGATGGTCGTATAGGCGCAGTCCTCACAGCGCGCGACATGGCCGCCGAGGGCTGCCGTGCGGCAGCGCTCGATCGCCGACATCACCTTGAGCTGGTGGAGGCTGACATGGCCGGCATGGGCCTTGCGCCATGCCGGGCCATGGTCGCGGAAGATATCCGCAACCTCCAAAGCCGGGCGCGACACCGCTTTGGCGTCAGCCGGGCGGCCGGATCTCCTTGAGTTTGAGCGCGATGTGCTCCAGCGGGCTCATGACCTCGCTGATCGTCTTGGTCGCGACGCGGGTATACAGCGCCGTGGTGTCGAGCTTGGCATGACCGAGCAGCACCTGGATCACGCGGACATCGATGTTCTGCTCCAGGAGGTGGGTAGCGAAGCTGTGCCGCAAGGTGTGCAGCGAGACGCGCTTGTTGATCTCCGCCATTTGCGCAGCGGCGTGACAGGCGCGATTGAGCTGGCGCGTGGTCATCGGCTGCGCCGGATCGCGTCCCGGGAACAGCCAACCCTGCGGACGCGCCGCCTTCCACCAGGCCCGCAGCAGGTCCAGCAGGCTCGGCGATAGCATGACGTGACGGTCCTTGCCGCCCTTGCCCTGCTCGACGCGGATGATCATGCGCTTGCTGTCGATATCGGAGACCTTGAGCGAGACCACTTCAGTGGCGCGCAGGCCAGCGCCGTAGGCCACGCTCAAGGCCGCCTTGTACTTCAGCCCCGGCGCGGCATCGAGCAGCCGCGCCACTTCCTCGACGCTGAGCACCACCGGCAGCTTGCGCGGCTCGTGAATGACATGGGTGTGTTCGACGATCTCGTGGCGCTTGAGCGTGACCCGAAAGAAGAACCGCAGCGTCGAGACGGTCTGGTTGATGGTCGGCACGCCAACGCCGCTTGCCGTCAGATGTAGCTGATAGCGGCGCACGTCCTCGAAGGTCGCCGTATCCGGCGAGCGCCCGAGAAACGCGGCGAAGTTCTTGATTCTTTGCACGTAGTCATGTTGGGTCTTCGGCGCGAGCTTGCGGATCGTCATGTCCTCGATCATGCGCCGGCGCAACGGGCTCATTGCCTCGTCGGTCATGGGGATGCTCCTGTCTTGGATGAAGGTTGCGAACCCCTCATCTCAAGACAGGACGCCCCGTCGCGCTATCGTCTTGGCTGTGTCGCCAGCCCCGGGGTCCTACCGCGCGAGCGGTTTAGTCCTTTGTCGCGAAGCAGACTTCGGGCACCCAAAGTGCTATGCTTCAGCCAAACGTAGCCAATAAGGCACTATCATGCCGTACCTCATGCGAACTCCCGCGGTAGAAGAGCTGCCCGCGCTCTCAGCGTTATGTTTTCGGTCGAAAGCAGTATGGGGTTACGATAACGACTTCATGGAGGCGTGCCGTCGTGAACTCTCGTTTGATCCGCTTGAATTGCAGTCAACCTCGATCGTTGTTGCGGAAGAGCACGGGAGAATCGTTGGCGTCGCGCAGGTCAAGGTGGTTGGAAAGGAAGCCGACTTGCTCAAGCTCTTCGTTGAGCCTACCGTGCTGAGAGGTGGTGTAGGCAGGGCTCTATTTGTTTGGGCCTGCGGTCGGGCAGCAGCTATGGGCGCAGACAAGCTTATGATCGAGGGCGACCCGCAGGCCCCGCCCTTCTATAGACGGATGGGTGCAGAAGACTGCGGTTTCGTGCCGTCTGGCTCGATAGCCGGAAGATTGCTTCCAAAACTCGTTAGAGACCTGCGAGAATGCGAAGTTCGGGCGGCGTCCTCAGTTGTCGGCTGATCGAGGTAGACCAGAAGCAACCGGCCGACCTTCCAAACTGCGCTCATGACCCACAACAGACATCCACGCGGCTGCGGGTATACTGTCCTGTATGACCATCGAACTCGTCCTGCTCGCCGCAAGCGTAGTCCTCGGCATCGTGCACATCATTATCGTGTCGCACCTGCAGAGCTGGCAACGAGGCTATTGGTGGACTGCCAGCTCAAGGGAACACAGCGTTGCGCCGCTCACCGGCATTGCCGGAAGGGCTGAACGAGCACTTCGAAACCATCTTGAGATCTTTCCATTCTTCTCCGCTGCAATTCTTGCCGTCACCGTGACAAACACCCACAGCTGGCTGACCGTCTGGGGAGCCCACTTCTACTTTTGGGGTCGCATCCTCTACGCAATCCTGTATATGGCGGACCTGCCGTTAGCTCGTTCGCTCGTGTGGAACATCCCGACGACCGGCATCCTGATGATTGTTGCCGGGCTATTCCTGAAGTGACGGACCGCACGATCTAGGCTCATGTGTGGCACCTCTTCGCTTCCTCTGAAATGGTTAGCAGCGGATGCCAGCCTCGGCTTACCTCAACGCAGGCTTGTTCGTGGTCGCCGCGGCCGCCGCATTGTTCGTCGCAGCTGGCACGGTCGCCATCCCGGGCTTTTGGGCGTATCTCGCAATCTTTGCCGTCGTCATGATCGTTTCGTTCGCGATGCTCGATCCAGACCTCTTGCGCGAACGTATGCGGCCGGGCGGCATGAAGCCGCCACTCGCGCTGAAAGTCTTCTCGCTGGTTCTGTTTATGCATTGGATCGTTGCCGGGCTCGACCGTGGGCGTTTCCATGCCCGGCTGGCTGCAAGGCATTTGTCTGTTCACGGTCGGGTCCGGTTACGCCCTGGCACTATGGGCGATGCACGTGAACCGGTTCTTCTCCTCGGTCATTCGCATCCAGTCCGACCGCGGCCAGTACGTCGTTACCACGGGGCCTTACGCCTTCGTTCGCCATCCTGGATACACCGCCGGGATACTGATTATAGCGGCAAGCGGACCCGCACTCGAATCGTGGCTCGCGGCCGCGCTCGTTGTGATCTTCAGCCAGCCGTTTCTGCTCCATGGCACCATCACCGAGGATCGAATTCTTCACGTAGAGCTTGCGGGCTATTCGGACTACGCCGCGCGGGTCCGATGGCGGCTCGTCCCGAGCATTTGGTGAGAGCCAAACCTCACTCGGGAAAGATGCTCCTCGCCAAACGGGTCCAGCCTCTCGTAAATTCTGGTCCCATGAAGAATGAGACCGCGTGGATCGTTGTACCTGCTATCGGGGCGTTGCCCTGCTACTGGCCGCAAGAGTAATCCATGGGACCTGGCTTCTACGATCCACATCTAACACCCGAAAGCATCGCCGAGAACTACGTAAAGGTCGAATCGATCGAGGGCTTCTTCGAGCCGGGTCCGTTCGAGCCCGGGTAATCGAACTGCTCGTCGAAGCCCGGCAGACCTGCCGACGATCAGATCGGTCAAATTCGAGTTTGTCATAACCTCAAGACCGCGAAAGTGCCCGGGCTTGAAATATCACCAATGGTGTCGGCCCGCGCCGACGAGATCATCGGGTGACGATCCTGCCCATACCGGTTTGGCAGCCGCGTTCGACAGTCTAATGAGTCCGGAGTCCGGAAGTGGCCGATACTGCTGAAAAAGTCGAAAATAGTACCAGCGCAAAAATCTTGCTGAAATCAGCTCAGGGCGACCTCCGAAAGAAAAGCCTTCACGGCAAAGCTAGGAAGACCGCAGAGCGATCCAGTGTAGATTGACGTGGTCCCCGGTGTCTAACGGCGTCGACCGCACCGGTAGCACCTTAGAAAATAGGCGTGCGCGTCACATGGGACTTTTTCAACGGAATCGACCCTTAACGACGGTTTGCGCGACGCCTGAATATTTCCGAAGTTGAGGGTAGTCCGCACTTTGGCTGCTAACGGCGCTAAACCGGACGCCACGCGGATAGCCCAATTCGGTCGAGAATGACCCTAGCCGCTTCGAGCCGCCCTGAGGGGATCTTGGTGGTTGGGCGGGGGCAGGCAGTGTGGCATAATCCACGACGTGGACCCGTTAAGTCCATTGCTTCTTTGTCAAAGGAGAATCGCCATGTCCACGTACATGCTTCTCTGCAATTTCACCGAGCAAGGTGTTCGGACCATCTAGGACATGCCGCAGCGTCGAGCGGCCGCCAGGGAGTTGGGCAAAAAGTTTGGCGTTGACATCAAGGCCGGCTATCTCGCCATGGGAACATATGACCTCATCATCCACGCCGAGGCCACCGACGATGAGGCCATGGCCAAGTTTCTCTTGTCGCTGGCCGCCATCGGGAACGTACGAACGACTTCGGTCAAGGTGTTCGCGGAAGCGGACGTTGACAAGATCATCGCGGGACTTGCGTAAGCTAACGCAAATCAAAACGAAGGTCAGTTGTTGTGAAGGGTTTCGGATGCCGGCCCAATGATTGACGGTGCCGCGGGCTCCGAGGGTCGGCGTCCGAAAGCCTCCAAGGGAGGAAACCGCGGGAGGGGATACGTTGGTGGTGCGGCGTGCGCTATGGGGATTTGAGCGCCGCGGGCGGAGCGTGCGATTGGGATCGAGCCGACGCAGCAAGCTGGCTGACGATGCCGCGGCTGATGGAAGAGCGACAGATTGCGTCGAACGCAGCAAATTGTCGGGCGATTTTAGACGACAGCTTTACATCTGAGTGCACTCTGCCGTGGCCGGTCGAGAGCCGGCGCGTGTAACGAGCAGATTTGTAGGACTTTGACGCGGTCATGAGGTGTCGATCCTGATGACGCTCTGAGGACCTGTTGGCTGGTACCGTGACGTTGCACCGCGCGCGAAGACCTCGATGACGATCATGCGACCGCCGCAGCACGGACAGCTCGGCTTGCTGGGATCGATGGCGGCAGCGGTGGGCTCATCTTGAGGTTTTGCAACGGCGAGCAGCTCACGGGCGCGGGCGATGTTATCGGCGCAAGCGCCTTTGGCGAACAGGCCGTAGTGGCGGATGCGGTGGAAGCCGCGTGGCAGCACGTGGATGAGGAAGCGGCGGATGAACTCGAAGGTCCCGAGCGTCATCTGCTTGTAGCGATCACGGCCCTCGATGCGATAGTCCTTCCACTTGAAGGTGACGCCACGCTGGTCGCAGGCAATCAGGCGGCTGTTGGCGATGGCAACACGGTGGGTGTAGCGCGACAGATAGGCCAGCACTGCCTCGGGACCGCCGAACGGCCGCTTGGCGTAGACGACCCACTCGGCCTTGCGCAGCGGGGTGAGGTAAGCTGCGAAGGATTGCGCCTCGGCGAGGTGGGCGTAATCGCCGAAGAAGCTGAGGCGGCCGGCTTGGTGGGCAGCGACGAGCTTCTCCAGGAACACGCGCCGGAACAGGCGGGAGAGTACGCGCACCGGCAGCAAGAAGCCCGGCCGGCACGATATCCAGCGCTTATTGTCCAGCGAGATGCCGCCGCCCGGCACGATCATGTGCACATGCGGGTGATGGGTGAGCGCCGAGCCCCAGGTGTGCAGCACGGAGGTAATGCCGATCCTGGCCCCCAAATGCTTCGGATCGGCGGCGATCGTCAGCATGGTCTCGGCCGAGACCTTGAACAAGAGGTCGTAGAGGACGGTCTTGTTCTGGTAAGCGATGTCGGCGATGGCCGCCGGCAGCGTGAACACCACATGATAGTACGGCACCGGCAGCAGCTCGGCCGCGCGGTCGGCAAGCCATTCCTTCGCGGCGGCGCCCTGGCACTTCGGGCAGTGCCGGTTGCGGCAGGAGTTGTAGGCGATGGTCGTATAGGCGCAGTCCTCACAGCGCGCGACATGGCCGCCGAGGGCTGCCGTGCGGCAGCGCTCGATCGCCGACATCACCTTGAGCTGGTGGAGGCTGACATGGCCGGCATGGGCCTTGCGCCATGCCGGGCCATGGTCGCGGAAGATATCCGCAACCTCCAAAGCCGGGCGCGACACCGCTTTGGCGTCAGCCGGGCGGCCGGATCTCCTTGAGTTTGAGCGCGATGTGCTCCAGCGGGCTCATGACCTCGCTGATCGTCTTGGTCGCGACGCGGGTATACAGCGCCGTGGTGTCGAGCTTGGCATGACCGAGCAGCACCTGGATCACGCGGACATCGATGTTCTGCTCCAGGAGGTGGGTAGCGAAGCTGTGCCGCAAGGTGTGCAGCGAGACGCGCTTGTTGATCTCCGCCATTTGCGCAGCGGCGTGACAGGCGCGATTGAGCTGGCGCGTGGTCATCGGCTGCGCCGGATCGCGTCCCGGGAACAGCCAACCCTGCGGACGCGCCGCCTTCCACCAGGCCCGCAGCAGGTCCAGCAGGCTCGGCGATAGCATGACGTGACGGTCCTTGCCGCCCTTGCCCTGCTCGACGCGGATGATCATGCGCTTGCTGTCGATATCGGAGACCTTGAGCGAGACCACTTCAGTGGCGCGCAGGCCAGCGCCGTAGGCCACGCTCAAGGCCGCCTTGTACTTCAGCCCCGGCGCGGCATCGAGCAGCCGCGCCACTTCCTCGACGCTGAGCACCACCGGCAGCTTGCGCGGCTCGTGAATGACATGGGTGTGTTCGACGATCTCGTGGCGCTTGAGCGTGACCCGAAAGAAGAACCGCAGCGTCGAGACGGTCTGGTTGATGGTCGGCACGCCAACGCCGCTTGCCGTCAGATGTAGCTGATAGCGGCGCACGTCCTCGAAGGTCGCCGTATCCGGCGAGCGCCCGAGAAACGCGGCGAAGTTCTTGATTCTTTGCACGTAGTCATGTTGGGTCTTCGGCGCGAGCTTGCGGATCGTCATGTCCTCGATCATGCGCCGGCGCAACGGGCTCATTGCCTCGTCGGTCATGGGGATGCTCCTGTCTTGGATGAAGGTTGCGAACCCCTCATCTCAAGACAGGACGCCCCGTCGCGCTATCGTCTTGGCTGTGTCGCCAGCCCCGGGGTCCTACCGCGCGAGCGGTTTAGTCCTCTGGCACATAACGTCGGCCAGCGCAGGGACATGTCTGAAGTTGACGGCAGACCGGAAATAACAAGCCGACCTTCAAAACAACGCTCATGACCCGGAATGGACATTGGGTCGCAGCCGCGAAGGCTCGTTGGTACAGCCGTTCTGCTCTGTTTGGAAACAGGCATCTGATAAATTTGGCCGACGCCATCGACTGGGAGACGGCATGATGACAGCTGCGTCGGAAGTCAAATCTGCGGGCGCGAACATTCAGGCAAGCACGATCAGCACCATTGTGCTCGGCTTTGCAGCCGATCCAATGGCCCGTTGGGTTTGGTCCGACTCATCCGAATATCTCAGGATTATGCCTGAGTTCGTTAACGCATTTGGCGGACGGGCATTCGAGCATGGCACGGCTTACATCACGGAAGGGGCTCGCGCGGCCGCCCTGTGGCTGCCGCCCGGCGTCGAGCCTGATGAAGCGGCCATGGGCGCAATCATGGCGCAGTCTCTTCGTCCGGAGATCGCCGACGATATTCCACACCTGCTTCAGGGAATGGCCGAACATCATCCCCACGAGCCACATTGGTATCTGCCCCTCATTGCCGTCGATCCGAACTGGATCGGCCAAGGCCTCGGCACATTGCTGATGAAACACGCTCTTCGACGATGTGACGAGGAGGGCATCGCCGCCTACCTTGAAAGTTCGAATCCGCGAAACATTTCCCTTTATGAGCGCCACGGCTTCAGGATCATCGGTGAGATACAACACGGATCTTCGCCGACGATGACGCCAATGTTGCGGACGGTTTCTTGAGCGGAATGGCGGCCGGTTCTCCTTCCAACAGGAGGTATATATCGGCATAGCCTTCGCTTCAAACTGACTACGTCCGCAGGTGGGCCCCAAGGCGAAGTGGAGCGATCGATCGTTGAGGTCCGCTGTTAGTTGCAGAACGGACCTGCCGCTCTGCTCACAGCTCGCGCTCCATCGCCGGGTGTTTGCGGTTCTTCACCTTGATCCAGTGCTTGGTCCTACCGCCCTGATACGGCCGGTCACGCCGCTTGGATACCAGCCCTTCAAGTCCTACAGCTCGAAACAGATCAGGCCCAAGCTCGCCACGCTCAAACGGATTGACGAACACGCCTTCAGGACGCCGCGCCAATAGGCGCTCCAAGTTCGTCTTCCGCATCGACCGCGGGAGCATGCGCAAGTCGTCACTGCCTTCAGTAAGAATATCGAAGGCGCAGAACTGCACCTCGTGATCGTGCTTGCGCGAGTGAAGCGCGTTGAAATCGGAGATGCCATCGACGCCGAGCACGACTTGCTTCGCCATCGAGGACAAAATGCTTGATCCGGTTCTTGAGGGCGGCTTCGACGAGCCTGCTCGGCATGCCATCGCCGTCCAAGCCGGCGGCGATGGCTTTGATCCGATTGAGGTCAACGCTTCGGTAGCGACGCCATCACCTCGCCCGCGTCCCCGTCTTCAAGGCAAGGAGTGACGGTCAACGGGAGTAGGTCAGCCCATTGAGAGACCCAACGATACATGGCCTTTGGATCAGTCGATTCGGAGATGGCAAATCCCTGACCGTTCATGCCATGCCAACGCCCCAACATCTTGACGCCCTCGGGTGGTGCGCCACCGGTTTCTAAGAACCGTGCGACTGCTGTGTTGAATGTGCCTTGAGGTACAGTCCAAGCGACTATGAACTTCATGTGAGTCTCCCAAAATTGCAATTTAATGGATGAAACTCGCGGGTTGGCCGCTCGCATACGATAGCGCCTACCCGTCCAATAGCAATGACGAACGAACAGGTCTGCTGATTTGTTCAAGCGCCGTTTAGGCAGCAGCGCAATTCTTAATCGGCGGAATGTCCCATCGGGGTCACTCGCACCGATCCTGAATCTCTGCTTGGGCGTCAGAAGCTGACGCCCGCGCCTTTATGCCGCCGGGATTTTTTGTTTTCAGGACCATCCGCCAACTCAGTTGAAGGTATGAAACCTCAGCTTTAACGAACCATCTGCTTGGCGTTCGAAAACGTGCATTGCAAGTCCACTGAATGCCGCCGGCTTGCCATCCTTGTCCTTACCTGTAGCGCTCCACTTGGCCGTGCCAATCACGACCTTGTCGTCTCCGCCAGCGTCGATGACCTCCAGCTTATGATTGGTCACACCATTTGCGAAGAACCCGGCAAAAAACTTTTCAATCTCCGCTGGCCCGGATGTGACTTCGTGGGTCGGCGGCAGCACCTTGGCTGTCGGGACATAGTTGGCAGCGACTGCCTTCGCGTCCTGCTTGTTAAATGCGGCGTCAAAGGTGGCGTAGGCTTTCTCCACGTCCGTCTTGGCGTCCGCCGCGAGCGATATCGCCGGAGCGGCGGTGAGCAGAAAAGCCATTAATGTTGATGCTAAAGTAATGCGCATGGAACATTCTCCTCTCGAAGGTTGTCGTCTTTCGCGTCCCAAAAGTCGGTCCTGTGCGGATTTTTACTCACCATCTTCGCAGTCGCTCACGCTTCGCCGTCACACAAAGAAGCGTCGCCGTCACACAAAGAAGAAGTCGTTCGCGTGCAGACTAGTGATGGCGGAGATGTCACCAGCGGAGCGCGTAACGGCGCTTCATCAAACAACTTAGAAGCATGAAGGCCCGACCATCTGCGTCAGTTGCTACGACAGTCGTGACCGCAGTTGTGTCCTCTGGAATTGAAACAGCGGCCGTCCCCCGCCTCCATCGGAGGTGATAACCGGGCCGCCGCCTGGCACACCGGCGCCGTCCTGATACGACTGTTATACTTCGGCCTGCGACAATGCGCGGTTATAGATTGCCACACCATCGAGCAGACCATCGAAGCCGAATGCCTCGGCATGGCCGATTGTCAGTGGCGCGTTGACGTCTGGGAGGACTAATGACTCGGCGGCGGATCCGACAAGTTGTCCATCAACATAAAACTGGTATGACGATCCAGACTTGACGAGATCGAACGAGTACCACTGAAAAACCATTTGTTTGTCGTTCCGCCCCCTTCATCTTGCCCTATAAGCACATCTCCGGGCTGTCCTGCGCTGCCGCTAGGGATTGAATTGAAATTGGCCCAGAACTCAAGCGTGAAATCCCCGGATCCGAAGTTCCAGTCAGGTGAATCGGCCACGCTTACATAATCCGACGATCCGTTAAATTGAAGGGCGTTGCCGGTGACGCCGGGTACATGAGTGGCGCCACCATCGTACCCGTCTTGCTGATCGTGCGCGACGGAACCGCTAGTTTCATCGAAGGAGTAAAAGACAAGCGGATCATTCGCCATGTGATCTCTCCGTATGAGAGCACAGCAACGCGATCAATCCGCAGCTAATCGCGAGTCTGGCTCGACGGAATTCGCTAGCGACAGGGCAGATCGCTATCGTCGTTGATGCCATCTGCCAGGGCAGTGACGCGGTGCGCGTGTTTCACCTAAGCCTACGGTCCACCACCGCTGGATGTAAGGAAGGGAAACTAATGTGCCTGCTCGGAAGTAGTAGCAAAGCTCCCCAACACATCGAGTTTCAAGCCCGGAGAAATACCGTAAATGGTGTTGACAAAGATAGGGATTAATTGCTGGCAACGATCCGAGTCAGCAAGTCTGACTGTTCGTCGAAGACAACTTTCGCTGCGGACTGAATTTGAAATCGATGCAGCTTAAACGATCGCTATGGACGTATCCGTGGCGGCCGGCAGAAGCAATGGGTCAAGGTCAACACCCCGATGGGGTGAAGGCCCGCCAGCTCGCCAGCCCCGGCGGCCTTCCCTCACGTTGATGCAGTCAAGCCAATTATAGCAAGCCATAACGGCCACGATGCGCTCCGTCTCACCGGGGTGCGCGTCGCGACGCCGGACGCGCTGGTCTTGACCTCGGGTACCTCAGTCCGGAGTCGGGTCCGGCCTCGAAGGAATGTTGAATCAATCCTGGCACTGCCGCCTACGCTTGTGATTCATCACCGCTATGACGGCTGCAATCTGACGCGGCCTTCTGGCGTCGATCACTTCATCAAATGGGCGGGCGGCCGCGCGCGGGTGAGTTGGCTCTTGGGCGGCGTCAATCAGGGTAAGGCACCGAATCTCAGTTGGATGTCTACCTGGCGCTCAGCATGACGCCGCCGCGCTTTCATGTGCGTATGACGTAGCAAGTCACGAGAGAGGGCCTACGGCGCGCTTCGGCCGCAATGTGAGCGGGGTGTCCAAAGCACCTTCATTCGAATTCGGGTCCTTCGAAACAGTCCGTTAGCTTTCATGTGGCTAGCTAACAAGCGTGCCGATTACCGCCGATTGCGGCACATTGGAATGGGAATGCCGGCCCCGGCTGTTTCTCCCAACCTGCGGCTGGGGCCGTTTTGAACTTTCGCTGCATCGTTCAACCCGGTCCATAACCATGTTTAGAGGCATTGCCATCGCGCTATTTGGAATGGGCATCTTTTCGCAGCTTGATCGAGCGTTCTTCTATGGCCGCCATACCGACGCCGCGCTCAAGCTTGCGCGGGAGATTGGCCGAGGCTTTGGGCTGTAGGTCCCCTGCGCCGCGCTCAAGATCGCTCGGGGATTACTTCTTCAACAGCAGTCCCATGGTTCGCGCCATACGCCTCACCGATCCAGCGTGGCGGCCGAGTTCGGCGGCTATCCTCGATGTGCCAACTCCCTGCCGGGCGAGCCTGTCTAATCGTCGGACCTCTTGGTCGGCCCATTGCTTTGGCTTCTGTGTTTTCATGGTGAGCGCGACCTGCAAAAAGGATCGTCACTTGGAGAGAGCAGCTATGTAGCTTCGGTCTAAGACGGTCGGTCTGACCGCGCCGTCGAACAGCACCGTCACGCCAGGGGTGCGACTACTGGTTTCGACAATGGTGCCGGTCTTATGGGCGAACTCTGGGAGCTGAACGATCCCCAGCTCGCTCATCATGAAGCGACTGCCGACAACAAGCTTGTCAGGTTGCTGAGCGCTCATTTGGTGCCGAACTCGTCTCATTGTGAGCCGACAAGACGTTTCTGTGGACTTGCCGTCGCCTTCGTCTTTGCGGTGACGAATTGGACTCCGACGTGAGACCCATCCACCCAAATCAGCTCGCAGCGCCGAAATGCCAGTCCAGTGGACGACAGAACTAGGAAGAACTCCTGTGCCTTGAGGGGGTCCGTTGAGCCCTCGACCTCAAGCTTGGCACCGCTTGCAGAGGCATCGATGAGAATGCAGCTTCTTCGCCACGTGCCATCAACACCCATGATGCTCACGATGTGCTTGTGTTCAAACCGAACGCGGTGCGCCTTTCGATTGTCCTCGGTCATCTGCAATCCACGATTTCAAATCAGTTGGTTCAAACAAACAGGTCGCCTCTCTGCGGGTCTCTGCAATCAGCAGATCGATCCGCGCCGACTGAGCCGGTAGAGTCGTTCTGGCTGTCTCGTTCAGTGGGATTTGTCCGACGATCACCCGGATGCAGCCATTCGCGAGTTCAAGAATGAAGATCGCCTGACGAGCGTCATCTATTGTCTGAATTTCGAGAGCTTGAACTCGCGACAACAGAGCGGCGATGTTGGCGAGAATGTCAGGCAGTTTCTGGCGCGAGGGGGACGTCTTGGAGTTCGCGTTGTGCGGCTGGCGAAATTTAAGCACCGACGACATCGTCGCAATCTCTATTTGGTTCGGCGGCAGTGCCGAAAGGTATCGCAATGAAAATACAGGTATACGCGAGTACAAAGACAGGCCCACTCGGGCAAGCATTGCGGTCGTAAGAACGGCCACGCCGACCGACCGTCGAAGTCCGTGTTCAAAGTTTTAAGTCAAAGCGGTTGAAAAAAAGTTAGCAAGTTGCGAGCAACCGGTATCGTAGTACGCAGGTTGCATCGAGAGCATCGAAATTCGGCGGACACAATGATCGAATACTCCGGGCTAGCCGTGCGCGGTGAAGCAGAAGTCGCTGAGCGTTGCACGTTTGCAACCCGCACAGCCGTGCGAGGTGGTAAGCTGAGGGATCAGAATGACTGAAACATATTTCGTGCTTTCTTCAATACGATTAGCGGGGGCGAAAAGTGTTTGATGTCCATCGCAATGAGAAGCGCGATTTTCTCGTTCTAAGCACAGGCTCTGCGATACCCGCAGTTTACTCTCAGAATAAGTGGCGCAAGAGCAGAAAACGAGTTCTCAAAGTCAGCGATGAGATCAAGTCAGCCGTTCAAAGACAGGGCTATTACGTTCGCAGCTTGCGGGTCACCAAGGACCGGATGCTCTAGGTCGAGCGGGCCGGCGGCTTCTCTCCATGTGCAATCTTTACAGCATCACCGCCAACCAAGCCGCCATCCTCGCGCTATTCCGCGTGGTCAACCGCTACGTCGGCAACTTGCAGCCGATGGCCGGCGTCTTCCCGGACTATCCAGCTCCCGTGATCCGCAAACGGAAGCCGGAAGTGAAATGACTCTGATGCGCTGGGGGGCATGACGCCGCCGCTGCGCACTGGCGGGCCGCGGGTCCAACATCCGCAACACGTCACCGCCGCATTGGCGCGGCTGGCTGAAGCCTGAGAACCGGTGCCTCGTGCCCTTCAACAGCTTCGCCGAATAGGCGCCGGAGCCGGCAAATCAGAATTTGCTCCCTAGCCCAGGCAGCAAGAGACGAATTTCCAAATTCGTGCAAAAGCTGTTCGCCAGGAATTAATCAGCCTTAATGGTAAGAATTGCTTAAAGCAAGATCGTTACAACTTCTACTAGCATCGGGCGTTTACAACTGGTCCGGTCCAGGGGAGAGACGGCCACCTGTCAGATGGTATTGCGACGGGAGGGCATCACAAATTTAGTCCTTTTGGGGAGAATGCCATGTTTGCGAAGATGCCCATCCGCACCAAAATCTCCGCTGTCGTCGTCGGCCTCTTGCTGGCACTACTCGCCACCAGCGCGTTTGCAATCTGGAAGATGCAGGTGATCAACGCCGCGGTCATCGACATGCAGACCAACTGGCTCCCAAGCATCCGCGTGCTCGGCGAGCTGCGCGCAACCACGATCACTTACCGCAATGCGGTGCGGCAACACCTGCTGAACGACCGTGCAGAGGACAAGGTGGACTTTGACAAGCGGATCGAGCAGGTCGCCGAAAGGATGGCGCAGAATATCGCGGGCTACGAGAAGCTCATCTCCAGTGCGCGGGAGCGTGCGCTCTACGACGAATGGCGCGGTCTCTGGAACGAATACATGAAGGGCTCGCAGGAGGTGCTGCGTCTGTCGCGCGCCGCGGTTGGCCGTTTCCCCGAAGAGGCCAACGAGCTGAACAGCAAAACCGTCAATCCCGTCGGCCTGAAGGCCGACAAGGTCCTGACGAATGCCATCGACCTGAACAACAAAGGCGCGGACGAGGCGGGAGCGGAGGCCGCGGCCGCCTACAACTATACCTTCAATACTGTTGTGGCGATCGCGACGACCGCCGGCCTCGTCGGCGCCCTCGTCGCCTTCTTCTTGGTGAGAAACGTCTCGCGAGGCATTGCCGCGATCGTCTCGCCGATGAAAGCGCTCAGTGCTGGTGATCTGTCGGCTGAGGTAACGCATCAGGGCGAGCGCACCGAGATCGGGCAAATGGCCGATGCATTGCAGGTGTTCAAGGAGGCACTGATCGCCAAGAAGGAGGCAGAGGAAGGCAGGGCCGAGCAGGAGCGGCAGCAGGCCAAGCTCCAGCGGCGCGAGATGGATCGACTTGCCGACGCATTCGAGACTGCGGTGGGCGAAATCGTTCAGACGGTCTCCTCAGCTTCGAGCCAGCTTGAATCATCTGCAAGCGCGCTGAGGTCGACGGCCGAACGCACGCAGAGCGTGGCGACTGGCGTCGCCGCGGCTTCCAATGAAGCGACAACCAACGTCCAGTCGGTCGCGTCTGCCTCAGAAGAGTTAGCAGCCTCGGTGGGAGAAGTCGGCCGGCAGGTGCAGGAGTCCTCGCGCATCGCAAGCGAGGCGGTCCGACAGGCCGGAATAACGAATGAACAGATCACGCGTTTGGCGCAGGCAGCGGCGCGAATTGGGGATGTCATCGATCTCATCAACAGCATTGCCGGCCAAACCAATCTCCTGGCGCTCAACGCCACGATCGAGGCGGCGCGCGCAGGTGATGCCGGTCGCGGCTTCGCCGTGGTCGCGAGCGAGGTCAAGGCGTTGGCCGAACAGACCGCCAAGGCGACGGAAGAGATCAGCCAGCAGGTCGGGAGCATGCAGGACGCTACAGGAAAATCTGTCGCGGCCATCACGGATATCAGCGGCACCATTGCCAGAATGTCCGAAATCGCCACGGCGGTCGCGGTTGCGGTGGAGCAGCAGGGCGCGGCGACGCACGAGATTGCTCGAAACATTCAGCAGGCGGCCCAAGGCACCGGCGAGGTCAGTTCCGGCGTCGCCGACGTGCAACGGGGCGCAGCCGAAACGGGCAGCGCGTCGGCTCAGCTCCTGTCATCCGCCGGGCTGTTGTCGCGCAATTCGACTAGACTCAGCGACGAGGTCGCGAATTTCCTGCGCACTGTTCGAGCGTGACGCGTTCCCGAGAGTGGGTGGCAGTTGTTCGGCGCGCGGCTTGCGCAGCTAGGTCAAGCTTGTCCGCGCCAACCGGCAGCGAGGAGGATTGTGAGCCCCTTCAGTTCGGCTAAAGTACCTTCCTGAAGCGGTGCACCATCGCCTGATCGGCAAACGCGATCACTGCGAAGAAGAGTTCGCGCCTGAGGAGCTGACCGTTCTTGCGCCGCCGGCCGGGGACTGCGAGTTGATCTGCGCTCGGTGTATCGAAATCAAGCTCCGTCGAGCTGTCGCGAAGCTGCCGCGTGGTGATAACTGATGCTGGAAGGCCCGTTGGGGATGAACGCCTTGGCGTTGCTCCCGTTGCCTCCCGATGCCATCGCAAATTCCAAGTTGGCTAGGCGCCTAAAATATGGTCGTTGCGCGTCCCGCTCCGTATAGCGCGGTGGGCGGCCCATCGGGCTGCATTGAAAGAACGAGAGCAGCGCGCGGACGCATGGATTGCGACCGTCCCGCAGACCGACTACGACGCGATCGTCGAGGGGTTGCGCGCCCTTCGACGTGGCGTGCGGGGACGCAGGCCACACCTAGCAACTGCAACAAACCGCGCGTCTACCGGGCGTCTTTCCCATCCCCTTTATAGGCGAGCTTTTGTATCTCAGAGATTATTTTCCCCTTTACGCGTCCTTTTCCTGTGATCGGCCGCAGTTGAAGTTCTAAGTCGGCTACGAGTGTCTTAAACTGACCTCGCAGCGTCGCCGATAGAGGATGCGTGCGATAATACGCAAATAGACGGAGAACCATCGCGTTCTTGACCCAACGATCGACGTTCGGCTCAGAAGAGATTTCTGTAAACCTCTTGATGGCGCGAGACGGGTCCAGTTCGAGCAGGATGAAAAGCGAGAAAAGTCGCCGCAGGAGAGAAAATTCAGTTTCTCGGGAGACCTCGTCAAGGAGTTCTGCAAGCTTCTCACTGCCAATATTTTGGTAGGCGATGTCCGAAAGAGCGGCGGGCCAAGCGAAGGCCACCGTTTCCTCGAAGTAAATCACTGCCTTGATAAGTGGCTCTTTATCCTTCAACTGGGGGTCGCTTTCGAGGTCTCGTCGGAGTTCCTCTAATACCTCCTTGAATGATGACAGTACTCCTCGCAATCCCTTATCCCAAAAACTTAAGCAATAGTGCAGATGTTCCTTCTTCTGGGCTCGATCCACGAATTCGAGATTTCGAAGGAGTTCGCTATAGAGCTCCAAAACAATAAAATAGCTCTCAATTCGTCCTGGACGATTAGATGCCACTTTCTTCGGCTCGCCTCGCGATTGACGCTCCTCGAGTCGCCGATCGGCAGAATCTAAGATGGCATCGATTTGGTTGGCCGTAAGTGGCTCCTTGCGAGATATCGATCACAAGATCGAGTTGGCCGAGCTAAGGGCCAAGGCCGCTGATATTTACTCGGCGATGGCCGATCTCAAAATGGCGCTCGTCGATGCGCGCGACGAGATCGAGGAAAAGGACAAAGAAATTGAACGGCTAAGGAAATCGTTTGAGTTCAAGGGCAACACCATCGAAGCACGCAACATGCTTTATGAGGCGCGCGACGGCCATCCTGTAGGGATGCCTTTTTGCCCAAGATACCTAACTGTCGATGGTCGATTTATCAAGCTGACCAAGCTTGAGAAGCCCGGTAAACCCGCTCAATGTCCGCAGTGCAAGTCGGACTACGACCGTCAAAGCGAGTTTTTTCTTCCTCAAGGTGGCTCCTGAGCAAGCTAGCGTGGGCATCCCATGCCGTGACTTTGGTGTTCGCATGGATCGGCGCAGCCTTTGCCGCCGACATCAATGGGCGTGCCAGCATCCTCGACGGCGACACGCTCGAAATCCACGGCACCCGCATCCGCCTTTGGGGCATCGATGCGCTAGAGAGCAGCCAGCGTAGCCGGGGGGTCATGATTGCCGCACGCAAGCGCCGCGCCCTTGCGCCGCCTACCAAACCCCGAGAGCCATCAAAAAGACAATGGTGAGGGACGAGCCGCAAGCGACTATGGCACGCCAGCTGCTTCATCGAAGGCGGAAGATGCGTGGCGTTGCTGCGCATCTCCCCTCCGCCGAAACCAGATGTGGGCGACCATGCTCGAACTCCATGCCATCTCGAAACGGTTCGGCGCCATCGTCGTTGCAGACGCGATCGACCTGACGCTGTCCTCCGGCGAGGCGCTGGGCGTGATCGGGCCAAACGGCGCCGGCAAATCGACGTTGTTCAACCTGATCACCGGGCTGCTGCGGCCCGATGCCGGCCGCATCGTTCTCGATGGCGCCGACATTACGGGTCTCTCGCCCGAGGCACGCTGTCGCGCCGGCATCGGGCGCTCGTTCCAGATCCCGCAGCCGTTCGACCATCTCTCGGTGTTCGAGAACCTTGCAGTCGCCGCGCTGTTCGGCGGCGGCCTGTCGGAGGCGGATGCGATCCAGCATTGCGGCCGCATGCTCGATCTGACCGGCCTCGAAGCCAAGGCCAATCGGCTCGCGGGCAGCCTGCCGCTGCTCGATCGCAAGCGGCTCGAACTGGCGCGGGCGCTCGCCACCCGGCCGCGCACGCTGTTGCTCGACGAGATCGCGGGCGGCCTCACAGATGCCGAATGCCACGAACTGGTCGAGACCATCCGCATCATCCATGCCGAAGGCATCGGCATCATCTGGATCGAGCACGTGGTGCATGCGCTGCTCGCGGTTGTGCAGCGGCTGGTCGTCTTGAACTTTGGCAAGGTTGTCGCCCAGGGCGCACCCGTCGAGGTGATGCGCTCGCGCGAGGTCGAGACCATCTATATGGGCGTGCCGGCATGACCGCGCTGCTCAATGTCACGGCGCTCGATGCGTTCTACGGCGACTTCCAGGCGCTGTTCGGCATCGATTTCGAGCTGAACGAGGGCGAGGCGGTCGCAGTGATCGGCGCCAACGGCGCCGGCAAGTCGACCATGCTGAAATCGCTGGCGGGGCTGGTGAAGAACCGTCCCGATGCGATCCGCCTCGAGGGACGGGCGATCGGCGATGCGTCCGCCGCCAGCATCGTCCGGCTCGGCCTCGCGCTGGTGCCGGAGGGCCGCCAGCTGTTTCCCTCGCTCAGCGTCTAGGAGAACCTCTTGATCGGCGCCTATGGCAGCGAACGCAGCGCGCCGTGGGATCTCGCCGCGGTCTACCGCATGTTCCCGGTGCTGAGGGAGCGGCGGCGCGGCGCCGTCACCGCGCTGTCGGGTGGGCAGCAGCAGATGGTGGCGATCGGCCGCGCGCTGATGTCCAACCCACAGGTCCTGCTGTGCGACGAGATCAGCCTCGGCCTCGCGCCGATCGTGGTGGAGGACATCTACCGCATGCTGCCGCAGATCCGCTCTGGCGGTACCGCCGTCGTGCTGGTCGAGCAGGACATCGCCCGCGCATTGCGGGCTTCGGATCGCTTCTACTGTTTGCAGGAGGGACGGGTGACGCTGAGCGGACGGCCAAGGGATGTCGATCAGGACACGATCCGCGCGGCCTATTTCGGAGCATGAGGGAGCGATGAGCGGGTTCGACACCATCATCGAAGGCGTGCTGCTCGGCGGCGTCTATGCGCTGTTCGCGCTCGGCCTGTCGCTGATCTTCGGCATCATGCGCCTGGTCAATCTGGCGCATGGCGATCTGATCCTGCTTGCCGCCTATCTGGTGCTCAGCGCCACCACCGCGCTTGGTGTGCCACTTGCGGCCGCATCCCTGCTGGTCGTCATCACGATGTTCGTGCTCGGCTTCGTGCTGCAGCGGCTGGTGCTGGAGTGGGTGCTCGGCGACGACATCCTCCCGCCGCTGCTCGTCACCTTCGGCCTGTCGATCGTGATCCAGAACGGACTGCTGCTCGGCTACGGCGCCGACAGCCGCCGGCTGCAGGCAGGCGCCTTCGAATCCTCGTCGGTGGCGCTCGCCCCCGGCGTGAGCGTCGGGCTGGCGCCGCTGACCGCGCTGGTGACGGCGGTTGCCGCCGTCGCGCTGCTCCAGCTCATCTTCTATCGCACCTCGCTCGGCCGGGCATTCCGCGCCACTGCGGATAACCCCGCGATCGCGCAGTTGATGGGCGTCAACGAGCGCAACGTCTACGCCATCGCGGTCGGGCTGTCGCTCGCAGTGTCGGTGATCGCCGCTATTGTGCTCGGTATCCGCGCCAGCTTTGATCCGTCGATCGGACCGGCGCGGCTGCTCTACGCATTCGAGGCGGTGATCATCGGCGGGCTCGGCAGCCTGTGGGGGACGCTGGCGGGCGGCATCGTGCTCGGGCTGGCGCAGGCGATCGGAGGGCGGATCAATCCGGAATGGCAGATCCTGGCCGGCCATCTCGCCTTCCTTGTCGTGCTGATGGTGCGGCCGCGCGGCCTGTTCCCGGCGAGGCGGACATGAGCGTCGAAAGCATCCATATCCCGGCAAGTCGCGAGCAGGGCCTGGTGGACACGCCGGTGTGGCGGGTTCGGGTCGGCACGCGGCTGTCGCGCGTCGCGGCCGTGGCCGGCATCGCGCTGATCGTGGCGCTGGCCGCGCTGCCCGCGATCGCCTCGCGCAACCTGATCCAGGATCTGATCTTCGTCTTCACCATGCTGACCTTGGCACAGCTCTGGAACGTGCTGGCCGGGTGGGGCGGGCTGGTATCGGTCGGGCAGCAGGCGTTTGTCGGGCTCGGCGCCTATGCGCTGTTTGCCGGCATCGTGATGGCCGGGCTCGATCCGGTTGCGGCGATCCCGCTGGCCGGACTGTTCGCGGCGCTGGTCGCGGCGGTGCTCGGGCCGCTGCTGTTCCGGCTGGAAGGGCCATATTTCGCGATCGGCAGCTGGGTCGCCGCCGAAGCGCTGCGGCTAATCTGCGCCCAGTTCAAGTCGCTCGGCGGCGGCACCGGGATGTCGATCTCGCCGGGCGAACTGTCGCAGATGGTCGGGCTGAAGGCGGTGCAGGCGCTGCTTGGCATGCGCCCGGCGGCCGCGCGTGACGTGCTGGTTTACTGGCTGGCGCTGCTGCTCGCCGTGCTGGTCACGCTCGGCATCTACGCCTTCGTGCGCTCGCACCACGGCCTTGCGCTGGCCGCAAGCCGTGACAACGCAGCGGCGGCGCGCAGCGTCGGCGTCCGCACCGGGCGGACTCGTCACGTGCTGTGGATCGCAGTCGCGTTCGCCACCGGCATGGTCGGCGCCGTGGTTTATTTGCAGAAGGCGCGTATTTCGCCTGATGCGGCCTTCAGCGTCACCGACTGGACCGCCTATGTCATCTTCATCGTCGTGATCGGCGGGGTGCGCACCATCGAAGGTCCCATGGTAGGCGTGCTCCTGCTGTGGGGGCTCGTCACCTATCTCGCCCAATTTGGCAGTCTCTATCTGGTCGTGCTCGGCACGCTCGCCATCCTGATCATGCTGTTCATGCCCCACGGCGTGTGGGGCGCGGCAGCTCGACGCTGGCAATTACAGCCGTTCCCGACCCAGCGCTTGCTCGGCCGCAGCAAGTCCAGTCCAATGCCATTGTGACCCTCGTCCATTCAGAAACGCCGCCAGTCCGTCTTTGCGAAGGACGCGCTCGGGCGTCCAGGAGGTTAATTGCCCAAGCTGCTACCGTTTGGATGTGATGGAGCCGCGAGGCAATTCCGCTCCTTGCTTTGAAGAACGCTATCGAGCGCAAATTGAAAGTGCGATTCGTTCATTTGCGGGCCCAAACGCGAGCTCGCTTTCGATTCTCCATGATATCGCCCGCTTTGGCACGAGCTGGGCGACGCGGCCATTCAAAGATCACGTTCAAACGGGTAAAGTGGCGCTCGCCCAGAGCTCGCGATCTGCCCTTATGCGAAGGAATGGATGAGGTATCGCAGGTTTGGTTGGTGTGGGGAAAGGCGGTAGCGCTCCCCCGCTACCAATCGTACGAGTTTCTCCGCCAAGCTACGATTTTCCGCGACACCATGCGCTCGAAGGTAGCGCTTTGGGCCGGCGACATGGGTGGTCGCCAGCGCCGGATCAATGGCGGTTGAGGCGATACCGCTGACGCGTCGATTGATAACAAGGCCGCGCCGCTGCCTCTTCCGTCTCCGAACGCGTATCCAAGGCGGCCGGAAGAACATTGATCGGCAGATCGTCAAAGCCGAGGCGTAGAACGGCGAATAAATCTCCAAACCAAGCGCCGTCACCGATTTGAAGCTCCGACTTTGGGAATGCGACCAGAAGCGCCCAACGCTCCTGCGACATCAAACGCGTCCGGGTTCAATCGAAGGCAGCACGATGCGCCGCCATCCGGCTTCACCAATCGACAGGACTCTTCTGGTTGTTGACCCTAGGCCGCAACCGTCGAGAGCCCGGTCGCAAGCGGCCTTTGATCTCCACGTCAAACGCGCCCTGGCGGGGCGAGGAGCCTACGCATGTCTAGCGGCAGTTCATGGCGAAGTGGGCACTTTTTTCATCGATCGCTTCCCCAATCCAAACGCACTCAGGATCTTTGTTTGGATCATCCCAGCGACGTCGATGGTGTGAGACGAGCGTGAAGAACTTGAACTTGTCATGATCGAAATAGCTCGCGCATCGCCGGTGGCGATAGCCGGGACGCCTTTGGGGAAGTGCAGCGCGGATAGAGGCGCTTGAACTTGCCACGGCTGCTCCGCAGCTACGCAAGGGCGCGCTGGAATCACGCCTTTGAAATTTGCCGATCATGAGTCCGATGTGGATGTTCCCCGTTGCAAGAAATTCTGTGAGGACTCGTTACCGGAATGCCGCCCAAACACAATAATGGCAAAGAGTCGCGCGCGGAACTCTTCGGATGGGGCACACAGTTTCTAGAGCATTTTTTCGTGGAGCGTACCTGAACAGTGGAGCTTTCTTGAACGTCGTGGTCTTTGTTCAATCAATAGAAGATCACGAAGACGATTTTTTCTGTGCCCTACATGTCCATCATGATGTCTATCAATTTCGCGTGTGGTGCCTGTTGAATGCGGAGACAGGGGATCGCCGGGCCTGAGTTGCAGAGGCTCGAGTTGTCAACAGGCGAGTACGGAGCGGAACAATCAAGCAAATCGTGTTGCGACGATGCCTGCCGCTGCGGCGGGCAAGGCGAGGATATTTTGTCGCTGCGGCGCGACGCATCCTGCGTTCGGGGTGTGTCGCCGTCGTCGGTTGGTCGCTGTGCGAGCAGGCTCACGCGCTCGATTTCTTTGGCCTTTTCGGTTCCGACGATCCGCCGCCGGTCAGCGCCACGACGCTGTCCTATCGGCTGGAGATTGAGGCCAAGACGCTGGATGGCAAGAATGATAGTGACGCCAAGCAGGTGTTGCGCGATGCCTCCGGCACCTATCGCCTCCGACAGGAACCACCGCCGGATGGCGAAGGTCTCGTGCGCCGGCTTCAGGCCGATATCAATCCGCTGCTCGATGCCCTTTGGGGGCTTGGCCGCTATAATGCCCAGATCGATGTAACGGTGGACGGAGTTCCCGTATCCCCCGACGAGACCGGGCTCGCCGCCGCGGCGCGTCGGGCCGACACCTTTCGCAATCGGTCGGTCGTTCCAATCAAGGTCACCGCACGGCTCGGTCCGTTGTTCAAGCTGCGCACCGTCGAAGTGGACTATGCGCGCGAGCAAGCGCCGCGTGGATTGCCGCGCCGCGCCTTTGCGCTGAAGTCCGGCGATCCCGCGATTTCGGCCGACCTGCGCGCCGCGCAGGTGAAGCTCGTGGACTGGTTCCGCAGCAACGGACATCCGCTTGCGAAGATTGCCGACGTCAAGGCCACCGTCGATCATGCGGCCGCCGCAATGGACTTTCGGCTGCGGGTCGAAGCGGGCCCCGAAGCCGGCATCGGCGCCGTCACGATCTCGGGCGGAGATGTCGACCCGAGGGTGGTCGCCACGCATGTCCACCTGAGGGAAGGCGAGCCTTATTCGCCCGAGCGGCTTGCCTTGACGAAGACCTCGATCGCTAGGATCCCAGCCATCGGAGGAATTCGCATCCGCGAGGCCGACAAGCTCGACGCCAATGGCAACCTGCCGGTCTTCATCGATTTGACAGAAAGGCCGAGGCACGCGGTCGGTCTCTCGGCGAAATATTCCACCGTCGATGGTCCCGGCATTGCGGGCTATTACGAGGATCGGAACATATTCGGCGGCGGCGAGCGCCTGAGGCTCGAAGCGTCCGCCTCGCTTCTACAACGGGTCGACGGCACGTCCTTCAACGGCTTCAATAATCTCCACGCCTCGGATTTCGGCGCGCGATTGACCGCTACCTTCATCAAGCCGGGCATGTTCGGTACGGCCAACGATCTTCTGGTCGAGGCCACTGCGTTCCGCGAGCGTGTCGGCAACAACGACCTCGGCGGTTACGCCGACGATACGGTGCGCGGCACATTCGGCGTGATCCACCGCTTTTCGGAAGCGGCTTCGCTGCAGGCCGGTCTTCAGGTCGAGCAATCGAAATCGCTGGACGTGCTGGGGCGGGTCGACGCGACGCTGATCGGCTTCACCGCGACCGGCCGCTACGACACCACCGACAATCCGCTCGACCCCACGCGCGGTGTGCGCCTGTCGGCGACCGTCAATGCCTATCCGAAGCTGATGGGCTCCACCATCGATCTATTCGAAGGGCGGATCGCGGGCTCGGCCTACTATGCGCTCGACGAGCAGGCCAATTACGTTCTGGCGGGCCGGTTGGCTGCAGGCTCGCTTGCGGGAGCGCCGCTCGCCGAGATCCCGGATGCGCATCGCTTCTTCGCTGGCGGCGGCGGATCCGTGCGCGGTTACGGGTTCAATACCATTTCGCCGATGATGTTCGGCCAAATCACCGGTGGTCGCAGCCTGATCGAGGGCTCCGCCGAGGTGCGGGTGAGGATCACGCCCACCATCGGCCTCGTGCCATTCTTCGACTTTGGCACCGCCTCCCGATCATCCGTGCCAGGCTTCGACGACTATGTGGGCTATGGGGCGGGACTTGGCTTGCGTTATCTCACGCCGGTCGGCCCGATCCGCCTCGATGTTGCGACGCCGCTGAATCCACGCCCCGGCGACAGCCGGTATGCAATCTATGTCAGCATTGGGCAAGCATTCTGATGCGCATCCGACGACCGCTCATCGTTTGTTCCGCCGTCGCCGCCCTCGGGCTCGTCTGCGTCGCGTTGCTCGGCATCGTAGGCTACGGAATGGTGGGCGGGAGCGGCGAGAACCAGCAGGATGTGCTGGCCAGTCTTGTCTCGCGGACGCTCTCGACACCGGCGACCCAGGTCCATGTCGGCGCCGTCGATGGCGTGTTGTCCTCGGATGCCACGGTCCGCGACGTCAGCATCACCGACAAGGACGGAGTCTGGCTGACGCTCGACAAGGCGCGCCTCGTCTGGCGACGCAGCGCACTGCTGCTGGGGCGACTGGAGATCGACCGTCTCGAGATCGGCACGCTTGAGATCAGGCGAAAGCCTCTGCCATCCGACCAACCTGTCGCCGAGTCCGACCAGCCGATCCTGCCCGACCTTCCGGTGAAGGTGCAGGTGAAGGCTTTCGACCTGCGAGCCCTGACGCTTGGGCAGTCCATTCTGGGTGAAGCCCTCAGTGTCGCGGCGACCGGCAATACCGAGCTCGGCTCGCCCGCCGAAGGGCTCGTCTTCAATCTCGACGCCATCCGCAAGGATTTTCCGGGCCGCTTCAATGCCGCTCTCGCCTACGTTCCGCAGGGAAATGCGCTGACCCTCAACGTCACGCTTGACGAGCCGGCCCATGGACTCATGTCGAAGCTCGGTCATTTGCCGGGCGAGCCGCCCGTCACATTCGCACTGGGCGGCCAGGGCACGCTCGACAGCTTTCGTGGTGCCCTGAAGTTGCAGGCCGGCCCCACGATCGATGCGACCGGCACGATTACGCTTGACCGAAACGGTGCGGGCCGAGGGCTCGCAACGCGCCTTACTAGCCATCTCGGGCCGTTGTTGCCGGCAATTGCCGCGCCGGTCTTTGCCGGTGAAACCAAGCTCGACAGCACGACGCGTATTGGTGACGACGGCAGCGTCGTACTGGACGGGCTGACGCTCACGAGTCATCTCGCCCGGCTCGACGCGAAGGGCTTGCTCGGAGCCGACAAGATGATGGATTTCGCGGCTTCCATCCGCGCCCTGCCAAGCAACGGCGACGTGACCGAAACCGACCACGGCTCGATCCGCAGCCTCGTCTTCGATAGCCGCGTCACCGGCCCGATCAAGGCTCCCACAGCATCGGTCAAGCTCGCGCTGTCGGGTGCTCATCTACCGGACGGAGACGTCGAGACGCTTGACGCTTCCGTCACGGCCCTCCCTCGCGCCGAAGCCAGCGATCCCGCAACGCGTATTATCCTTGACGCGAACCTGCGCGCCTCCGGCATTGCGGCACGCGACGCGAGTCTGGCGGCCGCGATCGGCAACACCGCATCGCTCGTGCTCCACGGCGATACGGACCTGGGCGGCCGCGCCAGGATCGAGCGTCTCGAAATCGGCACCTCCACGGTTCAGGCGACCTATACAGGTGATGTCAGCGCCGATCGCCTGCATGGCCGTGCTGCCGGCACCGTGCCCGACCTCGGGTACTTTGCCGACCTTGCCGGGCTGAAGCTCAAGGGCTCGGCGGCGTTCGGCCTCGATCTCGACGCGGACCTCCAGCGTGGCAGCTTTGACGCCCGAATGTCAGGCACCGGCGAGAAGCTTGCGACGGGACTTGCGGCGCTCGATGGGCTCGCGGGGGCGCGGCTCGCACTCGCAGCCGATCTCTCTGCCGATGGCCGCGACACCTACACGGTCCGCGGCGCGTCGCTCGACGGAGCCAATGTCGCGGTTCGCGTCAAGGGAACGGTGACGCGCGACTCGAGCGACCTGTCGGCCCATGTGGACTTGCCGGATCTCTCGGCGGCCGATGCGCGCCTCACCGGTGCGGGAGCTCTCGACGTCGGCATGACCGGCGGGCTCGCGCATCCCAGCGTTTCGTTCGGAGCCTCCGTGGATCGCGCCACCGCGATGCGGCGCCCCATTCCGCATCTGGAGCTCGCCGCGACGGTCAACGACATCAACGGGCTCTGTGCCGTCGACGCCAAGCTCAGCGGCTCCGTCGACGGCAACCCGGCGCACGGGATTGTTCAGGTGAGCCGCCGATCGTCGGAGCGTGACGATCGCGGAGCTCCCGCCTTTGCCGGATGGCACGCAAAGACCCTCGACATCGCGATCGGCTCGGTGTCTCTGAAGGGCGCAGGAACGGTCGACGCGCAGAGATTCGCGAGCGGGCAGATTCGCTTCGCAGCTGGGGCGCTCGCCGACCTCTCACCGCTTGTTCTCACAGAACTCGCCGGTTCGGCCTCACTCGACCTTGCCGCTTCGGCCGATGGCGGCCGGCAGTCCGTCCGTCTCGTTGGCAAGGGCGCGGGAATCCGCGCCGCCGGTGCGGCCATCCGCAGTTTCGATCTGCGCGCCGATGGCGCCGATCTCTACAGCCATCCGGTGCTCAATGCGGATGCCCGGGTCAACGATGTCGCGTTCGGCGGTCAGACCGTCTCGAGCATCGCGCTGACGGCCAGGGGCAATGCCGATACGAGCGCGATCGGTCTCTCCGCCAAGGCTGCCGGCTTCGATCTCGATGCCGCGGGTGCGTTGACGTCCAGGCAGCGGACGCGGTTCGACCTCAATCGTTTCACCGCACGGCGTGGCGCCAACGCGCTCGTGCTGCAGGGGCCCGCAGGCTTCACGCTCGAAGACCGCACGGTGCTGATCGAGCATCTGGCCCTCGGAATTGGGACTGGCCGCTTCACTGTCGATGGCAAGGCCGGCAAGGCGCTCGACCTCAAGGCCGTGGCAAGTGCGATCCCGCTCGGCGCGGCCGATGTCGCGGCGCCCGGTTTGGGGCTCGCCGGGACGCTTGACGCTTCAGCCGCGATCGCCGGCTCCGCGAGCGCGCCGATGGGTCAATACAACGTGGCCGTCAAGCAGCTCGCGGCGCCGCAGACCAGGAGCGCGGGCTTGCCGCCGATCGACATTGCCGCGAATGGGCGGCTCGATGGAGGCCGCGCGAGCCTGAACACCACAGTTGCCGCGGGAAAAGCCGGCACGTTCACGGCGTCGGGCACGCTGCCGCTCGACGCCATGGGCCCGATTGCGCTGACCGCGAAGGGCCGCCTCGATGCCGCCGTCGCCAATGCGATGCTCTCCGCCTCCGGCCGCACCGTATCCGGTAGCGTCGCGCTCGATGCCCGTGTCGGCGGCACGCGCTCGAAGCCTCAGATCGGCGGTGTCGCCACCATGAGCGGAGGCACCTTCCGTGATAGCATGCTCGGCACGCGCCTCGATGCCATCGAGGCGAAAATCACCGCCGAAGGAGAGCGGATCGTCGTGGAGCGCCTGGCCGCGGTGACGCCCAACGGCGGCACGTTGTCAGGCTCCGGCCAGGTGAGGGTCGCCCCGGATGCAGGCTTCCCAGGCACGGTCTCGATCCGTGGC
This sequence comes from Bradyrhizobium sp. C-145, assembly GCF_023375135.1. NCBI lineage: Bacteria > Pseudomonadati > Pseudomonadota > Alphaproteobacteria > Hyphomicrobiales > Nitrobacteraceae > Bradyrhizobium > Bradyrhizobium sp. C-145. Next base: position 7,786,449 of record NZ_CP088150.1, on the reverse strand, counting down.
CAGCAGGCGACCCTCGCCGCCAGCGCGCTGGCGACCGCTCAGGCCAATCTCGCCCTCGACGTCACGGGCGCCCTGGCGCGCGATCCACGGATTGCCGGTCGCATCGACCTGACTCGCGTCAATGTCGATATTCCGGACCGCCTGCCTTCGACGCTCAAGCCGATCGACGGCATCAACCATGTGAACGCCTCGGGCCAGGTCGCCGCACGCCTTGCGGCTGCGCGCAAGGAGGAGACGCTAAAGGGCAACAAGGGGCGCCCGGCACTCTTCAACGCGTCGCTCGACGTGACGGTCTCGGCGCCGAACCACGTCTTTATCCATGGCCGCGGGGCGACTGCGGAGCTCGGCGGCTCCATTCACGTGGGTGGCACGACCAACGGTCCGGTGCCGAAGGGCGCCTTCTCGCTTTTCCAGGGCAAGCTGGTGGTGCTCGGAAAGACGTTGAACTTCACCAAGGGTAATCTCTCCTTCAACGGAGATCTCGCGCCCGAGCTCGATTTCGCGGCAGAGATACAGGCTTCCGACATCACCGCACAGGTCGGAATCTCGGGACCGGCGGCCGCGCCGGTCTTCGCCTTCCATTCGCAGCCCGAGTTGCCGCAGGATGAGATCCTGTCGCGCATTCTCTTTCAGAAGGCCTCGGGCAGCCTGACGACCTCGCAGGCCGTACAGCTCGCAGGGGCCGCGGCTCAGTTTGCAAGCGGTGGCGAGGGAACGGTGGACCGCATGCGCCGCTCGCTTGGGGTCGACAATCTGGACGTGGGTGCCGGGGCGGGCGGTCCGATGGTCGGCGCCTCGCGCGCGATCGGCGACAGGCTGAGCGTGGGTGTGCGGACGGGCGCGAGCCAAAGCCAGTCAGGTGTGTCGGCCAATGTCGACGTGACGCGCCACATCCGCGTCGAGTCGGATGTTGATGCGAAGGGCTCGACATCCGTCGGGATCGGCACGCGATTCGAATGGTAACGCAAAAGCGATTCTTCGACCCATCCCGGCTCATCCGAGAGGGGCGATCATCTGTCGTGCCGCGAGAACGCGAAGGCGCGTCTGCTGTTGGAAAATCGAAGCTGCTTGGCAAATCGATGTCCCCTGGCTGGAGTGCTCGCAGCGTGAGCGGCAACGAGGTCAGCGATTGTGTCGCGCGGGAGAGCGGTGTCCACGGGCTCATCCCCCGAAGCCGTAGTAGTCGCGCACCGCCGGCTCGCGCAGCTTGCCCGGCTCGAAGACCACGCCATCGGGCGCGCCGAGCATGAAATAGCCGCCACCTCCGCCCAGGCGGCGGATCGGATTGGGAATATGCAGGCTCGCGACCTTCATGCGTTCGTACAGCTCGTCGATACCGACGACCTGCATGCCGAGATGGTGGACGGCGTTCTTGCCTTCGCCGCGCGGAAGCTGGTCGTAGAGGTGGATGGCGCCAATACCGACCTTGATGAAGACGTTCCGCGCACCCGCGACATCGCCATCCCACGTCACTTTTGCATCGAACCATGTCCTATAGAAGTCGATGGTGGCATCGACGTTGGATGCAAACAGATGCACGTGCTGGAGGTGGTAGCGCTGCTTGGTGCCGTAGGGGTACTGCCATTCGTTTTCGGGCGTCGTCATTGTTGTCCTCGGATGTTTGATATCGCGTCAGTGCTTCACGAGCGGGCAGGTGCTCTCAGTCAGCGGAATGGTCAGGTCTCGAGCCGGGATCGTGCGCAAAATCTTGTAGAGGTCCCACTCCCCCTTGGACTCCTTGGGAGCCTTGACCTCGGCGAGATACATGTCGCGAACGACGCGGCCGTCCTCGCGGATCGTGGCGCCGTGGGTGAAGGCGCTCTCGATCGGCGTTGCGCGCATCTTCGCGATCACGTTGTTTGCGTCGTCCGATCCGGTTGCCTCGATCGCCTGCAGATAATGACGGACGGCCTCATAAACGCCGATCTGCATGAAGGTCGGCCGCTGGCCCTTGCGCCGGCCTGCGAACTTCTCCGACCAAGCGCGGGTCTGTTCGTTGAGATCCCAGTAGAACGGCGTCGTGAGAAAGGTGCCTTGCGTTGCCTGGAGGCCGAGCGAGTGGACGTCGGTGAGCAGCAGCAGCATCGCGGCCATCTTCTGCCCGCCGGCAGTCAGGCCGAACTCCTCGGCCTGCTTGATGGTTGCGACCGTATCGCCGGCGGCGTTTGCGAGCCCGACGATATTCGCCTTCGAAGCCTGCGCTTGCAGAAGGAAGGAGGCGAAATCGGTGGTGCCTTGCGGGTGCGCGGAAGCTCCCAATACCTTGCCGCCATTGGCTTGAACGACGGCGCTGGCATCCTTCTGAAGCTGATGACCGAAAGCGTAGTCCGCGGTCACGAAGTACCAGCTCTTGCCGCCGCCCTCGACCACGGTCTTGGCCGTGCCGCGGGCGAGGGCATAGGTATCGAAGGTCCAGGCCACGCTGGTCGGCGCGCAGAACTGGTTGGTGAGCGCGGTCGTTCCGGGCGACGAAAACAGCATGACGCGCGACCGTGTCCGGGCGACCTCCTGAACCGCCAGCGCGACGGCCGAGTTCGGAACGTCGGCGATGGCGTCCACGCCCTCCTGCTCGAACCATTTGCGGGCGATGCTGGCGCCAACGTCGGGCTTGAGCTGATGGTCTGCGAACACGATCTGCACAGGCTTGCCGGCGACGCGGTTGCCGAATTCCTCCGCAGCCAGTTGCGCCGCGACGACCGAGCCTTCGCCCGTGGCATCGGAGACGATGCCCGACATGTCGGTCAACACGCCGATCTTGACGACGTCGTCGGAGATCTGTGCGCAAGCAGGCGCGCTTGCGCCGATCGCCAGTCCTGCGACGAGCATCCCGAATACCAGCCTCATCCAGCGTTCCCCATCATGATTTGATGAAAGGGTCTGTGTCAGAGCCGGTTTCCTCGCCTTCGATCGGACACGCCGCTTCCTCTACACGGTGCATGGCGATCTCAGCGACATCACGGCGATGGCGATCGATCCAGCGAGCGGCAAGCTTGCCGTGATCAACCGTCAGAGCACGGAAGGAAAGAACCCGGTCCACCTCGCGATCGACCCGAGCAACCGGTTTGTGGTGGTCGCCAATCACATCACCTCCACGCTTGCTCTGCTGTCCCGGCACGAGGACGGGTCGCTCGGCGCCGTGATCGATCTGGTTAAGCTCGAGGGCAAGATCGGGCCACATCGTGTTGAGCAGCCCTTTGCCAAGCCGCACCAAGTCGAGTTCGATCCGTCGGGAAAGTTCATCGTGGTGCCGGACAAGGGGCTCGACCTCGTCTTCACCTACAGGATCGACGCCCAACAAGGAAAGCTCGTGCTCGTCGGCAAGCCGGCGCGGGCGCGTGAAGGGGCAGGCCCGCGTCACGTGGCGTTTCATCCCGGCGGCCGACTCGCCTATGTCGTCAACGAGCTCGACTCGACCGTTACGTCCTATCATTTCGATCCTGCAACCGGCACGCTTGCGCCGTTCCAGATCGTGTCGGCGGTGCCTGATGCCTACACGGGAAATAGCCGGGCGGCAGAGATCGCGGTGTCGGCAGACGGACGTTTTGTCTATGCGTCAAATCGCGGCGACGACAGCATCGCAACGTTCGCGATCGAGCCGGCGAGCGGAAGGCTATCGCCCATTGGCTGGACGGCGACTGGCGGCAAGACGCCTCGGTTCTTTGCGCTGGCACTGTCGGACAAATTCCTGTTCGTGGCGAACGAGGACACCGACACGATCAAGCTGCTCAAGCGCGACCACACCAGCGGCGGCCTCGTTGCTACAGAGCAGGCCATCCATGTTGGAAGTCCCGTTTGCATTCTCGTCAGGCCAGGTTGATCTGGAACTCATCTCAAATATTCAAGCCAGCTCGCGCAGCTTGGCTGCCCATGCAACCGAAGCTGAGCGCCTTGCTGGTCTCGGCTAGTCCAGACCGGCGTCACAAATTCGCCGGCTGAGGTAAGAGGGACGCGGCACGACCCGTGTCGGTCTTGAGGTGCGGCGAAGGTGTACAGCCGGGAGAGATGTATCACGCTCCGACCCGCACCCAAGATCAAGACAAGCTTCTGGAGTTACTAGGGGATTTCCTTTTTTGGAATGTGATGGCGGATCCCTCCCCCGCTACCGACGACTTCAAAGCGCATCATCGATCGACGTCTGGCCAAGTCCGCGCCGCGTAGCCGAGCTCGCGGGAGGAAAGGAACTCTTGCGCATGATCGAGGCTTGAATCCGCGGGCCAGCGTCGCCGCCGATTGCTGGTCTGCACGGCCCCGCCTCCAAGCCCCCATACTCCCCAAGGATGGGGCCGTGCTTTAGAGCAGGAGGTGCCCATGCCTGAGCCGACCGAGCAGGAGATCAGAGAGCGCGCGCACCGACTGTGGGAGCAAGCAGGCAAGCCCGAAGGTCGTGAGGACGAGTTTTGGCGCGCGGCCGAGCAGCAGTTGCGCAACGAGGACAAGTCGAACACCACGCGGACGCCGGATACGCTGTGACCCGCAAGAAATGCCCCTTCTGCCACGGTCTGGGATGGGTCTGCGAAAACCATCCGCTCCGGCCTTGGAGTGAGAAGTTGGGCGGCTGCCGGTGCGGTGAGGGAATGCCCTGCACCTGCAACACGACCGAAGATCCCGAAACAAGGGCAGTGATCGTCGAGGCGGATACGACGTGGCATTAAAGCATGATCCGGAAAAGTGCGAAGCGGTTTTCCGGAAAGATCATGCATAAACAGAAACCTGAAGCGCGATGAGGATTCATCCAAGTCTCATCGCGCTTGAGAACCGTCACGGCCGGCTCAGTTCGAAATGGTGGTCTGCGTCTGCGCTGCACGCGGAACGGAACTCTCGAGAATGAATTGAGGCTCTAAGCAGCATGAGCTGTGGTGCGGGTCCGTTCGCAGGGCGCGGTGTTCACCGTGGACGAGCAGCAAAAGATAGAGCACCAGATCGAGCTCGCAACGCGAGCGGCGGTGCTCGCCAAGGACGAAACCACTGTCACGCGATTCAGGAGCTTTGCCGAGGAGCTGACGCAGAAGCTCCTCCGCATGATGCGCCGCGGCAAGGTGCGGGCTCGCGCCTACGAGCTCTGGGAGCAGGCCGGCCGTCCGGCCAACCGCGACTTGGACTTTTGGCTGGAGGCTGAACGGCAGGTGGAAGAAGAGCGCGAACAAAGGAAAGGCTTTTGACCGAAATAGCGACGATCGCCGCCGGCGGCACTGGCCGCAAGGCGCTGGCTCCGGCCGCCCTGCCATAGAAAAAAGCCGCCGAGGTCTTCACCCTGGCGGCCTCGAAGTCCGTAGCTGTTGATCGCCTCCCCAGCCTCGTGCGTACCGCCGTTACCTTGTTTGCGGCCATGCCCGGTTGTTGTAGGCGAGGGCGAGTGATTCTGCTGTGACGTGAATCACACAGTGGAGGGATAATGGGGTCCGGTGCAGGGTGTCCATAAGGGCCTGCGATGGACCATTAAGCCGGCCGAGCTCGCCACCGCCTATGTCATGCTCGCCGATCCGCTCTCGAGCTACATATCAGGGGCGACCCTCGCCGTCACCGGCGGCAAGCCGTTTATCTGACCCGCAGCTCAATGATCGCGTGAACGGTCGTGGAGAGCGCGCTCCCCGTGATCGTGCTGCGCGTCAGGTGCGATACCAGCTCGCTAAGTTCCACGTCGTGACGTCCCAGCCCGACATGTCGACCATGAGGTTGTTGACGTTGGCGTTGACGACGTTGCGGGAGAGCAGCGGCAGGAAGACGTTAGCCTCGCAAAAGGTCTCGTCGACCTTGATCAGCAGTGCGGCGCGCTTGACCGGGTCGAGCTCGTTCTGCGCGGCCTTGTAGGCCTTGTCGGCTTCGGGATCGGAATAGCGGGAGATGTTGCGGCCCAGCCATTTGTTGTCCTTGCTGGCGATCTCCCAGGAGACGCACTGGTTCAGGAAACGCTCCGGATCGGGCTGCGGCTGCGTGGTGTTATACATCTCCATGTCGGCGTAGAATTTCGAGTAGGTGTCGGGGTTGCCCACATCCGAGGAGAAGAACACCGATGCGGTGACCGCCTTGATCTCGATCTCGATGCCGGCCTTCTCGCAGGCCTGCTTGATGATGGCTTGCGTCTTCTGGCGCGGGGCGTTGGTCGAGGTCTGGAAGACGTATTTGAGCTTCTTGCCGTCCTTCTCGCGGATGCCGTCCGCGCCCTTCTTCCAGCCGGCCTCGTCGAGGATCTTGTTGGCCTTGTCGATGCTGAACTCGTATTTGAGCTTGGGCGACTTGAACTGCTTGGGCGCGTTGACGAAGCTCGCGGTGGCGACACCGCCGCGGCCGTAGATGAATTTCTGGATCGAATCGCGGTCGAGCAGGAGGTTGATCGCGCGGCGCACGGCCGGATCGGACAGCGTCGGATGCTTGGTCTTGGCGTTCGAACGCTCGCCGTCGACCTCGGTCCACGGGTCGGTTGTGTTGAGGATGATGAACTCGACATTGCCGGACGGCGTGATGTCGAGCTTGCCCTTGCCGCTCGCCTCCATGCGCTTGAGGACCTCCTCCTCCACCTGCATGTTCCAGGCGAAGTCATATTCGCCGGTCTGCAGCACCGCGCGCGCCGCCGACACCGCATCGCCGCCACCCTTGATCTCGAGCGTGTCGAAATGCGGCTGGTTCTTGACGTGATAGTCGAGGTTACGTTCGGCGCGGATCAGGTCGCCGGGCTTGAACTCGACGAATTTGTATGGGCCGGTGCCGACCGGCTTCAGATTGGCCGGTGCCTCGCGCGACTTGGCGCCGCTATAGTCGCCGAAATGATGCTTCGGCAAGATCTGGCCGACCGAGCCGACGAAGGGATCGGCCCAGAACGGCGTCGGCGCCTTGAAGATCACCTTGATGGTGTGGTCGTCGATCTTCTCGACCTTGATGTCCTTGTATGATCCCGTGGTGTAGGCCGCAGTTGCGAGATCTGCGGCGTACTGCCAGGTGAAGACGACGTCGTCGGCGGTGAAGGGCTTGCCGTCGTGCCATTTGACGCCCTGCTTCAACTTCCAGATCACGCTCGTGCCGTCGGCCGCAAGGCTGCCGTTCGCCTTGGTCGGGACCTCGGCGGCGAGGCAGGGGATCAAATTGCCCTCCTTGTCCCAGCCGGCGAGCGGCTCGAAGAAGACGCGCGAGGCCATCTGGTCCTTGGTGCCGATCGCGAAATGCGGATTGAGCAGGGTCGGCGCCTGCCAGAACAGCAGCTTGAGCGGGCCGCCGCCGCCGGCCTTGGCCGGCTTGTACGGCAACGTGGCGTCCGCCATCGCCACATCGTTCCAGACCAGGATCTGGCTCGCGATCGGCGCTGCGATTCCGATCGCAGCCACCTTTTGGATGAACGAGCGTCGCGACAGCGTGCCTTGCTTCACTTCCGCGACCAGATTGCGGATTTCGTTCTCGTTCATCGGATGACCTCCACCTCGAAGACAAATCGTCGCCAGCAGCCATCATGTTGCATCATGCACAAGGCGGCAATGCCGGCAAGGCCGCAAGGCCCTGCGACGAAATGACGATGTGGAGCAACCCTGCGGGCGACGACCCGGATCGCCGCCCGAGAGCACCCAGGCGGCGATCCAGTGCGAACTTATGTGAACTTGGGGAAGTTCTAAGGCCGCGCCGAAACGCTAACCCGGTCACTGCTGGCGCATCAAGTTTCGTGATGTTGCCCCAGTCGGAGATTCATTGCAGCCGCCAGGAAATTGCCACACATGACCCCTGGAGCGCAGGCCTTAGCGGATGCTGACAACACCAATCGCCAGCACCGTGACGCGCCTCTGCGGAAGGCGCCGTCGCCGTGATTTCGTTTCCTGTTTGGTGCCGAATGGAGAAAGTGCGCCCGCCACCGCCTGCCAATATGGATTTCAATTTCATTGATTTCGCGCGGCAGAGAAGCGAATACGGTTCCATCATTGCCGAAGACCTACGGAGACCAAGATGTCGTTTCGCCTTCCCCTGATCCTCGCGACCGTGCTTGCCGCTTGGTCGGCCGCAGCCACCGCCGAGACCATCAAGATCGGCGTGACGCCGGGACCGCACGCGCAGATCCTGGAAGCGGTGAAGCCGATCGCCGCCAAGCAGGGCCTCGACATCCAGCTGATCGAGTTCTCCGACTATGTCGTGCCGAACGCGGCGCTCGATGCCGGCGAGATCCAGGCCAATTCATTCCAGAACCAGCCTTACCTGGACAACCAGAAGGCCGACCGCGGCTACAAGATCGAGGCCGTCGCGCTCACCGTGAACTTCCCGATCGGCGTGTATTCGAAGAAGCACAAGGCCTTCGCCGAGATTCCCGACGGCGGCAAGGTCTCGATCCCCAACGATCCGACCAACGGTGGTCGCGTGCTGCTGCTGCTGCGCGACAAGGGCGTGATCAAGCTGAAGGAGGGCACCGGCTTCAAGCCGACGGTGCTCGATATCACCGAGAATCCCAAGAAGCTGAAGTTTATCGAGGTCGATGCGGCGCAGGCGCCGCGCGCGCTCGACGATGTCGACGCTGCCGCGATCAACACCAATTATGCAACTCAGGCGGGACTCGATCCCGTCAAGGATCCGATCCTGCGCGAGGACCCGAAGGGTCCCTATGTCAACCTGATCGCCGTTCGCAGCGCGGACAAGGACAAGCCCTGGGTCAAGACCCTCGTCGACAGCTACCACACCCCCGAGGTCAAGGAGTTCGTCCTGACCAAGTTCAAGGGCGCGGTGCTGCCGAGCTGGTAGGCAGTCTGCCCAGGCTTCAGCGCAGGGGCGATGCCGACGGGCAGCCCTGCGCAATGCCCGCTTGTCTGGAGCTGCGGCAACCGACATCATCGGGGTCCATCCTCGCCCGGCAGGGGTCGTATGAAACGCTTTGCAAACCTGAAACGACTGGGATTTTTCACGCGGCTGCTCGACGAGGCTCCCCCGGCCGAGCGATATCGCTTCGCGGCCGAGCAGATCGTGCGCGCGGAAAAGGCGGGGCTCGATTCCGCCTGGATCGCGCAACACCATTTCCACGAGCGCGAAGGCGGCCTGCCGTCGCCCTTCGCCTTCCTCGGCTACGTCGCCGCGCAGACCTCGCGCATCCGCCTCGGCACCGGCATCGTTACCTTACCGCTCGAGAGCGCCGTGAGAGTGGCGGAGGATGCCGCGGTGCTCGATCTGCTCTGCAATGGCCGTTTCGAGCTCGGCGTCGGCACTGGCGGCAACCCGTCGGCCTTCGCCGCCTTTGGTCTCGACAGCGCGCAGCGCAACGAGATCTTTGCCCGCAATCTCGACGTCGTCCGCACCGCGCTGGCCGGCAAGCCGCTTGATGGTGGCGACACGCTCTATCCGCAGCGACCGGAATTGGACAAGCGCATCTGGCAGGCGACATTCTCGGTCGCGGGCGGTGCCCGTGCCGGCAAGGCCGGCGATGGCTTGCTGCTGTCGCGCACTCAGCCGCGGACCAAGGAGGCGCCGCGTGCAACACTGTCTGAGATCCAGAATCCGATCATCGACGCCTATCTGGAAGCTCTGCCACCAGGACGCGAGCCGCGCATCATGGCCTCGCGCAGCGTCTTTGTCGCCGACGACCGCACTGAGGCGATGCGCCTTGCCGACATCGGACTGCGGCGCGCGCTGCCGCAATTCCTCAAGGGCGGCCACGCCAAGCCGGGCGAGACGCTGGAGGAGATGATCACCGCGTTCGACACCCATGTCGGCGCGGCCGACGACGTCATCGCCTCGCTCCGCACCGATGCCACGCTGGAACGGGTGACCGATCTGGTGTTCCAGGCGCATTCGGTCGATGCGCCGCATCTCTATATCCTGCGTTCGATCGAGCTGGTCGCAGACAAGGTCGCGCCGGCGCTGGGTTGGACTCGGACGGCGCCTGGTGTGGCATTGGCGGGCTAACCCGAACGAACAGGATGGCGTTGCACGAGGCTGAATGATGGCAACAAAAGATATCATCGACACGCTCGCCGGAATCGAACCGGGATCGGCTCTGGATGCCATCCGCGCACGCCGCCTTCAGGCGCGCGAGAACGCCCAGAAGAGCTATCTTTCACTATTCGAGCCGATCGACGCGAGCGAGTTCTCGCTTGTAGAGCGTGCCGCGATCGCGGCTTTCGTGACCGGGCTCCATGGCGAGTCTCCCGTCGCGGCCTTCTATCGCGAGAAGCTTGCAGCGAACACGGATGGAGCGGCGCTTCTCGCGGCGATCCAGGTCGAGATCGAGCGCGGCAAGACGTCGGGCCCGTATGGCGCCTTTCCGGCTGGCCCGTTGTCGATCGAGAACAAGGCCGGCCTGATCTACCGTGTGAGCGCGGGGCGTAAGCCCGATCTCAGCGCCCGGCTTGTTGCGGCGCTCGAGCATGCGCATCTCTTGGTGTTCCGTCCCCGCGATGCCGCCTCCGCCGACATGAAGGCGCTGCTCGCCGCCGGCTGGTCGAACACCGGCATCGTCACCTTCTCCCAGCTCGTTGCGTTCCTGTCGTTCCAGGTGCGCGTGGTCACTGGTCTGCGCGTGCTCGGCGCTTCGCTCGGGCGCACCTCGGCCGGCGCGTAAGGAGATCGCATCATGAGTGCTGCAAGCAAAGTCAATCCGCCCGTCGTCTTCACCCAGGACGAGCTCGGCTGGGTGTCGTGGATCGATCCGCTGCCCGAGGCCGAATTGACCGAACGGCATTTCGCGGGCCTCGTCGATCGTGCCCGCGCCAAGTCGGAATATTTCCGCCTGCTGGTGCGCGATCCCGAGGTGCTGGAAGCCCGCACCAAGACCGACAAGGACATCTTCTACAACGTCGCCGATGGCCTGCCGCGCGCCGAGCGCGAGCTCGCGGCGGCAGCAACCTCGCGCTACAACGGCTGCATCTATTGCGCCTCCGTGCATGCGCGCTTCGCCAGCACCTACTCCAAGCGTCGCGACGACGTGCAGCGTCTGCTCGACGAAGGCGTCAAGGCCGATCTCGGCGAGCGTTGGAATGCCGTCGTCAAGGCGTCGGTGGCGCTGGCCGCAACGCCGATCGCGTTCGGCCCCGACAATGTCGAGGAGCTGCGCCGCGCCGGTCTCGACGATGCCGAGATCGTCGACGTCATCAATGGCGCGTCGTTCTTCAACTGGGCCAACCGGCTGATGCTGTCGCTCGGCGAGCCCTCGAAATAGGCAGTCGCAGCGGCATAGAAATTGCTGCTTGTTTCAACACTGAATGGATGGAGCCGTGCATGAGCAACATCGATCGTCGGTCCCTGGTCAAGGGCTCGCTCGCCGCCATGATGGCAGGAGCCGCCTTCTCGCGGAGCGCGTTTGCGCAATCCTCCGAGCCGATCCTGCTCGGCGTCAGCGGTCCCTTGACCGGCCCGAACGCGCAATATGGCGCGCAGTGGAAGCAGGGCTTTGATCTCGCGCTCGACGAGATCATGGCTGCCGGCGGCATCAATGGCCGCAAGCTCGCCTACCAATTCGAGGACAGCCAGAGCGATCCGCGCCAGTCGGTGGCGATCGCCCAGAAATTCGTCTCCGATGCCCGCATCGTCATGGAGCTCGGCGACTTCTCGAGTCCCGCCTCGATGGCGGCCTCGCCGATCTATCAGCGCGGCGGCCTCGTTCAGTTCGGCTTCACCAATTCGCACCCCGATTTCACCAAGGGCGGCGACTTCATGTGGAGCACGTCCGTGAGCCAGGCCGACGAGCAGCCGCTCCTGGCGTCCTACGCCGTCAGGCGCCTCGGCCTGAAGAAGCTCGCGGTGCTGCACCTCAACACCGATTGGGGCCGCACCAGCCGTGACCATTTCGTCAAGGCGGCCAAGGAATACGGCGCCGAGATCGCGGTGACCGAAGGCTACATCGCCGAGGAGCGCGATTTTCGCTCCACCCTGGTGCGCGTGCGCGATGCCAATCCGGACGGGCTGATCCTGATCTCCTATTATTCCGACGGCGCGCTGATCGCCCGTCAGGCGCGCCAGGTCGGCCTGAAGCAGACCATCTGCGCGGCGAGCTCGGTCTACTCGCCGAAATTCCTGGAGCTCGGCGGCGAGGCGGTCGAGGACGTTCATCTCGGCACGCGCTATTTCCCCCAAGACCCGCGGCCCGAGGTGAAGAAATTCATCACGGGCTTCAAGGCGAAATATGGTGGGCAGGAGCCTGACGCCTTCAACGCCTATTCCTATGACGCGATGAACATGGCCGCTGCCGTCCTCAAGATCGGCGGCACCGACCGCCGCGCCATCCGCGACGCTTTCGCCAAGGTCAAGGACGTCTCCAGCGTCATCTTCGGCTCGGCGACGTTCGACGTCGAGAGCCGCCGCGTCAAAGGCGCCATGAATGCCGAGCTCGTCGTGCGCAAGGGTCAGTTCGCGCTCTGGGACGGCAAGCCGACCTGACACGATGGCCGGAGCATCCGCTCCGGCCGCTTCTCTCAACTTGGGACCATCGCGTGGCTTCCTGGCTCGACTACACGATCAACGGACTGATCGTCGGCAATGTCTATGCCCTCGTTGCGGTCGGGCTCGCGCTGATCTTCGGCGTCAGCCGGTTGATCAACTTTGCCCAGGGCTCGATCTATCTCGTCGGCGCCTATATCGGCTGGGTCGCGGTGGTGCAGTTGCATACACAGCTGCCGCTCACCATCATCGTGGTCGCGGTCGCCGCCGCGATCGTCGGGTTGATCATCGAGCGGTTCGGCCTCCGTCCGCTGCAGAACTCGGTGCGTATCGCGCCGCTCTTGGCGACGATCGGCATCAGTTTCGTGCTCGATCAGCTGGTGATGCTGACCTTCTCGCCCAATCCGCGCGCGTTGCCGAGCCAATTGCCGGACGTCCGCTTCCAGGTCGGCAACGGCACGATCGGGCCGCTTGATCTGCTCATTGCCAGCGTTGGCATCGCCAGCGCGCTGCTGCTGTTCGTGTTCCTGCGCTATACCAAGCTCGGCTGGGCGGTGCGTGCCACCGCGCAGGACCGTGACGCCGCGATGCAGATGGGCGTCGACGTCAACCGGGTCAATCAGGCCGTGTTCGGCATTGCGGCAGCGCTCGGCGGCGTCTCCGGCATGCTGGTCGGCATGTACTACAACCAGATCGATACCGCGATGAGCCTTCAGGCCACGCTCAAGGGCGTCGTTGCCGAAGTCGTCGGCGGCGCCGGCAACGTGCCGGGCGCGGTGGTCGGCAGCCTGCTGCTCGGATTGGTGGAGAGCTACGGCGTCGCCGTGTTCGGCACCAGCTACCGCAACCTGTTCGCCTTTCTGCTGCTGGTCGTCGTGCTCGTGCTGCGGCCGAACGGCCTGTTTGCGAGTGCCCGCCAGGCGCCGCCGGAGCCGCTCACCGGCACTTTCATCGCGCCGAGCCGCCCGGTGCGCATTCCGCGCTGGGCCTTGCTGGTCGCCGTCGGTGGGTTCGCGATCCTGCCGCTGTTCCCGGTGTCCTTCTACGTGCTCCAGACCCTGATCAACGCCTGGCTCCTCGGCATGCTCGCGCTCAGCCTCACGCTGGTTGCGGGCACGGTGGGCCAGGTCTCGCTCGGCCATGCCGCGCTGCTGGCGATCGGCGCCTACACCGCCGCGCTGCTGTCGCTGGCGTTCTCCGTTCCGGTCGGCCTCGCCATCATCGGCGGCGGCCTGATGAGCGCAGCGCTCGGCACGCTCCTGATCTCGCCGTCGTTCCGTTTGCGCGGGCATTACGTGTCGATCGCAACGCTTGCCATCGGCGAGATCGTGTCGCTGGTGATCCTGAACTGGGAGAGCGTCACGCGCGGCCCGATCGGCATCTCCGGCATCCCGCCGCTGTCGCTGTTCGGCTACGACCTGATCAGCCCGGCGTCGGTCTACTGGTTCAGCCTTGCGGTGATGGTCGTGCTGGCGCTGCTTCAGGGCCGCCTGCTTGCCTCGCATCTCGGCCGCAGCTTTCGTGCCATCCGCGACGACGACATCGCCGCGCGCGCCTATGGCCTCAGCCTCAACCGTTACAAGTCGCTGGCCTTCATTTTCGGCGGCTTCGCCGCCGGCGTCAGCGGCGGCATCGCCGCGCATCTTTATTCCTACATCAACCACGAGACCTTCAACACGCAGCAGTCGATCCTGGCGCTGACCGTCGTCATCCTCGGCGGCCTCGGCAACGTCGTCGGCGCAATTCTCGGATCGGTGGCGCTGGTCGGCCTGCCGGAACTCTTCCGGATCGCGGCGGAGTATCGCATCCTGATCTACGGCATCGTGCTCTTGCTGCTCGTGCGGTTCAGGCCGCAGGGCCTGTTGGGGACGATCTGATGTCCGAGCAGCACATCCCCATGTTGTCCCTGCGCGGGCTGACGCGCCGCTTCGGCGGTCTCACCGCGGTCGATGCCATCGATCTCGACCTCGCCAGGGGCGAGCTGATCAGCATCATCGGCCCGAACGGCGCCGGCAAGACGACGCTGTTCAATCTCGTGACCGGTCTCGACCGGCCCGATGCCGGTACCGTCAGCTTCGCAAGGCAGGACATCACGGGTCTGTCGCCGGAACGGCTCGCAGGCCAGGGCATTGCGCGCACCTTCCAGCTCGGCCGCGTCTTCGGTAATCTCAGCGTCATGGACAACGTCCTGATCGGCGCGCACACGCGGTTGCGCGCAGTGAAGCCGGCCGTGCCGGTGATCGGCCCGCTGCTGGAATTGGGGCTGGCGCTGCTGCGTCCTGCGAGTGTCAGAGACGAGGAGGAGCGGCTGCGCGAAGAGGTGAAAGCCATTCTCGCCCGCTTCGGCGAACGGCTGCTGCCGCGGATCGACCAGCCCGCCTATAGCCTCTCCTACGCCAACCGCCGCCGCGTCGAGATTGCACGTGCGCTGGCGCTGAAGCCGCGCCTGTTGCTGCTGGACGAGCCGACCGCCGGCATGAACCCGACCGAGACCGCGGAGATGCAGGCCCTCGTTGCCGAGCTGAAGGCGGAGGGGCTGACCATCCTCCTGATCGAGCACAAGCTGGAAATGGTGATGCGGCTGTCCGACCGTGTCATCGTCATGGACGAGGGCAAGAAGATCGCGGAAGGGCCGGGCGAGGTGGTGCGGAGCGATCCCAAGGTGATCGAGGCCTATCTCGGCCACGGCCTCTCCGCAACGGCGGAGCAGGAGAGCGCGGCATGACGAACGTTTCTCCCGCACCGCTGCTGGCGCTGTCTGATGTCAACACCTTCTATGGCCAGGCCCAGGTGCATTTCGACCTCTCGATATCGGTCGCGCGCGGCCACATCGTCTGCCTGCTCGGCGGCAATGCCAGCGGCAAGTCGACGACGATGAAGATCATCCTTGGCCTGGTGAAACCGCGCTCGGGCGAGGTGACGTTCGACGGTGCATCGCTGATCGGGCTGACCACGCCGCAGATCGTCCGCCGCGGCATCGCCTCGGTGCCGGAGGCGCGGCGGCTGTTCGCGGACATGAGCGTCCGCGAGAACATCTTGATGGGCGCCTTCGTGCGCAATGATCGCGATGTCGTGGCCCAGGATCTCGACAGGATGCTCACGCTGTTCCCAAAGCTCGGCCAGCGGCTGTCGCAGCGCGCCGGCTCGCTCTCCGGCGGCGAGCAGCAGATGGTGGCGATGGCTCGCGCGCTGATGAGCCGTCCGCGCATGATCGTGATGGACGAGCCGACCATGGGCCTGTCGCCGCTCTATGTCGACCGCGTGCTGGAGCTGATCCGCACCATCAATCAGGACGGCGTCTCGGTGTTCATGGTCGAGCAGAATGCCAGCCTCGCGCTCGAGATCGCGCATGAAGCCTATGTGCTCCAGACCGGCAAGATCGTGCTCTCCGGCCCGGCGCGGACACTGAAAGACGATCCCCGCATCCGCGACGCCTATCTCGGCGGCTCGGAAGCTGCGTAGGGCGAGCTTGACCTCATGGTTCGAGACGCCCGCTATTGCGGGCTCCTCACCATGAGGGTCCACGGCTTTGCCGCAAAATAAGACCTCATCCTGAGGGCCCGCGCGAGCGGGCGTCTCGAAGGATGGCCGCAAGCACCGCTGCAAATCCGTGCCGCCCCTCCGGGATTGCACTGGTCAGTATGACCATCTTATGAAAAAATCATACCGCTGGCGCGACGGGGCGTGCAACGGACGGAATGGTTGTCGTGACGAGATGGTCTTTGCGGGCGGTCGAGCCCGGAGCGGCGCTCCTGTTCGGGGGGCTCATTGCCGCCAACATCGCCGCGTGGGCGTGGGCCTTTGCGCGGTTCGGCGACCGGCCGACGGTGATGGCGACCGCGCTGCTGGCCTGGGTCTTCGGCCTCCGCCACGCCGTCGATGCCGACCACATCGCCGCGATCGACAATGTCGTGCGCAAGCTGATGCAGGCGGGCGGCGCGCCGCGCAGCGTCGGCCTCTATTTCGCGCTAGGCCATTCCACCGTCGTCGTGGTCGCGACCATGCTGCTCGCGCTCGGCGTGGTGAGCCTTGGCGGCGACAGCCTGCTCAAGGAGATCGGCGGCCTGATTGGCACCTCGGTGTCGGCGCTGTTCCTGCTGGTAATCGCGGCCATCAACCTCGCCATCTTCGCCGGCCTGTGGCGGACGTTTCGCGCGGCGCGAGAGCACGGCGTTCACGACGCCGCAGGCCTCGATGCGCTGCTCGCCAATCGCGGCGTCCTGGCGCGCCTGCTCGGGCCGATGTTCCGCCTGGTGACAAAGCCGGGGCATATGTACCCGCTCGGCTTCCTGTTCGGGCTTGGTTTCGATACCGCGACCGAGATCGGCCTGCTCAGCATTTCCGCCAGCGAAGCCGCGCGCGGTACCTCGCTCGCCGATGTCCTGGTCTTTCCGGCGCTGTTTGCATCAGGCATGGCGCTCGTCGACACCGCAGACTCCGCATTGATGGTGAGCGCCTATCGCTGGGCCTTCGTCGATCCCCTGCGAAAACTCTGGTACAACCTCACGATCACCGGCGCCTCGGTCGCAGTGGCGCTTCTTATCGGCGGCATCGAGGCGCTCGGCCTGATCAGCGATCGGCTCGATCTCTCCGGCGGCGTGTGGGCGGTGGTCGAGGGCCTCAACGAGTCGCTGGCCAATGTCGGCTTCGTCGTGATCGCGCTGTTCGCGGTCGCCTGGCTCGTCTCGGTCGTACTCTATCGCCGCATGTTCGCGGATGATGCGCCGGATGCGGCCCGCGGCTTCGATGCGACCGAGGCGGCGTAAGTGAGGAGACGCCCCTGAATCCGCGGGCTCAGAGCGCGGCCGCGCTCTGCGCGGGCTCCATCGGCAAATCATCGCCATTGGGATCGCCCGGCGCCGTCGCCCAGGCCAGCTCCACCAGCGTCACGATCCGGCGGCCGCCGCCGTCGAGCTGGCAGACGATCAGGCCCTGCTCCTCCATATAGCTGAGCAGCCGCTGCGCGCGGCGCAGCGAGTGCGAGCCATAGGCGCGGGCGATCGCGGCATCGCCGGGACACGGCCAGCCCTCCTTCGCCGCGCGCGCGATCATCATGAACACGCCCTGCATGTCGTCGGGCAGGATCGAGGCGCGCAGCGAGACGTCCTGCCAGGCGTCATCGTCGGCGAGATCAGTGCCGAGCCCGGCCCGCGCATGCGTCAGCATGCGGCGGAATTCGTTGAGATCAGGCACGGCCGCGCCGAGCCCCTCGATGCGGCAGCGGACCACGAACTCCTGATAGAGCACGCCGATGGCGCGGAAGCCGGCGTCGGGCTCGGCCAGCACGGCACGAAGGGTACGATCCACGCGCTCGCGCCGCTCAGCGAGCTCTTCGGCGCTGACCGGCAGCTCGATCGGTTCCGCGCGCGCTTCGGGCGCGGCGGCCGCCTTTGCGGCGCGCAGCTGCTCGAGCAGATCCGGCGCGGGCCGGCGCTGCGGGCGGCTGGCATCGGGCGGCGGCGCCGCCAGGATCACGGCGCGCGCATCTTCCAGCGTCGCTTCCGGCAGCGGCATCAGCCGCGGTGTGGAATTGCGCGGGCTCGTGTCGGTCGGGCCGATGTTCAAGCGCAGGGGGCGGCGCGACAGCGCAGGTCCCAGTGCCATGAACTGTCCGCGCTCGAGATCGCGAAAAGCTTCGGCCTGCCGCCGCTCCATGCCGAGCAGGTCGGCGGCGCGCGCCATGTCGATGTCGAGAAAGGTCCGGCCCATCAGGAAGTTGGAGGCTTCCGCTGCGACATTCTTGGCGAGCTTCGCCAAACGCTGGGTTGCGATGATGCCGGCGAGCCCGCGCTTGCGGCCGCGGCACATCAGATTGGTCATGGCGCCGAGCGACAGTTTTCGCGCCTCGTCCGAGACTTCGCCCGCAACCGCCGGCGCAAACAGCTGCGCCTCGTCGACGACCACCAGCATCGGGTACCAATGATCGCGGTCGACGTCGAACATCCCGCCGAGGAACGCCGCGGCGCGCCGCATCTGGTTCTCGGCGTCGAGCCCTTCGAGATTAAGCACGGTGGAGACGCGATGCAGCCGCGCGCGCTCGCCGGCGACCTGAAGGCCGCGCTCGGTGTGATCCTCGGCTTCGATCACCAGATGGCCGAAGCGCTCGGCCAGCGTGACAAAGTCACCTTCGGGGTCGATGATGGCCTGCTGCACCCAGGGCGCGCTCTGTTCCAGGAGCCGTCGCAAGAGATGCGATTTGCCGGAGCCCGAATTGCCCTGCACCAGGAGGCGGGTCGCCAGCAGTTCCTCGAGGTCCATGGCCGCCGCGGCACCCGCCGTGGTCTGCCCCATCTCGATCGCAACCGTCATGTCCCCGACTCAAGTCCCGTCATTCGCGGACAGGGGCTTATCAACCCGGCCGGGGCGCGTCGAGCGCTACCGCGCGAATCAGGCCGTGTTGCCCACGGCGGAGTTCAGGCGTGATGCGACAGCTGTAGAAGCACAGGCCGATAGGGCGGTTGCGGATCGTCGTCCTCGTTCTCAGGAATGACGCAGGATCCGAATTCCTGCCTGATCCGTTCGATCTCGGCTATGCGCTCATGCAGCCGCTGCAAATGCTCGGGCGACGTCGCCCGCCAGAACCGGAAGGTGTCGGCGGTGAGCGGCAGGAATGCGGTGCCGAACAGCGTCGGATCGGGAACGACGGTGCGTCCCAGCAGCAGGAACCGCGCGGTGCCGGACACGACGAGGGTCGCATAGCCGCGGTTTCCGATCCGCCTGATCCCGTTCAGCGACCATTCGGCAAGCTTGCTGAAATAAGGCTCCTCGCGCCAGCGATCGGGACAATCATCGTCGACCGTGACGTTGACGGCGTCCTGGCTGAAATGCACCACGATGCCCGACGTCGCCGGAAACCAGTCGTCATCGAGATGGCCCTGCAGCCAGGCACAGACGAACGACCGGCACATTTGCGGGCGGCGATCGTAGATGGTGCATCCCGTGCCCGCCTGCCAATGTTTGCAGAGCTGGTTCACCGGCTTGTCGACGCCGGCCACTTCGAGGATATCGCAGCAGGCGTTGCACGAGCCGCATTGCCGAACCGGGCGCGCCGCCTTCGGCAGGCCGGTCGCGCGAAAGCCCTGGCCGTCGCGCACCAGCAGCTTCTGCTTCTCCAGTGCGGTCAACGCGCGCTCGATCTTGAGACGGGACAGTCCGGTGGCGTCGATCACGCTCTTCATCGTCGTCGCGCCTGCCTCGACCGCGCGGACGACGCTCAGCATCGCCTGATCCATTGTTGTTGTTCTTGTTCTCTTGGCCGTGCATTGCGATCATGCCGGAACAACGGACCGGCAAACAGGTCATAGACACCTGACCTAAAAAGATATGTTGCTCACCTCTCTGCCGCTGGGCAAGCAGTCGGACCCGTTCTGCGCGCATGCAACGTTTGCGCGAATGAAGGGCCTGCACGTGAGGGAAGCCCGTTCGCGTCGAATCGGCTCGCTTTGCTCGCGAAGCGCCGGGATATGACGGGCGGCATGCCGTGGTCTCACGCAGTCGTGATATCAGTGGACCGCGCGTAGGTGCGATGCGAGGGCGACGACCCGGCCGTGCGTCCGATGTGCGACGACCGTCGTTGAGTTTGCGCCACACTGGGAACAGTGCGGTACGCCGAATCTGCAGTGAGCGCTGGTTCAGATCGTCACGGCGGCGCGGCATGGTGACGTTGGGCGCAACGCTCGGCGCCGGCGCCCGCCGTCTCGGGGCGTCCCGACCTGGTCACGCGCACCGGTGCGATCACGCTGGTCGCCATGACCGGCGCGATCCGGATTCAATCGCTCTGGAGTGCGTGAGGGCCGACGCCGCTGGAAACGGCGCGCGCTACTGCGCGCCCGATCCGCCCTGCACGATCTTCTCGTTCAGCTTATGGTCCACGGTGTCGACGGTGCGGTCGATCTCGGCGTCGGGCACGCCGAGCTGATGTGAGATCAGCTTCACCAGAAGGTCGACGCGCTCGATGAAGGGCGCGCCGCTCGCGACCGCGCGCGCGGCCGAGGACGGCTTGAGCAGGCTCTCCGCGGCCTTGGCATATTTCGCGAACGGCACCTGGTCCTGCGGATCGGCGCCGAGGCGGCGGGCGATCGCGTCGACATGGTCGTAGATCGTCTGCGAGCGCTTGAGATCGCCGTGCACCGCGTCGCGGATCGACTGCGGCTCATTGGGCGTGATGCAGCGGTAATTGCCGGTCAGCAGCATCGACCATTTCGCCAGTGGCACGAACAACGAGTCGAACACCTTCAGCTTCACTGGCACGTCGTGGCCGTCGAGTGTCACCGCGTCGATGTCGGCTTCGAGCTCGCGCAGCAGCTTGTTGTGCTTCTCGTCTGCGAACACCGATGCCTTGAAGTTTGTGGGCAGGCCGACATGGAGCACGTTCGCCGCCTCTTCCGGCGGACGGAACGCCTGCGGGTCGGGCGAGCACAGCGTCACCAGCCCCGGCTCGAATCGCTCCCACACCTGCGCATTGGTGTAGGCCTCCTCGAGATCCATGTCCGCGAGCGCCGGAATCCGCTTCAGATAGGGCAGCGGCGGCATGTTCATGATCGACAGGCACGGCAGCTTCGCCGCGGCGATCTTGACCATGAGAACGCGCACCGTGTGGTTGGTGTATTGCGGCTCCTGCATCGCCAGGCCAACCAGGTCGTAACGGGAGAGGTCGACATTGGCCGGTGTCACGGCGTCGAGCTTGCCGGGCAGGTCGCGCGAGAAGATCGCGCGGTGCACTGCCTCGTCGCGCAACTTGATGCGCACCTCGGTACCGTCCCGGTTGATCAGCTCCGCGGTCTTGGCGCGGCAGACCAGGGTCACGTTATGACCCGCCATCAGCAGCTTCGTGCCCAGCAGCGAGCCGTAGGAAGCCCCAAGAATCAAAATGTTACGCGCCATGTTTCGTCCCTCAGAGCGGTCATGTGATTTTGGGCCTCGGCCGTGGTCCGAGGGCGGGTTGGCCGCATGTAAAGCGAAGTGCGCGAGGATGGCAACTGGGATAATGCATACAAAGGCGGCTGATATTCCCGCTTCGTTCGCATTTTGACGAGGAGCTCAACAGGATCGTGCCGCGGCAAGGCTCGCAAACGTCAGGACGGCAAGGCACGGCCGCTTCGGTCACAACGCCGAGAATCTCGATTTAAAGAATTCGGCAAAATCGTATCGCTCTTCCGGCTCGCGGGAGAGGCAAACAGCTGGAGCGGCGCGTCGCGCGGCGGTTTGCGACGATCAGATGACAATCCGCCGGATCTGCCGCTGAAATCGCGATTGCCTCCTCTGTCATCAAGCCCCTCTATATTTTAGGCGCCCGTCACAACAAAAAACTACAAACCGGGGACCGCAAAAATGCCAGAATGGCGCGGGGCGCAGACCAAGTGTCAGCAAGGGAGCTGAGCTGTGACGACTGAGTTGAGCCGGCGGGGACGTCGTATCGGGACCGGCTCGTTTGAACGATGGAGCGCCGGCAACTTCGCTGCGCGAAGCGAAGGCGGAGCGATCGTCAGGATGAATCGTATCGCGCAAAAGGCGCAAGCGGGCGCACGCGGTGCGGAGACTGCATTGCGTTCTCGCCATCCATGTCCGGGCAGCCGCTGACGGCGCCGTTCGGGGGGGACATGGAAGGTGATCATTGGCCTCACGGCTCGCGCGACGGTGCCGGTCGCGATCTGACGGGCTTGCGCAATCGCGTGTCCGAATTCTTCGAAAGCCTCACCGGTGCAGAGCTTGCGCGTGAGACGCACAGACATCTGTGGGTCGCGGATTGGCTGCGGGTCGCAGACGACTACCGGCTGTTCGCCGAGTCCGCGCGCAGAGATGGTTCGGCCCGGGTTGCGTCGGAAGCGGGGCTGTGTTCGCTCACGGCCCTCGAAGTCGCGCGAAGCTTGTCCTGTCCGGAGGATCCGGCGCTGGCCGGCCTCGCAGGCAGGGTCGGAGCCAACCTGAAAGCTTTCATGGACGGGTTCGGTCCGGCGATGGAGCGCGTCGAGATCGATGGCCTCGATCAGGGCCCGCTGTCCGGCTTCTTCGTGCCGGCGTCGCGTGGCGGACCTTGCGCACCCGCAATTATCTGCATTGGTGACGAGGACATCACGCTGGACTCGATGATGAGCCGGCTGTTGCCGGCCACACGCGGCGGGACCACGTCACTCCTCTTCCTCGGTGCCGGCGCCTCACCCGGTAGCCGCGGCGTGGAGCCGCAAATGCTTCAGTGCTGGCTGGACTATCTGGAAGCGCGTCAGGATGTCGACGCGCAGCAGATCGCGGTCTATGGCGAAGGGACGGGTGCCAGTCGTGCCTCCCGCCTCGCCGTTTCGGACTGCCGGATAGCCGCCGCGGTGTGCGACGCCGACTGTTGACCTCGGTCGCGCGTCGCGCATCAGTGCATTGGATGACCGGCGTCGATGAGAGAGCCTCGAATGGCGCGTTGCCGCCGTCGCGTCGGATCGCTTGCCCGCTTCTCATGGTGGTCGGCAGCCGCTCGATGCTGCGGGAGCGAGAGGCTCTCGAGTTGCAGGCCACCTATCGGCGGGCCGGAGCCGATTGCTCGGTCGTCGTGCCGAACCGCATCCCGCACCCGCTGGGTGAGACCGAGAATTTCATCGCCGCCGACAATTTCATTGTCCAATGGCTCGACAGCAAGTTTGGAGTGGCTCGTCAATTCGATCCCGTGACTTACCTCTAGCGCATCACGTGGACCTGTGAAGCGCCCGGGGCCAGGCGGATCATGAAGCCTCGATCGCCAGCAATCGTGCCGCCAACCGGGCGTTCTTGGCGATCGTCGCGAGCGTGGCGTTCAACTCGGCCAAGGTCTTTTCGTCGAGTTCATTGAACATGGTCGAGTTAAAGGCGAGCTTTCGCTTGGCCAGCTTTTCGATTTCCGTGGTCGCCTTTGCGGTGAGCGACATCAGAACGAAGCGGGCATCGTCCGGGGCCGCTCGTCGCGACAGAAATCCGCGCCTTTCGAGCGCCTTGGTTTGGTTGGTGACGAACGCGGGGTGGACCCGCAACTTATTCGCGATGTCGATGCCGGCGACGCCTCGCCCCTCATCGAGTTCGGTGATGGCCATCAGGATGAGCCATTGCGGCTGGGTGATGCCCAGCAGTCCGGCCCAGCTGGTGTGGATGTCCTCCAGCTGGGAGTGGATTTCGACGACGTTCCAAATGAATTCCGTAATCGCCCTGTCGAGCTTCTTCTCGAGCACCCTGGCTTCCCTCGTTCGATTCCTTTGATCCCTTTTTGCGGATAGTAACGGGATATTGAGCAGGCGTCTCGCCTGTCGCGCACGAAGATGGCGCAGATGTTGCACCCTGAAAGCGACCGACAGTTTAGTGCTTGCAAAAATCAATTGATTAAATTACGTCTCGACCACTCTCTCTGTGGCTCTTGACCTTGTCACGGCCGGCGACGTGAGACCTTCAAAAAAGCCCTCAGGATGCCCCCTGAGGGCTTTTCCGTCTATTTATGGCCTGCGAACGACGCTCTGTTGCCTTTGGGCCACATCCGCGCCGGAAACAGCGATTTACTAAATCAACAAATTGAGGTGATTGTTTTTATAAACTATACGAAAGGAACGACGGAGGGGGGGCACCTCGCTGTCGTTTCAGTCCGGACCTTCAGTGCGGACCTGAATTGAACGGAAATCAAAGTGGGTGAAGCGGCCTCCTCCGAGGAGCCGAGCCCCCTGAAGCGACCTGGAGGTTTACGAATGAAGTTAACGAAGACGCTGTTTCTCGGCTCGGCAGCCGGCCTGATGGCCGTCTCCGGGGCGTTCGCAGCCGATCTGCCGGTGAAGGCCAAGGCGGTCGAATACGTCAAGATCTGCTCGCTGTACGGCGCCGGTTTCTACTACATCCCGGGCACCGACACCTGCATCAAGCTGGGCGGCTATCTGCGCGCCGACGCGAACTTCAACACCAACTCGGACTTCAGCCCGAACCAGAGCGGTTTTGCCGGCGCCCGCAACCGCCTCGCGAACTACTACACCTTCCGTGCTCGTGAAGACCTGAACATCGACACGCGCACCGCGACCGAGTACGGCGTGGTCCGCACCTATTTCGACGCGGTCTTCACTTGGACCACCGGTGGCTACGCCGGCACGGGCTCCGCTACGGGCACGACTGGCTACACCGCCACGACGGCTGGCACCACCACCATCAACCCGTCGGACGGCGGCACCTCGGGCGGTGCGCTCGGCGTGTATTACGCCTTCATCCAGTTCGCCGGCTTCACCATGGGTAAGGCCGTGTCGCAGTTCGATGCGCCCTGGACCAACTATCCGGGCAACATCACCGACAATCTCGTCGGCGGCAGCGGCACGGTCACTGGTGTCAACCAGTTCACCTATACCGCTGACTTCGGTCAGGGCGTGACGGCGGCGTTCTCGGCGGAAGACGCGACGGCCTATTATCAGGCCGGCAACCTCAACATGTCCGGCGCGACTGCGGCTACCATGGTTGGCGGTTCGTACGGCTCCAACGCCATCGGCGGCTCGCGTTCGCCGAACCTCGTTGCTCAGGTGCGCGTCGACCAGGCCTGGGGCCTGTTCCAGGCGTCGGTTGCCGCGCATGACAACCACGTCGCCTACTACGGCGCGACCGAGCCGACCGGCCACCCCGACGACAAGTGGGGTTGGGCAGTTCAGCTCGCTCTGTCGATCAAGAACATCCCGACCGGCGCGGGTGACACGATCAACATCCAGGGCGTCTACACCGACGGTGCGACCCGCTACAACTTCCAGAACCTGTCGGGCAGCACGTATTCGCTGTTCGGCAGCTCGGGCATTGCCTATCAGAGCGTCGGCTTCGCCAATGCTCCTGACACGGTGTTCGTCACCGGCTCGCAGCAGGAGACGGTCAAGACCTGGGGCTTCCGTGGCGCTTACACCCACAACTGGAATCCCAACTGGAACTCCGCGCTCTACGGTGCCTACGCTCAGGCCCAGTTCGGCACGCTTGCCAAGACCACGCTCTGTGGCGCTGGCGGTACAGGTGGCGTGTTCGGCGGCCTCGCCGGTGTGACGAGCTGCAACCCCGACTTCGCTATCGGCCAGCTCGGTATCGTCACCCGCTGGACCCCGATCAAGAACCTGACGTTCTCGGCCGACCTCTCCTGGACGCACCTCGACCAGAAGTATTCGGGCACGGCCGTCCTCAGCCCGGCTGCCAACACTGCCAAGCCGACCGCTGTGTACGAGCTGAAGGACCAGGACTCGATCGCCATGATCCTGCGCGCCCAGCGCAACTGGTAAGATCTTTCCAACCAGTGGAACGAACACCCGGCGGGAAACCGCCGGGTGTTTTTTGTGCGCATTCTGCATGATATCCGACCCCTCGTGCGGACGGAGCGGAAGCGTAATCCCGGGCGCTGTAGAATGGGGGTGCGATCCCGGACAACGCTCCATCCGGGCTACGGCGCCCGACGGGCAAAACACCTGGATGTTTCCACATGCGGCGTTGTCAATCCGTCCTCGCCAAAAGATTCGACTTTACAGAAATTCGGATTTGTCGTATGTGTCGGCCATCCCGGCTCACTCTTGAGGGGCGATCTTGTGTCGTCACGTGTCGCGAGAGCCGGGTTGCGGTGGACGCGGCAGCGTCGGCACGAAGGGTGCGGGCAGGGCGGGTAGTCCCTGTGAGCTCGCAGCCGCGCGCGGACGAGCGGCGCTGAAAGGCTCGTCTCGCTAGCTTTCCCGTGACGTCGACAGCGCGGGAAAACTCTGCGGCGAACATGCGAGCCGCGCGTACGGCAAAACCGTGTGGTCCTGGCCGTCGTTGCTACGGTCAAGCCCTTCGAAGATGCGCGCGAGCCCGACCGGGCGGACGGCATCGTCAATTCGCGGGGTGAGGGAGGCCAGAAGGAACTCGGCTCCCGGGAGAGCGCGGCATAAGCCGTCCGACCACTGCGCAAGGAAGGCCGTGTGTACGGCTTCACCTGTATGCCGCTGTGCAATTTCTTTTGCGCTACACGCGCACAGCGGACCGTGGGTGCCAGCCGGCACCTGGCCTTCCCTGCGCCCTCTTGCATCGAGAGGGTGGAGCGACGAAGCAAAGCTCGGGCGAAATCAGCCGCGAGAACGGGAAGGCGTGTCTGCGATTCAAATGGGGATTGGGGAGCAGAGCAGCGCCGATGCCTCTTGCTCCGTCATTGCGGGCGCCCGCCTCACCCCTGGCTTGCCACCCGCGCACGGTCGAGATGTGCCTCGATCTTCGGGCGGTCGCGGGTGCGCTCGAAGCTGGTGCAGAGCAGCTCGGTCTCCTCGAGCGAAACGGGGGCGCGATACAGCCGGCACATGAACTCGGCGGTCGCGCGTCCCTTGCCGGTGCCCGGGCCGCGTTCGGCGAGAAACATGCAGTCCCGGCAGATGCTGGCGTCGAGGCGCTGATGGGCCGCGTCGAGATGATTGAGGATCTCCCGCAGCGAGTCACGCAATCTGATGCACTCGTCAGTGCCGAGCGAGGTGACTGCGTTCAGCACGTGATTGATCGGGTCGTGCTGGCTCAGGCATTTCTCGCCTTGCGCGGTGACGTGAAGCACGACCGAACGCTTGTCCTCGTGCGACGGCTTTCGCACCAGGAAGGACTTGCCCTCGAGCGTCTTCACGATCTGCGATGCCGTGGCCCTGGTGGCGCCGATGAAGCCGGCAAGCGCGGACGGCGTGCGCGAGAACCTGTTGGCGCGGCCGAGAAAGCGCAGCGCCATCCATTCGCGATCGCGCAATCCATGCTGATTGCCTTCGAAATACCAAGCCCTCGCCGCCTGAACCAGCAGCTCGACGGCTTCTCGCGCCAATGGCATGAATCTACCTCGTCCCCGGAACTTCGTGTGCGGCGTTCCGAAGCCGCCTCGCGCCCTGGCTTGCGAATCCGTCGTGAGGCGTCAGACCGCTGGAGGTGCCCGACGAGCACGTCGTGTCCAATTCTCGCTCGAAGGCAGGGACTGCAACGCGACCGACCCGGACTGATGGGCGCCGCGTCGTTCGAAGCGCAAGCCTGCGTCGCTGAGGGCATACCAATAGCGTCGTCGTCGCACGGGAGCCCGAGTTGCCGTCGCCAGCAGACGATGGATCGGAGTAGTTCAACCGAGGCCCCTAAAAGTTCAAGTCGCAAGCAGACGTTTCTTGTATCCATCGAAACGATGAATGAGCTTCTCAACAAAATCAAGTACAGACGCTCTCTAAGACTGGATGTCGTTGCGGGCGAATGTAACGTTCAAGACAATCTCGCTCGTCGGCACACATGATAGTGAACGCAATACGCTGCCCGATGAGCAGCATGCACCGCAACTATACGTCGGTTTGTGCACGCCACGTTGCTGTCTGTCGTTGATGCAAGTTGATCGAAGCTTGTGC
Source organism: Bradyrhizobium sp. C-145 (assembly GCF_023375135.1). NCBI lineage: Bacteria > Pseudomonadati > Pseudomonadota > Alphaproteobacteria > Hyphomicrobiales > Nitrobacteraceae > Bradyrhizobium > Bradyrhizobium sp. C-145. The sequence continues at coordinate 7,758,787 of NZ_CP088150.1, read as the reverse complement.
ATGACGACGATGTGCGTCGGCATGTCATCCACAACTTGTACGACCGTCGGGGAATCACCTGAGGGAACTCACAGGAATTGCACGCGGCGGTTGTTGCGGTCGCGGTCGCCGGAATGGCCCGTTCGTCGCTTCTGCTCGATTCCTCTCGTCCGATCGACTGACGTTCCCGCGACGCAAGCCGGTCATGGCTGCGCGTGCGCATGCGCTGGAAGCGTGGCCGCATGCGCAATCGGCTGTCGAAAACAACGGGCAGGGCGTCGCGCGCCATCTCACCGCGCAACCTGCTACTCGCCCCTGAGCATGTCCCGGAGTTCGCGGAATGGATCGGCGCTCGGTGGGGCCGACGCGTCCTGCCGCATCGCGCTGTAGATTCTCGGAACCATGTCGACCGCCTGGTCAAGACCCGAATCACGTCCCGATTGATATCCGCCCATCAGGCGAAGGTCGCGCGTGTCCTCGTATTTGGCGATCATGGCGCGCAGCTTGCTCACCAATTCGCGCTCTTCGGGGTCCCAGACGTTATGGGCGAGGCGGGAGACCGAGGCCAGAACGTCCACGGCCGGATAGCGCGCCTGGTCGGCGATGTGCCTGGAGAGCACGATGTGTCCATCGAGCGTGCTGCGGATGGTGTCGGCGATCGGCTCGTTGTGATCGTCGCCGTCGACCAGCACGGAGAAAATCCCGGTGATCGTGCCGGATCCCTCCTCGCCTGGGCCGGCGCGCTCCAGAAGCCGCGGCAGATCGGTGAAGACCGTCGGCGCGTAGCCGCGCGCGACCGCGGGCTCGCCTGCGGCGAGTGCAACCTCGCGGGCGGCGTGGGCGAAGCGGGTGATCGAATCGACCATCAGCAGCACCGATTCGCCGCGGTCGCGGAAATATTCGGCGACCGCCATCGCCGTCTTCGGCGCCAGCCGCCGCATCATCGGGCTCTCGTCTCCCGTCGACACGATTGTGACGGCGCGGTGACGGTCGGTGCCCAGCACGTCCTCGATGAACTCGCGCACCTCGCGGCCGCGCTCGCCGACCAGCGCCAGCACGACCGTGTCAAAACCCTGGCTGCGGGCGAGCATCGCCAGCAGCGTCGATTTGCCGACGCCGGAGCCGGCAAAGATGCCGACGCGCTGGCCGGCGCAGATCGGCGAGAACAGGTCGATGACGCGCACGCCGGTGCGCAGCGGCTTGTGCACGCGTGCGCGCTTCATGGCCGAAGGTGCCTCGGCTTCCGCCGAGACCGCACGCGATCCCGGCGTGAGGGGCCCCTGGCCGTCCAGCGGTGCGCCGAGCGCACTGATGACGCGGCCCTTCCAACTCGGATCGGGCGCAAAGGACAACGGCGGCATCCGGTATGCGACCGAGCCCAGCCCGCCGGCGAATTGGCGATCGAACGGCTTGGCGATGATGCCCTCGCTGTCGATCCGCACCACCTCGCCGATCTGGGGCCTGCCGGCCGAATTGACGCCGATGAGCTCGCCGAGCCTCACGAAGCGCGACAGGCCGGAGACGCGGAAATGCGTCGGCGCGATCTCGGAGATCGCGCCGCTGACGCTTGGCAGGGGCGTGCTCTGCTGAAGCTCCAGCAGCGCCCACTCGAGTTGCCGAAGAGCGTTCAAGGAAACCGTCCAACCTCATTGCGCGCGAGGCGCAGCCTATTTGCCGGGTTCGCCCAGCGTCCGGATTGCATTCTGGAGCGAGCTCTCGGTGCCCTCGATCATCGAATTGGTGCCGTCGAAGGCGCGCGAGGCTGCGATCAGCTTCGTCAATTCCATCATCGGATTGGCGCCGGAGCCTTCGACGTAGCCTTGCTTGAAGCCGTCGCGGGAGAAATCGGCGATCGCGGTCGCGGGACGATCGGGCGTGACGCCGGAATTGCCATAGCGCTCGAGATTGGCGTCAGCGGGAATGCTGAACAGGCCGATGGTGCCGATCTCGTTGTTGTCCTGGGTGATGGCGCCGCTGCGCGCGATCGAGATCGGTCCGCCGTTGGGATCGAGCGTGATTTGCGCGCCGCCGGAATCGATCACGGGAAAACCGGACACGGTCTGAAGGTCGCCGTTGGGGGCGATCTGGAGGCGGCCGTCACGGGTATAGACCGTGCCGTTCGGACCGGCGAAGGCGATCCAGCCCTGTCCGACCACGGCGACGTCGAGCGGGTTGCCGCTCTCGGTGATGTTGCCCGTCTCGCGGGAGATGATGTTGTCGCCGGGCGAGGAGAAGGCGACCGGGTTCGCGCCCGCCTTGGACAGCACGGTCTCGAACTTCACCACGTCGGTGCGGAACGCCGCCGTGTTGACGTTGGCGACGTTGTTGGCGATCGTCTGAAGGCGCTTTTCGAGGGCGACCTGCGCCGACAATCCCACATAGAGAGCCGATTGCATGACTTACTTTCCGAAGCGGATGGACTGAAGTTTCGAGAGCATGTCGGTATCCATGCTGGCCATCGACGACGCGCCGCCGATCAGGACCAGCGCGGGGTTGGTCGAGTTGTCGCTCTGGGCCTGGGCCGCATCCCACATCGCGGCAAAGCGCTGCACGAATTTGGTGACCTTGGCCGGGTCCTGGAAATCGGTGAGCTTGATCTTGTCCGTGATCATCTTGGCCTGGGCGTCGATGTCGGCCGAGCTGATCGTCGACGGCAGGCCGAGCGCGGTCTGAACCACCTGCGTCAGCGCCTTGTCGGCGAGGATCTGGTAGGCGGTGGTGACGGTGGAGGCCTTGCGGGTGAAATACAGCGCCAGCCGCAGGCCCTCGTTCTGGTCGCCGGCCTTCTGCTCCATCGTCTGCCTGACATATTGGGTCGCCGTCCCGGTCGTGGCCTGGGTGGTCTGGGTGGCGTTGCTGCCGAGGGCGGCGAAGTTGAACGCCGTGGCGAATTCACGATAGCGGACGTCGGTGAGCTTGTTGGCGAAGGTGTTCTTGTTGGCGACACCTTCGGTCAGCACCTTGCGCATGAACGCTTTGGCATAGGTCATGTCGCTGAGGCCGTAGGCCTTCATCGCATAGGAGTAGAGCCGGTAGTCCTTCAGGAAATCGTCGATGGTCTTCACGTTGCCGATATGGCTGAGGAAATAATCGGTCTCGCGGCTGACGTCCGGCTGTTTCGCGACCTGTGTCAGCGACTTACCCATATCCTTGGTCAGTCTGGTGTAATCCGCGATGGTGGATAGCATGACACGCGTCCCTCTGGCCGCTCTTGCAACATCGTCTCAAGCTGCCGCGAATTGCTTGCGCGAGGCTGGCGGTCCCGAAGCCAGCTTCGCGCAAGCGTCGCCGACTAGATATTCCCGCTGGGATCGGCGATGGAGCGGCGCGTTGGGCAGTTTCGTGGGGATTTTCATCACGGTGGCGGCACTGCTCGGCGGATTTGCCGCCATGGGCGGGCACCTGGCCGTGCTCATGCAGCCGTGGGAGTTCGTGATCATCATGGGCACCGCCGTCGGCACCTTCATCGTCGCCAATCCGTGGAAGACGGTCGTGGACACCGGCGTTGCCTGCATGCAGGCCATCACCGGCGCTGTCCCCAGTGAGCGCTATTATCTCGATCTGCTCGGCGCGCTCCATGCCCTGATGCGCGAGCTGCGGGGCAAGGGTCGCAACGAGGTCGAGGCGCACATCGACGATCCCTCCTCATCGGAGATCTTCAAGGCGTTTCCGAGCGTGCTCTCCGACCCCGCGCTGCTCCAGTTCATCTGCGACTATGTCCGCCTGATCATCATGGGGAATGCGCGCACGCACGAGATCGAGGCGTTGATGGACGAGGAGATCCACACCATCGTGAAGAGCAAGCTGACGCCATACCATGCGCTTGTGGTGGTGTCCGAGGCGCTGCCGGCGCTCGGCATCGTCGCCGCGGTGCTCGGCGTCATCAAGGCCATGGGGGCCCTCGACCAGTCGCCGAAGCTGCTGGGCGGCTTCATCGGCGCGGCCCTCGTCGGCACCTTCGCCGGCATCTTCCTGTCCTACGGCATCATTTCGCCCTTCGCGCTGAAGATCAAGATGACGCGCGAGAAGAAGTGCCGGCCCTATATCATTGTCAAGCAGACGTTGCTGGCGTTCATGAACGGCGCCATGCCGCAGATCGCCGTCGAGCACGGCCGCAAGATGATCGCCAGCACCGAGCGGCCGTCGATCGACGTCGTCGAGAACGAGACGATTGCAGGACCTAAGGCCGTCGTCACCGAGGTTGAACCGAAGGCTGCCCGCGCATGATGATGGAAGACGTCGACGTCGATCAGCGCAAGCAGCTGCCAAACTACCTGCTGGACGCCGCCGGCATATCGATCGAACGCATGCCGATGCTCAATGTGATCTTCGATCGCATGGCGGCATCGTGCACGGACAGCCTGCAGCCGATGGCCGGAACGCCGTGCTATTTCTCGGTCAACGGCATCACCAATGACCGCGTCGGCGACATCATCAAGGACTACGAGGCCAACGCGGTCGCGGCGGTGCTCTATGCCGAGCAGTGGGACTCCCGTGTCATCATCATGCTCGACCGCGATTTCGTGTTCACCATGGTCGAGGCGATGTTCGGCTCCGACGGCGCCGAACCGCCGCTCGACGTCGAGCGCGCGTTCTCGAACATCGAAATCCGCCTGGTCCAGGCGCTGTTCGAGCGGTTCGCCAAGGCGCTGCAATCCGCCTTTGCCGGCACCTCGAACGTCACCTTCCGCGTGGAACGGGTCGAGACCGCTATGGCCTCGCTGGCGATCGGACGCAGCGGCAACATGTCCATCTGCGCGAACATCATGTTGCAGGCGCTCTATCGCGGCGGCCAGATGTTCCTCATCATTCCGCACTCCGCGCTCAACCCGCTCAGGCAGAAGCTCGCGCATGTCGTCGTCAGCGACGGCCGCGCGGCCGATCCGCGCTGGCGCGAGCAGATGGAGAGCGAGGTTCACCGCACCGAGGTGACGCTGAGCGCGGTGCTCGACGAGAAGATGATATCGCTCGGCGACGTCGTGAAGTTCCAGGTCGGGCAGGTGCTCGAGCTCGAAGCCACGCCGCGCACGCTCGCCCGGCTCGAAAGCAACAACCAGGTGCTGTTCTGGTGTCAGATCGGCCAGCTTGATGGCTATTACGCCATGCAGGTGGCAGATCCCGTCGATCAGAAACGGGAGTTCGTCGATGATATCCTATCTCGTTGATGCCGTGCTGCTGATTGCGCTCGCTTTTACCAGCATGCGGGTGACCCGGATGCACCGCGAACTGGCGCGACTGCGCAGCTACCAGGGTGAATTCTCGACCATCGTCCATGAGACGGCGGGCGCCTTCGACACGGTCATCAACGCGGCGCACGATTCCACCGCAAATCTCGGACGGCTCGCCAACGTGCTGAGCACGAAGATCGATCAGGCCCACGAAGCGATCGCGGCGCTCGATGCAAGGACCGGGCTCGCGCCCGTCGCGACTGCAGGCGGCGCCGACGTGAACAAGCATTGAAGCCGGAGCCGGCGAAAACGATACGGTCGGAGCGCGGCGGCGCTCCGGGAGCGGAAATACCAAGAGGCGATACCAAATGGCGCAATCCTTCGACTATGAGTCTGCCACTCGCGCATCGGCATCCGACGAGGGGCACACCGATGCATCTCCACTGGAGCGGCTGGCGGAGATTGCCGCGCGCACGGCGGAGGAGACCGGCAAGTTCGCCAACGTCGATGCCATCCTGCGCATTCCCGTCACCATGCAGGTGGTGCTGGGATCGGCGACCATTCCGGTGGCGAACCTGATGAAGCTCGGGCGCGGCGCCGTGGTGCCGCTCGATCATCGGGTCGGCGAACCTGTCGATGTCGTCGTCAACGGCCGCATCGTCGCCCGTGGCGAGGTGGTCGTGGTCGAAGAAGACAATTCCCGCTTCGGCGTCTCGCTGACGGAGATCGTCGGTCCGCTGGGGCAGGGTGATACCTGACCATGGCGGCACAGGTCGGCATCGCTCCCGTCAAGCAGCGAGGCGTCGCCACGCTGGGCGGAACGGAAAAGGTCGCGGCCCTCCTCCTGGCCATGGGCCGGCAGGCGGCCGCGAGCGTGCTTCAGCAGTTCGAGCCGCAGGAGATCCGCATCGTCACCAAGGCCGCGGCGGAGCTGCGGCCGATCACGGCGCAGGAGCTCGAGGGAATCGTCGAGGAGTTCGCCCAGCAATTCTCGATGGGCGCCAACATCCTTGGCACGCTCGGCGGTCTGGAGGCCGTGCTCGGTGACGTGCTGCCGGCCGACCAGGTCTCGCAGATCATGTCGGACCTGCTCGGCAATTCGAGCCGCTCGGTCTGGGATCGCGTCTCCTCGGTATCGGAGAACTCGCTCGCGAGCTATCTCTCCAAGGAGCACCCGCAGACCGCGGCGCTGATCCTGTCCAAGGTGAAGCCGGCCTGCGCCGCCAAGGTGATGAGCCAGCTGCCATCCAGCCTGCGCAACGAGCTGATGCGGCGCGTGCTGAGCCTCAAGCCGATCGTCGACGACGCCATGCGCATCATCGAGAAGACGCTGCACGAGGACCTGACGCTCAACTTCGCCCGCAACCTCGGCGCCGACACCTACGCCCGCGTCGCCGACATCATCAACAAGATGGAGCGCGGCCATATCGAGGACATGCTGAAGAGCCTGTCGGAGAAGCGACCGAAGTCGGCCGAAGTGCTGAAGGAGCTGCTTTTCACGTTCGACGACGTCATCAACCTGACGCCGAAGGCGCGCACCATGATCTTCGACCAGGTGCCGACCGATCGCATCGTCGTCGCGCTGAAGGGGACCGACAAGAGCTTCCGCGAGCTGATCCTGTCCTCGGTCGCCTCGCGCGTCCGCCGCGTCGTCGAACACGAGCTCGCCATCGGCGAGCCGTCGAACCAGCGCGATGTGCTTGAGGCGCGGCGCGTGATCACCGACCTCGCGCTCGAGCTCGCGGAGAAGGGTGAAATCGAGCTCAACCCCGAGCAGGAGGATGAGCTGGTCTTCCGCTGACCGCTGAACGGGCATGGCAGAAACATCCGATCAGGAGAGCAAGACAGAAGAGCCGACCGAGAAGAAAGTCCGTGATGCGCTCGAACAGGGCAAAATCCCGGTCTCTCGGGAGGCTTCCATCTTCGCCTCGATGGCCGCGCTGATGGTGATCCAGGCCTTCCTGATCGGCCAGGGCGTGCAGCAACTGACCCCGACGCTGAAGAGCTTTCTCGACGATCCCGAAGGCTTCCCGCTCAGCACCGCGGCCGACGCACAGAACCTGCTCACCGTGGTGGGACTTCATTCACTGCGATTCCTGGTGCCGCTGGTCGTCATCATGATGGTATTCGGCCTCGCCGCCTCGCTGCTGCAAAATGCGCCGCGTTTGGTGCTGGAGCGCATCAAGCCGGACGTGTCGCGCATCTCCCCGGTCAGCGGCTGGAACCGCCTGTTCGGCACGCAGGGACTCGTCGAGTTCGCCAAGTCGCTGTTCAAGCTCGCCTCGGTGACCGCCGTCGTCGCCTTCGTGCTGCGCTCGTCCGAGGCGAAGGCGTTCGAGGCGATGTACACCGATCCGGTGGCGCTGCCCGAAATGATCCTCAACATCGCGATGCGGATCGTCTCGGCGATCTGCATCGCGACCATCGTCCTGGTCGCGATCGATCTCGCCTGGTCGCGCTTCCACTGGCGACGCGAGCTGCGCATGACCAAGCAGGAGATCAAGGACGAGCACAAGCAGGCCGAGGGCGATCCGCTGATCAAGGCGCGCCTGCGCTCGCTGGCGCGCGACCGCTCGCGCCAGCGCATGATCGCCTCCGCCGCGCGCGCGACGCTGGTGATCGCGAACCCGACGCATTTCGCCATCGCGCTGCGCTACAAGCGCGAGGAGAATGCGGCGCCGCTGGTGGTCGCCAAGGGCATGGACGTGATCGCGCTGAAGATCCGCGAAGTTGCCGAGCAGAATCGGATTCCCGTGATCGAGAACAAGGCGCTGGCGCGCGCGCTCTACGAGGCGGTGCAGGTCGACCAGGTGATTCCGGCGGAATTCTTCCGCCCCGTCGCCGAGATCATCTACTTCCTCCAGTCCAAGCAGACCGCACGGCCCGAGAAGGTCCAGTAGATTTCCGAGGATGGTGCTTCGCGCAACAGCTTGACGAAAGCTTAACGCCCTAGGGTTCTCCCGAATGGACCAGAACGGGGCTGTCGTGGGACCGCTTTATCTCTTCGAACTCGCATCGTCGCAGGCGCGCTACCTCGAACTCCGCCAGTCGACCATCGCCACCAACGTCGCCAACGCCAACACGCCGGGCTTCAAGGCGCGCGACGTCGAGCCCTTCAACAAGGTGCTCGACGGCATGCCGGTCAGGCTCGCGACGACGTCGCCCTCGCACATGCAGTTGTCCGCCGCCGAGACCGACACGCGCAAGATCGCCAAGAAGGACAGCTGGGAAGTGGTTCACTCCGGCAATTCGGTCAGTCTGGAGCAGGAGATGATCAAGGGCAACGACGTCAATCGCGACTATTCGATGAACTCGGCGATCGTGCGGTCGTTTCACCGCATGGTCCTGTCGAGCGCAAAGGCTTGAGGTGAATTGACATGCTGGACTCTCTGCAGTCGTCATTGACCGTCGCAAGCTCCGGGCTCGAGGCGCAATCGACGCGCATGCGCATCGTCTCGGAGAACCTCGCCAACGCGACGTCGACCGGGCGCACCGCCGGGGCTGATCCGTATCAGCGCAAGACCATCACCTTCGATGCCGCCATGGACCGTGCCTCGGGTGCACAGCTTGCGAAAGTCAAGGAGATCGGGGTCGACACCACGCCGTATCGCGTCGAGTACGATCCGGGGCATCCCGCCGCCGACAAGGCCGGCTACGTCAAGCTGCCGAACGTCAACATGATGATCGAGATGGCCGACATGCGTGAGGTCAACCGGTCCTATGAGGCCAATCTCCAGGTCGTGAAACAAGTGCGGTCGATGCTGGGAATGACCATCGACCTCTTGAGGAGCTGACAATGCTTGAGGCGATTTCATCCACCGCGATCTCTGCTGGGCGAGCCGCGAGCCGCGCGACCGAGACGCAGGCCATCTCGCCGGCGGCGACGACCGCGATCCAGGCCAGTGACGATGTCGGCTTCGAATCGGTGATGAAGCAGGTGACGACGGACGCGATCGGAACGCTGAAGGCGGGCGAGGCGGCGTCGATCTCGGCGATGCAGGGCAAGGAATCGACGCGGCGCGTCGTGGAGGCGCTGATGTCGGCCGAGCAGGCCTTGCAGACGGCGGTCGCGGTTCGCGACAAGGTCGTGCAGGCCTACCAAGAAGTCGTTCGGATGTCGATTTGATCTGAAGGAGTGACGATCGTGAAATCGCTCGCCATTGCGGCCACTGGAATGAACGCCCAGCAGACCAACATCGAGGTCATCGCCAACAACATCGCCAACATCAACTCGACGTCGTACAAGCGGGCGCGCGCGGAATTCACCGATCTGTTCTATCAGATGGACCGGATGCAGGGTGTCGCCAATGTCAACGGCTCCTCGCCGATTCCGGAGGGTGCCAATCTCGGCCTCGGCGTCAAGTCGGCGGCGATCCGCAAGCTGCACATCCAGGGCGCGCTGACGCAGACCGGCAATCCCTATGACCTCGCCATCAATGGCCGCGGCTGGTTTCAGGTGCTGGGCCCCAACAACGAGGTGCAATACACCCGCGCCGGCTCGTTCAATACGAATGCCAACGGCCAGCTCGTCACGATCGACGGCTATCTGCTGGACCCCGCGATCACGGTGCCGCAGGGAACGGTCGAGGTCACGGTCAACCAGACCGGACAGGTGTTCGCCAAGCTGGACACGGAAATAAATCCGCGGCAGATCGGCCAGCTCAATCTCGCCAATTTCGCCAACGAGGCGGGGCTCGAGCCGCTCGGCAGCAATCTCTACCGCGAGACGACCGCGTCCGGTACGCCGGTCGTCGGGCTGCCGGGCGATTCCGGCTACGGCAAGATCAACCAGAAATATCTCGAAGCCTCGAACGTCGATCCCGTCAAGGAAATCACCGAGTTGATCTCGGCGCAGCGTGCCTACGAAATGAACGCCAAGGTCATCCAGGCCTCGGATGAAATGGCCTCGACTGTCTCGAAGGGCATGCGCTAGTTCGGGTGGCTCGATGTTGAACAGGGTGGGCCTGATCATGCGCGGGTTGGCCGCCGTGCTGCTGGTTCTCGCCTCGGCGCGCCTGGCGGCGGCCGAGGAGAAGCGGCTTCCCGTGCCGGCCGTCTCGATCCGCGCGGGCGAGCTGATCCGGGACGACATGATCACCGAGCGCGCCTTCGCGCCGAGCCTGCTCGGCGTTGCCATGTTCATCGAAGGACGCCAGGTCCTGATTGGTCGCATGGCGCGGCGCACGCTGCTGCCGGGCCAGCCGATCCCGACCAATTCGGTGGAGGATCCCTGGACGGTTGCCCGCGGTGCCATGGTCAAGGTCGTGGTGGAGGACAGCGGCCTGTCCATCGTCACCTACGGCTCGGCGATGCAATCGGGCGCGGCCGGCGCGCTCATCCCGGTGCGAAACACCGACACCGGCGTGATCATCAGGGGCATCGTCCAGCCGGACGGCACGGTCAAGGTCGTGGATGGGTCATGACCAGAGTCCTGCTTGCGCTCGTCCTCCTCCTCGCTACCGCCAGCGCTCAGGCCGCGGTCCGCATCAAGGACATCGCGGACATCAAGGGACTGCGCGAGAACCAGATCGTCGGCTATGGCCTCGTCATCGGCCTGAACGGCACCGGCGACACGCTCCGCAATGCGCCGTTCACGGAACAGTCCCTGCAATCGATGCTTGAGAACATGGGCATCAATGTCAGGAACGAGACCACGAGCACCAACAATCCCACGCGTCCGACGACGCTGCGCACACGCAACGTCGCGGCCGTGATGGTGACCGCGGACCTGCCGCCCTCGATCGGAGCCGGCGAGCGGATGGACGTGACCGTGTCGTCGCTCGGCGATGCGACCTCGCTGCTCGGCGGCACGCTGGTGATGACGTCGCTGCGGGCGGCGGATGGTGCGGTCTATGCGGTCGCGCAAGGCGCGATCACGGTCGCCGGCTACAGCGTCGGCGGCCAGGCGCAGAACGTCAGCCAGGGCACGCCGACCGCGGGGCGCATCCCGAACGGCGCGCTGGTCGAGCGCGAAGTGCAGGGAAGCCTCCATGAAATGGAATTCCTGGTGCTGGAGCTCAAGAACCCGGACTTCGTTACCGCAACGCGCATTCTCGACGCCATCAACCGCTACGCCGGCGGCCGCTATCGCGCGCAGATCGCCTTCGAGCGCGACTATCGCACGATCGTGCTGTCGAAGCCGCGCAACATCGGCCCGGTCCGATTCCTGGCCGAAATCGGCGAGCTAACGGTCGAGCCGGACACGCCCGCACGGGTGGTGATCAACGAGCGCACCGGCACGGTGGTGATCGGACGCGACGTACGGATATCGACCGTTGCCGTGACGCACGGCAATCTGACGGTGCGCGTCACCGAGCTTCCCGTGGTCTCGCAGCCGGCGCCCTTCTCGCGAGGTCAGACGGTGGTCGTTCCGCAGACCGTGGTCGAGGCCAACGAGGCCGGCGCGCAGGTGGCGATCCTGAGCGGCGTCGATCTCCAGCGCCTAGTACGCGGGCTGAATCAGATCGGACTGAAACCATCAGGCATCATCGCCATCCTCCAGGCGATCAAGACGGCCGGCGCGCTCCAGGCCGATGTCATCGTGCAATGATGCACAAGCGTCGTGCAAGCTTGGTCGCTCAATGCTCTGGTCTCGACCGAGAATCGCACGCGGCCCGATGCTGAAGCTGGATCACAAAGCCAAACTCCTCCTCGTCGCGGTGTGGACGCTTGCGGGCGCTTCGCCCGTGCTGGCGCTGGACGAGGCGAAGCCATCGAGGCCGCTCAACCTGCTCTCCTTCGCGCGTGCCCGCGCGTCCGGACCGCAGAAGCCGGGCACGCCGTCCACCCCGAATCCGGGCGGAAGCGCCTCCGTCCATGCGACGGCGTGGGCGGCGGAAGATTCAGGTCCGGCTATCACCGGCGCCGTGCCGGCTTCCGAGACGCCGGCGCCGGCACCTGTACGTGCAGCCAAACCCGGCAGCGTCACGGCGCCGCCGAAGCCCACACCGCCACAGGCCGCCGTGTCCGTCGACAATGACGTCGCGCTGTTCTGCAGCAACGTGGCCGACCCCGCCGTCGATGCAAGGCTGGCCTGGCAGCTCAAGGAGCTGGAGAAGGCCGAGAACCTGCTGCGCGAACGGATCGCCGAGGTCGAGGCCAAGCGTGCCGAATACGAGAAGTGGATGGCGCTGCGCGACGATTTCCTGAAGAAAGCCGAAGCCAGCGTCGTCGAGATCTATTCGCGCATGAAGCCGGAGGCTGCGGCGACCCAGATTGCCGGCATGGCCGACGAGACCGCCGCCGCCGTGCTCGCCAAGCTCAGCCCGAGGAGCTCGAGCGCAATCTTCAACGAGATGGATACGGCGCGCGCGGCGCACCTCGCCGATTTGCTCGGCGGCATGCGTCGCGTGGATGACGGAAAGAGCAAATAGATGAACAAGCCGATCCTCATCCTCTACCTGACGGCGTCCGTGTTCCTGGCCGGATGCCTTCATGATCCGGCCGAAGTCCTGACCGGTCCGCAAATGTCGCCTGTCGGCAGCGGCTTGAGGACGCAGGCCGATCCGATCCCGGTGACGCCGCGCCTGCGTACGCCCGTCAGCTATCGATCGACTTGGGACGACGGCACCGATCTCTACCGCGATCCCCGCGCCCGGCGTACCGGCGACGTCGTGACGGTGATCATCTCGATGCAGGACAAGGCCAAGCTCGACAACAAGACCGGCCGCTCGCGCGATTCGCAGGTCAAGTTCGGACTCGACTGGCTGATGGACGTCGCAGGATGGAGCGACAAGGGCCAGACCAACGCCAATCTCAGCACCAACACCCAGATCAAGGGTAACGGCCAGATCGACCGCACCGAGGATATCAAGCTCTCGATCGCCGCCATCGTCACCGACGTGCTGCCGAACGGCAATATGATGATCAGCGGCTCGCAGGAATTCCGCGTCAACACCGAGATGCGCGTGCTCAATGTCGGCGGCATCGTGCGTCCGCGCGACATCTCGCGAGCCAACACGATCTCCTACGACAAGATCGCTGAGGCGCGCGTGTCCTATGGTGGCCGCGGCAATCTGTCTGACGTGCAGCAGCCTGGATGGGGACACCGGATCTATGACGCCGTGGCACCATTCTGAGATCCGCACCGGCCGGGCCGCGTCGCGAGGGCAGGGGACGTGATGCGCCTGATTGCGGCCATTGTCGTGCTGACCCTTGTCGCGATCGGTGCGGGCGCTCTTGCCGGCCTGCATCTGTTTGCGGCCGCCGAGCGCGTCGCCGATGCGAAGAAGAGCGCCACGCCGCCGCCGATTGCGTCTAGCTACGCCGGCAGCGCGCGGCTTCGAAAACTGTCCCCGATTGTGACCAATCTCGCTGCCCCTGCCAACAACTGGGCCCGCGTCGAGGCCTCCATGGTGACGGAGAGCATGAGCGACGAGGATGCCGGCATCCTGGCCGCCCACATCAGCGAGGACATCATCACCTATCTGCGGTCGGCATCGGTTGGCCAGTTCGAGGGATCGCGCGGGCTCCAGCACCTGCGCGACGACCTGACCGAGCGCGCCAATATCCGCTCGTCGGGCAAGGTCCGCGAATTGATCATTGAGACGTTGGTGATCCAGTGAGAGTGAGAGTCCTGCTGCTCGCGTTGATCCTGGTCGTGCTGCCCGAAGTGGCGCTGGCCCAGATTCCGGACCTCAACTCGCTGCTGCCGCCCGGCAACGGCTCGACCAGCGGCCGCATCATCCAGCTGATGGCGCTGATCACGGTGCTGTCGGTGGCGCCGGGCCTGCTCATCATGGTGACGAGCTTCACGCGATTTGCGGTCGCGCTGTCGTTCCTGCGCGCCGGTCTCGGCCTCCAGACCACGCCGGCCAACCTGGTGCTGATCAGCCTCGCGCTGTTCATGACCTTCTACGTGATGGCGCCGACATTCGACCGCGCCTGGGAGACCGGCGTCCAGCCGCTGATGAAGAACGAGATCTCGGAGGAAGAGGCCTATCTGAAGATCACCGATCCCTTCCGCGAGTTCATGCTGGCCCACGTTCGCGACAAGGATCTCCAGACCTTCGAGGCGCTCGCCGCGGAAAGCTTTCGCAGGAAGTTCGACGATAAGCGCATCGACATGCGCGTCATCATTCCGGCCTTCATGATCTCCGAGCTCAGGCGTTCGTTCGAGATCGGATTCCTCATCATCCTGCCGTTCCTCGTCATCGACATGATCGTGGCGACGCTGACCATGTCGATGGGCATGATGATGATGCCGCCGACGATCCTCGCGCTGCCGTTCAAGATGCTGTTCTTCGTGCTGATCGACGGCTGGAACCTGCTTGCCTCCGGATTGGTGCGGTCGTTCTCCTGAAAGAGCGCGGCTCGGACCGCGTCATCATGGTTAGCGGATGGTAACTGCGATACCGCCGCTACAGCGATGATATTCAAGGCGATTTTAATCCGGCGGCAAGATTCGGCGTGCTAGCAAGGCGTCACGGCGGGTTGGACCCCACCCACATCAGTCCAAAGGCATGATGCCGCCCCTCCGTACCGGTGAAAGCCCGGTATGTCCCAAAGTGAAAATGTAACGCGTACATAAAGGGACATTCGCAATGTCAAGCCTGCTCACGAACTCGTCCGCCATGACCGCGCTCCAGACCCTGCGGTCTGTCAGCTCGCAACTCTCCACGACGCAGACCCGGATCTCCACCGGCCAGCGCGTGGCCACCGCCTCCGACAACGCCGCCTACTGGTCGATCGCGACCTCGATGCGCGCCGACAACGCCGCGCTCTCCGCCGTCTCCGACTCGCTCGGTCTGTCGGCCGCGACCGTCGACACCGAATATACCGCTCTGAACAAGGTTCTCGGTGACAGCAACTCGGGCCTGACCAAGCTCCAGTCGCTGCTGGTCGAAGCCAAGACTGCTGGTATCGATCGCAGCAAGATCCAGTCGGAAATCACCCAGATCCAGCAGGACATGAAGAACGTGGCCAGCGCGGCGACGTTCAACGGCGTCAACTGGCTGAGCACCACCGCCACCACGCCGGCGACGGTCAATCTCGTGTCGTCGTTTTCGCGCGTCGGCGCCACGCCGACCACCCGCTCGATCACCGTCACCGTCGCGAACTACTCGCTCTACACCTCGACCACGAGCGGCATCTTGGACACGGTGAGCGGCAGTGCGTCGGTCGACACCATCAACATCGGTGCGCTGACCGACTCTGCGGCTGACCAGACCACGCTCGATGGCTACATCGCGCAGGTCACCGCTGCGATCGGCACGGTCTCCTCGGGTGCCGCCAACCTCGGCGCCATCAAGAACCGCATCTCGAACAACTCGGAGTTCGTGAAGTCGCTGATGGATTCGGTTGATCGCGGTATCGGCCAGCTCGTCGACGCCGACATGAACCAGGAGTCCACCCGCCTGGCGGCCCTCCAGGTCCAGCAGCAGCTCGGCGTTCAGGCGCTCTCGATCGCCAACAACAACAGCCAGAGCATCCTGTCGCTGTTCCGCTAAGCGTCAAGACGGTCAGGGCAGGGCCGCGCTTCTCGCGAAGCGCGGCCCTTTCGTTTGCGTGGCGCTGTGCACGCCATGATTTCGGCCGCCCTGTTGCGGTCCGATCACAGGGCCACAAGCCTCGCACAAGCTTCGCTGGCTAGTCTCGCCGCTACGACGGGTTGGGTTCACGCGCATTTCCGCATCCCAAAGGCATGATGCCGCCCTGTCGTACCGGTGCAAGCCCGGTATGTCCCCAAAATCCAATCTGCTTTCAAAGGGACATCAAAGATGGCTTCCAGCCTGCTTACCAACTCCGCTGCAATGACTGCGCTCCAGACCCTCCGGAATGTCAGCGCCAGCCTGCAGACGACCGAAAACCGGATCTCGACCGGCCAGCGGGTCGCGACCGCTTCGGACAACTCGGCCTATTGGTCGATCGCGACTTCGATGCGCGCCGACAACGCTGCGCTCTCCGCCGTCTCCGACTCGCTCGGTCTGTCGGCTGCGACCGTCGACACCGAATACACCGCTCTGAACAAGGTCATCGGCGACAGCAACTCCGGCCTCACCAAGCTCCAGGCGCTGCTGGTCGAAGCCAAGACCGCCGGCATCGACCGCACCAAGATCCAGGCCGAAATCACCCAGATCCAGCAGGACATGAAGAACGTGGCCAACGCGGCGACGTTCAACGGCGTGAACTGGCTGAGCACCACCGCCACCACCCCGGCGACGGTGAACCTGGTCTCGTCGTTCTCGCGCGTCGGCGGCACGCCCACGATCAACACCATCACGGTGACGGTTGCCAACTACTCGCTCTACACCTCGACCACGGCCGGCATCCTGGACACGGTGAGCGGCACCGCATCGGTCGACACGATCAGCATCGCTGCGCTGACCGACTCGGCGACCGACCAGACCACGCTCGATGGCTACATCGCGCAGGTCACCGCCGCGATCAACACCGTCAGCCAGTCCGCCGCGAACCTCGGCGCCATCAAGAACCGCATCTCGAACAACACGGAGTTCGTGAAGTCGCTGATGGACTCGGTGGATCGCGGTATCGGCCAGCTCGTCGACGCCGACATGAACGCGGAATCGACCCGCCTTCAGGCGCTCCAGACCCAGCAGCAGCTCGGCGTTCAAGCGCTCTCGATCGCCAACCAGAACAGCCAGAGCATCCTGTCGCTGTTCCGCAGCTAAGCGGCGCTTTCGAAAACGACCGTGCTCCCCGCGGAGCACGGTCCCCGCCGAGATCGGCGGACGTGACGGCACAAGACGTGCCCGAGATCGACCTTCCGACGTCAGATCTTATGCGACATGTCGCAGCCGCCCGGCGGCAATGCGTCCGGCCGTCCGTTGCCGATGTCGATTGCGCTACCGAATTTGTAAGATTGCAACGCCTCGCCAGCGAACCGACACATTCGCGCCCGCGCGCAACCTTCAGACAAGGTTGGCAGCGGAGTGTCTCATACGTTCGCATTGCTACGAGGTCATATGCTGCTCAGTCGTGCGCAGGTACAGCAACTGCTCAACAATCTGCTGGAGCTTGGGCCACGACGCCTGATGGCCTTGGGGCTGATCGGCTTTGCCGTTCTCGTTACCGTCGTCGGCGGTGCCTACTATCTGAGCCGGCCGGAGTTCGAGACGCTCTATACCGGCCTCACCCGCGAAGACGTGACGCGCATGGGCGCCGCGCTGCGCGAGCAGAACATCGCCTTCGACGTCAATACGGCCGGAGACGCCGTCTCGGTGCGCCCGAGCCAGACCATGCAGGCGCGGATGCTGCTTGCCGAAAAGGGCCTGCCGACCAGTGCTAATTCCGGCTACGAGCTGTTCGACAAGATCGGCTCGCTCGGTCTGACCTCGTTCATGCAGGAGGTCACCAAGCTGCGGGCGCTGGAAGGCGAGATTGCGCGCACGGTGCAGCTGATGAAGGGCGTGAAGGCCGCGCGGGTGCATATCGTCATGCCCGTACGCGGCTCGTTCCGTGCAACGCAGCAGCCGCCCTCGGCATCGGTCGTGCTGCGCACCGACGGCGCGATCGAGGCGCGCACGGCGCAGTCGATCCGTCATCTCGTCGCGGCCGCCATTCCCGGCATGAGCCGCGACAAGGTGACGGTGCTGGACGCCGACGGCTCGATGCTGCTCGCCGAAGAGGATGAGGCCAGCGCCGCGCCGACCAAGATGGCAAGCCTTCAGAAGACGGTCGGCGGCATGGTGCAGGAGAACATCCGCAAGGCGCTGACGCCTTATCTGGGTCTCGACAATTTCGAGGTGAGCGTCGCACCGCAGCTCTCCACCGATAAGCGGCAGATCAATGAAACCGTCTACGATCCCGAGAGCCGCGCCGAGCGTTCGGTGCGGAACGTGCGCGAGAAGGAGTCTTCGCAGAACGCGGATCGGTCGACGCCGACCACTGTGCAGCAGAACCTCCCCGATCAGCAGGTGAACGCCGGCGGAAGCAAGAATTCCAGCGAGGACAAGACCCGCCGCGAGGACGTCACCAATTTCGAGGTGTCGTCCAAGACCACGACGACGGTGAGCGACGGCTATTCGGTCAAGAAGCTCTTCATCGCGGTCCTGGTCAACCGCGCGCGCCTCGTCGCCGATCTCGGCGACAAGAGCAACCAGGCCATCATCGACAGCAAGCTCGCCGAGATCAGCCAGCTCGCGGCCACCGCCGGCGGACTGGACAAGCAGCGCGGCGACCAGATCCAGGTGACGGCCGTCGACTTCATTGAGGGCTCGCGCGAGCTGGCGCCGGTGCCGCCGATCAGTTTCGTCGAGATGATCAACAAACAGCTCGGCAGCGTCATCAACGCGGTGACCATCCTCGCCGTTGCCTCGATGCTGGTCTGGTTCGGTCTTCGGCCGGCGGTCAACGGTATTCTCACCCATCGCGCCGAACAGGAGCAGACCGAGGCAGCAGAGGCTGCCGCCCTCGAGGCCGCGGCCCTTGCATTGCCTGACAGCGAGGAGGCCGAGCTCAACCTCGTCGAAGATCTCGAAGGCAAGATGCAGCGAACGCCGCAAAAGCGGCTGGAGCAGATCGTCCGGCTCGATCAGATGCAGGCGGCCGCGATCCTTAAAGACTGGATGCGACGCGAGGAGGCGGCATGAACGCAGCAATCGGAAAGCTCCTGACGCAGTTCGATGCGAACGGCCGGGCCAAGTCGCCGCCGCCTCCGCCGCCGCCCAAGATCCAGGACGTGCTGACAAGGCCGAGGGAGGTTCGGCGCGAGCCGCAACCTCAGCCTCAGCCGCAGCCACAGACCCATTCGCAGCAGCAGCTTCAGCCGCCGTCCCCGGCAGCGGAAGCTCCGCCGGTCAACCTTCTCGACGATGCCTATCGTCGCGGACATGCGGCCGGCGTCGCGGAAGGCGAGGCCAGGCTTGCGGAGGAACGCGTCCGCAGCGCGATCCGGCTCGGCGAGGAGCGGGCCAAGTGGTCCGACCAGCAGGCGGCCACCATCGTCAACGGCTTCGAGACGGCTTGCCGCGAGATTGAGACCAATATCGCGAGCTCCGTTGCGCGGATATTGCTGCCGTTTCTCACGGAAGCGGTCCGCGACAAGGCGATCGAGTCGCTGGTCGAGCAGATCGCGGCGTTGACCGGCAATTCGCCGGTGCCGGCGTTCAAGGTCACCGGCCCGAGCGAGTTGCTGGACCTGGTGAAGGCGCAGCTCGAGAAGGCCCGGCGGACAGGCATCGCCTATGAGGCGGCCGACACCTTCGAGGTCCGCGTCGTCGCCGACCAGACCGTGATCGAGACTCAGATCTCGGCCTGGAGCGAACGCCTCAAGGAGGCGCGCCGGTAGTCCGCCATGAATGAGGTCAAACCAGAGCTCGTGATCATCCGCCGGCGCAGCGCCTTCGACGACGAGAAGCCGCACGGTGGCGTCTGGAAGATCGCCTATGCGGACTTCATGACCGCGATGATGGCGTTCTTCCTGGTCATGTGGCTGCTCAATGCACTCAACCAGGATCAGAAGCAGGTGGTCGCGAGCTATTTCAATCCGATCAAGCTCGCGGAAAATGCACCTGCTCCGAAGGGTCTGAAGGACCTCTCCAGGAAGGAGCCGTCGTCATTCGAAGGCCAGGACGGCAGGCGTAAGCCGGCGGGGCCGAACGAAGAACGTCGCGGCGACTCGCCGACGGCGGAGAAGCCGCCCTTCTACGAAGAGAAGGTCCTGTTCCGCGATCCCTATGCGACGCTTGCCGAGATCGCCAACAGTGCGAACCAGGTTTCGGGCCAGCGGCGCGCCGGCGCCCTGACATCGGCCGAAGAGGACGGCCTCAAGGGCGGCGACGCTTACCGCGATCCCTTCGATCCCGGTTATTGGAAGCTGGCGCCGCAGGTATCGAAGGACGCGGATCGCATCATCGAGAGCGAGCCGAAGCCGAATGTCTCCGCGGGCGATGCGTCCGGCACGGGTCAGGGCGAACCGCAGGCGCGCCGCGCCAAGGTGGATGATGCCGGCGGAAGCGTGGCGCCGAACGCGGATAGCTCGTCCGCAAGCCTGTCGCCCCTGTTGCCGCCTGGGCCTGCGCCGTCGCAATCCTCGCGCGAGGGCAGCGCCCAAGCGACCGCTCAGGCCAATGCTGCCGCGCAGGCGCGGCCCAACGATACGACGAAGGACTCCGAGCCGCGCGATGCGGCGCAAACGCAGCAGCCGACCGTCAAGCAGCTTCAGTCTGCGATCGCGGACGCGCTGTCGGACGTCAAGGCCGGCGCTGGACCGGCGGCCGAGGTTCGTCAGGTCGAGGAAGGCCTACTGATCAGCCTGACTGACGATGCGAGTTTCGGCATGTTCGCGGTCGGCTCGGCGGAGCCGCGGCCCGAACTCGTTCGCGTGATCGACAAGATCGGCCCGCTGCTGACGAAGCGGCCCGGCATGATCATCGTCCGCGGTCACACCGACAATCGGCCGTACAAGTCGGAGACCTACGACAATTGGCGACTGTCGACCGCCCGTGCGCAGATGGCCTATTACATGCTGGTCCGCTCCGGCGTCGATGCGCAGCGGATCGAGCATGTCGAAGGTTACGCCGACCGGCGGCCGAAACTGCCGAACGATCCGGCGGCCGCGCAGAATCGCCGGATCGAGATCCTGATCCGGGAGAAGCGCCCTTGATCTGGCCGCTCCTCCGCACCGTCTTGCTGCTGCTGCCGTTCACGATGGCAGGCGCATTGGCCGAGCCGGCGCCGGCCCCGGTATCGGGGGAGCCGTATGAACTCGTGCGCGCATTGCAGGCTGTGCAGGACGGCATCGCCAATGGTGACACCGCGGCGCATGGGAGCCACATCGCGCTGATCCGGCAGGTCGGCGAGAAATTTCTCGCCGCCGACGCGGACGTGTGGAGCAATCCGCGGAACGGCCAGGCTGTCGTCATCTATCTGCTCAGCGGCGGCGCGCCGCAGGTTGTGCGCAAGCTGCCGCGCGGCAAGCTGAATGTCGACGAGCGACTGTTCAATGGTGCGCTGGCCTATGTCGAGGGCCGCCAGGACGAAGCGCGCGAGCTGCTCAAGGACGTCAAGCCGCGCACGCTTCCGTCGGGCCTGGGCGGGCAGGTCGCGCTGGTTCAGGGCGCGCTGTTCGCACGTGCCGAGGCCTCGCTCGCGATCGAGCGCCTCGACGACGCGCGCCTGCTCCTGCCCGGTACGCTCGTAGAGGAGGCGGCGCTGCGGCGCGAGATCCTGCTGGTTGGGCAGGCCGAGGAATTCGACAAGTTCGAGTTCCTGACGCTGGCCTATATCCGCCATTACCGCAACTCGATCTATGCCGGCGATTTCTGGCAGCGCTTCTCCACGGGCCTGACGCAATCAAGCCTCGCGCTCGACGACCGCCGCTTTGCGCGGATCACGGCCCTGCTGGAGCAGATCGATCGCGCGAGCCGCCTCAAGCTCTATCTCGTGATCGCGCGCGCGGCGATGCTGCGCGGACAGCTGGCCGTGACCCGGCTCGCCGGCGAGCGTGCGCTGACGCTCAGCGCCGATGCGTCAGCGGATCGCGAGCGTGCGCATTTCTTCCGTGGCACCTCGCGGACGCTCACCGACGAGTATGACGGCGGTCTCGCCGAGCTGAAGGCACTCGACCGCTCGAAGCTGCCCGAGCGCGACGTTCCCCTTCTGAATGCGACGGTGCAGCTCGCGCTCGACGTCCGCAAGCCGTTCGCCGGCGGATCCGCGGCCGCAGCCGACAAGCCTCCGGCAACGCCGGCGCGCCTCGACCTTGCGTCATCGACCGCGACCATCGCGCGTGCGCAGAAGCAGCTCGGCGAACTTGAACTCCTCACCAGGGATCGCCGTCCATGACCAAGCTCAGCGGAACCTCCGGACAACCATTCTCGGGCCTCGCCGAAAGCCTCAACATGCGCAGCACGTCGCGCTCCGCCAAGAGCGCGGGGGCGAAATCATCGGCAGACTCGTCGTTCAACGATCTGCTCCACACCGTCTCCAATCTCGCCAAGCGCGCGCTCGACGATCAGGGCAGCGACACGAGCGCAAAAGCCGGAATACTGCGCACGCATCTGACGCACCCAATCGGGACAGACACGGCGAAGGACGAGGCGACGTCCGACCGCATCTCAGCGGCTGACGAGCCCAAGTCCAGTCACAAGACCGGCGACCGGAAGATCGACGAATCGTCGGAGACGGCAGATCCGGTCGACCCGACCGCAGCGGCGGACGTTACGAAGGGCATCCCCGTGATCGTCGGACAGGGGCTCGCCGCCGTGCCGGCCGCGAAGCCGCAGCCGGCGGCGGTTGACAAGCAAGACGCGTCCGCACGCGACGAGCGCATGTCCACGAAGCGTGAGGTTCAGGCCGCCGGCACGGCGAAGATCGCTACAACCGAGTCCGCGCCATCCGCTCTCGCTTCGGCCGGCACGCGTTCTCAGGATGCGGCGCTCCCGGCCGCACAGCAAGGCAGCGAGACATCGCCGAAGGCAATGCCGGCGCCTGGTTTCGAGGCGGTCACGGCCAATGTGGAACGCGCCGTCAAAGCCTCGGCGCGGGATGCATTGCCGGAGACGACCAAGGTCACCGTGGTGCAGCAGGAGACCCATCTGCCACCGGCGCAGTTCAACGCGCCGCAACAGGTCGCCAACGCCGTCGTTGCCGAGCTGAAGGAATCCGCGACGACCTCTGCCACCGCCGATCCCGCAGCGTCCCAGACCAACGCGCCGGACCAGCCGCTCAAGATCCTGACCATCAATCTGGAGCCGCCGGCGCTCGGCAACGTCACCGTGCGCCTGCGTCTCGTCCGCGCCGAAGTGTCGGTCCATCTCGCGGCCGAACGCAAGGATACCAGCCAGATGCTGGACCAGCAGCGCGACTCGATCCGCGATCTCATGCAGTCGGCGGGCTATGTCGCTGACGTCGCGCCGGTCCAGCACGGCTCGCTGGACGGATTCCAGAGCGGCTCCGGCCAGTCGCAGTCACAGCTTTCGAGCCAGCAGCCGCCGCCATCGCAGTCGCAAGGCTCGTTTGGTGGCGCCAGCACGTCGTCGGGGCAGTCCAACGGCGACGCGAAGCAGGCCCGGCAGGAACGCCAGCCCAATCAGGAGACGCGTCATGAGCAGGACGTGGCGCCGCAGATTCGTCGCGGCCCTGTTTATCTGTAACGCCGGCGCTGCCGAGGCGGCGGTCGACAACGCGCGCCCCTGCGAGCGCGAGATGGCGCGTGCGGCCCGGCAGCACGGGATTCCGCTCGGCATTCTCTATGCGGTCGGCCTTACCGAGACCGGGCGGCGCGGCGCGCTCCATCCCTACGCGCTCGGCGCCGACGGCCAGACCGTGTTCGCCAAGGACATGAACGATGCGATCGCGAATTTCGAAACCATGCGAAGCAAGGGCATCAAGCTGATCGACCTCGGCTGCATGCAGATCAATCACTATTATCACGGCGACAAGTTCGCCTCGGTGCGCGCGATGTTCGATCCGGCCAAGAACGTCGAATATGCCGCGCTCTTCCTGAAAGAGCTGAAGCAGCGCGAGGGCAGCTGGACCATGGCGGTCGCCCGCTACAATGCGGGGCCCAACAATCAGCCGGCGCAGAAGCGCTACGTCTGTCACATCGTTGCCCATCTCGTCTCCAGCGGCTTTGGCGCGTGGACCGACAAGGCGCGCTCGTTCTGTCAGCCGAAGACGACCTGACGACATCAAGTTGTGCACGGTTCCCCACCATCAGCCCCGCGCAAGCAAGAACCCTCATTGTAACTTCAACCTACCACAGGAGCCCAATCCATGAGCCTCTACGGCGTTATGCGCACCGGCGTTTCCGGGATGAGCGCGCAGTCCAACAAGCTGTCGACGGTCTCGGACAACATCGCGAACGTCAACACCACGGGTTACAAGCGGGCTTCGACCGAATTCTCCTCGCTGATCCTGAAGAGCGGCTCGGGCAATTACGACTCCGGCGCCGTCGAGACCACGGTCCGCTACGCCATCAGTGACGCGGGGCATACACAGTTCACCACGTCGACCACCGACCTCTCCATCCAAGGCAACGGCTTCTTCGTGGTGTCGAACGCCAACAACACGCAGCAGTTCATGACGCGCGCTGGATCGTTCGTGCCGGACTCCCAGGGCAATCTGGTGAATGCGGCCGGTTATTACCTCTTGGGCAAGCCGGGCAAGGTGGACATCTCGCAAAATACCCTCGGCGGGTTGCAGATCGTGAACATCGCGCAGGTGTCGCAGCAACCCGTAGCGTCAACGGCGGGGACGCTGACGACCGGCAATCTGGATCCAAAAGCGGCTGTCATTGCTGGTCCTCCCGGTCCGGCCTCATATTCATCGAAGAGCTCGATCGTCGCTTACGACAATATCGGCCGAGCCGTCACGATCGACCTCTATATGTCCCACACCGCAACGGCCGCCGGCTCGGACACCTGGCAGATGCAGGCCTATGATTCTGCGACCGGTACGGCGCTCGGCGCCGCCACCACCTATACCTTCGATACGACAACGGCCGGGAAAGGCGCGCTGGCCGCCGCAAGTCCGACAACTCTCGCGATACCGGTCCTCGGCGGCGCGACCGTGACCCTCGATGTGTCGAATTTGACGCAAGCCGGCACGGATTTCAGCTTCAAGGCGACCGTCAACGGCAGCGTTCCGTCGGCCATCGACAAGGTCGACGTTGACGAGAATGGGTACGTGACAGCGATCCTCAAGAACGGCCAGCAGCTGTCACTGTTCACAATCGCAATTGCGGACGTGGCGAGCCCCGACAATCTCACGCCGGAACCGGGCAATGTTTACTCCACCAATATGAACTCCGGGAACGCGGAGGTCACGAATGCCGGCAGAGCTGGGCTCGGCACCGTCCAGTCCGGCTCGCTCGAAGACTCCAACGTCGATCTCGCGGACGAGCTCACCGGTATGATCGAGGCGCAGCGCGGCTTCACCGCGAACTCGAAATCGTTCCAGACCGGCGCCGACCTGCTCGACGTCGTCGTCAACCTGAAGCGCTGAATCCTCGAGCGCTCATCCCGGGCAAGAGCAAATCATGTCCCTTACCGCCGCTCTCGACTCCGCTCGTGCTTCGCTCATGGCGTCGGGCATCCAGTCGTCGACGATCTCGCGCAACATCGCCGGTGCCAGCACAGCCGGCTATTCGCGCAAGATCGCCGTGCTGGATAATCTTCCCAATGCCGGTGTTTATGTCGCGGCGATCCAGCGAGCCGCCAGCGGTGGCCTGTTCACCAATGTCCTGACCGCGACGTCGGCGTCCGCCAAGCAGAGCGCGATCTATGACGGTCTCCAGAAGATCGCGACCTCGACGGTGGACGATCCCGAGCTCGAGCAGTCGCCGACCGCCCAGCTCACCAAGCTGAAGCAGGCGCTCCAGCAATACGCGAACTCGACGGACAACGCGACGTTGGCGCAGGCCGCGGTGACCTCCGCCAAGGACATGGCGACCGCGCTCAACCAGGCCACCAAGACCGTGCAGTCGGTCCGCGAAGGCGCGGACGCCGACATGGCGACGTCGGTCGCCAATATCAATCAGCTCCTCACCCAGTTCGACAAGGTCAACACCGCGATCGTGAGGGGGACGATCTCCGGTGACGACGTCACCGACTATCTCGACCAGCGCGACAGCATCGTTTCGAAGCTGTCGCAGGAGGTCGGCGTCTCGATGTCGCTCCGCGCCAACGGTGATGCGGCGCTCTACACCGACAGCGGCGTCGTGCTGTTCGACAAGACGGCGCGAACAGTGAGCTTCACGGCGACCAACGTCTATACGCCGGGCACCACGGGCAATGCGGTCTATATCGATGGCGTCCCGGTCACCGGTGCCAATTCCGTGATGCCGCTCAAGACAGGCAAGCTCGCGGGGCTCGCCGAATTGCGCGACAACGCCACGGTCACCTATCAGAGCCAGCTCGACGAAATCGCGCGCGGTCTGATCGACGCCTTCAAGGAGGTCGACCAGTCCGGCGCCGCGCTGCCCGATGTGCCCGGCCTCTTCACCTATCCCGGTGCGCCCGCGATGCCCGCGAGCGCCACCATTTCGGTCGGCCTTGCCGGCACGATCAGTGTTGCCGCGTCGGTCGATCCGGCCTCGGGCGGCAACCCGAACCTGCTGCGCGACGGCGCGATCAGCGGCAACGCCGCCTATAATTACAACACGACCGGCAACGCCGGCTTCTCGGCGCGGCTCCAGCAGCTCATCAACGAGATGGACGCGCCGCAGCCGTTCGATACCACGGCGCAGGGCAAGCCGAGCGGCAGCGTGATCGAATTCGCGTCCTCCTCGGCGAGCTGGATCGAAAGCCAGCGCAAGGCCGCGGACGACAGCGTCAAGTACCAGAACACGTTGCTCGACCGCAGCACCGCGGCGCTGTCCAACGTCAACGGCGTCAACATGGACGACGAGATGTCGCTGATGCTCCAGGTCGAGCGCACCTATTCGGCATCGTCGAAGATCATTTCCACCGTCGATGAGATGTTGCAGAGCCTGCTGGCTGCCGTGGGGAATTAAGTCATGATGAGCGCGAACTACATCTCGACCTTGATGCTGTCTTCGTCCTTGAGGTCATCGATCACCAACAATCAGAGCGCGCTGAGCAAGGCTTCGAAGGAGGCGACCACGGGTCGCTTCGCGGACGTCGGCCTCGAGCTCGGCACGGGGACGGGTCGCGACGTGAGCTTGCGCGCCGAATTCAACTTCGCCGACCAGCTCGTCGATACCAACGAGCTCGTCGCGGGTCGGCTTGACGTGACGCAGAACCGGATCACCCAGCTCGGCTCGACCGCGTCGGACTTCCTCAAGAACCTGATCGCCGCCCGCGATGCCGATAGCGGTGCGCGGATCATCCTGCCGAGCGCATCCGCCAATCTCCAGGATCTCATCGGCGCGCTCAACGTCTCCTATAATGGCTCGTACCTCTTCGGCGGCATCAATACGCAGACCCAGCCGGTCACGAATTACACCGCCGGCTCGGCCAGCAAGAACCAGGTCGATGCGGACTTCCTCGCGAGCTTCGGCTTCGCGCAGTCCTCGGCCAGCGTGAGCACCATCACTCCGGCGCAGATGCAGAACTTCCTCGACAACACCCTCGACACCGAGTTCGCGAGCCCGGCCTGGAACACCAACTGGTCGCCGGCGACAGACCAGACGCTGTCGAGCCGCATCTCCACGACCGAGGTCGTCGACAGTTCCGTCAGCGCCAACCAGCCCGGCTTCCGCAAGCTGGCCGAGGCCTACACCATGCTCACCGATCTCGGAAACACGAGCCTGAGCAAGGATACGTTCCAGGTCGTCGTCGACAAGGCCATCAGCCTCGTCAGCGGTGCCATCAACGATCTCGCCGTGCTCGGGGGCACGGTCGGCTCGATCCAGCAACGCGTCACCGGCGCGACCGAGAAGCTGAAGATCCAGAAGGACATCCTCAACGACCAGATCGTCAAGATGGAGGCGGTCGACCCGACCGAGGCCTCGGTCCGGGTCAACACCTTGCAGACCCAGATCCAGACGGCGCTCGCGCTCACCTCGCAGCTCCAGAAGATCAGCCTCATCAACTATCTCTGAGCCAAAGTTCGCTGGTAAGGCTCGCATCCTTGTCCTGTTATTCGGTCTCCCGTGCAGAGTGGTTCTGATGACGTTTGAAGCCTATGAAGCGGTCGTCGACGAGAGTGGCCATGAGGCGCGGGGCCGCGAGCGGCAGGCACTCAGCCTCGGCATCGACCGGCTCGAGCGGATTCAGCGAGGCGGATTCCGCCTCGAGGATCTGGTCGAGAGCCTGCTCTATGTCCGGCGGCTGTGGACGATCTTCATCGAGGATCTCTCGCATCCGGAGAACGGATTGCCGGACAAGCTGCGGGCCGACATCATCTCGATCGGCCTGTGGGTCGTCAAGGAAGCCGATCGCCTTCGCGAAGAGAAATCGAACGACGTGATGCAGCTCATCGAAATCAACCGCCTGATCCGAGACGCTCTTTGATGAAGATCTCCTTGCGGGCGGGCGAACGGATCTACATCAACGGCGCGGTGCTGCGCGTGGACCGCAAGGTCTCCGTCGAGCTCGTCAACGACGTGATGTTCCTGCTCGAAGGGCAGGTCATGCAAGCGTCCGACGCCACCACGGCGATGCGGCAGCTTTATTTCATCGTGCAGCTCATGCTGATGAACCCGACCGACGTCCGGGATGCGTCGGCGCTCTACGCGCAGCATCACGCGGCCCTGCTTGCGGTGTGCGAGAACGGCGAGATGCTCGACGCACTTGCCGCGGTCGATGAGCTGGTCGAGACGACCCGTTACTTCGAGGCGCTCAAGCGGATCCGGGCGCTGTTCCCGGTGGAGCAGGCGATCCTGGCCGGCGCCACCACCCATACCCCATTCGAGGCTGCCTGACAGCGGAGAACTAGATGAACGTCACCAGCGCGACCGACACGACCGGCAAGTCCTCCAGTGCGACCAGCTCCACCACGGCCACGTCGAGCAACAGCGTCGACTACAACACCTTCCTTCAGCTGCTCGTCGCCGAGATGAAGAATCAGGATCCGACCAATCCGATGGACACCTCGCAATATATGAGCCAGTTCGCGCAGCTCTCGACGGTCGAGCAGGCCATGCAGACCAATGCGAAGCTGGATGCGCTGCTGTCCTCGCAGTCGTTGTCGCAGGCCAACGGGCTGATCGGAAAGACCGTCAGCTTCACCGACTCGACCGGCGCCAGCTTCAGCGGCAAGGTCGCTTCGGTCTCGATCAACAGCGACGGCTCCATCGCCACCCTCGAGAACGGCACGAAGGTTGCCGTCGGGCCCGGGCTCACCATCAGCCAATCATGAACGAGCGGGACGCCCTCGACATCGTCCAGGCCGCGATCTGGACCATCATCGTCGCCTCCGGGCCCGCGGTCGGTGCCGCAATGCTCGTCGGCACCGTCATTGCACTGATCCAGGCCCTGACCCAGATCCAGGAAGTGACGCTGACCTTCGTCCCGAAGATCATCGTGATTCTCCTGGTCGTCGCCGTCTCCGGCTCGTTCATCGGGGCGCATCTCTCCACCTTCACCGAGATGGTCTATTCGCGGATCGAGCACGGCTTCTGATCTCCGGGGCACCACCCTCGCGTAAGCTTTGCACGGCAGATTACCGGGCGGATCCTCTGCCGGTGACCCATGGCCGATACGTTAGCTGCTAGCCTGCCAAGCCCGCGCCGCCTCGGGGCGGACGCCTTCTTCGCAGGCGGTATCGTGACCATGCTCACGATCCTGTTCCTGCCCATACCGCCGATCCTGATCGATCTCGGCCTCGCTTTCTCCATCGCGCTCTCGGCGCTGATCCTGATGGTCGCGCTGTGGATCCAGCGGCCGCTCGACTTCTCGGCCTTCCCGACCGTGCTGCTGATCGCGACGATCCTGCGCCTCGCGCTGAACGTCGCGACGACGCGCCTGATCCTGTCGCGGGGCGGGGAGGGCGAACAGGCCGCGGGCTACGTCGTCGCCGGATTCTCGAAGTTCGTCATGGGTGGCGACTTCGTCATCGGCCTGATCATCTTCGCGATCCTGGTGACGGTGAACTTCGTCGTGATCACCAAGGGCGCGACGCGTATCGCCGAAGTCGGTGCCCGCTTCACCCTGGACGCCATCCCCGGCAAGCAGATGGCGATCGACGCGGATTTGTCGGCGGGCCTGATCGACGACAAGGAAGCCCAGCGCCGGCGCCGGGAGCTCGAAGAGGAGAGCGCGTTCTTCGGCGCCATGGACGGCGCCTCGAAATTCGTCCGCGGCGACGCCATCGCCGGCCTGATCATCACCGCGATCAACATCTTCGGCGGCATCATCATCGGCGTCACCCATCACGGGCTGACGCTGTCGCGTGCCGCCGACGTCTACACGAAACTGTCCGTCGGCGACGGCCTGGTGTCGCAGATGCCGGCACTGATCGTGTCGCTGTCGGCAGGCCTCCTGGTCTCCAAGGGCGGCACCAGGGGGTCGGCGGAGCAGGCCGTGCTGCGGCAGCTCGGCAGCTATCCGCGCGCGGTATCCGCCGCCGCGCTGATGATGTTCGTGCTCGCCTTGATGCCGGGGCTGCCGATGGCGCCGTTCGTGCTGCTCGGCGGCGTCATGGCCTTCGTCGGCTATTCGCTGCCGAAGCGGCAGGCGGCGCTGAAGCAGAAGGAAGATGCGCGCAAGGCCGACGAACGTGCCCAGGCCGATGCCAAGGAATCCGTCAAGGAGCAGCTCAAGACCGCGGAGATTGAGCTGGCGCTCGGCGGCCATCTTTCGGTCCATCTCCTGGGCTCGCGCACCGAGCTTGCGCACCGCGTCGCCAAGATCCGC
This sequence comes from Bradyrhizobium sp. C-145, assembly GCF_023375135.1. NCBI lineage: Bacteria > Pseudomonadati > Pseudomonadota > Alphaproteobacteria > Hyphomicrobiales > Nitrobacteraceae > Bradyrhizobium > Bradyrhizobium sp. C-145. Next base: position 7,728,417 of record NZ_CP088150.1, on the reverse strand, counting down.
AAGAAGTTCGCCAAGCAGTACGGCTTCGTGATTCCGGAGATCAAGCTCAGTGACAATCTGTCGATCGATCCCAAGGGGTATCAGATCCGGATCCACGACACGCGCGTCGCCCATGGCGAGCTCAGGCTCGGCGAGGTGCTGGTGCTGGTCGACAAGGACGGAAAGCCCGATGTCCCCGGCGAAGAGGTGATCGAGCCCGCCTTCGGCATGAAGGCGCTGTGGGTGACGGAGGCCTTCACCGACGAAGTCAAGCGGCAGGGCTGCAAGCCGGTCGACAATCTGTCGGTGCTGCTCACGCATCTCAGCGAGGTGATCCGGGCGAATCTCGCCCAGCTCCTGTCCTACAAGGACATGCGCGCCCTGCTCGACCGGCTCGATCCGGAATACAAGCGCCTGGTCGAGGATCTCTGTCCGTCGCAGATCTCCTATTCGGGACTGCTGGCGATCCTGAAGATTCTGCTGGCCGAGCGCGTGTCGATCCGCAACCTTCACCTCATCCTCGAGTGATCGCCGAGATCGCGCCGCACGTTCGGCGCTCCGAGCAGGTCGCAGAGCATGTGCGGACACGTCTAGCCCAGCAGATCTGCGGCGACCTCTCCGACAACGGCGTGCTGAACGTGGTCCGCCTCGGCAATCGTTGGGACTTGGCGTTCCATCAGAGCCTGAAGCGCGACGGCAAGGGCGACGTCGTCGAGTTCGACGCCGATCCACGCCTGATCGAGCAGTTCGCGACCGAGGCCAGTGCGGCGATTCGCAAGTTCACCGAGAACGGCACCAGCGTGGTGCTGGCGGTGACCCCCGAAGCCCGTCCCTATGTCCGCATGATCCTGGAGCGGGTGTTCCCGACCTTGCCGATCCTGTCGCATGTCGAAGTCGCACGCAGCGCCGAGATCAGGGCGCTCGGAGCCGTATCGTGATCAGCGGCCTCGCCGACAGCGTGCTGGTGACGTTCATCGTGTTCTGCCGCATCGGCGCCTGCCTGATGCTGGTGCCCGGCTATTCCAGCATCAACGTTCCGGCCCAGGTCCGCCTGTTCGTCGCGCTCGTCACGACGTTCGCGTTGACGCCGATCCTGATCGCGGTCCTGAAACCGCTCACGGACAACGCGGCGCCGCTGACGCTCGCGCTCCTGATCTGCTCCGAGCTCGTGGTCGGCAGCGTCATCGGCCTCGGTGGGCGTGTGTTCTTCCTCGCGCTTCAGACCATGGCGACCGTGATGGCGAGCGCGATCGGACTGAGCAACATCCCGGGCACGCCGGTCGGCGATACCGATCCGGCGCCGGCCCTGGTGCCGCTGATCATGGCGGCCGTCACTACGCTGTTCTTCATGACCGACCAGCATTGGCAGGTGCTGCGCGGGCTGATGAACTCCTACGACGTCTGGCATCCCGGGAACAGGCTCGGCGGCAGCATGGCGCTCGACCAGCTCGTCGGCCGCCTCTCGGAAGCGTTCGTGCTGACGCTGCGCATCACCAGCCCCTTCATCGTCTATTCGGTCATTGTCAACCTGGCGGTCGGCCTGATCAACAAGCTGACCCCGGCCATACCGGTCTATTTCATCTCGGTGCCCTTCGTCCTGTTCGGCGGCTTCCTGCTGCTCTATCTCACCAGCGACGAGCTGCTGACGCAGTTCATGCTCGGCGTCTCGTCATGGCTGGCGGAGTGATGGTCATGACGTCGCGCGCGGACAAGCTCGGTCGGATGGTCTCGCTGGTGAAGCTCCAGCTCCGGCTGTCCGAATGGCAGCTTGCGCAATTGCGCCAGCAGGAGCGCAGCCTGCAGGACGAGCAGGAATGGCTGGTCGGGGCCCTGAACGAAGGGAAGCCGCCGGCGGGATCATCAAGCGAATCGATCGCGCGGCGCCTCAACAGGACGAGCGTCGGCGCCCGCGCGGTTCAGGCGCAGGCATCGCAGCAGCTCGACCTGGTTCGCTCGGAGAGCCGCCGTGTGAAGCAGCTCGAGCAGGTTGCGAAAGCGGCGCTCGCCGACAAGCTTCGCGACGCGGAGAAGCGATCGCTCGAGGAAATGACGGGCACAAGCCCAGCCGTGCGCGAGTGGACGCCGTGGCCAGCCAGCCGGAACAAGACATGATCGTGACAGCGACACCCGACCTCGTTCTCGACGTCCTCGAAGCCGCCGACCCCGTGGCGCAGCGCGCGGCCACCGCGAAGCTCGATGCGCTGAAATCATCGGACGCCGATTTCGCCGCCACGATGGAGGCGGAGGTCGGCAAGGCCAAGGCGGCTGCTGCCGATCAATCCGCGACGAAGATGTCCGAAGCACAGTCGGGCGCAGTGAACGGCGCTCCGGTGCAGGTGATCAAGGCGCCGGCCTCCGGCGAGGTGTACCGGAAGTTCGAGGCCTTCATCCTCCAGACCTTCGTCGAGACGATGTTGCCGAAGGAGTCGGAGGAGGTCTTCGGCAAGGGCACGGCCGGCGGCGTTTGGAAGTCGATGCTGGCGGAGCAACTCGGTAGCCAGCTGGCCAAGGGCAAGGGCATTGGCATCGCCAGGCAGCTCGCTGCCGCGCATCCGGCAGGACCGGACGTTACGGGGAAGGCCGGATGACGATCCGGGAATGGGTGACAGAAGTTGAAGGGTGAATTTCCTATGCAGGCACAACAAGGCGCGGCGGCCCTGGTGATGGAACAGCCGGTCGCGGACATCGAGGCGACGACGACGGACCCAGCAGATGCGCTGCTGCCCGTGCTCCTGCCGAATCCCGGCGGCGAAGCGGTGATCGAGGGCACTGACGCGGCGAGATCGGACGAGATGCGCGGCCTCCTCGCGGCGATCCGCCGGCTCGAAAGCATCGTCGAGGAGGAGACGGCTGCGCTCGCGGCCGGAAAGAAGATCGATTTCGACGATTTCAGCGCCCGCAAGAGCCGGAGCATGCTCGAATTCGTCCGCCTGATGCGGGCACGGATGCATCTCGGCGGCGAGATCGAGATCACCGAGGAGATCCAGCGGTTGCGCGAGAAGCTGGAGCGGAATCGCTCCGTCCTCGAAATGCATTACGACGCGGTGCGCGAGGTCGCGACGGTCATCGTCAAGGCGATCAAGGATGCCGATTCGGACGGCACCTATACCGGTCGCGCAACACAGGATGGAAAATGATCAGACTGGTGCTGGCCGGGCTCTGGGTATGCATCCTCACCGCAGGCACGAGCTATGCCGTGGCCTATTGGAAGGAAAACGGCAGCCTGCTGCCGGCGAAAGACGAATATCTCGATGGGCTGCAATATCAGAAGACGCGGGCGCTGAGCGTGCCCATGGTCGAGAACGGCAACGTGCAGGGCTACATCGTCGCGCGCTTCGTCTACACGGTTGAGGCGCGGACCATGCACCAGCTCAGCGTTCCGCCGGAGCCGTTCGTCGTCGACGAGGCCTTCCGCAGGATCTATGCCGACGATCGGCTCGATTTCAGGAAGCTCGCCCGCTACGACCTCTCCGTCCTCACGACGGCCATCAAGCAGCGCGTCAACGAGCGGATGCAGGCCGACGTGGTCCAGGACGTCCTGGTTGAGGACTTCAACTACGTGTCGAAGGAAGAATTCCAGCAGAAGCCGTAGCTCGCTCTTCGCTGCTGCGCTTCGGCGGCATTCCTGCCGCTTCCGTCAGCCTTCAGAACACTCCGGCCTCCGCGGGGATATCTCCGCGAAGGCCGCCTTCGTATCGCTGTCTTGCCGCGCTAGTTACCTGCCGAATACGCTGCCGGGGCGGCGTGCGCCCTGTTCAGGAGGATGCCGACCTCGTCGAGCTCCTGCATCGGTACGTCGATCGTCTCGCCGGCCGGGATGTTGAGGCGATACCCGACGTAGCGCCGGGCCACGATCGCGTCGAAGCCGAGGCGGTCGCGGAGCTTCTTGCGCAGCTTGCTGACGTGGCTCTCGATCACGCTCTCGTCGAAGGTCGACTCGAAGATGCCATAGACCGCGTTGAAGATCTGCGTCTTGGTGATCCACTTGCCGTGGTTGCTCACCATATATTCGAGAATGCGCAGTTCGCGGCGGGGCAGGGTGAGGGCGTGGCCTGCGATCTCGGGGTCACGCCCGTTGAAGAAGACCTGGATCCTGGTCTCGCAGGGCCTTGGCAGCTCGCCAACCCGGCGGCGCGCGATCGCCGCCGTTCGGGCGAGGATTTCGCGCAGGTGGATCGGCACGTGCACGACGTCGTCGACGCCGGACTCGAACAGCTCCAGCGTGTTCTTGAGCATCTTCTGGCCGCTCATGGCGATGATGGGAGCCGAGGAACGCTTGCGCATCGCCCGCGGCAGGCTTCCGCGGGCATCGCAGTCCCCGAGCAGGAAGGCGTCCACCGCCGCCAGATCCGATTCACTCGCAGATTGCAGCCAGTCCCAGAATTCTCCGGAGGAGAAGCCGATCGACGATACACCTTCGCGAACGAGCCCTCCGACGTAGCTGTTCGCGACGCTCTCGCGATCATCAACGATAATATACATCAGTCTTTCGCCCCTGTTTCGCACTTGTTGCGCGCCCGGTTGGTTATTGTGATGCCCCGGCTCGGCAACGATGCTGTTTGACGACATTCCATCCCGCGTATCGTTGTTATGGTTCCGATATTCGCGGGCAGCCCTACGCATTCAGTGCCTGCGTCTCGCAGGCCTGCTACTTCGACTCGATACTGAACGCTTACTGCGTGAGGCCCGGCGGGTGTCTTACGGATCACCTCGCGGAGCGGATTGAGAAACGACCTAGAACAGTTGCGCCAAGTTGCTCATCGCGTCCGAACACTACTGAACTGTGTCGATCTCCTCGCCAACTGACGAGAATCACTTGACTAGGACCGTAACGGTTGCCCATTTCCGATCAAGCGTGCGCCACAAAGCGATTGCTACGTGTGCTTGATGCTGTTGGTTCGCTTCGAGTTGTTTCTTGATATATTCAAACGCATCAGTTGATTTGGATCTTGAACTAGTTTTGCACGTGGCATTCCTAAAGTTCCGCATCCCCGTATAATTACAGCCGTTTTGGGTGATGCTGCTCGTCATGCAAATTGAGGGGTTTTCAACCCGGGATTGACCCCCATGACCCCGTTTCCACATGCGACAATTCGACTCATGTACAGCGGCGAGACTCCAGCTTGGCGAAATCTTGGCGAGGGTGTGTCTTTCGAGTCGCACTCTTGCCACGTGCATGACGTGTTCGACTCATCTGACGTCGCATCGCGCGCCATGAAAAGTTTTTCGGTGCGCACGGTTCAGGCAAGCTTCGACACATAACGTTGCCGTTCGACAGATCGAACCGAACGGAGCATTTCCAAAATGTTGTCCGATGGACAAGCTCGTCCCAACGCGACCACTGATGTTTCCGCGGCGGCGAAGCCGGCGCCAGAGGCGCGCGATACAAAGGACAATGCGGCACGAGCGACCAAGCCCGCAGCGAGCGCAAAGCGTGTTTCCGCTGCGGCGAGCGATGAAGCTCTGGCGAAAGAAGCGCTCGAAGGGCTGAAGCGCATTCGCGCCAAGGCGCGCCTCGACAAGATGGCGCTACCGAAACCTGCGCCGGCCGTGATCAAGCCGGCTGTGATCGTGGCCAAGCCGCCGCCGCCGCGCCCGACATGGGTCGCGCCGCTCGCAACATTGGCCGTCGCCGCCATTCTGGTGGTCTGCGCCTGCACCGGCGTGATCGCCTATCTCACCACCACGCAGCCCGTCCAGAACAACGTTGCGGCCAATACGGAGATCAGGAATCTGCGCGAGACGGTCGCGCAACTGCGCAAGCAGGTGTCGGGCGTGTCCGAAAATCTCGACGGCCTGCGTACCGCGGTCGATCAATCGAGCAAGGCGACCAATGACCGCTTCGGCAGGTTTGCCGAGAACCTGGACCGCATCGAGCGGGTGAGCTCGTCCTCCACAGTGAAGCTCGACAAGCTCGCCCAAGGACAGGCTCAGGTACAGGCCCAGGCTCCGGCGCCGGCAACTGTGGCATCGCAGCTGCCGTCATCGCAGGCAATGCCGATGATGGCCTCGGTCGCTGCGCCCGAGGTCACAGGCTCGCTTGCTCCGTCGGCGCCGCGCAAGGTGATCAAGGGCTGGTCGGTCCGCCAGGCCTATGAGGGAATTGCGATCCTGCAAAGCCCGAACGGCGTCATCGAGGCCGTGCTGGGACAGCAGGTACCCGGGCTCGGCCGTATCGAGGACATCAGGAACGAGAACGGGCGTCTGGTGGTGGAGTCCAGCGGAGGCGTCGTCTATTCGTCGCGCAAGGCAACGCCCTGATCGATGGAGTCTTCTATTGGCGGTGATGCTCGAAGCTGGTGCATAGCAGATCGACCTCCGTCTCCGCGATCGGTGCGCGAAACAGGCGACAGCTGAACTCCACCGTCGTCTTGCTGTCCGTGGCGGTGCGATCTTCTCGGAGGAAGATGCATCGCCTGCAAACATCGGTGTGGTGCCGCTGCTCGGCTGCGTCCGACTGATCCAGCACGTGCCGCAACGTGTCGCGAAAGCGGATCTTGACGTCGTCGTCGAGGACGGCAATCGCCTCGACGAGAACGGTGACGGGGTCGCGCACCAGGAACTTCTTGCCCTGCTGCGTCACGCTCAGCATCACCGAGCGCTTGTCCTTGGCCGAGCGCTTCCGCTCGAGATAGCCGAGCCGCTCAAGCTCGCCGATGATGAATGAGGCGGTGCCGCGCGTGGTGCCGACGTAGCTCGCCAGCGCCGAAGGCGTCCGGGAGAACGGGTTGGCGCGAGAGAGGAAGCGCAGCGCCATCCACTCGCGGTCGCGCAATCCGTGCTTGGTGCCTTCGAACCACAGCATTCGCGCGACCTGCTCCAACAGTTCAATCGATTCGCGAGCCAAATTCATTTCAATTCCAGGTCGGATAAAGCTTTATTCAATTGAGCCCTGAGTGAGCGCAATCTGGGTGGACGAGATGATGCACTCGGGCGCTCCTTCGTCCTGGCCGGACGGCAGTTCGCGCCGGGAAGACCTTCTCCGGTTTCCGGAGATGGAACTTCCGGCCGTGGAACTAGGGCGTCACAAAGAAAGTTCGAGTAAATCGCTCGGCTCAACTCTTCTGAAAATTTCAATCAAATCACGGCGGCTCGCGCCCGGATTGACGGTGATGTGCGATGACTGAGCAATATGATGTGTCGCTCCGGCCCTGATGACGCCCATTTGTTGCAACGGCGCGCGTCGATTTGCGCGGGGGCGCGGATCGTTGGCGGCTTCTCCCGGATGGACTGCGGCGGAAGAACCGCAGTTTTCGGTTAATGGATATCGCGCCGCAACGCGGCCAAGCAGTTAAATCCGGCACACGATCAGATCCGGAAAAGCCTGGCGAGCCGATACCGGGATTCCCGTCGTTCAGGAGCCCTATCGTCCTTCGCCTGCGCGCCACAGGGCATCGAGGCCGTGCCGATAGGTCGGGCAGGCGAGGGTGACGCCGAGCTCGCGCTTCAGTTTTGCGTTGGAGACCCGGGCGCTGCTGGCATAGAAGCTGCGGGCCATCGCCGACATCTCGGCGGTCGCGAACGCTTCTTCCGGCGGTGGTGCAACGCCCATCAGCTGCGCGGCGTAGGCGATCACGTCCTGTGGCGGCGCAGGCTCGTCGTCGCACACGTTCCAGGTGCCGCCGCCCTGGTGATGAATCGCGGCCATGATCGCGCTCGCGATGTCGTCGACATGGATGCGGTTGAAGACCTGTCCCGGCTTGATGATGCGCCGGGCCGTTCCTGCCCGTAGCGTCGCGAGCGCGTTGCGGCCGGGACCGTAGATGCCGGCAAGTCGCAGGATCGCGACATCGCCGCCTGACGCATCCGTCCAGGCTTGCTCCGCTGCGATCCGCATTTGCGTGCGCTCGAGCGCAGCCTGCGGCGGCGTGTTCTCGTCGACCCACCCGCCTGCGTGATCGCCATATACGCCAATTGTGGAGAGATAAACGACCTTGCGGCGGCCTGCTGCCAGCACATTGCCGAACGCCCCAAGCGCGGGATCGCCGGCACCGCCGGGCGGGATCGAGATGAGAAGGACATCGGCGTCGCTGATGCGTTCGACCGCCCTGCGATCTGGATCACGCCCGGAGAAGGGATGCAGCTCGATGCCGGCGAGATCATGCCGCTGGGTGGGATCGCGCACGGTGCCGGCGACGTGCGAGAAGGCGCCGCCGAACCTGCGGACGAAGTGCCTGGCGCTATAGCCGAAGCCAAGAATGAAGAGCCGCATGCGTCTGCCGTGCTGGTCGGAGTTCCCGTCGCGCCGCTGCGCGCCTCCCCGCTCATAAGAGATTTTTGGGGCCGGCAAAAGATATTGCGATTTGTCTCACCTGCGGCCTCGGGCGATGGTCACCCGGGCGTCAGGGGAGATCATCGATCATGCAGGCAGAAGCACCCGCCGCGTTAGCATGCGAGGCCGCCGACCTGATCCGGCGCGCCGCCGCGCTGATCTTCGATGTCGACGGCACGCTGGCCGAAACCGAGGAGCTGCATCGGCAGGCCTTCAATCGTGCCTTCTCGTGCCACGGGCTCGGCTGGGAGTGGGACCGCGCCGTCTACAAAGACCTGCTGCGGGTGACTGGGGGCAAGGAACGCATGCGCGCCTACCATGCAAGGCGGCGGATCGCCCAGCCATTGGCGGACGCGGACATCGCGGAGCTTCACCGCATCAAGACCGCCCACTATGCCGAGCTGGTCGAGACCGGCTGCTGCCCCTTACGGCCCGGCGTGGCGGAGCTGCTCGCCGTGGCGAGGGAGCGCGGCCAGCGGCTCGCGATCGCGACCACCACTTCTCACGGCAATATCGACGCCTTGCTCTCGCAGGCACTGGGGACGGGCTGGGCCGGCGATTTCGACGCGATCGTTGCCGGCGACGACGTGCGGCATAAGAAGCCGGCGCCGGACGTCTATCTCGATGTCCTGGCGCGGCTGAAGCTGAATGCGCACGACTGCGTCGCGATCGAAGATTCCGCCAACGGCCTGATCGCGGCCTCACGTGCCGGCATACCGGTTCTGATCACGCGCAGCATGTTCTTCCGGGACGATGATTTCAGCGATGCGCGGGTCGTGCTGGACGATTTGTCGGGGCTTGAATGAGGCGCCAAACAAAAAGTCGCAAAACAACCCCATGCACAGTAGCTCACGCCGGCGTGATCGCCGTCTTCAGTGGACCCGGTGGCTCGGGCTATCCTCTTCTGCCTGCTCGACAATCTGCGCGATCGGGCTCGACTGGTGATGCACCAGGCGCCAGCCGTCGCCGACGCGCCGGAAATGGTTCGATGCGGCCAAGGCGGTGCCGTCGACGATCTCGATGCAGAGCACCCGCGCGCTGTCGCCGTCGATGATCGCCTGCGGCTCGGCGCAGACGATCTGCGGCCGCTCCGGGTTTTGCAGGATGTCGCGCCAGCTTCCGATCACGGTGGCCCGCCCGATAATGGCCGGCCAGCCGGGATGGATGCAGGAAATGGCGTCATCATCCGCCCACATCCGCTCCATTTCGTCGAAATTGCCGGTCGAAAAGGCGGCGTAGAAGGCCGCGTTCGCGGCGATGACCTTGCTGTCCTTTGCCATGCCTCTCGGGTGCGGCAATGACTGGCAAAAATCAAGCGCGACTTCCGTCAATTTTGACCGCAGTGCAGCATGGCCCGTTCGCAGTCACGCCGAGACGTGCGTTGCCACTGCCCGCCGTGCGCCATCCTTGTAGAGACGGCCGAGCGCCGCGGTCACCGCCTCACGCAGGCGCGGCTCGGCGCCAAGCGGCCCGAACACCTTCGCGACGGCGAGCAATGCGGGCGCGAGCCGTTCGGCGACAGGACCTGCCTCGCGCGCCAATGCGGCGAATTCGCCGGCGAGCGGATCGCGCACGTCGATGGCGCGGCCCTGCTCGTCGAGGCCGGTGACGTAGCGCATCCAGCCGGCCACCGCGAGCGCATGGGTTGCGATCGGCAAATCCTTGCGCAGGCGATCCTGCATCGCGCCGAGCAGGCGCTGCGGCAGCTTCTGCGAGCCGTCCATCGCGATCTGCCAAGTGCGGTGGTGTAGTGCAGGATTGGCGAAGCGCTCGAGCAGCGAGGCGCGATAGGCGGCAAGGTCGGTACCTGAAGGCATTGTTAGCGTCACCGCGGCTTCTTCCATCACCTGCGCGGCGAGGCGCGCGAAATGCAGGTCCTGCATGGTGTCGGCGATGGTCTCGTAGCCTGAGAGATAGCCGAGATAGGCGAGCGCCGAATGGCTGGCATTGAGCAGCCGCAGCTTCATCAGCTCGAACGGCTTCACGTCGCTGACGAGCTCGACGCCTGCGGCGGCGAGATCGGGCCGGCCCGCCGTGAAGCGGTCCTCGACCACCCATTGCGTGAACGGCTCGGTCATCACGGGCCATGCATCGCGCATGCCCAGCGCGGATGACACCGCTTCCCGGTCGGCATCCGTGGTTTCCGGCACGATGCGGTCGACCATGGTCGAGGGGAAGGCGACCGCATCCGCGATCCACTTGCCGAGCTCCTTCGAGCGCAGCGCGGCGAACTGCGTCACGATCCGCTGCACGGTGTGGCCGTTGGCGGCGAGGTTGTCGCAGCACAGCACTGTGAAGGGCGGAAGGCCCTGTGCGCGGCGGCGTGCCAGCGCAGCCACGATGAAGCCGGGCGCCGAGCGCGGCGCGTCGAAATTATTGAGATCGTGCACGATGTCGGGATGCCGCTCGTCGAGATCGCCGGTCTGCGGCGTGTGGCAATAGCCCTTCTCGGTGACGGTCAGGGAGACGATGCGAATGGCGGGATCGGCCATCCGCCCGACCAGCCGTGCCGGATCCTCGCGCGCGACGACGCTGCCGAGCAGCGCGCCGATGACGCGGTGCTCGGTGCCTTCGGCCGATCGTATGGCAACGGTGTAGAGGTGGTCCTGTGGGGCGAGGGCATCGCGCGTATCCGGGCTGCGCAGGCTCGCGCCGACGATGCCCCAGGACGCAGCGCCTGCGGCAAGGCAATCGTCGATGACGACGGCCTGATGCGCGCGATGAAACGCGCCGAGACCAAGATGCACGATTCCGGACGTGACGCGCGAGCGGTCATAGGCCGGCCGGCGGATGCGAGGTGGCAGCCGGTCGAGATTGGCGCGGCCAAGGCGCGTCGAATTAAGGCGCATGGACGTCTCCCCTTTGCTTTGCCGCTGCTTGACACGGCGCCCGTCCTCGGTCAATGCTCCGGTCAATTGGTAAGACCAATTTTCCAAAATTGGCCGGTCGCGGAGTGCTTGAGGTGCGTCGCGCGATCCTTTCGGGAGGACCAGCGTGCCGCTGGAAGCTGTGGAGGCGAGACGGCTCTATCGCCAGGTCGCCGATCAATTGCGAAGCCTGATCGACAGCGGCGAGTACGCGGTCGGCAGCCGCTTGCCGACCGAGCGCGAGCTCGCCGAGCAGCTCAAGGTGTCGCGGCCGACGGTGCGCGAAGCCCTGATCGCGCTCGAGGTCGAAGGCCGCCTCCGCATCCGCGTCGGGTCCGGCATCTACGTGATCGAGCCCGCCGCCATTGCGGCACCGGCACCCGCTTCCGTCATCGAAGGCCCGTTCGAGCTGCTGCGCGCCCGCGAATTCCTGGAAAGCGCCATCGCCGAACAGGCCGCGCGCGTGGCAACCAAGGACGATATCTCCCGCATCGATGCGTCCCTTGTCGCGATGGAGAATGTCGAGCATCCCGGCGAAGCTTCGATGGTCCACGACCGCGCGTTTCACGTCGCAATCGCCGGCAGCCTTGGCAACGCAGTCCTGGTGCGCGTGGTCGGCGAGCTGTTCGATCAGCGCCTCAATCCCTATTTCGCGCAGCTTGCGCATTATTTCGAGAGCCCGGGCACGTGGCGCACGGCGCTCGACGAGCATCGCGCGGTGCGCGACGCGATCGTGGCGCATGATCCGGACGCCGCGCGCGATGCCATGCGCGTTCATCTGGCGCGCTCCCAGGAACGCTTTGCGCAGAATTTTGGCGCCGAGAACGCGGCGGGATCGTCGTCCGGACGCGGCAGCATGGCGCGACCTGCGGCAAAACCGTCAAAACCAAAACATGCGCCGAAGAAGCGGGCTGCGAGCAGCCACGCGCGGCGGCGATGAGATTGGGCGGTCCGCATCCTTGTCGGGGCGGGCGAACAAGAAGCAGACTTGAACGATGGAGGAAAAGTCGATGTTGAAGAAGATGACGATTGCCGCGGCGATCACCGCCGCTGCGCTGCTGGCTGCGACCAATGCGGGCATGGCGCAGACCAAGCTCAAATGGGCTCATGTCTACGAGACGTCGGAGCCGTTCCACACCGCCTCTGTCTGGGCCGCGCAGGAGATCGGCAAGCGCACCAACGGGCGCTATCAGATCGAGGTCTATCCGGCCTCCCAGCTCGGCAAGGAGGCCGACATCAACCAGGGCCTGTCGCTCGGCTCGGTCGACATCATCATCTCCGGCTCGAGCTTCGCGGCCAAGAGCTTTCCGCCGATCGGCGTGACCTATTATCCCTACACCTTCCGTGATGCCGACCATCTGCTCGCCTACACCAAGAGCGACATCTTCAAGGAGCTCGCCAAGGGCTATGAGGACAAGAGCGGCCACCACATCGTCGCGGTGACCTATTACGGCGTGCGCCAGACCTCGTCGAACAAGCCGATCAAGACCTGCGCCGACATGAAGGGCCTGAAGATTCGCGTGCCCGACGTGCCGGCCTATCTGGCGATGCCGCGCGCCTGCGGCGCCAACACCGCGCCGATCGCCTTCGCCGAAGTCTATCTCGCGCTCCAGAACGGCACCGTCGAGGCGCAGGAGAATCCGCTGACCACGATCGAGGCCAAGAAGTTCTACGAGGTGCAGAAGCACATCGTGCTGACTGGCCATATCGTCGATCACCTCAACACAGTGGTCGCCGGCGCGCTGTGGAAGAAGCTCTCCGACGAGGACAAGAAGATCTTCACCGACGTGGCGCAGGAAGCCGCCGCCAAGGCCACCGGAGAGATCAAGCAGAACGAGGCCAAGCTGGTCGCCTTCTTCAAGGAGAAGGGCTTGAGCGTGACCGAGGTCGACAAGAACGAGTTCCGCGACACCGTGCTGAAGAACGTTGCGTTCGAGACCTTTGGTTATCGCAAGGCCGACTGGGAGCGGATTCAGGCGGTCAAGTAACCGATGCCCGTCGTTCCGGAGCGACGCGTAAGCGTCGAATCCGGAAACCTCGAGATTCCGGGTTCGGCTCTTCGAGCCGCCCGGAATGACGATTGAGACGTTTGAGGAGCAACCCCATGTCGACCGCCGAAATACACCGGCAGATCACCGCGGACGAGATCGCCCACACCTTCGAGGAGGAGGCGACGCCGAAGGTCGATCTCGGCATCTACGCGTTCGAGGATTGGGTGGCGCTGGCGATCTTCTGGGTGATGGCGCTCGCCGTCTTCCTCCAGTTCTTCACCCGCTACGTGCTCAACGACAGCTACGCCTGGACCGAGGAGATCGCGACCTATTGCCTGATCGGCGTGGTCTTCATCGGCGCCGCGATGTGCGTGCGGCTGTCGCGGCACATCCAGGTCGATCTCGTCTATCGCTATCTGCCGCGGCCCGTGGGCCGTGCGCTGTCGACGGTGATCGACCTGATCCGGATCGCCTTCTTCGGCTACGCCACCAAGCTGGTCTGGGTCTACATCCAGATCATCGGCGACGAGCAGATGACCACGATCAACTTCCCCAAGAACTATGTCTATTACGCCGTGCTGCTCGGTTTCGTGCTGATGTTCCTTCGCTCGGTGCAGGCGGCGCTGCAACACTGGCGGCAGGGTTATTCGGTCCTCGAACGTCCCGGTGCCTACGACGGATCGGAGATATAACATCATGCTGCTGTTGCTCGGAGGCTTTCTCATCCTGATGCTGCTCGGCGTTCCCGTGGCGATTGCCATGGCCGCGTCGTCGCTGCTCTACATCCTGGTCAGCGGCGTGACGCCCGACGTCACGCTGGCGCAGCGCATGATCGCCGGCGTCGAGAGCTTTCCGCTGCTGGCCGTGCCGTTCTTCATCCTGGCCGGCAACCTCATGAACATTGCCGGCGTCACCGGGCGCATTTACAAATTCGCCGTCGCGCTGGTCGGGTGGATGCGCGGCGGCCTCGGTCACGTCAACATCATCGGCTCGGTGATCTTCTCCGGCATGTCCGGCACCGCGATCGCGGACGCCGCCGGTCTCGGCACCATCGAGATCAAGGCGATGAAGGACCACGGCTACTCTACTGAGTTCTCGGTCGGCGTCACCGCAGCCTCGGCGACGCTCGGGCCGATCATCCCGCCGTCGCTGCCCTTCGTGATCTACGGCATGATGGCGAACGTCTCGATCGGCGCGCTGTTTCTCGGCGGCGTCATTCCCGGCATCGTCCTGACCCTGTTCATGATGGCCACCGTCACCTATTTCGCGCACAAGAACAAATGGGGCAGCGATACGCCGTTCTCCTGGCCGCAGCTCGGCTCGGCCGGGCTCGAGATTGTCATCGTGCTCTCGTTTCCCCTCGCGATCTGGCTGATGGTGCTGGCCGGTCTTTCGGTCAACATGGCCGTGGTCATCGGTCTCGGCACGCTGCTGGTGATCGACTGGTATTTCGACTTCTCGGCGGTGATGGCGCTGATGGCGCCGGTGATCCTGATCGGCGGCATGACGCTCGGCTGGTTCACGCCGACGGAAGCCGCGGTCGCCGCCGTGATCTGGTCGCTGTTCCTCGGCCTCATCCGCTACCGCACCATGACGCTGCAAACGGTGGCGAAGGCGACCTTCGACACCATCGAGACCACGGCCTCGGTGCTGTTTATCGTCACGGCGGCCTCGATCTTCGCGTGGCTGCTGACCGTGTCACAGGCCGCGCAGACGTTGTCGGACTGGATGCTCAGCGTCACCCACAACAAATGGGTGTTCCTGGCACTCGCCAACGTCCTGATCCTGTTCGTCGGCTGCTTCATCGACACCACGGCGGCGATCACCATCCTAGTGCCGATCCTGCTACCGATCGTGCTCAAGCTCGGCATCGATCCCATTCATTTCGGCCTGATCATGACGCTGAACCTGATGATAGGCCTGCTGCACCCGCCGCTCGGCATGGTGCTGTTCGTGCTTGCCCGCGTGGCAAAGCTCTCGGTCGAGCGCACGACGGTGGCGATCCTGCCCTGGCTGGTGCCGCTGATGCTCGCGCTGATCGCGATCACCTACATTCCCGACCTGACCCTCTGGCTGCCAAAATACATGGGACTCTCCAAATGACCTCCACTGCTCTCGCCGCGACCCTGTTCGGACCAGAAGACCTGCGCATGATCGAGCATCCGCTCGACAAACTCAGTGACGGCATGGTGCGCATCCGCTTCGGCGCCGGCGGCATCTGCGGTTCGGACATGCATTATTTCCGCCACGCCCGCACCGGTGATTTCGTGGTGAAGTCGCCGCTGGTGCTGGGCCACGAGATCTCCGGTGAGGTCGTGGAGATCGCAGGTCCCGCAGCAAACCTGAAGATCGGGGACCGCGTCGCCGTCAATCCGTCGCGCTGGTGCGGCCATTGCGTCGCCTGCCGCGAGGGCCGGCCGAACCTCTGCGAGAACATCTACTTCATGGGCTCGGCCTCGAAGACGCCGCACATGCAGGGCGGCTTCGCCAATTACTTCGATGCGATCCCGGCGCAGTGCGTGAAGATCCCGGATCACGTGTCCTATCAGGCTGCGGCGCTGGCCGAACCGCTCGCGGTCTGCCTGCACGCGGTCGCGCGCGCCGGCAACATCGAGGGCAAGCGCGGCATCATCTTCGGCGCCGGCCCGATCGGGCTTCTGACCATGCTCGCCGCACACCGCGCCGGCATGACTGATGTCACGGTGGCCGACATCGCGCCGGCGCCACTGGCTTTCGCAAGCCGGCTCGGCGCCTCGCATGTCGAAAACGTCTCGGGCGGGGAGGAGGGTCTGAAGGCGCAGGCGGCTTCGCGACCCTATGACGTCGCGTTCGAGGTCTCCGGCACGGCCGCGGGGCTTGCGAGCGCGATCGGCATCGTGCGGCGCGGCGGCGTCGTGGTACAGATCGGCAATCTGCCGGGCGGGCAGATCCCGACGCCGTCGAACGCGGTGATGGCGAAGGAGATCGACCTGCGCGGCTCGTTCCGCTTTGGCTTCGAGTTCATGACGGCGGTGGAACTGATCGCGGCCGGTAGTCTCGATGTGCTGTCGCTGGTCACCGCCGAACGGCCGCTGTCGACCGCGCCCGATGCGCTCAGGCTGGCACTCGACCGCTCGCAGAGCGTCAAGGTCGTGCTGACCGCGAACTGATTGGAGAACTGGCATGATGCTGGAGGGATGGCGCTGGTACGGGCCGGATGATCCGGTGTCGCTCGACGATGTCAGGCAGGCCGGCGCGACCGACATTGTCTCCGCGCTGCATCAGGTACCGATCGGGGAAGCCTGGACGCGCAAGGCGGTCGAGGAGCGCAAGAATTTCATCGAGAACGGCCAGCCCGGCCGTTCGCCGCTGACCTGGTCGGTGGTGGAATCGATTCCGATCCCCGACGACGTCAAGCGGCTCGGGGGCAAGGCGACGAAGTCGATCGAGGCGTGGATCGCAAGTCTTGAAGCCGTGGCCGCTTCCGGCATCAAGATCATCTGCTACAATTTCATGCCTGTCGTCGACTGGTGCCGCACCGATCTGGAATGGGAGCTGCCGAACGGCGCCCGTGCCATGCGCTTCGACCAGGACCGCTTTGCCGCCTTCGAGCTGCATATCCTCAAGCGACCTGCCGCCGTGCAGGAGTATTCGCCGGAGCAGCAGGCGCGCGCGAAACGGCTGTTCGACAAGATGAGCCAGGCCGACATCGACTACCTCGTCATGGTCATTGCCAGCGCGCTGCCGGGCTCGACCACCGAGCCGATGACCATCCCGCAATTCCGCGACCGGCTGGAAACGTATCGCGACATCACGCCAACGATCCTGCGGCGGCATCTCGCCGAATTCCTGGGCCGGGTCGCGCCGGTCGCCGAGCAACTCGGCGTATCGCTGACGCTGCATCCGGATGATCCGCCGCGCCCGCTGTTCGGCTTGCCGCGCGTTGCCTCGACGGCCGAGGATTACCAGGCGCTGTTCGACGCCGTGCCGTCCAAGGCGAACGGCATCTGCCTGTGCACGGGCTCACTCGGCGTGCGGCCTGAGAACAATCTGCCGGAAATGGCAGAGCGCTTTGGCCCTCGCATCGCCTTTGCCCATCTGCGCGCGACCAAGCGCGAGGCCGACGGCCTGTCGTTCTACGAGTCCGATCATCTCGACGGCGACGTCGACATGGTCGCAGTGCTTAAGGCGCTGCTAAAGGAGAATGCGCGGCGTTCCCGAGACAAGAGAATCGTGTTCCGTCCCGATCACGGCCACCGCATGCTCGACGATCTCGCCGCCACCAAGCGCACCAATCCCGGCTACACCGCGATCGGCCGCCTGCGCGGCCTCGCGGAACTCCGCGGCGCGATCAGGGCGATCGAGCATCGGTGAACTCTTCGCCTCTCCCCGCTTGCGGGGAGAGGCCGGAATGCGCGCTGAAAGCGCGGATTCCGGGTGAGGGGGACTCGCCGCGAGTCAGATAACCGCTATACGAAAGCCCCACCCACATCGTCATTGCGAGCGTAGCGAAGCAATCCAGAATCCCTCCGCGGAAAGAATCTGGATTGCTTCGCTGCGCTCGCAATGACGTGGGGGGAGAGGTGCCTCACTCCAACGCGTCCTCAATAGCACGCCGCCATCGCGCCGAGTTTCGGATAGAGCCGGTCAATCGCGGCGATCTCGCTTTTCATCTGGGCGATGATCCAGTCGCGGATCTCGACGGCGATGGGGCGCATCGGTCGGTTGCGCGGCGGCAGGAATTCGCAGACGCGGCGCGTGGTGGTGAGGGTATCGGAGGCCGGCACCAGCGCGCCGGTGAGAAGCCAGTGCGAGGCCACCGTCAGCCAGCCGAGCGCGATGCCCTGGCCGAGCAGCGCGGCCTGCACCACCACGGCATAGTCGGTGAAGCTCAGCGCCTTGGCCGCGCCGCGGCGCCCGGTGAGGAGCGATGCGTAATCGGCGGCCCAGTCGCCCGGCGTCTCGGCGAGGCGGATGATGGTGTTGCCTTCAGTGGGATCGGTCTCACCAAGATAGCCGGGGCTGCACATCGGCAGCATGACTTCCTTCATGATCAGCGTGCCGCCGGACGACGGCTCGTCGCGATCGCGAAAGCGCATGCCGAGATCGACATTGTCCACTGGCCCGCGCAGCGCGCCGGAGATCAGCTGGAAGCGGAGATCGACTTGCGGAAACTGCTTCTGGAGCTTGTCGATGCGCGGCATCAGCCAATGCGTGGTGAAGGCGGAGGAGACCGACAGCGTCACCGTCTCGGTGCCCTTGCGCCGCCGTTCGATTTCCACGAGGCCGCTCTCGATGCTGCGAAAGCCTTCGAGCACGCGGCGATACAGCAGTTCGCCTTCTTCGGTGAGCACCGCGCGTCCGGCCGTGCGATCGAACAGGCGAACGCCGAGATGCTCCTCGAGTTGGCCGAGCATCCGGCTCACCGCCGGCTGCGTGACGTTCAATTCTGCGGCCGCCGCGGTGAAGCTGCCATTGCGCGCCGCCGCGTCGAAGACGAACAGGGCGTTGCTGGACGGCAGCATGCGGCGCAGCTCGGGCATAACCTCATGTTATGAGCCGCGTGAGAATTTGGCAATTGCCGAGTTTTGCCAAGTCTGGTGTCATTGGCATGACAGCCCAAAAGACAGGGCCTGCGGAGGAAGATTTGGTGCGGTGCACGCTTCGTCCGTGAGTGCTCGGAATCCCTGTCTATAAAGCAGGCTTATGGCGCGCAGTGAGGCACGCCATCACACGGACGTGGCGAGGGTCGATCGTTGGACAAGCGAGCGGAAAGCGTCGAGATCAAGTCCGCGAGCAAGACGTACGGCGCGGTTCGCGCCCTCGATGACGTGTCCCTCAATGTCGGCGCCGGCGAGTTCGTCTCGCTGCTCGGCCCGTCCGGTTCCGGCAAGACCACGCTGCTCGGCATTTTGGGCGGCTTCATCCTGCCATCTAGCGGAGCAATTCTCTTCGGCGGCCGCGACGTCACCTGGATGCCGCCGCACAAGCGCGATCTCGGCGTCGTGTTCCAGAACTACGCGCTGTTCCCGCATATGAGCGTCGGCGAGAATGTCGCCTTTCCCTTGCGCGCGCGCCGGCTGCCGAAAGCGAGCTGGCCTGACAAGGTGCGCGCAGCGCTCGCGATGGTCGGCCTCGCCGGCTATGAGGCGCGCGGCATCGCGCAGCTCTCCGGCGGCCAGCGCCAGCGCGTGGCGTTGGCCCGCGCCATGATCTTCGAGCCGCGGCTGATCCTGATGGACGAGCCGCTCTCCGCGCTCGACAAGCAGCTGCGCGAATCCATGCAGATCGAGCTGCGCGCGCTGCACAAGCGCATCGGCGCCACAATCATCTACGTCACCCATGATCAGCGTGAGGCGCTGACCATGAGCGATCGGGTCGCCGTGATGAAGGACGGCAGGCTGATCCAGATCGACGTGCCCGAGCGGTTGCACGATCATCCCGCAAATTCCTTTGTCGCGAGTTTCATCGGGGAAGCAACGATGCTGCCCGTTCGCCGTGTCGATGCGGCCAGCGTCGCGCTCGGCAACGCGCTGCTGCGCAGCGCCCGTGCCATTCCGGATGGCGATGCGTTGATGCTCGCCGTGCATAGCGAAAAACTGCTGATCGACGACGGCGTGCAGGATGCCGCCTGTAACCGGCTGACGGGCACGGTCACCGACGTCGTCTATCAGGGCGAGAGCCTACGTGTCTTCCTGGCGCTGGAAGGCGGCATCGCGCTGAGCCTGCGCCAGCCGAGCTACCATCAGGCCTACAGCCGCATTCCGCCGCTCGGCGGCAGTCTCACCGTCACCCTTCACCCCGAGGACACCATCGTGGTGCCCAGGGTGGACTGAAGCCTTGTTGCAACCTGAGAGAAGAAACGAACATGTCGACCCAAGCCGCGTTCAGCAATTTCAAGGTTCTCACCTTCGACGTCGTCGGCACCTTGATCGACTTCGAGACCGGCGTGCTCGCCGCGGTGCGCAGGATCTCGGGCAAGACGCCAGCCGAGCTCAGCGACGACCAGATATTCGAATCCTACAAGCGCGGTCGTGACAAGCATTACGAGCGCTCGAGCGAGGTGATGTTCCACGTCTACCGCTATCTCGCCAAGGAGCTCGGGCTGCCGGCCGACGATGCGTCCTGCGACATGTTCCAGCTCGCCGTGCTGCGCTGGGGGCCGTTCCCGGATTCGGTCGAGGCGCTCAAGCGCCTGCGCACCAAATTCCGGCTGGTCGCGATGACCAATGCCGACCGCGTTGCGCTCTCCTGTTACGCGCATGCGCTCGGCAATCCCTTCGACGACACGGTCTGCGCCGACGAGACCGGCGTGGCCAAGCCGAACCCGGAATTCTTCGCCTACAACAAGGGTCGCCAGTCCGCCTTCGGCTACAAGCAGTCCGACATCCTGCACGTCGCGCAGAGCCAGTACCACGACATCGGGATCGCGCGGAAGCTCGGCTACAAGGTGTGCTGGATCGAGCGCCGCCAGGGCATTGCCGGCTTCGGCGGCACGCCGGCGGTGGAGACGCTGACCAAGCCGGATTTCCATTATCCGACGCTGAAGGCGCTCGCCGACGCCGCTATCGGCCCGGCGGCCTGAGTCCGTGAGCGCAGGCATGACACGGGACTGGAGCGCGCTGCCGTCAGCCAATTCGCTGTGGGCCGCCACGGCCGAGCCGGCGCGCGAGTTTCCGGTTCTGTCGGGCGAGCGACAGGCGGATGTGGTGATCATCGGTGCGGGCTATACCGGCCTCTCCGCTGCGCACCACATCGCCAGAAGCGGGCTCGCACCGGTCGTGCTGGAGGCCAACCGCCCCGGCTGGGGCGCGAGCGGCCGCAATGGTGGGGTGATCACCGCGAAATTCCGCCTCTCGTTCCGCGAGATCGATGCCGTGCACGGCCGCGCCATGGCGCGGCGCATGTACGAGATCGCGCATGAATCGACCGACATGGTCGAAGAGATGGTCTCGGAGTTCGGCATCACCAGCGCAAACCTCACCCGCACCGGCCAGGTCAAGGCGGCGCATAACGAGACGACGCTGAAGGCCGCGATCGACGAAGCCAACTGGATGACGCGCGAGATGGGCGATGCGGAGGTCCGCATCCTCGACAAGCGCGGCGTGCGCGAGGAGACCGGCTCGGACGTCTTTGTCGGCGGTGTGCTCAATCCCGGCTCGGGCGGCATTCATCCGCTGAATTATCTGCGCGGCCTTGCCGACGGCGTCGCGCGCCGCGGCGTTGCCATCTTCCAGGAGTCGCCGGTGCTCAAACTCCGGCGGGAGAATGGCGGCATCGTCGCCGAGACGCCGAAAGGCGCGGTGCGGGCGAAGCAGGCGATCATCGCCACCAACAGCTATTCGGATCTGACCGATGCCACCGCGCAGATGCAGCGCACGCTGATCCCGTTCCGCAGCGCCATCATTGCCACCGACAGGCTGCCGCGCAATCTCGCCGGCAAGCTGATGCCGACGGGGCGCACCTATACCGAGACCAAGCGCATGATGCGCTGGTTCCGGATGGTCGACAATCGCGTGATCTTCGGCGGCCGTGGCGCCTTCGGCAAGCAGGATTCCGAACCGGCGTTTGATGCGTTGCGCAAGGCGATGGTCGGCATTTTCCCGGATCTCGCCGATATCCCGCTCGCCTATAAATGGTCGGGCCTTGTCGCGATGACGCTGGACTCGGTGCCGCATATCGGCCGGCTCGACGACCGCACGCTGGTCTCGATGGGCTACAATGGCGCCGGTGTCGCAATGTCGAGCCTGATGGGCCGCTATCTCGCTGCTTTCGTGCGCGGCGAGACGCCCGAGGTCGGCCTGCTCGATATCAGGCGCATGAAAGCGATTCCGTTCTATCCGCTGCGCGAGCCCGCCGTGCGCATGGTCGCCGGCTGGTACCAGTTTCTCGATGCGATCGGTCAGTGAGATCTATTTGGAGGAGGTGAGGATGACGACGAAGCAGAAGTTTGGATTTGGCTGCGCATTGCTTGGTGCAATCGGATTGACCACCACGGCTGCCAGTGCCGCCGAGCAGATCACCTTCGTCTCGCAGGGCGGCGCCTATCAGCAGGCGCAGACGGTGGCGATCCTCGATCCCTCCGCCAAGAAGCTCGGCATCACCATCAACCAGGACTCCATTCCCGACGCCTGGCCCGCGATCAAGACCCAGGTCGGCAGCGGCAAGCCGATCTGGGATGTTGTCGACACCCCGACCGGCTATTGCCTGCGCGGCGGCGAGCAGGGGCTGATCGAGAAGCTCGACTTCTCCAAGATCCCCAACGCAGCGGCGATGCCTGAGGCCTATCGCAGTCCCTATTCGGTGTCCTACGAATTCTATTCCAGCGTGCTGGCCTACAGCCAGAAGACGTTCCCGAAGGATGCGCCGAACAGCTGGGCCGATTTCTGGGACGTCAAGAAATTCCCCGGCCGCCGGGCGCTGCGCAACCACCCGATCGCCACGCTCGAGGCGGCGCTGATGGCGGACGGCGTCGCGCCCGACAAGCTCTATCCGCTCGACGTCGACCGCGCCTTCAAGAAGCTGGAAGAGATCAAGCCGCACATCACGGTGTGGTGGACCTCGGGCGCGCAGTCGGCGCAGCTGCTCAATGACGGTGAGGTCGACATGGAGATGGCCTGGAACGGCCGCGTCAGCGCGGTCGCCAAGGAAGGCGCCAAGGTGGCCTTCACCTACAACCAGGGCATCCTGCAGAGCACTTCGCTCTGCATTCTCAAGGGCGCGCCGAATCACGAGACGGCGGTGAAGTTCCTCAACGAGGCCGTCGATCCCGTGCACCAGGCCAACCTGCCGCTCCACATCGACTACGGCCCCGGTAATCCGAAGGCGTTCGAGACCAATGTGATCAAGCCCGAGCGCGCCGCGCAATTGCCGAGCGAGCCGGCCAACGCGGCCAAGCAGGCGCTGATGTCCTATGCCTGGTGGTCCTCGCCCGCGGGCGAAGCGGCCGAGAAGCGCTGGGCGTCGTTCATGCAGAAGTGAGCGAGGCAGCCTTGACGACATCCGTGTCCGATCCATCGCAGAAGCATCAGCGCCGCGAGCACGGCCTGATGCTGGCGCTGGTGTCGCCGGCACTATTGGTGATCTTGGCGCTGATCATGCTGCCGGTCGGTTGGCTCGCCTGGCAGTCGGTCTACCACGACGGCTTTACGCTGGAGAATTATCGCCGCGTGTTCACCGAAGATGTCTATTGGCGCAGCTTTGCGCTGACCTTCGAGATCAGTCTCGCGGTCACATTGATTGCGCTGCTGCTCGGCTATCCCGTGGCCTATCTCGCCAACTCGTTGCCGAAAGCGTGGAGCATCCTCGTCCTGTCGCTGGTCGTGCTGCCGTTCTGGACCAGCGTGCTGGTCCGGGCCTATGCGTGGCTGGCGCTGCTGCAGCGCACCGGCGTGATCAACCAGTTCCTGCGCTATCTGGACGTGATCTCCGAGCCGCTCGCGCTGGTCCACAACACGTTCGGCACGGTGGTTGCGACCGTGCACATCCTGCTGCCGTTCATGGTGCTGCCGCTCTATGCCACCATGCAGAAGATCCCCGGCGATCTCATGCAGGCCGGCGCCAGCCTGGGTGCGAGCCCGTCGTTGACGTTCTTCCGCGTGTTCCTGCCGCTGTCGCTGCCGGGCGTGCTCGCTGGCTGCACCATGGTGTTCGTGCTCTGCCTCGGCTTCTACATCACGCCGGAGCTGCTCGGTGGCGGCCGCACCGTGATGGTGTCGATGCTGGTGAGCCGCAATGTCGAGCTCTACAACCAGTTCGGGGCGGCCAGCGCGGTCGCGGTGGTGCTGCTCCTGAGCGTGCTCCTGATCTTCTTCGTCGTCAGCCGCTTCATCTCGCTCGACCGCGTGTTGGGGCAGAAATGATGCGCGCCTCGCCCGCACGGATTGCGCTCTACGTGATCAGCGCGCTGGTGCTGGTCTATCTGATCCTTCCCGTGCTGATCATCGCGCCGATCTCGTTCTCGAGCGCGCGGTTCCTGACTTTCCCGCCGCCGTCGTTCTCGCTGCGCTGGTACCAGCAATATTTCGCCAACTCCGCCTGGATGCAGGCGACGCGGGTGACGCTGACGGTCGCGCTGCTGACCGTCGTGATCGCGACCCCGCTCGGCGTGGCCGCCGCCTATGCCATCAGCCAGTCGAAGCTGCGCATCATGCGCATCATCCACATGGCACTGCTGCTGCCGCTGGTGGTGCCGATCATCATCACCGCGGTCGGCATCTTCTTCGTCTATGCCAAGGTCGGCCTGGTCGCGACCATGCCCGGCCTCGTGCTCGCGAACGTGATGCTGGGATTGCCCTATGTCGTCATCTCGGTGCTCGCGGGCCTGCAGAGCTTCGACCCCGCGCAGGAGATGGTGGCGCGCAGCCTCGGCATGAACCGCCTGCGCAGCTTCTTCGCGGTGACGCTGCCACAGATCAAGTCGAGCGTGCTCGCCGGCGGCATCTTCGCCTTCATCTCGGCGATGGACGAGACCATCGTCGCACTGTTCATCTCCGGCGGCCAGTTCCAGCCGCTGACCAAGCGCATGTTCACCGCGCTCCGCGACGAGATCGACCCGACCATCGCCGCGATCTCGACGCTGATGACGGCGGCCTCCTTCATGCTGGTGCTACTGGCGAGCACGCGGCAGAAGAGGAGCGGGTGAGGGGAGTTATTGTCGTCCTGGCGAAGGCCAGGACCCATTACCCCCAGGGAGTGTTTTGGCGAAGATTGGTCGTTCGGGATTAGTACCATCCGCAACCGACAGACCTCGCGGTATGGGTCCTGGCCTTCGCCAGGACGACAGCTGAGTTTGCGGCGCGCCGCACCCTCACCCCTTCGCCCCCAGCCAGGCCAAAATCATCTCCACGATCTGGGTGCGGCTCTTCGCCAGCACCCCGAGTTCGCTGAGGTCGCGGTCGAACAGCGCACCAAACGTGTCGCGGTTGGCGACGCGGAAGAAGCAATAGGAGGAGATGGCGAGGTGCAGGTCGATGGCGTCGACGTCGTCGCGGAAGGCGCCTTCCGCGCGGCCGCGCTTCAGGATGCCGTCGAGCGTCGCGATCACGCTGGCGTTGAGCTGGCGCAGCTGCGGGTTCTGCTTCAGATGCTTGCCATGGTGGATATTCTCGATGCTGACGAGGCGGATGAAGTCCGGATTGCGTTCGTCATGGTCGAAGGTGGCCTCGATCAGGCGGCGCAATCCCTCGCGGGCGTCGCAGCTTTCGATGTCGAGCTGGTCCTCCAGCGCGCGGATTCTGCGATAGGCCTCTTCGAGCACCGCGAGGTAGAGCTGCTCCTTGCCGCCGAAATAATAGTAGATCATCCGCTTCGACGTGCGCGTCCGCGCGGCGATGGCGTCGACCCGCGCGCCGGAATAGCCCTCGCGGGCGAATTCGGTCATCGCCACTTCGAGGATATCGCGCTTGGTGCGCTCGGGGTCGTTGGTACGCTTTAATGGGGGCGGCATGCGTTCGAGCATCATCCCATGGCGAAATCGGCCGCCGTCTCGGCATGAATTGCCGTCGTGTCGAACGTCTCGACTGAGGTGTCGTCCGGGCCGACCAGCATCGTGATCTCGGTACAGCCGAGGATGATGCACTCCGCGCCGGCGGTGACGAGCGCTGCCATCACCTCCTGATAGCGCCGGCGCGAGGGAGCGGTGACAGTTCCAAGGCACAGCTCATCGTAGATGATGCGGTTCACGTCGGCGCGGGCGTCGGCGGGAGGAACCAGGACATCGAGATCATGCGCGCGCAGCCGGTCGGTGTAAAAGTCCTGCTCCATCGTGAATTTCGTGCCGAGCAGCCCGAGCCGCCGGTACCCTTTGGCCCGGATCCGCTGGGCCGTTGCGTCCCCGATGTGAATGAATGGAACGGTCAAGCTCGACATGATGTCGGGTGCCAGTTTGTGCATCGTGTTCGTGCACAACACGATCGCACGGGCCCCGGCGCTTTCGAGCCGCCGTGCGACCTCCGCCAGGCTGGCCGCCGCCTCGCTCCAGCGATCGGCGTACTGCATTTCCTTGATCTGTTGAAAATCGTAGGAATACATCAGCAGCGGCGCCGAATGCAGCTTGCCCTTGCGGTCGCGGACCCGCTCATTGATGAGCTTATAGTAGAGTGCGGTGCTCTCCCAGCTCATGCCTCCAATCAGGCCGATGGTTTGCATTCCCATGCTCCAGACGATTTGGTCCGGCCGGATCGTAGACGAAGACGACGAAGCTCACCATCGTGACAGGGAAAATAGACCGGTTGGCGTGTGGCCCATGGCGGAGGCCGGGATTGCGCGGACGTGGCCTCAAAGCCCGATCAGTGCAAACGGCAAGGGCGGGCATGACGCCTGCGCAGGCGGCGAGAAGCCTTTCGATCTTGCGCGTCCTGTCGGCCTGTCCTACGCCAATTCCGCACATAATGGCGAGGCGCTCGGGCGCATCGCCAAAGCCTTGAGGGAGCCGTCATGACCATTCGCAACACCCGCACCGGGGGCCAGATCCTGATCGACCAGCTGGTCGCGCAAGGGGTCGAGCGCGTTACCTGCGTGCCGGGCGAGAGCTATCTGGCGGCGCTCGATGCGCTGCATGACAGCCCGATCGACGTCGTGATCTGCCGCGCCGAAGGCGGCGCCGCGATGATGGCGGAGGCCTATGGCAAGCTCACTGGCCGCCCCGGAATCTGCTTCGTCACCCGCGGACCCGGCGCGACCAATGCCAGCCACGGCGTCCACATCGCGATGCAGGATTCGACGCCGATGATCCTGTTCGTCGGCCAGGTCGACACTGGCATGCGCGAGCGCGAGGCGTTCCAGGAGCTCGACTACAAGGCGGTGTTCGGCACCATGGCGAAATGGGCGGTCGAGATCGATCGCCCCGATCGCATTCCGGAGCTGGTGGCGCGCGCGTTCCGCGTCGCCATGCAGGGCCGGCCGGGTCCCGTGGTGATCTCGCTGCCCGAGAACATGCTGACCGAGACCGCGGCGGTTGCGGACGCCATGCGGATCGAGCCTGCGGTGAGCTGGCCGGCGCCGGCCGACATCGAAAAGCTCGGCGCCATGCTCGCCAACGCCAAGGCGCCGCTCGTCATCCTCGGCGGCTCGCGCTGGACCGACGAGGCGACCAGGAGCATCGCGCGATTCGCCGAGCGGTTCGACCTGCCGGTTGCGACCTCGTTCCGCCGGGCCTCGCTGATCGACGCCGACCATTCGCATTACGCCGGCGATCTCGGCATCGGGCCGAGCCCGGGGCTGAAGGCGCGCATCGAGGGCGCCGACGTCATTCTGCTCATCGGCGGCCGCATGTCGGAGATGCCGTCCTCGTCCTACACGCTGCTCGACATTCCGACCCCGCAGCAGAAGCTGATCCACGTGCATCCGGGCTCGGAAGAGCTCGGCCGCGTCTATCAGCCGGCCCTTGCGATCCAGGCGACGCCCGCCGCATTCGCCGCCGCGGTCGAAACGCTGAAGCCTTCCGGTGCGGTGGCCTGGAAGGGCGAAGCGGCGAAAGCACATGCCGATTATCTTGCCTGGACCGAGAAGGCGCGCGAGCTGCCGGGCAGGTTCCAGTACGGCCAGGTCATGACCTGGCTGCGCGACCGCCTGCCGAAGGACGCGATCGTCTGCAACGGCGCAGGCAATTATGCCGGCTGGATCCATCGTCATCACCGCTTTCACAGCTTTGCCGCGCAGCTTGCGCCGACCTCGGGCTCGATGGGCTATGGCGTGCCGGCGGGCGTGCTGGCAAAACGGCAATACCCGGATCGCGTCGTCGTCGCCTTTGCCGGTGACGGCTGCTTCCTGATGAACGGCCAGGAGTTCGCGACCGCCGTGCAGTACGATGCGCCGCTGATCGTCATCGTCGTCGACAATTCGCAATACGGCACCATCCGTATGCACCAGGAGCGCGACTATCCCGGCCGCGTCGTCGGCACCCAGCTCAAGAACCCCGATTTCGCGCTGTACGCGAAGGCGTTCGGCGGCCATGGCGAGCGCGTCGAGCGCACCGAGGAATTCGCACCCGCGTTCGAGCGCGCGCTCGCCTCGGGCAAGCCGTCCATCCTCCACTGCATCATCGATCCGCGCGCGATCTCGGTCGGCAAGGATTTTGTGCCAGCGGTGAAGGCTTAGCGATGGCGACCGGCCGCCACGTCGCCATCATCGGCGCCGGCGCGGTCGGCGTGATCAGCGCCATTGAAGCGCTGCGCGAGGGCCATCGCGTCACGTTGATCGATCCGGGCGAGCCCGGTGGCGAGCAGGCGGCCAGCTACGGTAATGCCGGCTGGCTGTCGTCGCATTCGGTGATCCCGCCGGCCGAGCCGGGCGTCTGGAAGAAGGTGCCGGGTTATCTGATAGACCCGCTCGGCCCACTCGCGATCCGCTGGTCCTATTTGCCGAAGGCGCTGCCCTGGCTGATCAAATATCTGCTCTCGGGTTGGACGGAGGCGCGGGTCGAGAAGACGGCGTTCGCGCTGCGCGATCTGTTGAAGGACGCACCGCTTCTGCACAAAAAGCTCGCGGAGGAGGCGGGCATGCCTGAATTGATCGAGCGTAACGGCGTGATGCATGTGTTCCCGTCGCGCGGCAATTTCGACAACGATCTCGGCTGGCATCTACGCAAGAAGGTCGGTGTCGAATGGCTCGAGCTCAACGCCGATGAGATGCGCCAGCGCGAGCCGGACCTGCATCCGCGCTACACGTTTGGTGTGGTGGTGGAGGAGGCCGGCCGCTGCCGCAATCCCGGCGCCTATGTCGCGGCCCTCGCGCAACATGCGATGGCAGGCGGTGCGAAGCACGTGCGGGCCAAGGCAACGGGTCTCAAGCTCTCCGGCAACACGCTCGTCGCCGTCGTCACCGAGACCGGCGAGATCCCTTGCGATGCCGCAGTGGTGGCGGCGGGCGCCCGCTCGAAGCAATTGACTGCGTCGGTCGGCGATCCGCTGCCACTCGAGACCGAGCGTGGCTATCACGTCATGATCGAGAATCCTGAAACGGGTCCGCGCAGCTCGATGATGGCGTCAGATGCCAAGATGGTGGTGAACTGGACCGACAAAGGCCTGCGCGCCGCCGGCACGGTCGAGATCGCCGGCTTAGAGGCCGCGCCGAACTGGAAGCGTGCCGAGATTCTGCGCAACCACCTCTTCAGCATGTTCCCAAAACTGCCGAAGGACATTCCAGCCTCGCGCATCAAAACCTGGTTCGGTCATCGGCCGAGCATGCCGGATGGACGGCCCTGCATCGGCTATGCGCGGGCCTCGCGCGACATCGTCTATGCCTTCGGCCATGGCCATGTCGGCCTGGTCGGCTCGGCGCGTACCGGCCGGCTCGTCGCGCAGCTCCTCAGCGGCAAGCAGCCTGAGATCCCGCTCGCGCCGTTCGCACCCGATCGTTTCCTCTGAGATCGCACCATGACCCATCCAGCCAATTCGTCCTCCCGCATCGCCCGTGGCGGCAAGGCCATCTATGGCGCGCCGCTCGGCATTTTGATGCTGGAAGCGCGCTTTCCTCGCATTCCCGGCGACATGGGCAACGGCACGACCTGGCCGTTCCCCGTGCTGTATCGCGTGGTGAGCGGCGCCTCGCCGGAGAAGGTGGTGCTGAACGGCGCGGCCGGCCTGCTGCCTGATTTCATCGACGCGGCGAAGGACCTGGTGCGGCTCGGCGCCGAAGCGATCACCACCAATTGCGGCTTCCTGTCGCTGTTCCAGAAGGAGATCGCGGCCGCCGTCGGCGTGCCGGTTGCGACCTCCTCGCTGATGCAGGTGCCGTGGGTGCAGGCGACCTTGCCGCCGGGCAAGCGCGTCGGCCTCGTCACCGTGTCGGGCTCGACGCTCTCGCCCGCCCATCTCGAAGGTGCAGGCGTGCCGCTCGATACGCCGCTGGTCGGCACCGAGAACGGCAAGGAATTCTTCCGCGTCCTGATCAAGGCCGAGAAGGACGACATGGACGTCGCGCAGGCCGAGCGAGACGTGGTTGAGGCCGGCAAGCAGCTCGTCGCTGGGAACCCGGATGTCGGCGCCATCGTGCTTGAGTGCACCAACATGCCGCCTTATGCGGCCGCGCTTCAGGCCGAGGTCGGATTGCCGGTTTACGACATCTATTCCATGATCACCTGGTTTCATGCTGGACTGCGCCCGCGCGTCTTTGCGTGAACGCGTTCGTAAGATCGTCACAAGTCCTGGAGCGAACCCATGAAACTATCCGGCAAGGTCGCCGTCATCACCGGCGCGGCGCGCGGCATCGGCAAGGCCTGCGCGAAGAGATTCTTGGACGACGGCGTCAAGGTGGTCATCGCCGACGTCGATACCGATGCGCTCGAGAAGACGGTCAACGAGCTGGGCAAGCCCAAAGAGCTGTATGCCCTGCCGTGCCACGTCGCGCGGCGCGCGGACGTCGATCGTGCGGTCGCCACCGCGGTCCGGGAGTTCGGTCGGCTCGACATCATGGTCAACAATGCCGGTGTCGCCCGCAACCAGGATATTCTCGATATCACCGAGCAGGATTTCGACGAGATCATCGGCATCAATTTGAAAGGCGCGTTCTTCGGCGTGCAGGCCGCGGCGAAGCAGATGATTGCGCAAGGTGGCGGGGGGGTCATCATCAACATGTCCTCGGTGAATGCGCTGCTGGCGATCCCGACGCTTGCGACCTATGCCATCTCCAAGGGTGGCATGAAGCAGCTCACCTCCGTCGCGGCCGTCGCACTGGCCCCGCACAACATCCGCGTCGTCGCGGTCGGGCCGGGCACGATCCTGACCGACATGGTGGCGTCGTCCATCTACACTTCGGAGGAGGCCCGCAAGACCGTGATGTCGCGCACGCCGGCGGGCCGCGGCGGCGAGCCGAGCGAGGTGGCCTCCGTCGTGGCGTTCCTTGCCAGCGACGATGCGTCCTACATCACCGGACAGACGATCTATCCGGATGGCGGCCGGCTGGTTTTGAACTACACGGTGCCGGTGAAGGAGAAGTAGGGCTCGCTGCCTCTCACTCCGCCGCGACCGTCATGCCGTGGCCGAGCCGCTTCGAGATGGCGCCGGCGCAGTCGCGCAGCGCATGGGCGATCGGGCTGTCCCAGCGCGCATCGAAGGTGCCTTCCGGTCCCATCGCGGTGATGACCAGCGCGACATGGCCGGAATGATCGAACACCGGTGCTGAGAACGCATTGACGCCGGGCAGGGGATCGCCGAGCGCGCGGGCGAGGCCATGCTTGCGGACTTCAGCGAGCATCTCGGTGACCTTCGCGCCTTTCACCGCGCGCTTGGGATTGTACCCGACGCCATGGCGGTCGAGGCCGCTTTCGAGCGCGGCATTGATGGTCTTCTCCGGCAGGAAGGCCGCGAAGGCGCGGCCGGTCGCGGTCTCCAGCAGCGCCATCACCGAGCCGGCCCGCATCACGATGTGGACGGGCTGGGCCGGCTCTTCCAGTTGCACCACGGTCGGACCGTGTGTGCCCCAGACCGCGAGCGAGACCGCGTGGCCGATCTGGCTCGCGAGCGCCGCGATCTTGGGACGTGCGATGCGCACGCCGGAGAGGCGGCGCAGGCTGATCAGGCCGAGCTCCAGCGCCAGCGCGCCGATCTCGTAGCGGCCGGTGGTCTCGTCCTGCTCGATCAGCCCGATACGGGAAAAGCTGGCGAGATAAGGATGTGCCTTGGCCGGCGTCATGCCGGCCTCGCGGGCGAGATCGCGCAGCATCATCGGCTCGCCGCTCCTTGCGAGCGCACGGAGCAGTTCTCCGCCGACCTCGATCGACTGGATGCCGCGGCTTTCCCTCTTCATGCGCCTCCTGGCGTGCGTCTGCTTAGGCCGCCTTGCGCTTGGCGGCGCTGTCGGCCAGATGTCGTCCGGCAATGTAGCCGAAGGTCAGCGCCGGCCCAAGCGTGATGCCGGCGCCGGGATAATTGCCGCCCATGATGCTCGCCATGTCATTGCCGGCGGCATAGAGCCCGGGAATCACCCGGCCTTCGGCGTCGAGCGCCCGCGCGTTCTCGTCGGTGACGATGCCGGCATAGGTGCCGAGATCGCCGATCACCATCTTGATGGCGTAGAACGGCCCGTTCTCGATCGGTGCGACGCAGGGGTTCGGGCCATGCAGGGCATCGCCCTGGTAGCGATTATAGGCCTTCGAGCCCTTGCCAAAGGCGGCATCGTGGCCTTGCGGCGCGGTCGCATTGAACTGCTTGACGGTCTCGGTGAACGCCTTGGCATCGATGCCGGCCTTCGCCGCCAGTGCCTCCAGCGTGTCGCCACGCATGAGGTAGCCGGTCCGCAAATGATGGCCAAGCGGCATCGGGAATGGCGGCACGCAGCCGAGGCCATATTTGCGCAGCGTCTTGTGATCGCAGACGAGGAAGGCGGCAATCTCCTCGCCGGGCTTGGCGGCCTTCATCATGGCCTGGACGAAGTCGTGATAGGAATTGCCTTCATTGGCAAAGCGCCTGCCGTCGCGCATCACCGCGATCACGCCGGGCTTGGCGCGGTCGATGAAATGCGGCATCACGCCCTTTGAGCCGTCCTTGCGCGTGGTCAGCGACACCGGGACCCAGGCGGCCGCGTTCGGCAGGCGATCCTCGACATGCCCGCCGGCGCTTTCCGCAAGGCGGAGGCCGTCACCGGTGTTGCCAGTCGGTCCCGGCGAATAGTGCTCAGTGCCGGTCGGCGCATGTGGAAACATCTTTCTGCGCCGCTCGACATCGTGCGGGAAGCCGCCGCAGGCGAGCACGACGCCCTGGCGCGCACGGACGCGCACATCGCGTCCCTCACGCGAAACGATCGCGCCGGTGACGGCGCCATTCTCGACCGTCAGCTCGCGCGCCGGCGAGGACAGCCACATCGGAATCCTCAGATCGAGCGCGGATTTTGCCAGCCGTCCGGCCAGCGCATTGCCGTTGGTCAAGGTCATGCCGCGGCCGTAGCGCAGCACGTCTATGAAATGCCGCGACAGGCGCTTGGCGACATAGACCGCGGAGGCCAGCGACTTCGTCACGCGCATGAAGTGAATGATCTCCTTGCCGGAGCCTAACATCATGCCGAACACGGTCAGCTCGGGCAGCGGCATGCCCAGCGCCGTGATGTGATCGCCGAGCTCGCGGCCGTCGAACGGGCGCGTCACCATGGAGCGGCCGCCCTGCGCGCCGCCGGGTGCTTCGGCGTGGTAGTCGGGAAACACCAGCGGCATGTCGAAGCGGAGCGCGGTCTTGGTGATGAAGAAATCGACCGCCTCGGGTCCCGCGCTCAGGAATGCATCGACCCGTGCCGCATCGTAATTGTTGCCGGCCTCGTGCCGCAGATAGGTGCGGGCCCGCTCCGGCGTCTCCTCGATGCCATAGGCCTTGGCAAGAGAGGTGCCGGGGATCCAGAGCCAGCCGCCGGAGCGGGCGGTGGTGCCGCCGAAGCGCGATTCCTTCTCGACAATGAGCACGTCGAGGCCGCGAGAACGCGCCGTGATTGCCGCCGACATGCCGGAGGCGCCTGATCCGGCCACGAGCACATCGCACTCGTAAGTCTCAATTGCGCTGCGCTCGTTACCGGTCATGCGGGCCTCACTTCTTCAAGAGTGGGCATTTGGACTCGGAGACCGGACGGAAGGCGTCCTCGCCCTTCACGGTCTTGACGATGTCCAGATAGTCCCACGGCTCCTTGGACTGCTCGGGCTTTTTCACCTTGGCGAGATACATGTCGCGGATGACGCGTCCGTCCTCGCGCAACTTGCCGCCATGGACGAATGTATCCTCGATCGGCAGCTCGCGCATCTTGGCCATTACCTTGGCGGACTCGTCGGTCCCGGCGGCCTTGATGGCCTTGAGATAATGCAGCACCGAGCCGTAGACGCCGGTCTGGATCATGGTCGGCATCACCTTGGTGCGCTCGTAGAACTTCTTCGACCAAGCGCGGGTCGCCTCGTCCATGGCCCAGTAGGAGGCCGTGGTCATGTAGGTGCCCTGCGCGGCCTTGAGGCCGATCGCGTGCACGTCGGTGTCGAACATCAACAGGCCGACCAGCTTCTGACCGCCCTGGACGAGGCCGAATTCGCCGGACTGCTTGATGGCGTTGTCGGTGTCCTGGCCGGCATTGGCGAACGCGACCACGTCGGATTTCGAGCTCTGGGCCTGGAGCGCGAAGGAGGAGAAATCGGCGGTGTTGGTCGGATGCTTGACGCCGCCGAGCACCTTGCCGCCCATCTCGTTGATGAAGCGGGTTGCGTCCCTCTCGAGCTGCTGGCCGAAGGCGTAGTCGGCGGTGATGAAGTACCAGGACTTGCCGCCCTCCTTGATCACGGCGGAGGCCGTCACCTTCGACAGGGCATAGGTGTCGTAAGTGAAGTGCACGGTGTTGGGGCTGCACAGCTCGTCGGTCAGCGAGCTCGCGCCGGGGCCCGAGAGCAGGGCGACCTTGCCCCGCTCGCGCACCATGTTGTGCACGGCGATCGCGATGCCGGAATTGGGGATGTCGACGACCGCGTCGACCTTGCCGTTGTCGAACCAGCCGCGCACGATCTGAACGCCGACATCGGTCTTCATCTGATGGTCGGCACTGATGATTTCGATCGGCTTGCCGAGCACGGTCGGCCCAAATTCCTCCACGGCCATCTTGGCCGCTTCGACCGAGCCCGGTCCGCTATTGTCGCGGCCCCAGCTCGACAGATCCGTCAGCACGCCGATCCGCACCACGTCGTCGGAGACTTGCGCAGTGGCCGCTGTGGTCATGGCAGCTGAAGTCATGGCCGCGAGCATGGCGCAGGCCAGAAGCCCTTTCATCGTGGTTCCCTCTCTATGGGCCGCTTAGCGCGGCGGGTTATTCTGGTGGCAAATTAGATATTGGCGAATGAATTTGTCAATGGCGAATAAAGGCTGGGTTCCATGACGGCCGCGACGACTCAGCGGAGATGTGCCCGCAACTGTCACCACGAGCGCAGCGAAGCAATCCAGAATCCCTCCGTGGACGCAGTCTGGATTGCTTCGTCGCAAGGGCTCCTCGCAATGACGGTTGTCGAAGCAGCGGTACCCGACACTCTCGTGTCCCGGACGCGATGCAACGCCCCTTAGCGTTGCAGCGCAGAGCCAGGACCCATACGACACGGATTGCGCGAGGCCGCATGGGCCCCGGCTCTGCAGCGCATCACTTCGTGCTGCGCAGCGTCCGGGGCACGAGAGCAATCGAATGCGCGGGCAGGTTGCAAGCGTCGGCGCGATTATTCATGATGCCGTCCGGAATCTTTGGGGGCAGGGCATGCCGGCAGCAACGGGGCTCTCCGCTTCGGCGGAGAAATCGACGACGGCGCATGTAGTGTGGGCGAGCGCGCTCGGCACCGCGATCGAATGGTACGACTTCCTGATCTACGGCACTGCCGCGGCGCTCGTCTTCAACAAGCTGTTCTTCCCGAGCTTCGATCCCTTCGTCGGCACGCTCGTGGCGTTCTCGACCTATGCGGTCGGCTTTGTGGCGCGGCCGATCGGCGGCGCAATCATCGGGCATTACGGCGACCGGCTCGGCCGCAAGACCATGCTGGTCGCGACCATGATCGCGATGGGGCTCGGCACCTTCCTGATCGGCTGCCTGCCGACCTACAGCCAGATCGGCGTCTGGGCGCCGATCCTGCTCGTCTGCCTGCGCTTCGTCCAGGGCATCGGCCTCGGGGGCGAATGGAGCGGCGCGGTGGTGATGGTGATCGAGCACGCCGGCAATCGCCGCGGCTTTTACGGCAGCCTGGTGCAGGTCGGCTTTCCCGTCGGCGTCGCCGCCTCGACCGGCATCTTCGGCCTGATGACGAAGCTGCCCGAGGCCGACTTCCTCAGCTGGGGCTGGCGCGTGCCGTTCCTGATCAGCATTCTGCTCGTCGGTATCGGCTTCATCGTGCGGCTCAAGCTGGCGGAAACGCCGCATTTCAAGGAGGTGGTCGAGCGCAAGGAGGTGCTGGCGCAGCCGGTGCTCGAGGTGCTGCGCCGCGACTGGCGCAGCTTTCTGCTGGCGATCGGCATCACGGTATCGGAGGTCGGGCTCGCTTATCTCCTCACCGTCTTCACCGTGGTCTATGCCACGACGAAGCTCGGACTGCCGCGGCAGGTGATCCTGGACGCGGTCGTCTGTGCCGCCATCGTCGAGTTCGCGACGCTGCCGCTCGCGGGGTGGCTCTCCGACCTTTTCGGCCGCAAGGCGCTGTATCTCGCCGGCGGCGTGTTCTCGGTAGCGCTGGCGTTCCCGCTGTTCTGGTTCCTCGACACCAGGGAGCCGGCGCTGATCACGCTCGCGCTCGTCGTCACCATGACGCTGACCCATGCGCTGCTGTTCGGGCCAAAGGCCGCATTCATGCCGGAGCT
Organism: Bradyrhizobium sp. C-145; assembly: GCF_023375135.1. NCBI lineage: Bacteria > Pseudomonadati > Pseudomonadota > Alphaproteobacteria > Hyphomicrobiales > Nitrobacteraceae > Bradyrhizobium > Bradyrhizobium sp. C-145. The sequence goes on along the minus strand of NZ_CP088150.1, from coordinate 7,692,044 downwards.
GTTCCGCACCCAGGTGCGCTACAGCGGCGCCTCGCTCGGCGCCAACGTCGCGGCGGCATTGAGCGGCGGCTTCTCGCCGTTGATTGCGGCCGCGCTGCTGGCATGGGCCGGCTCGTACTGGGCGGTGTCGGTCTACATCGTCGCGCTGTCGATCGTCACGATCATCGCAACGCTGATGGCACCGGAGACGGCGCGGGAGTCACTGAAGTCCTGAGCGTCGCGGCAAGCAGGCGGGATTTGCCGCGTTCGGAATCACCAGGAAGGTGATGGTCGCTGGCGCAAGCCGGATTGCTCCCGCCGGTGTTGCCCGCGCCTCGAGCCTGGGCAGCATGCCATCGGCAGTCAGCGTGAGCGTCTTGCCGTTCAACTGCACGGTCGGGCCCTGGAGCCGCACCGCGTGCAGTGTGTACCGCTCGGCAGAATCCGAGAGCGTCAGCGGGTGCGTTGCGCTGCGCGAGGCGTTGATGGCGAGCAGCGACACCGCGCCCGCCATGGCCGGGTGGCAATGCGCGTAGAGATGAAGATCGGACGAAGCGGCCTTGCCTGCGTCGAGCACGATCGTTCCCATCAGCCCGCGCCAGAGCAGCGCAGCCCAGTAACTCGGCCGCGGCCGGAACGTTGCTTCGTCGAGCAGACCGTAATCGCTGGCGGCCAGCGTATTGTGCATCACCACCTGGACGCCGGCCTTCGCCAGGCGTCCGAGCTGGTCGAGATAGCGGAAGGTGTCGAGAAAGGTCTGGTCCCATCGGCCGCCGCCGCAGGCCGCATCAGCCGTCTCGGTCAGCCAGATCGGCTTGCCCGGTTCGAAGGCGTCGCGCAGGGCTTGGTAGATCTTGAGTGTCGCATCCGTGCGCGCCAGCCATTCCTCCGAGAGCGCCTGCGCCGGATCATCGTGCCCGCCGCAGCGTGGCGAGATCGTGTTGTAGTGATGATAGGAGAAGCGATCGACGCCGGGTCCGGATGCGGCGAGCAGGTCGCGCGTTGTGATGGCCGCGCCGGATGGCGATGGTGCGTCGCCGGCCGAGCCTGGGCCGAGGATCAGCGTCTCCGGCGCGGCGCGTCGCATCCAGTCGCGGAAGACCTTGAAGTCGCGGCCATAGGCGGTCGCGTCATAGCCGGCCGGTGCACCGTTGGTCGCTGCGAGCGTCGGCTCGTTCATGAATTCTGCGGCGGCGATGCGGCCGCCCAGCGCGCGTGTGGTGTCGACCACCTGCTGCGCCTGGTCCGGTTTCCACACGCCATCGGTATCGCGGCTGCCGGGACTGATCGCAAAAGAGGTGACGATCTCCGCATCGACCGCGCGCGCGAACTCGACGACGCCGCGCCACTGCGCACGGCTGAGCACGGAGTTGAATCCCGGCGGCGGCTTTCCCGGCGCGTCGGCAAAGAACGTCGCATTGGCCCAGGTTCCGCTGACGCGCAGATAGGCCGGCGACAAGGCGGCCGCGAGCAGGCGCAGGCGTGCATTGGCCAGATCGATCGGCGGTCTTGCGCTGTAACGATCCAGCTGGTCGAAGCCTCGTGCCGTTCGCGGATAGGGCTTCCAGAACCGTCCGCCGGTCACCTCCACCATCTCGATGTTGTAGGACTGAAAGCGCGTATCGATCGTTGCGACCGCCTTCAACTGCGCTGCCGCGACGGTGCTGTCGTCGGCGCGCGCCGCGCACAACGTTGCGGCCGCGAGCAGCGCAATCGTCATCGCCCCTGCTGCTGCGCAAGTGGTCCGGCGCGTTCGGGAGCCTTGTCGATCATGCATGATATTTCTTCATGCCCGCTGCGGGTCCACATGCACAAGGCCCCCCGGGCCTTGCCTAAATCGACATTTCTATCTTCCTTTGCCGTCGCCGCCGAGAGCTTCCGGGGCATCCGCGCCGGGGCGCGCTGGAGAACCCGTTGCGAGGGCCTGTTGGGACGAGCCCGACAGCCGACGATCAACGCGGGTAGGGCGAAAAAATTTCTGGCAGCCCCCTTGAAATCGATATCCGTTTTTCTAAGTCGTCTTTCGCCGCGAGAGCGGTGTGCCGGATGCCAGAATCGGGTCCGGCGCGGGCGCCGGGCTGGTCTTTTCGGACCCGTCTGAAACCCCCGCCTTGCGCTCCTTCGTATCCATCTTGCTCTTTGGAGGACTTGGTTATGAGGACCAATTTTGATTTCGCGCCTTTGTGGCGCTCCACCATCGGCTTCGACCACCTGGCCGACCTCGTCGACAGCACGCTGCGCCAGGCGACCGAGGACAACTATCCCCCCTACAACATCGAGCGTTCCGGTGAAGACCACTACCGGATCAGCCTTGCCGTGGCGGGGTTCGGCGTTAGCGACATCGCGGTGACGGCCGAACAGAACGCGCTCACCATCGAGGGCAAGAAGCCCGAGACTGCTGCGCGCGAATACCTGTACCAGGGCATTGCCGCCCGCCCCTTCAGGCGCGTGTTCAATCTCGCCGACTATGTTCAGGTGAAGCAGGCCTCGTTCCAGGACGGGCTCCTGATCATCGACCTCGTCCGCGAGGTTCCGGAAGCCATGAAGCCGCGCCGGATCGAGATCGCGAGCTGCACATCTCCTACGTCGCAGATCGAGCAGCAGAAAGCAGCTTAGGCTCGTCCAAAGCGTTATCTTGGAGCGTGGACGGCATGTGGCCTCCGCGCTCCCGAGACCGTTGAATGAAGGAGAACACCATGGCTATTCGCGATCTTATTCCCTGGTCGAGAAACCAGGAACTTGTGCAGTTGCGCGGCAACTACGATCCGTTCATGACGCTGCATCGCGAGATGAACCGTCTGTTCGACGATATGTTCCGGGGCTTTGGCGGACCCGGCCTGTCGCCGCTCATGGAGGGGCGCTTCGGCTGGCCCAAGATCGAGCTCAGCGACACCGACAAGACGCTGACGATCTCGGCGGAGCTGCCCGGGATGACGGAGAAGGACGTCCAGATCGAAATCGCCAGGGGCGTCCTGACGATCCGCGGCGAGAAGAAGGATGAGCGCAAGCACGAAGGCAAATACTTCACCGAGCGCTACTACGGCGCCTTCGAGCGGCAGATTCCGCTTGAGGACGTCGATGAAGACAAGGCAGAGGCATCGTTTAAGGACGGGGTCCTGACCGTATCGCTGCCGAAGTCGGAGAAGGCACGCGAAGGCGTCAAGCGCATCGCAATCAATACGCATTAGCAACCACGGGCGGCGGCGGTGGGCGCCGCCGTCCATCATCAACAAACCCGTCCCTTGGAAAGGAGCATGAGGGGAGGCACGACCGATGACCAACGTGAATACCAATGCCGGCACTCTCAACCCGCTGTTTCATCCCGCTGCCCATTACGACTCACCTGCCGACGTCCTGAATGCTGAGGAGCTCTCCACACCGGAGAAACGGATCATCCTCTCGTCCTGGGCGTCCGACATATACGCGATCGAATCCTGTCCCGCTCTGCGCGAGATGCCGGGCACGAGCCAGACCGTCCGACTCGCCGATATTCTGACGGCGTTGCGCCGGCTCGACGGCGACAATGACAATGACGACCCGCCGCGCGGCGGCGGCGTCCCGATGCGGCTGCGGCGGCCCTGGGCCGCCGCGGAGCGGCGAGCAGCATGATGCTCACGCACACCGTTCTGGCGCTCGTGCTGCTTGGCCAAGCCTCGGCGACCTTGGCCGTTCCGTTTCTGGCCATGACCGGTCTCATCGCTGCGCCGCGTGACTGAAGCCACAAAGCTCTTCCATGCAATCCCGGGCGAAGCGGCAGGTGACGAAGATGAATGCTGTGCGTTTGCTTTCTCTGGCGTTGCTGGTGCTGGCGCTCACGGCGTCGCAGCCGGCCGCTGGCCAAATCCCAGACCTGAAGACGGGCGGGTCGGTGCCGACCCTGGCACCGCTGGTGCGCCAGGTAACGCCGGCCGTCGTCAACATCTCCGTGCATGGACGCGTGCGCGAGGACAATCCGCTCTATCGCGACCCGCTCTTCCGCGAATTCTTCGACGTCCCCAGGCAGATCGAGAAGGAGGTCAACGCGACCGGCTCCGGGGTCATCGTCGATGCCCAGCGCGGCTACGTACTGACCAACAATCACGTGGTCGAAGGTACCACCTCCGCCGTTCAGATCACCACCCAGGACGGCCGGCAGTTTTCCGCCAAAGTCATCGGCCGTGATCCGCCGACGGATGTCGCGGTGCTCCAGATCCAGAACCCGGCCGGGCTCAAGGCGCTTTCCTTCGGCGACAGCGACGCGCTCGAAGTCGGGGATTTCGTGCTTGCGATCGGCAACCAGTCGCCGCGCCGATCAGTGTTGCTGGCATACCAAATATCGATTATCAGCCAGATCGGCGCGCATGACGGCTTGCAACCCCGGTTGAGGGCGCAAGCTGGGAACGGCGAGTTCCATGGTCGATTGCCCCTTGTTGGCCGGCAAGCGAACTTCGTACGGCCATATTTGAGCAGGAGTGATCTCCCGCGAGGGAGGCACTCCGATGAACAAGGCTCTGATCACCGCCATTGCAATGCTGGCTTGCGTGCCCGCGAGCGCAGTTGCGCAGGAGCGCGCGGGCGATGCAGCGCTCGGCGCCTTATCCGGTGCGGTCGTGCTGGGCCCGGTCGGAGCCGTCGCGGGAGCTTTGGTCGGCTACACCGCCGGACCTTCGATCGCTCGATCCTGGGGCATGAGAGGTTCGCAGTCGGCAAGGCACCGCCAGCCGCCGCGTCGCGCGGCCGCGACCCGCGTCCCACCGCCCGCGCGCGAGGCGATGGCTGCCAACGGCCAGATGAGAGCTGCCGGCAATCCGACGCCGCCGGTTCAAGCCGCGCCCGCCGTGCCGCCGCAAACCTCGACGCCGCCCGTTCAGGGATTCGACTGAGGCCGATCGATAGTCCGCGCAATCAGCGCGGCTTGGCGAACGATCATGGCGAGGCTTGCGTCCTGATCTAGGGTTGGCCGAGGATATTCTTCGCGGCGCGAAGATGCGGCTTGTCGATCATCTGGCCGTCGAGCCGCAGCGTGCCGGAATTGGGATTGCTCGCGAACGCGGCGATCACCTTCGTAGCCCATCTGCGCTCGGCGTCGGTCGGCTCGAAGGCCGCGTTGACGATATCGACATGCTTGGGATGGATCAGTGCCTTGGCCGAAAAACCGTCGCGCCGTGCCGCGCGCGTTTCGGCTTCGAGGCCGGCGAGATTGTCGATGTCGGTATAGACGGTATCGATCGGTGCGACCTCGGCCGCCGCCGCCGCCATCAGGCAGAGATCGCGCGCGAGCCGATAGGGGCTGTGGAACACGCCGCCCGAGGCTTTCTCGGTGGCGCCGAGCGAGGCCGAAAGGTCTTCCGCGCCCCACATCAGGCCGGCGAGGCGCGGGGAGCATCCCTTGTAGCTGCCGAGGCCGAAGATCGAGCCCGCGGTCTCGGTCGCGACGCAGACGATACGCGTCGTGCCGACCCTGATGCCAGACGCCGCCTCGAACGCTTCGAGCCAAGTTGCCACCTGCCGCACATCGTCGCCGCCTTGCGATTTCGGCAGCACGATGCCGTCGGGCTTGCCGGGCATCACCGCCGCGAGATCGGCGAGTGTCATGCCGGTGTCGAGCGCGTTGATGCGGACATAGAGCTGGTGCGGGCCGCGAGAGCCCTTCAGCATCGCGAGCGTCAACCCGCGTGCTTCGTCCTTCTTCTCGGTGACGACGGAGTCCTCGAGATCGATGATCAGCGCGTCGGCCTTGCCTTCGCTCGCCTTCTCGAATTTGCGCGGGGAATCACCCGGCACGAACAGCATCGAACGCATCAGACTGGCCTCTTGTGCATCATCGCCATACGCCGGCATTTGCCGACGATCTCATCGTTCTGGTTAAGAGCGTGGTGCTCGAACTCGACGATGCCCGCCCTGGGGCGCGATTTCGATTCCCGCAACGAAAGCACCTTCGTCGTTGCCCGTAACGTATCGCCATGGAAGACAGGCTTTGGAAAAGTGACGTCGGTCATGCCGAGATTGGCAACGGTAGTCCCCAGGGTCGTATCATAGACTGTCATGCCGATCATGATGCCGAGGGTGTAAAGGCTGTTGAAAATGCGCTGGCCGAATTCGGTCTTTTCGGAGAAATGCGCGTCGATGTGCAGCGGCTGGGGGTTGAGTGTCAGCAGGCTGAACATGGTGTTGTCCATCTCCGTGACGGTCCGGGTCAGCGGATGCCTGAACTCCTGGCCCACGGAAAAATCCTCGTAATAAAGTCCGGCCATCGCGGTTTCCCTCCCTGCGAAATAACAGCGCGCTCGCACAGTCGCGCCGCATGACCCTATGCATGGTACACACAGTTGGCGGACAAATTCACGTATCTGTATTCAGTTTTTCCAGCTAAAGAACGCAACCGAGGGAACGTCCGGCGCAGCAATCGGTCATGGCCTTTTGGGTGGGTCACGCGAAGAGAACAGAGATTGCGCGCGGTCGCGGCTGCCACGGTCATTTTCCAACTCGCCTCAAGATCGGGCCCGTGAGTCGCCGCTGCTCCCAATAAGGAGATCAAGAACATGGATTTCGCGCTCACCGATCAGCAGGAAGCCATTCGCGATGCCATCGCCAAGATCTGCGAAGGCTTCCCCGATGCCTATTGGCTGAAGAAGGACCACGACGGCGGCTTCCCGCACGACTTCCACAAGGCGCTGGCCGACGCTGGCTGGCTCGGCATCTGCGTGCCGGAGGAGTACGGCGGCTCTGGGCTCGGCATCACGGAAGCCGCGATCATGATGCGCACCATCGCCGAATCCGGCGCCGGCATGTCCGGCGCCTCTGCGGTGCACATCAACGTGTTCGGACTCAACCCCGTCGTCGTGTTCGGCACCGAGGCGCAGCGCAAGCGCATGCTGCCGCCGATGGTCGAGGGCCGCGAGAAGGCGTGCTTCGCTGTCACCGAGCCCAACACTGGCCTCAACACCACCCAGCTCAAGACCCGCGCGGTCGCCAAGAACGACCGCTACATCGTCAACGGTCAGAAGGTGTGGATCTCGACCGCGCAGGTCGCGCACAAGATCCTGCTGCTGGCGCGCACCACGCCGCTGGAAGAGGTGCGCTCGCCGACCCACGGCCTCAGCCTGTTCTACACCGATTTCGACCGCAACAGGATCAAGGTGCACGAGATCGAGAAAATGGGCCGCAAGATCGTCGATTCCAACGAGCTGTTCTTCGAGGACTTTGAAATTCCGATGGAGGATCGGATCGGCGAGGAAGGCAAAGGCTTCCAGTACATCCTCGAAGGCATGAACCCGGAGCGTATCCTGATCGCGGCGGAGGCCGTGGGGCTCGGCAAGCTCGCGCTGTCGCGCGCGACCGAGTACGCCAAGACGCGCGTGGTGTTCAACCGCCCGATCGGCAAGAACCAGGGCATCCAGCATCCGCTGGCGGTGAACTGGGTCGAGCTCGAGGCGGCCTGGTTGATGGTGATGTCGGCGGCCTGGCAATACGACAAGGGCATGCCCTGCGGCGCCGCAGCCAATGCGGCAAAGTATCTCGCGGGCGAAGCCGGCTTCTCGGCCTGCGAGCAGGCGGTGATGACCCATGGCGGCTTTGGTTACGCCAAGGAATTCCACGTCGAGCGGTACCTGCGCGAGATCCTGATCCCGCGCATCGCGCCGGTCAGTCCGCAGCTTGCGCTCAGCTTCATCGCAGAAAAGGTGCTGGGGCTCGCGAAGTCCTACTGAACGAGTCTTGTGGCGCAACCAAACAGGCCGGCCTATTCGGCGGCGATGCGTTCCATGGCCATGGCGCGAAGCCTGGCGCGCTGGATCTTGACGCCGTTGGCACTGTCGGTGACGGGGAAGGCGTCCACGACATAGATCCGCGCCGGCACCTTGTAGCCGGCGAGCCGTTCGCGCAGATGGGCAGTCAGCGCGTCCTGTCGCGGTGGCTCTCCAGCCGGGATCACGAAGGCGACGCAGCGTGCCTGACCCCTAAGATCGACCGCAACCACCTGAGCGTCGGCCACCCCAGCGCACGACTTGAGCTCGTCTTCGATTTCGCCGGGCGCGACCAGGAAGCCGCCGAGCCGCATCGCATCGCCTGCGCGCGTCTCGTAGACGAAGGAGCCATCGCCGCGCAGATGGCCGATGTCGCCGGTGCGGAAGAACCCGTCGGCGGTGATCGCTTCGCGCGTCGCCTCGGGATTGTTGAAGTAGCCGAGGAAGCGCGACGGCGCGCTGATCTCGATCTCGCCGGAAACGCCCTGGGCCGCAAGCTCGCCGGTCTCGACATCGCGGACGCGAACTTTCGCGTTGGGCGACATCGGCCAGCCGCCGCCTTCGATGCGGTCGGCGAAGGCATCGCTGCCGCGGCCGATCGAGAACAGCGCCTGCACCTCGCTCGACCCGTAGAGGCCGAACAGCGACATGCCGCGCGCCTCGGCCTCCGCGGCCAGCTCGCGCCAGCCGGGCTGGAACGCGGCGAAGCCGCAGATTTCGAGATGCGGAAACGGACGTGGTGCATCGGTGAGCGCGAGGATGCGGCGGACCATCTCGTCCGAGCCGAAGGAGTGCGTGATCCTGCACGCGCTGAGGATCTTCGCCGCCGGCGCCGCTTCGAAGGCGTCGAGCACATGAATGGTCGCGCCCGCTGCGATGAAGCCGAGCAGGCTCGTCATGCCAAACGTGCCGCAGAACGGCAGCATCGCGAGCAGCGAGTGGCGCTGTGGATCAAGCTTGAGCTCTTGGACGATGGAGGCGGCGTGCGTTGCCAGCGTCCGCTGCGAATGGGCGACGAGCTTCGGGCCCTTGGTCGTGCCCGATGTCGTGTAGAGCAGCACCGGCAGGTCGATGTCGTCCTGAGCCGGCGGAGCGGGCGGACAGGACCGCTCGAACGCATCGAACCGCACACAAGGCCAGTGTGCCGGGATGGCCTCCGCGCCGACCACCGCGAGCTGTCGCAGCGCGGGCACCTCGTCGTTGGCGATATCGGCGAGAATGGCGGCAAAGTCGATCGAGCGGAACGCGGCCTCGACCACCATCAGCTTGGCACCGGACACCCGTAGCAGATGCGCGACCTCCGCGCTGCGATAGCGCGTATTGACGGCGGCAACGACCGCGCCCAGGCGGGCGGCGGCGAACAGCAGTGCGAGCCATTCGATCCGGTTGACCAGCCAGACCGCGACGACGTCGCCCCTGCCGATTCCGTGCGCGGCGAGCCAGGCGGCGGTCTGCTCGATCCTTTCTGAGAACTCTGCGGGCGTGACCGGCGTGCCGTCGAACACGAAGACGGGACCGGCGGCCTCGGTCCGGATCAGCGATTGCAGCGAAAATCTGTCGGTCAGCATGGCAATCGGAGTAACCCGATCGCGCAAAGCTGTCTACTTGGTGCCGAACATCCGGTCGCCGGCATCGCCCAGGCCCGGCACGATGTAGCCGTGGTCGTTGAGCCGCTCGTCGATCGCGGCGGTCCAGATCGGCACGTCGGGATGCTCGCTCTGGAACTGGGCGATGCCCTCGGGCGCGGCGAGAAGGCAGACGAAGCGGATGTCGCGGGCGCCGCGCGCCTTGAGCAGGGATGCGCCGGCGCAGGCCGAGTTGCCGGTCGCGAGCATCGGGTCCATCAGGATCACGGTGCGGTCGGACAGGTCCTGCGGTGCCTTGAAGTAATATTCCACGGCCTGCAGCGTCTCGGGGTCGCGGTAGAGCCCGATATGGGCGATGCGCGCCGAAGGCATCAAGGCGAGCATGCCATCGAGGAAGCCGACGCCGGCGCGCAGGATCGGCGCCAGCGTGAGCTTCTTGCCGGCGATCTTCGGCGCCTGCATCGGCGCGATCGGCGTCTCGATCTCGACCAGCTCCAGCGGCAGGTCACGCGTCACCTCGTAGCAGAGCAGCATCCCGATCTCGTTCAGGATCTCGCGAAAGCTCTTGGTCGAGCGGTCCTTCTCCCGCATCAAAGAGAGCTTGTGCTGGACCAGGGGGTGGGCGACGACATTGACGCTGCTTGTGCTCATGAAACCGATCTACACGGTTCCGTGAAATTGCGCCAGATCGGGCAGGCCCTTTCCGCGGGATAGCTGGCCTCAACCGGGCATTGCGGCTGCGCTGCGCGCGCGGTTGCTCGCTTCAAAGGCAGCCATGGCCGGCTCGCGTGCAGTTGCCGAGCGCGGCGGCGCGACCCTAAACGCCCAGGCCGCGTGCTGCCAGCGCGATCACGAGCGTCAGCACGGCGCCCCAGATCATGCTCAGCGTCATCGTCAAGACGATAACGGTGACCACCCGCTCCAGATTTCGCCTGCCGGTCTGCATGCGCGTTTAACCGACATTGTCGCAGCCGATCGGCTCGTAGAGCGGATCGCGGGCCGGACGAACAGAGGGAACGCTCGGCCGGGCTGCCTCCGCGGTCCGCACCTGCACCTCGGCAAAGGCCGACATCAGAGAGAGCGCAAGGTCGGCATGGCGGGCCTCGACCGCCGAGTCCAGCCAGTCCGGCAGTTCGCGTTGGCGCGACAGGGCGCAATGCCACTCCCCATCGTCATAGGCGATACGGCGGACTTGCCAAAGCGGCAGCTCGAGCTCCATCAATGTGAGCGCGGCATCGGCCCAAGCCTCGACGTCGATCAGGCTCATGACGCGCGCGGTGCCTGCGCTTTGCCTGAGCGAGGGGAAGCGTCGGCACGCCGTATCGATGATCTCGATCATCAACGGCCGAGTCACTGCACTCGCGGCGCGAATGCGTTCACCCAGCAAGAGCAGATCACGGCGTTCGAGAGTGGCGGTCACTTAGGCCTCGTGGACATCTGCGTCGGTCAGTCGGCCGGCGTGTCCAAGATGGCTGGAACGGCATTTGAAAACGAGGTGAGAAAGGGGCTGAAGATATAAGGATTTCATAAAGGCGCGGATGCGCTTGCCTGACCAAACACGGCAAGCCAGCTCGCAGGCCTTTATGAGATTCCTATAACTTCGCCGCGGCCTCCGTCTCGAAAACCTATGTCCGCAGTGGCACGTCAGCGTCGTGCTGCCGGCAGGCCGAGAATAATTGCCGGGCATAGGGACAGACGAGGATCATCTCCATGATGGACATTCTGATGCTGGCGCTGGGCTTTGCCTTCTTCGCGCTCGCGGTCGGCTACACCTACGCCTGCGAGCGGCTGTGACGGAGCGGATCATGATCTTCGATTATGCGCTCGCCGGCGCCGTCTCGTTCGGCCTTCTGATGTATCTCACCTACGCGCTGCTGCGGCCCGAACGGTTCTGAGCGGGCGCCGCTCAAACGCGATTCCACAAAGGCTCTCTCCATGACTGTGATCGGTTGGCTCCAGATCATTCTGTTTTGCGCCATTATCGTTACGCTGACCAAGCCGCTCGGCTGGCACATGACGCGCGTGTTCAACGGCGAGCGGACGTTCCTGTCGCCGGTGTTGCGTCCGATCGAGGTCGGAATCTACTGGGTATCGGGCGTCGACGAGAAGCGCGAGCAGCACTGGCTGACCTACACGGTCGCCATGTTGCTGTTCCATGTCGGCGGCTTCCTCATCATCTATGGCGTGATGCGGCTTCAGGCCGTGCTGCCCTTCAATCCGGCCGGGCAGAGCGCGGCCGCCGAGGATCTCTCCTTCAACACCGCGGTCTCCTTCATCACCAACACCAACTGGCAGAACTACGGCGGCGAGAGCACGCTGTCCTATCTCGTGCAGATGCTCGGCCTGACGCACCAGAACTTCCTGTCGGCCGCGACCGGCATCGCGCTGGCGATGGCCTTGATCCGCGGCTTCTCGCGCGCCTCGATGCGCACGGTCGGCAATTTCTGGGTCGACGTCGTCAGGTGTACGCTCTACGTGCTGCTGCCGATCTGCGTCGTCTATGCGCTGTTCCTGGTCTGGCAGGGCATGCCGCAGACGCTCGGGCCGTATATCGAGGCGACCACGCTCGAAGGCGCCAAGCAGACCATCGCGGTCGGGCCGGTCGCCTCGCAGGTTGCGATCAAGATGCTCGGCACCAATGGCGGCGGTTTCTTCAACGCCAACGCCGCGCACCCCTTCGAGAACCCGACCGCGCTGTCGAACTTCGTGCAGATGCTCTCGATCTTCGCGCTCGGCGCCGCGCTCACCAACGTGTTCGGCCGCATGGTCGGCAACCAGCGCCAGGGCTGGGCGATCCTCTCCGTGATGGGTGTGCTGTTTCTGGTCGGCGTGGCCATCACCTATTGGGCGGAGGCGCACGGCACCTCGACGCTCCATCCGCTGGGTCTGACCGGCGGCAACATGGAGGGCAAGGAGGTCCGCTTTGGCATTGTTGCCTCCTCGTTGTTCGCCGTCGTCACCACCGCCGCCTCCTGCGGTGCGGTCAATGCGATGCATGACAGTTTTACCGCCCTCGGCGGCATGATCCCGCTGATCAACATCGAGCTCGGCGAAATCATTGTCGGTGGCGTCGGCGCCGGTATGTACGGCATGCTGCTGTTCGTCATTCTCGCGATCTTCGTCGCAGGACTGATGGTTGGCCGCACCCCGGAATATGTCGGCAAGAAGATCGAGGCGCGCGAGGTCAAGATGGCGATGCTGGCCATCCTGGTGCTGCCGCTGATGATCCTCGGCTGGACCGCCGTCGGCGTGGTCTATCCGGCGGCAGTCGCCTCCATGGCAAATGCCGGACCGCACGGCTTCACCGAAGTGCTCTACGCCTTCACATCGGCGGCCGGCAACAACGGCTCGGCTTTCGCCGGGCTCACCGGCAACACGTTCTTCTACAACCTGACGCTGGCAAGCGCGATGTTCGTCGGCCGCTTCTTCATGATCGTCCCGGCCATGGCGATCGCGGGATCGCTTGCGGAGAAAAAGTCGATTCCACCGTCCATGGGCACGTTCCCGACCACCGGCGCCCTGTTCGTCGGCCTCGTCGTCGGCGTCATCCTGATCATGGGCGGCCTGACCTTCTTCCCGGCGCTCGCCCTCGGCCCGATCGTCGAACATCTGGCGATGAACGCCGGCAACCTGTTCTGATTGTTGGAGTGGCCTCCATGGATACGATGAAACTGCAAAAACGTGCGCCGATGTCGGCAATGCTCGATCCTGGAATCGTGATGCCCGCGATCCGCGCCTCCTTCATCAAGCTCGATCCGCGGCTGATGGTGAGGAACCCTGTCATGTTCGTGGTCGAGGTCGTGGCTGCGCTCACCACGGTGATCTTCCTGCGTGACATTGTCACCGGTGGTGCCAGCCTCGGCTTCACCTTCCAGATCATCGTCTGGCTCTGGTTCACGGTGCTGTTCGCCAATTTCGCCGAAGCGGTGGCCGAAGGCCGCGGCAAGGCGCAGGCCGAATCGCTGCGCAAGACCCGCACCGAAAGCCAGGCCAAGCTCCTGACCGGTGCCGAGCAGTCCTTCAAGCTCGTGCCTGGCACGAGCCTCAAGGTCGGCGACATCGTGCTGGTCGAGGCCGGTGACACCATTCCTTCCGACGGCGAGGTGATCGAGGGCGTCGCCTCCGTCAACGAGGCCGCCATCACCGGCGAATCCGCACCCGTGATCCGCGAATCCGGCGGCGACCGCTCTGCGGTCACCGGTGGCACGCAGGTGCTGTCGGACTGGATCCGCGTCCGCATCACCGCAGCCCAGGGCTCGACTTTCATCGATCGCATGATCAAGCTGGTCGAGGGCGCCGAGCGGCAGAAGACTCCGAACGAGATCGCGCTCAACATCCTGCTCGCCGGTCTCACCATCATCTTCGTGTTCGCCACCGTCACCATCCCGAGCTATGCGGCCTATGCCGGCGGCTCGATCTCAGTGATCGTGCTGGTCGCCCTGTTCGTGACGCTGATCCCGACCACGATCGGCGCGCTGTTGTCGGCGATCGGCATCGCCGGCATGGACCGCCTGGTGCGCTTCAACGTGCTGGCGATGTCCGGCCGCGCCGTCGAGGCTGCCGGTGACGTCGACACGCTGCTGCTGGACAAGACCGGCACCATCACGCTCGGCAACCGGCAGGCGACGGCCTTCCGTCCTGTGCGCGGTGTCACCGAGCAGGAACTGGCGGACGCGGCCCAACTCGCCTCGCTCGCTGATGAGACACCGGAGGGCCGCTCCATCGTCGTGCTGGCGAAGGAGAAATACGGCATCCGTGGCCGCGACATGGCCGAGCTTGGCGCCACTTTCATCCCGTTCACCGCGCAGACCCGCATGAGCGGCGTCGATGCCGGCGGCTCGTCGGTACGCAAGGGCGCGGTCGATGCCATGCTGAATTATGTCGGCGGCGGCGCGCCGCTGGCCGTTGCCTCCGGTAACGCGGTGCGGGCAATCCAGCCGGCCGCGCTGTCGGATCTCGGTCGCGAGATCCAGGCCATTGCCGATGATATCTCGAAGGCCGGCGGTACGCCGCTGGCCGTCGCCAGGGACGAGAAGCTGCTCGGCGTCATCCAGCTCAAGGACATCGTCAAGGGCGGCATCCGCGAGCGCTTTGCCGAGCTTCGGCGCATGGGCATCCGCACCATCATGATCACCGGCGACAATCCGATGACGGCGGCTGCGATCGCCGCGGAGGCCGGCGTCGACGACTTCCTGGCGCAGGCAACGCCGGAGGACAAGCTCAAGCTGATCCGCGACGAGCAGGCCAAGGGCAAGCTGGTCGCCATGTGCGGCGACGGCACCAACGATGCGCCGGCGCTCGCGCAGGCCGACGTCGGTGTCGCCATGAACACCGGCACCCAGGCCGCCCGCGAGGCCGGCAACATGGTCGACCTCGATTCCAATCCGACCAAGCTGATCGAGGTGGTCGAGATCGGCAAGCAGCTCTTGATGACGCGCGGTGCGCTGACCACGTTCTCGATCGCCAACGACGTCGCCAAGTATTTTGCGATCATCCCGGCGATGTTCCTGGCGTTCTACCCCCAACTCAGCGTGCTCAACGTCATGAACCTGTCGAGTCCGCAGAGCGCCATCCTGTCGGCGATCATCTTCAACGCGCTCATCATCATCGCGCTGATCCCACTGGCGCTGAAAGGCGTTGCCTACCGCGCCGTCGGCGCCGGCGCGCTGCTCCAACGCAACCTCTTGATCTACGGCCTCGGCGGCATCGTCATTCCCTTTGTCGGCATCAAGGCGATCGACCTCGTCGTCACCGCCTTGCATTTGGCATAGCCCCGTCATTGCGAGGAACCCTTGCGACGAAGCAATCCAGGCTGCCTCCATGGAAAGACCCTGGATTGCTTCGCTTCGCTCGCAATGACAGGAAGACATAGGAGAACCAAGATGCTCAGAGAAATTCGCCCCGCCATCGTGCTGTTGCTGGCGCTCACCGCCATCACGGGCCTTGCCTATCCGCTCGCAATGACTGCCATCGCCGGCACGTTGTTTCCCGTGCAGGCGCAGGGCAGCCTGATCGAGAGGGACGGCAAGGTGGTCGGCTCCGCCCTGATCGGGCAGGAGTTCAAGGAGGACAAATACTTTCACGGCCGCCCTTCGGCGACGGTTGCGCCGGACCCTAATGATTCAACCAAAACGGTGCCGGCGCCCTACAACGCCGCCAATTCGGGCGGCTCCAATCTCGGCCCGACCAGCAAGGCGCTGGCCGACCGGCTCAAGGAAGATGTGGACAAGCTGAAGGCTGAGAACCCGAATGCGGCCGTGCCGGTCGATCTGGTCACGACGTCGGCCAGCGGCCTCGACCCTGATATCTCGCCGGAGGCGGCGCAATTCCAGGTGCCGCGCGTGGCGAAGGCGCGGAAGATGCCGGAGGATCAAGTCGAGCAACTCGTGGCTGCCAACACCGAAGGCCGTTTGCTCGGCCTGATCGGCGAGCCCCGCGTCAACGTGCTGGCGCTGAATCTCGCGCTCGACCGCGCCGCGAAGTAGTCTAGGCTCGGCACGCGGGGGTGATTATATTGGCCTGATGGTTCAACAGCGCCGTGATCCCGAACAACGTCCGTCGCCCGAGGCGCTGCTGGAAGCAGCGCGGCGGGAGGAGAGCGCGAGCGGCAGGCTGAAGATCTTCGTCGGCGCCGCCCCCGGCGTCGGCAAGACCTACGAGATGCTGCAAAGCGCTCACGCCAAGCGCAAGGCGGGGGTCGACGTCGTGGTCGGCTTCGTCGAGACCCACGGCCGCGCTGAGACCGAGGTGCTGGTGCGCGGGCTCGAGGTGGTCCCGCGCAAGCGGCTCGATTACCGCGGCCAGGTGGTCGAGGAGATGGACCTCGACGCCGTGATCGCGCGCCGGCCGCAGATTGCGCTGGTCGACGAGCTCGCCCACACCAACGCGGCGGGCAGCCGCCACCCCAAGCGCTATCTCGACGTCGAGGAGCTGCTCTCCCACGGCATCGACGTCTATACCGCCGTCAACATCCAGCACATCGAGAGCCTGAACGACGTCATCGCCCAGATCACCCATGTGCGGGTGCGCGAGACCGTGCCGGATTCGGTGTTCGACCTGGCCGATGCGATCGAGCTGATCGACCTCACGCCTGATGATCTGATCCAGCGGCTGAAGGAGGGCAAGGTCTATGTGCCCAAGCAGGCTGAGCGGGCGCTGGAGCATTATTTCTCGCCAGGCAACCTGACCGCGTTGCGCGAGCTCGCGCTGCGGCGCACGGCCGAGCGGGTCGACGAGCAACTGCTCACCCATATGCAGGCGAACGCCATCGCCGGTCCGTGGGCCGCGGGCGAGCGCATCCTCGTCTGCGTCAGCGAGGATCCGCGCGCGGCCGGGCTGGTACGGTATACCAAGCGGTTGGCCGATCGGCTGCACGCCCCGTTCACCGCGCTCTCGATCGAGACGCGGCGATCCCTGCAATTGTCCGACGATGAGCGCGACCGGCTGGCCGATACGCTGCGGCTGGCCGAATCGCTCGGCGGCGAGGCGCTGACGATTCCCGCCGTCGGCCGCCGCATCGCCGACGACGTCGTCAACTTCGCGCAAGGCAACAACGTCACCCAGATCGTGATCGGCAAGTCGACGCGCTCGCGCTGGTTCGAGATGACGCGCGGCTCAGTCGTGCATGACCTGGTGCGCCGCGCCGGCAACATCACGGTCCATGTCATCGCCGGTGACGAGCTGCCCGGCGAGGCCGTGCCCAAGACCGCGGTGCAGACCGCTGCTCGCTCGGAGCCGTTCAACCCGCGGCCCTATCTGAAGGCGCTCGGCATCGTGCTGATCGGCCTCGGCGCCGCCGAGCTGATCCAGCCCTATTTCGGCCTCGAGAACGTCGATCTTGTGCTGCTGACCTCGGTCGTCGCGGTTGCCGTCCGCTATGGCTTGTGGCCGTCCCTGATGGCAACAGTGGCGGCGTCGCTTTGCTACAACTTCTTCTTCATTCCGCCGATCTACACCTTCACGATCACCGACCCGACCAACGTTGCCGCCTTCGTGCTGTTCATGGTGGTGGCGATGATCGTCTCCAATGTCGCGGCGCGCGTGCGCATCCAGGCCGACACCGCGATCGGTCGGATCCGGATGACCGAGCAGCTCCATGCCTTCAGCCGCAAGCTCGCCGGCACCGCAACGCTCGACGACGTCTTGTGGGCAACCGCCTACCAGATCGCCCTGATGCTGAAGGTCCGCGTCGTGTTGCTGCTGCCGGAAGAGGGCCTGCTCACGGTGAAATCCGGCTATCCGCCGGAGGATGAGCTCGATCAGGCCGACCTCGCCGCCGCCAACTGGGCCTGGAGCAACGACCGCCCCGCAGGCCGCGGCTCGGACACGCTGCCGGGTGCGAAACGGCTGTTCCTGCCGATGCGCACCGGGCGCGGGCCAATCGGCGTCATCGGCATCGACAACGACCGCACCGGCCCGCTATTGACCCCGGACCAGCGCCGGCTGCTCGACGCGCTGGTCGACCAGGGCGCGCTCGCGATCGAGCGCGTGCTGCTGGTCGAGGACATGGACCGCGTCAAGCGCACCGTCGAATCCGAGCGGCTGCGCTCGGCGCTCCTGACCTCGATCTCGCACGATTTGAAGACGCCGCTGGCCTCCGTGCTCGGGGCGGCCTCCACCATGCGCGACCTCGCCGGCGCGCTCTCGGACACCGAGAAGCGCGACCTGCTCGCGACCGTGATCGACGAATCCGAGCGGCTCAACCGCTTCATCGCCAATCTGCTCGACATGACCAAGCTCGAATCCGGCGCCATCGTGCCCAACACGGCGCTGCACGATCTCGGCGAGATCGTCGGTAGCGCGCTGCGGCGGGCGGCCAAGATCCTCGCTGCCCACAAGGTCGAGCTCGTGCTGGCGGCCGATCTGCCCATGCTCGAGCTCGATGCCGTGCTGTTCGAGCAAGTGCTGTTCAACCTGCTCGACAACGCCGCGAAATATTCGCCGGCCGACACCACGATTGCGATCCGCAGTCAGCGCGAGCGCGATCACGTCGTTCTCCAGATCGCCGATGAGGGCGGCGGCATCCCATCCGACGAGCTTGAGAGCGTGTTCGACAAGTTCTATCGCGTGCAGAAGGGGGACCATGTCCGTCCCGGCACCGGGCTCGGCCTTGCCATCTCCCGCGGCTTCGTCGAGGCGATGCGGGGCACGATCTCGGCCGCCAACCGCAGCGACCGGAGCGGCGCGATCCTCACCATCCGTCTGCCCGTCGCAGTGCAGACCCACGCATTGGATACCGCTGCATGAGTGCTGCCCTGATCAAGGTTCTGGTCATCGATGACGAGCCACCGATCCGAAAATTGCTGCGGATGGGGCTGACGACGCAGGGCTATGAAATCCTGGAGGCGTCGAACGGCAAGACCGCGCTGGACAAGCTTGCCGAAGAGCCGGCGCTGATCATCCTCGATCTCGGCCTGCCCGACATCCAGGGCCACGAGTTGCTGCGCGCCATCCGCGCGCGCAACGAGGGCGTGCCGATCGTGGTGCTGTCGAGCCGCGGCGATGAGGCCGGCAAGGTGCAGGCGCTCGATCTCGGCGCCGACGATTACCTGACCAAGCCGTTCGGCATGGATGAGCTTCTGGCCCGCTTGCGTGCCGCACTGCGCCACCAGCTTCAGATCAAGGGCGAGCGCCCTGTGTTCCGCACGGGCGATCTCTCCGTCGATCTCGTCCGCCGCATCGTCAAGGTCGGCGAGCGCGATGTGAAGCTATCGCCGAAGGAATACGACCTTCTTCGCGTGCTGGTGCAGCACGCCGGCAAGGTGCTCACCCACCGCTTCCTGCTCAAGGAGCTCTGGGACGAACTGACGGATGCGCAATATCTGCGCGTCTATGTCCGTCAGCTCCGCCAGAAGATCGAAGTCGACCCGGAACGGCCGCAATTTGTGCTGACGGAGACGGGGATCGGATACAGGCTGAAGGCCGGGGATTAGGTCAGCCGTCATTCCGGGGCGCGCGTCAGCGCGAGCCCGGAATCCATTTCTCCGCCAGTCGCGCTTGGACGATGGATTCCGGGCTCGATGCTTCGCATCGCTCCGGAATGACAGTCAACCCGCCTTGCGATGCCGCGCTGGCGACCGGTGCGCCTTCCTGGCGGCTCGGTGCCGCCCCTGCGCACGCCGCGCATGGGACTTCGCCGCAGTCTTTTTTCCTCTTCCGCGTCCCTTCAGGCTCTGCTTCAGCGCATCCATGAGGCTGACGACGTTGCTCGGTCGTTCTTCGGGCTCCGGCAGCTCGATCTTCTTGCCGCTGGCCTTGCGCTTCACCAGCGCTTTCAGCGCGTTCTCGTACTCGTCCTTGAATTCGCTAGGATCGAAATGCGCGGCCTTGGAGTGCAGGATGTGGCCGGCGAGCTCGACCATGTCCTTAGTGATTTTCGGGCTCTTAATGTCCTCGAAGAACTGGTCCTCGTCCCGCAGCTCGTAAGGATAGCGCAGCGTGGTGCCGAGCAGGCCCTTGCCGAGCGGCTCGATCGCCATCACGTGCTCGCGGTTGGTGAGCACGATCTTTGCGAGTGCCACGCGGTCCTGATCTTTCATGGCGTCGCGGATCACCGCGAAGGCGTCGACTGCGGCTTTGCCATCGGGGGCGATGTAATAGGGGTGGTTGAGGTAGCGCTGGTCGATTTCCTCGCTCGGCACGAAGCTCTCGATGTCGATGGTGTGGTTGCTCTCGATCTGGACCGCCTCGAGCTCCTCCGGTTCGACCTCGACATATTTGCCCTTGCTCAGCTCGTAGCCGCGCCCCTTCTGGTCGCTCTCGACGACGTCGCCGGTCTCGGAATCGATCATCTGCTGCTTGAGCCGGTTCCCGGTCTCGCGGTTGATGAGATGAAACCGAGTCTTCTCCGCGGCGGTCGCAGCCGGATAGAGCATGACCGGACAGCTGACCAGCGAGAGCTTCAACGTTCCCTTCCAATAGGCACGCGGGGCCATTCCATTCTCCAGCGTTTTCAAGGCGTTTTGGAACCCCAACCCTTCCGTGGGGTTTTGGTTCCGGGTGGGACTTTCGCCGTGATAGGCTTGAATGCCGAAAGAGAAGCGGGACCAGTCGTGCTGCAAAAACTCTCCACTTACCGACAGAAGCGTGACTTCGAGAAGACGCCCGAGCCATCAGGCAAGACCCCTGTCGCGCCCTCGAAGCAGCGGCGCTTCGTGATCCAGAAGCATGATGCCAGTCGGCTGCATTACGACTTCCGGCTCGAGTTGGACGGCGTCTTCAAGTCCTGGGCGGTGACGAAGGGGCCCTCGCTCGATCCGCATGACAAGCGGCTGGCAGTCGAGGTCGAGGACCATCCGCTCGACTATGGTGATTTCGAAGGTACGATTCCAGAAGGGCAGTACGGCGGCGGCACCGTGATGCTGTGGGATCGAGGCACTTGGGAATCGGAAGATCCGGAAGCCGGCTTCAAGAAGGGCGATCTCAAATTCATCCTGCATGGCGACAAGCTGCACGGAAGCTGGGTGCTGGTGCGCATGCGCAACCGCGGCGGCGAAAAGCGGACCAACTGGCTGCTGATCAAGCACCGCGACGAACATGTCCGCGAAGGCGCCGACAACGACATCCTCGACCAGGACAAGTCCGTCGCCTCCGGTCGCGCGATGGAGCAGATCGCCGAAGGGAAGGGCCGCGCGCCCAAACCTTTCATGCTGGCCAAGGGTCTTAGGGGTCCCAAGGGCAAGGCCAATGCGGTCTGGCAGTCCAACCGCGCCGAGGAGGCGAAAGGGCGAACGGTGAAGCCGGCGCCGCGCACGGCGTTGAAGGCCGGAACGACGGCAAGGAAGAAGGCGACGACAGCAGCAAACACGAAGAAGGTTTCAGAGATACCGGATTTCGTGGCGCCGCAGCTCTGTACGCTGGTCGATCGGCCGCCGGCCGACCGGGGCTGGTGTCACGAGATCAAGTTCGACGGCTATCGCGTCCAGCTCCGGGTCGAGGACGGCGAAGCAACGCTCAAGACGCGCAAAGGCCTCGACTGGACCGGCAAGTTCGCCTCCATTGCCAAGGATGCGGGCGTGCTGCCGGACGTGATGATCGACGGCGAGATCGTCGCGCTCGATCACAACGGCGCGCCGAACTTCTCCTCGCTTCAGGCTGCGTTGTCCGATGGCAAGACCGACGAGCTGATCTTCTTTGCCTTCGACCTGCTGTTCGCCGAGAACCAGGATTACCGCCGACTGCCGCTCGGCGAACGCAAGGCCCGGCTGAAGGAGCTCCTGGAATCGCGCAAGCGGAAGGCGAGCCAGATCCGATATGTCGAGCATTTCGAGAGCGGGGGCGATGCCGTGCTGCAATCGGCGTGCAAGCTCGAGCTCGAGGGGGTGGTATCGAAGAAGCTGGATGCCCCGTATCGTTCCGGCCGCACCGAGAGCTGGGTCAAGTCGAAATGTCGCGCCGGCCACGAGGTGGTGATCGGCGGCTACAAGACCACGAATGGCAAGTTCCGCTCACTGATGGCCGGCGTGCAGCGCGGCGATCATCTCGCCTTCGTCGGCATGGTCGGCACCGGCTTTGGCGCGGACAAGGTCAAACGCATCATGCCGTCGTTGAAGGCCATGGCGACCAGGGAAAGTCCCTTCGGCGGCAAGAATGCGCCGAAGAAGACCCGCGAGATGCACTGGCTGAAGCCGGAGCTCGTCGCCGAGATCGAGTTCGCCGGCTTCACCGCCGACGGCAATGTCCGCCAAGCAGCTTTCAAAGGCCTGCGGCAGGACAAGCCTGCCGAGGAGGTCGAGGCCGAGACGCCAGTCGACACCGAGCTCGCCAAACCCTCAGCCAAAGGAGTGAAGCGCGCAAAAGCGAAGCCAGGCGCGCGATCGGCCCCCAGCGGCAGCAACGCCGAGATCATGGGTGTCGTCATCTCCAAGCCGGACAAGGAGCTCTGGCCCGACGGCGGACATGGCGATCCCGTCACCAAGCTGGACCTTGCCCGCTATCTCGAAGCCGTCGGCGAATGGATGATCGTGCACCTGAAGGGCCGGCCTTGCTCGCTGATCCGCGCTCCTGACGGCATCAAGGGCGAATGCTTCTTTCAGCGCCATGCCATGCAGGGCACGTCGAACCTTCTGGAGCTCGCAAGGGTCTCCGGCGACCGCAAGCCGTACCTGCAGATCGATCGGATCGAAGGGCTCGCTGCAGTGGCGCAGGTCGGCGGCGTCGAGCTGCATCCATGGAATTGCGCGCCTTATGCCTATGACACGCCGGGACGGCTGGTGTTCGATCTCGACCCTGCACCCGACCTCGACTTCGCCGACGTCGTCGAGGCGGCCAAGGAGATGCGGCAGCGGCTCGCCGATATCGGCATGGACAGCTTCTGCAAGACCACTGGCGGCAAGGGCATCCATGTGGTGGTGCCGCTGCTCCACGGCGCGCGCGACAAGGTGAGCTGGAAGGAGGCCAAGGCGTTTGCGCAAGGCGTCTGCCAGTGGATGGCCAATGACGATCCCGAACGCTATCTGCTCAACATGTCCAAGAAATTGCGCAAGGGAAAGATCTTCCTGGACTATTTGCGCAACGACCGTATGTCGACGGCGATTGCCCCGCTGTCGCCGCGCGCGCGCGCCGGTGCCACGGTGTCGATGCCGCTGACTTGGGCGCAGGTGAAGAGCGATCTCGATCCGAAGCGCTATACGATGCGCACCGTGCCGGGCCTGCTGGCGCGATCGAAAGCGTGGGAAGGTTATGATGATGCCGCCGCCTCAATCAAGGCGGCCATGAAGAAGCTGGCGTCGAAAAAGTAGGGTGGGTTAGCCGAAGGCGTAACCCACCAACTTCGTTCTATATTCGCAGGAAGCGTGGTGGGTTACGCTTCGCTAACCCACCCTACAAGGGTGCCTATATCCGTCCCATCAGGAGCAGGATTAGCAGGATGACGATGACGAGTCCGAGGCCGCCGCCGCCGTAATAGCCGGTGCCGTAGAACGGCCCGCCGCCAATGCCGCTGAAGCCGCCGAGCAGGGCGATGACCAAGATGATCAGAATGATCGTGCCGATAGACATGCGAGTCTCCTCCAGCCCTTTCTTGAAAGGGGCGTTGCACCTGTCCCGTCGTGCGGGGGCAACTTGCCGCAGGTTTTAAAGTTCCGCGTTCGCAAATGGGTCCCAGCTCCGGCATGCATGGAACTTTTGCCGTTTCATGCGGCATGATCAGGTGAGGGGCAGTCAGCAGGGTCACGGCCATGTCAGAACCGCTCGTCGTCTCAATTCCGCATCGTCTCGGCCGCGATGAGGCGGTGCGCCGGCTCAAGACGGGGCTTGGCCGCGCCGCAGCGAGCATTCCCGTGTTGCAAGTCGAAGAGGAGCGCTGGAGCGGCGACAGCATGAATTTCCGCATCCGCGCGCTCGGGCAGATCGCAACCGGCCAGGTCGACGTCACCGAAGATCACGTCCGGGTCGAGGTGGTGCTGCCCTGGCTGTTGCAGCGCTTTGCCGAGATGGCCCAGATCGCAATCAGGAAGCGCGGACAGTTGCTGCTGACCAAGGACGGGGGCAAGTAGCCTCAGGCGCGCACGCGCTGCCGTATCGGCTTTGCTGCACTGGCGGTGCGCGCCTCGATGATTGCCGCGGGAAGACCGCGCAGAGCCTGCGCAAGCGGCAGTTCGTTGCTCGCAAGATCCGTCGCGGCATAGCCGGTGATGTCGACGGTGCCATCGAAGCCCTCCAGCGCGGGCCATTCCCGGCCCGCTTGCGTGAACGGCGCGAAGTGACGCCCGACCACGACGATCGCGGCCGCGCGGCCATGGCGGCGGGCGAAGGCGATGACGTGGTCAGCATGCCCGCCGCTCACCTCGAGCGGCTGATAGTCGCCCCGCACGAAGATGTCGGGAAGCCGGTTGCGCAGCTCGAGAAGATGACGCGTCCAGGCCAGCTTGAGCTGGCCGTCCGGCCAGGCCTTGATCAGGCCACGCCAATCCGGCTGGTCCAGTGAGCTCAGCGCTGCACGGCAGGCGACAAAGTCCACGGGACGACGGTTGTCGGGGTCGACCAGCGACAGGTCCCAGAATTCGGTGCCTTGGTAGAAGTCCGGCACGCCCGGCAGTGTCGCCTTGAGCGTGAGCTGGCTCAGCGAGTTCAACATGCCGAGCAGTGCAACGCGGCGGGCCAGGGTCTGCAGCGCCTCCAGGAATTCTGCGGACTGAGCGGGGTCGAGGATCTTGCCGATGAAGCTCTTGACGCCGTTTTCATACGCTTCGTGCGGATTGAGCCAGCTCGTCTCCTCCTTGCCTTCACGCGCGGCCTTGAGGGCATAGGCCTGGATGCGCTCGATGAAGCCGGCATCCGGTCCCTGGAGCGGCCAGGCCCCCAGCAGGGTCTGGTAGAGCATGTACTCGAAGGTCGCCGACGGCGCGCGGAAACTGCCGTGGTGTGTGAGATGCGGCGCGTTCAACACCTTCCAGCGCGCCACCGCGCTGGTCCATTCGCCGGGAATCTCGCTGAGCGCAGCAATACGCGCGCGGGCATCCTCGCCGCGCTTGGTATCGTGGGTGGCCGTCGCGGTCATGCCGTGCGGCCATTCCTTGGCGCGCGCCTGCATCGCCTGATGGAAAGCGGGAAGGGTGAGGCCGATGCTCGCGGGATCGCCGCCGACCTCGTTCAGCGCGAGCAGCCGGTGGAATTGATAGAACGCGGTGTCCTCCAGCGACTTCGCCATCATCGGTCCGGTGAATTGCTGCACCTTCAGCGCGAAGCGGCGCACGCGCGGGGCGCTGTGCGGGGGACGGCCGGGCTTGAGCAGGTCCATGGTCAGGGCGTCGCGCAGGAAATCGAAAATGCCGTCATCCGCGGCGAACCATTCTGCGCGCGCCCGCGCGATGGTCTCCTCGATCAGCTTGCGATCGTGCGCGGTCGGCGCGCTCGTCGTGAGGTAGGTGCGGTAGACCGGGAAATGCAGCACATAGAGTTCGAGCGCCTGGCGCAGGCTGTCGGCGGAGAAATCGCGCGTCGAGTAATGCCCGTTGGCGATGCGCGCCAAAAGCCGCGTCAGCACGGTGAACTCGCTGGTCAGCAGCGTCTCCAGCACCCGCCGCTTGGCGTCCTTGACGTAAGGCGCAAGCCGGGGCGGCCGGTTGCTGATCTGCCGCCAGGTCTCGTCCAGCGCCGCCAGCCCCTTGCCGTCGACCAGGACCTGGGTGAGGACGTTCATCCATTCATAGCCGGTGGTGCCCTGGACGCCGGCGAAGTGCGGCAGGCGTTCGTGCTCGCACAGGATCTTCTCGATCAGGGTATAAAAGGGCTTCGTCGTACCCAGTGCATCGCGAACCAGCCGGCGCAGCCGCTGGCAATATTGCGCGGGATCGCGCAGGCCGTCGATGTGATCGAGGCGGATGCCTTGCAATCTGCCGTCGGCGATGAGTTGCTTCACCAGGCGATGCGTGGCGGCAAACGTGCCGGGATCCTCGACGCGCAAGCCCGCAAGCCCGTTGACGTCGAAGAAGCGGCGATAGTTGATGTCACTGGAGGCGAGCCGCCAGTGACCGAGCTTGTAGTGTTGACGCTCGAGCAGATGATGCAGCGCCAGCGTCTGCGCGGGACGGTCTTTGGCGGCGCGATAGGCGGCAAGACCTCGCGCGATGATGTCGGCAGCACCCGCAATGCCCTTGAGTTCTGCCTTAAAGGCGGGAGCTTCCTTGCGGTTGGGACGGCGCAGTCCGGTGTAGCGCGCCGCGAGCGCGAGCAGGCGCTTGCCGGGCTCCGTTTCTGCCGCGTCCGCTTCCTTGACGATCATCCGCAGCACTTCGCCATAGCGCTCCGGCGCGACAGGTAAGCGATGCTCGAAATACCAGGCGGAAAGACTTCCCTCATCCGGATCGTAGCGCAGCTCGATCTCGCCGCGCTCAAGCGCCTCGCCATAGGACACGCCGAGAATCGGCAGCAGCACGCCGCCGCGGGCGCGGAAGGCCAGTTGATCCCAGTCGATGTCGAAGGAGACCGCATGCGGTGAAGCCTGGCCCCACTCCAGCACGTCGAGCCACCAGGGATTGTCGGCGAAATGCACGCCGACATGATTGGGTACGAAGTCGATGATGAGGCCGAGATCGTGCTGCTGAAGCGTCTCGCTCAGCCGTGCGAAGCCGGCCTCGCCGCCGAGTTCGGGACTGAACTGGCTATGATCGACGGTGTCGTAGCCGTGGGTCGAGCCCTTGCGCGCCTTCATCACCGGCGAGGCATAGAGGTGCGTGATCCCCAGCGCCTTGAGATAGGGCACGACCGCGGCGGCCTTGTCGAAGTCGAAATCCGCGGTGAGCTGGAGCCGGTAGGTCGCGAGCGGAATGGCGGGAGGCATGCTAACCTCCGAGATGCCAAACCACCGACCAGGGCGGAAGCCGCTCGCCGGCCTCGCCGCCCCAGATCGGCGTGCCCGCATTGCTCTTGGAATACGCGACATCCTTGTCCGAGAGATTCGCGGTCAGGCGTAGCGTCGCGCCGTCCCCCATGCGCCAATGTGCCGTGAGCAAGCCGGTATCTGCTGCCTCGGCATCGCCGAACCTCGCTCCTTTCAGCCGCGGCATGATCTCCTTGCGCCGGAGCGCGAGCAGCTCGCGCACCAGTGCAAGCCGCGCGTCCTGCTCGGGCGTGCGGCCATTCCAGTCGAGCACGGCCAATTGCAGCGTTGCCGGATCGAGCGGATCAGGCACCTCATCGCCGTATTTCTCATAGGCCCAGGCATATTCCTGCTTGCGCCCCTTGCGCACGGCATCGGCCAATCCGTCGTGGAAGTCGCAGAAGAATGGGAAGGGCACCGTGGAGCCCCATTCCTCGCCCTGAAACAGCATCGGCACCATCGGCGCGAGCAGGGTGACCGCGAGAGCGGCCTCGATCTGTTTTGGCGATGCCAGGCTCTCGAGCCGGTCGCCGAGCGGGCGGTTGCCGATCTGGTCGTGGTTCTGGAGAAAGTTGACGAAGGTCGCCGGCGGCAGCTCGCCGCTCGGCTCGCCGCGCGGCTTCTTGCCCCAGAATTCCGAGATCTCGCCCTGGTAGACGAAGCCGGAGGCGAGCGCACGCGCAAGATCCATGCGCGGCGTCTGGTAATCGCCATAATAGCCGGCATGCTCGCCGGTCAGCATCACGTGCCAGACGTGATGATAATCGTCGTTCCATTGGCCGCGATATTTGCCGTTCGGCGGGTCCTGCGCGGCATCGAGCAGGCTGGCGCGGTTGTCACCGTTCTCCAGCACGAGGTGGATGTGGCGTCCCGTGGCCTTGGCGAGCTCGCCGGCGGCAACGCTGAGGTCCTGCAGCATGGACTGCTCGCCCGGGACAGCCATGATGTGATTGGCCGCGTCGAGCCTGAGGCCATCGAAACGGTAGTCGCTGAGCCAGGACAGCGCGTTCTCAACCGCGAACGCGCGCACCTGCGGCACGCGATAATCGATTGTGCTGCCCCAGGGCGTGTGCGCGTCGGTAAAGAAGGTCGGCGCATAGCGGCCGAGATAATTCCCCTCGGGGCCGAAATGATTGTAGACGACGTCGAGGAACACCATGAGTCCGCGCAAATGCGCCTCGTCGATCAGTGTCTTCAGGTCTTCAGGGCGGCCATAGGCGCTGTCGGGCGCATACCACAGTACGCCGTCATAGCCCCAGCCGCGGCGGCCGGCGAAATCGGCCAGCGGCATCAATTCCAGTGCGGTGATGCCGCTCGCTGTGAGATGATCGAGCTTGTCGATCATGGCGCGGTAGGTGCCCTCTGGCGTGAAGGTGCCGACATGGGTCTCGATCAGCACCGTCTCTTCCCAGGGACGGCCGCGCCAATCGCGCGCGCGCCACACAAAGGCGTCGTGATCGATCATCTCGCTCGGGCCGAACACATCTTCGGGCTGGAATGCCGAGGCCGGATCGGGCACGTCGATCTCGTCGTCGATCCGGAATTTGTAATTGCTACCGGCGCGCAGGCCGGCAATGTCGGCCACGTACCAGCCATCCTGCCGGCGCTGCATCGCGTGCCTTCTGTCGAGCAGGAGATCGACGCGGCGCGCGCCGGGCGCCCACAGCCGGAACGACGCGCCGTCCTTGGTCGGCCTCGCCCCGAAGGATGGCCTCATAGCGCCCCCGCGAAGGCGAGCACGGATCGCGGCGGCGCCTTGCTGTCGCTTCCGGGCAGGAAGTCGATCGAGTTCAGCCTGGCCTCGGTCGTGTTGAGGATCTGCTGCCAGCTCTTGTATTCGGTCATTTTGGGCAATTTGAATGCGATCTCTTCGGGAGCGGCGTTCAGAACGATAAAGATCGCGGCGCTGCCCGGTTCCATCGGCCCCATCACATAGGAGAGAAACCGCCCTTCCGGGAATTTCCAGTCGTTCTCCGTCATCTCGTCCCCGGCGGGCGTCAGCCACAGCGCGCCGTAGGAGATGCCGTCCTTGGTGCGGCCGTCGAGCCAGCGATGGCTGCGGAGTTGCGAGAACCGGCGGCGGATGTCGGCGAGGTGGGCGACGAAATCGACCATGTCGTCGCCCTCCTTGCCGAGATTGTCCCAGCCGACCCAGCCGATCTCGTTGTCCTGGCAATAGGCGTTGTTGTTGCCGGATTGGGAATTGCCGACCTCGTCGCCGGCGAGGATCAGCGGAACGCCTTGCGCCAGCATCAGGCAGGCCAGCACGTTCTTGCGAAGCTGCCGACGCAGGCCGAGGATTTGGGGATCGTCGGTCGGGCCCTCGACGCCGCAATTGTTGCTGTGGTTGTCGTTGGAGCCGTCGCGATTGTCCTCGCCGTTGGCCTCGTTGTGCTTCTCGTTGTAGCTGAAGAGGTCGGCGAGCGTGAAGCCGTCATGCACGGTGATGTGGTTGATGCCGGCGCGCGGCCGCCTTCCGTCATGGTTGAACAGGTCTGATGACGCCGTCATGCGGCTGGAGATGTCGCCGATCAGGCTGCCTTCGCCGCTCCAGTAGCGGCGCATGGCGCTGCGATAGCGATCGTTCCACTCCGACCATTGCGAGGGGAAGGCGCCGACCTGATAGCCGCCGAGCCCGAGATCCCACGGTTCGGCGACGAGCTTGACGGTCGCCAGCACCGGATCCTGCCGGACCGCAGTCAGGAACGAGATGCCGCGATCAAAGCCGTTCGGGCCGCGCGCCAGCGTGGTGGCGAGGTCGAAACGGAAGCCGTCGACATGGCAGACCTCGACCCAGTAGCGAAGCGAATCCATCACCATCTGGAGCACGCGCGGATGGGTGAGGTTCACCGACGAGCCGCAACCGGTGAAATCGTCGTAATAGCGCGGGTTCTCGCGGTTCAGCCAGTAGTAGGAGGCGTTGTCGATGCCGCGATAGCACAGCGTCGGGCCGAGGTGATTGCCCTCGGCGGTGTGGTTGTAGACAACGTCCAGCATCACCTCGATGCCGGCATCGTGCAGCCGCGCGACCGTGGTGCGGAAGGAATCCAGCGCGTTGTCCTGGGCGTAGCGCGGCTCGGGCGCGAAGAAGGACAACGTGTTGTAACCCCAGTAATTGGCGAGCTTCTTCTCCACCAGGATGCGGTCGTCGACGAAGCTGTGGATCGGGAGAAGCTCAATCGTGGTGACGCCGAGCCTCTTCAGATGCTCGATCATCGCCGGCGACGAGAGGCCACCATAAGTGCCGCGCAGATTCGGCGGCACGTCGTCGCGCTTCTGCGTCAGGCCCTTGACGTGGGCCTCGTAGATGATGGTGTCTTCCCAGGGGATGTTGGGACGGATCTCGCGCCGGCCCCAGTTGAAGGTCTCGTCGACGACGACGGCCTTCGGCATGCCGCGCGCATTGTCGCGCCGGTCGAACGACAGATCCTCGCGCGGCGAGCCGGTGCGGTAGGCGAAATGCGCATCGCTCCAGACCAGCCGTCCGGCCAGCCGCTTGGCATAGGGGTCGAGCAGCAGCTTGTTGGCGTTGAAGCGGTGGCCGTGCTCGGGCTCGTAGGGGCCGTGCACGCGATAGCCGTAGAGCTGGCCGGGCGAGACGTCGTTGAGATAGCCGTGCCAGACGTCCTCGGTCCGTTCCGGCAACTCGATGCGTTCGAGCTCGCGGCGGCCTTGCGTGTCGAACAGGCAGAGCTCGACCTTCTGCGCGTTGGCGGAGAACAGCGCGAAATTGGTGCCGCGTCCGTCCCAGCTTGCGCCGAGGCGTGCGGGCGATCCAGCAGTCAAGCGCATGTGTCAGCTTTCTGGAACGAGGAAGATCGCGGCAAGTGGCGGAATGGTGAGGCGGAGCTCGCCGCCCTCGGCATGGACTTCGCCGATGTTGCCGACGTTGCTGCCGCCATAGTGGGCGGAATCCGAGTTGAGCACTTCCTTCCACTTGCCGCCAAGGGGCACGCGAACGCGATAGTTCTGGTAGACGTTCGGCGAGAAGTTGACGATCACCAGGCACCGCGCTTGCTCGTCAAAGCCCCTGCGCAGCCAGGCGAACACGTTGCGATTGGCGTCGTCGGTGATCAGCCATTCGAAGCCGGCCTGGTCGCAATCCATCTGGTGTAGCGCCGGCACCGCGCGATAGAGCCGGTTGAGGTCGCGGATCAGCGCCTGGATGCCGGAATGGTACTTGTATTCGAGCAGGTGCCAGTCGAGCGACTGGTCATGGTTCCATTCGCGGCTCTGCGCGATCTCCGCACCCATGAACAATAGCTTCTTGCCGGGATGGCCGAACATGAAGCTGTAATAGGCGCGCAAGTTTGCGAATCGCTGCCACTCGTCGCCAGGCATGCGGCCGAGGATCGAGCGCTTGCCGTGCACGACCTCGTCATGCGACAGCGGCAGGATGAAGTTTTCAGAGAACGCGTAGTGCAGGCCGAACAGGATCTCACCGTGGTGGTGCTTGCGGTAGATCGGATCCTTGCTGATGTAGCTCAGCGTATCGTGCATCCAGCCCATGTTCCACTTGTAGCCAAAGCCGAGCCCGCCGAATTCGACCGGGCGTGAGACCTGAGGCCAGGCGGTGGACTCCTCGGCGGCCGTGGTCGCCTGCGGGAAGCGGGCGAAGA
The DNA here is from genome assembly GCF_023375135.1 of Bradyrhizobium sp. C-145. Taxonomy (NCBI): domain Bacteria; kingdom Pseudomonadati; phylum Pseudomonadota; class Alphaproteobacteria; order Hyphomicrobiales; family Nitrobacteraceae; genus Bradyrhizobium; species Bradyrhizobium sp. C-145. The sequence continues at coordinate 7,660,816 of NZ_CP088150.1, read as the reverse complement.
CTTCCGTGTTGAAACGGCGCAGGAAGTTGATCGCCTCGATGTTCTCCCGCCCGCCATACTGGTTCGGAATCCACGCGCCGGGCGGCCGGCTGTAATCGAGATAGAGCATCGATGCCACGGCATCGACGCGCAGGCCGTCGATCGCGTAGCGCTCCAGCCAGAACAGCGCGTTCGACACCAGGAAGTTCGTCACTTCGGTGCGGCCGTAATTGTAGATCAGCGTGCCCCAGTCGAGGTGGCGCCCCTGGAGCGGGTTGGCGTGCTCGTAGAGCGAGGTACCGTCGAAATGACCTAGCCCGTGCGGATCGTCCGGGAAGTGGCCGGGCACCCAGTCGAGCAGCACGCCGACGCCTTCGCGGTGGCAGGCATCGACGAGAACGGCAAAATCCTCCGGCGTGCCGAAGCGGCTGGTCGGGGCATAGAGGCCGGTCGGCTGGTAACCCCAGGAGCCGTCGAACGGATGCTCGCTCATCGGGAGGAATTCGAGATGGGTGAAGCACATGTCGCGGGCATAGGCCGGCAGCTGCTCGGCCAGTTCGCGATAGGTCAGCCATTCATTGCCGTTCTTGCGCCGCCACGAGCCGAGATGGACCTCGTAGATCGACATCGGCGCCGACAGCGCGTTGATGCCGTCGGGCGCCGGCCGCGGCCGCGGCAGGCGCGCCTCGTCGAACACGATCGACGCTGTCTTGGGCCGCACCTCGCTCGCAAAGGCCAGCGGATCGGATTTCAACGGAAGCATATGGCCGTGCGGGCCGATGACTTCGAACTTGTAGTGATCGCCAATCTTCGCATGCGGGATGAACAGCTCCCAATAGCCGCTGCCGCGTACCCGCATGGGATGGCGTCGCCCGTCCCAGAAATTGAAATCGCCGACCACGGACACCCGCCGCGCATTCGGCGCCAGCACCACGAAGCCGATACCGTCGACACCTTCGTGCCGCATCGGATGGGCGCCGAGCTTGTCGTAGAGGCGCTGGTGGGTGCCTTCGCCGAGCAGATAAAGGTCGAAATCGGTCAGGATCGGCGGAAAGCGGTAGGCGTCCTCGAACTCGACGACGTTGCCGCCGAATTTCGCGCGCAACTGGTAATGCTTCGAGCCGTTGGGCAGGGCCCCGATGAACAGGCCGGAATCGTGCACACGGTCGAGCGGGGCGACTTCGCCATGCTCGCCGACCGCCTCGACATTGGAGGCTTCGGGGAGAAAGGCGCGCACCACGCTTCTACCGCCCTCGGGATGCAGCCCGAGATAGTGGAAGGGATCGGAGTGGCGGCCTTCGATGATCGCGTAGGCCTCGGCAGGCAGTTTAGGCATGGGCTTCGCTCTCGGCACTGGACAGAATGCGAAGCAGTCCGGTCAGCGGCGCATTGAGCCCCTCAGGCCGGTGGGACAGCTCGTACTCTACTTCGTTGAACGCTTGATCAAGCAGGAAGAAGCTTATCAGGCCGTCCGCGGATTGCGGATCTTGCGGCCACAGCCGCCGATCGGTCATGGTTTCGCGATAGGCGGACAAGAAGGTTGCGGTAGCGCGCTCGCGCCATTCGTCGAGCGCGGCCGCGAGTCGGCCCTGCTCATCGGAAGCGCCCGTCAGCGCGCGGCTGAGGGCCGCGTTGACCGAAACATCAATCGAGTGGATCAGGCCCGCGACGTCGCGCGCGGCCGGCGCCTTGCGCCGCTTGTCGGCCAGTGGCACACGCGGATCGCCGTCGAAGTCGATGATGAAGATATCGTCCTTCACGATCAGAGTTTGCCCGAGACGGAAGTCGCCATGATGACGGATGTTCAACCCGCCGATCCCGGAAGGCAATAGCGCATTCAGCCGGTCGGGCAGGGTCGCGCGCGCCTCCGTGAGCTGATCGATCAGCGGCCGGTCCGCCTCCCGCAGGCCGTCGCGGCTGTCGGCCAGCCGTTCGAAGACCCGCTCGGCGCGCGCCTTGAGGCCGGAGACGAGGCGCGTGATGTACGAGAAGCCGATCGGCTCCGGAGCGAGCTCGTCCGGCTTTGCCGCGGCCAGCGCGACATGCAGCTCGCCGAGCCGCCGGCCGATCTGCGCGATGAAGTGCAGATAAGGCGCCTGCTCCTGGGTTTCGCGGAGCGTTTCGCCCGCCGGCAATACGCGCTGCTCGTCGATATAGCGATCGAGATAGCCCGTGGTCACAGTCCAGCCGTCGCCCTGGTTCTCGACATAGGCATGCAGCACGCCGAGCGCGCTGCGCTGCTCGCCCTCGACCAGCTCGACGCTACCCAGCAGGGCCGGCGTGTTGGCAAAGCGGGCGACCTCTGTGAGATAGTGGCCGATCTCGATCTCGGGACTGATGCCGGTTTCGAGCCGACGATAGATCTTGGCGACGTATTGATTGTCGATCAGCGCGGTGCTGTTCGACTGCTCGATCGCGCGGATGCGTTCGGGCTCCTTGATGATGTAATCGGCAAACCGGCTGGTCGCCTTGAATTCCAGCCGCAGATTGTTCTCTTCCACTGCCAGGTTCTGCGACAAATTGCGCAGGAACAGGCCGATGAAGATCTGCTCGGTCGCGACATCGAGCAGCGTGCCTTCGCGCGCGCCCTGACGCACTGCGGCGAGCGCCTTCGGGTTGAAGCGTTCGCGATCGAAGCGCACCCACTCGATCTGCAACGGCAGCACGTAGCGTGTCGTCTCGTTCCCCTGCTTGGTCTCGAAGAACGCGATCCAGGGCCGGTTGTCGCCGATGTCGCAGAACGGCGCCGCCGAGGTCAGCGTGGTCTTGATGTGCTTGGCATTGTGCTCGGGATACCATCGCGTCCGCGACAGGAATCCCGGCAGCACGTCGCGCTCGAACACGCCGCGCTCGCGGGCGAGCGACACCCAATTCGAGTTCACCGGCACCACCAGCGTCTCGAACTCCGGCACCGCGCGCGGCGTCACCGGCTCGGACTTGTCGCGCTCCTGAAGCTGGAACCAGTAGAAGCCGTAGGGCCCCAGCGTGATCATGTAGGGCAGCTCGCCGATCGCGGGGAAGCGCGTGCGGCCGAGCATTTCCTGCGGGATGCGGTCCTTCCAGGGCGACAGATCGAGCTCGGTCGCCTGCGCGGCGCGCGACAAATTGGCGACGCAGAGGATCACCTCGTCGCGATATTGCCGGACGTAAGCCAGCACGGCGCGGTTGGCCGGGCGGATGAAGGTCATGGTGCCGCGGCCGAAGGCAAGCGTCGACTTGCGCACCGAGATCAGCCGCTTGGTGGCGCTGAGTAGCGAGGACAGGCTGCGCGACTGCGCCTCCACGTTCACCGACTCGTAGCCGTAGACCGGGTCCATGATCAGCGGCGCGTAGAGGCGGGCCGGGTCGCAGCGTGAGAAGCCGCCGTTGCGGTCCGGGCTCCACTGCATCGGCGTGCGCACGCCGTTGCGGTCGCCGAGATAGATGTTGTCGCCCATGCCGATCTCGTCGCCGTAATAGACGATCGGCGTGCCGGGGAAGGACAGCAGCAGCGAGTTCATCAGCTCGATCTTGCGGCGGTCATTGTCCATCAGCGGCGCAAGGCGCCGGCGGATGCCGACATTGATGCGCGCGCGCGGGTCGTTGGCGTAGGTGGTCCAGAGATAGTCGCGCTCGACGTCGGTGACCATCTCCAGCGTCAATTCGTCATGGTTGCGCAGGAACAGCGCCCATTGGCAGCTCGCCGGAATGTCCGGAGTCTGGCGCAGGATGTCGGTGATCGGGAAACGGTCCTCCTGCGCGATCGCCATGTAGATCCGCGGCATCAGCGGGAAATGATAGGCCATGTGGCACTCGTCGCCACGGCCGAAATATTCCTGCACGTCCTCCGGCCATTGATTGGCCTCGGCCAGCAGAAGCTTGCCCTTGGAGTAGGCGTCGAGCTCCTGGCGCAAGCGCTTGATGATCGCATGCGTCTCGGGCAGGTTCTCGTTCGAGGTGCCCTCGCGCTCGCACAGATAGGGAATGGCATCCAACCGGAAGCCGTCGACACCGGCATCGAGCCAGCGCTTCATCACCTGGATGAGCGCGCTCACCACGCGCGGATTGTCGAAATTGAGGTCCGGCTGGTGCGAGAAGAAGCGGTGCCAGTAGAAGGCGCCGGCCTCGGGGTCCCAGGTCCAGTTCGACTTCTCCGTGTCGGTGAAGATGATGCGCGTGCCCTGGTATTTCTGATCGGTGTCGCTCCAGACATACCAGTTGCGGGCGCTCGAGCCCGGATGGCTGCGGCGCGCCCGCTTGAACCATTTGTGTTGGTCCGAGGTGTGGTTGACGACGAGCTCGGTGATGACGCGCAGGCCCCGCTTCTGCGCCTCCTGGATGAAGCGCTTGAAATCCTTCATCGTCCCGAAATCGGGATTGACCGCGCCGTAATCGGCGATGTCGTAACCGTCGTCGCGGCCAGGCGAGGGATAGAACGGCAGCAGCCACAGCGCAGTGACGCCGAGTTCCTGGAGATAGGGCAGCTTCTCCGTCAGCCCGGCGAAGTCGCCGATGCCGTCATTGTTGCTGTCGGCAAACGCCTTGACGTGGAGCTGGTAGATGATGGCGTCCTTGTACCAGAGCTCGTCCACGATCTCGGCAGCCTCGGCTTTCTTGGTGTCGACGGAAGACAGAACATTCATGGCATGAACCCTTACGCCAGGCCGCGGAACAAGAGCGCCGGATCGCGCTCGGGATCGATACGCAGCCTGACCCCGCCCCATTCGATGCGGGACTGTTCGCCGGTGAGGAGGTTTTCGAGTGCCGTCACATGTTGTCGCTGCCCGCCGACGTCAACGGTGACGTCACCGAGCGGCAGCCAGAATTCGTGCACATGGCGCGACAGCGCGATCACGACGATGACGGTGTTGGCGGGCTCGGCTGCCTCCTTGGCGAAGGCGATGGTCTCGCCGTCCTCGACGCCGAGGAAGCGCAAATTGGCCGTCTGCCGGAGCGCTGCATTTTCGTTGCGGATGCGATTGAGCGCGGTGATGTAGGGCTTGATGTTGCCGGGCTTGTCCCAGTCGCGCTGCTTGATCCGGTATTTTTCGGAATCCAGATATTCTTCACGGCCGGGAATCGCCTCGTGCTCCAAGAGCTCGAATCCGCCAAAGATGCCGTAATTGCCCGACAGCGTCGTGGCCAACGCAAGGCGCGACTTGAACGCCCATGCTTCGCCGCTCTGGAGGTGATAGGGCAGCAGGTCCGCCGTGTTGACGAACAGGTTCGGTCGATAGAAGTCGCGTTCGGGATAGCGCGTCAGCTCGCCGAGATATTGCTCCAGCTCCCACCGCGAGGTGCGCCAGGGGAAATAGGTGAAGGACTGCGCAAAGCCGAGCTTGGCGAGGCCCTTCATCAGCTTCGGCCGCGCAAAGGTCTTGGAGAACAGGATCACCTCGGGATGGCGGCGGCGGATGTCGCGGATCAGCCATTCCCAGAACGGAAGCGGCGCGGTGTCGTGATTGTCGATGGCGAAGATGGTCACGCCATGGTCGATCCAGAACAGCATGGCATCACGAAACGCGTTCCACAGTCCAGGCCTGTCGACGGAGTTGAAATCTGGGATGACGATGTCCGAATAGGGGCCATCCGCCGTCCGTACCGAGCGATCCGGCCGCCACTTGAACCATTCCGGATGCTGCGTCAGCCAGGGATGGTCCGGCGAGCATTGCACGGCGAAGTCGAGCGCGAGCTCGAGGCCGTATTCCAGGCAGGTCGCAACCAATGCGCGGAAATCCTCGATGGTGCCGAGCTCGGGATGCAGCGCATCGTGTCCGCTTTCCATCGTCCCGATCGCATAGGGCGAGCCGGGATCGCCTGCACTCGCCACCTGCGCATTGTTGCGGCCCTTGCGGCGGGTATGGCCGATCGGGTGGATCGGCGTGAAGTAGAGCACGTCAAAACCCATCGCGGCGATGTCGGGTACGCGGGCGATGCAATCGCGAAGCGTGCCATGCTGGCCGGGGATCCGGCTCTGGCTGCGCGGCATCATCTGGTACCAGGCGCCAAAGCGCGCCTTGTCGCGGTCGATGATCAGCGGAAAGGGGGCCGAGCGAGTGAGGTCGGGCCGCGACTGGCTCTCGGCCATGGCTTCGCCGAGCTCGGTTGCGAGCAGCGGGCCGACCTCGCCGCTCTGCAGATAGTCCTCGCATTGCCTGATGATGACCACTGCTGCGTCTTGCCGTGCGCCATGCGCCTTGGTCAAGAGGCCGGCGCCCTCGATCGCGTCGAGAGTGACGTCCGCACCGGCGCGTTGTTTGCGCGCGACGCCGTGGGACCAGGTGGCGAACTCGTCGGTCCAGGCTTCGATGGCATAGATGTATTGACCGGCCGTGGTCGGGACGAAGGCGCCCGACCAGCGGTCATTGCCATGACGGATCATCGGCTCACGCTGCCATTCGCGGTCCTGCTCGCGGCGCCACAGCAACGCGGCGCCGATCACGGCATCGCCGTCGCGATAGATGTCGGCCCAGACCTCGACCCGGTCGCCCGCGATCCGCTTCACGGCGAAGCGGCCGCCATCGATCAAGGGATAGACGTCTTCGATGAGGAAAGCGCTGCCGGCGGCGGCACTTTCGACAGTTTGAATTGTCTTGTTCACGGTGATGCCATTGACAAGAAAGCAGGGGCCCGTTTCCCTTGTCGGGAACCTACGCTTGATACCTATATAAAAAGCCGCTTGTGTGTCATTAGTTCCGGCGGGGAACGGCAGGCGCGGTTTGTGAGTTAAGCCCGACTAACGTCTTTCGCTGCCTCGTTAAATCGATGCCCCCGGCAAAAGGGTGGCCTGCAAGCTGCGTGCCGAATGGATCTCATAACTCAAGCCCGGATCAAGGGCGTCCAGTCCGAATTCATCGATGCCTTGGGCAAGCTGCGGGTCACCGACCCCGTGGCCCTCAAATCCATCCTCGACGCCCTGCCCGAGAAGCGGGTTTACCGCTTCGTCGGCGGGCCGGTCGTGGTGCGCGCCTTGGGGCATCCGCGGACTGAATTGGCGGCCATCGGTGCGCCACCGCTGCAATGGAAATTGGCCGCAAACGGCAAATCGATCGCGCAAGGCGAGACGCGCGAGCCCGTGATCGCCTGGCCGGCCGGCCTGCCGCTCGGCTATCACCGTTTGACGCTGACCGATGCCGAAGGTGTGACGGAAGAGGTGCCGATGATCGTGGCGCCCGAGCGCGCCTTCGGCGGCGATTTCGACCGCGGCTGGTTGCTTGCCGTGCAGCTCTACAGCGTCCGCTCCAACCGCAATTGGGGTATCGGTGACTTCACGGACCTGGCCGATCTCGTCCGGCTCGCCAAGCAATTGGGGGCCGACGGCGTTGGGCTCAATCCGTTGCATGTGCTGTTCGATGACCACCCCGCCGATTGCAGCCCCTATTCGCCGAACAGCCGGCTGTTTCTCAATCCGCTCTATATCGACGTCGCGGCAATCCCGGAATTTGCGCCCGACCTCGTGCCGGATGCCGCCGCGACCGCAGCACGGCTGCGCGAGGGCGATCGTGTGCCATACGCGGACATGGCGGCGTTGAAATGGCTGGGCCTGCGCGCTGCTTTCAACAGTTTCGTGACGAGCGCGAGCGAAGCACGCCGCCGGGAGTTTGACGCCTTCCGCGCCGCCCGCGGTCCGCTGTTGTCCCGCTTTGCCTGCTTCGAAGTGCTGCGCCATCGTTTCACCGCGCCATGGTGGGAATGGCCGGTGGAATGGCAAAAGCCCGACGATGCGACATGCGCTGCGCTGCGCAATGGGTCCGACAAGCGCGACGTCGAGTTCGTCGAATTCGTGCAATGGACGGCTGATAGCCAGTTGCATGCCGCCAAGGAGCTGGCCAGCCAGCTCGGCATGCCGGTCGGGCTCTATCTCGACGTTGCCGTCGGCGTGCAATCCAACGGCTTCGATGCCTGGAACGAGCAGATGGCGATTTCGCGCCATCTCGCCGTCGGCGCGCCGCCCGATGTGCTCAATACCGTCGGCCAGGACTGGGGCCTCGCCGGCTTCAACGCCGGCGGCCTGGAGGCCCAATCCTTCGTGCCGTTCGCCGACATGCTCGCGGCCTCGATGCGCCATGCAGGTGCCATCAGGCTCGATCACGTGCTTGGCTTGAAGCGACTTTATCTGGTGCCGCGCGGTTTCAAGCCCGACAACGGTGCCTATGTGCAGATGCCGTTCGAGGCGCTGCTGGCGGCGGTGGCGTGCGAGAGTGCGGCTCATAAATGCATCGTGATCGGCGAGGACCTCGGTACAGTGCCGGAAGGCTTCCGCGAGACCATGCAGGATTTCGGCATCTGGTCCTACCTCGTCATGATGTTCGAGCGCGACGATGCCGGCCACTTCCGCAATGTCGACCACTACCGGCCCAACGCACTCGTCACGCTGAATACGCACGACCTGTCGACCTATGCCGGCTGGCGCTCCTTCAGCGACCTCAAGATGAAGCTTTCGCTCGGGATCGATCCCGGCGAAAGCGAGCAGGCGCGCTGGGACGCGCTCGGCAGGCTCGACGAGATTTTGCGCCAGAACGGCATCAACGCCAACGATCTCTATTCCGTACTCGCCTTCCTGTCGCGCACGCCGTCGCGGCTGCTCGCGGTGTCGCTGGAGGATCTGCTCGGCGTGATCGATCAGCCCAACATCCCCGGCACGATCGACGAGCATCCGAACTGGCGCCAGCGGCTTCCTGTTACACTCGACAAGATCGCCTCCAAGGTCGATCTCGAGGCTTTGAAGGCCGCGACGCGGGAACGTTCATTGACCGGCGGGAGTTGAACAGCCGGGGTTTCTCAGGCTCGAACGACATTGTCTCAGAGGATCGAGGACTATGCGCTGATAGGCGACTGCGAGACCGCGGCGCTGGTCGGGCGCAACGGCTCGATCGATTGGCTGTGCTGGCCGGCCTTCGATTCCGACGCCTGCTTTGCCGCGATCCTCGGCACGCACAAGAACGGCCGCTGGCTGATCGCACCCAGCGAGGATGTCACGGCTACGTCGCGCCGTTATCTTGGTCATTCACTCATCCTCGAAACCCGCATCGAGACGAAGAGCGGCACCGTCGCGCTGATCGATTTCATGCCGCCACGCGGCAAGGCATCCGACATCGTGAGGCTGGTCCGCGGTATCAGCGGCGCGATGAAGATGCGGATGCAGCTCGTCATCCGCTTCGGCTTCGGCGCCGATATTCCCTGGGTGCGGCGGATCGACCATTCTCTGATGGCAATCGCCGGCCCGGACATGATTGTGCTGCGCACGCCTGTCGAGACCCGCGGCGAGGATTTGACCACGGTTTCCGACTTCGAGGTGACGGCCGGCCAGACCATACCCTTCGTGCTGACCTACGGGCCCTCGCATATCGAGCCGCCGGCGCCGATCGACCCGGAGATCGCGCTACAGGAGACCGAAAGATTCTGGCACGACTGGTGCAGCCATTGCACCCGCGACGGCGGCTATCACGATCTCATCGTACGCTCGCTGATCACGCTGAAAGCGCTGACCTTCGCCCCGACCGGCGGCATCGTGGCGGCACCCACCACCTCATTGCCGGAAAAGCTCGGGGGCAGCAGGAACTGGGATTATCGCTTCTGCTGGCTGCGCGATGCCACCTTCACGCTGCTTGCGCTGATGAACTCGGGCTATACCGACGAAGCCTTGGCCTGGCACAATTGGCTCTTGCGCGCCGCCGCCGGCTCGCCCTCGAACATGCAGATCATGTACGGCATCTGGGGCCATCGGCGACTCTTGGAATGGGAGGCGGGCTGGCTCGACGGCTATGAGGGCGCCCGGCCGGTGCGCGTCGGCAATGCCGCGCATGCGCAGCTTCAGCTCGACGTCTATGGCGAGCTGATTGACGTTTTCCACCAGTCGCGCATGGTCAAGCTCAAGCTCGACGAGCAGAGCTGGGCGCTGGAATGCGCAGTGCTCAATCATCTCGCCGAGGTCTGGGACCGGCCCGATCACGGCATCTGGGAACGCCGCGGCCAGCCCAAACACTACGTCTTCTCCAAAGTCATGACCTGGGTCGCCTTCGATCGCGGCATCAAGAGTGCGGAGACATTTGGCTTCAAGGCGCCGGTGCTGCACTGGCAGGCCTTGCGCGAGGCCATTCATCGCGACGTCTGCAACAACGGTTTCGACGCCGACCAAAACACGTTCGTCGAGTCCTACGGCACGAAGCTGCTCGATGCCAGCGTGCTACTGCTGCCGGCGGTCGGTTTCCTGCCGGCGGCCGATCCGCGCATCTGCGGCACCATCGCTGCTGTCGAGAAGTGCCTGATGCGCGATGGCTTCGTGCTGCGGCACGATCCGCGCGAGCTGCCTGCGGGTCAGCCGCCGCTCGAAGGCGCTTTCCTGGCCTGTAGCCTATGGCTGGCTGATGCTCATGTGCTGTCGGGCAATCTCGACAAGGCGCAAGTCTTGTTCGATCGTGTGGTGGGCATCGCGAACGATGTCGGGCTGCTGGCGGAGGAATACGATTCCGTGGCGCGGCGCCAGACCGGCAACTTCCCGCAGGCGCTGACCCACATCGCGCTGATCAACACCGCGCATAATCTGTCGGCGGCCAGGCGGGAGAGCGAGAAGCCGGCCGTGCAGCGGTCGCAGTAAGGTGAGCGTGTAACAGTGCCAAGTGCGGTGAAATGCGGCTTGATCGCTGTCAGGGCGGAGGTGCGCCCCCTCTCTCGCTTGCGGGAGAGGGTGCTTCCACAATGGGACAATCCCCAAGAGGAGAAAGCCCTCACCCGCCGCTACGCGGCGACCTCTCCCGCAAGCGGGAGAGGTGAACGAGCGGCAGCCACCTTAACCAACCCCGTTCAGCTTCAAGATCATCTCCATCGCCTCGGCAAAACCATCCTGCTCGTTGGTCGCGGTGACGTGGGTGGCGTGGTCCTTGACGTTGTCGGTGGCATTGCCCATGGCAATCGAGACGCCGCTGACGCGGAACATCGCGAGGTCGTTCTGCATGTCGCCGATGGTCGCGACGGCCTCGGTCGTAATGCCCACGCGCTTGGCAATGGCCTGAACGAAGGTGCCCTTGTTGAATCCGGGCGGGGTGATGTCGAGATAGTAGGTTTGCGAGCGCACCGCGGTGGCCTCGTTGCCGAGCGCCTCCTGCATCGCCTTCTCGCAACGCTCGAGGCCGACCGCATCGGCACTGGCGCCGACGATCTTGCAGGCGCTCGCAAGGTACGGCGAAAAATCCGTCACGATGGTCGGATCGGCGCGGATCGTGCGCTGCTCATGCGCGACATAGCTGCCCTCGGGATTGTCGATCAGCCATTTGTCGGTGGTGAAGAGCCACGCGTCGGCGCCGAATTCGCGCAGGATTCGCAACGATCGCTCGGCCGCGCCGGCTGGGATGAGGTGCTGCTCGACCGGCCTCATCTCGGGATCGACGATCGAGGAGCCGTTGAACGGCCCGACCGGCAGCCAGAGCGCCAGCGGCTCGATCAGGAAGCGCATGCCGATCGCGGGGCGGCTGGAGGTGATGGTGAAGCCGATGCCCGCCTCGTGCAGCCGCTGCACGGTAGACCTCGCACGCTCCGTCAGCGTCTTGTCCTTGGTCAGCAGCGTGCCGTCGACGTCGGAGACGACCAGTGAGATCTTCGTCATGGCATGACCTTAAGGTTCAGGTTTCTTGAAGGTTCAACTTCTTGGCCTCAGCGCCTGGCCCCACCCAACCTCAATTGCCGCACCACGCCGTCCACGATCGCCTCGACGGATTCGTCGATCGAGACGGTGATGGCGTGCTCGCCGGCTTCCGGCGGCTCCAGCGTGTTGAACTGGCTGGTCAGCAGCTCGGGCGGCATGAAATGACCCTTGCGGTGCGCGAGCCGCTCGGCGATCAGCTCCTTGGTGCCCTTCAGGAAGACGAAGCGGACGTCGTCGCGACCACGCAGCAGCACGTCACGATAGGCGTGTTTCAGCGCCGAGCAGGCGATGATGACGTGCTCGCGGCGTCCGCAGACCCGTGCGATCTCGTCGGCGATGGCGTTGAGCCAGGGCCAGCGGTCTTCGTCGGCGAGCGGATGGCCCGCCTTCATCTTCTCGACATTGCTGGCGGGATGAAAGCTGTCGCCGTCCTCGAAGCGCCAGCCAAGGCGCTGGCCGAGCGCTTCCGCGATCGTGCTCTTGCCCGAGCCAGACACGCCCATCACGATCAATGCACAAGGTGCTTCAACGCCCGCCACGAATTCCCTCCGGAAGCGCGGCCTGGTCGACCAGCCAGACGGTCTCACGATTCGAGCGCGCGCGTAACGCCGGCAGAGTCTCGCCATTGAGGAGGCGCGTCAAGATCGCCTGCTTGTCGTGCCCGGCAATCTCGAACAGCATTTCGCGGCAGGATGCCAGAACGGGCAAGGTGAGCGAGACCCGCGGCACGAAAGGCGCGACATTGGCTTTGGGCACCCCGATGACCCAGCGTTCGGTCTCCTCGATTTCGGGATAGCCGGGAAACAGTGAGGCGGTGTGGCCGTCCGGCCCCGCGCCCATCAGGACCATGTCGAACAGCGGCCGCACCGAATTGAGCCGGTCAGCGCCGTAGAAGGCTTGCAGCTCGCGCGCATAGGCCTCGGCGGCGCGATCGGGATTTTCGGTCGTGGTCGGGATCGGGTGGATATGGCCTGAGGGGGCACTGCGATCAAGAAATGTCGCGCGGGCCACTGCCATGTTGTTGAGGGGATCGCTTTCCGGCACGAAACGCTCGTCGCCGATGAACCAGTGCACGCGCTCCCACGGAATTTTTTCACGCCAGGCATCGCTGCCGAGCAATTGATAGAGCTTCTTCGGGCTGGAACCGCCGGTGAGGCAGATTGCGATGCGCGAGGGGTTGGCGGCGATCCGCGCCATTACCCGTTCGGCCGCGGTCTGCGCCAGCGCTTCGGCGTCGGCCGCGACGATCAGCTTCGGCTGCTCGGCCGCCATCACGAGTACTTCCGCCAGCTTCGTCCGTCGCGCCGGAGCAGCTCGTCCGCGCAGGCCGGGCCGTCGCTGCCGGCTTGATAGGTCTCGATGCCGTTGGTGCCCGCACTTTTCCAGGCGTCCAGGAACGGCTGCACCGCCTGCCATCCGGCCTCGATACCGTCGGCGCGCTGGAACAGGATGTTGTCGCCGATCATGCAGTCATAGAGCAGCGTCTCGTAGCCGGTCGAGGGATCGGCGCGGAAATAGTCACCATAGCGGAACTTCATTTCGACGCCGTCGATGGTGACGCTCGGTCCCGGGATCTTGGCGTTGAACTGGAGCTCGATGGTCTCGGTCGGCGCGATGCCGATGGTGAGGAAGTTCTGCGACAGGCGGTCGACTGTCGTGCCTGAGAACATCGACAGCGGCGCCTGCTTGAACTTGATCGCGACCTCCGTGCGCTTGTGGCCCAGCGCCTTGCCGGTGCGCAAATAGAAGGGCACGCCGGCCCAGCGCCAATTGTCGATCATCAGCTTCAGCGCGACAAAGGTCTCGGTGGTGCTGCCTGGCTTGACGTCCGCCGTGGTGCGATAATCCGGAATCTCCTCGTCGCCGATGCGGCCCGCGAGATACTGCGCGCGCACCGAGCTCTTCAGCGCTTCTTCTTCGCTCGGCCGCTGGATCGCGGTGAGCACTTCGGCCTTCTCGGAGCGGACCGAATGCGCGTCGAAACGGCTCGGCGGCTCCATCGCGACCAGCGACATCAGCTGGAACAGATGGTTCGGCACCATGTCGCGAAGCGCACCAGTGGCATCGTAGAAGCCCCCGCGGTGGCCGACGCCGAGCTTCTCCTCCACCGTGATCTGGACGTGGTCGATATGGTTGCGATTCCAGATCGGCTCGAACATGCCGTTGGCGAAGCGCAGAACCAGGATGTTCTGCACCGTTTCCTTGCCGAGATAATGATCGATCCGATAGATCTGGTGCTCGTCCATGATCTTCAGCAGTTCGGCATTCAGCGCGCGCGCCGAGGCGAGGTCGGTGCCGAACGGCTTCTCGATCACCAGCCGCCGCCAGGCGCCGTTCTGCTTCGTCAGGCCGGTGCGTCCGAGCTCGCGCGCGGTCGGCGCGAAAGCCGCGGGCGGGGTCGCGAGGTAGAACAGCCGGTTGCCGCCGGTGCCTCGCGCGCATTCCAGCGAATCCAGATGCTCGCCCAAGCGATCGAAGGAGGGCGGATCCTTCGCATCGGCCTCGACGAAAGTCACGCATTGCAGCAGCTGTTTTGCGACGTCGTCGTCGACCGGGCGGGTTGCAAACTCGCGCAGGCCCTTCATCAGGCTGTCACGCAGCTCGCCATCCGACTGAGCCTTGCGGCCGACGCCGACGACGCAGAATTTCTCCGGCAGAAGGTCTTCGGCGGCGAGATTGTAGAGCGATGGCATCACCAGCCGATGGGTCAGGTCGCCGGTCACGCCAAAGATGACGAAGGCGCAATTTTCCGGCTTGCGCTTTGGCTGCGGGTCTTTTGTCACGAATTGTGGCCTTCGCTTGAGTAGGTTTTACTTCGGCTTCGGCGCGCCGGGCTGCTTGGGCTCCTTGTGGCCGCCGAACCCTGCGCGCATCGCGGAGAGAATTTTCTCGGCAAAGGTGTGTTCCTTGCGGGAACGGAAACGTGTGTAGAGTGCCGCGGTCAGGACCTCGGCGGGCACCGCCTCGTCGATCGCCGCATTCACGGTCCAGCGTCCTTCGCCGGAATCCTCGACGAAACCGGAATATTCCGACAATGCCGGGCTGTCGGCGAGCGCCGTCGAGGTGAGGTCGAGCAGCCAGGATGGGATCACGCTGCCGCGCCGCCACACCTCGGCAATGTCGGCGAGATCGAAATCGTAGCGATGGTCCGCCGGCAGCGCCTCGATATTGGCGTTCTTGAGGATGTCAAAACCTTCGGCATAGGCCTGCATCAGGCCGTATTCGATGCCGTTATGGATCATCTTGACGAAATGGCCGGCCCCGACGGGGCCTGCATGGATGTAGCCCTGCTCGATGCGGGGATCGCGGCCATCGCGCCCCGGCGTGCGCGGAATGTCGCCGGTACCGGGCGCGAGCGCGGCGAAGATCGGATCGAGCCGGTCGACCACCGGTTTCTCGCCGCCGATCATCATGCAATAGCCGCGGTCGAGCCCCCAGACGCCGCCTGACGTGCCGACGTCGACATAGTGGATGCCGCGCTCCTTCAGCGCCTTGCCGCGGCGGACGTCGTCCTGCCAGAAGGTGTTGCCGCCGTCGATGATGACGTCGCCGGCCTGCATCACGCCCGCGATCGTGTCGATCGTGGTCTCGGTGATGCGCCCCGCCGGCAGCATCACCCAGGCCGTGCGCGGCCGCTCCAGTTTCGAGATGAATTCCTCGAGCGTCGCGGAACCGACTGCGCCGTCCGCGGCCAGGCCGGCGACGGCCTTGGCGTCCTTGTCGTAGACCACGGTCGAATGGCCGTGACGCATCAGGCGGCGAACGATGTTGCCGCCCATCCGGCCGAGGCCGATCATGCCGAGTTGCATGTGAGAGCTTCCTTTAGTTCAGTGCATCGTTAAGCGCCGCATTGAGCGCCACGAGACCTTTCTTGAGCCCGCCCTTGAGGTGGACGCGCAGCGCGCGCCGGCCGCGTTCGGTAAGCACGTCGAAATCGCCGCGCGCCTGGGCTGCCTTGATCACACCAAAACTCGCCTTCTGGCCCGGCACCGGTAGATCCTTGGCATCGTCTGCCGTGATCTGGAGGAACACGCCGCTGTCCGGTCCGCCCTTGTAGGCCTGACCGGTGGAGTGCAGGAAGCGCGGTCCGAACTCGGCGCAGGTCGCGACATGCCGCTTCTCGCGCACTTCGAGCCGCATGGCCTGGAGTGCGTCGATGGTCGCCTTGTCCCGCGCGATGTAGCCGAGCAGGGCGACATAATCGCCATGGCCCGAGCGCGACAGATGCGCCTTCAGCCAGGAGGAGAGATCGCCATTGGCGCCGGCGGCACGCAGCGCCGTGGCGTTAGCCTCATCGGTGTAGAGATCGGCTTCATCGGTGCTGACCACCGGCTCCTCGGCCGGCAGCGCGCCGGTCTTCTCGAACTCTGAAGTGAGCTCGCGGGTCTTGATCTTGGCCGCTTCCACGTCCGGTTGGTCGAACGGGTTGATGCCGAGAATGCTGCCGGCCACGGCCGTCGCCATCTCGAAGCGGAAGAACTCCTGGCCGAGATGGTCGATCGACTTCATGACGATGCGCGCCACGGGATGGCCGGCCGCCTCGATCGCGGCAAGCTTGGAATCATGGGCGGCGTCCGCCTCGCCGTCGATGCGGATGTCGATGAAGAACCGGTCGTTGCCGTAAATTGCGGGTTCGCCCAGCGGCTCGCCCTCGATCGGGATCAGGCCCTTGCCCTCCTTGCCGGTCGATTCCGCGATGAGCTGCTCGGCCCAGGCGCCGAAATCGGCGATCTTCTTCGATGGCAGGATCGTCACCTTGTCGCGGCCTTCGAGGCCGGCGAGACCCATGGCAAGGCCGAGCTGCACGCCCGGGTTCTCGGATGGCGGCACGTCCGGCCCGCAGGAGCGGGCCATCGCGAGCGTATGCTTGACGAAGGTCTTGACGTCGATGCCCGCGGTTGCCGCCGGCACCAGGCCGAACGGCGAGAGCACCGAATAGCGGCCGCCGATCGTGGGCTCGCCGTGGAAGATGCGGGCGTAGTTCAGCTTCTTCGCCGCCTTCTCCAGCGACGAGCCGGGATCGGTCACCGCGATGAAGCGATGGCCGGTCTTCACCTTCGGCCCGACCGCCTTGGCAACCTGCTCATGGAAATAGTCCTTCATCGCGTTCGGCTCGGTGGTGCCGCCGGACTTGCTGGAGACGATGAAGACGGTGTTGGCGATGTCGATCTTCGCCTCCATCGCCCGAACCTCCGCCGGATCGGTGGAATCCAGCACATGCAGTTTCGGGAAGCCGGGCTTTTTCCCAAAGGTCTCGGCCAGCACCTCCGGCCCGAGGCTCGATCCGCCCATGCCGAGCACGACGGCGTCCGAGAATTGCTGGCCCTTCACGCGGCCCGCATAGTCCTCGTAGTCGGCGATGTCGGCCTTGGCTGCGCTGTCGAGCCAACCGAGCCATTTGTCCTCATCGGTGCCGGTCCAGACCGACTTGTCGCGCTGCCATAGCCTGCGGATCTTGGCGGATGCGCGCCATTCCTCGGTGCTCTTGGCCACGGCGTTGCCGAGCCCATCGCCGAGCGAGAGGAGCTGGCGGTCGAGTGCGGGCCCGAGCACCACGGCGCGCTTATGGGCGACGGCGCCATAGAGCTTGTCGGCGGCGTCGGCGAACAGCTTGACGCCGTCCTTGACGAGTTCCTCGGTGATCGCATCGAGCGAGATGCCGGAGCGTTCCAGCTCCTCCAGCACGCGCCTTGCGTCGTCGACATTCTCCTCCAGGGTGTCGCGCAGCTTGCCATGGTCGCGGAACGCCTCCAGCGTCGCCGGCGGCATCGTGTTGATGGTGGCGGGGCCGATCAGCTCCTCGACATAGAGGACGTCGCTGTAGTCCTTGTTCTTGGTGCCGGTGGACGCCCACAGCATGCGCTGCGGCTTGGCGCCCTTGGCGGCGAGCTTCTCCCAGCGCGGGCCGGAGAACAGGCGCTTGTAGTCCTGATAGGCGAGCTTGGCATTGGCGATCGCGACCTTGCCCTTCAGCGCTGCGAGGCGCTCCTTTTCGCTGGGGTCGTTGGCACGGGCGATCTTCTCGTCGAGCTGCTTGTCGACCAAGGTGTCGATCCGGCTGACGAAGAAGCTCGCGACGCTCGCCACATGCGACGGATCGCCGCCGCCCGCGACGTATTTTTCCAGGCCGGCGAGGTAGGCCTCGGCGACATCAAGATAGACCTCCTTGGAGAACAGCAGCGTGATGTTGATGCTGATCCCGTCGCCAATGAGCTGTTCGATCGCTGGCAGGCCCTCCGGCGTCGCAGGTACCTTCACCATCAGGTTCTTGCGATCGACGTCCTTCCAGAGCCGTCGCGCCTCGGCGACCGTGCCGGCCGTATCCATCGCCAGATAGGGCGAGACCTCCAGGCTGACATAGCCGTCGCCTCCCTCGAGCCGGTCGTAGACCGGGCGCAGCACGTCGGCGGCGTTCTGGATGTCCTCGACCGCGACGGCCTCGAACAGGTCGGCCACGGTCCGGTCGCCGCGCTTCAGCGCCTTGCCGATCGAGGCGTCATATTCGTCCGAGCTGCCGATCGCCTTCTCGAAAATCGAGGGATTGGAGGTGACGCCCTTGACGCCGTCGGTGTCGATCAGTCGCTTCAGGTTGCCCTTGGCGATGAAGCCACGGGCCAGGAAGTCCAGCCAGACGGCTTGTCCGTGCTTTTCCAGTTCTTTGACGGGATTCATGATGTTTATTTATCTCCAAGCCTGCGGGCGAGGGGGTTCCGCGCCGGTCCTGACGCGCTATCCTCTAGCCTACATGCTCCCGGGAGGGAACCAATCAAGAGGATAAGCGTCATACCCTCGGGTGTAACTCCGTCGCGATCATGGCGATCCAGGCGGGCGTAGGTGTGTTGCGTAAAGGGCGTTGGCTGGGAAGACTCGGCCGGCGGTTTCGTTGGGTAACGTCAGCCGGCCAGGGGTTGTGTGGCGTGCGATCGACCGGGGCGTCGGTGGATTTGTCGCGAACGGCCATGCGGGGGGAAGCATGCACGCACATCATGGTGGTGCTCGCTGTCACTGACAGTCCTCCGCATCGGCAATGAATTTCTGCCGTCGGATTTGATTGCAGAGATCTCTGCTGAAGAATGTCGCGACCACAAGATGATCGTGCTGACGCCGACGCCGGCCTCGCGGCCGATTTTGGTACACTGATGCGCTTGCCGCGACGGTGCACGCAGCCGACGGTCCATGCACTGCATTGCAGCAGGAAGATGAACGCGGCGCTCAAGGCTTCGCCCTACAAGCGTCATAAGATCGCCGCTGGCAGATCGCTATGCTGCAGCGCCGGATGGTCCAATCCCCGGTAATGCCCGGATGTTGCGACCAAGTGACATTTCCTGGAAATGAGCCAATATGGATGTAGATTCGCTCAAATTACAGGCATGTGCCTGTTCGTAACTCAACGAGTGCCTACGTTGTGCATTGCGTCGAGTCGTCACCCGGGTGTCCAATGATCGTCATGTGCTCACGCTGATTCGAAACGGCCTGAGGAACGGTCCGGTAACTGCTTTCGTTTCAGCTTGTAGCGGAACTCACGCGGAGAGGGATCATGTACAACGATTCTCTATTCAACGCTTTCGCTCGGTCGTTCGAGGCGAGAAGCCAGCACGACATGTCGATGGCGGAATATCTGGAATCGTGTCGAAGCGATCCCATGAAATACGCGAATGCGGCCGAACGACTACTAGCGGCGATCGGTGAGCCTCAGACGATTGACACGGCCAAGGACCCACGCCTTGGCCGCATTTTTTTGAACCGCACGATCCGCACCTATCCGGCCTTCGCCGGCTTCTACGGCATGGAAGAAACCATCGAGCGCATCGTCGGCTTCTTCCGTCACGCGGCGCAAGGCCTCGAAGAGCGCAAGCAGATCCTCTATTTGCTCGGTCCGGTCGGTGGCGGCAAATCATCGCTCGCCGAGCGGTTGAAGTCGCTGATGGAAGTGCAGCCCATCTACGTGCTGAAGGCCGGCGACGAGCTCTCGCCCGTGTTCGAGAGCCCGCTCAGCCTGTTCGATCCCGATCAGCTCGGGCCGATGCTGGAGGAGAAGTACGGCATTCCGCGCCGCCGCCTCACCGGCCTGATGAGCCCGTGGTGCTACAAGCGGCTGGAATCCTTCGGCGGCGACATCTCGCAATTCCGCGTTGCCAAGATCCAGCCGTCGAGGCTGCGCCAGATCGCGGTCGCCAAGACCGAGCCCGGTGATGAGAACAATCAGGACATCTCCTCGCTGGTCGGCAAGGTCGACATCCGCAAGCTCGAGACCTACGCGCAGAACGATCCCGACGCCTACAGCTATTCCGGCGGCCTCAACCGCGCCAACCAGGGCATCCTCGAATTCGTCGAGATGTTCAAGGCGCCGATCAAGATGCTGCATCCGTTGCTGACCGCGACGCAGGAAGGCAACTACATTGGCACCGAGAATATCGGCGCGATCCCCTTCACCGGCATCATCCTCGCGCACTCCAACGAAGCCGAGTGGTCGAGCTTCAAGGCCAACAAGAACAACGAGGCGTTCATCGACCGCATCTGCGTCATCAAGGTGCCGTACTGCCTCAGGGTCACCGAAGAGCAGAAGATCTACGAGAAGCTGATCCAGGGTTCCGAGCTCGCCTCGGCTCCTTGTGCGCCTTCGACGCTGGAGACGCTGGCGCGGTTCTCGGTGATGTCGCGCCTGCGCAAGCACGAGAACTCCACCCTGTTCGGCAAGATGCGGGTCTATGACGGCGAGAGCCTGAAAGAGTCCGATCCGAAGGCGCGCAGCGTCCAGGAATATCGCGATGCCGCCGGCGTCGACGAGGGCATGGACGGTGCCTCCACCCGCTTCGCGTTCAAGGTTCTGGCCGCGACCTTCAACCACGATCCGCAGGAGGTCGCCGCCGACGCCGTGCACCTGATGTACGCGCTGGAGCAGGCGATCCGCCGCGAGCAGCTTCCGGAGGAAACCGAGAAACGTTATCTCGAATTCATCAAGGCGGAACTCGCGCCGCGCTATGCCGAGTTCATCGGCAACGAGATCCAGAAGGCCTATCTCGAATCCTACTCCGATTACGGCCAGAATCTGTTCGACCGCTACGTCGACTATGCCGACGCCTGGATCGAGGATCAGGACTTCAAGGATCCCGACACCGGCCAGCTGCTGGATCGCGAGTTGTTGAACCAGGAACTGACGAAAATCGAGAAACCGGCGGGCATTGCCAACCCGAAGGACTTCCGCAACGAGGTCGTCAAATTCTCGTTACGCTCGCGGGCCCAGAACGCTGGCAAGAATCCGACCTGGACCTCCTACGAGAAGATTCGCGACGTGATCGAAAAGCGGATATTCTCCCAGGTCGAGGACCTGCTTCCGGTCATCTCCTTCGGGTCGAAGAAGGACGGCGAGACGGAGAAGAAGCACGGCGAGTTCGTCGCACGCATGGTGGAGCGCGGCTACACCGAGCGTCAGGTTCGCCGGCTCGTCGAATGGTACATGCGCGTGAAGCAGGCCGGCTAAGGCGGATGGGACAGTGGCCATTCACATTATTGACAGGCGCCTGAATCCAGGCGGCAAGAGTCTTGAGAACCGGCAGCGGTTCTTGCGTCGGGCCAAATCCCTGGTGCAGGGCGCCGTCAAGAAGACCTCGCAGGAACGCGACATCAAGGATGTCCTGGAGGGTGGCGAGGTCACGATCCCGCTCGACGGCATGCACGAGCCGCGTTTCCGCCGCGAGGGCGGCACGCGCGACATGGTGCTGCCCGGAAACAAGAAGTTCATCGAGGGCGACTATCTCCAGCGCTCCGGCCAGGGCAGCGCCAAGGATTCCGGTCCCGGCGAGGGCGACAGCGAGGACGCGTTCCGCTTCGTGCTGAGCCGCGACGAGTTCGTCGACCTCTTCCTCGACGATCTCGAGCTGCCGGATCTTGCCAAGCGCAAGATCGCGCAGACCGAGAGCGAGGGCATCCAGCGCGCCGGCTACACCACCTCGGGTTCGCCCGCCAACATCTCGGTGAGCCGGACGGTGCAGCTCGCGCTCGCCCGCCGCATCGCGCTCCGCCGTCCCCGCAAGAGCGAGATCGATGAGCTGGAAGCCGAGATTGCCGCCTGCACCGACGAGGACGTGCGCGCCGAGCTGCTGGCCAAGCTCGAAAAGCTCAAGGCGAAATCCAAGCGCATCCCGTTCATCGACCCGCTCGACATCCGCTACCGCCGCTTCGAGACGGTGCCGCGGCCGGTGGCGCAGGCCGTGATGTTCTGCCTGATGGACGTCTCGGGCTCGATGTCCGAGCACATGAAGGATCTGGCCAAGCGCTTCTACATGCTGCTCTACGTGTTCCTGAAGCGCCGCTACAAGCATGTCGAGATCGTCTTCATCCGCCACACCGACCGCGCCGAGGAGGTCGACGAGCAGACCTTCTTCTACGGCCCGGCCTCGGGCGGCACGCTGGTGTCCAGCGCGCTCCAGGCGATGCACGAAATCGTGCGCGAGCGCTTCAATCCGGCGGACTGGAACATCTACGCCGCGCAAGCCTCCGACGGCGACAATTCCTATTCCGACGGCGAGCTCACGGGCCTGCTGCTGACCGACAAGATCCTGCCGGTCTGCCAGTTCTTTGCCTATCTCGAGGTCGGCGAGTCCGGCGGCAGCGCCTTCGATCTTTCCGACTCCTCGCTCTGGACCCTCTATGAGCGCCTGCGCAGCAGCGGCGCACCGCTCTCGATGCGCAAGGTCTCGGAGCGCAGCGAGATCTTTCCGGTGTTCCACGACCTGTTCCAGCGCCGCGAAACCAGCCAGGAGAAGGCCGCTCCATGACGGAACGCTTGTTCGAAGGCGCGGATTGGGATTTTCGCACCTTGCAGCGCATCACCGATGCCTGCGAGGAGATCGCGTTGAAGGATCTCGGTCTCGACGTCTATCCGAACCAGATCGAGGTCATCACCGCCGAGCAGATGCTGGACGCGTACTCGTCGGTCGGCATGCCCTTGTTCTACAAGCACTGGTCGTTCGGCAAGCATTTTGCGTTTCACGAAGCGTCCTATCGCAAGGGCCTGATGGGCCTTGCCTATGAGATCGTGATCAACTCCTCGCCCTGCATCTCCTACCTGATGGAGGAGAACACGGCGACGATGCAGACGCTGGTGATCGCGCATGCCGCCTTCGGCCACAACCACTTCTTCAAGAACAACTATCTGTTCAAGCAGTGGACCGATGCCGACGGCATCCTGGATTATCTCGACTTCGCCAAGAATTATGTCGCAAGCTGCGAAGAGCGCTATGGCCGCATCGAGGTCGAGCGCACGCTCGACGCTGCACACGCGCTGATGTCGCACGGCATCGACCGCTATCCCGGCAAGAAGAAGCTCGATTTGCGCGCCGAAGAGAAGCGGGCAGGGCGCCGCCGCCAGCATGAGGAGGAGGTCTTCAACGACCTCTGGCGCACAGTCCCGAAGGGCGCCGCCAAGAGCCGGTCCGCGCTCAGCATCGAGCGCCGCCGCAAGCTGCTCGGCCTGCCGCAGGAGAATTTGCTCTATTTCCTGGAGAAGAGCGCACCGCGGCTGGCGCCGTGGCAGCGCGAGCTGCTGCGCATCGTGCGCCATATCGCGCAATATTTCTATCCGCAGAGCCAGACCAAGGTCATGAACGAGGGGACGGCGACCTACGTCCACTACCGCATCATGACCATGCTGCACGAGCGAGGCCGCATCACCGACGGCAACTTCCTCGAATTCCTGGGATCGCACACCAACGTGGTGTTCCAGCCCGAGTTCGACGATCCACGCTTCTCCGGCTTCAATCCCTATGCGCTCGGTTTTGCCGTGATGCAGGACATCGAGCGCATCGTCACCAAACCGGAAGACGAGGACCGCGAATGGTTCCCGGACATTGCCGGCAGGGGCGACGTGATGGGCGTGCTGCGCGACGTCTGGGCCAATTACCGCGATGAAAGTTTTATCGGCCAGTTCCTAAGCCCCAGGCTGATGCGGCACTTCCGCATGTTCCACCTGCATGACGATCCCGAGGAGCGCGCGGGAATCCGGGTCGACGCCATCCACGACGAACGCGGCTTCCGCCGCGTCCGCCGCGAGCTGGCACGGCAGCATGACGTCGGCTTCATCGACGCCAATATCGAGGTGGTCGATGTCGATCTCTCCGGCGACCGCCGGCTAATCCTGCATCACCACGTCATCAAGGGCTCGCAGCTCAACGAGACCGACGCCAAGCGCGTGCTTCAGCACCTGGCCGATCTCTGGACCTACGACGTCTCACTGATCGAGGTCGACGCCAACGACAAGGTCCTGCGCGAATACGTCGTAAGCCCGCGCCCGATCCCGGCGGCAGTGGCGTAAGGAGGCCAGCCGCCAGCTCCTAGAGCACGATGAAACTGGCCCTTGTGATTTACCGCGAGGCAGATGCGCTCCCTCCCCCGCTTGCGGGGGAGGGCTGGGGAGAGGGTATCTCCGCAGTGGGACTCCCCCAGAGGAGAGAGCCCTTACCCGCGCCTTCGGCGCGACCTCTCCCACAAGCGGGAGAGGTTGAAGCCAGCCCGCGGCTCATCCTTCGAGACGCCCGCCTTTGGCGGGCCCTCAGGATGACGACGGAATGCGCGGCAGCACTTTCAACGGGCACGGATGCCGATTAGCCTCATCCTGAGGAGACCGCGGCGCGGTCGTCTCGAAGGACGAGGCGGTTGCTTTGGCCGTCGCCAAGAATTTACATCAACCTAGGTCGATCGGTTCTTGGCCGGCTTCTTCTTGGCCTTGGACGCATTCAACTCCACCGCCGCGCGAATGAGCGCCTTCAACGCCTTCTCGTTGATCTTCTCGCCCTCGCGAATATCGATCGCGCGGCGCACGTTGCCGTCGAGGCTGGAGTTGAATAGCCCCGCGGGATCCTCCAGCGCCGCGCCCTTGGCAAAGGTCATCTTCACCACTTCCTTGTAGGTCTCGCCGGTGCAGATGATGCCGTCGTGCTCCCACACGGGAACGCCGCGCCATTTCCATTCCTCGACGACATCAGGGTCGGCTTCCTTGATCAGGCCACGGATCCGCCCCAGCATCTCACCGCGCCAGTCGCCGAGCTCCTTGATCCTGCCGTCGATCAGCTTGGAGGGGGAAGCCCCATTCGCTTCCTTCGCGCCAGCCTTCTTCGCCGTCACAGCCTTCTTCATCATCTGGCCTCGTTCACGCTGCGGCTGACATAGGGCCGCGCGAACAGATATAACCCGGTCGCGAGCAACGGAATGAGTGGGACGAGCGCCAGGAAGCCGATCCAGACGGCCTGGATCTGCGTGATCATCGCCACGATGTTCGCGATGACGGCGAGCGTGAAAGCCATCGACAGCCAGCGATGAATCTGCCGAATCCACATCTGCGTGCTCATTGGACCTCCTTTGAAAATGATCGGAATGGATGGCGGGGGCTAGCCCGTCCGCGCCAGTAGCTCATCGAGCTTGGCAAAAAACTGCTTCCAGCCGGCATGCGCGCCGCCATAAGCCTGCTTCTGCGTCGGGCTGAAGCCCGCTTGCTCGACGCGCAGATGCGTGCCGACGCCGGTCGGCGTCAGCGTGAAGGTCACGACGCTTTTCAGGTCGAACGCCGCATCCTCATGCGAGAAATTCCAGGTGTAGGCGAGCGTCTTCTGCGGCTCGATGGTGAGCACCTCGCAATCGAGCACGCCGCCCCATTCGCCGCGCAGGTTGAAGCGATGGCCGACGACCGGCTTGAAGTCGTTCTTCATCAGCCATTCCTCGATCAGATGCGGCTGCGTCAGCGCGCGCCACAGCCGCTCCGCCGGAAAGGCAAATTCGCGCTCAACGATTACGGAGCGTGTTTCAGTCATTGGTCCATCCTCTTCAGGAGATCGTCGAGCGCGTCGAGCCGGTTCTGCCAGAAGCCGGCCATCTGGCTGGTCCAGTCGATCAGCGGATTGAGCGCACCGGGCTGCGCGCTGTAATGAGTCTGGCGTCCTTCGTGGCGGTCGCGCACGAGGCCGGCCTGCTTCAAGGCGCCGAGATGCTTTGAGACCGCCGGCTGGGACACGCCCGACCGCGCCGTCAGTGCCCCGACCGTCTGCTCGCCCTCCCGGCACAGCCGTTCGAAGATCGCCCGCCGGGTCGGATCGGCGAGTGTCCTGAACAGGAGGTCGTGAGTGGCGGACATGCAAAATCCATAACTCATAGGTTATGGATCAACTCATAACCGGGAAGTTATGGATGAGTCAAGCGCGATGCGAATGAATCGGGAAGGGCGGCCACAAACTCCCCTTACCTCTCCCGCTTGCGGGAGAGGTCGACGCGAAGCGTCGGGTGAGGGTTTCTCCTCTCGGGGAGTCCCACTGCGGCGACACCTCTCCCCAGCCCTCCCCCGCAAACGGGGGAGGGAGCGGACCTCCTTTGCGGCGCCTTACGGCCGCAAGTACAAATACCCCTGCGCCTGAAGCTCGGCGAGGCGGACCACGCCGCCGTTCTCCGCGCTGACGAAGCCCGGCAACAACTCCTTCAGTGAGACGTTCTGCGCCTTCATCGTGTTGCCGCAGGCGGCGAGCTCGACGCCGTCCTTGGAGAAGTCACCGACACGCTTGCTGACGTCGGGGTTGGCCTGCGCCGCGTGAAACGCCTTCAGCGCCGGTCCGTGGATCACCAGCGCGATCGTGACATGGTCGGTACCACCGACGCCGTCGATGTGGTTCTGGATGTTGCCGAGCACGAAATTGACCTTCTCGGCGTCGCTGAGGTGATAGGCCACCTTGAGCTTGTTGCCCGCGCTTGCCTCAGTGGCGGCTCGTGCACGCGATACGCCAAAGGCCGCGCCCAAAGCGGAGACGGCGCTCCACAACATGTTCCGGCGATTCATGGCGATCTCCCTCGACCAAGACTTTGCCGGACACAAATCATTTGTGGCGCAGCGCGGCGAGTTCCTTACGGTCGGTCACGAGCGAAGCGCACTCGCCGGTGTCGGTGCGGTCGAGGCGGAAGATCTTGTCGTCGGCGCCGGCGACCAGCGATTGCTCCGCCTCGTCATCCGGCTTGTTGTTCTGCCAGACCCTGACCTGCTCGAGCCGGATGATCGCGGACTTGTTGTCCTTGGCGAGCGCCACCTCGATCCCGCCGCCCTCGCAGTCGACGCCGCAGCCCATGCGGACCTCGTCCCCCTGACTGAGAAGCACCGCATGACTGCCGCACGAGCCGCTGGAGTCGAAATCGCCCGAGCGATGGCGATAGCGAAAACCGAGGCGGAAGGAATTGTGCAGCTGCTTGTCCTCCTTGTCGGCTTCCGCCGAGATCAGCAGCTTCATGGAAGCGACTTTCTGCTTGGGATGCCGCGCCAGATGCTCGGCATCGTACCGGCGGACGAAGCAGGCATAGGCCTTGTCCGCAGGCGCTCCCGCATAGAGCCGCGCATTGAAGGCGTCGGCTTCGGCCTTTGTGGTCTCGCGGACCTTGTCCTCATCGGCGTGGGCGACGCTGGTTAGCGCAGCCAAAGTGAGGGCAGCAAAGATGGAAAGCTTCATGACGACCTCGGGCGCGTGACAACCTTGCCGCAGCAGGACAGAACTCCTGTCCGTTAGACGCAGGCGAGGTGCATCGCGTTCAAGCTTCAGAAGTCGCTTCGTGCGACCATCGCGGCGCCGATTTGGGCCAGTGGGTTCGCGCCGGGCCTTAGTCATTGATGGGATCAAGAAGGTTCAAGCGGTGCAGCGCCTTGATGCTTCGGAACCCGATGCCGGCGATTGCCGCGACATTGTCTTGGTTCGTCAATGTGATAGCTTTCACAGACGACCGCCTTTGGCGGTCGTAAGCTGGGACTGCCTTGTAAGCTTGTGGAGTCCCCCGCATGGGCGAAATTCGCAACTTCAGATCCGGCAATCAGGATGAGCCGCCTCCACACGGGCCCATGCCTCGCCGTCTTGCGGCGATCATCGTCGGTGACATCGCTTCCTACAGCCGCATCATGCAGGCCGACGAGGAGGGGACGCATGTCCGCGTCAAGCGCATCGAGCGCGATATCATCCAGCCCACCATCATCGAACACCATGGAAGTCTGGTGAAGACGACGGGCGATGGCTTCATCGCCATTTTCGATAGCCCTGTTGAGGCCGTTCGCTGCAGTATCGTCATCCAGCAGAACCTCATCGGCCGCAACGCCTCGCTTCCGAAGCATTCGCGCCTCGAATACCGGATTGGCGTCAATCTCGGCGACGTGATCGTAGAGCCGGACGACGTCTACGGCGACGGCGTCAACATCGCCACCCGCATTGAGGGCATTGCCGAGCCCGGCCAGGTCTATATCTCGGGCGCGATCTACGAGCAGATCAAGCACAAGGTGGTGTGCGGCTATGAGTCGCTCGGGGATCGCAAGGTCAAGAATATCACCGATCCGGTGCGCATCTATCGCGTGCTGCCGGATGCCGATGCGGTCGGCAGGACGCGAAGCAGGCGCGAGAGCGTCCTGCTATTTCTTCTGATCACGGCATTGCTGGTGATTGCCGGCTACGTGCTTTGGTACGTGCTGACGCAGCCCGGCAGGATGGGCGAGCAGGCCGCTACGCCAACCGCTTCCCCGGCCGCGTCACCGATCCCGCAGCCATCGCCGCGCGAGGCGGCGACGCAGACGCCGCAACCCTCTCCGTCATTGGCTTCTGCCCCTCCGTCGCCGTCACCGTCGCCCAGCCCATCGGCGACGCCACCTCGCGAACCCGAGATGATCGGCATTCGCGGCGGCAGCTTCGCGATGGGAAGCAATGACGATCCGACCGAGCGGCCTGTCCACCAGGTCACGATCAAGCCTTTCTCGATCGCAAAATATCCGGTGACTGTGCAGGAATGGAACGAGTGCGCCGCCGCCAAGGCGTGCGGATTCACCGCCACCGGCAAGGACGATTCCCCCGTCGGCAATGTGAGCTGGACCGACGCGCAGCAATATGCCGCCTGGCTCGCGCAGGCGACGAAGAAGCCCTACCGGCTTCCGAGCGAGGCCGAATGGGAATATGCGGCGCGCGGCGGAACGCAGACCAAATATTGGTGGGGCGACAAGCTTCAGCCGGGCATGGCCGGATGCAAGGATTGCGGTGATCTTGCGGCCGAGCAGCCGGCCAAGGTCGGCAGCTTCAGGCCCAATCCATTCGGACTCTACGACATGGGCGGCGGCATCGATCAGTGGGTCGAGGACTGCTGGCACAGGACCTATCAGGGCGCGCCGAGCGACGGCTCGGCGTGGAGCAGCGCGGACTGCAGCTCTCATGTCCTGCGGTCGGGCTCCTGGAAGAACGATTCAAGATATGTCCGGCCGTCAAACCGCGATGGTTACGACACCAATGTCCGTTACCCCACGCATGGATTCCGTGTCGCGCTCAGTCCATAAGTGCTGGAGTAGATTTGATGAAGATCATTTCCTGCGCCGCCCTGGCGGCCGCGATCGCATTGCTCCCGGGCGCGGCCTACTCGCAGGGCAAGAGCGCGCACAAGGACGCCAAGCTCTATTTCATCACGCCGCATGACGGGCAGAAAGTTCGCGGTGGAGTCTGGGTCCGGTTCGGCTTACGCAACATGGGTGTGACGCATGCCGGTGATGACTACCAGAACGCCGGTCATCACCATCTGCTGGTCGACGTCAATGATCCCATCGATCCCAAGGAGCCGATCCCGCAAGACAAGTCGCACCTGCATTTCGGCGCAGGGCAAACCGAAACCATGTTGGACCTTCTGCCGGGCACCCACACGCTGCAGCTGGTGCTCGGTGACGCCAAGCACTATCCGTTCGTTCCGCCGGTCGTGTCGGAGAAGATCACGATCCGCGTCAGGCCGACTGCTTCAGCGCGGAGTAAATGATCACCGCAGGCTGGCGTTGATCTTGTCCAGCACCGCCGAGCCCGGGCAGAGCGCATCCGCCTCCAGCGTGTTGAGCGGCGTCTCGACCGTGTTGAGATGCTCGTGCAGGTCTTCCGCGTCGGGGTCGACATAGAGCAGGCCGGTGACGATCTGCCCCTTGGCGGCGTGCTTTTGCAGGAAGGTCATCGCGCCCAAACGGTCATGCGGATCGTAGTCGGCGTCGATCTTGCGCAGCGCGACCTTGCTGCCGTCGTGCTGCTCCACCACCTGCACCGTGCCCGGCGCATAGTCCACCGCGATCGGATCGCGGCCGACCAGCACGTCGAGCCGGTTCACCGCGTCATTGTGCTCGCGGACATAGTCGAAGCTCTTGGTCGAGCCGGCGTGATTGTTGAAGGCGATGCAGGGGCTGATGACGTCGATGAACGACGCGCCCTTGTGGCGGATCGCCGCCGCAATCAGCGGCACGAGCTGGGTCTTGTCGCCGGAGAAGCTGCGCGCGACGAAGGTGGCACCGAGTTGCAGCGCGATCGCGACGAGGTCGATGGCGTTGTCGGTGTTGGTGACGCCCTTCTTGCTCTTCGAGCCGCGGTCAGCGGTGGCCGAGAACTGACCCTTGGTCAGGCCGTAGACGCCATTGTTCTCGACGATATAGGTCATGTTGACGGCGCGCCGGATCGAATGGGCGAACTGGCCGAAGCCGATCGAGGCGGAATCGCCGTCGCCGGAGACGCCGAGATAGATCAAATCGCGGTTGGCGAGGTTGGCGCCTGTCAGCACGCTGGGCATGCGGCCATGCACCGAGTTGAAGCCGTGTGAGTTGCCGAGGAAATAGTCCGGCGTCTTCGACGAGCAGCCGATGCCGGAGATTTTTGCCACCCGATGCGGCTCGATCGAGAGCTCATAGCAGGCCTCGATGATCGAGGCCGTGATCGAATCGTGGCCGCAGCCGGCGCACAGCGTCGAGATCTTGCCTTCGTAATCGCGGCGGGTATAGCCGAGCTCGTTCTTCTTCAGGCCCGGATGGTGGAATTTCGGCTTGGCAATATAGGTCATGCGAGCACCTGAAATTTCCGCGGCGTCATGGCCGGGCTTGTCCCGGCCATCCACGTCTTGGCCAGGAGAAAGAAAGGCGTGGATGCCCGGGTCAAGCCCGGGCATGACGGAGGAGAGCGCAAGGTGTTGTTCATGACACGGCCTTGCGGAGCGGGGTCACCTTGAGGTGATCCTGATGGTCGCCAATGGCTTTTGCGATGAAACGGGCGGTGATCGGGGTGCCGTCGTAATGCACGATCGGCACGAGGCGGACGGGATCGATGCCATTCTCGTTGACGATGAGCTGGCGGAGTTGGCTGTCGCGGTTCTGCTCGACCACATAGACGAAGTCGTGCTCGGCGAGGAAGCTCGCCACGCTAGAGTGGAACGGGAAGGCGCGGATGCGCAGACGGTCGAGCTGGTGCCCGCGCGCTTCCAACAGGCCGACCGCTTCGTCCATCGCCGGTGAGGTCGAGCCGAAATAGATCACGCCATATTTGGTCGGCCGTTCCGCATTGGCCTGCAGCGGGCGCGGCACCAGATCCTGCGCGGTCTCGAACTTGCGCACCAGGCGCTGCATATTGTCGGCATAGACCGTGCCTTCCTCGGAGTAGCGCGCATAGCGGTCGCGCGAGGTGCCGCGGGTGAAGTATGAGCCCTTGGTCGGATGCGTGCCCGGATAGGTGCGGTAGGGGATGCCGTCGCCGTCGACGTCGAGATAGCGGCCGAAGTCGCGGCCTTCCTCCAGCATCTCCGCCGTCATGATCTTGCCGCGGTCATACTGCCGGGCATCGTCCCACTTCAGCGGACGGCAGAGCCGGTGGTTCATGCCGATGTCGAGGTCGAGCATCAGGAAGATGGTGGTTTGCAGCCGCTCGGCGAGATCGAACGCGGCAGCGGCGAATTCGAACGCCTCGGCGGGATCTTCCGGGAACAGCAGCACATGCTTGGTGTCGCCGTGCGAGGCATAGGCGCAGGCGATGATGTCGCATTGCTGGGTGCGCGTCGGCATGCCCGTCGAGGGGCCGGCGCGCTGGATGTTCATGATCACGGCCGGGATCTCGGCGAAATAGGAGAGGCCGATGAACTCGGTCATCAAGGAGATGCCGGGGCCCGAGGTCGCGGTGAAGGCGCGGGCGCCGTTCCAGGAGGCACCGATGACGATGCCAATCGAAGCGAGCTCGTCCTCGCCCTGCACGATGGCGTATTTCGCCTTGCCGGTCTCGGGATCGTGCCGGTACTTCTTGCAGTGGGCGGTGAAGGCCTCCGCCACCGACGAGGACGGCGTGATCGGATACCAGGCGCACACGGTGGCACCGCCATAGACCGCGCCGAGCGCGGCGGCGCTATTGCCCTCGATGAAGATGCGGTCGCCGACCTTGTCGGACTTCTTCACCCTGAGCCCGATCGGGCATTTCAAATTCTGCAGCGCCCAGTCACGGCCGAGATGCAGCGCGTGGACGTTGGAGGAGAGCAGCTTCTCTTTGCCCTTGTACTGCTCGCCGATCAGTTGCTCGATCAGCTTCGGATCCATGTCGAGCAGCGCACTGAGGCTACCCAGATAGATGATGTTCTTGAACAGCTGGCGCTGGCGCGGATCAGTATAGGTCGAGTTGGTGATCGCGGTGAGCGGCACGCCAATCACGGTGATGTCGTCGCGGAATTTGGTCGACGGCATCGGCTTGGTGGAATCGTAGAACAGGTAACCGCCGGGCTCGATGCCGGCGACGTCCTTGTCCCAGGTCTGCGGGTTCATCGCCACCATCATGTCGACGCCGCCGCGGGCGCCGAGATGACCGGCCTCCGTCACCCGCACCTCGTACCAAGTCGGCAGGCCCTGGATGTTGGAGGGGAAGATGTTGCGCGGGCTCACGGGGACGCCATGGCGCAGGATCGCGCGCGCGAACATCTCGTTGGCGCTGGCCGAGCCCGAGCCGTTGACGTTGGCGAAGCGGACGACGAAGTCGTTTACGCTGCTGATCGGCTTTTTGTCGGACATGTCGAACCTGCGTGGGTCATATCGATGAAATATTTCTGCATGTCCCAGGCGCCGGTGGGACAACGCTCCGCGCACAGCCCGCAATGCAGGCAGACGTCCTCGTCCTTCACCATCACGCGCCCGGTCTTGAGATCCGAGGAGACGTAGAGATCCTGGTCCGGATGCGGCGCGGGCGCCTTCAGCCGCTGGCGCAGGTCGTTCTCCTCGCCGTTGTCAGTGAAGGTGATGCAATCCATCGGGCAGATGTCGGCGCAAGCATCGCACTCGATGCAGAGCGAGGTCGAGAACACGGTCTGGACGTCGCAGTTCAGGCAGCGCTCGGCTTCACCCAGTGCGAGCTTGACGTCGTAGCCGAGCTCGACCTCGGCGCGGATGTCCTTCAGCGCGATGACCTTGTCGCGATGCGGCACCTTGAAGCGCTTGTCGTTGGAGATGTCGTTGTCATAGCTCCATTCGTGGATGCCCATCTTCTGCGAGGAGATTTGCACCTCCGGCAGCGGGCGCTCGGTGATGTCCTCGCCCGAGAGCATCTTGTGGATCGACAGCGCAGCGTCATGGCCGTGCGCGACCGCCCAGATGATGTTCTTCGGCCCGAATGCGGCATCGCCCCCGAAGAACACCTTTGGATTGGTCGACGCGAAGGTCTTGGGATCGACCTTGGGCATGTGCCATTTGTCGAACTCGATGCCGCAATCCTGTTCGATCCAGGGGAAGGCGTTTTCCTGGCCGACCGCGACCAGCACGTCGTCGCAGGTGATCGTCTCGTCCGGTTCGCCCGATGGCACCAGGTTGCGCCGGCCCTTGGCGTCGTATTCGGCTTTCACCTTCTGGAAGGTGACGCCGATCAGCTTGCCGGCGACATGCTTGAAAGCCACCGGGACCATGTAGTTGAGGATCGGGATGTCCTCGTGGAGCGCGTCTTCCTTCTCCCAGGGCGAGGCCTTCATCTCCTCGAAGCCGGAGCGGACGACGACCTTGACGTCTTCGCCGCCGAGGCGGCGCGCGGTGCGGCAGCAATCCATCGCGGTGTTGCCGCCGCCGAGCACGATCACGCGCTTGCCTATTCTGTCGGTATGGCCGAACGACACCGAGGCCAGCCATTCGATGCCGATATGGATGTTGGCAGCGGCTTCCTTGCGGCCGGGAATGTCGAGCTCGCGGCCGCGCGGCGCGCCGGAGCCGACGAAGATCGCGTCGTATTTCTCCGCGAGCAGCGCCTTCATGCTGTCGATGCGATGGCCGCCCTTGAAGTCGACGCCGAGACCCAGGATGTAGCCGGTCTCCTCGTCGATGACCGAATTGGGCAGGCGGAATTTCGGGATCTGCGAGCGCATCATGCCGCCGGCTTCGGGATCGCCGTCGAACACGGTGCAGTGATAGCCGAGCGGCGCGAGGTCGCGCGCCACCGTCAGCGAAGCCGGGCCGCCGCCGACCAGCGCAACGCGCTTGCCGTTCTTCGCGGCTGGGCGCGGCAGGCGCTGCTTGATGTCGTCCTTGAAGTCGGCGGCGACACGCTTGAGGCGGCAGATCGCGACCGGATTGTCCTCGACGCGCCCGCGCCGGCACGCCGGCTCGCATGGACGATCGCAAGTGCGTCCCAGAATTCCGGGAAACACGTTCGATTTCCAATTGATCATGTAGGCGTCGCTGTAGCGGCCTTGGGCGATCAGTCGGATATATTCGGGAACCGGGGTGTGCGCAGGACAGGCCCACTGGCAATCGACCACTTTGTGAAAGTAGTCGGGGGCCGCAATATCGGTCGGTTTCATTCCTACCCTGTCCGCGCAGGCCCCAAAGACCCCGCGGCCTTTTCTTGAGCTTGGCGAGCGCTTAATGCGCTTCGATCTGGTTTCTGAATGACGTCATTGGGTTAGCTTATTAGAACGGCTCCGAAGTACAACGGCAAATTTGCGCGATCACCGCCTTTCATGGGAGCTACGCGCGCACAGCATTAACGCCGCGCACGATGTGCGTGCGATGCAGCATATTGCGGTGCGTGTGTGCGCGCGCTAGCCGCGCGGGATGTCGCTCTTGGCCAAATCCCACATCAGGCAATAGGTGCCGACGGAGATGGGAAGCGGCAAGGGCGCGGCGGCGGGGCCGGTGAAGCGTTCGGCGATCACGGCCGAGACCGCGCCGACATGCGTGCCGTCGATCAGCACGAACCAGTCGTGCGCGCCTTCATTGCGTACCGCCGGAATGTCCGCCGTTGCACCCGACAATTCGGGCTCGCTCTCCAGCAGGTGCATGGAGATGATACCGTCGCGCTGGTCCGGCGCCAGCTTGTCTTGCAATGCATCGCGCCATCGCGCTGCTTGGTCGGGTGTCGGCCGCAACCGCACCACGCCGAGCGCGGCGCCACGTCCGGTGCCGTTGCTGATGGTGACGCGCGCGACGACGCGGAGCATGTCCTTGAAACGCGCCATGCATTGCCGCGACCAGTCGGTCGGGCTCGCGAGCCGCGCGCGGTAGGCGGGACTATCGAGCACGTCGAGCGTGGCGGTCGAATACAGGCAGAGATATTTGGGATTGGCGGCATGCGCGACATAGCGCCGCGCCTCCAGGAATCCGTCGATCGCGACGCGCTCTTCCAGATGCTCGCGATCGCACCAGCGGTTGAAATCGGCCTCATCGGCCGCGTCGATGTTCATCGACGTCAGCAGCATGCCTTTCCCGGCGAGCGGCATTCTTCTTATCCTGTTATCGCGCGGTCTTCGACGCGAGGTCCGCGATCGACTTCATGACCGCGTCCCGCACGCCGGCATCATAGAGCGAATGTCCGGCTTCTTCCACGACGCGAAGCTCGGAATTCGGCCAAACCTTCGCGAGTGCCTGCGACGTCTCGGGCGGGCACAACAGATCGTAGCGGCCCTGGACGATGATGCCGGGGATGCCGGCGAGCCACCCTGCATTGCGCAACAGCTGGCTCTCGGTCATGAAGCTGTCGTTGACGAAATAGTGCGCCTCCATGAACGGTGTCGCAGGCAGCGTGCGCCAGACGTTCAGCGAGGCCAGGTCCAGCCGCGTCTTGGCGGGCTTGTGCTCGGACAAGGTGCGCTCGGTGTCGTGCCAGGCCCGCGCGGCGGGGCCGTGCACGGCCGGGTCGCCATCGAGGATGCGGCGCCAATAGGCCTCCACCGGCCGCGTCCGCTCCTCTAGCGGCAGCACGCTGAGAAAATCCTCGTACAGCGCGGGATAGAATTGTGACAGGCGCGAGGTGAACGCCGTCTCGACCTCCGCCCGCGTGCCGAGAAACGTCGCGCGCAGCGCGATGCCGGAGACGCGCTCGGGATGCGCCTCTGCATAAGCCAGCGCCAGCGTCGCGCCCCAGGAGCCACCGACCACCATCCAGCGCTGGAAGCCAAACTTGTCGCGGATCTTCTCCATGTCCGCGATGAGGTGCGCCGTGGTGTTGTGGTCGCGCGATCCCTTCGGACGGCTGCGGCCGCAGCCGCGCTGGTCGAACAACACGGCACAGAAGCGATCAGGATCGAACAGGCGGCGATGGTCGGGCTGGCAGCCGCTGCCAGGCCCGCCATGCAGATAGATCGCGGGGATGCCGTCGGCGCGGCCGATGCTCTCGACATAGAGCTCAAAGCCGTCGCCGACATCGAGCATGTCGGAGGTCAGCGGCGCAAACGGATCGGCCCGCCTGATCGAGCTGGCCGCGTCGGCGTCAGGTCCCATTCTCGGATTCCAGAGTGCCGCCGGCGAAGTTGCGATAGAGGAAGCGGTTGGTCTCGCCCTCGGCCTCGCGCTCGGCCTGCTTGAAGATGGTCTCGTGCAGCGGCGACAGCGCGCAGGCCGGATCGGTGTTGGCGGCATCGCCCGTCAGCGCGAAGGCCTGGCAGCGGCAGCCGCCGAAATCGATCTCGCGGAATTCGCAAGACTTGCACGGCTCCTTCATCCAGCCGGTGCCGCGGTAGCGGTTGAAGGCGTCGGAGTTCTGCCAGATCCAGGCGATCGAGTGATTGGAGCGCACGGATTCGAACTCGAGCCCGGTGATGCTCTCGGCGGCGTGGCAGGGCAGCACCTTGCCGGCGGGCGAGATGTTGAAGAACTGCCGGCCCCAGCCGCCCATGCATTTCTTCGGCCGCAGCGCGTAATAGTCGGGAACGACGTAGTCGATCGCGAGTGTGCCCTTCAGGCGTTCGCGCGCCTCCTCGACGAGGCGGGTGCATTCGTCGAGCTGCGCCACCGTCGGCATCAGCGCGGCGCGATTCTTCAGCGCCCAGCCGTAATATTGCACATTGGCGACCTCGAGCCGATCGGCATCGAGATCGACCGCCATCTGGATGATGTCGGGGAGCTGGTGCAGGTTCTGCCGATGCATCACCGCGTTCACGGTGAGCGGCAGATCGAGCTCGCGCGTCCATCTGGCGACTTCGAGCTTCTTGCGGTGACCGTTTTTGTAACCGGCGACGCGATCGGCGAGGCCTTCTTCGACGCCCTGGAAGCTGATCTGGACGTGGCAGAGCCCGGCATCCGCAAGATCGCTGAGCTTGTCGCGCGTCAGCAGCACGGCCGATGTGATCAGGTTGGTATAGAGGCCGACGTCGCTGGCATGCTTGACCAGCTCGACCAGGTCCTTCCGCGCCGTCGGCTCGCCGCCGGAGAAATGCACCTGGAGCACGCCGATCTCGGCGAGCTCGCTCAGCACCTTCTTCCATTCCTCTGTCGTGAGCTCCTTGCTCGAGCGGTCGAGCTCGACCGGGTTGGAGCAATAGGGGCATTGCAGCGGGCAGCGGTGGGTGATTTCGAGCAGCACGGCGAGCGGAATGCCGAAGGTCTCGGCCGTCGAGCGCTGCTTCTCCAGCACCGCGAGGCTGTCGCTGACATCTGGCGGGATGGTGGGATTGCCGAGCACATCGCTCATGACGTCTTCTCCCGGGCCTCCGTGAGAAAGCCCTTGTCGGCGAGATCCTGCAGCATGACGATGACATCGGCGAGGATCGCCTCGCGCGGCGCGGCATATTTCGCGGCCAGCTGATCGGCGACGTCGCCGACATTGCGCTGACCGTCGCAGAGCTGCAAGACCTCGACCGCGATCTCGTCCGGGGCCAGCACCCGTTCTGGCGCCAGGATCACCCAGACTTGTCGCGTCTCGTCGTATTTCAGCTTGGCATGCCGCGGCAGCACGGGGCGGCTTGCCTCGCTGACGCTGATGTTCCGCGGCCCGGCCATTGCTGCTCCTTTTTAGCCCGCTTTGGGCACGAAGGCGCCCGGCGGAATGTGACCCTCGACATAGGCGTGATAGAGCGCATCCAGTTGCACCCACAGCACGTTGGTCTTGAAGATCAGCGCGCTGCACACCTGCGCGCGCTGCTCCGGCGTCGTGGCATGCGCCTTGACATAGTCGAGCGCAAAATTGGCATCGCGCGGCGCCTGGGTCAGGCGTCGCTTGAAGTAGCTCATGATGTCGGGGTTGACGAAGTCGTAATGCGCCAGCATGCCGGAGATGCGCTCTTCGTGCAGGTTCGGCGCGAACAATTCGGTCAGCGAGGAGGCGATCGCCTCCAGCGGGCTCTTCTCGCGGCAGTAATGGACATAGGCCTCGACCGCGAAGCGCGTCGCCGGCAGGATGCCTTCGGTCGATTCCACGTAAGCCGTGTCGAGGCCCAGGCCTTCGGTCAGCTTGAGCCAGCGCTCGATGCCGCCCTCGCTGCCGACATCGCCGTCATGGTCCTCGATGCGGTGGCGCCATTCCAGACGCGTGGCGCGGTCGCGAAAGCGCGAGATGACGACCGCGTCCTTGATCGGGATCGTGCTCTGGTAATAGTAGCGGTTCAGCGCCCAGGCCTGCACCTGACCCTTGTTCAGCTTGCCGCCATGCAGCAGCTTATGGAACGGATGCAGGCTGTGATAGCGCGTCGCCCCGATATGGCGCAGCGTCGCCTCGAGCTCCTCGGCGCTAGTGAGCTTGATGTCCTTGCCGATCGAGAGCGCGGTCATTCCTGTCAGTGACGCGGCATTCACAGCACAATCTCCGTTCCATCCGCGGGTATCTGCCAGCCCGCCTCTTCAGTGGCTTTCCGCTCGGGTGAAGCGGGCAGCAGCGCCGGATTCGAGTTATTGATATGCAGAAAAATCTTCCTGTCGATAGTGAGGTCAGCCAGCCGCGCGATCGCGCCGTCGGCGCCGGACATCGCGACATGGCCCATGCTCTTGCCGGTCTTGTGGCCGAGCCCGGCCCTGATCATCTCGTCGTCGCGCCAGACCGTGCCGTCGAAGAACACCAGCGCCGCGCCGTCGATCTCGGCCTTGAGCGCATCGGTGACCTCGGCGCAGGCCGCGATGAAATAGAAGCACTTGCCGCTGGTCTTGTCGGTGATCTTCAGGCCCAGCGTATCGCCGTCGCCGGTCTCTCCGCCAGGATGGGCCTTGCCTTCCAGATACCAGGCCGACTTGCCCGGCACCGCGAACGGCAGCACCTCGATCCCTGAACGCGCGCCGTCCGGCAGTCGCGGCTCGAACGGCTCGCCGATGTCG
Source organism: Bradyrhizobium sp. C-145 (assembly GCF_023375135.1). Taxonomy (NCBI): domain Bacteria; kingdom Pseudomonadati; phylum Pseudomonadota; class Alphaproteobacteria; order Hyphomicrobiales; family Nitrobacteraceae; genus Bradyrhizobium; species Bradyrhizobium sp. C-145. The sequence goes on along the minus strand of NZ_CP088150.1, from coordinate 7,621,901 downwards.
GTCGGCTGGCGCCGTACGTTCTTCTCGTTCAGCACGTTGAAGATGCTGTTGCTCTTCAGGATCGCCAGCACCTTCTCATGCGCGTAAACCGTGAAGGGCGAGCCCTCGCGCATCGACAGCAGGCCTGCGACCGCGTCGACTTCGCCGTTGGTCAGGATCACGCCGGCAATCGGCGTATGGCGCAGCGCGCCGGCCTTCGGGTGCAGCTGCGGCGTGGCGTTCAATTGCTGGCGAAGGTCGGGGGAGGCGTTGATCAGGAACCAGTGCTCGCCGTCGCCGCTGAAGGCGACCGACGCCTGGGTTCGCAAGAGGTCATGGCCGCTGGCACGGGCCGCTCGGCAGCCCTCGCAGCCGCAATTCCATTGCGGCACTCCGCCGCCGGCTGCGGCGCCCAGGACGACGACGCGAAGCATGATCCGTCTCCTGGAGGGAACATACCCGGTGGATCTCAGGCCGACGCAAATGCCGACACAGATTCTTTCTTTCGGCAACGTGTCGTGACTGAAAGATCCACCGGCGCAGAACGCGAAATCGCCCGCCGCTTACTTGCGGGTGGCGCTCACATACATGTTGATTTCCATGCCGCAGGGCACTTCGACGATCTTCGGGGCTTTCCAGGCCATTTGGCTCTCCATTTTCGCGAAACCGGACGTATCCGCCCGCACTCAAGTTAATGCGGGCGGAGAAGTTCGCCAGTGAAATTTTCCCGACCAAGGTAGTAGGCCGGCGGAATTGTTGCGCTGCAAAGAGAGCATATTGCGGCCGTAAGATCAGCTACTGACGGACGCAAAAAAACGCCGATAGGTCGTGATCCCTGTCGGGATAAAGCAGTTGTGAGTATAGAACGGCTTCCAATCGGCCGCAGGCGACCCCATTGGATCAGGCATGCCCAGATATTTCTTCAACACCCGTATCGGCGACGAACTGATCGTGGATCCTGACGGCGAGGATCTGCGCAACCCCGATCGCGCGTGGGAGGTCGCCCGCCAGATGATCCTGGAGGTGGTGAAGTCGGAGGGCGCCCAGCCGGCCCTGCTCGAGGCCGTCATCGAGGTGACCGACGATGACGGGGAGATCGTGCTGGAGTTTCCCTTCACCGAGGCGCTGCTGGACATGCCGGACCAGTCCGCGACAAGGCATTGAGGCCCGCGGACGGGTAAGGGGCGCGCGGCTCCCTCCACGTCATTGCGAGCGTAGCGAAGCAATCCAGAATCCCTCGGCGGAGGCAGTCTGGATTGCTTCGTCGCAAGGGCTCCTCGCAATGACGGAGAATGAGGCACCACTCCGGCACCAAACCCGCCCTTCGCCCCTGCGAAATCCGCATGGCTTTGCCGCGGTCCCGGCGCTAAAAGACGCCGGTCATACGGAGCAAGCCATGCAAGATCTCTGGCGCCTGTCGGCCGCCGACCTCGCCACCCTCGTCAAGTCCAAAAAGGTATCCGCCAGGGAGGCCGCCAAGGCCGGTCTCGCCCGTCTGGACGCCGTCAATCCCGCGCTCAACGCGGTGATCGACCACCGGCCGGACGACGTGCTCAAACAGGCTGACGCCGTCGACGCCGCCATCGCGCGGGGCGAGGACCCCGGCGTGCTCGCCGGCGTGCCCGTCACCATCAAGGCGAATGTCGACCAGGAAGGCTTTGCCACCACCAACGGCCTGAAACTCCAGCGCGACGCGATCGCGCGCGAGGACAACCCGGTGGTCGCCAATTTCCGCAAAGCCGGCGCCATCCTGCTTGGCCGCACCAATTGTCCGGCCTTCTCCTACCGCTGGTTCACCACCAATCTGATCCATGGCGACACCAAGAACCCCCGCGATGCTTCGCTGACCCCCGGCGGCTCCTCCGGCGGCGCCGGCTCGGCGGTCGCGGCCGGCATCGGCCACATCGCCCACGGCACCGACATCGCCGGCTCGATCCGCTATCCCGCCTATGCCTGCGGCGTGCACGGCCTGCGCCCGACGCTCGGCCGTATTCCCGCTTTCAATCCCGCGCTGCCGGAGCGCCCGATCGGGCCGCAGATCATGGCGGTCTCTGGCCCGCTGGCGCGCACCGTCAACGACTTGCGCATCTCGCTCGCCGCGATGTCGGCCCGCGACATCCGCGATCCCTGGTTCGTGCCGGTGCCACTGGAAGGCCCCGCACGGCCGAAGCGCGCCGCGCTCTGTCTCAATCCGGGCGGCCTTGCCACCACGCCGGAGGTGAAGGCGGCGGTGAGCGATGCCGGCGAGCGGCTGGAGCGCGCGGGCTGGACCGTCGACATCATCGAGGATACGCCGCCGACGCGCGAGGCGGTCGAGTGGCAGATCAAGCTGTGGCTCGGCGATGGCTACGAGGCGCAGCTGGAGGCGGCCGAGCGCGAGGGCGATCCCGGCGCGCTGGCCTGCCTGCGCGGCAACCGCAGCAAGGTCACGCCGATGGACCAGGCGAATTACGCGAAGGCGCTGACCCGCCGCGCGACGCTAACCCGCGAATGGATGCTGTTCTTCGAAAAATATGCCGTGCTGCTGACGCCGGTCTCCGGCGAGCTGCCGTTCCCCGATCATCTCGACCTCAAGGATGACGAGTCCTTCAAGCGCGTCTGGGAAGCGCAGCTGCCGCAGATTGCGATTCCCTTCATGGGCTTGCCGGGGCTCGTGGTCTCCACCGGTCTCGTCGGCAAGGCGCCGGTCGGCGTGCACATCGTCTCCGGCCGCTACCGCGAGGATCTGTGCTTGCTCGCGGGTGAAGCGATCGAGGCCGGCGGCGTGCCGCCGTCGCCGATCGATCCCGTGGGCTAGCGATGACCGCCATCTACGACTTCAAGGCCAACTCGCTCGCCGGCGAGGAAGTGCCGATGCGCCGTTTCGAGGGACAGGTGCTGCTGATCGTCAACACCGCGAGCAAATGCGGCTTCACGCCGCAATATCGCGGGTTGGAGGATCTCTATCGCGATCTGTCGCCGCGCGGCTTCTCGGTGCTCGGCTTTCCCTGCAACCAGTTCGGCGCGCAGGAGCCGGGACAGGCGGACGAGATCCAGGCGTTCTGTTCGACCAATTATGACGTCACCTTCCCGCTGTTCGAGAAGATCGACGTCAACGGCGCCAACGCACACCCTCTGTATGAGTACCTGAAACGGCAGCAATCCGGGCTCTTGGGCGCCTCCATCAAATGGAATTTCACCAAATTCCTGGTGGACCGTGCCGGCAAGGTGGTCGCGCGCTACGCGCCGACCGCGCGGCCCGAAGGATTGCGCAATCAAATCGAAACACTGCTGTGAGCGAAACAATCATGAGCGACGAATTTCCGGACCGCCTGTCGGTCGATCCGAACAGCCCCTATTACAACGCGGACATCCTGGCGCGCGACGTCGGCATCCGCTTCAAGGGCATCGAGAAGACCAATGTCGAGGAATACTGCATCAGCGAAGGCTGGGTCCGCGTCACCGCCGGCAACGCCAAGGATCGCTACGGCAACCCGCTGACCATCAAGGTGCACGGTCCGGTCGAGCCGTATTTCAGGGATAAGAAGTAGTTCGAACTGAGCGCGCACCGCTCTCTCCTCGTCATTGCGAGGAGCCCTTGCGACGAAGCAATCCAGAGTCTTTCCGCGGGTAGCAGCCTGGATTGCTTCGCTTCGCTCGCAATGACGAAAGTGAAAGGCCAACCCCATGTCCGTCCGCATCGTCGACGTCCGCGAAATTACCAAACCGATCTCCTCGCCGATCCGCAACGCCTATATCGACTTCACCAAGATGACGACGAGCCTGGTCGCCGTCGTCACCGACGTGGTGCGCGACGGCAAGCGTGTCGTCGGCTACGGCTTCAACTCCAACGGCCGTTACGGGCAGGGCGGTCTGATCCGCGAGCGCTTTGCCGCGCGCATTCTCGAAGCTGATCCGAACTCGCTGCTCGATGCCGCCGGCGACAATCTCGACCCCGACAAGGTCTGGGCCGCGATGATGACCAATGAGAAGCCGGGCGGCCATGGCGAGCGCTCGGTCGCGGTTGGCACCATCGATATGGCGGTGTGGGACGCGGTGGCGAAGATCGCGGGCAAGCCGCTGTTTCGCCTGCTTGCCGAGCGGCACGGCGTGACCGCCAATCCGCGCGTGTTCGTCTATGCCGCCGGCGGCTATTACTATCCCGGCAAAGACCTCTCGATGCTGCGCGGCGAGATGCGCGGTTATCTCGACCGCGGCTACAACGTCGTGAAGATGAAGATCGGCGGCGCCCCGATCGACGAGGACCGCACCCGCATCGAGGCGGTGCTGAAGGAGATCGGCAAGGATGCGCACCTCGCCGTCGACGCCAACGGCCGCTTCAACCTCGAGACCGGCATCGCCTACGCAAAAATGCTGCGCGATTATCCCTTGTTCTGGTACGAGGAGGTCGGCGATCCCCTCGACTACGCACTGCAAGCCGCGCTCGCCGAGTTCTATCCGGGCCCGATGGCAACCGGCGAAAACCTGTTCAGCCACCAGGACGCCCGCAACCTGATCCGCTACGGCGGCATGCGCCCCGATCGCGACTGGCTGCAATTCGACTGCGCACTGTCCTACGGCCTGTGCGAATACCAGCGCACGCTGGAGGTGCTGAAGACCTATGGCTGGTCCCCCAGCCGCTGCATCCCGCATGGCGGCCACCAGATGTCGCTCAACATCGCAGCCGGCTTGGGCCTAGGCGGCAATGAGAGCTACCCCGACCTGTTCCAGCCCTATGGCGGCTTCCCGGACGGCGTTCGCGTCGAGAACGGCCACATCACCATGCCGGAGCTGGCAGGCATCGGCTTCGAGGGCAAGTTGGATCTCTACAAGGAAATGAAGGCGCTGGTGGAGTAGCCCGCCTGGTCGCCACAAACTCCGTCATTGCGAGCGCAGCGAAGCAATCCAGAGGCTTTCTGCGGAGGCAGTCTGGATTGCTTCGTCGCATCAGCGCAAAATTGCTGCGCAATTTTGTCGCGAGCTCCTCGCAATGACGGTGGCGCGAGCAAGGCCCCTTACGACAACCGCATATCCAAGAGCCGCCGTCCTTCGCCCTTCAGCAGCTTCTTCACCGCGCTGGATGCCACGACCTCGCCGTCGTTGGCGTAGGCTTCGTGGTTCTTCTCGATGTCGTCGAGGCGGTAGAGGTAGTTGACCATGACACCGGCGGACTCGCGCATGCCCTTCGGTGAGAGGTCCCCTAGCCAGTTGATGCGCTCGAGCCGGGCGCCGTTGCCGAGATGGAAGCGGGCGACGGAGTCGATCAGCTTGCCCTTCGGCGTACGTGCCTTCAGGAAATAGTACGCCGCGAGCGGCTCCAGCAAGCTGCGCAGCAGCGCTGTCGTCTCGGGATGCTCGAACCATTTGGGATCGTCGAGACGCTTCAGCGTCTCGCAGTCCTCGTCCGACAGCGGCAGGTCCTTGTCCTGCTTCACCCATTGCATGAAGCCCGGAACCGGCGAGAGCGTCACGAAGGTGTCGAGCTTCGGCAGCTCGCGGCGCAGCTCCTCGACCACCTGCTTGATCAGGAAGCTGCCGAACGAGATGCCGCCAAGGCCACGCTGGGTGTTGGAGATCGAATAGAACACGGCAGTGCGCGCGCGCTCGATCGGCAGATGTTGGCGGTCCACCGCGAGCAGCGGCGCAATCGCACCGGGGATGGTCTCGGTCAGCGCCACCTCGACGAAGATCAGGGGCTCGTCGACCATCGCAGGGTGGAAGAAGGCGTAGCAGCGGCGGTCGACCGGATCGATGCGGCGGCGCAGATCGTCCCAGTCGGAGATCTCATGCACGGCTTCGTAACGGATGATCTTTTCGAGGATGTTGGCCGGGGTCGACCAGTCGATCCTGCGCAGCACGAGAAACCCCCTGTTGAACCACGAAGAGAGAAGATGCGAGACGTCGCGATCGAGCGCAGCGAGATCGGTGTGCCCGTTCATCATGCCGAGCAAATCGGCCCGCATGCTGACGAGGTCGCCGGTGCCGCCCGGCGCGCGGTTGAGGCGGCGGATCAGCTCCTGCCGGCGCGGCTCGGAAGCGAAATGCAGCGAGCTCGCGTCCTCGTCGGTGGGCTGGGCGCGCCATTTCTCGATCGCCTTGGACAGCCGCTCCCGATCGGGGCCGAAATCGCGCACCAGCGCCTCGAAGAAAGCGCGGCGTCCGGCCGCATCCAGCTCCTGGTAGAGATCGAGCACCTCGCGCGCCATCGCCGTGCCCGAGGCTTCGCCCCGGCCCGAGAGCAGCGCGTCGCAAAGCGCCATCAGCCCGGCGGCGTCTGGTTTGGTATCCGAGCCGTCGCCGCGGCGAAGCAGCGTGCGGCCGCGCTCGGAGATGGTGGCGAGCAGGTCGGAGAAGAAGGCGTTGGCCATCTGGACTTTTCGATTCCGGTTTGTGCGATGCGGAAGCTTACATGGGATTTAGGCGGAAGCCGATGACAATCAAGCAGGGGAATGCGGCATCTTTAGTTGGGCTGTGCGTTTCGAGAATGCTGTCATGCCCCGCGAGGGTTGTGTGACGCCACGCAACGCGCTGTCATGCCCCGGCTTGACCGGGGCATCCAGTACGCAGTGGCTTCTCGGTTCAAGCCGCGCCGTCTCTGGATACTGGATTGCCCGCCTTCGCGGGCAATGACGCCGAATTTGGAATAGCAGCCTACTTCCCCGCAAATTCCGTCGGCGTCCGCCCCGTCACCTGCCGGAACGCTGCCGAGAACGCCGGCACACTGGCATAGCCCAGCTGCGTCGCAAGCTGCTTCACCGACACGTTCGCATCCGTCGATAGCCGCTGGATCGCCGCCGCAATCCTTGCGCGCTGGCACCAGCTCTTGAAGCTCAGCTGCGTTTCCGTGGAGAACAGCCGCGACAGCGTGCGCGCGGAGGTTCCGACCGCGCGCGCCAGCGTGTCGATGTCGTGCAGGCCGGTAGGATCGTCGAGCACGATCATCGCGGCGCGGCGGCAGCGCACTTCGCGCGGCAGCGGCACGAAGGTCGTGGAATCCTCGGCCTGGTGCAATTCCAGCATCACGAGACGAACCAGCAGCTCGGTCCGCGCCTCGGTATTGCCCGCATCGAACAGCGCCAGGATCGCCTGGTGCAGCAGCGGCGACACCCGGACCACGAACTCCTTGGTCAGTCCCTCATATTGCTGCTCGCGCTTCAGCCAGGGCAGATCGAAATACAGCGTGCGCATCTCGATGTCGGCGAGCAGGTCGATAGCGTGCTCGAGCCCGGCGGGCACCCAGACCGCGCGGTCCGGCGGCACCAGCCAGCGCCCTCCGGGCGTCGTCACCTGCATGGTGCCCTTGGCGGCATAGATCAGCTGCGCCTCGCGGTGCAAGTGCGGGTCGATCCGCAAGCCCTTGGGATAGTCGCGCGCGACCAGGTGCACGCCCGCGGTCGAGCGGTGGTTGCCCCGGACCTCCCGGAGGATTGGCGTTTCGACGACAGTCATTGGCAGCATCCCGTCATGTCCGGGACATATAACTCATTTCGGAGCAGGAGAGGATTCGTATGAACAGCCCCAGCCGGGTCATCAGTTTCGTCAATGCCGGCCATTTCATCGACCATTATTCGATGCTGATCTTTGCCGCCGCCGTCATCATCATGGGGCCGGCGCTCGGCATGGCCTATTCGGAACTCTTGCCTTACGCGACGCCGGGCTTCGTCGCCTTCGGCGCGGGCTCGCTGCTCACCGGCTGGCTCGGGGACCGCTGGAGCCGCCGCCACATGATGCTGATCTTCTTCGTCGGCATCGGCGCCTCCATGATCGCGGTCGGCTTCGTGCAGACCCCGGCGCAGCTCGGCGCGGCGCTGCTCGCGATCGGCATGTTTGCCTCGATCTATCATCCCGTCGGCACCGCGATGATCGTGTCCTATGCCGACAAGCTCGGCCGCGAGATGGGGCTCAACGGCGTCTGGGGCAATCTCGGTGTTGCCTCCTCGGCGCTGGTCACCGGCGTGATCGGCCAATATCTCGGCTGGCGGTTTGCTTTCATCGTTCCCGGCATCGTCACCATCCTGATCGGCATCGCGTTTGCGCTGACGGTCGTGCACGAGGACCGCAAGGGCTCCAAGCAGGCGGCGGCGCAGGCGCGCGTCGCCAAGCAGGACATGTGGCGCGTGGTGTTGTCGCTCCTGATCGTCGTGATCGCGATCTCCACCACCTTCAACGCCGTCACCGTGGCGCTGCCGAAACTGTTCGCCGAGCGGCTCGCGGACCTGACCAAGAGCCCGGCGCTGCTCGGCGTCATCGCGGCCGGTGTCTACGTGTTCGGCGCGATGACGCAGTACACGATCGGCCGGCTGCTCGACCGCTATTCGCTGAAGACGGTGGCGCTGCCGCTGTCCTTCATGCTGGCGCCGTTCCTGTATCTGGCCGCAAGCCTGTCCAATCTGCCGCTGATCGTGGTTTCGATCGGCATAGTCATGGGCGCGTTCGGGCAGGTCACGGTGAACGACGCCATGGTCGGCAAGTACACCACGGAAGAATGGCGCTCGCGCGCCTATGCCGTGCGCTATTTCGTCGGCTTTACCGCGGCCGGTGCCTCGGTCGGCCTGGTCGCCTGGCTCTACGAGCAGGGCGGCTTCGTCACCATGCTGCACGCCTTCGCCGCCCTCTGCCTGCTCGCGATCGCCGCCGCACTGATCCTGCCGCGCGAGATCCGGGCGCCTCAGGCGGCGTGAAGCGCCATCGTGAGGTGCACTGCTCACGCTACACGTCATTGCGAGCGCAGCGAAGCAATCCAGAATCTTTCCGTGGAGGGACTCTGGATTGCTTCGTCGCAAGAGCTCCTCGCAATGACAGAGAACAGTCGCAATGACGGGGGATGTGGCGGCACGTCGCTTAGTGCCTGCCGATGATGCCATTCTGCCGGTGTTTTGCCCGACGTGTCAAACGCCGGTTGCCGCCGGAAAACCTCAACGCCAACAACGCCGTTCTACTGTGCATGGGGTTGTTTTCGCATTTTTTGTTGAAGCACCCCAACGCCCGGCAGCGCAAAGCCGGAACTCCCTCCGCCTCCCGCGGGTTCTACCCCTGTCGCCCCGGCGCTTCGCCGGGCAGATGAAGGGGGAATGACACCCGCATGCAGTGGAGCCTGCTCCGACCGGTCGGCCTTGTCCCCGCGGCGCTTGTCCTCACCACCATTGCGGCGAGTGCTGAGGGCGACAAATCGGCCGGTCCGTCCGAATTCCTCCTGGTGGCGCAGATCGTCTTGCTGATCGGGGTCGGCCGCGGTCTCGGCGAGATCATGCAGCGCATCGGCCAGCCCTCGGTGATGGGCGAACTGCTCGCCGGCATCATCCTGGGGCCGTCGCTGTTCGGCTGGATCTGGCCCGAGGCGCAGCACGCGATCTTCCCGAAGACGCCCGAGCAGAAGGCGATGATCGACGGCATCGCCCAGTTCGGCATTCTGCTGCTGCTGCTGCTGACCGGCATGGAGACCGACCTCAAGCTGGTCCGGAGGGTCGGCAAGGCGGCGATCGCGATCTCGATTGCCGGCATCCTCGTGCCCTTCGCCTTCGGCTTTGCGCTCGGCGAGTTCCTGCCGGATGCGCTGCTGCCCGATCCGCACGCGCGCCTCGTGGCCTCGCTGTTCATGGGCACCGCACTGTCGATCTCCTCGGTCAAGATCGTCGCCGTGGTCGTGCGCGAGATGAACTTCATGCGCCGCAATGTCGGGCAGATCATCGTCGCGACCGCCGTCATCGACGACACCATCGGCTGGATCATCATCGCCGTCATCTTCAGCCTGGCCTCGCACGGCACGCTCGATATCGCCTCCGTGGCCAAGGCCATGCTGGGAACGTTCGCCTTCCTGGCCGTCAGCTTCACCATTGGCCGTCGCCTGGTGTTCCAGCTGATCCGCTGGGCGAACGACAATCTCGTCAGCGCGGCGGCCGTCATCACGGTGATCCTGCTGTTGATGAGCGTCATGGCAATGATCACTCATCTGATCGGCGTCCACACCGTGCTAGGTGCCTTCGTCGCCGGCATCCTGGTCGGGGAGTCTCCGATCCTGACCCGGCAGATCGACGAGCGCCTGCGCGGCCTGATCTCGAGCTTCTTCATGCCGGTGTTCTTCGGCCTCGCCGGGCTCAGCGCCGACCTCTCGGTGCTTCGCGATCCCAATCTCCTGATGCTCACCGGCCTGCTGGTCGTGATCGCCAGCGTCGGCAAGTTCGGCGGCGCGTTCGTCGGCGGCACCCTGGGCGGGCTGAATGCGAGGGAATCGCTGGCGCTCGCCAGCGGCATGAACGCGCGCGGCTCGACCGAGGTCATCATCGCCACCATCGGCCTCTCCATCGGCGTGCTCAGCCAGAACCTGTTCACCATGATCGTGACCATGGCGATCCTGACCACGATGGCGATGCCGCCGATGCTGCGCGCGGCGCTGGCAAAGCTGCCGGTGAACGAGGAGGAGAAGGAACGGCTGGAGCGGGAAGAATTCGAGAAGCGTGGCTTCATCGCCAATCTCGAACGTCCCTTGCTCGCGGTGGACGAGAGCGTCAACGCCACCTTCGCCGCGCATGTCGCGGGCGTGATCGCCGGCATGCGCGGCCTGCCGATCACCGTGCTGCACATCGGCGAGCGCGCCAGGGAGCAGGACAAGGGCGAGGGCGAGAGCCACGAAGCCGTGGTGAAGAAGGCGGCCGCAACCGTCTCCGCCAATGGTGACGGCGAAGCCGGCAGCGTCGATGTCGTCACCCGGACCAGGCGCGCGGAGCTCGGCGAGACCATTGCCGACGAAGCGCGCAAGGGCTTTGACCTTCTCGTCGTCGGCATCGACAAGGTCGCTGCCGCCAAGGATCGCTTCGACCGGAAGATCGAGGACATCGCCGCCGAGTTCGAGGGGCCGCTCGCGATCGTGGTGGCCAAGGGCAGGCACTTGAAGCAGCCGGTGCCCGACGCGCTCAACATCCTCGTTCCGGTTTCCGGCAGCGGCGTCTCCAAGCGCGGCGCCGAGGTCGCGGTGGCGCTGGCGCAGGCCGGCTCAGGCTCGCTCCGGGTGATCTATGTGACGACGACGCGCGACAAGGGCGCGCAGCGCGGCACCTCTCGCGGACTGAGCCAGGAGACGGGCATCCTCAAGGACACCAGCGATCTCGCCGCCCGTTACGACGTCGACATCACCACGACGCTACGCGTGAACCGCGCGCCGGAGACGGCGATCCTGCGCGAGATCGACACCACCGACGTCGACCTCGTGGTCATGGGCGTCGACCGGATCCAGGCCGAGCATCTCTCCTTCGGCAGCGTCGCCGCCGCTGTGTTGAGGCAGTCGAAGGTGTCCGTGCTGCTGGTCTCGAGCGGCGAGGCGCGACAGGCACCGGCGGAGAAGGCGTAGAAGATGGTGCGCTCCCTCTCCCGCAAGCGGGAGAGGTTACACCGAGAACGCCGCGCCGCCGATCGTACCGATACTCTCAGGTCTTCACCTCCGCGACCACCTTCGCCTTCGGCGCTTTCTTCGACGCGCGCCAATTCTCGAAGCGCTGCACCACCACGAAGAAGGCCGGCACGAACAGCACTGCGAGGCAGGTCGAGGCCAGCATGCCCGAGAACACGGTGATGCCGATCGACTTTCGCGCGCTGGCGCCGGCGCCGGTGGCGAGCACCAGGGGCACCACGCCGAGGATGAAGGCGAACGAAGTCATCAGGATCGGACGGAAGCGGGCGCGCGCCGCCTCGATCGCGGAATCCAGGAGCGGCTTGCCGTCGCGGCCGTGCAGCTCCAGTCCGACCTCGACGATCAGGATCGCGTTCTTGGCCGACAGCGCAATGAGCAGGATCAAGCCGATCTGGCAGTAGAGGTTGTTGTCGATCTTGAGCCCGCTGAGGATCAGCATCGGCCCGAGCAGCGACAGCGGCACCGCGAGGATCACCGAGATCGGCGCGTACCAGCTCTCATACTGGCCGGCGAGCACGAGATAGACCAGCAGCATGGCGAGGCCGAACACCCAGTAGATCTGGTTGGAAACCGCCTTCTCCTGGTAGGACATCGCGGTCCATTCATAGCCGGTGCCCGGCGGCAGTGTCTTGTCTGCGATCTCTTCCATCAGCTTCAGCGACTGGCCGGAGGAATAACCCTGCGCCGGCAGGCCGATGACGGTCGACGATGGATAGAGGTTGTAGAGGCTGATCAGCGACGGGCCGGTGGCCGGCGTGATCTTGGCGACGGTGCCAATCGGGATCATGTCGCCGTTCGAGTTGCGGACCTGCATGTTGGCGATGTCGCGCTCGGTGACGCGGAAGGCCGGATCAGCCTGGGTGTAGACCTGGAACACGCGGCCGAACTTGTTGAACTGGTTGACGTAGGATGAGCCCAGATAGGTCGATAGCGCCGAGAACACCTGATCGGTGGTGACGTGCAGCGTCTGGGTCTTGACGCGATCGATCTCGACGTTGAACTGCGGCACCGACGAGCGGAACGAGGACTGCACGCGCTGCAGCGCGCTCTGGCTCTGGCCGTTACTGACCATCGCCCCGGTGATGGCCTGCAGCTTGGCGAAATCGCTGTTGCCGTCGCGCAGCTCGACCTGCATCGAAAATCCCGCGGCGTTGCCGATGCCCTGGATCGGCGGCGGCGGTAGCACGATGGTGCGCGCCTCCATGATGGTCGCGAGTTTGTCGTTGAGCCCGTACACCAGCGAGCGCAGATCCTCGCCGGGCCCTTTGCGGGCTTCCCAGTCCTTCAGGATGATGTAGGCGACGCCCGCATTGGCAAGGCTGGCGCTGTTGTCGAGCGCGGAGATGCCGGCGATGGTGATGACCTGCTGGACGCCTGGAGTGTCCTTGATCAGCTCGCTCGCTCTGTCGAGCACCGTCTGGGTTCGCTCCAACGCGGCGCCGTCGGGCAGCTGCACGGCAGCGATCAGATAGCCCTGGTCCTCGATCGGCAGGAAACCGGTCGGCACCCGCGACAGGCCGTAGCCGCCGATCCCGATCAGGACCAGCGCCACCGCGACCGAGACGGTGGCGTGCCGGACCAGGAAGCCGATCAGGCGGGTGTAACCGCGCTCGAGCCGGTTATAGACGGCGTTGAAGCCGCGGTAGAAGAAATTGCGCTGCTCCGGCGGCACCGCCGGCCGCAGCCAGAGCGCACACTGCGTCGGTTTCAAGGTCGCCGCGTTGATGGCGGAGAGAAGCGCGGTCGCGGCGATCACCAGCGCGAATTGCGAATAGATGCGCCCGGTCAGTCCTGCGAGGAACGAGGCCGGCAAGAACACCGAGATCAGCACCAGGGTGATGCCGACGATCGGCGCGAACAGCTGGTCCATCGCCCTGATCGCGGCGTCGTGGCCGTTCATGCCCTGCTCGATGTTGTGGGCTGCGCCTTCGACCACCACGATGGCGTCGTCGACCACGATGCCGATCGCCAGCACGATCGCGAACAGCGTCGACATGTTGATGGTGAAGCCAAGCGCCGCCATCGCGGCGAAGGCGCCGATGATGGTCACCGGCACGGTGGTTGCCGGCACCAGCATGGCGCGCCAATCCTGCAAGAAAACAAGGATCACGACCAGCACCAACAGGCCGGCCTCGATCAGCGTCATGTAGACCTCGTGCACCGAGGCCTCCACGAACTTGGTGGTGTCGAACGGCGTGTCGTATTTGATGCCTTCGGGGAAGTGCTTGGCGAGTTCCGCCATCTTCTTCTCGACCGCCTGCTCGACCTGGAGCGCATTGGCGCCGGGCGACTGGAATACGCCGATGCCGGTCGCGGGCTGCTTGTTGAGCGAGAAGATCTGGCTATAGGTCTGCGCGCCGAGCTCGACCCAGCCGACGTCGCGCACGCGCGTGACGTCGCCGCTGGTGCCCGATTTGACGATGATGTTCTCGAACTGGCTGGTGTCGTCGAGCCGTCCGTTGACGTTGAGCGTGTACTGAAACGCCTGGCCCGGCGGCGTCGGTGGCGCACCGACCTGGCCGGCGGAGACCTGCTGGCTCTGCTGCTGGATCGCGTTGATGACGTCCTGCGGCACCAGGCCACGGACTTGCAGCTTGTTGGGATCGAGCCAGACCCGCATCGAATACTGGCCGGCGCCGAACACCGTGACGTTGCCGACGCCGGGCAGGCGCGAGAGCTCGTCGCGGATGTTGATGGTGGCGTAGTTGCTCAGATACAGGCTGTCGTACTTCGCGTCGGGCGAGGTCAGCGTCACGAATAGCAGGATCGAGGTCGACCGCTTCTGCACGGTGACGCCCTGGTTCTGCACCGCCTGCGGTAATTGCGCCAGCGCGCTGGAGACGCGGTTCTGCACCAGCACCTGCGCGAAATTGAGGTCGGTGCCGATCTTGAAGGTCACGGTCAGCGTGTAGGTGCCGTCGGAGCCGCTGTAGGACTGCATGTAGAGCATGTCCTCGACGCCGTTGACCTGCTGCTCGATCGGCAGCGCCACGGTGTCGATCACGGTCTTGGCGCTGGCGCCGGGATAGCGCGTGGTGACCTGCACGGTCGGCGGCACCACATCGGGATATTGCGCGATCGCGAGATTGAACAGCGCGACGCCGCCGATCAGGATCATCAGCAGCGCGATGACGTTCGAGAGGACCGGCCGCTCGATGAAGAATTTTGAAATCATGGCCGGCGCTCCTACTTGGCAGAGGCCTGCGGCTGCTCGATCTTCGTCACTTGCGGGTCGATCTTCTGGCCCGGGATCACCCGCAGCAATCCCGCAATCACCACGCGGTCGTCCGGCTTCAGACCGCTCTCGATCACGCGCAGGCCATTGTCGACGGGACCGATCTGCACCTTGCGCTGCTCGACGACGTTGTCGCTGTTGACCACCAGCAGATAGCGGCCGCCCTGGTCGCTGCCGAGCGCGGTGTCGGGGACGAGCAGGGCGCTCTTCTCCTGGTCGAAGGGCACGCGGACGCGGACGAAGTAGCCGGGCAGCAGCACCCGCTTGTCGTTGGGCACGATGCCGCGCACGGCGAGCGTGCCCGTCGATGTATTGAGGGTCGGCGAGACGTAGTCGAGGTGGCCTTCATGCGGATAGCCGGTCTCGGTCTGGAGGCCCACTTGGATCGGCAACTGTTTGAGGTCGGCGACGGTCAACCCGCGGCGCGCCGCTTCGGCGCGGATGCGCAGCACGTCCTGCTCGTTGACCGTGAAGTTCACCCAGATCGGGTCCAGCGCGACGATCTGCGCGAGCTGGGTCGGAGAGGAGACGCCGACGAGCTCGCCGATCGAGACCAAGTGCGCGCTGACGATGCCGTCGAACGGCGCCGTCACCCTGGTATAGCTGTAATTGACCTCGGCGAGCCTGGTATTGACCTGGGCCTGCTGCAGACTGGCCTGCGCGTTGTCGCGGGTGGATGTCGAGGTGTCGAGCGTGGACTGCGAGACCGCCTGGCGCTGCACGAGCTCGACCTGGCGCTTGTAATCGGCTTCGGCCTGCTTGACCGTGGCCTGCGCGCCGACCTCCGCGGCCTTCGCCTGCTCGACCTTAAGCTTGTAGGTCTCCGGCTCGATGGTGAAGAGCTGGGTGCCCTGCTTGACGAAGCTGCCGTCCTGATAGTCGATCGATTGCAGAAAACCTTGCACGCGCGCGACGAGATCGACGCTCTTGATCGGCGCAGTGTTGCCGGTGGCTTCGACATAGCGCGTCACGGCGCGCTGCACCGGCTTTGCCACGTCCACCTTGGGCGGCGGCGGTGCCACGAAGGTGTTCTTGTCCTCGCAGCCGGCGAGCGCGATCACGGCGATTGCCGTTACCAAGGCTCGCCCGACATGTCTCCACGCTTCCTTACATCGTGCCGGAGATGCGGGATTCGCGCGTGTCATTCGGTGGCCCCCGGGTTGCTGTCTGTCGGTGCGGCAGGCTACCAACAAATGCCCGTCCGTGGAACACCATAGCCATGGCAGTCAGCGGCCTTGCACTGCAAACGGCGGCGTGGCCTTTGACAGGTTTGTCATGACAAATGGCTTTTCACTGAGCGCACGATCGACCAGAATTGTGTCAAAGGCCATGTGACCGACGTGATGCATTCAGAAGAAGAAAAGGTGAGGAGACCATGACATGCCCACGTCGCTCCAGTCGGCCCTTGCCAGCCTCGTTCTCGCAGCGGCGGCGCCATGCCCGCGCTAGCTGATGGCCTGAAGGACGAGATCGCACCGACCGGCAAGCTGCGGGTTGCGATCGCGATCAGCCCGGCGGGCGGTGCGTTCTGGTCGACCAAGACCGAGGCCGGCTATGCCGGCGTTCCCGTCGATCTCGGCAAGGAGTTGGCGGCGCAACTCGGCGTGCCCGTCGAATACGTCGTGCATCAGAATTCCGGCCAGATCACCGACGCCGCGTCGAAAGGCACATGGGACGTCACCTGGCTTCCCAAGGATCCCGAGCGCGAGACCAAGATGATGTTCGGCCCGATCTACGAGGTCGCCGACGCCACCTATATCGTCAAACCCGGTTCGAACATCGCCAACTTTGCCACGCTCGACCAGGCGGGCGTTAAGGTCGCGGCCGTCAATGCCACCACCACCATGCGCGGCGCCATCGCGCATCTGAAGAACGCGAAGGTCACGGGCTATCAGACCTATGACGAGATCTTCGGCCTCCTCAAGAGCGGCGAGATCGATGCCTTCGCGCTGTCGCGCGACCAGCTCAACAAGCTGGCGCAGAAGATTCCGGGGACAAAGGTGCTCAACGAGACCTTCAAGAAGACCGTGACCGCTGTCGCCGTCCCGCACGGCCACAGCCAGGCATTGGCGTTAATCACCAAATTCATGACGGAGGCCACCACGAACGGCACGCTGCGCAAGGCCTATGACAACAACGGCCTGAAGGATTCGCCGATCCGGACGGAATAGCCTCGGCGTGGTTTGTACACGATCCGGCTAGATCCCGGTCACAGCCGCCCCACGCGCATGCCACGCTGAAAGCACCGCGCTTTCCTCATCGGAGCTGAGACCGACCACCGGCCCGTTGCTGGCGCGGAGCCAATGAAGCGTATCGCGCGCGGTCATCCCGATCGGCCGTGCGGTCAAGCCGGCCGCGCGCGCCGGCGAGGTGTCGCGCGTCAGGAATCCGGCGAAGTCGGGCAGGGGCAGCCACAGCGGCAGCGACCGCGGACCCGCCCAGCGCCGCACGTCATGCGCTTCCAGAAAGGCGCGATCGACCCACGTGAACGTGCACGAGGCGTCCAGCGCTGAGGCGCATTCGGCCAGGAATTCGCCGCGCGTGCGCACCGGTCCGATCCCATCGTAGATGCCCGTGAGGCCAACCTCTGCCGCATGCACGATCCATTGCGCGAGGTCGCGCACGTCGATGGATTGGACCGCATCATCCGGCGATCCCGGCGCCAGCACCTCGCCGCCGCGCGCGAGCCGTGCCGCCCAATAGGCGAACCGTCCCGTCGGGTCCTCCGGCCCGGCGATGAGGCCGGCCCGGCAGATGAAGGCATCGTCGCCGACAGCCTGCTCGCAAGCGACCTTGGCGGCGCCGTAAATGGCATCGGTGCTGTGCTCCAAATCCTCCGCCGCGGGCTCGCGCAATGGCGCCGTGTCGGCGCGTTGTCCTGGTATCCGGTTATCCGCATACACACTGATCGTCGACACGAAAGTCCAATGCACGCCCGGCCGCTTCAGCGCCGCGACTGCGCGACGGACCTGGCCGGGATGACGCGAGACGTCGACCGCGGCATCGAACGTCTCGCCCGCGAGCGGCGCAAGACCGTCGGCCACATCACGGTCGACCCGAATGAAGCGCGCGCCCGCCGCAATCGGCCCCGCCAGGCCGCGCGCGGCGCAGGTCACGTCATGACCGGCGGCGCAGGCATGGGCCGCGACCGCCCGCCCGAGAAACTGGCTGCCGCCGAGAATGAGGATGCGCATGGGATGGTCCGTGCCGCTGATGAGACGAGAGACTACAACGTCCGGTAGCGCTTGCAACCGATCTGTCAGCGCCCCTTGATCTCCGCGTACTTCGCCATCGCGCGCTCGAACTTTCGGTTGAACAGCCACATCGCGGCAAGGATCTCGCGGAAGCTTGCGGAGGCTCGCGCCCGGTCGGCCTGTCCGAAAGCAAAGATGCTGTTGTTGCGCAGGTGCTTCATGATCGTGGGGCTGGACACCCTGTAGTTCAGGAGATCGCCCGATTTGAGCGCGGATCTGGTCGGGGTGGGCACGATCTGGATCAGCTCGAATAGCTTCATCTGGTCGATCGGGTCGGGCAGCGTCTTCACGATTCCCGGGATCTCCCGGAACAGATCGGCATGCGCGTTCATCAGGCCGTCGCGCACGTTGGTCCAGTGATTGAAGCGGTGATCGGAGCCGCGGGCGCGCGCCTCCTCCTTGTCGTCGCGCGCGCTCAGTTCGGGATCGAGCGCTGCGATCTCGCCCTTGATGGCCTCCCATTTCCTGCGGCCGTTGCGGTCCTCGGACGGGCCGGTCTGAAAGCTGCCCATATAGGTGTTCGAGCGTCCGTTACGAACATTCTGCTTGCCGTTGGTTTCTGCAAAGAACAGCCCGAGGCTGATGCGCCCCGCAGCGTCCGCGTGGCCAGGTGCAAGTCCCTTGGCACGCGCGATCGCCGTGGCGAGATGGACGACGTCCTCGAACGGCGTCGGCGAGTTCTGCGCATTGGCAGGCGGCGCCTCCATGATGTCGAACAGTTTCGAATATTCGTCGATCAAAGGCTCGATGTCGGCGTCGAAATAGGCTGGAGGAATCTCGAACTTATTGGGCTTTCCGATTCTAGCGGGAATGGCGTCAGTGAGATCCTTGTAGGTGCTGATGACGGCGACGCGCGCCAGATACAGCGCCTGTCCCGGCAGGTTCGGCAGCGGCTGCTTCGCCTCGATCTGGCGCCGCCGCTCGGTCAGGACCGACTTGAAGTCGGCGAGCGCCCGCTCGTAGGCGGCGAGCGCCTCGGATTGTTTTGCCGTGAGCGTGCCCTGCTGTCCGACGGTGGGTGCCGTCAAGAGGGCGAGCGCCGTCAAGGCAGCGGCAACAAGATATCTCGGTCCCATGCGGTTCCCCGGCAGCTGTCGAATCGTCGCCACGGAACGTAAGCATCAGACGCGGAGGCTGGCGAGATGCAATCTCTCCCGAGCCGACGGCTGCCCTCTCCACCTATAGCGCGCGCTTCGAACTTTCCGGGGCGAGCAGGATGCCGATGAAGGCGCAGGCCGCGATCGCCTCGAAGTAGAGGATCACAGGGGTGAAGCTGCCGCTCGATCCCATCAGGGCGGTGCCGACCAGGGGCGCGATGCCGCCGCCCAGGATGATGCCGAGCTGCTTGCCGAGCGAGGAGCCGCTGACGCGAACCTCTGTCGGAAACTGCTCCGCCGTGAAGGCTGCTTCCGGCGCAAACATCATGGCGTGAATGATTCCGATCGAGACGACCAGGCCCATGACGAGCAGTGTCGGGTCCTTGGTCGCGACGAGCTGGAAGTAGATCGGGTACCACGCCGCCGCCAGCAGGATGCCGATCGCGATGAACGGACGGCGGCCGAAGCGGTCCGAATAGGCCGCGATCAGCGGCACCATGCACATTTCCAGCACGTTGGCGACCATGGTCCCGAAGGTGACGCTGGACTGCGCCATGCCGAGCGACTTGACGGCATAGCCGAGCACGAAGACCGTGCTCATGTACTGGAACGTGCTGTGCGCCATATTGACGAGGCAGCCGAACAGCACCGATTTCTTCCACGACCGCGCCACGTCGAGCAGCGGTGCCCTCGGCCGCGCGGCTGAGGCCTGGACCGCCTTGAAAAGGGTCGACTCGTCGACCTGGAGGCGGATGTAGGTGCCGAGCACCACCAGGACGAGGCTGAGCACGAAGGGCACGCGCCAGACCCATTGCGCAAAATCCTGCGGGGTCGAGACGAAACCGAGCAAGGCGATGAAGCCGGAGGCCAGGATCACGCCGATCGGACCGGACGCGTTGACAAAGGAGGCGAAGAATCCGCGTCTTGCTGACGGCGCATTCTCCAGCGTCAGCGACACCGCGTTCATGTATTCGCCGCCGAAGGCAAACCCCTGCACGAAGCGCAAGGCGACCAGCGCGATCGGCGCCAGGAGCCCGATCGAATCGTAGCTCGGCAGGCAGCCGATCAAGAAGCTCGCGAGACCCATCAGCACGAAGGTGATCGTCAGCATCGCCTTGCGGCCGAGCTGGTCGCCGTAATGGCCGAACACCATGCCGCCGAGCGGGCGGGCGACGAAGCCGACTGCAAACGTCGCATAGACCGCCAGCATGCTCGCCGTCGAATCCATCTTCGGAAAGAAGAAGCGGTCGAAGACGATGGGGGCGGTGAAGGCGTAGATGAAGAAATCGTAGTGTTCGATCACCGATCCGAGCGAGGACGCGATCACGAGCTTACGGAACGCCGGCGTGATTGGCGCCGCCTCGGCGCGACTGGTCGCCCCGGTTATGACCTCGGCAGTGTTGCTCATACGTTTCCCCTCTCTGCTTTTGCTTATGTCGTCTCTAGGCGCGCCGGCCTGGCGGCGGAAGGAGGCAGGCCTCGCCTCCGCCCAGGATGCAAAGACTTGTCAAATGGCGCTCACCGCGCCTCGTCGACGACTGGATTGCGCAGGATTGCGAGCTTCTCGACCTCGACCTCGACGACGTCGCCGGGCTTCATCCAGAGCGGCGGGGTGCGCTTGGCGCCGACACCGCCGGGCGTGCCGCTGACGATGACGTCGCCGGGCTCGAGCCGGGTGAAGGTCGAGCAATATTCGATCTGGCGCGGGATATCGAAGATCATGTGCTTGATCTGCGCTTCCTGCACGACCTGCCCGTTCAGGCGTGTGATGAGCTTGAGCTCGCCAAGCTCGCCGAGCTCGTCCGGCGTCATCATCCACGGGCCGAACGCGCCGGTATCGGGAAAATTCTTGCCCGGCGTGAACTGGTGGGTGTGGCGCTGGAAATCGCGGATGCTGCCGTCGTTGTAGCAGGAGTAGCCGGCAACGTGACCCATCGCTTCGCTGCGGGAGATGTATCGTCCGCCCTTGCCGATGATGACCGCGAGCTCGCCCTCGAAGTCGAGATGGGTCGAGACGCGCGGCCGGATGATGGGCTTCAGATGCCCGGTCTGACTGTTGGAATAGCGCGAGAAGATGGTGGGGTGCTCGACCTCGGGGCGGCCGGTTTCCTTCCGGTGCGTCTCGTAGTTCAGGCCGACGCACAGGATCTTGTCCGGGTTCGGAATAACAGGCAGCCAGCTGAGCCCCGCAAGCGGCGTGGCGGCCGCCTTGGGCTTCGCGTCCGCGACGCCTGCGAGGGTACCTGCGATGGCGGCCCTCAGATCGGCATAGCGGGTGGCGAGCACGGCGCCGACATCGAGGAAATTGCTGCCCTCGACAAGGCCCCAGGTCGTCCGTCCGTCGATCGCAGCGGTCGCGAGTTTCATGCTGTCTTCTCCATTTTGAAATCCGGATCGGGATGGCCGTGCAGGCGCGAAGTGACCTCGTGCAAGAGATTGCCGAGCTCGGCCGCGTTGCGCGCCGCCCCGAACACGTAATGATCGGGCCGTACGATCGCGGCCACGACGCCGTGGCGGTCGAACCAGCGGGCCAGTACGCCGTCGGTCTCTTCGAGCACGCCGGATGCATCGGCGCCGGCAGGCGCGATTGTCGTCGCGATCAACTGCGGATGCGCGGCGCAGAGCGCCATGAGGGAGGGGGCCTCGCTGCGGCGGCCGTCGATGAGCACGCGTAAGCGGGGTCCGGTGATCTTGTCGAGCAGGCAAGGCGCGCCATCGTGCAGGACCTGAGGCTGCGGAAACAGGCTGCCGCGCGCGGCTCCATCCTGATCGGCCAGGAAGCCCGTGCGGAGCGGCGGGATGATCTCCTGCCGCGTGATTTCGAGCGGCTTGCCGCCGCCTTCGATCAGGATCTGCGCATCGCGGCGTCGCGCGGCGGCCGGATCACGCTCGCAGATCGACTGGCCGATCGCCTTGATCTTTCCGGTCAGCTCGATCACGTGCTGCTTGCGCTCGGCCGTGTAGCTGTCGAGCAGGATGTCGGGCGAAACGCCCCTCAGCACGGAATCGAGCTTCCAGACGAGATTGGTCGCATCGCGCAGGCCCTGGCACATGCCCTGGCCGATGAAGGGTGGCTGTTGATGCGCGGCATCGCCGGCGATGATGATGCGATCGTTGCGCCAATCAGCGGCAACCAGGGCGTGGAAACGATAGGATGCCGCGCGCCACAATTCGCCATCCTCCGGCGCGAGCCACGGTGCGAGCAGCTTCCATACATTTTCCGGCCGCGCCATCTGCCTGGGGTCTTCGCCCGGCAGCAGCATGATCTCCCAGCGGCGATGGTTGTTAGGGCCGATCAGGAAGCTGACGGGGCGCGTCGGATTGCAGAACTGCGCGGAGTTCTGCGGCAGCTTTGCGAGCGCGGCCTGATTGACCCGGACGTCGACCACGAGCCAGGGCTCATCGAAGATCAGGTCTTCGAGCACGATGCCGGCGATCTGTCGCACCGTGCTCGAGGCACCATCGCAGCCGAGGACGTAACGCGCCGTCACCGTCCGCGATTGTCCTGCCGCATCCTTCAACGTCGCCCCGACGCGGTCTGTCCGCTGCACGAGATCGACCAGCTCGACGCCGAGCTCGGCACGGACACAGGAAAAGCTCAAGGCGTGACGGCGCAGCTCGGCCTCGACCGGCGGCTGGCTGAACACCATGCTGGGCGTGTAGCCGAGCGGGTAGGGCTTTTCGATCATGTGGACGCGCCGGATCAATTGACCGTCGACGCCAAAATGCTCGGAGGCGGTGAAGGGCTCGACATGGGGCGCGATCGCATCGGCCAATCCCATATTGTCGAAGTGACGAAAGATCTCGTGATCGAGCGCGATCGCACGTGGCCTGTCGTAGATGTCGGTGAGGCGATCGACGACGAGCGTGCGATGGCCGAGACGGCCGAGCAGCCCGGCCGCGACGGCGCCGGTCGGTCCGAAGCCGACGACGAGCACATCGTAATCCGCGGTGGCGGCGGACATCATCATGCGCGGCGATCCCTATCGAAGAGCACGGAGAGTTGCGCGGTCTTGCAGGCCTCGCTCTTGGGCGGCGCAATGCCCCATTGGTCGGTGCGTCCCGGCGGCCAGACCCATTCCGCGGGCCCCTTCGCGCGATAGCTGTCGTCGACCTGGAGGACTTCGGCGGTGTATTCGATGACGGCCCCGTCCGGATCGATGAAATAGGCGAACACGTTGTCGCCGGGCCCATGCCGGCCGACTCCCCAGCCGATCGGAAAGCCGTGATCAATCATGCGGCCGGAGCCGCGCATCACCGACTCCAGATCCGGCATCAAGAAGGCGACGTGGTTGAGACCGTTGCTTGGTGCTTCCGCGAGCACGACAGCGTGGTGATCGCTGTTGCAGCGCAGGAATGCCATCAGCTTCGAGCGGTCGGTCAGGCGAAAGCCGAGCACCTGCTGGTAGAGCGTCGAGAGCTTTTCGATGTCGGCGCTGTTGATGTTGACGTGGGCGAGCCGCTCGGGGCGGTCAGCCACGATGCGCGCCGTCTTGGTGCGATCGCCGTGGACGAACTCCATGCAGCAGCCCTGCGGCTCGCGGATCACGAAGTGCGTGCCGCCCGATGGCGCGTGCGATGGCCCGGGCAGCGTGATGATCTCGCAATCCGCCTCGCGTGCGCGCGCGAACAGGCGGTCGAGATCGTCGCGCGAGCGGACGCGAAAAGTGACTTTGCAGAGCGCAGTCCGCTCGCCCTGCGAGAGCTCGAGAACGTGAAAATCCGCGCCCGTCGCGGCGAGATAGACCGTGCCCTCGGCTTCGGCCGCGACATCGAGGCCCCAGACCTTCGTATAGAAGTCGGCGGAGACGCCAAGGCGCGGCGTCGCAATCTCGACGCTGCGCAACGCGACCACCGGAAAATCGGACATCGGGCTTCCTCGTCAAGGCAGAGGGCCGCACCCGAATAGCCGCGGATCGCCCACCAAGCCGGTTGTTGTTGGCGAACGAGTAATCTATATAAATCTATCCGTAAAGGCGAAATTTATAAATTATTTGGCGCTTGCCGCCTGATGTACAAAAAATCTCGATGAATCAGTGGGACGCCATGAGCTCAGACCTGTCGAGCCCGAAGACCGACGCGCCGGCGACGCTGGCGACGAGCATCTATGCCCGCCTCAAGGCCGACATCCTGACCACGCGCCTTGCGCCCGGACGCAAGCTCCAGTCGCGCTTTCTGATGGAGCACTACAATGTCGGGCAGACCCCGCTCCGCGAGGCGCTCAACCGTCTCACCACCGAGGAGTTCGTCGTCGGCATGGAGCAGCGCGGCTTCTACGTGAAGCCGGTCAGCAAGGACGAGCTCCGGGAATTGACCAAGACGCGCTGCTGGGTCGAAGGGCTGGCCTTGCGCGAATCCATGCAGAACGCGACGCAAGAATGGGAGGAGGCGCTTCTGGTGACGCATCACCGCCTCGACCGCACGCCGCGTTCGCTCGATCCGGAAAAGTTCGCGGACAATCCCGAGTGGGAAAAGGCGCACCGCGCGTTTCACGCGACGCTGATTGGCCTGTGCGGCTCGCGCCCGCTGCTCGGCTTCTGCGAGCAGCTTGCCGACCGGCTCTACCGCTATCGCATGATGTCGATCGCGAAGGCCTACCCGGTCCGGAAGATCGGGACCGAGCATGCACAGATCCTCCAGGCCGTGCTCGACCGGAAGACCGACGATGCCGTCGCGCTGCTGCAGCAGCACTATCAGCGCACGGCGGATGTTATCGATTCGGATCTCGAGACAGTGCTGCCGAAGTCCGACACGCCTTACGCAGCGCGATAGTCCGGCGCCGTGGCCAAGAATTTGGCATAGGCATCCGCATCCGGCGGCGAGAAGCGCCCGGCGAGCCCGCCGCGCTTCTGGTTCTTCGCGCCGATATCGGCCATCAGCTCGTCGAAATGGCGGTAGTGATACGGCGCGACGCACAGGCCGCCATAGACGCCCGCGGCCGGCCGTTCGACGCGCTTGAAGTGCAGCATCATCTCGATGTTGTCGCGCATGGCTTGCGCCGTCGGTTGGTTGGCGAGCTGGCCATCGGCATAGCGCACCAGCCAGTTCGCGGCGAGATCGGCGCAGAGCACGGTGCAGAACGATGAATTGAAGCCGACGAAGCCGAGCTCGGGCAGATCAGGGTTGGCGATCAGGCGATAGAGCCGGTACTGCCCGTCGGCATCGACCAGCTTTTGCTGATAGGCCGCGGGCAGGAACGGCACGCCGAGCTTGTAGCCGATCGCGAGCACGGCAATGTCGGCGCCGATGCGCTCGCCGCCGCTCATCACGATGCTGTCGCCGTCATAATGATCGAACGTGCCGAACACCGCCTTGATGCGGCCGTCGGCGACCATGGGATAGAAGCCCGGCGTTGCGATCGGCACCGAGCAGTTGACGCCGTCCTCGATCCGCTCCTTCGGAACCATGTTGCACCGGTTGAGCTTGAGCTGCGCCTTCAGCAGGCTCTCCAGCCCGCGCCAGTTCGTCCAAACCAGCGGCGCGGCGAGGCGGTGCGCGAGCCGGGCCATCGTGCTGATGCCCCAGCCCGGAAACATCTCCTCCTGCGCGCGGATGTAGAGGATGCGCTTGAAGTTCACGAGCCCGCCGATGAAATAGGGGATGCGCCAGACCGGCTCGCGCATCACGATGGTGACCTCGCGCGCGCCTGCCTTGACTGCGTTCACGGCGATATCGGTCGCGGATTTCGAGCCGCCGAGCACGACGACGCGCCGCCCTTTTGCCAGGGCGGCATCATTGTATTTCGACGAATGCAGAATCTGGCCGCCGTTTGCCACAAAGCCGTCCTCGCCCGGGCAATGCAGCTCGCGCGGTTCGTTGAACTGACCGGTGCAGACCGCGACGAAATCGAAGTCTTCCTGCGACGTCGCACCGTCCTTGCCGCGCAGCCCCAGCGCCCAGCCCGGTTTGCCGTCGGCGCGCCGCGCCATCCCGGCGATCTCGGTGTTGAGGCGCAGCATGCGGTCGAGGCCAAAACTCTTCGCGTAGTCGGCGAGATAGGCGTGGACCTGCGGCCCGGTCGGCCATTCCGGATAGGCGTCCGGCATGGCGCGGTCGGTGTAGCGGTAGAGCTCCTTCGGGCTCTGGGTCTGCACTTCGGGATAGGAGCGCGCCGGCTCCCAGACGCCGCCGAGATCGCCGCTGCGCTCGATGATGGTGACGCGGTGACCGCGGATGGAGAACGCTTTTGCGGCGGCAAGGCCGGAGACGCCGGCGCCGATCACGCAGACATGCTTCGGAGTGATCATGAGTTTGCTCGCAATCAGTGTGTTTCGCGCGCAAGCGGCCACGTTCGGCCGCAAGGCGCGGCCGACGGAGCTGCAAGCAGATGAAAGTGACGAGGAGGCGGGCGCCTAGTCGTTCGCCTCTGGCGGCAGGAAGTCGACCTCGTGCAGCGCCGAGATGCGTACGACTTCGGCAGGGTCGGTCAGGTTGTGCAGCTGGTTGAACAGCGCCTCCAGCTTCTGCATCGGCGAGACCCAGAACAGCGCGCGGCACGGCTTGTCGGACTTGTTGAAATAGCCGTGCGGGATGCCGCGCGGCATGCGCACGAGGTCGCCGGCATGGGCCTTGACCCATTGGCCGTCGAGCTTGAGGTCGAGCGTGCCCTCCTGCACCAGGATGAACTCGTCCTGGGTCGGATGGATGTGCACCGGCACGAACTGGCCGGGATCGCTGTTGGTCTCGAACGCGAAGGTGGAGTCGGTCACGGCCTTGGGGAAATAGACCTGGCCCAGGATGTTCCAGCTCTTGCCGCCATAGCCCGTGCCGTTTGCAGTAATGCCCTTTTCGAGTGCAGTCATGCTCGCCTCCTCATGGATTCCGGCGGGGATGGAGCATCGGCCAGTCGTGGCCCGCCTGTCTATCCGCTAAACGAATCCGCAACGGCTGTTGCCATGCAGCACGACGATTTTGCGGATGCGGCCCTTTTCGCTGTCACGGAACTATTATAGGCTTAAAGTAATTCCGTGACGCGAAGCGTGGTCGACGATGTCCGCAGCTGTGCTGGAAATGAGCGCGAGACCAACCGCAGCCGAACGGCTTGCGGATTTCGCCCGCGTCACCACTGACGATGTCGACGAAGCAGCCGAGCAGATCGGACGCATCTTCTGTCCGCACGATCTCAAGCCGACGCGTGCGCGTGCCGCCGGCTTCTCCGCCCGGCACAATTGCGCGGCATTCGCAGGCTTTTCCATCAACTATGTCGCCTATGGCGGATCGGTCAGCATTGATCCCGGCTGCCTCGAACGCTTTTTCCTGGTCCAAGTCCCGCTCACGGGCACCGCCCGCATTCGTGCCGGCGCCTGCGAGCTCGATGCCGTGCCGGACCGGACGGCGTCACTGCTGTCGCCGACGATCCCGACGCGCATGACCTGGGCCGACTGCGCGCAAGCGATCCTGCTGCTCGATCGTCGCATGGTCGAGCAGCGCGTCGCGGCGCTGTCGGGCAGGGCGGCCGGCACGGTCGAGTTCGATCCTGTGATCGACCTGGACGCGCCGTCGGGGCGGGCGTTTCGGGCCAGCCTTGCAGAGCTGATGACGCTTGCCGAACGTCTCGGTCCCGCCGGCAGGCTGTCACCGGTCGCGATGGCCGATTGGCGCGAGGT
Organism: Bradyrhizobium sp. C-145; assembly: GCF_023375135.1. Classification (NCBI taxonomy): domain Bacteria; kingdom Pseudomonadati; phylum Pseudomonadota; class Alphaproteobacteria; order Hyphomicrobiales; family Nitrobacteraceae; genus Bradyrhizobium; species Bradyrhizobium sp. C-145. The sequence goes on along the minus strand of NZ_CP088150.1, from coordinate 7,594,347 downwards.
TCTGCTGGATCACCTCCTGAATGGCCAGCGGCATGACCTGTCGGATGCGATCAGGACGTTTTCGGGCCGGGCCGAGCGTCTGCCGCGCGCGCTTCGCGCCGCGCGGGACCATCTTGCGGACAATGCCGGCGAACCGCTCGACCTCGCGCAGCTCGCCTGCGCCTCCGGCATCGGCATTCGCGCGCTCCAGCTCGGCTTCCGCCGTCACTTCGGCCTCTCGATCTCGCAGATGCTGCTCGACATGCGCCTTGCCGGCCTGAACGCCCGCCTCGCGCAGGCTTCACCCGATGCCTCCATCACCGAGATCGCTTTCGATCTCGGCTTCACCCACCTCGGCCGCATGGCGGGGGCCTACCGCGAAAAATTCGGCGAGACGCCCTCGGCGACGTTGCGGCGAAGGATGAGCTGAAGCGAGACGCCTATCTCCGCGGCCGCGTCGTGCCGTTGTCTTCGGCCGCCTGCCTGCGCAGAAAAGCCTCGACGTCAGCCTGCACGGAGTAGGGCGTCGGGATCGCATCGCCGGCGGAATCGACCGCGGTGTCGAGACAGCGGCGCAGCATGCGTGCGAGCTCCGCCTTGCGATAGGGCTTTCTCAGCAGCGGCGCGCCCATCGTGGCGCGTCCCTGCGTATGCAGCGAATCATAGGCATATCCGGATGTGAACAGCACCCGCAGGGACGGCCGCGCGGCCCCATTTGCTCGGCGAGCTCCCGTCCGTTCATGCCGCCGGCCATCACGATGTCGGTAAAGAGCAGGTCGAACGCGGAGCCTTCGGCCGAAACGGCCAGCGCTTCGGCCGCATTGGCGGCGGAGATGACCTTGTAGCCGAGGCTCTCGAGCTGGACGGTGACGTAGCGGCGGACGTCGCGGTCGTCCTCGACGCAAAGGACGGTTTCCTTACCCCCGACGATCTTGCGGTCGTCATAGCCAGTCGGGCGAAGCGCGCTCGTCTCCGCCTTCGGCAGGTAGATCGTGAAAACCGTGCCGCTTCCTTCTTCGGACGCGACCTTGATGCCGCCGCCGGACTGCTTGACGAAGCCGAACACCATGCTGAGCCCGAGTCCCGTACCCTTGCCGACCTCCTTGGTCGAGAAGAACGGATCGAAGATGCGCTCGAGGATGGCCTGCGGAATGCCGGTGCCGGTATCGGCAATCTCGATCTCGACATAGTCGCCGGCATAGCCGGCGCCGACCGCCACCGCTTCGCGGACGCCAAACACGACGTTGCGCGTCGTCAGCGTCAGCTTGCCGTCGTCCAGCATGGCATCGCGGGCGTTGATCGCGAGGTTGAGCAGCGCCGAGCTCAGTTGGCCGCGGTCGGCGTAGGCGAGCCAGACGTTGCCGCCAAGCCTGGTCACGATCTCGACCTTCTTGTCGAAGGTCGCCAGCAGCAGCTTTGCCAGCTCCTCGATGAGCTCGTTGACATCGATCTCGGCCGGCTGGAGCGCCTGCTTGCGGGCAAAGGAGAGCAGGCTCGACGTCAGCGCGGCGCCGCGGTCGGCGGCTTCGCTGATCAGCTTGGTGATGGTCGCAAGCGGCGGGTTGTCCTTGACGGCGTCCGCAAGGATCTCGATCGTGCCGGTGATCACGGTGAGCATGTTGTTGAATTCGTGCGCGATGCCGCCGGTGAGCTGGCCGACCGCCTCCATCTTCTGGGCCTGGATCAATTGCTCCTCGGCAGCGCGCTTATGGGTGATGTCCCTGACGAAGGTGTTGATGATGGAGCGCTCTCCTACCCGTAACACCGTGCTGGACGCCTCGGTCAGGATGCGGTCGCCGTTCCTGTGGATCAGGCTGACCTCGAAGCGCATGCCGCTTGGTGCGGCCGACAATTCCGGAACGAGTCGCGCCATGCGCTGCCTGAAGGCGGCGCGGAGCGGCTCGGCGACGATGAGATCGACGACATCGGCGCCAAGAGCCTCCTCGCGCGCCCATCCGGTCAGGGCCTCGGCCTGAAGGCTCCACTCCAGCACGACACCGCTGTCGTCGATCTGAATGAAGGCATCGAGTGCGGTCCTGATGACGGCTTGCGTCATATGCGCACTGTCGCTGCGTGCTTGCGACAGTGCGGCCGATTGCGCGGCGGCGCGTTTTGCCTCTGATGTCTCGATGGCCCGCGTGCAAAGCCGCGCGAGCAGCGCTGCAACGGCGGCGCTCACCAGCAGGGCAATGAGTTGGGCCGTGCCGAACCCTGCGCTGCCAGTCACGGCATAGGAGGCGAGAAGGGCCGCAGCGGTCACGATGACCTGGGCGGCCATCGCAAGTGTCAGAAGCCCCCTGAGTTTCATGGTCTCACACCAAAGACGCCAACCGCGGACCGCCCGGCCGCTCCGTCCGGCTTGATGTGAGCTACAGACTCCGCGTGGCTCCGTCGAGGGGCAATTTACGGTGGTAGCGGGCGGCGGGGCCCCCTCAGGAGAGGGAGTACCGTATCATCCCGCTGGCGGATCGGTCTGGCGCAGCGTCGTCACCCAGATCACGCGCGCCACCTGCTGGGTCGGGTTGTCGAACATGTGCGGCACGATGCTCGGAAAGCGAAAGCTGTCGCCGGCCTCCAGTACATGAGCCTGGTTGTCGAGCCACAGCCGCAGGCTGCCCGAGAGGATGTAGCCGGCCTTCTCGCCAGTGTGTTGCAGGAAGTCGGTGCCGGACGAGGCGCCGGGATTGAGCGTGAGCTCGTAGAGCTCGAGCTGGCCCTTGCCGTCAGGCGTGAGCGCTTCCTTGACCACGCCGCTGGCGGTGAGCCGCAGCAGCCGCCGGTTATTCTTGCGCACGATGTAGCGCTGCACGTCGGCGGGATCGCTGCTCTCGAAGAAATAGGAGATGGGAACGTCGAGCGCGATGCTGAGCAGGCGCAGCGTGCGGATCGACGGCATGGCACGCGCGCGTTCGAGCTGGCTGATCATGCCCGTGGAGAGGCCGGTCTTGTTGGCGACGTCCTGGATCGAGAGGCCGGCGCGCTGACGCAGCAGCCGCACGGTCTCGCCGAGGCGCTGGTCGACCGCATCGTCGGCCTCGATCGCCGGGGCGTCCTTCGGATCCTTCGTATCGCCGCGACCATCCATGTCGCTCTCCCATGCATCATCTCAGCCTCGGACCACTAGGCCCTGGCTTTAGTCGGAGTGAAAAGGTCGCGCATTCTAGCAATACGATTGACAGCTGTATTTAGTCGTGATGAAATTTTGGCTGAAAAATTTAGAAGCACTAAAGCCCACTCCTGTCCCTTCGCCGGGGTCTCGGGGCGCGGGGGACGGTGCCGCGTGCGACAACGGAGAGTGGCCATGGCAGACGGCACCGGCAAGTTCGGCGTTGGAGCAGTGCATCTCGGCATTCCGAATCGCCGTCAGTTCTTCCAGCTTGGGGCCGGCGTCGCGACAGGATGGACCCTTGCAGGCAACGCCTTCGCGCAGGTCGAACGCCCGACCAATCCGCCGGACAAGCCGCGCGGGCAGGTGATCGCAGCGCTGTCGCAGGAGCCGACCGTCTTTCATCCCTTGATGCCCGGCATCGAGGTCGATCAGGGCGTCTGGTGGCAGGTGTTCTCTCTGCTCTGGTTCATCGATCCCGCCGGCAATTTCGTTCCCGACCTCGCACGCGAAGTCCCGACCATCGAGAATGGCGGTCTGTCGGCCGACGGTCTGACCTGGAAGATCAAGCTGCGCAGCGACGTGAAGTGGCATGACGGCACGCCGTTCACGGCCGATGACGTCAAGTTCTCGCTCGAGCTGATCAACAATCCCGATTTTCGCGCCCGCAGCCGCGTCGGCCATAGCCTGGTCAAGGACATCAAGGTCGTCGCGCCCGATGAGATCCACTGGCGAATGGAAGCGCCTTATTCGCCCTACATGTCGATCCTGGGATCGCTGACCTTCATCGTGCCCAAGCACATCCTGGAGAAGGTCTCCGATCCGAACGCCTCACCATTCCACAATGCGCCTGTCGGCACCGGGCCGTTCCGCTGGGGCGAGCGCGTGCCCGGCGACCACATCCTGCTCAATGCCCACACCGGCTATCACGGCAAGGGACCGTACGTCGAACGCGTGGTCTTCAAATACATTCCTGATCTCACCGTTCTCTACACCCAGTTCCGCACCGGCCAGGTCGACTACACCGGCCTGCAGGGTATCTTGCCGAATTTCGTGCAGGAGGCGAAGACGCTGAAGGGGCGCAAGATCGTCGTCTCCTCGACGTCCTCTGTGGAGCACATCGCGCCCAATCTGGGTTTCAGTCCCTTTGCCGACCGCGCGGTGCGCGAGGCGCTCTATCTCGCCATCAACAAGCAAGCGATCATCGATGCGCTCAATTACGGATTGCCCAAGCAGACCGAGAGCTTCGTGCCGCAGCAGGCGTGGTCGTTCCAGCAGGGACTGCCGCAGCATAAATACGATCCGGCCAAGGCCAACGCGCTGCTCGATGCCGTTGGATGGGTTCGCGGCTCCGGAGGCATTCGCGAGAAGGGCGGCGTCAAGCTCGAATTCGCCAACTCCACGACGTCAGGCAACGCGGTGCGCGAGCAGACCCAGCAGCTTCTGATCCAGGACTGGCGTGCGATCGGCGCTGCGATGCGCGTCAACAACATGCCGGCGGCCGTGATCTGGGGCGACTTCTGGCAGCAGTCGAAGTTCAACTCGGTGATCGTGGGCGTGAATTTCATGTTGGGCAGCGACCCCGACGTGACGCCGCGCTTCGGCTCAGGCTCCATTCCCGCCAAAGGCGGCCGCGGCTACAACACCTATCAGTACCAGAGCGCGGAGGCCGACCGGCTGCTCGCCGAAGGCGCCAAGCAGTTCGATCTGTCACAGCGCAAGGCGACCTATGGCGAGCTGCAGAAGCTGATCCGTAACGATCTCGCCATCCTGCCGCTGTTTCAGGGGTTCATTGCCGAGGGCGTCAAGGAGGGGCTGCAAGGCTTCCGTCCCAACATCAACACCTCCATCAACTGCTGGAACATCCGCGAATGGTATTGGGCCTGATCTATCAGGTGTGCAGGGCAGCCTGAGATGGCCCGTTACGTCGTCAACCGCCTGGCCCAGGCGATCATGCTGCTGGTGATCGTCTCGGGAATCGGCTTTGCCATCCTACACCTGGCGCCCGGCGGACCGCTCTCGCAATTCGCGGCCTCCGCGCAGATGACACAGGAGGATCTCGACCGCGTCACCAAGCAGCTCGGGCTCGATCGCCCGCTGCCGATCCAGTATCTCGACTGGTTCGGTCGCATGGTGCGCGGCGATTGGGGCCGCTCCTATCGCGACGGCGAGGCGGTGCTGTCGGTGATCTCTTCGCATCTCGGCGCAACCCTCGAATTGATGGCGACGGCGACGATCATCGCCGTGCTGCTCGGCTGCTGGATCGGCGTGCTGGGTGCGCTGCGCCGCTATTCGCTGTTCGACACGCTCGCAACCGTCGGCGCCATGATCGCACTGTCGATCCCGACCTTCTGGTTCGGGCTCGTCACCATCTATGTCTTCTCGGTGAAGCTCGGCTGGCTGCCGGCCGGCAACCGCGAGACCGTCGGCGATGGCTCATTCCTCGACCTGCTGCATCACCTGATTGCGCCGGCGATGGTGCTGGCGCTGGTCGAGACCGCGATGTGGGGCCGCTTCATGCGTTCCTCCATGCTGGAAGTCATCAACCAGGATTACATCCGCACCGCCCGCGCCAAGGGCATGCCTGAGTGGCGCATCCTCACCGTGCACGCGCTGCGGAACGCGCTGCTGCCGATGATCACGGTCGCGGGCCTTCAGTTTCCGACGCTGCTCGGTGGCGCGCTGGTGGCCGAGACCGTCTTCACCTGGCCCGGCATGGGCCGGCTGTTCCTCGATTCCATCGGCTATCGTGACTATCCCGTGGTGATGGGCATCTTGATGTTCTCGGCGACCATGGTGCTGATCGGCTCGTTGCTCGCCGACATCTTCTACGCCGTCGTCGATCCGCGCATCCGGGTGGGCTAGGCGATGGCGACGGCGACCCTTTCCACAGTCCAGCCCGCCCCCGGCCAGGCCGCCTGGCGGCGCTTCCGCCGGCACCGCCTCGCACTCGCGGGTGCCGTGATCATTCTGGTGCTCGTGCTCGGCTCGGCGTTCGGTCCTTATCTGCTGCCGTTCGACGACACCTATATCGACATCATGAAGCGGTTCGCGCCGCCGCTGTCGGGTGCGCATATCCTCGGCACCGACGAGCTCGGCCGCGACGTGCTCGCGCGCTTGATGATGGGCGGCCGCGTCTCGCTCTCGATCGGCATCGTGGCGATGGTGATCGCGATGGCGGTCGGCATCGTCGTCGGCGCCTTCGCCGGTTTCTACGGCGGCGTGGCCGGCGCGGTGCTGATGCGGCTCGTCGACGCCGTGCTGTGCTTCCCGACCATCTTCCTGCTGCTTGCGCTGGCGGCGCTCACCGAGCCTGGTCTCATCACCACCACCGTGCTGATTGCGGCAACTGCATGGATGGCCGTTGCCCGCGTCGTCGAGGCGCAGGTGCGATCGCTGCGGGAGCGCGAGTTTGCGGTCGCCGCGCTCGCCTTCGGCTCCTCGAACCTGCGGATCATGTTCCGCGAGCTCGTGCCCAACGCGATCGCGCCGATCGTGGTCGCGGCGACGCTGAACGTCGCCAAGGCGATCCTGCTCGAATCCTATGTCAGCTATCTCGGCTACGGCATCCAGCCGCCGGCCGCGAGCTGGGGCAACATGCTCAACAACGCCCAGATCTATCTCACCAGCGCGCCCTGGCTCGCGATCGCGCCGGGCGTCGCCATCACGCTGGCGGTCACCAGCTTCAACTTCCTCGGTGACGGCCTGCGCGATGCGCTCGATCCGCGAATGAACATCCCATGACGAGCCGAGTTCCGTTCGAACTGAATTCCAGGAGTGCCCCATGTCCCCGCCGCTCAACCGTATAAACAGCGATGAACGCCTGCCGGCACAGGCGGATGTCGTCGTCATCGGCGGCGGCGTGATCGGCGTGTCTGCGGCCTATCATCTGGCGAAGAAGGGCCTTTCCGTCGCGCTGGTCGAGAAGGGGCATGTCGGCGGCGAACAGTCGAGCCGCAATTGGGGCTGGTGCCGCCAACAGGGCCGCGCGCGCGAGGAGATTCCGCTGGCACGTGAGGCGCTGCGGCTGTGGGAGGACATGCAGAACGACGCCGGCGTCGATGCCGGCTTCCGCCGCACCGGCGTGCTGTTCCTGACCAAGAGCAAGGACGAGCTTGCGAGCTGGGAACGTTGGGCCGCGGTCGCGCGCGAGCAGCAGGTCCACTCCACCATCCTGACGCCGGCCGAGATCGCCGAACGCATGCCTGGCAATGCCGACAAATGGGTCGGCGGCCTGCACACGCCGAGCGACGGCCGCGCCGAGCCGTCGATGGCCGTGCCCGCGCTTGCCACCGCCGCGCGAAAGCATGGCGTGACCATTCACCAGGGCTGCGCCGCGCGCGGGCTGGAGACGCAGGGTGGGTGCGTCAGTGCCGTCGTCACCGAGAAGGGCACCATCCGCACGCAAGCCGTGCTGCTGGCGGGCGGCGCGTGGTCGTCGCTGTTCTGCCGCCGCCACGGCATCGAGCTGCCGATCGGTCTCGTTAACGCCACGGCATGCCGGACCACCCCCGGACCGGAGATCACCTCGGGCGCGCTCGGCACCGATTTCTATTGCATCCGCCGCCGTCTCGACGGCGGCTTTACGCTGGCGCTGCGCAACCGCGGCACGGTCGAGCTGTCGCCCGACCTGTTCCGCTACGCCCGCACCTTCTGGCCGACCTATCAGCATCGCAAGAACGGGCTGAAATTGTCGTTCGGCAAGTCGTTCTTCGACCAGATCGTACGCGGCACCAGCTGGAGCTTTGATAATCCGTCGCCGTTCGAAGCCGATCGCGTGCGCGATCCGGCCCCCGACATGTCGCTGGTCAATGCGGCGCTGGCGTCGCTGATCCGTTCGAATCCGGAATTGAAGGACATCGAGATTGCGGAAGCCTGGGGCGGCACCATCGACTGCACGCCTGATACCATCCCCGTGATCTCGCCGGTTGATGCCTTGCCCGGCTTCTTCCTCGCCACCGGCTTCTCCGGTCACGGCTTCGGCATTGGTCCCGCGGCCGGCAAGCTCGCCGCCGATATCGTGACCGGCTCGACACCACTGGTCGACCCGGTGGCTTACAGCCACAAGCGCATGATCGACGGCCGGCGGCTCGCGCCGGTCAGCCCGTTTTGAGGCGGCATGACGGTTCTCTACAAGGCCAATATGGTTCGCGGCGCCGAGTGGGCGCGCTTCTTTGCGGAGCGCGCACCCGATCTGCCGTTTCGGCTCTGGCCCGACATCGGCAATCCCGCTGATATCAGCTATCTGGTGGCGTGGGTGCCGCCGGAGGATATCGCCACGACGTTCCCGAATCTCGAACTGGTCTTCTCGGTCGGCGCGGGTGTCGATCAATTCGACGCCACAAAGCTTCCCGCGCATATTCCTCTCGTCCGCATGCTGGAGCCCGGCATTGCCGAGACCATGGTCGAATACGTCACCATGGCGGTACTCGGCCTGCATCGTGATCTCCTCCACTTCATCGCCCAGCAGAGGGAGCAGGTCTGGCGCGAGATCCGGATCACGCCGGCGAAGCGGCGGCGTGTCGGCGTGATGGGGCTCGGCCAACTCGGCCAGGCCGTGCTCGATCGGCTCAAGGCGTTCGGCTTTCCGCTGCTCGGCTGGAATCGCTCGCCGCGCGAGATCGAGGGCGTGACCTGCTATGCGGGCGCGGGCTCGCTGCCGGACTTTCTGTCGCAAACTGACATCCTCGTCTGCCTGCTGCCGCTGACCGACGAGACCCGCTGTATCTTGAACGCGGACCTGTTCGCGCGCCTGCCGCGCGGTGCCTCTCTCGTCAATGTCGGCCGTGGCGCGCATCTCGTCGAAGCCGATTTCCTCGCCGCGCTCGACAGCGGCGCGCTCGCAGGCGCCGTTCTCGACGTCGCCGAGCCGGAGCCGCTGTCCGCGGGCCATCCGTTCTGGAGCCATCCGCGCATCCTGCTGACGCCGCACAATGCCAGCATGACCACGCCGGACACGGCCGTCGATTTCGTGCTCGACGTCATCGCACGCCACCGCCGCGGCGAAGATCTGCCGGGATTCGTTGACCGTAGCCGCGGTTATTGAGGTTGAGATGGTGATGGGAACATCGGCGCAGCCACGAGCTCAGTCCACCTCTCCCGCTTGCGGGAGAGGTCGGCGCGAAGCGCCGGGTGAGGGGTCTCTCCTCTTGAGGGTCCTTCATTGTGGAAGCACCCTCTCCCCAGCCCTCCCCCGCAAGCGGGGGAGGGAGCGCACCTTCCTTGCGGCACGATCCAGTCTCATCTCGCAAAGCTCCTGGTGCTTCGCATGAGCACCGGCGCAAACGCACCTGATCAACTCGTTGCCGAAGCGCAGGCGCCGGTGCTGTCGGTTGCCGGCCTCACCACGTCCTTCATGCTCGAGCGGCAGTGGATTCCCGTCGTCCGCAACGTGTCGTTCGACATCGCCCCCAAGGAAACCGTCGCGATCGTTGGCGAGTCCGGTTCGGGCAAGAGCGTCACCGCGCTCTCGATCATGCGGCTCATTCCGCAGGAGATTGGTCGCGTCGAGGGCCGCATCATGCTGGCCGGCCGCGATCTCCTCGCGCTGCCCGAAGCGGGCATGAAGGACATTCGCGGCAACGACGTCGCGATGATCTTCCAGGAGCCGATGACGAGCCTCAATCCGGTGCTCACCATCGGCTTCCAGATCGCCGAGGCCTTGATCCAGCATCGCGGCCTGTCGCGCGCGGCGGCGGAGGCCGAGACCATCCGCCTGCTCGATCGCGTCCGCATTCCCGCGGCGACATCGCGCTTCCACGAGCATCCGCATCGCTTCTCCGGCGGCATGCGTCAGCGCGTGATGATCGCGATGGCGCTGGCCTGCAAGCCGAAGCTTTTGATCGCGGACGAGCCGACCACCGCGCTCGACGTCACCATCCAGGCCCAGATCCTGGAACTGCTGAAGGAGCTTCAGCAGGAGGAGGGGATGTCGATCCTCTTCATCACCCACGACATGGGCGTGGTCGCCGAGATCGCTGATCGTACCGTGGTGATGTATGGCGGGCAGGCGGTCGAAACCGACGCGACGTCGCGCATCTTCGCCGCTCCGTCGCATCCCTACACCCGCGCACTGCTCGCCGCCGTGCCGCGCCTCGGCTCGATGGACGGACGTGAGCGGCCGATGCGTTTTCCCATCGTCGACAAGGTCACGGGCACCTCGGATCAGCCGATGGAGACGCCCGACACGGTCTCGACCGCCGAGCGTCCGTTGCTCGAAGTCGCCAATCTCACCACGCGCTTTCCGATCCGCTCGGGCCTGTTCGGAAAGGTCTCGGGCCGTGTCCACGCGGTCGAGAACATCTCCTTCACCCTGCGCGCCGGCGAGACGCTGGCGCTGGTCGGCGAATCCGGTTGCGGCAAGTCGACGACAGGCCGCTCGATTCTCAGGCTGCTCGAGCCGGACAGTGGCACCGTCCTGATCGACGGCCAGGACGTGCTCACCATGAACGGCCGAGCTTTACGCGATTTCCGCAAGCACATGCAGATCGTCTTCCAGGATCCGTTCGCGAGCCTCAATCCGCGCATGTCGGTGGGAACGGCGATCGCGGCTCCATTGCTCGCCAACGGGCTCGCGTCGGCGTCGCAGGCGCGCGACAAGGTCGCCGATCTGCTCGTGCGCGTCGGCTTGACTGCCGACATGGCCGCGCGCTTCCCGCATGAATTCTCCGGCGGCCAGCGCCAGCGCATCTGCATCGCGCGTGCGCTTGCGCTGGGGCCGAAGCTGATCGTCGCGGACGAGGCGGTCTCGGCGCTCGACGTCTCGGTCAAGGCGCAGGTCGTGAACCTGATGCTCGACCTTCAGGCCAGCATGGGCCTTGCCTATCTCTTCATTTCCCACGACATCGCGGTGGTCGAGCGCATGAGCCACCGCGTCGCGGTGATGTATCTCGGCGAGATCGTCGAGATCGGTCCGCGCGCGGCAGTGTTCGGCAATCCGCAGCATCCCTACACGAAGAAGCTGATGGCTGCCGTGCCGGTGCCCGATCCATCGCGCCGCGGCACCAGGCGCGAGGCTTCCAACGACGAGATCAGAAGCCCGGTGCGCGCGCCGGACTACCAGCCGCCTCGCCGGCAATATCGCGAATTGTCGCCTGGCCACGTCGTCCAGGTCTGGGGCGAGGAATGGTTGGCCTGATCGAGGGCACCTTTCAGCTCCTGCTCCTGCTGCCGAGTGCGCGACGATACAGGCTCCTGAAATCGTGACTGGATGGAGCGACAGGGAACTGCGGCATGTGAACCGTCTCATATTCCATCAGTTTCTTTTCGAGCTATTACTCCCGCAAGAAATTGCCACACCCGGAGCTAACTGACAGACACGGGTGAGATGCAATGCCTGCGAAGCCGGATGCTCGCAGCTTTGGATTGGCTCTCGTCTTGGTCACGAGCAAGCCAGTCCCAACACTCAGCACAGATCTTTTCAAAAATTGGAATCAGGGCATCGCGAAACGTGTTTACGCAGCTTCTGTTCGGGGTCGGCCGGTAGGCTGCTACTTACCAAGGAGCCCCCAATGAAGATCAGCAACGAAGTTTCCAGTGCATTTTCGCCGACAAGACACGCCGGCAATTATCGGATCGCCCGTTCGAGCCTTATCAAGGCGGCCCATCTTCTTGAAAGAATTGGGCTCGCAGCCGTTGGGGCCACTTGCGGCCTCTATGTGGGGGCGACCGTATTACGTCAGAAAGGCGGACTGTTTGAAAGCGGCTGGATCGTGCTGCTCATGATGATCTACGGAGCCGTTAGCTTCTATATTGGAATTGATTTGTCTCGTACGTTCGCTCGGAAGTCGATTTCGAGCACCCCGGAGCAATACAATGGGTCCGAGGCGATTGAGATCATGAGTGCGGCCGGGACGTTCAGCGCGGCGATCGCAGCAGCTCTGTCCGTCAGCATCCTTGTCCTTGATCAAAGCCTTCCCAATGGCCTGGTCGTCTTTGTTGCGGCCTGTTGGATCGTCGGTTCTTCGCTTCAAGTTGCGGCAGGAGCGATGGCGCGCAGCTACGAAGTGACCATGGACAGGGAGTGAAGACGACTGTCCTCGCGGAAAAAGCGCATGCCGGGCATCTTGGCGTGGGCAAAAGCCCGGGTGCCGGATTCGGCTTCAGATCTGAAGGAGTCATTGACGATCGCAACCTCTGTCGTTCGACGCTACGTGCAGACGATTTTTAGTAGCGCAGACGTTCGCATCGAACGACTTTCCTGCTTGGACGCGTATCGGTCCTGCGCAACCTAAGTTGTCGCGCAACAAACAAGAGTGCCATCATGGTGGCGTTGGGATATTGTCCCTGCGTGCCGTGGTCCAAAATTCTGCTAACCGCCAACCACACGATCGGTGGAGCCAATGCAGATTGCGGAGTGGCTCGAGAAGCTGGGGCTTGGGCAATACGCAGAGCGTTTTGTCCAAAATGGGATCGACATGGGTGTCCTTCCCGAACTGATGGATGACGATTTCGAGAAGCTCGGAGTGCTGCTCGGCCATCGCCGCAAAATGCTCCGTGCTATTGCCGACCTCGATCCAGCCGCGCTGATCGCATCGCCCGCTCCTCCTCAAGACGCCGAGCGGCGTCATCTCACCGTTATGTTTTGCGATCTGGTCGGTTCGACCGCGCTCTCGGCGCGGCTCGATCCCGAGGATATGTGGGAAGTGATCCGCGCCTACCGCGCCGCCTGCGCGAGCGTCATCGCTGCTTACGACGGCAGGATAGCCAGGTTCGTTGGTGACGGAATACTCGTCTATTTCGGCTATCCTCGCGCCCACGAGGATGATGCGGAGCGGGCAGTGCGAGCGGGCCTCGACATCATCTCTGCGGTCGGGCAACTCAAAACAGGCGCGGACGAAAGGGTCGAACTGCGGATCGCAATCGCGACCGGACTTGTGGTGGTCGGCGACCTCGTCAGCGGAGATGCGTCAGAGGAGCACGGAACGATCGGCGATACACCGAACCTCGCTGCGCGGCTCCAGAGCCTGGCGGAGCCGGGAGCGGTCGTCGTTGCCTCGTCGACGCGCCGGCTGCTGGGCGATCTCTTCGCGCTTCGCAATCTCGGCCGCCGCGAGGTCAAGGGGATAGCCGAACCCATTGCGGTCTGGGCGGTCGAGGGAACGACCGCATCGGAGAGTCGCTTCGAGGCGGTTCGTGCTGCGCGCTCGATCGGCTTTGTCGGCCGCAAGCAGGAGATCGAATTCGCGCTCTCACGCCAGCAACTGGCATGGCAAGGGCGAGGCCAGATGCTGTTGATTTCCGGCGAAGCGGGCATCGGCAAGTCGCGCATGGTCGCAACGCTGTCTGAAAGTCCCGCGTTGGGGGTGCACCGCCGGGTGCGATATCAGTGTTCGCCCTACCACACCAACAGTGCGCTTCATCCCTTTGTCGCGCAGCTCGAGCGCGCCGCCGGCATCCGCTCGGATGACACGCCCGGGCAAAAGCTCGACAAGCTCGAGGCTATGCTGGCGCTTGGAACGCAGCAGGTCGCCCGAGCGACACCGCTGATTGCGGCTCTCCTTTCGATTCCAACCGGCGACCATTGTCCGCCGCTTGGTTTGAGCCCGGCGCAGCAGCGGCGACAGACATTTGCCGCCCTGCTCGATCAGCTCGAGGGGCTGGCGCGAGAGCAGCCGCTGTTGATCATCTGCGAGGATATGCACTGGGCCGATGCCACGACACTTGAACTGCTCGATCTTGCGGTTGATCGGATCAGGGGACTGCCGATACTCGTGCTCACGACATCCCGGCCAGAGTTCGAGCCCTCATGGTCGGGCCTTGCCAACGTCAGTCTGTTGCGGCTCGACCGACTAGACCCGCAGGACACGCGTGCGCTGGTCGAGCAGGTAACCGTCGGCCGCCAGCTGCCACGGGAGATGATGAAGCAGATCATCGACAAGACGGATGGCGTCCCGCTATTTGTCGAGGAACTCACCAAGATGGTGCTGGAATCCGGATTGCTCGTCGAGGACGCCGGGCGTTATCGCCTCGATAGTCCGCTCCCGCCGCTCGCTATTCCCGCGACGCTGCAGGATTCGCTGATGGCGCGGCTCGACCGGCTGGCTCCAGTCAAGGAGGTGGCGCAAATCGGCGCCGCGATCGGCCGCGACTTTTCATATGCGCTGCTGAGATATGTGGCAGGACGCGATGATCTGACGCTGACCGCCGCGCTAGCGCAGCTCGAAGAGGCGGAACTGCTGGTGCGTCACGGGGCTCCGCCCGAAGCAAACTACAGCTTCAGGCACGCTCTCGTTCAGGAAGCAGCCTATGAGGGCCTGCTCAGGAGCAAACGGCAGCTGCTTCACAAGCGCATCGGTGATGTCCTGCGCGAGAAGTTTCCGATCGTGGCCGAGACTGAGCCGGAAGTTCTGGCGCATCACTTCACCGAGGCGGGGCTGAGCGAGGTCGCGCTCGAATGGTGGCACAAGGCGGGCCAGCAGGCGCTAAAACGCTCGGCCTATTCCGAGGCGATCGCGCATCTCGGCAAGGCGGTTGCGACGGCGGATCAACTGCCCGATGAGCCCCGCCGGGTGATGAGCAGGCTGCATCTTCAAATCGCATATGGCCGTGCATTGCGGGGCAGCCTCGGGCACAGCGCTCCCGAAACGGTCGCCGCATGGACGCGCGCCCGACAGTTCGCCGCCGACATCAATGATCCCGTTGAACTTGCGCCGATCCATTCGGGCCTCTTCAATGCTTGCCTGACACACGGCGAGCTCGCTCCGATGCGCGAGCTGGCGGATGCCATCATGAGCGCCGCTGAACGACGGCCGAACTCACCGGTGGCCGCCATCGTTGCCCATTGGACGGGCGGGGTTACCTGCTGGTTCGGCGGTGATTACTTGAATGCGCGGGGGCATCTCGAGCAAGCACTGGATATCTATGGTGCCGAGCCGGATCCGGCGATGTTCAGGGCTTCGGCGCTGGATCTTCCGTTCGTGATCGAGAGGTTTCTTGCCTTGGTACTCTGGCCGCTGGGCAGCATCGGCCGCGCACGCCAACTCGCCGCCGAAGCGGTGCGCGCTTCCGGAGAACAACGGGCGCTTTCCCAGGCCAATGCGCTTGTTCATCGCGCTGTGTTCGACGGACTGTGCGGGGGCTTGTTGCAGCAAACAGAGACGATCCTGGCGCTCGGTCTCGCGCGCGACCACACGATGCCGCTCTATGTGGCCGCCGGCACCTACCTGAATGGCCTCGCCAAGTGGCGTGCTGGCGAGCGAATGGCCGGATTGGCAGAAATGCGCCGCGGCTGGACCTTGCTGCACGAGAATGACTGTTACCTCTGTGAACCGTTTTGGGGAATGCACGTCGCCATGGCGGACGCAGAGGTGGGCCAAGTCGAAACCGGGCTCGAAATCTTGAGTGAGCTGATTGCGTGGGCGGAACAGTCCGGTCAGCGTTGGCTCGATGCCGAGCTGCACCGCGTCCACGGCGAGCTTTTGTTGCGCCGTGACCCTCCCGACGATTCCGGTGCCGAGAATGCCCTCAGGCGAGCGCTGGACATCGCACGAAGCCAGCAGACGAAGACTTTCGAGCTGCGCAGCGCCCTTGGACTTGCGCGCCTGCACAAGACGCATGGTCGAGCGTGCGCGGCATCCGAACTGCTCGTTCCCGTCCTCGCCGAATTCGATGTGGAGCGAAATCTTCCCGAAATCACAGAAGCGAAAGAGCTGCTCAAGCAAGAGCATTAGAGCACGTGCCGTTACCCCGGCTGGCGCCTTGGGGGCCAGGCAATGATGGTCATGAATTGACGTGCACGAAATCCCGCAGCAGCGGATAAATCTCGTTGTTCCAGCGCTTGCCCGAGAACACGCCGTAATGGCCGACGCCGGCCTGCATGTGATGGACGCGGCGATAGGCGCGTACGCCGGTGCAGAGGTCCTGTGCGGCGAGGGTCTGGCCGATCGAGCAGATGTCGTCCTTCTCGCCCTCGACCGTCATCAGTCCCATGCGGCTGACGGCTTTGGTGTTCACCGGGCGCCCGCGATGCATCAGTCTGCCCTGCGGCAACAGGTGCTCCTGGAACACGTCGCGCACGGTCTCGATGTAGAACTCCGCCGGCAGGTCCATCACCGCGAAATATTCATCGTAGAAGGTTTTGATGCTGGCGGCCTTGTCCTTCTCGCCCTTGGCGATGTGGTTGGCGAGGTCGAGATGCTGCTTGATGTGGCGCTCGAGATTCATCGAGACGAAGGCGGTGAGCTGCACGAAGCCGGGATAGACTTTGCGCAAGGCGCCGCGGCACTGCATCGGCACGTAGTTGATCAGGTTGCGCTCGAACCACTCGATCGGCTTGCTCTTGGCGAAGTCGTTGACCTTGGTCGGCTGGATGCGGGTGTCGATCGGCCCGGCCATCAGCGTCAGCGTCGCCGGCCGCGAGGGGTGGTTGTCCTCGCACATGATCGCGGCGGCCGCGAGCGCGGAGACCGACGGCTGGCAGATCGCCACCATGTGCGGGCGCGGGCCGAGCTGTCCGAGGAAATCGATGAGATGCTCGGTGTAGTCGTCGAGCCCGAAGCGGCCCTCGCTGCGGGGAATGTCCCGCGGATTGTGCCAGTCGGTGATGTAGACGTCGTGGTCCTGGAGCAGCGTCTTCACGGTGCCGCGCAACAGCGTGGCGAAATGGCCCGACATCGGCGCCACCAGCAGCATGCGCGGCTGCTCGCCCACGCCGTCCTTGCGAAAGTGCAGCAGCGAGCCAAACGGCGTCGCGTAGGCGATCTCCTCGGTGACGGCGATTTCGCGATTGCCCACCATCACGCTGTCGATGCCGTAGGCGGGACGATCATAGGTGAGGGTGGAGCGCGAGATCAGCTCAAGCGCTGCCGAGAGCCGGCCGACCACCTGATGCGAGACGCCCTGCGGTACCAGGTTGAGGAATTTGAGCGCGGACGAGGCCCCCGCCCGCCATGGCGCGGTCAGGTCCATATGGTTCTGGAAGGCCTGATAATACATCGACATCATACTGAAACGCCCACCTGTCCCCCGGCGATTATGCAATATCGAAGCCAAGCGGGAGCGGGACCGCTCTCGAAACTGGCACATCGCTTGCTCCTCAATTTCGCGGCAAGCACAGCTCATGGGCACGCCCGCGGGGCGAGCGGGTGTCGAGATCAGGCGCAGGGAAGGGCCAAATGGCGAAGGCGACACTGACCATCAGCAGCAAGAACTACTCGTCGTGGTCGCTGCGTGGCTGGCTGCTGACGAAATTTTCCGGGCTCGATTTCGAGGAGATCGTCACAGCGCCGGATGATCCCTCGGCGCGCGCCGAAATCCTCTTGCTGTCGTCCTCGATCCTGGTGCCGTGCCTGCGGCACGATGGCGCCGTGGTGTGGGATACGCTGGCGATCGCCGAATATCTCCACGAGGTGATGCCGGACGCCGGGCTGCTGCCTGATGACCGCATTCAGCGCGCGCATTGCCGCTCGATCTCGGGCGAAATCCATTCCGGCTTCACCACGCTGCGCGCCTCGCTGCCGGTCAACCTGAAGGGACACTTTCCCGGCTTCAAGATCTGGTCGCGCGCGCAGGCCGACATCGACCGCGTCTGGTTGATCTGGCGCGATTGCCTGGAGAAATCGGGCGGTCCGTTCCTGTTCGGCGCGCAGCGCACCATGGCGGATGCGATGTACGCCCCAGTGGTGACGCGCTTCGTCACCTATGACGTCAAGCTTGCGCCGCCGCTGAAGGCCTATGCTGACACCATTATGGCGATGACCGAGATGCAGGAATGGATCGCGGCGGCGCGGGAAGAGCCGGCCGAGATCGAGGAGCTCGAGGTGGAATATTAGGCAGGTCTCGCGCTGTCCTGCCCGTTTCGAGGGCTGGAGCCGTCGCCCGGCAGGCACATGGCGTGCCCCCGCCATGCCCTTGATGCGGTTAACTTTTGCCGCCAATACGCGGCCCAGATCCAATCCTGCGCTGCGCAGATATTGTGCGCGCGGGGGGCCGGCTGGCGACATCTAGCCGTGAACAGATGCGTACGAAGCCCTATGGCCGATTCGGACGTGATTTGTTCGGGCCGCGTTCCGAAGGTTAAAGCGGAAGCGCGGCTCCGTCGCATTTTGAAATACAGATCGCCGTCAGGCGGCGCCGCGCTGCTTCACGCGCGGCAGACGCCAGCCGATGACGGTCGCTTCGACCGCGATGCCGGCCTCGTGGTTGCGCCAGCGTCCCTCCACATAACGGCAGGCGAACGGCAGCTGATACGTTCCGCTGTGGTCCTCGCACAACACTTCGACCGCAAGGCCGGGTGGTGGTTCTCCGGTGCCATCGAATTCCGCCAGACGTCTATCCCGCGTTGCCATTCCAAAAATCTCCCCTAAACAAAGCCGCGGAAAGAACGCCCACTTCTTTCCGCGTGCCGATCATCGTTCCCCGTCCCAGGGAACAGGCGCAAGCTCACGCGAGAATGCGGTACGAGTGTGGTAGCCTCACGCGCTTGCGCGCAAAAAGCGCACATTGATGTGATCGATTGACGAGGAACCTTTCATGCTGATCCGAAGCGCCGGCGTCTGTTTCGCAATGTTGCTGCTCGCAGCGCTGGCGCCGCTGTCGCTCCGCGCGCAGGACGTGCCCGGCATTGAGATCTGCACCGTCGAGAAGACCATGGAGCGGCGCACGAGCTGTCTCCAGAGCAATGTCGACTTCCTGCAGAAGACTATCACCAAGCTCACGCTCGATCATCAGCAGAAGCTGGACGCAGCCAATCGCCAGATCGACACGCTGAAGACGAGTCTCGCCGGCTTGCAGAAGACGCTCGCCGATCTCCAGGCCGCGCAAGCGAAGCCGGCCGACGATGCGAAGAAGAAGCAGGACGCGCCGGCGGCGGCGAAGGACGCTGCGAAATAAGCGCGGCGATCACGCGACGCGATATCGCTCCATCACGCCGCGATCGGGCTCGTAGCCAAGTCCAGGGCCATTCGGCACCGCGACATGGCCGGTCGCATCGACATCGGCGCGGCCGCCCCAGAGGCAGGCCTCGCGTTTCAAATAGAAAATCTCGACGAGCCCGTCCTCGCGCAGTGCCAAGAGATGCAGCGTCGCCAGCAGGCCCGGACCGAAATAGGGAGAGTGCGGCACGATCTTGACGCCGAACTGATCGGCCAGCGCCGCGACCTTCAGGAACTCCGTGATGCCGCCGACCTTGATCACTGAGGGCTGGGCATGGCTCACCGCGCCCGCATTCATCATCTGGCGAAATTGATACTCCGTGCAGGCATTCTCGCCGGCGGCAATGTCGAGCCCGCCCTTGCTGCGGACGTCGGCGAGCGCAGCAAAATCCTCCGGCGGCCAGACCGGCTCCTCCAGGAACATCGGTTTCGCGTCCGCACATGCCTTCGCAAACGCGATCGCCTGATCGGCGGTGAGAGGACAGTTCATGTCGACCATCAGCGGAATGGTTGGCCCGATCGCCTCGCGTGCAGCGAACACCGCAGGTGTCGTGGTCTCGTGCAGCTTGATGGCGCCATAGCCGAGCGCGAGCGCCTTCCTGCATTCGGCGGCGATGTTGTCGGGCGAGCCGATCCGCAGCAGGCTCGCGTAAGCGGGAATAGCTGTGCGCCTGGTCTCGCGGAGCAGGCGATGCACGGGCACGCCCTCCACCTTGGCGGCAAGGTCCCACAGCGCGATGTCGAGTCCAGAGATCGCGAACATGGTGATGCCGTAGCGGCCGAACAGATGCAGATTGCGCTGGATCTGCTCCATGACCCCTGGGATGCCGGCCGCATCAGGTACCTTCAGCCCACGCGCCTGCGGCGCGATCATCTCCTCGACGGCGCTGCGCGTGGTGCGGGGGCAGACATAGGCGAAGGCATCGCCCCAGCCGGTCAGCCCGGCATCGGTCGTGACCTCGACCAGCACCATGTCGAGCGCGGTAATTGCGGAAGCGCCCTGGCGAAAGCTGGCGACACCGGCGTCATAGGGGATGCGGATATGGTGCGCCCGCACATCTGTAATTTCCATGACGCGGTTCCTCCGTGCTTTCTGGTGAGCGGTTTCAGCGACCCCGGGAGTGTAGCCACGGATGCCCGGATGTTGCCAGTAGCCGTTGCCCGGCTATCCTCATGTCAGGACCGCAATGCCGATCAAGCGGGCCGGCGGCATTGCTGCGCATCATGACCGCGCTTCGAACGAGGACGACCACCGTGAACCCAGCCCAGCGCGCGCTCTGGTATATCGAGAGCCATCTGGCCGAGCCGATGACGCTCGACGAGATCGCAGCGATCTCAGGCGTGTCGCGGTTCCACATCGTGCGCGCGTTTGCCGCAGCCACCGGTCTTCCGGTGATGCGCTACGTGCGCGCGCGGCGGCTGACGGAAGCCGCGCGCAGTCTTGCGAACGGTGCGCCTGACATCCTGTCACTGGCGCTGGAGGCGGATTACGGCTCGCACGAAGCATTCACCCGCGCGTTCCGCGACCAGTTCGGCACCACGCCCGAAGCGGTGCGGGCCGCGACATGCGCCAGCCACCTCAAGCTTCAGGAGCCGATCCTCATGGACTCCACCATGCTCGACCATCTTGCCCCGCCGCGTTTCGAAACCGCAAAGGCCTTCCTGGTCGCCGGTCCCGCCGAGCGCATCTCCTGCGACAATGGCGCCATGATCCCCGGTCTATGGCACCGTTTTCACCAGGAGGTCGCCGACATTCCCGCGCGCGTCGGTAACGTCGCCTACGGCGTTTGCTGCAATGGCGATGATGCCGGCAATTTCGACTACATCGCCGGCGTCGAGGTCGCCGATTTCTCGGACCTGCCGCGTCGCTTCGGCCGCATCCGCATCCCCGAGCAGCGCTACGCCGTCTTTACCCACACCGATCACGTCGCCTCGATCCGCCGCACTGTCAACACGATCTGGAATCAGTGGCTGCCGGCCTCCGGCCTCAAAGCCGCGGACGCACCGAACTTCGAGCGCTATGACGAGAAGTTCGATCCAGCAACCGGAAATGGCGGCTTCGAGATCTGGATGCCGGTGAGGGAGTAGGGGGCTTCCGCAACGCTGGCATACCGTCCCGCTTGCTTGGCAAGCCCCGGCGACTTTGTCATAACCGCAGGCAAATCTTGCGTGTGGGCCCGTGCCGGACATCCCGTGCAAGTCATAACAAGCAGCCGGGAGGGTCCCAACATGTCCAACGTCCGCGTTCTCGCCACCGACCTCGAATTTCCAGAAGGGCCGGTCGTGATGCCGGACGGCTCGGTCGTGCTGGTGGAGATCCGCGGCCAGCGCCTGACCCGCGTTCATCCCGACGGCCGCAAGGAGATCGTCGCGAAGGTGCCGGGTGGCCCCAATGGCGCCGCGCTCGGGCCCGACGGCAAGATCTACATCTGCAACAATGGCGGCTTCTCCTGGCTTCCGGCCGGCAAGATGATCATGCCGGGCCCGCAACCGGACGATTACCGCGGCGGCTCGATCCAGCGCGTCGATCTGCAATCCGGCAAGGTCGAGACCGTCGTGACCAGATGCGGCGAGCACGATCTGCGCGGCCCCAATGATCTGGTGTTCGACAAGCAGGGCGGCCTCTGGTTCTCCGACCTCGGCAAACGCCGCGCGCGCGAAATGGACGTTGGCGGCATATACTATCTCAAGCCCGGCATGAAAGAGATCGTCGAGATCGTGCATGGCGTGCTGCCCGCGAACGGCATCGGGCTCTCGCCGGACGAGAACACGGTCTATATCGCAGAGACGCCGACGGGCCGGCTCTGGGCCTATGAGCTCTCCGCGCCGGGCACGCTGAAGCCGCGCGAGGTGATCTATCGCGGCGAGCGTGGCAAGCCGATCTGCGGCCTCGGCGGCTACCAGATGTTCGACTCGCTCGCGGTGGAGGCCAACGGCAATGTCTGCGTCGCCACCCTCGTCTCCGGCTGCATCTCGGTGATCGCGCCTGACGGCACGCTGGTGGAACAGGTGCCGACCGGCGACCGCGTCACCACCAACATTGCCTTCGGCGGCCCCGAGCTGAAGACCGCCTACATCACCCTGTCGGGCAAGGGCGAGCTGATCGCCATGGACTGGCCGCGCAGCGGTTTGCCGTTGAATTTCTTGAATAAGTGAGCCAAGCCGTCATTGCGAGGAGCCCGCGACAAAATTGCGAAGCAATTTTGCCCTGGCGACGAAGCAATCCAGGCTGCCTCCGCCGTAAGACCCTGGATTGCTTCGCTTCGCTCGCAACGACGCAAGGAGAGACTTTCAATGCCCTGGCCCGATCCCGTCACCCTGCGTGGACAGCACGCCCGTCTCGAGCCGCTGTCGCATCAGCATCGGGAGAGGCTGGTCGAGGCCGTCAAGGACGGCGAGCTGTCGAAACTCTGGTACACGGCGATCCCACTGCCGGAGAACATGGGCAAGGAGATCGACCGTCGCCTCGGCCTTCAGGCCGCAGGCTCGATGCTGCCGTTCACCGTGTTCGATGCCGGCGGCAGGATCGTCGGCATGACCACCTACATGAACATCGATGCCGCCAATCGCCGCGTCGAGATCGGCTCGACCTGGTACGGCAAGAGCGCGCAGCGCGGCCCGCTCAACACGCAGTGCAAGCTCCTGCTGCTGCGGCACGCCTTCGAAACCCTGAACTGCATCGCGGTCGAGTTCCGCACGCATTTCTTCAACCACCAGAGCCGCCGCGCCATCGAGCGCCTCGGCGCCAAGCAGGACGGCATCCTGCGCAGCCACCAGGTCGGGCCGAACGGCACGCTGCGCGACACCGTGGTCTACAGCATCACCGCCGCCGAATGGCCGACGGTACAGGCGCATCTCGAATTTCAACTCAACGACAAGCCGCGCTAGCTATAATGTGCTCCAGATTTGCTGTTTGCTCGGTCACCTCTCCCATGGGGAGAGGTGAAGAGCGCCCGCTTCCGGCACCGATTCAACTGAGACTCATTGCGCGCCAAGGACGCTGCCACCATGGACAGATTTGATTATGTGATCGTCGGCGCGGGCTCTGCCGGTTGCGTGCTCGCCAGCCGGCTCAGCGAAGACCCCAACACGAGCGTCTGCGTGCTGGAGGCAGGCCCTTCCGACTGGCATCCCTACATCCACCTGCCGGCGGGCTTCATCAAGACCTTCCACATGAAGAGCATCAACTGGGCCTACCAGCAGGAGCCGGGGCCCTGGACCGGCGGCCGCAGCATCTATGCGCCGCGCGGCAAGACGCTCGGCGGCTCGTCCTCGATCAACGGCCACATCTACAATCGCGGCCAGCGCATGGATTTCGACACCTGGGCGCAGATGGGCAATCGCGGCTGGGGCTATGCCGACGTGCTGCCCTATTTCCGTCGGCTGGAGAAGCGCGTCGGCGAGGGCGAGGCGCTCTATCGCGGGCGCGAGGGCAGCCTCACCGTCACCACGATGGAGTGGCGCGATCCGCTCTGCGAAGCCTTCATGGAAGGCGCGGTCTCGCTCGGCATCCCCCGCAACCCCGACTACAACGGCAAGACCCAGGAAGGTGTGTCCTACTGCCAGCGCACCATCAACAACGGCCTGCGCGTCTCCGGTGCCACCGCCTTCCTCAGGCCCGCGATGAAGCGCCCCAACGTGCATGTGCACACCCACGCGCATGCGACCGAGATCATCTTCGAGGGCAAGCGCGCCGTCGGCGTGCGCTACATGAAGGGCGGCCGTGGCGGTCATCCTGTCGAGGTGCGCGCCAACAAGGAAGTGATCCTGTCTGGCGGCACCTATAATTCGCCGCAGCTCTTGCAGCTCTCCGGCATCGGCTCGCCCGATCTGTTGCAGGCCCATGGCATCCAGGTGCGCCACGCGCTGCCGGTCGGCGAAGGCCTGCAGGACCATTACGCGCCGCGCACGGTGGCGCGGGTGAAGGACATCAAGACCATCAACGAGCTTCGCCGCGGCTTCTCTCTGTGGATCGAGGCGCTCAAATGGGCGACCGCGCGCCGCGGCCTGCTCTCGCTGTCGCCGACCATGGTCTATTGCTTCTGGCACTCCGGCGAGAGCGCCGAGAGCTCCGATCTCCAGCTCACCTTCACGCCGGCGAGCTACAAGGAAGGCGTGCAGGGCCAGCTCGAGGACGAGCCCGGCATGACGGTGGCCTCCTGGCAGCAGCGCCCCGAGAGCCGCGGTTATGTCCGCATCCGCTCCAATGATCCGTTCGCGCCGCCGATCATCCAGACCAACTATCTCGACGCCGAGCTCGACCGCCGCGTCATCGTCGGCGGCATGAAGCTCGCACGGCGCCTTTTGAAGTCCGCGCCGTTGTCGCCCTACTACGCCTACGAGGATTTCCCCGGCCCGAACGTCAACACCGACGACGAATTTTTGCACGCCGCCACCCAGCGCGGCACCACAACCTTCCACCCCGGCTGCACCTGCCGGATGGGCCCGGCGGAGAGCACGTGGGCCGTCGTCGATGACCAGCTCCGCGTCCACGGGTTGGAGGGCCTCCGCGTCATCGACGCCTCCGTCATGCCGCGTATGATCTCGGCAAACCTCAACGCCTCCACCATGATGATCGCCGACCGCGCCTCCGACCTGATCCGCGGCAAGCAGCCGATGGAAGCGGCAAGGATTCCGGAGACTGCGGTGGGCACAGCAGCGTAGGGTGGGTTAGCGGGCGGCTGCGCAAAGCGCAGTCCGCTGGCGTAACCCACCATTTCTGTCAGTGTGGAAACGAAAGAGGTGGGTTACGCTGACGCTAACCCACCCTACGAATTTTGCTGTGTCGCTCGTTCGTCAACCCCTCCGCATAAGAATATTCCACTTTACCGAAATTCGGAATTGCGGCATAAGTCGAAACAGCCCGGCCCCGAGGAAGAGGGGCGGTTCGCGAGGTCGTTCGAAACGCGGGCCGGGTTGCGGTGGACGCGGCAGCGTCGTGTGCGAGATGTGCGGGTAGGGCGGATTGCTCTCCGTGAGCCCGAGGCTTTCGTGCGGACGAGCGGCGCTGTCAGGTTCGTCTCGCCAGCAAGTTTCCGGCTCCGTCGACAGGGTTGGAAAAACTGCGGCGCATAGCGAACCGTGCGTACGGCAAAACCGTGTGGTCCTGGCCGTCGTTGCTACGGTCAAGCCTTGGCGGATGCGGCATTGGCGTCAACCGGCGCGATGCCGGCGACTTTCGCTGGGGTGAGGGAGGCCAGAACGAACTCGGCTCCCGGGAGAGCGCGGCATAAGCCGTCCAACCACTGCGCAGGGAAGGCCGTGTGTTGGGCTTCACCTGTATGCCGCTGTGCAGTTTTTCTGCGTGTGCCTTCGCACAGCGGACCGTGGGTGCCAGCCGGCACCCGGCCTTCCCTGCGCCCTCTTTCTTTGGGGGCGATGGAGAGAGCAAAGCTCGGGCGAAATGCGCCGCGAGGATGCGAAGCCGTGTCTGCAACGCAGATGTGAAGTGGAGAACGGCGCCGTTGCCCCTTGCTCCGTCATTGCGAGGAGCCCTTGCGACGAAGCAATCCAGAATCGTTCCGCGGAGGGATTCTGGATTGCTTCCGCCTACGCCAAGGCTTCGGCGGACAAGTCGCTACGCTCGCAATGACGAAGGGGAGAGAACGCGAATGCTTCTGCGACGTCGTCCTGGCGAAAGCCAGGACCCATTACCCCAGGAAGTGGTTTTACCCCAGGAAGTGGTTTTGCGAATATTGGTAGTTCGGTACGCCGACTATCCGCAATCGACAGATCACGCGGTATGGGTCCTGGCTTTCGCCAGGACGACACCGAGAGTGTGGTCGGCAGCGAGGTCTACAGTTCCCTTCGGCTCAAACTACACTTCCCGGCGGCTCAAAAACGCCAGCCGCTCGAACAAATGCACGTCCTGCTCGTTCTTGAGCAGCGCGCCGTGCAGCGGCGGGATCAGTTTTCGCGGATCCCGTTCCCTCAGCTGCTCGACGCTCATGTCCTCGTTGAGCAGCAGCTTGAGCCAGTCGAGCAGCTCCGACGTCGATGGCTTCTTCTTCAGGCCGGGCACCTCGCGCACTTCGAAGAAGATGCGCAGCGCCTCCTCGACCAGGCGCTTCTTGATGCCGGGGAAGTGGACGTCGACGATGCGGCCCATCGTGTCGGCGTCGGGGAATTTGATGTAGTGGAAGAAGCAGCGGCGCAGGAAAGCGTCCGGCAGCTCCTTCTCGTTGTTCGAGGTGATCATCATGATCGGGCGCTGCTTGGCCTTGATCGTCTCGCCGGTCTCGTAGACATGGAATTCCATGCGGTCGAGCTCGAGCAGCAAATCGTTCGGGAATTCGATGTCGGCCTTGTCGATCTCGTCGATCAGCAGCACCGGGCGCTGCTCGCTGGTGAAGGCTTCCCAGAGCTTGCCGCGCTTGATGTAGTTCTTGATGTCGGAGACGCGGGCATCGCCGAGCTGGCTGTCGCGCAGGCGCGACACCGCGTCGTATTCGTACAGGCCCTGCTGCGCCTTGGTGGTGGACTTGATGTGCCAAGTCAAAAGCGGCGCGTTCAGCGCCTTCGCCACTTCCTCGGCCAGCACGGTCTTGCCGGTGCCGGGCTCGCCCTTGATGAGGAGCGGGCGCTCCAGCACAATCGAGGCATTGACGGCGACCTTGAGGTCCTCGGTCGCAACATAGTCCTTGGTGCCGGTAAATTTCATTGCGTGTCCTTGGGTATCGTCGGCGTGAGGCGCAGGCCCCGGTCGCGACAAGGGAACGGCCGCGCGTGGCGGCCGTTCCTGGTTCGGTCAGGCTTTCAGACCCGTCTTATCAGCGAAAGGATGACCAGCACAATCACCGCGCCGATCGTGGCGTCCACGATGGCGCCGACCGTGCCGGTGGCGAGCGCGATATGCAGCTGCGGCAGCACCCAACTCGCCACCAGCGCGCCGATGATGCCGACGACCATGTTGCCGATCAGCCCAAATCCCGCCCCGTGGACAATCTTGCCCGCCAGCCAGCCGGCGATCGCGCCGATGATGAGCGCTGCGACAATTCCCATTGCAAACGTCCCCCAAAACAGCCCCTTGAGAGGGCCAATTCTAGAGCAAAAAGCCTCCCGGTCCAGCGCGGAGCAATGGCCTCCGCCCCTTGACGTTCGCCACCCGACGGGCAATCTGTCATCCATGTTCCTGCAATTCTTCACCTCTCTGCGCGACGCGCAGGTCCCTGTGACGCTGCGCGAATACCTCACGCTGATGGAGGCGCTCGACGCTGATCTCGCGGACTACACGGTCGAGAATTTCTACTATCTGTCGCGCGCCTCGCTGGTGAAGGACGAGCGCAACCTCGACAAGTTCGATCGCGTCTTCGGCACGGTGTTCAAGGGGCTGGAAAATCTGCTCGACGCCATGGAGAAGGCGGAGATCCCCGAGGAGTGGCTGAAGAAGCTCGCCGAGAAGTACCTCACCGAGGAAGAGAAGAAGCAGATCGAGGCCATGGGCTGGGACAAGCTCATGGAGACGCTGAAGAAGCGCCTCGAGGAGCAGAAGGGCCGGCATCAGGGTGGCTCGAAATGGATCGGCACCGCCGGCACCTCGCCGTTCGGCGCGCACGGCTACAACCCTGAAGGCGTGCGCATCGGCCAGGAGAAGAACCGCAACAACCGCGCCGTGAAGGTATGGGACAAGCGCGAGTTCAAGGACTTGGACGGCAATGTCGAGCTCGGCATCCGCAACATCAAGGTGGCGCTGCGCCGCCTGCGCAAGTTCGCGCGCACCGGTGCGCCTGACGAACTCGATCTCGACACCACGATCCGCGAGACCGCCAATCACGGCTATCTCGACGTGCACATGCGCCCCGAGCGGCGCAACGCGGTGAAGCTGCTTGTGTTCTTCGACATCGGGGGCTCGATGGACGCGCATATCGAGCAGGTCGAGGAGCTGTTCTCGGCGGCGAAGAGCGAGTTCAAGCACATGGAATACTTCTACTTCCACAACTGCCTCTATGAAGGCGTGTGGAAGCAGAACAAGCGCCGCTTCACCGACCGCACGCCGACCTGGGACGTGCTGCACAAATACCCGCACGACTACAAGGTCGTGTTCGTCGGCGACGCTTCGATGTCGCCTTACGAGATCATGGTGCCGGGCGGCTCGGTCGAGCACGTCAACGAGGAGCCCGGCTCGGTCTGGCTCGATCGCATCATCCGCACCTATCCACATGCGGTGTGGCTGAACCCGGTGCAGCAGAAGCATTGGGACTATTCGGAATCGACCACCATCATCAAACGCATTTTTGCGGGCCGCATGTATCCGATCACGATCGAAGGTCTGGAAGGTGCGATGAAGGAATTGACGCACTGATGCATAGTTAGTCCGGCTCGATCGGCGACGGGACTGCGCTCCCTCCCCCGCTTGCGGGGGAGGGCTGGGGAGAGGGTCTCTCCACGAGCGAGGCTTCCCCAAGAGGAGAGAGCCCTCACCCGCCGCGCTCGGGACGATGCTTCGCATCGCCCGGGGCGCGTCGACCTCTCCCGCAAGCGGGAGAGGTGACCTCCACCTCCGGCAGATCGCTTGGGGTGACGACGTAACAAGAGGGAGAACCATATGCCCCAGACCATCACCCGCGGCATCAAGGCGCTGATCGACGAGGCCAATGCCGAGATTGAGACGCTCAGCGCCAAGGACGCCATCGAGATCTCCAAGAACGGTGACGTCGTCATCGTCGACATCCGCGACCCCCGCGAGATCGAGCGCGAGGGCCGCATCCCGGGCGCGTTCGCCTGCACCCGCGGCATGCTCGAATTCTGGATCGATCCGCAGAGCCCCTACGCCAAGCCGATCTTCCAGGAGGACAAGAAGTTCGTCTTCCACTGCGCCGGCGGCCTGCGCTCCGCGCTCGCCGCCAAGACCGCGCAGGACATGGGCCTCAAGCCCGTCGCCCACATCGCCGGCGGCTACGCCGCCTGGCGCGATGCCGGCGGGCCGACCGAGCAGTGGGAGCCGAAGAAGAAGGGGTGAGGGCGCACACCACTCTCTCATCCGTCATTCGGGGCGCGACGAAGTCGCGAGCCCGGAATCCATTCATCCACCAACGCCGTCGCACGATGGATTCTCTGATGCGCAATTGCACATCAAAGCTCGTGCTGCGCACGCCCCGGAATGGCAAGGAAGACATCGCATGACCACCCCCACCGACCCCCTCGTCTCCACCGAATGGCTCGCAGCGCACATTGGCGAGGCCAACGTCAAGGTGCTCGACGCCAGCTTCAAGCTCCCCGGCGTGCTGCCGCTGCCGAAGGACGACTATCTCGCCGCGCATCTGCCCGGCGCCGTGTTCTTCGACGTCGATGCGGTGTCGGATCATTCCAATCCGTTGCCGCACATGTTTCCGAGCGCCGAGCAGTTCGGCCGCGACATCGGCAATCTCGGCATTTCCAATGCCGACACGGTCGTGATCTACGATGCCGGCGGTTGGGTCGCGGCGCCGCGTGCATGGTGGATGTTCCTGTCCTATGGCCACGGCAATGTGCGCATCCTCAATGGCGGCCTGAAGAAGTGGCGCGCTGAGGGCCGCCCCGTCGAGAGCGGCGAGGTGAAGCCAAAGCCCGCGACGTTCAAGGCGAGCTACGATTCAAAACGCGTGCGCAGCATGCAGCAGCTGATCGCCAACGTCGCAAGCCACGCCGAGCAGGTAATCGACGCACGCGCCGCCGATCGTTTCGAGGGCCGCGCGCCGGAGCCGCGGCCGGGCATCCGCTCCGGCCACATCCCCGGCGCCCGCAACGTGCCCTACAATCTCCTGTTCGATGCCGCGACCGGCACGATGAAGCCGCTCGACGATTTGCGCGCCGCCTTCACGGGCGCCGGCGTCAAGCTAGATGCGCCAATCGTGACGAGCTGCGGCTCGGGCGTCTCGGCCGGCGTGCTGACGCTCGCGCTCTATCGCCTCGGCATCACCGACACCGCGCTCTATGACGGCTCGTGGTCGGAATGGGGCCAGGCCGGCGGCCCGCCGATCGCAACCGGGCCGGCGTAACCTCGTCGCCATGGCGGCGGTGCGCTCCCTCGCCCCGCGCGGAGAGGCGAAGAAGGAGCGTCAGCGCGTGCGCGCGGTCGTTGTTGTCGCGAAGGCCGGCTGCTGCTGTCTGAACGGATCGAGCTGCTGCTGCAATTGCTGAGGCGGCGGACGCTGCACCACGCGGTGCCGTTTCTTGGCCTTCGCCTTGCGCTTGGTCGCCTTGCTGTCCGCCTTGATGTCCGGCTTGGCTTTCGTCGGTGTGTCCTTCGTCGCCGCCGGATCGTTCAGCGCGGCCATCTTGGCCGCGGCGGCATCGAGCGCCGGGGAGGCCTGGGCAACACTGGCATCAGGGGCAACACTGGAATAAGCCGGCGCCGGCTCGCTGGCGGGCGCGGCGGCAGCAGGCTGCGTCTCGGGAATCGATGCCGTGGTGTCGGCCGGGGTGAGCGTGTCAGTGGCTGCTGGCGCTGCAGCTTCCGTCGTCGGCTCGGGTGTGGCCGGTTCGGTGGTCGGAGCCTGGGCTTCAGGCACGGCTTCAGTGACCTGAGGCTGAACGTCGGTCTCGGTCGTCGGCGTGGCGGCTTGCTCGGGCCCGTTCGCCGGCAAGCCGATGGTCGGTATCTGGTCACGCAGCGACGGCGTGGGCTCGGCGGTCACTTCCGGCTCCGGCTGTAATACCGCGAGCACCGGTTGAGCCGGCTCGGGAGCCTGCGCAAACACCTGCTCCTGGGGGCCGTTCCGCCAGGTGGGGTTGCTGACATACTGCTCATGGCTCGCCCGGAGCAGCGCGGCGGCGCCTAGGCCGAACACCAGGATGGAGGTTGACAGCAGGATCGCGGCAAACAGGAAGCGAAAGCCGGGAAGCATCGGTCGGGTTACGAATTTCCGCCCCGGGTTGGGGCCAGGGCCCATGAGCCATCTGAACGCGGTGACGGTACTGATTGCCGCGTTCGCCACGCCGGGATCGGAGCTCAAAGCGGTGACGAATCAGGCTGATTCGACCATATCGCAACGCCTCTCCGCCGTTCCCTAAAATTCGGTCCCGAAGACTCCGGCAATTGACGGTGCGATGCGATTTCTGCCCCGTGATGCAATGGGGCAACGGTAGTCTTGCGGATCACAAATCGGCAAATCCGGCGCAAATACGCCTGATATGTCTTGAATGTGCCGCTATCTTCGGTCATCTGGCCGTTAACGGTCCGGTCGGGCTTGGGGACTATACAAGAGCGATGATGATCAAACATTTTCTGACGATATGCGCTGCCGCGACAGTCGCTGCGGCGGGAACCTCGCTCGCGCAGGCTCAGAGCTATCCGGTCCAACAGGCGCCGAGCTATGGCGCCCCGGCGGAATATCGCCCAGGCGACCGCACGCCGAATTTCGACGCGCTGGACGAAGACGACGACGCAATGCCCCAGACCTCGCTGCCGGCGCCCGGCCCGGCCGACGATCCGCGCTACGGCCGCCCGGCCGGCGCGCCTCCGGTCTATTCGGCGGCCCCGCCGCAGGGGCCGGTGATGTCACCGGATGATCCGCGTTATGGCCGTCCGGCTGGCGCTCCGGCCTATTCGGCCGCGGCGCCGCAAGGCCCCGTGATGTCGCCCGACGATCCCCGCTACGGCCGGCCCGCCG
Organism: Bradyrhizobium sp. C-145; assembly: GCF_023375135.1. Classification (NCBI taxonomy): domain Bacteria; kingdom Pseudomonadati; phylum Pseudomonadota; class Alphaproteobacteria; order Hyphomicrobiales; family Nitrobacteraceae; genus Bradyrhizobium; species Bradyrhizobium sp. C-145. The sequence goes on along the minus strand of NZ_CP088150.1, from coordinate 7,562,800 downwards.
GTCCGCCCCCGGTGATCTATGCCGATCGTCCGGCTCAGGGCCAGGCACCGGCCAATGACGGCCTGCGTCCGCCGGAGGCCGTCGGTGGTCCCGCCGCGACCGGTACGGTCCAGGCCGGGCAGCCGCCCGTCGGCGCAGACGGTCGGCCGATGACGGTCGCGTCGCTGCCGCCCGAGGAGCAGCCTGATGCTGCGCCGGCACAGTTGCCGCCGAACCTGCGCCGCCAGGAAGTCGCGTTCCAGACCAAGGAGCCGGCCGGCACGCTCGTGGTCGATACGCCCAACACCTACCTCTATTACGTGCTCGGCAACGGCCGTGCGATCCGCTACGGCGTCCGCGTCGGCCGCGACGGCTTCACCTGGACCGGCGTACAGAAGATCACCCGCAAGGCCGAGTGGCCGGACTGGCATCCGCCGACCGAGATGATCGAGCGTCAGCCCTATCTGCCGCGCTTCATGGCCGGCGGCCCCGGCAATCCGCTCGGCGCTCGCGCGATGTATCTCGGCTCGACCGTCTACCGCATCCACGGCACCAACCAGCCCTCGACGATCGGCAAGTTCGTCTCCTCCGGCTGTATCGGCATGCTGAACGAGGACGTCTCCGACCTGTTCGACCGCGTCAAGGTCGGCACCCGCGTGGTGGTGCTGCCGGGCGGCCCGCAGCCGGGAACGGCGACCGCCTCCGCCGCGCCGACACCGGGAGCTGCTGCGCCCGGTGCTGCTGGTCCAGCTCCGATGGCCGCCCAGGCTGGCCCGGTCCCGGGCACGCAGCCGACGGTGGTGCCGCCGTTGCCCGCGCCGGTCACCGTGCGCTAAGCGCTTCGAGAATACTCAGATTGCAAAAGGGCGTGCCGTTGGCGCACGCCCTTCTTCATTCAGGTCAGCTTCCGCGGCAACTCGCCGCCCTTGGTAAAGGCGTCAATTGCTTCGACCATCTGGCCGTAATGGATGCGCAGTCCGTCCGCAGTGGCGTAGCCGAGATGCGGCGTCAGCACGAGATTGTCGAGCTTGCGGAAGGGATGGTCGACCGGCAGCGGCTCGACCGAGAACACATCCAGGCCTGCACCTGCAATCCTCCTCTGCTGCAAGGCCTCGAGCAGCGCCTGCTCGTCCACGATCGGCCCGCGCGCGGTGTTGACGAGGAAGGCGGTCGGCTTCATCCGTGCGAGATCGGCGCGGCCGACCAGCCCGCGCGAGCGATCGCTCAGCACCACATGGATGGTGATGATATCGGCCTTGGCGAACAGCTCCTCCTTGCTGGCATAGCCGACGCCGGCCTCCTTGCACTTCTCCGGCGTGAGGTTCGGGCTCCAGGCGATCACGTTCATGCCGAATGCCTTGGCGATCCCAGCCATCTTGCTGCCGAGCTTGCCGAGCCCGACGATGCCGAGCGTCAGTCCCTCGATCTCGACGCCAGCAAAGGTCTGCCAGGGCTCGCCGGCATGCATGCGCGCATTCTCGCGGCCGATGCCGCGGGTCAGCTCCAGGATCAGGCCCATGGTGAGCGGGGCGGTGGGATCGCGCGAATATTGCGTGCCGCCGATGGCGACGCCACGCGCCTTCGCGGCCTCCATGTCGATGGAGGCGTTGCGCATGCCTGACGTGAGCAGCAGCTTCAGCTTCGGCAGCTTGTCGAACAGGCCCTTGGGGAATGCCGTGCGCTCGCGCATCGCGCAGATGATCTCGAAATCGGCCAGCGCGCTCGCCGCGGCCTGCTCGGAAGCAAATGGGTGGCTGAACACGGTGACGTCGATGCGGTCGGAGAGCTTTGGCCAGTCGGCGACGTCGAGGGCGAGGTTGAAATAGTCGTCGAGAATTGCACAGCGCAGGCGCGTCATCAGCGTTCATCCATGGCGAGAGGTGATGGCGCGAGCGGGGGCGCCCTCGTCGGAACCGGGCCATGGTTGCGCGCAATCAGCCTCGCGCGCAAGCAGCCTGCGTCTTCAAAAATCCGATAGGGGCGGGCTCAGAGGTCGCGGGGCTTCAGGCGGAACGGTGCGTCCATGCCGTGCTTGGCGCGCCAGGCCGGACCGGGGCCGCGCATGTAGTGCAATTCGGGCCGGTATGGGTTGAAGGCGGTGGCGAAGAAGCGTTTCCAGAAGCTCTGGATCTCGGAGACGAATCCGGAGACGCGGCCGGCTTCTGCCGGAACATGAAAAGAGTTGGTCTCGATCAGAGCCATGGTGCGGCCTCGCTGTGCTCCCGTTCGTTCTGATCGGGTGGCGCTGTTTCCGCGCGAAACCGAGCTTTGGCCTGATTTATTAAAAGATGGTTTCAATTGTCCGGATCTGAGTCCGGATGGTGTCCGAACCGTATTCATCCGTGGTGAACGGACGGAAAACATTGCCCTTTGGGGGCGGGATCGCTACATCGGCGGCAAGCAAATTTCCTCAAATCGAAGGTTTCACGGGACCGATGGCGCGCCAGTTCATCTATTTCATGCAGGGCCTGACCAAGAGCTACCCGACCCGGAAGGTGCTCGATAACATCCATTTGAGCTTCTATCCGGACGCCAAGATCGGCGTGCTCGGCGTCAACGGCTCGGGCAAGTCGACCCTGCTCAAGATCATGGCCGGCCTCGACAAGGAATACACCGGAGAGGCCTGGGTCGCCGAAGGCGCCCGCGTCGGTTATCTCGAGCAGGAGCCGCATCTCGATCCCAAGCTTTCCGTGCGCGAGAACGTCATGCAGGGCGTCGCCAAGCAGAAGGCGATCCTCGACCGCTACAACGAGCTCGCCGTCAACTACTCGGACGAGACTGCCGACGAGATGACCAAGCTGCAGGACGAGATCGAGGCGCAGGGCCTCTGGGATCTCGACAGCAAGGTCGACCAGGCCATGGACGCACTGCGCTGCCCGCCCGACGATGCCGACGTGACGAAACTCTCGGGCGGTGAGCGCCGCCGCGTCGCGCTGTGCCGCCTGCTGCTTGACCAGCCCGAGCTCTTGCTGCTGGACGAGCCGACCAACCATCTCGACGCAGAATCGGTATCCTGGCTCGAAGGCCATTTGCGCAACTATCCCGGTGCGATCCTGATCGTCACCCACGACCGCTACTTCCTCGACAATGTCACGGGCTGGATCCTCGAGCTCGATCGCGGCCGCGGCATTCCCTACGAGGGCAACTATTCGTCCTGGCTGGTGCAGAAGCAGAAGCGCCTGGAGCAGGAAGGCCGCGAAGAAGCCGCGCACCAGAAAACGCTGGCCCGCGAGCAGGAATGGGTGGCGTCCTCGCCAAAGGCACGCCAGGCCAAATCAAAGGCGCGCTACCAGCGCTATGAGGAGCTGCTCAAGCAGGCGAGCGAGAAGCAGACCCAGACCGCGCAGATCATCATCCCGGTCGCCGAGCGCCTCGGCGCCAACGTGGTCGATTTCGAAGGCCTCAGCAAAGGCTATGGCGATCGCCTCTTGATCGACGATCTCACCTTCAAGCTGCCGCCCGGCGGCATCGTCGGCGTGATCGGTGCCAACGGCGCCGGCAAGACCACGCTGTTCAAGATGATCACCGAGCAGGAAACGCCGGACAAGGGCACGATCACGGTCGGCGAGACCGTGCATCTCGGCTATGTCGACCAATCGCGCGACGCGCTCGACGGCAAGAAGACCGTCTGGGAGGAGATCTCCGGCGGCAACGAGCTGATCCTGCTCGGCAAGAAGGAAGTCAATTCGCGCGGCTATTGCTCCTCGTTCAACTTCAAGGGCGCCGACCAGCAGAAGAAGGTCGGTGCGCTCTCCGGTGGTGAACGCAACCGCGTCCATCTCGCCAAGATGCTGAAGTCCGGCGCCAATGTGCTGCTGCTCGACGAACCGACCAACGACCTCGACGTCGACACGCTGCGTGCGCTCGAAGAGGCGCTGGAGGATTTTGCCGGCTGCGCCGTCATCATCAGCCACGATCGCTGGTTCCTCGACCGCATCGCGACCCACATTCTGGCCTTCGAAGGCGACAGCCACGTCGAATGGTTCGAGGGCAACTTCCAGGATTACGAGAAGGACAAGATGCGCCGTCTCGGCCAGGACAGCATCATTCCGCACCGCGTGAAGTACAAGAAGCTGACGCGGTGATTTCGGCATGATGTGGGGGGCGCTCATCGCCGCGGTGATCGCGATCACCTGTGCCCTGTCGCCCGCCCGCGCCGCTGACGCCGCGTTCACGCAGTTCATCGCCTCGCTCTGGCCGGAGGCGCAGGCCGAAGGCGTGTCGCGCGCGACGTTCGACGAACAGACGCGCGGGCTCGAGCTGGACTACAAGCTGCCCGATCTGATCCTGCCGGGGCGGCCCGCGACCGGCGCACCGTCGCAGGCCGAGTTCGTGCAGGTTCCCGCCGACTACGTCAAGGAAGGCTCGATCGCGCGGCTTGCAGGCGAGGGGCAGCGACTGCTGCAAAAAAATCGCATCGCGCTGACCGAGATCGAGAGGCGCTCAGGCGTACCTGCGACCGTCATGCTCGCAATCTGGGGCCGCGAGACAGACTATGGCCGCTACACGCTGCCTTACGATCTCGTTCGCGTGTTGGCGACGCAGGCCTATGTCGGACGCCGCAAGGATCAGTACCGCAACGAGTTCATCCTCGCTCTCAAGATCCTCGGCGAGGGTGTGGTCACGCGCAAGGACATGCGCTCGTCCTGGGCCGGCGCGACTGGTCTCACGCAATTCCTGCCTTCCGAATATTACAAGCACGGCGTCGACTTCGACGGCGACGGTCGCATCGACATCTGGCATTCGGTGCCGGATGCGCTGGCGTCCGCTGCGCAGCAGCTCGTCAACAAGGGCTGGCAAAGCGGCGTGCGCTGGGCCTACGAGGTGCAGGCGCCGGCGAAGGTCGATTGCACCGCCGGTGTGCCCGAGGTGACGAAGCCGATCGGCCAGTGGCTGCGCGAGGGTTTTGTGCCGGTGCGTGGGCAGAAGCTCAGCGCCGCCGAACAGGCGCAGCTCGCTTCGCTGCTGCAGCCGGAGGGCATCTACGGGCCGTCGTTCCTGACCACGAAGAACTACTTCGTCATCAAGGAGTACAATTTCTCCGATCTTTACGTGCTGTTCGTCGGCCATCTCAGCGACCGCATGATGAGTCCGCTGCCGTTCGTAACGCCCTGGTCGGCTTCGAAGCAGTTGCGCACGAAAGACGTCGAGACCATGCAGCGTGGGCTCACGCGTGTCGGACTTTACAAGGACAAGATCGACGGCAAGGCGGGCATGCAGACCCGCGCCGCGCTCGGTGCCTATCAGAAGTCGGCGGGCCTCAAGGTCGATTGCTGGCCGAGTGAAGAGGTGCTGCGATCGATCCAGGCTGCGCGATAACTGTTCTCGACTTCGGCCAAAAGAAAAAGCCCGGCCGAGATGCTCGGCCGGGCTTCGATCGCGGCGCGAATGCGCGCGTAACGATCAGATCAGTAGCAGACGCGAACCGGCCGGCTGACCCAGCCGTAGCCGTCCCAATACCGCTCACGACGCCAGTAGCAGGGCGCCGGCGGCGGGGGCTCGGCCACGTAAACGGGGCCGCCATAGGCGGGGCGGCTCGACGCGATGGCGCCGCCGACGATCGCGCCGCCGATCAGGCCGGCTGCGATGCCGGCGCCGACGCCGTCACCGGCTTTGGCGGGCGGAGTGGCGGTCACCAGCGAACCGGCGACCGTCGCAACCGTGAGGGCGGCAACTAAAGTCTTCTTCATGCTCTGGGCTCTCCTGGGAGATGGGCTCCCCTTGTTAGAGGTGCCCGGGTTTCAAAAGTTCACGCACACTCTGATGGAATTGGCCGTTGGGCTAGCAAGCGCGCAAATGGTCAATCCACGGTAAACGCACACGGAGCTGTGACGAGAAAAAGCGGTCTTTTTCAGGCCCAGAGATGAACGGCGCATCCGTAGTGAACCGGTTTCAGGGGCGACTCAGCCGCAGACTCTGACGCGGCGGACGCGCCAGGCGTAGCCGTCCCAGAAGCGCTGCTTCTGCCAGACGCAGCCGCCGCCGTAATAGTCGTCGACAACATAGCCCGGGCCAGGGGCGTAATAGCGGGGCGGATAGTAGCCGGGTTCGTAATAGCCAGGGCCCGGTCCGTAATAATACGGAGAAGCCAGCGCGCCACCGACAATGGCGCCGCCGATGATCCCGGCCGCCACGCCTGCAGCGACGCCGCGCTGCGCATGGGCCGGTGTTCCGGCCGTCAGGGCCAGGGTGACGATGGCAGCAATTGCCAGGAGCGACTTCTTCATTGTTGACCTTTCACGCAATCACGCGGGAACTCTTTGGCAGCAGAGTTCCATACTTCGCTTGAATGATCAATGAACGGCACCCTTGCCGGGTACGACAGATTGGTACGGACCGCAGCTCCACCCAGGAGACGATGATGGGCAACGCGATGGTCAATGCATTGATTGCTGCCGGGATCGTTTTCGCGATTGGCTACGGCTGGATCACACACCTCCAGAACCGCGGTCGGCGCTCCCGCGCCGCGGCCGGCAACGACGGAGGGAGTAGCGGCGGCGACAGCTATTCGGGGACGAGCGATGGCTTCTCGCTGGGAAGCTGGTTTTCCAGTGACAGTTCGGGGAGTTCGACTGATGGCGGCAGCTGTTCCAGCAGCGATAGCGGCAGCAGCGGCGGGGATTGCGGGGGAGGCGGTGGTGGCGGGGGAGGCGGTGGTGGCGACTAGGTCCGCCGCAATCATGATCCAGCGCAACGCTCTATTTTAGAGTCGTTCTAGGTTGTTTGCGGGCCAGTTTGGAATAGCTTCAAATACCGGTTTTTCCTTTTGCATCCGGCCGGCCCCTTAAATATCGATGATGGTGCATCACCGAAGGGCCTGCCGCTTCCATGATCGTTTGTTCCTGTAACGTGCTGAGCGATGACGACATCCGCGCCGCCGTCGCCGAGTCCGACGACGCCGTGCGCCATGCCAAGCAGGTTTATGGATGTCTCGGTTGTAGCGCCGAATGCGGCCGCTGTGCCCGGACCATCAAGACCATCATCGACGAAGCGCTTGGCCCCTGCGCCCAATCCTGCTGTGCCGGCTGTCCGCACAGCCACGCCGTGGCCGCCAACGACGAGACGGCCGAACCGGCCCAGTTCGCGCTCGCGGCCTGCTGAAAACTTCCTCAACGCTGGCTGAGCTTCCCCCGGCTGTATCCCCCCAGCCGGTTGCCGTCGTCCGCAAATTCATTTAGAAGCATTCTAAATTCGGTTTGGGGCCGATTTTGATTGCAAGAGCTGGAGTGAACCATGCAGGCCGACCCAAAAGTCATCGACTATCTCAACAAGGCGCTGCGTCATGAGCTGACTGCGATCAACCAGTACTGGCTGCACTACCGTTTCCTCGATAACTGGGGCCTCCTGGACATGGCCAAGGTCTGGCGCAAGGAGTCCATTGAGGAGATGGAGCACGCCGACAAGCTCACCGCGCGCATCCTGTTCCTCGATGGCTTCCCGAACATGCAGGTGCTCGATCCCCTGCGCATCGGCCAGAACGTCAAAGAGATCATCGAATGCGACCTCGCCGCCGAGATGAGCGCGCGGGCGCTCTACCAGGAAGCGGCGACCTACTGCCATGGCGCCAAGGACTACGTCACGCGTGACCTGTTCGAGAAGCTGATGAGCGACGAGGAGCACCACATCGACTTCCTCGAAACCCAGCTTGACCTGATCGGCCGTATCGGCCTCGAGCTCTACACCCAGAAGCACGTCGGCGGTCTCGAAGGCGAGGGACACTGAGCCCTGGCACTGGCCGCATACTCCCTTGTCGTCCCGGCGAACGCCGGGACCCATAACCACAGGAAGTGGTCGTAGCGCGCAACTGGTAACTCCGAGTCTTCGCCAAACCACTCCCTATGGCTATGGATCCCGGATCTGCGTTGCGCTTGTCCGGGACGACACTGTGGTTGTCGCACCGCCTACAACTGCGTCTTGTAGAGTTCTTCCACGCTCTCCTGACTCTGCGGTTCACCCAAGCCCGTCTGGTCGTGAATGACCTCGATGATGCTTGGCATCACCGAGCGCTGCACCTTCTCGGACGACCATAGCTTCGAGCGCATCAGCGCCTTGCCGCAATGGAAATAGACCTCGCTGACGGCGACACTCAGCACCGCGCGCGGCGGCTTGCCGAATTCCACCATCGCGGCGAGCAGATCCGGATCGGCCGACAGCGTGCCGCGTCCGCCGACGCGCAGTGTCTCGTCGATCCCTGGCACGAAGAACAGCAGATGCACGAAGCCCGAGCCTTCGACGACGTTGCGAAAACTGTCGATCCGGTTGTTGCCGGAGCGGTCAGGCATCAATAGCTGGTTGGGACCGGCCACGTGGACGAAGCCGATGCCGCCGCCGCGCGGCGATGCGTCGACGCTGCCGTCCACTCCCGATGTCGCGAGCACGCAGAACGGCGACATCTCGATGAATTTCTTCGCATGGGCATCGATCGCCGGGCGCGCTTTCGCAATGACGCGCGGCGACGGTTTGGCAATAGATGGTGGCGAGGTCTTCGGCGCTAAGATCGGTCAACGGCGTGCCTCCGCTTTCGGCTTGGCCCCAAGCTAACCGATCGGGCGCCTGCAGCCAACGAAATCCAGCGCGCTACACCGCATCGGCTGGCACGAAGCAGCTGATGATGATGGCGCCGCGGTGGTGGACGTACCACACCACGGCCTGACCGACCGGATTGCCGCGGTCGCGGATGATGGCGCGCTCGGGCACCTCCATCCATTGTCCTTCGATCGGGACCCAATAGGCGCCGCCGCGCACGTCGTATTCGGTACGATGGCCGTCGGAGATGTCGCAGCAGGGCACGCCATTCGGCGCGATCACGCTCTTGAACCAGGCGCGGATGTCGGGCGGGACGTGGTCATATTGTCCATTGTCGAACGCAAACGCGGCGCTCGTCAGCGCGGCCAGCCAAACGCACAGTGCGAGCCTGTGCATGCGATCCTCCTCATCGCGTGTGTACCGATGGCGCGCGATTGTCCCCGCGCATCGATTCGTTTCGTTGGCGCGATTAAGCCCGAGCCGTCAGCGCAATGCATGCTCAAATAATATGCGGCGTCGAGCGCTGCATATGATGCGTTGCGAGATGGCGCGCGTGGTGCTCCTACATGGTCCGCTGCGGCGCGGTCTTCAGCAATTGCCGAATCTGCTCGCTGTAGAATTTCGCATTGCCGGTGGTGCCGTGGCCGCGCGTCTCGGCGCTTGCGGGGATCAGGAAGAGGCGGCCGTTCTTGACCCGCTTCATTGCAGCGTCCGTGATGCCGGTCTCGGGCGGATTGCGCTCGTCATCGGCGGAATTGATCAGCAACAGCGACGCTTCGATCTGCTCCAGCTTCTCGCTGGCATTGTAGTCGTGCGAGGATTCCCACTGATAGACGAAGTCGTTGGCATCGGCCGTGATCGGCGTCGCGAGCCGATCGTCGACGATCTTGTCGGCCTTCGCTGCCGTCGGCGCCTGCGATTGATAGGCCAGCGTGCCGCCGATGCTGGCGATGCCATAGGCCGTGATGGCGTATTTCATCATGCGCGGCTGGCTGGTGTAATTGCCGCCATTGTAGTCGGGATCGTTGCGGATGGTGTCGAGCATGATCCGCCGCAGCATCCAGTTGCGCGAGGCCATCTCGGTTGGCTGCGAGGCCATCGGGATCAGCGCGTCCATTGCTTTCGGATATTTCTCGCCCCACAGCCAAGTGTGCATGCCGCCCATCGAATTGCCGATGACGAGCCGCAGATGCTTGACGCCGAGGCCTTCCGTCACCAGGCGATATTGCGCCTCGACCATGTCGTCGTAGTCGTATTTCGGGAAGCTCGTCTTCATGCCGTCGGACGGTTTTGACGATTTGCCGTGGCCAATGCTGTCCGGAATGATGATGTAATATTTGGAGGCGTCGAGTGGTTGCCCGGCGCCGAACAGCTCGCCGGCAAAAGCAGGCGACAGCATGCTCGCGCCCGAGCCGCCTGTTCCGTGCAGCACCAGCACAGCCTGGCCGCTCGGCTCGCCGACGGTGGTGTAGTGCAGCCGCAGTTCGGGCATGGTCTCACCGGTGTGGAACTTGAAATCCTTGGCGATCCAGTCGCCCTGCTTTGGCGCCGGATAGTCGGCTGCCCATATCGACGTCGAGATGGATAGCAGAACGGCCGACAAGGCCGCGCAAGAAGTTCTCATGTTCCTCTCCCCGTGCGGCTCGTATTCGGCGGCCGCGTTGCCGCGGAACTTAACAGAAGTGCGGGGAAGGATGTAGGATTTCGTCGCCGCCGATCGTCCTTGGACATATCCGGAGAGACTGCATGTGCCGTAACATCAAGACGCTGTTCAACTTCGAACCACCGGCGACGGAGGACGAGATCCACGCCAGCGCGCTCCAGTTCGTGCGAAAGCTGTCCGGCTTCAACAAGCCGTCACAGGCCAATGAGGAGGTGTTCGAGCGCGCAGTGGCGGAGGTGTCGGAGGCCGCACGCCGGCTGTTGAGCTCGCTGCACACCCATGCGCCGGCGCGCGACCGCGAGGTCGAGGCGGAAAAGGCCAAGGAGCGCTCGCGGCTGCGGTTCGGTTAGCGATCCCAGAGAGCCCACTCCGTGATCTGGCTCACGGAAGAGGGCCCACTTACTGCGCGATGATGTCCGCCGGGGTTTTGATAACCCGGAGCATGATCATGAGCCGCCCCCTTCTTCCCTTGAAAGCAGGTGCCGTCACCCTCACGGTACTGTGGACCGCTTGGATGATGTGGTGGAGCGGCTCCTTCTCGAGCGTGAACACGATCATCCTCGCCCTGTGCGGCGCCGCGGTCGGCTATCTCTGGTATCGGGCCATGCGTTGGCAGTTCGAGCGCATGGGCATGCTCCCGCGACGCGAAAACGAGGAATAGGCTCGTCTGCTAGCCCTTGTTGCCGCGCTTCTTCTTTTTCTTCTTCTTCCTGAGATCGTCGCCTTCGCCTTCGTCGCTCCCATCATCGGCGATCGGTTCGTCAGTCTCCTGCACGGCGGCCTCCAGCGCCTCGCGCTCGGCGGCTTCACGCTCGCGCTGGCGGCGCCGTTCATCCCAGGCGTCGAACAGCTGCTCGAGCCATGGCAGCACCTGTTCGATCGACGGCAATTGACCGGGCGGCCCGGCTTCGCCGCGCGGGCCTTGCGGCCCTGCGGGCCCCTGCGGTCCGACAGGCCCCTGCGCGCCAGCCGGTCCGCGCGGACCGGCTTCGCCTTGCTTACCTTGCGGACCGGGCTTGCCTGGCGGCCCGGCCTTTCCGATCGGTCCCGGCTTGCCTTGTGGACCCGGCTTGCCGCGCGCGCCGTCGGGGCCGCGCCGGCCCGGATGACCCTGCGGTCCCGGCCTTCCCGGTTCGCCCTGCCGCCCGCGCGGTCCCTGAGGTCCCTGCCGTCGTCCCTGATCGTCCGCCACGCCACTGCTCCCCTTTCACGGAAGCAAGCTACTTAGCGGCGTTTGACGACAGCAGCAATTCCGCCCGCCCATCGCACGGGATCGCTCAACATCGATCGGCACCGCGCGCTAATCCTGATAGGCGGGCACTTCGATTCCGGAGGCGGCATAGAGCCGGATCTTGTTGCGCAGCGTGCGCACCGACAGGCCGAGCACGCGCGAGGCGCGCGTGCGGTTACCGTCGCATCGCGCCAGCGTCTGAAGCACGAGCTCGCGCTCGACCTCGTCGACGGTGGCGCCGATCAGCAACGGAACGATCTGGTTCGGTGCAAGGAATTGCGCGCCCGGCTCGGACGCAGCGACGTGAACAGTGGTCATCAATACACTCCCCGATCAACGCCCGCTTCCACCGTTGGAAGCGGATCGAGAACAAACGACCCCCAAGCCGTGAATCTACGGTGGTCCGGTTTGGTTAATGAAAAGTTAACCGCGGGCGATCGCACCAATTGACCTCAGGAATGCCGCGAAGCCGCCGCGATTGGCGCGCCTCTGGGATACTGGATCGTCCGCCTGCGCGGACGATGACACTGAGCCAGTGGTAAGAGCTTCCGCGCTCGCTCACACCGTCCGATATCCGCCGTCCACCATCACGATCGTTCCGGTGACATAGGCCGACAGATCCGAAGCCAGGAAGATCGCGGGGCCGACGATGTCCTCGGGCTTGCCGGTGCGCGCCAGCGGAGTGTGATCGACGAAGGCCTGCACCAGCGCCGGATTGGTCGCGCGCACATTGGCGTTGATGTTGGTCTCGATGAAGCCGGGCCCGATCGCATTGACGCGTACGCCTTCCTTGCCGAGCTCGACCGCGAGCGCCTTGGTGAAGCCGAGCACGCCGTGCTTCGAGGTCGTATAGGCCGCCGAGCTCGGCGTGCGCAGATGCACGAAGGACTGGATCGAGCCGATATTGACGATGCGCCCCTTGCTTGCGCGCAGGGGCGCGAGGAACGCCTGCGTCATGTTGAAGACGCCGTTGAGGTTGAGCGAGATGATGTCGTTCCAGTCCTTCGCCACCGTCTCGGTCTCGGCGGTGAAGGCGTTGCGGCGGGTGATGCCGGCATTGTTGACGAGGATCGAGACCTGCCCGACCTTGTCCGCGACTTGCTTTGCCAGTGCGAAGCAATCGTCACGCCTGGTCACGTCCAGCGCAAAGCTCTCGGCCTTGCCGCCAGCCTTGCGGATCTCCTGGGCGGCCTCCGCCACCGTGTCGGCATTGACGTCGAGCAGCACCACTTGCGCGCCTTCCCGCGCATAGCCGGCTGCGATCGCCCGGCCGATGCCGGAACCGGCGCCGGTGACGACGGCGATGTGGTTTGCGAGCAATGCCATGACAGTTTCCTCCCGTTTTCGTTTCGAAGTTTCACGAAAAGCTAACTCGAAATTAAGGGGTCGGAAACGGCGGCCTTGGCATACTGATCTTCATTGCTAAACGTTGCGCGCATGATGGAACGGCTTGAATCCTGGAAACTCGCACTCGAACGCCTGCGGTCGGCGCAATCTGCCGATTGGGCCGAGGCCGGCCGGCTCGTGGCCGAGATCGCGCGGATGAGCACTGATGTCACGCTGCGCCAGGCGGCGGAGCAGGCGCTACCGGTGCTGCGCCAGGCCGTCGACAATGACGATCACAGCGTCGCGCTGGCAGCCCAGCGCCGCATCAGCGTGGTGCTCGAGGTCATTCATGATCTGACCGCGCCGCGCTTCGGTCGCCGCAGTGCCATGCCGAAGAAGCTGTCGAGCGAGGATCGCGCCCGCAAGGTGCTCGGCCTGCCGCTCGCTGTGCAGCTCACGTGCGAGGATATCAATCAGGCCTATCGCCGCGCCGCCAAGGGCATGCATCCCGACCATGGCGGCAGCGCGCAAGCCTTCATCGACCTCGCCGCCGCGCGCGACATCCTGATCCATCCCGGCGCGCACAAGGACGCGTGAGAGCGCCTGGCGATATCTCGTAGGGGTGGGCAAAGGCGCAAAGCGCCGTGCCCACCATTTTCTTCACGGATGGAATCGGTGGGCACGCTTCCGCTTTGCCCGCCCTACGATCTCTGTTCACGCAGCTCGAAAAAAAGCGCGGGCAAGGACGCGAGGTCCTTGCCCGGCTCTTCGTCCGCCGATCTAATTGTTACCAGGTGCAGTGGCCGTTCATGAGCGCCTGATCCTTCAACATCAGCGCATCGCCGAAGGTCGGCACGGTCGCGCTGACGCGGGAATAGTCGGACGGCCACGGCGTAGTCGGGATGCTCTCGTCCCAGATCTGGCAGAAGCCGGTGTCCTGCCAACGGATCAGGTGATAGCTGGCTTCGGCAGGGCTCGCAGCGACGAACGCGGTGACGGCAAGACCGACGGCAGCGCAGAGCACGGAAATACGATGCATGATCAGCTCCTCAAAATGAAAGGTGGGATGCGCCTCCCGACAATGATGGGAGGGCCGGTGCGGGACGCTTTTGGGCCTGCGCCCCGGACAAGATGTGAGTAGTTCCGCCGGCCGGTCAGGTTCAAAGCGGGCGCGCGGGAAAATGCGCAAAACGCCAAGACCGCCGCAAAAGGAAAAGAGCGGATCGCTCGCGCGACCCGCCCTTCAAATTCGATCCGTTGCGTCAGCTCAGAGCGTGCAGCGTCGCTCCGACCGCATCTTGATCTGGAGGTCCGACGCCTCCTGGAAAGTCGGGAGCGGCTTGCTGACGATCTTGTAGGTCGACACCCCCCACTGGAACGGCTTGTACTGCAGGTCCTCGTTCCAGACCTGGCAGATGCCGGTGTTGTCCCAGCGGATCACGTAATAGCCGACCTTCGCCGAGGCGGGCACGGCGAACACGGACGAAGCGATGCCGGCAACGGCACAGAGCGCGAGTGCGCGACGCATGAAATATCTCCTTGTGGGGAAGTGGGATCCGAAAATTCGTGCGGGAAAAGCAGGGTCTTTGCAAGCCGGGGAGCGGCCGTTCACGGACATGTCAGTTGCTGCCGCGCATTTGGTTTGGCCGCGTGCCCGACAAGTCACACGTGCTTAAGCGTTGCTCACTTCGAAAGCGACGCCACCGCCTCGATCTCGATCAGCATCTTCGGATCGGGCAGCGCCTGCACCACGCAAGTCGTGCGCGCGGGATAGGGCGGCGGGCCGAAGGCGCCGGCATAGAGCGCGTTCATGGCGGCCACGTCCGAGGCGCGGGTCAGGAGCACGTTGACCTTGACGAGGTCGTGCATGCTCGCGCCCGCATCGACCAGCACCCGCTTGATGTTGACGACGACGTTGGCGAACTGCGCCTCGAACCCATCGGGCAGCGCGCCATTGGCGTCGAAGCCGGGAATGCCGGAGACGAACAGGAGATCGCCAACGCGGGTGGCAAAAGACAGCGGCGGCGCCTTGACATGCGGCGGGGGCGCGAAATGCTGGATCGGCATGGCATCACCTCGGGGATGGTCGATACACGCATGAGCGTAGCGGCAGGCCGAAGCCGCTCAAAACAAAAAATGCGAAAACAACCCCATGCACAGTAGAAAAGGCCAAGCTTATCAGCGTTTTCGAAAAGTCCGAAATAAAAAGTTGACTCGTCGGGCAAAACACTGGCAGAATTGCATCATGGCGCAGTGCCGGCTTGCTGCTCCAAACTCCGTCGTCATGCCCCGCGCAGGCGGGGCATCCAGTACGCCGCGGCCTCTCGGTTCAGCCACAACCGTCTCGGAGTACTGGATCGCCCGCCTGCGCGGGCGATGACAGTTGAATGCGTTGCCGCATTTCACGCCTCACGCCTCGTGCCTCACTCCTCACGCGCCGCAATCATGTTGCCGCCGCGATCGATCGGATAGATTTGTCGCGTCTGATTCGATTCCTGCCTTGAAAAATAGCCCCCGGAGATCCCCATGAAGCTCGCATCCACCTTCCGCGCCGCGCTGGTTGCCATCGCCGCCCTGGCTGGTCTCTCGACGGCGGCACGGGCCGACAGCGGTTTCGTGACGCTGACGATCTACAAGGCGGGCTGGATCATCGGCGGCTCGGGCGGGAGCGGCGTGCTCAATTTCCGCGGTCGCACCTATGGGCTCTCCACCGGCGGGCTCGACTACGGCCTCGTGTTCGGCGGCTCGAAAACCGTGCTGCGCGGCCGCGTCTCCAACATCAATCGCCCCTCGGATGTCGCCGGCGTCTACGGCGCCGCCGGTGCCGGCCTTGCCGTCGGCGCCGGCGCCCGCGCCATCGTGCTGACCAACCAGAAGGGCGCCGTGCTGGAATTGACCGGCCGGCAGGTCGGGTTGATGGCGAATGCGGATCTCAGCGGGCTTGCGATCACGATGCGGTAGGGCACGCCGCTTCAACGCCGTCATTGCGAGCGAAGCGAAGCAATCCAGTCCGTCCCCGCGGCGAGATTCTGGATTGCTTCGCTGCGCTCGCAATGACGGAATAGTCTACGTCCTGCTCACCGCCGCATGAATCCGCTCGCAATGCGCGACGAGGTTTGCGTGCGCATCGACGAAGGCTTTCAGCGGCGTCGGGATCGGAAAATAGTGGATGTTGGCGATGAAGCCGTAGATGCCGGCATCGATGCTGGTGGGCGCCGCGCCATGCATGTAGCCGGCAGCCGGCACGATCTCGGCCAGCACCTTGAGATCGGCAAGCCCCCGCGCGTAAGCCTGCTCGGGCGTGTAGCGGCCGATGCCCTGGTAATGATAGCGCTGCGCGTTGTAGGCCTTGGCCTTCTCGAAGCCGGCCGCGTCGATCTGCGGGTGCTGCGCGATGAAGGCATCGCGGAACGCCGGATAGAAGCGCTCGTCCTTCCAGCGCGAATACGACATCACCCAGTAGAGATCGTCCAGCATGCGCGTCACGAGATGATTGGTGCGCCGCTGTTCCGGTGAGAGCAAGGCATCGATGGTGAGGAGATATTTCGCGATCGCATGCGCGATGATGGTCTCGCTGTCGCCGATGGTCTCGCCGTCGTCGACGATGTAAGGCAGCTGCCCGCGCGGCGCGGCGGAGGCATCGAAGACGTGCTCGTGCACGAACGGCACGCCCGCGAGCTTAAGGAAGGCATAGACCTTGAGGCCGTAGCCGTTGTTGTCGGCGACGCCGAACAGCTCTGGGTAGGAGTAGAGGGTCAGCATGGGCGGCGGCTCGTCTGTGTTGGCGGAGGCCAGCATGCAGGGGCGCCGTGGTGGACGCAATGGGTGGGCGGGATATCGGTTGCGAACAGTCGCAGTACCGGACCACCAGTCTTCGCCAAACTTTGCGCTGGGGTAATGGGTCCTGGCTTTCGCCAGGACGACGGCTGAACGCGGAGCGGCGCCCCCTACGAACGCGACGCCGCGTTGAACACTGCCAGCTGCGCATCGAACGCCCGCTTGAAAGCCGGCCGCGCCTCACCGCGGGCGACATAGGCGGCGATTTCAGGATATTCACCCAGCAGGCCCGACGTGTTCAACCTCCGCAGCACCGTCACCATCAGGAGATCGCCGGCGCTGAAGGCGCCATCGAGCCAGTCGGCCTCGCCGAGGTGGCGGGACAGTTCGCCGAGCCTGATACGGACGCGATCTTGAAGCATGGGCAGGCGCTCCGCGTACCAGCTCTTGTCGCGCTCGAACAGCATCGCCATCGCGAGCTCGACGATCGGCGGCTCCAGCGTGCTGAGCGCGGCAAACATCCACGCGATCGCACGGCTCCTCGCATTCGCCTCGACTGGCAGCAGTCCGGGATGACGCTCGGCGATATGGAGCACGATCGCGCCGGACTCGAACAAGGCGAGATCGCCGTCCTCAAAGGTCGGGATCTGCCCGAACGGATGCAGTGCGCGGTGCGCCGGCTGCTTCATCTGCTCGAACGAGAGGAGGCGGACGTCGTAGGGCTGGCCGACTTCCTCCAGCGCCCAGCGAACCCGCATGTCGCGGGCCTGCCCGCGGCCGCGGTCGGGGGAGTTTTCGAAGGCGGTGATGGTGGGCATCGGGGCGCTCCGGGCGTGATGTATCCAGAGGACGAACGGGTGGGGCGGATTCCGACAGGGCACTTCATAGAACCTGTAGCCCGCATGAGCGAAGCGACATGCGGGTCAACCGCCGACCCCGGATATCGCTTCGCTCATCCGGGCTACGAGTTGCCAGCCAATCCACCGGTGTCGTCCTGGCGAAGGCCAGGACCCATACCGCGGAATCTATCGATTGCGCACGGTCGCAGTACCGGACCACGAGTCGTTACCAAACTTTTCCCTGGGGTAATGGGTCCTGGCTTTCGCCAGGACGACGAGTGGGCCTGCGGGGTGAGCTGCCCGCCTCGCAAACGGTCTCGTAGGGTGGGCAAAGGCGCGTTCCTCGCGCGCCGTGCCCACCGTTCTACCGTAGGGCTATCGCATATGGCGTGAATAATGCTTCGGCATCGGCAGTGGGCTCCCTCTCCCGCTTGCGGGGA
Source organism: Bradyrhizobium sp. C-145 (assembly GCF_023375135.1). Lineage (NCBI taxonomy): Bacteria > Pseudomonadati > Pseudomonadota > Alphaproteobacteria > Hyphomicrobiales > Nitrobacteraceae > Bradyrhizobium > Bradyrhizobium sp. C-145. Next base: position 7,545,019 of record NZ_CP088150.1, on the reverse strand, counting down.
GGGCTGGGGTGGGGGGTGCCTCCGCGTCGGGATTGTCGAGAATTGCGGAGGCGATGCCGGTGCGGTGAGAGCCCTCACCCGCCGCGCTCGGGACGATGCTTCGCATCGCCCGGGACGCGTCGGCCTCTCCCGCAAGCGGGAGAGGCGGAGCAAACTCGCGGGTGGTCCCCGCGAAATCCATATGCGATAGCCCACCGTTCTACCGGATTGCGTGGAGAGATGGTGGGCACGGCGCAAGAGCGCCTTTGCCCACCCTACGACTTGATCCACGCCGCCAGCTCGCGCCACGGCTCCAGCGTCCAATGCCCCGACGCCGCACCCGACGGCGACGGCAGCACGAACACCTCGGCCGGACATTCATCCCGCTTCTGCCGCCCCAGCGCAATCCCACGCGACGGTCTGCCGTAAAACAAGCTCGCCGCCTTCTTGCTCGTGAACGCAATCGTCCTCGGCCGATATTTTTCGATCTTCGCCCTGAAGCCGGGCAGGTCGATCGTCTCCGTCGCGATCTGGTGATCCATGCCGGCGCCCGACTTGGAGAGATCGGTGAAGCCGATCCCGAGCTCGATCAGCGATGCAAACTCACCCGGCTGATAGCGCCGCGGCGTGATGCCGGCCTCATGGATCGCGCGCCAGAAGCGGTTGCCGGGATGGGCATAGTAGTGCCCGAGCTCCGCCGAGCGCGTGGAGGCGGCGGTGCCGACGAAGACGAGGCGGAGGTGGAGGCGGAGCTGGTCGGGGAGGCGGTCCGAGGCGTAAGCGAACAATTCCAACGTCCCAAGAAAGTTAGTTAAGCCGCGGGGCACGCTAGGAGTAGTCCGCCATGCCTCCAAGGAAGTTGCCAACCCATGGATCGGAATTCTTTGGATAAAACCGGACAACCAAACCTTCACGAAACTCGTGCTCACCGCGCTCGGTCAAAGAGATCGCCGGCGGGCCGTACGAGGGCAGTCCTGGCAATATTTCAAACCGCATGGCCGGTTCACACTGCTTTTCCAGCTTTGGGGACGACGGTTGTCGTCCCCAAAGCCAGCATCAGGCGCCTCACAGCACCCGATTGCTCTCCTTCACCTTCTCCGCATCGAGATACACATTGCTGCCCATCTCCTTGAACTTCGCGCTCATCTTGGCCATTCCGTCCTCGACGGTGCCGGCGATCGACATCCCCACCGAGTTCGGATCGTTCAGCGTCGCCGCATAGTCGCGCACGTCCTGCGTGATCTTCATCGAGCAGAACTTTGGGCCGCACATCGAGCAGAAATGGGCGACCTTGTGGGCTTCCTTCGGCAGGGTCTCGTCGTGGAAGTTCTTGGCGGTATCCGGATCGAGGCCGAGGTTGAACTGGTCGGTCCAGCGGAAGTCGAAGCGGGCGCGCGAGAGCGCGTCGTCGCGCAGTTGCGCGGCAGGGTGGCCCTTGGCGAGATCGGAGGCGTGCGCCGCGATCTTGTAGGTGATGACGCCGGTCTTGACGTCGTTGCGGTCGGGCAGACCGAGATGCTCCTTCGGCGTGACGTAGCAGAGCATGGCGCAGCCGAACCAGCCGATCATGGCGGCACCGATGCCTGACGTGATGTGGTCATAGCCCGGCGCGATGTCGGTGGTCAGCGGTCCGAGCGTGTAGAACGGCGCTTCGCCGCACTCCTTGAGCTGCTTGTCCATGTTGATCTTGATCTTGTGCATCGGCACGTGGCCGGGGCCTTCGATCATGACCTGGCAGCCCTTGTCCCACGCGATTTTTGTCAATTCGCCGAGGGTCTCCAGCTCGGCGAACTGCGCGCGGTCGTTGGCATCCGCGATCGAGCCCGGACGCAGGCCGTCGCCGAGCGAGAACGAGACGTCATACTTGCGCATGAGGTCGCAGATCTCGTCGAAATGCGTATAGAGGAAGCTTTCCTTGTGATGCGCCAGGCACCACTTCGCCATGATCGAGCCGCCGCGCGAGACGATGCCGGTGACGCGGTTGGCGGTGAGGTGGATATATTGCAGGCGCACGCCGGCGTGGATGGTGAAATAGTCGACGCCCTGCTCGCACTGCTCGATCAGGGTGTCCTTGTAGAGCTCCCAGGTCAGCTTCACGGGATCGCCGTTGCACTTCTCCAGCGCCTGGTAGATCGGCACGGTGCCGATCGGCACCGGGGAGTTGCGCAAGATCCATTCGCGGGTGGTGTGGATGTTGCGCCCTGTGGAGAGGTCCATCACGGTGTCGGCGCCCCAGCGGATCGCCCACACCATCTTCTCGACCTCTTCCTCGACCGACGAGGTCACCGCCGAGTTGCCGATATTGGCGTTGATCTTGGTGAGGAAGTTGCGGCCGATGATCATCGGCTCGAGTTCGCTGTGGTTGATGTTGGAGGGGATGATGGCGCGGCCGCGCGCGATCTCGTCGCGCACGAATTCCGGCGTGATGAAGGCGGGCACGGAGGCGCCAAAGCTTTCGCCGTCGGCGAGGGCCGCTTCGGCGCGTTCGAGCTGTGCCTTTCGGCCGAGATTCTCGCGCGCGGCGACGTAGATCATCTCCTTGGTGATGATGCCGGCGCGGGCGAATTCGAGCTGCGTCACCTTGTGGCCGTCGAGGCCGCGTAAGGGCTTGTGATAGGCCGAGAAGGCGCGCGCGGCCTTGTCGGTGGAGACGCTGCCATTGTCCTCCGGCTTGATCTGCCGGCCCTCATATTCCTCGACGCCGCCGCGCTCCAGCACCCATTGCTTGCGGTTGCGCGCAAGGCCGGCGTTGACGTCGATGGTCACGCTCGGGTCGGTATAGGGGCCCGAAGTGTCATAGACCGGCAGGTTCGGCTCGCCGGCACCTTCGGAGAGGATGATCTCGCGCAAGGGCACGCGCAGGTCGGGCGCGGCGTCAGGGGATGCGAAGATTTTTCGCGAGGAGGGAAGCGGGCCGGTGGTGACGGCGGGGATGGTCTTTTCGGGGTTGGAGCGGATGTTCATGGGGGCCTCCGTTTAATTCTGTTGTGCGTGCGTCTGGGCGACGCTGGCGACGAAGTTCTCCGTCATTGCGAGCGCAGCGAAGCAATCCAGAAATGTTTCCGCGGAAGCAGTCTGGATTGCTTCGTCGCAAGGGCTCCTCGCAATGACGGGCGGAGAGAGCGGGACATGCATCACGCAGCCTCCACCGTTAGGCCGAGCCACTGCCGCGCGCGGGCATCGGGATCGGCGTTTTGGGTGACGTCGGACACGACGGCGATGGAATCCGCGCCCGCCGCAAAGATCTCCGCGGCGTGCTCGAACTTGATGCCGCCGATCGCGACCAGCGGGATATTACCGATGCGCTGCTTCCACTCCGTGATTTTTGGAATGCCCTGCGGCTCGAAGCGCATCGATTTCAGCGTGGTGAAGAAGATCGGACCGAGCGCGACATAGTCGGGTTTGGCTTCGAGCGCCGTCGCAAGCTCGTCGTCGTCATGGGTGGAGATGCCGAGCGACAGCCCGGCCTCGCGGATCGCCTTGAGGTCGGCGTCGGCGAGATCCTCCTGGCCGAGATGCAGATATTTTGCGCCGGCGACGACCGCCGCGCGCCAATAGTCGTTCACGACCAGCTTGGCCTGGGTGTCCTTGGTGATCGCCAGCGCATCCGTGACGATCTGCAGCGCGTCGGCGTCGTTCAGCTCTTTGGCGCGCAGCTGAATGGTGCCGACGCCGAGTTTCGTCAGGCGCTCGACCCATTTAAGGCTGTCGACGACGGGATAGAAACGATCAGGATACGCGTGGCGATCAGGATACGGCATGCCAGAACGGGGTCCCAACGACAGGGGTGGAAGGGGAGGCGAAGTCGCGGGCGTTCATCAGCCCGGCCTCGTAGGCGGTGCGGCCGGCCTCGACACCGAGGCGGAAGGCGTTGGCCATGGCGACGGGATCGGCGGCTTTGGCGATGGCGGTGTTGAGCAGCACGGCGTCGTAGCCGAGCTCGAGCGCGTGCGCGGCGTGGCTCGGCGCCCCTAAGCCGGCGTCGACCACCAGCGTGATGTCGGGCAGTCGCTCGCGCAGCAGCTTGAGCGCATCGCGATTGATGATCCCCTTGGCGCTGCCGATTGGCGCCGCCCACGGCATCACCACCTTACAGCCGGCATCGACCAGGCGGTTGGCCACCGAGAGATCCTCGGTGCAATAGGGGAAGACCTCAAAGCCGTCTTTGATCAGGATGCTGGCGGCCTCGACCAGGCCGACGACGTCGGGCTGCAGCGTGTCGTTGTCGGCGATGACTTCCAGCTTGATCCAGCTCGTGCCGAACAATTCGCGCGCGAGTTTTGCGGTCGTCACCGCCTCGCGCACGCTGCGGCAGCCGGCGGTGTTCGGCAGCACGGTGACGTCGAGCTCGCGGATCAGCTTCCAGAACGCGTCCCCGGTCTTGCCGCCGGCGGATTCGCGGCGCAGCGACACCGTGACGATGTTGGAGCCGGAGGCGCGGATCGCGGCCTGCATGATCGCCGGCGAGGGATAGAGCGCGCTGCCGATCAGGAGGCGGGAAGCGAAGGTCTTGCCGTAGAAGGTCACCATGAAGGTGTCTCCTCAAATGCAGTGCGCTCCCTCGCCCCGCTTGCGGGGAGAGGGTCGGGGTGAGGGGGAGCCTCCGCGGGGACGGTGAGAGCTGGACTCGCGGAGAGTCCCCCTCACCCGGAATTTGCTTTGCAAATTCCGGCCTCTCCCCGCAAGCGGGGAGAGGCGAAGGAAGGCGGCGACCGCATTCACCATCTCCTCACCCTCCCTGCCGCGGCGTGATGATCTCGATCTCGTCGCCGGCTTTCAGCGCTGTCTCAGCCCAGCGGCTTTTCGGCACGACGTCGTAATTGAGCGCGATGGCGAAATGGGTGCCCTCGTAGTCGAGCTCGGTGAGCAGCGCGTCGACGCTGGCTGAGCTCACCTCGCGCTGCTCGCCGTTGACGATCACCCGCACTGCATCACCTCGTTGTCGATCTGGCCGCGCTGGACGTAGGCAAGCGTCAGCTCGGCGAGCGCCGGCGCGAGCAGGAAGCCGTGACGGTAGAGCCCGTTGACGCTGATCTTGCCGTCGCGAATGCCGATGCGCGGCAAATTATCGGGAAAGGCGGGACGCAGGCCGGAGCCGAATTCGACGATGCGGGCTTCGCCGAAGGCCGGATGCACGGCATAGGCGGCCCCTAACAGCTCCAGCGCCGAGCGCACGCTGACGCCGGTGTCCTCGGCCTCGATCGAGGTCGCGCCCAACATGAACAGATTGTCCTCGCGCGGGATCACGTAGAGCGGCCAGCGCGGATGGATCAGCCGCACCGGACGCGCAAGCTGCACCTCGTCTGTCTCGATCAGGATCATCTCGCCCTTGACGCCGCGCAAGTCAGTCTGCTCGTCGCGCGCGGAAAGGCCACGGCAGTCGATCACGATGCCGTCGAGGTCTTTGGCTGAAACGTCGCTGGAGAATTTGATGGTGCCGCCGGCGGCGCGGATGCGCTCATGCAGCTTGGGCAGCACGCGGCGCGGCTCGACATGACCCTCGCTCGGGAAGAACAGGGCCTCGCGGAAGCGGCCCTCCAGCGACGGCTCCAGCGCGGCGAGGCCGGCGGCATCGAGCCGCTCGTGGCCCTCGGTCATCCGGGCGAAGCGCTCGAAATCGTTGCGCTCGCGGGGATGGGCGACGACGAGCGAGCCGTTGAACGGCGTTTCCGGCAATTCGCGGCGCCAGATGTCGAGGGAGCGCAGGCCGAGGCGGCTGATGATGGGTTCGGCGACCTCCGCCTCGCAATAGGGCGCGAGCATGCCGCCGGCCCAATGGCTGGTGGCGTCGGTCATGGCGGCGTCACCACGCTCGTGTAACGTCACGGCATGGCCGGCCTGCGCGAACAGCAAGGCCTGCCAAGCCCCTGCGATGCCTGCGCCGATGATGGATACCAGTGAGTCCGGTCGCTTGGTGGTCTGGTACATCCCTGTCCCTTCGCCGGCATGACCCGGATCAGGTTCAAAGGGTCACCGCGGTCCTGGGCGGTATTGCCCATTTAGCGGTATCTCAGCTCCTCCTCGGAGCACCCCTCGGAACGGCTCTAATGTATGCCAGTGGGAGCTGGTGTCAACGCGTCAGGCGGGAACCGGGCCGTTCGTGGCGCTTCGAAGACGCGCGTGAACGCGCTCTTGGCACGCTGCAGCGCGTCCGGGACACGCGGAGTTACTTCAAAGCCTGCGCCCGGGCGTTGCGGACGCGCTGGGCGAGCTTCCTGTGCGGGGCGGTGCCGAACATCGGCTGCGGGTTGCCGTTCGGCTCGAGCCAGGTCGCGCCCATATTGGTCTCGCCCATCGTCGCGACCTGCACGGCCTCCTGGCGCTGCCGCTTTGCAACGTAGTAATAGCCGCCCGCGAAATAACGCACGGCTCGGGCGTGATCGCCATTGGCGGCGCGATAGGCGCCGGCGAGATATTTGACCGCATAAGTGAGATTGGTGTTGGGATCGCGCAGGCCGGCGGCATCGCCGGTGTAGCCGACCCCGCGGGCGGTCGCGAGCTTGATCTGCATCAGTCCGATGGTGCCGCCGCGGCCGACGAGGCCGGGTTGATAGCGGCTCTCGCGCATGATCACGCGGTGGACCAGCGCCTCCGGCACGCCGTTGGCGCGGGCATGGGCCGCGACCATCTCGGCATATTCGGCTTCGCCGGCGAATGCGGCCTGCGGCAATGTCAATCCGGCCGCGAGCAGCGCGGCAACGCGTAAAATCTTCATCGAAATATTCCTTGGCAGAGCGGACCTGCACCCGTGCGGGTTAGGCCGTGGGAACACGGCGATGATGTGGCGAAACGCCGCCTCCGGCGATTTTCGTCGGGCCGTCGCTTTTACGACTCAAACCTAGGTTAGGTTTGGAGTTGGCGGGGCGCCTTACGCGACAGCTGGTCTGTCCATTCGTGTCTCCGCCCAAAAATCGCTCGTCAAAACAGCATGCGGGAGGACGTCCATGACCCCGGCAGACATCGACGACATTCCCACACAGAACCCCTGTGCACAGTGCGGCACGCCAATTCCGTTCCCGGACTGGATCGAGCCGGGCGAAGGCCGCGTTTCCTATCTCTGGACCTGCCACGCCTGCGGCTACCGCTTCGAGGCGGTGGCGATCTTCGAGCGTGAGGCTGTCGAGCACCCGCCGCTCGCGGCTTGAGCTAAGCTGCCAGCCGCGGCTCCTGCCAGATCGGCAATTGCATCCGCACGATCAAGCCATGCGGCTCGCGGTCGTGCAGCGACAGCTCGCCACCATGGGCGAGCGCAATCGCGCGCGCGATCGACAGGCCGAGCCCGAAGCCGGTGGACTCGTCCATGGTCCGCGCATCGTCGCCGCGCACGAACGGCTCCAGCATCTCCTGCTTGCGCGCATCCGAGATGCCGGGGCCGTCGTCCTCAACGTCGATGATCAGTGTCGTGCCCGAGACGTCGAGGCGGATCGTCACCTCGGCGCCGAAGCGCACCGCGTTCTCGACGAGGTTGGTGACGCCGCGATGCAGATCGTCGGGCCGCGCAGCGGCGGTCGCGGACGCCGGCCCGTCATAATGCACGACATGGCCCATGTCGCCGAACTGGTCGGCGACGAGCTGCAGCGTGCTGGCGATGTCGACCAGCGTCACCGCCTCGATCTTGCGGTCGTTGCGCAGCAGCGACAGCACGGATTCCAGCATCGAGCGCATCTGGTCGAGGTCGATCAGCATGCGCTTGCGGTTGCCTTCGTCCTCGATGAACTCGGCGCGCAGCCTCAGGCGCGTGATCGGCGTGCGCAGATCGTGGCTGATCGCGGCCAGCATCCGCGTGCGATCCGACATCAGCCGCGCGATCCGCTCGTGCATGCGGTTGAGCGCGCGCGCGACCGAACGGATCTCCTCCGGGCCGCGCTCGGGCAGCGGCTCGGCGGTGCCGTCCAGGCTGAAATTCTCCGCGGCCTTGGCGAAGGACGACAGCGGCGCGGCCAGCGCACGCGCCGCCCACAGGCCGAGCACGGTGATACAGATGAAGGCGGTCATCAGCGTCACCAGCCATGGTGCGCCCCAGAACCACGGCCGCGGGCCGCCGTCGACGCGGCCGGCGATCACGGTGCCGTCGGGCAATTCGACGGCGACGCGGTGTGCGCGACCCTCAGCGGCGAGCTGCATCACCTTGTAGCCGCGCCCGAGATGACGGCGCATCCCGAACAGGTGGGCGCCGTCGCCTGACTCGATCACCGACCCGGAGGCGAGCATCTCGACGCCGAGCCTTGGGAAGGCGCGCGCGAGATCGGCGACGAGGCGCGCTCGCTCGCTGGCATCGGCCGCGCCGAGCAGCAGCGCAGCATCGGTCAATTGATGGGCGCCGTCCGGCGGGGCGTCTGGGCGGTCCGGCCGGCTGATCAGGAAGGCGGTGGTGACGACGAGATGCAGCGCGACGGTCGAAGCCAGCACCAGCGCGGCGATCTGCCCGCCGATCCCCTTGAGGTGCAAGAATCCGAACGGCTTCATCGTCGGCGCGCCCTTCAGCTGCTCAGGGGTGCGGTCACCGCTTCCGTCCTCGGCGTGAACAGATAGCCGCCGGAACGCACCGTCTTGATGATGATGGGATCGGCCGGATTGGGCTCGATCTTGCGGCGGATGCGGCTGACCAGCACGTCGATGGAGCGTTCGAACGAGCCGGTGTTGCGGCCCTGCGTGAGGTCGAGCAAGCTGTCGCGCGACAGCACGCGGCCGGGCCGCTCGCAGAACGTCCTGAGCAGATCGAATTCGGCACTGGTCACCGCGACGCGCGCGCCTTCCGGATTGCGCAATTCGCGCAGGCGCAGGTCGATACGCCAGCCCTCGAATGCGAGCGTGGAGGCGCCCTCGATCGAGCTCGCCGCCTGCGCTGCGGCCTGGCGGCGCAGCACCGCGTTGATGCGGGCGAGCAGCTCGCGCGGGTTGAACGGTTTCGGCAGATAATCGTCCGCGCCCATCTCGAGGCCGACGATGCGGTCGACGTCCTCGCCGCGCGCGGTCAGCATGATGATCGGCGTCTGCGCCTCCGCGCGCACCTTGCGGCACAGGCTGAGGCCGTCCTCGCCCGGCAGCATGACGTCGAGAATGATCAGGTCGACGCGATGGTCGGCCATGGCGCGCGACATCTCGCGGCCGTCGCTCACGGCGGTGACGTTGCAGGCGTTGTTGCGCAGGTACTTCGCAATCAACGTCCGGGTTTCGCGGTCGTCCTCGACGACCAGGATGTTGGGATTGGGAATGGCCATGCGCTTTGTTTGTCCAAGATTCGGGCCAAATGGCGAAGATTTTTGTTTCGGAGTGTTTCCATCAGCCTCGTCGCAATGCCGGGACATGACCGGGCAGTGGAGCGGCAAGATCTCGTTAAGGCCGTTAACCATACCGTGGTGCCGTTCGCCACGAAACCCCGCAAGATCCACGGAGCCATCATGACCTCGATTTCGGCGGCCTCCGCCGGCAGCTATCAGTCGCCGCTGCAGCGGCTGCAGCAGGAATTGCAATCGCAAGTCTCTGCCGGCACGATCTCGTCGTCGGACCAGTCCGCGCTGTCGACGGCGCTCACCGACATCGACACCGCGCTCCAGCAGAGCCGGTCGAGCGACCAATCGAGCGGCACGCGTCCTTCCAAGGACGAGATGCAGTCGAAGATCGACGACCTCATCTCGAACGAGGTGTCGAGCGGGACGCTGACCTCGGATCAGGCCGAGGAGCTGAAGGGCGTGTTTCAGTCCGCCTTCGCCAATGGTCCGGGCGGGGCGGGTGGCCCCGGTGGGGCAGGCGGACCGCCGCCCGGCCCGCCGCCGGATGATGCTAATTCGGATTCGTCGACGACCACGGATTCGACCAACGGCACGTCGGCTGACGCAACGACCGCGGAAATCCTCCAGCAATTGCTCCAGGCGCTGCAGCAATCGCAATCGTCGGCGTCGTCCTACGGTGCCAATGGCAGCGCGTCGAGCGGCTCGAGCTTCTCCGCGCTGCTGATCGACTACAAGAGCTGACCTGGCGACGCTGGGTCGGCGCGTTCCCCGCCGCGATGATGCTTCACCCAGGGCGCATGATCGTCGGCGGGGAACCGTGCGCCGCAACATGTTCCTGGGTGACGCAGGAACGTGCCTTGCCGTCATTTCGGCTCGCGCATTGCGCGACGAAATTGCCGCCCGCACGGAACCGCGCGTGATCAGCGCTGTTTTCTCCGCACGAGGTTTCTGAAGGAGAGGACAACATGATGAAGACGATTGTTGCCGGCCTCGCCGGCACAGCACTGCTTGCGACCGTGGCGTTCGCGCAAGCGCCGACCGCCACCACCGACAAGGCGCCGACCGCGGCCACCGCCACGACGACGAGCGCGTCCGACCAGTGGCGCGTGTCGAAAATGTCGGGCGTCAAGGTCTATAACGAGGCCAACGAGAACATCGGCTCGATCAACGACCTCTTGATGGACAAGAACGGTAACATCAAGATCGCCGTGATCGGCGTCGGCGGCTTCCTCGGCATGGGCGAGCATCTGGTCGCGGTGCCCTACGAGAAGCTGAAGTTCACCAACGAGGCCATCGCCTACAGCGCCCCAGCCACCAGCCCGCCCGGCCGGCCGGCCTCGACCACGACGACTGGCGCAGCGACCGGAACCGACAAGACCGCGACAACCTCGTCCGCGTCGAAATGGTATCCGGATCATGCCGTGTTCAACGCCAGCAAGGACGAGCTGAAGAGCATGCCCGAGTTCAAGTACTCGGAGTAATGCGGCTCGCGTAACTGCCTAGACGAAGCGCGCCCGGTTTTCACTGGGCGCGCTGTCGTGTCTTTTCGTCCCGTCATTGCGAGGAGCTCGCGACAAAATTGCGTAGCTCGCAATGACGACGAGCGCAGTTCAATGCCCCGTCACCATCGGGCAGCCGCCCTTGTCGAGCGGACGGAACGCCTCGTCGCCGGGCACGGTGGCGATCAGCTTGTAGAGGTCCCACTCGCCCTTGGATTCCTCGGGTTTCTTGACCTCGAACAGATACATGTCGTGGACCATGCGGCCGTCGATGCGGATCTTGCCGTTCCTGGCGAAGAAGTCGTTGATCGGTGTCTTGCGCATCTCTTCCATCACCTTCGGCGCCTCGTCGGTCTTGATGGCGTCGATCGCCTTCAGATAGTGCATGGTCGCCGAATAAAGGCCGGCCTGGATCATGGTCGGCATATGCCCGACCTTCTCGTTGAAGCGCTTCGAGAAGGCCCGCGTCTCCTCGTTCATGTCCCAGTAGAAGGCGTCGGTGACGATCAGGCCTTGCGTCGCCTTGATGCCGAGCGAATGCGTGTCGGTGATCTCCTGCAGCAGCGCGATCATCTTCTGGCCGCCCTGGGTCAGGCCGAACTCGGAAGCCTGCTTCAACGCATTGGTGGTGTCGCCGCCGGCATTCGCCAGCGCGACCACCTTGGCCTTGGAGGCCTGGGCCTGGAGCAGGAAGGAGGAGAAGTCCGACGAGTTGAGCGGATGGCGGACCTCGCCGAGCACCTTGCCGCCGCTCTCCTTGACCACGTTGGCGGCGTCGCGCTGGAGCGCCATGCCGAAGGCGTAGTCGGCGGTGACGAAGAACCAGCTGTCCTCGCCGCGTTTGACCATCGCTCTGCCGGCGACGTTCGACAGCGCATAGGTGTCGTAGGTCCAGTGCACCGTGTTGGGCGAGCAGGCGATGCCGGTGATGTCGGACGAGCCTCCGCCGGAATTGATGTTGATTCTGTTCTTCTCGCGCGTCAGCGCCGAGACCGGCAGCGCCACCGAGGAGGTCGGAACGTCGAAGATCGCGTCGACCTTGTCGTTGTCGTACCAGTTGCGGGCGATGTTGACGCCGACATCGGGCTTGTTCTGGTGATCGGCGGCGACGACCGCGACCGGCTTGCCCGCGACCTTGCCGCCGTAGTCGGCGACCGCCATCTCGACGGCGGCGAGCGAGCCCTTGCCGGTCGCATCCGCATAGAGGCTCGACATGTCCGTGAGCACGCCGATTTTGACGATGTCGTCGGAAATCTGCGCCTGCGCGGCGCCGGATGTTGCGGCCAGAGCTAGGCCAGCTGCGATCGCGACACTGAGTTTTTGCATGTTGTTTCTCCCTGTGTGTTGTTGTTTGGGTTTTGTTGCGGGAGGAGTTTTAACGGCTATCTGCAGGCGCAGCTAAGCGATCCGCGCCATAGCAGAATGCAAAAAAGAAAGGGCGGGTGGTGTTCCCGGGAGGAGGAATATCGCAACGTCACGATGGCGCATTGCTGTGCCCTCTCTCCTTGCGGGAGAGGGCAGCGACGCTCGCGGGAAAAGGAAGACGAACGTCGCCTAGGCGCTGCTGCCCTTGAGCCGTTCGTTCCGTCGGCGCAAGCCTTCCATGGTCGCGAGCAGGATGATCGATACCGTCGTCAACATCACCGCCGCGGCCGTGATCGTCGGGCTGATGTTCTCGCGGATGCCGGCGAACATCTCACGCGGCAGGGTGCGCTGCTCGGGACCTGCCATGAACAGCACGATCACCACCTCATCGAAGCTGGTCGCGAAGGCAAACAGCGCACCCGACGCGAGGCCGGGCAGGATCAGCGGCAGGATCACGCGACGAAACGCGTAGAGTGGCGAGGCGCCGAGTGAGGCGGCGGCGCGCGCCAGATTGGTGTCGAAGCTTTGCAGCGTCGCGCCGACCGTGATCACCACAAAGGGCATCGCCAGCGCGGTGTGGGCGAGGATCAAGCCGAGATAGCTGCCGGTCAGTCCGATCGGGGCGAAGAAGAAATACAGACCGACCGCGGTGATGACGCCGGGCACGACGACCGGCGACAGCACGAAGGCCAGCACGAGCGGTTTGAACCGGCTCTTCCACTGCGCCAGCCCCAGCGCGGCCAATGTGCCGAGCACCATGGACAGCAGGGTCGAGGCGACGCCTATGATCATGCTGTTCTTCAGCGAATTCATCCAGCGCGGCGAATTGATGAAATCGTCGTACCAGCGCAAGGAGAGGCCGGGCAGCGGATAGGTCAAGTACGAACCGGAGCTGAAGGACAGCGGCATGATCGCCAGGATTGGCGCGATCAGGAAGATGAACACCAGCGTGGAGATGACGATGGTTGCAGTCCACGCGGCACGCTGGCTGGGCGTGCGGAGGGAAGGATCATCGCTCAATTCTTCATCCCTCCCGTGACCTGCTGTCCCTGCACCAGTTTTCCGTAGAGGAGAGCGAGCAGAACAGTGGCGAGCAGCAGCACCGCACCCAACGCCGAGGCGAGGCCCCAGTTGGCCGTCTCGGTCGTGTAGAGCGCGATGAAGTAGCTGATCATTTGATCGGCGGCGCCGCCGACGAGTGCCGGCGTGATGTAGTAGCCGAGCGCCAGGATGAAGACGAGCAGGCTTCCCGCACCGATACCGGGCAGCGTTTGCGGCAGGTAGATCCGCAGGAAGGCGGTGACCGGCGGCGCACCGAGCGAGGCTGCGGCACGCATGTAAGCTGGCGAGATCGCCTTCATGCTGCTGTAGAGCGGCAGGATCATGAACGGCAGGAGAACGTGGGTCATCGCCACGCAGACACCGAAGCGGTTGTAGATCAGGCGCAACGGCTCGTCGATGATGCCAAGCCAGTGCAGGCTGTCATTCACGACGCCCTTGCTCTGCAACAGTACGATCCAGGCGCAGGTGCGGACCAGAAGCGACGTCCAGAACGGCAGCAGGACGAAGATCATCAGCAGGTTCGACCGGCCGGGCGGCAGCGTCGCCAGCAGGTAGGCGACCGGGAAGCCGAGGATCAGGCAGAGTGCCGTGACGCTGAGACTGATCACGAAGGTACGGGTGAATACGTTGCGGTAAATGGCCTGATCCGGCGGGGCCGCGACGATCGCGCCGTCCATGTTCCGGGTGAGGTCGAGCGCCGCCAGCAGGTAGAAGCTGGTCAATGGGCCACTGGCGTCCTTGATCGTCGTCCAGGTGGCGCGTTCGCGCCAGGCCGGATTGATCTTGCCCAGCGTCTCCTTGGCCGTCCCTCGCTCCGGCACCGCCTTCAGATTGCGTGCCGTGCTGGTCAGGATGGTGCGGAAGCCGTTCAGTGCGTAGTTCAGCCGCTTGGCCGCAATGGCCATGGTGCCGGAGGCGCGCGCCGCCAGGATATCGCTTGCCAGCGCAGCAAAGGCCTTTTCGTCCGGCAGGTCCTTGCCATCCCAGTCGGCGAGAGCAGCTACGGTTTGGGGCAGGATCTGGCGTACCTCCCGATCGTCGACCGAGCGCCACAGCATGCCGGCGATCGGGCCTGCGAAGGTGAAGAGCAGAAACAAAAGAAGCGGCAGAACCAGTGCCAATGCCTTGACCTGGCGCGCCCGCTCTGCACGTCTCAATCGGCGCTTGAGCGGCACCTCGGTCTGGGCATCTGCGCCGATCGCGGGTGTTGCTGTCATGCTGCGAGCCTCTTTGACTGCACATCCTTCGCCACTTCAGGCCGGGCAATCGCATGTGGCCTTGTCGATCGGCCTGAGAAGCGCCTCGTCCTTCGAGACGACCGCTTCGCGGTCTCCTCAGGATGAGGCTCATCGACATCGGCGCCTGCCGTGACACTGCTGCCGCACACTCCGTCCTCATCCTGAGGGCCCGCCGTAGGCGGGCGTCTCGAAGAATGCGTCACGGGCGCGTTGTCCGCGACGCACCCTCTACCTGCGCCGCACGCCGGTTCGACGGCACGCTATTTTGCTGCCCATTTGTTGAAGCGCTCGGTTAAGCGGTCGATGTTCTCGAGCCAGAAGCCAACGTTGATCTCGACCGCGTTCTTGATGTTATCAGGTGCTGTCGGCAGGTCCTTCAGAACGGCGGGCTGCAGCCGGGCGGCTGCGTCCTTGTTCGAGGTGCCATAAGCGATGTTCTCCGATAGCTTGGACTGGTTCTCCGCCTTGCCGACGAAGTCCAGGAACTTGTAGGCCGCGTCCTTGTTCGGGCTCCCCTTCAGGATGACCCAACTGTCGAGGGTGAACAGCGCTCCATCCCACACCATGCCAAAGTTCTTCTTCTCGTTCTTGTTCGCGGTGTCGATGCGGCCGTTGTAGACCGAGGTCATCGCCACCTCGCCGGAAGCGAGCAATTGCGGCGGCTGGGCGCCGGCCTTCCACCAGACGATGTCGCCCTTGATGGTGTCCAGCTTCTTGAAGGCGCGATCGATGCCCTCGTCGGTCGCTAGCACTTTGTAGACGTCCTTCGGTGCGACGCCGTCAGCCATGAGAGCGATCTCCAGCGTGGTCTTCGGGCCCTGACGCAGGCCGCGCTTGCCCGGAATCTTCTTGGTGTCGAAGAAGTCGGTCCAGCCGCCCGGGGCCTGCTTCAGCTTGTCCTTGTCGTAGCCGAGAACGAAATCGTAGAGGATGGCGCCGACACCGCAGGGATTGACTGACGGCGGGATATAGGCGGCCTCGCCGCCGATTTTGGAATAATCCATCTTCTCGAACAGGCCCTCCTCGCAGCCGACCGCGAGTTCGTCGCTCTCGACCTGGACGACGTCCCAGGTTGCGGCGCCACCCTGCACCTTGGCGCGCAGCACCCCGACGCCGCCGTCCCAGGACTCGTCGTTCATCGGAATTCCGGCCGCCTTCTTGAACGGCTCGAAATAGACCTTCTTCTGGGCATCCTGATACGCCCCGCCCCACGACACGACGGTGAGGTCACGCGCCTGCGCGACCGTGGCCAGCGCAGCGCTGGCGGTGAACGCCGCGGCGAAACCCAGAGCAATCTTGCCAATGTTGCGCTTCAGCATGGTCCTTGTTCCTTCTTCATGTGCGTTGCGTTGAGGTTGATCGATGCCGGTCTGCTTGCGCCAAAGACATGCTGCAGGATTGGATCACACGGGATCAAGCGCCAGGCAGTCCTCGGGGCGGAAGGTGATGAACACGCTGTCGCCATGTCTCAGGCTGTCATATGCCCCCGGCTGAAGCTTGACCATGAACTCCCCGTTGCCGGCGACGTCGAGCACGGCAAGCGCGTGGTCGCCGAGATAGATGGTGTTCTGCACCTTGGCCGGCAGGCGGTTCGGTCCCTCGCTGGAGGTGCCATCCGGGACAATGGCGATCCGCTCCGGCCGCACCGACAGGGAGGTCGATGCGCCGCCGCCCGATACGTTGACCGCCCGCGCGGTCACGGCACCGCCACCAGCCAGCGCGACGCGGCAATAGTCGTTGTCGACCGTTTCGACGGTGCCGGCCAGCACATTGTTCTCGCCGATGAAGTGGGCGACGAAGCTGTTCACCGGATGCTCATACAGCGCGTCGGGTTTGTCGATCTGCTGCACGATGCCGTCATTGAACACGGCGATGCGGTCCGACATGGTGAGCGCTTCACTCTGATCGTGGGTGACGTAGACGACGGTGATGCCCATCGTCTCGTGCAGTTGCTTGATCTCCAGTTGCATCTGCTCCCGCAGGCGCTTGTCCAGGGCGCCCAAGGGCTCGTCCATCAGCACGAGTTGCGGGTTGAAGACCAGCGCGCGGGCCAGCGCGACGCGCTGCTGCTGACCGCCGGACAACTGCCCGGGCCGCCGGTGCGCCAGGGTTTCCATCTTGATCATGCGCAACGCCGCCCTCACGCGCTCCTGCGCTTCCGCCTTGTTGATTTTGCGAACGGATAGCGGGAAGGCGATATTCTCGGCGATCGTCAGATGCGGAAACAAGGCATAGTTCTGGAACACCATGCCAATGTCGCGCCTATGTGGCGGCACGTTCTTGATCGGCCGGCCACCGAGGTAGATCTCGCCATGGGTCGGAACCTCGAAGCCAGCCAGCATCATCAGCGTGGTCGTCTTGCCCGAGCCCGACGGGCCGAGCAGGGTGATGAACTCGCCCTTCCTGATTTCGAGGTCGAGGTTCTTCACCACGAGGTGCTCACCATCGTAGGTCTTCTGAATGCCGGAAAAGCGCACCAGTGCCGGCGCAGGTGTGACCATGCCGGCTTCCATGTCGTCCTCGCGTTGTCCCCTACAGTGGTGCGAGATTAGCATCCTCCGGCGAGAATGCCAGCGGTGCAAGCGACGAAGGCGCGCACGAAGCCGGTGAGTGAAAGCGCGCTACATCCCCGACAGCTTCGTCACATAGACGTTCAGCGAGCCGCCGGCTTCGGCGACCACGCGCAGGGTCTTGGAATCGAAGGCGATGTCGGCAAGCGTCAGGCTGTCGATCTTGGCTTCGACCTTGAGGCCGTCCTCGCTCTTCTGGTAGTCGGCGATCGCGGCGGCAATCTTCTCGCGGGCGTTGGCGGCGATCGGCTTCAGGTCGAGCGTTGCCTTCTGCAGCAGGGCCTGCTGCATCTGCGGCACCACGGCGCGCGCCGCTGCGCCTAACAGGCCGAACGCGGCCTCGGATTCCACAGCAAGCTGGATGTCGGCGAGCCGCAGCGTCTGCTGCGCCTGGTCGAGCATCGGCCGGCCCCAGATGTGCACGGTCGCCTCGGCGCCGAGGCCGAACCAGCTTTTCTTCTCCTTGGCGCGCACCAGCAGCGAGATCAGCAGGCGGTCACCCGAGGGTATCACGTTGACGGTCTTGACGGTGACGTCGACCGGACCGGAGCCGTCCTCGGGATAGGTATGGCCGACCATCTGCGCCGCGATCAGCTTGTTGATCTCGGTGAAGGGCACGTCAATCGGCACGCCGATGTTCACGCCGGTGCCGGTCGGCGGCACGATCGAGATCTTGTCGGGAAACGGACACTCCGGCTTGGTCGGGGCGGAGGTCACGCGTGTCTCGGCCTCGAGGCCGAGGAGCAGCGTCACCGCTTGCGCATCGACCCGCGGTTGCGCCGCGATCGCGCGCACCGGCTTCATCTCGAGCCAGAGTGGCGGCAGTGTGGCCGATGAACTCGAGCCTTGCAGCGGGATCGAGCGGCACGCCTTGGCCCATTGCACCCTGGCGTTCTCCCGCAGCGAAGGATCGTTGCGGATGCGTTCGGAGACGGCGTTGATCTGCTCGCCGACATTCTTGTCGATCAGCGGCTTCACCTGCGCCGGCACGTTGACCTTGGCGCCGGAGACGTTGAGGTTGGTATCGCCGAGATTGACCTGAGCGCCGAGATTGGGCTCGAGATGCCAGTTCGCCGCGAGCTTCGGCCGCGAGGTGACGACGACGTTGCCCTTGATCTCGGCGCTGGCATTCAGGTTCTTGATGTTGACCGCGCCGATCCGTTTCGCTGCGTCACCGCCGAGCACGCTGCCGAGTGCGTCACCAAGGGCGCCTGTGGCCTTCGAGGACAGCGAGCCCGTCACGTTGAGCTTGCCGGTGAGCGGCGTCGACAGCGTCAGCACGTCCTTGTCGCCGTTCGCCGCCATCGGACCGCGGGCTGCGGACCAGCCGATGTCGGCGTTCTCCAGGATCTGCGAGATCGGGTTGTCGGCCTTCCCTGCGAAATTGCGCGGCGAGGCCTTCTCCGCCTGCTCGCGGATCGCCGACAGCGCGATCGCGACCGGCGCGATCACGATCGAGCTCTTCGAGACCGGCGGCAGCGGCGGCAGTTGCGCGACCGGCGGCGCCGAATTGGTCGGCTGCGGCGACAGCAAGTCCATCGCCTTCAGGCTGATGAAGAACGACGCCGCGAGCACCACGACGGCGATCAGGATAGTCTTCAAGTTCAGCGTCAGTCCCATCAATCCCCCAGGCCGCCCCGGGCAGAAGTCTATAGGGCAGGCGAGAAGGGCGCTAGAGCGCAAGGATGGGGTGGAATTGGGGCGAACAGGTTAACAGATGCGAAACCGTCGTTGCCGCGCATTCAAACCGTGATCGCGAGGCTAGCTGCGCCGGGGACGGCGGACCGCTCTCACATTGCCGCGACCACCGCCGCCGCAGAAGAAGCGATCGCCGCCATCGGACTCCAAACCCGAAACCATCGTCCCGGCGGGCAGGTCGAGCTGCTCGAGCACCTTGCCCGTATCTGGGTCGATCCGCCGCACGTCGCTCTCTTCGTTCTCCCAGGTGCCATGCCAGAGCTCGCCATCGACCCAGGTCACGCCGGTGACGAAGCGCTTGCTCTCGATAGTGCGGAGGACCTTGCCTGTTTCGGGATCGACCTGATGGATCTTGCGCTCGCGATATTGCCCGACCCAGAGCGAGCCTTCGGCCCAGGCCAATCCGGAATCGCCACCAGCGCCGGGTGAAGGTATCGTGCTGAGCACTTTGCCGCTGGCGGCGTCGATCTTCTGGATGCGATCCTCGGCGATCTGGAACAGGTGCCGGCCGTCGAACGCCGTGCCCGCATGTGCGGCGACATCGATGGAGCGCGCGATCTTGCCGTCGGCCGGATCGACCGCGTTCAGCTTGTCGCCGGATGCGAACCAGACATGCGTGCCGTCATAGGTGACGCCATGCACGGCTTCGACGCCCGCGAAAGGCCCATACTCCTTGATGATCTCGGCGGCTGAACGCTTCATGTGCTCGATCCCTGTGATGTGACCTCACCTTACGTCTTCAGGAGCGGCGTGGGGAGTAACAAGCCTGTCGGGAAACCCGGGACGGGCGGGGTCATCCAGCGCCGCGCCCTTCCGTGTCCGAAGGATTGCACCTTGTGCGATCGCGCGAGCTCTTCGAGCGCGCGCTGCACGGTGCGCGCGCTCGTTCCAAGCGCCAGCGCGAGCGCCGAGCTCGACCAGGGTTCGCCGTCGGAGAGGAAGGCGAGCACCGCGGCGTGCTTCTCCTCGACCGGCCGCGCCAGCACAAGAACCTGTCGCGTCTTGCGCGGTGTCAGCGCAAAGCCGTGCTTGGTCGCGCTCACACCGGCAAGAGGCTTGAGCTTGGCGCGGAGCCGGCCGATCTCGACCCGCAGCCGGGCGCGATGCGATTCATCGACGTGTTTCGCCTGAAATGCCGCGGTCATCAGTGCCTCTCGGGACACGTCCGCGGGCCACGCCTGCGCCAGGGGGCGGGCGAGCGCGAACAGCACCGGCCGGGTCCCGAGTGACACGACGATGCCTCCCTTGCGAATGGTGTGATGGAACGTGTCCACGACAAGCGCTTGGGATGCCGCCAGCGCTTCGATCTGTCCAAGCAACAGCGGATGCTCCTTGCCGCGCGCGATCAGGCGCGCCGCGGGCGTATCGAGCACGAGCTTCGCACTTTCGACTTCGGCCGTGAGCGCTGGAATCCCGGCTAACCGCGCCGCGTCGGCGGCGCGGTCGAGCGCCGCGCGCGCATCCTTGGTCTTGAGCCGCCTGATTGCGATGCCGGCGACCACGAGTTCGCGAATGACCAGAGATGCAGGCGGGAGTGGTGATGCGCCGAGCTCCGCCAGCGTGCGCTCGGCCTCGTCGAGGCGCCCGACCAGAAGAAGGCGACGGGCCTCGATGTGACCGGCATGGGCGGCATTGCCGAGATCGCCATGCTTTGCGAGTGTCGCCCGCGCGGCCGCGAGCGTTTTCACCGGCCAATTCAGCTCGCGCGAGACGAGCGCGATCTCGGCCTCGGCCACGATGCACCTTGCGCGCGCCACCGCCTCTCTCGGACCGAAGGCACGTGCGGCGCTCCGCAGCAGCGTCTTGGCCTTGGCGAGATCGCCGAGCTGCGCCATCGCGATGCCGCGCAGCGCCAGCGACGGTGCGTCGTTGCGCAAGGCGACGCGGTTCAGCGCACCGAGCGGATCGCCCGCTTCGAGCGCGCGCGCCGCGGCCGTGATCAGCGACTCCATGCAAATCCCGCCACACTTGTTACTCCCACCGCGCAACCGTCCGGTGCCAGAAACAGTTTACGACCGACGATGTGCGGTGAGGGGCGAACTGTTCCGCGTCTGTCATAACGCGACGCGGAATGACCGCCCAGGCAAGAGGTTTGGAGAGCCATGATGACATCAGTTGAAAACGCAGGGAATAACGGACATTCCGCCATGCAAACACCGCCAGTGGTATCGCCGCAGGACTGGGAGGCAGCTCGTCTGCAACTGCTCGTGAAGGAAAAGGCGCATACCCGTGCCCGCGATGCCCTGGCCGCCGAGCGGCGGCGTATGCCGTGGATGGCAGTGGACAAAACCTATGCGTTCGAGGGCCCCGGCGGCAAGGTCAGTCTGGTCGACCTATTCCAGGGCCGGCGGCAATTGATCGTCTACCGGGCCTTCTTCGAGCCGGGGGTGTTCGGCTGGCCCGATCATGCCTGCCGGGGCTGCTCCATGGTCGCCGACCAGGTCGCCCATGTCGCGCACCTCAATGCCCGCGACACCACCCTCGTCTTCGCCTCGCGCGCGCCGCAGGCCGATATCGCGCGGCTCAAGAAGCGGATGGGCTGGACCATGCCCTGGGTCACCATCACCGACAGCTTCGATGCCGATTTCGGCGTCGACGAATGGCACGGGACCAACGTGTTCTACCGTGACGGCGACCGTGTCTTCCGCACCTATTTCGTCAAGAGCCGGGGCGACGAGCAGATGGGCGGTACCTGGAACTATCTCGACATCACGCCGCTCGGCCGGCAGGAGGTCTGGGAGGATTCGCCGAAGGGCTATCCGCAGACGCCGACCTACAAATGGTGGAATTGGCATGACAGCTACACCGAAGGCGCGGCGCCCGACAAGAAATGGGTCGAGATCTCGGACGCCGGCGA
The DNA here is from genome assembly GCF_023375135.1 of Bradyrhizobium sp. C-145. Lineage (NCBI taxonomy): Bacteria > Pseudomonadati > Pseudomonadota > Alphaproteobacteria > Hyphomicrobiales > Nitrobacteraceae > Bradyrhizobium > Bradyrhizobium sp. C-145. Next base: position 7,523,518 of record NZ_CP088150.1, on the reverse strand, counting down.
GAAAGCATTTCGCGAGGAGGCCGCGGGAGAAAGGAAATGACCTCTCCCGTCAGCGCGGCCGCCAGCGTCAACCGCGACAGCGTCGCGGCCGCGCGTCACCTCGCCAGATGGCTGGGGTTGGCGGCCACGCCGACCTTCGCGATCATGGCCCTGCTGACCGCCGTGCTCGGCGGCGGTCAGGCGGACATGCTCTGCTCCGCCGGACATGGATCCGTGCTCGCCGGCATGGTGCCGATGTATCTGTTGATGAGCGCGTTTCATTCCGCGGCGTGGTTTAGGTTGATTGCGGAGCGAAGGCGCGGGGGCGAGGCATCCTGAAGGCGCCGGCCAACGGCGAGCGTCTCGAAGGATGCGCCACACCAAAATGGCGCGGTGTGTCCGGCCTCTTATTGCGAGCCGCCCGCCGCCTGCAGATAGGCAACCACCTTGGCCGCTTCCTCCGCCGAGATGCCGCCATAGGGCTGCATCTTGTGGCCGGACACGACCTCGTCCGGCTTGACCATGAAGCGGGTGAGCTTGTCCTGGTCCCAGACGAAGCCGGCTTCCTTCATTGACGACGAGTAATTGTAGTTCGGCAGCGAGCCGGCCTTGCGTCCGACGATCTTGTTGAGGTTGGGACCGAGGCGATTGTCGCCTTCTTTCACGGAATGGCAGGTGCGGCAGGAATTGTTGAAGGCCTGCTGGGCTTCGTCGCTCGCCGGCTGCTGCGCGAACGAGAGGAGTGGTGACAAGAGCAGCGCCAGCGCCACGGTGCTGATCGCGCGCAGCCAGGCGCTTGACGAACGTTGCAGGCGTGCTCGCATCTGCGCCTCCATCGGGGATCGCGCCGCAGCAAGCGCGCTTCGGGATGTCGAGGGCAAACGAAAACGGCCCCGGTGGGTTCCGGGGCCGTTTGCGTCACAATGTCCTGTCGCTCAGCGCGTCGCGGCTCCGAGTTCCGCTCGCCGCTCCGTCATTGGCAGCACGATCACCTTGGTGCCGACGTTGACGCGGGCGTAGAGGTCGGTGACGTCGTCGTTGGTCATCCGGATGCAGCCGGAGGAGACGTGCTTCCCGATGGTCTCGGGCGCGTTGGTGCCATGGATGCGGTAGATGGTGCCGCCGAGATACATGGCGCGGGCCCCTAACGGATTGCCGGGACCGCCGGCCATGTGGCGCGGCAAATAGGGTTGGCGGGCGATCATCTCCGGCGGCGGGGTCCAATCCGGCCACTCGGCCTTCTTGCTCACCGACTGGATGCCGGACCAGGTGAAGCCGTCGCGGCCGACGCCGATGCCGTAGCGCAGCGCCTGGCCGTTACCGAGCACGTAATAGAGATAGGTGTTGGGCGTATCGATGATGATGGTGCCCGGCGCCTCGCGCGTTGCATAGGAAACGGTCTGGCGGCGGAAGCGGGCCGGCATCTCGACCGCGTCCTGATCCTCGGACGGGGCGGCCTGGTAAGGCGTCGTCTGGTAGGGCTGATAGGGCTGAAGCGGCTGCGGCGCGGTCATCGGCGGCAGCGGCTGGAAGAACGGGAAGAGCTGCACCGGCGCGGCGTTGGCTGCACCTGCGAACGCGAATGCGGAGAACGCCACTGCGCCAAAAGCAACGGCGCGCGAATAATTCTTGAACGTGTCCAGATTGAACATTGATCGCCCCTGTTTGCTCGGTGTTTTGCTCACCGCGGCACCGCTACCGGTGCTCCGTTGGGTAGATCACTTAACGGCAAAACGTTTCGGGACATTTGCGCGGAAAACCGAAAACGGTTTCACGGCGGCAAGGATTGTTTCATGACAGTTTCGTGGCTCCGCGAGGCCATTAACGAACAAAACAGTGGGCCGACACTTCTGTGACGTCATACGCCTGAAATATCCTTCGTTGATGGTCGGAAACCGAGAATCATCAAACTCTCGGGATTTCCCCATGCGGGTATTAATCGCGACCGACGCCTGGCATCCGCAGGTCAACGGTGTGGTACGGACGCTGACCTCGCTGGCGAACGCGGCCAAGGCTCTCGATGTCGAGATCGACTTCCTGACCCCGGACGGCTTTCCGTCATGGCCGCTGCCGACCTATCCAGGCCTGTGCATCGCGCTGCCTACGGGTAAGGAGATCGCGCGGCGGATCGAGAAGGCCGCGCCGGAAGCGCTGCACATTGCGACCGAAGGCCCGATCGGCTGGGCCGCGCGGGCCTATTGCCGGCGCAACCGGCTCGCCTTCACCACCTCCTATACGACGCGCTTTCCCGAATATGTCTCGGTGCGGACCGGCATCCCCGCGAGCATCGGTTATGCCGTGCTGCGCCACTTCCACGATGCCGCCGCCATGACCATGGTGGCGACGCCCTCGCTGCGGCAGGAGCTGTCCGAACGCGGCTTCAAGCGCCTGGGCTTCTGGACGCGCGGCGTCAACACCGAGCTGTTCCATCCCGACAGCCCGGCAGCTCTCGACCTGCCGCGCCCGATCTTCATGACGATGGGGCGCGTGGCGGTGGAGAAGAATCTCGAAGCCTTCCTTTCGCTCGACCTGCCCGGCACCAAGGTCGTCGTCGGCGACGGCCCGCAGAAGGCCGCGCTGGAAAAGAAATATCCCGGCGCCGTCTTCCTCGGCGAGAAGAAGGGGGCGGATCTCACCGCGCATCTCGCCGCGGCCGACGTCTTCGTGTTTCCGAGCCTGACTGACACTTTCGGCGTGGTGCAACTGGAGGCGCTCGCCTGCGGCACGCCGGTTGCGGCCTTTCCGGTGACGGGCCCGAAGGACGTCATCGCCGATCATCCGATCGGCGCGATCGACCAGGATCTGCGCTCCGCGTGCCTGCGCGCGCTCACCATGTCGCGCGAGACCTGCCGCAACTTCGCGCTGGAGCGCTCCTGGGAGAACAGCGCTCGGCAGTTCGTCGGCAATCTCACCTCACTTCAGCCCAGTCGCGTCTTGCGCGCCTCGCCTCGCATGGCGCAGCGACCGGTGCGCGGTTGATCGTCCATTTGAACCACAGCGAGAACCTCACCGATGGCTAAGATCATGAACCTTGACGGCACCCAGCAGCTCGACCTCACCCGCGGCACGGTCGAGCAGGCCTATGACCGTTGGGCGCCGGTCTACGACCTCGTGTTCGGCGGCGTGTTCGCCAAGGGCCGGCAGGCGGCGATCGCGGCCACCAACAAGATCGGCGGCCGGGTGCTCGAGGTCGGCGTCGGCACCGGCATCTCGCTGCCGCTCTACGCCCCGAACCTGCGCATCTTCGGCACCGACATCTCGGAAGCGATGCTCGACAAGGCGCGCCGCCGCGTGACGGAGCAGAAGCTGAAGAACGTCGAGGGACTCGCGGTGATGGATGCCGAGAAGCTCGAATTCCCCGACAATTCCTTCGACGTGGTGATGGCGCAATATGTCGTCACCGCCGTGCCGAACCCGGAGAAGGCGCTCGACGAATTCGCCCGCGTGCTGCGCCCGGGCGGCGAGCTGATCATCCTCACCCGCGTCAGCGCCGACACCGGCATGCGTCGCTTCATCGAGCAGAAGCTCCAGCCGGTGGTGCGTCCGCTCGGCTTCCGCACCGCCGAGTTCGCCTGGTCGCGCTATGCGAAGTGGCTGGCCGGCGCCCACGGCATCGAGCTCGCCGAGCGCCGTCTGATCCCGCCGCTCGGGCACTTCTCGCTGGTACGCTTCCGCAAGGTCGAGGTCGCCAAGGCGGCGTGAGCTTACGCGACCGCGTGCGTCATCGCGCCGCTGCAGATCGTCACATGACAAAATGATGATGTCACACGGCGTACATCGAATCCCTTTAAATCCCGTACCCGAAAGCATTTTGGGGAAGAGCATGATCAAGAATTATCTCGAGCAACTGCGCATCCAGCGCTGGGACGACCATCGCTACTATCACCACAGCCGCATCAATCAGAGCCTGCACTTCGTCAGCGCGCTGAGCTTTCTCTTTGCCTATGTCTGGCTGTTCATCGATCCCGTGGTCTCCGGGCTGGTCGGCTGGCTGGTCTCGATGACCTCGCGCCAGGCTGGTCACTTCTTCTTCGAGCCGCATGATTACGACCACATCAACCAGGCGACGCACGAGTACAAGGAAGAGATCAAGGTCGGCTACAACCTTCAGCGCAAGGTGGTGCTGATGGCGATCTGGGCGCTCTCGCCGCTGGTGCTGGTCGCCGATCCCACGCTGTTCGGCCTGTTCACACCTTGGGCGAGCGCGACCGATTTCATGCGGCAGGTCGCCAAGATCTGGCTCGTGGTCGGCGGCGGTGGCCTCTTGTTCCGCACCGTGCACCTGTTCTTCATCCGCGACGTCGAGACCGGCCTCGTCTGGATGACCAAGATCCTGACCGACCCCTTCCACGATCTGATGCTCTATCACAAGGCCCCGCTGGCGCTGATGCGTGGCGAGCTGATGGACCCCGGCCTGCACCTCAACCCCGAGCACACGCTGGGCCTCATCGGCGAGCCCACGCTCGAAGAGCAGCACGCCTGAGCGCGCTGCGCATATCCAATACTGCGATGTCGATTGGTTGCGTCATGCCCGGGCTCGTCCCGGGCATCCATGTCTTGGGGGCTTCTACGCCTGTCCCCGCGCGCGGGGAGGGGCCGGAGCGCATCGTAGATGTGATCCGGGTGAGGGGGAGTCTCCGCGCGGACGCTGCCAGAGGTTTATCCGCCAACTTTCACCGCACTCGCGGAGAGCCCCCCTCACCCCAACCCTCTCCCCGCAAGCGGGGAGAGGGGGAGGAGAGAGCTCGCCCTGGAATGACGGAGAATGTGCTTGGAGTGTTGGCCTCAGCGCCCGAAGCGCTTCGCCAGCATCTCTTTCAGGATCTGCCGTTTGATGTTCTTGTTGGTGAGCACGCCGTCGTGCCACCAGAAGCCGTCGGCCTTCATTTTTTCGGCCGCGCGGACGAAGCGCTCGGCGACCTCGGTGAAGTCGGCGTCGGTGTAGTTGAGGCTGAAGATCAGCCGGCCGGTGCCGACCCAGCTCAGCGCCAGGCCCTCGGCACGCAGGTAGTATTGCAGCATCCAGTTGTAGCGGGACGGCGTGGTGTATTTCACCGTCCAGATCGACGACAGATTGGCGAACCGCACCGGCAGGTCGGCATCGGTCATCATCCGGTTGAGCTTCTGGACGCGGCCGTTCCAGGTTTCCTCCAGCCCGTCATAGATGGCGCGGAAGTTGCGGCTGGCGAGGCGGCTCAAGAACTCGTCCATCGCCGTCATGACGTAGGGATGCGAGTTGAAGGTGCCGCGGGCAAAGCAGATGTCGGCAGGACGGTCGTCGCGGAAGCGGCGCATCAACTCGCGTTTGCCGCAGACCACGCCGACCGGCAGGCCGCCGGCGAGGCTCTTGCCATAGGTCACCATGTCGGCGCGCACGCCGAAATATTCCTGGGCGCCGCCGGCGGCGAGGCGGAAGCCGACGAATACCTCGTCGAAGATCAGCACGATGCCGCGCTCGGTGCAGACCTCGCGCAACTTCTTCAGCCACTCCGTATACGCTGCGCGGTCAAAGTTGCCGCCGCGGGAGGAATCGACCAGCGAGGAATCGCCGGGCGCATTCGCGTTCGGATGCAGGCCCTGGAGCGGATTGACCAGCACGCAGGCGATGTCCTTGCGGGTGCGCAGCACGTGCAAGGTCTTCTCCGACATCTCGGCGAGGGTGTAGGTCTCGTGCGCGGGAATCGGATTGCCGACGCCGGGCTGCACGTCGCCCCACCAGCCGTGATAAGCGCCGGCGAAGCGGACCAGATGCGTGCGCTTGGTGTGGTAGCGCGCCAGCCGCACCGCCTGCATCACGGCCTCGGTGCCGGACATGTGGAACGAGACTTCGTCGAGACCCGAGATCTGGCGGAGCCGGCTCACGTTCTCGAGGATGACCGGGTGGTAGGGGCCGAGCACGGGACCCAGCGCATGCGCGCGCTTCTCGGCGCCCTCGATGCACTCCTTGTAGAAGTCGTTGCCGAAGATGTTGACGCCGTAGGATCCGGTGAGGTCGTAGGAAGTGTTACCGTCGACATCGGTGACGGTGACGCCGCGCGAGGATTCCATGAAGGTCGAGGTGCCCAGGTGCTCGCGCACGAGACGCGAGAACTGGAATGGCACGCGGTAGCTCTCGGTGAAGTTCAGGTCGGAGATGGTCTCCGCCGCTTCCTTCGTCATCGCGCGGCCCTTGGGGTAGCGCTCGGCGTAAAGCCTGGCGAGGCGGAAGAAGGCGTCCTGGCGCTGGGCCACGATGTTCGCGGGCGCGCCGTCGCAGCCGAAGTACTTGTCGCCCTCGAACTCATAGAACGGGAGCAGCCGCGCCACGCGGCGCGACATCTTGGAATGCCCCGCGAGCGAGCGGTGCTTGGCGCGGGAGAGTTCGACCCGCGCCTTGATCTTCGGGAGGACGGCGGCAGCAGAAGCTGCGGCGGCCACGGACATCGAGAGAATCGGGAGTGTCGTTTCCATGACAACAAGCGCTAATACTGCGAGCTGACAGATTCATGACAGTCAAAGCCCTCATCGCCTCTTTCACCCAGCAGGAAGACCTCAACTTCCTGTTGACCAACCGTATCCCCCGGGCAGCGCTGACCCGCTTCATGGGCTGGTTCTCCAAGGTCGAGAACCCGCTGGTGCGGGACGTCTCGATCGCGCTGTGGAAGCTGTTCTCCGATCTCGATCTGTCGGAGGCGCGCAAGACGCATTTCCAAAGCTTGCACGACTGCTTCACCCGGGAGCTCAAGCCGGGCCTGCGGCCGTTCGATCCGGACCCGGCGATCGTTGCCAGCCCCTCGGACGGCATTGTCGGCGCCCATGGACGGATCGCCGACACCGAACTGTTTCAGGTCAAGGGTGCACCATATTCGCTGCTCGACCTCGTCGGTGATTCCGCTCTGGTCGACCAGCACCGCAACGGCTCCTTCGTCACGCTGCGGCTGACCTCGAGCATGTATCACCGCTTCCACGCGCCTTATGATGCGCATATCGAACGCGTCACGCTGATCCATGGCGATGTCTGGAACGTCAACCCAATCGCGCTGAAGCGGGTCGAGCGTCTGTTCTGCAAGAACGAGCGCGCGGTGATCCGCACGCATTTGTCGACCGGCGAAGCCGTGACGCTGGTGCCGGTCGCCGCCATCCTGGTCGCGAGCATCCGCCTGCACTTCCTCGACATGGTGCTGAACGCGCAGACCCGCGGTCCGGTCAATTTCCCTTGCGACGTCAACGTGACCAAGGGCGAGGAGCTTGGTTGGTTCGAGCATGGCTCGACCATCATCATCCTGGCGCCAGGCGATTTTACGTTCTGCGATGGTATCACCGAGGGCACGCGCATTCGCGCAGGCCAGGCGCTGCTGAACAGAAAGTAGCCTTCAATCCGCCGCGCCCGCCGCCTATATCGTGCGCGGGGATAACGATACTGGATACGAGCGATGGCGCGGGCGCCGGTGATGGCGGCGGGTGGTATCGTGCTGCGGCGTGGTTCGACGCCGCTGATTGCAGTCGTGCGCCAGCGCAAGCGCAATGAATGGGTCTTGCCCAAGGGCAAGCTCGACGACGGCGAGACGCCCAAGGAGGCCGCGCATCGCGAGGTGCTGGAGGAGACCGGCCACGATGTCGCCGTGCACGAATTTCTGGGCACGCTCGTTTATCAGTCCGGCGGGCGCTCCAAGGTCGTGCATTTCTGGCGGATGGAGGCTGACGGCGGCCCGGTCCGCAAGCTGATGAATGACATCAAGGCGGTCGACTGGCTGACGCTGGACGATGCGATCGCCCGCCTCTCGCGCGAGTATGAGCGCGCGTTCCTGACACACGTTGGTCCGATCGCCCTCGCGACTGCGGGGCTGGCGGCCGCTCCCGAGCCGACGCCGCCTGTGCCCGACGGTATCGATGCGGCCCTGCAGAAGCTGACACCTGTCGAGGCCGCGTCGGTCGATGAATTGCGGCATGGTTTGTTGCAGAAAGTGAAGGCGTGGCTCCGCGGCGACGCATGAGCGCGCCGCGTGCTGGGCAAAACGGTATCTGCAAGTTAGGGTGGTTGCGGTAACGCCAGCTCGTTCCAAGTCGTCATTGCGAGCGCAGCGAAGCAATCCAGAATCTCTCCGCGGAAAGATTCTGGATTGCTTCGTCGCAAGGGCTCCTCGCAATGACGGGGAGGCGGCGGAGCGGGCTTCTTTCGCACGATTTCCTCAGAACCGCCGCCGCGCTGACGATGCAGCTTCGCGCACACGAAGGGGAGAAGGAAGAGTCACCGTCGCTCCTTCTCCTTCGGCGCCGGTTTGCGCGGCGCTGCGGGGCGTTGTGCGCCAGGGAGGTGCTGCTGGAAGCCGCCTTGGCGCTGGATGTCGCCTGGCTGTTGGGCCGCAGGTGGCTGTGCTGGCTGGCCAGGCCGCAATCCCGTGCGCGGTGCTTGCGGCTGCGGCTGCTGTACGCCACCGGGCTGCATGCCTTGCTCGGTGCGTGGCGCTCCTTGCCGCGGACGCGCGCCTTGCTGGTCTCGATGTAGCGGTCTCTGTTGCTGCTCGCCTTGTCGCTGCTGTTGCCCCTGACCCGCGCGCTGGCCGCCCGGCTGTACCGTGCCGCCCTGGCCCTGCCGCTGCGGCGGCTGCGCGCCTTGCCGGCCCGGCGTACCCGGCTGCTGTTGACCTGGACGGTTGTTCTGGCCGGGCTGGCCTTTCGGCCTCTGCGGCTGCTGGCTTGGCGGCGTGGTCGGCCGCAATTGCTGCTGTTGCGGCTGGAGCGGTCGCGGAATGCGGCTGAGCGCACCGGGATTGGCGCGGCGGAAGTCGCGCTGCTCGGTGACGATCTGCCGGCCCGTGGTCTGCGCCAGATGCACCTGGCTGACGAAGCCGCGGTCGCGCGCGATCTGCTGCGGGGGAATCGTGATCGGCACCGCGGCAAAGCGCATGACGCCGCCGGCGCCGCCTGCACCCGGCCGGATCGCAAAACCGCTTGCTGCTTGCGTCAGCGCGCCGAGCCGCGCGCCGCTGCTGCGGTCGTCGACGTCGATGTGCCCGACCCGGCCGTCGGCGTCGGGATAGAGCTTGATGTTGACGTTGCTCGCCCTGTTCGCCGCCGCGCCTTCCGGCACGTCGACGACGCCAGTGGTGCCGCGGATGCCGAGCGTCGCGGTCGGCGTCGTGATCTTCATGTCGCCGGTCTTCGCCACCGCTGCGGCAACGAAAGCGACCGTGCCCTTGCCGACGTCGAAGATCGCGGCGTTCTGCTTGCCGCCGTCCTCATAGACGTAATTGTCGATGGTGATCCTGGCGCTGGCCGAGAGGTTGAACGTGGTGGCGTCGTTGAAGGTGATGCCGAGCGAGGAGTTCGACGAGGTCTGCACGACGTCGTTGAGATAGATGTCGTTGCGCACGCGCAGCGGATACGAGTTCTTGTCGCGGATCACGGTCGCGATGCCCGTCACCGTCGCGACGTTGCCGATCGGCTCGACGGCGGCGGGCTGCGCGTCTGTCGCGGGGCTAGGCGAGGCCGACGGTGTCGGGGAGGGTGTGGGTATCGGCTGTGCTTGCGGCTGCGCCTGCGCAAACTCCATCGCATCGGATGCGAATGCCGCGCCCGCGCCGGCCAGCGGCAAGGCCAGCAGGGCGAGCGCAAACACGAAGCGGCGCCAGGCTGCCAATGAAGTCACGAGGAGATCCCGGTGAGAACGCGAGGCGAGAGCTGCGGATTTCAGCCGGGGACAGCTGAATGGCGGATGAACATGTGTGGCAGGGGGGAGCGAATGCTCGAACGTCGTGTCCACAAGACCAGGTCGCGAGCAATGCCAGTGTTATGGGCTCCGGCATCTCCTCACCGTCGTGGCCGGGCTTGTCCCGGCCATCCACGTTGGCGCGCGGTTCGAAGAACGTGGATGGCCGGGACAAGCCCGGGCATGACGATGACTTGTGCTTGCCTGTCGGTGTGACGCCTTCAGTGTCAGCTCACGCGTTTCCAGGTCTGCCCGCCGCAGAACATGCCGCCGAAGGCGCAGCCCTGCACGCGCATTGCATTCGGGCCCTTCATCGCGATGGTCGAGTCGTAATTGCGGCCGGAATCGGGATCGTGGATGCGGCCGCTCCACTTCGAGCCTTCGGGCTTCATGTTGATCAGGATGCGCGCGTTGGTCTTTTCGGCGTAACCACAGAGATTGGGACCGCACTGCTCGACACGGACATTGCCCTTGTTCTCTTCGGTCGCCCACACGCCGATCGGCGAGTTCGGTGCCGCCACAGGCACTGCGGCAGCCGGAGCCGGGGCCGGCGCGGGAGCAGCAGCGACGGGAGCGGGCGCGGCAACGGGAGCCGGCGCGGGCTGCGTATTGTCGACGCCGACGGACGGAGCGGCGGCAACCGTTGCTGCGGGAGCTGCGGGGGTGGCAGGAGCAGTAACGGCCGGCGCGGCGGGCGCAGCCGCCTGGACCGGCGCCTGCGGCACGGGCTGCTGCTGCACCGGAGCCGGCGTGGGCTGCGCAGTCGTGGTCGCCGGAGCCGGCGTGGTGTCGACCTCATCGTCGGTGGAGCCGCCAAGGCCCTTGAGGTTGATGTTGTTCAGCTTGATCGGCTTGTCCGACAGGCCCGGCGCGACGATGGTCACGCAATTGAGCGAGGCGCAGTTGCGCGGCGTCTCGATGCGGATGTGCTGGCCTTCGAACTGGAACGAGATCGAATTGCCGGCATGCGCGGCGGCGGTCGAAGCAAGGAAGAGCGCGGTGGCGGCGATGGCCAGCTTGTTCATGACAACCTCCGAAAATGGCCTGGTCCCGGTATGGACTGATGTCGCTGGTGACTGAGCGTGGTTCGACCCTACGACGGTGCCGTCCTGTCTTCCGTGACAAACGTCACGCCGGCTTGCGGCGGCTTGCGTGAGCCGGCGCACATTCGGCCATCGTTCTCCCGCGTAACGTCGCCGCGACACAGAGGGAGGCGTCGATGCAGCGGCTTGCGACTTCGCTTGGCACATTGATCGCCTTGATGGCGATTGCGCCCGCCGCCCAGGCCGGTTCCTATTCTTTCTCTATCGGTGGCCACCGGATTCATGTCGAGGCACCGCGCAATTGCCGATCTGCTTCCTGTGTTTCGATGTCCAGTCGCAGCCTCCGGCCGACAGAAGACGTCAGCATGACCTCGGCCTCGCGCCCGGCGTCCGCGCCGATGGTCCAGGCACCGCAACCGGTTTGTCCGGCGGCGCCGGTCCGGCCGCCACAAGCGACTGCAGTCGTGCCGCCACCGGCGCCTCCCGTCCTTGCCGCGACGACGTCGCAGCCCGTTGTGTTGCCGCCGGCGCCAAAACTCGAGGCGTCGAGCACTCATATGCCGCGGGTAGATCTCCAGCGCGAAGATCTGCCGAAGATCGTTGCGCTCGATCCGCCGCGCATCGAGCCGCCGGTCATCGTTCCGAGGCCCGAGATCAAGCAGACCGCAACACTCGCACAGCGCAGCGACGACGAGGGCTATACGCCGCTCGGCGAATGGGAGAGCGCCGGCGCCAACGGCACCGTCCGCATCGAGCGCTGCGGACCGGCATTGTGCGGTTACGCGCTGACCGAGGCCTCAAACCGAGGCGAGAGCGTTCTCGTCAACATGAAGCCGAAATCGCACGACGTCTGGAGCGGCAGCATCTATAGCCGCTCCAGCGGCAACACCTATTACGCGACGATGATGCTGAAGAGCTCCGGCAAGCTGCACATCGAAGCCTGTGCGCTCGGCCGCTTCTTCTGCTCCGGCAACGACTGGACGCGTGTTGAGGAGCGGCAGGAGCAACTGATCACGACGTCGCGGCAGTGGAGTGAGCGGTCGTAGCTCTTCGCGATATGCCGTTATCCCTCCCCTCTTGCGGGAGAGGGGGCTGCGAGTGCGGTTGATGAGTCTCTAAATCATGCCGAGCACGATGGCGCCGACGAAGGCTATGGCAAGGTACGCGGCGATAACGCTCAGTCTGCCGGCGAACGTCATGAGATCGCTCCCGCAGTCGCGCCGCTTTGCGCGCGAGTGCTTTATGGTTAACAGAAAGTCTCTTGCCGAAAAAGGCAGTCTTGCTGTCGCTCAGTCCTTGCAGCATTTCGGCGCGCGTGGGCCGGCATGGTTAAGGAAGGCTGAAATCGACACGTTGAAGAGTCTTTAAGTAAATTCGCCGAACGTGCGTTCATGACGCGCGGAGTTCGTTTGTATCTCGTCGGCTCCATCGTCCTTGTTTCGCTAGCGGGTTGCGGACGCGGCTTCTTTCAGGCCGAACGCGAACCGTGGCGGGCCGAGGCGGAAGCGGCGTGCCTGAAATCGGGAGCGGTCAAGGAGAGTGCGGACATCGTCCGCATCGATCCGATCTCCGGCCCCGGCCAGTGCGGCGCCGAATTTCCGCTCAAGGTCGGCGCCATCGGCGAAGCCTCCAGCAGCTACGGCTTTGCCGACGAGGAACTACGTCCGCCGGGGAATATCGGCAACCAGCCGCGCTGGCCGGTGACGCAGCCGCGATCGAACTATCCGCAGAGCCAGAATTATCCGGCACCCTCCTATCCGCAGCGATCGAATTACCCCGAGAGCGCGGTGCAACAGCCTTCCGGCTATGGCAGCTCAACCGGACCGATGTCGCTGAGCGCGCCCGGCGTGGCACCGCAGGAAGACGAGATCGACCTGCCACCCGAGGGCACTGATGCCGCGGGTGCTGCGCGCTACATGAATGCGCCGAGCTATCCGGCGCGGCCCGCCGGTCGGGCACCTTACTCGCAGGCGCCCGCGCAGCAGCCGCTGCCGCGTCTTGGCCCGGCGCAGGGTAATCCCGTCACCGCCGTCGGTCCCGTTGCGATCAAGCCGACTGCGACGCTGGCCTGTCCGATCGTGTCCGAGCTCGACCGCTGGCTCGCCGACACCGTACAGCCCTCGGCCATGCGCTGGTTCGGCGTCCGCGTCGCCGAGATCAAGCAGATCTCCGCCTATTCCTGCCGCGGCATGAACGGCAACTCGCGCGCCCACATCTCCGAGCACGCCTTCGGCAATGCGCTCGACATATCCGCCTTCGTGCTCGCCGACGGCCGCCGCGTCACGGTGAAGGACGGCTGGCGCGGCATGCCGGAAGAGCAGGGGTTTTTGCGCGACGTGCAGTCCGGCGCCTGCGCGCATTTCACCACGGTGCTCGCACCGGGCTCCAACGTCTATCACTACGATCACATCCACGTCGACCTGATGCGCCGCGCCAGCCGTCGCCTGATCTGCCAGCCCGCCGCCGTCTCCGGCGAAGAGGTCGCCGCGCGTGCGCAGTCACGTAGTCCGTATGCGAACGCGCGCGATCCTTCCGTGACCGGTTCGCTCGGCCGCAAGAGCACCGCGCACAAGCGCGAAGAGGACGAGTACGCCGACGATTGAGGCTTGCAAAACCCTGTAGCCGGATGACGCGCAATCCGGGACAGGTATCCCCGCATTCCGCTTCGCTCCATGCGGGCTACGATGGGCGTAGTTCGACCTAATTAGCAGATCATTTCGAAGTCGGCTTCGACAGCACGGGGACCAGCCCCATGCACCGCTGCACCTCGCCGGGGACGTTGTAGGTCCGCATGATGTGGCGGCTGTCGCGCAAGCCGGACGCCTCCCGTTGCACCACGAACATCCAGAGCGCCTGGCCGGCTTCCGCGACCAGCTTGCGCCTCGCCGGTTGCAACGAGGCCGGTGTGTCCGAGAGCGCGTGGGCGGCGTCGAACTCGCGCAGGCGCGTCAGCGTCTGTTCGAGAGCGCGGCCCATCCGTCCGAGCGCCGAGGCCTGTTCCTGGACGATCTCATAATGGAGGATATCGACCGGCGGGCGAAGATCACGAGACATGGCCGCAATATAAGGCCGCGGCGCCGGCCTGCGCAACGCGCCGCCTGCTTGCCGTTACTTCCGGTACGCCGCCAGGAACATCCGCGTCGCGCTGTCGACCACCTCGGTCATCCGTTGTTCCGATGGTGCAGGTGCGGCCTGGAAGACGAAGGGCAGGAAGAGTGAGGCCTTGCAGAGTTCCATGAATTGCGAGGCAGCAAGATCGCAATCGTCGATCTCGAGATCACCGGAGGCGACATGGGCTCTGAGATACTCGGAGAGGCGGTTGATGGTCTTGTCCAACACTCGCCCATAGTAGCGGCGGCCGACGTCGGGCATACGCTCGGCGATCGCCATCACGGTGCGGATCGCCGATCCACCGCCTGGGCGGCAGAGCAGATGGATGTAGGCCCGGCCGAACTCCTTCAGCGTGATTTCGGCATCGCGCGCGGGATCGAAATTGAACACGACCTGGCCGTGCTGGAGCGCCTCCTCTTCGAGGATGGCTTCGAACAGCGCGCATTTGTCGGCGAAGTAGACATAGAGCGTGCCCTTTGAGACCTGCGCGGCGCGCGCGATCTCGCCCATGCTGGCCCCGTCGAAACCGAGCGCCATGAACACCTTGCGGGCACCGTCCAGGATCTGGCGGCGCTTGGAGCTGTCCTCCTCATGGACGACGTGCAGATGTTCGCTGGCAGCTACAACCATTGGTTTAGGGTCTCGGAAGGTTTCTGGATCGGGTCTGACGCCATGAAGCGCAAATAAAGGATTCGAGCCCTTAGGTCCCGGGACAGGAATTTAATGTAGATTGACCGAACGGTTCGGTCAATGATACTTGAGATGAGCGAGAGGGAACAGGCCGCAGGACGGCCTGCCCTTGGGTCGCGCTTTTTTGGGGAGGCCTTTATGGCCGTATCGAGAGACCAGGCCGCGCGCGTTCTTCGCCAGGAAGCGGTGGACGAGCAGACCGGCGGTGACGCTGCGACCGAGAAGCCCGCCGTCCTGGCCGAGCAATTGCGCGCTCATGTGGCCGAGGAAACCAGGCGCCGCACCACCGAGGTGTCCGAGAAGCCCGCCACCGACAGGGCGGCCCCGGCTGTACCTGCCGATAGCGCTGCTGCCGGCGTGCCCAAATCCGGCAAGCGCAAATTCGTCCTGATGGGCGTCGGCTTGCTGCTGGCGCTCGGGGTCGCGAGCTATGCCGGCTACTACACGCTGGTCGGCCGCTTCTACATCTCCACCGACGACGCCTATGTCCGCGCCAACAACACCATGCTCGGCGCGCGCGTCGCCGGTCACATCTCCTCGATCCTCGCCGGCGACAACGCGCCGGTTCGCGCCGGCGACGTCGTCTTCCGCATCGACGACGGCGACTACAAGATTGCGGTCGATGCCGCCGCGACCAAGATCGCGACCCAGCAGGCCACGATCGATCGCATCGGCCGCCAGGTTGCCGCGCTCGAAGGCCAGGTCGCGCAGGCCAAGGCGCAGCTCGTCTCGGCTGAGGCGGGCCTCAAGCGCGCCGATCTCGATTATGAGCGTCAGCAGGCGCTGAGCAACAAGGGCTTTGCCTCGCGCGCCACCTTCGAGAGCTCGGAAGCCGGACGCGATCAGGGCGCCGCCGCGGTCAAGGCTGCGCAGGCCGCCTACGACGTCGCGGTCAGCAATGTCGACGTCGCCAAGGCGCAGCAGGCCGAAGCGCAGGCGCAGCTCGCCGAGCTCAAGACCACGCTCGCCAAGGCCGAGCGCGACCTCAGCTTCACCGCGGTCCGCGCACCTGTCGACGGCACGTTCTCCAATCGCCTGGTCAGCGCCGGCGATTTCGTCGCGGTCGGCCAGCGCCTCGGCAACGTCGTGCCGCTCGATGCCGTCTATATCGACGCCAATTTCAAGGAAACGCAGCTCAAGCGCATCCGTCCCGGCCAGCCGGTGACGATCAAGGTCGATGCCTACGGCATGCGCAAGTTCTCGGGCGTGGTCGACAGCATCGCGGCGGGCGCAGGCTCGGTGTTCACGCTGCTGCCGCCTGACAATGCCACCGGCAATTTCACCAAGATCGTGCAGCGCGTGCCGGTGCGTATCCGCGTGCCGAAGTCAGTGGCGAAGCAGAACCTGCTCCGCGCCGGTATGTCGGTCTACGCCACCGTCGACACCAACAAGGGTGCGGCCGACGCCGACAGTGAGGTCGATCTCGACGATCCCACCGCGATCCACCCGCAGTAGGATTGATCACTCATGAGCCGCGACACTCTAGCTCCGAGTGCAGCTGCGCTCCCTCTCCCGCTTGCGGGAGAGGGCAGGGGAGAGGGTGCCTCCGCAACGGGACAATCCCCTAGAGGAGAAAGCCCTCACCCGCGCCTTCTACGCGACCTCTCCCGCAAGCGGGAGAGGTTCACCGACCTCGCACCCTGCTCGAGCCCGAACTGACACCATGGCTAACGCCACCACCGCTTCGCCTGCCATGATGGCGGATCCCGCTTCGGAGCGCATCGCGCCGAAGCGGCTGTTTGCCTTCATCATCATGGTGTTCGGGATGTTCATGTCGATCCTGGACATCCAGATCGTCTCGGCCTCCCTGAGCGAGATCCAGGCCGGCCTGTCGGCGAGCTCCAGCGAAGTCTCCTGGGTCCAGACTGCCTATCTGATCGCCGAAGTGATCGCGATCCCGCTGTCGGGATTTCTGTCGCGCGCCTTCGGCACGCGGCTGCTGTTCGCGATCTCGGCCGCCGGCTTCACCTTCTCGAGCCTGCTTTGCGGCTTCGCAACCACGATCGAGGAGATGATCCTCTGGCGCGCGCTGCAAGGCTTCCTCGGCGCAGGCATGATTCCGACGGTGTTCGCCTCGGCCTACACCGTCTTCCCGCGCACGAAATTCCACATCGTCGGTCCCATCATCGGTCTCGTCGCGACGCTGGCCCCGACCATCGGGCCGACCGTCGGCGGCTACATCACCGACCTGATGTCGTGGAACTGGCTGTTCTTCATCAACGTCGTGCCCGGCATCAGCATCACCTTGGGCGTGCTGGCGCTGGTCGATTTCGACGAGCCGCATTTCGAGCTGCTCGACCGCTTCGACTGGTGGGGCCTGCTGTTCATGGCCGGCTTTCTCGGCACGCTCGAATATGTGCTGGAGGAAGGTCCGCAGTATGAGTGGCTGCAGGACACTTCGGTGGCGATCTGCGCCTGGATCTGCGCGATCTCGGCGATCGCCTTCTTCTGGCGCGTCTTCACGGCGGCCGAGCCGATCGTCAATTTGCGCACCTTCTCCAACCGCAACTTCGCGATCGGCTGCCTCCTGCAGTTCTGCATCGGTATCGGCCTCTATGGCCTGACCTATATCTATCCGCGCTATCTCGCCGAAGTGCGCGGCTACAGCGCGCTGATGATCGGCGAGACCATGTTCGTCTCCGGCATCACCATGTTCCTGGTCGCGCCGCTGGTCGGCCGTCTCATGGTGAAGTTCGACATGCGCTACATGATCGCGTTCGGCCTCGTCGTGTTCGCGATCGGCTCCTACCAGATGACCTGGATCACCCGCGACTATGATTTCTACGAGCTGCTGGTGCCGCAGATCCTGCGCGGCATCGGCATGATGTTCGCGATGGTGCCGACCAACAACATCGCGCTCGGCACGCTGGCGCCTGATCGGGTGAAGAACGCGAGCGGCCTGTTCAATTTGATGCGCAATCTCGGCGGCGCGGTCGGGCTCGCCATCATCAACACCGTGCTCAACGATCGCACCGATCTGCACATCACGCGCCTCCAGGAGCGCGTGACCTGGGGCAATGCGACCGCGACCGAAACCCTGACCATGTTCATGCAGAAATTCCAGGGGCTCGGCGATTCCACGCTGATGGCGATGAAACAGCTCTCCCAGCTCGTGCACCGCCAGGCCGTGGTGATGAGCTTCGGCGACGCCTTCTTCATGCTGACGCTGTTCTATCTCGGCCTCAGCCTGCTGGTCGCGTTGCTGAACAAGCCGGCCGCGATGACCGGCGGCGGCGACGCGCATTGACGCGGCACTCTCGATGTCATCGCCCGCGAAGGCGGGCGATCCAGTACGCCGCGGCTTATCGATTGAAACACTACCGCCTCTGGAATACTGGATGCCCCGCCTCCGCGGGGCATGACGGCGTTGATGCGCACCAAAGCCGCACCAAATTGCAACACTCATCCGTGATCTCGCGCGAGCCCCGTTGCAAATCGCGAACGACACATCTATAAAGCGCACTTCATTCATTCGAACCGGGGAGAGATTTGCATGATTTCGTCGCAATCGCAGATCGTACGCCCGCGCTCGATGATCTCCTGGCTCGGTATGTACGCGGCCTGTTAGAGGCCTCTTCCGCCAGCTTCGATTGGGCCAAGGTTTCGACCAAGCGCCCCGATCGCTTCGCCTCCCAAGTCAAAATCAGTCTTACGTGACGCCGTTGCGGCCTTCGGCCGACTTGCGTCCATCGATGGAGCCGGCCCGCGCGAAGCGGCCGGATGATGCCATGACCGCTCTGTCCAAGAAGCCCGCCGCGATTCGCGTTGTGCTGCCCTTCGTATTCCGGCACTGGCTGAAGCAGCCGGGGCGCGGCCTCGTCGTGGCCGGCGGCCTATTGGGCGCAACCGGCGCCGATTTGTTCATGCCGGTCTTCTCCGGACACCTGATCGACGCGCTGACCCGCGGTCCGACCGATCCCGATGCGCGGCAGGCGGCGCTGGTCGCGTTTGGCGCCATCGTGGCGCTCGGCGCGGCCTCGGTGGTGCTGCGGCTCGCAGGGCTCCAGGCGATCGTGCCGTTCACGCTGAAGATCATGTCGGACGTTGCGCAGGACGCGTTCACGCGCGTGCAGCGCTTCTCGACCGATTGGCACGCGAACTCCTTTGCAGGCTCCACGGTGCGCAAGATCACGCGCGGCATGTGGGCGCTCGACCTGCTCAACGACACCATCCTGCTGGCGCTGGCGCCCTCGCTGCTGGTGCTGATCGGCTCGATGGTCCTGATAGGCGTGCACTGGGCCTCGCTCGGCCTGGTGATCGCGCTCGGGGCGATCTTCTACGTCACGATCACGGTGGTGTTCTCGACCCGCTACATCGCGCCGGCGGCCCGCGTCTCCAATGCCTGGGACACCAAGGTCGGAGGCACGCTGGCGGATGCGCTGACCTGCAACGCCGTGGTGAAGTCGTTCGGTGCCGAAGCGCGCGAGGATGCGCGGCTCGCCCGCGTCGTTGGCCGTTGGCGCGTGCGCGTGCGGCGGACCTGGCTGCGCTACAATTACACGGCCATGTCGCAGCTTTCCTTGCTGCTGTGCCTGCGCGCGTCCGTGATCGGCGGATCGGTGCTGCTGTGGATGTCAGGTCACGCCTCGCCCGGCGACGTCACCTATGTGCTGACGAGCTACTACGTCATCCACGCCTACTTGCGCGACGTCGGCATGCACATCAACAACCTTCAGCGCTCGGTCAACGACATGGACGAGCTGGTGGCGATCCACGACGAGCCGATCGGCATTGCGGATGCTTCCGACGCGCGGCCGATCGCGATCGAGGGCGGCGAGATCGTGTTCGACGACGTCACGTTCCATTATGGCGGCCATCGCGCGCCGCTATATGACGGGCTGTCGCTGACGATCCGCGCCGGCGAGCGGGTCGGTCTCGTCGGCCGCTCCGGCTCCGGCAAGACGACCTTCGTCAAGCTGGTGCAGCGGCTTTACGACGTCTCCGGCGGCCGCGTGCTGATCGACGGCCAGGACATCGCGCTGGCCACGCAGCAATCGCTGCGCAGCCAGATCGCGATCGTGCAGCAGGAGCCGATCCTGTTCCACCGCTCGCTAGCCGAGAACATCGCCTATGGCCGTCCGGGTGCCAGCCTGCAGGCGATCGAGCAGGCGGCGCGGCTTGCGAATGCGCACGACTTCATCCTGCGCCTGCCCAAGGGCTACGGCACGCTGGTCGGCGAGCGCGGTGTGAAGCTGTCGGGCGGCGAGCGGCAGCGCGTGGCGCTGGCGCGCGCGTTCCTGGCGGATGCGCCGGTGCTGATCCTGGACGAGGCGACCTCAAGCCTCGATTCGGAATCGGAGGCCCTGATCCAGGAGGCGATGGAGCGGCTGATGAAGGGCCGCACCTCGATCGTGATCGCGCACCGGCTGTCGACGGTGAGGAGCCTCGATCGCATCCTGGTGTTCGACCGCGGCGAGATCGTCGAGCAGGGCACGCATGCTCTGCTCGCGGCCAAGCCGGGCGGCATCTATCGCGGCCTGTTCGAGCGCCAGGTGGTGGAGCTCGGGCAGATCGCAGCAGCGGAATGAGGCGCGCGGCCGGGGCGAACGTCCCAATGTTACGGCGCCAAGGATGGACTGACATGAAAGACCTGACAAACGGCTCCATCGTGAGCCACATCCTGCACATGGCGCCGCCGATCATGGTCGGCATGGTCACGATCATGGTCTGCCAGCTGGTCGATCTCTACTTCGTCTCGGGACTGGGCGATGCGGCGGTCGCGGGCGTCGCCGCGGCCGGCAACGCCGGATTTCTCGTCAACGCGCTGATGCAGGTGCTCGGCGTTGGCACCGTTGCGCTGATCGCACATGCGGTGGGACGCAAGGATCGGCAGGACGCCAATTTGATCTTCAACCAGGCGATCGCGCTGTCGGTGCTGTTCGGCTTGCTGACTCTGGCCATGGGAGCAGCATTGTCGCGCCTCTACATGCGTTCGATTGCCGCGGACCAGGCGACGATCGAGGCGGGGACCATCTATCTGTTGTGGTTCATGCCGGCGCTCGCGTTGCAATTCGCCACACAGGTGATGGCGTCTGCGCTGCGCGCGACCGGCATCGTGCGTCCCGCCATGCTGGTGCAGGCGCTCGCGGTCGTCATCAACATTGCGTTGGCGCCGGTGCTGATCGCGGGCTGGGGCACGGGCTACGCACTCGGCGTTGCCGGCGCGGGGCTGGCAAGCTCGATCGCGGTGGCGATCGGCGTCCTGATGCTGCTGGCGTACTTCCGCAAGGTCGAGCGCTACGTCGCGTTCGACGCGACGCAGTGGTGCCCGCAGCCGCGCCATTTGAAGCGCATCCTCAATGTCGGGCTGCCCGCCGGCGGCGAATTCGCGATGATGTTCATCCTCATGGCGGTGGTCTACTACGTGCTGCGCGATTTCGGCGCGGCGGCGCAGGCGGGATTCGGCATCGGACAGCGCGTGCTCGGCCTGATCCAGATGCCGGCGCTCGCGGTCGCGCTGGCGGCCGGGCCGATCGCCGGCCAGAACGTCGGCGCTGCAAACGGCGCGCGCGTGCGCGAAACCTTCGTCAAGGCGGCGCTGATCACCACCGTCGTGATGATCGGCTTCATGATTCTTGCGCAGCTGAAGCCGGAACTGCTGCTCGCCGGATTCTCGAACGACAGGGAGACGATGGAGATCGCCTTCCTGTTCCTGCGGATCATCTCGCTCAACATGGTGGCGCAGGGTCTGATCTTCACCTGCTCGAGCATGTTCCAGGGCCTCGGTAACACCAAGCCGGTGCTGTTGAGCTCGGCGACGCGCGTGTTCACTTATGCTGCCGGCGATCTGGCTGTCGACGCGGCCGGGCTTCCGCATGGAGCACGTGTGGTACTTGTCGATCGCTGCGACGACGCTCCAGGCTGCGCTGAGCTTGTGGTTGTTGCGCCGCGAATTCATGAAGCGACTGGTATCGCCCCGTCCGGAGCAACCCATGGAGCAGGCGGGGGCCGAGCCAGTCGCGCCTCCCGCACGCGTGCCCGCCTAAAGCGCGATGAGATTAGGATGAATCGTCATCGCGCTTTAGGTTGTTGTTTGAGCATGATCCTTTCGGAAAACCGTTACGCACTTTTCCGGATCATGCTTTAGTGCGTGCCAACACTATTCCAGACGAGGCCGAGGCCCGACAGAAATAGGAGGCCGAGCACGACATCGCCAAAATGCTTGTCGCTCAGGGCGTGATAGACCCGCGCGCCTGCCCATGCGCCGATCAGTGTGCCCGGAAACGCGACCAGCGCGAGCCAGACCACTTTGAGTTCGACAAGGCCCGACGCGGTCTGCAACGCGAGCGCGGTCGCGAGCACCGTGAAATTGAAGAGCTGGAAGATGCCGCGTCGCTCGTGCTTGCTCCAGCCGCGGATGTTGGCCCACAGGATCGGCAGCGGGCCCGACAGTCCGGCGAGGCCGCCAAGAATGCCGCCGGCAAAGCCGATCGCGCCGTCGGCGATCCGGCCGCCGAACTTGATCGCGAGCGGCCTCTTATTCAAGTACAGCGCGCTCGAGAAGATCAGGAGCAGCACGCCGACGCTCAGCTTGAACACTTTTGGATCGGCCGAGGCGACCATCATCGTTCCCAGTGGCACGCCGATCAGTCCGCCGATCAGGAACGGCCAGACCAGCGAGAGATCGAAACTCTTCCACATCGACGGCAGCGTCGAGGTCTGCGCGATCACCGAGCAGATCAGCACCAGCGGCACCGCGAGCGATGGCGGCAGCACATAGAGCCAGATGCCGAGCGCCATCAGCGCCGTGCCGAAGCCGGCCAGTCCCGAGACGAAGCCGCCGGCCAGCGCGCCGAACAGCAGCAGCGCGTAAGTGGACGTTTCCACCAATCATTTCCTGTCGTTAGCGGCGATGCCGAGCGCGATCCCGCTTTTGATCGTCATCTGGCGCATAGCACAGATGCGGCCGCGAAGGTCAATTTCAAAACCGCACGCAAGCGTGATCCCCAGCGGCGGGCGTTCGCGGAAGACGTGCCTACATGACGCTCGTACTTTAATCTTGGGGCCTGCCGGGCGTCACGCCGCACCGTCCCTGATGAGATGATGGAGCATGATCATGACCCGCATGAACATTGCCGTTGCGGCCGCGCTGTTATCGGCCGCCGCCCTGACGCCGACATTGGCGCAGGCGCAGTTTTCCGAGCCTGCAGCCTATCAGGCCGCGCATCCCGACCGCGATGTGCTCAATGGCGGCCAGCTCACGCCCGCGGGGCGCGCAGCCCGCGGCGAGGCGGTGGCCCCGAGCGAGGCCTATGCGGCTTATCCTGCAGCCGTTGCGCCGGTGGTTCGCCCACGCCACCGTCGTCATCATCAATAAAGAGTCTAGACGATCTGCCTGGTGTCGGTGCGCTTTTGCAGCGCGCTGACCAGGATGTGCAGCGCCTCGGTCAATTCCGCCCGGTTGCGCGCTGCGCCCAGCGAGAGGCGCGCCGCATGAGGCGGTGTTCCGTCCACGGTGAAGGCTTCGCCGTCGACCACCGCGAGTCCATTCCGCAAGAGATGCCCCACGACATCGGACCGGGCCTCCGGCAGCCGTAGCCAGAGATGATGAGCGGCCGGCTTGGCCAGGAACTGAAACCCCTTCAGCGCCCGCTGCGCGAGCTGTTGGCGGCCGACTGCCTCGTTGCGGATGGCGGTGATGATGCGGTCGGCAATGCCGGTCTCGATCCAATGCGTGACCAGCGCGACCATCAGCGGCGCCGGCATCTGCACGGTGGCCTGCAGATGGCTGCGCATCGTCTGCTGCGCGTCGTTGTCGGGCGCCAGCAAATAGGCGACGCGCAGCGCCGGCGCGATGCATTTTGACAGCGTGGTCGCGAGATAAGTCCGCTCCGGAATGAGGTTCGCGATCGGCGATGCCGAGCGATCGAGCAGCCCGTAGGCGTCGTCCTCGATCAGCGTCGTACCGGCATCGCTGATGATCTTTGCGATCGCATTCCGCCGCTCGGCGGACAATGTCGCCGTGGTCGGATTGTGCAGCGTCGGAATGAGATAGACGGCCTTCGGGCTGTGCGCGCGGCAGGCCTTCGCCAGCGCGTCGGGCAGGATGCCGCCGTCATCCATGGCGACACCGACGAGCTTGACGCCGAGCCGTGCGGCGGCGGCCTTGATGCCGGGAAAGGTGAGCGCTTCCGTCAGCACGATTTCGCGGGGCCGCGCGAGATGGGCGAGCACGTTGAACAGGATCGTTTGCGCGCCCGGAAAGATCACGAGCCTGTCGGCATGTGCATGCGGAACGCGTGCGCGCATCCAGCGCGCTGCGATCTCGCGCTCATGCGCGCTGCCGCCGGGCGGTTGATAGTTGAGATGCGCCGTCAGGCCCGATTGCGCGCGGATGGACTCCATTCCGGCGATGATGCGCTCGTCGAGCTGCGCCTCCAGCGGATGCGGCGGCACATTCATCGAGAGATCAATCGCGACGGGATGCGGCATGTCGACCGCACGGCGCGCGCTGGTCTCCGACACGAACGAGCCCTGTCCGACCCGGGCTTCCATGATGCCGCGGCGCCGGGCTTCGGTGTAGGCGCGCGTCACCGTGGTGAGATCGATGCCGAGTGCTTTTGCGAGTGCCCGCTGCGTCGGCAATTGCTGGCCGCGCACCAGCCTCCCTGCGGCAATGTCGGCCTCCATGGCTTCGACGATGCGCTGGTAGCGCGGGCCCGAGAGCTCCGAGATTGTAGGGGTCCAATCCATGCAATATAGGCTCACATCCTTTGAATGTATGGATGCAATATATTATTGTATGGACCGTTGAAAAGGAAGAGGTGTGGTCATGGCGACGGTCTCTCTGGCAAAGGCGATGTGGCGCGGTTTCGGCGGCAAATGTCCGAATTGCGGGGAAGGGCACCTGTTCGGCCGCTTCCTGAAAGTGGCTCACGCTTGCGACCACTGCGGCGAGGAGCTGTTCCACCAACGCGCCGATGATTTTCCGGCTTACCTCGTGATGGTCATCGTCGGCCATCTCGTGGTGCCGGCCATCCTCGCGGTCGAGACGGCCTACGCGCCGCCGGAGTGGCTGCAACTCGCGGTGTGGCTGCCGGTGACCCTGTTCGCGTCGCTCGCATTACTGCAACCGACCAAGGGCGCCATCGTCGGGCTGCAATGGCAGCTTGGCATGCACGGTTTCGAGGCGAGCAAGCTGCGGCGCGAGGCCGGCGAGCTCGCACCCGTCCTCGTGAAGGCGAATACGGGCGCGGCCTGACGCGGCGACAGAGTCTACATCGCGCGGTCGGCCGCTACATCGTCATTCCGGGGCGTGCGCAGCACGAACCCGGAATCCATTCCTCCACCAACTGTGCCGTCCGATGGATTCCGGGCTCTCGCTTCGCGCCCCGGAATGACACCATTTACCCCGGAATGACACCATTTAAATGGCTGCGCTTGCCCCTAAAATGGTGAGGGGCCCGGCGCATTCACGCCGAACCCCTCGTTGCTTCCTTAGCAAGACGCGTTTTCTTCACGCGAACCGGAAACCCACTTCGCTCGAAAACGCTTTAGAACATCAGCCGGCCTGTAAGCCGGGTTCTGTAGGGCACCGTCCGCTTGCGCGAACGGTACGTGACGGCCATTCCTCTGGGGTCATGTTTGCACATGGCCTCGGGCAACCTACCCGGACGGCGGGCCTGACATCGCCCCGCGGCGTTATCGCTTGCGCGAACAGCCCGCTGCGCCGTCCCTATTCGGTTTTGCTCCCGGTGGGGTTTACCATGCCGGCTCCGTTGCCGGATCCGCGGTGCGCTCTTACCGCACCTTTTCACCCTTACCCGCCTATGCAGCTTGCGCTGCTTCGGCGTGGCGAGCCTCGCGGGCTTGTCACGCCATAGCCCCGAAGGGGCGAAGGCGGGCGGTTCGTTTTCTGTGGCACTTTCCCTGGGGTTACCCCCGCCGGACGTTATCCGGCACCGCATGTCAAGGGAGCCCGGACTTTCCTCCCCGGCGGCCTTTCGGCCCCTGCCGGAGCGGCCGTCCGGCCGACTGACGGTCTACGCATGGAGCATTTGTGACGGTTCCGTCAAGCCGATATCGCCGCGCACGCTTGGCCCGAAATAATTTATCCTGAAGATGTCGTTTGGAGCGTGCCCCGTTCGACTGGATGCCGGCGAGAGAGCCGAACAACAGGAGTGAAGCGATGCAGTATCTGCTGATGATCTACCAGAACGAGGCCGAGTACGCGAAGATTGACACGGGAACCACTCAGAAGATGTCGGCGGAATATGAGGCCTTCACGCAATCCATCATCCGGAACGGCAATTTCAAGGCCGGCGATCGGCTCCGGCCGACCACGACCGCGACCACGGTGCGCGTGCGCGACGGCAAGACGCTGACGACCGACGGCCCGTTCGCGGAAACGCGCGAGCAGCTCGGCGGCTACTATCTGATCGAGGCCAAGGATCTCGACGCCGCGATCGAGATTGCGGCGCGGATTCCCAGCGCGCGCATCGGGTCGATCGAGGTGCGGCCGATCTGGGTGTATGAGAAGTGACAACTCTCACCTTCGTCATTCCGGGCTCGTGGCCTTGCCGCGCCCGGGAATGACGGGAGGAGAGTGATCGTGTGACATGACCCCTTCCGAGATCGAAGCCATCTTCCGTGACGAGGCGGGGCGGGCGCTGGCCACGCTGATCCGCCTCGTCGGTGATTTCGATCTCGCCGAGGATTCGCTTCAGGATGCGTTTGCCGTCGCGCTGGAACGCTGGCCGGCATGTGAGGCCCCCGACAATCCGCGCGCCTGGCTGGTCAATGTCGCGCGCAACAAGGCGATCGACCGCGTTCGCCGCCAGGCCATCTTTCGCGGCAAGCAACAAGCGCTGGTGCACGAGCTCGAGCTGAACGCGCAAGCGCCTGACGAGCCGCCGGCCATGCTCGACGACGACATGCTCAGGTTGATCTTCACCTGCTGCCATCCCGCGTTCGCAGCCGAAGTCCAGGTCGCGCTGACGCTGCGCACCGTCTGCGGGCTGTCCACCGCGCAGGTCGCGCGCGCCTTTCTCGTCAGCGAGGAGGCGATGGCCCAACGCCTCGTTCGCGCCAAGCAGAAGATCCGTCTCGCCGGTATTCCTTACGAAGTGCCGGAGCGCGACGCGCTGGCGCTGCGGCTCGACGGCGTGCTCGCCGTGATCTATCTCGTCTTCACCGAAGGCTACGTGGCGACCTCGGGGACGGGCCTGATGCGGCCCGATTTCGCCGTCGAGGCGATCCGGCTCGGCCGCCTGCTCGACCGGTTGATGCCCGATCGTGCCGGCATCAAGGGCCTGCTGGCGTTGATGCTGCTGCACGATGCGCGCCGCGGCGGGCGCGAGACACCGGCCGGCGATATCGTGCTGCTAGAGGAACAGGATCGCTCGCTGTGGGATCGCGCGCAGATCGAGGAGGGCCTGCTCCTGGTGGAGGACGCGCTGCGCCTGCCGGGCCGGCCGCAACCCTATGCCGTGCAAGCCGCGATCGCGGCGCTGCATGCGCGCGAGATCAGCTTTGAGGAGACCGATTGGCGGCAGATTGCCGGGCTCTATGAGGTTTTGCTGCGCATCAGTCCCTCGCCGGTGATCGAGCTGAATCATGCCGCGGCGGTGTCGATGGTCGATGGACCTTCACGTGCGCTCGCTCTTGTCGACGCGATCACCGCGCGCGGCGGGCTTGATGGCTACGAGCTGTTGCCCGCGGTGCGCGCGGATCTGTTGCGGCGGCTCGGCCGCAAGGACGAGGCGCGCGAGGCGTATCGGGCGGCGACGGAGGCGACGCAGCTGGAGCCGTTGCGGCGGCTGTATGCGCGACGGGTGAGGGAGATGGGATAGTCGCCACGAGCTCCGTCATTGTGAGCCAACGGGTCCGCGCGACGCGCGGCCCGATGACAGGCTCCGCGAAGCAATCCAGCGTCTCTCCGCCGGAACAGTCTGGATTGCTTCGTCGCAAAAGCTCCTCGCAATGACGAGGTATGTGGCCGTCGTCGTCACTTCGACGCGACAGGCGTCCCCTCTTGCGGAAGGCTCGCCAGCAACGCCTGCAATGTCGACAGCGTCGAATGATCGGCGACGCCATCCAGCCGCGCCGGGCGGAAGTGGCGCTGGAAGGCGGTGATGACTTCCATGGTCGCGGCATCGTATTTGCCGGTCAGCGGCACGCCGTAGCCGTATCTGGCGAGCGCCTGCTGCATGCTCAGCACGGCGTCGCTGATGGTGCCGAGCATCAAGGTCTCGCCGCGCACGACCGGGGCGGGCGTCACCCAGTGGCCGACGCCGGAATTGGCAAGCGAATGCCACGGAAATTTTTCGCCGGGATCCTTCTTGCGCGCGGGCGCGACGTCGGAATGGCCGAGCACCCGGTGCGGCGGCACCTTGCGGCGGAGCATGATGCCGCGGCACAGCGCGATCACGGCGGCGATCTGGCGCAGTGGATACTCCGGATAGCCCCAGTCATGCCCGCGATTGATGATCTCGATGCCGATCGAGCAGGAGTTGATGTCGTCCTCGCCGGCCCAGGACGAGACGCCGGCGTGCCAGGCGCGCCTGGCCTCGGGCACGCATTGCACGATGCGGCCGTCCTCCAGCACGACGTAATGCGCCGACACGTCAGTCCCCGCCGTGCACAGCCGCGCCAGCGCGCCCTCGACATCGGGCATGCCGGTGTAGTGCAGCACGATCATGTCCGGCTGCCGTCCCTTGGCGCGCTCGCCATGGTTCGGCGAAGGGATGATATCGGAGACGATCGAGGAATCCGGATCGAACGTCCGCATGCCTGCAGCGGCCTTGGGAACCGGCAGAACGCGTTGACGCTTCGAATCAGATCCAGACGGCGTGGACGAACCGGACGGCATGGACAGCTCGAGTTGGACGGAGAGTGTGGGCCAAGCCCTTCTCTTTACTATTCCTTTACCCTCGGCCGCGCGCAATCGCGCGCCGCGGTTAACGAATGCATTTTGGCGCATGTGTGTGGATGAAGCATCACCACGACGTCACCTTTTAGACTTGTCGCGAGCCGATCAACGCTTTCTTAACGCTAAGGGCCGTTACTGAGAGATGAAGTGCCGACCCGCGTCCGGAGGCGGCCAAAGCGTATTTTTGGCTCGAAATCCCATGGCTGCCCGACAAAATTCGCTGGGAACACTGGGTTTGCCGCCCGGGACGACCGGACTCGGTAATCATGTAGGACGAGGGCCTTGTCGTGGAACCGCCGCGACGCAGAATCATTCGAGGCGTCATGGGCTGTTTCGTTCCCGATCTGGCATCGACGTCAGGCTGGGCGTTCGGCAGGCGTGGCGCATGAGCTCGGCTCCGCACATTCCGGTTCTCGGCCGCGAGGCCATCGACCATCTCGCCCCGCGCGAAGGTGGCATCTATGTCGATGCCACTTTCGGCGCCGGCGGCTACAGCCGTGCCATTCTCGACGTGCCGGGAACCCGGCTCATTGCGATTGACCGCGATCGTACTGCGATCGCTGGCGGTGCCGAGCTCGTCGAACGCTCCGCCGGCCGGCTCACGCTGGTCGAAGACCGCTTCTCCAACCTCGCGGAAGTCTGCGCGGCGCAGGGCGTCGACACCGTCGATGGCATCGTGATGGATGTCGGCGTGTCCTCGATGCAGCTCGATCAGGCCGGCCGCGGCTTCTCCTTCCGTCTCGACGGTCCGCTCGACATGCGGATGGGGCAGGCGGGCCCGACCGCGGCGGACGTCGTCGCGCGTGCCTCCGAAGGCGATCTCGCCGACATCATCTATCTCTTCGGCGAGGAGCGGCATTCGCGGCGCATCGCCCGTGCCATCGTTGCAGATCGGCAGGAGAGGCCGTTCACGACCACGCGCGCGCTCGCCGATCTCGTCGGCAGGGTCGTGCGCTCGAAGCCCGGCGACATTCACCCGGCGACGCGGACGTTCCAGGCGCTGCGCATCTTCGTCAACGAAGAGCTCGAGGAACTCCAGACGGCGCTCGCTGCGGCCGAACGCGTGCTCAAGCCCGGCGGCCGCCTCGTCGTGGTCTCGTTCCATTCGCTGGAAGACCGCATCGTCAAGAATTTTCTCGCCTCACGTTCCAAGAGCGGCGGCGGCTCGCGGCATCTGCCGGAAGTCGCGCAGGCCGCGCCGAGCTTCCAGCTGCTGACGCGGCGGCCGGTCGTCGCCGGTGAAGACGAAGTGGCGCATAACCCGCGTGCGCGCTCCGCAAAGCTGCGTGCCGCCGAGCGCACCTCGGCGCCCGCACATGAAGATGGCGAGCCATCGTCCTGGCCAAGGCTCTCCGACGTCATGAGGGGTGGCTAGCGCATGCGCTTCATCCACCTCCTCGTCATCGGCGCGCTGGTCTTCGCGGCGGCCCATGTCTACCGGATCAAGATGGACTCCACCGCGCGCACCGAGAAGGTGCTGCGGCTGCATGCGGAAATCCGGGAGCAGCGCGATGCGATCGCCTCGCTGCGCGCCGAATGGGCCAAGCTCGATGCGCCCTTGCGCCTGCAAGGATTGTCCGACCGGCATCTGTCGCTGAAGCCGGTCAACGGCACTCAATATGACTCGCTGAAGAACCTGCCGGAGCGCCCGCCGCGGATGTTCAGGCCGGGCGAGCCCGACCCGATCGGAGCGATGCTCAACACCATCGAAGCCGCGAGCGATCCCGAGACCGTGACGGGCTCCGTGCCTCAGCCGGAGGACAATCAATGAGCGCTCCGATCCCGGCAAAACCCATGGAAAAGCCGACCGAGCCTTGGCGGCAGCGGCTGATCCGCAGCCTTCTCTATGGGCGCAATGTCGATCGTGCCGCAAAGGCGCGCGCGCGCGTTGGCCTCGCAATGCTCGCCTTCGCCTCGGTCTATGCCCTGATCGGCGGCCGCCTCGTGATGTTCGCGATCGGCGCCGACGCCCACGGTGCCCGCCGTGCCGCGGCGCAGGAAGTGGTCGCGACCGCGCGGCCTGACATCGTCGACCGCAACGGTGCGATCCTGGCAACCGACGTCAAGGCGGCGAGCCTGTTCGGCGAGCCACGCCGCATCATCGACAAGGACGAGGCGATCGAGCTTCTGACCGCCACCGTTCCCGACCTCGACGAGGCCGAGGTGCGCGAGCGTCTGAAGACGCGCAAGGGCTTTGTCTGGCTCAAACGCGAGGTCACGCCGAAGCAGCAGCAGGACATCCACAAGCTCGGCATTCCCGGCATCGGCTTCCTGCGCGAGAACAAGCGCGTCTATCCGACCGGCAACGAAGTCGCCCACCTCATCGGCCTCGTCAATATCGACAACCAGGGCATCGCCGGCCTGGAGAAGTGGCTCGATAATCAAGGGCTCGCCGATCTCCACCGCGCCGGCTTTGCCACCGACCGGTTGCAAAAGCCGATCGAGCTCTCGGTCGATCTGCGCGTCGAACACGCGCTCCGCGACGAGCTGTTGAAGGCCAAGGACAAGTTCCACGCCAAGGCCGCCTCCGGCATCGTCTCCAACGTCAAGACCGGCGAGATCGTCGCGATGGTCTCGCTGCCGGACTTCGATCCCAACAATCCGAAGGAAGCGCACGACCCCGACCGCATCAACCGTCTGACCACGGGCGTCTATGAGATGGGCTCGACCTTCAAGGCGTTCACGCTGGCGATGGCGCTCGATTCCGGCAAGATCAACCTGAATTCGTCGTGGGATGCGCGCGGAAATCTGCACTACGGCAAGTTCACCATCCACGACAGCCACCCGCTCGGGCGTTTCATCAACACCAAGGAAGTGTTCACCTACTCGTCTAACATCGGCGCGGCGCGGATCGCGCTCAGCCAGGGGGTCGAGGCGCACAAGGCGTTCCTCGCCAAGATGGGCCAGTTGACGCGGCTGCGCACCGAACTGCCGGAGAGCGCGGCGCCGCTGATCCCGCGCCGCTGGAGCGAGCTGAACACGGTCACCGCCGCATTCGGCCAGGGCCTCTCGGTGGCGCCGCTCCAGGCGGTGATGGGCATCAACGCGCTGGTGAACGGCGGCTATCTCATTCCGCCGACATTCATGAAGCGCAGCGAAACCGAAGCGGCGGCGCTGGCCAAGCGCGTGATCAAGCAGGATACCAGCGACAAGATGCGGTATCTGATGCGGCTCAATGCCGAGATCGGTACCGCCAAGACCGCGGACATCAAGGGCTACTACGTCGGCGGCAAGACCGGCACGTCCGAGAAGGTCATCAACGGCCGCTATGCCAAGAAGCGGGTGCTCAACTCCTTCACCGCGGTCATGCCCTGCGACGATCCGAAATATCACATCCTGATCATGCTGGACGAGCCGCAGGCGATTCCTGAAACCAAGGGTTTCATCACGTCCGGCTGGAACGCGGTGCCGACCGGCGGCAAGGTGATCGAGCGAATCGCGCCGCTTCTGGGCGTCGAGCCGCGGTTCGACCTGCCGCCGTCCGACCGCCTTATTCTTGCAGCATCCAGGACAACCCAGTAATCAACCGGGTAGGCCGTTGCCGCTGCTGAGTCGGGACTTTTCCGAAGATTCGGCTTTCCGGCACGGCATGTCGACTGGAACACCATGAAGCTGCGCGAACTGCTAGGCAATGATGCCGCAATCGAGCCCACTGCCGCGGCGCTCGATGTGAGCGGTCTTGCGCTCGACAGCCGGCAGGTCGGGCCGGGCGATCTCTTCTTCGCACTTGCGGGCAGCAAGACCGACGGCACGCGCTTCATCGATGCTGCGGTCGGCGCAGGTGCGGTGGCCGTCGTCGGCGACCATGCGCCTGACGGCAGCAAAGTGCCGTTCGTCACGGTCGCCAATCCACGCCGTGCGCTGGCGCTGGCCGCGGCAAGATTCTTTCCTGCACAGCCCGCGACGATTGCCGCGGTGACCGGCACCAGCGGCAAGACCTCGGTCGCAGCCTTCACGCGCCAGATCTGGGAGCGGCTGGGGCATGCGTCCGCCAGCATCGGCACCATCGGCCTCGTCTCGCCCAAGCGCACCGTCTACGGCTCGCTGACGACGCCGGATCCGATCGCACTGCACCGGCAGATCGACGAGATCGCGCGCGACGGCGTGACGCATCTCGCCTTCGAGGCGTCCTCGCACGGGCTCGACCAGTACCGCCTCGACGGCGTGCGCGTCTGCGCCGGCGGCTTCACCAATCTCTCGCGCGACCACATGGACTATCATCCGACCGTCGCACACTATCTCGCGGCCAAGATCCGTCTGTTCCGCGAGCTGGTCCCGCCTGACGGAGCAGCGGTGATCTCGGCCGATCATGATTGTTCAGTGGACGTCATCGACGCGGCGAAGGCGCGCGGTCTGCGCGTGATGGCGGTCGGCCGCAACGGCGACGGCGCAGGCGAGGGCATTCGTCTCGCCGATGCGGAGGTCGAGGGCTTTTCGCAAGCGCTCGCGCTCGAGCATCGCGGCAAGCGTTACGCGGTCCGTCTCCCGCTGGTCGGCGAGTTTCAGATCGAGAACGCGCTGGTGTCGGCCGGCCTTGCCATCGGCACCGGCAGCGATGCGGCAAACGTGTTCGCGAGCCTCGAACATCTCGAAGGCGCCAAGGGCCGGCTCGAGCGCGTCGGCGAGCGCAACGGCGCGCCGATCTTCGTCGACTACGCGCATAAACCCGATGCGCTGGCGAAGGCTTTGCAGGCGCTCCGTCCCTACGCCAGGCGCAGGCTGGTCGTCGTGTTCGGCGCCGGTGGCGATCGCGATGCCGGCAAGCGGCCGATCATGGGCGAGATCGCGGCCGAGAATGCCGACGGCGTCATCGTCACCGACGACAATCCGCGCAGCGAGAAGCCGGAGGCGATCCGTGCCGCGATCCTCGCCACCGCGAAGGGCGCTCGCGAAATCGGCGACCGCGCTGAGGCCATTCGCGTCGCGATCGAGGACTTGCAGGAGGGCGATGCGCTCCTCATCGCCGGCAAGGGCCACGAGACCGGGCAGATCGTCGGCGGCGAGATCTTGCCCTTCAGTGATCACGAGGCGGTCGCCGCCGCACTAGCATCGAGGGTTGCATGAGCGCGCCGATATGGACGGTTGCCGAGGTGGCGCGCGCGCTGGGTGTCGGCGGATCATTCCCGGATACGCCGATCGATTTCGTCACCCAGGACAGCCGCCTGGTGAAACCGGGCAGCCTGTTCGTCGCGCTGAGCGGCACGCCAAGCGGTGGCTTCGTCTCCGCCTTCGCCAGCGCGCGTGACGGCTGGGAGTTCGCGAACAAGGCGGAGGCCTCCGGAGCGGTCGCGATGATCGTGCCGCACGAGATCGCGGGCATCCGCATTCCCCAGATCGTCGTGAAGGACACACTGATCGACGGCCTGTGGGGCCTTGCGCGCGCCGCGCGCGCGCGTTTTGGCGGTCCAGTGATCGGGCTCACCGGCAGCGCCGGCAAGACCAGCACCAAGGAGTTTCTGGCCGCTTACCCCAACGCCTATGCCAGCCCGTCGAGCTTCAACAATTTCTGGGGCGTGCCGCTGACGCTGTGCAACGCCAGGCCGGACGCCAGCCTCTGGGTCGTCGAGATGGGCATGAACCAGCCCGGCGAAATCGCGCGGCTCAGCGAATTGACGCGGCCGACCGTCGCGCTCGTCGTCAACGTCCAGCCGGTGCATCTGGAAAAGCTCGGCTCACTCGAAGCTATCAGGCGCGAGAAAGTATCGATCGCGCTCGGCCTGCCCGAGGACGGCGTGCTGGTGCTGCCCGCCGGGATCAAGGCGCCGGATTGGAAAGGCACGGTGGTGCGCTTCGGCGAGCATGCCGAGGTGCACGAGATCGCGCACGCCCCGCATGGCGAGAGCTGGCAGGTCGTGGCCAAGCTCGGCAAGAAGGAGATCGCCTTCAGCCTCACGCCGGGCGCGCCGCACCGCGTACAGAATGCGCTGGCCGCGCTCGCCGCGATCCGTGCGGCGAACCTCGATGCGGCAACGCTCGCGATCAAGCTCGACCGGGTCGGCATCATGACCGGCCGCGGCGTCGAGCAGGCGGTCGGCGGCATCACCGTGATCGACGACAGTTTCAACGGCAATCCGGCCAGCGTCGCTGCTGCGCTGCAAAGCCTTCAGGCGCGCAACATGTCTGGCGGGCGCCGCATTGCGGTGCTCGGCGACATGCTGGAGCTGGGTGCTGACGCACCAAGCTACCATACCGGCCTTGCCAAGCATCTCGAAGGTATCGACGGCGTCTATTGCGTCGGGCCCCTGATGCGCCACCTCTTCGACGTGCTGCCGTCAAGCAAGGGGCTCGGCTGGCACGACGATCCCGTCACGCTGAAGCCGGACGAGGTTGCGCGCCTGCTGAAGGCAGGCGACGTCGTGGTTGTCAAGGGCAGCAAGAAGATGTTCTGGGTCAACAAGTTTGTGCCGGGCCTGGTGGCCGCCTTGCAGGCAAAGGCGTAAACTGCTTGGAAGGCGCTGTTCCCGAATCCCCCTTTTGCGGCACGAAGCCGTCCGTTTCCCCAGAGGTCGCGTCCGACCCGATGATGAAGACCAGCGAATGCGCGTGAGGCACGTTGAGGCCAAAGATAAAGGCCGAGAACAAGGCCAAGGCTGCGCGTGCAAAGGCGCCATAGGACCGTCTGAATGTTTTACTGGCTGATCGAGCTCTCCAACACATTTCCGGGCTTCGGTGCAATTCGCACGGTCCTGAACGTCTTCCGCTACATCACTTTCCGCACCGGCGGCGCCGTCGTCACCGGCGCGCTGTTCGTGTTCCTGTTCGGACCCTGGATCATCGATCATTTGCGCATCCGTCAGGGCAAGGGCCAGCCGATCCGCACCGACGGTCCGCAATCGCATCTCGCCAAGAAGGGCACGCCCACCATGGGTGGGCTGATGATCCTGTCCGGCCTCACCGTCGGTACGGTGCTGTGGGCCAACCCGCTCAACCCCTATGTCTGGATCGTGCTCGCAGTGACGCTCGGCTTCGGCTTCGTCGGCTTCTATGACGATTACCTCAAGGTCACCAAGCAGACCACGACCGGATTCGGCAGCAAGCTTCGCCTGCTGATCGAGGCGGCGATCGCGCTGGTCGCCTGCTACGCGCTGGTGCGGCTGAACCGCGATCCCGCGTCCACTGCGCTGACGATTCCGTTCCTGAAGGACACGGTGCTGCATTTCGGCTGGTTCTTCGTCATCTTCGGCGCCTTCGTCATCGTCGGCTCCGGCAACGCGGTGAACCTCACCGACGGTCTCGACGGCCTCGCCATCGTGCCGGTGATGATTGCGACCGCGAGCTTTGCGATGATCGCTTATCTCGCCGGCAACGCCGTGTTCGCCGAATATCTCCAGATCAAATATGTCGCGGGCACCGGCGAACTCGCCGTGCTCTGCGGCGCGCTATTGGGCGCCGGCCTCGGCTTCCTCTGGTTCAACGCGCCGCCGGCCTCGATCTTCATGGGCGACACCGGCTCGCTCGCGCTCGGCGGCATGCTGGGCGCGATCGCGGTCGCGGTGAAGCACGAGATCGTGCTCGCGGTGATCGGCGGCCTATTCGTGCTGGAGGCGGTCTCCGTCATCGTGCAGGTGGTGTCGTTCAAGCTCACCGGAAAGCGCATCTTCCGCATGGCGCCGATCCATCATCATTTCGAGCAGCTCGGCTGGACCGAGCCGCAGATCGTGATCCGCTTCTGGATCATCTCGGTGATGCTGGCGCTCGCCGGCCTGTCGACACTGAAGCTGCGGTGATCGATCGATGATCCCGGTCACGTCCTTTGCCGGCAAGACTGTCGCTGTGTTCGGCCTCGGCGGTTCGGGGCTCGCCTCCTGCCATGCGTTGAAAGCCGGTGGCGCCGAGGTGATCGCCGCCGACGACAATGCCGAGAACGTCGCCAAGGCGGCGCAGGCCGGTTTCGTCACCGCGGATTTGCGCAACATCTCCTGGGCGAATTTTGCCGCGCTCGTGCTGGCGCCCGGCGTGCCGCTGACCCATCCGGTGCCGCACTGGAGCGTGCTGAAGGCCCGCGAGGCTGGCGTCGAAGTGATCGGCGACATCGAGCTGTTCTGCCGCGAGCGGCGGCGCCATGCACCGGATGCGCCATTCGTCGCCATCACCGGCACCAATGGCAAGTCGACCACGACGGCACTGATTGCGCATCTGACGAAAGTCGCCGGCTACGACACCCAGATGGGCGGCAATATTGGCACCGCGATCCTGTCGCTGGAGCCGCCGCGCATGGGTCGCGTCCACGTCATCGAGATGTCGTCCTACCAGATCGACCTCACGCCCTCGCTCGATCCCTCCGTCGGCATCCTGCTCAACGTCAGCGAGGACCACATCGACCGCCACGGCACGGTTGCGCATTACGCCGCGGTGAAGGAGCGTCTTGTTGCGGGCGTGCAGGACGGCGGCACCTCGATCGTTGGCGTCGATGACGGTTTTTGCCGTGACATCGCCGACCGGCTCGACCGCGCTGGCAAGAACGTGGTGCGCATCTCCGTCAAGAATCCGCTGGCCACCGGGATTTACGTCGAGCACGGCAACATCGTGCGCACCTCGGGCGGTGCGCGCAGCGAGATTGCCGCGCTCGGCGGCATCGGCTCGCTGCGCGGCCAGCACAATGCGCAGAACGCGGCCTGCGCCGCCGCTGCCGCGCTTGCGATGGGCATCGGCCTCGACGTGCTGCAGAACGGCCTGCGCAGCTTTCCGGGCCTCGCGCACCGCATGGAGCAGGTCGGCCGCCGCGGCAACGTGCTGTTCGTCAACGATTCCAAGGGCACCAACGCGGATGCGACCGCGCATGCGTTGTCGTCCTTTGCGGATATCTTCTGGATTGCTGGCGGCAAGCCGAAGGCCGGCGGCATCACCAGCTTAACCTCCTTCTTCCCGCGCATTCGCAAGGCCTATCTGATCGGCGAGGCCGCACAGGAGTTTTCGGGAACGCTAGGCAGCGAGGTTGCGCACGAGATCAGCCAGACGCTGGACGTTGCCGTCGAACACGCCGCGCGCGACGCAGAAGCCTCAGGGCTCACCGACGCCGTCGTGCTGCTGTCGCCGGCCTGCGCCTCGTTCGACCAGTACCGCAACTTCGAGATCCGCGGCACCAAGTTCCGCGAGCTGGTGCAGGCGCTGCCGGGTGTGAAGCCGGTGGTGTAGGGAACACGTGCGTCACACTCCACTGTCGACGCCCGGCTAGACCGGGCGATCCAGTATCCCAGAGACGGTGCTTTAGCCGAGGTGCCGCGGCGTACTGGATGCCCCGCCTTCGCGGGGCATGACAGTGTGTTTTGTGGCGGCAGCGAAGATCATCTCCAAACGCCCCCACTTCCTTAACCCCCCGGTAACCAACCTCGGCGACCAATGGACGGACCTCTGTCCGAAAGCGGCCGCCCATGCTCTCCCGTGAAGAACGCACCCCCTTTTCCGAGTGGTGGTGGACCGTCGACAAGCCGCTGATGGGCGCCATCCTGGCGCTGATGCTGACCGGGGTGATCCTATCGCTGGCGGCGAGCCCGCCGGTTGCGACCCGTATCGGGCTCGATCCCTTCCATTTCTTCAGCCGCCACGTGATGTTCCTCCTCCCGTCCTGCCTGGTGCTGCTTGGCGTCTCGTTCCTCTCGCCGCGCGCGATCCGCCGCAGCGCGCTGATCATCTTCACGGTCAGCATCATCCTGATCGTGGTGACGCTCGCGATCGGTCCTGAGGTGAAGGGCTCGCGGCGCTGGATCACGCTGCTCGGCGTCAACATCCAGGCCTCCGAGATCGCAAAGCCGTCGTTCGTCGTCATCGCGGCCTGGCTGTTCGCAGAATCGACCAAGCGGCCGGAGATGCCGGCGACCTCGATGGCGCTGGTGCTGCTCTTGATGTTGGTCGCGCTGCTGGTGATGGAGCCGGACTTCGGCCAGACCATGCTGATCCTGATGGTGTGGGGCTCGCTGTTCTTCATCGCAGGGATGCGCATGATCTGGGTGTTCGGCCTTGCGGGCGCCGCCGCGGCCGGCCTGTTCAGTGCCTACCTTTTTGTTCCCCACGTAGCGGGCCGCATCAGGCGCTTCATGAACCCGGCCTCCGGCGACACCTTCCAGGTCGATACCGCCATGGAAGCCTTCTACAATGGCGGCTGGTTCGGCCTCGGACCGGGCGAGGGCATCGCCAAGCGCAGCCTGCCGGACAGCCACACCGATTTCGTGTTCGCTGTTGCTGCCGAAGAGTTCGGAATCATCCTGTGCCTGGCGATGCTGGCGCTGTTCGCCTTCGTCGTCATCCGCACGCTGTCGCGCGCCTATGCCAATGAGGACATGTTCTCGCGCTTTGCGGCCTCGGGCCTTGCGATCCTGTTCGGCGTGCAGGCGGCGATCAACATGTCGGTGAACCTGCAGCTCATCCCCGCCAAGGGCATGACGCTGCCGTTCATCTCCTATGGCGGCTCCTCGATCGTGTCGCTCGCCTATGGCGTCGGCATGATGCTGGCGCTGACACGGCTACGCCCGCGCACCGAAGTGGAAGCGAGCGGCCGCGCCGAGGCGATGCGGAGTTACGCGTAATTCGTCGTCATTGCGAGGAGCTCTTGCGACGAAGCAATCCAGACTGTCTCCGCGGAGGTAGTCTGGATTGGTTCGCTTCGCTCGCAATGACGAGAAAGACCTTGTAAAAGCCTCCGTCATGGACACGTCCCCCCTGATTCTTCTCGCCGCGGGCGGCACCGGCGGCCATCTGTTCCCGGCCGAGGCGCTCGGCGTCGAATTGATCCGGCGCGGCTTTCGCGTCCGCCTCGTCACCGACGAGCGCGCGCTGCGCTATAGCGGGCTGTTCAGCAAGGACATGATCGACGTCGTCTCGAGCGAGACTGCGCGCGGCCGCAATCCGTTCCAGCTTGCCTATGCCGGCCTCACGCTCGCCGTCGGCACGCTCTCTGCCTACGCTCTGATCAAGCGATTGAAGCCTGTCGCTGTCGTCGGTTTCGGCGGCTATCCGACGCTGCCGCCGCTGGTCGCGGCGAAATTCGCCGGCGTGCCCGGGATCATCCACGATGCCAACGCCGTGCTCGGCCGCGCCAACCGGTTCCTGTCGAGCCGTGTCCGCGCCATCGCGACGTCCTTGCCCGGCGTGCTCGACCGCGATCCGGCGCTATCGGCTAAGACCACGACCGTCGGCACGCCGATGCGGCCGGCGATCCTCGCGGCCGCTGCGGTAAAATATATCACGCCTGAAGTGAACGGTCCGCTCCGCTTGCTCGTCGTCGGCGGCAGTCAGGGCGCGCGCATCATGGCCGATATCGTGCCGGGCGCGATCGAGCGGCTCGAGCCTGCGCTGTGGAGCCGCCTCGTCCTGACCCAGCAGGTGCGCGAAGAGGATATGAGCCGCGTGCGCGCGGTCTACGACAAGCTCAAGATCAGGGTCGAGCTCGCACCCTTCTTCACGGATTTGCCGGCGCGGCTTGCTTCCAACCATCTGGTGGTGTCACGTTCCGGCGCGGGCACGGTCGCCGAGCTTGCCGCGATCGGGCGGCCCTCGATCCTGGTGCCGCTGCCGGGCTCGATCGACCAGGATCAATTCGCCAATGCCGGCGTGCTGGTCAAGGTCGATGGCGCCATCCGCATCCCGCAGACCGAGTTCAGCTCGGAGCGCCTTGCCGCCGAAATCTCCACCTTCGCCGCCGAGCCGGCGCGTCTTGCCGCCATGGCCGAAGCCGCCCGCGGCGCCGGCCGGCTCGACGCGGCCGAGCGGCTGGCGGATCTCGTGGTCAAAGTCGCGGGAATCTGACGCGAAAAAGCCCTTGTCATCGCCTTCTAAAGCGGGGCATCCAGTAGGAAAGGCGCGCGGCTGATTTGGCCGTGACCTTCGCCAGATGCCGCCTTCGGGGGCGGCGAGGTCAGGGAACAGAGTATGAGACTGCCGCGCGAGATCGGACCCATCCACTTCGTCGGAATCGGCGGAATCGGCATGAGCGGCATCGCTGAGGTGCTGGTCAATCTCGGCTATGCCGTGCAGGGTTCCGACGCCGCCGACAATTACAATCTCGACCGGCTGCGCAAGAAGGGCGCGAAGGTCTCGGTCGGCCACAAGGCGGAGAACGTCGACGGCGCCGAGGTCGTTGTGGTCTCTACCGCGATCAAGCGCGACAATCCGGAATTGATGGCGGCGCGCGAACGGCGCATTCCCGTGGTGCGTCGCGCCGAGATGCTGGCCGAGCTGATGCGGCTGAAGAGCTGCGTCGCGATTGCCGGCACCCACGGCAAGACCACGACGACCACGATGGTCGCAACGTTGCTCGATGCCGGCGGGCTCGATCCGACCGTGATCAACGGCGGCATCATCAACGCCTACGGCTCCAACGCGCGGCTCGGCGCCGGCGACTGGATGGTGGTGGAAGCCGACGAGAGTGACGGTACGTTCCTGAAGCTGCCGACCGATGTCGCGATCGTCACCAATGTCGACCCCGAGCATCTCGATCATTTCAAGACCTTCGATGCCGTGCAGGATGCGTTCCGCCATTTCGTCGAGAATCTGCCGTTCTACGGCTTCGCCGTGATGTGCATCGATCATCCCGTGGTGCAGAGCCTCGTCGGCAAGATCGAGGATCGTCGCATCATCACTTACGGCGAGAATCCGCAGGCGGACGCGCGGCTGGTCGACCTCACGGCGGGCGGCGGTGGCTCGAAGTTCAAGGTCGTCATCCGCGATCGCAAGAGTGGGGCTGTGCACGAGATCGCCGACCTCGCGCTGCCGATGCCGGGCCGGCACAACGCCTCGAATGCGACGGCAGCAATCGCAGTTGCGCACACGCTCGGTGTTTCCGACGACAAGATCCGCGGCGCCATCGCAGGCTTCGGCGGCGTCAAGCGGCGCTTCACCAAGACCGGCGAGTGGAACGGCGTGACCATCATCGACGATTACGGCCACCACCCCGTCGAGATCGCGGCCGTGCTGAAAGCGGCGCGCGATTCCTACACCGGCAAGGTGATCGCCGTGGTGCAGCCGCATCGCTACACGCGCCTGCAATCGCTGTTCGAGGAATTCTGCACCTGCTTCAACGATGCGGACGCGGTGATCGTCGCCGAAGTCTATGCCGCCGGCGAAGTGCCGATCGCGGGCGTCGATCGCGATCATTTCGTCGCGGGCCTGCGCGCCCACGGCCATCGCGAGGTGATCCCGCTGCCGGCGGCTTCGGCGCTCGCGGGCATCGTCAAGGGATTGGCGAAGCCAGGTGATCTCGTCGTGTGCCTGGGGGCCGGCAACATCACGCAATGGGCGTACGCGTTGCCGGACGAATTGAAGGCGCTGGGGTAGGGCGGTGAGCTTCCCCGACATCATCCCTTCGCTCAAAGCCGCGATGCCTGATCTTCGCGGTCGGCTGCTCGCCAACCAGTCGCTCGCCGAGCTCACCTGGTTTCGCGTCGGCGGTCCGGCACAGGTGCTGTTCACCCCGGCTGACGAAGACGACCTCGCCTACTTCCTCGCGCATCTCGCGTCCGACATTCCCGTCTATGTCGTCGGCGTCGGCTCCAACCTCATCGTGCGCGACGGCGGCATTGCGGGCGTGGTGATTCGTCTCGCACCGCGCGCCTTCGGCGAGACGAGCGCGAGCGGCGATGTCGTCACCGCGGGCGCGGCGGCGCTCGACAAGCGCGTGGCGGAAGTTGCGGTGTCCGCCAATATCGGCGGGCTCGAATTCTATTTCGGCATTCCCGGCACGATCGGCGGCGCGCTGCGCATGAACGCGGGCGCCAATGGCGGGGAGACCAAGGACGTCCTGATCGAGGCGAGGGGCGTCGGGCGCGACGGCGGCAAGCACGTGTTCTCCAACGCCGACATGAAGTTCGTCTACCGCAACAGCGGCGTCGATCCCTCCATCATCTTCACCTCCGCGCGCTTTCGCGGCGAGATCAGGGATAGTGATGCGATCCGCGCGCGCATGGCAGAGGTGCAAACCCATCGCGAGACCGCGCAGCCGATCCGCGAGAAGACCGGCGGCTCGACCTTCAAGAACCCGCCCGGCCATTCCGCCTGGAAGCTGATTGATGCTGCCGGCTGCCGCGGCCTGCGCGTCGGCGGCGCTCAGGTCTCGGAGATGCACTGCAATTTCCTGATCAACACGGGCGAGGCCACCGCGCACGATATCGAGACGCTGGGCGAGACGGTGCGCGAACGGGTGAAGGCCAATTCTGGAATTGAGCTACACTGGGAAATCAAGCGGATCGGGGTTTCATGAACACCGTCATTCCGGGGCTCGCGAAGCGAGAGCTACGATGCGCAATTGCGCATCGGAGAATCCATCGGGCGGCGGTGTTCGTGGATGAATGGATTCCGGGTTCGCGACTTCGTCGCGCCTCGGAATGACGAATTGGAGAGATTGCGAACTATGAACATGCGCATCACCATCCTCTTCGGCGGCTCCAACCGCGAACGTCTGGTTTCGGTCGCCTCAGCCCAGGCGCTGCATCAGGCGCTGCCCGAGGCCGATCTGTGGTGGTGGGACGTCGAGGACAAGGTGCATGTCGTGCAGTCGAAACAACTGCTCGAACATGCCCGTCCGTTCGAGGACGAGTTCAAGCCCGGCACGCGTGGCATTCCGCTGGCGCAGGCGCTCGACCAGGCCAAGGCGGAAGGCCGGGTGCTGGTGCTCGGCCTGCATGGCGGGCGCGCCGAGAACGGCGAATTGCAGGTGATGTGCGAGGCGCGCGGCGTGGCCTTCACCGGATCGGGCTCGGCCTCCTCGCATCTCGCCTTTGACAAGATCGCGGCCAAGCACTTCGCTGCGCTCGGCGGCGTGACGCCGCCGGCAAACGTCGCGCTCGACAACATTGACGAGGCTTTCGCCGAATATGGTCGGCTGATCGCAAAGCCGGCGCGGGACGGATCAAGCTACGGCCTTATCTTCGTCAACGCCAAGCAGGATCTCGTCGCCGTCCGCAACGCGGCGAAGCACGAGGAGTATGTCATCGAGCCCTACGTCGCCGGCGTCGAGGCGACCTGCGGCGTGCTGGAGCGCACCGATGGCTCGATCATCGCGCTGCCGCCGATCGAGATCATTCCGGGCGAGGGCAATTTCGACTACGCCGCAAAATATCTTTTGAAGTCGACCCAGGAGATCTGCCCCGGCCGTTTCGCACCCGAGATCACCGCCGCGCTGAAGGAGCAGGCGATGGCGGCGCATCGGGCGATGTCCTGTGTCGGCTATTCCCGCTCGGACTTCATCGTCTCGGACAGGGGCCTCGTTTATCTCGAAACCAACACGCTCCCCGGGCTGACGAACTCTTCGCTCTACCCCAAGGCGCTGAAGGCCGAGGGCATCGCGTTCGTCGACTTCCTGCGTGGCCTGATCGAGCTCGCCGAGCAGCGGGCCCGGAAATAATTAGGACTGGTTAACGGCCGAAAGGCCGAAACGGTCCGATTTGGGGTCCAAAACCGGTAAAATGCCGGATATCGCGGCATAAACGCCAGATATCGCGGGGCAAAAAGCATCCCGCGTTAACGAATTTTACCTTTTGTTTACCAGGACGTCCGAAGGTTAACGCTGGCGGCGCATATGGCGCTTCGGCTGCCGGCGCGTGAGCTGTTTGCGGTGATGTCACCTCCAGCGAACGCTTTGAAGGGGAGAGGTTTTCTTCTGCTGAAGACCAGCACCCGGCCCGGCAAGTCCGAGACGTCATGTTCGCCAGGACCCGCGCGATGTCGCGGCCAAACTTGTTGACGAGCTCGTGCAATGGATGGTGCAGGAAGCCTCACCCGGTCGTTTCTGAGATCGCTGAGGCCCCAAGCTGACCTGAAGGCGGCCGCTATCGGAGCGGTCGTGCTTCTGCGCGAGTGGGTGCAGGACAAGCGCGCCGAGGCGCGCGCCGCCGCCAAGGACAAGGCCAAGACCAAGGCCAGGGCCGTCGTCGAGCGCGAACCACCGCCGCGCATGGTCGCGCTGGTCGAGCGCTATCTGCCGCGCCGGGTCGGGATCAGCATGACCGTGCTGCTCCTGATCGGAAGCTGCGGCTTCGGCATCGTCAAGGGCGGCCATCTCCAGGATTTCATCACCGCGGTCAACGACGCCCGCAATGCGCTGGCCAATTCCGCCGGCTTCCGCATCACCTCCGTCGTGATCAACGGCCGCAAGCAGCTCACCCAGGACGAGATCCTCGCGATCGGCGGCGTCAGCGGCCGCTCCTCGCTGCTGTTCCTCGACGCCGACGCGGTGCGCGACAAGCTCAAGGCCAATCCCTGGATTGCGGACGCGACCGTGCTGAAGCTGTATCCGGGCCAGCTTATGATCGAGCTCACCGAGCGCAAGGCATTCGCGCTGTGGCAGGAGGCCGGCCGGCTCTCCGTCATCGCCGATGACGGTGCCGTGCTCGAACCCTATGTCTCCCGCCGCTTCCTGTCGTTGCCGCTCGTGGTCGGCAAGGGCGCCGACACCCAGGCCCGCGATTTCCTCGCCCTGCT
This sequence comes from Bradyrhizobium sp. C-145, assembly GCF_023375135.1. Taxonomy (NCBI): domain Bacteria; kingdom Pseudomonadati; phylum Pseudomonadota; class Alphaproteobacteria; order Hyphomicrobiales; family Nitrobacteraceae; genus Bradyrhizobium; species Bradyrhizobium sp. C-145. The sequence goes on along the minus strand of NZ_CP088150.1, from coordinate 7,478,727 downwards.
GGCGCGTTACCCGCAGGTCAATTCGGTGACGAAGGCCGCAATCTTCGTCGGCGAGCGGCGCTGGAACCTGAGGCTCAAGGACGGCCTCGACATCCGCCTGCCCGAGCAGGATGTCGGCAACGCCCTTGCGATGCTGTCCAAGCTCGACAAGGACGATAGGCTGTTCTCCCGCGACATCGTCGCCGTCGACATGCGCCTGCCCGATCGTCTGGTGGTGCAGCTGTCCGACGACGCCGCCAAGGCGCGCGAGGAGCAGTTCAAGGATAAGAAGAAAAAGAAGGCCGGGGATTCCGCATGACCGGTCTCGATCGCACCCAGACGCCGAAGACACGCCCGATGCCGCACAAGCGCGGCGGCATCGTCGCCTGCCTCGATATCGGCACCAGCAAGATCGCCTGCATGATCGCGCGGCTGAAGCCGTCGCCGCCGAGCGATGCGTTGCGCGGCCGCACCCACGCAGTGGAATTGATCGGCTACAGCCAGATCCAGTCGCGCGGCATGAAAGCCGGCGCGGTGATCGATCTTACCGAATGTGAGCAGGCGGTGCGCCAGGCCGTCGGGCTCGCGGAGAAGATGGCCAAGGTGCGGGTCGAGTCCGTGCTGCTGTCCGTGTCCGGTGGCCGGCTCTCCGGCCAGCTGGTCGAGGCCGCCGCCGACATCCGCGGCGGCGCCGTGACTCAGGCGGACGTCAGCCGCGTCACCTCCACCGGCATGCGCCATGCCACCGGCGAAGGCCGCACCGTGCTGCACGCCCTGCCGGTCGGCTATACGCTCGATGGCGTCAAAGGCATCCGCGATCCCCGCGGCATGGTTGCGCACCAGTTCGGCGTCGACATGAACGTCGTCACCTGCGACGCCACCGTGGCACGGAACCTGATGCTGGCGGTGGAACGCTGCCACATCAATGTCGAAGCGATGGCCGCGAGCCCCTATGTGGCCGGCCTGTCGGTGCTGACCGACGACGAGGCCGATCTCGGCGCCGCCGTCGTCGAGATGGGTGCCGGCACCACCACGATCGCGGTCTATTCCGGCGGCCGTTTCGTGCATGCGGCCGGTTTTGCGGTCGGCGGGCAACACATCACGATGGATCTCGCGCGCGGACTCTCCGCGACCATTGCCGATGCCGAGCGAATCAAGACTTTATATGGGACCGTCATCACCGGCGGATCGGACTCGCGTGAGCTGATGTCTGTGCCGACAGCCGGTGACGAGCAGGATCTGCCGCAGATCGTCTCCCGCGCCACTATCGCGAACATCGTCAAGCACCGTGCCGAGGAAGTCTTCGAAATGGTTCGGGACAAGCTGAAGGATTCGCCCTTCGCCTCAGAGCCCAACGGCCGCGTCGTGCTCTCGGGCGGCGCCTCGCAGCTGACCGGCCTCGTCGAGCTCGGCACCCAGATTCTCGGCCGGCCCGTGCGGGTCGGACGTCCGCTCGGTTTCGGCCGGCTGCCCAACGAGGCGAAGAACGCCGCGTTCGCGGTGCCGGCCGGACTTCTCGTCTACCCGCAATATGTTCACCTCGAACATGTCGAACCGCGGCATACGCGGCAGCAGGTCAAGACAGGGACCGGCGGATATTTTGGAAGGGTCGGACGATGGCTACGCGAGGGCTTCTGATGACCGCTTTCCGCAATTGTCGATTTTCACCAACTCCCGCGGCCACCGGCCGGGGCGAACTCACGCGCGCGTGATCGAGAGGCAGCAACCATGACCATCAGCATCAATGTTCCTGATATTCACGAACTGAAGCCCCGGATCACCGTGTTCGGCGTCGGCGGCGCCGGCGGCAACGCCGTCAACAACATGATCACGGCGGGCCTCCAGGGCGTCGACTTCGTGGTCGCCAACACCGACGCGCAGGCGCTGACGATGTCGAAGGCGCAGCGCATCGTGCAGATGGGCACGGCGGTCACCCAAGGCCTCGGCGCCGGCTCGCAGCCGAATGTCGGCGCCGCGGCGGCGGAAGAGGTGATCGACGAGCTGCGCGACCATCTCTCCGGCGCCAACATGGTGTTCGTCACCGCCGGCATGGGCGGCGGCACCGGCACCGGCGCTGCACCCGTCATCGCCAAGACGGCGCGCGACATGGGCATCCTCACCGTCGGCGTCGTCACCAAGCCGTTCCACTTCGAGGGCGGCCGGCGCATGCGCACCGCTGAAGCCGGCATCAACGAGCTTCACAAGGTGGTCGACACCCTCCTGATCATCCCGAACCAGAACCTGTTCCGGGTCGCCAACGAGAAGACCACCTTCGCCGACGCCTTCGCGATGGCCGACCAGGTGCTCTATTCGGGCGTTGCCTGCATCACCGACCTGATGGTCAAGGAAGGCCTGATCAATCTCGACTTCGCCGACGTCCGCGCCGTCATGCGTGAGATGGGCAAGGCGATGATGGGCACCGGCGAAGCCTCCGGCGACAAGCGCGCGCTGACCGCCGCGGAAGCTGCGATCGCCAATCCGCTGATCGACGATAGCTCGATGAAGGGCGCCAAGGGCCTCCTCATTTCCATCACCGGCGGCAAGGACCTCACTTTGTTCGAGGTCGACGAAGCCGCGACCCGCATCCGCGAGGAAGTCGACCAGGACGCCAACATCATCGTCGGCGCGACCTTCGACGAAGCCCTCGACGGCCTGATCCGCGTCTCGGTCGTTGCCACCGGCATCGAGCAGGCTGCGATCGCCCGCAACAGCCAGGCGACCTCCGCTCCCGTCGCGAACCCGGCACCGCAGGCGCAGCAGGCTGCCGCTCCGGCCGCTGCTGCCGAGAGCCGCCTCGCCGACCTGACCGCGCGGCTCCGTGCCGACAATCAGCGTCTGGCCGAACGCGCCCAGAAGCTGGAGGGGCAGGTCCCGGCGGCCGCGCCGGCTCCGGCCGCTGCCGCGCCCCGTCCGAATGTCGAGCGTGCTGCGCTCGCCGCCATCGCCGCCGCCGTCGCGGACGTCCCGCAGGCGCCCGCGCCGATGCAGACCTACGGCGACGTCACCGTGCGCCCGATCGCGCAGAAGCCGACCCTGTTCCCGGAGCCCGAGCAGGCCCCGCTCGCCATGCAGGAGCCGATGACGCCGGAAACCTTCATCCCGCCGCAGGCCGAGCGTGCACCGGTCCGTGCGCCGCGGATGCCACGCATCGAGGAACTGCCGATGCCGGCCCAGGCCGAGCTTCGCCAGGCTCGCGGCGAGGTCGAGGAAGAGACCCCGCAGAAGACCCGCCTGTCGCTGCTCCAGCGTCTCGCCAATGTCGGCCTCGGCCGTCGCGACGAGGAGAGCGAAGCGCCGATCGCCGCCCGCACCGCCGGTCCCGCGATGCCGCCGCTGCCCGATCGCCGGCCGCAGAAGACCGTGGCGCAGCAGATCGCGCCCAGCGAGCCGGTATCGGAGTATGCCCGCCGGCCCGCGCCGCAGGGCCTGGACATGCATGGCCGCCCCGCGCCTGTTGCGCCGGCGCCACAGGGAGACGACCATCTTGATATCCCGGCCTTCCTACGGCGGCAGGCGACCTGAGGATTGTTACAACAAGGCAGGCGAAAAAAGGTCCCGGCAATAAGCTTGCCGGGACCTTTCCTTTGGTCCCGTGCATATCCGGGTTGCCCAGCCAAGCAACTGATTTTAAATCATTAATTACGCATTCGGTGGTTCAGTAAAACTGCCGATGACGACCCCAAACCTCGGCGCAATTTGGTTAAGCCTTGGCGCGAATACGGCAGGTTTGGGGTAACAATCGGTAAAAAAGCGTGAGTTGGCGCTGTTTGGGGCAGTCACTATGGTTTGCCGTGACTTGGGGATACGGATTCGCGGGACGTCGGCACTGACCGGCCAGGCGGGTCTCGTATAAGTCGCAGTGGTCGTAGTGGGGCGGTTCCTGATGAAATTTAGCCGGCAAACAACGCTTCGTGCGCAAGCCTCCGTGGCAGGCGTAGGCGTTCATTCCGGTCTTCCCGTCACTCTCACGCTTGGGCCTGCGCCTGTCGACGCAGGTTTTATTTTTGTCCGCACCGGGCTCGAGGGAAGTGACCGCGAAGTTCAGGCCACCGCCGAGCAGGTAATTGCGACCGACTTCGCCACCGTCCTCGGCGATCGCGACGGCCCGCTGGTCTCCACCGCTGAGCACGTGCTCGCTGCACTGCGGGGCATGGGTGTCGACAACGCCACGATCGAGATCGACGGGCCCGAAGTGCCGATCATGGACGGCAGCGCCGCCGCCTTCATTGCGGCGATCGACCAGGCCGGCATCGTCACCCAATCGGCCCAACGCCGCTTCATTCAGGTTTTGAAGCCGATCTCGGTCAAGATCGGCGATTCCTTCGGCGAGATCAGGCCCTACGCCAATGGGTTCCGCGCTGAGGTCGAAATCGACTTCACCAACCCCGTCATCGGCCAGCAGAGCTACGCCTTCGACCTCAGCGCCGAGCGTTTCCGCCGCGAAGTCGGCCGCGCCCGGACTTTCGGCCTGATGGGCGATGTCGCGCGGCTCTGGAGCGCGGGTTATGCCCTCGGTGCCTCCTTCGACAACACCGTCGTGTTCGACGATGAGCGGCTGCTCAACACTGAGGGCCTGCGCTACGCCGACGAATGTGCCCGCCACAAGGTGCTGGACGTGATCGGCGACCTCGCGCTGGCCGGCCTGCCGCTGCTCGGCGCATACCGCTCGGTGCGTGGCGGCCACAAGCTCAACCACGCCGTCCTGACCGCGCTGCTGGCCGACCGTACCGCTTGGCGGGTGGTCGAGGGCGAAGCGGCCCGCCGCACCACGCGTCCCCAGGGCGACGTTGGTCGCGGCATCGTCGGTGGCCGGATCGCTGCGGCCTACGGGCCGGACGTGTCCTGACGGACCTGTTGTCGCAGGTACGGGTTGCAACTGACCCCGGGAAATTCCTGGTAACCATGATCGACTAGCATTGCGGCAGTTTCGCCTTAATCCGGGCGAAATGCCTGCCTATCCGGTTCGTTAAAGATCGTTTTTCGGATAGATCGGCGTGGTCGCATGGCAGGCACCACGGTCACATTTCGCGCCCATGACGGGGTTCATGGGCTGGCGGGCACCGCATCACAGGGCGTCAAGGCAAAACTCATGTCGGCACAGCGTATGACGCGCGGATATCTCCCGATCTCGTCTCGAGCCCGCGGTCTGCTTCACGCCGTCACCTTCATCCTGCTCGCGCTGCCGCTAGCCGGCTGTGGCACCGGCTCGCTCTGGGACAAGTTCACCGCCAAGGACGACACCTTCGTCGAGGAGCCCGCCGACAAGATCTACAATGAGGGCCTGTACCTCATGAACGAGAAGAAGGACATGAAGGCGGCGAACAAGAAGTTCGAAGAGGTCGACCGCCAGCATCCTTATTCCGACTGGGCCCGCAAATCGCTGCTGATGTCTGCCTATGCGTCCTACCAGGGCGGCGACTATGACGGCTGCATCGGCGCCGCCACTCGCTATGTCACGCTGCATCCCGGCAGCCCGGATGCGGCCTATGCGCAATACCTGATCGCTGCCTCGCATTACGACCAGATCCCGGACACCAGCCGCGACCAGGCCCGCACCGAGAAGGCGATCGCCGCGCTAGAAGAGGTGGTGCGCAAATATCCGAACTCGGAATATGCCACCTCGGCCAAGGCCAAGATCGAGGGTGCGCGCGACCAGCTCGCCGGCAAGGAAATGAATGTCGGCCGCTACTACGCGCAGAAGCGCGACTACACGGCGGCGATCAACCGCTACAAGACCGTCGTCACGCAGTACCAGACCACCCGCCATGTCGAGGAAGCGCTGTTCCGGCTCACCGAGGCCTATATGGCGATCGGTATCGTCGGCGAAGCGCAGACCGCGGCGGCCGTGCTCGGGCACAATTTTCCTGACAGCCGCTGGTACAAGGACGCCTATAATCTTGTAAAATCGGGCGGTCTCGAACCGAGCGAGAATCAGGGGTCTTGGATCAGCCGGACCTTCAAGAAGATGGGTCTCGGCTAGGAAATTTGGTTCCATGCTGGCGCGTCTGTCGATCCGTGACATCGTCCTGATCGAACGGCTCGATATCGAATTCGCCACCGGCCTTGCGGTTTTGACCGGCGAGACCGGTGCGGGCAAATCCATCCTGCTCGATGCCTTTGCGCTGGCGCTCGGCGGCCGCGGCGATGCCGGCCTCGTGCGCCACGGCGCGGAGCAGGGGCAGGTTACCGCCATGTTCGATGTCCCCAAAAATCATCCCGCGACGAAGATCCTGGCCGAGAACGGCCTGGACGACACCGGTGAGATGATTCTCCGCCGCGTGCAACTCGCCGACGGCCGCACCCGCGCCTTCATCAACGACCAGTCGATCAGCGTGCAGATGCTGAAGGCGGTCGGCGCCGCCCTGGTCGAGATCCATGGCCAGCACGATGAGCGCGCGCTGGTCGATGCCGCCACCCACCGCCGCCTGCTCGACGCCTTTTCCGGCCTCGAAAAGGACGTCGCCGCCGTGGAAGCGCTCTGGGACGCCCGCCGCACCGCCAATACCGAGCTTGAGGAACATCGCGCCGGCATGGAGCGCGCCGCGCGCGAGGCCGATTATCTGCGCCATGCCTCCGACGAGCTGAAGCAGCTCGCGCCCAAGGACGGCGAAGAGACCTCGCTGGCTTCGCGCCGCACCACCATGATGCAGGGCGAGAAGATCGCTTCCGATTTGCGCGAGGCGCAGGAGGCGGTTGGCGGCAATCATTCGCCGGTCGCGGCGCTGTCGGCCGCAGTGCGCCGGCTGGAACGGCGCGGCGTCAACTCGCCGGCGCTGGTCGAGCCGGCGGTGAAGGCGATCGACGCCGCGATCAACGCGCTGGAGGAAGCCGACCAGCATCTCCAGGCGGCCCTGGCCGCAACCGATTTCGATCCCGCCGAGCTCGAACGCATCGAGGAGCGGCTGTTTGCTTTGCGTGCGGCGTCTCGCAAATATTCGACGCCGGTGGATGGCCTTGCCGCGCTGGCCGCCAAATATGCCGCCGACGTCGTGCTGATCGATGCCGGCGCCTCGCGGCTGAAGAAGCTGGAGCAGGCCGCGATCGAGGCAGATAGCCGCTATGCGGCCGCCACCAAGAAATTGTCGCTGGCGCGGCAGAAATCGGCGGAGAAGCTCAACAAGGCCGTCAACGCCGAGCTCGCCCCGCTCAAGCTCGAACGCGCAAAATTCATGACCCAGGTCGAGACAGACGAGGCCGCGCCGGGGCCGCAGGGTTTCGATCGCGTCGAGTTCTGGGTGCAGACCAACCCGGGTACCAAGCCGGGGCCCATGATGAAGGTCGCCTCCGGCGGCGAGCTCTCACGCTTCCTGCTGGCCCTCAAGGTCGTGCTGTCCGACCGCGGCTCGGCGCCGACCCTGGTGTTCGACGAGATCGACACCGGCGTCGGCGGTGCGGTCGCCGATGCCATCGGCGGGCGCCTGGCGCGGCTCGCCGGCAAGGTGCAGGTGATGGCCGTGACCCACGCCCCGCAGGTCGCCGCCCGCGCCGACCAGCACCTCTTGATCTCCAAGGACGCCCTTGACAAGGGCAAGCGTGTCGCCACCCGCGTCAATGCACTGGCCGCCGACCACCGCCGCGAGGAGATCGCGCGCATGCTGGCGGGTGCCGAGATCACGGCGGAAGCGAGAGCGGCCGCAGAACGGCTGCTCAAGGCGGCGACGGCTTGACGCTCTCTTGTCCCGGCCGAAGAGCCGGGACCCAGAATGCCGCGCATGGGCCCCGGCTCTGCAGCGCACCGCCGAAGAAGCGCTGCGCTGCGTCCGGGGCACGCAAACGTAACCACCTTTACCCTCCCGCCCGCTCCGTCGTATCCAAGCACCATGGCCAGAGCAGCAAAATCCAAAGCAACACCGCCTCGCGACGTCGCCGACCTCACTCAGGCGCAGGCCAAGGTTGAGCACAAGCGGCTGGCGCTCGAGATCGAGGGGCACAACGAGCGCTACTATCAAGAGGACGCGCCCACCATCACCGACGCCGAATATGATGCGTTGCGGCAGCGCCTCAACGCCATCGAAAAGCGCTTTCCGGAGTTCGTCAGCGCGGAGTCGCCGTCGCAGAAGGTCGGCGCGGCGCCGTCGGGCCGCTTCAGGAAGGTCCGGCACGCCCTCCCGATGCTGTCGCTCGACAACGCCTTTGCCGAAGAGGACGTGCGCGACTTCGTCGGCCGCATCGCGCGCTTCCTGAAGCTCGGCGACGATCAGGTCAATTTCTCCGCCGAACCCAAGATCGACGGCCTGTCGATGTCGCTGCGCTATGAGGGCGGTGAACTCATCACGGCCGCGACGCGCGGCGACGGCGCGGTGGGCGAGGATGTCACCGCCAACATCCGCACGCTCGAAGACGTGCCGCAGAAGCTGAAGGGCCGCAACGTCCCCGATATCTGCGAGGTGCGCGGCGAGGTCTACATGACCAAGAAGGCCTTCCTGGCGCTCAATGAGCGGCAGAAGGCCGCCGGCGACACCATCTTCGCCAATCCGCGCAACTCGGCCGCAGGCTCTTTGCGGCAGAAGGATCCGACCATCACCGCCTCGCGCCCGCTCGGTTTCTTCGCCTATGCCTGGGGCGAGATGAGCGCGATGCCCGAGGGCACGCAGAGCGGCATGATCGGCTGGTTCGAGCGTTGCGGCTTCAAGACCAATCCGCTGACCAAGCTGTGTCACTCGATCGAGGAGCTGCTCGCGTTCCATCACTCGATCGAAGAGCAGCGCGCAAGACTCGACTACGACATCGACGGCGTCGTCTACAAGGTCGACCGGATCGACTGGCAGGAGCGGCTCGGCTTCGTCTCGCGCACGCCGCGCTGGGGCATCGCGCACAAATTCCCGGCCGAACGTGCCATGACGGTGCTGCGCGACATCGAAATCCAGGTCGGCCGCACCGGCTCGTTCACGCCGGTCGGCAAGCTCGAACCGGTCGGCGTCGGAGGGGTGATCGTGCAGAACGTCTCGCTGCACAATGAGGACTACATCAAGGGCATCGGCAACAAGGGCGAGGTGCTGCGCGAGGGCCGCGACATCCGCATCGGCGACACGGTGGTGATTCAGCGCGCCGGCGACGTCATCCCGCAGGTGGTCGACGTCGTCCTCGACAAGCGGCCGAAGACCGCCAAGGAATTTCACTTTCCGAAGAAGTGCCCGTGTCCGCTGCACACCGACGTCACGCGTGAGGAGACGGCGACCGGCGAAGAGGGCTCGCGCGCCCGCTGCACCGGCGAATTCGCCTGCCCCTATCAGAAGATCGAGCATCTCAAGCTGTTCGTCTCGCGCCGCGCCTTCGACATCGACGGATTGGGGGAGAAGCAGCTCCAGTATTTCTTCGATGAGGGATGGGTGAAGGAGCCTGCCGACATCTTCACGCTGGAGGAGCGCAACTCAAAACTCAAGCTCGAACAGATCGAGGGCTACGGCGCAACGTCGGTGCGAAATCTCTTCGGCGCCATCGAGAGCCGGCGGAAAATCGCGCTGGAGCGCTTCGTCTATGCGCTCGGCATGCGCCATGTCGGCGAGACCACGGCGCTGGCCCTCGCACGCGGCTACGGCTCCTGGGATGCCTTTCACGATGCCTGCCTCAAGGTCGCCAAGGGCGACGAGGAGGCCATGGCGGACATGGACGCGCTCGACCAAATCGGCGACACCGTCATCAAGAGCATCGCCGACTATTTCGGCGAGAGCCACAATCGCGGCATCGTCGAGCGGTTGACCAAGGAAGTCGAGATCGTCGACGCCGAGAAGCCGAAGAGCAATTCGGCCGTCGCCGGCAAGACCGTGGTGTTCACCGGCTCGCTGGAGAAGATGACGCGGGACGAGGCCAAGGCAACCGCGGAGCGGCTGGGTGCAAAGGTGTCGGGATCGGTGTCGAAGAAGACCGATCTCGTCGTGGCCGGCCCCGGCGCCGGCTCGAAACTCGCCGAAGCCAACAAGCACGGCGTGAAGGTACTGACCGAGGACGAGTGGCTGAAGCTGATTGGGGAGTGAGATTTTTCGTCATTGCGAGCGAAGCGAAGCAATCCAGAGTCCCTCCGCGGTGGCGGTCTGGATTGCTTCGCTTCGCTCGCAATGACGGGGATGCAGCGCACCGTCCCCTCACATCATTCCCGTCTCTTCCTCCTCCGCCTGCTCGATCAGCTTCTCGCTGACCATGACCTCGCGGCGCGGGACGACGAACATCATCGTGCAGGCGCAGAGCAGCGAGATCGCGAGGACCGCGGAGGTCAGCGGCAGCGTGGTCGTGGAGTGGCCGCTGAGATAGGCGCCGAATTGCGACATCAGTGCGCCGATGCCCTGTTGCAGGAAGCCCATTGCGCCCGACGCGGTGCCGGCGGCTTCGGGACGGATGCTGATGGCGCCGGCGGCTGAATTCGCCATCACGAAGGCATTGCCAGCCATCACGATCATCTGCGTGCCGAACAGCCAGCCGGGCGCCTCGTTCCAGCCGGCGAAGCTCCATATCAGGTTCAGCAGGCTGCCGCAGAGCTGGAGGGCAAGCCCGAACCAGATCAGCTTCTCCAGCGAGTGCCGCGGCGCAAAGCGCACGCAGAGCAGATTGCCGACGAGGAACGCAAATCCCGAGGTCGCGAACCATGCGCCATATTCGGCGCTGCTGCGTCCCATCTGCGTCACCACGATGTAGGGGCCGCCGCCGGCGAAGGTGAAGATGATCTGCGAGGCCAGCACCTGGCACATCACGTAACCGACGAAGGCGCGGTTGCGGATCAGGATGCCGACGTCGCCGCGAAAGCCGCTGCCGGCGGCGCGGCTGCGGCGTGTCTCCGGCAGCGCCACAGCGATGCCGATGGCGACGATGATCGCGGCGATCGTGATGGCGTAGAAGATCGCGCGCCAGCCGAACGCGGTCTCGATCAGGCCGCCGGTGAGCGGGGAGACCATCTGTCCGATCATCAGGGCGGCGACCACGAGGCTGATCATCGAGGCGACGCGATCGCGCTCATAGATGTCGCGGATGATGGCGCGGCTCACCACCATGCCGGCGGCTCCGCCCAGCGCCTGGAAGAAACGCGCGGCGATCAGCTGCGGCAGGTCTTGCGCGAAGATGCAGGCGATGCTGGCTGCGATCATCAGCGCCAGCCCTCCAAGCAGCACCGGGCGCCGGCCGAACCGGTCCGATACCGGCCCCATGATGAGCTGCGACAGCGCGATGCCGACCATGTAGAGCGACACCGTCATCTGCGCGATCGAGATGTCGCTGCCGAAATTGGTCGCCAGCACCGGCAGCGCCGGAACCAGCATGTAAAGCGAGATCGGCGCGATCCCGGTCATGACCACCAAGAGCAGGAGCACCAAGCGCGACGTCGCGAGGTTTGTCGCCGCTCCCGGCGGCTTGCTGATCATGCCGTGCATGCGTATCCGTCTTTCGAATTCGAATCGACTGTAGCGCGCTCGTGCAAGACGGATATCGGCGTTTTGGAATGCGGCTATACAGATTCCGGGATGGTTATGATGACGGCGCGATGACCGCCCCGGCCTCCGTTGTCATTCCCCGCGAAGGCGGGGAATCCAGTATTCCAGAGGCAGATGTCGTATGCGGAGAAGCTACGGCGACTGGATGCCCGCCTTCGCGGGGGGACGGCTGTAGTGGAGCAGGCAGCGTTGCGCAAATCGCCTAGCGCCATGCGCACCGAACTTACGGCTTCAGCTCCGCCGTTGCCTGATCGAGCCAGGCCTTCGTCGCTTCATCAAGCGCCGGCCGCACCTCGGCCCTGACCCGCGCATGGTACGCATTGAGCCAGTCGAGCTCATCGCGGCTCAGCATCGCCACATCGATCAGCCGGCGGTCGATCGGTGCCAGCGTCAGCGTCTCGAACGCATTCATCGGCTTCTCGGCACCGTTAATGTCGAGAGCGACCACCAGCTCGAGGTTCTCGATGCGGATGCCGAAGCCATCGGTCTTGTAGTAGCCGGGCTCGTTGGACAGGATCATGCCGCGCTTGAGCGGCGTGGTGCCGAGCTTCGAGATCCGCGCCGGCCCCTCATGCACCGAGAGATAGCTGCCGACGCCGTGGCCGGTGCCGTGCTCGAAATCGACGCCGGCGACCCAGAGATATTGCCGCGCCAGCGTGTCGAGCTGCGCGCCGGTGGTGCCGTCGGGGAAGACCGCGCGCGCAATCGCGATATGGCCGCGCAGCACGCGGGTGAAGCGGTCGCGCATCTCCTCCGTCGGCTCGCCCACGGCCATGGTGCGGGTGACGTCGGTGGTGCCGTCTTCATATTGCGCGCCGGAATCGATCAGCAGCAGGTCGCCGGGTGCGATCCGCCGGTTGCTCTTGCGGGTGACGCGGTAGTGCACGATGGCGCCGTTCGGACCGGTGCCCGAGATGGTCGGGAACGAAACGTCCTTCAGCGCGCCGGTGTCGCGGCGGAACGTCTCCAGTGCCTCGACGGCGTCGATCTCGGTGAGCTTGCCGCTTCCCGCCTCGCGATCGATCCATGCGAGGAAGCGCGCCAGCGCCACGGCGTCGCGCACATGTGCGGTCTTCGTGCCCTTGATCTCGGTCGCGTTCTTCACCGCCTTGAGCAGCGCAATCGGGTCGCTGCCGCGCACCGGCTTGCCGCCAGCGCCTGCAATCAGCCGGCTGAGCGCGTCGGCCGCCGTGGCATTGTCGAGCGCGATTGCGGCGCCGCTCTTGGACAGTGCCATCAGCGTCGGCGCCATCGCATCTGGCTCGCGCACATCGGCGGACTGTTCGAGATGGTCGCGCGTGAGGTTGGAGAGCTTGCGGTGGTCGATGAAGATCGTCGGCCGTCCGTCCTTCGGCACCAGCGCATAGGACAGCGGCAACGGCGTATGCGCGACGTCGGCGCCACGGATGTTGAAGGTCCAGGCCACGGCATGGCTGTCCGACACCACCAGCGCATCGACGCCGAGCTTGGCGATTTCGCCTCTGATCTGTGTCAGCTTGTCGGCTTCAGTGAGGCCGGCATGTTGCATTCCGTGCACGGTCACCGGCGCGAGGGGAGGCTGCGGTCGATCGTGCCAGATCGCGTCGACCGGATTGCTGTCGACCGCAACCAGCTCAGCGCCGGCCTTGGCGCAGGCGGCGGACAACCGCTCGGCTGCTGAAGAAGTGTGCAGCCACGGATCAAATCCGAGGCGGTCGCCGGGCTTCAAGTGCGCCGACACCCAGTTCTCCGGCGGCGGATCGATCAGCGATTCCACTGCCCAAGCCTTCACATCGACCTGCTTGGCAGCCTGCAGCGTGTAGCGGCCGTCGACGAAGATCGCGGCCTCCTGGGTCAGGACCACCGCCAATCCGGCCGATCCAGTGAAGCCGGTCAGCCAGGCGAGCCGCTCTTCCGACGGCGGCACATACTCATTCTGCTGCTGGTCGGCGCGGGGGATCACGAATCCGGTCAGCTTGCGGCGGGCGAGTTCTTCGCGGAGTGCAGCAAGGCGCGCCGCCAATGCGACGCCGGCCTCAGGCTCCTCGAATGTCTGGAAGTGCGCTTCGAACATGGTGGATCACTTTAGGATCATGGGGATCAGTCCGCAATCTAGACGCATTTGCGTCGCATCTGGCATGGACTGTGCTTGAAATAGTTCCATTCGAATGGAGTGGAGTAAAGGGTGCGGCAGTTGCGCTTCGTCCGGACAACAGGGAAATTCGAGCAAGTGGTTCATCTCAACGGCGAGGGGACACACGATGGCATCGTTCACATTTGAGAAGATTTCGCCGCCGGTGCGTCGCGCCCCGACTGTGGCGACACCGAAGAAGCCGCGCGGCCTCATCAGCCAGATGATCGATCGTTTCGCCGAGCGCCGCGCGAGGCGGACGTTGCGGGATGAGCGCACGATGCGCAAGGACGAGAAGCCGGCGGAGTAGCGCGGCGAACCGCTCGACTTCACCTCGCCCCGCTTGCGGGGGGAGGTCGGATCGCATCAGAGATGCGATCCGGGTGAGGGGGACTCTCCGCGAGTCCAACTCTCACCGTCCCCGCGGAGACTCCCCCTCACCCCAACCCTCTCCCCGCAAGCGGGGCGAGGGAGCGCAGCGCCATCGCGGGTGCACTCACCCCATCTTCCGCAGCAACAAACTGCTCCATCCCTCGATCCGCAATTGCCGCAGCGGCACGAGACCGCGCGCGCGGTAGGCGGCGATCACGGCGGGGGCCTGATGCGTCAACAGGCCGGAGAGGATGAGGCGCCCGCCGGGCGCGAGATGCCGCGCCATCGGGCTCGCCAATTGCCGCAATGGATTGGCAAGGATGTTGGCCAACACCAGGTCGAACGGACCGCATTTGCCAAAATCCGGTGCGGCGAAGCCGGTGGCACGGATCACCCGCACATGGTTACCAACGTCATTCAGCGCGGCGTTCTCGGTCGCCACCCGCACCGAGGGCGGATCGATGTCGGAGGCAAGCACTGCGCGATGCAACGCCTTGGCTGCCGCGATCGCCAGCACGCCGGTCCCGGTGCCGAGGTCGAGCACGCGCCGCGGCCGCGCGCTTTTCAGGACATGGTCAAGCAGCAGTAAACAGCCGCGGGTGGTGCCGTGGTGGCCAGTGCCGAAGGCAAGCGCCGCCTCGATCTCGATCTTGAGCTTGTTCGCCGCCACCCGGTCGCGGTCATGGCTGCCGTGCACGACGAAACGGCCGGCCGGGACCGGCACAAGGTCTTCCAGGCTCGCTTTGACCCAGTCCTTGGCCTCGACGATATCGAAGGCGAGCGTCTCCGCGATCTCGTTTCCTGCTGAAGTTGCAACGAGTTCGCGCAGCCATGCCTGGTCCGGCGCGGCGGCAAAATGCAGCGTGACGTCCCATTGGCCGTCCGGCCGCTCGAAGGCGGCGACCGCTGCATCCCCCTCGAAAAACACCTCGGTGAGCACGTCGACGACAGGCCTGGCGGCGGCCTCGCTGCCGATCGAGAAGCTGGCGCGATGGGTAGGGGAGGGCTGCATCCTAGGGTTCCGTCGGGTTCAATTTTTGGAACTTTTGTTCTCAATTTTTCAGCATTTAGTCGCGATTCGCAGATCCTGGTCGGACGAGTCCGGTGCAACTGCGATTGAATACGGTCTGATCGCAGCCGGCATCGCGCTCGCGATCATCACCGTGGTGAACAGCCCGTGCAGCACGATGAACCAGAAGTTCGGTTCGATTAGCACCTCTTTGAAGTAATTTCCGCCTCCCATCTCCCAGCCGGGGCCACTTTCTTCATAAGCTGTTTTTGACCCACCGCCCGCGAAGGGGATTGCCTCCTGGCCGGCGAGGTCATTTTTGCTAGGCGTGATTCTCAAGCGGTCTCCACAGGTTGTCCGCAGCTTGTACGACGGCTATCCACGGACTCTTCCCGCGATTGCCCCTTGGTTCTCCACTGCCTTTCCTCAGGCCTGTCCCGCTCGCCCGTCCGTGGGCATCCTCGTCCTGACCACATATCTCTCGACAGCCTGTCCACAGCTCATCCACAGACCTACCCACGGCTTCCGAACAGCGATCGGTGATCCCTCAGAATCGCCTGTGCGGCGTTGTGGCCCGGAGCACCGGTGACGCCGCCGCCGGGATGGGCGCCGGAGCCGCAATGGTAGAGACCCTTCAGCGGGCCGCGATAGTCGGCATGGCCCAGCATCGGCCGCGCCGAGAACAGCTGGTTCAGCGTCAGCGCGCCGTGGAAGATATCTCCACCCAAAAGGCCGAACTGCCGTTCGAGATCGAGCGGCGAGAGGATCTGGCGGCCGAGCACGCTCGCCGCAAAGCCCGGGGCATATTTGTCCACCGTCGCGATCATGAGATCGGCGACCTCCTCGCGATGGTCGTCCCACGACTTTCCATCGGGAAGCTCCGGCGCGACGTGCTGGCAGAACAAGCTCGCGACGTGTTTGCCTTCGGGCGCCAGCGTGTCGTCGAGCGTCGAGGGGATCAGCATTTCGACGACGGGCTCTCGGCTCCAGCCCTGCGCGCGCGCATCGAGATACGCGCGGTCCATGTAGCCGAGGCTCGGTGCCAGGATGATGCCCGAGGTGAGATGATCGCCGTCACCGGGCAGCGCCGTGAAGGAGGGCAGGCGGTCCAGCGCCACGTTCATGCGGAAGGTGCCGGAGCCGTTCTTCCAGTGCCGGATGCGCGCGAGGAACTCGTGGGGCAGGGCGTCGGCCGCGATCAGCCGCGTATAGAGCAGCTTCGGATTGACGTTGGCTGCGACATATTTGGCGCGGATGGCCGTGCCGTTCTCCAGTACGACGCCGACCGCGCGGTCGCGCTCGACGATGATCTCGCGCACGCCCGCGTCGGTGTCGATCACGACGCCGCGGCCCTGCGCGGTGCGCGCCATGGCCTGCGTGATCGCACCCATGCCGCCGATGGCGTGGCCCCAGACGCCCTTCTTGCCGTTCACCTCGCCGAAGGCGTGATGCAGCATCACATAGGCCGAACCCGCCGCGTAGGGGCTGGCATAGTTGCCGACGATGGCATCGAAGCCGAACAGCGCTTTTACGAGGTCGTGCTCGAAACGCTCGTCCAGCATCTCGCCGGCGGAGCGGGTGAAGAGGTCGAGCAGGCTGCGGCTCTGCTCCAGCGTGAGACCGCGCAGGATGTTGGCTGTCTTTAACGCATTCATGGCCTCACGGATCGCGCGCGTGCCAAAGCCGTCAACCAGGTTCGGCGGCGCGCGCAGCACGAATTGCCTGAGCACGTCGGCGATCTCTTCCAGCTCGCGCGTGAAACCGTCGAGCGCATCGGCGTCATGCGCGCTCAGCCGCGCGACGGAATCTTTCGTCCGCCCCTCGCCGGTGAGGAGATAGCTGCCGTCCGGCGCGGGCAGAAAATTCTGCGCGCGCCGTTCGACGATGCGCAGGCCTTGTTCCGCAAGATTCAAGTCGCGGATCACCTGCGGATTGAGCAGGCTCACGGTGTAGGCTGCGACCGAATTCCGGAATCCGGGGTGAAACTCCTCTGTGACCGCCGCACCGCCGACCACCTTGCGGCGCTCGACCACGCGCACGCGCAGGCCCGCCATCGCGAGATAGGCAGCGCAGGTGAGGCCGTTATGGCCAGCGCCGATGATGACGACGTCGGTTTCGCTCATGAAGGGTTCAAATGTTCCACGGTCGTTTTGGGAAGGCCCGAAGGACCGGCCCCAGAAATGACATCTGTATATTAAGCATTCCTCGCTGCAACATCACGCGCCCCTTTATTGCCCGTTCAGGCGCCTTGTGCTCCATTGCGCCCGTCCGGCGCCCGCCGGGGGCATTGTCCGACGCGTTTCCTCGCGCGAACCGGTGCCCACTTCGCTGGAAAACGCTTTGGCCGGAGCTCCCATGGATTCGATCGTGCAGCCTGCCGCCACGGAGCAATCGTCTGCCTCGCGCAACCGGCTGCTGCTGACGGTCTACACCGCCGCGATCTTCGTCAGCGCGCTCTTGTTGTTCTCGGTGCAGCCGCTGTTTACCAAGATGGTGCTGCCGCGGCTCGGCGGCTCGCCGGCGGTGTGGTCGGTGGCGATGGTCTTCTTCCAGTCGCTGCTGCTGGCGGGTTACGCCTATGCGCATCTGTTGATGCAGGTCAAAAACCGCATCGTTCCGGTTGCAGTGCATCTGGTGCTGCTGATTGCGGCCTTCGCGACGCTGCCGCTCGGAATCGCCTCCGCCTACGGCGAGCCGCCCGCTTCGGGCTATGCGGTCTGGCTGCTCGGCCTGTTCGTGGTCTCGATCGGATTGCCGTTCTTCGCGCTCGCCGCCAACAATCCGCTGCTGCAGGCCTGGTTCGTCCGCACCGGCCATCCCGCCGGGCACGATCCGTATTTCCTTTATGCCTCCTCCAACATCGGCAGCTTCCTCGCGCTGCTGTCCTATCCGTTCCTGCTGGAGCCGATGTTCACGCTGCACGCGCAGAACCGGTTCTGGACCGCCGGCTATGGCCTCTTGATCCTGCTGATCGCGGCCTGCGGCACGCTGCTGTTGCGCTCGCCGCAACTGACGGTGGCGGATGCGCGAACGGAGGAGGTGAATGCGCCGGCGCCTGGTCTGGTGACGCGGCTGCGCTGGATCTTCCTGGCCGCGGTGCCGTCGGGCCTGCTCATCGCGGTGACCGCGCACATCTCCACCGACGTCGCGGCGGCGCCGCTTTTGTGGGTGCTGCCGCTGTCGCTGTATCTGCTCACCTGGGTCGTCGTGTTCCAGTCGCGTCCGCTGCTGCCGCACAAATGGATGCTGACGCTCCAGCCTGTTGCGATCGCAGGCGTGGTTGTCCTGCTGGCTTTCGGCGGGGAGCAGAATCTGCTGCTCACACTCGGCGGTCATCAATTGTGCTTCTTCGTCATCGCCATGGCCTGCCACGGCGAACTGGCACGGACGCGGCCGGCGGCCAAATATCTCACCGGCTTTTATGTCGCGCTGTCGTTCGGCGGCATGGTTGGCGGCCTGTTCGCAGGGCTCGTCGCGCCGTTCACCTTTTCGTGGATCGCCGAATATCCGATCCTGATTGCGCTCGCCGCGCTGTGTCGACCGCCTGCTAACGAGCGCCTCGCCGGCCTCGTTCGATGGTATTGGCTGGCGCTCGCCGCGCTCGCGGCGGCGCTCGTTGTGCCGTCCTATGCGACAGGCGGCCTCTCGATCTGGTTCGAGGACCACCGCGTCTGGGTGGCCGGCGCCGTCGGCGTGCTCGCCGCGCTGCTGGCGTTGACGTTCAATGCCGATCGCTGGAA
This sequence comes from Bradyrhizobium sp. C-145, assembly GCF_023375135.1. Taxonomy (NCBI): domain Bacteria; kingdom Pseudomonadati; phylum Pseudomonadota; class Alphaproteobacteria; order Hyphomicrobiales; family Nitrobacteraceae; genus Bradyrhizobium; species Bradyrhizobium sp. C-145. The sequence goes on along the minus strand of NZ_CP088150.1, from coordinate 7,460,100 downwards.
GATATTTGCGACCGTTGCACTCGCGCTGGCGTTGATCCGGGTTTATCCCGCGGACGAGGGGCGCGTCACCACGGTGCGCAGCTTCTTCGGCGTGCACAAGATCGTGGAGACGCCCGGCGGCTATTTCCACGTACTGATGCACGGCACCACGATCCACGGTGCGGAGCGCTTCCGCAACAATGACGGCACGCCGGTCACCGGCCGGCCCGAGCCGATCACTTACTATCACAAGGACGGCGGCATCGGTCAGGCGGTCAGCGCGATCCGCGAGCGCAAGGGCGCGCCGCTGAAGGTCGCCGCGATCGGTGTCGGCTCCGGCACGCTTGCCTGTGCTGCCGAGCGAGGGGAGAGTTGGAAATTCTTCGAAATCGACCAGTCCATGGTCGACGCGGCGCGTGACCCCAAAAATTTCCGCTACATCTCGAGCTGCCTGCCGGATCTGAAGCCGGTGATCGGTGATGCGCGGCTCACCTTTGCCAAGGAGCCCGACGGTGCCTACGACCTCATCATCGTCGATGCCTATTCGTCCGATGCGATCCCGATTCATCTTGCGACCAAGGAGGCGATGAAGATCTACAAGGACAAGCTCGCCCCGCACGGCGCCGTGGTGATGCACGTCTCCAATCGGCATCTCGATCTGGAGACCGTCGTGGTCGGCATTGCGGATGCCAACGATCTCACGAGCTGGGTCTTCAACGAGGATTCCGGGCGCGATTCCGATTACATCTTCTCGACCGACGTCGTCATCTCCGCGCGGGAGGAGGCCGACATCGGCAAGCTCGCCTCCTCGAAGTCATGGGAGCAGACCGAAGCTGACGACAGGGTGCGGGTCTGGAGCGACGACTATTCCAATATTCTGGGCGCGCTGTATCGGCGCTTAAGGGACGGGGAATAGGGACCTTTTCGTAGCCCGGATGGAGCGAAGCGCAATCCGGGGCCGCTTCGGCGTGACGGGCACTGCTCCCGGATTGCGCTTCGCTCCATCCGGGCTACAAGGCGGGGTCGGTTCTAAGGCTCCACTGGCGTGCCCGCCGGCAACGCAATTCCTTTCTCGCCGGCGATCTGCCGCAACAGGTCCGGCCTATCGGAGATGATGCCGTCGACGCCAAGCTCGATCATGTGCGCCATGTCGTCGGGCTTGTTGACCGTCCACACCACGACGCCCAATCCAAGTCCGCGGGCCTCCGAGATGAGCGCCGCGGTCACATCGCCAAAATAAGGCGACCAGACCGCGCCGCCCGCGGCCTTGATCGTCCGCGGCAGCGAGCCGCTGTGATCGGCCGGATTGAAGCCCGCGGTCCAGTTGGTGGCTTTGTCGAGCGCCACGGTCTGGCCTGAGCCGCGCTCGAGCGTGAGGTACACCGTCGGTATCTTCGGTGCTTGCTGTTGCACGAGCTGCAACGTTCTCCAATCGAACGACTGGATCATGACACGGTCGGAAAACTTTTCGGCCTCGATCAGGCGGAGGAGCCTGGTGACGAAAGCTTGCGGGTCGAGAGATTGGTCCGGATGGTTCGGATCGATCTTGGTCTCGATGTTGAAGCCAACGCGGGTGTTGCCGGACTTGCGTACCAGTGCGAACAGTTCGCTCAAGGTGGGAATGCGTGTTCCCGGCACAGCGCGCTGGTCGGGAAATTGTCTCGCGTAGGCGCTGTCCGGTCGGATCCGGCCGACGTCATAGGTCCTGACCTCGTCGAGCCGCAGTTTCACGAACGGGGTGCCGGGCGCAGTGATGTAGGCCCCGTCGGGGCCGCGCGCGAGATCCGGATTGAGCCCGCGTTCATGCGAGACGACGACTTCGCCGTCCGCGGTCACACCGACGTCGAGCTCCAGCGTGTCCACGCCCATCGACAGCGCATTGGCGAAGGCCGGCAGGGTGTTTTCCGGCAGCAGCGCCCGCCCGCCGCGATGCGCCTCGAGGTCGAATCCCATGGCCTCTCCCGCCATCAAAACCCAGAGCGCAGCTAGTGCGGTCGTGGCACGTGTTGGCATGGTGCCTCGAATAGCAATCTATTGTTCGTGCCGACCGCCGAAGGCGGTGACGAAGACGGCTGCCTCAGTTCTGGTAGTAATAGCCGCGCGGCTGATAAACCTGCCGGGGCTGTGGCTGATAGTAGGAGCCCTGCTGGCCATAGCCCTGGTCGTAATAGGGGCGCTGCTGCTGCTGATAGACCTGAGCGTCATAGAGCGGGCGGCCGGCTGAGCGCGGCGCCGGATAGCGCGCGCCGGTGTCGCTGCCGTCAGCCGGATAGATGTAATTGTCGTCCTGCGGCATGTAGCGGCGGGCGGGCTGCGCCGGCGGCGCCAGGTTCACGGGATCGCCGGCAGTGCTGTACTGTTCCTCGGCCGGCTGCGGCGCGCGGGCAACCGCATTGGCGTTGCGGCCGCGGGGATTGCGCGCCAGCGCCACCTGCGCCGAGCCGGTCAGCGTCACCGTGGTGTTGAGCACGCCCTGCTGCTGCACCAGTGCATAGAGCGTCGAGGCATTCTGGCGCGACAGCCGCACGCAGCCATGCGAGGCCGGCGAGCCGAGCCGGCCGACGAAGTCGGTGCCGTGGATGGCATGCCCGATCTTGGTGAAGAAGATCGCGTGCGGCATCGGCGCGTCGTCGAATTCCTTGGAGTAGTGATCCTCTTCCATGCGGAAGGCGCGAAACGCGCCGTTCGGCGTCTCGCGGGAGGGGATGCCGGTCGACACCGGCCAGTGATAGCGCGCGACGCCATCGACCGCGACGGTCATCTGCTGATTGTCCTTGTCGATGGTGATGTCGACCTTGGCCTGCGCAGCGCCCGCGCTCAAAAGCATCAGGGATGTGAAAGCAATCAAAAACGAACGCATCGGACTTCTGGCCTCCGGCCTGTTCATGCTAGGCGCCGCGGCTCTCCGTCCCCCGTCGTGCACTATGCCTGCAATCCGGCTTTCGTTCCAGCGGCCTAGCCGTCCATCGTTAACGCGATGCAGGGCGTAAGCAAGGCCGCTTTGTGCCGCGTGGCTCGCGGCGGCGCTGACATTTTCGCGAGCCGGATTTGCGTTCACAACGCCGACAATTCGTCACAAAGGCGCAACCATTTGGCCGCTCGGTGCGTTGGTCATGGCCACCCTTCACAGGGCAGCGCTCGCTGCCATTCATCCTTTGGGACCGAAGATGAACAAAGCCCGTATCGCCGCCGCGCAATTGCCGGCCGCTCGACCCGTCCGCCTGCTGTTCGCAGCCGCCGCCATCCTGCTCGCGCTGTTGTCGCTACCGCAAGCCGGCCACGCCCAAGGCATCGTGCGCGGCGCGCAGGAAGGCTCTTATGAAGGTAACCGGATTGCCGGCCCCGTAGGCGGTGCGGTTGGCGGTGTCGTTGGTGCCGGTGTCGGCGGCGCCGTTGGCGCGGTCGAGGGCGTGCTCGGCATTCCCCACCGTCACTACCGCCACCGGTGCCACGGCTACTATGACGGCTATCACCGCTTCCATTGCTATCGGTGATGTCGTCGTAGCCCGGATGGAGCGCAGTGCAATCCGGGGCTGCTGTCGCATGAGGCTACGACGGTCCCGGATTACGTCGACGCTCCATCCGGGCTACGTATCTCCGTCAATTCTTCAGCCGATACCCCGTGCGGAAAATCCACCAGATCACGACCAGGCAGGCCACCAGGAACGCCAGCGTCATGCCGATGCTGACGGACACGCTGACATCCGCGATCTCATAGAAGCTCCAGCGGAAGCCTGAGATCAGATAGACGACTGGGTTGAGCAGCGCCACCGTGCGCCAGCCGGCCGGCAGCATGTCGATGGAATAGAAGCTGCCGCCGAGGAAGGTCAGCGGCGTCACCACCAGCATCGGGATCATCTGCAGCTTCTCGAAGCCGTCGGCCCAGATACCGATTATGAAGCCGAACAGGCTGAAGGTCACCGCCGTCAGCACCAGGAAGGCCAGCATCCAGACCGGATGATGGATGTGCAGCGGCACGAACAGCCCGGCGGTGGCGAGGATGATCAGGCCGAGAATGATCGACTTGGTCGCGGCCGCGCCGACATAGCCGAGCACGATCTCGAAATAGGAGATCGGCGCCGACAGGATCTCGTAGATCGTGCCGGTGAATTTCGGGAAGTAGATGCCGAACGAGGCGTTCGCGATGCTCTGCGTCAGCACCGAGAGCATGATCAGGCCCGGCACGATGAAGGTGCCGTAGCTGACGCCCTCGACCTGGCTGATGCGCGAGCCGATCGCGGCGCCGAACACCACGAAATAGAGCGAGGTCGAGACCACAGGCGAGACGATGCTTTGCAGCAGCGTGCGCCAGGTGCGTGCCATTTCGAACAGATAGATGGCGCGGATGGCGCGGTGATTCATGACGTCCTCACGAGGTCGACGAAGATGTCTTCGAGCGACGATTGCGTCGTGTCGAGATCGTTGAAGCGGATGCCGGCGGTGCGGAGATCACCGAGCAGGCTGGTGATGCCGGTGCGCTCGCCCTTGGTATCGTAGTCGTAGACCAGCGTCGCGCCGCTGTCGCAGAGGTCGAGCTTGTAGTGCTTCAGGCTGTCCGGCAGCGCATCGAGCTTGCCCTGCAGATGCAGCGTCAGCCGCTTCTTGCCGAGCTTCTGCATCAAGGTCGTCTTGTCCTCGACCAGCACGATCTCGCCCTTGTTGATGACGCCGATGCGATCGGCCATCTCCTCGGCTTCCTCGATGTAATGCGTGGTCAGGATGATGGTGACGCCGGACTGCTGGAGGGTGCGCACCACCTCCCACATGCCCTTGCGCAGCTCGACATCGACGCCGGCGGTGGGCTCGTCCAGGAACAGGATCTGCGGCTCGTGCGACAGTGCTTTTGCGATCATCACGCGGCGCTTCATGCCGCCGGACAGCGTGATGATCTTGTTGTCCTTCTTGTCCCAGAGCGAGAGGTCCTTCAGGACCTTCTCGATGTGCGCAGGATTTTTCGGCTTGCCGAACAGGCCGCGGGAGAAGCTCACGGTCGCCCACACGCTCTCGAAGGCGTCGGTATGCAATTCCTGTGGCACGAGGCCGATCAGCGAGCGCGCCTTGCGGTAGGAGGTCTGGATGTCTTCGCCGCCGACGAGGACGCGGCCCTCGCTCGGATTGGCGATGCCGCAGATGATGGAGATCAGTGTGGTCTTGCCCGCGCCGTTCGGCCCGAGCAGCGCAAAAATCTCGCCGCGCTTGATGTCGAGATTGACGTTCTTGAGCGCCTTGAAGCCGGACCCATAGGTCTTCGACAGATTGGCGACGGAAATGATGAAGGACATGATGGCCGCAAGGCTAAGAGCAAAGGCTGGGGGAGGGAGGCTGGAACCCTCCGGGAAGGGCGGGTCAGCGGAGCCCTGAGATAGGAACGCCCTTACCGGGCCGCAATTCCCCGGAGAAAAATGATCTCAAAACCGGCCATTCGGTGGCTGGTTTCAGGCAAGTGTTGCGCGATGGTCACGGCGTGCGGCTAAGATTGTCGCTCACGCGGCTCTTTGTTGCGTCTGCGAGCAGGCCGTGGCTACGATTCCGGCCAATCGCGAAGCGTATTGTCCCCAGGGAAAACACCGATGAGACCGAACGGCCGTCACACCGCTGGCGCGAGCCAGTTGTCCGCCCTCCGTGTGTGGGCGATGGCCCTGCTCCTGCTGTCAGTTGTTGCCATCAGCCCGACCGGCGCCAAGGCCGCGCCGAGCCAGGCCGCGACAGCAACCACGCATGTTTACCTGCTCCGGGGCGTGCTCAACATCTTCTCGCTTGGGCTCGACACGATCGGCGCCCGGCTCCAGGCGCAGGGCATCCCGGTGACCGTCGCCAATTTCGTCTCCTGGTCCTCGCTCGCCGATGAAGCCGCGACCGCCTACAAGGCCGGCCGCCTCAAGACCATCATCCTGGTCGGCCATTCCTCCGGCGCGACCGCGCTGCCGGACATGATCGCCAAGCTCAACCAGCTCGGCGTTCCCGTAAAGCTCGCGATCGGCCTCGACTCCGTGTTCAAGACCAAGCTGTCGACCGGCGCCGAGCGCTACATCAACATCTATATCGGCGACGGTCCCGGCGAGCCGGTGCGGGCTGCCGCTGGCCTGCGCGGCAAGCTCGACAATGTCGACGTGCGCGGTACCGGCGTCGGCCATATCTCGATCGACAAGAACGAGGCGATCCAGCGTCGCGTCATCGCCGAGATCGACGCCGCGATCATGCGCTCGCGCGCCCCGGCAGCTCCAGTCGCCCAACCCGGCACAGCCAGGCCGGCGCGCTCGGCGGCCGCAGCGGCTCCGGCGCGGAATTAGCGACTTCTGCCGCGGTGCTGGTTCACCGAGAGTCGACCGGGCGGCCGTCCTCGGCACCCGGCGCCTCCGGCCTCAGATAGACGATCAGGCAGCAGCAACACATCGCAAGCCCGGCGACGGGGAAGCGCAGGGCGACCGCGGCCGCGAGCGCGAAGACGCCGAGGGTCACGATCGAGCGGACGCGCATAATCTTGCGCTCCCGCGGCGCGACCTCGCTGTCCGGCGCTCGTCCGGCAAGATCCCAGATCAGCGCGACATAGGTCGCGTTCACCAGGAAGAACACCGCGGCGTAGAACGCGACCGGCTGCGGTGCGAGCTCGCTCACCGCCATCCAGGCGGTGGAGAGCGGCAGCAGCGACACCGAGAACAGATGCGCGAAGTTGAACCACATCAGTCGCGGCGTCGCTTCGCTCGCATAGCGCATCAGATGGTGATGGTTGGCCCAGACGATCGCGATGAAGACGTAACTGACGGCATAAGAGAGCCACGTCGGCCATAGCGCCAGCAATGCCGCAAAGGTCGGGATTTCCGGCGGACGAAGCTCCAGCACGAGCACCGTAATCAGGACCGCGAACACGCCGTCCGAAAATGCGCTGAGCCGTTCCGGAGATCGTCTCGCATGGGCCATGGCGACAGCTTCCGTTATTTCAAGAACGCGCGAATGCTTTCCGCGATCTCCTTCGCATGGGTTTCCAGCGCAAAGTGACCAGTGTCGAAGAATTGCACCACCGCATTGGGATTGTCGCGCTTGAATGCCTCGGCGCCGGGCGGGATGAAGAAGGGATCGTTCTTGCCCCAGGCCGCGAGGAACGGCGGCTTGTGGGTACGGAAATAGCTTTGGAATGACGGATAGAGCGCGACGTTGCTCTTGTAGTCGCCGAATAGATCGAGCTGCACGTCGTCGGCGCCGGGGCGCGCGAGATAGAAATTGTCGAGGTTCTGGCCGTCCGGCGACACCACGGCCGGATCGGGAACGCCATGCGTGTACTGCCAGTGCGTGGCCTCCGGCGTGAGCAAGGTGCGCAGCGCCTCGCGATTAGCCGGTGAAGGGTCTTGCCAATAGGCCTTGATCGGAGTCCAGCCTTCGCTGAGGCCATCCTCATAGGCGTTGCCGTTCTGCGAGATGATGGCCGTGATCCGCTCGGGATGGCTGAGGGCCAGCCGAAAGCCCGTCGGCGCGCCATAGTCGAACACATAGATTGCGAAGCGATCGAAGCCGATCACTTCGGTGAAGCGCTCGATCACGCGCGCGACGTTGTCGAAGGTGTAGCGGAAGGTGTCGCGTGCGGGCATGTCGGACTGGCCGAAACCGGGAAGGTCCGGCGCCACGATGTGAAACCGGTCTGCAAGCTGCGGGATGAGGTCGCGGAACATGTGTCCCGCGCTCGGGAAGCCGTGCAGCAGGAGGAGCTTCGGTGCGCCGGGCGCGCCGGCCTCGCGATAGAACACCTTGAAGCCGTCGACGACTGCGGTGCGGTAGGTGGTCCGGGTCATGGCCGGTCTCCATTGCTGTTCGTAACCACTCAAAGCGATGCTTTGGGGTTATCCGCCTTTGTCACGTAACTTGTCAATCGACATTTTAGAGGTTACTTAGAGCCCAGCTTTCGGACCGGACAGGGACCGCTCATGGACAGACCGCCCGCCATGTTCATCGCCGACTCGCTCGGCCTTGATTTCCTCAACTCGGTGGCGACACCGGTCGATACGCCGGTCGATTGGCTCGACGATGGCGAGGGTCTGGTCGACTGGCTGGCACAGGCGAAACTGGTGCCGGCGGATGAGCTGGGTGCGCTGAAGGCGCGCGCGATGCCGGGCGAGCTCGATAAGGTCGCCGGTCAGGCCCGTGCCTTGCGCGAGTGGTTTCGCGGTTTCGTTCAGGCGCATGCCGGCCGGCCGCTCACTGCGAAGGCGTTGCATGAGCTTGGCCCGCTGAACGGCGTCCTGGAGCGCGATGAGGCGTTCAGGCAGATCGTGCCGCGCAACGGTGAGCAGGGTGACGGTCTTGCGCTGCTCAGGATGCGGCGCTGGCGATCACCCGAATCCCTGCTGTTGCCGATCGGGGAAGCGTTGGCGAAATTTGTCTGCGAGGAGGATTTTTCCGACGTGAAGGCATGCGAGGGTCATAACTGCACGATGCTGTTCGCCGACCATACCCGGAGGCGCGCGCGGCGATGGTGCACAATGGCGATCTGCGGCAACCGGGCCAAGCAGGCCGCACACCGCAGCCGGCTCAAGAGCCGGCAGTGATCGATCGCGGCGCTACATGCGACGCAGTCAGGCCGCCGCGACGCGAACCGGCATACTCGCAAGGCCACGCAGGGAATTGTTGAGCCTGCGCTTCGGCTCCGCCGTGAGCTCGATGGTCTTCACGCGCCTTGCGAGCTCGCTGAAGATCAATTCGCCTTCCAGACGCGCAATCATCTGGCCGACGCAGGCGTGAATGCCGGCGCCGAAGCCGACGTGGCCGGTCGCGACCCGTTCGACGTCGAACCTATCGGGTCTGTCCCAGCGCGCGGGATCGCGGTTGGCGGAGGCCATGAACAGCAGCACCTTGCGATGCGCCGGGATCACGCCGCCGCCGATCTCGACGTCGCGCGAAGTGGTGCGAAAGAACGTCTGCACCGGCGAATCGTAGCGCAGGCCTTCCTCGAAGGCGTTGCGCGCCAGCTCCGGTCTGTGGTGAAGCTTGCGATATTCATCCGGATGGGTGACGAGCGCGAGCAGAGTGTTGCCGATGCCGTTGACGGTGGTGTCGATCCCCGCGGTGAGGAACGGCCGCACCAGATGCGTTGCCTCGTGCTCGGTGATCTCACCCTCGTCGGCCGCCTGGTAGATCATCATGCCGAGCCCGTCGGGCCGTAGCGCATCTCGCGCGCAACATTCCATGATCCAGCTCTGGGCCGCGAGACCTGCCTTGCGCGATGCGGCCAGCATCTCGTTCTCAGGGCCAAAGCTGTCGAACACGAACGTGCTCCAGGCCAGCAGCTTCTCACGGCCGTCCGGCCGGATGCCGATCGCATCCGGAAAGACCTTCATGGGATAGGCTTCGGCGAGATCGGTAACGGCATCGAACGAGCCTCTGTCGATCAGCTCCGACACCTTCTTCTCCGCTTCCCGCTGAAACGTCTCGCGCAGCTTCCTTGCGACGCCCGGAGACAGGGTGCGGCCGAGAACCCGCCGGCCTTTGTCGTGGTCGGGCGGATCGATCTGGAGCGTCAGCGGCCTTGGCAGTGCCGGGTTCATGCCGTGGAGCCCGACGCCCTCGCCACTGATGAACGTCTTCCAGTCCTTCAGGGCCGGCTCGACCTCGGCATAGCCTGCCATGGCCCACACGCCGTAGCGCTCCAGCGCGAACGCAGGCCCGAGCGCGCGCAGCGCCTCATAGGCAGGATAGGGGTCGATCAGGAAGTCAGGCGCAAACGGGTCAACCGGACTCGATGCAATGCCGCTCATGGTCAGCTCCCAACGGCTATTGTATCGTCAGCGGGCACTGGCCTTCGCTCTCGGACCGGAACGCGTCCTCGCCCTTGACCGTGGCAACCACCTTCAGCAGATCCCAGGCGGAGGTCGAATCGTCGGGAGCCTTGACCTGCAAAAGATAGAGCGGATGGATCTTGCGTCCGTCCTTGCGGATGTAGCCCTTGCCGAACAGCGGATCGTCGGTCGGAATCTCCTTCATCGCCGCCACCACCGCCTTGCCGTCCTTGGCGCCGCCGGCCTTGTCGACCGCTTTGAGATAGTGAATGACCGAGGCATAGACGCCGGCCTGCATGTCATTCGGATAGGCCTTCGAGGGAATGCGTTCGGCGAAACGTTTCGCGAAAGCACGCGTGCCGTCGTTCAGATCCCAGTAGAACGGGTTCATGATCTGCGCGCCCTGCGCAAATTTCAGTCCGAGCGCGGGCAGGCCGTTCATGCCGAGGATCAGTCCGGCCAGCTTGTGGTCCTTGGTCAGCCCGAATTCGGCGGCCTGCTTCATCGACGTGATGGTGTCGTCCCCGGCATTGGCAAAGCCGATGACGTTCGCGCCCGACGCCTGGGCCTGGAGCAGGAAGGAGGCGTAGTCGGCCGTTCCGAGCGGATGCCGCACGCTGCCGAGCACCTCGCCGCCGGACGCTTTCACGGCCTCCGCCGCCTGCTTCTCCAGATCATGACCGAAGGCATAGTCGGCGGTGATGAAGAACCACTTCTTGCCGCCCTGCTGCACGATCGCCTTGCCGAGGCCGCGCCCATAGGCATAGGTGTCGTAGGTCCAGTGCACGGTGTTCGGCGTGCATTTCTCGCCGGTCAGGAGCACCGTTCCGGCCCCCGATCCGACGAAGACCTTGTTCTTTTCGGCGCTCATGCCGGCGACAGCGAGAGCGATCGACGAGTTCGGAATGTCGAAGATCGCATCGACACCTTCGTTCTCGTACCAGCGCCTGGCGATGCCGATGCCGATGTCGGTCTTGTTCTGATGGTCGGCCGCGACGACCTCGATAGGCTTGCCGCCGGCCTTTCCGCCATAGTCCTCGACCGCCATCTTGGCGGCGATGACCGAGCCGATGCCCTGATAGCTCGCGAACGGACCCGATTGGTCGTTCAGGATGCCGATCTTCACGACGTCCTGGGCGAATGCCGGTGCGGCCGTCAGCATCGCGGCCAACATGCATAATTTATGCAGGAATTTGCTGTCCATTGTCTCCCTCCCATGTGCGGTCTTGGTGCCGCTGAATAATAGTTATATTTTATAGCTATTTTTGAGAGTGTCAATTCGGCTGGCTTATGGCCGGCCGCGGCGGATTGAGGATCATGAGCTCGAAAGCGTTACGACCCGGAGCGAAGTCCGCTCAGCAATCGGAGACATCGCTCGATTTGCGCGCGCTTCGGCGGACGCCCGGCTTTATGCTGCGCCTTGCGCAGCTGAAATTCTTCGAAGGCTTCTACGAGGAGTTTGCCGCATTGGGCTTGACGCCCGCGACCTATGCGATCTTCGTCGTCATTCGCGACAATCCGGGGGTTCCCCCCAGCAGCCTTGCCAGCGTGCTCCGCCTGCGCCTGCCGAACCTGATCAAGAATCTGAACGAGCTCGAATCGTCCGGCTTCATCAAGCGCAACCGCTCGAAGTCCGATCGCCGTGCCGTCGAACTGATGCTGACGCCAAAGGGCGCAAAGCTCATTGCCGAGGGGGCAAGGCTGACGCAGCCCTACAATGAAAGAATGTTGGCGCCGCTCAGCGAGGCCGAGCAGCGTACGCTGCTCGACCTCTTGAATCGGATTCTGCCGCTCTAGCCCTTCTGGGACGATCTGAGGCCGATCGCCGCAAAGCTGTCATCTCCCGCCAAGGCGCGGCAGCTCGACGGGTTTCGGAGGGCTGCAGCCGGTTCCGTGCCCCAAAATCCACCCAATCGGTGGTCACTAAGCCCCGCGGGGGAGGCCACTGCCTCCCCGTGGCGGGACTGCTGGACGGATGATTCATGTGAGGCGACTAGTCGTGCTGGCAGCGGTTGCGCTGCTCGCCTTGAGCAGCGGCATGGCCGCGGCCTCACCGGCCAAGTCCAAGACCACTGCGGCCGTCCCCGCCGCGCCGCCGCCTCCGCCGTTCGAGCCATTGCCGCCGCCGAAGGTTTATCTGTTCCGCGGCGCCATGGGGCCGATCTTCTCGACCGGCATGGATCGGCTCGGCGAGAAGCTGACGCAGGCCGGCTTCTCCGCCGACGTCTACGAATTCACCCTGTGCCGGCTGATCGGCAACCGCGTCATCGCCAGCTACAAGGAGAAGGCGGCACCGATCGTGCTGATCGGGCACTCCATGGGCGGGCTGTGCTCGATCGTCATCTCCGAGATGGCGGCCAAGGAGAACATCCCGATCAGCCTCGTCATCGCCATCGATCCCGCGCATGCGACCGGCGACGTGCCGCTCAATGTCGAGCGCTTCATCAACATCTTCCTGTCCGACAGCGTGCTCGGCGGCGGCGACGTCGTCACCGTGCCCGGTTTTCGCGGCCATTATGCCAGCTATGATCTGAAGGAAAATGCGCGCGTCTCGCACATCAACATCGAGAAGTCCGACGACATCCATCGCCAGATCGTCGAGATGGTCACGAAGTTGCCGCGCATCCCACCGCAGACCCAGGCCGATGCCGTGCCGCTGCGCTATCTCGTGCCCGCCGATACGCTGGTCGAATTATGGGACAGCGGCGTTCGGCTGCCGGTTCGTCGCGGCGACACCATGGAGAGCATCGCCGCCGCCAACCGCGTGCCGCTGTGGTCGCTCGCGCAGAGCAATTCGCTTGCAGAGGACGCTCAGCTCACCCCCGGCCAGACCATCATCGTCCCGCGCCATCTGACACCGCCGGAGCCGGCCGCAGCGATGGCGATGCCGCCGCCGGCCGGGCGGAGGTAGGGATTCTAATCGTAGTCGGTGCGCTCCCTCCGCCGCTTGCGGGGGAGGGTTGGGGAGAGGGTGTCTCACCCCCGAGAGGAGAGAGCCCTCACCCGCGCCTTCGGCGCGACCTCTCCCGCAAGCGGGAGAGGTGCAGGGAGCCAGCGGCAAGACTAGTCTCAATAGCGGCAACGACCTCACACATTCGACCCGTGAATCGCGTCGATCACGGCGTCGGTCACTTCCTTCGTCGTCGCCTTGCCGCCGACATCGGGCGTCAGAACGCCGGCGGCGCAGACGCGCTCGACGGCGGCCATCAATCGGCTCGCCGCGTCCTTCTCGCCGAGATGCTCGAGCATCTGCGCGCCGGTCCAGAACGTCGCGACCGGGTTGGCGATGCCTTTGCCGGTGATGTCGAAAGCCGAGCCGTGGATCGGCTCGAACATCGAGGGGAAGCGGCGCTGCGGATCAATGTTGCCGGTCGGCGCGACGCCGAGGCTCCCGGCGAGCGCGCCGGCGAGATCGGAGAGGATGTCGGCATGCAGATTGGTCGCCACGATGGTGTCGAGGCTCTTCGGATGCAGCGTCATGCGCACCGTCATGGCGTCGACCAGCATCTTATCCCAGCTGACGTCGGGAAAATCAGCGGCGACCTCGGCCGCGATCTCGTCCCACATCACCATGCCATGGCGTTGCGCGTTCGACTTGGTCACGACCGTCAGCAGCTTGCGCGGACGCGACTGCGCGAGCTGGAAGGCATAGCGCATGATGCGGCTGACGCCGACGCGCGTGAACACCGCGACTTCCGTGCCGACTTCTTCCGGCAGGCCCTTGTGGGCGCGGCCGCCCATGCCGGCATATTCGCCTTCCGAATTCTCGCGCACGATCACCCAGTCGAGATCGCCGACGCCGACATTGCGCAGCGGCGAGGCGACGCCCGGCAAAATTTTGGTCGGCCGCACGTTGGCGTATTGGTCAAAGCCCTGGCAGATCGGCAGGCGCAGTCCCCACAGCGTGATGTGGTCGGGCACGTCGGGCGCGCCGACCGCGCCGAAATAGATCGCGTCGAATTTCTTCAGCTCGGTGAGCCCATCGGCCGGCATCATCACGCCGTGCTTTTTGTAATAGTCCGAGCCCCAGTCGAACGTTTTGACGTTGAAGGCGAGGTCGCCGCTGCGTTTTGCCAGCGCCTCCAGCACGCGGATTCCGGCTGAGATGACCTCGGGACCGATCCCGTCAGCGGGAATGGCTGCGATCGAATGGGTGCGCATGAGAATGCTCCGTTGAGAGATCAGTGGGATTGCGGGACGGGTTCGACGGGCGCTGGTTGCGCGCGCGACAATAGCAGGGTGAGGACCGCAGAGAGAACGAGCAGGCCGGCGACGAAGTAAAGCCCGCCGACAAAACTGCCGGTCTGATCCTTGATCCAGCCGATCATGGCGGGACCGACGAAGCCGCCGAGATTACCGATCGAGTTGATGGTGGCGATGCCGGCCGCGGCCGCGGGTCCGGACAGGAACAGCGTCGGCATGCTCCAGAGCGGCGGTTTTGCCGAGGAGATGCCGATATTGACCAGCGTCAGCGCGACCAGCACGGCGACAACGCCGGCCGCGAGACCAGCATAGGCGAGACCCGCGGCGGCGATCAGGCAGGCCCACACGACGTGCCAGGTGCGCTCGCCGGTGCGGTCCGAATGCCGCGCCCACAGGATCATGGCGATGACGGCGGCCGTTGCCGGCAGCGCATTGAGAAAGCCGACCTGAAGCGAGGATAGGCCAAACTGCTTGATGATCTGCGGCGCCCAGACGCCGAGCGTATAGAGGCCGGCCGAAGTGCCGAAATAGATCAGCGACAACGCCAGCACACGGGGATCGGCGAGCCCGCGCCAGATGCTGTGGCTCGCAGTCGCGACCTTGCTGGTGGTCTCGACGTTCATGGTCTCGACCAGCCAGCGCCGCTCGTCCTCGGCAAGCCATTTCGCCTTCTCGGGGCGGTCGGTCAGAAAGCCCAGCACGACGAAGCCGAGCAGCACGGCCGGCAGCGCCTCCAGCACGAACAGCCATTGCCAGCCCTTGAAGCCGAGCATTCCGTCCATCTCCAGCAGTGCACCTGAGATCGGCGAGCCCAGCACGGTCGAGAGCGGCGCGGCCGCCATGAACAGAGCCGTCACCGCGGCGCGCTGGCGCGCCGGGAACCAGTAGGACAGATAAAGGATGATGCCGGGAAAGAAGCCGGCTTCGGCAACGCCAAGCAGGAAGCGCAGCACGTAGAAGCTGGTCGGCCCTTGCACGAACGCCATCGCGGCCGAGACGATACCCCAGGTGATCATGACCCGCGCGATCGAGATCCGCGCGCCGATCTTGTGCAGGATGATGTTGGAGGGCACCTCGAACAGGAAATAGCCCCAGAAGAAGATGCCGGCACCGAAGCCATAGACCGCCGGCGACAAGCCGATGTCCTTGTTCATCGTCAGCGACGCGAAACCGATATTGACGCGGTCGATGAAGGCTACGAAGTACAGCAACATGATGAAGGGAACAATGCGCAAGGTGATCTTGCGCAGCACGCGCGTCTGAATCTCGCTCGCCACCCTGGCCTCCTGCAATCCCGGTTTATCGTTGTGTCGGCGGGCCGGAGGGCCCATGCCGGCGACGAGCCTAGGCGGGGGCAAGCAGCAGACTCAATTGGCGCTGGTTTATACAAAAAAATGATATAATCATGAGGAGGATCAGAGGACCGGCGAATGGAATTGCATCAGCTTCGCTGCTTCGTGGCGGCGGCCGAACAGCTGCATTTCGGCCGCGCGGCGCAGCAGCTTCAGATGCTGCCCTCCGCGCTCGGCCGCCAGATCAGGCTGCTGGAGGAGGATCTGGGCACGCGGCTGTTCGCGCGGACGACGCGCGCGGTGTCGCTCACCGAGGACGGCGCGACGCTGCTGCGCGATGCTCGCGCCATCCTGGCCCGAGTCGAGGCGGTTGAGAGCAATTTGCGCAACCGCTCACGCGCAGGCGCGCGGCGGCTCCGCGTCGGCGCCATCGACAGCGCGGCCGCGGGATTGCTGCCGCCGCTGCTGCGCGATTTCCGCGACAAGCATCCTGACATCGCGGTGCAGCTCCTCGAAGACAAGACGATCCGGCTGCTGCCGAAGATCCTGACCGGCGCGCTCGATCTCGCCTTCGTGCGTCCGCCCGACCGCGCCGACAAACGGCTCGAATTCCGCGATCTGCTCCAGGAGACGGCGATCGTGGCGTTCCCGCAGCGGCATCTGCTGGCCAAAAGGACGTCGATCAGGCTGGCTGACATCGCCGACGAGGCAATGCTGGTGCCGGACCGCCGCTCGCGGCCGCACAGCCACGACCTCACGATGAAGCTGTTCGAGCAGGCCGGCCTGACACCACGCATCGTGCAGGTCGCCGATGAGAAGCAGACCATCATCAACTTGGTCGCAACCCGGCTCGGCGTTGCGATCGTGCCGCGCTGGACCGCGCGGATGGCGGTGACGGGCGTACGCTTCGTGCCGCTCCGGCCGAAGCAGGTCGGCCCGGTCGGCCGGCTGCCGCTCGCCGCCGCATGGCTGCGCGGCTCGCGCGATCCGGCCCGCGACGCCATGCTGGCGGTGCTGGAAGCGCGCCTGCGCAGCTATGCGCGGGAGGCCTGAGACGCTATGACGGAAGCTCGGATCAAAGGTGAGTGCGATGTCTGAACAGAGAGTGTCGAGCGAGTTGCGGGTTGCCATTGCGGGGCTGGGCTCGATCGGCACCAAGATCGCAGCTGCGTTGGATCAAGGCATCGAAGGCCTGACGCTGTCGGCGGTGGCCATGCGCGATCCTGCCAAGCATCAGGCGTTTCTCGGTGGCCTGCGCCGCCCGCCGCGGGTCTTGCCGATCGACCAGCTCGGCGAAGTCGCTGACATCGTGGTGGAATGCGCGCCAAGCCGGCATCTGCGCGAGATCGTCGAGCCCGCGGTCAGGCGTGGCAAGACCGCGGTCGTGGTCAGCGTCGGCGGGCTGCTCGACAATTTCGATCTCGTCGATCTCGCCCGCGCCAATGGCGGCCGCATCATCGTGCCGACCGGCGCGCTGATCGGGCTCGACGCCGTCAACGCTGCCGCAATCGGCACCATTCATTCGGTGAAGATGGTGACGCGCAAGCCGATCGACGGCTTGAAGGGCGCGCCGTTCATCGTCGAGAACAACATCGACATCGACAAGCTGCGCGAGCCGCTCAATCTGTTCGAAGGCACCGCGCGCGAGGCGGCGAAAGGCTTTCCGGCGAACGTCAATGTCGCTGTTGCGCTGTCGCTGGCGGGCATCGGACCCGATCGCACCCAGATTCAGGTTTGGGCCGACCCCACCGTGACGCGCAATGTTCATCGCATCGAGATCGAGGCGGATTCGGCGCGCTTCTCGATGTCCATCGAGAACATCCCGTCCGAAAATCCCAAGACCGGATTGATTACAGCATTGTCCGTGATCGCGCTGCTGCGCAAGCAGCGCGCCACACTCTGCGTCGGAACCTGACGCTTAGGCCCCCGTCACGCGCCAGATCACGTTGCCGACGTCGTCGGCCATCAGCAGCGACTTCTTGTCGGGGCCAATCACGACGCCAACCGGACGGCCGTAGGATTCCTTCTCGTCGGGAGACAGGAAGCCCGACAGGATGTCGCGACCGGGGCCGGACGGCTTGCCGTTCTCGAACGGAATGAACACCAGCTTGTAGCCCGACAGCTTGCTGCGATTCCACGAGCCGTGCTGGCCGATCACCATGCCGTCGGGGAAGCCGGGCAGCGTGCCGGCGGGCATCCAGCACAGGCCGAGCGAGGCGGTGTGGCCGCCCAGCGCGTAGTCCGGTTGAATCGCCTTGGCGACCATCGCCGGATCCTGCGGCACGCGGTCGTCCACCGTCTTGCCCCAGTAGCAATAGGGCCAGCCATAGAAGCCGCCGTCGCGCACCGAGGTGAGATAGTCCGGCGGCGTCTCGTCGCCGAGGCCGTCGCGCTCGTTGACGACGGTCCAGAGCACGCCCGTCGTTGGCTCCCAAGCGAGTCCCACCGGATTGCGCAGGCCAGCACCAAAAATGCGATGCGTGCCGGCGACGAGGTCGAGCTCGTAGACCGCGGCGCGGCCCTCCTCGACCTCCATGCCCATCTCGGCGATGTTGCTGAGGGAGCCGACGCCGGCATAGAGCTTCTTGCCGTCGGGGCTCGCGAGCAGGCTGCGGGTCCAGTGGCCGCCCGGCTTGAACGTCGTGAGCCGCTTGCCCGGCGCGGTGATGCGGTCGGCATTGGCGACGTAAGGAAACGCCATCACGCCGTCGGTGTTGCCGACATAGAAGGTGTCGCCGACCAGCGCCATGCCGAATGGCTGGCTGAGGTTTTCCATGAAGGCACCGCGAACCTCCGCAACGCCGTCACCGTCCTTGTCGCGCAACAGCGTGATGCGGTTGGCGGAAACGCCGAGCGCGGCGGCGCGCCGCATCGTCGCCTGCATCGCGTAGTGGAATACGGTGCGCGGGGGGCCTGCGATCTGCGTCGCTTCCGCGATCAGCACGTCGCCATTGGGCAGCACCTCGATCCAGCGCGGATGATCGAGCCCGGTCGCGAACGCATTGACCTTGAGCCCGGGCGCGACGGTCGGCTTCTGGCCCTCGCTCCAGCCACGCGCGGTCGGCATCTTCAGCGTCGGGATCGCGCCTTGCGGCTTCGCCTCGGGGATCGCAGGCGTCTCTCCCCAGGCGGGTGCGGGCTCGGTGCCCGACAGCTTCCGCCATTGCAGCGCGATGCCGCCGAGGAGCGCAACGAACTGCGCAAAGATGCTTGAAAACGTCATGAGAAGCCCCTGTGTGCGCGCGCATCCAACTGGTTGACGGGGCAGACGTCAACCTGTGCGGCATGCCGCCGGGGTCTATTCCCTTGGAATGGCAGCCGATCGAATTTGCATGGGACGAGCACCGACGGGCTGTGCGCTGAGATCAGCGGCTGATTTGCCGCTCGAGCCGCCGTGCCGCGCGAACATCATCGAGGTGACGATGTTCGGTCTGAGCGCGGCCTCCTTGGACAGGAGGTGATAGACCCGCGCCACCGTGCGCTGCTTCCGCTTCGGCCACCCGGGCGGCAACACCCGCGCCTTGCGGACGGCGGCAATCGCGTGCTCGCGAAAATAATCGTAGGCGTCCGCCATGGCTCGATGCTCTGCGGGTGGTTGCATGCGTCGAGAGCTAACGGGGGCAGGGAGCGGCGGTTCCCGGCGAGGCGCACTGCCTCCACAGCGTCGTCCTGGCGAAAGCCAGGACCCATACCGCGGAATCTATCGGTTGTGGCGCGGTGGGAGTACCGGACGCGACTCTCCGCCAAACTCCTCCCTGGGGGTAATGGGTCCTGGCTTTCGCCAGGACGACGTCGGAGAGTGTGGCGGCCTCTTCGTCACCGCGGCGACAGGAACGGGATGATCATCGGCACGCGGCGGCAATAGGCGCCGTAGGCGTCCTCGCCGAGTTCCTTGGACAAGAACACTTCTTCCATCCGGCCCTTCTGCCACATGCCGAGCGAGATCAGGATGGCACCGAGGATCGCGGTCACCGTGCCGACCGCGATACCGGTCGCCAGCATGCCCGCGATCAGGCCGGTGTAGATCGGGTGGCGCACGATGCCATAGGGACCCGTGTCGATGACGCGATGGTCTTCCTTGTGAGTGATGGTGTTGGACCAGAATTTTCCGAGATGCAGCCGTCCCCACCAGGTGAAGGAGATGCCGGCGAGCACGATCAGGGCCGTGATGTAGACGCCGGTATTACTGAACACCCAGAGCGGCTTCTCGTTCAGCACTTCGGCCGTCCACGGCGTGAACAGGATGCCGCCGACCAGGATCGGGATCCGATAGCGGCCGGACTCCAGCGTCATCACCTGCTTCTGGGTGCGGCCCTGCCAGAACGAGGCGCCGACCCAACTGGCGAGCCAGGCGAGCCAGATCAGGGCGAGCAGTTGCGTCGGCCAGGTCGTGGTCCAACCACCCCAGGCGACAGAGAGAAGCTTGCTGAAATCGAAGGACATGAAGGTTCTTTGCGTTGGGCGGAGCGCTCAGCTCGCGCGCGAGGAGAGCGCGTGATGCTCGATGGCGCCGGAGGCGGGCAGGCCGCCGCGGGCGAGAAGGTGGGTGATGGTTTCGCGCAGGACGGGCTCGATCGGACGCGGCGAATAGCCGAGCTCGGTGCGGGCCTTGCCGATCGAGAGATCGCTCGCGGCGAGTGCAATGCGCACGCCCTCGGCGGTGCCGTTCGGCGGCCGGCGCGTGATGCGATCAGCGATGGATTCGAGCATGATCGCGGAGAGCTCGGCGATCCTGCCGGGCACGACGACCGGAAACTGCCGCCGGCCGCTCATCGCCGACATCATGCGCAGGATGTTGCCGAGCGGGACGCAGTCGCCGCCGAGAATGTAGCGGTGGCCGAGGCGGCCACGCTCCATGGTCAGCACGAGGCCCATGGCGACGTCGCGGACATCGACGAGGTTGACCAGGAAGTTGAGATGCGGCTGCACCTTCTTCTGGAGGAAGTACCACAGCATCGCGGTCGGCGGCGTCAGATTGTGATCGGCGGCGCCGATCGGCATGGTCGGCGTGCCGATCACGAGCGGAAAGCCAGCGGCGGCAGCCTTCGCGGCGCAATGCTCGGCGAGCGCCTTCGAGCGCGTATAGGCACCGGGCATCGCATTGGCCGGCTGCAGCGCCTCTTCGGCGGGAACGCCGTTGAGGTCGGAATAGGGGAACAGGATCGATTCGGTCGAGCAGTGCAGGAAGCGAGACACGCCGCGCTTCATCGCGGCCGCGAGCACGATCTCGGTGCCGCGGCAATTGACCTCGTGAAAGTCCTGTTTGTTGGCGGCCCACATGCCGGGCAGGCCGGCGAGGTGATAGACCTGATCGACGCCGGCCAGCGCGGCATCGACCACATCGCGGTCCAGCACCGAGCCATGGGCATATTCAACGTCCGCGTTCGCCGCGGCCGGAGCGCGGACATCGAGAACACGCACCCGCTGCCCACGGGCGCGGAGCGCTTCTACGAGATGATGTCCGATGAAGCCGCTGCCACCGGTAACCAGTACGAGAGCCATGAAGACGGTTTGCTGTTTCGCTTCTGGAAGTTATCGAGTCGAAAGGGAATTGGTCGGAAGAGGCCCCAGAATCGCGGCAAGGTCGCGACGGAAGCCCAGTGCAATGAATAATTTTGCCATCACGAACATCGGTCCAAGCAAAAGATGCGAGGGAAAAGTGAACAACGAGGCCTCGCGCCCCTCAAAAACCTTGTGGCCGATGGTCTGCGCGGCGAGGCCGAGCACGACCAGCGTGGCAAAAATCGCCCACATCGCCACCGTGCCGACTTGCGCCGCGATGGCGGTCGCAATCGAAAACAGCACAATGGAGACGGCCAGAATGCCGAGCCCGAGCCCCAGATCGAGCAGCAGCCAGTAAATCAGAACCGGCAGCGCCAGGATTACCGCGAGGCTGACATCGAATCCGAACAGCGGCAGCCTGACCAGTGTCAACGGCATGACGGCGCCGGTGAACAGCAGTAGGATGCCGACCACATGCATCGCCGTGTTCCGGGGATCGCGATGGTACTCGACGTAGACGGCAAGTTGGCGCTGAAAAAAGCCACCCATTTCGGTCTCATGCAGCACGGGGTCGGGGGAAGGGGCGAACAGAGGCTATAGCACCTGATAGGGCGGTGCACAAACCGGCGCTATTGTCGCGCGAGACCGCGCTGTTGCGCTGTGAGACAGATCACAAAATGGCCAGAACTTCAAAGGGTTCCGTCAGCGCGAAGCCGCGTTCGCTCAGTGTTTCTTGGCGGGCTTTTTCGCCGCAGGCGCAGGTGCCGCAGCCGGACGCGCAGGCTCCTCCGGCAGCTTGGCATAGGTCAGGATCTGCAACTGGCCGTTGACGGCCGAGGTCGGCTTGGCCCGGTCGAGAAACTGCTCCTCGCCGAGGCCGATCGGATGCAGCCGCTTGGTCGAGATCTTGAAGGTGTTCACCAGCACGTCGCGGATCGCATCAGCCCGGCGCTGACTCAGGATCGCATTGGCCTCGCGCGTCTTCGAGTTGGACTCGACATGGCCGACGATCAGGAAGGTGTAGGGCAGCAGCGAGGAATGCACCAGCGCATCCGCGATGCGGCCCACAGTCTGGTAGGACGCCGGCTGGATGATCGGCGTGTCGGCGTCGAACTGGATCTGTGCGTTGAAGGCGGGCAGCTTGGCGAGGTCAGGCGCGATCAGCGGCCGGTTCACCGGACCGGGATCGTTCTTGATCCTGGCCTTGGCGCGCTCCATCACCTGCTGCTTCAGCGCGGGAAGATCGACTTCGGCGGCTTCCTCGAAATGGTTGAGCTTGCCGACGATGTCGTCGCGGGTCGGCGCCGCCGTCTGCGCGCGGGCGGCGCCCGCGAGCAGGGCGAAGCCCAGCGCGATGCCTAGTCCGGCGGTGGAGAGCCCCTTCGCGCACATCAGCGATACCCCGCGTCGTCGACGGCCTTCAGGCAGTTGTTGCTGATGCCCTTGGGCGTCGAGACCAGACAGGGGATCGATTTGCTGGTCTCCTTGGTCGAGCCGCCGCAGACCTTGACGATTTCGCGCTGGCAGGCGTTCGCCACCGTGACGCGCGCGGCGACGCGCTTCTGGATGGCGTCGAAGACGCCGAGATAGTCGCTCTGGCATTGCGGGGACAGCACGTCGCGGTTGCGCGACAAGCACTCCTTCAGCCGGGTCGAATCCGGATTGACGCCGCGGCAATTGGCGACGATTTCCGCACCGCAGCTCGCCGCCAGCTTTCCGATCGAATCGCCAAAGCTCATGGTCTCCGCCGCCGCAAGCGACGGCATCCCCAATACAAGCACGATCAGTGTGATGGAGCCCCGGACCATGGGTTGCATCTGATACGGGGAAGTTCGCGATGGTCAAGAGCTGTTCGGACCAGAACTGTCGAGAGTCCGGCCAGTGCGGCGAACAGTCCTCACTCGGTGGCGTCGGCGCGGGGTGGCCATTCGATCTGGGCGACCATGTGGTTCCTGAGATCGTCGGCAAATTCCGGATCGGCTTCGAGCTCGGCCAGCGTCCGCGGCGGGGGAAGCTGCTGGCCGTCCTCGATCAGGTCCTGCGCATAGAGCGCGAGCGCCTCGGGCGCATTCTCAAGGGCCTCGTCGACGTCGTCACCGCCGGAGATGCAGCCGGGCAGGTCCGGAAACCAGACGCCGACGGCATCGTCCGGGCCGGCATCCTCGATGATGGCGATGTAGTGAGGCATGGCCTCACGCCCGCTGCACAAAGCTGTCCACGACCTTCTTCTCGCCGGCCTTGTCGAAGGCGATGGTGAGCTTGTTGCCGTCGATCTTGGTGACGCGGCCGTAGCCGAATTTCTGGTGGAAGACGCGGTCTTCCAGCGAGAATTCCGAGGTCGTGCCGGTCGATTTGGCGACCAGCTCGCCCTCGATGGTGAGGGGACCGCGGCGGCGCGATGAGAAGCTGCCGAAATCGGGTGAGGACGATGCGGAGGAGAACGAGGCGGCCTCTTCCTCGAAACCGCCGCGGCCGCCTTGGCCGCCGCGGTTGCGGTTGGCCTGGGCGCGCTGCCAGCCCGGCGTCGAATAGCTGGAGCCGAACGCCTCCATGTCGTCGAAGCGGGAGGCGCCGTAGCCGCCGGTGCCGCCCCAGGCCGAGCCGCCCTTGGATTCCGTGATCTCGACATTGGCCGCCGGCAATTCGTCGAGAAAGCGCGACGGGATCGTGGTCGACCAGGTGCCATGGATCCGGCGGTTGGTCGCAAAATAGATTTTCGCGCGGCGTCGGGCGCGCGTGAGACCGACATGGCCGAGCCGGCGCTCTTCTTCCAGCCCGGCGCGGCCTTGCTCATCCAGCGTGCGCTGGCTCGGGAACAGGCCTTCCTCCCAGCCGGGCAAGAATACGTTGTCGAATTCGAGTCCCTTGGCCGAATGCAGCGTCATCAGCGACACCGCGTCGTCCTCAGCGCCGCCGTCGCGGTCCATCACCAGCGAGATGTGCTCGAGGAATCCCTGCAGGTTCTCGAACTCCTCCATCGAGCGCACGAGTTCTTTCAGGTTCTCCAGCCGGCCCGCGGCGTCGGCTGAACGGTCCTTCTGCCACATCTCGGTGTAGCCGCTCTCGTCGAGCACGATCTGGGCGAGGTCGGTATGCGTGGTGACCTCGCGCTGGGCACGCCAGCGGTCGAACTGCGTGATGAGATCGCGCAGCGAGCCGCGCGCCTTCGGCTTCAGCTCGTCGGTCTCGACCACCGCGCGTGCCGCTTCGAACAGCGGGATGCGGCGCTTGCGCGCGTGGTCGTGCAGCATCTGCACGGTGGCGTCGCCAAGCCCGCGCTTGGGCGTATTGACGATGCGCTCGAAGGCGAGATCGTCGGCCGGCGAGTTGATGACGCGCAGATAGGCGAGCGCGTCGCGGATCTCGGCGCGCTCATAGAAGCGCGGGCCGCCGATGACGCGATAGGGCAGGCCAAGCGTGACGAAGCGGTCTTCGAACTCGCGCATCTGGTAGGAGGCGCGCACCAGGATCGCGATCTCATCGAGCTTCTCGCCCTGGCGCTGGAGCTGCTCGATCTCCTCGCCAATGCCGCGCGCTTCCTCTTCGGAATCCCACGAGCCCGTCACCGTGACCTTCTCGCCGTCCTGGTCCTCGGTGCGCAGCGTCTTGCCGAGCCGGCCTTCGTTATGTGCGATCAAATGCGAGGCGGCGGCGAGGATGTGGCCGGTCGAGCGGTAATTGCGCTCGAGGCGAATGACCTTGGCGCCCGGAAAATCGTGCTCGAAGCGCAGGATGTTGTCGACCTCGGCGCCGCGCCAGCCATAGATCGACTGGTCGTCGTCGCCGACGCAGCAGATGTTTTTGGTGGGGCCCTTCTGCTCCCTCTCCCCGTCCTTCACGGGGAGAGGGCTGGGGTGAGGGGCTGTCTCCAAGAGCGCGGTGCTCGGAGAATCCCCCTCACCCGCATCGCTTCGCGATGCGACCTCTCCCCGCACGCGGGGAGAGGTGGACGACGGCGCCTGCGATAGCAGCCGCAGCCAGAGATACTGCGCGACGTTGGTGTCTTGGTACTCGTCGACTAGGATGAATTTGAAGCGCTGCTGGTATTGCCTGAGGATGTCCGGATGCTCGCGGAAGATGCGGATGTTCTCCAGCAGCAGATCGCCGAAATCGGCGGCGTTCAATATCTTCAGCCGCTCCTGGTAGCTCGCATAGAGCTTGCCGCCTTTGCCGTTGGCGAACATCGCGGCCTCGCCCGACGGCACCTGCGACGGCATCAGGCCGCGGTTCTTCCAACCGTCGATCAGCCCGGCCAGCATGCGTGCCGGCCAGCGCTTGTCGTCGATGTTCTCGGCCTGCAGCAGCTGCTTGAGCAGCCGGACCTGGTCGTCGACATCGAGCACGGTGAAGTTCGACTTGAGCTGCGCCAGTTCGGCATGGACGCGTAGGATGCGGCCACCGATGGAGTGGAAGGTGCCGAGCCACGGCATGCCCTCGACGGCATGGCCGAGCATCTGGCCGAGCCGGTGCTTCATCTCGCGCGCGGCCTTGTTGGTGAAGGTCACCGACAGGATCTCGGCGGGGCGGGCGCGGCCCTGGCTCAGGATGTGGGCGATGCGCGTGGTCAGGACACGCGTCTTGCCGGTGCCGGCACCGGCCAGCACCAGGACCGGACCGTCCAGCGTCTCCACCGCCTCGCGCTGCTCCGGATTGAGCCCGGAGAGATATTTCGGGCCCACTGAGGCGCGCGCACGCGCGGCGATGCCGCCGGCTGCGGGCTGGTGGTCGGGAACGCCTGTGATCTTGCTCGGCTCGGTCATGCGAATCATTGGCCCCACGATGGCACCGCGGGGTGACGGAAGGGAGCCTTCTTAACAGGGATTGGTCCTTATATGGGGCGCCGGGACAGGGTTTTCCACGTGCGCGGCAGGCCGATTTGTTCCTGCGAAGGCTGCGAATTTCGCTCCTGCGTGGGCCGGAACCATCGTTCTCGCGTCGAGATTGTCTGGGCAGGTGGCGCGGCAGCCGCGCTGGACGCAGACAGACATCAAGACGAGGGTTTGACCATGCTTGGCTGGGTTGTGACGTTTCTGGTTATCGCACTGATCGCCGGTATCCTGGGCTTCGGCGGCATCGCCGGCGCCTCGATCGAGATCGCCAAGATCATCTTCTTCATCGCGGTCGTCCTGTTCCTGGTCTCGGCCGTGGTCGGCTTGGCGCGCGGCCGCAACAGGGTATAGCGCGGCTACCGCTTCGAGGGCATCGCCACGTTCCGGCCGATGCCCTCGGGTCGGGCTACCGCGCTGTGGGCCTTTGTGACCGCAGCGATGCGCTCGCGGATATCAGGCGGAAACGGCGCAACGCGCCGCGCATTCATGTCCATGTGCAGCGACATGTTCTCGGACGTGGCCGACAACCAGCCCTCGGTCGCGTGACGCATCTCCTCAAAGGTGTGCAGCCGCTTGTCGTCGGCCTCCAGCAGCCAGACGAAGATCTGCACGGGATCGCCGAGATGGATCTCGCGCAAATAGCGCACATGGCATTCGGCGGTGAAGCTCGAGCCGCCTCGCTCCTTCATGTAGGCCGGCCCCATCCCGAGCTCGAGCCAGAGCTGGTCGATCGCCCGGTCGAACATCACGTTGTAATAGGCCATGTTGAGATGGCCGTTGTAGTCGATCCATTGCGGCTCGATCTGCATGATCGAGGCGCGGAATGGCTGCGCTTGGGGCGCTGAGGCGGTAGTCTCCGGCATATGTCCTTCCCTAGCCATGCGTCCGGTCCCTTGACTTGACCGGTTTTATGTCCTTTGCCACGCTTCTTCTCTCGGGAGGAATGTCCGTGGGCACGACCATCACCAATAATCCGCCGCGGCCGGAGCCGAAAGCCCTCGCAAGTGCGCTGGAACAGCTTGCCGCACGCTTCGGCAACCGCCTCATCACCTCGCAGGCCGTTCGCGAACAGCACGGCCATACCACGACATGGATCGTCAACCAGCCGCCCGACGGCGTGGTGATGGCGCAGGAGACCGCCGACATCCAGGACGTGGTGCGGATCTGCGCCAACAATCGCGTGCCCGTCATTCCCTTCGGCACCGGCACCTCGCTTGAGGGCCAGGTCAACGCGCCCGCGGGCGGCATCTCGGTCGACCTGCGCGACATGAACAAGGTGCTCGCCGTGCATGCCGAGGATCTCGACTGCGTGATCCAGCCCGGCGTCACCCGCAAGGCGCTCAACGAGCACCTGCGCGACCAGGGCCTGTTCTTCCCGATCGATCCCGGCGCGGACGCTTCGCTCGGCGGCATGGCCTCGACCCGCGCCTCCGGCACCAATGCGGTGCGCTACGGCACCATGCGCGAGAGTGTGCTGGCGCTGAAGGTCGTGCGCGGCGATGGCGAGATCATCACGACGGGCACGCGCGCGAAAAAGTCGTCCGCCGGCTACGACCTGACGCATCTGTTCGTCGGCGCCGAAGGCACGCTCGGCATCATCTCGGAACTGACGATCCGCCTGCGCGGCATTCCCGAGACCATCGCGGCCGGCGCGGTGTCGTTCGAGACCGTGCACGGCGCCTGTCAGGCGGTGATCCTGGCGATTCAGACCGGCATTCCCGTCGCGCGCATCGAGCTGCTCAATGCCGCACAGGTGAAGGCCTGC
Source organism: Bradyrhizobium sp. C-145 (assembly GCF_023375135.1). NCBI lineage: Bacteria > Pseudomonadati > Pseudomonadota > Alphaproteobacteria > Hyphomicrobiales > Nitrobacteraceae > Bradyrhizobium > Bradyrhizobium sp. C-145. The sequence continues at coordinate 7,432,766 of NZ_CP088150.1, read as the reverse complement.
AACGCGTACTCGAAGCTGACGCTGCCGGAGACGCCGCTGCTGCTGATGGAATTCCACGGCAGCGAGATCGAGGTTGGCGAGCAGTCCAAGGCCTTCGGCGAGATCGCGAAAGAGTGCGGTGGCGGCGAGTTCTCCTGGACCACCAAGCCGGAGGATCGCACCAAACTGTGGCAGGCCCGGCACGACGCCTATTGGTCGGTGAAGGCGCTACGCCCCGGCGACAGCATCGGCGTGGTCGCAACCGACGTCTGCGTGCCGATCTCGCGTCTCGCCGACTGCGTCAGCGAGACCGAGGAGGATCTCAAGCGCCTCAACCTGTTGTCGCCGATCGTCGGCCATGTCGGCGACGGCAATTTCCACTGCTCGCTGGTGTGTGACGTCAATGATCCCGGCGAGATGGCGCGCGGCGAGGAGTTCATGCATCGCCTGGTCGAGCGTGCGCAGGCAATGGACGGTACCTGCACCGGCGAGCACGGCATCGGCCAGGGCAAGCAGAAATATCTCAAGGCCGAGCTCGGCCCCGAAGCGCTGGATGCGATGCGGGCGCTGAAAAAGGCGCTCGATCCGCTCAATATCTTCAACCCCGGCAAGATCGTGCCGGAGGCCTAGGGCCTGCGTGGCCAGCGACCGGGAACTTTCGGCAGCGTTGCCGGTTCCAATTCCCGCCAAGTTCCGATGCCTCAATGGCAGGGCTTTGCGCGGGAGGGTGTAATGATGCGACCGGTCGTCGGAATTGCCGCGGTGGCGTTTGCCTGCATGCTGGCAGGCGCGGCGCTGGCCAAGGGTGGACATGGCGGCGGTCACGGCGGTGGCCATGGAGGCGGGCATGGCGGTGGTCATCACGGTGGCGGCCATTTCCGCGGCCATGGCGGTGGGCACGCGCACGGCGGCGGGCATCATCGCGGGATGCGGTTCACCACCGGCGCCCGGCATGGCGGCCCGAATTTCGGTCAGATTCGCAATGCGGCGATACGGCCGGCGAACTTCCGCAATGCCCTGAACTCCAGCGCATTCCGGAGCGGCCGGCTGATCAGCAATCCGGCGGCGCGTGCGCAGCTCGCCGCCGCAGCCGCACTCGCGGGCTGGAGCGGCGCAAGCAGCGGATGGTGGCAACATGCGGGTGGCGGCTATGGCTGGGTCGGACCGCTGTTCTGGCCGTTCGCCTACAATGATCTCTACGACTACACGATCTGGGGCGACGGGCTGGGCTTCTGGGGCTACGGCTATCCCGACATCTATGCCGGCATTTTCGGCCCCTACGGCTATGATCGCCTGTCGGCCTATCTGCCGCAGCAGCCGCAGGGACGACGGCGAGCGCGCGGCGCGCCGCTCGATCAGCTCTGCGGCAGCGACCGCCGTGCAATCGTCGGTCTGCCGATCGATCAGATTGCAGCCGCGGTGCAGCCGAGCGATGCGCAAGGCGCCGCTCTCGATGCGCTCGGCAACGCCTCGATCGACGCGGCAGCGCTGATCCGCACATCCTGTCCGACGCAAGCCGCAGCGACGGCGCCCGGCCGGCTCGCGGCGATGCAGCAGCGTGTCGAGGCCATGCAGAAGGCCGTCGATCTGGTCCAGCCCGCGCTCGACCAGTTCTATGGTTCGCTGACCGACGAGCAGAAGGCACGCTTCAATGCGCTGGCTGACGACCAGCGGCGCGCGACCGCATCGAACAATGCGAGCGGATCGTCGGTGCAGAGTTGCAGCGCGTCCGCCGCGTTCGATTGGCCCGGCGCCACGATCGAGGAGAGGATTCATCCGAACGATACCCAGCGTGCGGCGCTCCAGGTGCTCCAGGATACCAGCGCCAAAGTCAGTGCATCGCTCAAGGCGGCCTGCGAGCCCAATGACGTGATGACACCGCCGGCACGCATGGCCGCAATCCGCAAGCGCCTCGACGTGATGCTGGATGGCATCAAGTCGGTGCGCGCGGCGCTCGATGATTTCTACGCGACGCTGAATGACGAGCAGAAGGCGCAGTTCGAGGCGATCGGCCCGCGCCGCATGTCGTGAACGCCGCAAGCAATCGAAGACCAGGGGTGGGGCAATGAAGTGGTTCGCAAGGCCAGCACCGGCTGACATCTGGGACGAGCCGATCCAGGGACCGATCGGCGACATCGAAGCAGCCGACCGCATTCGCAATATCTGCCAGGCTGCGCGGGCGATCGCCGAAGCCGCCGGAAGTTCAGCGCCGACCGGCACGCGCGGGCGCTATGAACGCGCGGCCCGCGTCGCGATGGAAATCGCGATGAAGATCTCCGACGACCTGATGCGCGACGACGCTGTCCGCCGCATTGTCGATCTCTGCATGAAAGCCGACGACATCAAGACTGCGCAGATACTCTCGCGCGCGATCCAAGCTGGCTGGATCCGGGAGGCCGTGCAGCAGGATTATCCGGTGCTGTCGCAGTAGATCCGGCTCGCGCCATTGGCGAGCCAGATTTCTGTTTGTGCCGGACCGGCTTAATATCTGCGGTCGTCGCCGCGGTAGTGATCTCCGCCGCGGCCGCCCATTCCCATGCCGATCCCGATTCCGATGCCGATGCCCTGCATCACGGCGCCGGGCGGCGGCCCCGGGGGCGGCGCGCGCTCGTAGACCACTTCCTCGGGCGGAGGGGCGGGCCGGCGCTTCGGCGGCGTCTCGACCACCTTGCGCTTCGGCGGCGTGTCGTCGACGCGCTTCTTGATGATGGGCGCGACGCTCGGATTGACCGGCGTTGCCGGTGCCGATGGCGTCGAGCACGGGCAGGTCGGCGCCATCGCGACGGCGACCGGGGCTGGCGTCGCAGCGGCGGCAACGGGCAGCCCATAGTTGCGGTTCTGGACGCGGAGCAGCAGCCTGCGCGCGGTCGCGGCGAGATCGCTGTTGTCCCAGTTCGCAAGATAAGCTTCGAACGAGGCGCGGGTGTTGATCGAGACCGCGCGTTCCCAGGCCAGCATCTGCCGCCGCCGTTCCAGCACGGTGCGCAGGCGCGGCGTGCGGGCATCCTGTGCGTAGAGCTCGATATAGGCCTGATAGGCCGGCACCGTGTCCTCGGTGATCACGAGCTCATAGGCGACCTTGGCAGGCTTGCCCTGCAATTCCTTGCGCCAATCCTCGACGCTGCGGGTGGCACTGGCGAGCGCCATCGAATCTGCGCCTGGAAGGGACGACGGCTGGCTGCTTTCGCCGAAGAACTTGAAGTCGGTGGTGAGCGACGAGCTTTCCCAGGGGATCTGCCGCCCGTCGGTCGATTGCGCCACCGCGACGCGGATGCGCTTGAACACCTCCTCGATCGGCAGATTGGGCTGCTTGGCGATGGTCAGCGCGGCCGTGGTGTAGGGGCTGTCGATGCCATTGCCGTCCTCGGCTTCGGCGCCGGGCGAGGTCGAATAGGAGATGAAGGAGCCGGGCGCGCCGGCCTTGGTATCGACGATCGCAAGCCCATGGCCGGCGCCGCTGAGCGCGGGGAACGGATTGTTGCGGCAGGCATCGAGCATGAAGATGCGCGCCCGCGTCGGCAGCGCGCCGAGCGTGTTGAGCAGATCGTTCAGCCGCACGCCCTGGAGCGGAATGTCGGCCTCGCGCTTGGGATCGAGATCGACGGGCACGAGATAGTTCTCGCCGTCGATCTGCAGGCCGTGGCCGGCATAGAATACCAAAGCGACGGTATCGGCACCGCTGGCGCCGACCTTGCCGGCGAAATCCGAGATCGCCGCGCGCATCTCGTTCTGTGCCAGATTGGCCGCCGTGGTGACGGTGAAGCCGGCATTGCCGAGCAGCTCCGTCATGCCCTTGGCGTCGTTGGCGGCGTTGGGCAGTTCCGGCACTGTGCGATAGGCGGATTGGCCGATCACGAGCGCGAGCCGCGCTTCGGCGGCGGCGTCGCTCGGCGTCATCACCTGTGCGAGCGCAAGAAAACCGGATGCAAGCAGCAAATTGGAAAAGGCTGGACGGCGCATGGTGTCACCTCCATTGGCAATGCGCACGATGATGGCACCTTTTCTAAGTCCCTGCCATGACACCGTATGTGCGCTGGCTCACGTTGGGCGTGCGACAAATCGGGCAGTGGGTCTGCCGGAGCTGGCGCGTCCGGCCGTGCGCCGTCATGGCAGTCCGCGATCCCAGGGTGTCACAGGCGCAAAGCGCGCGGCGAGAAAGTCGATGAAGGCGCGCACCTTGGCCGGCGGGCGGCGGTCGGGCAGGTAGACCGCATGCACTGCGGAAGTCTGGATCTCCGGCTGGTCGAGCGCGAGTGCGACGAGCGCGCCGCTGCGAAGATCGTCGGCGATGATGAAGGTGGGTTGTCGCGCGAGGCCAAGGCCGGCCAACGTCGCCGCGCGCAGCGCATCGCCATTGTTGGCACGCAAGGTGCCGCTGACCTGGACGCGGATCTCGCCCTCGACGCCGAACAGCCATTCCGCCGCGCTCGCCTGCTGCGAGAGCGTGTAGCCGAGGCAATTATGTCCGGCGAGGTCGGCGACGGTGCGCGGCGTGCCGTGCTTGGCAAGATAGGAAGGTGCGGCACAGACCACGAGGCGGTTCGGCGCGAGCTTTCGGGCCACCATGCTGGAGTCGCGCAAGCTGCCGATGCGGATCGCGAGGTCCCAACCTTCCTCGGCGAGGTCGACGAGGCGGTCGTTGAGACCGAGCTCGACGGTGACCTCGGTATGGGCTGCCGAAAACTCCGCGATCAGCGGCGCAATCTGCCTTGTGCCGAACACGACGGGGACGTTGACGCGCAGCAGCCCGCGCGGCTCGACGCGTTCGCGTGCGATCGCGGCGTCGGCGGCCTCCATGTCGGCGAGAATGCGCTCGGCAGATTCAAGATAGCTCCGTCCGGCCTCGGTGATGGAGAGCCGCCGCGTGGTGCGGTGGAACAGTTTTGCGCCGAGCCGCGCCTCCAGCGAGGCGACATGCTTGGTCACCATGGTCTGCGACAGGCCCATGGCCCGGGCCGCGCCGGAGAGGCTGCCGACTGCGGCGACCTTGGCGAAGATCTCCAGACTGGTCAGGCGGTCGAGCAAAACCTATCTCACTCTGTCAGTGTGAGGTATATTTCGAAAATAGCAGATTATCGTCGATATGAGAATAGATCATGTTGCGCCGCAAAGGAGACCTGCCATGATCGAATCCCGTACCGCCCCTTATGCCGCGCTGGTGCTGCGCGTGACCCTGGGCGCCCTGTTCCTCGCCCATGCCAGCCTGAAGCTCTTTGTCTTCACCCCGGCTGGCACCGCAAAGTTCTTCGGCAGCCTCGGTTTCCCGCCCGAGCTCGCCTATCTCATCATGACCGTGGAAGTCCTCAGCGGCGTCGCGTTGATCCTCGGCGTCCGGACCCGCTATGCGGCGCTCGCCGGAATCCCGATCCTGCTCGGCGCGATCTTCTCGGTGCACGGCGCGGCCGGCTTCTTCTTCACCAATCCGAAGGGCGGCTGGGAATTCCCCGCCTTCTGGGCGATCGCGCTCGCGGCGCAGGCCCTGCTCGGCGACGGCGCCTACGCGCTGCGTCCCTCGCGTGACGTCGAAGCGGCCGGCGGCCAACTCAGCGGCGCGCATTCGCGCTGATATCGGCCATCGTTGAAACGCGGGAGCTGCGGGATCACGATCCCGCGGCTCTTTTTGTTGCGCGGGTTATCTGGGCCGGTTGATGCTATGTCTGCTCGTCATTGCCTTCGTGCCGTGGCTCTCGACCGTGCTGCCGCGCGCGTTCGGCTATTGAAGGAGTCTTGCCCTTGAAAGTCCTGCTGGCCCACACGCCGGAGATGCGGCGGAACTATTATGGCGATCGCAGCCTGAACGGCCTGCGCGCGGCCGCCGAGGTGATCCTGCACGAAGGCGACGAGCCGCTGGACGCAGCCGGCCTCGTGCGTGCGGCCAAGGATGCCGACATCATCGTCGCCGACCGCATGACGGAGGGACGCGGCGAGATCTTTGCGCAGCTGCCGCGCCTGCGTGCCTTCGTCCGCTGCGCCGTCGACATTCGCAACGTCAATGTCGATGCGGCCTCAGAGGCCGGCGTGCTCGTGACTCGTGCCGGCCCCGGCTTCGTTCAGGCGGTGGCCGAGCTCGCGCTCGGCTTCATGGTCGATCTCTCCCGCGGCGTGTCGCGCACCACGGCGGACTACCAGGCCGGCCGCAAGCCTGAGGCGCGGATGGGCCGCCAGCTCGCCGGCAGCCGCATCGGCATCATCGGATATGGCAGCATCGGGCGCTATCTCGCCGAGGTGGCAAAGGTGCTGCGCATGGAGGTGCTGGTCGCCGATCCCTACGCGACCGTCAGCGACGCCGCGATCCGGCATGTCTCTCTCGACGATCTCCTCGCCGCATCGGACTACGTCGTCTGCCTCGCCATCGCCAACGAGCAGACCGAGAACCTGATTGGGGAAGCGGCACTGGCGCGGATGCAGAAGCACGCCGTCTTCATCAATCTCTCGCGTGGCAATCTCGTCGACGAGGCGGCGCTCGCGCGGGCATTGCTCGAGCATCGCATCGCCGGCGCGGCCATGGATGTCGGTCGCGCGCCCGACCAGATGCCGACACCGGAGCTCGCAAAGCTGCCGAACGTGATAGCCACGCCGCATGTCGGCGGCTTGACCCCGCAGGCGATCGAATATCAGTCGCTGGAAACGGTGCGTCAGGTCGAGGCGGTCGTCAAAGGCGAGATCCCGCAAGGCGCCGTCAACGCCGACCGCTGGACGCGGCGGCCTTGATCCGCGCTAAAGCCGATCCACGGCCTTGAACGACCCGTCCTTCTGGATCACCGTCAAATATACCTTCGGCGGCGCGTCGATCATGCGCGTGCCGACGGTGACGATGCTGCCGCTGATATCGAAGCGGCCGACGTCGTTGATGGCGCGCAAGAGGCTCGCGCGCGTCGGGTTCGGTCCGGCCTTCTCCAGCGCGGCGGCCGCGAGGCGGCCGGAGAGATAGCCTTCGAGCGACACGAAATCGGGCGTCAGCGCGGGGTCGAATGCTGTCTGGGCTGCCTGGTAGTCGGCGACGAGCCGCAAGGAGCGATCCCAGGGAGACGGCACGACCTGCGAGACGATGACGCCTTCGCCCTCGGGGCCGAGCTCCTTCGCGAGCGCATTGGCGCCGACGAAGGAGATGTTGACGAAGGTCGGACGAGCGCCGCTGCGGTGAGCGAGCTTGATGAACTCGGCACAGGGACCATAGGTCCCGACCATGACGATTGCTTCGGGGTCGGCACGCTTGATCATGCGCCAGGTCTGAGCAACCGCGCGGGTGTTGCGCTCGAAGGTGCCTTCGGCAGCGAGCTCGAGGCCGCGCCTGGCGAGCGCGCGCTTCACGCCAGTCAGACCGTCACGGCCGAAGGAATCATCCTGATAGAAGATGCCAATGCGGGTGAACTTGCGATCCTCGGTGAGGTGCTTGATCCAGGCTTCGGCTTCCGCGCCGTAGCTCGCGCGGATGTTGACGACGTTTGCAAGTTCGAGATCGCGCAGGAATTCGGCGCCGGTGAACGGGCCGATGAAGGGCACGTTCCTGACGCTGGTGATGGGAATCGTCGCCATCGCAGTCGGCGTGCCCACCGCGCCGATCAGCGCGAACACCTTGTCGTCCTCGATCAGCCGCAGCGTCTGCGCCACCGAGCGGTCGGGGTCGTAGCCGTCGTCGCGGCTGATCAATTGCAGCTTGCGGCCGTGCACGCCGCCTTTGGCGTTGATCTCGGTGAACGCCGCGACGATGCCTTGCCGCATGCGCTGTCCGAGCGCGGAAGAGGGACCCTCGAGCGCGGCGGCCTGGCCGAACAGGATCGCATCCGCGCTGACGCCGGCCTCGTCGGCTTTGGCCGCGAGCATGGTTGCGGCCAAAAGCGCGATGGCCAGGACGACGCATGGCGCCGATCGAAATCGATACATCGGGGAGGTCTTGCCGGATGAACGGAGAAGCTCCGCGAAGCATATCCCGGCAGCCTGAATAGCTCGCTAATTGGGCGATGCACCGGCGGACCGTAGTACTCCGGGTAAAACCGGCAAGTTACTTCCACAATGCCGCGCCATTGGCGCACTTCATTAACTAAGCCACGCAATGCACAACGGCCCGGTTCCGAAATTGTGCAGTTCTTAACCGCGTCCTTGTTCCGATAGTGGTTCCGGCACCTCAACCAGAGGTTCGGTGCGTCGCGAAGAGGGGACGGGGGCGGTTTCAGGATGGGCGACCGCGATCAGAACGATCAGGATCGGAAACGCATGACCGGACGGTGGCGTGCCGCGGCGCAGCTCGGGCTGTATCGTCCTGCGCTCGTCGCGATCGGCGTCGGTGTCTTGTTCTCGCTGGTTGGCGCGGCCGCCGTGGCGCGATGGGAGGACCGCGTCAACAAGATCGAGTTCGAGAACGCGGCCGAAACCGAAGCGATCGTCATGCAGAACGGCATGAACGAGTATATCTCCAGGCTCGTCGCGCTGCGCACGCTGTTCGAGTCCACCAACGAGGAAATCACCCGCAGCGAATTCGAGACCTTCAGCGCTCGGCTGTTTGAGCGCCATCCCGGCATGCTGCGCATCGCCTGGCTGCCGCGCGTGAACCGCAAGGAGCGCGCCGACTACGAGGCCGCGGCGATCACCGACGGCGTGTCCGGCTATCGCATCAAGGCGCTCCAGGACAAAGGCTTTGTGACCGCACCGCAGAGCGACGAGTATTTTCCGGTGTTCTACTCGACCCAGCCGAAGACGTCTTCGGTCTACGGCATGGATTATTCGACGGTGCCGGAGCGCCGCGCAGTCCTGGAACGCGCGCGCGACAACGATCGGTTGGCTGCCATTCGCACCCGCCTCTATGAGCCGAAGGAGGGCGGCCAGCTGCCCGACGTCCTCGTCGCCATTCCCGTCTACGCCAAGGGAACCTCGCGCGAGACGGTCGCGGACCGCCGCCGCAATCTCGCCGGCTTCGTCGTCGGCATCTTCGATCTGCCGCTGCTGATCCAGACCATTCGCGTGACGACCGGAGCAAGCCCCGCCATCAGCGTGAATGTCTATCCGCCCTTCACGGGGCAGATCGTCAGCCTGGAGCAAACGCAGCCAGATTATTCGTCGGCTGCAAAGGCGCCGCAGTCGATGCGCGATGTCGCACGCACCCTGCACTGGTCGGGCACTCTCAAGATCGGGGATACCGATTGGCAGGTGCGCGCCATGCCGTCAGCGGGCGGTTCACTGGAGACGTCCTACGATCGCGCCGCCGCAGTCCTCATCGTCGGCATGCTGCTGACGTTGTCGCTGTCGACCTATCTCATGCTCGCCAGCCGCAATTCACGCCGGCTGTCGGTTGCGAACCGGCGGGTGCTCGAGCTCGCCCAGACCGACATTCTGACCGGCCTGCCGAACCGCGCCTTCTTCCTCGCCCGGCTCGACGAGCTCAATGGCCGATTGAAGGACGATGGCCCGACCTTCTCCATTCTGATGCTCGACCTCGACCGCTTCAAGAACGTCAACGATTCCCTCGGTCACGGTGCCGGCGATGCACTGCTGCGCCAGGTGGCGCAGCGGCTGAAATCCGCGGTGCGGGCGAGCGACGTGCTGGCGCGGCTCGGCGGCGACGAATTCGCCATCATCCAGGAGCGGTGTCAGGATCAGCGCGCCTGCTCGACCGAATTGGCGGGACGGATCGCCAAGCTGGTGGCCGAACCCTTCCTGCTGCCCGGGCATCGCGTCGAGATCGGCACCAGCATCGGCATCGCGATCGCGCCCGATCACGGTAGCGATCAGGAACAGCTGTTGAAGAAAGCGGACCTCGCGCTCTATCGCTCGAAATCGGCGGGCCGCAACTGCTTTACCATCTATGACGAGGCGATGTCGGCCGAGCTCGAGGCGCGCAACACGCTGGAAGGCGACTTGCGCGACGCCATCGCGCAGTATCAGCTCGAGGTGCACTACCAGCCGTTCGTCGATGCCCTCAGCGGCGCGCGGCGCGGCTTCGAGGCGCTGGTGCGCTGGCGGCATCCGACGCGCGGACTGATCCCGCCGGACCAGTTCATTTCGCTCGCCGAGGAGACCGGACTGATCGTGCCGCTCGGCGAATTCGTGCTGCGCCGCGCCTGCGCTGACGCCGCCAACTGGCCGCCCGATCTGATGGTTGCCGTGAACCTGTCGCCGATCCAGTTCAAGGAGGCGGAGTTGTTCGAGATGATCTCGGCGGCGCTCGCAGATTCCGGTCTGCCGCCGCAGCGGCTGGAGATCGAGATCACGGAATCCGTGCTGCTGGAGCGCGGCACCGAGAACCACGCCTTCATGGAGCGGCTGAAGCATCTCGGCATCGAGCTCGCGCTCGACGATTTCGGCACCGGCTATTCCTCGCTCAGCTATCTGACTGCGTTCCCGTTCGACAAGATCAAGATCGACAAGTCGTTCATTCGCAACCTCACGCATCAGCCGCGCAGCTCCGCCATCATCTCCTCGATCGTCACGCTGGCGCGCGGGCTGGACATGTCGGTCACCGCGGAAGGCGTCGAGACCCGCGAGGAGTTCGAGCGGCTGAAGGCGCTTGGCGTCAATTTTGCGCAAGGCTATCTGTTCGGCCGTCCGCAGCCGATCGAGCGGATCCTGTTCGACGCGCCCGCCAAGCGCTCACGGCGCGACGCCGCCTGAGCGCGCGCCTCGAAGGATGGACGCAGGGCCGCTCTCAAATGCGACCGCGCTGTCGCTCAGCGGGCATGCATGAAAAGCGCTTGACCCGGATTTCCCGAGATGGTCCCAAGGACCGTCCAGGAATGAAATAAAAATAACATGCGGCTTCCATTCTTCTACGGCTGGGTCGTGGTCGCCGTGACCTTCGTCACCATGGCCATTGGCGTCAACGCACGCACCGCCTTTTCATTGTTCTTTCCGCCCATCATCTCCGAATTCGGCTGGGAGCGCGGCATCACCGCGGGCGCCTTCTCGTTCGGCTTCGTGGCCTCGGGCGTGGTCAGCCCGCTGATCGGCCGGTTGATGGACCGCGCCGGCCCGCGCGCCGTGATGGAGCTCGGTGTGGTGCTGATGGGTGGAGGCCTGCTGCTCGCACCGCTCACGAGCTCGCCCTGGCATCTCTATGTCACCATCGGCGTCATGGTCGGCGCCGGCTCGGTGTGTCTCGGCTATTCCGGCCAGTCGCTGTTTTTGCCGAACTGGTTCATCCGCAAACGCGGCTTCGCCATTGGCATCGCGTTTGCCGGCGTCGGCATCGGCTCGGTGACGTTGCTGCCATGGGTGCAGCACATGATCGAGCAGACCGGCTGGCGCACCGCCTGCACCGCGATGGGACTGCTCGTCGTGATCGTGCTGACGCCGATCAATCTGCTGCTGCGCAAGCGCCCCGAGGACGTCGGCCTTCAGCCGGACGGCGATGCTGCTCCGGCCGCGGGAGCGGCAAAGCCCGTCTCCAACGTCGTCGATCCCGTCTGGGCCCACACCGAGTGGACGCTGAAGCGCGCCGTCGCAACTGCACGATTCTGGTGGATCGCGCTCGGCTATTTCTGCGGCCTGTACATCTGGTACGCGGTGCAGGTGCACCAGACCAAATTCCTGCTCGACATCGGTTTCAGCCCTGGCGTCGCGGTGTGGGCGCTCGGCATCGTCAGCCTGCTCGGCATTCCCGGCCAGATTCTGCTCGGCCATGTCTCCGACCGGATCGGGCGGGAATGGGTGTGGGCGATCAGCTGTGCGGGTTTTGCAATTTGCTTCGCGGCGCTGATGGCGCTGAAGTTCCAGCCGTCATTGTGGCTGGTCTACATCATGGTGTTCACGCAAGGCGCGCTCGGCTACGGCCTCACCTCGATCATGGGCGCCGTGGTGTTCGAGATTTTTCAGGGAAGGCACCAGGGCAGCATTTTTGGCACGATCATGCTGGCCGCGCTGGCGGGCGGTGCCGCCGGTCCGTGGGTGACCGGCTTTCTCTACGATCGCGCCGGCGACTACACGCTCGCCTTCGGAATCGCCATGATCGTGAGCGGATTGTCGGCGCTTTCGATCTGGCAGGCCGCGCCGCGCAAGGTGCGGGCCGTGGCCGGCCGGCTGCACGAGCTTCAGAGCGAAACAGGTGCGTGACAGGTTCCTCATGCACCGCATTGCCGTCGTCTCCTTGGCGGAACGTTAAGCACGTCGCGTCTTGGTGGGACGCGACCGGATGCAAAAAAGATATTGCACACCACCGGAGCGTTAGCGTCGGTTGATTGCCGCTCCTTCCGATACCCTCCGGTTCCCACGATGTCTGCCTCCGATTGCCTAGTGACCGAAATGCCGGACGTACTATTGGCTGCGCTCGAACGCGCCGACGATGCCATCATCATCGTCGACAGCGCGCGTCGCATCACGCATTTCAACGCCGGTGCGGAGCGGATCTGGAAGCTTGCGCGCGCTGAGGTGCTCGGCCGCGACGCCGAACTCCTCACTCTCAAATGCCTGCACGCCGACCCGATCGCGGAGTTCCGCGACGAGATCAGCCTCACGCGGCATGACGGCAGCCGGATCAGGACCGCCATCTCGCTTTCGTCCGTTGCAAACGGCGGCGTGACTCATCACGTCGTGTTCGCGCGCGACGTCACCACTGAAGCGGAACGCCGCGCGCGCATCGCGCTGCTCGACACCGTCTCGGACCAGACCAACCGCGCCGTGCTCATTACCGACACCGAGCTCGACATCCGCTACACCAATGCGGCGTTCACGTCGTTGTTCGGCTATTCAGCCGCGGAAGCTGAGGGGCGGCGCGCAACCGACCTGCTGGCCGGCCGTCACACCAACCGCAAGGCGCTGACGAGGATCGGACGGCGCCTCATCAGGGGCGGTCCGGGCGGTGAAGCCGAGGTCCTGATCTACACCAGGGACGGCGAGGAGATCTGGGTCGCCGCCCGGATTGACGCCTTTCGCGACAGGAAGGGCCGGGTCAAGCACATCTTCGCGCTGCTCGAGGACATCACCGAGACCAAGCAGCTGCGCTCGCTCCAGCAACTCATCATGGGCGCGCTCGCCGACGAGGTGCCGATCGGCGAGATCGCCGACCGGCTCTGCCGCCGCGTCGAGCAGATTGCGCCCGACGTCGTCTGTTCGCTGCTTCACGTCGATGCCGCCGGCCTGATCCATCCGCTCGGCGGCCCAAGCCTGCCCGACGATTATTCCCGCGCGCTAGACGGCGTGGCCATCGGCCCCGACGTCGGCTCCTGCGGAAGCGCCGCCTTTCATGGCGAGCCGGTGCTGGCGACCGACCTCGACACCGATCCGCGCTGGCAGCCCTACAAGGCGATGCCGCTCGCGATCGGGCTGCGTGCCTGCTGGTCGACGCCGGTCAAGGCCAAGGACGGCCGCGTCATTGCGACCTTCGCCTTCTACTATCGGGAGCCGCGCGCGCCGAGCAGCTGGCACCGGCGCATCGTCGAGGCCTGCGTCAATCTCGGCGCCTTCGCCATCGAGCGCAAGGAGGCGCGCGCCGAGATCGCGCGGCTCGCCTATCACGACATCCTCACCGGGCTGCCGAACCGCGCGCAGCTGCGGCACCTGATCACCACCGCGATCGACGCCTGCCCGACCGGCAGCCATGTCGCGCTCGCCTTCCTCGACGTCGATCATTTCAAGGATGTCAACGACACGCTGGGTCATGCCGCCGGCGACGAGCTTCTGGTCCAGCTCGCGCAGCGGCTGCGCGAGCAGATCGGGCCCGAAGATATGTTGGGGCGGCTCGGCGGCGACGAATTCGTCATCCTGCTGCCGCAACGCAATGCCGAGAGCGCCGAGCGCGTCGCGGCCGGCATCACCGAAGCGCTCGCCGCGCCCTTGAGGCTTGGATCGAAGCTGATGCCGATGTCGGCCAGCATCGGCATCAGCCTCTATCCCGATCTTGCCACCGACATCGATACTTTGATGCAGCAGGCTGATGCCGCCATGTACATGGCCAAGCAGGCCGGGCGCTCGACCCATCGCCTATTCAGCGCCGAGATGAACCTACTTGCCGAGCAGCGGCTGGCGCTGATCGCAGCGCTGCGCCGCGCCATCGCGGAAGGCGCGCTGAGCCTCAGCTACCAGCCGCAGATCCGCAGCTGCGACGGCGCCATCCACGGCGTCGAGGCGTTGGCGCGCTGGCACGATGCCGTGCTCGGCGACGTCTCGCCGGCGAAGTTCATTCCGCTTGCCGAGGAGTGCGGCCTGATCGAGCAGATCGGCCTGTGGTCGGTGCGCGAGGCCTGCCGGCAGCTGGCGAGCTGGCGTCGCGCCGGACTCAACATTCCCAGTGTGTCGGTGAACCTGTCGCCGATCAATTTCCGCAACGTCACGCTGGCTGCGCGGCTCAAGGACATCCTCGCCGAATACGAGCTGCCGCCGAATGCCTTGATGCTCGAGATCACCGAAGGCGCGTTCATGCAGGACGGCGCTGCCGCGCTGGAGACCATGAACGCAATCCGCGAGCTCGGCGTCGGGCTCGCGGTCGATGATTTCGGCACCGGCCATTCCAGCCTCAGCCGGCTCGTGCATCTGCCGATCCGCGAATTGAAGATCGACCGCAGTTTCATGCGCGACATCGAGAACGACGCTGGCGCGCTCGCCATCGCCACCGCGGTGGTGCGCGTAGGCCAAGGCCTCGGCATGACCGTCGTCGCCGAGGGCGTCGAGACCGAGGGCCAGCGCAGGACGCTTGCCGAGCTCGGCTGCGACGTCGTGCAAGGCTTCCTCTACGCCCCCGCGCTTCCCCCCGCCGCCTTCGAGCGCTGGGTTATCGAGTACTGCGCCGAGCAGGGGAGGGCGATGCTGGGTCGATTCGACATCGCGTCGGTGGACCGCGGCGCGGCGAAGCGGTCGGCGTAGAGCGTTGCTGTGGGCCGGTAATGTCCTGGCTCAGGCATTCGGTTGCAGGAACGTGCCGTATTGCCTGCTCGCGGCGACCGAGGCCGCGGCCTGTCCAATGATGCGCATCGCCGCCATCATGGGCCACGGCCCAAGGCTCACCCGCCGAACGCCGACTCGAGCAAGATCCCGGATTTCGGGAACACCTTGCGTCACCATGATGTTGACCGGCAAGGGCGTGAGTTGGACGAGCTTCTCGATGTAGGCGAGGTCGTTGAGGCCGGGCACGAAAATCCCGTCAGCGCCGGCCTCGGCATAGACCTTCGCGCGCCTGGCCGCTTCATTCAGGCACTCATCCGGCGATCCAATTTTCAGCAGGAACGGGTCGGTTCTCGCGTTGATGAAGAGATGAACTCCCAATTCTTGCGCAGTATCCCGCACCGCCTTGATCTTCGCTGCATGCTGTTCGGGACCGACGAGTTGCCGCTTTCCGCCCGATAGCCCGTCTTCGATGTTGATGCCGATGGCGCCGGCTTTCAACACCTCGCTCGCCGACTTCGCAGCGGCCTGCGGGGTGTCGCCATATCCTGCCTCCAGATCGATTGAGACCGGAACCGACACGGACGCGGTGATCCGCGACACCAGACCTGTGACCATGTCGAGCGGGACATTTTCTCCGTCCGCATACCCGAGCGCAGACGCGACCGCCCCGCTGCTGGTCGCTATCGCCGGAGAGGTCTTTGCAATCGTTTTAGCGGTGGCGGCGTCCCAGGCGTTGAACAGGACGAGCGGATCCCCCTTCCTGTGAAGCCCGCGAAACGTCTCGGCGTATTGCTGCTGTGTCTTGGCGTCCATCGTGCTCACTCCAATGAAAATGTGCATTCAGTCGGGTGCGTGCGTCCTGAACCAGTCCATGATCAGACCGGTGACTTCGGCCTCACGCTCAAGGTGCGGGAAGTGGCCGACATCGGGCAGGACAATCCGCTGGTGCGGCCCCTTGAAGAGCGGCTCCTCCTTCAAGGAGTACCTCGCTGTCGGATCGTTGCTGCCATAGATCGTCAGCGTCGGCGTATGCATCTCGTTGATCGGCAGCCGGCCGGCATGTCCTGCATCGGTCAGGCCCCCGTAGTATTTGAGCGCCGCCGCCATGGTGCCGGGAGAGCTGAGCGTCTGCTTGATCGAACGGAGATGCTCGACATCGTCGAATGTCGGTGACCACAGCTTCCAGAGGTAGTCGACGAAGGGGAGTCCCTCGATGTTCACCGCCGACTCGGCGCCGGGCATCTGGAAAAAATAGACATGGAAGATGGATCGGACGAGGTCCGGATCCCTCCTGATGCTTGAAAATGTGATCGGGTGTGCGGTGTTCATGACCACGGCGGCTTTGATCGCCGACGGCGCCGTAGCCAGGGCCTGAAAGGTCGAAGTGCCGCCCCAATCCATGCCGACGACCCGTGCTTGTCCGTCGTCGCTCAGCGCCGCGATGAGCGCTTCGAGATCCTCGCCGAGCGCGATGGGATCGAACACCCCGTCGGCGGGGATCTCGGTCGGCGCATAGCCCCGCAAGAACGGCGAGACGACCCGATAGCCAGCATCCGCGAAGACCTGCAATTGCTTCCGATAGGACCAGGCGTTGTCGGGAAAGCCATGCATGAACATGACGAGCGGTCCGCTCCCCTGTTCGAGATAGGCGAACCGCAAGCCATTGGCGTGCACGTGTTTCAGGACGGGTTCACTGCCGGTGTTCGGCTTTGCAGCTGCGGTGGCTCGGGCATTCATCGCCATTCTCCATGTCATCGTCTGCGCTTGACCAAATATGTGCGTAGCGCACATGTTTGGTCAAGTTGTTTTTTGTGCGCAGCGCACATATTGTTCGGTTCATGGAAACCGGAATCGCGAATTTACTGGGGGCGCTTTCGCTCGCCGTCATGGATCGTATCGAGCAGGGCGCGCGCGAGGTCATAGGCCGCGGCGGTGAGACGCCCGCGGCACTCGTCGTGATCGGCTACGGCCAGGGCATGACCAACGACAAGCTCCGGCGGATCCTTGGCCTGTCGCATTCCGGAACCGTCCGTCTGGTCGACCGTCTGGTTTCGGATCGACTGGTCGAACGCAGGCCAGGAAAGGACGGCCGCGAGATCGCCTTGTACCTGACGGCCACGGGCGCGGCGGCCCGGAATGATCTGATGGCATCCCGGATTTCGGCCGTTGCGTCACTCCTGGATGTGTTGTCGCCGGCTGAAACCAAACGGCTGGGAACGCTGATCCATGACCTGCTGGCAAGGCAGGACACCTCCGAGATGGACCGCTTCACGATCTGCCGCAGGTGCGACGACAGGGTGTGCACCAATTGCCCGTTGCCGACGAACAAGAGCAAACGCGACCGCTAGCGCAAGGCGGCGCACGCGGCGGCCGCGAGCTGAAGCCTACTTCGCGGGCACCTCGCTGGTGGCAACGATCGTAAATAGTATGATGTATGCAAGACGCTATTTCGCGGCGAGGAATGCAGTCAGCTCTCCGCAATTATCCGCGCTTGATCTCGCCTGATGGCTCTGTTTGGATGAGTTTGGTCGGGGCAATCGTATTTCGGATAATCATGGTGGATGAAATCAACGGATACCGTCGGTCATTGGATGCTCGTTCGCGGGAAAGCATCGCGACCGTCCACCGCACTGGCATCGGCAATCGGCTGCTGGCGGCGTTGCCGCCTGCGGATCTCGCTCTGCTGACGCCCTACTTCCAGAAGGTCTCGTTCGAAGCCGATGCCGTCCTGGTGCGGTCGGGCGACGAGCTCGACCCGGTTTATTTTCCCCATAGCGGCGCAATCGCCTTCATGCTCGATATGCCGGACGGGCAATCGGTCGCAACCACCTTGATGGGACGGGAAGGGGCTTTGGCATCGTTTTCCGTGCTCGGCCCGGCGCTTTCATCCGTGACCGCGATTGCTCGCATGGCCGGCACGGCGTCGCTGATCTCCGCCGCCAAATTCAGGGCTGCCTATGCACAAAGTGCGGCCATCAGGAATGTCGTGCAGGTCCACGCCCGCGCGCTGTTATTGCAGCTCCAGCACGTCGCTGCTTGCAACGCGCTGCACCGGGTGGATGGCCGCCTGGCACGGTGGCTGCTGCAGCTTCACGACCGCGTTCCCGACGACCCTCTTCCGGTGACGCAGGAGGCGCTCGCGCAATTGCTCGGGGTGCGGCGCACGACCGTGACTCTGACGATGAACAAGCTACGCGAGGCCGGCGCCGTCCCATACGACCGGCGCGGGCTCATCAAGATCGATCGCGCTCGGCTCGAGAAGGTCGCATGCGATTGTTATGCGCTCATGCAGCACAACATCGATCGAATGTATTGCCAGGAATTGTCGGTGCCGCAGCCTGCCCATCCGCCGTTCCGGCAAAGCGCCTTCGTCGCCTCCGACGGAGCGAGTGGTGAATCCAGAGCCGTTTCGCGGGCGGGAAAATAGAGAGCAGAGCCTGGAATCGCGCTTGGCAATGCTCGACTGCACGCCAGCGACGAAAATGGCACTACAACTCTCCAGCCGCTTTCAGCCCGACGCCAACCCCGTCCTCCGCCGCAAATCCGTGATCGCGCGCAGAAAGCTGTCGGCCGGCGTGGTCTCGGGATCGATCAGCCGGTGCAGGCGAAAACCGTCTTCGAGCGCGAGCACGACGGAGGCCATCCAGGGCGGGTTCAGGCTGTCATTGCGGCCGTTGCTCTTCAACGTCGCCTCGACGATGTCGGCGATCAGCTTGCGCCGCGCGCGCAGGCGCTTGGCAAGTTCCGGGCGGCGCTTCTCGGCGCGCGCGACGAACAGGATCATCTCCATGTGCAGCAGCGGCGAGCGGCCGAGCGGATCCTGCTTGCTGCGATCCATCGTCTTCAGTGCCGCGATGAAATCGTCGAGATTGTCGTGCTGCGCGAGGATGTCCAGGTTGCGGCGGATCGACTGCTCGACATGGTCCTCGAGCATGGCGATGATCAATTCCTCCTTGCTCCTGAAGTTGGAATAGAACGCGCCGCGGGTGAAGCCCGCCGCGGCCGCGATCGCCTCGATGCTGGCGCCGCCGATGCCGTCTTCCTCGAACACGCGCGCGGCCGCCTCGAACAGTCTGTCGCGCGTATCGTCCCTGGTCGGCCTGGTTCTCACCCTTGACATCCCGGCAGCTTAGGGCAGAATGCAACTCGATACAACAATGTATCGAGTTGATTTCCAGGGATGGTTACGCCGGGCTGTCGGGCAGCCTTGCGTATTCGTGTCATGCGGCAACCGATTGAGGTCACCATGAACGAGCAAGTGCAAGGCGCGAACGGCGATCCGTTGTTCAACCCGCTGTCGCCGGACTTCATCCGCGATCCCTATCCGCATTACGACCGGCTGCGCACACGATGGATCCGATCCATGTGACGCCGTTCGGCCAGTTCGTCACCAGCCGCCACGCCGATGTCAGCCTCGTGCTGCGCGACAGGCGTTTCGGCAAGGATTTCGTCGAGCGCTCCAAGCGCCGCTATAGCGAAAAGATCATGGACGAGCCGGTGTTCCGCAGCATGAGCCACTGGATGCTGCAGGCCGATCCGCCCGATCACACCCGCCTGCGCGGCCTGGTCGTGAAGGCCTTCACCGCCCGCCGCGTCGAGGACATGCGCCCGCGCATCCAGGAAATCGTCGATCAGACCATCGACGCCGTGATCGATCGCGGCCACATGGACCTGATCGCGGATTTCGCCTTCCGCCTGCCTGTCACCATCATCTGCGACATGCTCGGCATTCCCGAGGAGCACCGCGAGACCTTCTACAAGAGCTCGCGCGACGGCGGGCGGCTGCTCGACCCGGTGCCGCTCTCGCCGGAGGAGATCAGCCAAGGCAACGCCGGCAACCTGATGGCGCAGATGTATTTCCAGCAGCTGTTCGAGCTGCGCCGCCGCAATCCCGGCGACGATCTCATCACCCAGCTCGTGCAGGCCGAGGAGGACGGCAACAAGCTCACCAACGAGGAGCTGACCGCCAACATCATCCTCTTGTTCGGCGCCGGCCACGAGACCACCGTCAATCTGATCGGCAACGGCCTCCTGGCGCTCCACCGCAATCCGGACCAGCTCGCGCTCCTGAAGGCGCGGCCCGAGTTGATGGTGGGCGCGATCGAGGAATTTTTGCGCTACGATTCCTCGGTGCAGATGACCGGGCGCGTCGCGCTGGAGGACATCGACGATCTCGGCGGCGTGAAGATCCCCAAGGGCGAGACCGTGCTCTGCCTGCTCGGCTCGGCCAACCGCGATCCGGCGGTCTATCCTGACCGGCCCGGCCGGCTGGACGTCACCCGCCAGAATGTGAAGCCGCTGTCGTTCGGCGGCGGCATCCATTTCTGCCTGGGGGCCCAATTGGCGCGCATCGAGGCCGAGATCGCCATCGCGACGCTGCTCCGCCGGCTGCCGGATTTGCGCATCGACGACGTCGTAAACCCGCAGTGGCGGCCGACCTTCGTGCTGCGCGGCCTGACGCGGCTGCCGGCGAGCTGGTGAGGGCGCTCAGCGTTAACCTCCGCGCGCAACAGTCGCTGTGACTTCGCCACACTTCCCCCTATATAAGGGGCTGTTCCGGCCCGCCTGAAGCCTTCCCAGGGCAAGGTCTGGTCCGGGCGCCGTTTTGGCCGAGGGGAGACCCGTGCAGACGACGCTGCTCGGATTGGCGATTGCCTTCATCATTGCGCTTTTGGCCGCGCTGATCGGGCCTTACTTCATCGACTGGAACCAGTTCAGGCCCCAGTTCGAGGCGGAGGCCAGCCGGATCATCGGCGTGCCGGTGCGGGTGGCGGGCGCGCTCGATGCACGGCTGTTGCCGGCGCCGACGCTGCGGCTGCGTTCGGTCACCTTCGGCGGCAACAACGATCTCGGCCGGCTGCGCGCCGACAAGCTCGACGTCGAGTTCAGCCTGGGCCCCCTCATGCGCGGTGAATGGCGTGCCACCGAGCTTTCGGTCGGCGGCATGGCGGTCGATCTCGGCCTGGACGCGCGCGGGCGGGTCGATCTGCCGTCCACTGCGAGCGGCGCCTTCAATCTCGGCTCACTCGCCATCGAGCGGCTCAATCTCACCGGCCGCATCGCCCTGCACGATGCCGCCAGCCGCTCGACGCTGGAGCTGAGCGACATCGCCTTTTCCGGCGACGTGCGCTCGCTCGCGGGCTCGGTGCGCGGCGACGGCCGCTTCACCGCCAACGGCGTGCGCTACCCGTTCCGCATCTCCTCCGGCCCGACCGCCGACGGCAATGCCACCCGCCTCCATCTCAACATCGATCCGGGCGAGCGCGCCATCCTCGCCGATCTCGAAGGCGTGCTCGCCTTCGACAACCGCCTGCCGAAATTCGACGGCGCGCTGACGCTCGCCGCGCCCGCGACAAAGAAAGCAGGCGAGCCGGGGCCGACGCCCTGGAAGCTCACGACGAAGCTCAAGGCCGATCCGGCCGGCGCCAAATTCGACCAGATCGAGGCCAGCTACGGCGTCGAGGACGCCGCGCTGAAGCTCGGCGGTGTCGGCGACCTCAAATTCGGTGCCTCGCCGCTGCTGCGCGCGGTGCTCTCGGCGCGGCAGGTCGATGCCGACAAGCTGACGGCCAAGGATGCTGCCAAGGATGCTGCCAAGGACGATGCCGATCCGCAGCGCGTCCTGCCGGCGCTGCGCGCAGGGCTGGCCGCGATCCCGCAGGCGCCGATCCCGGCGCAGCTCGAATTCAACTCCGACCAGATCATGCTCGGTGGCCGTCCGCTCCAGAACATCAGCGCCGAGCTTCAGACTGACGGACGGTCCTGGACCTTCCAGCGGCTCGAGCTGCGTGCGCCGGGCATGACGCAACTTTCGCTCAACGGCGCAGCTCCCGGCGCCGACAGCTTTAGCGGCCGCCTCAACGTCGAGTCCTCCGATCCTGACACGCTGGTGGCTTGGCTTCAGGGCCGCAGCGAGGTCAACCGCCGCAGCACGCGGCCGCTGCGCCTTGCGGGCGACGTGACGATTGCCGCCAACCATCTCGCCATCGACAGGCTGAAGGCCGAGATCGAGGGCGGCGCGGTCGAAGGCCGTATCGCCTTCGTCCAGACCGGCGCCAGCAAGGGCTCGCGGATCGATGCCGAACTCAAGGCCGACCGTCTCGACCTCGACGCCGCCGCAAGTTTTGTGCGCGCGCTCGCCGGGCCGCAGGGCGAATGGCCGGAGGAGGCAAAGCTCTCGCTCAATATCGGCCGCGCCATCTCCGCAGGACAGGAGCTGCGGCCCTTCATGGCAAAGCTCGGCTACGGCCCGGCGTCGCTGTGGCTGGAACAGTTGCGGTTCGGCCAGGCCAGCGGCGTGACCACGGAGGCGAACGGCAGTTTTGATCGCAAGAATGCCACCGGCAAGCTCGCCTTGAAGTCGTCAGCGAATTCGCTGGGCGAGCTGACCGCGCTGATCGAGCCGTTTGCGCCCGCGGTGCATGCGCGCTTCGATGCCATGCCGGCATTGCCAGGTGCGACGCGCCTGAAGCTCGACCTCAGCCTCGACAAGAACGCCGAGCATGCCGATCGCAGCAACGCCCGCGTTGTGTTCGATCTCGACGCGCCGCAGCTCAAGGCGACCGCGACGCTGGCCGCGCAGACGCCGGTGGCCGCCGTCAGCGGCATCGACATCGACCGCCTGCGCAACAGCGACTTCACGCTCGATTCGAAAGTATCGACGCCGCAGGCCGGCGCACTGGTGGCGCTGCTCGGTCTGGATCGCATCGTGGCCGCAGGTGAGGGCGCTTCGCAGTTCGAAGGCAAGCTGACCGGCACCTGGCAGAAGCCGCTGCAATTGAGTGCAAAACTCAGCGGCGGCGGGCTGGACGCGGATGCGCAAGGCAATTTTGACTGGTCGGCATCCAAGGGCAGTGCGAACCTGCGCGTGCGCAACGCCAATCTGGCGCCGCTGTTCGGAACCAGCTCCGTCGGCAAATCAGCGCAGAGCGTCAACCTGTCCGCGCGCGTTGGCCTGTCCGGCAATCGGCTGATCTTCGACGATCTCGACAGCACCGTTTCAGGCTCGCATCTGCGCGGTCATCTTGCGGTGACGCTGGATCAGGAACGGAGTGTCGATGGCGAGGTGGGCCTCGATTCGCTCGATGTTGCGCCGACGCTCGCGATGGCGATCGGAGCGGCCGGACATGATGCCGGCGAGCCGCTGAATGCGGGGCTCATCGGTGGCTGGCGCGGCCGCATCGCCTTCCAGGCGCTGCGCGGAACGCTGCCCGGCGGCATCGAGCTGCGCCCCTTCGCGGGCACGATCCGCGGCGACGGCCAGTCGCTTGCGCTCGATGCGCTCAAGGGCGGCATCGGCGGCGGCGAGATGTCGGCAAGTCTCGATGCGCGCAACGGCGCCAATGGCCTGGCGTTGAATGCGCGCATCGATCTCAGCAATGTCGATGCGGCGACGCTGCGCTACCGCGACCTCGCGCTGCCCAAGGGACGCGCCTCGGTGCAGATGGCGCTGACCAGCCAGGGCCGCAGCGTCTCGGCGCTGACCGGTGCGCTCGCCGGCAACGGCACGGTGACGCTCGACTCCGCCGAGATTGCAGGCCTCAATCCCCGCGCGTTCGAGATCGCCATCCGCGCCAGCGACGGCGGCCAGGTCAGCGACGACAACAGGCTGCGGCAGCTGGTCGAGCCCGCGCTATCGGCAGGCCCGATCGCGGTGGCCTCGGCGCAGATCCCGTTCACGATCCGCGATGGGCGCCTGCGCGTCGGCGCGACGCCGCTGGAAGCGAAGAACGCCCGCGCCATCGTCTCCGGCGGCTACGACATTCCCGCCGACCAGGCCGACATCCGCGCCAGCCTGACGCCGATCATGACCGGGCTCTCCGGCGCTCCGCCGGAGATCCAGCTGTTCGCGGCAGGCCCGCCCGACAAGCTGAGCCGCACCGTCGATCTCGCGCCGCTGTCCTCGTGGCTCGCGGTGCGCACGATCGACCGCGAGACGCGCCGGCTCGATGCGATCGAGCGTGGCGAGCCGCCGCCCGCGACCGCCGCACTGCCGACGCTGGTCTCTCCCGATGCCGCGCCGGAGCAGGCGCCGGCCAATGTGCCGCTGCCAGGGCCGGATCCGCGCCGCGCGCCGGCAAAGTCAAAGGGACCACCGACGCCGAAAGCCCCGCACGCCGCCCCCGCCGCGCCGAGCCCACCGCTCGCAAGCCGGCAGCTTGCGCCGCTGCCGCCGCCGATCGACGTGAAGCCCGCTCCGGGCCCGCCGCCCGCCAAGCCCAAGCCAAAACCGCCGCTGGTGCTGACGCCGCAGAATCCGTAGCCAGATCAGTTTGCGCGGATTGGCCGCGAGCTCGCCCACCTCTCCCGCTTGCGGGAGAGGTGGGCGCGCTCAAAGAGCGCGGCGGGTGAGGGCTCTTTCCTACGGGGAATATCCCGGTGGGGAAGCACCCTCTCTCCAGCCCTCTCCCGCAAGTGGGAGAGGGAGCGCACCTGCTTTGTTGCCTGCCGGTAAACCCATTCCCGCGCATTTGAATGAATTTTGGTCGGCAAAACTGATTTGCCGATTTTACTGAATTCTCGCGTTTGATCTCTAGCGTCAGTTCCTGAGGAATTCGGTGTCCTGCCACGAGCGGCGGGACAGCTCCCGAAGCGCTACCAAGAACTGGGGTTATCGAGATGAACGGGGCGAAGACGCTTCTACAGGATCTGGACGACGCGATCGCGCGCGGCACCGACGAAAGCCGGGCGAAGGCGTTGTGGCATGCGACCGACATCCTGATCACCGGCCGCTACAGCGATGACGAGATCAGCACGTTCGGCGAGGTCATCGGGCGGCTCGCCGACGAAATCGAGGTTGCTGCGCGGGTGCAGCTCTCGGAAGTGATGTCGGCGTGCGACCACGCCCCGTTCAACGTCATCGCAAAGCTCGCGCTCGACGACGAGATCGAGGTCGCCGGCCCCGTTCTGCGCGACTCCACGCGTATCGACGAGAAGATGCTGGTCGAGAGCGCCATGACCAAAGGCCAGGCGCATCTGCTCGCGATCGCCCAGCGCCAGTCGATCGGCGAGGCCGTGACCGACGTGCTGGTCAAGCGCGGCAACCAGGAGGTCGTGACGTCGGTTGCGAAAAACGAGGGCGCGCGCTTCTCCGGCTCGGGCCTGTTGCACATGGTGCGCCGCGCCGAGGGCGACTCGATCCTCGCCGAGCAGCTCGGCCTGCGCAAGGACGTGCCGCGCCACATCTTCCAGCAGCTGATCGCAAAGGCGTCGGAAGACGTCCGCCGCCGCCTCGAGACCGAGCGGCCCGAGATGATGGCGCAGATCCAGAGCTCGGTGACCGAGGTCACCGGCGACCTTCAGTCCAAGTTCGGTCCGTCCTCGCGCAGCTATTTCGTCGCCAAGCGCGTGGTGACGACGCAGTACCGCCAGGGCAACCTCAACCAGGATTCGATCTCGAACTATGCGCGCCAGCACCGCTTCGACGAGGTGCAGATCGGCCTGTCGCTGCTGTCGGCGCTGCCGGTCGACGTGATCGAGCGCGCGCTGATGGACCGCAACCGCGAGATGATCCTGGTGCTGTGCAAGGCGCTCGATTTCTCCTGGGACACGACCATGTCGCTGCTGTTCCTCGGTGCCAAGGATCATCTGATCACGGCGCGCGAGCTCCAGGACAATGAGCGTGAGTACGGCCGCCTCAAGATCGAGACCTCGCGCAGCATCTTGAAGTTCTACCAGTCGCGCAAGAACAGCGCGGGTGCCGATGCGGGCCGTCAGCCCGAGCTCCAAGTTCACTGACAGGTACACTGAGGATAAGGGAGTATCTGCAATGTTGCCTCAATTCGGCACCGCGGTTCGCAAGAAGATCAACAAGTCGCCGGCCGCCGATCTCGGCGGCGGTGCGCCGGACAAGGCGTCGGTCGACGTCGCCTGGCTCGTGCTGGAAGCCGCCAACGACCTCGGCGACCACGCCGCGATCGAAGCCTGCCGCCGCGTCATCGACGCTGAGCTGAACGGCACGGTGGCACGCAGCGCGGATGTCGATCTCGTGCTGGGCTATTTCAGGTAAGGCTCGACCGTCGCGTCCGTAGCGGCTGCTTCCACGCCGTCATTGCGAGCGCAGCGAAGCAATCCAGAATCTTTCCGCAGCAGGCAGTCTCGATTGCTTCGCGGAGCCCGTCATCGGGCTGCGCTGCGCGCGGACCCGTTGGCTCGCAATGACGGTGGTTGTCCCTGCTCACCGTCGGATGCGGTAGATCACGACGTCCTCGCCGTGACGGTTCGTGTTCCGCTCCAGCAGATAGTGCGACTTCTCCAACACGCGGCGCGATGCGCCATTCCCGATATCGACGACGCCGATGAGGGATGACAGTGCGAGCTGTGACA
This sequence comes from Bradyrhizobium sp. C-145, assembly GCF_023375135.1. Lineage (NCBI taxonomy): Bacteria > Pseudomonadati > Pseudomonadota > Alphaproteobacteria > Hyphomicrobiales > Nitrobacteraceae > Bradyrhizobium > Bradyrhizobium sp. C-145. The sequence goes on along the minus strand of NZ_CP088150.1, from coordinate 7,406,654 downwards.
GCCCGATGTCCGTCAACGCGCTCGCGATCTCGCTCGCAAATCCCTGGCCCCAGAATTCCCGCTTGAACGCGTAGGCAATCTCGATCTCGTCGACGTCGTCGACGAGGATATGCCGGATTCCCGCCCGCCCGGCGAATGCCCCGTCTTTCGATCGCAGCGTCCACAGCCCGAAGCCATGCTCGTCCCAATGCGCCATGTTGGTGGCGAGATAGGTCTTCGTGACCTCGGGCGCTCGCACCCCGCCGAGATAGCGGGATACCTCGGCATCGAGATGCAGCGCGACGAGGTCGGCGAGGTGATCTTCGTTCAACCTCTCGGCGGTCAGTCTGTCGGTGCTGAAGTGATCCATTGAAGACAGATAGCTGCATTTTGCACCGGATGTCACCACGCCAGCGGGGCACGAAAACTCCCGGAGCGTGTGAAGTGCTTCACACACACGTAGGCGCGCCGGATTTACGGTGTGCTCCAATTCCGCTCGCCAGGGGGCGATGACGGCGTCCTACACTCCGTTGCCACGCTGTTTCCGCGGAGATGGTCTTCATTGCTTCGTTGCAAGGACTCCTCGCAATGATGGGTGGAAGCGGCCATAGCCTAGACCGGGCCGTGCGAGCCGGGTGGGACCATGTAGAGCGTCATCGCGAAGATCGCGTAGATGCAGAGCAGGAGCGCTCCGACGAACCAGGCAGATTGTCCGCCGTTGGTGATGAAGCTAGTCACCACGGCGGCGATCATGACCATGGTCACGGCTCCCGGCCAGAATTGAAGGTCCATGGGCTGCGGGCCGACGAAATAGCTCAGCAACACGAGAACGGGTGCGACGAACAAGGCGATCTGGGATGCGCTTCCGAGCGCGATGCTCACGCTCATGTCGAGCCGGTTCCGGCGTGCCGCGGAAAACGCCACGGCCATTTCGGCCGCAGCGCCGACCAGGGCAACCACGATGAATCCGACGAAGGCGGGGGTCATGCCGAGCGTTTCCGCAGCCTTCTGCACCGACTCGACGAAAATCTCGCTCACGAGCGCAACGAGCACCGTGACAATCCCCAGTGTCGGAACGGCGACCGCAACCGGTAGCGCCGGGCCGCCGCTCTCGCCATGGTCGCTGCTCGCAAACAGCTCCTTGTGCGTCTTCAGCGAGAACAGCAGGCTGAGACCGTAGGCCGCAATCAGCAGGACCGCCAAGGCGACGCTCAAGCGCTGCACCGTCGCCTCGTGTCCGGGAAAGTTGAGGTCGGCCACGGCCGAAGGGGATAACAGGGCGATCGTGGCCATCAGCAGCAGCGCGGAATGGAGCCTGCCGCCCGCCCGGTTGTACTCCTGTACGCGATGCCTCAGTCCGCCCAGAAACAGCGATGCGCCCAGCATGAAGAGCGAGTTGGTCACGATCGCACCCGCGATCGAGGCTTTGACCAGCATGTATTGCCCGGCCTGCAACGCCGTGACGGCGATGATGAGCTCCGTGAGATTGCCAAGCGTGGCATTCAACAATCCGCCGACTGCATCACCGGTCTTCTCGGCCACGGCCTCCGTTGCGTGGCTAAGCAGGCTCGCGAGCGGCACGATGGCGATCACGGCCAGCACGAACAGCAGCGTATGCGCGTCCGGCATGATGTGCTCGAGCGCGATCACCACCGGCACGATGACCAGCATCCACAGAAGCGGGCTGTGCCGGATTTCCTTGAGCAGCGAATGCATGGTCCGTCCTTCGCGGTCAGGCCTCGACGCTGCCGCCGCAGATGGCTCCGGTATTGATCTGGCTCAACGACCTGCGGGCCCTCGAACCGGCGCGAGGTTCGTCGATCCGACGAGCCTCGCACGCGTCTCAATAGCAGGGCGGATAGGGGTAATATCCACAAGCCCGGCGATAGCCATAGGCACCATAGGCTGCAGCTCCGGCCGCTGCTGCACCATAGTAGGCGCGCCGATGGACCCTGCGATTGACGCCAGCAACGCTTCCGGGCGTGAGCGGGCGTCCGACGCGGGCCTCGGCGGTGTCAACGGACACGGCGAGCGCATCCACCGGCGAGGTGCGGAACGACAGAGGCGCTGCCGTGAACAGCGCGGCGGTGACGAACAGTCCGATCAGCTTGGCATGTCCAGTCATGTGCTCTCTCCCTTTGCAGGACGAGGAGAAAGCGTGACAGGCCGGTGAGGTGGACCATTGACCGAAATCAATGCGGTCGTAGTTCGAGGGGATCGCAAGCATCGCGCCGAGGGCGCATCTTGCCTCTCTTTCCACGATGCCATCATGCCGGTGTTTTGCCCGACGGGTCAACTGATTTTCCGAATTTAGGCCCAGTTGCCCCATCGACGGTCGGATGACGTTCGCACCCGCGTAAGCCATTGATTTCACGACCCCCGTCTACTGTGCATGGGGTTGTTTTCGCAGTTTTTGTTTTGGAACGGGCTTTAGCCCGCGCCTAGCGCGACCGCGGCATTGTAGGTGACGAGGCTCGCCGCATAGGCCAGCACCAACATGTAGGTGAAGGTCACGGCCATCCAGGCCCAGCTTCCGGTCTCGCGCCGGATCACGGCGAGGGTGGAGGCGCATTGCGGGGCGAAGATGTACCAGGCCAGCATCGACAGGGCGGTCGCGAGCGACCATTTCGTCGCCAGCACCTGGCCGATCTGCTCGGCCGCCTCCTTGCCGCCCTCGATCGCATAGACGGTGCCGAGCGCTGCGACCGCGACCTCGCGCGCCGCCATGCCGGGGATCAGGGCGACCGCGATCTGCCAGTTGAAGCCGACGGGCGCGAGCAGTGGCGCGAGCGCCTTGCCGATCATCGCAGCCAGGCTGAAGTCGATCGCCGGCTCGGTGGCGCCCACCGGCGGCTGCGGAAACGAGGCCAGGAACCAGATCAGCACCATCATCGAGAAGATCGTGGTGCCGGCACGCTGCAAGAACATCTTGGCGCGGGTGTAGATGCCGATCGCGATCGATTTCAGCCGCGGCATCTTGTAGTCCGGCAGCTCCAGCATGAACGGCGCCGGCGCATAGTCGCGCAGCATGAAGAATTTGATCAGGAACGAGACCACAAGCGCGCTGGTGATGCCGGCCGCATAGAGGCCGAACATCACGAGGCCTTGCAGGTTGATGAAGCCCCAGACGTCCCTGGCCGGGATGAAGGCGGAGATGATCAGCGTGTAGACCGGAATACGCGCCGAGCAGGTCATCAGCGGCGCGATCAGGATCGTGGTCAGTCGGTCGCGCTTGTTGTCGATGACGCGCGTTGCCATGATGCCGGGAATGGCGCAGGCAAAGCTCGACAACAGCGGAATGAAGGCACGGCCGTGCAGGCCGGCGCCGCCCATGATGCGGTCCATCAGGAACGCGGCGCGCGCCATGTAGCCGAAATCTTCCAGGAGCAGGATGAACAGGAAGATGATGATGATCTGCGGCAGGAACACGATGACGCTGCCGACGCCCGCGATCACGCCGTTCTGAAGGAAGCTCTGCAACAGACCGTCGGGGAGGGTGGCGTGGACGAACCCGCCGAGTACATCGAAGCCGGACTGCAGCAGCTCCATCAGCGGCTTCGCCCAGGCGAACACCGCCTGGAACATCACGAACAGGATCAGCGCGAGCACGATGAGGCCGGCGACCGGATGCAGCACGACGGCGTCGATCCGCGCGGTCCAGGTGTCGGGGCTAGCAGGCAGGCTGACGCAGTCGGCGATGATGCGGTCGGCCTCGCGCTGGGTCGCGCGCAATTCGCTGACGCTGAGCGCGCGCCAGCTGTTCTCCTGGGGCTCGGCGGCGAGTTTTGCCGCAATCTCGTCGGTCAGAGCCAGCAGATCGGCCGTGCCGCCCTTGCGCACCGCGATCGAGGTGACCACGGGCACGCCGAGCTCCTTGGCGAGCCGCTCCACGTCCACATCGATGCCGCGACGCGTCGCGATGTCGAACATGTTGAGCACGAGGATCATCGGCCGTCCCGTGCGCTTGAGCTCGAGCAGCAGGCGGATGGTCAGGCGCAGATTGGTCGAGTCGGCCACGCACAGCACGAGATCGGGCACTGTCTCGCCGGAGGCCTTGCCGAGCACGAAGTCGCGGGTGATCTCCTCGTCCGGGCTGCGGCCGCGCAGCGAATAGGTGCCGGGCAGGTCGACCACGGAGACCTGGCGGCCGAGCGGGGTGACGAAGAAGCCTTCCTTGCGCTCGACCGTGACGCCCGGATAGTTCGCGACCTTCTGCCGGCTGCCGGTCAGGGCATTGAACAGCGAGGTCTTGCCGCTGTTTGGCGTGCCCACCAAGGCGAGATGCAGCAGGGGTAATTCCATGGGAGAAAATATCCGGCCGCTACCTAAGCGACGATGATGGCCATGGCTTCGCGACGACGGACCGCGATGGTGATGTTGTCGACCCGCACGGCGATCGGGTCGCGTCCGACCAGCCCCTCATGCAGGACCTCGACCTGGGCGCCCTCGACGAAGCCGAGCTCGATCAGCCGGCTCTCGAGCTCGATGTCCGAGAGCGCCGAGCCTGCCTCGCGGGCGGACAGATGCTGGATGACGCCGGTATAGCCACGCTGGGCCAGACCCAGCGGCATGTGCGGGCGCATGTCATTGGTGTCGGTCATGCCCTGTATTTTCAATGCAGGGCATTGAGGTCAAGCGCGCTCGCCCGCCGAAGCTGCACCTTAGAGTGATTTTAAAGTGCAGATCGCAGGGCGCTCCGGGAAAGCGCTCCGGCGGCTACTGGGCCGGGACCTTTTCCGGCTGGACGGCCATGGCGCGGCTCTTGAAGTAGTCCAGGACGAACAGGCGGATCGCCGACGACAGATTGCCCTGCTGGCGGGCGCCGTCGATCTCGCCGACGAGCTCGGACAGCGTCATGTTGCGCAGGCCCGAGATCTCCTTCATGCCGTTCCAGAACGCCTCTTCCAGGCTGACGCTGGTCTTGTGGCCGGCGACGACGATCGATCGTTTCACGACGGGCGACTTCATGGCTGCTCCTCGCGATCGATCCGGTGCCGGTCCAGATGCTCCTTCGCCTGGTCCGCCCGCTTCTCCGCCGCCGACCGCTCCGCCTTCGTGCGACCGAACTTCGCCCGGTTGGCGTCCGCCTGCTTCGCCGAGGCTTCCCGCTCGGCGCGCTTCCTGAAACGATTCAGGTTGATGACGTTCCCCATGCCGTGTCTCCATCACCCGATCCTCTCTGCGCCGGATGAAACATTCAGAAACAGGGCGCCGCATTGCGCCCCAAAAGACTTGATCGCCATTAGCTCGTCCTCGTCAATCGGCCCCTCGGGCCATCAAACGATGAATTAGCCCCGTCAAGGGCAGAGGGCTGCGTAACACGCCGCCCCGCCGCAACATTGACGGTAATCAAATCCCGCGCTCAAAGCCCTATATTTCTGCGGGTCCGGCGTCCGTATCACTACGGATGGCTATCGGAATTCGGAATTTTATCCCGGGCTGGTCATCTTCTCGGGGCGTACCAGGCGGTCGAATTCATCCGCCGAGACGAAGCCGAGTCGCAGCGCCTCTTCCTTCAGCGTGGTTCCGTTGGCATGCGCCGTCTTGGCCACCTTGGCCGCATTGTCGTAGCCGATTTTGGGCGCGAGCGCCGTCACCAGCATCAGCGAGCGCTGCATCAGCTCCTTGATGCGCTTCTCGTCGGCGCGGATGCCGCTGACGCAATGTTCGGTGAAAGAGCGCGCAGCGTCCGCCATCAGGCGGATCGAGTGCAGCATGTTGTAGGCCAGCACCGGCTTGAAGACGTTGAGCTCGAAATGGCCCTGGCTGCCGGCGACGGTGATCGCGGTGTGATTGCCGAACACCTGGCAGCAGACCATGGTCATCGCCTCGCACTGGGTCGGATTGACCTTGCCCGGCATGATCGAGGAGCCCGGCTCGTTCTCCGGCAGGATCAGTTCGCCTAGCCCTGAGCGCGGGCCGGATCCGAGCAGGCGGATGTCGTTGGCGATCTTGAACAGGCCCGTCGCCATCGAATTGATGGCGCCGTGCGCCAGCACATAGGCATCGTTCGAGGCCAGCGCCTCGAATTTGTTGGCGGCGCTGGTGAAGGGGAGCTTCGTGATCCCGGCAACGTGCTTAGCGAACAGTTTTGCAAAGCGCGGCTTCGAGTTGAGGCCGGTGCCGACGGCGGTGCCGCCCTGCGCCAGCGGATAAAGCTCCTTCACCGCGCCCTTGAGGCGGGTGATGCCGCTCTCGACCTGCGCGGCATAGCCGGAAAACTCCTGGCCGAGCGTCAGCGGCGTCGCGTCCTGGGTGTGGGTCCGGCCGATCTTCACGATTCTGGCGAACTCCTTCTCTTTCTTGCGCAGCGCGCGGAGCAGCTCACCGAGCGCAGGAACGAGATCCGCAATGATGCGGCTTGCCGCCGCGATGTGCATCGCGGTGGGAAAAGAGTCGTTCGACGACTGGCTCATGTTGACGTGGTCGTTGGGATGCACCGGCTTCTTGGTGCCGAGCTCGCCGCCGAGCAGCTCGTTGGCGCGGTTGGCGATGACCTCGTTGAGGTTCATGTTGGTCTGGGTGCCCGAGCCGGTCTGCCACACCACCAGCGGGAAATGATCGTCGAGGCTGCCGTCGATCACCTCGCGCGCGGCACGGATGATGGCATTGGCGCGGCGCTGGTCGAGCAGGCCGAGCTCGCGGTTGGACTGTGCCGCGGCGAGCTTGACGATGCCGAGGGCATGCACGAGCGAGATCGGCATGCGATCCGTCCCGATGCGGAAATTCTGCCGCGAGCGCTCGGTCTGCGCCCCCCAATAGCGGTCGGCGGCGACCTCGATCGGACCAAAACTGTCGGTCTCGGTGCGGGTGGCGGGGCGAGCAGTCTTCGAGCGGGCAGTTTTGGCCATGAGCACATCCATTCCGCCGCGCGAAATGCCGCGCGGGCCTCTTGATATGCTCTTCTATATAGGGAGTCTGGCCGTGTGCGACGGGGGCGGGCCCAACCTAGATCATTTCTTGCGGAAACGATCGAGCCGCACGACTTCGGCGCCGCCCTGGTTCGGGGCCGCCGGCTCCTCCGCGCTTTCCGCCGGCTCAGCGGCAGACGCGGGGACCGCGACGGCCGATGGCGCGGGTGCTGCCGGCAAACTCTCGGGCGCCACCTCGGCGACGTCGGACGTGTCGAACTGGAGACCGAATTTCACGGACGGATCGAGGAAGCTCTTGATGGCGCTGAACGGCACCACCAGTCGCTCCGGAATGCCGCCGAAGGACAGGCCGACCTCGAAACGGTCCTCGAGCACGGTCAGATCCCAGAACTGGTGCTGGAGGATGATCGTCATCTCTTCCGGATATTGCGCGAGCAACCGCGACGACAGCTTCACGCCCTCGGCCTTCGACACGAAGGTGATGAAGAAATGGTGCTCACCCGGCAGGCCATGGGCCGCGGCATCGGTCAGCACCTTGCGCAGCACACCGCGCAGCGCGTCGCGGGCCAGCACATCGTATCGGATATGATCGGTCGCCATGGTGGTCCTGTTGCATCCCCGAAGCCGGACCCTGCCGGTCCGACTCGCCAAGCCGCAATAGTATCGCGCCTGACGGGTCAGCAGGAGCCCCCGCCGTGGAAGAAATCAAAAAGCAAAGTGGAGGCTTCTGTTGCCAGGTGCCTCCGAACCCCGCCTAGCGGAGCTTAACCCGCTAGGACTTTAGAGTGGTCTTTCAAACTGCGTTACGCAGCCTGAGCAACCGGAGCAAAGTTGTCGTTGGCAACTATTGCAGTAGCCCGATAACGGCGGAACAATACCGGGAAAAAGTACGCCCTTTACGCCCTCGTCGATCCTATTTCGCCCCCGCCAAAGCCCGCTTCTAGGCCTGCCCCGTAGGTGGGCTTTGGTGGAGGCGCCGGGTACCGCCCCCGGGTCCGAATGGTTTATTGCGACGACCGTTTATTTCCATAGCCGGCGAACCGGCATCCCCAATATAGGGCGCAAAGCTTTCGAAAAACAGGGGTTTCGAGCGAATTGGCTGCGGTTCCTTTGGATAGGTTCGGGCCCGTCTTGGCCGTGGCGCGACCCTCGTTCCTAAGCGTCTGACATGTCCCCGGATTTCAGCACCGGCCGTCCAAGACCGCGACTGCGGTGCCGGAGATGCACCGTATCGCGGTCGAGGTGCATCACTGGATGAGCGACAAGCCGTTCACTGACGCCTATGCGATCGCGTAGCTCTCGCCCGCTCCGAACGTGCTTATCGTGACGTTAATAGGCTACGGCGGCGAGTGCCCTGCGACCGATCGCACAATTGCTGCACTGCTCCTGACCGCGATGGTTGCGGTGATCGCACCGGTTTCGCGCATCAATCCGCTCTGGTTCCTGCATGCTGGGGGGTGTTGGGTTTTGCTGGCATTGTGTGATGAAAATCGCTAGGCAGTGATCCGGGCGGGGGATCCAGTTCCAGCCGATTTAGAACAACAGTGCTCGTGACTTACGGGTCGCGGAGGAGACAGGCATGGCCGACACGATGGGCCACTCAGCGACAGCCACTCGAAACACAAAGCTGGCGCTCGGTTTTTGTCTGCTGGCGATTGCGCCGCAGATTTTCGAATTGATCTGGTCGATCGGGACGATCTTCGGCTGGGGCACCGGCCGCGGCCCGGCAACGGTCGTCACCAGCCACGCGACGGCGCTGCTCGCCGGAGCGCCCAGCGCGATCTTCGGATCGCTCGGTGGCGGTGCCAAGAAGGTGTCGTCCGAGGTGCTGCTGGCACTGATCTATTCCTATCCGCTATTTGTGGTGGCGATCCTCACGCTGTTCATGACGATCCGGTCGGCGCAGGACTATGTCGGCGGCATCGTCCTGATGGCGGTCGCCCTGTTCGCGCTATGGGCGTCGAGTGATTTGCAGGGCATGCGCGGCTTCTCCTTTGGCGCGGGGACCGCGCCGCGCATGTTCGGCGGCCTGCTGGTCGCCTTGTCCGCCGGCATCGCCTTGACGGGCCTCCTGACGGAGGGAGCCCCGCTTTCCCATTACTCCTGGCGGGGACCGCTGTTTGTGGTGGCGGCAATCCTCTTCTTTGCGCTGGCGATCCGGCCCCTCGGCCTCGTGGTCACGGCCTTCCTAAGCTTCATGATCGCGGCGACCGGATCGAATGAGACGCGCTGGCTTGAAGCGGCGATCGTCGGCGCCTGCCTGACGGTTGGTTGCGCGATCCTGTTTCCATACGTGCTCGGGCTGCCGATGCCGATGTTTCCGCGTTTCCTGATCCAGTGAGGGCGTGATGGATATCTTTGCCAACCTCGCTCACGGCTTCGCCGTCGCGTTCTCCCCGATCAACCTTCTGATGTGCCTGATCGGCGCCCTGGTCGGGACGCTGGTCGGCGTGCTCCCGGGCATCGGCACCATCGCAACGGTCGCGATGCTGCTGCCGATCACCTTTGGATTGCCGCCAGTCGGCGCGCTGATCATGCTCGCCGGCATTTATTACGGCGCCCAGTACGGCGGCTCGACCACGTCGATCCTGGTCAACATACCCGGTGAGGCGACATCGGTCGTCACCGCCATCGACGGCCACCAGATGGCGAGGCAAGGCCGCGCCGGCCCGGCGCTGGCGATCGCCGCGATCGGCTCGTTCTTCGCCGGCTGCGTCGCGACCGTCTTGATTGCCGTCCTCGGCGCGCCGCTCACGAAACTCGCGCTGGCGTTCGGCCCGGCCGAATATTTCTCGCTGATGGTACTCGGCCTGATCTTCGCGGTGGTGCTGGCCAAGGGCTCGGTGCTGAAGGCGATCGCCATGATCGTATTCGGTCTGTTGCTCTCGATGGTCGGCTCGGACATCGAGACCGGCGCCTCGCGCATGGCCTTCAACATTCCGGAACTCGCCGACGGCCTCGGCTTTGCGACGGTGGCGATGGGCGTATTCGGTTTTGCCGAGATCATCCGCAATCTCGACGCCGGCGCCGAGATGAGCCGCGATCTCGTGCAGCAGAAGATTACAGGTCTGATGCCGACCAGGAAGGATCTGGTCGACTCGACGCCCGCCATCCTGCGCGGCACCGTGCTCGGCTCGATCCTCGGCATCTTGCCCGGCGGCGGTGCGACCATCGCATCATTCGGGGCCTATACGCTCGAGAAGAAGCTCGCCAAGAACCCGTCGCGGTTCGGCCGCGGCGCGATTGAAGGCGTGGCCGGGCCGGAGAGTGCCAACAACGCCGCGGCGCAGACCTCCTTCATCCCGCTGCTTACCCTCGGCATCCCGCCGAACGCGGTGATGGCGCTGATGGTGGGCGCGATGACCATTCACGGCATCGTGCCGGGTCCGCAGGTGATGCAGAAGCAGCCGGATCTCGTCTGGGGCATGATCGCCTCGATGTGGATCGGCAATCTGATGCTGATCATCATCAATCTGCCGCTGGTCGGAATCTGGGTGCGGCTGCTGCGCGTGCCGTACCGACTGATGTTCCCCTCGATCGTGATCTTCTGCGCGATCGGCATCTATTCGGTGAACAACGCGCCGGTCGACGTCATCCTCGCAGGTGTATTCGGCCTCGTCGGTTACTGGCTGATCAAGCACGATTTCGAGCCGGCGCCGCTGCTGCTCGGCATGGTGCTGGGACCGCTGATGGAAGAGAACCTGCGCCGTGCGCTGCTGATCTCGCGCGGCGACTGGAGCGTGTTCCTGACGCGTCCGTTGTCGGCAGTGCTGCTCGCGGTCGCGGCGACTCTTCTTGTCCTTACGGTGCTGCCGGTCTTGCGCGCCAAGCGCGATGAGGTGTTCACCGAGTCCGAGAACTGAGGCGTTGCGCCCTGCGTCGGCGCCGTGCCCTGCGTCGGCGCGCCGCATTCGGAAGTCGAATCGACTTGTGTGACGGCTTCGTGAAATGAAAATGCCGGCCTTGTGGCCGGCATTTTTGTTTGTTTCCCGGAGATCGAGATGACTGTCATTCGCGCGCTTGCGGGCGCATGTGCCGCGGCGTTCGCATCGTTGTGCGTCCTTGCCGCACCGGCTGAGGCGCAGACCTATCCGACGCGCAGCATCACCATGATCGTGCCGTTTGCGGCCGGCGGACCGACCGACGTCGTCGCGCGCATCGTCACGGCACACATGGCGCAGACGGTGGGGCAGAGCATCATCATCGAGAACGTGGTCGGCGCGGGCGGCACCACCGCCACAACGCGCGCCGCGCGTGCGGCCAATGACGGCTATACGCTCATCACCGGACATATGGGCACGCATGCCGCCTCCGTGCCGCTCTATCCGAAACTCGCCTATCATCCCGAGAAGGACTTCGAGCCGGTCGCGCTGCTCGCGGGCACACCGATCCTGATCCTGGCGCGCAAGGATTTTTCGCCGAAGGACCTCAAGGAGTTCGTCACCTATGTGAAGGCGAATGCCGAGAAGGTGAATGCCGCGCATGCTGGCGTCGGCTCGGTCTCGCACGCCTCATGCGAGCTTCTGCACTCCATCCTCGACATCAAACCGGTCGGTGTGCCCTTCAATGGCACGGGTCCCGCGATGAACGCGCTGGTGGCGGGACAGGTCGACTACATGTGCGACCAGATCATCAACGCCGTCCCGCAGATCAATGCCGGCACCATCAAGGCCTATGCGATCGCAACGGCGGAGCGCAATCCGTCGCTGCCGAGCGTGCCGACGACGGCGGAAGCCGGCCTGCCGGCATTCCAGGCCCAAGCCTGGAATGCGATGTTCGCACCGAAGGGAACCTCGCCGGCGATCGTGGCGAGCCTGAACGCCGCCGCCATCAAGGCGCTCGATGACGAGACCGTGCGCAAGCGCCTGCTCGAGCTCGGCAGCGTCATTCCGGGGCCTAAGGACCGTACGCCGGAGGCGCTGGCGACCCTCGTCAAGAACGAGATCGCGAAGTGGAGCCCGGTTCTCAAGCCGGCAACTTAGCCAGCAGGATCAAGCTGATAGGTGAGGGGCGGAATGCCGAGTTCCGCCCCTTGTCGTTTGCGCCGGGAACGCTCACTTTTTCGGGTATAATCGGTGCGGGCAGCGAATCGCCGCTGTCGCAGCGCAGAGGCGGCCGTTAAGTTTCCCGCCTCCCAAAGGCTCACGACACATGCACCAGTATCAGGACCTGCTCGAGCGGATTCTTTCAGACGGCGCCGAGAAGACGGACCGGACCGGCACCGGCACGCTGTCGGTGTTCGGCCACCAGATGCGCTTCAATCTGTCCGCCGGCTTCCCGATGCTGACCACCAAGCGGCTGCCGCTGAAGGCGATCGTGCATGAGCTGCTCTGGTTCCTAAAGGGCGACACCAACATCAAATATCTGCGCGACAACGGCGTCACCATCTGGGACGAATGGGCCGATGCCAATGGCGATCTTGGCCCGGTCTACGGCCATCAGTGGCGCTCCTGGCCCGCGCCTGATGGCCGCAGCATCGACCAGATCGCGAACGTTATCGACATGATCAAGCGCAATCCGGACTCGCGCCGCCTGATCGTCTCGGCCTGGAATCCGGCCGAGGTCGACAAGATGGCGCTGCCGCCGTGCCACTGCCTGTTCCAGTTCTACGTCGCCAATGGCAGGCTGTCGTGCCAGCTTTATCAGCGCTCGGCCGACGTGTTCCTCGGCGTGCCCTTCAACATCGCCTCCTATTCACTGCTGACGATGATGGTCGCGCAGGTCACCGGCCTCAAGCCGGGCGACTTCGTGCATTCGTTCGGCGATACGCATCTCTATTCCAACCATCTGGAGCAGGCGAAGCTACAGCTCACCCGCGCGCCGCGCGCGTTGCCGGTGATGCGGATCAACCCCGAGGTGAAGGACATCTTCTCCTTCCGCTTCGAGGATTTCGAGCTCGTCGGCTACGATCCGCATCCGCACATCAAGGCGGAAGTCGCGGTCTAGCGCCCTATGTCGCTCAACATCCGTCGTGCACAGCCCGGAGAAGCCGGGCTCGTTCTTTCCTTCATCCGCGAACTCGCCGAATACGAGAAGCTTTCACACGAGGTCGAGGCGACCGAGGCTGACATCGCGGACGCGCTGTTCGGCGACAGGCCGCAACTCTATTGCGCGATCGCCGAATGGAACGGCGAGGCGGTCGGTTTTGCGGTGTGGTTTGCGAATTTCTCCACCTTCAGCGGCCGGCACGGCATCTATCTCGAAGATCTCTATGTGCGGCCGTCGCATCGGGGCAGGGGCCTCGGCAAGGCGCTGCTGGTCTATCTCGCGAAGGAATGCGTCGATAACGGCTGGTCGCGCCTGCAATGGGCGGTGCTCGACTGGAACGCGCCGTCGATCGCGTTCTACAAATCGCTCGGTGCCGTCATGATGGACGACTGGACGCTGTGTCGCGTCACCGGGCCGGCGCTGACACGGCTTGCCGGGAGCGCGACCTGATGGAGATCGTTTTCGTCGTCGCGATCGCCGAGAACGGAGTCATCGGCGCAGGCAACGCGATCCCGTGGCGCTTGAAATCCGACATGGCGCGCTTCAAGGCGCTCACGATTGGCAAGCCCGTGATCATGGGTCGCAAGACCTTCGAATCCCTGCGCCGTCCGCTGCCGGGCCGCACCAACATCGTGATCACGCGCGATGCGGGGTATCGCGCCATCGGGGCCATCGTCACGACATCGGCGGGGGATGCAAACGACGTTGCGCGGGGCGACGCCCTGCGGCGTTCGGTCGCCGAGATCGCGGTGATCGGCGGCGCCGAGATCTATCGGCAGTTGCTCGATCGCGCCGATCGCCTCGAAATCACTGAAGTGCATGCGCGGCCCGAAGGCGACACGCATTTCGACATCGACAAGGCGGAGTGGGATGAGGTGGCACGCATCCGGCATCCTGCCGGCCCCGACGACAGCGCCGACTTCTCCTATGTGACATATCGTCGGCGGGCAGCCCATTAACCGCATTCGCCAATGTTTACATTGACTTTTTCGTGCCCGAGCATAGCTCGGAAGACAGTCAGGGCTGCGTTGTAAGGGACCTGCCCGTCCCCTATAAAGCCGGACCGGACAAGCGGGCGGGGGTCATTTCCACCCTGCCGAGGAGAGCGTCGTATGCCGTGGAAGAATCAGGGCGGTGGCCCGTGGGGCTCGGGTCCAAAGGGACCATGGGGCTCAGGCCCGCAACCGGTCGGGCCGAGGCCGCCGGATCTGGAAGACCTTCTGCGACGCGGCCAGGACCGCCTCCAGCAGATCATGCCCGGCGGCTATTTCTCCGGCGTGGGCATCACGCTGATCATCCTGCTCATCGTCGCGTTCTGGCTGCTGTCGGGCTTCTTCCGCGTGCAGTCCGAAGAGCTCGGTGTCGTGCTGCGCTTCGGCAAGCATGTCCGTACGGTGCAGCCTGGCCTGAATTACCATCTGCCCTATCCGATCGAGACAGTACTGCTGCCCAAGGCGCTACGCGTCAACACCATCTCCATCGGCATGACGCTGATCGACGATCCGGCGCGGCGCGGCCGCTCCATACGTGACGTCCCGGAAGAGAGCCTGATGCTGACCGGCGACGAAAACATCGTCGACGTCGACTTCACCGTGCTCTGGCGCATCAAGCCGGATGGCGTCGGCGACTTCCTCTTCAACATCCAGAATCCCGAAGGCACCGTGAAGGCAGTCGCCGAGAGCGCGATGCGCGAGGTGATTGGCCGCTCGCAGATCCAGCCGATCCTGACCGGCGCGCGCAATGTCACCGAACAGGGCGTGCAGGAGCTGATCCAGAAGACCCTCGACAGCTATGGCGCGGGCATTCTCATCACCCAGGTGCAGATGCAGAAGGTCGATCCGCCGGCGCAGGTGATCGACGCCTTCCGCGACGTGCAGGCTGCGCGCGCCAATCTCGAGCAGCTGCAAAACGAGGCGCAGACCTACGCCAACCAGGTGGTCCCGCAGGCGCGCGGACGGGCGGCCAAGATCCTCCAGGACGCCGAAGGCTACAAGGAGCAGGCGGTCGCCGAGGCCAAGGGCCAGAGCGCGCGCTTCCTGAAAGTGTACGACGAATACAAGAAGGCGCCCGACGTGACGCGAGAACGGATTTATCTGGAGACGATGGAGCGCGTGCTCGGCGGCGCCGACAAGCTCGTCTATGACGGTGGCCCCTCGGGCCAAGGCGTCGTGCCCTATCTGCCGCTTCCCGAACTGGCGCCCAAGCGGGCACCTATGACCGGTCCGCAGTCGAGCGGAGGCAGCCGATGAGGTCTCCGGTTACAGGTTTCGTCTCGCTGCTCGGGCTGCTTCTGATCCTGATCGTGGCCTACATGTCGCTGTTCACGGTGCAGCAGACTGAGCAGACCATCGTCCTCCAGTTCGGCAAGCCTGTCGACGTCGTCACCGTGCCCGGCCTGCATTTCAAGGCGCCGTGGAATTCGGTGATCAACATCGACAAGCGGATCCTCGACCTGGAGAACCCGTCGCAGGAAGCGATCGCCTCCGACCAGAAGCGGCTGGTGGTCGACGCCTTCGCGCGCTACCGCATCAAGGACGCGCTGCGCTTCTATCAGAGTGTCGGCTCGATCCAGGCTGCCAACATTCAGCTGACCACGCTCTTGAACGCGGCGCTGCGCCGCGTGCTCGGCGAAGTCACCTTCATCAACGTGGTGCGCGACGACCGCGAAAAGCTGATGCTGCGCATCCGCGACCAGCTCGACCGCGAGGCCGATGGCTACGGCATTCAGGTCGTCGACGTCCGGATCCGCCGCGCCGACCTGCCGGAGCAGAACAGCCAGGCGGTCTACCAGCGCATGAAGACCGAGCGTGAGCGCGAGGCCGCCGAGTTCCGTGCACAGGGTGGCCAGAAGGCTCAGGAGATCAAGTCCAAGGCCGACCGCGAGGCGACCGTCATCGTCGCAGAAGCCAATTCGCAGGCTGAGCAGACCCGCGGTGCGGGCGATGCCGAGCGCAACCGCCTGTTTGCGGAAGCCTACAGCAAGGACGCCGACTTCTTCGCCTTCTACCGGTCGATGACGGCCTATGAGAACGGGTTGCGTTCGAACGACACCCGCTTCCTGTTGCGGCCGGACTCGGATTTCTTCCGGTACTTCGGTAGCCCGTCCGGCAAGACGGCGACCGAGACGCCGGCGAAGCCGTAAGCTAGACAAGGGCGGCCGGTCTGGCCGCCCTTTGTCCAGACAAGAACAGCATAACGGGAGGTTCCATTCCGATGAGGTCCATTGCGTTCGCCGACTTCCTCATCGGCCTAGGCATCCTGTTCGTGCTCGAAGGCTTGATGTTCGCGGCAAGTCCCAACTGGATGCGCAAGGCCATGAAGAGCGCCATCGCCACGCCGGACAACATCCTGCGGGCGGTCGGGATCGGTTCGGCCGTGGCCGGCCTGATCCTGATCTGGGTGATGCGGCGCCCGGTTTAGGCGTCATGCCAACGCCAAAGTGAAGGCGAACGACTGGTTTTCGCCGTATTATCGGGGTGTTGAGACCCGTTAAGCTCTGCGCTTGCGCCGTCCCCCCGTTCGAGCGCAGTCTGGCGCCGAACCCCCTATTCTCTGGAGATTACAATGACCGCTGCCACCATTGCCCCGTCCCGCTTGCGCCATTGGGTGCGAACTGGGCTGGCCGCGCTCGCCATCGGTGCTTTCGGCGCGTTCGGCACGCCGGCTCATGCGCGTGGACCGGACGGCATCGCCGACGTCGCCGAGAAGGTGATCGACGCGGTCGTCAACATCTCCACGTCGCAGACCGTCGATGCCAAGGGCGGCGGCAGCAACACCATGCCGCAACTGCCGCCCGGCTCGCCCTTCGAGGAGTTCTTCGACGACTTCTTCAAGAACCGCAGG
Source organism: Bradyrhizobium sp. C-145 (assembly GCF_023375135.1). Taxonomy (NCBI): domain Bacteria; kingdom Pseudomonadati; phylum Pseudomonadota; class Alphaproteobacteria; order Hyphomicrobiales; family Nitrobacteraceae; genus Bradyrhizobium; species Bradyrhizobium sp. C-145. The sequence continues at coordinate 7,389,972 of NZ_CP088150.1, read as the reverse complement.
GGTCCCGGCGGTGGCAGCAAAGGCGGTGACAACAACCCGCCGCGCAAGACCAATTCGCTCGGCTCCGGTTTCATCATCGACACATCAGGCGTGGTCGTCACCAACAACCACGTCATTGCTGATGCCGACGAGATCCACGTCATTCTCAACGATGGAACCAAGATCAAGGCCGAACTGGTCGGCGTCGACAAGAAGACCGACCTCGCCGTGCTCAAGATCAAGCCGCCGAAGCCGTTGGTCGCGGTGAAGTTCGGCGACTCCGACAAGCTGCGCCTCGGCGACTGGGTGGTCGCGATCGGCAACCCCTTCAGTCTCGGTGGCACGGTCACGGCCGGTATCGTCTCGGCCAAGAACCGCGACATCTCCTCAGGGCCATATGACAGCTACATCCAGACCGACGCCTCCATCAACCGCGGCAATTCCGGCGGCCCGCTGTTCAACCTCGACGGTGACGTCATCGGCGTCAACACGCTGATCATCTCGCCCTCGGGCGGCTCCATCGGCATCGGCTTCGCCGTGCCGTCGAAGACCGTCGTGGGCGTCGTCGACCAGCTCCGGCAGTTCGGCGAGCTGCGCCGCGGCTGGTTAGGGGTGCGCATCCAGAGCGTCACCGACGAGATCGCCGAGAGCCTCAGCATCAAGCCCGCGCGTGGCGCGCTGATCGCCGGCGTCGACGACAAGGGCCCGGCCAAGCCCGCCGGCATCGAGCCCGGCGACGTCGTCGTCAAGTTCGACGGCAAGGACGTCAAGGACCCGAAGGACCTGTCCCGCGTCGTCGCCGACACGGCGGTCGGCAAGGAGGTCGACGTGATCATCATCCGCAAGGGCCAGGAGCAGACCAAGAAGGTCACGCTCGGCCGTCTGCAGGATCCCGAGAAGGTTCAGGCCGCGGTGAAGACCGACGAACCCGCGCCCGAGAAGCCGGTGACGCAGAAGGCGCTCGGTCTCGATCTGGCAACGCTGAGCAAGGATCTGCGCACGCGCTACAAGATCAAGGACACCGTCAAGGGCGTGGTTGTCACCAGTGTCGACGCCAATTCCGACGCTGCCGAGAAGCGGCTGTCCGCCGGCGACGTCATCGTCGAGGTGGCGCAGGAGGCGGTGTCTAGCGGCGCCGAGATCCAGAAGCGGGTCGACCAGCTCAAGAAAGACGGCAAGAAGTCGGTGCTGCTGCTCGTCTCCAATGCCGACGGCGAGCTGCGCTTCGTGGCGCTGAGCGTGCAGTAGGAGACGCTTAGCACTCACTGTCATGCCCCGCGAAGGCGGGGCATCCAGTACGCCACGGCCTCTCCGTATCCTCGCATGGTCTCTGGAATGCTGGATCACCCGCTTTCGCGGGTGATGACAGCGGAGAGGAGGCTCTAAGCCTCCACGAACTCCTCGCGCCGATATCCCTGCGCATAGAGCAGCGCAGTGAGATCGCCGTGATCGATCCGCGCCGCCGCAGCAGCAGCCACCGCCGGCTTGGCATGATACGCCACGCCCAGCCCGGCCGCCTGGATCATCCCAAGGTCATTGGCGCCGTCGCCGACCACGACCGACTCGAGGTCGTCGAGATCGAACGATTCCATCAGATCCACCAACGTCGCGAGTTTCGCGGCGCGGCCCAAGATCGGTTGCTTCACCTCGCCGGTGAACTTGCCGTCGCGCACCACGAGCTCGTTGGCGCGGTTTTCCTGAAAGCCGAGCTTGGCGGCGACCGCGGTCGTGAACAGCGTGAAACCGCCCGAGACGAGGCAAGTGTAGGCGCCGTGCGCGCGCATGGTCGCGACCAGCTCACGGCCGCCGGGGGTCATCGTGATGCGCTTGGCCAGCACCTCGTCGACCGCGCTGGCGGGCAGATCCTTGAGCAGCGCAACGCGCTCGCGCAGCGCCGGCTCGAACTCGATCTCGCCGCGCATCGCGCGTTCGGTGATGGCGGCCACATGCGCCTTCACCCCGACAAAGTCGGCGAGCTCGTCGATGCATTCCTGGCCGATCATGGTGGAATCCATGTCGGCGAGAAAAAGCTTCTTGCGCCGGAAGCCGACTGGCTGCACGACGATGTCGATGGGCAGGTCGCCGCGAAGCTCGCGGAGCCGCTGCTCGATGGCGTGGCGGTCGCCTTCGAGGTTACTGTCGGCGCCGAAGGGAATGTCGACCGCAACCCCGTCGAACAGCCAATGCGCGGGAGCTGCCTTTGGCAGCACGGCGCGGGCGCCGTCGACGATGGTAGAGTCGAGCGCAGGATTGTCAGGATTGCAGATCAGCGTGGCGACGAGGGACATTTGAGGTTTTCGTGAGCGAGGGGCAAGTCAGCAGAGGGCATGTTGGCAAGGCCGTGCTTATCGCAGGCCCGACCGCCAGCGGCAAGTCGGCGCTGGCGCTCGAGCTTGCGCTCGCCACCGGCGGTGTCGTCATCAACGCCGATTCCATGCAGGTCTACCGCGACCTGCGCATCATCACGGCACGGCCGACAGGGGCGGATGAGGCGCTCGCGCCGCATCGTCTCTATGGCCACGTCGATGCGGCCGTGAATTTCTCGGCCGGTGCCTGGGTGAGCGACGCGGCGAGGGTGCTGGAAGCGGCGACGGCCGAAGGCCGCCTGCCGATCTTCATCGGCGGCACCGGGCTCTATTTCAAGGCACTGACGGCGGGCCTTTCCGTGGTGCCGCCAATTCCCGCCGAGGTGCGCGGGGACGTGCGCGCGCGGCTGGAACGGAACGGCGTCGAGGCGCTGCACGCGGAACTCGCACACCGCGATCCGCGCGCGGCCGAACGATTGAATCTGCGCGACCGCACCCGGATCGCGCGCGCGCTCGAAGTGGTCGAGGCGACCGGCCGTTCGCTGCTCGACTGGCACGGCGAGGGCCAGCCGCCGTTGCTGTCGAAGGGTAGTTTTCGCGCGGTGTTTCTCGCCCCCGGGCGCGACGAGCTCTATGCCCGCATCGATGCCCGCTTCGATGCCATGCTGGGCGCCGGCGCGCTGGGGGAGGTCGAGCGGCTCGCCGCCCGACATCTCGATCCACTGCTGCCGGCCATGAAGGCCCATGGCGTGCCGGCGCTGATCCGGCATCTGCGCGGTGAGCTCAGCCTGGACGAAGCAGCCACAATCGGCCGTGCCGACACCCGCCATTACGCCAAGCGCCAGTTCACCTGGTTCCGGCACCAATTGCCGGAGTTCGAATGGGTCAAGCCGGAGGAGGCGAGGGGATGGCTCGCGGCGGCGACGGACTGACGTGCTTTTGTGCCCGGTTCCCGAATTTACCTCTCGCCGAACCCCGGGAACACCGCTACACTGCCAAAATCGCGCGGGAACGGCCGCATTGCCTTGACATCCGGGCTTTGGCCGCTATGTTTCGCGCAACCTTTGAGAAGCCGGGCGCTGCCATGCGTAACATTATTACCAACCTCCTTATCGCCGTCGTACCCAGGCACACCGCCGGGGGTGGCTAGCTGCCATCCACAAGACAGGCGGTGTGCGTGGGCCCTCTTCGGGGCCTTTTTTATTTCCCGAACCCGACACGAACGAAGCCGCTGACAACAGCGCATCCGGAGCAAGCCTATGAGCGACAAGAGCCACGATCCGAACCAGATGACCGGCGCCGCGATGATCGTCCGCGCGCTCATCGATCACGGCGTGACCGACATTTTCGGCTATCCCGGCGGCGCGGTGCTTCCGATCTATGACGAGATCTTCCAGCAGAGCGAGGTCCAGCACATCCTGGTCCGCCATGAGCAGGGCGCGGGCCACGCCGCCGAGGGTTATGCGCGCTCGACCGGCAAGCCGGGCGTCGCTCTGGTGACTTCCGGCCCCGGCGCCACCAACATGGTGACGCCGCTGACCGACGCATTGATGGACTCGATCCCGCTGGTCTGCATCTCCGGCCAGGTGCCGACGCATCTGATCGGCAACGACGCCTTCCAGGAATGCGACACCGTCGGCATCACGCGCCCCTGCACCAAGCACAACTGGCTGGTCCGTGACGTCAACGATCTCGCCAAGGTGCTGCACGAGGCGTTCTACGTCGCGACCTCCGGCCGGCCAGGCCCGGTGCTGGTCGACGTTCCCAAGGACGTGCAGTTCGCGACCGGCACCTATCATCCGCCGCGCAAGTCCGACGTGCATCGTTCCTATGCGCCGCGCGTGAAGGGCGATGCGACGCAGATCCGCAAAGCCGTCGCGCTGCTCGCCAACGCCAAGCGCCCGGTGATCTACAGCGGCGGCGGCGTCATCAATTCCGGTCCCGAGGCGACCAAGCTGCTGCGCGAGCTGGTCGAGGTCACCGGCTTCCCGATCACCTCCACGCTGATGGGCCTCGGAGCCTATCCGGCGTCGGGCAAGAACTGGCTCGGCATGCTCGGCATGCACGGCACTTACGAAGCCAACATGACCATGCATGATTGCGACGTCATGCTGTGCGTCGGCGCGCGCTTCGACGACCGCATCACCGGCCGCGTCGATGCGTTCTCCCCTAGCTCGAAGAAGATCCACATCGATATCGACCCGTCCTCGATCAACAAGAACATCCGCGTCGACGTGCCGATCATCGGCGATTGCGGCAACATCCTCGGCGACATCCTCCAGGTGTTCAAGGCAGAGGCGAAGAAGCCCGACATCAAGTCGTGGTGGCAGCAGATCGCGCAGTGGCGTGCCCGCAACTCGCTCTACTACAAGAAGAGCAACGACGTCATCCTGCCGCAGCACGCGATCCAGAGCCTGTTCGAGCTGACGCGTGGCAAGGATACCTACATCACGACCGAGGTCGGCCAGCATCAGATGTGGGCGGCGCAGTTCTACGGCTTCGAGGAGCCGCATCGCTGGATGACGTCGGGCGGTCTCGGCACCATGGGCTACGGCCTGCCGGCGGCCATCGGTGTGCAGGTGGCCCATCCTGACAGCCTCGTCATCGACATCGCGGGTGATGCCTCGGTGCAGATGACGATGCAGGAGATGTCGACGGCAGTGCAGTACGAGCTGCCGATCAAGATCTTCATCCTGAACAACCAGTACATGGGCATGGTGCGGCAGTGGCAGCAGCTGCTGCACGGTAACCGCCTGTCGCATTCCTATTCGGAGGCGCTGCCGGATTTCGTCAAGCTCGCCGAAGCCTATGGCGGCGTCGGCCTCCAGGTGCACAAGCCCGCCGATCTCGAGGGCGCCATCAAGGAGATGATCGCGGTCAAGCGCCCGGTGCTGTTCGACTGCCGCGTCGCCGCGCTGGAAAACTGCTTCCCGATGATCCCCTCCGGCAAAGCGCACAACGAGATGCTGTTGCCCGAGCAGGCCAACGACGAGGCTACCGCGAAGGCATTCGCCGCCGGTAAGGCGCTGGTGTGAGCGCGATATACACAAACTCGCTGTCATCGCCCGGCTTGACCGGGCGATCCAGTACGCCGCGGCCTGTGTGAAGATCTCGCAGGTCATGACGAGAGACATTTGAGGGGACGACAATGAACCAGCCGGCATCTGCCTACTTCATCGAGGACCGCCACGATCCCAACGAGACGCACACGCTCGCGGTGCTCGTGCAGAACGAGCCGGGCGTGCTCGCACGCGTCATCGGCTTGTTCTCGGGCCGCGGCTACAACATCGAGAGTCTCACGGTCTCGGAGACCGAGGCCCAGAAGCATCTGTCGCGCATCACCATCGTCACCACCGGCACGCCGATGGTGATCGAGCAGATCAAGCATCAGCTCGATCGCATGATCCCGGTCTACCGCGTCGTCGACATGACCCAGACCAAGCGCTCGATCGAGCGCGAGCTCGCCATGGTGAAGGTGCGCGGGCAGGGCGAGCACCGGGTCGAGGCGCTCAGGCTGGCGGACGCGTTCCGCGCCCGCGTGATCGACGCCACCACCGAGAGCTTTGTGTTCGAGATCACAGGCAATACGGACAAAATCAACCAGTTTATCGACCTGATGCGTCCGCTCGGCCTCGTCGAGGTGTCGCGCACCGGCGTTGCCGCGATTGGTCGCGGGCCTGAAGGGATGTGAACCATGCTGGCGCGCGACTGGTACTATAACGAGCGGAACCGGATGGGGATCGAGCCCGCGGTGGCCTCGATCTACGACAGCCATGACGATGCCGATCTGCGAGCGCGCGCCGCGCTGAAAATGCTCGGAGTCCAGCGCGGCTGGCGCATCGCCGACATCGGCTGCGGCAACGGCGTGCTCGCGACTGAAGCAGCGCTGATGGGCGCCGAGGTCGATGCCATCGACATCTCGCCCGCGATGCTGGCGCTCGCCGAAATCTATGCGCGTGACCGCAAGGCGCCTGTCCGCACCCAGTCGGCGGGCCTGCTGAGCTTCTCCTACCGCCCGGAATCCTACGATTTGATCGTCAGCGAGTTCACGCTGCATCATCTGCCGGACTTCTGGAAGGCGGTGGCGATATCGCGGATCTATCGCGCGCTGAAGCCGGGCGCGAGCTTCTACCTGCGCGACATCGTCTACGCCTCGATGCCGGATGCGATCGAGCGCGATGTCGAGCAATGGGCGGACTTCCAGATCAAGAACCACGACTTTTCGTGCGAAGGCGTCGTCACGCACATGCGCGACGAATATTCCACCTTCGGCTGGGTGATGGAGCGGATGCTGACCGACGTCGGCTTCACGCTGATCTCGGCCGATTATCACGCCCCCATGCACGGCACTTATCTGCTGCGGAAACCGAAAGCCGGCGAGCAAGGCTAGACAGAAAAAGTAACAGGGCTGCACGATAGTGCAGAACCGGGAACAACAATGAAGCCGGCTGACATCCTCATCGCCATCCTGGTGGCGATCATCTGGGGGCTTGCCTTCGTGGCGAGCCGGATCGCGCTCGACGAACTGTCACCGGAGTTGATGACGGCGCTACGCTTCACCGTCGCTGCGGTCCCATGCCTGTTCATTCGCAAGCCGAAGATTGCCTGGTCGCTCCTGATCGCGATCAGCTTCACGCTGTTTCTCGGCCAGTTCCTGTCCCAGGCCTATGGCATCGCCCATGGCGTGCCGGTGGGGCTGACCAGTGTCGTCGTGCAGAGCCAGGCGCTGTTCACCATCGGCTTTGCCGCGCTCGCATTCGGCGAGCGGCCGACGCCGATGCAGGCACTCGGCACCGGCATTGCTGCGATCGGTCTTCTGATGATCTGCGGCACTGTCGGCTATGATTTCAGCGTTGCTGCGTTTGCGGTGCTGATGATCTCGCCAGTCAGCTTTGCCGTCGGCAATCTCTTGCTGCGTGGTGCCCGCGGCGTGCCCATGTTCGACCTGTTCGCGTGGTTGTGTCTCGCCTCGGCGATACCGCTGTTCGCGCTGGCGCTTATCGCTAACGGCCCGGCGTCGACCTGGACATCGCTGACCCACATCTCGCTGACGTCGGCTCTCTGCATGCTGGCGCTTGGCGGCGTCTCGACAAGCATCGCCTATTGGCTGTGGGGTCGGTTGCTGCGCGACTATCCAGCCGCCCAGGTGGTGCCGTTCGCGCTGCTGGTGCCATTCGTGGGATCGGCGGCCTCCAGCGTCGTGTTCGGCGAGCGGTTCGGACCCCTAAGGCTCGCCGGCATGCTGACCGTGATCGGCGGTATCGCGGTGATGGTGCTCGCGAAGCGACCCAAGGCGCTGCCTGAAGAGCCGCTGCCCAAAGTCGCGTGAGGTGAGCATGTCCCAATCGCTGTTCTATGCCTTTCTCATCTTCATGGTCGTGATGTACTTCACGCCCGGGCCGAACAACATCATGCTGCTATCCTCGGGCCTGACCTACGGCTTCCGGCGCACCATTCCCCACATCGTCGGGATCGTCATCGGCTTTGCCTTCATGGTGGCCGCGGTCGGCCTCGGGCTCGGCACCGTGTTCCTGGCGTATCCGATCCTCCAGACCATCTTGAAATATGCCGGTGCGGCCTACCTGATCTATCTCGCCGCCGCGATCGCCATGTCCGGCCCGACCAAGCCGGGTGAGGGGGGCGGCCGCGGCCCGATGACCTTCTGGGGCGCGGCGATGTTCCAATGGATCAACGCCAAAGGCTGGGTGATCGTGATCGGCACCATCACCGCCTACGCGGCGATCGCCCGATTCCCGCTCAACATCGCAATCCAGACCCTGATCAGCCTGCTCGTCGGCACGGTTTCGACCGTGGCCTGGGCTCTGTTCGGCTCCGCATTGCGGCCGGTCCTGACCTCAGAGCGGCTGGTCCGCGCCTTCAATATCCTGATGGCGGTGCTGCTGCTCGCTTCCCTCTACCCCGTCTTCATGGATGCATGATGCCGCAGATTTCCATGCAGAAACGGGTTTCCCAGGGGCCCTAAAATGCTCTAGACAGCCCCCGAAATCCGTCAATTCACCTTCGAAAGACCTGACCATCGGCCGATTCCGGCCCCGAACGAGGAAACGAACTATGCGTGTTTATTACGATCGCGACGCCGACCTGAACCTGATCAAGGGCAAGAAGGTCGCCATCGTCGGCTATGGCAGCCAGGGCCACGCCCATGCGCTCAACCTGAAGGACTCCGGCGTCAAGGAAGTCGCCATTGCGCTGCGCAAGGGATCGGCCTCGGCCAAGAAGGCGGAAGCTGCCGGCTTCAAGGTCATGGAAGTCGCCGAAGCCGCCAAATGGGCCGACCTCGTCATGATGCTGACCCCGGACGAGCTCCAGGGCGACATCTACCGCGAGCACCTGCACGACAACATGAAGAAGGGCGCCGCCCTCGTGTTCGCGCACGGCCTCAACGTCCACTTCAACCTGCTCGACCCGCGCGCCGACCTCGACGTGCTGATGATCGCGCCGAAGGGCCCCGGCCACACCGTGCGCTCGGAGTATCAGCGCGGCGGCGGCGTGCCCTGCCTGATCGCGATCGCCAAGGACGTCTCGGGCAATGCCCACGACCTCGGGCTGTCCTATGCGTCCGCCATCGGCGGCGGCCGTGCCGGCATCATCGAGACCACCTTCAAGGAAGAGTGCGAGACCGACCTGTTCGGCGAGCAGGTGGTGCTCTGCGGCGGCCTGGTCGAGTTGATCAAGGGCGGCTACGAGACCCTGGTCGAAGCCGGTTACGCCCCGGAGATGGCCTATTTCGAGTGCCTGCACGAAGTGAAGCTGATCGTCGACCTGATCTATGAAGGCGGCATTGCCAACATGAACTACTCCATCTCCAACACCGCCGAGTACGGCGAGTACGTCACCGGTCCGCGCATCATCACCGACGAGACCAAGAAGGAGATGCGGAAGGTTCTCGCCGACATCCAGGGCGGCAAGTTCGCCCGCGACTGGATGCTTGAGAACAAGGTCAACCAGACCTCGTTCAAGGCGACCCGCGCCAAGCTCGCGGCACACCCGATCGAGGAAGTCGGCGCGAAGCTGCGCGACATGATGCCCTGGATCAAGAAGGGCGCGCTGGTCGATAAGAGCAAGAACTAAGCCGTTCTGCCCCGGACGCAGCGCAGCACTCTGGTGATGCGCTGCTGATCCGGGGTCCAATGCGGCCTCTGGGTCCCGGCTCTGGGCTCCGCTTCGCTGCGCTTGTCCGGGATACGAGCGAACACGAGCTTCGCTCGTCACACCAAATCTTAAACCTTCGCGAATAGGCTCGAGCAAGATCGCAGACAGCGGTCTCGCTCGTTCCTTCTCGCGCGAAGCATAGTTGCTTCATTCAAATTCTTCGCGAGTTGACGCGCTGCTTGAGCGCCAAGAACTGACGCTTAAACCACATTCTTGGTCTCGCGTCGTTTTTCAAGGCTTCTTAGAACTTCCTGATCGTCAAAAGTGCTGCGTCGTGAAAGCCAAGGATTCGGCTCTTCATCCGCCTTTTTAACGCGCCTTTCGACGTCATGTCGCAACGCTCGCGCGCCGCTTCATCTCAAGAACCGACACCTGCTGCGCGGACTTGCGGGCTGGGCGGCATTGCGCACGGGCAGCTTCCTCCTACATGATCGCGGGAACTCGAGGGGAGGGACCATGCGATCTGTCGTCGTTACCGGTGCGTCCACCGGCATCGGCTGGGCCGTTGCGAAATATCTGATCGGGCGTGGCTATCGCGTGTTCGGCAGTGTCCGCAAGCAGGCCGACGCCGACCGGCTCAAGAGTGAGTTCGGCACCAATTTCACGCCATTGCTGTTCGACGTCACCGACGAGGCAGCAGTCCTCGCTGCTGCGCGAAAAGTTCGCGATGCGCTGGGCGGCGAGACGCTGGCGGGGCTCGTCAACAATGCAGGCATCGCGGTCGCCGGCCCCGTGCTCGAATTGTCGGTCGACGATTTCCGCCGCCAGATGGACGTCAACGTCATCGGTCCGGTCATCGCGACGCAGGCGTTCGGGCCGCTGCTGGGCGCAGATCCCGCGCTGAAGGGGCCGAAGGGCCGGATCGTGATGATCAGCTCGGTCGCCGGCAAGAACGGCAATCCGCTGTCGGCACCTTACAGCACCTCCAAGCACGCCATCGAGGGCCTGTCGGAGAGCCTGCGCCGCGAGCTGATGCTGTTCGGCATCGACGTCATCATCGTCGCTCCCGGCGCGGTGAAGACGCCGATCTGGAGCAAGGCCGAAGAGATCGACCTCTCCGTCTACCAGAACTCGCCCTATCTGCCGGCACTAAACAAGGCGATGGCGTTCATGATGGACATCGGCGCCAAGGGCCTGCCTGCCGAGCGTATCGCCGAAGTGGTGTTCGAGGCGCTGACGGCGGCAAGCCCAAAGGTGCGCTACCAGATCACGCCGGATCCGCTCCGCCATCTGATCGGCGCCGTGCTGCCGAAACGGACGCTGGACCGCATCATCGCCAAGCGCCTCGGGCTGCTGCCGCAGGGGTAACCGACGTTCAGCTCGCCTCGACCGTCGGTCCGATCGCCAAGCCCTGACGTTGCGAGCAGCGGCCTGCCGGGCCTGCGGCCCACGTCTCCCGCTAACAATAAGCGAAAGTCGAATCGCCGGACGCGTTGCCTGACCGTGACTGTTCCGTTACAGTTTTGTGACACGGTGCAGACTTCCGGCTGCGCCGGGCGCCGCTAGCTGCCTCGAGGCCGGCCAGATGGCTTGGCATCACCGCGCCGGACCAGAAGTTGCGTGTCGTCGATGGCGTCCGCGCCCAATCCAGGTCCTTCTGCCACCGCCGCCGTCCTGGCGAGCGTCGCCGCGCTCGGCATCTGGCGGCTGCTCGCGGTCACAGCGCCCCATTTCGCAGCGCTCGCGCTGATGTACGAGACCGAGACCGATTTCGGCTCGCGCCTCTCCTTCGCGCTGGCGTGGGGCATCCTCAACTTCTTCTGGATCACGCTGCTGCGGCGGCCGGCGCTGTCGGGTGCGCTGTCGCTGACCATGGTCGTCGTGCTGGTGCTGCTGTCCCGGCTCAAGCACGACGTCGTGCAGATGACGGTCAACTTCATCGACCTGATGATGATCGACCGCGACACCGTCGCGTTCCTGTTCACGATCTTTCCGAATCTGCGCTGGTCGGTGATCCTGGCCGGCCTCGTCACGCTGCCGCTGATGTATGCGCTGTGGTGGCTCGATCCGTTCCGCATCCGCCGTCTGCCGGCGTTCGCCTGCAAGCTCGCCTGCCTTGCTGCGCTGGTGGGCTATTCGCTCTATCATCCTGATGAAGCCTGGCGCGGCTATTACGACGACGGCTATCTCTCGAAATTCTTCCGCTCCGGCGTCACCGCGGTCGCCGATTTCGTGCAGTACGGTTTCATGGAATCCGCCGCCGCGACCAACGAGCGGCTCAACGTGCCGCTGGTCGATGAGTGCCACCCTGCGGGTCGCCGGCCCAACATCATCATGATCCACGATGAATCGAGCTTCGACATCCGCGCCGCGCAGGGCATCAAGGTGCCGCCGCACTATGGCGACCACTTCAAGTCCTGGGACGGCAAGCAGCGCACGTTCCTGGCCGAGAGCAATGGCGGGCCGAGCTGGTTTACCGAATACAACGTGCTTGCGGGGCTCTCCTCGCGTTCGTTCGGCCGCTTCGCCTATTTCGTGACGCGCATCGCCTCGAACCGCGTCGAGCGCGGCCTGCCGCTGGCGCTGCGTCGTTGCGGCTACGACACGATGTCGCTGTATCCCGCCCATGGCGGCTTCATGGGCGCGCGCAGCTTCCAGATGACGACCGGCATCGAACGCTTCCTCGACTCGAAGGATCTCGGCGCCAAGGACGTCGAACCGGACTCCTTCTTCTACGACAAGGCGCTTCAGCTGATGGGGCAACAGCCGCCGAACAAGCCGCTGTTCACCTTCATCTATCTCGGTGCCAATCATTTCCCCTGGGAGACGCGCTTCCGTCCCGACCTGCTGCCGAACTGGCGCGCGCCGGGCAACGTGCCGTCGATCGACGAATATCTGCGCCGCCAGGCGATGAGCGCCGAGCAGTACAGGACTTTCGTCGCCGGCCTGAAGAAGAATTTTCCCGGCGAGCCTTTCCTGATCGTGCGCTACGGCGATCACCAGCCGGAATTTGCGCCGAACCTGCTCGAGCCCGGGCTCGACGAGGGCGCTCTCGGCAAGAAGCTCGACGCTTACGATCCGCGTCTCTACGCAACCTATTATGCGATCGACGCCGTCAATTTCGAACCGGTGAAGAGCGACGCCGTGATGGACACGATCGACGGCCCGTATCTGCCGCTGGTGATCCAGGAGGCCGCCGGCATCCCGCTCGATCCGTCCTTCGCCGAGCAGAAGGCGATCATGCTCCGCTGCAAGGGCATCTTCTACGGCTGCAAGGACGGCGCCGAGGCGCGGCGGCTGAATCGGCTGCTGATCGAAGCGGGGATGATCCGGGGGCTGTAGCTGTCTTGCTGTACCCCCAAGCGCTACTCATTGACCGTCACCCTGAGGTGCGAGCCCTGCGGCGCAAAGGCGCCGCTGGGTGAGCCTCGAAGGGCGACGGTCCGGCTGCATCGGGGCCGCTTATCCTTCGAGGCTCCCCGCGCGCTGCTTTGCAGCGCACGGCTCGCGCCTCAGGATGACGGGTCGTCTGCGCGCCTACGGATTAATTTTTCCCCACAGCCACTTCGCCACCGCATCGGGTGATGAATTCGCATCGTTGCCGCTGGCGCGCAAATTGGCTTCGCGCATGGTCGCGATGTCGATCTTGCCGAGCAGCGGCTTGAGTGCCGCCTGTAGCCGCTCGTCACCGGCTCGCTTCGGTGCGAGCAGCAGGATCGCGTCGTAGGGCGGGATCGCATGCCTGGGATCGTCGAGCGCAACGAGATCGTATTTCGCGATCAGGCCGTCGCTGGTGTAGCCGGCGATCACGTCGACCTCGCCGCTGGCGACCGCGGCATACATGAAGTCCGGCTGCATCTGGCGTTGGGCGCGGAAGGTAAGGCCGTAGGCCTTTTGCAGCGCGGCCCATTCGGGGCGCGAGAAGAACTCGTAGTCGCCGGCGATCGACATCGTCGATGTGTGCGCGGCGAGATCGGCGATGCTGCGGATGCCTAGCGCCTCGGCGCGCCTTCTCGGCATCACCAACGCATAGGCATTCTCGAATCCGAGCTCGCCGAGCAAGGTGATGTTCTCTTTCGCGAGGGCTGTCTTCAGCTCCGCGAGCAGCTCCGCGCGCGGCTTGATGTCGGTGCGATGCAACTGGTTGGTCCAGAGCGTACCGGAATAGTCGACATAGAGATCGATGTCCCCGGCCTTCAGTGCCTCGAAGATCACGCTGGAGCCGAGGCCGGATCGCGCGGCGGCGGAAAGCCCGGCCGCCTGGAGGCGGTCCCTGAGCAGCGCCGACAGCACATATTGCTCGGCGAAGGTTTTGGCGCCGACTACATAGCTCTGCGACGAGCGTCCCAGCGTCGGCACCAGTGTGGCAGCGACAAGTGCGGCGATCCCGATCGCGCCGAGTCCGGCGCGCAGGCGCCTGCGTTGGCGCAGGCCTGTCTCAATCAGGCCGAGCAACTCATCGACCGCAAGCGCGAGCAGGGCCGAGGCCAGGCAGCCGAACAGCACGAACACCCAGTTCTGGGTCTGAAGCCCGGCGAAGATGTAATTGCCGAGGCTGGTCTGCCCGATCGGCGTCGACAGCGTCGCCGTGCCGATCACCCACACCGCGGCGGTGCGGATGCCCGCCATCATCACCGGCAGCGCCAGCGGGAGTTCGACCATGAGAAGAGACTGTCGTGCGGTCATTCCGACACCCTTGGCGGCTTCGAGCAGCGCCGGATCGATGCCGTTGAGACCGGTGATGCCATTGCGCAGCACCGGCAACATCGAATAGAGCGCGAGCGCCAGCATCGCTGGGAGGAAGCCGAAAGCGGAGAAGGAGACGCCGAACCAGGCGAGCGTGACGGAAGCCGCCAGCAGCAGCAGCGGATAGAACAGCGCAAGCAGCGCCAGCCCAGGCACGGTCTGCACGATGCTGGCGAACGCGAGCAGCATGCCGCGCGGCGCCGGGCGATTGCGCGTCAGGATGGCCAGTGGCAGGCTGACGGCGAGACCGAGCGCGAGCGCGGCAAGGCTCACCCGCACATGGTTGCCGAGATAGTCGGGCAAATGCGACAGCGCCTCGCCCCAGCGCGGGTCGATGAAGAAGCTCATGCCCCACCGCCCTGCGGCAACAGCGCGTTCAATCGCTCGACTTGGCGCCGGGGCGTGCGCAACAGCTCCAGCACATAGGCGTCGCCGCTCTTCGACAGCTCTGCCGGCGTGCCCTGGGCCAGCAGCGTTCCAGCGCGCATCACCGCGATGCGGTCGGCCAGCAAAATCGCCTCCGTCATGTCATGCGTGATCATCACGGTGGTCAGGCCGAGCTTGCGGTGCAGGTTGCGAAAATCCTCGCCGAGCGCATCGCGGGTGAGGGGATCGAGCGCGCCGAACGGCTCGTCCATCAGCATGATGCGGGGCTTTGCCGCGAGCGCCCGCGCCACGCCGACGCGCTGGCGCTGGCCACCCGAGAGCTCTTCGGGCAGCCGGTCGCGATGCGCGGCACGGTCGAGCTGCACGAGCTCCAGCAGTTCGTCGACACGCACGGCGATGTCCGTAGCCGACACGCCCAGCAGTCTTGGCGTGATCCCGATATTGTCGGCAACGCTCAAATGTGGAAACAGCCCGCCGGCCTGGAACACGTAGCCGATCCGCCGCCGCAGCGCGACCGGATCGACGTTTTGCACGTCCTCGCCCTCGACCGTGATCGTGCCGCCATCCGCCTCGATCAGCCGGTTGGCGAGCCGCAGCAGGGTAGTCTTGCCGGAGCCCGAGCCACCGACGATCGCCACAAATTCGCCTTCGGCGATGTCGAGCGATACATCGTCGACGGCCTTGAGCGGGCCGAAGCTCTTGGTGACATGCGCATAGCTGATCATCGGCCTGGAGGGCATACGGGTGGGCTCGCTTTTCTCTTACCCTCCCCTGGAGGGGGAGGGTCGATCGCGCGCAGCGCGAGCGGGGTGGGGTGATCTCTCCACTCGGGCACTGTTCTTCGCAGAGAGACCTTCACCCCACCCCGTCTCACATTTCGCTGCGCTTATGTGAGCCGACCCTCCCCTCCAGGGGAGGGTAAGAGCACGGCAAGACCCCATGCGTAGCACGCTTGGCGCCTTGATTGAACTTGGCTGCGCGAGCGGCTAAGGCATCGGTCCAGGTTTGGAGGAAGCACATGACGACGCCCACGGCGGTGGCGCTGGAAGATGCCAAGGTCGCGTTCCGCCTCGGGGACGGCCGGGTCTATACGGCGGTTGAGAAAGCCCATCTCGCGGTGGCGCAGGGCGAGTTCGTCGCCATTGTCGGCCCGACCGGCTGCGGGAAATCCACGCTGCTCAACGTTGCCGCCGGGCTGCTCAGGCCCGCGGCCGGCAGCGTCAGGATATTCGACCAGCCGCTCGCGGGGCTGAACCGGGATGCCGGCTACCTGTTCCAGGCCGACGCGCTGTTCCCGTGGAAGACCGCGCTCGACAATGTCGCCATCGGGCTCGAGATCAAGGGCACGCCCCGCTCCGAAGCGCTGCCGCGGGCGCAGCAATGGCTGACCTCCGTCGGGCTCGGCGCCTTCGCGAACCGCTATCCGCACATGCTCTCCGGCGGCCAGCGCAAGCGCGTGGCTTTGGCGCAGGTGCTGATCCGCGATCCAAAAATCCTGCTGATGGACGAGCCGTTCGGGCCGCTCGATGCGCAGACGCGCCAGGTCATGGGCAACCTGCTGCTCGACCTCTGGAACGCCGACCGCAAGGCGGTGCTGTTCGTCACCCACGACCTCGAAGAGGCAATCGCGCTCGCCGATCGCGTCGTGATCATGTCGGCGGGGCCGTCCTCGCGCATCATCGGCGACTGGCGCGTCAGCTTGCCGCGCCCGCGCGACATCTTCGAGGTGCGGCTCGATAAGGAGTTTCACTCACTGCATCGCGAGATCTGGAGCGTGCTGAAGGACGAGGTGATGAAGGGTTACGAGCAGTCCACTCACGCGAAGGAGACGGTCTGATGTCGCGCCCGACGCTGCTTGCGCTGCAAGTCCTGGTCGCGGTCGTCTGCATCGTGCTGTGGCAAGTGCTCTCGACCGTCCCCGTATTCGGCAAGATCCTGCTGCCGCCGTTCTTCTTCTCCAACCCATTCGACGTGTTCAGCCAGATCGTGAAGTGGTTCGCATCCGGCGTGATCTGGAAACATCTCGGCATCACGCTCGCGGAATCGATCCTGGCGTTCTTGATCGGATCGCTCGGCGGCGTGTTGGTCGGCTTCTGGTTTGCGCGCCAGCCACTGGTCGCAGCCGTGTTCGACCCTTACGTCAAGATGGTCAACGCGCTGCCGCGCGTCGTGCTGGCGCCGATCTTCGCGCTGTGGCTCGGACTTGGCATCTGGTCCAAGGTCGCGCTCGGCGTGACGCTGGTGTTCTTCATCGTGTTCTTCAACGTCTATCAGGGCGTGAAGGAAGTCAGCCGCACCGTGCTCGACAACGGCCGCATGCTCGGCATGAGTGAGCGGCAGCTGATGCAGCACGTCTATTGGCCCTCGGCGCTGTCCTGGATGTTCTCCTCGCTGCACACCTCGGTCGGCTTCGCCGTGGTCGGTGCGGTCGTCGGCGAATATCTGGGATCGGCGGCTGGGCTCGGTTATCTCATTCAGCAGGCCGAAGGCATCTTCGACGTTGCCGGCGTGTTCGCCGGCATGTTCGTGCTGTCGGCCTTCGTCATCCTGATCGACTTCGGCGTGACGCTGGTGGAGCGCCGTCTGTTGGTGTGGCGGCCAACTGCGTCGGATGGGCGGGGCTAGGGCGCAAATTCATTTGGATTGGTGCGCGCCGCTGCAGGAGTTCACCTCTCCCGCTTGCGGGAGAGGTCGGCGCGTAGCGGCGGGTGAGGGCTCTTTCCTCTCGGGGGTTCTCGCGTGTGGAGACACCCTCTCCCCAGCCCTCTCCCGCAAGCGGGAGAGGGAGCCCACCGTCATCAATCCAGCAGCTTGGTGTCGTCGGGCGCCTGCGGCGGCGTCTTGATCGCGATCGCCTTGACCTGGCCACTGATCGGCTTGGTGCCGCCATGCGGCGTCCCCTTCGGGATGATCACGAGGTCTCCGGGCTTCACCGTCACTTCCTTGTCGCCGAGCCAGATCGTCCCCGTGCCGTCCAGGATGTACTGGATCTCATTGGTGTTGGGATGCAGGTGCTTGGGGACGTTGCCGACCTGGATCGAGATGGTGGCACCGTCCGCGCTCGCGAACATCTTGGAACGGTAGCCGACGGCGTTCGCGGACCCGAGCGCGTCGCCTTCCATCTCGCCGGTATGGATGATCTGCGCGGTGATGTTTTCAGCGGCGAGCGCCGGCCGGAGCAGATGGGTGGCGCCGCATCCGGCGGCAAAGGCGGCGGCGATCGACAGCCCGGCAGCAAGGCGATTCATGGATGATCCTCCCCATCAGGAATTGTTCTTGTTTAGGCATGCTATTGCGCCGAAAGGCCGATGGCCAGCCCACATAGGCGGTGCTTCTCAAGCCAGCCCCGCTGCTCTATGGTGCCGCCGGCCGAACGGAGGAAACCAATGAAGAACACGATTGCCAGGCTCGCCGGCGCGCTGCTCGCGCTGACGCTCACCACCTCGCTTGCCGCGGCGCAAAGCAAGGTCACCATCGCGGTCGGCGGCGGCTCTTGCCTGTGCTATCTGCCCACCGTGCTGGCCAAGCAGCTCGGCGAGTACGAGAAGGCCGGCGTCAATGTCGAGCTGGTCGACCTCAAGGGCGGCTCTGACGCGCTGAAGGCCGTGCTCGGCGGCAGTGCCGACGTCGTTTCCGGCTATTTCGATCATTGCGTCAATCTCGCTGCCAAGAAGCAGGAGCTTCAGGCCTTCGTGGTCTATGACCGCTATCCCGGCCTCGTGCTGGTGGTCGCGCCTTCTCGGACCAACGACATCAAGTCGGTGAAGGACCTTGCCGGCAAGAAGGTCGGCGTGAGTGCCCCCGGCTCCTCCACCGACTTCTTCCTCAAATATATGCTCAAGAAGAACGGGCTCGATCCCGCCGGCACCGCCGTGATCGGCGTCGGCCTCGGCGCCACCGCGGTCGCCGCCATGGAGCAGGGCCAGATCGACGCGGCCGTGATGCTCGATCCTTCCGTCACCGTGCTCCAGGGCAGCCACAAGGATCTGCGCATCCTTTCGGACACCCGCACCCAGAAGGACACGCTCGAGACGTTCGGCGGCGAATATCCGGGCGGCGCGCTGTACTCGACGGCGGCCTGGGTCAACGGTCACGAGAAGGAAACGCAGGCGCTCACCAACGCGATCCTGGCGACGCTGACCTGGATCCACTCGCACTCGCCCGAGGAGATCATGGCGAAGATGCCGGATGAGGCGGTCGGCAAGAACAAGGACCTCTATCTCGCCGCGCTGAAGAACACGATCCCGATGTTCTCCGAAACAGGCAAGATGGACCCGAAGGGCGCCGATGCCGTGCTTGCGGTGTTCAGCGTCGGTTCGCCCGAAGTGGCGAACGCCAAGATCGACGTCAGCAAGACCTTCACCAACAAATTCGTCGATCAGGCCAAGAAGACGACGGGGAATGCCAAATAGCTGATGCGAAGGCGAAGTAGTCAGGCGTCATGACGTCACCGGTCATTCATCGCGTTGCGACGCTTGATCTTGCGGTGCGGCCGATCGTGTGGCCGTTCGCGGAGGAGCGCCGCGCCGAGATTGCGGCGCATTTCGCCGAGATGCAGCGCGAGCGGCCGAAGATCTGGAACGGCCGCGTCCTGCTCGGGCGCGATGCCGTGTTCACGGACGGCCATCTCGCCGCGACTTATTTCGAGACCGATTTCGCCAGCTTCCTCGCCTGGCGCGACTGGGGCTTTCCTGATCCGGCCGTGTTCAACGGCTTTGGCATGGGCGCGCTGCGTACCTCCGACGGCGCCTTCGTGATGGGCGAAATGGCGCAGCACACCGCCAATGCCGGCCGGGTCTATTTCCCGTCGGGAACGCCCGACCTCGACGACATCAGGGCTGGTGCCCTCGACATCCCCGGCAGCGTCGTCCGCGAGATCGCGGAGGAGACCGGCCTCACCGTGGCCGACTATGCCGCGGAGGCAGACTGGCACTGCGTGGTCTCGGGCCGTGCGATTGCGATGATTCAGGTCCTCAACCTGGATATGCCGGGCGAGGTGGCCCGCTCCCGGATCGAAGCCAATCTGGCGCGCGAGGTCGAGCCCGAACTGTCGGCCATTCATCTCGTGCGCGGGATGGATGATCTCACGCCGACCATGCCGCGATTTGTCACGGCCTTTATTGCGCAGCAGTTCGCCTCTCGCTGACGCGCGAGGCTTGACATCGCTTCGCTCACCCCATGTGATGGGCGAAAAAGCAAGACCAACAAGAATGCGATGCACAATCGTCCAGGGAGGTTTTGATGCGCCTGCGCATGGCTGCCCGTTTGGTACGTGGGCTGTTGGTCGCGATTGCAGCGACGGGCTTGGCGGTGTCCGCCCAGGCCCAAGATCAAGCCAAAGAGAAAAAGATCAAGATCGGCGTCGTCTTTGATTTGACCGGACCTCTCGCGGGCGGCGGGTCCGAGCTGAACTATGTCGGCGCAAAGATCATCCTCGATCATTTCGCCAAGACCGGTGTCGAGGGTTACAAGATCGAGGCCGTCTACGCCGACGCGCAAAGCAAGCCTGACATCGCCATCAACGAATCCGTCCGCCTGCTCGAGCAGGAGAAGGTCGACATGGTGCTCGGCTTCTTCTCCTCGGCGCAATGCGTGCCGGTCGCGGCCCGTGTCGAGCAGCTCAAGAAATTCATGTGGATCACGACCTGCATCTCGTCGGCCGTGTTCAACGAGAAGGGTTACAAATACGTGTTCCGCCCGCAAGCGAGCGGCGACCAGTTCGGCATGATGACGATGGATTTCATCGCGCAGAACGCCAAGGAGAAGTTCGGCAAGGAGCCGAAGGACCTGCGCGTCGCCATCATCCACGAGGACGGCGCCTATGGCGTCGACGTCTCCAAGGGCAATGAGGCCGGTGCGAAGAAGGCCGGCTTCAATGTCGTGCTGAAGGAAGGTTACTCGGCAACCGCGCCTGATCTCTCCGCGCTGGTGACCAAGCTGAAGCGCGCCAAGCCCGACGTCATCTTCCACACCGGCTACAACCCCGACATCACGCTGTTGCTGCGCCAGGCCCGCGAGCAGGGATTGAAGTTCGGCGCGCTGATGGGACATGGCGCCGGCTACGGCGTCTACGAGAAGCTGAAGGAAGGCATGGGCGCAGACGCCGCCTACATCTTCAACGCCGACCCGATCTCGATCTGGCTCGCCAACCAGAAGACCATGGATCCGAAGCTGCCGCCCGTCATCAAGATGGTCGGCGAGGAGTTCGATAAGATCAAGCCCGGAGTCGCGATCCGCTCGGCCCATGTCGGCATCGGCGCGTCCAACACGTATTTATTCATGAGCGACGTGCTGCCGCGCGCGATCAAGAAGTATGGCGGTGTCGATCCCGACGCGCTGCGCAAGGCGGCGCTCGACACCGACATTCCCGAGGGCGGCACCATGCTCGGCTTCGGCGTGAAGTTCTACGGTGAGGGCACGCCGATGGCCGGGCAGAACGAACGCTCCTTTCCCGTCGTGATCCAGTACATCGACGACAAGTCCTCTGTGGTGTGGCCCAAGAGCCAGGCGCAGCGCGAGGCGGTGCTGCCGCTGCCGAAAGGCACCACCTACAGCAACCAGTAGCGGCGGAGTGCTTCGGTGTTGGAAGTCAGCGGGCTGGTGAAGCGGTTTGGCGGCTTCACGGCCGTCAACAACGTCTCGTTCAGGGTCGACCAGGGCGAGATCCTCGGCCTGATCGGACCCAACGGTTCGGGC
The DNA here is from genome assembly GCF_023375135.1 of Bradyrhizobium sp. C-145. Classification (NCBI taxonomy): domain Bacteria; kingdom Pseudomonadati; phylum Pseudomonadota; class Alphaproteobacteria; order Hyphomicrobiales; family Nitrobacteraceae; genus Bradyrhizobium; species Bradyrhizobium sp. C-145. Next base: position 7,368,745 of record NZ_CP088150.1, on the reverse strand, counting down.
AAGAGCACGATCTTCAACATGCTCTCCGGCACGCTGGTGCCGAGCTCCGGATCGATCCTGTTCGCCGGGCATGAGATCGCAGGCCTTGCACCGCACCGGATCATCAACCGCGGCATCGGTCGCACCTTCCAGATTCCGCGGCCCTTCCGCCGCCTGACCATCTTCGAGAATGTCGCGCTGGCCGGCTTCTACGGCCAGGGACGCCACAGTCGCGTCAAGGCCGAGGAAGCGGCCGAGCGGTCGCTGGCGATGGTCGGCCTGCCGACCGATCGCCATGCCAGTGTCGATGGCCTCGGCGCTGCCGGCTTGAAGAAGCTCGAGCTTGCGAAGGCCCTCGCCACCGCGCCGAAGCTGTTGCTCGCCGACGAAAGCCTCGGCGGCCTCGACGAGGCCGAGATGGATCAGGCCGCCGACATGCTGCGCAACATCCGCGACGAGCTCGGTATCACCATCATCTGGGTCGAGCACATCATGGGCGTGCTGATGCGCGTCGTCGACCGCGTCATGGTGCTCGATCACGGCGAGAAGATCTCCGAGGGGCTGCCCAGCGCGGTCGCCGGCGATCCACGGGTGATCGAGGTCTATCTCGGCACCGATGCCGAGACCACGCAGGCCGCGGCCGCCGAGGCGCGCCGCCGCGCGGGAGGTTAGCCGATGCTGGAACTCCGCGGCGTCAATGCCGGCTATGGCACGTTCCAGGCGCTGTTCGATGTCAATCTCGACGTCAAGGCCGGCGAGGCCGTCGGCGTCATCGGGCCGAACGGCGCCGGCAAGACCACCTTGATGCGCATCATCTCCGGCCTGATCCGGCCGTCGCGCGGCTCGATCAAAATGGAGGGCATCGACGTCGTGGCGACGCCGGCGCACAAGATCGTCAGCCTCGGCATTGCGCATGTGCCGGAGAACCGGCGGTTGTTTCCGCGGCTTTCGGTCGACGATAATCTCAAGATGGGCGCCTTCATGAAGGAGGCGCGCGCCCACTATGCCGAGCGGCTCGACGTCGTGTTCGATCTGTTTCCGCGCCTGAAGGAGCGACGCCACCAGATGGCCGGCACCATGTCCGGCGGCGAGCAGCAGATGTGCGCGATCGGCCGCGCGATGATGTCCAATCCGAAACTCCTGCTGCTCGACGAGCCGTCGGCAGGCCTCGCGCCGGTCGTGGTGCAGCAGGTGTTCGAGCTGGTGAAGCGAATCCGTGCCAGCGGCCTGACCGTGCTGATCGTCGAGCAGAACGTACAGCAGGTGCTGAAAGTGGTCGATCGCGCCTATCTGATCGAGGCGGGCACGATCCGCGCCTCCGGCACCTCGGCCGAGATGCTGGCGAGCGACACGGTCAAGGAAGCGTATCTCGGGGTGTGAGCGGGCATGCAGGCATTTCTGGACGTCTTCGACATTTATCTGCTGGAGGCCGTGATCAACGGCATCCTGCTCGGCGGCGTGCTGGCGCTGCTCGCGCTCGGTCTCAACCTGATCTTCGGCGTCATCGACGTGACCTGGATCTGCTATGCCGAGCTCGTGATGATCGGCATGTACGCCATGTACTTCATGGTGCAGTATTACGGGGTCAGCTATTTCATCGCCGCTCCCTTTACCGTCCTGCTGGTCGCGCTCCTCGGGGCGGCGCTGCACTACCTCGTGATCGCGCCGCTGCTCACGGCACCGCCGATCAATCAGTTGCTCGCGACCGGCGGCGTGCTGTTCGTGCTGCAGAGCTTTGCCACCGTCGCCTTCGGCATCGACTTCCGCAACCTCGGCATCCGCCTGCCGGTGCTCGCCTTCGGCGACATGAATTTCAGCTACGCACGGCTGCTGTCCTTCGTGGCGGCACTGGTCGGCATGGTCGCGGTCTATCTGTTCATGACGCGAACCTTCACCGGCACCGCGATCCGCGCCATCTCGCAGGACCGGCAGATCATGGCGCTAATGGGCGTCGACGCCAAGCGGATCTATCTCATCACGTCCGCGCTCGGCGGCGCGCTGGCCGGGCTCGCTGCCTGCCTCCTGGTGCTGCAATATGACGTGCATCCCTTCGTCGGCCTCTCGTTCGGGCCGATCACCTTCCTGATCTGCGTGCTCGGGGGCTTAGGCAATTTCATCGGCGGCTTCATTGCCTCCTTCTTGTTCGCCGAGATCATCTCCCTCGGCGGCCTGTTCTCTGATCTCGAATGGGGCTATGTGCTCGCCTTCGCCTTCTTCATCGTCATGATGTTCATCCGGCCCGCAGGGCTCCTGGCGAGGCGCCGATGATGGGGCAGGGGCGGCTTGCAGCCTGGGGGATAGGGCTGGCGGCGCTGATCGCGCTGCCCTTCGTCTATCGCGATCCTTATCACCTGCACATCCTGGTGCTGATCCTGATCTGGTCATTCGCCTACACATCCTGGTCGATGATGGGACGGTTCGGCCTGGTCTCGCTCGGGCACGGCGGCTTCATGGGGATCGGCGCCTATGTCACCGCGCTCTTGTGGAATCACCTCGGCCTCTCGCCATGGATCGGCATTCCCGTCAGCATGGTCGCGGCCGGTGCGCTGGCGCTGATCGTCGGCTATCCCTGCTTTCGTTTCCGCATCACCGGGCACTATTTCGTGCTGGTGACGCTGGCGCTGTCAGGCATCGTGCTTCAGGTCATCACCGCGACGCGCGACTATACCGGCGGCTCGCTCGGCTACACGCCGAACCGTGCGTCCGGCAACAAGCTGCTGGCGCTGCAATTCGACGACAAGACCACCTGGTATCTGATCGCGCTTACGATTTGGCTGTTCGGCATCGTGGTCTGGCACTGGGTCGACCGCAGCATGGCTCGCCATGCGCTGGAGGCGATCTCGGAGGACGAGGACGCCGCGGCCGCGGCCGGTGTCGACGTCACCGCCGAGAAGCTGAAGATCACGCTGCTCAGCGCGCTGATGACGGCGCTCGCCGGCGCGATCTACTGCCAGTACCAGATGTTCATCACGCCCGACACCGTCAGCGGCATCGCGGTGTCGCTGCAGATGGTGTTCGCGGCCATCGTCGGCGGCCTGTTCGTCTCGCTCGGCCCGACCGTCGGCGCCATCATCACCATTCTGCTCGCGGAGAGCTTGCGTATCGGCTTCGGCACCAAGGCGGTCGGCTGGGACAATCTCGTCTATGGCGTGCTGCTCGTGCTTTTCATCATATTTCTTCCCAAGGGCATCCTTGGTAGCGTGCTCGACCGACTGAAGCCGCAACGCAAGGTGTCCCCGAACTCATGAGCAAGAAGCCGTCCAAATCGATCGCCGACCAGCTCGACCGTTACATCACGCCGTTCCGTTACGACGGATCCGGCAAGTTTCACCTCAAGGATCACAAGACCGACGAGAAGGGCGATCTCGACAAGGAGACGGCGCAGGAGATCCTCGATGCCAACAAGAAGCGGCTGATCTCGTTTCAGGAGAAGCTCTACGCCCAGGACCGCTGGTCGCTCCTGATCGTATTCCAGGCCATGGACGCCGGCGGCAAGGACAGTGCGATCAAGGCGATCTTCGAAGGCATCAATCCGCAGGGCTGCGAGGTCCGTGCCTTCAAGGCGCCGAACAGCAAGGAGCTCGACCACGACTTCCTCTGGCGCCACGTGGTCGCGCTGCCGGAGCGCGGCCATATCGGCATCTTCAACCGCTCCCATTACGAGGAATGCCTGGTGACGCGCGTGCATCCGGAGATCCTCGCCAAGGAGAAGCTGCCGGCAAAGCTCGTCACCAAGAGCATCTGGAAAGAGCGGTTCGAGGACATCTCCGCCTTCGAGCGCTATCTCGGCCGCAACGGCACCGTGGTGCTGAAGTTCTTCCTCAACGTCTCCAGGGAGGAGCAGCGCCTGCGCTTCCTCGACCGGCTGGAAGAGCCGGCCAAGCAGTGGAAGTTCTCGATGGATGACATCAAGGAGCGCGCGCTGTGGCCGCGCTACCAGGCGGTCTATCAGGACATCGTCCGCCACACGTCGACACCTCATGCGCCGTGGTACGTCGTGCCCGCCGACCACAAATGGTTCGCGCGCGTCGTGATCGGCTCCGTGATCAATGCTGCGCTCGAAAAACTGGACCTGCGCTTTCCGCGTGCCGACAGGGCCTCGCTGCAGGAATTCGAGCAAGTGCGCATGGCGCTGGAGAAAGAGGGGACGGGAGGCAAGAAGCGGGCAAAGTGACAGCCAACGGGACCGCGAACCGCAAGAACGTCAACTTCGCGCTGCAGGGCGGCGGCGCGCACGGCGCCTTCGTCTGGGGCGTGCTCGACCAGGTGCTCGAGGATGGCCGGCTCGCGATCGAGGCGATCAGCGCCACCAGTGCCGGCGCGATGAATGCGGTGGCGATGGCCTCCGGCATGGCGAACGGAGGTGCGGAGGCGGCGCGGCAGAGCCTGCACGCATTCTGGTACGAAGTGTCGCGCATGGACTTGGCGTACGATCTGCTCTCGCCGCTGAACCAGTGGATCCAGGCCCTGAAGCTGCCGCCGGAATATCACCCGGTCCACGCCTTCATCCACACGCTGACGCACACGCTGCCGCCGAACCTGCTCAATCCCTTCAACTTCAATCCGCTCCGCGCGCTGCTGCAGCGCGTGATCGATTTCGACCGGCTCAACTCCTCGCCCGAGGCGCCAGAGCTGTTTCTCAACGCCACCAACGTCCGCACCGGCAAGATCAAGGTGTTCCAGAGCCCGTTTCTCACCGCGGAAACCGTGCTCGCCTCGGCCTGCCTGCCGCCCTATTTTCAGGCCGTCGAGATCGACGGCGAGCATTATTGGGATGGCGGCTATCTCGGCAATCCCGCGATCTTTCCGCTGATCTACCGCAAGGGCAGTCACGACGTCATCATCGTGCAGGTCACGGCGATCCGGCGCGATGAGCTGCCGACCAGCGCGGCCGATGTCCTCCACCGCATCAACGAGATCAGCTTCAATTCGTCCTTGATGCGCGAGATGCGCGCGATCGCCTTCGCCACGCGGCTGATCGACGACGGCGAGCTCGACAGCGACAGGCACAGCCGCATGTACATGCACTGGATCGGCAACGATCAGCTGATGTCGCAGCTCGGTACGGCCACGCAATTCCATCCCGAATGGAGCCTGTTGTGTCGCCTGCGCGACGAGGGCCGCGAGGCGGCGCGAAGCTGGCTGGCGCGAAACTTCGACCGGGTCGGAAAGTCCTCGACGGTCGACCTGACAGACATGTTTCTCTAGGCGGCGCGAGCCGGCCATGGACAATAATTGCGAAAACAACCCCATGCACAGTAGCCGGGGATAGCGGAATCAATGGCTTGCCGGCCATGTCGTGCTTATGCGGATTTTACGAAATTCGCTTGACGCGTCGGGCAAAACAGGCGCATAATGTCACCATGCCCCGTCCAGGGAACTCGCGCGTTCAAATGTGATCCTTCAGGTCATCGATCCTGCTTGACAGTTTTGTGTCTCGGGAGGAGCATCACAGAGGTCGCAAACAAGCGACGCGCAACGTCCACCTCATGAGCAAGGGGAGGTCTATGACACCACCTCCGCAAATCCAGCCGCTAAGTGCGATGGAGCTCGTTCGGACTATCGCATAGCGGCGAAAACCGCGAACGGCACGCCGGGTCAAGGTTTAGCGGGCTACATCAGTGAGGCAAAGCCCCTACCTTCCCGGCGCTGTAATTTGCATCACGTCGATCATTGGCTGGCGATGCCGAGGCCGTCACGACGAACGCATTAAAGTTCTGCTTTGTCCCTCCTCCCTCCTTGCCGTCATTCCGGGCCGACGCCCGGAATGACGCTGGGCTATCGCTCGTGGCACTTGAGGCGGCCTGCGCGCGCGCCTCGTCCTTCGAGACGCTTGCTCCGCAAGCTCCTCAGGATGAGGCTAAGCGGCAGCGGTGCTCGTTGAAACTGTCGCCGCGGATTCAGTCCTCATCCTGAGGTGGCCGCATAAAGCAGGCGTCTCGAAGGATGGCCACAGGGAAACCGCCCTCAAAAGCAACTGCTCTGCGGAACGGCGGGAGCGCGCTCAGCGTTCTTAAGCCGTCTCGCTGCGCTGAGCCTATGCCGTCTCCAATCCTGCATGGCCAAATGCCAAGAGAATGTCGCCTCAAAGGCCAACTTCCGACACAGGTCCGAGGCGAATAACGGTCATCCGACATGACGCATGTGCTTCGGTGGTGACGGTCCCGGCACCGCCAGCGCATTCATTTTTTTCAGGGAATCCGCGTGTCGCATAAGCTTGCCCCGGCGCTCCTCGCCGCTCTCTTCCTCGCGATCTCATCTCTCTGCGGCGCCCGCGCCGAGACGCCGGCCGCGAGCAGCGCGGCCGCGCTGTCGCCTGACGAGGCCAAGCGTGCGCTGGAGACGTTGCAGGACGACAAGAAGCGTGCGCAGATGATCGATACGCTGCGCGTGATCGCGAATGCGTCCGGTCAGCAGCAGCCTGCACCCGCTGCGCCGGAGCAGAAATCGCCGATCCCGCTCTCGGCCGACGGCCTCGGTGCGCAGCTCCTGCTCACGGTGTCGGAGGAGATCGGTGCGATCTCGAGCGAGATCGCCAGCATGGCGCGGACGCTCACGCATTTTCCGACGTTCTATTACTGGATCATGCGGACCGCGAACGATCCCGCCGCCTACAATCTTCTGATCGAGATCGCCTGGAAGCTGGCGCTGGTGCTCGGTTGCGCCCTTTCGGCCGAATGGGTCATGTTCCGCCTGATCCGGCGGCCGGTCGCCTTCCTGGAAGGGCGCGTGCCCCAGACTGCGCGCCTGCCGGCACAGGCCCTGCCGATCGCCGATCCGCCGTCATCGGTAGCCGATGTCACCTCCGCGCCCGAGCTGAACAAGCGCCACCACAGTCTGGTAAGGGTCTGGCAGGTCCTGCTGCGGCTGCCCTTCGTGCTGGGACGCCTCGTGCTCGAACTGCTGCCGGTGGTCGTCTTGGTGGGCATCGCCACGGCGCTGCTCGGGACCGAGATCGGCGAGCCCACGACCGTTCGCCTCGTGATCCTCGCTGTCATCAACGCCTATGCGTTCTCCCGCGGACTCATCTGCGTGATCCGGGCGCTGGCGGGACCGTTCGGCCTGTTTCCGGTTCGGGCCGAGACCGCAGCCTATATCGAGATCTGGGCGCGCCGCATCGTCGGCGTCGGTGTATCCGGCATCGCCTTCGCCAATGTGGCGCTGCTGCTCGGCCTGCATCGCGCCGGTTACGCTGCGCTGCTGCGCATGGTGATGCTGATCGTGCACCTCTTCATCGTCGTCATCATCTTGCAATGCCGCCGCCAGGTCGCCGAAGCCATCCGCGCGCCGGCCGATCGGCAGGGCATCGCGGCTCGTCTGCGCAACCGCATCGCCGGCGGCTGGCACTATCTTGCCATCGCGCTCGATCTCGCGCTGTGGGCCGTGTGGGCGCTCAACATCCGCAACGGCTATTCGCTGCTCTTGCAGTATTTCGTCGGGACGGTCGTGGTGGTGCTGATCACGCGCGTCGCCATCATGCTGACGCTGAGCCTGATCGACCGCGGCTTCCGTATCAAGCCGGAGATCCTCCAGCGCTTTCCCGGTCTCGAGATCCGCGCCAACCGCTATCTGCCGCTGCTGCGCAAGATCGTATCTGGCGTGATCGCCTTCATCGGCTTCGTGGCGGTGCTAGAAGTCTGGGGCGTGGACGCGATCGTCTGGTTCTATGGCGGCCAGATCGGCAGCCGGCTGATCTCGGCCTTGGTGACGATCGGGCTCGCCGTGTTCATCGCGGCCGCGATCTGGGAAGCCAGCAACGCGCTGCTGGACCGCCAGATCAATGCGCTGTCCCGGGACGGCCATTATGCCCGCGCCGCTCGCTTACGCACCTTCCAACCGATGCTGCGGACGGCGCTGCTCTGCCTGATCGCCACCGTCGTCGGCCTTACCGCGCTGAGCGAGATCGGCGTCAATGTCGCCCCGCTGCTCGCGGGCGCCGGCATCGTCGGCATTGCCATCGGCTTCGGTTCGCAGAAGCTGGTGCAGGACCTCATCACGGGTCTGTTCCTGCTCCTGGAGAACACGGTGCAGGTCGGCGACAATGTCAGCGTCTCAGGGTTGTCAGGCGTGGTGGAGAACGTCTCGATCCGCACCATCCGCCTGCGCGCCGGCGATGGCGCCGTGCACATCGTGCCGTTCAGCGCGGTCACGACCATCACCAATGCCAGCCGCGGCGCCGGCAACGCCTCCGTCAGCGTCAACGTCGCCTACAAGGAAGACACCGACCGCGCCGGGCAGATCCTCAAGGACATCGTGGAGGAGATGCGCCGCGAACCGGAATTCCGTGCATTGATCCGCGGTGACCTCGAGCTCTGGGGTATCGACAAGGTCGATGGCGCAATGGTGTCGATCGTCGGCCAGATCCGCTGCACCGAGGCCGGCCGCTGGCCGGTCCAGCGCGAATTCAACCGTCGCATGAAACTGCGCTTCCAGCAGAGCGGCATCGAGGTCGCCTCCGCCACCCAGACCATCTTGATGCAGATCGCGCCACCGGCCGACGGCGCCGCCAATCTGACGCCAAGGCGGGCGGCCGGATAGCGGCTCGATATCGCGCTGGGGCCGGAGATTCCGCCAGGGGATCAGCAAACGCCGGCAGCGCTCATGGCCTTCCAGAAGGCCGAGACCGAGAAATGGTGACCGATCGTAAAGGCCGCCAACATCAAGCCTAAATAGTGCTGCCGCCTCATAACACTTCCTAATCCCAAGAGCGTGTGAGGTTTTCTCGTCATTCCGGGGGGCGACGAGGTCGCGAGCTATGGTGCGAAATTGCGCACCTGAGAATCCATCGGGCCGCAGAGACGGCCGCGCCATGGATTCCGGGCTCGCGCTGGCGCGCCCCGGAATGACGAGAGGAGAGAGCAGGCTCTCAATCCTCATCATGAGGAGCAAGAGCTTTGCGGCGTTAACCTTTGCGTCGCGCGCGACCTGCGATCTCGGGCGACAATCTCGCTGCGGTGCGAGATCACAATCGATGCCTCAGTCCCAACGTCCTTGATCTCCGGGGAGCGCTGGCCGACAATGTCCGCGGTTCAATAAGAAACTCCTTGGGGGAATTCGTGAATAGACCTGCCCGTGTCGCTGCCCAAGCGACATCATCCGATCAATCGCAAGGCATGACGCTGCTGCGCGATCCTCTGCTCAATAAGGGCACCGCCTTCACGGAATCCGAGCGCGAGGCGCTGGGTCTGCGCGGCCTGCTGCCGCCCTGCGTGCTGACGATGGAGACGCAAGCCCAGCGCGTGCTGACCAATCTGCGCACGCTGCCGACGGACCTGGAGAAATACGTCGCGCTGAATGCGCTGCATGACCGCAACGAAGCGCTGTTCTTCCGCGTCGTTGTCGACAATATCGACGAGATTCAACCGATCATCTACACCCCGACCGTCGGGCTCGCCTGCCAGAAATACGGCCTGATCTTCCAGCGGCCGCGCGGCATGTTCATCTCCTCGCGCGATCGCGGCCAGATCGCCGAGATCCTGAAGAACTGGCCTTATCCGGCCAAGCTGATCGTCGTGACCGACGGCGAGCGCATCCTCGGCCTTGGCGATCTCGGCGCCAACGGCATGGGGATTCCGGTCGGCAAGCTCTCGCTCTATTCGGCCTGCGCCGGCGTGCATCCCGAGCTGTGCCTGCCGATCGTGCTCGACGTCGGCACCAACAACGAAGAGCTCTTGAACGACCCCTATTATCTCGGGCTGCGCGAGCGACGGCTGACGGGCGAGGCCTATGATAGCTTTGTCGACGAATTCATGCAGGCCGCGCGAAAGACGTTTCCGGGCGTGCTGATCCAGTTCGAGGATTTCGCCAACCATTCGGCGTTCAAGCTGCTGCACAAATACCGGGATGAAGCCTGCGTCTTCAACGACGACATCCAGGGCACCGCGGCGGTGGCGCTCGCCGGCCTGTTCTCGGCTCTGCGCGTCTCCGGCGGCAAGCTCAGGGATCAGCGCATCCTGTTCCTCGGCGCGGGCGAGGCGGCGACCGGCATCGCCGATCTCGTGGTCTCCGCCATGATGGCGGAGGGGCTGGCGGAGGCCGAAGCGCTCCGGCGCAACTGGCTGGTGGATTCCCGTGGCCTCGTCGTCGGCGGCCGCGATGGCCTGTCCGGCCACAAGCTGCGCTATGCCCATGCCGGCCAGGCGCCGATCGCTGATTTCCTCACTGCGATCAACGCGCTTAAGCCGACGGCGATCATCGGCGTTGCCGCGGTCGGCGGCGCCTTCACACCCGAGGTGCTCAAGGCGATGGCCGAGCTCAACGAGCAGCCGATCGTATTCGCGCTCTCCAATCCGACCTCGAAGGCCGAGTGCTCGGCGGAGGATGCCTACCGCTACACCGAGGGTCGTGCGCTGTTCGCCTGCGGCAGTCCGTATGATCCGGTGACGCTCAACGGCCGCACCTTCGTGCCGCGCCAGGGCAACAATTCCTACATCTTCCCCGGCGTCGGCCTCGGCGTCATCGCGAGCCGCTCGCGCCTCGTCACGGACGAAATGTTCATGGCGGCTGCCCACACGCTCGCCGATTGCGTCGGCAAGGAGGACCTCGCGCAGGGCAGCCTCTATCCGGCGCTGCCGCGCATCCGCGAGGTCTCGGTCCGCATCGCCGCCGCCGTCGCAGACGTCGCCTTTCAGCGCGGCCTCGCCGACGGACCCGCGCCCAACGACGTGAAGACCCTGGTCCAGTCGCAGATGTACGAGCCGCATTATTGAGGCCGCTGCGCGCCTAGAGCGGCGCGGTTATTGCGCTGACGTCTCAACATCGTCATGGCCGGGCTTGTCCCGGCCATCCACGTGTTGCCCCGCAGAACGAAGAACGTGGATGCCCGGGACAAGCCCGGGCATGACGGTCTCGCGATACCATTTCAGGTGGAATCGCCGTTGCGCGGCGCGGCCGCATATGCGACGATCTGTAGCGTTACAAGAAAACTCTATCTGCAAGGTAAGTGCCATGGACGATCGTTTGCCCGAACTGGGGGACCTCGAGCGCGAGGTCATGCAATTGGTTTGGGCCCATGGTCCGGTCACGGCCGAAATCGTGCGTGAGCGCCTGCCGCGGCGTCTGAAGGAATCCACGGTCCGCACGGTGCTGCGCCGGCTGGAAGAAAAGGGCTATGCCAACCACACCGTGGACGGTCGCACTTACGTCTACCACGCCGCCGAACCACGCGCGCGTGTGGCGGCCAAGGCGGTGCAGCGCATCGTCGACTGGTTCTGCAACGGTTCAATTGAAGAAGTTCTCGTCGGCATGGTGGACAACAAGATGCTCGACCAGCAGCAGCTGCGCACGCTGGCCGACCAGGTGGCCAAGGCGAAGAAGGCGAGGGGAGTGAAGAAGGATGATCGCAACTCTGGCTGAGGCGGCGCTGCGCTCCTTCGTGCTGGGAGGCATCGTCTGGTTCGGTCTCACCCTGTTTCGCGTGCGCAATCCGCACGTCCACATGACGGCGTGGGTCGTCGTGCTGCTGGCGTCGCTGGCGATGCCCTTCGTGATGCATTGGCCGACGCTCACGATCACCCGGCCGCCTGTGCCGATGCCGGCGCCGGACGATTTTCTGCCGGCTGACCTTTCGATGCTGGAGCTGCCGCAGCCGTCGCTGCCGGTCGCATCAGGCGGGGCGATCGTTCCGCCGGCCGGAAGCGGGCTCTCGATCAATTGGTGGCTGGTGGCCACCATCATCTATGCCGGCGTCACCGCTTGCCTGCTGTTGCGGCTGATGATCGGCCTCTGCCTGACCTGGCGCATGGCACGGGCGGCGGCGCCGATGAAGGGTACGCAGCTGATCGCTGCCGACGTCCGCATCAGCCGTGACGTCGGCGGTCCCGTCACCTTCGGCTCGACCATTCTAGTGCCGCCGCAATTCGCCGGCTGGGATGCGAAGAAGCGCCTCGCCGTGCTCGCGCATGAAGGCGCGCATGTCGCCAATCGCGATTTCTACGTCCTGCTGCTGGCCTCGCTCAATCGCGAGGTGTTCTGGTTCAGCCCGTTCTCGTGGTGGCAGCTTGCGCGCCTCGCCGAGCTCGCCGAGATCATCAGCGATGCCCGGGCGATCGAGGTGATCGAGGATCGGCTGTCCTATGCGGAGATCCTGCTCGATTTTGCCAGCACCGTAAGACCGCGCCCGGTCGAGCTCGCGATGGCGCGGGCCTCGACGGTGCGCGCTCGCGTCGAGCGCATCATCGCGGCCGCCGCGATGCCGGTGGCGGTCGGCTGGCGCAAACGGTTGTCGATCGCGGCCGCGATCGTCCCCGCCGTGGTCGTGTCCGCCGGCATGATCGCCTATCGCACGCCGGACGCGGCGCCGGTGGCCGCGGATGCCGGCGAGATGCCCGCCCGGCATTACCGCCCGTTCGTCAATTTCTACGCCATGGGTCCGGCCTCAGTGTTCGCCGTCTTCCGTGAGGGCGACGAGCTCTACGGCCAGCTCACGGGCCAGCGTCGATTGCCGTTGACGGTCGCAAAGGACGGCACGGCATCCTACGCGGCCTCCTCGGGCGAGATCATTTTTGCGTTCGATGCGGAGCGCCGCTCCTCCGAGCTGATGCTGCGCATGAACGGCCGCGACATTCGCGCTGTCCGTGTCGCGGAGATGCCGACGCAGGCTGCGCAGTCCCCGCCGCTCGATCAGTATGTCGGCTGGTACAGGCTGGCGCCGAACCGCGTGCTCACCGTGCGCCGCGACGGTGACCGTCTCTCATTGCAGGAGACCGGGCAGGGCACGACGCAGCTGTTCGCCGAGGGCACTGATGCCTTCTCGTTCCGCGGCGATCATCTGGTGATCTTCCTGCGCGACGAGCAGGCGAAGGTCTCGCGCGTGCTGCTGCAGAGCGCGGCCTTCGGTGCCCGCCTGGGAGCCCGCACCGACGCGGCGGTGGCTCAGACGGTCGAGGCGGACTTCGCGCGCCGCCTCGCGAAGGTTTCCGACAGATTTAGGGAGCAGGTGCCGGCGCCCGGCAGCAAGGAAATGATCTTGCTCGGCATCGAGGGTTTGCGCCGCGGCACGCCGGACTATGATCGCATGAGCGCGCCGCTCGCGGCCAAGGTCCACCGGTATCTCGCCGAAATGCAAACGACGTTCGTGGCGCTCGGCGCGGTGCAATCGATCTTCTTCCGCGGCGTCGGGCCCGGCGGCTACGACATCTATGGCGCGAAGTTCGAGAATGGCAGCGCAGAATTTCGCCTGTTGATCGAGCCGGACGGCAAGGCCGGCGACGTGTTCTTCCGCGCCGACGGCAATGACGAACTCGGCGGTATCTTGCCTTGCGCGGAGGAGGCGAGCGTTCGCGGTCGCGCCGGCACCTCGCCGATCAGGATCATGCTCTATAACGAGTTGGCCGACGACATCCAGGTCTTCAATCTCAATGCGGACGGCAACCGCAAGGCGCAGATCGTCAGGCCCAACATGACCTGGTTCACCACCACCACTGTGAACAATCCCTGGATGATCGCCGACAAGTCCGGACGGTGTCTGGAGATTGTGATGCCGGGCCGGCAGACCCGCTTCCACAATGTCGAAGCCTCGAATATCGGCGCGCATCCCGGTCGCGCCGCGCGCCGCGCTGTTCCGATCGCCAATGGCGAAGAGATGCTGCGCCGCTATATCGAGGGCGTCGGCAGGGGGCAGCCGGACTACGAGCACATGACGTCGGAGGTGGCCGACATCACGCGTCAGCAATTGCCGTTCGACCAGGCGATCCTGGCGCGGCTTGGCGCGTTGCGTGCGGTTTCCTTCCGCGGCGTCACCGCGCTCGACAGCGACATCTACATCGCCCAGTTCGCCAACGGCTCGGCCGAATGGCGCATCGGTGTCAGGAACGACACCATCACGAAGATCGCGCTCGGGCCGAATTTCTAGGGGCGCCGGCTGCTCCCGTTGTCTTGATGGAGAGATGTTGCAATCTCCGCTTGTCGGCCCGCATCGTGAATGTTACAATATGTAGCATTACAGTTCGTAGCATATAACCAGGCATTCGCCATGAGCAATTCCGCAAAGGCCGAGGGCGTGCTGGCGCTCCATCGCTTCGGGATGGGGCCGCGGCCGGGATCGATTGCCGCTCTCGGGAGCGACCCGCGCGGCGCGCTGATCGCCGAGCTTGAGCGGCCGCTCACGCTGAGCGCTGCAGCCAGCCTCCCCACCAGCGCGAAGGCCTATCGCACCGTCGCCGATGCCAACGCCCGTCGAACGGCGCGCGCTAAGCAGGCGCAGCAGCAGCAGGCCAAGAAGCAGCAGATGGCGTCGGGTGCCCCGGGGGATCAGGCCCAAGTGCGGCCTGAAGGGCAGGCGCAAGGCTATCGCCAGGAGAAAGATGCGGCCGAGATGGCGGCGAAGCAGGCGGCCGACGCCATTCCCGATCCGGGCCGTCCGATCTATTTGCAGGAAGCCAAGCTGCGCACGGAAGCTGCACTTGCCGCCGACATCGGCTTTGCCGAGCGGCTGGTGTGGTTCTGGTCCAACCATTTCTGCGTCTCGGCCAACCGGATCCAGAGCATGTCCGGTGCCTATGAGCGCGAAGCCGTTCGCGCCCATGCGCTCGGCCGTTTCGTCGACCTGCTCCAGGCCGTCGAAGGCCATCCGGCAATGTTGTTCTATCTCGACAATCTGGAATCGATGGGCGCCAACTCGACGGCCGGCATCAACCGCAGCCGCGGCCTCAACGAGAATTTTGCGCGCGAGATCATGGAGCTGCATACGCTCGGCGTGCGCACCGGTTATACCCAGGAGGACGTCATCAGCTTCGCCAACGTGCTGACCGGCTGGACGCTGGTGCCGCCGGGCGCCGACCCCCAGCACGGCGGCGAGTTCACCTTCAATCCACGCCTGCACGAGCCCGGCGGCCAGACCGTGCTCGGCAAGCGCTATGAGCAGGACGACGCCGAGCAGGGCCGCGCCGTGCTGCGCGATCTCGCCGCGCATCCGGCAACCGCAACCTATGTCGCGACCAAGCTCGCACGCCATTTCGTCGCCGACGAGCCGCCGCCGGTGCTGGTCGAGCAGATGGCCAAAACCTTCCGCGACACCGACGGCGATCTCAAGCAGGTCGCGATTGCGATGGTGTCGTCGGATGAGGCGTGGCGCGGGCCGCCGTCAAAGCTCAAGCGTCCCGGCGAATGGGTGATCGGCATGGTGCGCGCGACCGGCATCACGGTCGTCGATCCGGTGCGCTACACCGGAGGTCAGGAGCTGCTCGGCGAGGCGCTGTGGCGTCCGCCGGCGCCAAAAGGCTATCCGGACGACGAGGCGAGTTGGATCGACGGCGTCGGCCGACGGCTCGACGTCGCCAACAATTTCGCCGAGCGCATCACCGCCATGGCCGATCCGCAAGCCATCATCGAGGACGTCTTCGCATCGCAGATCGCGCCCGAGGTGAAACAGGCGGTCGGGCGCGCCGAGAGCCGGCAGCAGGCGCTGGCGCTCCTGTTCATGTCGGCGGATTTTCAGAGGAGGTGAACATGGGCTTCGTCAATCACCTGCCCACGCGGCGCAAGCTTCTGGTCGGCTGCGGTGCGCTGTTCGCATGGAGCCAGATGCCGCGGATCGCGCGCGCCGAAGGACGCGATCCGCGTCTGCTCGTCATCGTCCTGCGCGGCGCGCTCGATGGCCTCGGTGCCGTCGCGCCGGTCGGCGATCCCGATTGGACCTCCTTGCGCGGCGATCGCGCGCTGGTGCTGGACGGCAAGCTGCCGGCGCTGCCGCTCGATTCCTTCTTCGCGCTCAATCCGGCGATGCCGAACCTGCACCGGCTCTACAGAAGCGGCAAGGCCGCGATCGTCCATGCCGCTGCGACGCCCTATCGCGAGCGTTCGCATTTCGACGGCCAGGACGTGCTGGAGAGCGGGCTCGTCAAGCCGGGCATGACCAGTTCGGGATGGCTCAACCGCGCGCTGCTCGCACTGGAATCGGGCGGCCGCGTCGATCCGCGCGGCAGCCGCGCGCTCGGCATTGGCTCGGTGACGCCGCTGGTGGTGCGCGGCTCAGCGCCTGTCATGACATGGGTGCCGCAGAAACTGCTGCCGGCGAGCGAGGATACGCAGAACCGCCTGCTCGATCTCTATCAGCACACCGATCCGAAGCTCGCGACCGTGCTCCAGGCGCGCATGAAGCTTGCTTCACTCGGCGGCGCGCCTGGCGCGGGCGATCCGATGTCGGACGATCCGACGCTGGCGCCTCCGGGCATCGCGCGCGTGCGCGCCTACTTCGCCGAGGCCGCCGGCACCGCCGCGCGCTATCTCGCCAAGCCCGACGGCCCACGTGTCGGCGCCATGGGCTTCGTCGGCTGGGACACACACATTGCCGAAGGCGCGGCCTCGGGTCAGCTCTACAACCTGCTCGGCGCGCTCGACGGCGCCTTCGCGGCGATCGAGAGCAACATGGGCGAGGCGTGGCGGGAGACGGTCGTCGCCGTCGTCACCGAGTTCGGGCGCACAGCCCGGATCAACGGCACGCAGGGGACGGACCACGGCACGGGCACGGTCGCTTTCCTGATCGGTGGCGGACTTGCCGGCGGCCGCGTGATCGCGGACTGGCCGGGGCTGAAGCCGGCGCAGCTGCTCGAGGATCGCGACCTCAAGCCCACCACGGATCTGCGCGCGGTGCTGAAGGGCCTGCTGAGGGATCACCTGCGCGTCGAAGAGAAGGTTCTCGCCGAGGCGGTCTTCCCCGGCAGCGCCGACGTCAAGCCGATGGGAGGCCTCGTGGCCTGAAGCGCGATGTGCACGCTGACACAACGAGAGCTCGATTTTCTTGCCGGCCTGAAAACCGGCTGGCGGCAGCTCTATCGGCGTGAGCTGATGCGGCTCCTGAAGCGCGACGCCGAACATGGCGAGGTTCAGCCGGAGACACGCCCGATCATCTGGCGCGCCCGGTCCGGCTGATCCTTTGCGAGTCTGTCCCGATTCAGGACAGGCACTGTGGTGGAATCGTCACAGCTGGCGTGAAACGGCCGCGGCCCCAGGCCCGCTTTTGTTCCGACAAGGTTCTGCCCTCATTCCCCACCGAAAATCCGGCCGTTCGGAGGGGCGTACCATGTCTCGCATTGCACGTGCCGAAACTGCCCGGATTTCCCTCGCAACCTCGTGCCGGCTGCTGCTCACCATTGCCGGCGCCGCCTCGCTCGCCGCCTGCGCGCAATCGCCGGTCGGCCGTCAGAAGGCCGATCTCGCCGCGACCGGCCGGCAGGCCGCGGTGGAACGCCCGCACCGGGTGGCGGCGCTGCATCCACGGCCGATCAGCCGGCCGCGCGCCTCTGGCGGTGACGCAAAACAGGCAGCTTCGCGTGGCGTTGCCAGCTTCTACTCGGACACGGAGACCGCGAGCGGCGAGAAGTTCGACAAGAACGAATTGACCGCGGCCCATCCCACCCTGCCGTTCGGCACCAAGCTGCGCGTCACCGATACCTCCTCGGGCCGCTTCGTCACCGTCAGGGTCAACGATCGCGGGCCCTATGTTCGCGGGCGCGTGGTCGATATCTCCCCTTCCGCGGCCGAGGCGCTCGGCATGGTCGACAAGGGCATCACCAATGTCCGGCTCGACGTCGTGCAATGAGCCTCAAGCCCATCGCAGCGCTTAACCGGCTGTTAGCTGCTCTGTCGCACCATGGCTGTCCAACAATTCGGGGCTTTGGGGGAGGCGGCGCTTGAACACGATCCAGTATCTCGAAG
Organism: Bradyrhizobium sp. C-145; assembly: GCF_023375135.1. Taxonomy (NCBI): domain Bacteria; kingdom Pseudomonadati; phylum Pseudomonadota; class Alphaproteobacteria; order Hyphomicrobiales; family Nitrobacteraceae; genus Bradyrhizobium; species Bradyrhizobium sp. C-145. The sequence continues at coordinate 7,351,111 of NZ_CP088150.1, read as the reverse complement.
ATCAGGCCGCGCGCGCCGAGCGGCTGGCCAAACGGATCACGGATACGCTGACGATCGAAAAGCTGCTGACCTTCGCCGGCGAGCGCCGCCGCGAGATCGAGGTCATCGCCGGCAAGCACCGGCGCGCCTAACTCTGCGAACCACGCGCTAAGCGCATCCGCTCTTGCTTCCCTATCTGCGCAATTGAGACAACGCCCGCTCAGCGGTGGGTCTCGACGAAGTCGCTGAGATAATCGGGCAGCTCGATGCCGTAAATCTCGCAGCGCGCACGAATCTCGCCGGCGACGTCGGTCGAGATGTCCTTCATCCAATGCTCAAGCGTATTGAACGAAATCACCTTGATCGGGTCGTTGAAGCATCCGGCGACAAGCTCGCCGATGGTGGCTTCGAGATCGCTACGCTCAATGCGGATTTCGGTCGCCTCGTCGCGGCGATCGATCACCACGAAGAGGGTCTCGTCTGCGCCGTAGGGTACGATCGGTGATGATACGTCGGCGTCAAACATCTGAGGCGCTCACGTCTTTGCTTCCGATCCCTAACAACGGGAAAAGCCGGAAGAAGGTTCCTGCTCGCGTGCTTGTGAAGGCCGTCAGAGAAATTCTCTTAAGCGTGATAGCTCGATGACGTGCTCGGGCGAGAGGATTTCGGTGACGAGCGGTGGCTGCGCCACGGTGCGGATCTCGTAGAGGTGCCGGGTTGCCGCAGGCTTCTGCATGAAGGCCGAGATACACTCGTCGAGCGTGCCTTCACTCACTTGATAGGAGTCTCTGTCCGGCCTTCGCTGGTTTGCCAGCGATGGCCATTTATGCAACACCGCAAGCGCGCCGAAATCGACTTTTGAATCTCCGGCCACGTCCCCCATCGTCCCGCCTCACACAAAAAACGACCCCAGCACACGCGTTCGCGTGCCGGGGCCTACACACCTGTCGCTGCATCTCAATGCCACGAACACTCAACGCGGCAGCCGGGAAAAGGTTCCCGGCGGCGTTGTGCCGCTTCAGCTCGCGGCGGCCGCGATTCTGTGCTCCGGGCTGTCATGGCCCTTGCTGCCCTCGTCGCCGCGGCTGACCTCCGGCAGCCCCGCGAAGCGCCGCAAGGCCCCGGCCATCTGCGCCCGGCCTGGCACGCCGGTGATCACCACGTCCACCATCGCAAAGGACGAGTGGAAATGGCCGCGCGCACGGAGCTGCTCGACCGGGACGCCGGCGGCGGCCATCGCCTCGGCATAGGCGATGCCCTCGTCGCGTAACGGATCGAACTCGCAGGTGACGACAAAGGCCGGCGGCAGGCCGGCGACCTTGCCGCGGAGTGGCGAGACGCGCGGGTCGGTGCGGTCGGCCGGCGAGCAATAGAGGTCCCAGAACCAGTACATCAGCGAACGCGTCAGGAAGTAGCCGATCGCATTGTCGTTGTAGGACGGACGATCGAAGGTGCAGTCGGTGACCGGGCAGACCAGGAGCTGGCCGGCGATGTCAGGCCCGCCGCGGTCGCGCGCAAGCTGGCAGGTGACGGCGGCGATGTTGCCGCCGGCGCTCCAGCCTGCGACCAGCACCGGGCCCGGCGTGCCGCCGAGCTCGGCGGCGTGCTCGGCGATCCAGCGCGTCGCCGCATAGCCGTCCTCGGCCGCGGTGGGGAAACGATGCTCCGGCGCATGGCGATAGCCGACGCTGACGAAGATCATGCCGGTCCGCCGCACCATGTCGCGGCAGAACGGCTCGTCCGACTGCTCGTCACCGAGCACCCAGCCGCCGCCGTGGAAATAGACCACGATCGGATGCGGTCCTGCTGTTGCGGGCTTGTAGACGCGGTAAGGCAACGCGCCGTCGGTAACTGGCAGGGTGCCGTCGACGATGCCGCCGATCGGCCGCCCCGCAGGCCGGCCCTTGTTGAACTCGTTGACGAAGGCACGCGCGCCGAGCGCGCCCATCGACTCGATCGGCGGCAGGTTCAGCGACACGAGCAGGTTCAGCACCAGCCGCACGTCCGGCTGCAGGCGCACCACTTCGCCGTCATTGCATTGCGCGGCGCTGTTGGGGCCGGTGAGCCTGAAGCCGAGCATGCCGCGGCTGACCACCTCGTCGCAGATGCTGCGATAGGGGCCGACGCCGCCGGTATAGGGCATCAAGCCCTGGACCTTGCCGGGCACGTTGGCGCCCGTGTACCAGGTGTTGGCGAGCCGGTGCAGCGTCAGCATCGAGCAATCGGCCATGTGCCGGCCCCATGCGGCCTGCGCCGTCTCGGTCGGCTCGATCGTGTTGAAACCGGCATCGCGCAGCGCGGCAAGGCGATCGACGACCCAGTCGACATGCTGCTCGATCGACACCGCCATGTTCGAGAGCACCGACGGGCTGCCGGGGCCGGTGATCATGAAGAAGTTCGGGAAGCCTTCGACCGTGAGGCCGAGATAGGTCTGCGGTCCCTGCGCCCAGACGTCGGAGAGCGACCTGCCGCCCCGCCCGGTGATCGGATGCACGGCACGGATCGCGCCGGTCATGGCGTCGAAGCCGGTCGCGAACACGATGATGTCGAGATCGAAGCTGCGGCCGTTCGTGGAGATGCCGCTCGCGGTGATCGCCTTGATCGGCTCCTCGCGCAGATTGACCAGCGTGACGTTCGGCCGGTTGTAGGTGGCGTAGTAGTTGGTATCGAGGCAGGGACGCTTGGCACCGAAGGGATGATCGTGCGGCGTCAGCGCCGCAGCGGTTTCGGGGTCGTTGACGGCGGCGCGGATCTTCTCGCGGATCAGGTCCTGGACGATCTTGTTGCCGTCGACATCGACGGCCTGGTCGGCCCAGAGCTGCGTCAGGATGTGGACGAGGTCGCCGGCTGCCCAGGCGCGTTCGAACCGCTCGCGACGCTCGGCATCGCTCAATTGCCAGCTCACGACGGTCTGCTGCGGGTAGGGGACGCCGGCCATCGACTGGCGCGCCTGCTCGCGATAGGCCGCGCGATCGCCTTGCAGCAGGCTCATGCGGTCTGCTGGCGCCGGGCCATTATGTGCAGGCAGCGCGAAATTCGGCGTACGCTGGAACACGGTCAGATGCGCGGCCTGCTCGGCGATCAGCGGGATCGACTGGATGGCCGACGAGCCCGTGCCGATCACAGCGACGCGTTTTCCCGCGAGATTGACGCCGTCATGCGGCCAGCGTCCGGTGAAATAGATCTTCCCCTTGAAGTCCTTGACGCCGTCGATCTCCGGCGGCTTTGGCGCGGAGAGGCAGCCGGTGGCCATGATGTAGTGGCGGCAGGAGACCGGCGCGCCGTTATCGGTCGTGAGCTGCCAGCGCTCCGTCGCCTCGTCCCATTTGGCTTCGGTCACCCTGGTCTTGAAGCGGATGTCGCGCCTGAGGTCATAGCGATCGGCGACGAAGCCGAGATAGCGCAAGATCTCGGGCTGAGTCGCGTATTTCTCCGACCAGGTCCAGGCGGTCTCGAGATCCGGATCGAAGGTGTAGCTGTAATCGATGGTCTGGATATCGCAGCGCGCGCCGGGATAGCGGTTCCAGTACCAGGTGCCGCCGACGTCGCCGGCCTTATCGAGGGCGATCGCCTTGAAGCCGGCCTTGCGCAGGCGATGCAGGAGATAGAGCCCGGCAAATCCGGCGCCCACCACGGCGACGTCGACCTGCTGGGCTGTTCCGCCCGCCGCTTGGGATTCACGTGCGGCGACCATTGCGTCAGGCATGGCATTCCTCCCGTGGATTTGTTTTGCCGGCAGGCTATCGCTGCAGGTTCGGCTTGTCATCAGGACAAGTGCAATCTTCGGTAGTCGTTTGCGGCGGCATCGTGGCCGCGGGAAGGTTATGGCGATACACGCACCGCGATGCACAATCGCCGGGATTGTCCGGGCTAATCAGACCACATCCTTCTGTGTATGCTTGCGCTTACAAGCCACGCGTACCGACCGGGCGTCATGACAGAGTTGAGCGAGCGAACCAAAGCGAACATGGACGTCGTCCTGGAGGAGACGTGCCGCCAATTGCCACATGGCGGCGATCACGACAGCCGCAGATTCATCGCCGAGCGCCTGATCGAGGCGGCACAGTCAGGGCACTCCACGCTCGGTGAGCTCGGCATCATCGCGCGCCGCGCGCTGGCGGAGCTCCTCGCCAAGAGTGGTTAGGTCGCAGGCGCGATTGAGCCAAGCGTCTGGCCGCATCGAAGGTGCGCTCCCTCGCCCCGCGCTTACGGGGCCGCGACGAGCTTCGCTCGCGCTGGGAGGTAAGACCTAGCTTGCCTCGCTGGCGGCCGCGGACGTAACCTGCTGGAACCGTTCCGCGCATCGAGATGCTCCGAAGATGCGATCCGTGCTCGCGCTTCTTGCGGCTTCCATTGTCCTGTGTGGCGCCGGCTCGGCCGCGGCCCAGCCGGTCGGACAGTTTCCATTCGCGCTGACGCGTGAAGGACAGATGCTTGGCGCCGTCGAGGGTGAGGTGGCCTCCTTCAAGGGGCTGGCTTACGCGGCGCCGCCGATCGGCGCGCTGCGCTGGCGCCCGCCGCAGCCGACGGCCGAGAGTTCGGAGATGCACACCGCCTACGACTACGGCGCGCCGTGCCTTCAACCGTCACTGCCGGCCGCGCGCGAGGATTGCCTCACGCTGAACGTGTTTCGTCCCTTCGGGGTCGATGGTCCGTTGCCGGTGATGATGTTCATCCATGGCGGCGCGTTCGTCACGGGCACCGCGAACGATGCGGTGTTCGACGGCGCCAGGCTGGCACAGGCCGGCCTCATCGTCGTCACCGTGAATTATCGCCTCGGTGTGCTCGGCTGGCTCACTCACCCGGCGCTGTCGGAGGGCGGCTCCGGCAATTACGGCCTGATGGACCAGATTGCGGCGCTGCATTGGGTGCAGGACAATATCGCGGCATTCGGCGGCGATCCAAACAACGTCACTCTGTTCGGCAACGGCGCAGGCGCGACATCGATCGCACTGCTGATGCTGTGCCGGCAGGCGCGCGGTTTATTCCAGAAAGCCATTCTGCAATCGGTGCCCGGCCGCGCAGCTCTGCACTCGCCGCAGGAGGCGGAGGTCGTGAGCGCGTATTTCGCCGCTGGCCTCGCTTCCGAGCCGGATTTGCGGGCGGTCCCGCCGGCACGATTGCTGGCTGCCGAAGATCGCCTGCTGGCGAAGTTCGCGCGCGCCTTTGTGCCGGTCATGGATGGGAGCCTGGTGACGGAGAACATCGCTGCGGGATTCACGGCGGGGCACGAGAGCCGCATTCCCCTCATCATCGGCTCGAATGACGACGAGACGGGTTTCGGCGATGAACTCGACGACCAAGACGATCTTGCATCATCGGGCCGCACGATCGATGGGCTGCGCGAGCTCTATCCCAACCTTTTGAAACCTTCGGAGCTGAAAGCTCGGTTCTATACCGACAAGGTCTTCTCCGAGCCGGTCAGACTGCTGGCCCGTCTTCACGCGGCCACGGGCGCGCCGACCTTTCGCTATCGCTTTGGCTATGTGCCCGAGGCGCGGCGCGCAAATCCTGATCGTGGGCACGGACGCGAGTTGCAGTTCATCTTCGGTGCGGAAGGCGTGCCCGGTGCAGGAATCTTCTCGCGAGGCGATCGCGAGGTCGCGAGCCGCATGCGCGGCTACTGGATCAACTTTGCAAGAAGCGGCGATCCCAATGGTCCCGGTTTGCCCCATTGGGACGCGGCCGCAGACCGTGATCGCCTGCTGCTGATCACCGACGACCGCATCGCGAGCGGAGACGACCCCTTCGCGGAGCGTCTCGATCGGATGGCAGGTGAGGGCAGGAAATGAGTTGGATTATGCCGCGAGCTCGACGCGCGGCGCCGGGCTCAGCCGGTCTTCTTCCAGATAGTCGATCGCGCCGTCCTTTTCGACGGCGTAGAACTGCTGGCCTTCCCGCGACTTGAAGGCGGCGCGAACGACGCCGCGGCGGCCCTTGTCACTGTTGACGACGTCCCCCAGCGCAAACTTCCTCATCTTCCGTCCTCGTCTTCTGGCCGACTGCTTCGGCCACGCCGGAGATTTTGGAAGGCAAATCGTTAACGGCTTGCTAACCATGCCGGTTTGCCTATGCTCGCCGCTGAGCGCGCGGGCAGCTCGCACGCGCCTGTTGCCAACGAGACACGAGCCTATGACGCGACTTCCGACCTTGTTCCTGTCGCATGGTGGCGGCCCCTGGCCGTTCATGGAGGACAGGCGGGTGCAATATGCGAAGACCGCCGCGGAGTTCGGCCGGCTGCCGCAGCTGCTCCCCGAAAGGCCGAAGGCTGTGCTCGTCATCACCGGACATTGGGAGGCCGACGCCTTCACCGTGTCGACCTCGGCGCATCCGCCGATGGTGTACGACTATTACGGTTTCCCCGAGCATACCTATCACCTCAAATATCCGGCGCCGGGCCAGCCCGAGCTTGCCGCAGAGGTGAAGACGCTGCTCGCGCGCGCCGGCCTCGATTGCCGGGAGGATCCCAATCAGGGTTTTGACCACGGCACCTTCGTGCCGCTCGGCCTGATGTATCCGAATGCGGACATGCCGATCGTGCTGCTGTCGCTGAAGTCGAGCTATGACGCGGCCGAGCACATCAAAGTGGGGGAGGCGATCGCGCCGCTGCGCGACAAAGGCGTTCTGATCGTCGGCAGCGGGCTGACCTATCACAACATGCGCGGCTTCAATCGACCGGAGTCCAAGCCGGTTTCGTATGACTTCGAGGCCTATCTGAACGAGGCCATCAGCACTCCGGATGCGGCGTGCCGCAATGCCATGCTGGTCGACTGGGAGAACGCACCCAGCGCGCGCCTTGCGCATCCGCGCGAGGACCATCTGCTGCCGCTGATGGTCGCAGCCGGTGCCGCCGGCAGCGATTTCGGCCGCCGTGTCTTCGTCGACGAGGTCGCGGGCGTGGCGATGGCGTCGTATGTGTTTGGTGCGTGACTTTTCTCCCCCACCCCGCTTGCGGGGAGAGGGTCGGGGTGAGGCGGAGTCTCTGCGAGCGAGGTGAGAGTTGGATTCGTGGAGAGTCCCCCTCACCCGGAATCCGCGCTGCGCGCGAATTCCGACCTCTCCCCGCAAGCTGGGAGAGGTGAAGGGCAGCTCATCCGTATTTCAGCTTCATGAACAGAATGCCGCCGGCGAGCAGCATGGTGATGGCGTTGGCGGCGACCAGCGGGGCGTCGCCAGAGAGCAGGCCATAGAGGAGCCAGAGCGCCAAGCCCAGCACCATGACCAGGAACATGCCGAGCGAGATGTCGCGCGCCGAGCGCGTTTTCCAGACTTTGATGAATTGCGGCGCGTAGGCGACGGTGGTGCAGGTGGCGGCGGCAAAGCCGAGCAGCTTGATCACGAAGGGGTCCATGCCGGGCTCTATAGCATGGATTCGACAATGGCCATGCCTAGAGTCCCGTTCCGATGAAATCGGAACGGGACTCTAGATTCTAGTTTTGACGCGTTTTCTTCACGCGAACCGGCATCCACTTCGCTCGAAAACGCTCTACGTGCGGCGCGCCGCCATGAGGTCGCGGTAGAGCGCGGCGTAGTCGCCGGCGCGGTTGCGCCAGGAGACGTCGGTCGCAAGGCCGCTTCGTTGCAGCCGGCGCCAGGTCAGCTTGTCGTGGAAGGTGGTGTTGGCCTTGCGCAGCGTGCCGGCGAGGGCGTCCGCCGTCACGGGGCCGAACTTGAAGCCGGTGGCATCGTGGCCGGACGCGTCGGCCTCGCCGATGTCGACGATGGTATCCTCGAGGCCGCCGACACGTGACACGATTGGGACAGCGCCATAGCGCAGCGCGCAGAGCTGGGTCAGGCCGCATGGCTCGAAGCGCGACGGCACGATCAGCGCGTCCGAGCCGGCCTGGATCAGATGCGCCAAGATCTCGTCGTAGCCGATCACGACTCCGATCCGGCCGCGATTGGCGCGTGCGGCGGCCTGGTAACCGTCCTGGAGATCGCGATCGCCACTGCCGAGCAGCGCGAGCTGCATGCCTTGGTCCAAAATGGTCGGAATGGCTTCGAGCAGGAGATCGAGCCCCTTCTGCCAAGACAGGCGGCTGATGACGCCGAGCAATGGCGCCTCGTCCGAGGAATCGAGATTGAACTGCTGTTGAAGCGCCGCCTTGTTCGCGGCCCGAAAGGTGAGGTCTTCCGCGCCGAAGCGGTAGGCGATGTGCGGATCGGTTTGCGGATTCCACACGGAAATGTCGATGCCGTTGAGGATGCCGCTCAGCACGCCCGCGCGTGCACGTAGCAAGCCGCCGAGCCCCATGCCGCCTTCGTCGCTCTGGATCTCCCGCGCGTAGGTCGGCGACACCGTGGTGATGCGATCGGCGAATTGCAGGCCCGCTTTCAAAAAGCTGATGCCGCCGAAATATTCGATTTCGTTGACATTGAAGGAGTGCCAAGGCAGGCCGATTGCACCAATCAGGTCAGAAGCGAACTTGCCCTGATAAGCCATATTGTGAATGGTCATCACGGTGCCGGGCCGCGGCCGGTTATCATAGTGCAGATAGGCCGGCGCGAGCCCCGCCTGCCAATCGTGGGCGTGCACGATGTCGGGCACGAAGGCAGGCACGAGGCCGTGACCGATATCGGCGGCGACGCGCGAAAGCGCGGCGAAGCGCACGCCATTGTCCGGCCAGTCGACACCATCGCTGGTGACGTAGGGGTTACCGGGCCGCGCGTAGAGATGCGGCACGTCGAGCACGAACAGATCGAGGCCGTCGTGCGAGCCCGCGAGCAGCCGGCCCGGCCCGCCGAAATAATCCGGCCAGCGCCGGATTTCCTCCGCGCCGGCGAGCATCCGTGTCACGTCGGGATAACCGGGCATCAGGGTGCGCATCTCGACGCCATGCGCCTTCAGTGCAACCGGGAGCGCGCCGGCGACATCCGCGAGGCCGCCGGTCTTGACGATGGGATAGACTTCAGAAGCGACCGCGAGGACGCGAACAGGTGTCATGTATTCAGCTTGTCGATCATCGGCTGGGTGATCAGCGAGATGCCCTGCTCGGTGGTGCGGAAGCGCTTGGCGTCGAACTCGGGATCTTCGCCGACGACGAGACCCTCGGGGATGTCGACGCCGCGGTCGATCACGACGTTCTTCAGGCGAGCGCCGCGGCCGACATTGACATAGGGCATGATCACGGCGTTCTCGACATTGGCGTAGGAGTTGACCCGCACGCCGGTGAACAGCAGCGAGCGGCGGAGTGCGGCGCCGGAGATGATGCAGCCGCCCGAGACCAGCGAGCTCACGGCCTGGCCGCGCCGGCTCTCCTCGTCGTGGACGAATTTGGCCGGCGGCGTGATCTCCGCATAGGACCAGATCGGCCAGGCGCGGTCAAACAGATCGAGTTCCGGCACGATATCGGTGAGATCGATATTGGCGGACCAATAGGCGTCGACGGTGCCGACATCGCGCCAATAGGCGCCGTTGTGGCTGCTGGAGCGCACGCACGAAGTCGAGAACTGGTGCGCGAACGCGCGGCCGTTCTTGACGAGGTATGGAATGATGTCTCTGCCGAAATCGTGGTTCGAGTTCGGGTCCTCGGCGTCGCGCTTGAGCTGGTCGAACAGGAATTTCGCGTTGAAGACGTAGATGCCCATGCTGGCGAGCGAGACGTCCGGCTTGCCGGGCATCGGCGGCGGATCTTTCGGCTTCTCCAGGAACGAATGGATCCAGCCTTTCTCGTCGATATGCATGATGCCAAAGCCCGAAGATTCCGCGCGCGGCATCTCGAGGCAACCCACCGTGACGTCGGCGCCGCTCTCGACATGCTCGCGCAGCATCACCTCGTAGTCCATCTTGTAGATGTGGTCGCCGGCCAGCACCACGATGAAGCGGCAGGCGTGGGATTCGATGATGTCGATGTTCTGGTAGACGGCGTCCGCCGTGCCGACATACCACATGTTCTCGGAGACGCGCTGGCTGGCCGGGAGAATGTCAAAACTCTCGTTTCGCTCCGGGCGGAAGAAGTTCCAGCCCATCTGAAGGTGCCGGATCAGGCTGTGCGCTTTGTATTGGGTCGCGACCGCGATACGGCGGATGCCCGAGTTCACCGCGTTCGACAGCGCGAAGTCGATGATGCGGGACTTGCCGCCAAAATAGACCGCCGGCTTGGCGCGCCGGTCGGTCAGCTCCAAAAGCCGGCTGCCGCGTCCACCGGCGAGGACGAACGCCAACGCTTGGCGGGCAAGCGGCTCACTACCGACGGCACTCATGTCATCCTCCCACACTCTGGCATGCCGGGGCTTTTGTCGCGAGAAGCCCCGCGGTCCCGCGCCCATTGGAACCGATAGTAACGGTACGAATAGTAAATCGGGAAGTGGGTTGTTGGTTGCGCGCAACGGGAAGCTTAATGCTTTGCCTTGATGTCTTTGCCGTGGCCGAAGTGCTACAGCGTCGCGCCGCTGTCATATCGGGCGGAGCAGATCGTTGGGCCTCGCGTGCCGGCGACCATTTCGCAGCGGGGTGTGAACGGGACTTGTGCGCCGCACGCAAAGTCCGGGCTTTGACTTGGCGCAAGGATGTCCGATCATGGTGTTGCGATCCTTTTCCAAGCGAAACGTCAGACAGGGAGTAGGACGATGAGGATCTGGACAACGGCAATTGCCTGTTCGCTGGCCGGCGTGGTCATGGCCGGCCAAATCGAGCAGGCCGCGGCGGGACCGATGCCGACCAACGTCGCGACCATGAAGGCCGCGGCCGGTGATGATGTCACGCAGGTGCATTGGCGCGGCGGCGGCTGGGGATGGGGCCTCGGTGGCCTCGCGGCCGGCGCGATCATCGGCGGCGCCATCGCCAGCGGCGCGCCCTACGGCTATGGCTATTATGGCGGCCCGTATTACGGCGGCTATGGATATCCGGGATACGGCTATGGTTATGCGCCGGCCTATTACGGCTACGGGCCGGCCTACGCCTATCCGCGGTACTATGGCTATCGCCGGTACTATCGGCCTTATTACGGCTATCGGCCGTATCCGCGTCCGTACTACCGCGCCTATTGGTGATTTCACGCAGCTAAAGCGAAAGCCACACGATCAGGCTCATGCAGGCCAAATGCGCGAGCACGATCGCGGCGAGATGCAGCGGGCCTGGCTTGAGGCGAAAGCCGCGCATCTCGCCGCCCTTTGCCTTGCGGGATTTGCCTATTGCCGCGAACACAGTGCGCTCCCTCTCCCGCTTGCGGGGGAGGGTTGGGGGAGTCTCCACGGGCGAGAACCCCCAGAGGAGAAAGCCCTCACCCGGCGCGCTGCGCCGACCTCTCCCGCAAGCGGGAGAGGTTGAGCGAGCCCGCGGCGCAGTCCGAAGGCATTCCAACCGCCGCGCCACAGAACTGGCTCTCGCGCGCAAAGATCCGCATCGCGCCGATCGACGACGGCGTGGTCGCGGACGAGCAGAGCACGATCGACCTCTATTTCCGCTGGGGCCTGATCAAGCAGAAGCTGGATGCCGCGGAGATCGTGGATCGTTCGTTCGCCGATGCAATTGCGAAGGTGGGGTTGTAGTAGCGGCTCTCGTGTCCCGGACGCGGCGCAGCGTGAAACGCTGCTCCGCAGAGCCGGGACCCATGCCGCACAGAATGCTCTCTCGGTTGGATAGGCCCCGGCTCAGCAGCGCATCGCTGAAGAAGCGCTGCGCTGCGTCCGGGGCACGAAACCTCACGAAGTTCTCAAGCATCCGTGAGTCGAGACAGTGCTTCCATGGTACTCGCATCCCTCGACGTTTTCCTTCTTCGTTCTTCACGTCTGACAACATCGTCATTGCTATTTGCACCTGCTCCCTTGCACCCCGCGGCTCCGCGGCAAAAATCAATCCGACGACCACATCGGGAGACCGGCCATGGGCCTGCAAGAAACAAAAATCGAATCGCTTCCCTTCGTCACTGCCGAACTCAACTATCTCGCACCGACATCAGCCAAACCGCGTACCTACGCCTTCGATCCGCCCCCGGGCGAGCCGAAGAGCACGGCGCTTGCCGAGCCGCATCAGGTCCCGATCTTTGACGCGCGGCTGATTGCGCAGAATTTCTCGCTCGATCGCGAAGGCTTTGCGCTGGTGCGCCATCCGACGCAGGTGAAGGATTTTTACAACGACGAGGAAATTCGCGCCGTCTACTATCCCGCCGTCGAGGCGTTCCTGCGGGCGACGCTGAAGGCCGATCGTGTCGTCATCTTCGATCATACCGTGCGCAAGCGCGTCGAGGGCGCCGCCGACATTCGTGGTGGCAGCCCGCGCCAGCCCGCGACCCGCGTGCATGTCGACCAGACCGGCGTCTCCGGCGCCAATCGCGTGCGCGAGCACTTGCCTGACGAAGCCGAAGAGTTGCTGAAGGGGCGCGTGCAGGTGATCAATCTGTGGCGGCCGATCCGCGGCCCCTTGCGCGATTCACCGTTGGCGATGGCCGACGGCACGACGGTTGCGCCCGATGATCTCGTCGCCTCCGATTTGATCTATCCCAATCGCCGCGGCGAGACCTATTCAGTGAAGTACAATCCGAACCACCGCTGGTTCTATTTCCCCGAGATGACGCCGGACGAGGCGCTGCTGCTCAAGTGTTATGACTCCGCTACCGACGGCCGCACGCGGTTCGGGCCGCACACGGCCTTCGTCGATCCGACCTCACCGCGAGATGCTGCCCCGCGCGAGAGCATCGAGGTGCGCACGTTGGTGTTTCACAAAGTGTGATGGCACTGCCGGGCACCGCCCGGCAGACTGTTGGGAACCTTAAGGAACAAAGCGACGTTGGCAGCGCCGGGCAGGTAACCGGGAGGGTGCCGTGCAAGCGCAGACGACGCTATTGATCTCTCTTGCCAGCTTTTTGCTTTTTGCCTTTTCCGTTGCCCACGCCGAAAGCGGGCTTGCTTCGTACTACGGATATGGAAAGGCCGGTAAAGGTGGCGAGCTGACATGCGCGCACCGGACGCGTCCTTTCGGCACCGTGCTGAGGGTATCCTTCAGCGGACGAACGATCCAGTGCCGCGTCAACGATCGCGGCCCGTTCATCCGCGGCCGCATCGTCGATCTCTCCGTGCCCGCCGCCCGCGCACTGGGCATGATGAGCGCCGGCGTGGTGCGGGTCTCGGTGGATTAGGCCGGCAAGCGGGCTATAGTGCCACCCAAAGCAAGGGGTGAGGGCGCTATGGCAAGAATCAGAGTGGGACTCGTCGGCTGCGGCTTCGTGTCGGAGCTGCACATGTATGCGTTCCGGCGCGTCTATGGCGTGGACGTCGAGGTTGCGGCAGTGGCTGCGCGCGGCGATCACGTGGTCGACTTCGCGACCCGCCACAACATCCCGCGCGTCTACCGCAGCTTCGCGGAAGTGATCGCGGACCGCGAGCTCGATGTCATCGACATCTGCACCCCGCCCAACCTTCATGCCGAGATGATCGTCGCCGGCATACAGGCGGGCAAGCACGTCATCTGCGAAAAGCCGTTTGCGGGCTATTTCGGCCGCGAGGGCGATGCGCGGCCGATCGGCAAGCATGTGCCGAAGGCGCTGATGTACGAGCGCGTGCTGGAGGAGATGGACGCGACGCGGGCCGCGATCGAGCGTAGCGGAAAATTGTTCATGTATGCCGAGGACTGGATCTACGCGCCCGCGGTGACCAAGACCGCCGAGATCATCAAGGCGACGAAAGACAAGATCCTGTTCATGAAGGGCGAGGAGAGCCATTCCGGCTCGCACGCCGCGCATGCCGCGCAATGGGCGATGACGGGCGGCGGCTCGCTGATCCGCATGGGCTGTCACCCGCTCTCGGCCGTGCTTTATCTGAAGCAGGTCGAAGCCAAGGCGCGTGGCGAGACTATCGGCGTCGCCAGCGTCACTTGCGATGTCGGCAACGTTACCGCTGGCCTCAAGAGCGAAGAACGCACTTACATCAAGGCCAATCCGGTCGATGTCGAGGATTGGGGCACGCTGACGGCGACCTTCTCCGACGGCACCAAGGCGACGGTGTTCTCCGGCGACATGATCATGGGCGGCGTGCGCAACCTGATCGAGACCTACACGTCCGGCGGCTCGCTGTTCGCCAACATCACCCCGAACACGCATCTGATGAGCTACCAGACCAGCGAGGAGAAGCTCGCCAGCGTCTACATCACCGAAAAGGTCGATCGGAAAGCCGGCTGGCAATATGTCTGCCTCGAGGAGGAATGGACGCGCGGATATTTGCAGGAGATCCAGGACTTCATGGAATGCGCCGCGACGGGTCGGCTGCCGCTCTCGGACCTCGCGCTGGCCTATGAGACGATCAAGGTGAACTATGCCGGGTATTGGGCGGCGGAGGAGGGAAGAAGGGTGGTGTTGTAGGGAGTGCTGCTCTTTACCCTCCCCTGGAGGGGGAGGGTCGATCGCGCGAAGCGCGAGCGGGGTGGGGTGATCTCTCCAATCGGGCAGTGCCCGTGTGGAGAGATCACCCCATTTCGCCACGCATTCCGCTTCGCTGCATGCGTAGCGACCCTCCTCCGGGGAGGGTGGACCGCTCGCGCCGCGCCTCACGCCCCGTAGGTCGAGCCCTTCGGCAGCGGGAAGACCGGCTCCCGCGTCCGGATATTCGTCGGCCACACCACCGAGATGTGCTCGCCGGCATTCTGCATCACGACCGGGGTCGAACGCTCGTTCTGGCCGGAGAGCGGCGTGCCCGGCGGGAAGAATTTCACGCCATAGCCCTGGATGGTGCCACCGGCGGGGATGTCGACGTCGAGCGCTGCTTTGCGAACGGCCTCGGGCTCGAAGCTACCGTACTTCTCCTTGGCGACCGGCAGCACATTGTTGAGCAGCACCCAGGTCTGGTTAAAACCCATCGAGCAGTGTGGCGGCACGTCGGTCGCGCCGGTCTTGGCCTGGTAGCGCGAGACCATGGTCTTGATCAGATCGCCCATGCCCGGCGCGAGCTTGGCGGGATCGAGCAGCTGCGCCGGCACCGGATCGATGTTGCAGAAATTGTCGATGTCGGAGCCGAAAGTCGCACGCAGCTTGTCGAGCTGGCTGTAGCCGGCACCGGCCCCGAACAGCATCTTGAAACGCAGGCCGCTCTCGCGGGCCTGGCGCAGGAACAGGGTGATGTCGGGGTTGTAGCCTGCGTGCGAGATCACGTCGGCCTTGGCGCGCTTGATCTTGGTGACCAGCACCGAGAGATCGGGCGCCGAGGCCGAATATCCCTCGCGCAGCACCACCTGGATGCCGGCCTGCTTGGCGTAGGCCTCGTCGGCGGAGGCAACGCCGACGCCATAGGGGCCGTCCTCGTGGATCAATGCGACCTTGACCTCCTTGGGGTCGATGCCGAGCTTGGCTTTCGCATGCTCGTTGATGAAGCTTGCAAAGGCCTGCCCATACTGGTCGGAATGAATCTGCGCGCGGAAGACGTATTGCAGATTCTTGTCCTTGAACACGGCGGTCGAGACCGCGGTCGTGATCCAGAGGATCTTCTTCTGCTGCTCGACCCTGGCGGCGAGCGGCACGGCATGCGAGCTCGCATAGACGCCGTTGAGGATATCGACCTTCTCCTGGTTGATCAGGCGTTCGGCCTCGTTGATGGCGACGTCCGGCTTGCTCTGGGAGTCGGCGGCAACAGGCACGATCTTGGTCTTGCCTCCGATCCCGCCCTTCTCGTTGACGAGATCGATGGCAATCTGCGCACCGATCGAAGAGGCGACCGAACCGCCTGCGGCGAACGGGCCGGTCAGATCGTAGATGACGCCAATTCGCAAATTCTCGGCTTGGGCCTGGGCCCGTGTCCAATCGAGGCTGAGTACGGCGGCGGCAGCCGCCGAGGTCTTCAGCAGTTGCCTGCGTGAAGTCGGCATCCTATCCTCCCTCAATTAATTTGGATATTTGGCTGTTATTTTTGCGAAGTATTGGGAGCGGGATGGCGAAAGTCAACATCGCCCAAGGTCGATAGGGCAGGCGGCGGCGTAGAACGCATCTGCGAAAGGCAGCAAAAAGCCCATCACTCCGCGCGGAGCGATGGGCTTCCTGTCGATGCGACTGGTTACTGCGACAGCTTGACGAAGGTCGGAAACTTCATCTTGCCTTCCGCGATCTTCTCGGGCCAGACCACGACCTGCTTGGAGTCCTGCCACTGGAAGACGAGGCCGGTGACAGCGCCGGGGCCTGACTTGATGCCGTGGGTGAACTCGTCGTTCTTGCCGTAGAACTGGATGCGGCCGATCGTGCCCTCGTAATCGGTCTTCTCGAGCTCGGCGACCATCTTGTCGGGATCGGTCGAACCGGCGCGCTTGATGGCTTCCGTGATGAAGTAGACCTCGTCATAGGCGGTGTAGCCGGTATAGGCCGGCGGCGTGCCGAACTTGGCCTTGAAGGCGGCCGCGAACGGCTTCGTCTTGGGAGTGACGGCGACGTCGGGCGTGGCCACCGCCAGCGACGGTATGCCGTCGGCCGCGCCATTGGTGTCCTTCCAGAAGGTCGGGCTCAGCGCCTGCGCGCTGATGCCGAACATCGGGATCGGCACCTGCTGGTTCTTCCACTGCACCGTCGGCTGCACGCCGACATGCGAGATGCCGGTGACGATCACGTCGGGCTTCTTGCCTTCGATGTTGTTGAAGATCGGCGTGAAGTCGGTGGTATCAGGTGAGAAGCGGACGTGCTCGACGACCTTGAGGCCGGCCTTCGGCAGGCATGCCTCGTAGCCGACATCGAGCGGCTTGGTCCAGGCGGCGTCCTCGCTCATGATCGCGACGGTCTTGAACTTGAGCTTGTCGACGAGCAGGTCCTTGGCGGCGTCGCAGACGAGCTGGGCTTGGGCTGCCGAGGTCAAGTAGCCATGAAAGGTGTACTTGTTCTTGTCGTAGTCGTTGTGGATCGCCTTGGTGATCTCGTTCGAGGCGGCGCCTGGCGTGATCAGCGGCATCTTCAGCCGCGCCGCCCAGGGCTCCAGCGCCAGCACGACCTCGCTGATATAGCTTGCGATCACTGCGGAGACCTTGTCCTCGCTGACCGCGCGCTGGAAGGCGCGCACGGAATCCGCCGACGAGCTCTTGTTGTCGTAGGTGACGATCTCGATCTTGCGGCCGAGCACGCCGCCCTTGGCGTTGATCTCGTCGGCAGCGATCTGCGCGCCGCCCGGCGTCGCCGCACCGGCGATCGACTGCACCTCGGCGATGACGCCGATCTTGATCGGATCGGTCGACTGCGCGTAGGCGGGTGCCGCGAGGCACAGCGCCAGCGCGGAGGCGAGCAGGCTGCTGTTGAGAACTAATGGTCGCATGGTCGTTTCCTTTTCCACGTTTTTTGTTGATGTTGACGGACTCAAAGAAAATCGGCGCCGGCCTCGCTCGCGAAGCGGCCGGGATCGCCTTCCCAGACGATCCTTGCATGCTCCAGCACATAGACCCGGTCGGCATGCGGCAGCGCGAAGGTCACGTTCTGCTCGCCGAGCAACACCGTGATCGACGTGGTCTGCCGCAACTTGGTCAGCGCCTTGGACAGTTGCTCGAGGATGACGGGGGCAAGGCCCAGCGTCGGCTCGTCCAGGATCAGGATCTGCGGCTGCATCATCAATGCGCGGCCGATCGCCAGCATCTGCTGCTCGCCGCCGGAGAGCGTCTGTGCCAATTGCCCCTGGCGCTCCTTCAGGATCGGGAACAGCTCGAACAGCCAGGCGAGCTGTGCCGCGCGCTTGTCATCGGAAAGGTGCTGGCCGCCGAGATCGAGGTTTTCCCGCACGCTCATCTCGCCGAACAGCTCGCGCGATTCCGGGCATTGCACGAGGCCGCTGCGTGCGATCCTGGCTGGGCTGATGCCGCGCAGCTTCTCGCCGCCACGGACGATCTCGCCACTATAGGGCAGGAAGCCGGAGATGGTGTTGAACAGCGTGGTCTTGCCGGCGCCGTTGAGGCCAACGACCGAGACGAACTCGCCCTCATGGACGTGGATCGAGACGTTGTCCAGCGCCTGGGCCTTGCCGTACAACACGCTGACATTCTCGACCTGGAGCAGCGGCACCTTGTCCTTGAAGCTGGTCTCGGGCCGCGCATGGGTCTCGATGGCGCCGCCGAGATAGACGCGACGCACGGTCTCGTTCTTCATGACCTCGTCGGCCCTGCCGGTGACGATCTCCTCGCCGAGATACATCGCGAGCACGCGGTCGACGAGGGCGGCGACGCTCTTGACGTTGTGGTCGACCAGCATCACCGCGCGGCCCTCGTCGCGAAAGCTGCGGATCAGGTTGGAGAAGATGTCGACCTCGGCCCGCGTCAGGCCGGCGAAGGGCTCGTCGACCAATACGACCTTGGGGTCACGCGCGATCGCCTTGGCAAGCTCGAGCCGGCGCAGATCGGCAAACGGCAGCGTCGGCGGGCGGCGGTTCATGACTGCGCCGAGCCCGACGCGCTCGGCGATCCATTTGGCGCGCTCGACCAGCGCCTTGTCCGGAAACAGCATGAACAGGCTGTCCGGCAGCAGCGCCACCATGATGTTTTCCAGCACTGTTTGCCGGTTCAGCGGCCGCGAGTGCTGGAACACCATGCCAAAGCCTTTGCGCGCGATCTTGTGCGCGGGCAGGCCGGCGACGTCCTCGCCCTCGAAGACGACTTCGCCCGATGTCGGGCGCTCGATGCCCATCACGCTCTTCATCGCGGTCGATTTGCCCGAGCCGTTCGGCCCGATCAGTCCAAAGATCTCGCCGGCGTTGACCTCGAAGCCGAGGTTCTTCACCGCGGTTAAGCCACCGAAGCGTTTGGTCAGGCCGCGAACTTCGAGCACGGCCCGGTTTGAAAGCCTCATGTCCATCACGTGCGCGCCTCGCGCGAGAGGGCCGCTCCGAGGAAGCCGCCGGGGAAGAACAGCACGACGAGAAGCGCGACCGCCGAGACGATGAAGGTCGCGAGCTCACCGGTCGGGCGTAAGAACTCGCCGGCGACGATCAGGAAGATCGCGCCCAACGCCGCGCCAAGCACGGTGCGGCGGCCGCCGAGCACGGCCGAGACGATCACGTTGACGCCGACCGCGACGTCGACGACGGTGCCGACCGAGGCGGTGCCGAAGTAGAACACCAGCAGCGCGCCCGACAGCCCCGAGAAGAACGCGCTGACGATGAAGGCGGCGAGCTTGTGCTTGACGATGTTGAAGCCGAGCGCACCGGCCTGCACCGGATCCTGGCCGCTGGCCTGCAGCACGAGTCCAACAGGCGATTGCGACAGGCCGTAGAGGATTGCGGCCGAGATCGTCATGAAGCCGAGCGCGATCCAGTAGTTCGTGCCGGCATTGATGGAGATGACATCGGGGATGGTGAGCCCGATCTCGCCGCCGGTGAGGTCGGCGAACACCACGATGAAATTCTGCAGCATCAGCACCGCGACCAGCGTGGTCAGACCGAAATAGGGCCCGCGCACCCGCAAGGCCGGCAGCGCCAGCACGAGGCCGGCGATGACGGCGGCGAGGGCGCCGAGGACGATGCAGAGATAAACCGACCAGCCGAACTGGGCATTGAGGATGCCGGCGGCGTAGGCGCCGACGCCGATCAGGAACGTGGGGCCAAAGTTCACTTCGCCGGCAAAGCCGAACAAGAGGTCCCAGGCCATCGCGAACACACCGAAATAGAACGCGACGGTGAGCAGCCCGAGCACATAGCCGGAGACGTAGAGCGGCAGCGTCGCCGCGATGATGACGAGCGCGAGCGAGATGAAGAACAGGCGCGAGGTGAAGAAGCTGGACATCTCAGCGCCTCCCCAGAAGGCCCTGGGGCCGGATGTACATCACGAAGACGAGCAGCAGCAGCGCCGGGATGGTGCGGTAGGCCGGCGAGAGCAGGTAAGCCGTCAGGGTTTCGAGATAGCCGACCACGAAGGCCGCGATCAGCGAGCCGGACACGCTGCCGAGCCCGCCGAGCACGACGATCGAGAACGCGCTCGCGGTCAGCGGACCGACGCTGTAGGAGCTGACTCCTAGGAACATGCCGAGCAGCACACCGGCAATGCCGGCCAAGATGCCATAGATCGCCCACACCACGATGTAGATGTTGGTGAGCTCGAGCCCGAGCAGCGTGACACCGCGCGGGTTCATCGACGCCGCCAGCACGGCCTTGCCGGTGCGGGTGCGGTTCACCAGGAGCCACAGCAGCGCGATGACCAGGCAGCAGACGATCGCCGTAAAAATCTCGTTGCGCGGCGTGCGGACGCCGAGGATCTCGACCACGCCATCGACGATCGGCAGCACCGTCTTGGCGTTGTTGGTGAAGAAATAGGCGATCAGCTCCTGGATCATGATGCCCCACAGCAGGGTGCCAGTGAGGACGAAGATCTCCTTCTCTTCATTCGGGATGCGCCGCGAATCCTGGATCGGCTTCACCACCGCGAAATAGGTGGCGAAGGCGGTGAGAAGCGCGACGCCGACGCCGATCAGCGCGCCGGCATAGGTGCCGACATTGAGGATGCTGGCGGCGGCCCAGGCCGCCACCGCTGCAGCCACCATGATGGCACCGTGAGAGAGGTTGAGCACGCCGGAGACGCCGAAGATCAGCGTGAAGCCGGTGGCACCGAGAGCGTAGAGAGCGCTGATGGCAAAGCCATCGATCAAAATCTGGAATGCTCGCATTGAGAATTGGCCGGGCAGTCTGGCTGCCGCTTGGAGGAAAAGCTGCTGCGTGCACCGCATGCGGAATGCTTTCCGGGCAAGGCCCGGATGCCGTTCCGTTCAATTTGCGGTGGGCTTGATGGAGGCCTGGAGACTGACGTCAGTCCTGACGACGTCTTCCGGCGCGCCGGTCACGGCGGCGTCGAGCGAATTCGCAACGCAACAGAGAGTCTTTTCTTCATGTTGTTTTTCTCCCTTGAGCAAGCCTCTTGTGAGCTATTGGGGCGCGACTATACCGGCGAGGGCATTCTCGGCAAGTGAAACTGCATTCAGGATTGTGAGAGGCGGACTAAAGTCTAGCGTCGCGCAAATAGAGAGTAGCGCAGGCATGCAGATTTCGTCGGCGCCTATGCATGTACGCTGCCAACATGCCACCGTCCAGGTCAGCGCGCTTGCAGTAGCGACGGATCAAGTGGACTAAGCCGCACGGGATCGAATGGTGAGAGGTCGATCTGCGTTGTCCCCTCGGCGATCAGCTGCGCCAACGCCTCACCGGTGGCGGGTGCGTTGAGAATGCCCCAGACATTGTGTCCGGTCGCAACGTAGAGACCCTCGCTCTGCGGCACCTTGCCGATCAACGGCAAGCCGTCCTGCGTCACCGGGCGGAAGCAGGCCTGCCGCGCGATGATCTTCTCGGGCCGGAACAACGGCGACAGCCGCTCGCTCATCGCCTGCAGGCGCGCGATCGCGTCCTGGTCCGGCGTCACGGCTGCAGGATCGAGCGGCAGCGATGCGATGTCGGAGAGTGCCGTGATATGCGTGCTACCATCGGCGCGCGGGAAAACCTCGATCGACACGGCGCTGCCGCCGTCCTCATGCTCGAGGAACAGCGCATCGGCCGGCACGTCCGCGCCGGTGTCGTACACGATGCTCGGGCTGCGATGGCCGTAGACCGCGGGCAGGCTCATCCATTGTGCGGCCAGCAGCGACCATGGTCCCATGGCGATGACGACGGCGTCCGCCTCGATCACGCTGCCCTCGACCTCGACGCCCTTTGCGGCTATTTCATCTGCGTCGCGCACGATGCCGGTGACGCGGCCGAGGCGAAGCTCCGCACCTAGCGCGAGTGCCCCGTTCATCGTGGCCGACGTGAATTTTCCGGGATGGACCGTCGCAGTGGTTTTTGGCGTGCCGATGCGCTGTGCGATGATGACGCCGTCACTCAGCCAGCCGAGCGCGGATGGTGAGTCCCGGCGAGGATCACTATCGGCTGCAACGAATCCGCTATATGCGGACATCGCGCGATAGCCCCAATCGCCCGCGATCTGCTCCGGCAGTTGTGCGTGAAGCGCAAAGCTACGACGCGCCAGCGCATCGAGCGGCGTGCCGGCGCACCAGTCGCCCGCCAGGAAGCCACCAGCCTTGCCGGAGGCTGCGGCCGCGACCTCTGTCCGCTCCACCACAATGACGTCGATGCCGCAGCGCCGCAGAAACCAAGCGGTGCATGCGCCGATCACGCCGCCGCCGCAGATCACGACACGCATGGTTTTCTCCTCGAAGTGCACTCGCGCGCCGAAGGATTATCAAAACAATTCGGCGCCGGCGAGGAGCGCCGGCGCCGCTTCGCAATGGAGCTTGCATCGCTCAGCCCGGGCCTGCGCCTTGCGTCGCCGTGTAGACCGCGTAGAGCGACTGGCTCGCCGCCATGAACAGGCGGTTGCGCTTGGGGCCACCGAAGCAGACGTTGCCGCACACTTCCGGCAGGCGGATGCGGCCGAGCAGCTTACCGTCAGGTGACCACACCGTCACGCCGTTGTAGCCGACGGCGCGCCCGGCATTGCTGGAGGCCCAGACATTGCCGTTGACGTCACAGCGCAGGCCATCCGGCCCGCACTTCACGCCGTCGATCACGCAATCGCTGAACTTCTTAGGGTTGGAGAGCTTGTTGTCGCTGCCGACGTCGAACACGAAGATCTCGCCCTTGCCGCCCGCTCCGGTGTCGCCCGGTCCCTTGCCGGTCGAGGCGATGTAGAGCTTCTTGTAATCGGGCGAGAAGCAGAGGCCGTTCGGATCTGGCACCTGGTCTTCGGTGACGACGAGGTCGATGCGGCCCGAAGGGTCGATGCGATAGCAGTTGGTCGGCAACTCGCGCTTGCCTGCCACGAAGCCGGCGGGTTGTCCGATCCGCGGATTGAGCTTGCCGCCTGCATTGCTCGGGCCGCCTGCGACATCGGGCTCGCCTTCGTAGAGCTGGCCGCCATAGGGCGGATCGGTGAACCAGTAGCTGCCGTCGGGATGCGCGGCGATGTCGTTCGGCGAGTTCAGCTTCTTGCCCTGATAGGAGTCCGCGAGCACGGTGGCGGTGCCGTCATGCTCATAGCGGGTCACCCGACGCGTCAGGTGTTCGCAGGAAAGCTGGCGGCCCTGGAAGTCGAATGAGTTGCCGTTGGAATTGTTGGACGGCGCACGAAACACGCTGACGCGACCGTCGTCCTCGCTCCAGCGCATCTGACGGTTGTTGGGAATGTCGCTCCACAGCAGATAACGTCCTTGCGCGCTCCAGGCCGGGCCCTCGGCCCAGAGCACACCGGTGTAGAGCCGCTTGATCGCGGTGTTGGGCTGCGCGAGATCGTCGAAGGACGGATCGACGGCGATGATGTCGGGGTCCCAGAAATAGGTGGTCGGCGCGCCACTGGGGCCGAAGTCGCGCGGCGGGGTGGTGATCGTCGTTGGCGGTGCGGCGGGGCCGGCCTGCGCCAGCGCGGAGCCGGCTCCAGCCATTGTGGCGGCGGCGCCGAGCGCAAGCCCTTGTACAACTCCTTGGACGAGTGTTCGTCGTGACAGCGCACCATCGTGGTCACGCTGCTCTCCGTCACGAGCCTCTTGGCGTGTCATCGCGTCCTCCCGATCATGTTCGCTGGCCGGTTGATCCGGCCGAACGGGCGGAGGTTAATGCGGTCCGCAGCCGGTTGCGAGTGGTGGAATCGAAACCGCTGCGCGAGGCGGGTCGCAATTTCGTCACCTTCGAATGCGTTTGGGTTGGAGGCTGACGGGGATAAAGCCGGAGCTCATTGTGCAAATTGTCGTCCTGGTCATTCTGCTCGCGATCCCATTTGCGGCCGGCTACTTCACGCGCGACTACGTCTCCCGCAAAAGGCGGGCGGAGGCACGCCGCTGGCGTGAATACACTGAGCCGGATTGGCTCTCCGCCCACGCGCCGGCAAACACCAACGAGATCACGAACGCCGGCGCCGCCGTGGTTACCACCGGCGAGCTTGGCCAGATGCTGAACCGCTGGGAGAGCAGGGCCCGCGCCCGTCGCACCGGCACCGGATAGCCGGCAGTCGCGCGCTAGCCGACAAATTCCCCCTACTAGGTCAGTTCTCCTGACCATCTTTTGGCGTTGCAGTTGCGGCCGTTTCTCGTCTAGAAACGGGCGTATCGAGCCCCCGGCAACCAACCGTCAACGGTTTTGACCGAGGATTGTGGGCTCAAAAAGGGTCTGGCAATGCTGATTCGCGGCCAAATCGATGGGATTTCGGGGGAGGTGGCTGTGGCCGCCGCCACGATCCCGGCCGCGCTGCTGCCCACCCTCCTCCTTGGCGGGCTTCTTCTTAGCTGCCCCTGAGGGCCGGCTGGGCGCCACGCGCCTGGGCGCTCAGGGGTTGGTCGAGATCACCAGACACCTCAAGCGCCCAGCAGACTGAACGGCGCAAAAGCTCAAAAGGAAATTTGGAATGGCCACCGTGAACAAGTCCGACAAGGACCGCGTCATCATTTTCGACACCACGCTGCGCGACGGCGAGCAGTGCCCCGGCGCCACCATGACCTTCGAGGAGAAGCTCGAGGTTGCCGAGCTCCTGGACGATATGGGCGTCGACGTCATCGAGGCCGGCTTCCCGATCACCTCCGAAGGCGACTTTCAGGCGGTCAGCGAGATCGCACGCCGCTCCAAGAATTCGGTGATCGCCGGTCTGTCGCGCGCGCACCCGGCCGACATCGACCGCTGCGCCGAGGCGGTGAAGTTCGCCAAGCGCGGTCGCGTCCACACCGTGATTGCGACCTCGCCGCTGCACATGCGGGTGAAGCTGAACAAGACCCCGGAGCAGGTGATCGAGACCTCGGTCGCCATGGTCGCGCGCGCCCGCAACCAGATCGACGACGTCGAATGGTCGGCCGAGGACGGCACCCGCAGCGAGATGGACTTTCTGTGCCGCATCGTCGAGGCCGTGATCAAAGCCGGCGCCACCACGGTGAACATCCCCGACACCGTCGGCTATACGGTGCCGGAGGAATACACCCACTTCATGAAGACGCTAATCGAGCGCGTGCCGAACTCGGACAAGGCGGTGTTCTCCGTGCACTGCCATAACGACCTCGGCATGGCCGTGGCGAACTCGCTGGCCGGCGTGGTCGGCGGCGCGCGCCAGGTCGAGTGCACCATCAACGGCATCGGCGAGCGCGCCGGTAACGCGGCGCTCGAAGAGATCGTGATGGCGATCAACGTGCGCAACGACAAATTCCCGTACTGGAACAAGATCGACACCACGCAGCTGACCCGCGCCTCGAAGATGGTATCGGCGGCGACCTCGTTCCCGGTGCAGTACAACAAGGCCATCGTCGGCCGGAACGCGTTCGCGCATGAGAGCGGCATCCACCAGGACGGCGTGCTGAAGGACGCCTCCACCTACGAGATCATGCGCCCCGAGATGGTCGGCCTGAAGCAGTCCTCGCTGGTGCTGGGCAAGCATTCCGGCCGTCATGCCTTCGTGCACAAGCTCGAGGAGATGGGCTACAAGCTCGGTCCGAACCAACTGGAAGATGCGTTCACGCGGATGAAGGCGCTGGCCGACCGCAAGAAGGACATCTACGACGAGGACATCGAGGCGCTGGTCGACGAGGAGATCGCGGCCTCGCACGACCGCATCAAGCTGACCTCGCTGACCGTGATCGCCGGCACCCATGGCCCGCAGCGCGCGACCATGAAGCTCGACGTCGACGGCCAGATCAAGATCGAGGAGGCCGAGGGCAACGGTCCGGTCGACGCGGTGTTCAACTGCATCAAGCGCCTGGTGCCGCACGAGGCCAAGCTCGAGCTGTACCAGGTTCACGCGGTAACCGAAGGCACCGACGCACAGGCCGAGGTCTCGGTGCGGCTGTCGCAGGACGGCCGTTCGATGACGGCGCGTGCGGCGGACCCGGATACGCTGGTGGCCTCCGCAAAGGCCTATCTCGGCGCGCTCAACAAGATCGTCATGAAGCGCCAGCGCGATACGGTGACGGCGGCAGCGGCGAGCTGACGCGGCTGACTTCGCCTCTCCCGCTGGTGGGAGAGGCCGACGCGCTCGGCAGCGCACTTGCGCGCCGGAGCGAGGCGGGTGAAGACTCCGTTCTCACAGGGAATGTCCCCGCGCTCTCCCCAACCCTCTCCCGCAAGCGGGAGAGGGCGCAGCGATGCTCGCGGCATTCACCATGAATACCTGCCCTGCTAACGGCCAATAGCCGTGCAGGCTGCCGGCTTGTATTGATGCTGTCGGCATGAGGATAGGCCGCTCGGCATGCCGAGCGGCCCAATAACACCAGGGAGAGATTATGCGCACCTTTGCGATCGCGGCCTCCGTCGCGGCTTTGGCCTTGGGCCTTGTCGGCCCCGCCAGCGCCGACCCGATCATCATCAAATTCAGCCACGTCGTCGCCACCGACACGCCGAAGGGCAAGGGGGCGGAGAAATTCAAGGAGCTCGCCGAGAAGTACACCGGCGGCAAGGTCAAGGTCGAAGTCTATCCGAACTCGACCCTCTACAAGGACAAGGAAGAGCTCGAGGCGCTCCAGCTCGGCAGCGTGCAGATGCTGGCGCCGTCCAACTCGAAATTCGGTCCGCTCGGCATCCGCGAGTTCGAGGTGTTCGATCTGCCCTACATCCTTCCCGACCTGAAGACGCTGCGGAAGGTGACGGAAGGCCCGCTCGGCGCAAAGCTGCTCAAGCTGCTGGACGCCAAGGGCATCACGGGACTTGCCTATTGGGACAACGGCTTCAAGCAGATGAGCGCCAACAAGAAGCTGATCGCGCCTGCCGACTATCAGGGCGTGAAATTCCGCATCCAGTCCTCGCGCGTGCTCCAGGCCCAGTTCAAGGCGCTCGGCTCGCTGCCGCAGGTGATGGCGTTCTCGGAAGTCTACCAGGCACTCCAGACCGGCGTCGTCGACGGACAGGAGAACACCTGGTCGAACATCTATACCCAGAAGATGCACGAGGTGCAGAAGTACATCACCGAGACCAATCACGGTTACATCGGCTACGTCGTGATCGTGAACAAGAAGTTCTGGGACGATTTGCCGGCCGACATCCGCGACCAGCTTTCGAAGGCGATGAAGGAGGCAACCGCCTTCAGCAACGCGCAGTCGCAGAAGGAGAACGACGACGCGCTCGCCGAGATCAAGAAGAGCGGCAAGAGCGAGATCATCAAGCTCACGGGCGAGCAGGACGAGGCGATGCGCAAGGCGATGGAGCCGGTCTACAAGGACGCCGCAAGCCGCGTCGGCCAGCCGCTGATCGACGAATTCCTGAAGGAAGCCAAGAGCACGACCAACTGATCTGGAAAGACGATGAAGGGGGCTTCCGTGCGAGCTGCACGGAAGCCTTTTGTTGCGAATGATTTCCAATTGTGGCTGGCGGTAAAATCAGGCGTCACGTCGTCGTAAGAGCGCCGCTTCCTGTCCAAGTTGTAAGTTGCGCGTCAGCCGCACCGCGCTCATCCTCAGGGCATCCTTCCAGAGGAGGTCCGTATGAGGAAGTTCACCATCGCTGCCATTGCCGTGCTCAGCATCGCCGGCTCGGGCGTGGTCTATGCTCAATATCATCGCCCGTGGATGGAGCGCTTCCATCACATCCGCATGAACCCCGAGGACCGCGCCGCCTTCGTCGACGCGCGGATCGCCGCCGTCCATGCCGGCCTGAAGCTCAATGCCGATCAGGAGAAGCTGTGGCCGCCGGTCGAGGTCGCCGTGCGCGATTTCGCCAAGCTGCGCATCGACCGCGCCAATGCGCGGATGAATGCCGGCCCGGGCGATACCGACAAGCCGGAGGATCCGATTGCGCGCCTGCGCCAGCGCGCCGAGGACATGGGCGCCAGTTCCGCGGCCCTGAAGAAGATCGCCGATGCCGCCGATCCGCTCTACAAGACGCTGGACGAGGGCCAGAAGCGGCGCCTCGCGGTGCTGACCCGCCACCGCGGCCCATTCGGCGGCGGCGAGGACAGCCCGCCCCGCCACTTCATGGAACGCGGCATGGACCGCATGATGGAGCGCGGCATGGAGCACTTCCACCGTGACCGTTTCGACCGGGACGGCGGTCCGGACCGGGACCGCGAAGGCCGACTCTGAGCCGGGCCGGATTGTCCCCGGATTAACCCTGGCGAAGCCGCTGGAATCCGGCGGCTTTTCGCTTTTTTGGACGTGTGGACGAAGCCTTGGAAAACTTGCGTCCCATCGCTTGCCATACCCGGATCGCTTTGCTAAACGACCGGCCTCGCAAGGCCTTAACCGCCTTTCGGGCGCATAGCTCAGTTGGTAGAGCAGCTGACTCTTAATCAGCGGGTCCCAGGTTCGAGCCCTGGTGCGCCCACCATCTTAAGGGATTGGCCCGCAAGGGCTTTTTTTAATTCCTCGGCAGAACAAACCGGGTCTCGTGCGACGCTTTTGATGGTCGTACGTCGCACGCCGTGCGACGAGTCGGATAATTAGGGCCCAAGATCCACCGCTGACACGCGCAGCCAAATGAGACCCACCAGCCTGCGTTCAGCTCTTCATTCCTTCCTTTCGCACCTGCAATTCAAGCCTGTCGATACCGGAATCAGCGCGAGCCGCGTTGCGGGCGCGGTAGTGCTTCACGATAGTCTGCGCGCTTCGGTATGAATGCCCAGTGATGTCGCAGATCGTCAGCAAGTCACAGCCAGCCCGATCGAGAAGCATGACGCAGGTATCGCGTAGGTCCTGGTCGTGCTTTTGGTCGAGTTCGCCGGCCACGTTGACGAACATTAAGGTCGGGCAAGGCTTCACGCGCCATGCTGTATCGTCGCCATTGCTGTCGCGAGCGGTCTTAGCATCCAGCCATTCCGCTAATGCGCGCTTGCGCTGATCGACCGCTCGAGTGCGCTGCGCTTTATTCTGCTCATCGAGGGGGAACGGCGCGAAGAGCTTGTCGACATCTTTAATCAGGTCAGCGTTCAATCGTTCTGCGCGTACGATTGCCTGGCGCGCGTCGTCGCGCGTCAGAAAACCGAATACAGCGACAGCTCGGGCGGTCGACACCCAATGGCGGTAGGTACTCTCGTCATAAGGCTCGCCATTGGCCTCATTGACCACTAGCTCGGGCGGCACCCTATCCAGTTGAAGCCGAAGCTTGAGCTCCTTTACTCGTGCACGAGAGGCATTTAGCCGTGCGCTGAGTTGGGGCGCCTCTTTGATGTCGACAAGCTCGCCAGTTTTGCTCTGCCGGAATGCGTGCCGGCCCTCGACGTCGCTCTCATTGCGCATAATTAGACGGTCGGTCTGGCGCTGCCCCGTGAACAACGCCAGGTGAAAGCTATCGCCGACGGAAGGCCGTTCGATCGCATCCGCTGCAGCGACCCAGGCGGAAAATTCGGGCATCGCAACCTGCACGATGCGTCCCTCTGGATGATCGAACTCCATGCCTTCTCGCGGGTTGGGACCGAGACGCCACAGGGTGCTTTCCTGCCCCCAAGTGAACGCCGCCGAGAGCGTCGCTATCATCGAAAGGGCCATATGATGGCCGCGAGCCGATTTCGCGTAATTATAGAAGGCGCGAAATTCCGGTTTGCCGATTGATGTCGGAGTGGCAGTTGCAATCGCCTCAAGTTCTCGTACGGGCTCGGCCACACCTAGCAGCTTGGCGGCACGGATCTCTGCACGCATCCTAGCCGC
This sequence comes from Bradyrhizobium sp. C-145, assembly GCF_023375135.1. Taxonomy (NCBI): domain Bacteria; kingdom Pseudomonadati; phylum Pseudomonadota; class Alphaproteobacteria; order Hyphomicrobiales; family Nitrobacteraceae; genus Bradyrhizobium; species Bradyrhizobium sp. C-145. The sequence continues at coordinate 7,321,673 of NZ_CP088150.1, read as the reverse complement.
AGATTCACGTGATTGCGGTCGGTACAAGATGGCGGAGATACATTTGCGATAGGAGGATTGCGAGGCGGACGACAGCGCCTTGAATTCAACCGATTTACTCCAATCGTCCAATAGGTCTTCGATAGTAGAACGCTTCCGGATCGTAATTTTCTTCGGCAGCTTGCCAGCGCGGCGCGCCGCCTCGATTTCTGACTTTCGTTTGTCTGAAAAGTCCGATGCTTCTTGGAGATTGAACCACGCACCGACCGGACGTCCTTTTTGATCGTAGGGCGGGTGGCGCAAGTCGGCATCGACAAAGCCGAGAGCTCTGGCATAAGCGCCGTGCGACGACCGAGGACGGCCATCACGCCACTTCACGTGCGGAAACTTTGGATCGGCCATGGAAAGCCTCAGTGTCAGTAGGAGATGGCGCCCATTGGAATCTAGCGCGATCTAGTCTGTCAAGAGTCGTGCTGGCCGTAAGCTCTCCGCAGCCGCTCGCGGTGATCCTCGTCGCTTGCTGCTGGCGGCGGCGCGAATGCGTCATTGGCAATCGTCTTTGGGCGCATAGGATGATGTCGGGTAAGCCAAGCATCGAAGCCAGTGCGTTCCCATTTCAGCGGTCCTCGCTCGCTGATCGGCGAAGGCAGGCCATCGCGCTGGTGCCTGAGGCGGCGCGTGCGATAGAATGTATCCAGAGAGACGCCAATCGCCGCCGCGACCTCCGTCGAAGAGTAGGGTGGCTGCATCCTCTCGTCCCGCAAATGCATAATGCCTCGCCGCTCTCGGCCTTTTGACCGAAGACTTGGTGAAGCAAAATGAGCAGATAGGAATACAGCCGAGAAGCATTGCCCACGGCGCGGAGGGATTTCGGCTTCTTTGGAGTGCGAATAGGACGCCCGGGTGCTAACATGTCGGACATTCGTCCGCCGCTCCGGCATCAGACTCTCTTTACTGACTCTTAATTAGTCGCGGCGTCTGGAGTTCAGGGCGGTTAGGTCAAGACGCTCTTCTATACTTTACAGCACGAGCAAAGCAGGTCCAAAAAGGCAGTTGTGTTGCTCAGTCACTCCTTCAAGTCGCTTAGCTTGCTCAAATTTGCGACGAAACCGCCGATCCTGCGATGGAACGAAGGAAAGCTTTACTCTCAATAAGGCGCCGACATCCTATTTCGGTCTTTAACAGCCGCGCCGTGGGCGTCGATGCCAAATCGAACGCAACCTGAAATTACACCTGACACTCCTCTTCGCCTTGCTGATGCCGTGAAGATCGCATTTCCTTTGGGAGGAATGACGGTCGCGGGTTTGCGTCGTGAGCGCGATCGTAATCGATTGGTTATCGAGAAGATTGCCGGCAAGGAATTTACAACGGTGGCTCATATCGAACGGATGCGAGAGCTATGCCGCGAAGAAGCAAGGGAGCCCGACTTCAGCTCAAGGCTGCCCGCCGAAACAAGAGCGGAAAGATCACTCACCAGGCAATCTGGATCATCAGAGACAACGGCCGGGATGTCAGCACAGGCTGCGCTGCAGATGAGATTGCGGCCGCGGAGGAAACCCTACCGAAAATCATTCACTGCTAGCAAGACTACCAATTCATACTTATTGGACGACAAATTACGACCGATTGATCGAGAAGGCGCTGGAGGCCGGCGGCCGGCGCGTGGATTCCAAATATACGGTCAATCAGCTCGCCACAACGCGCCGTGGGCGCGATGCCGTCGGCTACAAGATGCACGGAGATATTGAGCACCCCACAGAGGCCATCTTGAGCAAGGACGACTACGAACGATATTCGTTGACTCACGGTCCCTTCATTACAGCCTTGTCGGGCGACCTCGTAGAAAAGACCTTCCTTTTCCTAGGATTTAGCTTCACCGATCCCAATCTCGATTTCGTTCTCTCGCGCATTAGAGCGCGCTTCGAAAAGCACCAGCGGCAGCATTTCTGTGTGATGAAGAGGCGGACCCGAGGCAGGGGGGAAAGCAAAACCGAGTTCGAATACGCCGAAACAAAACAAAAACTTGTCACGCAAGACTTGATGCGATTCAACATCAAAACGATCTTTATTGACGATTACGGCGATGTCACGCGGTTGCTCGCGGATATGGACCGCCGTTTCAGGAGAAGGACAGTCTTCATATCGGGAAGCGCGTCCGACTATGGAGCTTGGGGGCAAGGCGCCACCGAGGAATTCATGTCCAAGCTGGCGGCGGAGCTGATTAACAGGAATTTGCGAATCACGAGCGGATTCGGCCTTGGGATTGGCAGCGCCGTCGTAAAGGGTGCGGTTCAACAAATCTATTCAACCAGCCACCGCAGCATAGACGAGCAACTTGTCCTGCGTCCCTTTCCCATTGGCATAAGCGATGAGACGGTGCGGGCGCAGACTTACAAGTGCTATCGGGATGAACTCGTCGCCCAAGCTGGTATCGCCATTTTTGTGATGGGCAATAAGTCGGTCGATGGAAAAATCGTGAGCGCGGACGGTGTGCGCCTGGAATTCGAGGCTGCGAAGGCGCACGGACTCCACCTGATACCCATTGGCTCATCGGCTTGGGTGGCGGAAGATCTATGGGAGGAAGTCACTGAGAAAATCGGATCATACTTTCCGAAGGACACGTCAAAGATCAGCACGTTGATGCGGCCGCTTGGGAAGGCGGTCAAGAACCCCAACGATTTGATCGCACCAATACTCAAGCTGATTGAATATCTAACGAAAGGTTGAACGATGGCCCGCAAATGTTTTTATAGCTTTCACTACGTGCCGGACAATGCGCGTGCCAGCCAGGTGCGCAATATCGGTGCGATCGAAGGTAACAGGCCTGCGCCGGACAACGACTGGGAAAAGGTTACGAAAGGCGGCGATGATGCGATCAAGAGGTGGATCGCCGAGCAGATGAAAGGCAGAACGTGCTGCATCGTCCTGGTCGGTAGCGCCACTGCTAATCGAAAATGGATCAATCACGAGATTATAAAGGCCTGGGACAACGGATTGGGCGTCGTCGGAATTCATATTCATGGACTAAAGAATCTCAACGGAGATTCGCCGTTCAGTGTAATCGATCATTCGCTGAAAGAAGCTGCGCCGGAGAAAGACTGGAAAGAAAAGGCGCGCCGCGCCATAAAGCGCGCGGATGTCGTCATTGTTATGGTTGGTCCCAAGACGCACCAGGCTTCTGGAGTTTTGGCGGAAGTCGCTATTGCGCGCGACGAAGACAAGAAAATTATCCAAGTTATCGGGTACAAGGACGGAAACTACACCGCTGTTCCAAACGCTGGTCGGCTATATAGTTGGAATTGGGACAACCTGAAGAAGCTGCTTTCTTGATCCAAAAGTGTGCTCGGCATCTTAATGTTAGTTAAGTGCTCTTGCCGCGCTCTGGAGGAAGTCTGGGTGATGATGGCCGTATACTCGCTCTAGAGTTTCCCGGCTCATCCCGAGGAAGCCGGAGGCGTCCCAGATAGAGACCCCTCTTTGCATTAGCCAAGTTGCGCAGGTCTGCCGGCGCGTGTGCGGCGTCACATCCGTCAGGCCCGCCCGTAGACAAGCCGAAGAAGCCGCGCTTAATATCCTTTTAGGCGTTGGCCGTTCTCGTGGACGATCGGTTACGCGCACAAAGCGCGGACGTCCAAAATCGGGAGGCTCGCGAAAAGTGTGCTAAGCTTTTGAATAATTTGGCGCACCCGACACGATTCGAACGTGTGACCTTTGCCTTCGGAGGGCAGCCATCGCACCGCTGGTGCAGATGCGCGCGAGGTACTAAGCGGCTTTGTCGATCGGACCAATCGCGTCTTGCAGCTCATTGAAGGTTTCATGCCGGAATGCGGCTGGCTCGATGACGAAGGAACGCTGACGTACCTGCACTCCACGATTTCGACCAAACGGCATCGCGTTCGCGTGCCTGAGATTCCGATGCATCTCGACGCGCTGCTTGCGGACCAGCCTCTGACCGGCGGGCTCGAGCCGGTGTTGGGCGAGGCGCATCTTCGCGTTTTGACCATAATCGGGTTTCCGACGGCGACCACGCCCGGAATTCTCGACGACCTCAATCGGCTGGCATTTCCGTATCGCTGGTCGACCCGGGCAATCATGCTCGACAAGACGGATGCCACCAAGCTGCTTACAAGAATTCGCCGCCAATGGTTCGCCAAGCGGAAGTCGATCGCGGCGATCTTGAAGGAGGTGATGACCAACGAAGCATCGGCGCTTCTCGACACCGATATTCTTCTGCCTCAGGCGGCCGCATTACCGATGGTCAACCCGCCGCAAACGTAGAGGGTCTGCCCTGTCACAAAGGAAGCTTCGTCGGACAAGCCTCGTCTGCCTTGAACCGATGCAATGAAAGCTTGTCTTCTTCCGCATAAATCGCCACCGTCGTCTTGCTCAGCTCGGTCGCCGCCCGCATAACGCGAATTGCAATTTCGCTTCGGTTTGCGACCAGGATCTTGTTGAACTTGCGCACGTTCAAGCATCCTCTTGCTCAAGGTTGTTGGAAAGGAAAACGGGCACTACAACTGACGCCGTCGTGCCCGTCACTATGCTTTTCCTGCTAGACGGATGGCGTCGCGAAAGTTCGTAACGTCCGATGCTATGGCAAATTAGATCGTGATAGCTATTTTTCCGAAGTGTGCGCCAATCTTCATGTAGTTAAAGGCGCTTGCGGCCTCGGACAGATCGAAAGTCTTGTCGACGACCGGTTTGATCCCAGCCGTCGCGATCGCGCGATTCATGTCGACGAAACCACGCCTCGAACCAACAGCGATCCCTTTGATATTCACCAAAGGGCCAATCAGCTGTCGGATGTTCAATTCCGTCGAATAGCCAGCGACAAACCCGACGACACTGATCGTTCCCCCAAAAGCAACGGCGCTCAACGACTTGCCCAAGGATGATCCAATGGTCTCGACCACGATGTCTGCACCGCGGCCGTTGGTGAGCCGTTTCACTTCGACATCCCATTCCGGACTGGTGCGATAGTTGACGCCAAAGTCGGCGCCAAGCGCTTTCGCTCGCGCCAGCTTTTCGTCGGACGACGACAGAATGGTAACTCTGGCCCCGGCCAGCTTGGCAAACTGAAGCGCGAAGAGCGAAACACCCCCAGTTCCTTGAAGGAGAACGTCGTCGCCGGATTTGATGTTTGCTTCGTTCAGAGCTGACCACGCTGTAAGACCAGCGATGGGAAGCGTGGCGGCCTCCACGTCGGTCAAGTGCGATGGAGGCGTGACCGCGTCCTCTTCCGGGATGACGATGTAATCCTGAAGAACGCCGGCCAGAGGTGCGCCAAGTGTACGCTTCGCGCGTTGCTCGGGAGTAGGTTTGCCGTCATGCCAACCCTGGGTGTAGATCGGAATAATTCGATCTCCCTTCTTGAACCGGCTGACGCCAGGCCCGATCTCGGCCACGGTGCCGCACGCATCGGAGGCGGGGACATAGGGTAACGGAAGGCCCTTGATGTAGTCACCGCCCAGTACGGCCAAGTCGCGATAGTTCAGCGTCGCCGCCTCCACCTTGACCAACACCTCTCCCTTGCCAGGCGTTGGAATAGGGACCTCGGTCAATCTTAGGCCTCGGATCTCGAACTGGTGAGCTTGCATAGCCCGCATTGTCGCCGACATGATTGTTCCTCGTCTTCTTTGGCGGCTCCGAGCTATCGGATCAGAGCCGCCCGGTTAGCGATCAAGCGTGCTTGATCACGAGTGTCTTGAGGTTCGAATAGTCGTCCATCGCCACAAGACCCTTTTCGCGTCCATGACCGCTCTTGCCGGTGCCTCCGAAGGGCAACTCGATGCCCGCACCCGCCCCGTAACAGTTCACGAACACCTGGCCCGAGCGCAGCCGCTTCGCAAGATGCATTTGTCGGCCGCCATTCCTCGTCCAAACCGCTGCAACAAGGCCGAATTCAGTTCCGTTGGCGATGCGGACCGCATCATCTTCGTCATCGAACGGAATGGCGGCTAGCACGGGACCGAACACCTCCTGTTGCGCCAGCTCGTGATCCGTCGGCACGGGCCCGAATAGCGCGGGCTTGACGAAGAACCCGCCCGGGTCGACTCCTTCTGCAATCTGGCCTTCGGCGAGGAGGGGGAGACCGCTGGCGGTGGCGCGATCGATGAAGCCAAGGACGGTCTTCCTCTGTCCGGCGGTGATGATCGGACCGCAGTCGAGATCCATCTCCGGGCTGCCGACCCGCACGGCCTTGAAACGCTCGCTAAGCCTTGCGATGAACTCGTCGAAGATACGCTTTTGAACAAGCACACGGCTTCCGGCGGAGCAGGTTTGGCCGCTATTCTGAATGATCGCGGCGCAGATGGTTTTGCTAGCCGCATCGAAATCGGCATCCTCGAACACGAGCTGAGGCGACTTGCCGCCGAGTTCGAGCGTGCAATTGATGTAGTTGTCCGCAGCCAGCTTCTGGATCTTCTGCCCAACCTCAGGGGAGCCCGTGAACGAGACGAAGTTCACACCGGGATGGGTCGTAAGTGCCACCCCAACTTTGCTTCCAAATCCGGTCACGATATTGATCGCGCCGTCGGGAAGCCCAGTTTCCGTCGCGAGCTCCGCGAGGCGTAGAATGGACGCGGATGCGGCCTCGGCCGGCTTGAGGACCGTTGCGTTGCCGACGGCCAGCGATGGAGCAAGTGTCCGGCCGAACATCTGGGCGGGGTAGTTCCAGGGAAGGATGTGACCGGTCACACCTTTCGGCTCGCGCACGACGGCAACGAAATGGTCGTTGAGGTAGGGAATCGTGTGTCCATAGACCTTGTCGGTTGCGCCGCCATAGTACTCAAAATACCGTGCAACCGCGTTGATGTCATTTCTCGCCACCGTCATTGGCTTTCCGGTGTCGCGCGCTTCGATGGCGGCAAGCTCCTCCTTTTTTTCGAGGATGCGCTGCGAAATGGCGATCAGAATGCGGCCCCGCTCCGCCGCGTTCAATTTGCCCCATGCGCCGGTTTCGAAGGCGCTGCGGGCTGCCTTGACGGCCAGATCGACATCCTCAACAGTGCCCGCCGCGATCTTGCCGTAGGCCTTTCCTGTGCTGGGATCGATCATATCGGTCGTCTCGCCATTGGATGCCCCGACCCATTTGCCACCAATGAAGTGCTTCGACATGATGTCAACTCCTGTCTGTTGCCGCCACGGTCTAGAAGCACGGGCAGGAGAACGCACTCAATGGTGTCTATCATCTACCTGCTATTACGTTGCCCTATGGGGCGCCATCATATGGTGCACGCCCTTTGATCCACGCCCATTTGATCGTGTCGACGGAGATCGATCCGAACTCACTATCGCCGTTGGTTTCCAACTTGCGGGTCGGACGCGAATTCTCCGGCGTTCTACTTAGTAAGGACCTTGGTTTCGAGGTCGATCCGGGCTTTGGGCTTGCCGCCTGTCAGGGTGGTAACCATGGCATTCATGCCCTCATAACCAACCTGAAGGGATCCTGCACGATGACGCCCAAAAGCTTTCACTCCTTTATCAGGTCGTACGCGCGTGCACTCAAGTCGAAGGTCACGAGCTTGACATCCTGACGCTTCGCTGCCTCTAGGGTCGCGGCGGCCCCTTGCGCTACGATTTCGTTTTCGAAGAAGACCCCGGCGATGTCGGGGCTCTCGACCAGAACATCCTCCATCGTGCGCCGGCCTTCTTCGAGGCTCAGCTTGATCACCTTGCGCGGAAGCACCATAAGACCAAGCGCCTTGGCCTCCGTCTCGAAGCCTCGTACACGAGCTTGCACGTTGTCGTTCGCCGGTCCAAAGTCGAAGACGATGACCTTCGCACCCGGCTTGACATTCTTCGCCATCAGCTGCGCGGCTTGTCTGCCGCCCGTCACGTTGTCGGTGATGATGAAGAAATCCCATGATCCCGATTGCAGACCGATATCGGTGACCACCACAGGGATGTGGTTCGCATTGAACACTGTCTTGACCGGCTCGGCGAGAACAATGCTGTCGCCAGGAAAGAGCAGGAGACCGTTGATCCCTTGTGTATGGAGGACTTCGAGGTCGGCCACTTGGCGGGTGGTATCGGTATTGCCGCCATTGGTGACGATGAGATCGATGTCTACCCCCTTGGCCTTCCATTCCTCCATGGCTTTCCGCGCTCCGGCGACCTGTGTTCGCGAGAACGGAATGGTCCCCCAGAATTGCGAGTAGCCGACGGACAATTTATCCGCGGCATCAGACGGGCCGGTGGATATGCCAAGGGCACATATGGCGGCCAGCAGCCGGGCGCGGCGAACCGCCGTCGGTTTGATCATCAATTCCTCCAACAATTTGTATCGCGAAGCTATGGGCGAGAAGGTCGCCGTTGCTCGCGCGACATCGCTTCGCATCTAACGATTGAAGTCATAGGGTACCGTGTTGTACTTCTGGCCGTGATTGGCCTGCGCACTAGCTCGTGTTCCGATGCCCTGCATCGATGCTTATCCAAGGCGTCGCTTTGACGACTACTTCGCGGCCTGCGCCAGCGAGAGTTCTTTATTCACCTGGACGAGTCTCGGAGACAATCTCGTGAGGCGGTCATCCGCAGCGCTTATCCGGGAACGCTTCACGCGCGTAGCGAGCCAATCCCCCCGGCCGATGAGATCCCACGCGATGTTTGTCAGGGTTTCGGCGGCCTTGACTGACGCGCGCGTGACGAATTGGGCCGGATTGCGTGCCAGGAATATCCCGCGCCGGAAGACGGGCTTTACGATTCGCGCTGCAGACAACTCGCCTCGTTTTAGTTCGTCGGAGATGGCTGCGTGCGCAAGCAAGGTGTAGCCATGGCCGCCCTGCACCAGCTGCTTGATGACGGTGAGGGAGTTGATCTCGTGTTGCACCTTGAGTTTCAGCTGGGACGAGCGCGCTCGCTCGTCGACGAAGCGCCGAAGGCCATGTTGTCCTGTCGGCAGAACAAGGGGGAAAGTGTCGACTGCACTGAGATCAACAGCCTCATCTGCAAAACCGTGGCGGTCGCAGTGCCTGAATGCGCTCGGCGGGCCCACCAGAAAGAGCTCCTCGACGGCGATTTGCTCCAGTAACAGATGTCGGCTGTCTTGAATTCCGTAGAGAACGCCGACGTCGAGGTCACCCTTTGTCAGCCACTCGCGAATATGACCTGACATCGCCTCGAATAGTCGCAGCTGCACGCGGGGCGTTTCATGTGCAGCTGCAGCAATGAGGGGGGCGCCGATCAATGTGGCAAAAGAGCTCGGCAGGCCTATCGTGACCTCCGATCGGACATAGCTATCCTCGGCCTTGATCTCATCCCGAGCGCGATCGATGTCCGCGATGATGTTGCGGGCATGCTCGCGGAAAACCTGTCCGGCCTCGGTGAGAACGACCCCGCGTGAGGTCCGCTGGAAGAGCTTCGAGCCCAATTCCTCCTCGAGCCGAAGGAGCAACTGGCTCAACGAGGGCTGCGCGATGTCCAAGCGCTCGGCGGCTCCCGTGACGGAGCCGGTCTCAGAGATGACTAGGAAACATTTAAGTTGGCGCTCGTCCATTGCGCCGCCCTACCATTTGAATTAACGATTCAAGTCTAGCGCGAATTAAGACCTAGCCCGTCATCGGCTGGCCAGATGAAGCGCTCCTCATAGGCGATCACCCCGCATATCGTAGAAGTGAAATTGGGAAGATCGGCCAACAATGTTTTGCCTTCGGGGCTCGACAGGGACGCGTCATGGGCCTCCTTGCTTTCGAACCAGAGCTCCGAAAAGCCGTCATAGGCCGCGCTAGGATAGACATCGCGATCAATGAAGTTGATGGCGTAGCGTTTGAGCCCGGGAATCTTCTGGCACAGCTCCGCATGAACGGTTCGCCAATGCTGGACGAACTGCTCCTTCGTCATGTCTTCGCGCTTTGTGAGAAAACCTACACGTTTCGCGTACTTCGCGGTCACGTTGTTAACCTCCCGATGCTGATTTTTGTCGCCAACTACAGACGTCTTGTCCGAAACCGTTACGATAGTTGGCGACTGATGGTTATTGGAAATTCTTCTAGGTTGGAATTGAAGCTAGGCCATTTTCCAGACGAACGAGAAGCGGTATGTTCCGAATGAAGCGTTCGTCAGAGCCGAACGCGGTACAAACCGATGGCAGAAGATGCGTTACGATCTGGTCGATTTGAGAGTGTTTCTCGCGGTGCTCGACGAAGGAAATCTGTCGCGCGGTGCTCAGCGATGTAACTTGGCGCCATCCTCTGTCAGCCAACGCATTAGGCAGCTTGAGGATACTCTCGGTACCGTCCTTCTCGAGCGAAACCGCGAGGGGGTCAGCCCCACGCCTGCCGGTACAGTTCTAGCTGACTACGCTCGTAAGTCGTTCGAGCTGCTTGAGCAGATGCATGCCGATATGCTGCCCTTCTCTGCCGGTATGCCCGGAAGGATCACACTGTTTGCGAATACCAACGCGATTAATTCGTTTGTCCCGGATGATCTTGCAATCTTCTTCAAGCATCATCCATCGGTTCGCATCGCACTCGAAGAGAAGAACAGCCACGACATACTTGCGGCGGTCGCAGACCGTCGAGCCGATGTCGGGATCGTCGCGCTTCAAGCCAACCATAAGGAATTAACGTTCTTTCCGTATCGCGATGACGATCTGGTTGTCCTCGTGCCGCTGAGCAGCCCGATCAATAGAGGCAGGCCGGTTCGCTTTGAGGAATGTCTTCGCGAGCCATTCGTTGAACTGCAGCGAGGCGCCGCGATCAACACTTTCCTATTGAGCCATGCTGCAGCTCTTGGCGCCACCCTCGATATCCGCGTGCAGGTTCCCGGTTATCGGGCCGTCGTTCATCTTGTCGCATCTGGGGCTGGCGTCAGCGTTGTGCCCCGCTCGGCTGTTGAGAAGGAAGACGAGAAGCGACTGGCGGTGTTGCCTCTGGCCGAGCCGTGGGCGCAGCGAAACCTGCGAATTTGTGTCCGGCAAGATGCCCCGGCCAACCATCACCGCGACGAGCTTGTGAGGATCCTTGTCGAGTGCGCTGCCGCAGCAGCGACTCCAGCCTAGTCGCAATATGCTCGTCTTTTTCGTGGGCGAAGGCATAGAACTCCGGCTGTCTCGGGTCTACCTCGTGGGCATCGAGTCGCTTTGCGACCTTGGCGCAAGGGGACACGCGTTTGGCGCCAATTGGCTGAGTGATCGGCGAGGCAGGTTCGGGAGTTCTAGCTGAGGTGTCCCCACCCCCCGCGAACGGGGGATGGGGGTGGCTCCTGTCGTGGTGTCTCCCATGAACTACCATGGAAGCTTACAGTTGCGGCAACGCGCCGACGCTCGCGGACACGATTTCAAAGCCGATAGACACGTAGGGCGTTATCATGAAAGAGCTTCTTCTTGTCGGTATCGGATAGGTCCTTCACGATCTCGAAGAAAGCCTCGTAGATCCGGTCGAAGCTGGCGTAGATCTTGTCGACCGGGAAGTTGCTTGCAAACATGCACCGATCGACCCCAAAGTAATCGATCGTCTTGAGGACGAATGGCCGGATGCTTGCGACCGTCCAGTCAGGGTCGACCATTCCGAGGCCTGAGATCTTGGCGTGGACGCTTGGAACGGACGCCAGGGCCCGCATGCCGTCTTGCCAGCTCTGAACGCCTTCGGCATCCCGTCGAAGGGGCATTCCGGTGTGGTTCAGGATGATGGTCGTGTCCTCGTGGTCACGGGCAACGCGGGCTGCGTCCATCATCTGGTGGGGATAGAGTTGAAGGTCGAAAGAGAAGTCGTAATTCTTGAGCAGGCCAAAGCCCTTCAGCCACTTCGGGTCTCGCAGCAGGTCTGAACGGTCGATGAAGCTGTAACGAGGGTCGGGATGCCAGTTCAGGATCTGGCGGATGCCGCGGACCGCCTTGCTTTCAGCGTGGCTTGCAAGAACGCTATCGGCATTGTCGGCCTCCAGATCCGCGTGGGCTATGATGGCCGTCGGGAAACCCGTCTTGTTTTTCATATCCTGAAGCCAACGTGTCTCGGCGAGAATATCGGCCGAGAGCGCGTCGAGATGGACGTCCTTCACGACATTCCATCGCTTGGAATCCTCGCGGTAGTCCGCGAGTGAGTAAGACTTCATGATGGACCGGAGGCTACCTGCGATCGGAGCCACCGGCTCGCCGGCTTGGCAAAGCCAGGGATAAGAATAGTTTTCGAGATCCCAGAGGTGATGATGGGGGTCGATGATGGCGCTGACGGACATGACGTCTCTCCAATCGGAATGAATCTATCTATGGGTCAGCCCGCAACGTACCCGCCATCGACCATCAGGATATGGCCGGTAATAAAGGCGGCATCGTCGCTTGCGAGGAAAACCAGGGCCTTTGCGACTTCGTCGGGTTCGGCCCATCGCTTCATCGGATGAGCGGCTTTCACTGCATCGGCGCCTGCCTTCGGGTCGGGAAGACCATTCAGATAACGCGTGAGGAACGGCGTATTGATGGCTCCCGGGCCAACTGCATTTACGCGCACACCCGATCCGGCATACTCAACGGCCAGTTGCCGTACCAGCTGCAGAACGGCGCCTTTTGAAGCACAGTAAGCCGCCTGGGAAGGTAGTCCAACGACACTGGAGATGGAGCCGGTCGCTGTAATCGATCCCTTCTTGGCGGCGAGCATGTTCGGAAGGGCCCGCTTTGCGGTCAGGAAGAAGGATTTCGCGTTCCCTGCGAGGACCGCATCCCAGTCTTCCTCGGCGGTTTCGTGCAGCGCCTTGGCAATCATGTAGCCGGCGTTGCTGATGAGGGCTTGAACGGCACCGAACTTGTTCTCACCAGCACTGAAAATCTTCTCGACATCGGCGCTCTTCGATACGTCGCCGGTGATCGTCGTGATCCGGGCGCCGGAGAAGTCCTTCTCCAGGTCATGAACCTGATCGGCAATGTCCGTCGCGATGATCTTGGCATCGTTCTCGGCAAGCTGACGGATGACTTCCATGCCGACGCCTCCGGCAGCTCCCGTCACGAGCACGACGCAATCCTTCATACCATTCCCTTTTGCCTGCATGAGCTAGTCCTCCCAAAGGTTAATGTGAGGATGCGACGTAATCCCAGGTGGTGCGTGGGCAGCTAGGCAGCATTCATTCTGATGGCAATTGGTGCTGGCTATGGCCGGCTGCCATCGGCTGGCGCCAGCGATATCAAATTCTAATCGGCGCCAGAACGTAGGGATAATTGCCGATCGGGGATCCAATCGTCATGCTCGGACCGTGCCGGCTTTGAGTTAGGAAGCTGGCGTCATTGCCGTGTGGCATGGCGCCGACGTTTCCTAAGCAGAGCGATCGGGCCGGCTCGAGAACAAATAGTCCTTTGCATAGGGAGGTGGGAATGACTGTTAGCAAGCGCGATCTATTGAAGTTTTCGACACTACTTGGCGCATCCGTACTTGGGGCATCCGTCTTGACGGCCCCGTTCGCCGGTAGCGCGATGGCTGCGGGCAATAAGTTCAAGCTCGGATATTCCCAATTCTGGGGCACGAATACCTTCCTCCGCACACAGATCGCCGGTGCCCGCAAGGCGATGGCCGAATGGGAAAAGAAGGGCGTGAAGGTCGAGCTGCTCGTGACCAACGGCGGCGACACCGATACCACCAAGCAGGTCGGGGATCTCGAAGATCTCTACACGCAGAACATCGATGGTCTGCTGATCTTCCCGGGCGATTCCGTCGTTCTCGCCGATCCGGTCAAGAATATCTATAACAAGAACAAAATTCCGGTCGTCGTCACCGACATCGGCCTGAATTCCGGCGACTGGGTGACCTACGTGGTGACGGCCAACGAAATGGGTGGTCGCATGGCGGCGGATCACATGGCCACGCTGGTGCCGAAGGGAGCCAAGGTCATCGTGTTCGACCACGGTCCGGCTGTGCAGTGCATTATCGACCGCAATCGCGGCTTTGAGCAGCGTGCCAAGGAGCTTGGCCTGACCGTCCTCCCGCGCAAGGTGATGAAGCTTTCCCTCGAGGACGGCCGGCGCACGATGGAAGATACTCTGACCGAGATCCCGGATATCGCTGGTGTCTTCTTCCAGAACCACGCGCCGACAATCGGTGCTGAGGCAACGCTCGAGGCAGCGAAGCGCCTGGACGTGAAGCTTGTCAACTTCGATACCGATCCCACGGCCTACCGCCTCGTCAAGGAAGGCAAGATCGCGGGCACGATCGTCCAGAACCCCTTCGAGATGGGATATGTCGGCATGAACTCGATGCTGTCGGCTTTGACCGGTGGGAAAACCGAGAAGCTGGTCGAGTTGCCGCCGAAACTGATGACCAAGAACAACGCTGCCGAGTTCGTCAATGAACCGCAGGTTCTCGACGCCAAGGTCAACTGAAGCACCAACAGATCACGGAGTGTCCGGCGAATGCCGGACACTCCGGACGGGGGAAACAATGGGTGACTTGGCACTCGTCTGCAAGGACGTCAAGAAAACCTTCGGCAGCATCAAGGCTCTTCGAAGCGCGAGTTTCACGCTGGAAAAGGGGCAGGTGGTCGGACTCGTCGGGGAGAACGGAGCCGGCAAGAGCACCCTTCTCAAGATTCTTGCCGGCGTGTACCAGGCGGACTCCGCCGAGAGCATCAAGTTACTCGGGAAAGATTATAGCCCACATAATGCGATCGACGCGCTCACGCGCGGCATCGTGACCATCCACCAGGACATCAATCTTGTGGAAGGAATGACCGTTGCGGAAAACATCTTCCTGAACAATGAGCCGACGGGTCGCCTTGGCGTTCTTACCGCTGGCGGCCTTAACGCCAAAGCGCAACAGCTTCTCGACCACTACGGAATCGAGGTCGACGCCAGTCAGCAGGTCAGCCGGCTGCCAAACGACTTGAAAAAGATGGTGCAGATCATCAAGGCGATGACTTGGAAACCCGCCATTCTGCTGATGGATGAGCCCACGTCCTCGCTGACTGCAACCGAGGTCGATGTCGTTCTCCAGCTCATTACTGAGCTGTCTCGCAGAGGCGTAGCGATCGTCTTCGTTTCCCATTACTTGTCCGAAGTATTTCGGATCTGCGACACGATTACGATCCTGCGCGACGGCCAGACCATCGCCAATCTGCAGAAGGAGTCGACCTCCATTCCGGAGGTCGTGCAGCATATGCTCGGGCGCAAGCTGGCCGAAGTCGACGCCAGGAGCAAGCGAGGTGCGGTCGCGAGCAATGAAGTGCTTCTGTCCGTGCGCGGGCTGAGTGTATCCGGGATGCTTCACGACGTTTCGTTCGATCTTCATCGCGGGGAAATCCTGGGCTTCACCGGATTGACCGGTTCGGGTCTGACTGAGCTCGCAAAAACCTTATTCGGCGTCGAGGGATATCAGCCATCCAAGGGGGCGATCGCGATAAGTGGTGCCACAAAGAGCAATTGGAATCCCAGCAAGGCCATTAAGGAAGGGGTTGCCCTGTTGACCGGTGACCGCCTGCGCGAGGGGATTCTTCCGGATTTTACCATCGCGGAGAATGTTGGGCTACCCATCATCGGCAAGTTACGCAATGCACTGGGCTTGCTGTCGAGGAGCAAGATCGATGCAATGGGAACACGGTGCGTTCGTGAGCTCAACGTTAAGGCGCCGAGCGCGCATGTTCCGATCAGGACTCTAAGTGGTGGAAACCAGCAGAAGGTGCTCATTGCGAAGTGGCTGGAAACCCGTCCCAAGATCTTCATTCTGGATGATCCGACCGTCGGCATCGACGTCGGCTCCAAGGACGAGATCAGAAAGATCATCGAACGCATTGCCTCCGAAGGTGTCGGAGTCATCATAATCAGCACCGAGATGCCGGACATCGAGAAGCTCTGTGACCGGGCTATCGTGATGTTCCGCGGCTCCATCGTTGGAGAGTTTGCCGGCGCGCAGCTGGAGCACAATCGAATTCTCGAAACTTCGGTCAGTGGGAGGAAAGCGGCATGAGCACATATACCCTAGAGGCTGGGCGCTCGAATTTGCAGGAGAGTATTCGACGCTCGTACGGTCTCATCCAGTCCGTGGCTGTCCTGCTCGTTCTGGTCGTGGTGATGTCGATCGTCTCACCGCGATTTGCGTCCGTGATAAACATTCAGAACCTGATGGCTCAGATGTCGGCAGCGCTAATCGTGGCTGCAGGCATGACCATCGTGATGATAAACGGCGAGTTCGATATCAGCGTGGGTGCCGTCCTGGCCCTGACGGCATCCATTGCCGGCAAGCTGATGCCCGAGATCGGAATCACGGCAACGTTTGCGCTTGCGCTGGTGGTGGGGCCGCTATTCGGCCTTTTCGCCGGCGTTGTCGTGACAAAGTTCGGCATCCCGTCGTTCATAACCACGCTCGGAACGATGATGATCGCCCGAAGCCTAGCGTTCGTGACAACTCAAGGACAGGTGGTGTCCAACGTCCCGGAGTCATTCAGGATTATCGGCCTTGGGCGACCCCTTGGCATTCCGATGCCCTTCATCATCGCAATCCTGACGATTCTGGCGGGTTACGTCCTCCTCAACCACACGGCTTTCGGAAAGAAAGTCTATGCCATCGGTGCGAATCGAAACGTGGCCGCGCTGTCCGGAATCAACGTTGATCGCATCAAGATCATTTGTCTGATGATTTGCGGTCTTTGCGCGTCCTTCGCCGGGATGGTCCTGCTCGCGCGCATCGGATCGATCCAAGCCGACACGGCCCGCGGATTGGAATTCGAGGTCATTGCCGGCGTCGTTATCGGGGGGGTCAGCCTCAGCGGCGGCCAAGGCAATATCCTGAGGGTGATCATCGGTGTCGTCGTCATCGCGCTGATCAGAAACTTCCTCAACCTCGCGCGCATCGACATCTTTTGGCAGGACTTCGCGACCGGCTCGATCATTCTTGCCGCGGTCCTGCTGGACGCTCTCCAGAAGCGTATTGCGGGGTCGCGTTGAGCCCATAGGGAGGGCTCTGCTGGGGAAACCGGGGGCAGTGTGCGCAGGGCCCGAGGAAGGATACTTGCGGGCGACACCGCTATCAATTCAGCCGTTTGAAAAAGTCGTCGATGCACAAGCGTCGAGTTAGAACGAGGAGGATTCCATGAATACAGGCACAAAAGATGTAGTGGACGCCGTTATCGTGGGCTCAGGACCAAGTGGCGCGATCGCGGCTCGCCGGCTTGCGGAGGCGGGATTGTCCGTCGTTTGCCTCGAGCAGGGTGAGTACCCGAACTACACGTCGATCAATTTCGACGAGCCAACATTCGAGCTCAAGCGGGACCAGGTGTTCAGCTGGTACCCGAACAGGCGCATGAATGGGGCCGACTATCCGATCAACGACGAGGAATCCGACGTTGCGCCGTTCATGTGGAACGGCGTTGGAGGAAGCTCGGTCATCTATGCCGCGGCGTGGCACCGGTTTCAGCCGAGCAATTTCCGCGTGAAGACTTTGGATGGGGTCGGGGCGGATTGGCCGCTGACCTATGATGAGCTAGCTCCATACTATGCGCGGGCAGAGGAGCAGATGTCCGTGTCGGGCGTGGGCGGAGATCCATCCTATCCGCCGTTCGATCCGCCGCTCCCGCCCATGCCGATGGGAGTGATCGACAAGAAACTGTTCGCTGCTCACAAGCGTCTGGGGTGGCATATTTGGCCTGGCACCAACGCCATTGCAACGGTGAAGCACAATGGCATGAACCCCTGCGTGCGGCGTGGTGCATGCATGGCCCCTGCCTGCTTCGACGGCGCGAAAGGGTCCGTGGACCGGACGCATTGGCCCACCAACATTAAGCTCGGTGTGAAGCTTGTGCAGCGGGCACGTGTGTCACGGGTCGAGACAGATGCATCGGGTCTCGCGACCGGCGTCACCTATATTGATCGTGAGACCGGCAGGACGCATTTTCAGGCCGGGCGAATCGTCATCATCAGCGCGAACGGCATCGGCAGCCCGCGGATCCTCTTGAACTCGCATAGCGCGAGATTCCCCAAAGGGCTCGCCAATAGCTCCGACATGGTCGGACGCCACCTGATGATGCATCCGCACGGCATGGTCATGGGCCTGTTTGATGATCACTTCGACAGTTGGCAGGGGCCAACCGGTCAGAGAGCCTACTCGCAGCAATTCACCGAGACGCAGCCAGGTGTTGGCTTTGTGCGTGGCGCAAAATGGCAGCTCATGGGCACCGGTGGTCCGCTTGGGACGATCGGCGTCTGGCCTTGGGGCAAACGGGCGGGCTGGGGCGCGGAATTCCACAAGACGGTTTACAAAAGGTTCGGTCGCTCCGCGATGTGGTCGATTATCGGCGAGGATCTGCCAAATCCGGAGAACAGGGTCGTGATCGATCCCGTCTTGAAGGACGCAGACGGCATTCCGGCTCCCAAGGTCATCTACCGGTGCGACGATAACTCCCGAAAGCTGGTCAAGTGGCACGAGGAGCACGCCTCGATCTCGATGCGTGAGGCGGGGGCGTACGAGACCGTTGTCGCGCCGGACTCGCGTGAAACAGGCTGGCATATTCTCGGGTCGGTTCGCATGGGGGCAGATCCGACAACATCGGTGGTCGATGGATTCGGACGTGCCCACGATGTCCCGAATTTGTTCGTGATGGACGGCAGCGTGATGCCGACATCGGGGCCGGTGAATCCAACCGGAACCGTGGCCGCACTCGCCCTACGCAATGCCGAAGCGATCGTGAACAGCCGTCGCGATCAGAAAGTCTCATCGAAAGTCGCCTGAGGAGCATTTCTCATGTCCACAACATACGAAGACGTTAGCGCTCAGCTGGGCTGGCTGTGTGATGCCATGATCCCCGGGGACCGCGAGCTCGGCATGCCCTCCGCGACGGGCGCCGGCGTTCTGGAGACGCTGCTGCCGCGGGCGCTGAAAGCACGCCCGGATCTGGCGCCACGGTTCTATGAAATCGTCTCCAAACTGCCCGTAGAGAAGCCTCGCGATCCGCTCGCGTTCGTCAATGCTATCCCGGTGGAAGAAATGGACGTCGTCGGTCGGTTCGTCGCGGGAGCGTATTTTTCGGGAGAAGAGGTATCCAAGAATCTCGGATTTACCGGCTTCCAGGCCCTTCCCATGAACCCCGACTACGATGAGATCATGGAGACGGTCGAGCCCATCATTGCCCGCGGACCTTGCTACGTTAAGGTCTAGGTCAAGTCGCTCCGGAGTTTGAAAGGGGCAGGTCGTTGTCGTGTGCGACTGGCCTGCCTGTCGTACAAGTCGGACCTGCCGCAGCATCCAAGTCCCGACGCCAAGTTCATCGAGAACCGGCGATCGAAAAGCAGTTCCGTCGCATATCTCAGTCCATACTGTTGGTAAAGGATCGGGAGAATTCTATCGATGAAGATTCTCGTCGCGGTGAAACGCGTCGTCGATTTCAATGTCGCTATCCGTGTTAAGCCGGACGGCTCGGGCGTGGACATTGGCAACGCGAAGATGTCGATGAACCCGTTCGATGAAATCGGCGTGGAGGAGGCGGTGCGTCTTAAGGAGGCCGGAAAGGCCACCGAAGTGGTGGTCGTTTCAATGGGCCCCGCCCAAGTCCAGGAGACGCTACGCACTGCGCTGGCCATGGGCGCCGATCGGGCCATTCTCGTCAAGCACGAGGACTACGTGGAGCCGCTCGGCGTGGCGAAGGTGCTCAGGGAAGTCGTCGCGGCTGAAAAGCCCGACCTCGTGATTTTGGGTAAGCAGGCCATTGACGATGACTGCAATCAAACCGGCCAAATGCTTGCCGCGTTGCTCGGCTGGCCACAAGGTACGTTCGCCTCGAAGATCGACATAGAGGATTCAGCATTGACCGTCGTGCGCGAGGTGGATGGCGGCCTGCAGACCGTCAGGCTCACGATGCCGGCCATCGTTACGACGGATCTCCGGCTCAACGAGCCGCGCTACGCATCGCTGCCCAACATCATGAAGGCGAAGAAGAAGCCATGCGGCGAAGTGACCACGGCAGATTACGGTGTGGAAGTTAAACCGCGCCTTAAACTGATCAAGACGGAGGAACCGTTAAGACGGCAGGCCGGCATGAAGGTGCGTTCGGCGAGCGAGCTCGCGGCGAAGCTTAAGGAAACGGGTGCGATTCAATGACCGTTCTACTCATCGCGGAACACGACAACACCTCCCTGAAACAAGCAACCAACAAGGCGCTGTCTGCCGCCGCCAAGATAGGCGGTGATATTCACGTGCTTGTGGCAGGCTACCGCGCTGGGGCAGCGGCGGAGCATGCAGCAAAGTTGAGCGGCGTGACGAGGGTTCTGCATATCGACAGTGCGGAGCTCGAGCGTCCGCTGGCTGAGCCGATGGCGGCGAATATTGTCAAGCTTGCGGCCGATTACGATCACATCGTCGCGCCGGCCACCAATAGCGGCAAGAACTACATGCCGCGCGTGGCCGCGATGCTCGATGTGATGCAAGTGTCTGAAGTGTCGGAGGTGAAGGCTGCCGACATATTCGTCCGGCTGATTTATGCGGGCAACGCCGTCCAGACGGTGCAATCGACCGACGCGAAGAAGGTGATCACGGTGCGTCTCGCCTCGTTTCCACCGGCAAACGAGAGCGGGAACGCCGCAATTGAGCGTAGAGAGGCCGTTGCCGATCCAGGCCTGTCCTCCCACGTGGGTGAAAGCATCTCTCGATCTGACCTACCTGAACTCACTTCGGCCAAGGTTGTCATCTCGGGCGGACGGGGCATGCAGTCCGGTGAAAATTTCAAACTGCTCGAAGCGGTGGCGCGGAAGTTGAACGCCGCGGTGGGGGCGTCTCGTGCGGCCGTCGATGCGGGCTTCGTGCCGAACGAATATCAAGTGGGTCAAACCGGCAAAGTGGTGGCACCTGAGCTTTATGTTGCGGTCGGTATTTCGGGCGCCATACAGCACCTTGCTGGAATGAAGGATTCCAAGATCATCGCCGCGATCAACAATGATCAGGATGCGCCCATTTTCCAGGTGGCGGACTTCGGTTTGGTTGCCGATCTATTCGACGCCTTGCCGGAGCTGGAAAAGGCGCTGTAAGGATGATGGAGTTCTGCCGTGAAGAAGGGACCGATAAGTCCCTTCTTTCAGGCAGGCGATGAGCTTCGGCCTAATTTATGTTATGACATGCTTCTGAAGCAGAGTGGCCTGCTGGGGCATGTATGCGTTTCCTTCGCCACAGCGAACCAGACCATCGAGGGTGTGATAGATACTAGCGGCGATCAAATGCGAGGCACCGAGTTCATCAGCCATCTGATTGTAGTACGAAAAATCCTTGCAAGCATTTGCCACCGTGAAGCGAAGTTGTTCCGTTTGTTCCTTTTGAATGTAAGGAATGAGCCGATCGAGGGCGACCCCGGCGCCGCCACCGCGGCTCAAGCAGTCCACAAGTGCCCCCATCGAGACACCTCCTTTGGCGGCGCAGGCCACGGCTTCCGTGATCAATGTGACGGTGCCGAGCGACACAAAATTGTGCAGCAACTTGAGCCGGTGCCCTGACCCGACGCCGCCGGCATAAAAGATGTTTTCCGCGAATGACGAAAGTAGAGGGTGTAAGGACTCGACCACAGCGGCGTCCCCGCCAACCAGGAGGTTGAGCCGGCCCTCTTCGGCCTCTTTGGGAGTGCGCGTCATTGGAGCGTCGACAAAATGGCAGCGTCTTGCGGAGACCAACTGCGCCAGCCTGGCTGTCGAACTCGGAATCGCTGTCGAGCAGTCGATCACAATTGTACCGGGGCGGAGGGCATCAAGTACGGCGCCGCTCCCCGTCAGGACGTCCTCAACTTGAGGAGTGCCCGTAACGCATAGGATGAGAACGTCCGATGTTCTCGTGAGGTCTGACGCCGAAGGCCAGCCCACCGCCCCCTTTGCATCGAGATCGTCTGTCGGTTGGTTGCCCGCGTGTCTAAGATAGCTGATCTTCCACCCTCGGAGGAGGAGATTTTTGGCAATGCCGTGCCCCATCAGGCCGATCCCGATAATACCGATCTGTTTCTCCATATCTGCTCCTCTCTGGCGGCAGAACTCGCCGCAACCTTTCCTCGCGTTCTTTAGTTCACAGGTTTGGGCAGGCTTGCGGATCAGCTACGATGGCAAGGCGGATCTGCGCGCAATGGCGTCGATCCGGCGATGTATTCGGTCGTAGTCCTCAGCAATGCGTTTTGCGGCCTCGATAACCGGTGCATCCACCATCTTCCCGTCGACCCCGTGGGCGGAATCGTGGCCTGCCGCGATAACCGCGCAGGCATGCGCGAAATCGGTTGCCGCAGGGGCCATGCCACGTAGCGCCGGCACGACTTGCTTCGGGTGGATCAGCAATTTTCCCGTAAAGCCGAGCTCTCGCGCTGCGAAGGCGTCGGACTCGATTTCAGACTCGTCTGCTATCGACGTTGTCACACCATCCAGCGGTCCGGCCGCACCCGAAAGTGCCGAGGCGAAAACCAGTTCCGACCGGGCCGCCAACAGGGCGCGCGCCGAATGAGCGGCTCCGATCGAGTTCGCGTAGTCGATCGATCCGAATGCCACTCGGGTGCATAGTGGTGCGAGATAGCGGGCATTGACGATGCCTGTAACCGTTTCAACCAGACCTATTGTCAAGCGACCAGGAAGCAGGTCGGTGAGGCGTGAGACGTCGTCGCATTGCTCCGTTTTGGCCAGCATGAGGCCGACCCAGCTCGGCAGATCCAAAAGGAGACGAACATCTTCATCGTGATCCGCCGTTCGAGGTCCGTTCATGCGGATGATGACCTCGCCGGGAAATGCCTGCGTTCGAAGAACGGCGCGCAGCGTTCTCCGGGCGGAGGCGCGCTCATGTGCCGCAATTGCATCCTCCAGATCAATGACGATCGCATCGGCACCGGATGCAGCCGCCTTGTAGAAGCGTTCAGGTCTCGTGGCGGGAACGAACAAGGCAAGAAACGGATCGCTCATCGTCATGTCCAACCGAAAGGCATCGTGGTTAGGTTCGGGCAGCGTTAAGCATCCGCCTCCGTGACCGCAACACGAAATCGATGACCACCGATATTGCGAAAACCAATGGCTGACAGTGGCGGGACTCTCGATTGGGTAAGCCAATAGCACCCATCGGCACAACGCGGTTGCAGAGAAGGCAGGTTGCGCCTCAATCTCCAGGGGCAGCAATGGAGGCAACATACGATGACAGATCTCTCAAACATCATTGTTGTTGCCGTGGAACACGCTGTCGCCGCACCCTACGCATCAGGCAAGCTTGCTGACGCCGGCGCAAGGGTGATCAAAGTGGAGCGGCCCGAGGGAGACTTTGCCCGGGCGTATGATGCACTCGTTAACGGACAGAGCGCCTATTTCGTCTGGCTCAACCGCGGAAAGGAATCGATCGCTCTGGACCTGAAAGCGACCGAGGATAAGGCTCTTCTCAAGAACATGTTGAGGCGAGCCGATGTCTTCATTCAAAACCTCGGTCCCGGCGTGATCGAATCCCTCGGCTTCAGCTCCGATGAGCTCATGGCGCTCAATCCGCGGCTGATCGTGTGCAATATCAGCGGCTATGGGCGCGAGGGGCCAAGAAGCGAGCAGAAGGCGTATGACCTGCTGATTCAGGCAGAAACGGGCCTTTGCGCCATCAATGGCATCGGCGAAGAACCCGCGCGGGTCGGCGTCTCTGTCTGCGACATCGCGGCTGGCATGACCGCGTATCAGGCCATTCTTGAAGCATTGCTCGGGCGCGAGAGGTGCGGCCAGGGTCGCGTGATCGACGTCTCTCTCTATCATGCGATGGCCGATTGGATGAATGTGCCCTTTCTTCAGCACAAGTACGGGCAGTTCACGCCGCAGCGACTTGGACTGCGCCATCCCTCCATCGTGCCGTACGGGAAGTTTGCGTGCCGCGATGGGAAGACCGTCCTGATATCGGTGCAAAACGAGCGTGAGTGGAAGTCCTTGTGCACTGACGTCTTCGGAACGCCGGCACAGGCCCGTGAGCCGGGGTTCGAGACCAATCAGGCACGCATAGAGAACCGGAGTCACGTCGAGACGTGGTGCGCCGAGCAAATAGCAAAGCTCGATTCCGAAGAGTTTGTCGCCCGTCTGTCACGCGCCCGCATCGCGTTCGGACACTTTTCGGAACTCAAGGATCTGCTCGATCATCCGCAAAACAAGTACATTTCTGTGTCGACCGATGGTGGCGACATAGAGCTCTTGGCACCGGGCAGTTTGGTGCGCAGCGAGTCGAAGCGCTATGGTACGGTTCCCGGCCTGGATCGCGATGGAAACAGAATAAGAGCCGAGTTTTCGACGGAGCGTGTCCGGGCCGCAAGGAATGTGTAACTCCAGCAATTGGGACCAATGGCTCTTTGGGCGATGGGTTCCAGGGACGTTGCAAGCTTCGTGTGATACCAGAGGGTCGGAGAATCGGATCGTCTCATTGCCGTCGACAGCATCGGCATTATCGGCTCGTCTGGATATTACCGGCAGCACTAAAGGTAGGCAGCCGAGCCTTGAAGATGCTTTGGTCGGAAGTGCCCTGATTGCGGCGCTTGCATGTCTATCGTGCTAACACGAACGTCGTATCGCGCGCGCCCGAGCAAGTGAGGTCGGCGCGAGTAAATTGGCCGGGTACAAGAGCAATAAAGAAGCCCGGCGCGACTGTGCCGGGCTCAAGTCAGTGGCACCCAGGAGGATGCGCGGGAGAAACGTCGTGAAGATGGCAGCCCAACGGCTCCAGACCAATTAGCAAATCGTTCTCGTTGCCATTGCGCTTTGCAATACGTCCTCGTGAAAGGGGTGCGCAGGGCTGTGAAGGAGAATCGAGCCGATGGATGACGATTCCTTTCGGAGCGCGCCGTCAGCTCAGGCAGATGCCGCGGGACACTGGTCCCTTCACCCAGCTGCGGCTGGATATGAACCAAACGCTCGCTCGAGTGACTGATGGCCGAATGATCAAGTGCTTGCGGAAAGCGCCAATAGGGCAGCGCCGGACGAGGAGTTACGGGTCGCGCATCATCGCGGTTTGCGTGTGCCCTGCGGTGCCCGCTTCCATGTTCGAGAAACGAGGACCTCAATTTACATCCTGGATCGAAATCTGCGCCACCTCGCCGGGCCGATTTCGTGGATCGAATTGCCATTGACATCGACGGCAACTGTTACCGGCATATCTTCGACCTTGAATTCATAGATGGCTTCCATGCCCAGATCCTCGAACGCGACACGACGCGACGATCGTACTGCCTTGGCCACCAGATAAGCCGCCCCTCCGGCGGCGACCAAAGAGGCCGCGCGGTGACGCCTGATGGCTTCGATCCCCTGAGGCCCTCGCTGACCCTTTCCGATCATTGCAATGAGACCAGTTTGGGCGGGCATGACCTCCGTGAATTTGTCCATTCGAGTCGCAGTCGTGGGGCCGCCGGGGCCTACGATTTCGTCCCCAACCGGATCTACCGGGCCGACATAATAAATGACTCGATTGCGGAAATCTGTCGGCAAGGGCTCTCCGCGGCGAAGGAGGTCGAACAGACGTGCATGCGCGGCGTCGCGACCGGTTAGCAAATGGCCGGACAGGAGCAGAGTTTCGCCTGGCTGCCATCGTGCAACGTCTTCAGGAGTGAGGGTATCGAGGTTGACCCGCCGAGCCGCCTGCGCCGTCCTCTCGAGAGTGACCTTGGGCCAGTCCTCTAGATCGGGGGCTTCGAAGTTTGCAGGCCCTCCTCCATGAAGCGAAAGGTGAATGTGACGATTGGCGGCGCACTGCGGCACAAGTCCCACGGGCAAAGACGCCGCATGAGACGGAAACGTCTTGATCTTCACATCGACGACTGTCGTAAGTCCTCCCAATCCCTGAGCGCCGGTTCCAAGCGCATCGATGCCTTTACAGCGTCAAGCGCATCTCCTCCTCTGGGGTACTGGCACCGCGCAGGAGAAGGTCGGACATATCGATCGGCTCGAGTAACGCTTCCTTGGCAAGCAAAAGTGACTTCTCGCAGCTTCCTCCGATTCCGATTCCTATGATGCCGGGCGGACACCAGCCGGCTCCCAGCGTCGGTACAGTGTCCAATACCCAGTCAACGACGGAATCGCTTGGATTGAGCGTGACGAATCGCGCCATGTTTTCCGACCCCGCCGCCCTTCGCGCAAAGAGTGATGTCGAGGTGTTCGCCGGGCACAAATGGACCACCGCCGGCGTATTGTCGCGTGTGTTGTTGCGCGCGAACGGCGGATCCAACACGATCGATGCTCGTAGCGGATTGTCCCGATTCATGTAGGCACGCCTCAAGCCCTCGTTGATCAGGTCGGAAAGGCTTCGCGAAGCCGCGAAGCGCGCGTTCATGCCCCCTTCACAAATGCACTTACCAAACCCGTATCTTGGCACAGGGGCCGCTTACCGAGCGCGGACATCGCGAATTTACAAGAATCTGGGCGATTGCATCCTTGGCCGCCGGGCTCTTTTCGGTTTCATAGGCGTAGTTCGGGTGACGAATGTAGTCTGGCGGATGGTAGTAGGAAATGTACTGGAGAGCGCCCGCGACGCTGCTAATGTATCATCGTCGCTAATGAACGCGGTCATTATTGATCTTCTCCTCGAGGAAGCGCTAATGCTGGGCGACAGAAAATGCTTGGCCAAAAATCCGGCCTAGCCGCGGTCTGGGCTTTCATCCCCTCTCCAGGTCTTTGCCGTCGACATCGTCGATACGGCTCTAACAACGTCAATGACGGTGCCATCTCTGTATTCGACCACGGCGACGATCCTATTGTTCTCGACGGCACGCGCCTGCACCGGCCCTGCCTTCCGTATTGCGTCCTCCTTCAGTCGCTCGATTGAGACCAGAGGTATGTTTGCGCATTTCAGACGATCGAGCAGATCGGTACGCTGAGGATTGACCGCGACACCGGATTCCGTGATGACGACGTCGACGGTTTCCCCCGGTGTGGTCAACGTTTTGACGCGATCCACTATCTTAGGCAGGTTGCCAGCCGTCAGTTGCGTGGTGATCACGGTGAGCTTGGCCCCAGCGGCGGTGTCCGCATGATCTCCTGATCCTCCGAGGATCATGCCTTCATTTCCGGTTGTTACGTTGACATTGAACGCGAGATCGACTTCGGCGGCCCCAAGGATGACTGCGTCCAACTCGTTCACGACACATCCGCGATTGTGCGGATTGGCATACATTGAAGCTGACATACCGTGATGAGCCGGGCTGCGGCGGTAGGATGCCACGGCTTCGAGATCGAAGGCCTGAACATCGAGCAACGCACGAAACAACCCCTCGTCGAACATTTGGACGATCCCGCCAGTGATACCTCCGGAAGCGAAACTGCCTTGCACCTTGCGTCGGATCATGATGTCTCGAAGGTAAGCCGCTGCGGCTAGCGACACGCCGCCGGCACCGGTCTGAAACGAGAAGCCCTCGTTCAACAATCCCGATGCGTCGATTATCTTGGCTGCCGTTTCGGCAATCTGCAAACCAATGGGATTTGTCGTCAGGCGCGTGGTTCCCGAGACGATGTGCTCCGGGTCGCCGATGGAATCGATGGAGACGACGAAGTCGACGCTGTCTTGTGAAATCTCTATAGGCGTTGTCGGATATTCGACCAGATTGTCTGTGATCGCGACGACACGGTCCGCGTACTGAACGTCAGAAATTGCGTAGCCAAGCGGACCGCAGGAGGCCCTGCCCTGGACGCCGTTGAGATTCCCGCACTTGTCGGCGGTCGGCGCTGCAACGAAGGCGACGTCGATGTGAAGTTCACCGGACTCGATGCAGCGCGCACGGCCCCCGTGCGTAAACATCAGTACGGGCTTGGCCAGTGCGCCCCTCGAAACCGCATCGGCAAGTGGTCCGTAGATGGTGCTCGCCGCCAGTCGAGTGACAACCCCGCGATGTATGTGCTGGACCAGAGGAGCATGGACGGGAAACAGCGCGCTTGCCGCTACCGTGATGTCTTTCAGACCCTTCGCAGCAACCTCTGACAGCACCAGATTCAGGACGCGATCGCCATTGCGGAGATGGTGGTGGAATGAAATGGTCGCACCATCTCGAAGTTCACATGCGTCGAGCGCCGCCCTAATGCTTGGCAGTGTCTTGGGAACTCCGCGCGTGGCGCTGCGGAGCATGGTCGCGGCGCGCGATATGAACCCCGGCACCTCCAATGCCCCAGCGAAGGGGTTCACGTTGCCGTAGCCTTCTATGGAGCTGGGTAACCCTCGTCCAAGGATGTCCGGCATCTGCAACTTTCCTCAATCAGTCGGAGGTCTGCCATGCAGCGTCGTTTGGCTTGAGAACGAGGACTAATACCCGCGTGCCAAGATCAGGAGGTCAATTGCCATATGTGATGGTGCGGAGAAATAGCGAAATCGTTTCAAGAGCTAGAGCAAATTCCAATGGCGGCAGCTCGCTGCTCGCCTAGCAACGCGCTTGCAAGATGAGCGACGCAGTATGCAGGGGCTCTGTCGAGCTGCGAGGCCAAGGGGCGGATGGTCCCGGCAATACAGGCAGGGAGCTCAAGTCCGTTAAGGACTTCTAGGGCCAGAAGATCAGGGTAATCTCGCCCGATCAAGGCTACTAACGAGGGACTCGCGACCGCGCTGGACGACAACCCAAATTGATCCCCCGATGATCGACCGCTTCACGGCACCTACCGCGCTTTACGAAGTCCTGGCGAATTGGCGCTGATTCCATCCCTGGAGGGGCCGAGAGATTCGGATAGCGCTCGCGAAGCAGCCCGAGTAAACCTACGTAGCGAAACGTAGCGAGGGATTACATTCTAAATCAACGGCTTAGATGGCTTTGGGACGCAGAATCGCCGGTTATAGTCAATTATGCAGCGAGCCTAGGAATTTCCTGTTCTACCAATCGCAACAATCGGGTGTTGCGTGTCCTCGATCTGAACCTTCTATATCCTCCGAGGGCCTAGCCGGTTCCTTTCTAGGAGTCGAACCGGGACTGCCTTATGGCCTCACTGTCAGAAGGGCGGAGACCCTCACTCGCCCTGTCCTGCTGATAGGGCTCTCGGCGGGGCGGCTCGATCCTTGCTGCCGTCGGCGGACCATCCTGGCTGGTCGCCACGTGAAGATGACTTGCTTTGAGATTTCGATGTGGGAGGGTCTTAAGGTTTTCTGCCCAGCGTTCGAGCGCCTCGCGCATCTCGGCCGCATACCGAGCACGATTGTACACCCCGGCAACGCCAGCCCGATGGCCGCTGACGTGGTTTAGGATCGCCTCCACGATGTGCGGCAATACGCCAAGTTGGTCGGCCATCACCGTGGACGCCGATCTCCGAAGATCGTGAACTGTCCAATGGGGCAGGGGTTCGCCCAGGGCTTCCGTGATCCGTGCATCAAGTGCTGTCTTAGACTTGGACCAGCCCGAGAAACCACGATGCGGATCACCACTGCGTCGGGGTCCGTCACCAAAAAGGAAGTCTCGGTCGTTACGGCGGTGCGGAAGTAGAGCTAAGGCGGCGGGAACCAATGGCACCGAGTGCTCGCGATGGTTTTTGGTCCGGCCGCTTGGGAGCGTCCAGAGTCCCGAAATAGTGTCAAGTTCGGCCCACTGCATGCTCCCGACTTCATCACGGCGTTGGGCTGTGAGCAGCAACAAACGCACAATGCGTCCATAATCGTCATCGCCACAGGCCTGCCAGATAGCTGATAGCTCGCTCTCCTTAAGGACCCGTGCGCGACCTCCCGGCTGCGCGGGTCGGTTAGTGCCGAGAACCGGGTTCGAAGCAATGTCGAGACCCTCCCGTATTGCCCAGTTGAACATTGAGGACAGGGCTGTACGGGCTCGGGCTGCTGAGACCGCTCCGTGAACTGATGCGAGATCAGCGATACGAGCCGAGATATGGCGGCGGGTGATCTGGAAAACTGAGACGGGATGCAGGGGTTTCCAACTGACCAACAGGTAACGTTCTATTTCCGAATAGCTCCGGGGCTTCAGCCTTAGTTTGGCGCTCGGGAGATATTGATCCGCGACTGCTCGGAGTGTATCGGCTGCCTGCAGGCGCGCCTTGGCCTTCTCGTCCGCCGGGTCTTTGCCATTGGCAACCAGGCCCAAAAGCCGCTTGGCTTCCTTGCGTGCAAGCTCTGGTGTCCAGGGGGCACCGTGAGGGCCGATGGTGAAGAAGCGCTGCCGACCGAACACTCGGTACTTGAGGACGTAAGTCGCTTGGTCGCGTTGACGCCGAACGCCAAATCCCCGCACCGCTTCGCGGTGGTCTGAATCCCAAATAGTCTCGCCCGGCTTGAGTGCTTGCACTGCGCGGATCGTTATACTGGAAACGGCCATCCGTTACCCCTGTAGCTACCACGTAGCTACCACCGTAGCGCCAATTGCAGCGCAGATAAGGCGGGGAGCGGCGAGCTTGTACATTGATAATGTTGCGATTTTCGTATGAAAGGTGGGGCCAGCGTGGTCCCGGCGGAGCCCTGGCGGTGTCTGTGGAACAGGAGGTCGGTGGTTCGAGCCCACCCAACTGTACCAATGATTTCAATTGCTTAGCTGATGTCCGCCCACTGCCCGGTTCTGCTTAGCAAATGCTATAGCAAATGCGTGCCGGCTGTTCCGGGTAATGTCTGTGGTCTCTTTGGGACGCGAATGATTGCTTGGCTGGTAATCGTCAGTCCTGATGCCGCGATAGCAATGCCAATGTAAGGCATCCTCCAAGAGGTCAACTCGACTTGCCCTGCCATGAGATGCCGGTACTGACGCTTAAGCTGCGTCAGATCGGCGGCTGCCGGCGCCTTATCAGGCAGCAATGATATCACGTCCTCAATTAGGTAGTGCCGTACGTCATAGGACTCCCAGTACTGTCGGAAGAGGCTTCGCGCATTGGCGAGACCATGCGCCTTCCAGAATTGCGAATGCCGGAGTTGTCCTCTTCGCTCTTTTTGCAAGATTTCAACTAGCGAGCAGCCGAGCAGTTGAGAAGTGACCCGCTCCGAACAAGTGATAACTGCTAACCTGATGCGGGATTTGCTCATGGTCGATCCTCTTTCACGCGAACCGCCGGATAGCGGGGGCTATCCATTCATGCTGGTGCGGTGGCGTCGAGGCTAAGACCAATCAGACGTTAAACTGCGCAAAGGCCTGCGCTACAATTTGCGCACTTTTTTGACCCGGCTAGGATTTTTGAGAAGCCGCAGCACCTCCTCGACATCGGATAGCTCAAGTGGCGAGCCAGAAACCTTGGAGCGTTTGATGAAAGCAACGGTCGCTGCCCTCGGGACGTTGCCGCGTTGATTCTTCTTCTTGAAATCGGCCTTGAATTCCTGGGCTCGCTCTGCGATGCGTCGCAACGTGCTCTCGCGCTTCGATCGTGGGTGGCGCTGTCGTGACCTTGGCATCAACTTGTGTGTAAGGAACCATGCAAGCTCCTCGCGCTCGGTCAGTGATAATTGATGCTTGCGAATATACGCGATTAGGTCCCCCGGATCCTGACGATCAGCTTTGGCGATCAAGAAGGCGAAGCCCTCGGCGTGCTCATAGGCCAAGATACGTTTCATCTTCTTCTCGCGGCGAAGACGAAATTGAGGATCATCGAAATCTGGAATTCTGCCTAGTCGCGCCAATGAGTGCCCCTGTGCGGTAACCGCTCTCAGCGAGCAGAACGGTCCTTCGCAATAGTCATTGCACAGCCTGAATGAAATCACGAAATCCTGTCGGTAGGCTCGACTTCGAGGCTAACATTCCAAGGGTTATGCCCTGGATGTTGACAACCCGCGCCTTGTTCAATCCAGGGAACATGTTCGAATTTGCGTCTCGTCGTTCACAGCAAAGTAAATCGAGCCATTTCATTAAGAAGAGGTGATTGAATTTGCCGCGGTATCTAGTCGGCGGATCGAGCTGTGAGAACTCATCAGCAAGCCGATCTTCATCTTGCTTACACGGCGCGCTTGAAAATGCCACGATTGCATCTGGCTGATGTGTGCTCGCGGTGACACTGTTCAGCGCGACCACTGCAAGATGATTGATGCTATCTGGAAGCTGCTTCGTAAGTCGAATTCCGAGTCTTCGCGCAATATAGAGCCGCTTGTTCACCTCTTTAATGATCTGCAAAAACTCTGAATAGCGCCGCTCGAATTCGGCCAAAAGGTGTTCACGCACCTGTGGCTCGGCATGACAGTGAAATTCGTCCTTAAGGAGCTCCTCGAAGACTTCTTTGGTCACCAAGTAATTTTCCACCGAATACTGATCTGTCATGAACGTGTCGGCACTTTCTTCATTGCCGGCCATATCATCGAAATCCCGGTCGACGAAAAAGTAAACACGGGACGCCAAGCTGGTTAAGTCCCGCCGCAGCATCTCGCGGACCGAGAACACCTGCTTCTTACCGTCGCAGGGGAAGGGCTCGTAGCATAATTCTTCCCGAACGCGCCGGACCCATTGGAAATATACCGCTTTGTCGGCGTCGCCCTCGAATGCGAACACAAGGCAGTTCGGCCGCCTACTCCGCAAGTTGGCTAATCGGATTTTTAGTACCGCTGGGCTCTTTCTCGCTTCCTTCAGCCTGGAAATGTATCCGTCTTGCGGCTGTTTTGCGCCCTCACTCATGCGCATCTTCCTCAGTGTCGTCGATTACGGGGTCAATTGTTGACACGAAGGATCGGGCAAACGGCTCCAGCGCATTGTCAAAGATAAATGGAGAGTGGGTGATGGCGATTACCTGCTTGCAAAGAGGAGCATTCATCACGTCGAGCAGGATTTGCTTCTGCCAGTCTATAGACAGCGACAGCTCGGGTTCATCGATAAGAATGATTTTATTGTCGGGATACAGAAACAGCTTCGCCAAAAGCGAGATCATTTGTTTCTCACCCGAAGAAAGGGCATCCAGTGGTATCGTCTTGTTAGCTTTGATGCTGCGGACCGTCACCTCCAAATTCCGTCGGCTCAAAGTGAGTTCCTTGTCGTCCATATCGCCGCCGCCTTCGGACATGGGATCTCGCGGGAGCGACGTGCTGGGATCAACCGATGAGAGATAGCGGTTACAGTTGTCGATGAAGTCCCGAACTAAGCCCTCAATATCTCGGGTCGCGAGAATGACCGTGTTAAGTTTTGCGAGAAAATATCTAAGAAACTTGTTTCTCTCGTCGGAAATGTCCTCGCCGTGTAGATGCGGTCGATGTTCGGTAACGATAGCTCGTCGATATAGGGGCCAAATCTCGACCGTTGGCGCTGATCCTTCAATCGGGAAAAGAAAAGCTCTAGTTCAGCCTTGTCAGGAATATCCTCGGGAGTTGGGCTGACTTGGTCAAATCGGCCGTCGATTAGTTCGTTGATGATGCTAGCGCTGATTTCGCGATAGCCAAGGTTTGAGTCTAATACAATGCGCTGGTTCAGTTGCGACAATCTCTCGAGAATATCGGAGAGGCCGAACTGGATCTCGCCTGAGTAAAGACTGGTTCTGATTGAGGGGATTGGCGGCCTCCGCGATCTTCCCATGCGGTCCGGCACTGGCGCAATCGAGAGCTCAATTCGTCTATAAGTCGGCAAGTAAACTACTTCGGTGTCGCCCAGTGCCCTGTTTAGTGCTGTCAGAACTGAGCTTATCTCGGGCGCATTGTTTAGGAGTCCAGCCCTCAGTTGATTACAGAACGCAAGAACTTCGGCCCTAGTGTAGTTGAGCTTTTGATACAGTTTGGTGCCAACATCGTCTTCAAGGTCAAACCGACCAGAGTTTCGTGCATTCTCCTCCAGGAAAAGCAAAAGGCTGAACGGATCGATATCAACCCTCCGAGCTTCCAGCGCCAAGCGATCGAAGTTGAGATAGTCAAGAAGTTGCTGGCGTGTGAGTACGATTTCATCGATACCTCGCAACTTGCATCGTATCTGGCGGAAGTTGAGATCGCGAAGCCTAGAAAATTGACCTCGCAGAAAAGCATCTAGCGATGCGAGCAGAGTCGTTTTGCCAGAACCATTCTTGGCGATCAGAATTGTCGCGGCATATTCGGAGGACAGAGAGATCGAGCGGTACCCATAGAGACCTTCGATGCAAAATCCTTCCACGATGGACGGCTCCGCGCCTCGTGAGGCAACATCTTGCTCAGTCATGTAATCTCCAGATGTGAGCTAGAGCGTCGTAAATGCGATCCCCCGAGCGATCTGTGTACGAAAATGTTACACGGTCAAGTAGAATGATCATCTGGCACCCCTATTCCAAAGTCTATCCGATGCATCGACTCGCGAGCCGCTCGACGCCGGACAATCACCGACAGGGCCGAGCCGGTCCGCTTGCGGCTGACAAGCTCCATCTGCAGGATGCCGCAGAGCCAGAGCAGTGGCGTGTTCACCGACAGGATCAGCGCCATCGGCCCTGCGGCCTCATTGCCAAGCGCCGAGAGCGTCAAGGGAATGCCGAGCATCACGATGTTGCCGTAGACCGAGCCGATCGCGAACACGACGCCGTCCTCGCTGTCCTCGCGCCGCTGGCGCAGCAGCGCTGACAGGGCCAGCGCCGCGATCCAGGTGAGGGCGAGCGCGCCGTAATAGGCGCCCCACATCCGGTAAGGGCTGACGTCGGGGAATTCCGAGACGACGATGGTGCGGAAGAGCAGGGCAGGGATGGCGATGCTGAAGGCGAATTCGCTGATGCCCTTGTGCGCGCTGTCCGAGACGAAGCGAAACAGCACCGCGGCATAGCCGGCTGCAATGAGCGCAAACACCGGCGCGACGATCAGCAATGTGGCCATGCACCCCTCACCTCACGGGGATCTGGCTGACCACCCCACGCATTCTCGATCATGCCATCATGCCACTGTTTTGCCCGACGCGTCAAATTGATTTCGTAAAATCCGTAAAGGCCAATCCGCAGCTGGACTTGGCTACTGTGCATGGGGTTGTTTTCGCGGTTTTTGGTTGGATGGTCGCTGGAGCGGCGGGCTGGAGCTCGATCTCGTCCCACCCACACCCGTCATCCCCCGCGAAGGCGGGGGATCCAGTACGCCGCGGCTCCTCTGGGAACGTCAGGCGTCTCTGGAATACTGGATCCCCCGCCCCAGTGCGCAATTGCGCACAAGGCGGGGGATGAAACCTGTTTTGCAGCAGCTCCGTGCCGACACCAGACCGCCCACCTGTTGCCGAGACCGCACACGTGCCGGCTTTCGCATCTCCCCTCGGTTGCCAACCAACGCCCGTTCACCCACTATTCCCACTGAAACTCGACATGTGGGGGGATCGATGCTGGCGTTTCGCTTGAAGAAGTCAAAACCCTTGGCCGCTGCAACCCTCGGGATTGCGCTGGCCGTCCTGGTCCTGCCGCGCGCCGGCTTCGCCTACACCCAGGAAGAGCAGCAGGCCTGCACGCCCGATGCGATGCGGCTGTGCGGCGAGTTCGTTCCGAACGTCGATGCCATCACCGCCTGCATGATCGCGAAGAAGTCGCAGCTCTCGCCGCAGTGTCGGGTGTTCTTCCGGCCGGGACCCGAACCGGGCGAGGTGCGTGCCGGCAAGCCGACCCACATCGCGCCCAAAACCGCGAAGAAGAGCACCAAGCCGGCAGCGAAGGCGAGCAAGAAGAAGAAATCCAGCGAAGGCTGAGCGCGACGGCACGTTCATCCTTGAAACCCGGCAGCTGCGTTTGCCCCGCCGGACTCGTTTTGTTCGCGCGCTAGCCTTGCGGCGATGACGCGCGCGCGATGGAAAAGAGTCGCAGGGCGGTTTGCCCGGCAAGGTTGCATTCCACTTTATCCCGCCTCGCTGCTCAAAAAACGCACGATTGCAGGCGTTGTCCTGCAGTTTTCATCGGGCGTCGTACCAGGCAGTGTGACTCAAAAGCCAACACGCCTTGTTATTTCGTGGCGGCAACGCAACTCCCGATAAATTTTTCTTTCACGAATCACCGCGCTGATTCATTTTCGAGCCACGGGGTCAATCTGGAGGCCGAAGGTATGAACGTTATTGTTTTTGCATCGCGTAAAGGCGGCTCGGGCAAGAGCACCCTGGCTGCACATCTCGCCGCGCAGATCAAGGCGAGCAAGCAGGTCATGCTGGTGGACGCGGATCCGCAAGGCTCGCTCACGCTGTGGCACAAGCTGCGTGGCACCAACGAGCCGCCGATCAAGCCGGCCGTGAACTCCGTCAGCGGCATCGTCTCCGCGGCCAAGCGCGACGGTTATGAATGGGTGTTGATCGACACGCCGCCGAACCTGTCGGCCGTCGTCGACGACGCCATCAGGAACGCGACGATGGTGATCATTCCGGCGCGGCCCGGCGTGTTCGACGTCAACGCGGTGCAGGAAACCATCCAGATGTGCCGCGCCGCGCGCAAGCCCTACGCGGTCGTGCTCAACGGTGCGCCGGCGCGCCGCGACGAGTCCGAAAGCCCGATTGTCACCATCGCCCGCGAGGCGCTGGCGAAATTCCGCGCTCCGGTGTGGGGTGGCCAGATCACCAACCGTTCCGATCTGCTGATGGCGCTCAGCCACGGCGAAGGCGCGCGGGAGTATCAGGCCGAGAGTCGTGCGGCTCAGGAAATTGCACGGCTGTGGGCGGCGATCGAGCGTTCAGTGAAGGCTATTCGCGGCACGGCGTCGGCGTCCGGCGCAATGCACAAGCAGGCGGCATAATTTCATCATTCATTTCCCCGGACGAAAACGCGCGGACGAGCCGCGCGTTTTGCGTTTTTCGGGTCTGCTGAAGGAGGCTATGCCACCATCAGCATGTAGAACACGATGACCGGCGACAGGCTGAGGATCACCGACCAGATGCCGGCGGCCCAGAGAATGTCCTCGGTGGTAAAGCTCTGCTGTCCGGCGTCGTAATGCGACGCCATCTCATTATGATTATTCACAAACGCCCCCGCGATTTCTTCGCTTATGGGCGTCAGTGATACGCGGGATGTTTTAAGATTCCGGGGCGCAGCTAGCTGCACATTTGAACACAGCTGCTACCACGGGTTAACCATCCGCGCCGCGCTGTCAGCCCGCCAGCCAGACGCGAAACAGCAGCACCGGCATCAGGCCGAGCATCACCGCCCAGAACCCGAACGACGACACCACCAGAATTCCCTGCAAGAGATCGGCCGGCGCGAATTGGCTCGCGGCCGTAGGCCGGGTGCGATGTCCCATGGTCATTCCCCCTTTGGAAGGTCTCAGGCAGAAACGATAGGTTTGGTTCGGTAAACGAGGCGTGGATGCACGATGCGGCGAATGCAAAGGCCGTGTGGGGTGGGATTAACCACGGGCGCCTCTTACCCTCCCCTGGAGGGGAGGGTCGCTCCGCATGAAGCGAAGCGAAATGCGGAGCGGGGTGGGGTGATCTCTCGACATAGGCAGTGTTCGATGCCGAGAGACCGTCACCCCACCCCGCTCGCGCTGCGCGCGATCGACCCTCCCCTCCAGGGGAGGGTAAATGAAGCCCTACGCCGCGACCTTCATCCTTCGCTCGATCTCGCGATCGATCGTTGCCGCGAGCTCGCTGCTCACTTCCACCATCGGCAGGCGCACCTCAGGGCTGTCGATCAGGCCGCTCCGCCACAGCCAGTACTTCGCCGGTGCGGGGCTCGGTTCGGCAAACAGCAGCCGCGTCAGCTCCGCGACATCCTGCCAGCGCGCCTGCGCGGCGTCGTGGTTGCCGCGCTTCAGCTCCGCATACACGGCCGCAAATGTCGCGGTCTCGACATGGGCGGACAGCACGATGCCGCCGTCGGCGCCGTCGGTGAGCGCCTCGAAATAATTCGCGTCCTCGCCGGTCAGCACGCGAAAGCCCTTCGGCCGGTCACGCAGCAGCGCGATCGATTGCTCGCGGCTCGCGCCGCAATCCTTGAGGCCGACGATGTTCTTATGTTCGGCGAGCCGCAGCAGCGTCTGGTTGGTGATGTTCACCGAGGTGCGATAGGGGATGTTGTAGAGCGCAATCGGCCAGGCAGCGTGATCGGCGAGCGCCTCGAAATGCGCCAGCAGCCCGCGCTGTGACGGCCGCACATAGTAAGGGCTCGCGATCAGGTAGCCGTCGATCGGCCAGTCCGCGGTTTCATCAAGGCGATCCTTCAGCCGCGAGGTGTCCGCGCCTGACAGTCCGAGGAAGATCGGCAAGGTGCGGCGGCCCGCCGCGATCTCGTCGCGGACGATGGCGACGAGGCGCTCGAGTTCAGCCTCGCGCAGCGTCATGCCTTCACCCGAGGTCGCCCCCAGGATGAAGCCGTCGACGGCTTGTGTGCCGTAGTGCCGCGTCAGCCGCCGCAATGATGTCTCGTCGAGACGGCCATCGCGAAATGGCGTCACCAGCGGCAGCCACAGCCCGTGCAATTGGTCTCGTAGTCCGGTCATGTTTCCATCTCCTTCTCGGGAAAAAACCTGAGACGGAGGGCACATGAAAAAACCCCGTCCAGGCGGCGGGGTTTTCGGGATCAGCTCGC
Source organism: Bradyrhizobium sp. C-145 (assembly GCF_023375135.1). NCBI lineage: Bacteria > Pseudomonadati > Pseudomonadota > Alphaproteobacteria > Hyphomicrobiales > Nitrobacteraceae > Bradyrhizobium > Bradyrhizobium sp. C-145. The sequence goes on along the minus strand of NZ_CP088150.1, from coordinate 7,283,491 downwards.
GATGACGAAGTCAGCCTAGCGCGCGCAACATTCCGAGGTCCCCGGATGGGGGCCTTTTTTCGAAACGAGTGCGCACGACTTCGTGATCATTTGCAAATGATGCGAGGTATGCCTGGAACTGTCAATACACGCGGAAGGCGAAGCGCCATTTTGACGAAAAAAAGCCGGACCCGAAGGCCCGGCTTAGGTATTGGCCACGTGAGGCCGACACAATCACCTTCCAAGAGGGATTACTGAACTCCCGCGCCACTGGAGGAGGGGGACAAATGCGCAACGCGAAGGCTCAGCGTGCAAACAGTATGAGCTTGACGAGCGCCCTGCAGCAACAGCCGAGGCCGCATGTCAGTCATGCGGAAATCAGGACGGCCAGCGCTGCGCCTTGCTCACCACGAAGTCGCGGAACACCTGCACGCGTGCGACCGTCTTCAACTCCTCGGGATAGACGAAATAGGTGTCGAGCTGGATCGAATCCGATTCACCGAACAGCTGCACGAGCTTGCTCTGCTCCTCGACGAGGTAGTCGGGCAGGGCCGCGATGCCGAGGCCCTGCTGGCAGGCGCGCACGAGGCCGAGGATGTTGTTGACCTTGAAATAGGCTTCGCGCGGACCCGACCCGTTGCGACCGGCTTCGACCAGCCAGTTGCGGTTCTGCAGATGCGGCGCGAAGTTGCCGTCAGCAAGCGTGATGATGCGGTGGGAGTCGAGCTCCTCCAGCGTGCGCGGCGTGCCGAAGCGCTTGATGTATTCCGGCGAGCAATAGGCGTGAAAGCCCATCGCGAACAGCTTGCGCTGGATTAGATCGGGCTGCGTCGGCTTGCGGGTGCGGATCGCGACGTCTGCCTCGCGCATCGACAGGTCGAGCTCCTCATCGGTGACGATCAGCGAGATCCGGATCTCGGGATAGAGCGCAGTGAACTCGCCGAGCCGCGGGATCAGCCAGTTGATGCCGACGCCGGGCGTCGTGGTGATCTTGAGGTCGCCGCTCGGCCGCTCGCGGCTGTCGGTCAGCTTGGCGCGCGCCGCCTGCAGCTGCATGAATACGTCATGCGCAGTGCGGAACAGCAGGTCGCCCTGCTCGGTGAGGATCAGGCCGCGGGCGTGGCGGTGGAACAACGAGACCGAGAGCTCCTGCTCCAGCGCCGAGACCTGGCGTGACACCGCCGATTGCGACAGGCCGAGCTGCTCGCCCGCATGCGTGAAGCTGCCCGCTTCCGCCGCCGCGTGAAACACCTTCAGCTTGTCCCAGTCCATATCCGTAAATCCGTCGCGTGTTCGGGGCATGATTCTATTCCGCTGCGGCGCGCTCGCTGGCGCGCAGGGCCAAGAAACGTTCGGCTTCGAGCGCTGCCATGCAGCCGAGGCCGGCGGCCGTCACGGCCTGGCGATAGGTCTCGTCGGCGACGTCGCCGGCGGCAAACAGGCCGGGCACCGAGGTGGCGGTCGAGTTCGGGGCGACCTCGACATAGCCCGACGGTTTGAGCTTGACCTGGCCTTTGACGAGTTCGGTCGCCGGCGCGTGGCCGATGGCGATGAAGATGCCGTCGGTCTTCAGGTCCCTGAGCGCGCCGGTCTTGACGTTCTTGAGGCGCACATGGGTGACCTTGTTCGGGTTCTCGGTGCCGCAGATCTCGTCGACGGCAGAGTCCCAGACCACCTTGATCTTCGGGTGCTTGAACAAACGCTCCTGCAGGATGCGCTCGGCGCGGAAGTGATCGCGACGATGCACGATGGTCACCTGCGAGGCATGGTTGGTGAGGTACAGGGCTTCCTCGACCGCGCTGTTGCCGCCCCCGACCACCACGACTTCCTTGTTGCGGTAGAAGAAGCCGTCGCAGGTGGCGCAGGCCGAGACGCCGCCGCCCTGGAATTTCCCTTCGGACGGCAGCCCGAGCCAGCGCGCCTGGGCGCCGGTGGCGAGGATGACGGTGTCGGCGAGATAGACGTCGCCGCTGTCGCAGGTCAGGCGGAACGGCCGCTGCGCAGTCTCGAGCTTGGTGACCAGGTCGGTGACGATCGTGGTGCCGACATGGACCGCCTGCTTCTCCATCTGCTCCATCAGCCAGGGCCCCTGGATCACGTCGGCGAAGCCCGGATAGTTCTCGACGTCGGTGGTGATGGTGAGCTGGCCGCCCGGCTGGATGCCCTGGATCAGGATCGGCTCGAGCATCGCACGCGCGGCGTAGATCGCCGCCGTGTAACCGGCGGGGCCGGAGCCAATGATGATGACCTTTGCATGAACAGGAGCGGACATTTCGATGGACGCCTTTCACGGGGGATTTTGCAGCGCGGGCGCGGAACGTGCCGGGAGGCCTCGCGGAGGCGCTGAAATATCAGAGCTAATCTAAGCCTTCTTGTGAGCTATGCAAGAATTGCATTCCCTGTCGGCGGATTTTTCCAACAAGGAACAAAAGTCGATTGCGCTGCACGCGCAATAAAATTGCGCTGCGCGCGTGGACTAGGTATGACGATTGCGACAAACCACCCAATACCGCCGCAAAGGGCAGGAGTTCCAATCACGTGTCGCGGAACCTAGACGAGATCGACCTGAAGATTCTCACCGAGATTCAGGCCGACGGTCGAATCACGAATGTCGAACTGGCCAAGCGCGTCGGCATCTCGCCGCCGCCCTGCCTGCGCCGCGTCCGGGCGCTGGAGGAGGAGGGCTACATCCACGGCTATCGGGGCCTTCTGGACGCCCGCAAGCTCGGCTTCGACGTCACTGTGTTCGCCGCCGTGCACCTGTCCAGCCAGGCCGAGACGGATTTGCGCGCCTTCGAGGAATTCGTCCGCGCCGAGCCCTTGGTGCGGGAATGCTGGATGCTGTCGGGCGAGGTCGATTTCATCCTGAAATGCGTCGCCCCCGACATGGCGACCTTCCAGGATTTCGTCACCCATCTCACCGCCGCGCCCCATGTCCGCAACGTGCGGACGTCGCTGGTGCTGCATAATTCGAAATATGAGGCGGCGGTGCCGTTGGACGTGAAGGGACGAAGGTAACCTCTCTAAGCGTCCCTGCCGTCATCCTGAGGTGCGAGGCATCGGGCGCAAAGCGCCCGATGGGGAGCCTCGAAGGATGCACGGCCCGTATATGTAGCGGCGCGCGGCAACAGTTGGGCCGTCGCCCTTCGAGGGCCGCTGAAGTAGCGGCCACCTCAGGATGACGGTGATGGAGTGATGCTCGCTGCATCAACATCGTCATTGCTGTCGATGACGAGTGGAGAGAGCGCGACTTCATCTCGTGCACCGAGCAATGCGCAGACACAAAAAAGGCCGCGCAGCGCGCGGCCTTTTTCGAAACGTCGTCACAGGCAACGGCAAATCCTTACCGCCACTCCACCTTGGTGATCTCATACGCCTTGGCGCCGCCCGGCGTGTTGACCTCGACGGAGGCGCCCTTCTTCTTGCCGATCAGTGCGCGGGCGAGCGGCGAGGTGATGGAGATGCGGCCCTTCTTGGCGTCGGCCTCGACCTCGCCGACGATCTGCCACACCGTCTTCTTCTCGGTGTCCTCGTCGACCAGCGTCACGGTGGCGCCGAACTTGATGGTGTCACCGGAGAGTTTCGAGATGTCGATGATGTCGGCGCGCGCAAGCTTGTCCTCGAGCTCGGCGATGCGGCCTTCATTGTGGGACTGCTCTTCCTTCGCGGCATGATATTCCGCGTTCTCCGACAGGTCTCCGTGCGAGCGCGCCTCCGCGATATGCTCGATGATCCGCGGACGATCCACGGACTGGCGATGCTTCAATTCTTCCCCGAGCGCGGCAAATCCGGCCGAAGTCATCGGAACCTTTTCCATCTTCTCTCTCGTCCTTCGGTCGCGCGCCCCAGAACATGAATGAGCGCCCAACCTTGATTCGTCGGTCTTTCCGGGGCTCGACACGCGGGCCGCCGGACGTTGACAGATATGGGCTTAGCGTCGGAACAGAACACCCCCATGGCCGGACAGTTCCTCCGGCCATTGTGGCTTCATTGCCAATCACTTAGCGGAAAGCTTGAGCCCCCAAGGCCTTGGCCCCCCGCTAGCGATCAGGTTTCCGAAAAGTAGCTCTGCAGGGTACGAACCTCAAGGTCCCCGCCCAGATAGGCGCGGATGCCCTGCGCGGCCGCCACGGCCCCGGAAAGAGTGGTGTAATACGGCACTTTATGCAAGAGGGCCGCGCGCCGCAGCGAGCGGCTGTCGGCGAGCGCCTGCGGACCTTCGGTGGTGTTTAAGACGAGCTGGACGTCGCCATTGGTGATGGCGTCGACGATGTGCGGCCGGCCCTCCAGCACCTTGTTCACCTTCTCGGTCGGGATGCCCTGATCGGTCAGGAAGCGCTGAGTGCCCGACGTCGCCAGCACCTTGAAGCCGAGCGAATGCAACTCGCGAACGGCGTCGGCGATCCGCGTCTTGTCGCTCTCGCGAACCGAGACGAACACCGTGCCCTTGCGCGGCACCCGCGTGCCGCCGCCGAGCTGGCTCTTGGCGAACGCCACCGCAAACGAGCGGTCGATGCCCATCACTTCGCCGGTCGAACGCATCTCGGGGCCGAGCACCGTGTCGACGCCGGGGAAGCGGGCGAAGGGGAAGACCGATTCCTTGACGCCGACATGCTTGAGCTCTGCCTTCTTCAATTTGAAGTCGGCGAGCCTCTCGCCGGCCATGATGCGCGCGGCGATCTTTGCGACCGGCGTGCCGATCACCTTGGCGACGAACGGCACCGTGCGCGAGGCGCGCGGATTGACTTCAAGCACGTAGATCTCGCCGTCCTTGATGGCGTATTGCACGTTCATCAGGCCGACCACGTCGAGGCCGAGCGCGAGCTCGCGGGTCTGCCGCTTCAGCTCCTCGATCATCCCGGCATCGAGCGAGTGCGGCGGCAGCGAGCAGGCGCTATCGCCGGAATGGATGCCGGCTTCCTCGATGTGCTCCATGATGCCGACGATGAAAGTGTCCTTGCCGTCGCAGAGGCAGTCGACGTCGACCTCGGTCGCATCCGACAGGTAGCGGTCGAACAGCAGCGGGTTCTTGCCGAGCACGGTGTTGATCTGCCCGGTCTTGTCGTTGGGATAGCGCGCCTTGACGTCGGCCGGCACCAGCTCCGGCAGCGTGCCGAGCAGATAGTCGTTGAGCTGGTTCTCCTCGCGGATGATCTGCATGGCGCGGCCGCCGAGCACATAGGACGGTCGCACCACCAGCGGCAGGCCGAGATCGGCGGAGACGAGCCTCGCCTGCTCGACCGAATAGGCGATGCCGTTCTTCGGCTGCTTGAGCCTGAGCTTGTCGAGCACGCGCTTGAAGCGGTCGCGGTCCTCGGCAAGGTCGATGGCGTCCGGCGAGGTGCCGAGGATCGGCACTTCGGCGGCTTCCAACGCGTGCGCCAGCTTCAGCGGGGTCTGACCGCCGAACTGCACGATCACGCCGTGCAGCGTGCCCTTGCTGCGCTCCTTGGCAATGATCTCCAGCACGTCCTCGGCGGTGAGCGGCTCGAAATAGAGCCGGTCGGCAGTGTCGTAGTCGGTCGACACGGTCTCCGGGTTGCAGTTGACCATGATGGATTCGTAGCCGGCGTCATGCAGCGCGAAGCAGGCGTGACAGCAGCAATAGTCGAACTCGATGCCCTGGCCGATGCGGTTCGGCCCGCCGCCGAGGATGATGACCTTCTTCTTGTCAGACGGGGTGCTCTCGTCCGCAGGCGCACCCGCAAACGGCGCCTCATAGGTCGAATACATATAGGCGGTGGGGGAGGCGAACTCGGCCGCGCAGGTGTCGATGCGCTTGTAGACCGGGCGAACGCCGAGCGCGTGGCGCTTCGCCTTGACTTCGGCCTCCGTCGTCTCGGCGAGCACCGCAAGGCGCGCATCAGAGAAGCCCATGGCCTTGAGCGAGCGCATGCCGAAGGCATTGCCAGGAAGGCCGTTCTTGCGAACCTTCTCCTCCATGTCGACGATGCCGCGCATTTCGCCGAGGAACCACGGATCGATCTTGCAGGAGTTGAAGATGTCCTCGTCCGACCAGCCGAGCCGCATGGCCTGGGCGACCTGAAGCAGCCGGTTCGGCGTCGGCGTGCCGAGCGCGGCGCGGATCGCGTTCTTGTCGTCGTCGCGGCCGAGACCTTCGATCTCGATCTCGTCGAGGCCGGTCAATCCGGTCTCGAGCCCGCGCAAGGCCTTCTGAAGGCTTTCCTGGAAGGTGCGGCCGATCGCCATGACTTCACCGACCGACTTCATCGAGGTCGTCAGCGTGGTGGAGGCACCCGGGAATTTCTCGAAGGCGAAGCGCGGCACCTTGGTGACGACGTAATCGATGGTCGGCTCGAACGAGGCCGGCGTGGCGCCGCCGGTGATGTCGTTGGCGATCTCGTCGAGTGTGTAGCCGACCGCGAGCTTGGCGGCGACCTTGGCGATCGGAAAGCCGGTGGCCTTGGAGGCCAGTGCGGACGAGCGCGACACGCGCGGATTCATCTCGATGACGACCATGCGGCCGTCGTCGGGATTGACGCCGAACTGCACGTTGGAGCCGCCGGTCTCGACCCCGATCTCGCGCAGCACCGCCAGCGAGGCGTCGCGCATGATCTGATATTCCTTGTCGGTCAACGTCAGCGCCGGCGCTACCGTGACGGAATCGCCGGTGTGCACGCCCATCGGATCGAGGTTCTCGATCGAACAGACGATGATGCAATTGTCCTTCTTGTCGCGCACCACCTCCATCTCGTACTCTTTCCAGCCGAGCACGGATTCTTCGATCAGCACTTCGTTGGTGGGCGATGCATCAAGGCCGCGTTCGATGATGTCGAGGAACTCTTCCTTGTTGTAGGCGATGCCGCCGCCGGTACCGCCCATCGTGAAGGAGGGGCGGATGATCGCGGGCAGGCCGATCTCGGACAGCGCCATCATCGCCTGGCCCAGCGCATATTCCTGATAGCGCTTGCGGCGGTCGCCTTCGCCGAGCGTCCATTGCCGGTCGAGCTCTTCGAGAGCCGCGCCCGACAGCTTCTCGCGTTCGGCGTGGTATTTGTCGCGGAACGACTTCTTCAGTTCGGACGCGTTGGCGAGCCGCGACTTCGGCGTCTGCAGCCCGATCTTCTCCATGGCGTTGCGGAAGAGCTGGCGGTCCTCGGCCTTGTCGATCGCGTCAGCGGTGGCGCCGATCATCTCGACGTCGAACTTCTCCAGCGTGCCCTGTCGGCGCAGCGACAGCGCGCAGTTCAGCGCGGTCTGGCCGCCCATGGTCGGCAACAGCGCGAAGCCGCCGGGAATGACGTGGCGTTCCTTCTCGATGATCTTGGCGACGATCTCGGGCGTGATCGGCTCGATATAGGTCGCATCGGCCAATTCCGGGTCGGTCATGATGGTGGCCGGGTTGGAATTGACGAGGACGATGCGATAGCCCTCTTCCTTCAGCGTCTTCACCGCCTGTGTGCCCGAATAGTCGAACTCGCAGGCCTGGCCGATCACGATGGGACCGGCGCCGATGATGAGGATGGTCGAGATGTCGGTTCGTTTAGGCATCACCGCTCGCGGGCTGGATTTTGGGCACAAAAAAAGGGCGCGCTTGCCGCGCGTCCCCTTTAGCCGAGAGCGCGGGTTTCCCTCGCGCGCGGGTGGGTCTTAGACCAGTTTTCGGGGCGGCGAAACCCCGAAAAACGCCCATCAACCGGCAATTTTGACCGGTTTTGGCCGCGCCTGCCAGCCGCGGGCGAGGTGCACCAGAAGCGAGGCCGCAACGCTCGTTCCGCCGATCCAGCCGAGGTCGTTGGGCGAGAGGGTGGCCAGCACCGCGCCGCCCAGCGCGCCGCCGATCGCGAAGCCGAGATACATCGCGGAAGCGTTGAGCGAGAGCGCGATCATCGAGGCCTGCGGTTCGATCCGGATGATGCTGGCGATCTGGGCCGGATAGAACGCCCAGCCCGAGAGGCCCCAGAGGAAGATCGCGCCCAGCACCGCATAATGCGCCTGTCCCGGCATCAGCTTCAGGACCAGCGAATGCAGGATCAGCGCGCTCGCCATGCCGGCAAGCCCGAGGGCCGCGGTGGCGAGCGTGCCGAGCCGGTCGGCCAGGACGCCGCCGAGCATGTTGCCGATCGCGGCGGCGCCGCCGAACACCAGCAGCGCCAGGCTGATCTGCGACGCGTTGAAGCCGAGGCCGCGCAGCGGAATCGCGAAATAGGTGAATACGGTGAAGCCGCCGAGTGCCCAGAGAATGGTGATCACAAGCGCGACCAGCACGTTGCTGTGACGCGCCACCGCCAGCCGCTCGCTGAGCGAGGCCGTGTTGCGCGGCAGGCCTTTGGGTAGCCCGAGCAGCAGGCCCGCCAGCGCCACCGTGCCGATCAGCGCGACCATGGCGAAAGTTGCGCGCCAGCCGAGCAGGCTGCCGACGAGATTGCCAAGGGGAACGCCGATGACGGTCGCGACCGTGAGGCCCGAGGTGACGAGGGCCACCGCACGTCCGCGCCGTTCGGGCGAGGCGACCGCCACGGACACCGCGAGCGCCGTCGGCATACACAGCCCCGAGCCCAGCGCCATCAGCATGCGCGGGGCCAGCAGCAGGGCGTAGTTGGATGCCACCACCGCGGCGAGGTTACCGGCGATGAAGGTCGTCAGTGCCAGCGCCAGCACGGTGCGGCGGTCGATGTTGTTGAGTGTCACAGCCAAGATCGGCGAGCCCACGGCATAGGTGAGGGCGTAAGCCGTGACCAGTTGCCCGGCGGCCGAGACCGAAATCGTGAGGTCGGTGGCGATCGCGGGCAAAAGCCCTGCAATAACAAAGCCTTCCGTGCCGATCGCGAAGGCCGCCAAGGCCAGCCAGAATACGCTCATGGAGAAATCCTTATGTTCAACGTTTATTGAACTATTGGCTCGGCTGATCCAGGAGTCAATTGGTTCAAGAACTATTGAACATCGCGGCCTTTTCGCTATGATTGATCCATGAGCCGCACGCCCCTTCACCCGACCCGCGAGCAGATCGAGCTGCCGATGGTCCTGGATTGCCTGAGCGATCCGATCCGATTGGCAATCGTCTATCAGCTCGCGCAGCAAAAACGTGTCAGCAGCGAGCTCTGTTGTGGCGATTTCAGCGGCCTCGGCGGCAAGTCCAACCTCGCCTATCACTTCGCCAAGCTGCGCGAATGTGGGCTGATGCAGACCCGCGTGGCCGGAACAAACCGCTTCATGCGGCTGCGCCGCGAGGATCTGGACGCGCGCTTCCCCGGCCTGCTCGATGCCATCATCAGCTCCGCAGCCAGGGATGCCCGCCGGCTTCAGCTTCTGTCCGAGTGCGATCTGATTGGGGCAGATTGAGCGGCGGATACAGTCCGTCTACGCTTCAGCTTCGCTTCAGTTACGCCGGACACGCTTCGCCCCTGGGGGTCTCACGAGGCTGCGCCACGCCCGCCTTCGCCCTTCGGGCTTCGCCCCGGCAGCCTTCACTATGAAAGGGCTTGCCTAGCCGAACCCGCCTTCGCTCTGCGAGCTATGGCGAGGCGAGGCTGGCTTGCCAAGCCGAAGCTGCGGTAGCAGCGAAGGCTGGAGACCCGGCCTGGATTTGAACCAGGATGAAGAGCGTTGCACCGCCCTCGCGTAGACGCTTCCGCCACCGGGCCAGGGCGATCATTACCGATTGCAGTGCGACAGGCCACAACGGCTGATTGTTATGCTTAACGAATAAGAGGCGGCCGCGCGACGAAGGTCATGCGCCAGCGATTGTGGCCGATATTGCTGTGTGCGCGTTGGACCACGAACCCGGCCGCGGTCAGCTTGGCGGTGATCTCCGCCTCGCTGTAGCGCTGGAGCCCGATGCGCGTGCGCAGCTGGCGGTAATCCGACAGCGCGGTGCTGATCAGCCCGACCAGCGCGTCTTTCAGGAAACCGTGCCGCAGGCCGAAGCCGAGCAGCGCCAAGACGTCCCTGACCATGCCGACATTGGGCTGGAGGATGTCGCCGAGCACAAGCTTGCCGGAGGGTTTCAGAATCCGGCGGATGTTGAGGAGGGCGGCATCGAGCTCCTCCGGCGTCATGTATTGCGCGACCGAGTTCATCACGACGAGATCGACCGACTGGTCCTGCATCTTGCGGACGTCGTCGAGCGAGCGGACGCGGATCTTGGTGTTCGGGGCGAACCGCGCGATCAGTCGGCCGCGCACCCCGGGCGCGGGCTCCGCCAGGATCAGCTTGCCGCAGGCGGATGCCACCTGGTTCGCCGACAGCGCCTCGCCGCAGGCATAGTCCAGCACTACGGCCTCGGGCGAGGGGATATAGCCGATGATGTCCCGCGCAATGATCTGGAAGTGCAAGTCGCGATGCAGCTTGCTGACATAGATCGTATGCGTGGAGTCGTAATAATCGATCCAATCGTCCATGGTACTCGAGGGTCCCGGCCAAATGGTTCCGCTAAAAGGAACCGGCGCTGCCCGCCTTGCGTTAGGGGTGCGACGGCGCGCCGTCAATGTCCGCGTCCTAACAGGAAGGTCTCCCGTGAGCAAAACCAACAACAAGGTCTCGCCCGATCTCGACACCCCCACCGATCTGTCGCCCGATGGGGTCAAGAAGGTCTCGGAGGCGCTCAACGTGCTTCTGGCCGACGCGTTCGCGCTGTATCTGAAGACCAAGAATTTCCACTGGCACATCAGCGGGCGGCATTTCCGCGATTACCATTTGCTGCTCGACGAGCAGTCCGATCAGATCTTCGCCACTACCGACCAGCTCGCCGAGCGCGTCCGCAAGATCGGCGGCACCACGCTGAAGTCGATCGGCCAGGTCGCAAAGCTCCAGACCATCAAGGACAACAACGAGAACTACGTCCCGCCGCGCGAGATGCTGCGCGAGCTGATGCAGGACAACAAGCATGTCGCCGCTGCGATGCGCAAGGCACACGACGTCTGCGACGAGGCCGGCGATGTCGCCAGCGCCAGCATCCTCGAAGTCTTCATCGACGAGACCGAGCGCCGCACCTGGTTCCTGTTCGAAGCGACACGGCAGGAGGGCAGCAACGCGGCGTAGGGGCCGCAACTGCCGTAGGTGGGCAAAGGCGCGCCATTGCGCGCCGTGCCCACCATCCATCCTTACGGTCGATGTGTTTGGTGGGCACGCTTCCGCCTTCGCTCTTCGAGCTACGGCGGACGAGTCGCTTTGCCCACCGGCACCGCGCTTTGGCTATCGCCACAGCCGCATCAACGCGCCATCCTTGCCCGTCACGGGATCGGCCGGCGGCAACGCCACGTTCGGAATCGTCTTCAGCGCCTTGGCGTGGTTCTCGGGCGTCGCGCGCGTGATCTCCATCTTGGCGCCCGGCGGATAGGCGCCGATCACGCAGAAATCGTCGCTCGCCTTGATGCATTGATGGCCGGTACCGGCCGGAAGGATCGCGACATCGCCGGCCTTGATCTGAAGTTCCTGGCCATGATCGCCGCCGAAGCGGACGCGAGCACTGCCGCGCGCAACGCCGAGCACCTCGTGCACGGTCGAATGATAGTGCAGATACTCGTAGACGCCGTTGCGCCATGTGCCGCCCCAGCCGTTCGCTTCGAACAGCTCTTCGATGGTCTCCTCCGGATGCTCCGGATCGAGCTTCACCGCGCTCTGGTAAACCAGGAACGGGAGGATGTTGTTCGGCACGAGCCCGTCATCCTCGAACACGATGGCAAGCGGCTCGGCCTTGTCGCGGACGACGGACATGGTGGGGCTCCGGCTAGACGAAGATGCGGGGACAACATTGAAGCGGGAGGAGGCGTTCCTCTACCGTTCTCGTGTCCCGGACACGATGCAGCGCGCAGCGGTGCGTCGCTGAGCCGGGATCCAGAAAGCCCAGCGTGGGCCCCGGTTCAGCAGCGCATCACGCCGCGAAAAGCGGCGCGCTGCACTGCGCCCGGGGCACGTGAGCCGTAGTGTTCCTTAAGCGCTCTTCTTTTGCCGCATCAGCTCCGCGAAGCGCTGGAACAGATAGTGCGAGTCGCGCGGACCCGGGGATGCCTCAGGGTGGTACTGCACCGAGAACACCGGCTTGCCGTCGAGCTGGATGCCGCAATTGGAGCCGTCGAACAGCGAGATGTGGGTCTGCGTCGCTCCCCTCGGCAGCGTCGTCTCGTCCACGGCAAAGCCGTGGTTCATCGAGGTGATCTCGACCTTGCCGGTGGTCTCGTCCTTGACGGGATGATTGGCGCCGTGATGGCCCTGATGCATCTTCTTGGTCTTGGCGCCGACGGCGAGGCCGAGCATCTGGTGGCCGAGGCAAATGCCGAAGGTCGGCGTGCCCGACTTGATCACGTCCCGGATGACGGGCACGGCATATTTGCCTGTGGCGGCGGGATCGCCAGGGCCGTTCGACAGGAACACGCCGTCCGGCTTCATCGCCAAAATGTCTTCGGACGAGGTCGTCGCCGGCACCACCGTCACCTTGCAGCCGACGCCGGCGAGCAGGCGCAGGATGTTGCGCTTGATGCCATAGTCGATGGCGACGACGTTGAACTCCGGCTCGTCCTGGCGGCCAAAGCCCTTGTCCCACAGCCAGGGCGTCTCGTCCCAGGTGAAGCGCTGGCCGGAGGTGACCATCGGCACGAGGTCCATGCCTTCGAGGCCCGGCCATTCGCGCGCCTCTTCCTTGAGGCCATGCAGGTCGAACTCGCCGGTCCTGGAATGGGCGATCACGGCGTTGGGCATGCCCTTCGAGCGGATCAGCGCGGTCAGCGCGCGGGTATCGATGCCGGAGAGGCCGATGATGCCGCGGGCCCTCAGCCACTGGTCGAGATGCTTGGTGGCGCGGTAGTTTGAGGGATCGGTGATCGCGGTGCGCAGGATCACGCCGCGCGCGCCGGGCGTCGCCGCCATGTTCACCGTCTCGATGTCGTCCTCATTGGTGCCGACATTGCCGATATGCGGGAAGGTGAAGGTGATGAGCTGGCCGGCATAGGAGGGATCGGTCAAAATCTCCTCATAGCCGGTCATCGCGGTGTTGAAGCAGACTTCACCGACGGCGTGGCCTTCGGCGCCGAGACCAAAGCCTTCGAGCACCGTGCCATCGGCAAGCACGAGGAGCGCGGTCGGTTTGTGGTCCGGCCAAGCGGGATCGTTGTCATGTTGTGTCATGAGCGCGTTTCATAGTCTGCGCAAACGCCGCCGTCAAAGCGGGAGAGGCCGGATTCACATGCGTTTTTGCATATTTGGCGGGCGGCTTCAGGTACTTAAGCCGGAACTGGCAATTTTGAGCCATTTCGAGCCCTGGCAAGGAAACAATGCACCGGCGCCCGGACCGGTATGGCCTCTTGCCCGCGAACGGCTTAGATCAGGCGCGACAGATTGAGAGGATCCGACCATGCTGCGCGACGACATCAACAATGCGGTCAAGGAGGCCATGAAGGCCAAGGACGAGCGCAAGCTGTCCACGCTGCGCATGGTCAACTCGACCATCAAGAATGCCGACATCGACGCTCGCGGCAGCGGCAAGCCGCCGCTGTCGGACGCCGACATCCTCGCCGTGCTGCAGAAGATGATCAAGCAGCGCCAGGAGGCGGTCGAGCTCTACGACAAGGGCGGCCGCGCCGAGCTCGCCGCTCAGGAGCGCGAGGAGATCGCAGTGATCTCGGCGTACCTGCCGAAGCAGATGTCGGACGACGAGGTGAAGAAGGCGATCGCGGATGCGATCGCTGAAACGGGCGCCGCCGGCATGAAGGACATGGGCAAGGTGATCGCGGTATTGCGAGCGAAATACGCCGGACAGATGGATTTCGGCAAGGCGTCCGGCCTGGTGAAGGCCGCGCTGTCGGGCTAGCTCGTTCTTCCCCTCTTCCCTTTGTGGAGAGGGTGGCATAGGCGGCCTTCGGCTGCCGGCGCTTCGCGCGTCATGCCCGGGCTTGTCCCGGGCATCCATGGCCTTAAACTGGTGGCAACGAACAAGAACGTGGCTGGCCGGGACAAGCCCGGCCATGACGCCGACCGCGGAAACGACCCCATGCTCACCGAAGCCGCAACCTACGACGAGCTCTATCGCAATTTCCGCTGGGACATCCCCGCGCGCTTCAACATGGCGGAGGCGTGCTGCGATCGTCATGCCGATGGCACGGGCGGGCTCGCGCTGATCTATCTCGACGACAACGGCGCCACCACGCGCACGTCCTTTGACGAGGTCGCCGAGATGTCGCGCCGCTTCGCCAATGTGCTGACGGCGGATGGACTTGCGCGCGGCGACCGCGTCGCGGTGTTCCTGTCGCAGTCGCTGGAGCTGCCGATCGTGCACATGGCGGCTTTCCGTGCAGGCCTGATCTCGATCCCGCTGTTCGCGCTGTTCGGCGAGGACGCGCTGGAATTCCGCCTGTCGAATTCCGAGGCCAAGGCGATCGTCACGGACGAGGGCGGCTGGGACAAGCTTGCAAAGATCCGTGATCGCCTGCCGGAGCTGAAGAATGTCTATGTCGTCGGCGCGCGCGCACCCGAGGGCGCGAAATCATTCTGGGACGCGGTGAAGGCAGCCTCGCCCGACTTCACGCGGGTCGATACCTCCGCCGATGATCCCGCGCTGATCATCTATACCTCGGGCACGACCGGAAACCCCAAGGGCGCCCTGCATGCGCACCGCGTCGTGCTCGGCCATCTGCCGAACGTCGAGATGTGCCACAACTTCCTGCCGCGCCCCGGCGATCTCATGTGGACGCCGGCGGACTGGGCCTGGATCGGCGGCCTCGTCAATGGCCTGCTGGCGTTCTGGTATCACGGCATTCCCCTGGTCGGTCATCGTGCGCGCAAATTCGAGCCGCAGGCGGCGATGCAGATGATGGCGGACCTCGGCGTGCGCAACGTCTTCCTGCCGCCGACCGCATTGAAGCTGATGCGGCAGGCCGGTGTGAAACATCCGGGTGTGAAGCTGCGCAGCATTTTTACCGGCGGCGAGTCTCTGGGTGGCGAATTGCTCGGCTGGGTGCGCGACACCTTCGGCATCGATGCGCACGAAGTCTTCGGCCAGACCGAGTGCAATCTCGTGATCGGCAGCAACTCCAACCTGTTCCCGATCCGACCCGGCGCGATGGGCAAGGCGACGCCGGGCTTCGACGTCCGCATCGTCAACGACAAGGGCGAAGAGCAGAAGCGCGGACAGCGCGGCATCATCGGCGTGCGCCAGCCATGTCCCGTCACCATGCTCGAATATTGGCGCAACCCGGAGGCGACTGCGAAGAAATATGCCGGCGAATTCCTGCTCACCGGCGATCTCGGCGTGCAGGATGAGGACGGCTATTTCTGGTATGTCAGCCGCGAGGACGACGTCATCACCACCGCCGGCTATCGCGTCGGCCCGTCCGAGATCGAGCACACGCTGATGAAGCATCCGTCGGTGGCGATGGCCGCCGTGGTCGGCATTCCCGATCCGATCCGCACCGAATCGATCAAGGCCTGGATCGTGCTGCGCCCCGGCTTTACCGGCAGCGACGCGCTTGCGCGAGAAATCCAGGAGTTCGTGAAGGTGCAACTCGCCGCTCACGAATATCCGCGCTTCGTCGCGTTCGCGGAGACGCTGCCGATGACCGCCACCGGCAAGGTGCTGCGGCGCGAGCTGCGGGCGAAGGGTTAGCTTCCGACAATGGCAAAGACGTCTCAAGCCGCGGGGCTTCACCGCGCCTCACTGCCGAAGCTGCACGATCTGGATGCGGCGCTGGAGCTGATGTATTACGGCTGGCGCGGCATGACGCTGGAGGCCGACGCATATCTTGCGAAGCAGGGCCTGTCGCGTCCGCACCACCGCATCCTCTACGTGGTGGCGCGCCGGCCCGACATCGCGATCGGGTCGCTGATCGAGATCCTCGGCATTTCCAAGCAAGCCCTCAACCGGCCGCTCAACCTGCTGCTGGAGCGCAAGCTCGTGACGTCGAAGCGCTCGCCCGAGCAGCATCGCTCGAAACTGCTGCGCCTCACGACGGCGGGACAACGCATCGAGCAAAGGGCATCGGACCACGAACGCAAGGTGCTGCGCGAAGCGTTCGACCGCGTCGGCGCGCCGGGCACGGCGGCATGGATGGGCGTCATGGAGGCGATCGCCGACAACAACTGATCGAAATCTAAAGTCAATATAGTTGACATGAGGTTCTGGCTTTGCCATTTTCCCGGCCAACGAGCCAGGGAGGGCGCCGATCATGGGTGCACAGGCAATGAATCGCGCGACCATCGAACGCTTTGTCGCGGCATGGTGCGCGAGCTGGTGCAGGGTCGATATCGATGCGGTCGTCGCGCATTTTGCCGACAATGCACAGATGCGCAGTCCTCTTGCTCTCACACTGACGGGCTCTCCACTCGTCACGGGCGCCGAGAACATCCGCGCCTATTGGCGGAAGGCCTATGGCCACATCGAGAGCGCCGACCTGAAGATCCTGGGCTGGAGCTGGGATGAGGCGATCGCGCGACTGACCGTGTGGTGGCAGCTTGGCGACACACGCGCCAGCGAGTTCATGGACTTCGACGATGCGGGCCGTGTGGTGCGCAGCGAAGCTTTTTACGGAAAATAGTCATGCGCTTTTCGGATATCGTCCTGCTCCTCAACACGCTCTGGTTCGTCGGCGCCTTCATCCAGTTCAGCATCGCCCAGCGCAACACGCTGAAGATCCTGCTGCCGCGGGAAGAGCGCAGCAATCCGATCGCACCGACCCTGGCGGCCAGCGTCGCGTTCCTCGGCGGGATGAATCTACCGATCGGACTGTTGTCGTTCTATCTTTTGGCCGCGCGTCCGTCCTTCTTCCAGCCGGTCGAAGCCCAGCTCGCGCTGTTCCTGTTCTTCGCCGCCTGCCATTTCAGCCAGTTCGCCTACAACGTTCCGGTGCTGATGCGCGGCGGCCGCGTCGGGGTGGCCTACTGGCCCGTGCTGAAAGGCCCGATGCTCAGGATCTTCGTCATCGATGCGGCTCTGTTCGTGGCAAATCTCGGTGTGGCGCTGCTGCTCACATCGCGCGCCTGACAAGCGCTACGTTTTCCGGTGGCGGATGGCGGTATCAGCCGACCGTCAACTCTTCCAATGCAAGGATCGCGAGAGCGAGCTAACATCAGCCCAACAGCACGCGGCGAAGATCGCGTGAGGGAGGAAGCTGATGTCCATCTCGGGCAAGGTTGATCCGGTGGTGCGTCCCGTTGCGGCGACCGACATCGCCGAGGCGCTGGTCGAGGGCCTGCGCGATTTCCAGGCGCTGCCGCTCTACGGCGTCTGCTTCGGCGCGCTCTATGCCGCCGGCGGCATCGTCATCATGCTGTGCCTCACCGCCTTCGGCATGGTCTATCTGGTCTATCCCCTGGCGGCGGGCTTCGCGCTGATCGGACCGTTCGTCGCGATCGGTCTCTACGAAGTGAGCCGCCGCCGCGAGCGCGGCGAGCCGGTCTCCTTCGGCGCGATCTGGTCTGCGGTGCGCTCGCGCAGCGAAATCGGCTGGATGGCGTTCGTGACGCTGTTCGTGTTCGTGGTCTGGATGTACCAGGTGCGGCTCCTGATCGCGCTGCTGCTCGGCCTGCATGCCTCGTTCTCGAGCCTTCAGGAATTCATGACGGTGGTGTTGACGACCAACGAGGGCTTACTGTTCCTCGCCATCGGCAACGTGGTCGGTGCCGTGCTGTCGCTGATCCTGTTCTCGCTGACCGTGGTGTCGTTTCCGCTGCTGCTCGACCGCGACGTCGATTTCGTCACGGCCATGGTGACGAGCGTGCGCGCGGTGGTGACGAGCCCGCTGCCGATGATCTCATGGGCCGCGGTGATCGTGATGCTGCTGATCGTCTCGGCGCTGCCTTATTTTCTCGGCTTGATCGTGACGCTACCGGTGCTGGGGCATGCGACCTGGCATCTCTATCGGCGGCTTGTGGTGCCGATTCCATAGTCGTGTCCTGGCGAAAGCTAGGACCCATTACCCCGGGGAGCAGTTTGGCGCGAACTGGTCATGACCAGCCTTCGTCAAATCGGCTTTGGTGGCAATGGGTCCTGGATCTGCGCGCCACTTCGCGGCACTTGTGCCGCAACTACGGCGTCTTGATCCCCATCGCCTTCAGCGCATCGAGCATCCGTTGCGGCGGGCCCAGCTTGACGACCAGCGGCTTGCCGGTCTCGAGCAGGCTCTTGAGGCTGGACAGGATCGCCGGCCAGCCGGAGCGCCCGCCTGCAAGAATATCATCGCTGAGCGGGCGATCGTGGCCTTCGCTCATGGTGAGCCGGACCGCATCGCCGACCTGTTCGATCTCGTAGGTGACGAGGGTCGGGCCGAGCTTCTCGATCAGATCGGGCCAGTTGACGTTGAACGTGACCGCGAGCTTCCGTGGCGGGTCGTAGCCGAGAACCTCGCCGTTGATGTGCAGGGCGCCGTCAGGCGTGCGCACGATGAAGGCACCGCCGAGCCGTGGCTCGACCTCGACGGCATTGCCGAAGAAATATTGCTGGCTGAACTCCGCCGAGGTCAGCGCCTCCCACACCTTCTCCGGCGTGGAGGCGATGTAGATGGTGTAGACGGTGAGCGGCGTGAATTGATCGAGGCTCATCACTCAAATCCTTCGATACCGAGTGCGGCGGGCGGAATCGTGGGCGCCTTGCCGGTCTCCAGCAGGCTCTTGAGCCCGGACAGGATCGCGGGCCAACCCTTGGAGATGCCGTCGAGCAGCTTGCTGCCGGCGGCGAAGCCTTCATGCGTCACCGTCAGCTTCACGAGATTGCCGTGAGGCACGATGGTGAAAACGACTTTCGTCGCCGCCTCGTTCCGCATCTCCTCCATCAGCTCGTGCTTGAACGTATAGGAGAGCCGCCGCGGCCGGTCGGCCTCGAGGATCTCGCCGGTGTCCGTGACCTTGCCGCCCATCACGAGGGCGAGGGGCGAGCCGACCTTCCAATCGGACCTAACTTCGGTGTCGAACCAGTACTGCCGCGTGAACGCGCTGTTGGTCAGCGCCTCCCAAAGCTTCTCCGGCGTGGTCTCGATATAGGTGACGTAGACGAACTCCGGCTTACTCATCGCGCTTCTCCAACTGACGTTTCAACTCGCTGAGCGCGGCGAGCTTGCCGCGCTCGAACTTCCTGATCCAGCGTTCGCCGATCTGATGGATCGGCACGGGGTTGAGATAGTGTAGCTTCTCGCGGCCATGCCTGATGGTGCTGACGAGGTTGGCTTCCTCCAGAATGGCAAGATGCTTGGTCACGGCCTGACGCGTCATCGCAAGTCCCTCGCAGAGCTCGTTCAGCGTCTGGCCGTTCCGGGCGTGAAGCCTGTCCAAGAGCGAGCGTCGTGACGCATCGGCGAGCGCTTTGAAGACCTCATCCATGGCCGTGATAATAGGCAACCAAATGGTTGCATGTCAAGCGCGGCTTGAGAAATCGTGTTTTGGTCGCGCGCAATCCGCCGTGTTAGCCTCACGCCTCAGCCAACGCAGATTGGTTCCGGGAGGACTTCATGTTCCGTTGCGTCTTGACTGCTGCCTGCCTCGTCTTTTTTGCCGGCAGCACGGCCGTTCACGCCCAGAAGCAGCAAGTGATCGGCGCGCCGCCGGAATCTTCCAACATGAAGCTGGTCGGCACCAACGATCTCCAGGCGCGCAGCGCTTATCAGCCGACCATCCATCATCAGGGCGATCGCTGGATCGCCTATATCGGCCATCACGGCGGCACTGACGACGTGCCCGCGCCCGTCAACCCGATGACCGGCAAGGCCGAACCGAACGGAACGTCCATTGTCGACGTCACCGATCCCGCGCATCCAAAATATCTGCGGCATCTGCCGGGGCAGGAAGGCAAGTACGAATCCGGCGGCGCCCAGATGGTGCGGGTCTGCGACGGCAAGGCGTTGCCGAAGGGCGATCCAAACGCTGTCTACATGCTGCGCACCTTCGGCAGCGAGGCGCATGAGATCTGGAACGTCACCGATCCCGCCAGCCCCGTGCTCATCAGCCGCATCGGCGGCTTGAAGGACACGCATAAGAGCTGGTGGGAGTGCGATACCGGCATTGCCTTCCTGGTCTCGGGCGCACCGGACTGGCGCACGCGGCGGATGACGCAGGTCTATGATCTCTCCGATCCCGCGCATCCGCAGAAGATCCGCGACTTCGGCCTGCCCGGGCAGGAGCCCGGTTCGACCGGCGCGGTGCCGACCGAATTGCACGGTCCGATCTCGACCGGGCCCGATGGCAATCGCGTCTATTTCGGCTATGGCACCAACAAGGGCGGCATCCTGCAGATCGTCGATCGCGAAAAGCTCTTGAACGGGCCGAAGGAGCCGACGGCGGACAATCTGCGCTATCCCGAGATTTCGCGTATGCCGATGTCGGCCTTCAACGGCGCGCACACCACGTTCCCGATGCTCGACATGCCCATCGCCGAGTTCGGCGAGGACAAGGACGGCAAGACCCGCGACATCGTGATGATCGTGGACGAGGCGATCTTGAACGAATGCGGCGAGGCGCGGCAGATGGTCTGGTTCGCCGACGTCACCACCGAGGCGCGGCCGATGATGATCTCGAGCTACACTGTGCCGGAGGCGAGCGGGCAGTTCTGCCAGCGCGGCGGCCGCTTCGGCTCGCATTCCTCCAACGAGAGCATGGCGCCGGTCTACTACAAGAAGATGGCCTTCATCGCCTTCTTCAATGCCGGCGTGCGCGCGCTCGACATCCGCGATCCCTATCACCCCAAGGAAGTCGGCTATTTCATTCCGTCGATCACTGCTGCCACCGACAAGCGTTGCATCCCCGTCGAGGGCGGCGAGCGCTGCAAGGTCGCGATCCAGACCAACAATGTCGAAACCGACGACCGTGGCTACATCTACATCGTCGATCGCGCCAATACCGGCTTGCATATCCTCGCGCTGACAGGACCTGCGCGCACCGTCGCCGGCCTGCCGAAGAATTGACGATGCGGCGCGCGGCGATGATCGCGGCCGTGATGATCGCGTGTGGTGTGTCCGGTGTCGCCGCCTACCAGCTCGCGCCGCCGCCGGTGCAGGACTTGGCGCATTGGCGCGAGATCGCCTGGCCGTTTCCGCGCGATGGTTGGCCGGTGGGCCGTGCATTCCGCTGCGACGGCGCCTGCGCGGGCACCGAGCTCTACGTGCGCGCCAAGCGGGGCTTCTGCAATTGCGACCGCGGTGTCGCCGACGATGATGAGGTGGATCGTGTTGCGGACGTCGATCTGATCAGCCCGCGGTTTGCTGCGGCCGCACCGGGTGAGGAGGTGGGGTTTGGCGAGATGCGCGGTCGCGCAAGGCGCTACGATCTCGACATGTACGATGGCGCTCGTCGCGCCGCGATCGGTATCGCCGTCTCGCGCCGCTGCGATCTGCTCGTCGCGGTCGCGCAAGGCGCGGGCGATGCGAATGCCTTGCAGCGCGCGACGCTAGCGTTTCTGGAAACGGAGGAGATGAAGCAATGGATGGTCGCTGCGCTCGATGGAAGGTGATGTTGGTGCGCCGCTTCCACATTCTCCGCTGTCATCCCCCGCGAGAGCGGGGCGATCCAGTATTCCAGAGACGCTGGTGGGGATACGGAGAGGCCGCGGCTTGCTGGATGCCCGCCTCCGCGGGGCATGACGGCTGTGATTGAGGAGCCTTCCGTTCCTGCCCTTCCCATGCATTAATGCGCACAAACCGCAGCGAGTCCTCCCCCATGATGTCCATGCAAGCCTATCTCGCCTTCGTCGCCGCCTGCATTGCGCTGGCGCTGCTGCCGGGGCCGATCGTCACCCTCGTCATCGCCAACGGCCTGCGCCACGGCACGCGCGCGGCGCTTACCAACGTTGCCGGCGCGCAAGCGGGTCTCGCCATCGTGATCGGCGTCGTCGCGGTCGGCCTGACCTCGCTGATGGCGACCATGGGCTACTGGTTCGACTGGGTGCGCTTTGCCGGCGCCGCTTATCTGGTCTGGCTCGGCATCAGGCTGATCTGGGCGCCGGTCGAGGGCGTCGGCGTCGACGCGCCGCCTCCGCCGCCGCGCGGCGGCTTCTTCCTGCAAGGATTTCTGGTGCTGCTGTCGAACCCGAAAGTCCTGGTGTTCTTCGGCGCCTTCATCCCGCAGTTCATGGACATGAACCAGCCGCACGTTCCGCAAGTCGCACTGCTGGGCGCCACCTTCATGGTCACGGCGGTCATGACGGATGCGCTCTACGCCATCGCCGCCGGACGCGCCCGCAAATTCTTCTCGGCGCGCCGCACGCGCATGATGTCGCGCATCTCCGGCGGCTTCATGATCGGCGGTGGCATCTGGCTGGCGCTGACCAGGGCCAAGTGAGGCCTACACCAACAGCTCCGCCTTCAGCTCGACCTCGATCTCGGCAAAGATCCGCGCCAGCCGCTCGGCCCATTGCCGCTGGCCGGATTGATCGGCGATCAGATCCTGGCGGATCTCGATGCCGGTGTTGACGAGGCCGCGCGCCTCGCCGTGCACGGGAATGGTGTAGTCGGTGTGGTCACTCACCGCATAAGGCTCGTTGTCGCCGACGACGAGATCGCTTTCAGCGCGGAGATGTTTCAAGAGCAGCTGCGGCAGGATCGTGTCGCGGTTATACAGGGCGCCGATGTGCCAGGGCCGCGCGACGCCGGCATAGACCGGCGTAAAACTGTGCAGTGACACCAGCACCGTCGGTTGCTTGCCGTGCAGGCGGCGGGCAATCGCGGCATCAATGCGATGATGATAGGGTACAAAAATCTCGCGCCGCCGCGCCTCGCGCTCCCATTCCGAAATGCCCTCGTTGCGCGGAATCGCGGTGGCTTCGGAAATCACGGGAATCGAGCTCGCCACGGCGGGCGGGCGGTTGCAATCGATCACGAGCCGCGAGTAGCGCTGCGCGATCAGATGCGCGTCAAGCATTTTGGCGAGCCGCTCGGCGACGCCGGCAATGCCGATGTCCCAGGCAATGTGCCTGACAAGATCGCTTTCCGCGACGCCGAGACCGCCGAGCGCGCGCGGCAGCACCCGCCCGTAGTGATCCGCGGTGAGCAGGAAGGGCGATATTCCTCCCGTATTCACCTCATGCACTGGCGCAATGTCGCCCTCGCCGAGGAGCTGATCGGTCGCGTCGGCCGTGTCTAAAGCCATCCTGATTGCCTATGGAAAAAGTCGCCCCGAAAGTCGGATGGAAATCGGTATAGATTGGTTCGCTTCAAATCACCATGCTTCACCGAGGATGCCGTTGAGAGCGTCATTGCCTACACATCGTCGTCCTGGCGAAGGCCAGGACCCATTACCCCGGCTGCCCGTGTGGCCCGAAGCTGGGACGATCAGATTGCCCATTGCTGCGTTCGGTGGCTATGGGTCCTGGCCTTCGCCAGGACGACAGCGAATATGCGGCGCTGTCGTTCCGCATCATTGCCAGCTATAGATTCCCCATGACCACCGATCGTCTCTTCGTCTACGGCACCCTGATGCGCGGCTTCGATCATCCGATGGCGCGACTGCTCTCGGCGCATGCGGATTTCCTGGGGGAAGCGACCTGCCGCGGCAGGCTCGTCCTGGTGAAGCATTATCCGGGGCTGCTGCTGTCGGACGCGCCGTCCGACATCGTCCATGGCGAGCTCTTTCACTTGCGGGCGGGCGACGAGCTCCTGCGCGAGCTCGACATGTATGAGGCGTGCGGCGAGGGCTTTCCGGAGCCGACCGAATATCTGCGCAGGCTGATCGACGTGACGCTGCCAGACGGCACCACCGAGAAGGCCTGGACATACATCTACAACTGGCCCGTCAGCGATCTGCCGCGCATCGAGTCTGGCCGCTTCCTCGATCACTAAGCCGACAGCACCTCCTTCACCATGCGCAAATCGACTTCGCGCTCGACGTAACTCCATTCCTCGGTCCGTCGCAGCATCGCCACGAGCTCTTCGAACAGCGCGGCATCAACCGGAGCGAACTCGAACCAGGTGAGGAAGTCGAAGGGCTCGCCGAGGTCGCGGCAGTGATAGAGCTGCCGCGCGATCGCGGGCAGGTAGCGCAGGCTGCTCGCGATGTGGTGCGATCTGTCCTCGAAGATTTTGCGGCGCTCTTCCTGCGTCAGCTCCCACCAGGCCTGCGACTTGCGGATCGGGATCAGCGCTGCGCTGGTCGCCTCTAACCGGCCGAGGCCGGCCTGCACAGCTACGAGCTGCTCCTTCTCGGGCCGCTCGGTGTAACGCAAGCTGCTCGTGACGCCGACCAGCCGCCAGGCATTGCGCGAGGGCACCAGCGGCAATGAGACGGCTTCGCTGTCGGTGACCGACAGCGCCGGCACGAAGGGCAGGGGCTCGCCCGTCACAGGCGAAATCGAGGTGACGCGCCAGCCCCCGCTCTGGCCGCCTCGAAAGGTTCTGAACATGGGGATATGGAAGCGCGGAACCGGGCGCGGTTCAAGCTTTTCCGCGGCCTCCGTCATCTCCGGACGCGATCCCAGCAACGACAATGGCCTGTGCATAGGTCGAATAACCCGGATAAGCCCGACAAACCTAGCCGTTAGCCCAGCCGCACCTATATCCCTAACCTTTCGCCCGACTCACACGGTTTCGCGCTACACACACACGCCATGCGCTTCACGCCTCAATTCCTCGACGAGCTTCGTGCCCGGCTTTCGGTCTCCGAAGTCGTGGGCAAGCGCGTCAAGCTGAAGAAGGCGGGGCGGGAGTGGAAGGGGCTGTCGCCGTTCCAGCAGGAGAAGACGCCGTCCTTCTACGTCAACGACCAGAAGGGATTTTACCACGACTTCTCCTCCGGCAAGCACGGCGACATCATCACCTTCGTGATGGAGACCGACGGCGTGCCGTTCGCGGAGGCCGTCGAGCGGCTCGCGGGCATGGCGGGTCTGCCGCTGCCGGCGGTGACGCCCGATGCGGCCCGGCACGAGCAGCGGCGCAAATCGCTGCATGACGTCATGGATCTCGCGGCAAAATTCTTTGCGGAGACGCTGGCCTCGCGCGTGGGGGCGAAAGCGCGCGGCTATCTCGCCGACCGCGCCATCTCACCGGCGACGCAATTGCAGTTCCGCCTCGGCTATGCTTCGCCTGACCGCTTCGCGCTGAAGGAGCATCTCGGCAAGCTCGGCGTCTCCGTCGACGACATGGTCGAGACCGGCCTGCTCGTGGGCGGCGACGACATTCCCGTGCCGTACGATCGCTTCCGCGACCGCGTGATGTTTCCGATCACCGATTTGCGCGGCCGCGTCATCGCCTTCGGCGGGCGCGCGCTGGAGAAGGACGTTCCGGCCAAATATCTGAACTCGCCGGAGACGCCGCTCTTCCACAAGGGCGACAATCTCTACAACCACCAGACCGCGCGCGCCGCATCCCACAACGGCGCGCCGCTGATCGTGGTCGAAGGCTATGTCGACGTCATCGCCATGGTCACCGCGGGCTTCGCAGGGGCCGTCGCGCCGCTCGGCACCGCGCTCACCGAAAGCCAGCTCGCGCTGCTCTGGAAGATGGCGGACGAGCCGATCCTGTGCTTCGACGGTGACCGCGCCGGACAGAAGGCGGCGTATCGCGCCGCCGACCTCGCGCTGCCCTTCCTCGCACCCGGCAAGAGCTTGCGCTTTGCGCTGCTGCCGGAAGGGCAGGACCCCGACGATCTCGTGCGCTCGGGCGGGCGCGGCGCGATCGAGGAGGTGATCGCGGCGGCACGTCCGCTCGCCGACATGATCTGGTCGCGCGAGCTCGAAGGCGGCAATTTCGCCACGCCCGAGCGCCGCGCCGCACTGGAGGCGCGCATCAAGGAGCTGTCCAACGGCATCCGCGACGAGGTGGTGCGGCGCTATTACCGCGACGACTTCGCCGACCGGCTGCAGCGCGCCTTCGCGCCCGAGGGCGGGCGCGGCGGCTTTGGTGGCCGGGGCAATTTCCGTGGCAATTCCGGCCGGTCCTTCCAGCCCAGGGGTGGGGGAGGTGCGAATCGATTCGGTGGCCAGGGATTTGGCGGAGGCCGCCGCGGCCCGCCCGGTCCCGTGCCGCTGCCCTCGGGTCCCTACCAGGCGGCGAGCCCGCAGCTGGCGGCGAGCCCGATCATGCGCGGCCAGCGCAGCGCCATCTCCCGCCGGGAGGCCCTGATCCTGCAATGCCTGATCAACCACCCCTGGCTGCTGCATGAGCACCTCGAGGAGGTGGCCGCCCTGGAGCTGGCCCATCCCGAAGCTCATAAGCTCAGGGCCGGCATCATCGCCGCCTTTGCCAACGACCATCACCACTCAGCGGACCCCGGCGAGCAGGCCGAGAAGATGCGCGCCGATCTCGAAAAGGGCGGATTTTCTCAAACACTTCAAAGGGTTGAGAACGGTATCACGACCGCGGCGGTGTGGGGCGCCCGCGAGGGCGCGGCGCGGGACGACGTTCTTGCCACCTGGCATCAGCTGGTTGCCTTGCATCGGCAATGGCATTCACTACTTAGAGAGCTGAAAGACGCCGAGCTGGCCTTGGGGGAGGACCCCAGCGAGGCCAATTTGGCATGGCTGCGTGACGTCAAGGCTCGGATAGGCGAAGTCGACGGTACCGAGGCCCTGATCGAGGGTTTTGGTGAGCTGTCGGGCCGGCTCCAGAAGAGCATGTGATGAAGAATCATGCGGACGGCCGCGGCCGAAACCGCTAAAAGACTCGCCAAATCCTGGGTTTGGCGGCAAAAACAGGGTTAATCGAGGCTTAACGGTCTTGTAGCACTTTGGCCCAGAGGCGGCCGCAGGCAGAACAGACGCGTCAGGAATGAATCCGCGCGAACACTGTTGGCACTACACCTGCATCCGCTGCGGCAAAGAGGCTCACGAAGCGTTAGGCAAATCCGGCGAGAGAAAGTTGGGGGTGGCGAGAGACATGTGCGCCGCCCTTTCCGTGTCGAGAGCTGCCGAAGCGAGAGCGTCGAGCAACAGGTTCATGTGAATTCAGGCAGGCGGGGCGCGCCGTCTGCATTGAAGCGCGTTTAGGAGCAATGGATGGCCACCAAGGCAAAGACGCTGCAGGCGAAGGACAAGGAAAAAGACGACAAGGCAGCGGATGCGCCGGAGAAGGACTCCCAGGACGCGCCCTCGCCCTTGCTCGACCTGTCCGACGCCGCCGTGAAGAAGATGATCAAGCAGGCCAAGAAGCGCGGCTTCGTGACCTTCGATCAGCTCAACGAAGTCTTGCCGTCCGACCAGACCTCGCCCGAACAGATCGAGGACATCATGTCGATGCTCTCGGACATGGGCATCAACGTCACCGAAGCCGAGGACACCGAAGGCGAGGACGAGAAGGACGAGGCCGACGACGAGACCGATAACGAGCTCGTCGAGGTCACCCAGAAGGCTGTCACCGAGGTCAAGAAGAGCGAGCCGGGCGAGCGCACCGACGATCCCGTGCGCATGTATCTGCGCGAGATGGGCACGGTCGAGCTGCTCTCCCGCGAAGGCGAAATCGCCATTGCCAAGCGCATCGAGGCCGGCCGCGAGGCGATGATCGCAGGGCTCTGCGAAAGCCCGCTGACCTTCCAGGCCATCATCATCTGGCGCGACGAGCTCAACGAAGGCAAGATATTCCTCCGCGACATCATCGATCTCGAAGCGACCTATGCCGGCCCCGACGCCAAGGGCGGCATGAACACCGCGATGATTGCCGGCCCGAACGGCGAGGGCGGCGAAGCGTCGACTGAGGGTGGCGACGCCACCGCGTCCACAGCTGCCCCCGCGCATGTCGCCCCGCCTGCTGCGCCCCCGTCGCCGACCCCGTTCCGCGCCGCACCGGCCGCCGCTGGCACCGAGGCCGGCGAGGAGAAGGATCCGGGCGAGGCCGCCGCCGAAGCCGACATGGACGACGACGAGTTCGAGAACCAGATGTCGCTCGCGGCGATCGAGGCCGAGCTCAAGCCGAAGGTGGTCGAGATCTTCGACAAGATCGCCGACAGCTACAAGAAGCTGCGCAAGCTTCAGGAGCAGGACATCCAGAACCAGCTCCAGAACGAGTCGCTCTCGCCGCACCAGGAGCGCAAGTACAAGAAGCTGAAGGACGAGATCATCGTCGAGGTGAAGTCGCTGCGCCTAAACCAGGCCCGCATCGACTCGCTCGTCGAGCAGCTCTACGACATCAACAAGCGCCTCGTCTCGCACGAGGGCCGCCTGATGCGCCTTGCCGACAGCCACGGCGTCGCGCGCGAAGACTTTTTGCGCAACTACACCGGTTCTGAATTGGACCCGCGCTGGCTCAATCGTGTCTCAAAACTGTCGGCCAAGGGCTGGAAGAACTTCGTCCACCACGAGAAGGACCGCATCAAGGACCTTCGTCACGAGGTGCATCAGCTCGCAGCCCTGACCGGCCTCGAGATCGTCGAGTTCCGCAAGATCGTGCACTCCGTGCAGAAGGGCGAGCGCGAGGCTCGCCAGGCCAAGAAGGAGATGGTGGAAGCCAACCTCCGTCTCGTGATCTCGATCGCGAAGAAATACACCAACCGCGGCCTGCAGTTCCTCGACCTGATCCAGGAAGGCAACATCGGCCTGATGAAGGCGGTCGACAAGTTCGAGTACCGCCGCGGCTACAAGTTCTCGACCTACGCCACGTGGTGGATCCGGCAGGCGATCACCCGCTCGATCGCCGACCAGGCGCGCACCATCCGCATTCCCGTGCACATGATCGAGACGATCAACAAGATCGTGCGCACGTCCCGCCAGATGCTCAACGAGATCGGCCGCGAGCCGACCCCGGAAGAGCTCGCCGAGAAGCTCGGCATGCCCCTGGAGAAGGTCCGCAAGGTCCTCAAGATCGCCAAGGAGCCGCTGTCGCTGGAGACGCCGGTCGGTGACGAAGAGGATTCACATCTCGGCGATTTCATCGAGGACAAGAACGCGATCCTCCCGATCGACGCCGCGATCCAGTCGAACCTGCGCGAGACCACCACGCGCGTGCTGGCCTCGCTCACCCCGCGCGAAGAGCGCGTCCTGCGCATGCGCTTCGGCATCGGCATGAACACCGACCACACGCTGGAAGAAGTCGGCCAGCAGTTCTCGGTGACGCGCGAGCGCATCCGCCAGATCGAAGCGAAGGCGCTGCGCAAGCTGAAGCATCCGTCGCGGTCGCGGAAGCTGCGGAGCTTCTTGGATAATTGAGGTATACCACAGACCCTTTTCATAAACGTAGATTGGTTCGGAGATTCGAGAACTCTGCTGGGCGTGCATTCTGATCACCATAGAAGCGCTCGCCCGGCGGAGAATAGGCTTGCCTTACTTCAGGTTTTGACGGAGATGCCGGATGATCTCGCGCGATCGTTTTGAGCTCGCCCTGGAAAGGTTGAAGAGCAGCGACTGGGGGCGCTTCGAGCGCCTAGCATCAGGATTTTTGATATCTGAATTTCCATCTCTTCGCACCATGGCGTCTCCCAGCGGAGATGGTGGGCGAGATGCTGAATTATGCGCGCCAGTTGCCCATGTCATTCTACAATACTCAATCCGAATGGATTGGGACGCCAAGATTAAGGAAACCATAAAGCGGATCAAGGAAACGAAACCAGAAGCTAAGGTGCTCATATTCGTTCAAATCAATCGATTGGGGCGCTGGCTGACACAGTCAAGACTTATGCTACTGGGCAGGGTCTATTTTTGGATGTGCGCGATAGAAGTTGGTTTGGTGATCGCCTCCATCACACGTCTGGCAACGAAGAGTTTGCCGAGGAGTTGGCAAAGGCGATTGTTGATCCGATACTAGCTGAGCGAGGTATAGTCAGCACTGATCAGCTAAAACTAACGGGTGGCGAAGCGCGGACTGCTCTCTTCTATTTGGAGATGCAATGGCGCGACGAAAATACCGCGAAGGGCCTGACTCGCTCTTGTTATGAAGCGTTGGTGAAGGTTGCGTTGCGCGGTACAGATAGCGAGCATCGAATATCTCGGGAAGAGGTCTACGAACGGGTACGTGATTTGCTACCTCACTACTCGATCGAACAACTCAAACCCTTCGTTGACACTGCGCTTGGCAGATTGAGCAAGCAAGCCATTAGACACTGGCCGAAGCTTGACGAGTTTAATTTGAGCTTTGAAGAGCTGCAGAGAATTGGAGACAGCGCAGCTGGCATCGAGCTCCTGCGAAGCGATTTTAAGAAAGAAATCTTGACTGCTCTGACCGAAGCCGAAGGGGTTACGATCCGAGATATTGATGCGATTGCCGAACTGACAATATCACTGGTTGAGAAGCTATTTCTGAGGCGAGGCGAGGAGTTTGCGGCTTGCGTTGCCCGTGACACTCCACCCGAGGTTAACGAGATTGATCTGAAGGACGTTATTGTCGCTAATCTACCAGCGAAAGTAGACATAAAGGGACGCAATGCCGTTTCAGTCCTTCAAAGTGTCATCTCAAATCTCCTGAATAGTCCTTCGTCGGCTACTGCCGAGTACGTAAACATATTGTCCGATGCGTATACCCTTTTCGCCTTTTTGGCCGAAACGCCAGATGTGCAAGCTGTCACGAAGAAGCTGTTCAGCTACGGTGAGATCTGGCTGGATACATCGGTGATCCTTCCCGTCATCGCGGAGCAGGCCTATCCAGAGGGGCTACGTCCATTCGCAACGATGCTGCTGCAAGCCCGAAAGATCGGGCTAAAGTTGCTTATTACGCCGGGTATCATTGAGGAGATTGAGCGTCACCTGAACCGCTGCGTAGTCTACGATAAATCTCCCAGCTGGGAGGGACGTGTTCCATTCGTCTATGGACAATATGCTCTGGCGGGGAGGCCGACAGGTGGATTTCGCGCTTGGGCGGAACAGTTCTTCGGGAATCAAAATCCTGAGAAAGATATTGCTGATTATCTGAGCGGGGAATTTGGGGTTGAGCTCGAAGAGATTCCGCCAGAGAGTTATGCAACCTTCCTGCGGAACTTGTGAGCGAAATAAAGCTCTATTGGGAAAATGTTCATAGTAGACGGCGACATGAGAGCGAATTCTCGCTTACATCTCTACGATTAGCGGAGCATGACACCGAGAACTATTTGAATGTCCTTGCTGAGAGGCAGATTGTTGCGCCCCATTCTGGTCTAGGGTTCAAGAGGTGGTGGCTAACTTTGGACAGCGCTACGCGAGCTTTACCATCGAAATTAAGTCGAGACATGAGAAGGTATACGCGATTTCAGCCAATTATGTCTGTCGACTTTCTCCTGCGATACATGACCTTCGGACCGAATAGGGATCGGTTAAACTCGGCCACACAAACGGCTCGCGTCTTTTCATCAGCCATATTCGAAAGCATGCCAGCGAATCTCGTCGCTGCCGCTCGGGAAACACGCGAAAGGTCGGGGCGGCTTCCAGAGCGCATTTTGCAGCGCAGGATTCGTGACTCTCTAGATCATCAGAAGGCGACTGCTGGAACCATCGATAGGGCGGGTTTGCCGGGCGTAGATGAAGCAATGGATACGAAGTTCTGAAAATAGACGGTAAGCAGTGGGCCGAAGGCTCGCTGTCCACACCGAGCTGCGAGCAGCCTACTTCTTCTTCGCCCCGACCCGCTCGATCCGCTTGATCTCGAGCGCAGGCCGCCCAGACTTCTCGGCGATCTCGCGGTCTTGCTCCATGATGAAGCCGCGCGCGGGCTCATCGCCGTCGAGACCGCCGAGCAGCTCAGCGGGCACGCGGCGGTTGGAGCGTTGTGAGCCGTCTTCATAGACGACGTTGAAAAAGGCGAACTCGCCTTTGGGATTGGTTCCGGGTTTTTTGGCCATGGCGGCTTGTCGTCGATCAGGAGGCCGCAGTCAAATGACTTCGGCGGCTGTCGACAGATGCGTCGCGCCGGAGCGTTAGATTGACCAACAATGGAGCCGCGATTGCCAAGCGCCTGCCGCGCCTCTCAGCCTCAATAAACGGCGGGCCGCAAAGCCCGCCGTTTATTTGGTCTTCAGTGTCGCCCGGGGCTGGCGGGGCGACAACTTAAAATAGAAGACTATAGAACATGCCCTGCGATGGCAAGGCAAATCTTGGCGGCGTCGATGTCGCAGCGGGTGGATCAGATATGCGTTGGTCGCGGCATGCGGTTTTGAAGCGCGTCGCAACAATTGCTTGGATCATTCAATCACTTTGTTCATCTTGCCTGCCGTCGCAGTGCAGCGCGGTTGGCGCGCTTTGTAGCAAAGCGCGCCAACCTGCACGCCTTCCCGCCTGCGTGCAGGTGATGTGATCCGATGTGCAAAAGCGAGTTCCATCACCCCCGCATATCTCAGGGTGTGCGCCTGCGCGGCGCAAGTTCCTGCGCGGCGAGCCGCGATCCGTGTCCGCCGTCATGCCCGCTGCGCTCTTCCTTGCGACCCTGCGCCATGATCGCGCTGCCCATCGCGGCGGAGCCGAAGGTGATGAGGAAGGACGCGAGCAGCAGCGCAAGCGCGATGCCGGGCGAACGGTCGGCGAAGATCAGCTCGCGCAGATGTCCGGGATTGAGCCAGAGCAGTCCGCCGACGAGCAGCGCCGCAGCGCAGGCGCCGATCGCGAGGTTGATGGCGAGCAGGCGGAAGAGGGGGATGCGGAGGAGGGCGCCGCGAGGTGGATGAAAAGGCCGCTGGCGGTGGGACATGGGTGATTGCCTCACGGGCACCTGACGCAGAAGTCGAACGCGTCGTCCGACCATTGGCATCATAGCGGCTCGTTTCTCATTCGTCCTTGCGACGCGCCCCGAAATGACCGGGGTGTGCGCCGCCCTTTATCTCACGCCGCCGGCGCAACCCGGCTGTCGGCCTCGGGCTCCTGCGCCGCCTGCTGCCGCTCCATCATGGTCTGCCACAGCGTTGCGATGCTCACCTGCGTCTGCGGCGCAATCAGGCAGTGGCCCTCATTGTCGAAACCGCAAAACCGCACCGACGGATCCTTCTTCACCTCGGTCAGCGCCTGGTTGATCATCTCCAGGCAGGTCATGACCTGGCCAACGTCCTGAAGTCGCGTGTGGTGCAGGATGTCCATCAGGCGGACCATCATCACCGCGGGCTGGCCGAAGCTGATGCCGGGACGGCCGAGCTCGAACAGTACGTTCACCGCGGGAAATACGCCGCGGATGTGCTCGAGCACGCTGGCCATGTCCTCCACGCTACAGGCGACGAGATGGGCGGCCTGCGGCGGGGCGGCGGCCGGCGTCCGCGGCGCGAGGCCGAGCGCGGCGATGACCTCATGCTCGATCCATTGCCGCACTGGTGCGGGGGCATTGCGAATCTGCTCGGCGGTCAAGGTAATTCCGGTCATGGGCTAGTCTCCTGGGCGGCTCTCCTGTTCGCTGCAATCTAGAAAGCAGGGCGCGAGACACGTTGGTGCGGATCAAGCGCGCCGCTTTGACGGTTCCCGCTTTCCCGGGCATGATCCGCGCCGCTTCACGTCAGGATTTTTGGGGGATTGCTCCACATGCTGAGACTGCTTCTCGCCGCCGCTTTCGTCGTTTGTCTGGCCGGGTCGGCGCAGGCCGCGCGCTGCGGCGGCGACTTCAACAGCTTTGTCGCAACCATGGCGTCAGAAGCGCAAGGAGCCGGCGTCTCGGCAAGCGTGACCAATGCGGCGCTCAGCGGTGTGACCCCCGATGGCGCCGTGCTCGCCTTCGACCGCCGCCAGCGCCACACCTTCAATAAGAGTTTTGAGCAGTACGTCTCGACCCGCGTCGGCCCCGGCCGCATCAACGGCGGGCGGGCGCTGCTCCAGCGTCATGCCGCACTGCTCTCGCGCATCGAGCAGCAGTTCGGCGTGCCGCGCTATATCCTGGTGGCGATCTGGGGACTGGAGAGCGATTTCGGCAAGGGCGACACCGGCAAGCTGCCGGTGATCAAGACGCTGGCGACGCTCGCGCATGACTGCCGCCGCACCGATCTGTTTCAGGGCGAGCTGCTCGCCGCGCTCAAGATCGTGCAGCGCGGCGACCTGCCGCTGCGCGACCTCATCGGCGCCTATGCCGGCGAGATCGGCCAGACCCAGTTCCTGCCGTCGTCCTACATCAAATACGGCGTCGATTTCGACGGCGACGGCCATGTCGACCTCCGCCACAGCGTCGCCGACGTGCTCGCCTCGACCGCGAACCTGCTCCACACCAGCGGCTTCAAGATGGGCCAGCCCTACGGCGAAGGCACCGCCAATTTCGAGGCGATGCGCGAGTGGAATAGGGCGGTGGTCTATAGGAAGACCATCGGATATTTTGCGGATCGTTTGATGGGGCAGTGAGGGGCGATAGCCGCGGTCGTCATTGCGAGCGAAGCGACTTGTCCGCCGAAGCCTTTGGCGAAGCGGAAGCAATGCAGAATCTTGCCGCGGAGGCAGCCTGGATTGCTTCGTCGCAAGAGCTCCTCGCAATGACGGTTGAGAGTCGCGCGCGATCTCTTCCCCCATCGTCGTCCTGGCGAAAGCCAGGACCCATTACCCCAGGGAGGAGTTTGGCGACGACTGGCATTCACTTGCATTGGCTGAGCAACTGCCAGTCTTCGTCAAATGGGATTCGGTGGCTATGGGTCCTGGCCTTCGCCAGGACGACGGCGGAGGATGTCGTGCCGCTGTCGTACCAAGCGACTACTTGCCTTTCGCCATCTTCTCCAGCCTCCGCAGCAACGGAGGTCACAGCCGCGCTGCGCAAGCTCAATGGCCAACGTACGGCCGATGCCGCTTGCCGCTCTCATGATGGCCGGCCTGCGAATCCCAGTCATGAGGTTCCCCGCCAAGCCCTTAGAGCGGGAACCATGATTTACATTTTTTCAGAATGGAACTGAACAATGGCCGAGTTGGACCTTTAACATGTGTTACGTGAGTAAATATTGGAGCCGCTGATGGGACAGGCACAACCATTTCGTGCAACAGCGCTGATCGTTGAAGACGACGTCATGCAGCGGGAGATGCTGAGTCTTCTGCTCGAAGAGAGCGGCTACCAGGTCATCCAGTGCGAGAGCGCCGAGGACGCCGAACGCGTCCTCGACAAGGACGCGGGCGCGCTTTGCCTGATGCTGACCGACGTCCAGCTCGCCGGAAGCATGAGCGGGGTCGAGCTCGCGCATGTCGCCAAGGAGCGCAATCCCAAGCTCGACGTTGTCGTCACCTCCGGCCGTCCCTTGAAGCAGCCCTTGCCTGCCGGCGCAAAATTCTGGGCAAAACCCTGGGCACCGCTCGACGTGCTGCGCGAGGCCGAGATCGCGCAGATGTCCTGACGACTATTCCGCAGGCTCGCTTTCTCGCCGCGAGCTGGTAAGGTCGGCCCAATGACCTGGTCCTTCCTGCTCACCTCGCTCATCGTCGTCGCTTCGCCCGGCACCGGCGTGCTCTATACGCTCGCCGCGGCGCTCACCCGCGGCTCACGCGCCAGCGTCGCGGCGGCCTTCGGCTGCACGCTGGGCATCGTGCCGCACATGATCGCGGCGATGCTCGGCCTTGCCGCGGTGCTCCACACCAGCGCGCTCGCCTTCGCCGCGCTGAAATGGTGCGGCGTCGCCTATCTGCTCTACATGTCCTGGCAGGCGCTGCGCGAGCGAGGCGCGCTCGCGGTCGAAGGCAAGATCGCGGAGCGGTCGAGCGGCCGCGTCATTGTCACCGGCTTCCTGATCAACATCCTCAATCCCAAACTGTCGATCTTCTTCCTCGCCTTCCTGCCGCAGTTCATCGCGCTGGATGAGGCCCATGTGCTGGCGCGGATGCTGGAATTGAGCGGCGCTTTCATGGCGATGACCTTTGCCGTGTTTGTCGTCTATGGCCTCTGCGCCGCCTCGGTGCGCGAGCGCGTCATCTCCCGTCCCACCGTCATGGCCTGGCTGCGCCGCAGCTTTGCCGCCGGCTTTGCCGCACTCGGCGCCAAGCTGGCGTTTGCGGAGAGGTAGGCTTTCCTTCAGTTTTCCCGCTTGCTTCCTTCACCTCTCCCCGCTTGCGGGGAGAGGTCGTGAACCTCCTCCGAATGAGTGGACACCTGTAGTAGGCTCATTGAGCCCGGAGGTGTCGAATGGAACGTCAACGTCGGTCATTTACCGAAGAGTACAAGCGCCAGGCCGTTGAGCTGGTGGTGTCGAGCGGTCGCTCGATCACGTCGGTAGGCAAGGAACTCGGGCTGCGCGACTCGGTGCTGCGGCGCTGGGTGGATAAGGCCGGGCAGCAGCCGGCATCGGCGGCGTGGCGCCCCACCACGCAGGCGACGCCGATGTCGGCGGACCAGGCTTCGGAGATCGCCCGGTTGCGCCAGGAGAACGAACGGCTGCGCATGGAGCGCGACATTTTAAAAAAGTCGATCGCGATCTTTGCCGGAACCCGGACATGAGCTTCCGCTTCATCGAGGACCATCGCGACGCCTATCCGGTACGATTGATGTGCGCCGTGCTCGAGGTCTCGCCGGCCGGCTATTACGCCTGGCGCGATCGCCCGGCGAGTCAGCGGACCAAATCCAATGCCACGCTGCTGGCTGCGATCCGGCAGGCCCATCACGACAGCAGCGGACGCTACGGCAGTCCCCGCGTCCATGCCGTGCTGCGGACGCAGGGCCGTGGCGCCAGCCGCGGCCGGATCGAGCGGATGATGCGCCGGCACGGTATCCGCGCCATCACGGCGCCGCCGCGCCGGGTGCGCACCACCGACAGCCGTCACGACCTGCCGATCGCCCCGAACCTGATCGCGCGCGACTTCACAGCGGAAGCCCCGAACCGCGTTTGGCTCGCCGATATCACCTACATCCCGACCGCGGAGGGCTGGCTGTATCTGGCGGCCGTCATGGATCTCTTCAGTCGAAAGATCGTCGGCTGGGCCATGCGGGATCACATGCAAGTCGAACTCGCATCCGCGGCGTTGACGATGGCCATCCAGCAGCAACGGCCGCAGGCCGGATTGATCCACCACTCCGATCGCGGCGTGCAGTATGCCTCACACGCCTATCGCGACGCTCTCACGGGCGCCGGCATCGTTGCATCGATGAGCCGCAAGGCCGATTGCTACGACAATGCCCCGATGGAGAGCTTCTTCCATACCCTGAAGACCGAGCTCGTTCACCATCGCGACTACCAGACCCGCGCCGAGGCCCAGCGCGATATCTTCGCCTTCATCGAGGGCTTCTACAACCGCACCCGGCTCCATTCCGCGATCGGATATATCGCCCCGATCGAGATGGAGCTAAAAGCCGCTTAAACCCCTCCACTTTTTCGGGGGAAGATCAGGCGCATCCCATCGCAGATGGGATGTCGGTGAGGGGGTACAGGTCCATCGACAATCTCATGCGGGGACAGAGGCCTCTCACCCCAACCCTCTCCCCGTAAGAACGGGGAGAGGGAGTAAACTCAGCCAATAAAAAAGCGAGCCTTGCGCCCGCCACCTTCAAACACGCTCGACTTCCCGACGCCCGGGCGGAGCGAGGCTCCACCCGGGCAAAGAAAAAGAAGCCGCGTTACTTCTTCTTCGCCTTCTTGGCCTTCTTCGCCTTCTTCTTCGCCGCCTTCTTCGCTTTCTTAGCCATAGTATCCTCTTAGGGGTTAATGGTGGAACGCGACACGAGGGATGCTCGGCGGAGGGCCAGCCTCGCAACATCCTCGACGGCAAGCTCAGCAGATTCGCAGGTCTCTGCCCCGCGCCGTCACATCCGTGTCATCGTGTTATCCACAGCTCAGATGCATTTTCAGGTGATTTTGGTGCGCGAATCCGCATCGCCGCGCCAGCGCGGCATCGCCGGCGACAGGCTTAACGATCCGACAACAGCCGCGCGCCGTTCATGAATCCAAAACCAAAGGCGCGTTTTCGGGGATCGCAGTGAGACTCCGTTAAGCGCAACCGCCGCATTGTCCCCCGCAAGAAAACGGGGATGGGTGATGGACGGACGGCTGCCAGGGACGGGGGGCGCGACGCCGCGTGTGCCGCACGCGCCATGCTGAACGTACCGACATTGTGGATGGTCTTCGTCGTCAACTTCCTGGCGCTCGGCGTGATCTGGGCCTACGTGACGCGCTCCTATCCGAAATTCGCGGCTGCGCGGTTCTGGATGGCCTCGTCCTTCGTCGGCGCGGCCGGAGCGATGACGGCCCTGATCCGTCTGTTCGTTGCCTCTCCCCTGCCGCTTCTGCTCGGCGCTGGCGGCGTCATTGCCGCGAGCTGCCTTGCCGCCATGGGCATTCAGCGCTTCTATGATCGGCCGGTCTCCTGGCGCCTCATGACTGCAACGGGAGGCTTGAGCCTCGCCGGCGTCGTGGTCTTCATGGTCGGCTTCGAGCACATGCAGCTGCGCATGCTCAGCTACACGCTCGGCCAGGCCCTGCCGCTGGTGCTGGCGCTGCGTCTGTTGCTGTCGCCGGAGGGGCGCGTCAGTCCGGGCGCGCGGCTATCCGGCATCGTCATCCTCACCATCATCGCGATCCTGCTCGTGCGCACGGTGGGCAATCTGCTCGGCCATGATCTGTCGGCGCGCGCCGGTGGTCAGCCCCATGCCGTGATCGTGCTGGGGCTGCTATTCCTATCGATGACGCTGAATTTCGGCTTCCTGCTGATGGCGATGGACAGCTTGCGCAACGAGGTTGCCGACCTCGCGCTGCTCGACGATCTCACCGGCGTCGCCAACCGGCGGCATCTGCTGCAGCGCCTGACCGAGGAATGCGCCCGCTCGGAGCGCGGCGGCGCGCCGTTCTCGCTGCTGGTGATCGATCTCGACGGCTTCAAGACCATCAACGACACCCATGGCCATGCCGCTGGCGACGCCTGCCTGCGGCACTTCACCTTGATGGCGCAAACGCGGTTGCGGCCCGGCGACATGCTCGCCCGCACCGGCGGCGACGAGTTCTGCATCGTGCTGCCGTCGTCATCGCTGTGTGAGGCCGCCGCGATCGCCCGCCGCGTGCTCGAGGTCTGCCGTCAGGACGCCGCGACCTGCACCGGCGGCGACATCCCGATCGCGATCTCGATTGGCGTCGCGCAGTGGGACCGCGGCATCGGTCAATTCCCGGACCGACTGATCGCGCATGCCGACCACGCCCTCTATGCCGCCAAGAAGAACGGCAAGAACGATTTTGCCGTCTACGATCCGGCGCCGCCGCTCTCGCCCGAGCCGCTCGGTCCCGGCGAGCCTGTGCGCAACTTCGCGTAGAGGCGTGCTACATCAGGGTCCGCATTGGATCCGCATCATGATGTCTCGCCTGTTCGCGGCCGTTCTCGCCGCTCTGTTTTTGACAGCCCCCGCCACCGCTGAGGACGCCGAACTGGCCAAACTCGCGCGCGCCTCCGGTACGCCCGACATTCCCGGCCTGAAGATCGTGTGGCTGACGCCATGGGGCGACGTCGGCAGCGCAACCCCCTGGCGCAACATCATCGTGCATCAGACCGAAGGGCCGGCGGGGTCGGCGCGCGGCGGCGCGCTGGCGCAGGCGAAGAACCCGACCCGTCGCGGCGTCACGGTGTGGGTCGAGACCGACGGCACGGTCTATTGGGCGGTGGCGGAGAATTTGGTGCCGACCCATGGCGACGGCGCCAACCGCAACGACAACAAATACATCGATAACAGGCCGACCTATCGCCAGGTCGTGCGCGACAATTCGATCGGCGTCGAGTTCGCCGGCAATTATCCCGACGTCGCGGCCGGCCCGACCGAGGCGCAGGTCGCGGCCTGGAAGATCCTCGTCAAGGTGCTGCGCGCGCGCTACGGCATCCCGACTAGCCACGTCTATGCGCACAACTGGATCGACTACAAGGATGCCCGCTATTGCGAAGGCTGCTGGCTCGCCACGCTGGCGCGGGTTTGGGGGGGGTAGGGTTGCCTGTCATTCCGGGCGCGCGCAGCGCGAGCCCGGAATCCATTCATCCACCAACTCTGCGGCCTCATGGATTCCGGGCTCGCGCCAAGTGACGCGCCCCGGAATGACGGGAGCCAGCTAAACCGCCTGCGACATCCAGCCGAAAAACCGCCGGATCAAGCCCGGCCGCCGCGGCAGTTCCGGCGGTTCGTCCACGGCCAGCACGCGCTTGAAGAAATAATCCAGAAACACCATGTCGTTCGGCTCGGTGACGGTGAATTGCTCCTCGCCGAAGAACACGCTGTAGCTATAGAAGAACGGACCCATGAGCGGGATCGTCGCTGTGCCCGCATAATCCTTCGAGATCACGAACTCCGACGGCTCGAGCCCGTGCTCGCGCATCGCCTGCTCGACCAGCGGCAGCTTGCGCATGAACTGGGCTTCGAAGCCGCCGACGGTGGATTGCAGGATGATCGACACGGTGTCCGTCCAATCGATGCTGTCGGTCCGACAGTTTTGGGTCTGCTGACCGGCAACGCGGGTTCAAGACGAGTCAGTTCTACATCGCAGCCACAACCACCGCTGTCATCGCCCGGTTCAACCGGGCGATCCAGTATCCCAGAGGCGTAGAGCCTGTGAGCCAATTCGTTTGTTTCGGCATGGACCTCAAGGGGCGTTAGCGTCCCTTGAGGTCGAAGCCGGCGGCGTCAGGCCGTCGGTATGCTGCCGCGGTCTATGCCTTTACGAGACGGTGTCCCTGCAGGATGTTGTTGGTGAGGGCGTACCAGAGCACAACGGCACGGACCTTCGCGATACCGCGCACGGTTAATTGCCTGAGGTCCCAGTTCCGCCATCGGGCATGGATGCATTCGCAGATTGTGCGGGCTTGGTACTGTGCCTTGCCGGCTTCGCTGGCCATGCGAGCACGCCAGGCCGCTACGCCAGGACCGTCGTTGCTCCGGGGTAAAAAGGGATCGACACCGCTCCTGGATTTGGGAGGAGGACAGTAAACCTCGATACCTTCGCCATGCGCCCATTCGATGTCCTCGCCACTGCAAAACCCGCCATCGGCGAGGTAGCGGCGTGGCAAGCGCTTCAGCCGAGCGCGCGTTCGCTCCAGCATCGGTCGCATCAAGCCGCGATCTGAGCCGCTGTTGTCGACATCGATCGCGACCACGATCAGTTCGCCGGCCGCGCTAGCCACCTGCACATTGTAGGCCGGACGGAAGCCGGCATCCGCCATCTTCATCACCCGTGCCTGCGGGTCGGTGGTAGAGGCCCGTGGCTCTTTTGGCTTTTTGCCGTTGCCGCCCTTGTCATCGAGCTGTTTTCGCTTGCGCTTGATCTCAGCCAGCGCCGCTTGCGCGGCCTGCACCCGCTCGCTGCGTTCCCGCGCCGCGCGCTCCTTAGCGGCCCGGATCCGCCGATTGCTGGCTTCCGGATCCGCATCGACCTCGCGCTTGAGCTCTTCCACCACGGCCCCGGCCTGTGCCATCTGCCGATCCAGCGTCGCCTCCCGCCGGAACGATCCGGTTCCCGCACTCGCCCGTATCCGCACCCCGTCCTGGGTCAGCTTCTCCAGATCAACCAACCCTGCCTCGTTCAGGGCCACCAGATGTTCGACCAGCAAACGGTCAAGCAAGTCGGCACAGCCGACCCGGAAGTCCGATAGCGTATGATGGTTCAAAGACACGCCGCCGCAGAGCCAGCGGTAGACGTCGTGACTGTCGCAGAGCCGGTCCAGCGCCCGCGCGCTGCCAACGCCATCGCTCGTGGCGTACAGCCAAAGCGCCAGCAGCAACCGTGGCGATGGCGCCGGATAACCCGGCCTGTTCTCCCGCGCCTTGACGCGATCTTCCAGCTCGCTCAAGTCGAGCCCTTCGACATAAGCCCAGATCACCCGCACCGGATGATCCTGCCCGATCAGGCTATCGATATCGACCGCTCGCAATTCGACCTGATCGCGCACAGGCTCGCGCAGCCGAGGTGCCCCCCGCGGCACCACTTCGGTGCATGGCGCCGACTGTTCCGGCAATTCGCCAAAAAGTCCGTCGTCAGCCATCATTCTCTCCAGCAAATCAATCTGCTTAGAGAATCATATCCGCCTGACGCTCGATACGGAAAAGAGTCACAGCCTCGTAGGTTGGATATCTCGCTGTCGCTACGCTCGCTGCGGCGTACTGGATGCCCCGCCTGCCGCCTTCGCTGAAGCTTCGGCGCCCCTGGACCTTCACCCCGGCGAAGCCTTGGCGTAGCCGGGTCGCGGGGCATGACAACGAATGTAGTGACGCTCAATCTCCACCCCAAACAAAAAAGCCGGCGTTGCCGCCGGCTTTTGTCTCTCTTCGATCCGCCAATCTCTCTGGCGCCGTAACGCCGCTTAATGCGCGGCTTCCAGCGCGGCTTGTTCCTGCCTTGCGATCGTGCCCTTGACCGCGGACTGCACCTTCTCGAAGGCGCGGACCTCGATCTGGCGGACGCGCTCGCGCGACACGCCAAACTCGGCGGCAAGGTCTTCCAGCGTCATCGGCTCATCGGCGAGGCGGCGGGCCTCGAAGATGCGACGTTCGCGCGGGTTGAGCACGCCCATGGCGCCGTTCAGCGCGTCACGGCGGTGATCATACTCCTCGTGCTCCGCCATCAGGGCTTCCTGGTTCGGCGTATTGTCGACCAGCCAGTCCTGCCATTCGCCGGCTTCGCCGTCGTCGCGGATCGGCGCGTTGAGCGAGGCGTCGCCGCCGAGGCGGCGGTTCATGTCGATC
The DNA here is from genome assembly GCF_023375135.1 of Bradyrhizobium sp. C-145. NCBI lineage: Bacteria > Pseudomonadati > Pseudomonadota > Alphaproteobacteria > Hyphomicrobiales > Nitrobacteraceae > Bradyrhizobium > Bradyrhizobium sp. C-145. Next base: position 7,241,192 of record NZ_CP088150.1, on the reverse strand, counting down.
ACGTCCTGGTCGGTCACGCCCAGCCGCTTGGCAATGGTCGCGACCTGGTCGGGGCGGAGATCGCCCTCGTCCAGCGCGTTGATCTTGCTCTTCGCCTTGCGCAGGTTGAAGAACAGCTTCTTCTGGTTCGCGGTGGTGCCCATCTTCACGAGCGACCAGGAACGCAGAATGTACTCTTGAATCGACGCCTTGATCCACCACATCGCATAGGTGGCGAGACGGAACCCCTTCTCGGGTTCGAATCGCTTCACGGCCTGCATCAGGCCGACATTGCCTTCCGAGACGACCTCGGAGATCGGCAGGCCGTAGCCGCGATAGCCCATGGCGATCTTGGCCACGAGGCGGAGGTGGCTGGTGACGAGTTGGTGCGCCGCGTCGCGATCGTCATGCTCGCGCCAACGCTTGGCGAGCATGTATTCCTGCTGGGGTTCCAGCATCGGAAACTTGCGAATCTCGGCGAGGTAACGGGAAAGGCCGGATTCTCCATTGAGGACCGGCAAAGTAGCGGTACGGGCCATAGTGCGCCCTCCAAAAGGTTCAGGCCCCCGATAGCGGCGGGCCAGGCAGACGACCGCTGTGTCAAAGCCGGCCGGGCTGCGATGTTCCGCGTTGGTCATTTCCAACGCAGGCGCAATATACCCCATCGGGGGTCAAAAAGGGAAGGATTGCTGACGTCACGTCCCCGTGTGGCAGCTATAACATTTTGTAATGTAACGCTTTTCTTAAAATGGCTGCGTCATAGCGCCGCTTTCAGGCAGCTTTCGAGGAGAAGCAAATCCTCCGACAGGGGCGCCTCCCAGTGCAGAAGTTCTCCCGTCCTTGGGTGCTGCAATACCAGCAGGTATGCATGTAAGGCCTGCCGCCCCAACGCCGCCAAAGCGGCCTGCGACTGAGGCCCGAGCTGGTTCGCCTTGGTCTTGAAATGCGGGCCGTAGACGGCGTCGCCCAGCAGGGGATGGCCGATATGGGCGAGGTGGACGCGGATCTGGTGGGTGCGCCCGGTCTCGAGCTCGCAGGCGAGCAGGGCGGCGACGCCCTTGCCGTCGCGCCCATCAAAACTCTCCAGGATTTCCCAATGCGTCACCGCCTCGCGGCCGCCCTGGCGCACCGCCATCTTCTCGCGCGCATGCGGATGGCGGTCGATCGGCGCGTCCACCGTGCCGCGATGTCGGTTCGGTACGCCCCAGGCAAAGGCCATGTAGCCGCGCCGCATCTCACCGGTGCGGCCGTGGTCGGCGAATTGCGCTGACAGCGAGGCATGGGCGAGGTCGTTCTTGGCCACCACCATCAGCCCTGTGGTGTCCTTGTCGAGCCGGTGCACGATGCCGGGTCGGCGTACCCCGCCGATGCCGGAGAGCGAAGCGCCGCAATGGGCGATCAACGCATTCACCAGCGTGCCGGTCTCGTGGCCGGCCGCGGGGTGCACGACCAGGCCCTTCGGCTTGTTGATGACGATGATGTCGTCGTCCTCGAACACGATGTCGAGGGCGATATCCTCGCCCTTCGGTTCCGCCGGCGCCGCCTCGGGCACGTCGATTGTGATCGTATCGCCGGATGCGACGTGATAAGCGGGGTCGCGGACCGCGGAAGCCTTCAAACTCACTGCGCCCGCCAAAATCAGGGCTTTCAGCCTCGATCGCGACAGGTCGGTGAGGTGCGCCGCCAGCACGCGGTCGAGCCGGGCCGAGCCCTCGTCGCCGGCGACCACGACCTCCAACCTTTGCGCAGAGCCAAAATTGTCCATGACGACGTCTGATACCGCTATTCCCGAACCGACCCCCGAGCAGGCCGCGCTGTTCGCGCGGGTGCGGCGGATGATGCTGATCGCGGGGTTGACCACGGCGCTGGCAATCTGCGCCGTCCTGATCGCGGTGGGCTACCGCCTTTTCAAGTCGGAGGGAAGGGCGGTTGAGGTGGCCAGCGACGTCACCGCCACCCTGCCGAAGGGCGCCAAGATCGTCGCAACTGGCGTGGCCGGCGACCGCGTCGTGGTCACGCTGGACGTGGGCGGCGTGATCGAGATCCGCACCTTCGATGCCCACACCTTGAAGCCGGCCGGAAAGCTGAAATTTGCCAATGAACCGTGAGGGCTGGCCCGCATGCCAGCCTCCATCGCCGTCCTGGCGAAAGCCACGACCCATAACCACCGAATCCAGTTGCCTGAATGAGATCGTGGCCACGATTTCATTCAAACACGACCATTTGGGGTAATGGGTCCTGGCTTTCGCCAGGACGACGGCCAAGAGAGGACCGTCGAACCCCCAATCTCACCTTGCCGCCGGCAAAATTCGCGGCTATGTCGTACCCCTCACGCTCCCTTCGTCTAGCGGTTAGGACGCGGCCCTCTCAAGGCTGAAACAGGGGTTCGATTCCCCTAGGGAGCGCCAGCCTTTTTCTAGCCCCCTGTTTTCACCTCCCTTTTCGCCAACTCCCCAAATTTGAAGCCGCGTGTTGGGGAAGGCTTGTGCCGGTTCTGTTCGAGCTTGGTGATCGCGTTCTCGGCAAGTTGCCGCTGCTTGGCTCCTTGCGTGTAAATGCGCAAGCTCGTGGCCGAGCGATGCCCGAGCACCGCCATCATTTCCTCGTCGGTACATCCGGCTTCCGCCATGCGCACCCCTGCCAAGTGACGAAGTCCGTGCGGCTTGCAGTCAAGCGGCAGGCCCGCTGCCGTGATCGCGTCACGAAGCCAATCCGAGAACCCTGCCACTGTGAAGCCGATCCCGGCTTCCGTTTTGATGATTGGATCATTCAGCCCCACCACCGTGCCGCGCCGCGCGTGGGCGTCGTCGAGCACATACAGCAGGTCCTCGTGGATCGGAATTTCCAGCTTGGCCTCAGTCTTCTGCTGCACCACCTTGATGCGTCCGGTACGCGGGTTGATGTCGCTCCAAGCCATGCGATGGGTGTCGCTGCGCCGCTGCCCCAGATACTCGGTCAGGCAAAACGCAAGACGCTGGCGCGTGCCGAGCGGCCACCGCTCTTTGAACTGCTCGACTTCGTCCTCGGTCCATGACCGGATCGAGCCGCCCTTGGGCCGCTTCAGCCCGACCATCGGGTCGCCCGTCATCCACTTGATGTCGATGGCGTGCTTGATCAGAATTTTGAACTTCTTGTGGGTGTCGAGACCTGAACCGGGGCGGTCATCGAAGTCATCAAGAAAGTCGATGATGCGCTCGCGGGTAAAGCCGATCAGCGGGCAATCGCCATAGTCGCGATCAATGGCATTGAGCCGTGAGCTGTACCCCTTCTTGGTAGTACCGTCGCGATTGGCTTTGAACTGTGTGTTGTTCGCTTTGTAGTGCGCGATCAGCGTCGAGATCGTGCGCACTTCGGTGGAGCGGCGCGTCAGCAAAGGCATAGCGATGCCGGTGCGCCCTTCCGCGGCCGCCTTGTACGATAACATGAATTCGTCAGTGTATGGCACACCGATCAGTGGTGTGCGCGGGCCTTTGCCGACGCGGTAATAGTACCGGACGGTTTCCTGCCCATTGCGCCGGTCAACAACGGCGTCAATGTTGGGCAAAAGGTTTTTGCGCCTTGGCGGCTTTGCGGACTGCATCAAATCGCTCCAGTGCATGCTGGTCCTTGTCGCTCATTGCGACAGGCGCGACAGCTTCAATGTGGTCTTTTCTCGGAAGTGCCGCAATGGCTACATCAAGCTCCCGCTGTATCCAGCCGAAGCGCCGCTCCGATAAGACGACCGCCTTGGGCATGCGCCCAACGGATACCATCTCATCGAACAGGCTTGGACTGACGCAGACATACTCGGCGGCTTGCTCGCGACTGAGCACGCCGAGGATGTAACCAATGGGCAGGGACGACCCTTTCATGTTCGTTCAGTAACCTATTCGATAGCTGCGGCCTCGCCGACCTTGACCCCCCAAAGGAACCGACACAGCGGGGAGGTTGGCTTTCCGTTGTTGGGCTGGCCGCTTCGCCCGCATTTGCCCTGTGCCGAAGCTCAATAACCTTTCATGGAGCGCACGACGGCAACGGTCGGCGTCGTCGTGCCCGTAATTTGCGCTATCTCGTTCTGGAGCGAGGCGATGGCCGCGCGCATCTCCTCGCCGCTGGTGTAGGTGATCGAACGGCCGTCGTACTCCAGCGAGCGCGTGCCGGAACGGTAGGCGCTCTTCAGCGTGTCGAGTTGCGCCTGCAACGCTGCAACGTCGGCCATATTACTGGCCCGCGTTGGTGACGAGGCCGCGCCACTCCACGGCACCACAGCCGTAGTCGAGACGCACCTTGGTCTGCACGCCGTCAACCTCGAAGCCCGCGCGGCTCTCGGTCTGCGGACCCGGCGCACCCGCCAAATAGGCGAATTCGATGCACGGCAGCAGCGCCGGATCGGCGGCGAGATACCAGCGATGGGTATCGGCCAAGCGCGGCTCGACGATCAAATCGAGGAACGCAAACGGGTTGACGTTGGCCGTCTGCGTTGCCTGCACCGACGTGATCAGCTTCTCGGCGCTGGTCTCCAACGCGCTCGGCACGATCAGGTAGCGCGGCACAACGCTGATGCCGCCACCGCCGGGACCCGTCTGATTGCGCATCAACAAGCGTGCTTCCGACAAGGTCGTCTCGCTCGGCACGCCGCCGGTGCCGACGTTGCCATGGCTCGCGTGGAACAGCGTCAGGCTGTCCGACATGGTCGGGCCGAGACCCGAGTTCTGGACGATCAGGTCAACGAGCTTATGCCGCTCGAATTCAGCGGCAGCGAGGCCGAGACGCTGGGTGATATCGCCAAGACCGCCGAGATCGTCGTTGACCAGCGCTTTGCGCGTGATCGCAAAAATCTTGCCGTAGGTCGCGACGCTATAGCTCTCGGCGCTGTCGATGAAAGCGCCAAAGGGGTACTCGGCGCTCTCATTGATCAGGTCGAGCGTGAAGCCGGAATGATCGATCAGAATGCGGCTCTTGGCGCGGAAGTCGTTGGCTTCCGTCTGACGGGCGACGCGGCGGATGCCGCTCGGCGCGATCTGGTAGGCTTCGCGCAGCGACTTGTTCATCAGGTTGGCAAGCAGCGCCGGATAATCCGACGTTGTCTGCAACGCGCGGGTGATCACCGTCGGCGGTGCCATGCCGAGCGACGAAATGCCAGCGCGATGCAGACATTCGCGGGCAATATCGGCGCAGCTCATACCGACATACTGGCGAGCCTGCGGCATCGGCGTGAAGTTCGGCGCGATGCGCGTGTACATGGCTTCAGCCGTGGCGCGCTGAAAGATTTCAGGATTATCGAGCGTCATCGTGTTGTGCATATTGGCGGTTCCTGCGCTGCGAACCGTCACGGAACGGTCGAGCATGTCATTGAGAAAAGCGCGGCGAGCATCGTCGATGCTTGCGCCGCATTCGATCAGGGTATTGACGCGGTCCGCCGCAACACCGGCACGGCGGCCGAGTTCACGGATGGCGCGGTCGTCGTTGGCCGCGCGGGTGCGCGCCGTCGGATCGGCAGGCACGGCGACAAAGCTCGCCTCGCGCACCGACCAGCGGACGGCGGTCATGGTGCGCACGCCGTTGGCGTCCTTACCGGCACGCCACTCGCCGACTTCATAGCCGACAGACAAATTGCGGATGATGCCGTTGCGGATGTCGGTGACGACCGGCGCGATCTCGGGACGTGACGAGAAGCGGATACGGGCAATGACTTCGTTGCCCTCAACGCGCACGTCATCAATCACGCCGATCACGTTATCGATGCCGCCCTGTTGGTGGCTGTCGAGAACCGACGCACCACGGGTGACGGCGAGGTCGAGCCCCGAAGGATCGAGGATTTCGAGGAAGTCGCCACGCACATCACGACGCCGAACCGGCGTGGTTGATGCGATGACGGCTTCGACGGTCATCGCCTCGCCGTCGAACGTGCGCGGACGCGGGATCGCGTCACGGCGGGTCAGGTCAACCGCGCTCTCGCGCAGCAGCAGTGCAGTAGAACTACGCATCTTCATTCTCCGTATCGGTTTGATTGCTGATGTTCGTGGCGGCCGAAGACAGGTCCTCTTCGGCGAAAGGATCGGCGGCGATCTCGGTATCGACATCGGTGATGTCGCGGCCTTGCTCGGCAATGATGTCAGCTCGCGACCGCAGCTTTGCTGCGACCGCCAGCGTGTCGGCTTTTGCCTTCTTGAGTTCGTCAATGGCAGGCCAGCCGGGGAAAAGGAACGACGCGGCATAGCGCTCAGGGTTGCTCTCGTAATCCGGCGCGCGCATGCGGCCGGACAGCACTTCGAGCATGACGATGCGATCCCAGATCGGGTTGAGCAGTTGCGCGACCAGATGGTTTTGCTGAATGGCTTTGACGCGGCGCTGGAACGAAGCCAGCGCCAACTTACCGGCCGAGTAGTTCACGCTGCCGTAATCGCCCGTCGCAAAGAAGGCGGGGACGCCAGCGCCGCTACAGATCATGCGCTCGATGTGGGTCAACACCTCGCTGAGCGACGCCATGTCCGAAGTCGGCGAGAACTGGACATCTGCGCCTTCCGGCAGACGCATGATCGCGCCGGGCTCCAGCATCGGGAGCATCGGATGATCCTGGAACATATAGCCTTCGGGATCGCGGACGAACGCCGTTAGAACCGCCGACACCTTCATCTTGACGTTCGCTGCGTCGAGGCAGTCGTCGAGGTCGCGCGCAAGACCAGCGACCGGCGTCAACGGGCTGATGCCACGCGGCACGCCCGGCCATTGCGGTTCGAAAAGATGACAAATATCAAGCGCGGGCACGCGGACGGGCGGCGCAACCGATGCCCAAGGGCTATCCGGCGGGGTCGGCAAGACCCAATAGGCCGAGCGGCGGCCGGTGCTATCGAATTCGATGCCCGCAACGATGTTCGGCGTATCGCCAGTCATGCCCAGCGACGGGATCGTTTTCGCGTTGTCCACCTGATCAGCCGACAGAAGCTGCAACTTCAACGTCGTGGTGTCGGGATCGACGACCAACTTGGTGAAGCTCTCGCCATCGACGTAGAACGCGCGCGCCTTGCGGGACAAGTAGCCGCCGAGCGACATGCCGCCTTCGACCGAACAATCGGCGAAGAACTTGTTCCAAGCCGCGTGAAGCTGCGCCGCGATCTCGGGATCGGGATGCGCAGAGCGAACGGACGGGCCGTCACCGACGATGGCCGTGACCGCGTGCTGGATGATGCTCGCCATCAAAGCATTGTTCTGAGACTGATGGCCAATCTTACGGGCCGCGACCCGGCTGGCCGCGAGCTGCTGCGAGATCGGCGCGGGCATGGAATAGCTATGCGGCCAGCGAGCGCTGCCGCTGGCCGCGTCATAGCCAGACGACCGGCGCATCAAGGCGCGGAAGGCGTTGCGGGCGCGCGTGATGATACCCATCACGATTACTTCTTATTCTGCTGTTCGAAGTGATTGAAAACGTGCTCGGCGATAACGGTCAGGTCAAGAACCGTCATAACGCCGCCGCTACGCTCCATCTCGTAGTAGAAGTGTTCAGGGCCAAACAGGCTGAACTCGAACGTTTTGTTCTTGCTCTTGCTCGACCGAATGCTCAGCAAGGTCTGAACGCGATGGGATTTGCTCAAGAACGCGGCGAACAGCCGGCGCAAGCCCATGGGATGATTGGCGAGAGAAATCGCGTCGCGAGCGCTCAGGCCGTAGTCGGTCAAAACCTTGATGGCGCGAACGACGCAAATATCAGACAGAGAGAAGCGCTTGACTTCCATGCCGCCGGTAACGGTGTTCTCAAGAAATTCGTAGCGGTTTCGCCATTGACGAAGCGTGGCTTCTGAGCAGCCAGCCGCAGCGGCCACTTTGTCCGACGTGAACACCTCTTCATTGGTGTCGATCTTCATGAGAGTTTTGCCCCGTTAATACGAATAGATTGTCACGTATCACGATTTGTAATACGTTTCAAGCTATTCGTAACGGAAAACCCGCCTACGGTTGTCGGACCGGAAGCGGGCTAGAAAGGCAAATCACTCATGGAAGCAGTACCTTACAAGTCGGTCGTGGAGTTGTCCACGGACGGGCCGACGCAAGTCGGCCCATTCCGTGTTTGTGCGAATGGTCTCGACGGCGGTCATCGCCGTTACGGCTCCCGCATCAAGCCGGTGCCGGAGGCGGAGCGTCAGCCGGTGCGCCGCGATCAGGTCGAGATCGTCAAGGAACTCCTGCGCGGCTGCCGTCCCACCCGGTGGGCGCGCAACCTGCTGTCGCCGGTGTCGTCCGATCTGAAGCATTGGGCAGAGAATTGGGCTGGTCCCTACATCAGCACGGGCGCGGCCATCGTCGCCGCCATCGAACTCGGCTTTGTCTGCATCCCTACCGCCGAAGGCTCGCGCAACGTCTTCATCGGCGTGCACTTCGACGACGTTGCCGCGCGCATGGCGGAGCGCGGCTGGTATATCGCGCGCGGCCATGAGGGCGCGACGCGCATCCAGCCGCCCAAGCCGAAGCCCGAGATCGATCATGCGTTCTGGGAGCAGTGGGCCGCAGAGAACGGCATCAAACTCGGCGAAGAGACCGTCGCAGGCGACGGCGATGACGACAGCGATCCATTCGCTGTTGAGCCGCCGACCGCGCCGCCGCCCGATCCGCATCCGTTCTGGGCGCGCTGGGTCGAGGAACACGGCATGGATGCTAACGCCGATCTTGTTGCCGACGAAGTCGAGGAGGGCTAGACCATGCACGGCGGCTTCAAGAAGCTCGATCCCGACCACCTGCTTGAGATGATCAAGCAGGAGATGCGGCGCGGTTGCAGCGATGAAAATATCCGGGAGCGGATGGCTGCGGCCGGGTTCGCACGCGACATCTACATGCAGCGCATGATCGACGGCCTGATCGCGCAAGCCCGCAACGAAACCCGCATTCCGGACCCCACCGATCAGGCCGCTGTTGCGGCGGCCCAGCCGATCAAGTTCATGAGCATGAGCGGCTGGGATGACGAGCCGCCGCCGCGCCGTGAGTGGGCGGTGTTGAACCGCGTGCCGCTGCGCCAAGTGACGCTCTTCTCGGGCGAGGGTGGCGCTGGCAAATCGCTGTTGCTGTTGCAGTTGCTGTGCTCCACGGTGTTGAACCGTGACTGGATTGGTAGCCTGCCGGAGCCCGGTCCTGCGATCTATCTTGGCGCTGAGGACGAAGAGGACGAGCTGCATCGTCGTCTCGATGCCATTGCACGCCATTATGACGAGCCGTTCTCGGAGCTGGTCGCGAACGGCCTCTATCCCGCCTCCTACGCAGGCGAGGATATGACGCTGGCGCGCTTCGACCGCAACGGCAACATTCAGCCGACCTTGCGTTATGATCGCCTGCACGAGCAGGCATGCGACATCCATCCGACCATCGTCGCGCTGGATACGCTCAGCGACATCTTCGGCGGCAACGAGAACGACCGCGTGCAGGTGTCTGCGTTCATCGGCTTGCTGCGCAAGTTGGCGATGACGGCCAACTGCGCCGTCATCATCAACAGCCATCCGTCGCAGGCGGGCAGCAACAGCGGCACCGGCCTGAGCGGATCGACGGCGTGGCATGGCAAGGTCCGTGGCCGCATGTACCTGCGTGCGGCCACCCAGGACGAGGGTGGCCTGACCGATCCCGATCTGCGCGTGCTCGAATTCAAGAAGAACCAGTATGGTCCGCTCAGCGACAGCATCCCGCTGCGCTATAAGAACGGCGTGTTCGTTCCCGAGCCGCGCGGCGGAACGCTCGATCCGCAGATCGCCGAGCAACGCGCCGAGCAGGTGTTCCTGATGTTGCTCGACCGCTTCACGCGGGAAGGCCGTAACGTCACCGACAAGAAGGGCACCAGCTACGCCCCGGCACAGTTCGCCAAGGAGCAAGAGGCCAAGGCCGTCAACCTCAACAACAAGGCGCTCGAAGAGGCGATGCGGCGGCTGTTCACGCAGGGCAAAATCCGCGTGGTGACTGAGGGACCGGCCTCGAAGCTGCGCTCGCGTATGGTCAAGGTGTAGGCGGCATGGCCGCTTCCACCAACCCATTCCACCAGCCTTCCACCATGCTTCCAGCTACTTCCACCAACCCTTCCACCTCTCCCCCCTATAACCCCCCGGCTGGTGGAAGCGCACCAGCGGTGCTGGAAGCACCGTGCGCGCCCACCACCACACACGTCGGTGCGTCGGAACATCAACAGGCAACATCCGGCGCGGCGGCGTCGAACCGCACCTAGCTGACTAACCGGGCACAGACGCAGCGCCCTCAGAAAGGACACAACAATGCAGACCTACGTGATGAACCCGAACCTGTTTGAGCAATACTTCCTGCACTTCGCTGGCAAGCTCGCTGATGCGCCCGGCGCGGGCCACCTTGCGGAGCTGGCCCAGACCGCGAAGGCCATTCCTGTGCCGGTTCTGGCGAGCCTGACGGCCAAGATGGCGCGGCTCAATCCGCGCGCGGTCAACTGGGCCTTGGCGACGCTCGCCGAAGAGATCGCGGACGGCTGCGCCCACTACGGCGATGCGACCGGCTTCGCGCGTGCTCTGGACCGCGATCTGGAGTGGCCGGAGTTGATGGAGCTGGCGACGACGGAGGTGGAGCGCCGGGAGCGCGGCAGCCTGCATTAGGAGGGGTATGGCGGCCCGAGGGTCGTCTCGGTGGAACAGCCTTACCCTTTCCTGCCGTGCAAGTGCTCTGCTATATTACTTGGAGAGAGCGGCAGTTATGGGGGAGCAGCATATGCCGACCGCATCTGAGTTCCGCCAGCTCGCGCTCGACTATAAGGCGCAGGCGAAAGAAATCGGGATTACTTCGAGGCGGGCCGCCCTACTCAGAAACATCGCTCATAGCTATAGCGGCTTAGCTCATCAGCTCGACATGTTGGCCGAAGATGTTGAGGCGGAGAGACGCGACCTTTCCCAAAACCGCATCGAACCATCGATCTGAGCCACCCCACAACAACGAAACGAGGGTCCTGTGTCCCCATGGTGAATGCGGTTGCGGCCGCAGCCCCCGGGGTGGCTAGGGTCAGAAATTTTCACGAGGGTTTAGGTTTATTTTCCTAAGCACCCCGACCGAACTATAAAAGTTGACAACGACACTTTAATGGTGGATAAAGTGCCTCATTGGAGGTGGCGTCGTGCTGTCTCAGCATTTGGAGGATTTATATGTCTAATTCTATCACTTTTAACGTAACTGATCCGGTTCTTGCCATGCAGGTGGCAGAACTAATCGCCCGATATGAAGGTAAAAGCACCGCCCCGAAGGCCGAGCAGCAGCCGACCGAGGGCAACAAGCCTTTGGTAGGAATTACCAATGGTCGCCGCGTCGAGATCCCGCATGGCGAGCAACTGTGGCACAACTATCTTGGCACCGACCTGCACGCGACCGTCGAGAACGGAATGATCCGCTTCGAGGACAAGATTTATGATAGCCCAAGCAAGGCCGCGCTGGTCGCGGGCCTGACTGTGAACAAATCCTGCAACACCCCGAATGGTTATAAGTGGTGGAACGTCAAGCGCGATGGCAAATGGATCCCCATCGAGAAGTTGGCGGAGTGAACAAGCAGCCCCGGGACAATTCCCGGGGTTCTTTTTTGCGCTCTAGGAAACACAATGAGCACCACGAAAGATAAATATTCCCGGCCAACTGCAATCCACGAAGCTGGCCACGCCGTCGTCGCGTGGTCTTTCAACTTGCCGGTAGGCGCGATCTGGGTCAGCGCCGAGGATGCGAGCGGCGGAACGCAGATAGGTCCGGCGGGTCATCTGAAGCTCGAAGACCAAATTGCCGTGCGGTGTGCTGGCGGCATTGCGGAGGAGGTCTTCGAATGTCCCGGCCATGAACTCGCGACGTTCCAAGATAATGTCGCAATCATGAAATTGTTAGGTGAGCACGGTTTTACGGAAGAAAACGGCGGCCCCGCCTTGCGTGTGCGAGGTTACGACATTGCTGCAACAGCGCTAGAAAAGAACCGTGCCAAAGTGATGGCTCTAGTCGAGCAGCTTGTGGAGCACGGTTGCGTCGAGGCGACCGCCTTTTTGATGTTGATGAATAATGAAGCGTCGGATCATGGAGTGGATGAAACGGCTCAAAATCCGTCAGCATAACGCTCGGCACTGGCGGCTAAGCGGTCTCACGTAAAGCCACACTCGTGGATATGGTCGGCGCGATCCGCTTTGGGAGGCGTTGCCCTTGGCGAATTAGTCTCGTCGAGCCATTGCCCGATGATTTTCAGCTTCGTTTCATTTTCCGGGATCAGCATGCCGAGCGCCTTCCGCTTTCTCGTATCTCTGTCGTCGTCTGGATCAAGCTGCCATTGCTGAACATGCAGGAGGCGATCAGTAATCTTGGCGTGATGGCACCAAAGGCCCTGATGTATCCACACCCGGGCGTACTGGTGACAGATGGAAACTGACGCGCGAGCCCAGTAGCGACGGCGGTATCGGTCGGCTTGCACAAGGCTTTCCGCGAGCTTCGTTAGATGTTCGAGCGCGTAAGCGTTAGCGGCCTCGCCTGTGTCAAGCGAAAGATAGTATTGCGCACGATAGCCACCGCGCGAATTGTGCCAGAGATCGATGGCTTTGGAACTGGTTCGCAAAGTAACTGACCAGCGATGCAAGCCGACCTTGTCGCCTTTTCTTCCCTTTTCGCATGCGATGTGAAACAGCTCGGCGCTTACGCAGGTTTTAGCAACGATCTCATCAAAATCGGTCGCGCACAGCAATCGCTCGCGACGGCTGTATTTCACAGAATGATCGATATTCCAGTTGCGTCTTGGGGCAAGATAAAATCGCGACATCTCGCGAGAGCAAGCTAAGGTCAGGCAGCTAAACGATACTGATCGTCAGTCGCGTCCACAGGCAAAATGCGAGATGTTCTGCCAAGAACAAGCAATCTTGGCGTCCGGTCCTTGTTAGTAACCACCGAAACTCGATGGGGCGCGGTGTCCCCCAAGTCGCGAACGTCGAGAAATTTAGTCACTGCGCTGTTTACGGAATTGGCATTGGGCGTGACGACTTGGAACAGCGTCAAGTGCCCTTGCGCCTTCACAGCCGCATCGAAATCGTAACTTTCCGAAGACGCGCCATTGAAGGAAACTGGTTCGCGCGAGAAGGAAGAGCCAAAAACGCTCTGTAGGCGATCCCAGAGAAATGCCCTGTGATCCGCGTGCTCGGTCGTTGCCAAATGAAGAGCAGTGTTTTCGACGGCGGTCTTTGCGGCATTTGCAACCGCCATCACCGCTGGCACTAGGTGATCCTCGGGAACATCCAAGTCGAAAATCATATTGTGATCGAAGCGAATTCCAAAACGTTTCGCCACTTCGACGGCGATGCGTTGGAACGCCCTCTCGCCGCCGAGAAGACCGGCTTCGCGCCGAGCGCTTCCAGTATCGGACACAAGAAACCCATTCCGCAGGCGCGATATTTCAACACCGACCATAGCGCCGCCGGGATACAACAGGGGAAGAGCAAGGCGCACTCCCTGGTCGCGTGCCGTCACACGGACGAGCGCGCGGGCGACTTCATTGGCGGTTTCTTCAATCGATAGCGCAGCTACTGCCATCATACCAATGCCTGCCAAGTTTCAGGACCGGGAAACTCATCCAGATCATCTACGTTGAACTCGGTTCCCACAGAGCGCAGAAATTCTCTGAAACTTTGTAAACTATTAGGGAAGGGCGCCGCGACAGGCAAGTTCCCCTCCGGACCTGACCCGAATGCCTCGGGTCCATATCGGACATTATCGTCTAGTCGGTGAACATGACAGCCAGCGACAGAGTGTGGGAGGGCCTTAAGCCCGGGCGTCTGAAGCACCTTGTAGCTGTTTTGGTGTGGGTCGGAAGGCCATGCATCAATTCTCGATATGGTTACGAAAGAGCGACCTCCAGCGACCTCTAAGGTTGCGGTTACATCCTCTTGCCGTCGATAAGCCCAGGCTTTGAGCCGTAGCCTCACACCTTCCAAACCTGTGCCAGTCTCATCGCCGAGCTGGAAAATGACCTGCGTTATCTCAGTCGAAACCGTGTGAACGTCAGCGCGCGAAGTCCGCACGCCCTTGCCGGTAGGCAACGCCGCAACTTTCGACCATTCAGGCCACCCTAGAAGGGTCTTTTTACGCTGGACTATCTCCCGCCATGCCGTCGGCACAGCTGGGATAACCTTTCGCTTACTCTTCGACATTCCCCGGCCCCGCTGGGCCGATTGTCTACAACTTCAGGAATACTGCAAGGAGATCGCACGCGAATTGAGAGACCCTAATCGATGTGGGCCGATGACAAGACGAGGTCGCCGCCGCGTTGGGAAAGCCTGAAAATAAGCATTAGAAAACAGTAGAAGAAACCCTCCCCAACAATGCTGTTAACTCATTGATTTTGCAGGAAATGGCGGCTCCCCTAGGGAGCGCCACCCAGTACTCATCTGCGAACCCGAGACCGTGCCGCTCCGGCTGGCCAAGACCGCCCTTTCGAGCACATCCTTGCTGCCCTTGATTCGGACCGCGGTGTCATCGACCTCGACAACGCTGATGAGAGACTGCAGGTAGGCTTTCCGGAACGGGATAGAGCCCGAGGCGAACTTCTCTCGCATCGAGCGGCCGAACTGTTCCAGCAATGCAGAATCGATTTGGATTGCGTTCGAGTGGTGTGACTTGGCACGTTCGAGAGCTGCTCTTGAGCGATCCCGATCAGCCTTGAGAACGTTCAAGCGATCCTTGAGGACATCGTCGACTTCGGTAACGCCGTCTTCGATGAGTTTGTAAAGGCGCTTTAGCTTGTCGTCCGCGTCGGTGACCTCCCGCTGGAGGGCCGTGATGCGCGCGTTCACAGCGTCTGCCTTTTCCGCGCGCCGCGAGGAAAGGGAGGAAAGGATTTCAGCCAACCGCTCGGACTGGAACAATCGCTCCGTCAGATGGGTCGTGACCAGCGCGTCCAGCTTGTCCATGCGGATCGACCGGCCTTTACAGACGGTCTTTCCCTTTCGGCTACAGGTCGAACAGGAATAGTAGCGATGGACCAGGCCGGTCTTCGAGGTACCGGTCCGCAACGTCATGGCGCCTTCGCAAGCCGCGCAGACCGCCAGTCCCGTCAGCAGGATCGGCCCGGTCGTGACGCGCGGCGCCACAACCTTCGGGCTGCGGGCATGAAGTTGGCGGCGAACCTGTTCGAAGAGGTGGGGCTCAATGATCGCTGGAACCGCGGTGGTGATAACCTCCTCGTCTGGCTTGCGCTTGCCGGTCCGCGAGGACATCTGGTTGAACTTCCACTCACCGATGTACGTCGTGTTGGTCAGGATCTTGTAGATCGTGCCGGTGCCGAATGTCTTGCCCTTCCGTGTGCGGTACCCCCGGCTGTTGAGCCATTTGACGACCTCCTTGACGCCGAGGGCGCCGGACGACCCATCCCCGTAAAGGTAGAGCTTGTAGATGAGCTGGACCGTCTCGCAGTCAATCGGGTCGATTGCCAGCGTTTTCTTGATCTTGGTGCCTCGCTTCTCGACTTCGACCAGCACATAGCCCAAGGGGACGGGCGAGCCGTTCCAGAAGCCGTGCTGAGCGTTCGCTTTCATATTTCTGATAACGTGCTTTGCGTTTTCTTTGGACTGGTACTCGTCGAATAGTGCGATGACCTTGCGCATCATCGCCTGCACGGGATCGTCGTCATCACCAAGGGGCTGCGTGATCGAAACGAGCTTGACGCCGTGCTTCGCCAGCTTTCGCAGATAGAATTCCTGACCGAAAGCATCGCGGAAGAATCTGCTGTAGCTGTGCACCGCGATGACATCGAACGCATGTTCGCCGTCGCAGGCGCGCTCGATCATCTGCTGGAACACAGGGCGCTTGTCGTCGGTGGCCGAGGCGCCTGGCTCGATAAACTCAGCGACGACCTGGTGGCCCTTGGCCTCACACCAGGCGAGCATCTGCGCCCGCTGATCTGGAATCGAGAGATCGTGCTTTGCCTGACGATCCGTCGAGACGCGCAAATAGAACGCAATGCGGGGCGCGTTGGGATCGATAGCGATATTCGGTTTACGCCTCTGTTTACTCATGTCATCAAACCTCTACTTCTCTGACTTTCGCAGCTCTGGAAGACGCTGGAAAGCTAATTTTGCAGTCGATCACGGATCTTCACGTTGGCTCGAAGGGGTATCGCGCAGAACGGCCATTGGCCTATGGCTCTTCGTCGATACTGCGCGGCCTGCCTACTCGAAGCAGAATTCGTGCAAGCCAGGCGCAGACGCTGCGTTCGGTCGCGGCGTTGCGACCGAAGAATACGAATTCCGGATTCGCAGCTGCGATCTCCGCCGCCCTGCGCGTACGCTTCGTGGCAGTGGCGCACTGCATCAGCCCTACGATTTCCGGATCATTAACGATGAGTTTTGCTGCCTCGATCAATTCCATCGTCGAGGATCCCTGCTGGATCACGTCGACGAAGTCGCGAAGCTCAGGCCGACCGCCAATGTCGACCGTTACGCGGCGCAGGTCTTGGTCGGCCAATAGCAATTCGACGGCGCGATGGAAACTCTCGTTTTCGATCGCGGCGGCGGCACTGCGAATAGTCGCGCGCGAGCGATCGTCATTACCGACCCAGATATTGATCTGACGCTTGTGCGCGTCTAGCTGCTTCTTGCGGTGCCTTTCCTTGCGGATCGAAGCCTTCGACCTGTCGGTCCGAACAAAGGCTACGACGCTCTTCATGCCGCCGGCCCGGAGTTCCTCGTCCGTGAGGGGGCCGACGATCGTGTTGGACTGCGCAGCCCGATCGGCGTCAGCTTCATCAGAGTGTTCGTCAGGAGGGCACATGGCGTTCCTAGTCACGATCTAGGGCCGGGGCCCCGATGGGCTTTCGGCGTTGGGGGTGGAAGCGGGTTGGAGTCGGTCGCGGAGGCGGCGTCTGCGATCAGCCGATCAATCAGGTCGCCCAGGTGGATCTGGATCGTGTCCAGCTCCCGCACGGTCACAGGAACCACCTCGGGCAGGTCGTCGAACACGATCGGTCCGTCCGGCGTCGCGCCTCTGGGGGGCCAGCACTCCCGTCGAGGGCGATCGGGCGACGCGATCCGCGGCGGCGGCCGTGTCTTTTGCGACTTAGCCACGGTCGCAACTCCGTGGCCGGTCGCGCTCGCGGATACGGGCAGAGGTCTGTCCAGCCAAATCGAGGGTTGGACCGAGCATCGAGGTTTTGACTTCGAACCGCGACAGCCGGCTGGGCCAACAGATCGGTCGTCGCGCGCCGACCGGCCACTTGGGGGCGGTCCCCGCCGCGCTATGAGCCGCAATTGTCGCAACCACGAAAGCCTCCATCGAAGGAGGCATTCAGTAACCGCGCCCGTCAGGTCACGTTGCAGAGCAATTGAAAGAGATCGGCGCCTTTCCGTGGACCCCACGTATTGGCGAAAGCCGACACGGTCAAGTTTGAGACAAAACGTCGGAACGTTTTCGCCGGCTCACAATGCGTTGGCGATTTCTGTCGAGGCCGCCCAATGTGGCTCGGCACCTGTACAAGCCTGGGTTCGGGCACGATTACTGCGCGTCAACCACGCGGCTATTACGAGGAAATGCCGGGCCGGGCGAGTAACTGATCGTCAATGATGCGCGAGCTACCGAATTTGCTGACGCATCGCCGCGAGGTGCTCGCCGAGCTCAGGCATGAGCCAGGCGACACTAATCACTAACATGATCGTCAACCCGCGCGACATCGAGGCGGGCAAAGCCGATGGGGTTCGAAAGACCCGAGGGGGAAAGCTGCAGTGACGACCTGGTTCTACGCTGATCCACATTTTTTCCACGCATCGCCGGACAAAGCGGACGGCATTATTCGAGTGTGTAACCGGCCGTTCGCGAACGGACGCGAGATGAACGAGGCGATGGCTGCGTCGTGGCGCGCCGTCGTGCGGCCGGACGACGAGATCATCGTCGTAGGTGACTTCGCCCACAGAGCCGATCCGGCTGAGCTCCGCAACCTGTTCGACAGCCTGCCAGGCCGCAAACATTTGGTAGCAGGCAATCACGACGGCGAGGCCACAAAGGGCCTTGGTTGGGAATCGGATGGCCGTTGGCTTGGTAAGCTCTTTTGTCGAAGCTCCTTACGGGATAGCGGACGCGTGCGGCGGTCGTAGGTCTGCCGATCGATATACGCTGGCCATTCCTGCCTGATCACATTCGCCGTTCAGGAAGCGAGCGGTCTCCCGGCTGCTCTCTAGCGTTTGGGATGGCTTGGCCCAGTTCGTGTGGAAAGAGCCACCGGCATAGGCGCGGGCCTCTTACGGATCGCCTCGCGGCCGGTACTGTCGCAGTCCACAGCGCAGATCTTGACCAGTGCACGTCGGCCGCGGTCACGTCTCAGCTGATTATCCCGCAACTGACGCCGTTATCCCGCATCGCTGTCTTCAGCAACACAGGAGGTGCAATGGAAAATGGAATCCAAGGCGACATCGGCTTTCTTGTGCATCCGGAAGAACGCTCTTGGTCAGCTAGCCGTCAGCCAGGCGGTCTATCCAGAGAGGCTGCGCATTCTCGACTTTAGCGGAGATAAAATATGACAGGCATTGGCCGAGCTGGCACATCGCAGGTTGGGGCCGCAGGAGCCGACAGCACCGGGCAAATGAGCAGTGCCAGCCTTGAGCCCGGCCTCTTCGCTGGGGAACGCAGTCGTTCCTTCGACGCCGTGGTGGAGCGGATGCGCTCCGGACCTCAAGATAGAACTGCGGCGCTTGCGAACCCGCCACCAACTTCGGATGTGGCGGCGCCAACGCGGGATGAGATCAAGGCAGCAAAGCGAAAATTGGGCAGCCTGCTTGAGGAGTTTGAAACTTGCCGTCAAGCGGCCATGCGCGCCCGGAACTTGCCAGAGGCGCAAGAGCTGATCGATCAAGTGGTCAAAGCAGGCTCAACAGTTCTGGAGTACTACGCGAATTTGCCCCCCAATCTGGCGCGTCGCATTCTGCCCGACGATCGGGCTCGCCGGCTACGCGACGACACGCTGGATGCGGCGAACCAGTGTAACGAAGTGGCCACCAAGATTATCTACGCCCTGGAGAAGAGCAGAGAGAAAGCAGCGGGCTGGCTCGAGAAGATCAGAGACACCGCTACGCCCGACCAGCTAAGCCGCGTGGTTGCAGGCGTGGCGGAACACTATGGGGCCTGCATGGAGTGGTGGGGAAAAAAGGCATTGCGCTCGGAGCGGATGCAGTCCGTCTGCGCGGCTACTGCCGACTTGCCAAGCAGCACGCCCGAGATGCGCAACGCCGAAGAGGCCGCACTAAGGCTGCATACCGGCTGGGCGCTCAATATGAAGTGCTTGTATCTGCAATCGCGGATCGCTCTCGCGCAGCTCTTGATTAACTCGCAAGCGAGCACGTTGGAACCAGACGTGCGCGGCGCCCTCATGGACGAGAGCGGGCGGGTGCGTCTGCTCGGGACCTTCATCGAAGATGTTTTTCCGGCATTCGTCTCGACCGCCGAGGCCGTTCTGAACAGCAACGGGGCGTCGCTCGACGTTGAGCATCGCGCCGTTTTGGAAGGAGTCATGGAGCGGCTTTCGGAATTCGCATCGGGGGTGAGCTCCATGGTCGCCACGCTGAGGGCGGCCGGAACGGGAGCTGACCTTCCGTTGCAGTTGCTGGACGAGATCGTGGAAGGTGCGTGGCTTACGGCGAACGAAGTCATGCGGCTGTTGGCAGTGCAGCCACAGACGCCAGCCACGATTGAACCGCCGGCTTGGGCTGCGCTGCCGGAAAATACTGCCCTCGTGGGCGAAGGCAGTCCAGCGCGCAGAAAGGGCAAGGGAAGACGCGCAGCGGCCGCAGGCGAGGGGAGTTCGACGGCCCGCCCGCCCGAGCCGCAACTCGCAAGACCCGATGCCGCCACGGCCCCGACAGGCAAGGTTATCGTGCTCTCGGATCTCGGTACCAAGAAACTCGCGACCGCGGAGGAGGCACGCGCGAGGGCGTCAACCTCTGCCACCGAGCACCTCCAGATGTGGCAGGCTCCGCCCTCCAGGAAAGCCCTGGCGGGATTGCTCGAGCGACTGGACGAGCTGCTGCAGTTTAATCTGCCGGCTCAGCAAAGCGCCGTCTCGCAAGCGCGCCAGATGAAGCCCGAGGACGCCGAACACGTCTTGGACCTCGTCATTAATCGCTTGCAAACGCAGGCCGCCGAGATTGAGGCCTGTGTAGCCGCGCTGGAGGAGCCTCGCCGACGTGGCCTGCTCACGGCTGCGCAAGTGCCCGAAGTGCACGAAAAAATAGTCCGGCTCAAGGGGATGTGGTCCGAGGTGCAGGGACAGGCAAACTCATTGAACGCTCGAAAGGCAGCAATCACGAGCGATTGCATGAAGACCTATGCGTTTCCGTCGCAAAAGTACCTTGAGCAGTTGCGGGCGGCGGGGGAACTGGCTTCAGTGGATCCACCGCGCGCCTTGAAGGGAGAGCCAGGGACGCTGTTCGAGATCAAGCTGCAGCCCAGGGCGCTGCGCGGTGGCGCGATGCCAAATCCGATGTGGGTGCACATCCATACCAAGCGGCCGGTACATGCCTGGCAATTGGCAACGCTCGGCGATCGTGAATTCGCCGCTTGCCACGTAAAGTCCGACCAACAGCGCGGCTACAATCAGCACTGGCAGAGCGCTCGAGCCGCCGAGGGGCACGAGAACATCGTGATCCATCGCGGCAAGCTCACCCCTGCGTTCTGTAGGTCCTTGTTGAGCACCGCCGGTGGCCGCCATCCGTGGCACCCCCTTCCCGATCCGGAGGTGTCGGCGCAGATGGCTCGACTGGGGATCTAGTGAGCTGGTTGTCTTGCGGCAGTGTGCCGTTCGGTGGCAGCTTCATGCCTCCGGATCGGCTCGGCGGATTGCCTGAGCAGCATCGTTCAGGCTCCATCTCGCAACAGGATGGAGCCCGGGGAAGAGAACACGCACCACAGAGGCTTGTCAGCCGGCGATCCGCGTCGCCGACAAGCAAGCTGCCATTACGAGGCGTGGCGAAGATCGGCGCTCGGGCGAGAAGCTAGACTAGGGTCTGTTGAGATTCACCTGGAATGGATGATGGCGGTGGCGAGGTAGATCATTGCCTCGAAGCTGCTGTCTGTCTTGTCGCACCGCATCGCTACCCGTTTGAATTCCTTCAGCTTGCCGAAGAAATTCTCGACCAGGTGGCGCCATTTGTACATGTCCTTGTCGATGTCCAGAGGCTGGGCGCGCCTTTGATGCTGCGAGATGACGATCTTGGCCTTGCGTGCGTTCAGCTCTTCGATAATCCAGTTGGAATCAAAAGCCTTGTCGGCGATCAAGCCGCCGAATTCGAGGTCCTTGATCAGGGGCGCGATGCCGACGGTGTCAAAGCGATGGCCGGGGAGCAGGATGAACCGCACCAGGTTCCCAAGCGCGTCTGTCAGCGCGAGGATTTTGGTGGTCCAGCCGCCCTTCGACTTGCCGATGGCCTGACTTTTGGTCCCCCTTTTGCGCCCTGCGCATGGCGGTGAACTTTGACGATTGTCGCGTCGACCATGGCGAACTCCATATCCGGATCATCCGATACAGCATCGAAAATCCGCTTGAAGACGCCGGCCTTCACCCAGTCGCGATAGCGCTTGAACACTGTATTCCAGTTGCCGAACGTTGGCGGCAGATCTCGCCATGGGCTACCCGTGCGGGCGATCCAGAGCACAGCTTCGAGAAACAAACGGTTGTCACCACCTGTGCGGCCGGGGTCGGTGATCTTACCCAAACAAAGCGGCTCCATCTTCACCCATTGAGCGTCCGTCAAAACGAATCGGTGCATTCCAAACTCCTTTCGGAGCTTGAATCACGGACGTTCCAATCTGTGAATCTTGAATCTCAACAGACCCTAGGCCACTGAGTGCGGCAGGCGGAGAAACATGTGCCTGATGCCGGCGGCGATCCGCTCGGATGTACCAGCGCTTTCGCCTGTCTGCCCGCCGCGAACTGGCCGCAAATCCTCGGCGGAGCTTGCGCGTGGTCCGGATGCAGGGGAGCTGAGCATCCCGGGCGCTTTGACGAATCGAATCGGGCGGTACACAACAACGCTGCCTGTTTGCTACTCTTGCATAAGGCTACGATGGCCCCAGCATCCCACCTCCATGGCCCCCGGAAGATGCTGGGGCTCGTCGTTCTTCGTTGAGCGCCTCAAGCCGAAGACGTCGGAGCTGCTTCTCTTCAAATGACAATGGCGCCGAGCGCCGCCGAGAAAATTCCGTACATGGGCCTATGGTCAGTCATGTCCCTGCTTTCTTCAGTCGCCATCACGAGCGACCAACGGTGGCATCGCCGGAACAGTAGGCGGTGTCTCCGCAGCCCGATCAGCTTGGCGGGGGCTGTCCATTGAGTCATGGCGCGAGCTCACGACAGCAATTCAAATTCTGGGTCTGAGCGATCTTTACAGCTCGAGCCGTGCCCCCCAAGCACCCGGTGCATCACGTCGCTTTTGATCTCCCGGGCGATCTCGTTGACAAGTTGAGTTCTCGACCATAACGGCCTTTGCAGGTTCCGAGCGGCTTAAGATAAAGCCATATGGTGATGTCCGAACTTATCCATTCCGTAGATAGATCAAATCAAGAAAATCAATTTTACCACTTGCAGCTTCGTCATATAGACGTCGAGGACGGCTGGGGCCAACCTAGGGAAGCGATTTCTCGAATGAAAAGATTCGTGTTTGTGACTACGAGCGCCCTCGCGCTTGCAATGGCGGCGGTGCCGACTTTTGTTGCAAAGGTTGCCGCGCAACCGGCCACCACCAAGGTGCAGGTAGCGGATACGTCATATCCCCAGTGCGCGGATGATCCGTTGGATGGTATTTGCGACCTGTTTTTTTGTTTGACCGATCCGTCGTGCGTACAACACTGAAAACGGAAGACAATCAAGCAGAGAATGAGGATCGAGCCTCGTGCGGCCGCTTGCTCCGATAGCGGCCGCATCCTCTTCTCGTACGGGTACACTGCCAGATGGAGCAATCCGCGCCATCGTCTTCTGTAAGAGGATCTGAGCGACTGCTCACTAACATCCAGTCGAGTGACGATCGCCAATCGCGCAAATGCTCAATCGGCGTAGGTTAAGTGAACGGAAAAGTCGTTTTTTGAGCAGCGACGCTGCGTTCCGACCCGAGCCCCTGCACGATGTGCAACTGGTCGAATTCTCAGGATAGATGCTTTTCGATACTACGCCCGAAAGCATCCATCGGCTCGATGTTTCGGTTTTCGGACGTCATGGCTGTCGTGCTTTGCTTTTTTTCTTCAGGCGAACGGGCGTGGGGGCAAGAAATTCTGGCAAGATCGTGCGGACTCGTCGGAACCCGAGAGCCCCGTATGATGCACGGTTCACGGCGGTGCATCGCGGGGCCGTCAACCGCGAGCAATCGTGGGGCGGCGAAAGTGTTTCAGATGCGTCGCCGGGTCGCTCGCGCTCATTGACCGCAAAGTGTCCAAGCTAGATGAATGATCGGGTGAAGAGGTAGCTTCTAGCGTCGCGGCTCCGCCCGCGAGTGCCCCTCCGCTGAAAATGTTCCTTGATGTCTCTTTCCATCGGGTCGACTAACGTGAACGCCCAATTTCATTCCTTCTCCGCCCGTAACGCCTGTTCCGACCCGTACTTCTCGTGCTGTCGAGCTAGGCTCCAGAAAATGACGGATAGGGTGGCGCGGCAGCGGTTTCGAAGCCACAAAATATGATTTCTCATGTGAGAAGACGCACGGCAACCTACTAGGGTTGGTGAGTTGATGGCGGTGCTGGACCGATTGATTTGAAGCCAAGCAATGGTACACAAAAGTAAATTCCGGCGAGCTTGCATGGAGCGTCTTTATGTGAGCTCGCATGGAATCGAAACCGTGCGAACAAGACTATGTCGGCTCTTTCAGCCTAAGCAAAGCCCATTTACTCGATCCGCCGCAGGTCATGTCGAACGACAGCACGTTGTCACCGATTTCCGAAATTTTGCATGCGTACTGGCGGTCTGATCGGTGGTTGCTTCTCGTCGTTGTCGCAGTGGCGCTGATCTCCAGCGCGAGCAGCGTCGCAGCGCCCTATGTATTTTCGTGTCTCATTGACCGTCTCCCGCGCGAGGGAGACATGTCGGTGCTTGCGTGGGGGTTCGCTGGCTATGCGGTCCTGCTCGGCGTGGCCTCCGCATTGCAGCGCATGCTCCAGTATCTCTCCTTTATGACAGCCGAGAACCTGGGCTTCATCGCTGCAACAGGCTTCTTCGATCGCATCCTGAGGAAAACCGCGGCATTTTTTCTTGAGCACAATCCAGTGGAGATACAGAGTGCGGCCGCTCGCGGGCGTAGCGCGCTGACGGCGTTGCTCCAGCTTGTGACCATCGTCTTCATCCCTGCTGCAACGCAACTTCTACTTACGTTCACTACTCTCGGTGCGCGCCTCAATATCCAGATTGCTGCAATCGTTGTCGTCTATGGGGCAGTCGCGATTACATTGACGTGGAGTTCCACGCGTCGGGCGTACGTGTTCCTGAATGGGGCCAGCGAGGCCCGACAGGAGAATGAGCGTTTCGTTGGCAACGTCATGAACGCCATGGACACCTTGCGCTATTTCGGCAGTCATACCTGGATGAGCCAGCGTTTTACGATGAAGGCGCGGGAGGTGCGTGATAACTGGCGATCCTATGTGTTGCAACGCCTTGCCTACATCGCCGTGCTCGGCCCAGCCGTCGCGCTACAATTTGCGGTCACGCTTTTCCTTCTTATACCTGAATACCAGGTTGGGGCGGTCACCATCGGGGATATGGTGCTATTCAACACGCTTCTACTCCAGCTCAATATGCCATTCGAGATGGTTGCGCGAGCGATCTCTGACGTGGCGAGGTCGCGAGCCGACCTCATCCCTCTAGCGAGACTGTGGGCCGCCCCCGAAGAGCGGCGAACATTTCACGCTCATGATTTTACGCCCTCCGCTGGCCAGCTATCTTTCGAGGGCATTGGTTATGCCTACGACAACGGTCGTGGCGTTACGAACGTCTCGTTTATGGCTGGGCGCGGCGGGATCACCTTCCTTGTCGGTGAATCCGGATCGGGAAAGTCGACAATTTTTAAGCTCGTCTTGAAATCGATTGAACCAGACTGCGGTCGTATTCTGGTAGATGGAACCGATATAGCGGGGGTCGATCGCGCGGATTGGTATGCCGCAGTTGCTGTCGTGCCGCAGGACGTGATGTTGCTCAATGAGTCGCTGGCCGACAACATCCTACTAGGACGGCCCCGCAACGAGGTGCGCCTTCGCGCTGCCTCGGAAAAAGCCGCTATTCTCCCCTTTATCGAGACTTTGCCGGCAGGATTTGACACAGCCGTTGGAGAACGCGGTTTGAAACTTTCCGGCGGGGAGCGCCAGCGAATTGCTATTGCCCGGGCGCTTTATGGCGAGCCGGCGATCCTTCTTCTCGACGAGGCCAGCTCGGCGCTCGACGAACAAACCGAGCGGGACATTATGGACCATATGCGCGCTCTAGCCAAGGATGTGACCGTGTTGGCGATCACTCATCGCAAAGGCGTCGTTTCTACAACCGACGTCGTGGTCGACCTGACCGACTGCGGCTTGTCAGTGACATAGGCGAAGTGAATGAACAGCCCGGGCGTTGACTGTCTGCACTTGAGGTTGCATTCCTGGACGAGATGCTTTCGCAGGTCACGGAGCTACCCAGGCGTAGAGACGATCCTCGGCGTCTATGACGGAGTTCGCGACCCCTGCTCCGGTGGATGTGAAATATTCTAGGGCGCCGATTACTAACATTCGATCCCAGGCGGCAGGGACAGGCGTGCGATTGGCGATCGGCCGACTTGCTGTCGGAACAGGCTCTTCTTGAATTCAGGCTGCCCTAGACCGGAGTTCTGCATAAATGCGCCGAGATTGATGAGTTCGTCGACAAGGCAGCATCGACAAGCTGGCGAAGCGAACCGCTCGCGAGATCAGCAATCGGCAGGCTCGGAACGCCGCAGCCGAATTGAAAAGGAACAGCTGCGCCGAGAGGCCGATCGTCTGCGGGAGGAGTCGGCCAGGTAAAGGGATCGAGAACGGCGCGAGAAGGCGAGGGCGAAAGCGCAGGCGGCGCTGCGCGAGCGCGAGCACACAGAAAAGCTTGCGGCCATCCAGGCCAAGATCGAGGCTCTCGAGAGCGCTCACGGTCCGAGGACGAGCATTGGGAAAAGCAGCGCCAGCCTGCAGGCCGCTCTGCGGCCCGCCCGGGAATAGGCGGCTCGCGACCAATTGACCGTTGCGCTTCCTCGCGCAAGAATTCAGCTCCCCCGTCCTGAAAAGAGTTGGATATGAGGCGCACTTCTGTGAAGGATGTCCGAAGACGTCAGATCGACATTCTCGCAATCGCCTTCGTTGGAAGAAAGATTGCGGATGTAGCGCGCGCAGTGCGAGAGTGGCCGGGTGCTGTGGTCACTGGTTCGATAGCTCCTGTTTTGGCGCATATGCTGCAAGCGCGCTTCAGTCGCGTCCGATGAAAAGAATCGTCGATCTTTGGCTTCCATTTACCTGGCATCAGTTCAGGGACGAAGTGAGAAGCGTCTGGCGCGGTACTTACTGATGTCGCAGGCCGGCGTAGCGTCATAAATGCAGTCTGCTAGCCGCCATCGATCATTGGGTCAGGTCAAGTGGTGCGGCCTATACCTGGCCGGCCACTACGGATCTCACGATCGGGTCGCTGGCTTCAGGGCCCCTGGAGGATCGTGGTGTGTACGATTGCGCGCCGCCCGTGCAGTCAAGTGGGCGTCGTAAGCCTTGGTCTTGCCTGCTGTGAAGGGCCCTGCGGTCTCGGTACCAAGCTTAGATATTTTGCGCCACTCAACTTTCTTCTTCATTGGTCGGCCGGGGCCGGGGGTGGAATTGAAAGCTCAAGGTCCTCTGGGGAAGATTTCTCCGTAGGCCGCGCTTTCTTGGGCCGCTTTAGGCGCTCTTGGATCTTGGCGGTGGCTGGATCCGGACACAACTATGTTTTCATGGCTTCCTTCAGAGCGTCGGCGCCGCGGCGACGTACATTCTGGGCGGCCCGCGCGAGGCAGCGCGCGATATCATCCGGAAGGGCCCCGTGATCACATTATCCGGCGCTATGACGGGCTTTTACTTGTGCGCCGCGCTCTAAATTTGAGTGGGGCCGTCTCCGGCATCATGAGCATGGCAAAGAGCCCGGCCGCGCCAGCAACAAGCATGTACCAGGCGGGCGCGAGCGCGCTCCCGGTAAGGTGGATCAGCCAGGTGACGACTGGTTGAGCTGTGCCTCCGAAAATCGCTATCGCAAAAGCGTAGATCGTTGCGAAGGCGCGACCACGAATGTTCTTGGGCAAACCTTCGGCCATGCTCACATAGAAGGCGCTATACGGAATCGTTCCGATCAGGGTAAGCGCGCCGAGACCTCCGAGAAGTGCGAGGGCACTGCGGCTCTCTGCAATCCACAAGAATACCGGATAAGTCATCAGCAATGCAGTGACCTGCGGCCATATCATGATGTGCCGACGGCCTGCGCGGTCGGCGAGCCAGCCGCCCAGCAGTGCGGCAGCAATTCCTACCGTATTGCTGACGAGCGTAGTACCAAAGGCGAGAGGCGCGGAAACGTGCAGGGTGTTCAGCGCATAGGTGGTCATATAT
This sequence comes from Bradyrhizobium sp. C-145, assembly GCF_023375135.1. NCBI lineage: Bacteria > Pseudomonadati > Pseudomonadota > Alphaproteobacteria > Hyphomicrobiales > Nitrobacteraceae > Bradyrhizobium > Bradyrhizobium sp. C-145. The sequence goes on along the minus strand of NZ_CP088150.1, from coordinate 7,213,661 downwards.
CCCGTGACATAAGTAATGATCGTGCAGCTGGCCAAGATGACAAAGCCCAAGCTTATGATGCGGCGAGCGGCAGGCGATCTCCCTACAGGTTGGATGACCAGAGCTGGCGTCTCGGGGCGGTGCAACGTTTCGGGCAGGGTGCTCCGCAACCAAAGTCCGAACGGTAACGTAGCGGCGCCGAGCAACAGCGCGATTCGCCATCCGTACGCATTGAGTGCCTCGCTCGTCATGGTGAGGGAGAGTATTTCTCCAACGAGCGCTCCGGCCGTCGCGGCGATCTGTTGGCTGGCGGGTTGAAATGAGACAGCAAGACCGCGCCCTTCGCTCGGGGCCGCTTCCATCAAATACGCGGTCGTCGGACCAACCTCACCGCCCAGCGCGAAGCCCTGCACTAAACGTGCGAAAATAACAAGCAGCGGAGCTGCAATTCCAATTGTCTCGTACGAGGGCGTAACAGCCAACAACAGGATCGCGGCGCTCATCATGGCAAAGCTGGCGGTCATCGCGGGCCGGCGCCCGGCCCGATCCGAATACGAGCCGAGCACGATGGCCCCGATCGGTCTGGTCACAAAGCCCGCGCCGAAGGTTGCGAGCGACAGCATGAGGCTGGCGAACGGGTCGCTTGCCGGGAAGAACGCTTGGCCGATCTGGATCGCGAAAAAGCCATAGGTCCCGAAGTCGTAGAATTCGAGAATATTGCCGATCGTTGCACCCAACACGGCGCGGCGGGTCAAGCGTTGGTCTGCGGCATCGAGGACCGAGTCCGGCGTTTCCTGACTAAATTGCCTGGCCATCCTCGATCCGTGTGAAGCGCGATCGCTGGCCTGAACATTTCGACCAGTCAGGCCGCGCACGTTGGCACTTGCCGCACACGTCTTTACCTTGATGACCTGGCACGGCCAGTGCGCCAGTCCACATGTAGACTGAAGCATTGTCAGGACGAAGCTCATGATAACGTGTGCAATAAAAATGCCAGTCTCTTGCGACCCCATTGAACCCTTGAACTGATCGCGGCCCTTGCCAGCAAAGACAAATAAGAGAACCCGCTGCAGTTGTCGCGCGGCCCCAGACATTGCGCTGCTGTGCAGTGGCGGGTTTGCGACAAAATTGGCGGGCGCCGAACAGGTGGCGCCTGCTCTGATCTTGCGATCGCAGCCGTCAGGAAGCAATCGGCGACGACTCCGCACCAAAGGTGCGATCGGCCAAGCTCGAGCTGCTTCAACCGTCGCATCTCGGTCGGCAGCAATCCGTGGTACTTCCTTTTCCAGTTGAAATAGATCGCCTAGCTGACTCAGGCCCTGCGGCAGATCTCCGCAACCGCAACCGCTTGAGAATGAACGCCTTCTGGGAAAATTTTGAGGCCTTCATCATCTGTCGCTCCTCCCAGCCGAGAGGATTCGGCGGCGAAAACTCCAGCCAAAAATGTCCAGTTTGCCGGCCTCAGATCACTTGAATCGCACGCAGCGTCAAGTTGTATCTCAGATAGGTGAGGACGGTCCCCGACCACGCGAAGGCTGTCCAACGACAAGGATTGCAAATGTCTCAAACTTAGGCTCACGCCGCGGGAATCCCGTTATCAGCGAAAAGCAGGGCGGTTTGGACGGTCTCAACGCTCTTCATTAGCAATGGTGGCGGTGTTGTTCACCCGATGCAAGTTCCTTCCGCCTTCGCGGCATTCCAAGCAGTGCGGGATCGAACAGCTGGTTTAGTCCGCACATTGCCGAGCCATTTGGAATATCTTCAGCATCTTCGGCGAGCGAGGAACTGAACTGGACTCCTGATTTTCGACCAGCGGATTAGGTGGTGCGGAATGCCGTTCCATTTTGACAACGAGCGGACCATGAAAAGGAACGGCGGAACTCAATCTGTCAACGCCACCCGGCTCGTTGGTCATGATCACGGAGGACCGCGAGTGCCGACGCAACATCATGAACAGCGAAACCAACATATTGGCGCCGACGTTGGCAATAGTGGCTGCGACGCTGCTTCTTTGCGCGAGTTGCACAATAGCAGAAATGCCGCTCGATCATCGCCTCTACCCGTTCCGACCGCCTATTCCGCTTTGGACATACCCACGTCGTGCTCGGCGGCAGAGCTTCGTGGCCCTGGCGGAAGGCCTGCCATGGCGGCCTACCCCAGTAGCCATTTCGCCACGCACCGGACCGCGCATGGCTTCCGGGGCGGCATGAGCTGTGCCAAGAGGTGAGGCCCACTTGGCCGCCTCAGTCAGGACGGTTGAACGGGCGAGTAATCATGGCTTTTGAGACAGAGCATCCGGTATTCCAGGCCTTGCGCGAGCGCCTACTGCTGGGCCATTGGCTGCCCGGCACAGCCTTGAAGCCTGCCGACATTGCCGATGAGCTTCGCGTCGGCATTTCGCCCGTACGAGAGGCTTTGATACGGCTGACTGAGCGCGATGTGGTGCAAAATGTCGACCACAAGGGGTTCAACGCCCGGCCGATCGACCCACACCAAGCCATCCTGTTCTGCAATATGCTGTCGCAAATGTATGTCGATAGCATCAGCGATTTCACCAAGGCGAAGCTAATTGACGAAGTGGCGGCAAGCTTCTGCGGTGAAATTAAGCCCATTTACGCGAGCAATGAGGATCCCGCCAAACTCTTCTTGAAAGTAGGCGAGTGCTATCGGCGCGCGTTGCTGGTCAAACAGCATCGCCACATTGCGGATCACGTCGCGGACGTCGTTTATGTCTACCTTTCACGCGCAATGGGAACGCGTACGTACTACAGCGATTTGCTTGTCGAAAGCCAAAGTATTAGTGCGTTGATGGTAGAAGGGCAGCATAAAGCCGCAGCCCGTGCCATCCAGGACTTTTTCAGACGCCGGGTCACGGAAGTTATGCGAGCACATGCGAGGCTCTCGCGGATGCCGACCACGACAAATCTAGCACGTAGTCATGTGGACTTATCACGCCCCGGCGATGCGTGATTGCTATGATCGTCGTGTCCGACGCGAGTTGCCGAAGTTCGTCGAAGATTCCGCGCTCGGTCTGCTCGTCCAGTGCGGAACTGGCCTCGTCGAGGAGCAACAGCCGGGGCCTTGCGATCAGTGCACGGGCGATCGCAAGGCGCTGCCTCTCGCCGCCGCTTAGCAATTGACCCCGCTCGCCGACCCGGTAGCCCAAACCGTCCCGCAAGGAAGTCACCTTATCAGCCAGATGGACGCATTGTAGCGCGTGGAACACGTCCGCATCGGAAAACGGGCGGCCCAGCAGAACGTTTTCGCGGATACTCAGATTCATCATCATGGGCTCTTGGGGCACGTAACCTACGTGCGCCAAGTAATCTTCCGGATCGATCGTGGCCAGGTCGAGGGAGCCAACGCGTACCAGGCCGCTGTAGCCATGATGCATTTTTAGCAGGAGTTGCATAAGCGTCGATTTGCCAGCGCCCGACCGTCCGACGACGAAGTTGATCACGCCGGGCTTGAACTCGCCCGTTATCCCAGACAGAAGCGGCGAGGCGGCTCGCTCGTAACGAAACGAAAGCGCGCTGATGGAAATGGTGATTGAGCCCGATATCGGCATAGTACGCTTGAGCATAGCGGGTCGTGCCGCTGGGGCATGTGCATCAAGCAGCGCCTGCAGCGGCCCGGTCATGCCACGCGCAACGATGATGTCCCGAATTGACATGCCGATAAGCTCGAAGGGCCGGTTCAGTTGAACCAGGATCATGCTCACCATGACGAGCCCACCTATCTCGCCTGACCGATCATAGAGCCACAGCGAAAGTCCCAAGATCGAGGCATACTGAACGAACAAGAGGGTCGCTTGCAAAGCGCCATAGCGCAACCGGATGCTATAGAACGTGAGCCAGGCTCGGCGCGTGGCGGCGGTCTGGCGGTCATACAACGCAGCTATCCAGGGCTGAGCGCGGAACACCCTAATCGACACGATGTTTTCGATTGCATTTCCTAAAACGTTCGAGCCCTCGTTACTTGAGGCCTGCGCCTGAGCCTGATACACCTTTGTAACCGTATTGCTCTTCCACGTTATCAATACGAGGAGGGCGCCGTAGGCTACGACGAACAGCGCCACAAACCAATTGGCTGCTCCACCGACGGCAAGGAACGAGAACGCAACATCGGCGACCCCGCCCATCAGGACCATCAAATAGAGCTGGATGTAGATCTTATTGGACTGGTGCCAACTCTCTACCATTGCCGAAATCTTGCTCGGATTGTTTTGAGCAAACAGCGATCCCTCAGCGCTCACCAGAGCGGCCATGATCTTCTTGCTGGAGAGATTACGAACGTCCTGTTCGAGCCTGCTTGACAGAACCGCCTTGAGCTCCTGCAAGCACCGAGCAAGCGCGGCCGTAACGGCAAACAGCAACAACAAACTGAGCGTATAAAGCGGCGGCGCGCTGGCCAGCCGGGCGACGGCCCGTGAGAACAAGAGCGGCCCGGCGACCGTGCAGCCGGACGCTGCAATGGTCGTGAGCAGGAAGCCCGCGACAAGGAGGCGGGAAGATTGCAGGCTCGTCTTGATGATGTCCCATTGGAGCGGGGGCAAGAGCGGCTTACCCGAGTTCATAAAGATCCATCCAATCGGCAACAGCGCAGATACGAACGAGTGCAAACGCTGAGCCGTAAGACAAATTGTCGATAGCAGAACGGAGGAGATCGCGGGAGATCAAGCCGTACCGATACAATGCACTACGCTCGACACGTGACGCCAAGGCGCTATATTCGTACCGCATTAGCATGTCGCGCCCGGCACCTTTGCCAACCCGATGATAGATCACGTCGGGCAAGTCTTCCCGGAAGGCCTCGCGCTCAAGTGCACGATCAATTCCATTTGAGTGATGATGTCGGCGAGCCGTGACGAGACCTGCCTTGATGAGCGGCCAGAATACAAACGCCTTTCGCTCTTCTACCGCAATGTCTTGTAGTGCGATGCGATTGAGCTCCGCATTACGCATGCCGAAGAACTGAAACAGTCGCGACGTCGGCAGGTGGCGTAGGGACCTGGCGCCAGGTACGAGCTCTGTACGGATATCCGGCGGCACTGATGCGACAGGCGACTGCGGAAATCGAAGATCACCGAACATATGCCGGCGTAAGTCCCGGCTGCTCTGACCGGTGATCACGTCGCGAAGAACACGCCAGACAGACGCTCGAGCCTGAATCGCAAGGCCGGCGAGCTCGCGCAATGCCTCTCGTGGCGATCGGGATTCGGCAAGCAACTCTCTAGCCATCGTCAAGCGGCGCATTCTGAGAAATAGTTGATCGCCTCCATCTCCTGTGAGCACCAAGCGCGATCCTGCAGCCTGCGCAGCCTCGTGAAGTTGAGCCGTTGTGGCGATCGTGGCGGCTAGCTTACAAGGTCGCGGCGTTGGAGCCAGCAATTCTGACGATAGGTGGGTCATCGACGAGCGAGCATTTGCTTCGACATAGGTTGGCGCGCCGCCCACCTGCTCGGCTAGCGCGGCAAAAAAGAAGCGTTCGTCACCATTGACGTCCGTCTCTGAGTAGCTGTTCAGGAGGGAGAGGGGCCTATCTCGATGGAGGTCGGCCGCAGCCAACGCCACTACCGACGAATCAAGGCCCCCGGAACATTCAATGCTGAAAGCACCGCCATAGCGGCGCGTCTTGTGAGCGACGCTTGCCGAGATCAATTGGCGAAAGCTGGCCACGTCATCCTCGAAGGAGGCCGCCGACGCGTTGAGCCTGGCCACGGCGCCCGCCAGAAAATCGACTTGCCGAAAGGTGCCATTCGAGACGATGAGCGCCGCGCCACTCAGTAGCTCGAAAATCCCACACAACCCTGTTTCCGAGGTCAACCAGGACGCGTTGCATATCAGGCCGGTCAAATAGCCAAAGTTGAAGGTGCGGCGTTGCGCCAAGGCGGCATCTGGCAGCTTCAGTCCTGCCCAGCACTCAATCACATCATGTCTGACCTGGTAGAAGATGGGGATTTCCGAGAAAGCGGGGCGTACGATCGCGATGCCACTTGGCGCGCGAACAATGAAAGCCGCATCGCCAGCGTACCGCTCCTGCAGCAGAGCCACAATCTCCGGCAGAGACGTGCCTTTGAAGTGTGTTGGTTCCAATTCACTCGGCATGCCGGTCTCGGCGTCAACAATATCGTTGAGGACCGTAATTTCCACGCGGCCGTTTACAACGATGGTGGCAAGCTCCTTGGCTGAATCCAAGAGCGCGTCTGCATTGAGTCTCATTTCTCGAATCTCAAGATGACGCTGTAGTCCTCCACAGCACGCTTCGCGTCGTTCAAAATGAGGTCGCCAGATTGCAGCCAGGCGTGGGCTGTGAAAGGTGGCTGCTTCACACCCACGAGGAGCTCGAGCGATGCGATGTAGGGATAGAAAAAAAGATAGCCCCCCACGGAATCCTCAAGACAGCGCGGGCGGCGGAACCGAAGATTGCGCAGATGTTGGAATACGCTGGCGTAGTAACGGATTGTTTCGACTCCCACGGACACCGGTGCCGTACCGCGACGCGAGGCACGTAAAAAGTCGAGTTGACGAGCGATGGTCTGGCTGCGAATGAAGCGAGCAGCATGAGCCGCACGCGCATAGTGCCACACCAGATGGAGGGGTGGGAGAAAGGCTGGCGGTGAACTCAGGCAATCGCGCAACTTTGCCGTCGTCTCGGTTAGCCGTTCACGTTCCTGCGGACAAGCTACAGATGTGGTAGTCATGCTGTAACGATTGGATTGCAGGTCGAGGCTGATCCAACGCCCGTTAGACCACGCACGTAATATGTCGCTCACAGCAGCGATCCCTTGCCCACCGCGCCCTCAAACTGATGGGATGGGCCGAAGCCCCATCCCATCAAGACGGTCCGCGTCAATCGGAATCATCCATGTAATAATAATCGCCCGTGGTGTGTTCTGCGCGCCACGAGCCCCCAAAGCCTTTTGTGAGCTCGGTAGCGTCCCCGAGGTCCTGCACCGTGTCCTTGATAAGGGTGTCATTGATAGCGGTTGTATTCATCCACTTTCTCCAGAGTGACCGGCATATCGCCAGCGCGCGGAAGCTAACATCGTGATATAAAATAGGGCTTTTATTTTTTGAGTATTATGTCGATCGATTCGAAAAATAGTTTGACGTTGCGGAGGATGCGGGATTGGGCGACGAGGCAATTAGGTGGCGCGTTTGCGGCCAGCGTCCGGCGGACGATGAGTCAATCACCTATCATCATGCGTACCCTGAGCCTTCCAGGGTTAGTTCGAGAAGAAGGTTTCGTCGCCAGTTTTCATCAACAGTCGCGTCTTACGAATTCCGACAGGCGTTAACCGCAGGTCTCCCCACTCTGGCCCACAACATTGACCGTAGCCGCTGTTCGCAAGAGCTGGGGTATTCGGTCCCGATCGCCTGGCCTATTTGCCGAGTAGCCCCTTTGCCTGGCGATCATGAATCCGTTCCATCCGAGGGGGACAGCCATGATCTACGTCGGCCTGGATGTTTCCCTAAACTCCTTGCGATATGCGAGGTCGACGGGACCGGAAAGCTTGTTCTGCGCCATCGATTGTGGGGTACCTTGAGCCTTGGATCAGTCAAGTTGAGCGGGTGGCGCTGGAGGCAGGACCGACTTCAGAATGGCTGACGCGAATGGTACGAGGGCCGACCGGTGGCCGCCGCCTTCGCAACCTCAAAGCCCATCTCGGCCAAACCGAGCGCAGCGACAAATACGTCGATCACGCGAACCGGGTTGCTCTCGTCAATCAAGTCATCGAGGCATTCGGGCAGCAGTGTCCGCTGCCCACGATCTGCCTCTTCATAAAGAGCCTCATCAATTCCCCTAAAATCACAAGGGACTCGTAACAGCAGCCGAGTGTTTTCACTGCCAGGACCCGTTGCGGACATTAGCCGGTAAAGCGAGTCAGTAACGAAGCCTTAGGTTGGCACAACAGATGTAGCGAACTCCGCGTAGAGGGCTACCAACGTCATCGAAAGCGCGTTCGCGAGCGTGCGCCACCGCGCGCCAAGGAATGTCTATCGAACAAAGGGGATCTCTATCGAGCATTTGGCGGCAACGTCGGCGCAGCACTGGCTCAGCTGCGGAAGTCGTCGCTCGGCGCTAAAGCGATGGAGATCGTGCACGGTATCCCGACCACTGCTGATCTCGAGGACACGGCACTGATAGACTCGAGCCGGATCGACGACGCCGCTGCAGCCCGGCGTTGGCCAGAGGAGCTTTCTGCGGAAGGCGACGACCAGGATGTGTATCTGGGGCTGATGGACGACTAGACCGTCGTCATCGGCCTTGCAGCCAGCTCAGTCGACGGGGACCTCAATGGGGCGCGGGAAGCAGCCTCTTCACTCCGAGGATGCTTCCCTGATTTCAGGGCTTGAGGAGGCCCTCATCGGGCAATGCCGCCAAACGTACCGTCAAGAACACCGTAGGTTTCTTCGCAGCTTTGGCCGCTGGCTCTTCGCAAATGACAAACGGGCCATGGCTGTTCGGCTCAACGAGCGAGTCGCTGAGCGATGCTGCGCGCAAGTTCATCGGGACGGGTAGCGCTCAGTTGCACCGCCCGCCCCATTGCCAAGGTCGCAAGAGTCGCTGGAGCAATTTATCGTCCAATAACAACCCCGATATCAGAGCTATCTGGACGGGCTGCTAGCGTCGGGCGTGTTCCTCGGCGTCTACATTCGTGGATGATGGATGAGCCGAACGTCGTTGGGCCCTCCAGGCCCCAAGAGGGCGGTGTAGCGCTCGCCGCGAATGTCATATTGTTTTTCCGGCTGCGCCGTGTCCGGCAAGAGGCCCCAGCGGCCGAGCTTCGAGACCATCGTGTGCGGGGCGGGTTGGGTGCCGTGCGAAAAGCTCTCGGGAACGGCCCATGATGCAGCATAAATCTCGCGGACCGCTGGGGACGTCGTCTCAGCCCTGGAGGACGTCGGAGCGGCTTTTTCCGTCGACCGTCCAAGCCGCGCTTGCGAGGCCCGATTCGCCGGCTGCGCACTGGGCTGCGGAACGTCTTCCGGTCGAAAGCCGGGACGAATGGCAGCGCCTGGCGGATTGAGTGGCGTGCTTTGCCTCATCGCCGCCGCGGGCACGAACAGCGCGGTGTAGCGGTCAGTGTCAACCACGAAACTGTTGGGTCGGCTGTCCTGGCTCGGCGGGATGCTGCTACCTTCAAGCGCAGCCGACGCGTGCTGGTCGCCCTGCCGGAAGTTGAAGGGACGAACGACCACTCCTAAATCCGGGGTCTGCTGATGGCGCGCGGTTGGCTCGAGAGACGATGATGGGCCGGCGTCTTTCACCATCGCCCACAGCTGATCCTGATCGTAATCTTGCTCAGGAAGGACCAATGGCGAACCGACCGCTGGCCCGAAAGGCGACGGTGCGCCGGCGCTTTCCATCAGCACACGAGCCATTGAATTGCCCGGCTCGCTCAGCTGGCGCTCAATTGCATCCAGTTCCGCATGGCTTAGCGTCCTCTGCCTCTTCGCAGGACTCAACTGCCCGCTGTAATCCTCACCCATGAGGGCCGCGTGACTTGAAAGGGAGGCGCTCCCGGTCAGTTCATTCGGAGCCGGCTGGTAGCCGTCGCTCCAGTTGAAGTGACGAACGGGATCCGGTGTCTGGTGGTCGCGCGCGATTGGGTTGAGAGACGATGCTAGGATGGCTTCGCCCATCATCCCTCGCAGCGGATCCTGATCGTGATCTTCCGCAGTCAGCTCCTTCGGCCAACTCAAAGCTTCCTGCGGCGCGCTGTGCTGCGCAGCCGCGTCCCCGACGCGTCTGGCGACCGCGTCTTCGGGATGAGGACCGCGGGCCCTATGGTGCCCAAGTTCCAACGCCTCGGTGAGTCTGCGGTCTTCGTCAGACAGATGAGGATAGTAGCGATCTGGAGAAACAGGAATCCCTGCGACGACAGTGGTATCAAGCTGCGGCACTTCATCCAAGTACGGCTCAAACTCCGCTTGCTGCTGTTGCGGTTGTGGCACCGCGGCGTTGTAAGCAGCGAAATCTCGGTCGAATGGGTTGATGCTGTTAAATGGGTCCATGTCCCCTCCCGCTTTGAGTCGGTTCGCAATCCTGAGCAGATAGTGTCGCTCTCTGGTTCTCACTCTATTAGGATCAGCTGTCGACAAGCTGACGGGCTTAGAGACTTAAGTGAGCCATTGGCCAGCCCGACCGCCACACTCACTCGAGGAACGCGCCAAGGATGCCGGGATTGCTATTTTTCGGAAACACTAGCTGGGTAAGTCGGAGCCGGCACGAACAGATTCTATTTGTGGAGCTAAGTGGCTTCGTTCCGAGGCTCTGCGCGACTTCCAGCCGCGTGAAGGATGTGGGGTAGCACGGCTGTGGGCACTCTACCAGCGGCTGTGTGGAGCTACACAGCCGCAACGTTATCCCATAACCCATCAGGCGCGCCGAAGACGCGGGATTACCTGGCGGTACGCAGGTTCGTGGGACGCTCTCCCGCAGCGTCGGTAGCCGAGCGGGAAGCCCCCGAAAAGTTGGCGGTCGGTCGCATTCCTTTCCTCTTGTCAGCTTCTCGAAAGCCGCACCTGCCAAGATCAAACTGAACGTCCCATGCGCGAGGGGAATAGATGAATATCGATACACCGGGCGGCGCTATAAGCGCACAAACCAGCTCACCAGCACCCCCGTCGCCGGATCAAGCGGACTTTGAGCAGCAGCTGAGCGAACTGCGCTCACACCGAACATCAGATTCAGCTGCCGCTTCGATGGATTCCCGGATTGGATCACCCTCGACCGTGACGAGGGGCAATCGGAGAGCGTGCGCCATCCAGGAAAGCGAGCGGTGCCCGGCCGCATCCTTCGTCAGGGGGCGCGCCGAACTTGCCGCATCGCTAGCCGGAGCGAGCGTTAAGGCGCTGAAGAACGAGATCAAACTCGCTGCGCAGCGAGCCGCACAGTGGCCACGAACCACCGGATCTTCTGCCGGCAGTGTCGACGTCGACCGCATCTTCGACGATGTGGTGGCATCATCGTATCTGCCGCTGCACCGTTTTCAGAACGAGGACATCGATTGTGAGCCCATTCTAGACGAGGAGGTGAGTGCCATCGCGCATGTGCGTTCCCTAGCGGCTTTGCGTGCTCAGGCTAGCCCGCATGTTTATAAGGCTGCTATCTGCTCGGACGACGAAAGGGAGGACGAAATTGATATGGCGCGCCTCGCGGCATGGCACACGAAAGGCGTTACAGAGAGTGCTTTTGTGTCATTGTCCCAGACCCCCTCGCGACTGCTCCTTTCAAAAGACCACAGCGAGAATGGCGCGAACGCGATTGCAAAGAACGCTAAGAAGCTGCACACTTATACGGTACCAAGCGTCACCGCCTGGCCGATCAAAAAGATCAACGATATTCTAGGGTCTGTTGAGATTCAAGATTCACAGATTGGAACGTCCGTGATTCAAGCTCCGAAAGGAGTTTGGAATGCACCGATTCGTTTTGACGGACGCTCAATGGGTGAAGATGGAGCCGCTTTGTTTGGGTAAGATCACCGACCCCGGCCGCACAGGTGGTGACAACCGTTTGTTTCTCGAAGCTGTGCTCTGGATCGCCCGCACGGGTAGCCCATGGCGAGATCTGCCGCCAACGTTCGGCAACTGGAATACAGTGTTCAAGCGCTATCGCGACTGGGTGAAGGCCGGCGTCTTCAAGCGGATTTTCGATGCTGTATCGGATGATCCGGATATGGAGTTCGCCATGGTCGACGCGACAATCGTCAAAGTTCACCGCCATGCGCAGGGCGCAAAAGGGGGACCAAAAGTCAGGCCATCGGCAAGTCGAAGGGCGGCTGGACCACCAAAATCCTCGCGCTGACAGACGCGCTTGGGAACCTGGTGCGGTTCATCCTGCTCCCCGGCCATCGCTTTGACACCGTCGGCATCGCGCCCCTGATCAAGGACCTCGAATTCGGCGGCTTGATCGCCGACAAGGCTTTTGATTCCAACTGGATTATCGAAGAGCTGAACGCACGCAAGGCCAAGATCGTCATCTCGCAGCATCAAAGGCGCGCCCAGCCTCTGGACATCGACAAGGACATGTACAAATGGCGCCACCTGGTCGAGAATTTCTTCGGCAAGCTGAAGGAATTCAAACGGGTAGCGATGCAGTGCGACAAGACAGACAGCAGCTTCGAGGCAATGATCTACCTCGCCACCGCCATCATCCATTCCAGGTGAATCTCAACAGACCCTAGAGCGTGGGCATGCTCCCGGAGATGAGGAGCTGCGAGATTGGTTAGGGGGAATACCGAGCGAGGAGACCGAGGTCCTGTTTCTGGGCGGCAATCTAGCTGATTATTGGACAGCCAGCGTGGATAATCCGAACATGGCTAGCACACCGCAAGATCGTACGCCGATCAAGAAAGCAAGGCTCAACTTCGATACGCCCGAGATGATGACGGACTCTCGAACTCATTGCCCCTCGGATTCCGGCCACTGACCCTCTCAGTCCTGACGAGCTATCGACTGCGGTCGAATCGGCCGGGACTGGCGCCCCTGCTTTCTGCTATTTGGAAGTCAAGCGTGCCGGGCGCATGCGCGTCCGGTCCGAAGGCCGCGCCCCTCGTCAGGTCGATAGCCAAGTCAGCGAAAGCGATCATGCTTCGCCGAGAAGGACGTGTTTCACGAACCCGACCGTGTGCTGTCTTACCTATCAGGTGCATCGTCGGCCCCAAGCGTGAATTTGGATCTTACCCAATGTTACCCAACGTTGGTTTGAAAACCGCCTCAAGGTGGAAAAATGACGGATTAGCATCCCTGCACCGCGGCCCTGGAAGAGGAGGGCGCGTGGATTTACGGGCCAAAGAGCCTAGAGGAGGGAATGATGACAAGGAAGCTCGCCGCTTCTCGCGGTTATTGGATGAGTTTTGCCCGAAACGTGCTCATCTGTTCCACGCTTTTGGCTGGAATGGCCGTGGTCTTCACCCAAGCCAAGGCGGACGACATCAATTGGCGCCAGTTTGAAGGCGCCTCGATCGTCTGGGCCTATGACATTCATCCGTATGCCGACGCGGTCGCAGCCCAGTTGCCGGAGTTCGAGAAGCTCACGGGCATCAAGCTGACGCCCGAGCTTTATCCGGACGATGCCTATTGGAATAAGTTGACAATCCAGCTCAGTACCAAGTCACCGAGTTGGGACGTCGTGGGGACGGGCATTCAACCAGCTTGGGATCTTGCGCCAGGTCAACTGCTTGAGCCGCTCGACAGATATCTGAACGATCCGAAACTCACGGCGGCGGGCTACGACTACCAGGATTTCTTCCCTGCACTTCGGGATGCGCTGACCTGGAAGGTCAAAGAAGGGCAGATCGAGCCGGGAAGCGGACAGGTCTGGGCCATTGCGCATGGCTTTGAGAACATCCAGCTGTTCTACCGCAAGGACATCCTCGACAAGTACGGCATTAAAGTCCCGACGACTCCGCCGGAGATGTCCGCCGCCTGCGAAAAACTGAAGGCCGCGGACCCCGCGATCACACCTCTGGGCGTGCGCGGCGTGCGATTTTGGAGCAGCATGCACACGGCTGCGATCTCGATTGCCAGGTCCTATGGGGTGCATGATTTCGTTCTCAAGGATGGCAAGGCGGACACTGGCCTCGACTCGCCGGAGTCGATCGCGTTCCACAAGGACTATGTGGACATGATCAAGAAGTGCGCGGCTCCATCCTTTGCCAACGACAATTGGTACCAGGTGGTCGATGGCATCAGTTCGGGACGGACGGCGATGGCGATCGATTCCAATATGTTCGGTTTCTGGAATGACGTGGCCGGCAAGCCCGGTTCGGGGAAGATCGCATTCGCGCCTCCGCTGCACGCCCCGAACAGCAAGAATTTCGAATCCAACATCTGGATCTGGTCTCTTGCGATGAATGCCGCGTCAAAGAAGAAGGGGGCAGCCTGGCTGTTCATCCAATGGGCAACGTCAAAGCAGGTCGGACTGAACGGCGCCGTTGCCGGCAAGCTCGTTAACTCTCCGCGTGCCTCTACCTGGAGTGACAAGGCCTGGCTCGAATATGCGGCAAGACCAGAGTTCAACAACTTCGTGGACACGTTCAAGACCGTGCAGGACAGAGCGAAACTCGCATTTACAGCTCGTGTCGGCTTTGCAGAAGCAATGAATGCTTGGGCCGTCGCGATGCAAAAAATGGTCAATGGAGCTGACGTGAAGGCCACGCTGGCCGACCTCGCCTCCGAGATCCGCTCGTCGATGTGAAACGCGCCTGGGGCAGCGAGCATCATCGCCGCCCCCTGCATTGTAAAGACGAAGTGAGATGGACATTCCTGGATCCCACGGAATAGTGACGCTACAGTCTTCGACCAGTCAACTTGCCTTGTCAAAAGACAAGGCGGTCAGGAGCGCGCAGGATTCGCGCCTTGATTGGTGGAGCATTGCCGCAATCACCCCTGCTATCATCGTCCTTCTTGGCTTTCTTTTCCTGTTTTTGTATGGCGTCTTTCAGTCTCTGACCGATCTCAAGTTCGGTCGGCCTCTCGTCCACTTCATCGGCCTCAACAACTACGCGGCATTGATCAAGACAGGAGATTTTTGGAACAGCGTTCGTGCCACTCTTGTTTACGCCGGATCGGCGGTGCTTGCGGAAGCTGTATTCGGTCTGGCGCTTGCCAAGCTGTTCGCGACTGACGTCTTCCTTGCGCGTGTGATGCGGCCCGTCATTCTCTTGCCGCTCGTCCTGCCTCCGATGAGCGTTGCGCTCATGTGGACGACAATGATGGACCCGCAAAACGGGATTATGAACTACCTGCTCTCCCTTGCGGGCATAAGCCGATTTGCATGGATTTCAGATCCAAACACCGCGATGTTCTCGCTCGTCCTTATTGACGTCTGGACCTATACGCCATTCTTCGCGCTAATCATCTTCGCCGGTCTCCAGGGCATCAATGAAGAGATCAAGGAGGCCGCGCGTGTAAATGGCGCGAAGGCGTGGGCAACCTTCCTGCACATCGAGTTTCCGCTGATTGCGCCATACATTCTGATCGCCGCAGTGTTTCGGCTGATCGAATCCCTCAATCAGTTCGACATCATTTTCGGGACAACGCAAGGTGGGCCTGGGAATAGCACCTCCGTACTTTCGGTGCGAGCTTACATTACCGCGTTAGAGAACCTCGCCTTTGGGCGTGGTGCCGCATTGATGGTCGTCAATTGGATGATCGTGTTGATCGGAACGTTTGCCCTGGTGAAGCTATGGCGCTTCGTTCGGCAGCGCGTAAGCTGAGGATGCAATCATGCGATTGAAGCGCTCGACCTGCACCAATTTGCTTCTGAACCTGCTCGTCGGCATTTGCGCATTGATCCTGGCCTTTCCACTCGTCTGGATCGCGATGACCTCGCTGAAGCAGCAGGCTGAAGTGATGACCTGGCCGCCAACCTTCCTGTTCGTGCCGACGCTGGAAAATTTCCGTGTCCTGTTTGATGTCACCCAGGCCGGAGCGACCAGCTATGGCACCATCAAAGTCGACTTCTTAACGCCGATCACGAACAGCGTCGTCATTGCGGTGGGCTCAGTAATCATCTCTCTGCTCATTGGGGTGCCAGCCGGCTACGTCCTAGCCAGGCGAGACATACCCTTCAAGGAAGACATTGCCTTCTTCATTTTGGGCTTCCGCTTTGCCCCGGTCCTCTTGGTCGTCATCCCGCTCTTCAGCGTCTTTCAGACGATCGGATTGTATGACACCTATATCGGGATGATCTGGGTCTACCAGGTCGTTACATTGCCGATGATTGTTTGGCTGAGCCGCTCCTATATCGAAGACATCCCAAAAGACATAGAGGAGGCAGCCGCCATGGATGGGGCCAAACCGGTTCGAGTCGTGGTGCACATCGTGCTGCCGCTTTTGAAGCCGGGCCTCATCGGGGCATCGTTGCTCATCTTCCTACTCGCTTGGCACAACTTCGCCTTAGGTCTGATGCTCAGTTCGACCAAGGCGCCGGTAACGGTGGCTCTTCTCAAACTGCTAAACCCAGGCGTGCAGTTCTACCCGGTCATGGCCGCAGGGCTGGTCGTGACGATGATCATTCCCGTCATTCTGATCGTGATCGGTCAGCGTCATCTTGAACGCGGCCTAACCTTCGGTGCCGTAAAATGAGCGTCAGGCCATTGATGTTCTTCGGAACGACGAATCTCGATCTGTGCTTCAATATCGAGCGGCTTCCAACGCCGGGTGAAAGCCTGATGGGTACGGTGACCCGTCACCCTGGAGGAAAGGGCGCGAACCAAGCCGTTGCTGCCGCCCGGCTCGGCCTGGAACCACACTTCTACACGCATCTCGGTGATGATGGTGCCGGTCAGTCGCTTTTAAAATCGCTTATGGAAGCTGGCGTTTGCACTGACGCAATCACGGTCTGTGCAGGCGAAGTCTCGGGCTTGGCCTTGGTTATGGTCGCTGACGACGGCTCCAACATGATCGTCATAGACCCAGGCGCCAATTCCAAGGTGGCGCCGGACATGATCGAGAGCGCAACCAAATTCATAGAGCCCGATACAATCGTCGTCGCCGAAATGGGTATGCCGATAACTGCGCTCAATCGACTCTTCGAGCTGAAGCGTAAAAAAGGCTTCGAGCTTATTTTCAATCCGGCCCGGTAAGACCAGGTCTTCCATCGGCTGCGTGGAAAAGCGTTGATTTCGTCACGCCGAACCAGACGGAAGCTTTCGAGCTGACAGGCATCGAGGTATGCGACTTCGATAGCGCCGCGTGTGCGGCGGGCAAGCTGCTTGATCTCGGGCCCGGTGCCGCGCTGATCACGCTCGGGGCGCAGGGAGCTTACTATGCTGATGCCACGCGCTCCTTTGCTCTGCGGGCGTTTCCCGTCAAGGTCGTCGATACCACGGCCGCAGGAGATGCTTTCAATGGGGCATTCGCAGCATCGCTCGCTCAGCGGCTGCCTTTAAAGGAAGCAGTGAGGAAGGCGCTAGCGGTTGCAGCCTTATGTGTGACACGGCGCGGTGCTCAAAGCTCAATGCCGACAGCCCAGGCTGTTGACGAGTTTCTACAGTCTCAAACGATCTTGGAGTTGGAATGACCGAACAGTTCTCAGTTGCAGACCGAACGGTGCTCGTCACCGGGGCAGGCGGCGGTATTGGCTCTGCCATTGCTAATGCGTTTCGCCAGGCAGGTGCGAACGTCGTTGCCACCGATGCCAATCTGGAGAACCTCAGAGACACTTTGCCAAGACTGCCCTATGGCAACGGTATAGTGCCCATGGCTATGGATGTCGCGCGCGAGGAGGACGTCGGAAGGGTCCTCGAACAGATCGACGAACACTTTGGCCGGCTCGACGTGCTGGTCAATAATGCAGGCATCAAATCTGCCCAGCCGTTGCTTAGCGGCAGCGCTGAAAAGATCGAACGTACGATCCAGATCAACTCGATCGCTGTCCTGCGCTGTTCAAAACTGGTCGTCGAGCGCTTCATGAAAAGCAAGGGCGGACGCATCGTCAATATCGGCTCCTCGCTGTCCTCGCAAGGTGCAGTGTTCAACTACCAGGCCGGCGGAGGCGACTATTGTCTTTCGAAGGCAATCGTTCACGACGTGACCAAACTACTTGCCTATGAATGCGCGCCCCTCAGCATCAACGTGAACGCGATCGCTCCTGGCATCATTGATACTCCAATGCACGGTCGCCCGCGGGAGGAGACTGAAGCGCGCCATGGTGGCCGGATTCCGTTGGGACGGGTTGGAGTGCCTGAGGATATCGCAGGGCTAGCCGTCTTCCTCGCGAGTCCTGCGGCTTCCTACATGACAGGGCAGATCGTTCACGTGAACGGCGGGATGCTGATGAATGGCTAGCCCAAGCTCTCACCTCAACTGGCCGTCAGTCGCTGGGATCATTTCGGACCTCGATGGCGTCCTCTATCGTGGAGATGCCGCAATTGTCGATGCCATAGAAGCGTTTGCGCGATGGCAGGCGGCCGGACTGCCGTTCTGCTTCGTGACAAACAATTCGACCCACACGCCGGAGGACGTCGTCCGCAAATTGGAAGCGTTTGGCCTTGCAATTGCGCCCAGCGAAGTGGTTACCAGCGCGATTGCGGCCGCAGAACTCGCACGCGCGAAGTACCCGGACGCGAGGCGTGTATATGTCATCGGCGCGCCCTCGCTTGCGAATGCAGTCGCCGCGGTAGGTCTGGACGTTACTGACCAAGAGCCGGAGATCGTCGTGATGGGTCTCGATCGCGGCATCACGCATGAGAAGATGCGGATTGCGGTTAAGGCGATCTTGAACGGAGCCGCCCTCATCGGCACCAACCCTGATCTTCTCTTGCCGACCGCCGATGGCTTCGAACCGGGAGCAGGAGCAACAATTACGGCTGTGGCTGTTGCTGCCCAGGTCAAGCCCCTGATCGTTGGTAAGCCCGAGCCGCACATGATCAAAACGGCGCTTTCCCGTCTAGGGACGGAGCGCAGCGCCACACTGATGATCGGTGACCAGATTGCGACGGATATTCAGGCCGGTAAACGAGCTGGCCTTCCAACCGTGCTGGTCACGACCGGCGTTCCGCCCCGAGAGAATCCTGCCCTGGCGCGACCAGATTTCATCGTATCGAGCGTGGCAGAGATTGAGATCCCGGCCTTGGTTGGAAGCCCGCGACAGAGGAGAGCGTGATGGCCGATGTTCGTCTGGAAGGCGTCAGCAAGGCGTATGGGACTATCCAGATCCTGCGGAATATCAACCTGACAATCGACCATGGCGAATTCGTCGTCTTCGTCGGGCCATCCGGGTCGGGTAAGTCGACGCTGCTGCGCATGATCGGAGGGCTGGAGCCAATTAGCGGTGGGCGGCTGCTGATCGATAACGAGGTCGTCAACGATGTTGACGCGGCTGATCGTAACCTTGGCATGGTGTTTCAGAGCTACGCTCTCTATCCGCATATGACAGTCCGCGAGAATCTCGCCTTTCCTCTACGCATGGCGAAAGTTAGCAAAGCCGAGATTGATACCAGGGTTGCACAGACTGCGTCGCTGTTGCAGATGGATCATCTGTTGGATCGTAAACCTCGACAACTCTCCGGCGGGCAGCGGCAGCGCGTGGCAATCGGGCGGGCCATTGTGCGCGAGCCCAAGGTGTTTTTGTTCGACGAGCCGTTGTCCAGCCTGGATACGGAATTGCGCGTCCAAATGCGGGTTCAGATTGCCAAGCTTCACAAGCAGCTTGGCAACACGATGATTTATGTGACGCACGACCAAATCGAAGCGATGACGATGGCTGACAAGATCGTCGTGCTCAAGGAAGGTGTCATCGAGCAGGTGGGTAGCCCCCATGATCTCTACCACAATCCGGCGTCGCGGTTTGTCGCGGGATTCATTGGCTCGCCCGAAATGAACTTCCTAGGCGGCAAGGTCGAAGCAGCGAATGAGTTCGGCATGGACGTTAGACTGGACGCGGGCATGGTGGTCTGCGTCCCCGTGGAGCCGGACAAATCGCTCATCGGCAAGCCGATCACGCTTGGGATTCGGCCCGATGATTTCTCCCCATCGTCCGTAGATAAGGATATCGCGATCGATCTCGATCTCGATTTCGTCGAGCATCTTGGTAGCATCACTTACGTTTACGGCAACGCCGGAAAGGAGGCAGTCGTCGCAAAAGCGTCAAAGCCCGAGCCGCACAAAAGCTCCGGTAAAGTTCGGCTTGCGGCTTCCCCGGCGGACTGCCATCTTTTCATGGCGAACGGAAAAGCCCTGCGGCGGTTGCATGCGCCCGCAAATTGGAGCTAATTTTAGTTAGTGCCGCGCCAGGAGCGAATGCGGTCTATAGACACGGACGGATGAGGTGAAGGGAGGCGGTATCAGGCAGTTCTTCCGGAACCCCCGTTCGTTTGTGCTGGGGGCTGGGATCGGATCGGGCATGGCTGCGAGAGCGGCCGAACGAGCAGGAGCGGATTTCGTGCTTGCGCTCAATGCCGGCCGATTTCGCGCGATGGGCGGTTCTTCACCCGCCTCAATCCTCCCAATCCGCAATAGCAATGAATTCGTGGCCGGCTTCGGTCGGACCGAGATCCTGCCCAGCACGAAATTGCCGGTATTCTTCGGCGCTTGTACCTTTGATCCGCAGCTCGATATTGATCGTTGGCTCGATCGGATCAGCAGATGGGGTTTTTCGGGGGGCACTAACTTCCCTTCCGTCATCCACATTGATGACTACAGAAGGTCGTTGCTTGAGAAATGCGGCCTAGGTTACGCCCGCGAAATAGAGCTGCTGGTGAAGGCGGCAAAACGTGGCCTGATGACGATCGCCTATACTCGAACCCAATCCGAAGCACGGCGCATGGTTGAAGCTGGTACTCAAGCCATCTGCATCAACTTCAATCTCAATCGTGGCGTTGAAAGCGCATCCGACCCATCGATTAGCCTGTCGGAGCTTGCCGCGCGCACGAGCGCAGTCGCGCGCGTGGCTCAATCCGTCGACCGAAACGTGATCTGCCTACTTGGCGGCGGGCCGATAACGAAGAGCAGGTTGGCGTGGTCGTCGATCCAGCGGCCCTCGACGAGGCTGGCGAAGAGCGCGCGAGGTGCCGACATGCTGGTGGTCTACTCGACCGGCCTGTCGCGTCTGATGGGACTTCCCACGAGCCGGATCGGCGATTCCAACGCACGCACGCTGGAGCTTGCGGCGGAAATTCGGAACGTGGTGTCTTCCGTGCCGGTGGTTGGCGGTATCGAGGCTTGGGATCCTCTCCGGCTCGACCTCGATGCTCTTTTGGACAAGTTTTGGGCTGCTGGGTTCTCCGGCGTCATCAACTATCCGACGATCTCGACCATGGGTGACACCTGGCGTGACCGCCGCGGCCGCGTCGGCCTCGGCTTTGAACGTGAGGTCGAACTGATCGCTCTCGCGCGCAAGAAGAATATCTTTTCGCTCGCCTATGTTGCAAGCCCCCAAGACGCCAAAGCGATGGCAAGTGCAGGGGCCGACTGCATCGTCCCACATGTCGGCGCAACGCGCGGCGGCTTGGTCGGTCATGAGGACGGGCAATCCATAAAGGAGGCGATCCGGCGCATCAATGAGATCAACGCGGCGGCGCTAACCGTCCGGTCGGACGTCCTCTCGCTTTGCCATGGTGGGGCAATTGCCGAGCCTGAAGATACGATCGAGGTCTATCGGACGACCGCGTGTGTCGGCTTTGTTGGCGCATCCTCAATCGAAAGGCTTCCAATTGAACGGGCGGTGAAAACAGCGGCGGCGGATTTCAAAGCTGTCCCGCTTCCGCAAGCTCATTGATGTTCACTGCAACGTGCAGCGAGGCCGCATGAACACACCAAATGACCGAGCTAAACCGGACCCGATCGCTTTCGCCTCCAAAGGGGGCACGAGGCCGGATCAGGACTGGGAGACAGATGTACTCGTGGTCGGCAGC
The DNA here is from genome assembly GCF_023375135.1 of Bradyrhizobium sp. C-145. NCBI lineage: Bacteria > Pseudomonadati > Pseudomonadota > Alphaproteobacteria > Hyphomicrobiales > Nitrobacteraceae > Bradyrhizobium > Bradyrhizobium sp. C-145. The sequence continues at coordinate 7,192,312 of NZ_CP088150.1, read as the reverse complement.
GGCGCGGCTGGACTGTCGGCGGCGCTCTATGCGGCAAAGGCCGGACTGCGCGTCATTGTATGCGAGAAATCGCCGCGACTTGGCGGAACGACGGCCCTGTCGAATGGCATGATCTGGGTTCCTTGTTCTGCTCAGGCGCGCGCGGCTAACATCGATGACACCATCGCCAATGCGAGGACATACCTGCAGCATGAACTCGGCGTTCATTACCGTGCGCAATTCATTGATACTTATCTCGAAGACGGCCCGGCGGCGCTAACCGCGCTCGAGAACGGCACGAGTGTCAAGTTTAACTTGGCCTCTACGCCCGATTATCACTCGAGCCAACTTGGCGGCATTGATAGGGGACGGGCACTGAGTCCCGCTCCCTATGATGGGCGGCTTCTAGGCAAGGACTTCGATTTGATTGGTGACCCCATTCGGGTTGTGCTCGGGGGCATGATGATCTCATCGAGCGAGGTGAGAAGCTTTCTCAACCCGCTCCACTCTATTGCCTCGCTCAAGCACGTCTTAACTCGCCTTTGCCGCTATGCGCGGGATCGGCTCAGCTTCAGGCGTGGTACTGAGCTCAGCGGCGGGAATGCCCTGATTGCGCGGCTGCTGGTGAGCCTGCGCGAGTACGGCGTAGAAATTTGGCCATCTTCTCCAGCGCTCGAACTCATGAAGGAAGGCGGGCGCGTCACGGGTGCCGTTGTCAAGCGGATCAATCTTGACGTCCGCGTTCGCGCCTCGCGTGGTGTTGTTCTCGCAACTGGCGGCTTTGCCCGGGACGCGCAGTTGAGGGCGGACCTCAGTGGTGCACACCAGCATGACGTTACGTTGGCCCACGTCGATGTTAACGGTGACGGCATTGGGCTTGCAACCACGCTCGGGGCCGCCATCGACAAAGATGTTGCATCCGCCGGCTTCTGGACCCCAGTTTCAATCCTGAAACGCGGCAGCGGCTCGCAGGTCGTGCCATACGGCTGGCTCGACCGTGGCCGTCCTGGGGTCATTGCTGTCGGTCCAAATGCCAGACGCTTCGTCAATGAATCGAATTCGTACCACGATATTTGCCTGGCAATGTTTGAAAACGGATATCCAGGAGATAAGCGGTTCTACTTCATCTGCGATCACCAGTTCGTGCGATTGAGGGGTATGGGACACCTGCTGCCATGGCCCTCGACGTTGAGCATCGGTAAATATGTCCGCCTTGGCTACATCAAGGCAGGTGCAACGATTTCGGAGCTCGCAAAGCAGCTGGGACTAGATGCCGCTGTGCTTCAAAAGACGATCGAGGAACACAACGCGCACGCTGCCCAAGGACGCGATCCACTCTTCAAGCGTGGGGAATCGGCTTTCAATCGGACGCTCGGCGATCCGACCATGGGAAAAAATCCAAATCTTGGACCAATCAAAGACGGACCATTTGTCGCGTTGCCGATCGTTCCGGCAACGCTTGGCACGGCGACCGGGTTGGCGACCGACAGTTACGGAAACGTCCTGGATGCACAAGGCAACGCAATCCAGGGTCTTTATGCTTGCGGCAACGACATGACGTCGCCGATGCGTGGAATTTATCCCGGGGCAGGGATAACAATCGGTCCCGCCATCGTATTCGCATATCGCATCGTCAACGCAATAATGCTTTCCGCTGATCAGGAGCAAAAAGCCGTCGCTTCCGGAGCTTGACCATCTACCACACTCGTCTGTGGCGGGGAAATATGTGCTCGGGTCCGGGGCGCGTATCGATAGCACTGGAGTCGGACAGCCTTCATCAGCAGCTCTCAGCGGTCGTGGGTCCCGATCCGCGACATTCTCGAGATGGCGGCCGGGTTCGAGCGTGGTGAGCCCTGTCTTCGGTAGATCGCAAAGAGCTGGGCTCCCATAGGTGTTCCAAGGCACATGACAGCGGGAGAAATCGATCGTTCAACAGCTGGGCTGCGTCGTGACGAATCGAAAATGTCAGGACAAGCCGCGCAGGCGTCTGCTTCCCCGATGCGATCGCAATCCGCCGGCCGCGAGGCAGTGATGCAACTTGACAAGATCGATTTTCGTCTTCTTGATCTCATCCAACGAAACAATCGCCTCTGTAGTGAACAACTTGGAAGTAAGGTCGGCCTATCCGCATCCGGAGTTCAACGTCGGCTGAAGCGCCTTCGATCCAAGGGTGTCATAGAGGCCGACGTTTCCATCATTTCTCCAAAAGCAATTGGGCGGCATGTGACGGCAGTGGTTCTCATTTCCTTAGAGCGCGCGCGTGCCGACACCGTTGATCGCCTAAAGCGGCAAACTCGCAAGATGCCTGAAGTGATGAGCGCATTCTACGTTACTGGTCTGGCCGACGTCGTCTTGCTCGTTACGGTAAACGATATGGAAGATTACGAGCGGTTTGCCCGACGTCTTACAGAGGAAAGTTCAGACATAAAGCGCATTGAAACAATGGTTGTCATGGATCGGTTCAAAGCAGGATTTACTTTGCCAATAGCGTCGATCGCATGGTGTTAACCCACTGACGAAGAGGACATCGGCTTGCTCAACTGCTGTCGAAGGCAGTCCGCAAGGGTCGGCTTTGGTCTTTATGGCTAGATCGATCACATTCTTTCAGAGGGGGATACATTGCGTCGCTCGCGTCACGCCAAGATCGCGGCAACCGTCGGTCCGGCAAGTGCCGAGCCTGAGAAGATACGTGCTCTCTACCTTTCCGGGGTCGATATCTTTCGGCTAAATTTCAGTCACGGTGCCCACGAAGACCACGCCAAGAGTTATGTGTGTATCCGTGAACTCGAGCGGGAATTCGGCCGGCCGATAGGCATTCTGCAGGATCTCCAAGGTCCAAAGCTCCGCATCGGCTCCCTTGAAGAAGGCAGGCTGGTTTTGCGGGCTGGTGAAACGGTCCGCTTTGTGATCGACGGAGCCAAAGGAGCAAAGCAATCGATACCCTTGCCTCATCCGGAGATTTTTGCAGCCGTTCATCCCGGGCAAGAACTTCTCATTGACGATGGCCGGGTGCACTTGAGGGTCACCGAACCAAGAGACGGAGAAATCGTTGCGCAAGTGGCGGTCGGAGGCCTGATCTCGGACCACAAGGGGGTCAACGTGCCGGGGGCTATGCTCGACTTATCTCCGCTCACCAAGAAAGATCGCGCCGACCTCGCGTTCGGCATTGACCTTGGGGTCGACTGGGTGGCCTTGTCCTTTGTTCAGAAACCGTCGACCTGATCGAGGCGCGCGCCATCATTGGCCAGGCCGCAGGTCTGATCGCCAAAATCGAGACGCCGATGGCGCTCGATCGCATCGACGACATCATTGGCTTGTCGGACGCCATTATGGTAGCGCGCGGTGATCTTGGCGTCGAAATCCCGGCCGAGGAGGTACCTGGCCGACAAAAGGAGCTCGTGCGTGCCTGTCGGCGTGCCGGAAAGTCCGTCATCATCGCAACGCAAATGTTGGATTCCATGGTGGCTGGGCCGACGCCGACGCGGGCGGAAACCTCAGATGTCGCAACCGCCATCTATGATGGAGCCGATGCAGTGATGCAATCTGCTGAATCGGCAAGCGGGGCCTACCCGATTGACGCTGTTGCCATGATGGATCGCATCATCAAAAGCACGGAGCGGCATCATCTCTATCGGTCGCTGATCGACGCTTCTCGAGCTGACGTGGAGAGCACCCCTTCGCATGCCGTCGCGGCCGCAGGGGCAGATCTTGCCGCTACAATTGGCGCCAAGGTCATCATCGGGTTCACGGCAGGCGGGACGACAGCCGCTCGGATCTCGCGCAGCCGGCCGCCAGTGCCGATTCTTGCCCTTACTCCGGACGAGAAAGTGGCTCGGCGCATGTGCTTGTTGTGGGGGGTGCACAGTGCCGTGTCCAGCGATCCTTCTGGTTATGAGGAGATGACGCGGATCGCCTCGGCGGCCGCGCACCACGAAGGCTATATTCGATTGGGCGACTTGGCCGTGATTGTCTCTGGAGTCCCGTTTGGACTTAGAGGCGCGACAAACAATCTTCGCGTTGTCGCTTGTTAAGACAATGCCCTTGAATCGAGCTGCGGAACGCCACTCGATCGCCATATGGGCCACACTCAGGATTCAGCTGTGACCGGGAGCCGATATTGCTTGAGTTCGAGGCAGCATCAGCCTTCCAAGCTGAATACGAGGGTTCGATTCCCTTCACCCGCTCCATCGAGCTTTCCTCGTCAAAAACAAGAGCTGGCGGTCTTTTCGGAGCACAATTTTTGGCGTCGTTCTCGATTTTCATACAAACCCGGTACAACGAAGCACGAGTCCTTCGTCTGCATTAGCGAGTCCTTGCTCAACGAATAGCTAGCGGTTGGCATTCGAATCCTACAATCACGACGACAGTCGCGGTCATTCGTCATCGGGTGCAACGATCGACATCCTCATCCAATGTCCTTCGGGCGCCAAGGCCTGCCCACCAGCCATCGCCGCCTCTTGCGAGGAAGACCGAGCTTCCGGCGACGTTATTCCGTCTGACGTCTCGCCACGTCTTTCGGATCTATCGCGGATGGTCCCGACAAAAATCCGGGATGCGTATGCCACTCACCAAACAAATGTGTGAGTGCGCCCGCTCGCGGTCCATCGCCTGTTGGCGAGACCCGGATGTCCGGGATCGTCTCAATCAAACCGAAGCCGTGGGCGCTGTCGCGCCGCAGAGGCTCCGAACGCTCCGTGATCGCGATATGAGGACCGCTATAGCAGCCGATCAGGATCCCTCCAGCCTCCGTCGCATTCTCGAGAACGTGGAGGTAGCGATCGATCCTCATCTCGCCTCGTTGTGGACGACGACGAGCCGCATGCCAGCCCGCAAGATCATTGAGCCCGTGTTTGGCAAGCCGGGCACACGGGAGCGGGGTTAGGTTCATGTCCTTGATCTGGAAGCTGCGGTCGGATCGAGCACACGGGGTTCGGTAGCTATGCCTTGGATCGCCGCTATTCCAGGCGAGAATGAGGTCGAGCTCCAAGCCCGCGGCCGACATGGGATGCCGACACCGGGAACGGTGCGTAAGTGCACTCGCTGGTCTTACCGTATTGCCTCCACTCCCGCGTAGCGGGTTCGTTCAATCAGTGGCCGCCTTGCATCGGATTACGCAAATGAAGACCCACAGCGGCACTAGTTGCGGCCTCTAGGTAGTTGAAGTCGACTTGGTGAGCGGCTTAAGTGGTAGTAGTAGCTTCCCTTGCTCAAGGCCGGGCCGATGCTGGTATCGCGATAGGTCGCACCCGAGCCGCATCAGGTTAAGTTTCGATTTGGGTGCATGTCGAGAATACAATTACGAGCTGAATCCTGCGGAGTTTATTCATATTCACAATGAGCGCTATCTTACGTACTGGAAGTTGCTTAATCCTTGGCCGGAAAGGCGGCGTATCAACGGCAACATCGATCAAACAATTCATCCGCTCGCAAAATATCTTCAGGAGCGAGTCGTCGGTACAAATCGAGTAGCGATCGTTCGACCTACAGATTGCCACCAGATTTCGAACAACTTCTGAAGACTGAAACGAATGTAGCTCCAGAATTTCGGACCGATCATTCTAAAAGTATTTTCCCCCGTCCGGGCAACTAGCCCTCGTACTGGCGCTGGGGCAACAGCGCATTTCATGCGGCGAGCTTATCTTCCTTGTCCACGCCACGCGCGTGATAAGGTCAGCACCCAAGTTGGACGGCTCGAAGTGGTTGAGACGGGTCGGCGCCGACGCTGGTCCGAGGATGAGAAGCTCAAGACCGTCCTTGAGAGCTTACAAGCGCCGCGCCAGGTGGCGGCGACGGCGCGGCGATATGGCATTTCGCGGTCCTTGCTGCTGCGATGGCGGCAATTATTTCGTACACATCCGGTGACGCTTTCAATTACCCACATTTCCAGCAGCTGCGATTTCGGCGCCAAGTTCGATATCTGTGAGTCTCGAGAGGCCGCGCCAGATGACAACATTTCCAGGCGGCGGATCGCCCGCCCTGGCCAGGTAGCCACCCAATCGTGCAAGTTTGGTAAGATAAAATGCAAGGGTTCCAGGGCGACATCGTCGATGGCTCGCGGCGCTGATGAGTCGATCGAGCAATGCGATCTCGGTGTCCGTCAATGCGAGCTTCGGTGACGCGTCTGGGGCGATGCGATTGAGCATGGTGAGCCAGAGGACGCGCCAACTGAGAATGCAGAAGACCGCCATTAGATTGGCAAGTCGCTCCGCGGTCCGGAGTTTTGAGTCTTCCGCCTTGCAGCCCGATTTCAGGATCTTGTGGAACACCTCGATTTTCCACCGCATGGCGTACCAGTTAATCTTCTCGATTGCTTCGGAGCGACTGCGGACGGCTAGGTCTGTGATGAGCTTCCACTCAATCGGTTTACGGCCCTTTGGCGTACCGCGCTCGGTCGCATGGATTATCGTCAGATCGAGGGCTGGATAACGTTTCTGCTTGCCGATGGGAGGCAAGACCGCGATCCGCTTGAACTTGATTTCCAGCGCGACCTTCGTCGTCTCACCCTTGTCGTTGCGCACGTCGATGTAATGCAAGCCTTTGACGCTGGTCTCTTCCATCTCGGTTGCAATCGTATGACCGCCATCGCCTGCCAGCCGATCGACGCAGGCGCGGACAAGGAAGTGAGCGCCAAGCTCCTGCGTCAGGCAATACAATTCGTAGATGTCGCTTTCGCGGTCACCAATATGAATGCAACGCTCCGGTTGTCCGAGCCGCTCGATTGATTGCCTGAGATTGTCGAGCCAGCGAACGCTTTCCTTCTTCTCAATCGGAACGCGGGTCGGGTTAATCTTCTTCTTGAGCTGCGCCGTGCCTTTGAACTTTTTCCGTGTCCAGAACTTCACCGCCGCCAATCCCAGCGGCAGGCCCTCGACAGTCACGGCGAGACTGGAATGCATCAGCATTCCGCAGACCGTGTGATGGCGCCAACGGCCGTCCTTGTCCCGGCCGCTGTTGACGCTCTTGGTCAGGCCAATAGCGCTCGTGTTCGCGCGCTGGTAGGAGAATTCCGTCGTGTCCTGAATAAGGAGGATCGGGCCTCTACAATCATCGTAACGCGCGCGCGTGGCGGCGAAGTGACCGCTGAGGATGTCGGCCTCCTCCACGCGCTCGTTGGCGAAGAAGCGGTAGGCCGCCTTCGTGTTCGCCCAGTCCTGGCACGCGAACGGTATGCTCCCGCCCATGCCGTCACCAATTTGCTTCAACAGCTCGCTAAATCGTTGACCGAGACGGGCATCCTTGAACGCTGTCTTGTCGATCTCGCGCTCCGTCCAATGTTCGACGGCACTTTCATCACCATCATCCGGGCCGGCCGAGCAACGACACGCCGTTCCGCTTGAACACATCAAGTCACCTCGCCGTCGCGATTCAGGTGCCCGACAATGAATCACAAGCGATTCATCCGATTCAAGATTTTTCGATCAGGACTATCGCCATCGAATCAAGCATTTGTGGGTAATTGAAAGCCGGTGACGACCTCTGGTCAGGTGGCTTCCGAAGGATGGCTGGAGGGTCTGGGCTATGCCAATTTCTCATCTTCCTAATCGGGATCGCCGCCGAAACGGCGTCACCACTCTCAAGCCCGCATGCGCCCATGGACCACGTTTTTTAACGGGGACAGTGTGCCTCCAATAAGCTGACGGCCCAAAGTCCGCCGCTACATTGGTACCGATAACGGAGGTCGATTGCCATGCCAGCACTTTGGGTCGGGTCACAATGGATGGTTACGAAGAACGGCGTCGATACCACTGATCGAAAGTATTTCATCGCAAAAGAGCGCGTGCACGAGGAAGATCCTCCTGGATATACCTGGGAACGACACATGGAAGAGAAGGACTGGGTCGATATGACCGTCGTGTCGATGCCGCGATGCCGAAGGACGAGGCCGATCTTGTCGAGCGGCACGCCATGGCGCAGCATCTCGGTCGCCGCGGTGTGCCGCAGAGCGTGAGAGCAGCGCGATCAAGGTCGCTTGCGTGTGCGGGCGCAAGCCCCGCGTTGGCCGAAGCCGCAGCGCAGCTTCGACCAGCCGACTGATCTCGTCTGTCGTGTAGATGTGCGGCGTGCGACGCTTTTTGCAGGCGCCGAAGTGATTTGCCGGCGGCAGCTCGTGCCCGACGTCCTCCACCCGGACATGGCGTACGAAGCGACAGACGGCTCTGAGGCGTGCATCGCGTTGCGCGACGGATGGTCCGAGCGCGGCCCAGTCGATCGCTGTTTTTGTCTCGACGTACATTTGTCCGCGCTCGGCCGCGAAGGCGGCAAAGCTCTTCAGCAGGTACTCCGCGGTCGACATCGCGAAGCCCGTGGTGCGGCGGAGCGCGAGATAGGTCTCGATGGCGTCGAGCATCAGAGCGCCTCCGGCCAGGGCTGAGCAACCTGCTTCAGCAGCGCGACGTCGGCCTTTGCGTAATAGGCCGACTTCCGCCGCGCGATGACATTTGCGCGCGCGACATGGCCGAAGAAGTGAGGTCTGCGCGCACAAAAATCGAGCCCGTCCGGACGGAGTCAGGGTCCAATGCCTAACCGATCGGCCAAGTGCGCTATAGATGGCGAGGCGCGTGCGCGCCGCGGGTTCTTGACATCCATCCCAGCGATCAATGCTGTTGAGTGGCGGTGCAAAAAAAATACGGCTCGATGTCTTTTCCGTACCTCACGCAGAATCAGTTGCAGGTTGTCGAATTAGTTGTAAGCTTACCTTCCACTCAATTTTTGGAGGTGGAGTTATGAAATCCATTTATTCACTTGCAATTTTTTGTGTGCTCGCCGCGTCGTCTGCCTTCGCTCAGTAAGCTACTGAGGAGCGCCTAAGTGGTAACGGAACTCAATTTACTGGAAACATCGTTCCGTCGGGGCCAACGACTGGTTCATGGACTAGCGGCAACCCGGGGCAATCAAGTAGCAAATGCCAGCCGGGCGAATATGCAATTGGAGTCGATGTCATCGGCTCTTCGCCTGGACGAAATACTGCATAAGATGCGTCAGCCAGCTACGTGTCGTCTGCCAGCGCCTACCGTAAGCTATTAAACAGAGGCCGCCTCACTTGGCGGCCTTTGTCTTCAGAGCCGGACATAGGTCTTTCTCGATCGCGCATTTGATGCTAGCGCTGAACTCCGGGCACTAGCCTTGAGCGTATAGAGAAACGGCGCGTTGAGCTTCTCAATATGGATGCGGCTCTCTTGGGCGGACTCAAGCTGATGGCGAGCTGGACAAAGCTCGAGGGCGGCGGCTCGGTCTATTGTCTCAGTAGACAAAGACAAAGACGCTGGGCAGGCCACTGCGAACTTCGTAGCTGCCGGCATCGGGACGGCTCCGTGCTTGAGCAGGCGGACAGGATGACAGTTCAGCGTCAGCCGTACTGGCAAACCATTGCTATCGACCACCGCGTGGATTTTACTCGTCAAGCCGCCGCGTGACCTTCCCATCGATTGGCGCCGATTCCTAGTGATGCAGGCTCCATGCTGATGCACGCGGACAATCGAGGTGTCGATCATTTGGACAGTGTTCGTGCGCAGCAGCAAGTGCATCTTTGATGCGGCCCAGACACCAGCCCGCCGCCAATGGACGAAGCGGTTGTAGCAAGTGGTATACGGACTAAACATGTCGGGCAGATCACGCCAAGGTGCTCCAGAGCGCAAGACCCAGAAGACGCCATCGAGGACACGACGGTCGTTACGTTAACCGTGAGCGTCATCCCGGGACCACGGGCTGAGGGCTGATCTGGTGGGTTAGGAAGATCTCGTGGAATGGTTAGTCACGAGGCCTGCATGTCAAAGGATAGTCGTAAGGATAGCGATAAGGATAGGCATACACCTATCCTCGAAGACGGCGCCGACACGCTGCAGCGTGTCGAGATCATCACCGGGACCGGCCGGCGCCGACGCTGGTCGACCAATGCGAAGGGGGCGATTATCGCGGAGAGTTTTGCGCCGGGTGCAAGCGTGTCCGCGGTGGCGCGGCGACATGACATCAGCCCAAGCCTGTTGTTTCTGTGGCGTCGTCAAACGACGCGGGCGAAGGTCGCGGAGCGTGGGGCTGGAGACGTGCCACCTGGCTTTGTGCCGGTCGCGATCACCGGCTGCGGGAGCAAATTACGGTCGTGTGAGGAGCAGGCGGCAATCGAGATCGAGGTCGGCGCGGTTCGCATCCGTGTCAGGGGGACGGTCGACCGGCGGGCGCTGTGCGAGGTGCTGGCGGCAGTCGGGACGGTTTGCCGATGATCGGGCTGCGACCCGGATTGTCGATCTGGATCGCGACGCAGCCGGTCGATTTCCGTCGCGGCATGGACTCACTGGCGATGCTGGTGAGCGAGGCGTTTGGAGCCGATCCGTTCGACGGCGGACTTTATATCTTCCGCTCCAAGCGCCGAGATCGCGTGAAGATCCTGACCTGGGACGGAAGCGGCCTTGTCCTTTACTACAAGAGAATCGAGGGGCAATTCACCTGGCCGCCGATCAAGGAAGGCGTCATGCCGCTATCTCATGCTCAGCTCTCGGTGCTGCTCGATGGCTCAGACTGGAAGCGTGTGCCAATGCGTGTTGTGGATCAGCCAGCACGAGCTGGTTGATCCTTATCAAGAGTAGTTCGTCATTCATGCAGAGTTGTTGTACGATTACGCTGCATGATTGATTTGCCTTCCGATCCAGCCGTGCTCCGACAAGCCGTGATGAAGCTATCGTCACGGCTTGCGGCGTTGTCGGCGGAATGCGGCACGCTGGCGGCCGAGCGTGATGCGGCGATCGCCCAACGCGACGCTGCGGTTCAGGAGAACGACAAGCTCCTGATGATCCTGTCCCAGTACAAGCACACGATCTTCGGTCCCCGCTCCGAGACACTGGATTCCGGACAGCTGTCTCTCTTCACCATCACGGCGCAGGCGGCTGGTGCCGCCGCCAACGACGACGTGACCGGAGGCAGGCTGCCTGATGGAGCGGAAGGCCGTAGCAAGCGACCGGCGCGACGCAACCGGGGGAAGCTTCCGGAGCATTTGCCGCGCATCGACGTCATGATCGATATCGAGAGCCACATCTGCCCCTGCTGCGGCGAGCCGCTGCACAAGATCGGGGAGACCGTCAAGGAAGCCTTCGACGTCATTCCGATGCAGTACCGGGTCAAGCGCATTGTGCGTCCGCGGTACGGCTGCCGGGGATGCCGCCAGAGTGTGCAGCAGGCACCCGCGCCGGCCCAGGCGATCGACGGCGGGATGGTGACGGAAGCCTTGCTGGCCCACATCGCGGTGATGAAATACGGCTACCAGCTGCCGCTGTATCGGCAGGAACAGATGTTCGCCGCGCAAGGCATCACGCTCGACCGGCAGACGCTGGCCTCGTGGATGGGCCGCGCCGCCTGGTGGCTGAAGCCGCTTCACACGCTGTTGCGCGACACAGTGATGTCCTACCCGCGGCTGTTTGCCGACGAGACGCCGCTGCCGGTTCTCGATCCCGGCCGTGGCAGGACCAAAGTCTGCCAGTTCTGGGCGATCGCCACCGACGACCGTCCGTGGAGCGGCCTGGCGCCGCCGGCGGTGGTCTACATGTTTGCCGAGGATCGCAAGGCGATCCGCGCCAAGCAGCTGTTCGGGAACTACCACGGCATCCTGCAGGTCGACGGCTATGCCGCCTACAAGGGCCTGATCAAGAACGGCGGCCGTCTGGTGCAGCTGGCGTTCTGCTTCGCGCATGCGCGGCGGAAGTTCTGGGACGTTCACGTCGCGACGAAGTCGCCGATTGCCGCGGAAGCGCTGCAACGGATCGCGATGTTCTACGCCATTGAGGATCGCATCCGCGGTCTGCCGGCGACGCATCGGGCTGTGGTGCGGCGAACCGACACCAGGCCGCTGATCGAGGACTTCAAACCCTGGCTCGAGGCGCGACTGCTGGAAGTCTCGAAGAAGTCCGGTCTGGGCAAAGCCATCCGCTACACCCTCAACCATTGGGACGGCCTGACGCGCTTCATCGATGACGGACGCATTGAAATAGACAACAATACGGTCGAGCGCAGCATCAAGCCGATAGGCCTGGGAAAGAAGAACTATTTGTTCGCCGGCAGTGAAGGCGGTGCCGAGACATGGGCCATTCTCGCGTCGCTTATCAACACGGCAAAGCTGCAAGACATCGACCCGCGGCACTATCTGACCGATGTTCTCGATCGCGTCGTCTCCGGTCGTACAAAGATCAATCAGCTGCACATGCTGTTGCCGTGGAATTGGAAGGCCGAGCGCGATAGTCCGCAGGCAAAGCTCGCCGCCTGATCAGTTCGACGGCAGGGCATCTGGAACTTCCTGCGCATCGCTGGTGTCGTCATAGATCTCTTCGCGGATCACGCGTTGCGTCACCTCGTGCAGATAGACTTGCAGCGCCCTCTCCAGCTCGGTGAACTCCGGTAGCAGAACCTTGTCGACGAAGCCTCGTGAGGCACGGATCATCACCGTGTTGCGTCGCTGGCGGTGATAACGAAACGGCCGCAGCCCGTACCGGCGGCAAAGCGCCAAGAACAGGTGCCGCGACCATTGGTCGGGAAGTGACAATTGCTGCTCGATTGGCGGATCGTGGCGAGCCAGCTCCTCGACCCGAGCACGCACCCGCTGTAGCGCAGCTTCCGCCGCGAGGCGCTCACCGGCAGTTCCCGCACCCGCGAACAACGCCTCGATCTTCCGAAGCTTCTCGCGCAGCTGCGACTCGCTGGTCATTCCGAGGTCCCCCGTCGCCCGCTCTAACCCGCGGTCACCCCATCATCACGCAACGGCAGCGTCAATCACCTCGATCGGGCAATCCAAAGCATTCCGCGCAAGTCAAGGCCGGGCACGGTGATCCTCTCGTGACGCTCACCGTTAACCCGAGGAACGCCACGCGGTTTGTTCGGCAACATGGGCTTGTTGGCAATCCCTTCATAATCGGCGAGTTCGTAGCGCATGATGCAACCCCGAGTTTGGAAGCTTGAATCACAGGGATCCGGCCAGACGCAACGCTTCCGGGCACGCTCCGGTTGGACGCTTACGGGGTAGAAGCGGACATCAGCTAGCCGACAATCTCCGCTCAAACCGTCAAAAATGACCAAAGGCGACCTCATGAACTGGCACCAGATTTCTACGTTGGCGGGTCAATGCTGGACGGAACATTGGTGCTATGATTTTGCCGTCAAGGCCCGCAGAGCTTCTGGACCAGGGGATCATCCCTATGACGCGAAAAAGCGACTTTAAAAATGCACTTCGCGAAAGTGAGCAACGGTTGCGCTGGCTCGCCTCCATAGTCGAATCCAGCGACGACGCGATTGTGAGCAAGAATCTCGATGGCATCATTTTGAGCTGGAACAGGGGGGCCGAGCGCATCTTCGGCTACTCGCCCAGTGAGGCGATTGGTCAGCCCATTACGCTTGTTATCCCTGAGGACCGCCAAAGCGAGGAGCGCGAGATACTTACTCGCATCAGGCGAGGTGAGCGCATCGACCATTTTGAGACTGTTCGCCAAACTAAGCACGGCAGCCTCATTGTCGTTTCGCTGACCGTTTCTCCTGTCAAAGATTCCAGCGGCAAGATCGTTGGCGCATCAAAGATCGCGAGAGATATCACCGAGCAAAAGAAAAATCAGGAGATGATCACGACATTGGCACGCGAGGCCGAGCACCGCAGCAAGAACATGCTCGCGAGCGTTCTGGCGGCAGTGAATCTTTCTCAATCAAGCTCGCCGGAAGATCTCAAACAGGCGATTGTTGGGCGGATCGAAGCGCTTGCGAGGGTTTGCTCGCTCTTTGTCGCGACACGCTGGATAGGCGCCGATCTATCGGCGATTGCCGAACAGGAACTCGCTCCATATTCGGGGAAGGGACTGCTGATGGATGGACCGCATATTGTGTTAGAACCCGGCGTCGCTCAGGCAATTGCCATGACGCTGCACGAGCTGGCCACCAACGCCGCGAAGTACGGTGCTTTGTCTCAGTCCAACGGCCAGGTCCGCTTGCAATGGTCGCATGAGGCTCGCGGTCAATTGGATCTACGCTGGACCGAGACAGGTGGTCCTGCCGCGCAGGAACCCACGCGAAAGGGCGTTGGTGGCCGCATCATTGAAGGAATGATCACTCAGTTAAAGGGAAAAGTTCACTTTGACTGGCGCAAAGACGGACTTGTCTGCGAAATTACACTGCCGGTCTGAGATCGCAACAAGCCCGATAGAGCCGGAAGGGTAGGTGGGAGATTGAGATGGATGATCGAACCGTGCGACTGGCGTTGGAGCGCCATTGGGATGCTTCGGACACGAGCGACTTCAAGACCGAACACGAGATCTATCACGAAGATGCTGTGCTTGATTATCCGCAATCCGGCGAGCAGATACGGGGCCGGCACAACATTCAAGAGAGCAGGTTCCTCCAGCCAAACAAGAAGCGTTTTACGGTCCGGCGAATTATCGGGAGCGGTAATCTCTGGGTCACTGAATTCGTGCTTACCTACGACGATATGCCATCATACGCGGTGAGTATCATGGAATTCCGCGAAGGGCTGGTCGCCAACGAAACGCAATATTTCGCCGATCGGTTTGACCCTGCACCCTCGCGTGCGCATCTTGTAGAGCGAGTGAGCTAGCAACGCCCTGCCTTCGCGACTGCTCATAGCCCATCGCGACATACTGCGCTGCCGCACGAACTTGGTCGCTATAGGACCAAAGCGGGCGTGGTCACCCGTCACATGACGACGCCGTTTATAGGTACACGGCCTTCTGTAATGGGCCCGATGATGTCAAGCCTCCCGAGTAGACGTCACGCCGCCGAGCTCATGCTTCTGTCCGTGGTCAACGCCTGGCCGCCACCTCATGCTGTCAGAGGGAGCGGTGAGCCTATCTAGATACGCGTGGTTCGTCAGATGACGACCACTGGCCGTGTAACGGCTTCACCGGATCCACCGTCCCGGCGACGGGACTTCGGGCACTGGGCTTCAGTTCAGCCCGGTTGCGTTCTTGATCTCCTCCACGTCTTCTATGCTGCGATCGGCCCCGCTTCGGTCCATCGGTAAGTTGTGCCGTCGACCCAGATCCGATGCAGGATCACTGCCAGCTTACGTGCTAGAGCGACTTTTGCGCGCTTCGAACCTCGCCGCTTGGCGACGTCCATCCCCCAGCGCTTGAGTTTTGAGAACCGCGTGATGCGCGATAACAGAACGTTGGCAGCCTCATACAACACCGTGCGCACTATCTCGTCTCCGGCCAGCGTGATTCCGCCCGTGACGTCCTTTTCTCCTGATTGGTATTTCTTTGGTGTGAGCCCGAACAGCGCGCCTGCTGCCTTCGATTTTACGATGCGATGAGGGTCATCAATCGCCGATTTGTAGGTAACAGCCACCAGGGGACCAACGCCCGGCACTGTCATGAGCCGGCGACAAACCGCATCGTGACGCACAATTGCCAGCACAGCCTTGTGTAGCCTTCCGTACTCTGCCTTCAAGGCCGATCGTGCCGAAAGCATCGCTGTAGCAATGCGTTCCAATGTCGCCTGACCCGCAACTAACTCTCGGATCCGCGCTTCGAAATTCTTGCGCGTCACCGGGCCAACCTTCAGCCCAAAGCCACGCAAAATCCCGCGGATACTCAACTCCACGTCGATCAGCCGCCCGAGAAGCTGTTTGCGCGCGATCAGGAGGGCCCGGATCTCCTGCGCATCGACCGACTTTGCGTGCACCGGCCGGAACCAGCCCATCCGGATCAACTGGGCGATCCCGCGCGCATCCTTGCGATCAGTCTTCACCGTCATCGCAGACAATGCGGCCTTCACATGTCGCGTTTCGAGCAGAACCGTCTCGAACCCTGCTCTTTTCAGCCCCGAGTGCAGCCATTGCGACAGCGGCCCAGCCTCCAGCCCGATCCGCTTCACTGCAAAGCCAAGCGTCTCGAAAAATTCAACCAAGGCGTCGGGTTCGCTCGCGACCTTCGCTTCCTTCAGGATTTTACCTTGGGCATCCACAACGCATACGCTCGACAGTTCCAATGACACGTCGATTCCGGCATAGTTCTCCACGGCTGTCCTCCGTCTCCAGATGCTTGGGGCCGACTCAAGTCGTGACCCCGTTTCATCATCTATCGGGGGACAGCCACCATCATCACCCCTTGCTCCGAGCAGGGCCCATTACGGCATCTAGCCTAGTTCGGTTGTGCACCTCCTCTTGTTTCTCTGATCTCAACCAGCCTGCGGATTCCCACTCCGCGATCGTGGTGTTACAGCCGCGGTGTTGACGTCTCGTCCCGGTATCACCGGACAGCGCGCGAGATGAGGGCGGCGAATCCTATAGGCATGGCGAGCCGGATCGATACGCGAAGCTTTGGCAGATAACAGGAGCGTTGATCCGATACCGAAGAGAACCGCCGATCCCATAGGCACCGGTGGCCAAGTGAGGAGTGGAAACACCCGTAAGCCAGAAGATGACCCCGACTTACCGAATGGAGGTGATGCGAAGAGGCCGACGGTTCCAGGTAATTCAATTGCAAAGTTGCGTACGTAGCGTACCATCTGAGCTATTCCGCTTTCTGGTTACATCTTGTCCGACCTCTGCGGCGCGATTCACGAATACGCAGCTCGCCACGAAGTCTCCGATCTCACGCTTTGAAAGTGGCCGCCAATTGCAAGAAATTCATAAGCAACACGTGCCCTTGTTGAGTAAGTACTGACTCGGGGTGGAATTGCACGCCATAGGTTGGGTGATGCCTATGTGCCAAAGCCATGATCTCACCTTCAATTGAACGGGCTGTCACCACGAGATGCTGCGCGTCTGACTCCTCGAGTTCGACCGCCAGAGAATGATAGCGTCCAACAGGAAGTGGAGACGGGAGTTCCTTGAACAACCCTCGGCCGTCATGAGTAATGTGTGAGGCGCGGCCGTGCATGGGACAACGCGCGCGCGCCACGCGACCGCCGAAAACGCTCCCAATACACTGGTGCCCAAGACAGATGCCAAGAATTGGAACGCGACCCGACAGTTCGCGGACAACGGTAGTGGATATGCCGGCCTCCATTGGCGTGCACGGCCCGGGAGAGATCACGATTGCACGCGCCTGGAGCGCGACGAGATCGGTGAAGCTGATCGCGTCATTCCGGACGACTTGCGTCTCTTCTCCGAGCTCGCGGAAATAGCGCGCAATATTGAACACGAAGGAATCGTAATTGTCGACGATGAAGATCAAAACACACCAGATGGATCGGCACCAAAGGCGTCGAAGAGTCGCTGTGCCTTGGCAAGCGTCTCCTCGTACTCGGCTTCAGGATCCGACATCGCCGTTATTCCACCCCCTGCATGAAACACAGCTAGGTCGTCGTCGATCATCACGGTGCGGATCGCAATGTTCGTGTCCATCTGTCCATTGAATCCAATGAAACCGATCGCCCCGCAATAGACCTCTCGTGCCACTCCCTCGATGTCCGCAATGATCTCCATTGCTCGCACCTTCGGAACGCCGGTAACGGAGCCGCCCGGAAAGCAGGCGCGAAGCAGGCCGACGGCGTCTTTGTCCGCAGCAAGTGCGCCCCTGACGATCGAGACGAGATGGTGCACTGACGCATAGGATTCCAAGTTGCACAGTGCGGTAACCTCGACCGAATTGTCGGTACAAACGCGTGACAGATCGTTGCGCAGCAGGTCGACGATCATAATGTTCTCGGCGCGATCCTTCTCGGACGCAAGAAGGAGTTCGGCACGGCGCCCATCTTCCGCGGAATCGGCGGAACGCGCGATCGTGCCCTTGATCGGGCGCGTTTCGACCTGCCGTCCGTCAAGTTTCAGAAATCGCTCAGGAGAGCTCGATGCGATCGTCAGCTTATCGTAGCGCAAGAGCGCTGCGAACGGTGCCGGGTTCAATGACCGGAGCTGGCAATAAAAAGTGAGCGGATCGAACAGGGGCGAAACCCTGGCACTGAAGCGTTGCGCGATGTTCGCTTGGAATATATCTCCAGCCAGGATCAAACCGACGACGCGCTGGACCGCTGCGATGAAGCGTTCACGGCTATAGTTCGAATGCCAAGCGCCCGCCGTGCTGGGGATTATGATCCGCGGCGACTTTGGCCTGGCAAGCAGTGCTGCAAACTCGTCGGCGCGACGAAGCGCGCGATCGGCTCTTCGGGTGGGGTCCTGCTCGGGCCATCCGGTCGAGACGATCCAGCACCTTTGGTCCTTGTGATCGAAGCTGACCACCACATCGTAAAAATGCAGGATTGATTGAGGCAACCGGAGGCCGAGAACTGACGGCCGCGGCAGCCGCTCCAGTGTTCGGTTCAGATTGTAACCAAGGAAGCCGGCTGCGCCGCCCTGGAATGGGGGGAGATCGGGGCGATGCGCTCCTTTGTATCTCGCAAGAAGGCCGCGGAGGACCTCCCATGGATCGCCTGAAAGTGCCTCTCCATTCCAACTTGCCTGTTCATCGGCGACCCAAATAGGTGCTGAACGGCTCGCAGGCCAGATATGAGTAGCGCCCAAGCAGCTCATGGCCTGCCGCGCTATCGAGAAAGGTAAGCTGCGGCCGCTGCGCAAAGCATCGCAGCGCCTTGACAGGCTCAATCCACTGCAACTCGCGGACGTGCATAGCTATCTGTTACCGACGTCCGGCAGGTTGTGAGGCCTGCGCCGCGTGATGCCCTTCCGAAGGAGCGTTGTTTCCGATGTTCGCGGGGTACGCAGCGCGCGCCGGGTGCCGAACGCCTGAGCGGACAAGACCTTGTGGCTGATCATCCAGCTACCCACGGCCAGCTGGTCCGTTGCGCCGAGCGACTTGCGTTAGCCCTGCCGTTCCAGCGAAACGCACGTCTGTTGACAGCTCATAGTCAGCGGCAAAGCGCAACTCCCGGAGTGGCCGTACGCATCGGATCGCTTCTCGATACAAATTGTGCGTTTTGTACGCAGTGAGATCCGTCTCGCTATCAAACTCCCCGTACACCACGACGTCGATGTCATTGCCGAGCTGATCGCTCTTGCGGTTGCGCGCAATCTCGAGCCGGCGTGCATATGGGATTGAGGTGAGAACCGATAGACCTTCGACGATTTGGTCGATACCGGCCTTATCCCTGGCTGTGAAGAAGACGATGTGACGGATCATGGGGGCCGCAAACGTGACGCCGCAACTTGGCCGCGTTCATATATCGGGATCGAGCTCAAGGCAATGCTTGAACAGGCACCGGCAGCAGGGCGGTCTTTGACGCTGTACAATGCCTCGACTGTGCAGCAGAACTTCCCAAGATATTTGAGCAGGATCTGACAATTATCGTGCCTCATGCTCTGAATGTTGCTTACGCAGGTGAGGCGTGATCGACGTGCCGCGCTCTGAGCCCTTTAAAGGCGCTGCTGCCACCTCAAATATCGAACGTTTCCGGGACTCGTCCCGTTCGAAAACGGACACTCGCTGCATATCGCGCCACCAGCGAGGGGCCGACGCGTTGTTTGGCAGGATCATCGTGATCGATTATGCGAGTCGGCGGAGCCCGCTCGTGCCTCGGCGGAAACTCCGGCGCGCAAAGTGGAAAATGCAAAAATCACCGCCGTTTTTCTAGGCAGGACGACTCCGCGCTAATTCAATGACCACAGATCAGGTGAAGTCAGTCATCAATCGTAGGGCTATTGTTCGAAGCGTACCGTTCTGCATCTATTAGGGTACATTCTGGGACACGTGAATGCCTCCGTCCGATCCGGACGGTATTTGTGCGCCAATGACAATCTTAACCTGCCACAACGCAGGAAAAGCAACCCTCGGAGGGCGCAATGGCGCGCGCGGCAACCATCTATGGTTCAACGTAACAGTCGGCATCCGGAAGCCTTTTAAGACGGGTGCGGCGGGCACGGATCGCGACGGGTATCTTGCATGAATTGTGCTGTTCGTAGCCTTGACGGGGTGATACCCGCAGTAGGGTTGCTGGGCAGCCGTTGCTCGAACCCGGGAGGTGAGGGCGCCGTGCGTTCAAGTCTGCCGAAGAGTAAGGCGGTCCTGTCGACCGGCGCCCGCTTTGCGAGCTGTCGCTGCATATAATGGAGAATGAGGTGCGTACAACGCTGGACAAGAGGTCAAGCTCGACGAGCCAGCAGCGGATCGTGGTCACAGGTACAGGCGCCGGCGTCGGAAAGACGGTGTTCTGCGCAGGACTCGTCAATCTCCTCGGTGCGAAGTTTTGGAAACCGATTCAAGCCGGCCTCGAAGGAGAAACGGACACCGAGTGCGTCGCTCGGCTTGCAAATCTTTCGCCAGATCGCATCGTGCCTGAGGGGTGCCGACTGCAAACAGCCGTTTGGCCGCACTATTCCGCGGAGCTTGACGAGGTTCGCATCAAAATGGAATCGCTGGACCTGCCGGACACCGGCGGACAGCCGCTCGTGATCGAGGGGACCGGGGGACTAATGGAGCCGCTGAATTGCGGCTCGCTTTACATTGACGTCTTGGAGACATGGCGACTTCCTGTCGTGCTCTGCGCGCGCACAACTTTGGGCACGATTAATTGTTCACTGCTGTCCATAGAGGCGCTCCGAAGGCGCCAGATTGACATTCTTGGAATCGCTTTCGTTGGCGAAAAGAATTCGGATGCTGTGAGGGCGATTTGCGAGATTGGACGGGTGCGGTGGTTAGGGCGACTGCCCTGGATTGCGCCTCTGTCGGCAGACACGCTGCAAGCTGCGTTCAAGACCTCCTTCTTGCGCGATGATTTCAAGTCATGACGCTAAAGATGAAATCCACCGAGGCGGACTTCATCTTGCGCATCACGTTGATACAGTCACCGTGAACGACGGAGTTGTGAAGGAGGGCGCTCATTGGAGCACCTCCAGACCGAGGGCGCTGGCGTCCCAGTCAACTGCTCTTGGGCTGGTGGACACTTGGCCGAGGCCGGTCAGGTCGTTGATGGCGATTGCCTTGGCAATGGCGGCTTCCTTGCTGACGGCGAGGACGATCATGTCGTGAGACTCCCAGTGCGTTGAGACGGACGCGGTAGTGCCGCGTAGCGGCGGGGCTCATCGCCCCGCCTCCTCGTCGTCCTCGGCGACCTTCGGATCGCGGAGAACTACGCGCCCGTTCACGGGCAGGCAGCTTAGCTGGATGTTGAAGCCCTTGCCGTCCCGGTGCGTCCAAGCTGCGCCGATCTTGGTCCAGAAGGTCTTGTCACCTTCTCCTTCGACCACATAGACTGCGTGCGGCGCCGGTTTCTTTTCGTTGCGTTTCATCTTTCGTACTCCCGTTTGGTTTTACCGGCTTCGCCAATCGCGGCCGGACGGGAATTCCTTGAGGAGCGAAGGATGAGCGGCAGGGCAAGGAGGCTCCGACCGAGGGACCCTCCGGGATACGGTTGGATGCCTTGCGCTGACGCGCTTCGGTCCCGAATTCCCCGTCCTACTGGCCGCTCATTGGATGCTGCCTCCACAGCCTTGAAACCAGATCCCGATCCTTCGGCCAGGCCCCAACGTTGTGACCGGGAAATGGATGCGCGACAGATTGACCATCCTCATGGGGACTGCTCGCTCACGAGATCGATCGTGGTCGATGGCCCAGGTCGAATCTGTTCAATCCTGTATCTGTGTCCGGCTTCCGCTCCGCGATCGAAGAGACTGCGCGACAGCGGGTTGATAAGGTGAGATTCAACCTGATTGCGGATGCCGCGGCCGCCGTTTGAAAGATCAGGAAGG
This sequence comes from Bradyrhizobium sp. C-145, assembly GCF_023375135.1. NCBI lineage: Bacteria > Pseudomonadati > Pseudomonadota > Alphaproteobacteria > Hyphomicrobiales > Nitrobacteraceae > Bradyrhizobium > Bradyrhizobium sp. C-145. The sequence goes on along the minus strand of NZ_CP088150.1, from coordinate 7,170,711 downwards.
CACAGGCCGCGAAGGATCTCGCGGGCAGCTCCGGTCAAAGTCACGCCATAGCCGAGCGAGCTGACGTCCTTGAGCAGGTTGTCGACCATCTGATCGAATATCTCGTTTGCAACCTCGGGCCGGACGAAATCGAAGACGATGACGTTCTCTCCGATCCGGTTCAATATCTCGGGCCGGTTGAGGACCTGTTTGAAGTGCTTTTCGATCTCGCTTCGGACCTTTCTCCGCACGCCGTCGAAGGTCTCTTCGAGCGTGACGTTGGCAATTCTCTCACCAGATGGCCCCGGTACGTAGATGCCTAAATTTGAGGTGAAGACAATGAAGGCTTCGGAGAAATAGACACGATCGCCTCGTCCCGAGGTGAGGACGCCGTCGTCGAGGACCTGCAGGAATTTGTCGAGAATCCTCGGATGGGCCTTTTCGATCTCGTCGAACAGGACGACGCTGAACGGCTTTTCACGGATCGCGTTCGTGAGCTCGCCGCCGACATCATATCCGATATAGCCGGGCGGTGCGCCGATCAGCCGCTGGTCCGAGTGCTCGGCACTGAACTCCGACATGTCGAAGCGGATATACGCGGATTCATCGCCGAAAAGCAGGCTGGTAATGGTCTTGGCGAGTTCCGTCTTGCCGACACCGGTCGGCCCGGCAAGAAAGACGACACCTCTTGGCCGGCCGCCGCGCGGCGATTGTCCGATCCCCGTCACCGCGCGCTTGACGATATCGAGCATATGCGTGACTGCGTGAGACTGTCCCTTGACGCGGCGTCTGACGAATTCTTCACCCGAAGTGATCTTGTCGCGACTGATCTTGCGCCAGGGATCCTCAGTCACGCCCACTTTGAAGCGCCGCACGGCATCCCCGATCCGATCGAACTGCACGCCTTCGCTGCGGGCGAGCTGCGCGACCGCGCTGACGTCGAGCAACAGAAGGCCTTCAGTCTCGTCCACGAATCCTTGAGTACACTTTTCTAGGGCAGATTGGTCCGCGTTCTGCGCGCCGGGTAGACTTCGGACAAGGGAGCGGATCATGCTCCTTCTCGCAAGATGATCCGGTCGCCCGATGGGCACGTGTCTGATCTTCGGGTTTCCGATCAGGAACCAATCAGGCAGATCACCCTCCTTGTCGACGATCCAGACGACCGTATTGAAGAAGGGCAGCCGCTTATCGCCCGCCGGACGCGCGCGCGCCGCATGAGACAGGATCAGCGCCCGGGAGAAAAGCTGGTGCTCGGCAGGTGATAAGGCATCGTTTCGCGCGATCAGCCTTGAGGCAAAGTCGACGATAAGGGCGGAGGGCTGGCCTTCAGCCATGACGTGCCGTTCGAGCGTCGTCGACAATAGATCGATCCCGCCCGCCGCTGTGCCAGCAGTCGGCACTAGACCCAGTTGAGTGAGGTAGCTTCCGTCGGCAGTCTCGACGTCCCGAAATCCGTTCAGAAGATCGAACCATGCGATCCGCCCATAACCAGCTGCCCTTAAAACGTCCGGCAGGACCCTCGATAGCGGCGCTGCGGTCAACTCGCCCGGACCGACCTCGTGGATCTGAAGGTCCCGCGTATTGCCGGAGAGTACGAATTGGCTGCGCAGAGGCAAAAAGCGCAGCAAATTGCGGAGCCATCTGGCTCTTTCCACCGAACTGTCGTGCACCGAGAAGCCCCCTTGTACGCGTAGCGCGCGACTATAAGCTATCCTACTCGCCGATTTCGAGAGTATTTCCCAAGAATCCATAGGGAAATGGGATAAGGCGACGCAGGACGAGAACGGCGGCCTCGATCGATATCGGAAGAAGACATCCAGAGCATCGGGGACATCATTAATGTTAGCGATCTGCTCGGCCAAACGGTTCAGATCGTGTGCGACGGCAACCGCTATCTCTGGGAGATCGTCTTTCGGCCAGGCGGCGAGTTTTTGAAGGCAATTCGCACCCGTTAAAAGAGAAGCCCACCTTCGGCGCCGTGAGCGATCGGAAGGCAGCGCGAACTCGGGCGTTTAGGATCTTTTGGGCTTCTTCACGCATTTAAGGACACGGTCGTGAAGCGACGCATCCGATGAACAACACAGCTTGCCCAAAAGCCTGGAACTACGGCGCTGGCGAGGGAGACACACGGACGTGACGAGCGCGCCGCGCGTTCAGAAGCAGGTCGCCTTCGTGTAAGCTCCGCCCAACCGTCGCCCGCCAAGGTTTCGCTGACGAGCTAGGCTTCGCGGCTTTGCGGGATCAAGCTTTGCATTGAAATCCTTGTCAGTACGACCAAACCGAAGCGCAGGTATTCTAGGAAGTCGCTTTTGCCGGAGCTCGCCCGCCGATGATGGCATTGAAGCCGTCGTTGAAGCCGATTGTCACGGCTGTTCGAACATAAGCGGCACACTCCAGTGGGGTGACAAAGGCCATGAGGTCATGGCTTTGCGGCGCACGGTTATCCGGGCGCACTGGCACTCCATCCTCCTATGATCGCCGACGAGATGTGCCGGCAAGCCGACGTGTTCGCCGATCTTACGGAGCTCCAAGCTAGGATTAGTCGCAATCCGTCGGAACGCCCCCCGCGCCTCGTGAGCGCGAGTCACGCTATCGCCCGCAGCAGGTCCCACAGCGTGAGACCATCGCAGGACTTAAAGGGAAACGATAGCGTGCTCGAGGACTGAGCTGCGAAGCGAAAACCCCTGGTGTGTGATCCAGACGGTAGTATGACTGGGTCGCCGGCGCACGTGCTCATTCCTGCGAGCTGTGCTCTGGAGACGAGGGCAACGCCCGGCATTTGCGCCGGGCTGATCGCTAATATAGTTCGGTTCTCAGCAACGGACGAATTAGACAGGCGTCAGTCGCGTCCAGTCGGTTCGGATTCTGCCATTGCATGCTTGCCCACGACCTTCGCATGTCGGATTCCGGAAGAGGTCATGTTGCGCTCTTGAGTTTGCCGTCCGACCGTGCCCCAATGCATCGTATCGTGGAGTTCTCCGTATGCGGTTCAATTGAACATGTCCGTTAGATGCCTGGCGCCGGCCATCCTGGTCGCGGGGCTACTCGCGGGGACGCATGTTTTCGCGCAGGAGGACAAGAAGACGGACGAAGACAAGCCCGCCGATCCGGACACCGGCGAAAGCACGGTCGAGGAGAAGATGCTCGGTCTTCTGCCGAATCCCTTCCAGAAATACGGGATCAAGTTCGCCGCGACCTACATCGGCGAGACGCTCGGAAATGTCTCCGGCGGACTGAAGCAAGGAGCGATCTACGAAGGCCGGCTGAACCTCGCGGTCGATGTCGACTTGCAGAAGCTCGCCGGCATCGACAAGCTGACCTTCCACGCCAACATGTTCCAGATTCACGGCGAGGGACTGTCGCGCAACTATCTCGATAACCTCTTCGTCGTCAGCGGCATCGAAGCGTTGCCCTCGACGCGCCTATACGAAGCCTATTTCGAAAAGCAGTGGGGTGACAAAAAGGTCTCTCTGAAGTTCGGGCAGCTCGCCGCCGACAGCGAGTTCTTCAACACGAAATACACCGACGTCTTCACCAACGCCTCGATGGGGTGGCCGGCGATCACATCGCTCGACCTGCCCAGCGGCGGCCCGTCGCCGCCGTTGGCGGCAATGGGTACCCGGGTGCTGCTCAACATCACGGATCAGCTATCCGTCCTCGGAGGCATCTTCGACGGCAATCAGGCAGGTCCAGGCCCGGGCGACCCGCAACAACGTAACCGATATGGCGTCAACTTCCGAATCAACGATCCACCTCTCGTGCTCGGCCAGATCCAGTACGCCTGGAACAACAAGAAGGGCGATCCCAATCTGGCGGGCCAGATCAAGTTCGGCGGATGGCGTCACTTCGGGCCATTCTCCGATCTTCAACTCGCCAACAACGGCGTTTCGCTTGCGGCACCGATCAGCAGCAGCACTCCGCTCATGTTGGCGGGCGACGTCGGCGGATGGGCGGTCTTCGAGCAGCAGATCTATCGCGTGCCCAAGAGCGATGACCGGGGAATTGGCGTATTCGCTCGCGTCTCCGGCGCTCCCGCCGACCGCAACCTGATCGATCTCTACGCCGACGCCGGGCTCGAATTCATCGGCCTCAGCGAAAAACGGCCGGACGACAAGTTCGGCGTCGCGGCGGGCTATGCGCACGTCTCGAAACGCGCCCAGGCGCTCGACGCCGACTATCGCGCACTCGTCGGTCCGGCGTGGCCGGTACGCAGCTTCGAAGCACTGTTAACGGCCGTGTATCAGTACCAGCTAAGGGACGGCTGGACGGTCCAGCCCAACTTCCAATATGTCATCCACCCCGGCGGCGGCGCGACGGATCCGGCGGGACCGATGCGGGGCAAAGCGCTCAAGAACGCGGTAGTCTTCGGTCTGCGTACGACGATGAAATTCTAGGTGGAGGCCCCCGACTGAGGAGGCTCCTCCTACGCGGAAGAACTATCCGCGCATGAAGGATTTCGGAGGTGCGCCGCGGACGGCTACGGTTGTTGTATGCCGCGGCCGGGGAATTGATCTTGTGAGTCCCGGAGATGAAAGCGCGCTGGCAGACTGCAGCCGGCAACGTTCCAGACCCACTTGGCGATAGGCCTAAGCGGCCGTCCCGCTTCAGGCGGTATGACCGGGGTCGATGTGCTTGGGCGTGTTCGTCTCGACTTGCGGGACCATACGAGCTGGGTCGGGAGCTCCAGGAACGCCGCGTGGGCCAAGCTGCTCGCGCGCAATGTCATCTTCAGTTTTTCAGGCGCTACGCCGTTGATCGGGCGTGGACGCATGATCCTTTTCCCCAGGCGTACCGACCGTCAATCTCGCGATGCGGCGAGCTCCGCTCCAGACCTCCATTACCATATGTGCTTCGAGGAATTTTACGGCTCGACGCCGTGCGTCCACTTTGTGTCATGGCAAAGGGTAGCTATCTAACGTTCGAAGGCGACAACCTCGTCCATGCGGTAATGTCATCGGCCAGGCCACGTCAAGCTCGGGGTTTGCGCTGGGCTCTCTGACTTATGGGAGACTTTTGAAGAGCGGGCCCAGTTTGCCTGGACGCCCGGGCCCATAGCCTCAGCGACCTGAGCGGCAGGTTGTTCGGCTACACCTTTACTTTAAGAAAAATGAACGCAGTCGGGTTGCGATTACGTCAAAAGCCATCCGGCGTGAGCCGCATCTACCATGGATTAAGGGCTTGCCGGTTTTTCCCGGTCTGCTGTAGAATCTTCTTCGTGTGAGGATTTCGAATAGCCTCCGTTTAGTTCCAGATTTCGCAAATTCATTTGAAACACTCTGTGGGGGACATTGCGATGGCTAAGCCTTCCGTTTCCCGTGAGGCCTTTCGTGGGTTGTTCGCCTTTTATGCGGCCAAGGCCCACCATGATCATAACGGTGTCGCCGAAGGCCGGCTCCTCAAACTATTTGCATCGAGCGAACACATCCCGGACGGGCTGTTGGAGTTGTGGTCATCACGGACCGAGCTGATTGGCCCTGAGGCTGTTGGCAACATAATGGCACCACTCGCTCATCAGATCCTGGACGGCGGGGCACAATATAATCACGCGAGCGACTTCCTTCATCGACTGTTGCGAGAGTTAGACCGAGACGTTCATTAAGCGCTTAAAGCAGGCTCAGGGTCCGAGTTGGGCGGACAACAGACGTAGCTTTCGCGGAGACGGCGAGTAGTTTTCCTCCATTGAGGAGGAGCGGGTGGCGATCAGCAGTTCAATCAGTATAAGCGCGTGGTCGCTCGGTTTCCGCAGTCTCGTTTGGGGCTAAGCAACGGCGTGCCCGCTCGATCTGTGCGTCGGTAGCGCCATGGTTACGAGCGTACATCTCGGCCACTGGTGCCGAATATTTCGCAACGTAGTATCTGACCTCGCTGCAAGAGATGCGCCCTGTGGGCCTATGGTGACGCGAAGCGAAGGCTTCGGATCCCAGCGGGATCAGCAACAAGGCAACAATGGCCCCGGCCCGTACGATCATTTTCTCTGTCCCCCAATATTCTGTCTGGTTCGTACAGATAGCAGGCCTGAATCGCGCACACGACGCAAACTAAGAATCGTGCACTGGTCCAAAGTGCTGTGAGACTGTTGCCCCAATGCTTCGGTGCTGCGCAGGCAAAGGCTGAATATGTAGGTGTCGGTAAAAGCGATCCGATGCGAGCTCCCCAACAATGGCGAGGTGGCAAGCTCGATCGTCGTATGAACGGCTCTACGAGCTTGCGATACCTAGCTCCGCCGAAGAACTCTTCTTCTACGGCTGGCCTTGGGGATACGGCTAGTCGTGGCAATCCTTCTCGCCTGAGCGGCTCGTAGGCGACGCCGCAGGGTCTGCAGTTCTCGAAATAGTGCGACCAGTCCCTCGACCCGTTCGCCCAGAATAGTCGAATAATTGCAAAACCGACCTCGATCACTCATTACTGCCCAAACCATGATTGTTGAAAGCAATAGGCGGTCGACAATGGGAAAAATATGCAATCCAGGGTAGGAGCATACAACCCATAAATGACGATGGCATTAACAGGGGACGGCGCAAACGTCCTACACCATTGTTCAGAGTGCGCTACTCTTTCGCTTTATCTTTCGGGTTAGTTTCGCTTCGAAAGTTGAGCCTAGCTGGCAAAGCTGCAGGCCTGGTACGGCGGCACTTTCGCGCGGCGATCTTCCAGCCCTGGTGGTCCCCTTCTGCCCTTAATCGCGTGACGGCTGCCTAGCGGCAGCGCGTCGACCAGCGTGCGCGGCAAGAGGATGGCCAAGACCATGGCACGAGTTAGAGGCCACACAGGCTTGGGAAAAAATCGTACAACAGCTCAGCGAAGCCGCAGACGGCGAATGATCTCGCTGCGCCTCCCATCGAGCCGAATGAAAGCGGCAGGCGGTCTCATGAAGCGGATCGTTAGCGTCTGTATGCCAAATCTCGTTGCGTGGCGCCTACCGCCGATCGCGGCACGTGGAATGGGAATGCCGGTCCCGGCTGCTTACCCCATCCTGCGGCTGGGGCCGTTTTGAGCTTTGTCAGCATCGTTCAATCCGGGCCACAACCATGTTTCGAGGCATTGCTATCGCGCTCTTTGGAATGGGCATCTTTTCTCAGCTCGATGCAGCGCTCTTCAGGCAGCGCAATACTGACGCCCCGATTAGGCTTATCCGGGAGATCATAAACCCGGCCATCATCGGAAAACAATTCCAGACCCTGCAGCCCGACGTTGCGGCGCAATTGGCCAATCCTGAATGCGCAGTTTCAGTGCCGGGACATGAGGCTACTTCGGCCCATGCTTGCCAGCCAACTCACGACTAGCCAAGTTGAGCTCCAGCTCTCTGAGCTGTTCGATCAACTGCTCTATGATCTCGTCATGGTCGGATGGCAAGAATGCACGCCGCGCAATGCCAGCTGTGGCCTACTTCAATGCGTTGTTGATCAGGTTGGCGAGCCTTGCTGCCGCCAAAGCCGCTTGGCTGCGCGCGATGTTCCGGACGTTGGTCTCATAGTCGCGGGTCAGGAGAACCGGATTGTTTCCAAGGCTTACCGGTGCGGCGTAAGCATACTGCTTGGCGAGTTCAGCGCTCTCATCGATCCATTTTTGCGGGTCCGCGACCTTAGCCGCAACCTCGTTGACGGCGAGACTTGCAAGCCCTTCCCTGGCGTCCGCGTCAAATATGGCTCCGTAAGGCGACACGTAACCTCCAAAAAGACTGTCCCAATAGGCATGAAGGGCCACGGGCTCACCGGTTGCCGGTATCACCTGTTCGGCATTGCCGCCGGCATCGCCATCCGGAATTTGTCGCGTGTACCGGCCGCTGCCATGGAGTGGCTGATGCGCATCGCCAACGAGATGCAAAATCCAGACAAGGTCATACGAGCGAACATCATCCGACGCGCCCGAACTTGCCGGAAGGGCTGCAATCATCAATTTCAGCTGCGTGACGAGATCGACAGCGTCCGGAGGCGGAAGCGGCGTTCCGTCCGGCGTCCAATTCAAGTCCTTATAATGCCAGTAAGCGTGCTGGTTCTTGTCCGAATAGCCGATGTTCTGGCCGGCCGTCGGACTATCCACCTTGTCACGCGTATAGTTGTATTCCTTGGTCTTGATGTCGTCCGCCCAGGTCGCCGCATGGACGAATGCGTAGAGCTTGGCGGTCTTGGGGTCTGTGATGCCGGATGTCCATTTTTCATAGTCCGGATTTAGCCGCAGCAGGACGTCGACCTTGTCTTTAACTGACGCATCGAGCTTCTTATAGGCCACGTAGGCAATCTGCATGTGACCGGCATCCCACCAGGCCGAGGCAGGGCCCGTGAGGCTCCCCAAAATCAAGGCGATGCAAGCAAGAATACCAAGCGAGCGGCGCGGGGTCATAAATTTCTCCTAACAAAAAAGACTTTACCGACATTCTAAGTTCGTGGCCGGCCAAGTTAGTATGAAACGCTTCACAATTCTAGATAGCAGGCCAAGACGACAGTGTGGATGTCCGCTTCGTCTGTTGCGACAGATTACGCTGCCGTACGGCAGCGACCGTCCGTTTGCCCATGCTCGATCGATACTCCGCCATTAGGCAGAGGCGCGCTGAACTCCGGATCTCGACCCGAAGGGGGCGTGTTAGTTTGCTAGGCGCCCGCGGATCCGGCGAGCGTGCTTTTCGGCAACGAGACCATGGCGATCGCCGCGGCGCCATCCCGTACCGCAATCGCGCCTGCGACTCGCCTCGCGTCGATATCGAGCACCGTGACCGTGCCGTGAAGACTCGCCACATAGGGACGGTTGCCATCCGGCGCAAACGCAACGCCGGCACTGGGATTTGCGCGATCAGCATTTTCTTGAGCGCATTGATGATGTTGATGCTGCCAACCGTGCACCACAGACACGTCATTTCATCCGGGCTAACCGCGAGTCCATCGGGCTCGCTCGATGTTATCGTGGTCAGCAGCTTGTTTGAGCCGTCGCGAATACGCTAGATTCATTGGCCGCTTGGTACGAAGGCCTGTCTCTGCCATTCCGATTATGCCACCCCGCTGGCGAGCGGGAGCACTGGGATCGTGGTCACCACCGCATTGTCCATCGTATCAACCACTAGAAGAGTGTCGCCGCCGCTCGTCACATAGGCGCTTCCTCAATCGGCCGTCGGGGCCGCTCCCATGGGGGACGTGGCTTCCGTCAATTGTTCCGATCGCGATCGTGGCGGTCACGCATTGTAGCTTGCTCCGTTAATGCTGGCGGAAGCCCCATCACCAGTTTGTGTTTGAATTGATTTCATACTCGCCAGCCTAATTCTTCAAGACAAACCAATACAAACCACGCAATCAGGACCAGAGGCTGCTCACCACCGTCATCTTCGTTCTTGAGTTCGCGCTCTGGATGAACTATGTTAGGTTTGCGACCCGACTTCTGGCTATTTTGTTTCAGATCTTTCATTTTAGAGGGCGCTTCAAATGGACAATGAACCTGGCGCAGCTGTACTCAGCATTTTTGAGCAATTGATTGATCGCATAAAGCAAATGTCGCCCAAAAATAGCGGCGGCAAGCCAATCAATACGAGGGTTTACTCCCAACTCACGTTGGGAATGCCGATATCTCCAGATGATTATGCGAGACCCTGGACTCCGATAGGAGGATCATCGCTCGCGCAACAGTTCGCCGGCGGGCGACCGGGCACGCTGCCTGGCGCAGCTCCTGGCGGTGGGACGGAGCCTGACGTGCCGTCGCCGACATTGCCGGTTTTGCGATCGCTTGAAGCCGCCTGGAAGACAGCACTGCTAGGCAGGACAATGCTTCAAGTCGTGAAGGACGATGATTATCGCGAATATCCAACGGGCAGGCATTTGGACTTCGCGTATGAGAGCCTCATCATGGGAATGAGGGCGCCCCCGGCTACCGAACTCTCGGACGAACTGAAGGCGCGGATCAAGGCCGCTGAGCGGGTGCTCTACAAGTTCGATGAAGAGGGCAATCGGATTGGCAAGACCGAAGTCCATGCAAACTACCTGCGAAACGTTATCGCCGCGGAGGATGCCCGCACGACCCTGGATATGGCACGTGCGGCTGCAAACCGGAATCCGGAGAAGCTTGAAGCGTTTCCCTTTACTTCCATTCCATTGATCAATGCTGTGAACCGGGCGCAGGAGGCCATTCTCGCTGAAGGTGGCGATCGTGTCGAAGCCGCATTCGATACGCTCAATGCCATCGGTGTGCCGGTCCAGGCTCACATGATCGCCAAAGCGAAAAGGGAATTCGAGGCTTGGAACCTGGGGTTGACAGGCGTTCCGAGCAAGATCCCGTATTCATTTATCCTGCCGACGAATTGGTGCGACCCGGACCAGCCTGAAGGCTTTTCGCGCCTGCAAGTGACGCAACGCGACTATCAGAGCTTCACCAATTTCAATCAGACATCCGGAAGCCAGTTCTCCTGGCATCAGCGCGCGGAGCGAAACAGCGGCGGCGGCGCCGTGTCCTTCGGGTTCATGGCATTCGGCGGGCGCCACTCCAGCTCGGAATCGAGTGCGGGCTGGCAGAGCACTTCGAATGCACAGTTCAGGAACAGCTTCAGCCAATCCGCCAAGGGGCTCACCATCGACCTGGAATATGGCCTCTGTACAATCATGCGCCCATGGCTGATCAGCGATCTGTTCTACATGCGGAAATGGACCATGGCGGAGATGGAAAAGGGCGACATCAGCGACGGCACGATAGATGGGCAGGTGAACGACCCGCACAAGCTGTTGCCCATGATTCCGCAACAATTCCTGGTCGTGCGGAACGTCAGGATCAGTGCCGAAGAATGGGGCGCCGACGGCAACCAGCTCGAGGAGCGCTACGGTTCGGCGCAGGGGTCGACGATGTCCGATCAGTCCGAATTCGGTGCTGCCGGAGGCGTGTGTCTCGGTTTCATCAATTTTGGAGGGACGGCCAGCCACGCTCAGTCAAGCGCCAGCGGGCAGGGCTCGCAGTTTGAGAGCCGATCCGGGAGCGGCTTCTTCGGAACGACGTTCAAGAATAACACGTTGACAATCAAGGGGGCTCAGATCGTGGCTTTCCTTAGTGACATCGTTCCCGTCAGTCCCCCCGAATGATCCGGGTTTGCAATAGGTCTCTTGGTCTGGAGTCGGAACGATGTCGACCCTTGCAGGAGCGCTGCAGGAGTTTCGGGATACAATAAAATCCCAATTCGCGCCGCATGGTTCAAGTTCGACCATCGGTTTCGAGATTGGATCTCCGCTTACAGTGCCTGATCAGTTGCATGCACGCGCGGTCGAGATCCTGTCGCGCGTTGCCAACGTCGTTCCGCGTATCGTCGATTCCTATTTTGAGCGCGGCGATCGAACACTTGACGGGATGTACCAGATTTTGCTGCTCGGCTCTCAGTCGGCCCCGGGCACCGACCCGGCGCTGTTCGAGGCCATCAAGAGCCAGGCCAGGATCGCGTTCGCGAACGAGATTGGCTCGCTGGATGGACCAAGCACGTTTCATCCGGTGGCTGCGATTCCCGACACTTGGTTCAATCCCCAGGTTGCCGGCAACTGGTCTCATCATCGCATCGTCGGCAGCGACAACGCTCCCTCTGGATCGGCCCCGGTCAATCCCAAGCTCGAAAAATGGTTGGTCGCGCCGGAGGCCATCCGGCCGCTGCTTCCCGAGAAGGTTACGCCGGAGCAACTTCAGAAGATTCACTCGCGCTTCCATGAAATCGTCAATCCCGAACCTCCGGTGGCCCACGGGGCGAGATTTGTCCGCGGAGCCGGCAACATCCACCTGAGCCGCGAAGCCCTGCGGACCGTTTTCACCGCTCTCAATCCGGGCGTCGCCGTGAACGAAAACCAGTTTGGCGATCTTATACGGCATGTCGAGACGCCGCAGGCAGCCGCGAGTTTCCGGCGGTTGCGGCTTGGGCACGTTCCGCTGGTGATGGCGGCGGCGGCAGCGCAGAATGGGGCCGCCCATACCCAAGGGCCAAATGATGGTCATGCAGTTATCCGGCCGACAAGAGAGCCGGCTAATTTCTCCGAGCTCATTGCGGCCGGTACAACGCCCAAACAGGTCGCGGCACGTGGCGTCTCAATTGAATTCGACCTCTGCGTCCTCAGTCTGTCCCGCCCCTGGTATTCGAGCGGTTTGCTCGTGCTTCCCAACTGGTTTGTGCCGGGCTTCCGGCAAGGTGACTTCTCGGAGGGGCTCGACGGCCCTGACAATGACGGGCTTCTCAATGCGATCCCGATCGCGTGCATTCTGACGCGTGACGTCCGTATCACGGCCAACTGGACGCCAGCTGATGTTGATGCCGCCACTACATCGGTTGCGGTTGGACCGTTCAGCCTTTTCGGACGCACGTTCGATATGGCTTCGGGCTCGTTGACAATTCCTGGAATTCAGGCGGTCGCGTGGGTGTGCACCAATCCCAAGCGGCTGCCACCAATGGATCCACCCTGAACGGACATTGAAGTAAGACGAAAGGTAGCCTGCAAATGATTGTGAAATTGTTGTTCTTCGGTGAAGCCGTCAACATCCCGTCAACCACAATCGGCCTGGGTATCGGTGCCGTCTCGGTCTGGATCGACGGCGCCGGCTTCACCAGCGCCACGAACGACCTCGGCACGTTGGGCTACATGCTCCTGGAAACCCAAGAGGTCGACATCGGCGAGCCCGAGCCGGAGGTGCGGGACCTGTTCTCCAATTTGCATGGACAGGTCGTCAGCTATCAGATCAAGACCAATCTGTTCGTCAGGAGCGGCGGCATTGCCCGTATTACCATGACGCGCTCCGTCGAGCAGGACGGGGTCTTGCTCGACAAGAGCATCGAGTTCCAGGCGACGGACTGCAGAGGCATCTCGGTCGTCAGCAATCCGGTCAACTTCTCCACCGAGATGTTGCAGTTGGAGCGGTCCGTGGCTTCGCTCGACGAGATCGTTGCGGACGACGATCTTATTGCGATCGTGGAGGCGGCTCCGCCAACCGAAGGGGTCGGCTGACCTCGGCATTGCACCTCTTGGGCTGAACCCGGCAGGGCTTGCGTTGCGCAGGTCGTGATGACCGCTCCCAACAATTCAAGGAGTCGATATGTCAGCGATGTTTGAGTTGATTGGGGGAGGCATTGGGGTGATGCCAGACCCGGAGGATAACGAGGCTGGACATGTCGTGCCCCATCATGAGTCAGGCACGCGGGTCAGTTTTTCCGTCGTGAATGTCGGCGACGCCGGCGGCAACGCTGAAGTCGGCATCGAACTCGATGATGTTTTCACCAACAACTGGACCTCGGACTTTCTTGATCCAGGTCAACAACAAGCCGGTTTCGTTGGCCTGGGGAGACTCTCTGCGGGGGAGCATGAGGTGCTCATATTTGTGAATCCTGGTTCTGGCCAGGCGGATCACGAAACAAATACCTTCACCGTTGAGTAAAGTAGCCGTAGCGAATTCCTCGTGGGGTTCTTCTTTCTGTGTGCATCAGCCCTGCGACTTCCGACAAGTTGGTGCACCGGACGGCGGCCTACATACTAGGGGTCGATCCGTCGGAGGCTTCGCCGCGCATCGCACGAATGCAAGGGCGGTCCAGCAGCTCATGGTTGCAAACACAGTCCGGCCGTCTTGGCGTTGAGCTCCCGGGCGACCGCCAGGCATCACGCCTTTTTTGGTTTCTTGCGCGATCCACCGCTGTCTTATTCGTGCTGAGGGACATCGGCTGTTAAGAGTTGGTTTAGTTCCCGGCATGATCATTGGGGACCACAAGGGGCCCGAGCATGCAACTGCATCATGCCAATACCTTGGAAAGGATTGAGACGGTCGCGGATCAAGGCAGTGGCGAGGTCGCGACGTGGCCCGTCACTCTCGACCAATCAGATTTCTCGACCTCCAATCGAGATGAGATCCTGGCGCTATTAGAGCCAAGCGGCCATCCAAATCGCACCATTTGGCTCGTCGTGGCCGCTTTGGCTGGGGGCTTCGGATTGGGATGGGCTGGGGCTTTGTACGGTCCTGCAACTATCTCGGCTCTCAACCCAATTGCTCAGATAGATACGGCTTCGCGCTGGATGCCTGACAGAAAGTCAGGCGGTAAGGCCGAAAGCGTCCGAAAGATAGCATCAGCACCAGGCTCGCGAGCACCGTCTGGTTTAGGTCAGCCCTCCACAGTCAGCGCGAGCCTTGCTCCGAAGCCTGTCGCCAAAGCGTCGAGTGCGGCGCAATCGGCGGAAGTTTCGAATCAAGCTTCCTCTGCTGTGGAGGCGGACATGTCTGTGACCGGCTCGCTCGAGCCCGCGGGGCCGCTCCTGTCGGTTCCCGAGACAAGACCAGCGACTATTGGGGGTTGGACAGTCCTTGAGGTTCGCGGCGGAACGGCGGTGCTCGAAGGGCCCGATGGGATTCGAATGGCAGCACGGGGCGACGTGGTCCCAGGCATCGGGCGAATCGATTCTATCGTCCGTTGGGGCAACCGCTGGATAGTGGCAACAGCTCGTGGATTGATCTCGACGCCCTAGGCGTCAACGGTTGCGAGGAGCGTGTCACTGTGCTCGCGCATTCCCCGACTTCGGGAGAATGACGGAATGATGCCCACACTGCGGTTGTATTTGGAGTCGCGATTATGTGCCGCTATTGCCGATCAGGCCCATACTCGTCGAGCAAACCGAGCGATCGCTAAGTGTTATACGAAGGTGAAACCGCGCAAATATAAGTAAAAGAAGGCCCTCGGTCGTCCCGAAAGGTGCGTTTCTCGACGGCTCGTTTGAATGATATCAGGCAGCTGTCGAAGTCGACATCGGCCGGGCAGAGCTGTTACTTATCTTGTTGTTCGTGCCGATCCACGTTCATTCGGGCCATGTATTTGTCCTTGACCTGCTCCGAAGGACAGAGACAAGGCGGCTTGCTGCCATAGTGGATCCTCCAACATTCGCGCGGAGGCATCAATGAGCTCCCAAGCAATGACATTCTCCGTCTGCACGAGAACGCCAGGCCGGTGCGCGGCGGCGATCAGGGTGAGACTCCAGCGACAATCAAGGTGAGACTGCGCCGATGGGGACGGACCGAAGGGAGGGCGTAGCCCGACCGGAGGACCGTCCCCATCGGCGTGGCGCGTTTTTGGACCCGTCTGGCGGCTGGGCGGGGCTGGTGCAAGCTTTTGATTCGTCTCGACAAGAGGGAATCGATGCCTTGCCTGGCCTTCACATCACCGACCACCAGATGAGGCTGTACATGACCTACCGACTGACATTGTCCCCCGAAGCGGCCGCGGCCAAGGCGGGGTTCTCGAAAGCGAGTGCGTATCGGATTGAGGGCGATGCGCGCCCGCCATCGCAGAAGAAGGCGCCGAGGGGCCGGCGACGATCCGATCCACTCGCGCCCTATTGGGACGCCGAGATCGTTCCGATCCTGAAGGCTGCTCCCGGCATCCGCGTGATCGGTGTGCTGGACGAACTGCGCCGGCGGCATCGCGACCTCAACCCCAACATCCGACGCACGCTGGAGCGGCGCATCAATGCGTGGCGGGCGCTCAACGGCCCCGAACAGGACGTGATCTTCCGCCAAGAGCACGAGCCCGGGCGGCTGGGTCTGTCCGACTTCACCGACGTGAGCGCGCTCGGCATTACCATCGTAGGTGAGCCACTCGATCACCGGCTCTATCACTTCCGGTTGGCGTTCTCCGGCTTCGAGCATGCCCATGTCGTGCTCGGGGGCGAAAGCTTCGTCGCCCTGGCGGAGGGCTTGCAGAACGCCCTGTGGGCGCTTGGCGGCGTTCCACGGGAGCATCGCAGCGACAGCCTATCGGCGGCGTTCCGCAATCTGGCGGCTGACGCGCGTGAGGATCTGACACAGCGCTACGCTGCGCTGATGGGCCACTATGGCATGGCACCAACACGCAACAATGCGGGCATTGCACACGAGAACGGCTCGATCGAGAGTGCGCACGGCCATCTCAAGCGCGCACTGGAAGATGCGCTGTTGCTGCGGGGGACGCGCGACTTCGCCAGTCTCGATGCCTACCGGGCTTTTGTCGACGAGATTGTCGGCCGGCGCAACGCCAATCTCGCCAAGCCGATCGCGCTCGAGAAGGAGGCATTGGCGCCGCTGCCGAAAGGCCGCACGACCGACTTCGACGAGAAAGTGATCCCGGTGACGTCGTCAGGCGGCTTCATCCTGCGGCGCGTGTTCTACACCGTTCCTTCAAGGCTGATTGGCCATCGCCTGCGTGTGCGCATCTTCGACGACCGGCTCGAATGCTTCCTCGGCGTCACGCCGGTTGTGACGTTGCGGCGCGGTCGGCCTGTGTCGGAGAGCCAGGGCGGGCATGTCGTCGATTATCGGCACGTCATCCATGCCCTGCGGCGCAAGCCGATGGCGCTCCTCAACCTCGTCTATCGCGACCAGCTCTTCCCGCGCGCCGCTTACAGACGCCTGTTCGAGACCTTGCGGGAGCACGGTGACGATCGGCGCGCCTGCAAGGTGACGGTCGAACTTCTAGCGCTGGCCCACGAGCGAGCCTGCGAAGCCGAGCTCGCCAAGGCGATCGCGATGGATCTGGACGCCGGACAGTTACCCGATCTTGCCGCGCTGCGCGACCGCTTCCGACCCGAGGCGGCCTCGATCCCGCGCGTCGCCGTCAAGCTGGCGCCGCTCGACGTCTACGATGAACTCGCCTCCGTCAGCGTCATGTCGGGCCGCTCGAATCTGGGAGAGGCAGCATGACCAGCATCGCCACCTCCGTCGATGCTGCTCGTGTCGAGTTGCTTCTCAATGAGCTCCGCCTGCCGGGCGTCAAGGCGATCTGGCCGAAGCTCGCCGCACAGTCGGACAAGGAAGGGTGGCCTGCCGCCCGCTTCCTCGCCGCCCTTGCCGAGCACGAGGCATCCGATCGTACCCGCCGTCGGATCGAGCGACACATGGTGGAAGCGCGTTTGCCCGCCGGCAAGACGCTCGCCACCTTCGACTTCGAGAGCGTGCCGATGCTATCAAAGGCACAGGCGATGGCGC
Organism: Bradyrhizobium sp. C-145; assembly: GCF_023375135.1. Classification (NCBI taxonomy): domain Bacteria; kingdom Pseudomonadati; phylum Pseudomonadota; class Alphaproteobacteria; order Hyphomicrobiales; family Nitrobacteraceae; genus Bradyrhizobium; species Bradyrhizobium sp. C-145. The sequence goes on along the minus strand of NZ_CP088150.1, from coordinate 7,153,800 downwards.
TCGCTGCCGGCGACGCCTGGTTGAAGGCCGGCGCCAATTTGCTCTTGTTCGGTCCACCGGGCGGCGGCAAGACCCATCTCGGCGCGGCGATCGGCCTGGCTCTCGTCGAGAACGGTTGGCGCGTTCTCTTCGCGCGCACCACTGATCTGGTGCAACGGCTGCAGGTCGCGCGGCGCGAGCTGGCGCTGGAGTCCGCGATCGGCAAACTCGATCGCTATGACCTCCTGATCCTCGACGACATCACATATGTGAGCAAGGATCAGGCGGAAACCAGTGTGCTGTTCGAGTTGATCGCCGCCCGCTACGAACGACGCTCGCTGCTGATCACGGCCAATCAGCCATTTGGCGAATGGGGGCGTATCTTCCCGGACCAAGCAATGACGTTGGCTGCCATCGATCGTTTGGTCCACCACGCCACGATCCTCGAGATGAACGTCGAAAGTTACCGTCGAAAAGTTGCCCTCGATCGCAAGCGCGGTCCAGGCCGGCCGCCTGTTCACACTACCCCCAACGAACTCGACAAGACTGCGATTGACGCTGGCAGCGCCGCTTGATTGTCGCGCAGCGTCAATCAACGCTTGCCAAGCCGGCGGCCAGCGTCAATTATCTCCTGACTCGGCCGCCTCGTCTCATCTTGATTGACGCGCCGCTCTCATCCTGATTGTCGCGCTATAGGCCGGGAATCGCCGTCGTCCTGGTTCCGCCCACCTTACACGCGGACGATAGAAAGACCTGGGGGGATCAAGTTCGGTCGGATAAACGCGGATAAATCCTTCGACGGTCGCATAATCCTTTACGACCGCTCGCACCATCGCCTTCGTATAGACCAGCGTGTTGTTCTCTCGGGCATCGATCGGACGCACAGCCACACAGGTGAAGCTCTTCTTTAACACATATAGAAGCGGGATGCAGAGGGACAGGTCCTGAATGGAAATGGGGGCCGATCGCAGGTCTTTATGCCTGCGGCAATGATATGACTTCGCCGATGCGTGGAATCTATCCTGGGGCAGGCATTACGATCGGGCCGGCAATTGTGTTCGCCTACCGCGCGATCGACAGCATCGTGCGGTCGGCGCGACAAGGGCAGCCCGCGGCGGCATCGGGAGTGTAAGCCGAGTGTTCTCTCCTGTTCGCCCTGCGTCGACGGACCAGCGGCAAAGCAAGGATGCGCATGGTCAACCAGCACCACTTAAACACCTTATGAACAGCCCTGCAGGGCTTCATACAGTTATGATCTTCTAAGCTGGAGGGGCACGATGCGCCGCTCACGCGATGCTAAGATCGTCGCAAGCGTCGGCCCGGCAACCTCGTCACCTGAGTCGAGGGCTGATACTTTCAGGCTGAACCTCAGCCAGGGGGCCCATGACGATCACGCCAGCGTGCTCGCCTCCATCCGCGCGCTCGAGCGGGAATTCAATCGACCGATCGGCATGCTACAGGATCTGCAAGGCCCGAAGATCCGCGTGGCCGGCTCGATGAAGGCAAGCTCGCGCTGGATGCCGGCGAGACCGTCTGCTTCACACTAAGCGAAAGGACGGGCGGGAAGCAGTCGATCCCGCAGCCTCATCCGGAAATATTCGCAGCCGTTTATCCCGGTCAGGATTTGCTCATCGATGATGGGCGCGTTGGTCTGTTCGTCGAAAAGCTGACGTCCGATGCGCAGGATTTGCGCCCGAGCCGAGCCGTTGCTGGATCGGGCCGGCAAGCCGCAATGGCTGCTTGGGCTTGCTGCCGATGTCACCGAAAAGAACAACTTGTCGGAGGCTCTCAACATTGTGGGATGGTGCGGGCGGCCGGGCTCGAACCGGCACAGCTCTTCGAGCCGAGGGATTTTCGTACCACTACGACTTTCGTCGCCTCGCCTGGGCGCGTTCGCACGTCCGGCTAGTTTGTGGTCTGGACTATACCTTCACCGTTGCGCTTCGCGCTTTAGGTGCTGCTCGTCTAGTCTCTACACCTTCGAGCCGTTCGTTCGAACGGCGCGCTTGGCTCGGGATTGCCTGTTTCCGGTTTCCCCGAGTTTGGGCAGTTCTGCACCTCGGGTTTCCCCGGGGGCACTCAAATGCTTAAGTCCCTTGCGTCTACCAATTTCGCCACGCCCGCGTTGCGCCATTCTAGCGGGCTAAGTGCCCGTAAGCCAACGCAGAATTGCTATAGCGGATTCTCCGACGATTGCAGAGCTTTTTTGCGTTTTGTGCGCTTCTTGGGGCGCCGGACGTTGACGACCGCCGGATCGACCATGCTCTCAATATGCGAGGCGTAGAAATCCTCAATCATCTGCACGCTGGTCCGGCAGTTCTTGGCGATCTGATAAACGTCGGCGCCTTCCATGAGGCGAAAGCAGATGTAGTATGCCGCAGACCGTAGAAGGTGCGGCGTTGCCCCTCACGATCCAGCCTCAGAGTCAGCTCTTTGAGGATGATGTTGGAAAGCCCGTGGTGCTTGCGAAGAAAGACTAGCCCGTCTTCTTTCGGCTGCATCGACAAATCCAACCAGAGCGTGGCCGCTCAAACAATGGCAGCGGCCGGGCGAGCGATCACCTTGCCGAAAACAGCCCCTTCCCTGTGCCACGTGCGCATTCTGTCAGAATACAAGCGTGCTTATGTCTGAAACCCGCCTCCGACTGTCTTCGAAAGCCACATTGCGTAAAAAAGACGCGAGAGTGCCCCTTCTATAGTACTGGCCCAAATCCTGCACCGGCTCTCGGCGCCAGGAAGTTTGGCGCCGGCAACAAGATGGGAGTCGAGTTTGGGCCTCGATCCGTCAATCGACAATGCGCTTGCCGCACCGGAGGTCGTTTATCTGTACCACGCTGGGAGAACGGAAGATGTTCCTGCTTGCCACGGCCTCGCGCGGCATCGGTCATCCCACCGGAAAACTGCTTTCAGAAGAGGGCCGGCGTATCTTCACTTGCACGCGGCACCCCTTCGGTGGCGGGCGATGTCGGTGGGATTCGGAGACAGACAACCATGTCCACGTAAATCTAGGCATTCGTCGACCGGTGCCGCGCGCCACCGCCAAGGTCGCGGAACGGCTTGCTGGCGCACCGCTACACCTATTGAGTCACAATGCCGGCATTTCGCCATAGACACCGGACCATACGTTGATGGCGTCATTCGAAAGCTGGATGAGGCGGATCCATCTCAATCTGCCTGGCCTGACCTTCCTCCTGCAAGACCTCTTTCCCGAGTTCAAGGCGGCCTCGGTCGTGATCGTCGACATGACTCGATCAGAAACCTAGCCGCGCGCAACCGTTTCCCAGCACCGCCATTGCCTCCCGCGTCAAGGCTGACGGTTGCCTGCTCACCCTGAAGTGAGGCGTCAATACATGATCGATGAACTGGATCTGCGAACCTTCACGCCACATCCGCAACGCGACGCTGTGCTCGGCGAAGTGCACGCGCGCCCCTTCACGCGCCTTGTTTCGCCCTTCAGCGTGATCCACTTCGCTTTTCTTGCACAGGGCGAGGCGGCCACAAGCGATCGCTGCCGTTTTATCGATTTTTGCCTCGATCGCAATCTTACGCCGCCTGAGCAATCGGCGAAACTTCATCAGATTGTCATCGGGCCCGCTACGCTACGCTGGGAGCAGCATTCAGAATTTACAACATTCACCTGGATCTGGACTGACGCAAATTGTTCTGCCGCAGACCATTTTGACAAAGTTGATGGCACCGTCCGATCGCTGATCCGCGCGTTACGTCAGACCGGACAGTTGCTGGTCGCGATCAGGCTAGAAGTGGAGCGGGACGCCTCGCCGACCAGGCGGGCCGAACAGATTTTTGACAAGAACAGCCTGGCCATGGTTGCCACAAAGAGCGGCGCAGCCGTTGCCGCTTCAGACTTCCGCGTAGACGAAAAAGGCTTCACGAAAATCCTCGTCTGCGACCTCGGGTTGACGTCGCACGATCTCGGAGCGCTGGTGCAACGGCTCCTGGAAATCGAGACCTACCGTCCATTAGCGCTGCTTGGCCTGTCGGCGGCCCTTGAGCTTGCACCATCTGTTGATCGCATCGACCGCCGTCTTGTTGAGGCGCTCGAGAAAATGCAAAGCGGTGAGGGGCTGCAGTTCAACAACCATCTGCTTGCCGAGCTGACGGCTCTGGCCGCATCCTTCGAAAGAGGCGCGACCGGCAGCCTGTTTCGATTCGGCGCCAGCAGGGCCTATAACGAGCTGGTCCAATCGCGACTATCCATTATTGAAGGCAACGATGTCTCGGGCTATCCAACCTGGTCGTCGTTTCTGGCACGCCGCATGGCGCCGGCGATGCGAACCTGCGCAACCGTGGAGGATCGCCAGGCGACTCTGTCGGTCAAGCTCGCGCGCGCCGCCGATCTGTTGCGAACCCGGGTCGACGTTGAAATCGAACGACAGAATCGTGACCTGTTGCAGGCTATCAACGAGCGCGCGAGACAGCAACTTCGGCTGCAGTGCACGGTCGAAGGATTGTCGGTCGGGGCGATAGGATATTATGTGGTCAGCCTGTTTAGCTATCTTGCCAAGGGCGCGCATGATGTCGGACTGCGAGTAGAGCCCTCGTTCCTGACCGCAGCCTTCGTGCCGATCGCGGTCGGCGTGATCTGGCTGGTGAGTTACAATGTCCGAAAGCGACACCTCAAGCACGACGACACGCCCTCGGTTACTTGCGACTAAAGCTCCTTGAGGGAATCGGTGCGTCCGTCCTGCGAAGCTCGCATGGTCGGGTGCGCCGCTGCCGCAAGATCGCGGCCTGGCTCCTGCGCAAGGTAATGCCCCGCCCGGACCAGCCGGGCGAGGCATTGTGGATCGGGTCAGTCGCCGTTGCGACGGCTGGGACGGGACCAGATCAGGCTGAAGCCCTCACCTTCCTCGTCGGCGAAGAGGTTGGCGAAGATCCCTGATCCTCGATCGACTTGGCGGTCTGCGTTTCCTTGTCACTAAACCTTGTGTAGATCGCCGCTCTCATCATCATCGCCTGCACTGGTTTGACGGTTCTGCTGATTCTGCGCGGCTATCGCTGCGGCGCGGGCAAGGGCGAGCACGAGTTTGCGCATTGCCTCGCTGGGCGCGCGTTTGTCCGCTGTACCAACGGGCACTGAATGTCGGCCGGCCATGAATCAGCATCCCCGCGCCCGCGGCCGCGAGGGCCACGTGGCGAATCCTGAAACGATCTCCACAGGCGGCGGGCCCAGCGCCGGAGTGCAGGACGATATGTTCCTGGGCCGGTCCATAGCACTCTGGTGGAAATCGCTGCTCACTAAGCGTAGCCCGCGACAAGAGTAACGCCCCATGACAGGATTGAAGCAATTCAGCCAAGATTGCATCAAACACGTTCGATGTCCTTCAAACAAATGTCCACGAGACCGCAACGGACATCCGCGCCGGCTCGGAGGATCTGGCACCCTTACATGCCACTTGAAACCGCGTGCTGTTGGCGCAGCTGTGCAAGGTCGCGTGTGCTTGTATGCCCTCGCACTCGCGTCCGAAGCGGGTTGATATTTCTCGAGAGTCACGGCTGCGGGAGATGACCGCTGCCTAACCTTGCTCGCTCGACCTCCCGATACTGCCGAACTCGATTCTGTGTTTGATTTTACACATTCGTGTTCGCGTTACTCTTCTTATGCTCTAGCCGCCAAGGGGATCAGATAACAACGTAATAACGCCTGCAGCTTCGATGGCATCATTTCTGCAGGGAGGACTTGGAACGGAGCTCAAGAGGATTGAACCGAAAGGACACTGGAGATCTTTCGGCCCACGACTTAGCAGCACCCTACCAGCGAGCCTTATTGCTCCTTTCGTATACGGGGCACCTTAACCATCGCTCCGTTAGCTCAGAGGAGGAGGAAGCCGTGAACCGCCGGAAAGACACACTGGGACACGAGATCCTGCAGGTGGCGGATTACGAACGAGCGCTCTCGATCAACGGCTACTATGCTCAGCTCACGGTCAATGTCGCGGACGTGCCGTTCTGGATGTCAGATGGTGAGGCCTTTGCTTTTTGCCGAACGGTAAGGGGCCGGCGCCAATTCATCCTCGTGAACGTTGTCAAGGGCGCAAAACAGCTGGCCTTTGATCATGATAAGCTGGCTGCCGCCCTGACCCGAGCAAACCCAGAGGCATTACGACGCTGACAATCTGCCATTCCGTCGCTTTGACCTGGCTAGCGATGGTCGCGAGATCAGCTTCCAGATCAAGAGCACCAGGTGGAGCTGCGATCTTGTGAGCTACTCTTGTCTAACCCAGAACGCTTCCTCCAAAGTCCATGAGGAGAACCCCTATGGCAGCCCTCCGGTAGAAAATGATCCGAAGGAAAAAAGCGCATCTCCTGATGGTAAATGGCTGGCCTATATCAATAGGCACAATCTGTTCCTGTGCAGCAAGGATCGCAGGACATGCCCTTGACCTGGGACGGATCCGAGAGCAACTACTATGGGTTGTCGACACTGAGTTGGTCTCCCAACTCGCGCTATCTTGCGGGATACCGGTTCCGCCCCGGATACGAGCGTTAGATTCATTTCGTCGAATCGTCGCCGACCGACCGTTCATCCGAGGCGCCGGACGATGACGTACCCTAAACCTGGCGACCTGTTGACAGTATCACACCCGGTGCTCTTTGAGATCGGCAGCCGACGTGAGATCCAACTCGACAACAATCTATTCCGAAATCCTTACGAACTTTCGCCGATCGAGTGGTGGGAGGACAGTCGAGCTTTCACTTTTAAGTACAATCAACGAGGTCATCAGCTCTATCGCCTGCTAGAAGTGGTAGCAGCCACCGGAGAAGTCCGCTCGCTGATCGATGAGTGCAGCAAGACCTTCATCGACTATCAGCCGCTGAACATGGACCAGGAGTGCACTGGCAAAATCTTTCAGTATAACGTCGCAGACGGGAAGGAGATCATCTGGGCGTCCGAGCGCGACGGACACGAGCATCTCTACCTTTTCGATGGCCGAACCGGCGAGCTTAAAAATCAGATCACCAGAGGCAAGTGGGTGGTCCGCACGGTCTATTTTGTCGATCCGGTGAAGCGCCAGATCTGGTTTGGCGCGAGCGGAATGAACGCAAGCGAAGATCCTTACTTCATCCATGGCTATCGAATCGACTTTGACGGGATGGGCCTGACTGCGCTCACGCCTGGAGCGGCAAATCATCACATCGAGTTCTCGCCAGATGGCCGCTACTTTGTAGACCTGTGTTCACGAATCGACCTTCCGCCGAGCCTGGTCTTATACCGAACCAGTGACAATTCGAAGCTCATGCAGATCGAAAGCGCCGACATTTCGGAGCTCGTGGCTGCTGGCTGGACGCCGCCGCTCAGCTTTCATGCGAAGGGGGGAGATGGCGAGACTGATATTTGGGGTGTCATTCACCTTCCCATTAATTTCGATCAAACCAAGCGATATCCGGTCGTAGAGAGAATATATGCTGGCCCTCACGGTTCTTTCGTTCCGAAGTCATTCTCAGCCTCGGCCGAGCCGCTCGCGCAACTTGGATTCGTCGTTGTACAGATCGATGGGATGGGGACGAACAACCGCTCGCGAGCGTTCCACGACGTCGCCTGGAAAAATCTGAAGGACGGTGGCCTTCCCGATCGAATCCTGTGGCACAAGGCAGCAAGCGCAAACTATCCGTGGTACGATATTTCAAACCTTGGCATTTTTGGTGCGTCCGCCGGTGGTCAGAATGCTGTGAGCGCACTCCTCCTCCATTCTGAGTTCTACAAGGTTGGGGTCGCTAATTGTGGTTGCTATGACAACCGAATGGACAAGATCTGGTGGAATGAGCAGTGGATGGGCTGGCCGGTCGGCATCGAGTATTCACAATCCTCCGCCGTCGACAACTCGCACCGATTACAAGGTAAGCTGTTGCTGATTGTCGGCGAACTGGATGAAAACGTCGATCCGTCATCCACGTTCCAACTTGCCGACCGTCTTATCGACGCAGGAAAATTCTTCGACATGCCTGTGGTGCCGAACGGAAACCACGGAGTGCCAGGCAATTACTGCAAACTAAAGCTCGTGGATTTTTTCGTTCGCAACATTCTGTGGCAGACACCCCCTAACTGGAACGCGGCTTCGATCGAGCCGCTGAGCCGGTGCTGGATGCGAGGACGCGATCGCCAACTAATTAGCTCGATCGAATCTCACAAGTGATGTCCACGTTCTACGGCGGGACGAGTTTGGCCCGGTCAGCGTTCGTGTGAAGCGCGGATGACGGTAGGTCATGGGCACCTTCAGTTCGCGGGCAGATCCGAAGACGCCGCGTAGAAGCTCAACAGCAGAGAGAGGAATGGTTTACCTCTTGGATGTAACGGAACATGAGTGGGGGATGTACCAAGTCCTTCGCACCAACTCATAGATAAGCATATTGATGGCGTTGCACTTCAACAGGATCCCGTGGCTGGGTACCTAACAGTTGATGACACCTTCGCGTTTCCCGACATCTGCAGGCCAACCAGCCGCTCTTTCTTTGTTTCGGATTGCGCGTGCGGCGCTGGAGCACTTGACACCGCGGAGCGTCGCGTTCTTTCCACTTAAGGTGACGGCGCCCGAGAGGATGCATCCCGCAAAGGTCTATTTCTTCATTGACGTGCTGCGGCGCGCCCACTGGATTGACTGGGATCGATCCGAGACGACGCGGCGCGTGGTAAGCGCGCCTGGCGACCGCGAGAGCCGAGGAAGGGCGTTGTTTGGAATCCCTCAGCGAAGTTCAAAGCAGTCGATCCTGACATGTTTAATATGGCGAGAGGCGGACGTTGATCGTCCGACACCTCACTTCTTCCACAACAAGAAGGACGCCCTAATGCGAGACGAGGTGTGGGATGAGTTGAACAGCAGATCGAGACCCGGAAGAAAGAACGGGATCATCGCGACGAGCCGCTTACTGCAGAGCCGGTCAGAGGCGTCCCATAGCACAATTAGTGCAACGTGAATGAAAGCTCCGTAGCTCCGGCCCCATCGCCGCGGCACCGCCGAACCCGACAGTGCTCGGATCGCGTGCTGACGATGCCGTCCCGTACCGGCGCACAGCTCGTCTAAAATCCGTTCCTTCTTGAGCTGCCCGCTCGCCCGATAACGCTCCGCCAGCGCTGATGTGATCTCGCGCTTTGCGCGCGTCCTGATCTTTCCTGCCATGGCCGCCACCGAACTGACTCGGCAGCTCCGCCCAGACACGACAGGGAAGTTGTCCGGTAACATCTTTAGTGCGCAATGGCGCCTTAAATCCAGATGTCGCTTCACAATTCTCGTCCCACCGGCGCAAGCAGTCTCGCATTGCAGCGCAAATGCCTCGAGGGTGGCCCTGCCTCTTCAGCGCACTGCCGAATGCCGGCGATGTTCGGCACAAAGAACCAAAATGCCGCAGCTGTCGGTGCATTATGCGACACCGCCTCGCCGATACCGCTAGCTTTTCTTGATTGCCGAGGCCCCATGCCGCCCATTATCCACCACATCAGCAGTGATGAGGCGCAGCCCAAGTCAGCGGACATCGTGGTGATCGGTGGTGCGGTTGTTAGCGGCAGTGCGGCCGTATCGTGGCGCGGCGGGGCCTATCGCTAGCGCTTATCCAAAAGGAGGGATGTCGGTTGCGAAAAGTCCGGCCAGAGTGTGGCTAGTGCCGTTGACCGCGATGCGTGTGAATTTCCGCTCGCTCATCTGGCAACTAGCGAGCTTCAAGGAAGCGAAGCTCATGCTCCTGGGCAGGTGCCGATTCTCCTGCGAAGAACAGTTTGAGAGTCGTTTGCGCGACCGGCATGCAATTTGCTGAAAGACCCGGAAACTAGAGAGGCTGGATGACAAGCAGTGACATCATTCGCCCTTTACACCAACACGGGCGCGTAAGGACGTAAGGACTGTAGGAGAGAGCACAACTGTGAGGATACTGACAAAGCCCAAACATGCCGTCGCCCAGGTCCACGACGCGATTGTGCGTTTGGTCCGCTGGGGCCTGCGTGTCCTTACTCGGCTATCCCAGTCGATTGCGCCATTCGGCCCAATCGACGCCGGCGTTGATGGGGCGCACCGTGAGCCGCCAATGAGTTCTCCGGCAGTCCATGCGGCTGAATGGCGCCTGGACGGCAAAGCGCAAGTTCCTCTAACAACCGTGCGTCGAATGGAGCGCATCAGGCGAAGTAAGGCCAACGACAAACCGTTTCACTCATACTAAGAGCTTCAAATGAGTCATCAAGTTTGCACTGTGCCCGAGTCTGTACAGCTGGTTTTTCAAGATGGCGGTAAGACGCCGCGCGGTTTCGTGGTGAATCTATTCCGAAAGGTGTTCGGCAGACATCAGCGCGATGCCTACGCCCTTTCCATGTTGATCGAACGGCAGGACAAGGCCGCGTGCGGCCCCTTCCCACCGTCAGTTGCAAAGGCGCTCTTCGATGCGGCGCAGGAACGAATCCGAGCTGAAGGACATACGTTGCAAATCACCTCCGAGCCTGCTGGCGAAACCGAGGCGCCAGATCCGTCCGAAATCCAGTTCGAATGGGCCCGTGATGCGATTGCCTGGCATTTCGCCGATATCCCGCCGAACAGCCTCGTGACTATGGTGCGGCAATTTCCCGGCCACATGCGCGCGGACATCCAGATCGCAATCGACAAGCTGTTCACTTCGCCGGTCCGCTTCTTTGGCCTGCAGCAGCGATGGACTTTGGAGAAGCTGTCATTCGCGCAGCTCCGGCGCGCCGGAGACGATCCCGTCTGGCTGGCGTCGCCACAATACCACGAGATCGACATCGGCGAGGCTACGCCAATCAAATGCCTGCGTATTCCGACGATCGCGACCACCCGCTACGACGGATTGCGACCACCCATTCCGATCGATCGCGACCAGCGTGATGGTGCCGTCAGGTGCATTTTCTGATCTCAGTGTTTTGGCTCGGCGTCAAGCGCGGCGGAGGCCGTCCCCGCAGTCAACAGGAGGGACCCGCGCGCGCTGCGGAGTGCCCCCACGGCTGACGCAGCAGCGCGCGCGGGAGGTGCCTGTTGACCCACGGGGGCGGCCGGTGGGCTGGCGATGCGCTTCATATTTTTGCTCCCGTGGGCGGCTTGCCGTTGGCTGGCGTTGTGGCCGCGGCCGGCGTCAGCCGCTCCTCGTCGGCTTTGAGCTTGCGCATGGACGGGCCGTCGAGCTCGATCCGATAAGCGTTGTGGACAATACGATCCAGGACGGCGTCGCCGACAGTGGGCTCGCCAATAACCTCGTGCCAAGTTGCCACAGGGAGTTGGCTGGTGATGAGGATGGAGCCGCGGCCGTGGCGGTCCTCGACGATCTCCATGAGATCGCGCCGCTGGCTGGCTGAGAGGCGGTCGGGTCCCCAATCGTCCAATACAAGCAGATCAACCTTGACCAGCATCCGGAACAGTCGCGGGCAGCGGCCGTCGCCGTGAGCGAGATCGAGATCAGCGAACAGGCGCGGTACGCGCGCGTAGTGGACCGTGTAGCCGTCGCGGCAAGCCTTCAGCGCGAGCGCGCAGGCTAACCACGACTTGCCGATTCCGCACGGGCCGGTGACCAGCAGGCCGCGGTGCTCGGCTATCCAGCGGCAGCTGGCCAACTGCTGGAACAGCGCCTTGTCGAGCCGGCGCGGCGTGCGGTAGTCGACGTCCTCGATCGCGGCTTGGCTGTGCCGCAGCCGAGCGGCGCGTAGTCGGGCCTGGAAGCGGCGGGTGCTGCGATAGGCGACCTCGCGGTCGAGCAGCAGAGCCAGCCATTCGGCGTGCGCGAGATTGCGAGCCTCCTCTTGCACCTCGAGCTCGGTGAAGGCTTGCGCCATGCCGTCGAGCTTGAGCGCTCTGAGCTGGTCTAGAGTGGGATGTGAGAGCATCAGTCGTCATCTCCTCAATGGAAGTAGGTCGGGCCACGGATGTTGTCGTGCTCTATCGCTGGCCCGTCCGTGGGCGTTGCGGGCCGCTGGCGATCGAGATTGTTCTTGAGGATCGAGTTGACTGAACTGTAGGAGCGCGCGCCGATCTCGAGCGCGCGGCCGCACGCGGCTTCGAGCCTCTCGTGGCCGTATGTCTTGGCAAGCCGCAGGATGCCGACACAGGCGCGGAAGCCTTGCTCGGGATGCGTGCGCTCCCGCAGGATAGTCGCGATCAGTGCCGACGTGTGGCGGCCGATCTCGGCGGCGCTTCGCCGGAGGCGCTCTGGCGTCCAGTCGGCATAGCGCCGGTGGCTCGACGGCATGTGCTCGCGCACCGTCGTATGCTTGCGGTCGGAGGAAGAGCGCAGATGGGCGGCAACGCGTTTGCCGCAGTGGAAGACTTCGATCGTGCGCGCCGTGATGCGCGCCCAAACCTTCTCGCGCAGCAATTGGTGCGGCACCGAGTAGTAGTGCTTCTCGATCTCGACGTGGTAGTCGAGCCCGACCCTGCATTCCTTCCATTCGGCAAAGACGTAGGGCTCGGCCGGCAGCGGCTTGAGCGCCGAGCGCTCGATCTCGTCGAACAACGCGCGGCGGCTCGCGCCGAGATGGCGCGACACGCGGTTGTTGAGCTGCGCGACAAGCTCGGCGATGGCCACGTTCAATGCGGAGAGCGAGAAGAACTGCCGGTTGCGCAGCTTCGCGATGATGAATCGAGTCGCGATTTGGACCGCAACCTCTACTTTCGCTTTGTCGCGGGCGCGATACGGCCGCGCCGGGACAATGGCGGTGTTGTAGTGAGCCGCCATCTCGGCGTAGGTGCGATTGACCGCCGGCTCATAGAAGCAAGCCTTGGTGACGCCCGAGCGCAGATTGTCGGACACCACCACGGCCGGAACCCCACCGATGAACGCAAAGGCGCGCGTGTGCGAGCCGATCCAGTCGGACAGGCCCTGCGTCCAGGTGACCTCCGCGTATGTGTAGCTCGTCGCGCCGAGCGAGGCGACGAACAGCTGGGCTGTCAGCACCTCGCCGCTCGAACCATCCATCACCTCAAGCGTCGTGCCGGCGTAATCAACGAACATGCGCTCGCCAGCGACATGGCTCTGTCGCATCGTCGGCGACAGGCGCGCCGCCCAGGCACCATAGAGCTCACAGTAGCGGCTGTACCCGTAACTGTCCGGGTAGGCCGCGCGATGCTCCTCCCACAGTAGCTGCAGCGTCACCCCTGGCCGGCGAAGCTCGCGGTGGACCGATGCCCAGTCTGGCTGCGTCGACGATTCTTTGCGCCGACCGTTGGCGGTCGGTAGAGCCGGGCCTCCAACGCCTCGTCCGTCAGGCCTCCAATGCGGGGCAAGTAAAGTAGCTCTGCACCTTGCGGCTCATCAGCTCTCAGCGGACTTCAACCATTCCAAGGCTTGAGGATGGTCTTCCTTGCCACGCCAGCGGGCCTCGCCGCTGCTCGGGGAAGAATCGCACAGAGCCACGTCGGTGTCCTCAGGCTTCTGACATGATCAGCCGGTGGCTTCCTTACGCACGCGGATGGCGCGCCGTCCGCCGCCGGGTAGGCCGATCAGATCGACGTTGAAGCCCTTGCCGTCGTCATGCGCGCGCTCGGCACCATTACACGATTGCAACGAGCCCGTGGTGCAGGAATAGCTGGCGTCGCTGCGCTGGCGCTGCTGCCGTTGAGCCGGCTCTGGGCGAGAAAACGGCACGGGCAGGCGCACCTTCGCCTTTGGCTGGATCATCAGCAGCAATCGGACGCTTGTGGCGCATGCCTCAAGAACTGGGCCCCGAGCGGCCACTCGCCGGAATCGGATTCTGGCCGCGCGCAGCGACCCCTGAGAAACGACAGGACAGCGACTGTTTGGAATTCTGCAAGATGCCCTCGGAGAGCGAAGATTCTCGCCGTTATGCCGCCCGTTCTTCCCGATTTTGCAGAGAAACAACTTGGCCTTTCGACTAGAAGGGGGGCGTCCAACGAGGAGATTGCATATGAAGGTAGGGGTGCCTAAGGAAATCAAGACGCACGAATACCGCGTGGGTCTAACCCCTGGCGCCGTGCGAGAATATGTAGCTGCCGGTCACAGTGTACTGGTCGAGACCAATGCGGGTGCCGGCATTGGCGCGAGCGATGACAATTATCGCAACGCCGGCGCATCGATTGTCGGCTCAGCTCGTGAGATCTTCGCATCGAGCGAGATGATCGTAAAGGTGAAGGAGCCGCAACCTTCCGAATGGACTGAGCTGCGAGAGGAGCAGATCCTTTTCACCTACCTGCATCTGGCGCCAGATCCGGAACAGGCGAAGGGACTCCTCGAATCCGGATGCACCGCCATCGCCTATGAGACGGTGACGGATGCGCATGGCGGGCTTCCGCTGCTTGCGCCGATGAGCGAAGTTGCAGGAAGGCTTGCGGTCGAAGCGGCAGGCCACGCCCTGACGCGCTATACCGGCGGGCGGGGGCTGTTGATTGGCGGCGTTCCTGGCGTGCAGCCGGCTCGCATCGTCGTTATCGGAGGCGGCGTCGTTGGGACTCACGCAGCCCGAATAGCCGCCGGCCTGGGTGCCGAGGTCACGATCCTCGACCGCTCGATCCCGCGCCTTCGCGAGTTGGATGAACTGTTCGAAGGCCGCGTGCGTACCAGATTCTCGACCATAGACGCCGTCGAAGAGGAAGTCTTTGCAGCAGACGTTGTCATCGGCGCGGTCCTCGTTCCCGGTGCAAGCGCGCCGAAACTCGTCAGCCGCAGCATGCTGGCCTCAATGCGCAAGGGCTCCGTCATCGTTGACGTCGCCATCGATCAAGGGGGCTGCTTCGAAACATCGCGCCCGACCACGCACGCGGATCCAACTTACGAGGTCGATGGCGTAATTCACTATTGCGTCGCCAATATGCCCGGAGCCGTCCCGCTCACGTCGAGCCAAGCACTGAACAATGCCACACTGCCGTTCGGGTTAGCGCTCGCCAACAAGGGTTTCGCGGCGGTCCTCGAAAATCCGCATCTGCGCGCTGGCCTCAATATCTATCGCGGCCGGCTCACTTACAAGACTGTAGCCGAGAGCCTTGGCCTGCCATTCTCCCCGATCGAACAGGCTGCGGCCTGATCCCAGAAGTCCCTATGGGACGTTTCCTCCCTCACTTAAGGGCCGCTCCTTGGAGTGGCCCTTTTTTTAAGGACGCGAAGGGCATGCGGCCTGCAACCTTGCCCACCCGAAGCCGAGAATTCGTGTTTGTTGGCTTGGCCCCTTTTAAAGGGTGATTGAATCTACGTGAAGCATCCTCCGGGCTCTTCCTCAGAACCGGCGCGGATGATCAGGGCGTAGGTGCATCAGAACGAGTAGATCCGAAGCAGACGCATCAGACCAAGCGCCTCGTCGCGGGTGTCACGGCTCGATACGTTCCGACCAGACCGATACCGTCTTCGATTTATCCAAATGCTTCTCGTAAAGGTCGTCGATCAGTTCCTTGCCGGCGACAGCGAGTTCAGCCTCGCAGACCGCACGCTCCGGTCTACGCTCAATATAGTCCCGCGGGCCACAGGAGAGGTCGTTTCGGTGATTCGATGCATGCGATAGCTCACGATCGACTTCAACTTCGAAGCAAACACGCAATCCACGTCGCGTTCGACTCGTTCATAGTCAACTGCGCTGACCTCAAGGCTTCAATGCCGCAAAAACAAACTGGACAACAGCCATCTTGAACTCGAGCTCCTCAGCACCGCGGCTCTAACATTTATAGACGTCCTTATCAGACCAGGTGACAGGCCACGAACCTGCCGGGCGCAACCTCCTTCAAAGGCGGTCTTTCCGCGCACACAGGTTTGGCCAACGGACAGCGACCTCTCAGCCTGCATCCAGGCGCGATATCGATAGGACTTGGAATTTCGCCCGACAAAGCGAAATCGTCGCGCTTTGCGTCGGGATCCGGAACTGGAACGGCCGCTAGCAAAGCGCGCGAGTAGGGATGCAAGGGCTTTGCAAACAGATCCTTGGTGCCCGACATCTCCACTATGCTGCCGAGATACATCACCGCAACGCGGCTCGCCAGGTACTTCACAGTGGCCAGATCGTGTGAAATGAACAGGTAAGACAACCCGAGTTGCTCGCGCAGTTTCTCCAACAGGAGAATTGCCCGCGAGCGTAGCGATACGTCGAGTGCGGAGGTTGGCTCGTCAAGAACAACGAAGCGGGGATTCGTTGCAATCGCCCTGGCGATATTGACCCGCTGGCGTTGACCGCCCGAAAGCTCGTGCGGATACCGATCCAACAGATCGCGGCCGAGCCCCACCTCCTGCATGAGCTCCTCGACGAGCTCGCGCCGCTCCTTCGCCGGAAGCTTGGTATGGAGCGTGAGGGCCTCCTCGACCATCCGTCTCACCGATAGTCTAGGATTGAGCGAGGCAGTAGGATCCTGAAACACCATCTGGATATCGCGGCGCAAGGGCTTCATGGCATGGGCATCAAGCCTCGCTATGTCCGTGCCATCATAGCGGATGGATCCCGCCGTCGGCTCGACTAGCCGAACCAAGCAACGCGCGACGGTCGATTTTCCACAGCCGGATTCGCCAACCAATCCAACCGTTTCGCGGGCTTCTATATCGAAGGAGACTGAATCGACCGCACGCACGACGGGCTGTTCCTGACCGCGTAGGCGCGCGAAAGTGCCGGCCACCCCGCCTAGCGGAAAATGCATCTGCAGATCACGTATCTCAACAAGTGCCACGGCGTTCCTCGAATCCATAACATGCTACAACATGGCCGGGGCCGGCCTCGATCATCGTAGGGCGTGCGGCACGACAGCGATCCATCACCCACTCACAGCGCCCTGCGTAACGGCACCCGCTCGGCGGGTTGACCAGGGACGGAACCGACCCTGGTATGGGCTGTAGAACGACGTCGCGATCGACCCTCGGTATCGATCGGACGAGCGCCTTCGTGTAGGGATGGGCCGGATTATGAAACAGCTCCCGCACGGGCGCGCATTCAACCACCTGGCCGGCATGCATAACGGCGACGCGATCGCAGATCTCGGCAACGACGCCAAGATCGTGCGTGACGAGCATGATCGCCGCACCTGTTTTCGCGCTCAATTCGCGCAGCAAATCAAGAATCTTGGCCGCGATCGAAACGTCGAGCCCGGTCGTTGGCTCGTCCGCGAGCAGGAGCTGAGGTGAGGTTGCAAGCGCCATAGCGATCATGATCCGCTGACACATTCCTCCCGAGAGCTGATGCGGGTATTGCTTGGCTCGCTTTTCGGGCGCCGGAATGCGGACAAGGCGCAGCATCTCGAGCATCTTCTTGTCGGCCTCTCGTGGCGACAAGCCGGCGTGCACCATCAGCAAGCGTGAAATCTGCTTTCCAACAGTCAGGAGCGGGTTGAGCGCGGTTCGCGGCGTCTGCGATACCATCGCGATCTTTGCGCCGCGCATGCGCCGCATCTCTTCCTCAGAAAGCGTGCCAAGGTCTACGCCGTCAAAGTGAACGCTTCCGGAGATACGCCCTGGCGGACGGATCAGGCGCAGAATGGCAAAAGACGTGACCGACTTTCCCGACCCGGACTCGCCAACCAGCCCGAGAACTTCGCCCCGACGGATCGTCAGGTTGATGTGGTCGACTGCTTCGATGGCGCCCTGGTTGATCTCAAAATGCACGGTCAAATCAGAGATCTCAAGCAGCTCGGTCATCTCAAACCCCTCATGCGCGGGTCCAGCAAATCACGCAATCCGTCGCCGATAAGGTTGAATGCGAGAACGGAAGTCATGATCGCAAGGCCGGGAAACAGGAACAGCCACCATTCTCCGGTAACGATCTGTGAGGCACCTTCCGCGGTCATCACGCCCCATTCGCTCTGTGGCGGCTGAATTCCAAGTCCAATGAAGGAGAGCGAGGCCATCGTCAGAAGGGCAAAACCCGTCGAGAGCGTCGCCTGCACAATCAGCGGCGGAAGACAGTTCGGCAGCAGGTGAATCAACACAATCCTCCAGGTCGGATTGCCGAGAGTGCGAGCAGCATCGGCATATTCCATCTCGCGGAGCCGAAGCATCTCTCCACGGGTCAGCCGCAGGTAGGCCGGGATTTGCGTGATCGAGATAGCAATTGCGACATTGGTGGTGGAATTGCCAAGCCCCGCGGTGATGCCCATAGCCAGTACAAAGGCCGGGAAGGCCATCAGAGCATCGACGACGCGCATCGCGATCGTATCAGCCCACCCCCGGCTGTAGCCGACGACCGCTCCAAGCAACCCTCCGATCGAAACGGCAACAAACGTTGCCGCAAAGGCAACCAGGAGGTCGACACGTGCGGCAAAAATGATCCGCGAGAGTTGATCGCGGCCGAACTCGTCAGTGCCGAGCGCATGATGCCAGGAAGGCGGCTGCAAAGAGGCTGCGGGGTCGGTGGCGTCGGGCGCGTAGGGCGCCACGATCGGGGCCGATATCGCCGCCGCCGCGATCAGCACGATCACGCACAGTGCCGCAAAGGAGACGGGATTGCGCTGAAGCCGCTGCCACACCAGTGATGAAGCCGCTGGTTGCGAAATCGAAGAGGAGATAGACAATGATGAGGACATCAGCTGAACCTAATCCGGGGATCTACGAGACCGTACGCAATATCGACCGCCAAATTGACCATGACACACGTCACTGCGACGAACAGGATGAAAGACTGGATCGGAGCCGAGTCCTTCGTAAGCAATGCGGTCACCGCGTAATTGCCGATACCAGGCCATGAGAACACGCTTTCGACGACCGCATTCCCGGCCATTAGAAATCCAAAAACAATTCCGGAAATCGTGATGACGGGTATCAGCGCATTTCGCAGCGCGTCCCGATAGATCACCGTTCTTCGCGGCAATCCGGCCGCCCACGCGGCCTTGATGTAATCGGACTCGAGGATCTCAAGCATGGTGGACCGCACCATGCGCGCGACTGGCGCGATTGCGCTAAGCCCGAGGGTCGCTGCAGGCAGCATGAGCTGATTCAGACTTGATCGTAAGGTGGTCCAGTTGCCGGTAAGCAGGGAGTCGATCACATAAAGCCCTGTTATATGTGCGGGAGGTTCTATGCCGGATCCCAGGCGACCCAGCGGTGAGGGGGCCACGTTGAGCATGTAGAAGAAGACGTAAACGAACAGGAGCCCAGTCAGGAAGCTCGGCATTGCGACACCCATGATGCCGACCACGCGTCCGATATGGTCAACCAATGTGTCGCGATGCACCGCAGAAAGGACCCCAAGCGGCAGTCCGATCACGATCGCGATGAGAAGGCTCGCAAGATTGAGCTCGAGAGTGGCGGGCAGGCGCTGAAGAAAGTCCTGCGAAACCGGCCGTCCCGTCGAGGCACTCTCACCAAGATCGCCTTTGAAGATGCCGGATACGTAGCGGTAGTATTGCTCCGGGAACGGGCGATCCAGGCCCATTTGGTGCTCCATTTCAGCGAGATGTTCGGGCGTGGCGAACGGGCCCGCCTTGACCATGGCCGGATTGCCAGGGAGCAGGTAGGTGAGGGTGAAGCAGATCACGCTAACGCCGAACAAGGTCGGCAGAGCCAGCGCAAACCGTCGCATGACATAATTGAAGAAACCCATTGAAGCGCTCTCCCTATTGAGACGAAGATGACGTGCTCAGGCGAGCTTCATGCTGAAAAAGCGCTCATAACTATCCCAGCGCTTCTCAATACCAATGAGGTCGGATCGCATGACGCGGGTCCAGTTCTCGTACCAGAGATGCCCCCAGACGGCGTCGCCGATAATGATCTCCTGCAGGCGTTTTGCCGCGGCCAGACGCTTGCTGGTGTTGGTTTCATGCATGTTCTCATCGATCAGCTTGTCGACTTCCGGATTGGAATAGAATGAGGTGTTGGTGCCTTTCGCTGTGCTGTGGAAGTTGAAGAACAGGTGATAAAAGGGATCGTTGATCCACGACTGCCAAGACTCGATCGAAAGCTGGTGATCGCCCTTGGTTGCGATTTGGCGGAAGGTGGCTTCGGTTTCCTTGACGATGTTCACCTTGAAGCCGATCTTCTCCAGCTCGGTCTGAAGCCAGACCGAGGCCTGCTCGTGCGGCTGCCATCCAGCGCGTACCGCAAGATCGATCGGAATAGGCTCATTGCTGAAGCCCGCTTCGCGCATCAACTCCTTAGCCTTTGCGATGTCGTACTTGTAGGGACTGATCGTGCTGTCGTAACCGGGTGTCAAACTCGGCACAGGGCTCCTCATCTCGGTGCCAAAACCATACAGCACGCTCGGTATGATGGCTTGCACCGGGATGGCGTAGTTGATGGCCTGGCGCACTTTAACATTGTTAAGCGGCGCCTTCTGCGTGTTCATGCAAAGCCAGTGACACAGGGTGTCCGGCACGGAGACGGTCTTCAAACCTGGCTCCGCCTCGAGACTCTTCACATTGCGCGGAGATAGCGTTGATCTGCCGACCACCATGTCAATGGCCTTGCGCTTGAGCAGCAGCACGCGGTCAGCTTCGTTCGGCACATATTTGAGGACGACCCGATCGAAATAGGGGCGACCACGCCAGTGATCGGCCTTCGCTTCCAACACGACCTCGACGCCTGGCTGGTTCTTCACCAGCTGGTACGGCCCGAGCCCGGCTGTGTTTCGCTTCAACCAGTTGGCGGCCCAGGGATCATCGGCGGTCGCATTCGCCTTGACCTCTTCCGGATCAAGCAGCGCGTTGTTCATAAGCGCCATCATGTCCAGCGCCATCGGGCTTGGCGAGGGCATGTTGATTTCGATCGTGAAGTTGTCGCGCACCTTGAATTGCTCGGGCTTGGTTACCGCGAGAAGGCGCGGAAACAGGAGGCGCATATAACCGGGCGACTGCAGCCCGCGGTCGAGGAGATACTTCAGGGTCGTGGCGTTGACGTCGCGGCCGCTCGGTAATTTCAAGCCTTTGCGGATGTTCAGCACCAGCGTGGCGTCGCCATTTTCAAAGGACCAGGACTGGGCGATGCCACCCTCGATCTCGCCAGGCTTTGCTTGCGACACCCCCGGCTTTCCTTCGACCGGCTGCACCTTCCACATCAGCGGGCTGTCGTAAACGTTGGCCTGCACGGTGTAGCCGGCCGACGTCTTGAAGGACGCCGGATCGAGCGTGTCGATATCGGCATCCCAGGCGACTGTCAGCGTTCGCTTTTCCTGAGCGGCAGCCAAGCGAGCTGTGCTCGTGAATGTAAGGGCTGCGACGCTCGTTGCGGCAACCTTCAAGAAATCCCGACGGCGTGTGTCGCTTGTCATCTCATTCCCCTCCTGACTTTACGCGAAGATTTGCCGGTCATCCGGTGCGCGATGGCTTGCATTATTGTCATCGTTCTGTTATTGTCAACTCAGTTTCAATATACGAAACCTGGTGATTAAAAAGTGGGCTCAATAGAAAACGCAGCGCAAATCCTTAGACTTTTTGGGCCCGGCAGGCTCGAGGTCTCGGTAACGGACGTCTCGCAACTGTTGAATATGCCTAAAAGTTCGGCATCTCGTTTGCTGAAGACGATGCTGGTTGAGGGGCTGCTGTCCCGCTCGGAAAATCCGCCGCGCTACAAGGTTGGAAATCTGCTTTTCGAGATTTCGCGTCTCTACAAGCTTAACTCTTCCCTGATTGATGCCGTCGATGAGGCCGTAAAGGAGATCACTCGAGAGACCGGACACACCGGTTATGTCTCGATCCTTGATGGTGCGGATGTTCTAGTCATCCGGATGCATCAGGGCTCCCACGCCTTGCGTGTCTTCACGCCGCTGGGTCAGCGTGCTCCTGCCTTTGCGACTGCGATTGGACGCAGTCTGCTCTCGCGCTTTCCCGATAGTGTGGTGCGCTCGCTGCATGCTGAGGGTGTCACTCCGCCTTCGCCGCGCGCGCCTCAAAATGTCGACGAGCTGGTGGCGGCGCTGGATCAGCCGCGCCGGTTCGGCTGGGCCGAGGCCCTCGATGAGGCGATCCCCGGGGTTGGCTCAATCTCGGTAAGCGTCTCCGATCCAGAAATCCGCGAGACCGTGGGGTTCTGTATTTCGTATCCGGCCTCGCACATGAGCGATGAGGAAAGGAATCGCGCAATCGCGCTGCTTACAGCCGCCGCTCAGCGCATAGCGCACCGCTTCGGTGATCAGTTTCTGTTGCAGCGGGCGCAGCGCGCTCTTGGCGGAGGCGGCGGCCCAGTTGCTGCTTGATCTGTTTTTTATCGCCGCAATCGGTGCGGCTTGGAGGATATAGATGAAGCAATTGAGTCCAGAGGATATCGAGGCGCTCTCGGTCGGTGCCTGGATTCTCGGAACAGGCGGGGGCGGGAGTCCGTATCACGCGCTCTTGAATTTGCGACGTTTCTACGATGCGGGCGTTCGCGTCGATCTGATCGATCCCGACGAGCTCGACGATGATGATGCGATCGCGGTTGTCTCCATCATGGGCGCGCCGCTTGTCTTCCAGGAGCGTTTGGTCGACAGCAGGCTGATCGCTCGCGCCGTTTCGGCCATGGAGGAGCATCTTGGCCGCAAGTTCAGGGCGGTTATGGCGGTCGAGATCGGCGGCGGCAACGGCATGCAGTCCTTGCTTGCAGCCGTTCACCTGAAAATTCCAGTTGTCGACGCCGATGCGATGGGCCGGGCCTATCCCGAAGCGCAAATGACAAGCTTTGCAGTGGGCAATCTCGCTCCTTATCCGCTGACCTCAGTAGACCCGCGCGGTAATGAGGCCATCGTTGGCAAAACCTCCTCCTGGAAATGGATGGAGCGCGTGAGCCGAAAGCTTTGCACTGAGTTCGGATCCATCGTTGCGACCTGCAAGGCGCCGCGCACCGGTGCTGAGGTGAAAAAGTGGGCCATTCCCCATACCACATCCAAGGCCATTAATCTCGGACGGGCGGTTGCTGAGGCCAACCGGCAACACGCCGACCCGATTGCGGCCATTCTGAAGGCGGAATCCGGCAAGTTCCTGTTCTCCGGCAAGGTCGTTGAAGTCGAGCGGCGGACAACGGAGGGCTTCCTGCGCGGCCGCACAGTCGTGGAGGGGCTTGGCGATGACCACGGCAGCCAGATCCGGATCGACTTCCAGAATGAGTGGATCGTCGTGTGGCGTGATGGGCAGGCGCTTGTCTCGACGCCGGACCTTATTTGCGTTCTCGACAGCGAATCCGGCGAAGCGATCGGAACGGAAACCATTCGCTACGGGCAGCGGACGACGGTGATCGCGCTGCCGGCGGCTCCAGTCTTCCTCTCGCCGCGCGGACTCGACCATGTCGGCCCCCGCGCCTTTGGTTATGACATCGATTTCAAGTCGGTATTCTGCTCATGAGACGCATTGGGATTGACGTAGGTGGCACCAATACGGATGCCGTGCTGATCGACGGCGGAAAGGTCGTGCAGGGCGTGAAGGTCGCGACCACGGCCGACGTCACCAGTGGTGTGGCTGCGGCCATCGAGGCACTTGATCTGAGTGCCGAGCATGGGAGCGATCTCGACGCGCTGATGATCGGCACGACCCACTTCATCAATGCGGTCGTTCAGCGCCGTCATCTGACGAAAGTGGCGGTGATCCGGGTCGCGCTCCCCGCCACGAGCTCCTTGCCGCCCTTCACCGATTGGCCGGCTGGCCTCGCTGAGCTCGCCAATGGCGGGGTCTTTCAAATCGAAGGCGGCCACGATTACGACGGGCGCAGGTTCGCCCCTCTGGATACTGCCGCAGCCCGAAGAATTGCGCGCGAAATACGCAATCTCGGCCTCAAATACGTCGTGGTCAACGCCCTGTTCTCTCCGCTTGATCCGTCCGACGAAGAAGCGGTCGCCGCCATCCTGCGCGAAGAAATCCCCGATGTGTCGGTGACCTGCGCACATTTGCTCGGCGGGATCGGATTGCTCGAACGTGAGAACGCGGCAATTCTCAATGCCTCTCTCATTGCGCTTGCGCGGGAGACCATCACGGCCTTTGAGCATGCCAAATCAAAAGTCGGGCTGAACGCGCCGCTTTTTGTCACGCAAAACGACGGCACGGTCGCGGAGGCCTCGCGTGCCGCTACGTACCCGGTGTTCAGCTTTGCCTCCGGTGCGACCAACTCAATGCGCGGTGCGGCCTACCTTTCGGGGCTCAAAGATGCGGTAGTGGTCGACGTCGGCGGCACGACGGCGGACTTTGGCCACCTGAGGAATGGCTTTCCCCGTGAAGCCAACGCGGTCGTTCATATTGGCGGCGTCAGGACCCTGTTCCGTATGCCGGATCTCGTTTCGATCGGACTAGGTGGCGGCAGCCATATCGACCTTGAAGCGGCAACCATCGGGCCGCTTAGCGTTGGGTATCGCCTGTCCACGGAAGCGCTGGTGTTTGGCGGCAATAGAGTGACGGCGACGGACATCGGCGTTGCCGCCGGACTGATCGATCTCGGCCATCGCAAGCGTGTGGCACACATCGCTGCCGATGACGTGAAAAGGATTCTGCGCCGCTGCAAGGAGATGCTGGAAGAGAACGTCGACCGGATGAAGACAAGCGCTTCAGACATCACGCTAATTGCGGTCGGTGGCGGCGCGTTTCTTGTTCCGGAAGAATTGCAGGGCGTCGGGCGTGTCGTCCGGGTTCAGCATGGTGGTTGCGCGAATGCGGTTGGCGCAGCCATTGCCCAGGTCAGTGGTGAAGTCGACCAGGTGTTTCAGGGACTGACGCGAGACGAGGCGGTTGCTTCAGCACGCAAGCTTGCCGAATCCCGGGCAGTGGAGGCCGGCGCGGATTCAGAATCGCTCGCGCTGGTCGAGGCGGAGGATACGCCGATCGCCTATCTGCCCGGAAATGCCATGCGCGTGCGTGTCAAAGTGGTCGGCAATATTCGATCAACCCAAATGGGGCAAACAGCCAAGGAGAAAGTCACATGCCAGTCCGTTTCCTGATCAGCACGCTCAAGGAAGGGGTCGACCCGGCGGAATATGAGGCTTGGGTGCGCGAGCGCGACTACGCTCTCGTGCGTAGCCTCGACAATTACGTGAGCTACAAGGTTCATCGCATTCGCCGCCCCATCCAGGGCGCCGAAAACTCAACGTGGCAATATATCGAAAGGATCGAAGTCAAGAGCCTGGAGCAACACGACAAGGACCTTGCCTCACCGGCTGGTGTTGCACTGCGAGAAGAGCTTTATGGCAAGTATCTCGATCGCTCGAAGAACATCTATTTCGTCAGCGACGAGATAGAATGATCCCTTCTTCGCGTTGAGCTCTGCCTGATTCAAGACGTAAGCGCAAACAGGACACCAACAAGATGACCCTCGACCTGCTGATTCTCGGCAACGCGCCCATGGTCAAGATGCTTGATCGCGTCAAGCTCGCCGAAGCGAGCGGATACGACACGGTCTGGCTTGCCGATGAACGGTTCTATCGGGAGGTCTATTCGTGCCTGGGATATTTCGCGCAAAATACGTCTCGGGTCAGGCTCGGACCTTGCGTGACAGATCCCTACGCCAGACATCCTGCACTGACGGCCATGGCGATTGCGACACTCGACGAGATTTCCAACAAGCGCGCAATTCTCGGCCTCGGCGCCGGTATTTCCGGATTCGCTGAGCTTGGCATCGATCGGAAGAAGCCGGCGCGCGCTATCAGCGAAGCGGTCGAGGTGATCCGGATGCTCCTGCGTGGTGAGACCGTCACGTACGAGGGAGAGGTCATTCAGTTCAAGGAGGGCAAGCTAAACTTCACTCCTGTTCGCGCTGATATCCCAATCTATGTGGCCAGCAACGGTCCACTCGGCCAACGGACGGCAGGCGCTTGCGCCGACGCTGCGTTCATGGAGGCAGGCGGCAATGCTTCGGAAGTCAAGGCGTTCCGTGCGAGACTGGATGATGGAGCGAAGAAGGCAGGTCGCGATCCCAAGTCCGTCAGGCTTATCGTCCGGCTCAACGCCTGTGTTGCCCCAGACGGTCAGGCCGCCCGCGACGCGCTGCGGCCGACGGTTGCAAGATTGCTCGGTGCAGGGCGTCTCAAATTCGAAACGGCCGAAGAGCAGGGGCTGACCTTGCCGGAGGATATACTCGCCTCGGTTCAGGGCGCCCATTACGCCGCTGGCGTGACGCCTTATCTTCCTCTGCTGCCATATGTGACCGATCGCCATATCAATGCCTTCACTCTGGCCGGCAATGTCGAGGAGGTGACCGCGCGTGTGATCGAGCTGCGCCAGGCCGGCGTCGACGGGATCATCATCATGCCCTTCGCGCCTGAAAGAGGTACGATCGAGGAGACGATCGCGACGATGGGCTCCCAAGTGTGGCCTGCTGTGGCCCAGGCGAAGGGAAGGTAGCAAGTCATGAGCTTTGATCTGCATCGTCCAGCCAGTGTCACCGAAGCTATCGATCTTGCTCAACGGTTTGCGCCCACCGCACGCTATGTTGCCGGCGGAACCGATACAGTCATCCAGATCAATCGGAAGAAGATCGATCCGGTCCATCTGATCGATGTCGCGTGCCTGCCCGGCATGAACGAAATCACCGAGACTGCCGACGCGTTCACTCTTGGAGCGCTGACGAGGTACCGCGCGATCGAAACGCATCCTGCGTTTCGGGTTAACCTGCGGGCGCTGCAAGAGGCCGCCAGCGTGGTCGGTGGCCATCAGGTACGAAACATCGCGACCATCGGCGGCAACATCGTCAATGCGTCGCCAGCCGCCGATTTTGTGCCGCCGCTGCTCGCGCTCGATGCCAGTGTCGACATGGCAGGTCCCAATGGACAGCGCTCTTCCCCGTTGCGCAACTTCATCGTCGGTCCGAGAAAGACAGCTCTCTTGCCCGCCGAGATCGTGACCAACATCCGGTTTGCCAAGCTTCCAGCCAGATCCGCAACCGCCTTCCTCAAGGAAGGTCGCCGGCGCGCCATGGAAATATCGGTGGTTTGTGTTGCTGCTTGTTTGACGCTGGAGGGTTCCACCTCGCGCTGCGCTTCCGTGCGCCTCGCCATCGGGGCCGCAAGCCCAAAGGCATTCCGTCCCGAACAGGCGGAGAGCTATCTCCTTGGCCAGTCCGCCAGCAAGGAAAAGTTTGCGGAGGCAGGCAGGCTCGCTGCGGAGGCGTCCAGTCCGATCTCCGATGTCCGCGCCTCGGCCGGCTACCGCCGTGGCCTTGTCGCGGTGATGGTCGAGCGCGCGCTTGAAACGTGTTTGCAACGAATTCGGGAACAGGATCAATGAACCGGAAAATTCTCAATATCGTTGTCAATGGCGAGAGCCACCAGCTGCTCATCGAGCCTCATTGGACGCTGCTGCAGATCCTGCGCAACGAGATCGGCATGATGGGCACCAAGGAGAACTGCCTGGAAGCAGAGTGCGGCGTCTGCACGGTGCTGCTCGATGGAAGGGCCGTCAATTCCTGCATCCTGCTTGCGGGCCAGGCTGAGGGATGCTCGATCACCACGATCGAGGGGATCGGCGATCCCGAGCATCTGCATCCGCTTCAGGAAGCGTTCATCGAATGCGGCGCCGTTCAGTGCGGCTACTGCATCCCGGGAATGATCCTGACGGCAAAGTCATTCCTGGACGAACATCCGGGTTGCCGCCCCTCGCGCGAGGAGATCAGGGAAGCCATCGCAGGAACCCTGTGCCGCTGCACCGGCTATCGCAAGATCATCGATGCGGTGGAAACCGCGGCAGACCGCATCGCACTTTCGGGAGCCAAGCAATGAACGCACAAACCCATCGCGTTGTCGGTCACCGCCTGCCCCGGCGGGATGGCGTCGGCAAAGTTACCGGAAAGCACGTTTATGCTGCGGATTTCAAGCTGCCCGGTATGCTCTACGGCAAGATCCTGCGCAGTGCGCGCGCGCACGCTCTGATCAAGAACATCGACGTCTCTCGCGCCGCTGCGATCGCCGGCGTGCGCGGGATCATCACCGCCGCTGATATCCCGCAGGTCCGCTATGGAACTGCGGTGCGCGACACGACCGTGTTCGCAACCGATCGTGTCCTGTTCATGGGACATGCAGTCGCCGCGGTCGCTGCCACCTCCTCCGAGATCGCCGAGCGCGCGATTGAAGCCATCAAAGTTGAATACCAGGATCTGCCGGCACTGTACGATCCGGAGGAGGCGCTCACAAGCGACATCCGCGTCCATCCTGATTGGGAAACCTACAAGGCGCTCCCGATCATTTCGCGCAAGAACAACATCGCAGGTCAAGCCCGTATTCACGTCGGCGATGTCGAGGCAGCCTTCGCAAAAGCTCATAAGATCTACGAGCATCGTTTCACGACCTCGCTGCAGCATCCGGGATACACCGAGCCTCGCGTTGCGACCGCGGATTGGGACGCAAACGGAATCGTGACGGTCTGGTGCAACACCCAATTGCCGTTTGACACGCAAACGACACTGGCCGAAATTCTCGATTTGCCCGCCGCGAGGGTGCGCGTGACCGTGCCAGGAATTGGTGGTGGCTTCGGCGGCAAGCTGAGGATTGGTGTCGAGCACTTCGCAGCTCTCTTAGCGCGCAAGACCGCCCGCCCGGTTAAGGTGATGTCGACGAGCGAAGAGGAGCTCACAGCCGCGCTTCCGCGTCAGGCCTCCGTCGTTCTGCTCAAAACTGCCGTCGACAAGGAAGGGCATCTTCTTGCCCGAAGCGGCCGGGTCATCGTGGATTGTGGCGCTTATGCAGGCTCAGGTCCCGGCACGGCTGCAATCGCACTTCAGGTCATGGCCGGTCCCTATAAGACCGGAGCGCTCGCGTTTGAAAGCATCGCTGTCTACACGAACAAGGTCCATTCGGGCTCCTTCCGTGCTCCGGCGGGGCCGATGGCGAATTTCGCGATGGAAAGCCAGATCGACATGATCGCAAAGGATCTCGGCCTGGATCCTCTCGAAATACGCCTGCGCAACGTCGTCAAGGAGGGGGATCCAGGTCCTTCGGGCGAGACGCACACCTCTGTGAGCATCGAGGAATGTTTGCGCAAGGCAGCCGATGCGATCGGCTGGCAAGATCGTAATCCCGAGCCGGGACGCGGCAAGGGCATTGCCTGCAGCTGGTGGATGACGACAGGCGGCTCGTCTGGCGTCTATGTCAAGATCAATCCAGACGGAAGTGCGACACTCGTTAGTGGCGCGGTCGAAATCGGCACCGGCGCGATCACTGGAGCTGCTCAAGTGCTGGCCGAGGAGTTGTCCCTCGATCTGACGGACATCAACGTTACTGGCGTTGACACTCAGGCC
The DNA here is from genome assembly GCF_023375135.1 of Bradyrhizobium sp. C-145. Lineage (NCBI taxonomy): Bacteria > Pseudomonadati > Pseudomonadota > Alphaproteobacteria > Hyphomicrobiales > Nitrobacteraceae > Bradyrhizobium > Bradyrhizobium sp. C-145. The sequence goes on along the minus strand of NZ_CP088150.1, from coordinate 7,124,791 downwards.
GCGCCCTTCGACTATGGCGCTCAAGGCAGCCGCACGACGTTCTCTGTCGGCAACGCGTGTCTTGCGGCAGCTAAAGAGCTGCGACGGCAGATGTTCGAGCTCGCAGCCAAGCAGCTAGAAGCACCGATTGAGAACATGAAGCTACAGGACAAGCACGTGGTCGCAGGCAACAAGTCGATTTCGATCGCGGAGCTGGCGCGCATCTCGCGTCTGGCCGGCGGCGGACTCATCGCGCATGGCACGGCCATTTCGCCCGCGCCAGCCTATGATCCGACACGCGTCAAGAACCATCCGCTCCCTGTCTGGAATACGCCGAGCTACCACGCCCATGCCGTCGATCTTTCGGTCGATCAAGCCACCGGAAAAGTCACAATCAATCGCTATGTCGTGGCCCAGGACGTCGGATACGCGATTAACCCGACCTATATCGAGGGCCAGATCGAGGGCGGCGTGGCGCAAGGCATCGGCCAAGCCCTGTCGGAAGAGATCGTCTATCAGAACGGGCGCGTCATGAATGCGAACCTGACCGACTACAAGATGCCGACGGCAATGGATGTCCCGGAGATCGAGAGCATTATTGTCGAATGCCGCTCCGCTGCCGGTCCCTACGGTGCCAAGGGCGTCGGCGAGCCCCCCTGCATCGAGCCACCAGCTGCAATCGGTAATGCGATCGCAGCGGCGACCGGTTGCTGGCCGAATTCGCTGCCGATGACCGCTGAAAAGATTGCCGCCACCATGCGAGCCCAGCACTCATGATCCGCGTCGAGGTCAACATGCATGGAAATCTCCGCCGGTTCTTGCCCGGCGGAGTTGGATCCATTCAGCTTGACCTCCCCGAGGGAGCGACGATTCTCAATGTGATAGACTCCTTGAGCGCCGAGCATGAGGTCTGGCTGGCCTCGATTGGTGACATGGTCGTGCCGTTATCGGCTGAAGTCAAAGACGGGGCCGAACTCAATTTCTTTCCCTATCTTGAGGGCGGCTAGCATGAACTCCTTTGGTCGGGGAGCAACCGAGAATTGTTGACCTCCCACCGAGCCGTCCTTGAATTAGTTCGTTCACGTGAAGTGGCGGTGTCTGACTGACCTGTTGAGTGTTCGGCCTGGTGTGAATAACGTCCGACATGCTCAAGCCAAGCAGAGTGTTCACCGTCAAGACGTCATGCCGTAAGCAAAGGAGTGTAAGCCAAATGTCAAACGCGCCCCTTCCGACTTTGTCAATCGTCGGCGGCACTGGAGATCTCGGATCCGGCCTTGCCCGCAGCTGGAGTCGCGCCGGATACTCCGTCATTCTTGGATCGCGCTCGATTGAGCGCGCGCAAGATGCAGTCTCGCTCTTAAAATCCGACGGGTTCGCCAATGTGAGTGGCGACACCAACGTTGCCGCCGCGGCAAAGAGCGATATTGTCGTCGTTGCCGTGCCTTTCGCCAGTTATGAGACAAGCTTGGCCGAGATCAAGGACGCGGCCAAGGGCAAGATCGTTGTCACCGCGGTCGTGCCGCTCGTGCCGCCGAAGGTCTCCGTTGTTCAACTCCCGAGCGCCGGGTCGGCCGCGCTGATTGCGCAGTCGCAGCTTGATCCGAGCTCGCGGGTGGTCGGGGCGTTTCACAATGTTGGCTCACAGAAGCTCCATGCCGGAGGCAAGGCGGACTGCGACGTCCTCGTGTTCAGCGATGATCCTGAGGCCCGCAAGGAGGTGATGCTGCTGGCGGATGCGGTGAGCAATCGCGGGATCGATGGCGGTGCGCTCGCGAACTCGGCCGCAGCCGAGGCTCTTACCTCCGTCCTGATCGCGATCAACCGCAAATACAAAGTGAAAGGTGCCGGCATCACGATTTCCGGCCTGACGTGAATGGAAAACCTCACGGGCGTTCGCAACGATGCTCACAGCCCTCGATCCTCTGGACCGTAAAATCCTAAGCGAGCTCATTCGGGATGCCCGAATAAGCCAGCTGGCGTTGGCCGAACGGGTCGGCCTCTCGGCAACGTCTTGCGCAAGGCGCGTGCTGCAAATGGAGAAAGCCGGGGTCATTAAAGGCTACTCAGCCGAGATCGATGCAAACTCGCTTGGCTTTCCGCTGACCGTGATCGTCCACATCACGCTCGACCGCCAAAGCGAGGACGCGCTCAGGGTTTTCGAGGCCGAAATTCAGAAGTGCCCCGACGTTGTCGCCTGCCATTTGATGTCCGGTACGGACGATTATCGGCTTTCGGTGCTAGCGCGCGACATGGAGGATTACGAACGCATTCATAAACAGCACCTCTCACGCCTGCCGGGCGTGGCAAGACTGCAGTCGAGCTTCGCAATGCGCACTGTCGTAAGGCGATCAATTTCTCCGGCTGCGCTCCATGGCTAGCGTTGCCGGTTGCGAAGCGGGGTCCGGAATAAGGCAGGACGTGGCGCTCGTCAGCACGCCTACAGGATCCTCACGAAGACTTATCCAGGAGGTATGCCAGCTAGTCTGCTTAAGGAGAAGCGTTAGGATACCGAACTGATTTCGGGTGCGGCTCTAGATCGTTTCGAGGAGAGATGCCCACGCGCCAGAGACAACAAGACATGGGGCAGCGGCGAAGGAGGAAGAAGTCGCGATGACGAGGAGCATCACTTACACCGCGCTCCCCGGGATTCCTCTGGTGGGACCTGGCGACGATCTGGTTGATGTCATCGTGGATGGCGTGAGGGCCGGAGGGATCGCCGTCGCATCCGGCGATGTTTTTGTCATTGCGCAAAAGATCGTGTCGAAGGCGGAAAACAGGTACGTCTATCTCGATGATGTGAGCCCTTCCGACCGCGCTGTGGAGCTTGCAAAAACGGTCGGCAAGGATCCCCGGCACATCGAGGTGGTGCTCTCAGAATCGACCGAGGTTCTTCGCGCAAGACAGAATATAATCATCGTTGCTCACCGCCTCGGCTTCGTGATGGCGAACGCCGGCATAGATGAATCCAATATCGAGCAGGATCGCGGCCATCGCGTGCTGTTGCTGCCTGAAGATCCAGATACCAGTTGCCAACGCCTCAAGTCTGGCCTCGATCGACAATTCGGTGTCGATGTCGGCGTCATTATAAACGACAGCTTCGGCCGGCCGTGGCGCAACGGCGTCGTTGGCGTGGCGCTCGGAAGTGCTGGAATTCCTGCCCTTCAGAGCATGATCGGCAAGCCCGATCTGTTCGGGCGGCCGATGCAGGTGACAGAGATCGCGCTAGCGGATGAGCTGGCAGCCGCCGCCTCGCTCTTGATGGGACAGGCAGCCGAGGGCCAGCCCGTCATCCATGTCCGTGGATTCTCCTCTCGCGCGCCAATCAATTCGGCCTCCGCGCTCATGCGTGCGAAAGAACGGGATATGTTCAGATGAACGGGCGATCACAGTATTTGCCGGGACAAGGACGTGTTGTGGCGCTCTGCGGCGGCGTCGGAGGAGCAAAGCTCGCTGTTGGATTGCAGCACGTTCTCGGAGAACGATTGAGCGTGGTCGTCAATGTTGCCGACGATTTCGAGCATCTCGGACTCCATATCTCGCCGGACCTGGACACAGTCCTTTATACGCTCGCAGGTCTCAGCGACCCGGTGCGCGGTTGGGGTCGATTCGATGAGACTTGGAATTTCATGGAGGCTTTGAAGCAGATCGGCGGCGAGACCTGGTTCTTGCTCGGCGATCGCGATATGGCCATGCATATCGAGCGGACCCGCCGTCGCGTAAGCGGCGAAAGTCTCACAATCATTACGAGCGACTTTGCACACCGGCTCGGTATTTCTTCAGCTGTGCTGCCCGTCACCAACGACAGGCTTTCCACCATCGTTGACACCACTGAAGGCGAGCTCGAATTCCAGCGCTATTTTGTCGAACGTCGGTGCGAACCGCTTGTCAAGCAGATCCGGTTCAGCGGGGCCCAAAGCGCTCGCCTGAGCGAGGAGGTGCTTGCCTCACTTGATGGCGACGATCTCCGTCTCATTATCCTATGTCCGTCCAATCCCTATCTCAGCATCGATCCGATCCTGGCTGTTCCTGGGATGGCTGAAAAGCTGCGCGCAGCCTGCGTTCCCGTTGTGGCTATTTCCCCGATTATAGGCGGTCAGGCAATCAAAGGGCCGACGCGCAAGATCATGGACGAACTCGGCGTCGAGCCGTCAAATGCTGAGATCTCCAGACATTATGCCGGGCTGCTCGATGGCCTCGTCATAGATACTGCCGATGCGGCAGGGGCGGGCCACCTTGGGGTCGATGTACAGGCGGCACCTACGCTCATGACAGACATGCAGTCGAAGATCACGCTCGCCGAGCATGCGCTTGCCTTCGGCGAGAGCCTTCGCGTAACGCCCGAACGGCGGGGCAGGCCACTTCGAAGGGAGGCGCATCATGACGACACCTGATGCATGGGTAGTCATCCCGGCAAAATCGTTCTCGCGCGCGAAGCAGCGGCTCTCTCCATTGCTGACGTCATCCGAGCGCGTCCTGTTGGCCCGATCGATGCTGGCCGACGTTGTGAGTGCGGCATGCGGGGTGATAAAACTGAACCATGTCGCCGTGGTAACCAATGCGGAGGATGTCGCTCAAGAGGCGGCTCGTCTGGGGACTGTCGTGTTTGATGACGGCGGTGCGGACGGAACCAACTCTGCAGTGGCAGCCGGACTCGCTGCCGTCGAAAATCGTGGAGGCGAACTCATCCTTGTTCTGCCCAGCGATGTGCCGGCAATCTTGAGCGAGGACGTTTCGACGCTCCTCCAAGCCGCGCAAGGCAACGCCGCAGTGATCGTGCCGGCACCGCGCGATGGCGGCACCAACGCGGTTGCATTCACCTTGGCGCGGCCGTTGCAGCCGTGTTTCGGCCCCGATAGCTTCGCTCGCCACATCGCCGCAGCCGATTGGCTCGGCATTGAGCCTATCGTGTGGCGGAATGCAAGAATTGGGCTGGATCTCGATGCTCCCGCCGATCTCTTTGATTTTCTTGACCTGAACACGTCCACAGCCACCGATCGTTATTTGCGTTCGATTCATCTGGGCCAAAGGCGGCTGGGCATGGGAGTCGGACAGACGGGGCGCGCAAGCGTCGATGCGGCGGCCGAACTGAGCTCGGGGTTGGTTGCTCAAAATGGAGAGAGCTCCGCCGTTTTTCGCGGAGCGTGAGGAGTTCTGAGAATGGTGGATCGGATGCTTCTGGAATCGTTAAGGCGAAGCGACATTTCCGCTTCCGAGGCCCTGTCTCTCGTCAGCGACGTGTCCCTTCCCGATCTCATGCGAATGGCGGCGTCAAAGCGGGATGAGGCTCACGGCAGAAAGATCTCCTACTCGCGAAAAGTCTTCATTCCGCTAACCCAGCTATGCCGTGATGTCTGCCACTACTGCACATTCGCCCATCCGCCCAAAAAAGGGCAGTGTGCCTACCTCACCATCGATGAGGTGCTGGCGATCGCGCGTGCCGGTCGTGAGGCCGGCTGCAAGGAGGCGCTATTTACGCTGGGTGACAAGCCTGAGCTGCGCTACCGCCAGGCCGAGCGAGAGCTGCACGAGATGGGTTTTGCATCGACGCTCGCGTACCTCCAGGAAGCCGCGCGCGTGGTTTTCCGCGAGACTGGCTTGTTGCCGCACCTCAATCCAGGTTTGATGGAGGCCGACGATATCGCAGCCTTGCGCAAAGTCTCCATCTCGCAAGGGATCATGCTCGAGAGCGCATCGGCACGGCTGTGCGAGCCCGGGGGGCCACATTTCGGCTCTCCTGACAAGGAGCCCACAAGTCGGCTGCGAACAATTGAACTTGCAGGCCAGCTCTCGGTCCCGTTCACGAGCGGATTGCTGATCGGCATCGGCGAGACGCCGCTTGAGCGCATCTCCTCGCTGCTTGCATTGCGCAATCTGGACGATCGCTACGGGCACATTCAGGAAGTCATTATCCAGAACTTCAGGCCGAAGCCGGAAACCCGCATGAGGGACGCGCCGGCGCCGACTATGGAAGAGCATCTGTGGACCCTTGCGCTCACGCGATTGCTGTTCCGGCCCGACATGAACATCCAGGCGCCCCCCAATCTCAGCCCGGGCGTACTGCACATGATCCTGGCTGCTGGCATTAATGATTGGGGCGGCGTATCCCCGGTTACACCGGACCATGTCAATCCGGAGGCGCCTTGGCCGCATGTGACACGCCTGTCCGAGGCTACCGCTGAATGCGGCAAGACGCTCGTCGAACGCCTCGCAGTTTACCCGGCCTATGCGCGTCAATATGCTCGCTGGACTGACGCGTCCCTGCAGAAAAACCTGCTCGGTCTTGTCGACGGAAATGGCTGGCCGCGTTTGGACGAATGGTGCCCTGGAGCGAGGTGCGATCCGCCTGCCGGCGAGCTCGCGATGCTGCGTGAAGATGCCAGCTCGCCCGCCGTCTTAACCGGCAATTTTCGGGGAATTGTCGCAAAGGCTCATTCTGGGGCACGACTCGACGAGGCAGAGATCGTGTCGCTGTTCGAGGCCGAGGGGCGCGATTTCAGGGCCGTGTGCCGCGCTGCTGACGAGCTGCGCCGCTCCGTCAGTGGGGATTCGGTTAGTTATGTCGTCAACCGCAACATCAACTACACCAATATCTGCTACTTCAGGTGTCAGTTCTGCGCTTTCTCGAAAGGAAAGCTCGCCGAGAACTTGCGCGGGCGGCCGTACGATATCTCCATGGATGAGATCGGGCGGCGCGCATGCGAAGCCTGGGAGCGCGGAGCGACCGAGGTCTGCATGCAGGGCGGCATCCATCCCGCCTACACCGGCGCCAAGTATCTTGAGATTTGTCGGACCGTAAAGCAGTTCACCCCCGAAATGCATATCCATGCTTTCTCGCCCCTCGAGGTGTTTCAGGGGGCCAAGACGCTCGGAATTTCAGTCGATGAGTTTCTGCGCGAGTTGAAGGACGCTGGTCTTAGTACATTGCCCGGGACGGCTGCAGAAATCCTGGACGACGAGGTTCGCGGGATCCTCTGTCCCGACAAGATCAACACCGCGCAATGGCTGCAGGTCATGGCAGCGGCCCATAGAGCGGGATTGCGCAGCACCGCAACGATCATGTTCGGTCATGTCGACCGTTACGAGCATTGGGCAAAGCATCTGTTGCGCATCCGGGATCTTCAGACCGAGACCGGTGGCTTCACTGAATTTGTCCCATTGCCGTTCGTGCACATGGAAGCCCCGATCTACTTGAAAGGGCGCTCGCGCAAGGGGCCGACCTTCCGCGAAGTCGTTCTCATGCATGCGATCGGACGTCTCGTCTTCCACTCGAAAATCTCCAACATCCAGACCTCTTGGGTGAAGCTCGGCGAAAAAGGCGTTCGCGCCTGCCTTGAGGCCGGTGTGAACGATCTCGGCGGCACGCTGATGGACGAAACGATCTCGCGTTCAGCCGGCGCCCAGCATGGCCACGAGATGGCTCCAAAACAAATGGAAGAGCTCATCCGGGCCATGGCACGCCTGCCGCGCCAACGTACAACGCTCTATGGCGAAGTTGCTGATGATCGTTATCTCGCCTCGCTGAACCCTCCGCCGCTCACTCCGATTGTTACGGGACTGGACGACCATCGCGATGGAGGAGACATCCCTCGGCCCCGCGCTCTTGAAATGACTTAGCCGGAGCGCGTCGCGCGCGAGCCTCAGAATGCCGGTGCGTGTGGGGTTGGTCTTGACGAGTAATTTGATTTGTGATCACATATCTGAAATGGAGGATCCTTAGAGTGAGCCGCATCACGCCAGCGCACGCTTTCGGCTGGGCCATTGATTGCCCAGCAAGCTTCAGTCTGCCAGCGTTTCGCGCACTGGTGAGCGGTCCCAGTGCATCCTAACCGTCCGCGACATCAGTCGATCACGAGGAACAGCAGCGTCGTCCCGCTTTAGCTCTTTCGATTTTGCGTCTTCTTGGCGCGCCCTCAGCTGAACCGCTCAGAACTGCTGTCCAGAAGCGACTGCCGGCGGCCGAGGCTCAAGCACGAGAATCTGCCTTGGTCTTTGCACCCGAGGCCGATGAGGTCGCCGATACGAGGGGGATTTCCCCGGCGGCCAATTTTACGATCACACCACCCAGGAGCATCCATGCCGACTTTAGATGAGGACCGAGCAGCCATTTTGAAAGTGCACCGCGACTGGTGGATTGCCAATCACAAGTGGGATATCCCCTTGATGCGAACCTGCTTTCCTAGTGGCACCGCGTTCTTAAATTTCAACCTTAGCGGCGATCCGTACTTCGGGCGGGAGGAGCTGACCGCCTTTTGGGAGTCGTTCAAGGACAGGCCGCGATCGAAGCCTGCGGTCATGCACATCTGGCGTCTGGATGTCCATGACGACATGGCCTACCTGCTTTGCGAGGGCAATTTCGAAGAAGCCGACAAACCGGACCAGTACCTGCGCAGCACCGAAATCTACGTGCGCAACGACGGAGAGGGGCAGCCGGAGTGGAAGATCTGGCACTTCCACTGCTCGGAGATGGCGCCCAAAGACAAGATCCGGCAGCCGTTCGGCGATAGCTATGCCAGCCGCGGCGTGGGCTATCTGCCGCCCAGCTTCGGCAAGAGCTTTTCGGTTACGGACGACCAAGGGCCGTAATCAAAGCGAGCGCCCTGCCGGGCTGGCCGCGCATCCTGCACCCGGCGGACGGACTGACCCCGCCGGGGCGAAGAACATCCAGAGAAGATTTTCCAGCTGAAGTTGCCGCCCGATGTGGCCGCCGAGAAGCGGATGGACCGTAGTGCGCGAGCCTCATGGAAAGGAAAAGCGACACGCAATCGAGCGTCCTTTCGGCCGTTCGGAGCGTCGTGACCGTGGAGGACTCATGAGGCGGCTCACTATCAAGCGACCGGTCGGTCCGATTGCGGTTTCTTACCATGGGGAAGCCGACGCGAGCAGGCCGCCAATCCTGTTCGTGCATCCCATCAATCTCAAGGGAGCGGCGTGGGCCGAGATCGTGCCGGCATTCGCCGACCGGTTCACGATTGTCCCCGACATGCGTGGATTCGGTGACTCGCCGCCGGCCGAACAGTACGACCTTGCCCGGTGGGCGCAGGACTGCATCGATGCCGTCGACCGGGCGGGCATCGGTCGCTTCCACGCCATCGGCGGTTCGCTTGGTGGAGCGATTTCGGTCTATCTTGCTGCTGCCGAGCCCAAACGGGTCCTCTCGGTTGTCGCGGTAGGCAGTCAGCTCTACTCGCGAGATCCTGACAATGCGGCTGTTCTAGCCACCCTTGAGCATCACACCGTCGCCGAGATGTTTGGGCTCATCCTGCCGAAATATGCACTGGGTCCAAACGCGTCTGCCGAAGTGGTGGCCAAGACCATTGCGCTGCGTAATCCAAACGGAAAGGACGACATCCGTCGCGTGTGGAGAGCCGCCTGCGCGGCCGATATCCGGGCCCATGTGGCCAGCGTCAGTTGTCCTGTGACGGTTCTGAGCGGCGAGTTCGACCTGACCTGCCCTCCCGCAGCCGGCGCAGAAATGGCAGCCGCGCTGCATGCTCCGCACGTTGTCCTGCCAGGCATTGGTCACTTGCCGATGCTGGAGGATCCGCCGGCTTTGATCGCCGCGATCAAGGCACACCTTGCGCATGCGGAGTCCGGAAGATGACATACTCGATTATCGCCCGAGACCCGATCACCGGTGAATTGGGTGTTGCCAGCCAATCGCATTATTTCGCGCTCGGGCGCGTTGTGACGTTTGCGCGAGCCGGTGTTGGCGTTGTTGCGACCCAGTCGTTCGTTAATCCAGCTTACGGGCCGAACGGGCTTGATCTCATGGCCTCCGGCGCATCGGCGGCGACGGCGCTCACGGGCCTGCTTGCAAAGGACGAAGACCGAGAGTTGCGCCAAGTCGCCTTTCTCGATGCCGGCGGCGGCAAAGCCATGTTCACTGGCGATCGCTGCGTTCCCCACCGCGCTCACCTCGAGGCCAGCAACGTTGTCGTGCTCGGAAATATGCTCGCCAGCGACGCCGTGGTTCCCGCCATGCTAGCAGCGTACGAGGATACTGACGGCCCGCTTCTCGACCGAATGCTCGCGGCAATGGATGCAGGTGAAGCCGCTGGAGGTGACGCCCGTGGCCGGATGTCCGCCGCGCTCCTTTTGGTGCCCGCCGCCATCACTCCAGCGCCCTGGGCTAACCGGCTCATCGATGTGCGAGTTGATGACCATCCGGAGCCGCTCGCCGAACTTCGCAGGCTCGCCAAGCTCTCTCAGGCACACACGATCTTCGGCGCATCTGTCTTCACACCTGGGCTGCTCTCGGGCGAGGCGGCAGCGACAGGTCCGCAGCTTGCAGAGGCACTGCGCATGCTCACGGAGGCCCAGGCATTGATCGGCGCTGACCCAGAGCCAACCTTCTGGAAGGGCGTGCTGCTGATCCGCGCCGGCGAAATTGCCTCGGGGAGGAGACTCGTTGCCGCCATCGCCGCGGCGCGACCGCAGTACCGGACTTTCGTGGACGGGCTCTACGCAGTCGGCATCCTTCAGCTGTCATCGAACGAACTCCTCGGTGCGTGAAAAGCTCAACCCTCTTTGCCTCCTCTACGAGGCGTTTTACTGGTGCTGGAGCCGGGCCGCAACTGCCTCACCGCGCCATTCGGAATACCCGACAGGCACGCCGATCGATACTTGACGGAATTTTCACAATGTGATCACATATCTCAAACGCGGAGGAGACGTTGGAATCGCGCAATCTCATCGCCTTGCTGCCATTGCCGCCTCTTGTCCGGGACTCGATGGAGGATCAGGTCTATCGGCATTTGCGACATGGTCTGATGGCCGGACGCTTTGCGCCGGGTCAGAGGCTGACTGTCCGGGGTCTTGCCGATGCGCTGGGTTCAAGCCCGACGCCGGTACGCGAGGCCCTGCGCCGTCTGCAAGCCGAGGGCGCCTTCGAATTCAGCGGTCCGGCGCGACTGAGCGTTGGGAGGCTGTCTGAGGCACAGCTCCGGGATGTGCGCGATGCGCGCGTAGCCCTCGAGGGGCTGCTGGCCGAGCGCGCAGCTTCGCGTATGACGCGCGCCGATGATGCCGAGGTGACCCAACTCTACGGCCGGCTACGGAGCGCCGCTGATGCAGTCGATGGCCGCACTTATCTCTGGACCAATTTCGCCTTCCACCGGCGGATCTACCAAATCGCACAGGCGTCGGCGATTCTCGGCGCCGTCGAGCATTTTTGGCTGCTCGTTGGTCCGTGCTTCGTGCTCGTTGCTCCCGATGCTGCCCACCTGCAGCGTTCCATGGACGCGCACCGCCAGATACTCGATGCGCTCTTGAACCGCGATGCGCCCGCCGCACGCGCTGCAGTGACAGACGACATCATGCAGGCCGCCAATTGTCTGTCCCGCATTCTCGACAATGCGGGCAACGAGCGCGACGCGGCCGTTCCAAGACGGGGGCGACCGGCATGAGCGTGCTGCAGCGTCTTGTGCCTCATCCCGAGCTGCGCGTCCTGATCTCGGCTGGCGCGTCGGGTATTGGCGCCGCACTTGCCGGTGCCTTCGTTGAGGCTGGTGCGCATGTGCATATCTGCGACATCAACGACGATGCGCTTGCAACCTTCCGCAATCAACATCCGCAGGTGCTTGCCACCAAGGCCGACGTATCGGACCGCGACGCGGTCGCCGACGTCTTTCGCGCGCAGGCTGCGCGTTGGCGTGGGCTCGACGTGCTCATCAACAATGCAGGTATTGCCGGACCGACCGGCGGAATCGATGCCATTTCAGAGTCCGACTGGCGGCAAACGATCGATATCAATCTCAATGCACAGTACCGCTTCGCCCATCATGCTATCCCGATGCTTCGCCAATCTCGCTATGGGCAAATCCTCTGCATGGCCTCCGTTGCCGGCCGCCTCGGTTATGCCTGGCGTACCCCATACGCCGCAACGAAATGGGCCATCATTGGGCTCGTCAAATCGCTTGCCGCCGAGCTCGGCCCCGACGGCATCCGCGTCAATGCGCTCTTGCCGGGTATCGTCGAGGGCCCGCGCATTGAGGGCGTGATCCGCGCGCGCGCGGAGCAGCTCCAGACCGGCTACGAGGCGATGCGCCAGGAATACCTCAAGAAGATCTCGCTGCGTCGCATGGTGACGGCCGAGGACGTTGCAGCCATGGCCTTATTCCTTTGCTCGCCAGGTGGACGCAATGTGACTGGCCAGGCGATCAGCATCGACGGGAATGTGGAATACCTGTGAACCGTAAGATTGGGGGGATGGCTTGCAGATCGAGATCATAGCGGATCTGAAGACGACGCTTGGCGAAGGCCCGCTTTGGGACACCGAGCAGCAGCGTCTGTACTGGATAGACAGTATCGATGGCCGCATTTTTCGTGCGACCGCAGATGGACGTGAGCTTCGCGCCTGGGATGTAGGGGCGAAAATCGGCTCGATGGCGCTTCGTCGTGACGGTACGCATGCGCTCGTCGCGCTGCAATCCGGCGTACATGATCTCGATCTGGAGAGCGGGGAGCTGAAGCTGATCGCGGCACCGGAGGCGCATTTGCCGCGCAATCGGTTGAATGACGGCAAAGTCGATCGCCGCGGGCGTTTCGTCTTCGGTTCCATGGATACGCTGGAGGATGAGGCCTCCGGCCGCCTTTATCGGCTCGATCCCGATCTCTCGCTGCACGTCCTGGACGAGAAGATCATCGTGTCCAATGGGCCGTGCTGGAGCCCGGACGACCGGATTTTCTATTTCGCCGACACCTGGACTGGGGAAATCTGGGCCTACGACTATGACATCGAGACCGGCGCTGCCACCAAGCGGCGCCGTTTCGCGCCTGTTGATCGCTCAAACGGCGGTGCTGCCGATGGCGCCACGGTCGATGCAGAAGGATTTCTTTGGCAAGCGCTCGTCTATGATGGAAAGCTCGTGCGCTACGCGCCCGACGGCAGCGTTGAGCGCGTTATCGAGATGCCGGTGCGCAAGGTCACGAGCGTGATGTTCGGTGGTCCCGACCTCGACATTCTGTACGTGACCTCCATGGCGAAGCCACCCTTGCCGCGATTTCCCGATGACGGACAGCAGCGCGGGGCCCTATTTGCAATCAAAGGGCTTGGCGTCCAGGGCATTCCGGAGCCGCGGTTCGCCAGCTGACCCACGAAAAGCTGCTTCATCATCAATCAGCGGCGAGGAGATCCATCGTGCGCAAGCGCGGTGGCACCCTTGATCCTGGCGGCTGTCCTGCCATCAAAGCCGAAAATGCCGCGGCCGCCACTTACCATCACCGATTTGATCTGGAGGTTTCACATGGCCAGGACTGGCAAGGTCATTCTCACTTCTGCCCTGACCGGCGCGATCCACACGCCCTCAATGTCCCCGCACCTCCCGGTGACACCGGAGGAGATCATCGAAGAGGGCGTGCGAGCTGCGGAAGCGGGAGCTGCGATTCTGCATGTGCATGCACGCAACCCGAAAACCGGTCAGCCGGACCAATCGGTCGAAGGATTTGCGAAGATTCTGCCGGAGTTGAGCCGCAGGTCGGGGGCCGTGATCAACATTACGACCGGCGGCAGCCCATTCATGACAGTCGCCGAACGCGTGGAGCCCGCCCGGCATTTCAGGCCCGAGCTGGCCTCCCTCAACATGGGCTCCTTCAATTTCGGCCTATTCCCCATGCTCAAGCGCTATCACGAATTCACCCACCAGTGGGAACGCGAGCATCTGGAGTCCTCACGCAACCTCGTTTTCCGCAACACCTTCGCCGATATCGAGCAGGTCTTCACACTATGCGCGCCCGGTGGCACGCGATTTGAATTCGAGTGCTACGATGTTGGCCACCTCTATAATCTTAAGCACTTTGTCGACCGCGGATTTGTACGGCCGCCGTTCTTCATCCAGTCCGTCTTCGGGTTGCTCGGCGGGATCGGCGCGCATCATGAGGACATCGCCACCATGCGCCGCACGGCCGAGCGGCTGTTCGGCAATGACTATGTCTGGTCGGTACTCGGCGCTGGCGCCGCGCAGATGCGCATAGGCGCGATGGCCGTAGCGATGGGCGGCCATATCCGCGTGGGACTCGAGGACAGTCTTTGGGCAGGACCCGGCAAGCTCGCCACCTCCAGCGCGGAGCAAGTAAGGCTAGCCCGCTCGATCCTGAAAGGACTCGGCTTAGAGGCGGCAACGCCGGACGAGGCTCGGGCCATGCTGAAGCTGAAAGGGACGAGCGATGTCGGATTCTGACCGTCCGATCTGTGTGGCGCCCTTTGCGCGAATGAGACCGGCGCCAGCTCTGACGACACCCGCCGGCGGCTCCCGATCAGCGCCCGGAGGCGACGACCGGAGAGCTCGGTGTAGCGATATCGCTGTGAATCGCGCCTGGCTCTCTGCAGTAAGCGCGTGCGGCGTCATCAGCTAGATTCCGCCGGGCGTAGTCGAACACGAAATGGTCTCACGTCGCACGCGCCGAGCCCACGGCGATCCAATCTGACCAACCGGCATACATCGTCGCGTCTTCTGGTTCGAGCATGAGTTCAAATAGCATCGCAAGCGCGCGCCGTACCATATGACATGTCGCCACGTGCTCAATTCAGCGCTCGGATGAAAAAAATGATCGACCGCCAAGAACAAAGGCGTTCTACGCGGCCTAACAGGGAGGGCAGGGTGATGCAAGAACAGGCGAAAAGTGTCCACTGCTCGCCCAGATATGACGCTGACGGCTGGACCCACTGGCCGGATCATGAGGTCGAGAGCACGCAGCTGAGACGCCTGCTGGGAGATGCCCAAGAGGGCGCAAGCTTCGTGTCCGAGTGCCTCATGATTGCGGGCAAGATCGTTGTCGGCGACGACGAGAGCTGGCTCGGTGAGTGGCGTGGCTTAGCCGACCGGATCGCAAAGCGCGCGCGCCTGTCAAGCGCAAAAGGCCACTTTGCAACGGCAAGGAACGAATGGCTGCGCGCCTTGAACTACTATCGCACAGCTTCCGCCTTTCTTATTCGCAGCGATCCGAGAATCGCCGAACTGTCTCGCATCGCCCGGTCATGTGCTGAAGCGTTCCTGGAGCTGCTGTCTCCGCGCGGAGAGGTGCTGGAGATCCGCTTCGGCACCGATTGGCTCCAAGGCTATCTCATTCGTTCATCCGCCGCGCCACGCAAATCCCCGGTGGTCGTGGCGTTCGGAGAGGAAAGAGATACCAAAGAAGACCTGTTGGTGAGATTTCAATCTCATGCCATTGCGAGCGGCTTGTCATTGCTCGTTATCGATCTGCCGCAAGAGATCGAGTGCTTTCAGGATTCCGCAGTTCACCATTATCAAGACATGGCTCTACGCCGCTGGTTGGACTATCTACTTAGCCGCGATGACGTCGATCCGAGGCGAATCGCCTTGATAGGCGATGGTCTTGGAGGAGCCCTTGCCACGCGCGTGGCGGCAACTGAAATGAGGTGGGCTGCCGCCGTTTGCGACGGCGGATTTTGGGAAGATCTCGAGCAAAGATATGTCACTGCCAGCCTGTTCGGTGCAGGTATAAAACGATCCCCGTCCTGTAAGCTTGCCCGTCAGATCAAATGTCCATCCCTGGTCGTTGTGGGAGAGCACGACTACGTCAGGCTGGAGGATATCACTGCCTTGCATGAGCACTGCCGCGCCGCGGGCGTACCCATGGATCTCAAGATCTTCAGCGGCGAGGAGACCGGTTCATCGCACCGGCAACTCGACAATCCGAGCATTGGGCGGCAGTTTATCTTCGATTGGCTAAGGGACAAGCTGCGCCTAGATCGAAAGGACCAGGCGCCTACCATTCCAACGCGAAAGAATTGCTTAAAGAACGCTCCGCAGCTGGCGGTCAATGATACTCGCACTGCGTCGAGCGCCTAGAGTACGAATTCAATCGGGATCAATCGCTCTCGCGCTTGAGCCTGCACAATCTGCTCATAAATTCTTCAGAGCCGAATTGGCGTCGTGTAAGATAGCCACTCACACGTCAGGCTTGCTTGCATCCAGCTCGAGCTGAAGGGCCACTTTCTCCATTCTGCGCTTGATGGTCGAAAGCACTTCTCTGAAATCTTCCAGCCTTTCGTGGCCAAGATCTGCAAAGATCGTCTCATCTAGTTTTCTGCGCTTGGCTGCAAGGCTTGTAATCGCCTTACGAGCCTTTTCGGTCAGCGACATCAACACGACCCTGCCATCCGCGGGGGAGGCGGTGCGAGTTACGAAGCCTCCCTTTTCCAGCATCTTGGTTTCTGCGGTCACGAACGGTGAGCGGACGTTGATCTTCGCAGACACATCTCCGACGGAAACGCCCGCTCCTTGGTCCAGATCCCCAATCGCCATCAGGATCAGCCATTGAGGGCCGCTGACGCCAAGCGCCCTTGCCCACGTACGCCGGATGTCCTCCAGATGCACATTGATTGCCGCGATGTCCCAACCGACTTCTCCGATAATTCGGTCTGACGGCGCGGTCTGCTTGCTTGTCCTGTGACCTTTCGCGCTGGGCGAGGGCTGCTGCCGGGTCGTATCTCGGGACATATCCGAGACCTCCTCTTCATTATTTCGCTTACTTACCTAACCCGCTTTGCAAGACACAGCAACAGTGCAGCGCAATCGGTGTTGCATGAATGTCACGACCCTCTTCCGATCAAGCGCTTTGCTAACTTATATCAGTTGCATATATAAGTAACTTATATAATACCCTGCCGTGACGAGGGCGACCCTTGGTCGCACGTCAAGCAGATCGATCCATTCGCGCATGGCGAAGACGTCGATGCGCCAGACGAAAAGCAACAGTCGTGAACTTGGGTTCATTCTCCGGCAACCGCCCATGGGGGAGCGCCGCCGAAAATTTTGGAGGGCTTTATGAAGACGTTTATCCGAATGCTCTGCGGTTCGGCCGCTGCGCTCAGCTTGATGGGGGGTGCACAGGGCGCCGACCTGCCGACCAAGGCGAGGCCGGTTGAATACGTGAAGGTCTGCTCTCTTTATGGCGCCGGGTTCTACTACATCCCCGGCACTGACACCTGCATCAAGCTCGGAGGTTATCTGCGCGTTGATGCGGCGTTGAACACCAACTCGATCTACACGCAGGGCGCGGTGAATGGTGCGCCCGGAGCGGGCAATCGCCTGCGCAACTACTACTCCACCAATGCTCGTGAAGATCTGACGATCGATACGCGCACCGCGACACAATACGGTATGCTTCGCACCTTCTTCGATGGCGTGTTCGACTGGGGCTCGGGCGGCTATACCGGTGTCGGCACAGGCGGTGTAAATGGCTCGACCGTTTACGGCGGAACCGGCATCGCCAGTGGATCAGTTGGTGTCTATCTGGCCTTCATCCAGTTCGCCGGGTTTACGATGGGTAAGACCATCTCCCAGTTCTCAACGCCCTGGATCAATTACCCCGCGAACAACTTTGACGGTCTGCCAGGCGGCGGCGGTGCGGTTACAGGTGTGAATCAGTTCACGTACACGGCTGACTTCGGCCAGGGTATCACTGCATCATTCTCGGCGCAGGATCAGGTCCAATACTACACGACCAATATCTGGAACATCAGCGGCGCGACAGTGGCTGGTCTTGCAACAGGCGCGTACGGCGCGAATGACATTGCCGGTGCAAGCTCTCCTGACCTTGTCGCCATGCTTCGCGTCGATCAGGCTTGGGGCCTGTTCCAGGCCTCGGTTGCAGCGCATGACAATCACGCCGCCTACTACGGCGCCGATGAGACGACCGGTCATCCCGGCGGCAAATGGGGCTGGGCGGGTCAACTGGCTTTATCAATCAAGAATCTTCCGACAGGTCCGGGTGACACCATCAACCTGCAAGGCGTTTATACGTATGGCGCAAGCCGCTACAATTTCCAGGACCTCGTGCCCACCAACTACGCGATGTACGGCGGCTCGAGCCTTGCGGGGGCCTACCAGAGCGTCGGCCTTGCCGGTCTCGCCGACTCAGTGTTCGTGACCGGCTCCGGCCAGGAACTGACCAGCACCTATGGCTTCCGTGGCGGCTATACCCATAATTGGGATCCTTACTGGAACACTGGCATCTACGGTGCGTGGGCTGCAGCACGATACAATGGCACAGCGAAAGGCTATATCTGCGGTGCATTCGTCGCCGGCCTTGCGCTCTCGAGCGGCGCGGCCGGCTGCAACCCCGACTTTAACTATGCGGTCGCAGGCGTGATCACACGCTGGACTCCGGTCAAAAACCTGACCTTCTCAGCCGATCTGGCATACAGCATGCTCGACCAGAAGTACGCGGCTGGCAGCACTGTGGTGTTACCGACGCAGACGGGTATCGCCAAACCCGGCGCTACCTACGAGTTGAAGGACCAGAGCACGGTGAGTTTGCTCCTGCGAGCCCAGCGCAATTGGTGATCCGTTTTGCAACTAGCCTGAAGGAGAAAGGAAGACGCTTTTAGAACCGACTTTGACCTCCAATAAGACCTCCGGCATGCCCGCCGGAGGTCTTTCTAAGAACCGGCTTTGAAATGGGCCCGCGATCCGCGGGGCGAACGGTGCTTTGCCACTCGCGTCCTGCCCGAAGTCTCTCGTTGACCGATAACCCGCCAACTCTCGGACTTCACGTTCGAAAAAGACGAAGCGGTCAGCCTGCAAACTTGACGTAAACGCGAGTTTGTGATCACATATCCGAAATGAAAGATTGGGGGGACCCGCGAAGGTGAAGAACAAGAATCCGCTGCCGCCACTGCCGTCCGTTGCCCGGGATTCGATGGCAGATCAGGTTTACCGACATTTGCGTGATGGCGTGATGGCCGGCCGCTTCGCGCCGGGCCAGAGGCTGACAATTCGCGGACTTGCCGAGGCGCTGGGGTCGAGCCCGATGCCGGTGCGCGAGGCGCTGCGCCGTCTGCAGGCTGAAGGTGCATTCGAGTTCAGCGACACGGCGCGCCTGAGCGTAGTTCATCTGTCAGCGGCGCAATTACGCGACGTGCGCGATGCACGAGTGGCGCTTGAGGGGCTGCTGGCCGAGCGCGCAGCAGTGCGCATGACGGACGTTGATGATAGCGAGATCGCTCAGGTCTATGATCGTCTCCAGGCAGCGGCCGATGCGGTCGATGTGCCCGATTATTTATCGGCGAACTTCGCCTTTCATAGGCGGATCTATGAGATCGCTCAAGCACCCATCATCCTTGGTGCGGTCGAGAATTTCTGGGTTTTGATTGGCCCGTGCTTCGTGCTCGTTGCGCCCGACGCCGCGCACCTGCGCCGCTCCATGGATGCTCATCGCCGCATCCTTGATGCGCTGACGCATCGCGACGGCCCCGCCGCCCGCGCGGCTGTAACCGATGACATCATGCAGGCGGCCAATTGCCTCTCGCGCGTTATCGACAGACCTGAAAAGAAACGATCGGCTGCTACTCCGAAAGGCAGGCGCGGAAGCGCCTCTGGCTGAGGATCCTGCAGCGGTTCTTGCTTTATGCCGAGCTGTGCGTCTGAGCACGTCAGTCGCATCTTTTATCTCCGCGATCGTCGATTGTGCGGACGCAAGCGGAACCTTCTGGGTCGCTCCTTTGCTGGAGCGCCTTCGAAGGCTCGTGCGCACGCGACAGAACTATCCACGTCATTCGAGCTTGTTCACGCAAATCCAGAATCTACGCAGGGGGACTTGAATGTTTGGACATCAATCACGCCGCAACTTTCTCAAGGTGGCGGCAAGCGGAACTGCGATGTTCACGCCGGGCCTTTGTACCGGGTCTGCAAATGCACAGGATGTTCCGACGCTCACGGTCGCCTGGGGCACGGATGTCGATTCGTTCGATCCGGCGCAGTTCAAGTCCGACGGCGCTTATATCGTTCAGGCAAACATCTACGACACGGTGCTGGGCTGGGGTGCAGAGTCAGTCGCCGGATTGCCCAACCTTGCGATTTCCAAGCCCGGTGTTTTCACGGGCGGCATCGGCGAAAGCTGGACATATGAGAACGACAACAAAACCCTTGTCGTCAAGATCCGTCGTGGCCTGAAGTTTCAGAGTGGCCGGCCGGTGAATGCGAACGCGGTGAAATATCTCTTTGACCGTGGATTGCAATCCTCTGGCTACATGCGCCTCATCTTTCCGACCATGATCGGGGTCACGGAAGCAGATCAATTCGAGGTGCGCGACGATAGCACCTTTGCGATCAACCTGCCGGCGCCAAGTGGCATGTTGCTGGACGTGCTGGCCTTGTCCAACAACGCACTTCTCGATCCCGAAGAGATCAAGCTGCACGCGACCGCCGACGATCCTTGGGCCTCTCAATGGCTCAAGCGAAATACGGCTGGGCTTGGGCCCTACAAACCCGTCAGAAACGAGCCGGGTGTCGAAGTAGTCCTGGAAGCCACCCAAGGCTATTGGGGTGCGCGCCCCTATTTCAGGCGCATCGTCATCAAATCCACGGCGAATGAAGCGGACCGGATTCTCCTGCTTAAACGCAAGGCCATCGACATGGTGATCGGACCCAACTCGATGTCGCCGAAGAATCTCAAGAGCCTTGAGGGCGAGCCCGGCCTCAATGTCGTGTCGTTGCCCGACACCAATTGCAATTTCCTCTGCATGAATCTGAAGAAAAAACCGTTCGATAGCGTGAAGGTCCGTCAGGCGATCAACTACGCAATGCCGATCCACGCGATCATCCCGAACGTGCTCTACGGCTATGGCGAACAGATGAAAAGCCCGATCGCAGCTCAAACGCCCGGCTATGATGGTTCGCTCTCGCCGTACAATTATGATGTTGCCAAAGCAAAATCACTGATGGCGGAAGCGGGGTTCGGCTCTGCGCCGATCCCGGTCAAGCTCGCGGTGCGTGTCGGCTATGCGCCGCATGAGCAAGCCGCGATATGGATTCAGCGCGAACTCGAGACGATCGGATTCCGGGTCATCATCGAGAAGGAGACTGACGCGACCTTCCGCCAACTGTCATCGAGCGGCGGGCACGAGCTGTCGATCGAATCGTGGCAGTCCTGGATCAACGACCCATTCTATCACCTCTATTGGAACTTCCACAGCAAGGCTAGCGCGACCAACAAGGGGGGCTACGCCAATCCTGCGCTCGACAAGATCATCGACGAGAATATCCGAGAGGCTGATGCAGCGAGGCGCATGGCCGCAGTCAGGGCGGCGCAGAAGATTCTTCTGGATGACGCGACCTGGGGTCTGCTTTGGTATGATAATTGGGCGAGGGTGACGCGTTCCGAGCTCGCGGGCGTTGCGAAGTACTGGGATTCCTTCGAGCGCTTCAACAAGATGAAACTGAGCTGAGAGCGGCCTGGACGCGCTGGCAAAGTCATGTCGTACTTCGCTTCGTGCTTCGCCGAGCAGCGCTTTGCTGGCGCCGACCCTGTTCGGCGTCGGCGTGATCGGCTTTCCGCTCGTCTATCTGTTGCGCGCTAATCCCGCCGTCGTGAAGGCCGGCGCCATGGCGAGGCCCGAATGCGTCGCTCGGTGTCATTGCGCATTCGTCCCAAAGATCGGATGCGTCGTCTGGTTAGGGACCTGGCCGCGGGATCGGCGAGGCGGCAAGTCAAGCCATTTTCTTCATCACCTCTCGGCCGGATCAGCTGCTTGGCGCGGACGGAGGCAATTCTCGGAGACGTTCATGTCGATAGAACTGTTGATGCTCGGCGACCAACCGGTGTCCCGCCTTGCCGCTCGTACCAGGCTTGCCGAAGAGAGCGGATTTGAAACCGTCTGGCTTGCGGATGAGCGCTTCTACCGGGAAACTTACTCGTGTCTGTCGTATCTGGCCGGGCAAACCTCGCGCGTCAAGCTTGGTCCCTGCGTGACCGATCCGTTCGCGCGCCACCCGGCTTTGACCGCCATGGCCCTGGGCACCCTCGATGAAATTTCGGAGGGCCGCGCCATTCTCGGCATCGGAGCGGGCGTCTCCGGCTTCGCTGAACTCGGGATCCAATCCCGCAGGCCGCCTCTCGCCATTCGCGAAGCCGTCGATCTGATCCGTCAGCTCATGGCCGGGCAGGAAGTCGACTACCGGGGCGAGATCATTCAATTTCACCGCGGCCGATTGAATTTCACGCCGCCGCGCGCGCGCGTCCCTGTTCGCGTCGCGAGCAATGGGCCGCTTGGTCAGAAAATGGGCGGCGCAGTCGCCGATGGCGTGATGATGGAAGGGTGCGGCTCTGTCGAAGAAGCAAAGGCCTTCGCGTCGGCCGTCGCCGAGGGAGCGACGAAGGCCGGCCGTTCTCCGGGCGAGATCAAGCTTGTCGCGCGCCTTGATTGCTGTATCGCCAATGACGGTAAGCAGGCGCGCGATATATTGCGCCCTTCAGTGACGCGGATCATTGCGCAAGCCACTTCGCGGTTCTACACGCTTCAGACACAGGGACTTACGTTGCCAAAAGAGGTCGTCGAAGCCATTGGTCCGGTCCCTTATGCTGCCGGCGTCGCCCCGTTCGCCGCATTATTTCCTCTCGTAACCGACCGCCATGTCGACGCTCTCACCCTCTGCGGGACTGTCGAAGAGGTGACCCAGCACGTCATTGATCTTCGCCGCGCCGGCGTCACCGGCTTCAACATCTTTCCGGTTCCGGCTCCTGGCGTCAGTTACGAAGACGTGATCATGCGCTTCGGAACGCAAGTTTGGCCGGCGGTCAAGGCAGCTTTCGCGAAAGCGTCGAGCGAAGGGCAGACATAAGCCTCGAGCCAACCTTTTTTCACAAAAGAGGACTGGCAACCTCCTCGCGGGCCTCTTTGCGCCGCGCTGATCGAAGCATGGCCAGGGATGTGACGGATTACGCGTGTAGCTCGGCGCCGGAGACGAGCGGGATGGTGAAGATGAATGGCTCGTTCTTGACGCGCAGAAGTACTTTATCGGCGCCCGCTGATCCAAACATTAAAATCTCCTGGCGGATGGTTGGCTTCGAGGCTGTCAAAGCTCGCTCGTCCTCTTTGAGCAATATTCATGAGGAGTAAATGATGACGACGGTCTATGTCCTGACCGCCTTGAAACCCGGTGTCGACCCGGACGAATACGAACGCTTCGAGCGCGAGGTTGACTATCCGTTTACAGCAAAGCTGAAGACGATCATCAGCTATCGGATTCATCGCCTGACGGAGCCGGTGCCGTTCGACGGCGGCCCCTGGGATTACATCGAGCGCATCGAGGTGACCGATCGCGCCGCCTATGAGGCGGAGCTGGCCACATCCGCCAAGGATCTGATCGACCTGATACACGACAGGTATCTGGACGAGTCGAAGCTGAAGTTCATCTGGTCTAGGAGAATCGATCCATGAGTGCGGGCGAATGCGATCTCAACGGCAAGGTCGCCCTTGTCACCGGCTCCTCGTCAGGCGCCGGCGCTGCAATCGCACTCGAGCTCGCCCGGCGTGGGGCGCGTGTCGCGGTGCATTGCCGGCGTGCTTTAAGCGAGGGCGAAAGCATTGTCGCTCGCATCGCCGCGATCGGTGGAAAAGCGACGTTGTTTCCGGTTGACCTGAGAGATCCAGAAGCGGCGGCAGCGCTTGTATGCCAGGTCACAGAGCGATTGGGAGCCTTAGGCATCTTGGTCAACAATGCGGGTCCCTATTCAGATACGCCGTTTCGCTCACTACCCCTGTCGGAGTGGGAGACGGTCATGGCGGTGAATCTGAGGACTCCGTACCAGCTTGCTCAAAGCGCGATCACAGGCATGGAGCGAATGGGCTGGGGCCGGATCATTAATGTGAGCGCAACCTCGGCCTACGCGAGGTCGCATTCGGTATACGGGCTTGCCAAAGAGGCTTTGATCCATTTGACACAGTGCCTCGCGCTCGAATTTGCGCCGCTCGTCACGGTCAATGCGATCGTGCCCGGCCAGATCGCCAGCGAGCGTACCGATACGATGGCCGACTACAAGGCCAGCGTCGTCATGGAAACACCGATGGCGCGACTGGTCACAGAACAGGAGGTCGCCCGGATGGTGGCATTTCTCTGTACATCGGAGTTTTCTGCGGTGACGGGACAATCAATCGTCATGGACGGCGGGCGATCGCTGCCGCGCACGCCGAAACTCAACCTCACGACGACGGGTTAGGTCTGCGGCTGCGCCAGGAGCGCGCCACATTCGGTGGAGGTGCTTTCCGACGCTGATTCGATTGCGCGGTCTAAATTCATCGTATCTCGCAGAAATCGTTCGCTCACCTCCAATCTTTCGTGGAATTTCACCGTTAGTTTCCAACGAAGGCCGTCAGATCGCCGAGAAACGACGCCTTCCCGATGTTAGCTTGCCCGTGGACGCGAGGGGAAGGTGCAATGGGACGGGGGGATGTGACGCACAATCGGCGGCTGCGCGCAGCACTGGCGCCTGATTGTGAGCTAGCTTTCGTTGCACGCGTGACGCGAAGGACGGTATCCCGGCTCGGCGCAAGGCAGGGTGATCCTGTCATGAAATGACGCGCCGCTAACATTGTCTCTTCATTCGGACGAGCGGATAGACTGAGAATGTGATCGGCAGATCGGGCCGACTCGGGGGGCATAAAGTCGATCTCGGTCGAGAGAGCTTGAAAGGCTCGGTGCCCCCAAGGGACGGCGCAGGGCCCTCGATAGAGTCTGCCAAGTGAGTCTTATATTCAGTGCGAACAAGTCATCACTACGAATCAATTCGGGCGTTCTGCAGGCCGGCGCGCTCGGACGACTGCTGGACGAAGACAGACGGCGCTCGCCGGGAGGTTTCATGAAGATCGCCGTTGCCAAGGAAATCGATCCGTCGGAGCCGCGTGTCGCCGCTTCGCCTGATACGGTGAAGAAATTCAAGGCGCTGGGCGCCGAGGTCGCGGTCGAGCCGGGCGCCGGCCTCAAATCGGGCTTGCCGGATTCCGAATTCACCGCCGTGGGGGCCATCGTCAGCGCCGATGCGCTGAAGGATGCCGACATCATCATCAAGGTGAAGCGTCCCGAAGCCTCCGAGCTTGCGCAGTACAAGCGCGGTGCGCTCGTCATCGCCATCATGGATCCCTATGGCAACGAGGCGGCGCTGAAGACGATGGCCGATGCCGGCGTCGCTGCCTTCGCGATGGAATTGATGCCGCGCATCACCCGCGCGCAGGTGATGGACGTGCTGTCCTCGCAGGCCAACCTTGCCGGCTACCGCGCCGTGATCGAGGGCGCCGAGGCCTTCGGCCGCGCTTTCCCGATGATGATGACCGCGGCCGGCACCGTGCCTGCCGCAAAAGTGTTCGTGATGGGCGTTGGCGTCGCCGGCCTCCAGGCGATCGCGACCGCGCGCCGTCTCGGCGCGGTCGTGACCGCGACTGACGTGCGCCCCGCGACGAAGGAACAAGTGGAATCGCTCGGCGCAAAGTTCCTCGCCGTCGAGGACGAGGAGTTCAAGAACGCGCAGACCGCCGGCGGCTACGCCAAGGAGATGTCCAGGGAGTACCAGGCCAAGCAGGCCGCGCTCACCGCCGAGCACATCAAGAAGCAGGACATCGTGATCACGACCGCGCTGATCCCGGGCCGGCCGGCGCCGAAGCTCGTCAGCGCCGACATGGTTAAGTCGATGAAGCCCGGCTCGGTGCTGGTCGATCTCGCCGTCGAGCGCGGCGGCAATGTCGAGGGCGCCAAGGCCGGTGAGGTCGTCGATCTCGATGGCATCAAGATCGTCGGCTACACCAACGTCGCCGGCCGCGTCGCCGCCTCGGCCTCCAGCCTCTACGCCCGCAATCTGTTCTCCTTCATCGAGACCATGGTCGACAAGAAGGAGAAGAAGCTCGCCGTGAACTGGGACGACGAGCTCGTCAAGGCGACCGCGCTGACGAAAGACGGCGCCGTCGTCCACCCGAACTTCCAGCCGAAGGTTTAAGGAGACCCGTCATGGAGCATGCTGCACAGGTCGTCGACCCCTTCATCTTCCGGCTGTCGATCTTCGTCCTCGCCGTCTTCGTCGGCTATTTCGTGGTGTGGTCGGTGACGCCGGCGCTGCACACGCCGCTGATGAGCGTCACCAACGCGATCTCGTCGGTGATCGTGGTCGGCGCGCTGCTCGCGGTCGGCGTCGGCATGATCTCGAGCGGCTCGGGCTGGGCGCGCGGCTTCGGCTTCGTCGCGCTCATCTTCGCCTGCGTGAATATTTTTGGCGGCTTCCTTGTCACCCAGCGCATGCTGGCGATGTACAAGAAGAAATCGAAGTAAGCGGCCACCTCGGGCTGATGGGATAATGGGGACCTGAGATGAGCGCCAACCTCTCTGCATTTTTGTATCTCGTGGCGGGAGTGCTGTTCATCCTGTCGCTGCGCGGGCTGTCGAGCCCGGCTTCGTCGCGCCAGGGCAATCTGTTCGGCATGATCGGCATGGCGATTGCGGTCGCCACCACGCTTGCCAACCATCCGCCGGCAGACGGTCTCGCCTGGGTGCTGGTGATTGTCGGCATCGCCATCGGTGGCGGCATCGGCGCGGTGATCGCCCGCCGCGTGCCGATGACCTCGATGCCGGAACTGGTCGCCGCCTTCCACTCGCTGGTCGGCATGGCCGCGGTGCTGGTCGCCGCCGGCGCGTTCTACGCGCCCGAGGCTTTCGACATCGGCACCCCCGGCAACATCCATCCGCAGAGCCTCGTCGAGATGTCGCTCGGCGTCGCCATCGGCGCGCTGACCTTCACCGGCTCGGTGATCGCATTCCTGAAGTTGTCTGCCCGCATGAGCGGGGCGCCGATCATCCTGCCCGCCCGCCACATCATCAACATCGCTCTGGCTCTGGCGCTGGTGTTCTTCATCGTTCGTCTCGTCCTCACCGGCGGCGCGTTCGATTTCTGGATGATCACCATCCTGGCGCTGGCCCTCGGCGTGCTCATGATCATCCCGATCGGCGGCGCCGACATGCCGGTCGTAATCTCGATGCTGAACTCCTACTCCGGCTGGGCCGCGGCCGGCATCGGCTTCACGCTGGGCAATTCCGCGCTGATCATCACCGGCGCGCTGGTCGGCTCCTCGGGCGCGATCCTGTCCTACATCATGTGCCACGCGATGAACCGGTCCTTCATCTCGGTCATCCTCGGCGGCTTCGGCGGTGAGACCGCCGCGGCCGGCGGTGGCGGCGGCGAGCAGAAGCCCGCCAAGCTCGGTTCCGCGGATGATGCGGCCTTCATCATGAAGAACGCCTCCAAGGTCATCATCGTGCCCGGCTACGGCATGGCGGTGGCGCAGGCCCAGCACGCGCTGCGCGAGATGGCCGACATCCTGAAGAAGGAAGGCGTCGAGGTGAAATACGCCATTCACCCGGTCGCAGGCCGCATGCCCGGCCACATGAACGTGCTGCTGGCCGAAGCCAACGTGCCCTATGACGAGGTGTTCGAGCTCGAGGACATCAACTCCGAGTTTGCGCAGGCCGACATCGCCTTCGTGATCGGTGCCAACGACGTCACCAACCCGGCGGCCGAGGAGGACAAGACCTCGCCGATCTACGGCATGCCCGTGCTCCAGGTCTGGAAGGCCGGCACCGTGATGTTCATCAAGCGCTCGCTGGCGTCGGGCTATGCCGGCATCGACAATCCGCTGTTCTATCGCGACAACACCATGATGCTGCTCGGCGACGCCAAGAAGGTCACCGAGAACATCGTCAGGGCGATGTGAACGAGGAGCTAAGCATGGTTCGGAGCCTATCGACCCTTGATCAAGATCAGCGCGGCCGCGTCCTAGATTTGAGGGACTGGCTCGCCTAATGGCCATGAGGCAATTTCATCTTGCTTGCTCGATCCGCTGCAATGCAAGCTTTCGGAGACATTGAGATGCCGCCGCCGCCCCTTTGGATACCAGAGTCGCAAGATGCTCCAGACCTTTCGCCTGCGACCACTTGGTTGCTGGCGATCGTGGCCGCTCTCATCAATCTCGCTGTCGTTGCATTGGTCCTCTACTGGGCGTGAGCGCAAGCTGCACTCTTGCGGTAACGGCGCGACTATCTCCACCTCCCGAAACCACATCAGCGTTCAGGGTCAAAAGCGTCTGGACGCATGAGCATCCAATTTTTTCATATCCAGCTTGAGGAGCTAGCGTGACTTCATATCGTGGGCCAGTGTTCGAGATGGCCGTAAAGCAATTCGAGGTGATCGCGAACTACCTGAGCATACCGGATGATGCCAGACCGCGCCTGTTGCTGCCGAAGCGATCTGTCACAGTATCGTGTCCAATTCACCGGGATGATGGCACGACCGCGGTGTTCGAGGGCTACCGGGTACAGCATCATTTGACGCTTGGCCCGACAAAAGGTGGCACCAGGTTCGCGCCCACGGTCGACCTCGGCGAAGTTGCAGCACTCGCCATTTGGATGAGCTGGAAATGTGCCCTGGTCGGACTGCCGTATGGCGGGGCCAAGGGCGGAATCAATGTCGACCCCTCGACCTTGTCGAAGCGCGAGCTTGAGGCGCTGTCGCGCCGTTATATGCAGGAAATGATCCCGTTCGTTGGGCCGCACACCGATGTTATGGCTCCTGACCTCGGTACGAACGAGCAGATCATGGCCTGGTTCATGGACACATATTCGATGTACCAGGGCCAAACCGTCACCGAGATCGTGACGGGCAAGCCCGTCAGCGCCGGTGGAACGCTCGGCCGCCGTGAAGCGACAGGACGGGGTGTGGCTCATCTGGTCAGGCGCGCTGCAGACGAGCTCAAAATCCGTCTCAATGGCTCAACGGCCGTGGTTCAAGGATTTGGAAACGTCGGGTCGATCGCTGCGCTTGAGCTGCATAACATGGGAGTGAAAGTGATCGCGGTCAGCGATCACACCGGCGCGCTCTACCGCCCTCGGGGGCTCGACATACCACAACTTGTCCGGCACGCTTCCTCGCAAGGAAGCCTTGATGGCTACTCCAACGAGCTCGCTCTCGATCCTGCGGAGATCCTGACCGTGCCGTGCGACGTGCTTGTTCCGGCTGCCGTCGAACGGGTCATCGACGCTGGAACGGCCGCTAAGCTGCGCTGCCGGATCCTTGCCGAAGGCGCCAACGGACCGACCACGCCGGAAGCCGACCGAATCCTGGAAGCACGCCAGGACGAGGTGTTCGTCATTCCTGATATTCTCTGCAATTCGGGAGGTGTTGTCGTCAGTTACTTTGAATGGGTGCAAGACCTTCAGCGCTTGTTCTGGGAGGAGGAGGAAGTCATGCGCCGGGAGTATCAGCTCCTGGATCGCGCCTTCGATCGCGTCCTGGCGCGAAGTAGAGGCGAAAATCTGTTCAATCGCACCGCGGCCATGGCAATAGGCGTCGAGCGTGTTCGCGGTGCCAAGGAAACACGCGGACTGTTCCCGTAACAACCTAGTGTTTCCCTTGCGTGCAACCGCCGTGGGCCCCGATATGATGCCGCTAACCAAGCCACTTGAATGACGAGCTCCAACTGGCCTGTGCTCTCGTCCTGATGGTTTTCTTTGCGAGCACCGATACACCCAATCGACTGGCAGGCCGATCTGTCTGCCACTTCGCCTAGACTTGGCTGGGCCGCTGCCGACATCGGCAGCAGCATTCTTCAGCGTTGAGTGACTGTCTCGCGTCTTACAGTGTTTCATCGTCCGCAGGATTGGCAAGCCGCGCCATTTAGAAGGAAAGAAAGCATTGTTCTCAGCTCTCACGCTTCGCGCGCTCACGTTCAAACGCACTTCATTGTGGCGTTTGCTCGAGCTGCCTAGTCTGGCCAACCGAACATTCAGTGCCTCCTTGCGATTAAAGATCGGCCTGCTCGGCATCATCGCGGTCATTGCGACCGGCTCCATTTGCCTGGTCGGGCTGAATCGCGCAGCGCAGGTCCAGGGCGATGCGGACGAGGCCGCTCGCGTCCGTGACCGGTTTGAGGCGCTCTCCCAAAGCTTTCTGGAATCGCAACATGTGACGACCGAATTCCTGCGTCGCCGCGACGATGCAATGATTGAGCGCCATGCGGAGCTGCTCAAGCAAGAAATGGCGATGCTCGGCGACATCGAAGCCTTTGCGGCGCGTTTGGCTGAGGGCGACCCTCTCAAGAGCTCCTCCGGACTGCGGAGCGGGATCGACCTCTACGCCGCTCGGTTTCAGAACATCGTTTCGGCCGAGCGCGCGCTTGGTTTTAACGGCGAGCAGGGGCTGCAGGGCGGGCTGCGCATGGCCGAGCTTCAGCTGAAAGGGCGGCTCGCCGAGCTCGACCAGCCGAGGTTGACCGCGCTCATGGAGACGATGCGCGGGTACGAGAAGGATTTCATGCTGCACGGCGAAGAAAAATGCAGCCAGGATTTTGACAAGTCTGGCGCCGAGTTCGCCGGGCTGCTGGCCGCTTCAGATCTCTTACCGGGTATTCGCGCCGAACTTGAGGGTCTTCTCAAGTCCTATCAAGCCGCATTTTCTGCCTTCATGTTGGTCCAGCAGTCGCTGAACGATGAGATGGAGGATATTGCCAAGGTTTATGGCAGCCATCGACCGGCATTGGCACAGGCGATCGCAGAAGCCGATCGCCGAAGCGCCGCGGCTGGCTTACGCGCGGCAAATGCCCGCGATCTCCTGTTTTGGCTGGTGGTTGGGGCGATGGGCCTGGTCGCAACTTTTGCGATGCTGTTCGGCCATCGAATTGGCAGTGCCATTTCACGGATGACGGCGGCGATGCGTCAGCTTGGTGCCGGTCAGTTCGAGATTGTTCTGCCGGGTCTTGATCGTAAAGACGAGATCGGAGACATGGGACGTGCGGTCGAGGACTTCAAGCACGGCATGCGCCAGAAGGCCGAGCGCGACCTTGCCGAACAGTTGGAGCGCGACCGCCTGCAGGGCGAGCGAAGCCGCGCGGAGCTCGTGCGGCTCGCTGATGGCTTCGAGGCGGCCGTCGGTAACGTTATTGAGACGGTGGCTAACGCCTCCTGCCAGCTTGAAAGCGCGGCACTTGGCCTTACTCAATCGGCCAAACACACGACCGGCGTTTCGAGCCACGTCTCGACAGCATCTGACAGCGCCTCTTCCAGCATCCAGCTTATTGCTGCCGCGACGGAACAGATGATGACCTCCGCCTCCGAAATTGGGCGACAGGTGCAGGAATCCTCGAAAATTGCGCTGGAGGCGGTCCGCCAGGCGACGCAGACTGACAGGCAGATGTCCGAGCTCACTGAAGCGGCCGAACGCATCGGCGACGTCGTTCGGCTCATAGCGAAGGTGGCACGGCAGACCAACCTGCTTGCCCTCAACGCCACGATTGAAGCCGCTCGTGCGGGCGAATACGGCACCGGCTTTGCGGTGGTCGCGCAGGAAGTCAAGGCTTGGCGGATCAGACTTCTGATGCCACCTCGGAGATTGCTGCGCAAATCGGCTCGATGCAGTCGGTCGCTCGCAAATCGGTGATTGAAATCGTTTCAATTAGGGCAACGATCGACCGCATCTCGCAGATTTCCGGTGCTGTGTCGGAGTCTGTTGAACAGCAGCTCTTGGCAACGCGCGAGATCGCGCAGAACATTCAGCAGACCGCCGCGCGAACCTCGGAGGTTGCGAGCGGAATGAGCCAGGTTGCCCATGCCGCCGGAACCACGGATACAGCGGCAAGCGGCGTCCTGCAGTCGGCGCAGGCGCTGTCCAAGAGCAGTTCTAAGTTGAAGGCTGAATTGAGCCGCTTCATTGCATCCTTGCGACGAGCGTGAGAGGCCTACAGCGCAGCAATCGACGAGCCAAAATGTCTCTTGTGCGGGAACAGTCAATGCAGGCCGATGATCAGCGAGATGAAATCGCGCGAAAGAGCGGAGTCAAGGAGATCGGTCCTACGAAACGCGTCGCTCGGACAATTCTGATGCCGTCCATGGGACGACGCATTTTGTCGGAGTGGCTCGGAACGGCGTTCCTTGTCGCTGCCGTGGTCGGGTCCGGGATCATGGCGCAGCGGCTCGCCGGGGGCAACGTCGCGCTCGCGCTTCTCTGCAACACCATCTCCACTGGTGCGATCCTGGTGGTCCTGATCCTGGTCTTCGGTCCGCTCTCTGGAGCGCACTTCAATCCCGCAGTCAGTCTGGCCTTGACTTTGCGTGGCGAACTGACATGGCGAGCCATGTGGGTCTATATTCTTGCGCAGATTGCCGGTTCGCTCGCGGGGGTCTTTGCGGCGCATTTGATGTTCGATATTCCGCTCTGGCAGGTCTCGCTCACACAACGAACGGGAGCCGGACAGTGGATCTCAGAAGCCGCCGCAACGTTCGGTTTGCTCGTCACGATCTTCGGCTGCGCGAGCCGAACTCCCGCTGTGGTCCCTTACGGCGTTGGCTTGTATGTAACTTCCGCTTACTGGTTCACCGCATCCACTTCGTTCGCCAATCCCGCGGTGACGATCGCACGATCGCTGTCCGACACCTTTGCCGGCATCGCTCCGAGTAGCGTTGTTGCCTTCATCATCGCGCAACTGATTGGGGCCGTGGCGGCCACAACGCTCGCTGCATGGTTGTTTAATTGCACGGCAGGCACCGCAGGTCAAAGCCATGAGAATTCTTGAGGCGATCGAAGATCGGCCTGTCCAGGGGATGTATCGTCTCGGCCTTGCCGATCATCGACCAGATTTGAAGATGTCCGTCATGGAAATTCCTTAAGTGGCCCTGAAGTCATACCTGGATGACACGATGATTGAAGACTTGACTCTCTTACCGCGGGATCGCGCGCTCTATGAGAAATTGCACGCCTCACACGGCGACCTGGCGATAGCCAGTTCCAGCGCCCAGTATATCCTCAAGAAGGGGTGGCATTCCTTGTCGTTCCTGCGGCGGGGAAGCGTGCCGATCCAACAGATCGCCTTTACGACCACGATGATTGTTGCCTATGCCCGTCCATTTGCCGGAGGGAGGGGGAAGGGCATCACTTTCCCGGAGAGACTGCTGCAATACGGCAAGGCGCAATCGGCCTTCCATGAGCGCCTGCTCAAGCTGAGAAACCAGGAATACGCGCACACCGATGCGTCAACGATCTCGGTGCGGCCGCTCAAGGGCAGCGTGGTCACCGATATACAGTCGATCCGCGATGTTTCCTTCTCGCCCGACGAATTGAAGCTGCTCCTGGTCATGACGCAGGGCGTGTCAGGTCGGATTCGGCAGCGGCTCGCCGAGATCCGGCGCAACGGAAGCTACGGCCCGAAGCCGCCCTGCGGCCTGGCATCAAGAGCGCAGTGCTTAGGATGAAGAGGATCAGGTAACCCAAGGTCACCAAACCATATGCAAATGTATGCAGGTTTAGATCCTTTGTTCGTAGAGATTTGGGCCTCAAATCGAGGGAGACGATCACCGACCGTTCCGACTATTTAGCGGGATCCGAATTCTGACCGGGCGCATTCGGCAGATTCTTGCGGAATTGTTTTTTACTGCAGGCGCCGGAAAGCCTGTCGGCGCAGCATAAATAGGTCCTTCGCGGTGCCCGGCCACGAGCGGGCCTTCAGCGCGCCACCGTCAGCGGATGGACCTGTATCCTGTCGGATAACCTCTGCCGACCCTCTTGAACGTCGTCTCGCCGGCGGTATGAACAGCGAGGATCGCGGCCGCCCCTAACGGCTCCATCGTGTACAGGTCGAAGGCGCCGTGATCTGGCCGACAGCCAAGCGTTCGAGCGAATGCACCAACCACTGCACGGCCCGCAGAAAGCCACTGGTTGGTCTTTTCGACCGGAACGCCAACTTCGAGGATGCGAGCGCGTCCCATGCCCGCGACAAGCTTCTCTAGCCTTTCATCCTCGAGCCAGAAATACGTCGCCTCGCCACCCCAGTTCTCAAGCAGCAGCTTTACGCCGCCGTCATCGATCCGTACCGGATCGGATGTCAGCCAAAACTTCCCTA
The DNA here is from genome assembly GCF_023375135.1 of Bradyrhizobium sp. C-145. Classification (NCBI taxonomy): domain Bacteria; kingdom Pseudomonadati; phylum Pseudomonadota; class Alphaproteobacteria; order Hyphomicrobiales; family Nitrobacteraceae; genus Bradyrhizobium; species Bradyrhizobium sp. C-145. Next base: position 7,091,148 of record NZ_CP088150.1, on the reverse strand, counting down.
GCCGGCCGGGTTGCTGTTCCGGATGGTGGCAGGGGCTTGCCGTATATAGGGCCTCCACGTCTGCGGCCGACAACAGCCCGGCTCGTGCCTGGGCATCCAGCCGGCACCGCAGCGTTTCAAGCGTGCCCGGATAGATGCCGGTCTCCCGAATATTGCGGACCTCATCCTCCACCAGGCGAGTGTAGTGCCAGGCTCTTATTGTGCGGTGGTTCATTTCCCTGCCGACAGCTTCGACGAGATCCTGATAATCACCGGCATAGGGATTCGTCGGGTATGGCCTGGTGTGGTCGGACGCCTCGCGCTCAAGAAACTGACGACGCGATGTAGTTAGGTAGTTGCGTATCAGTTCGGCTTTCTGCTCAAGCATCTGCCACAGCGCCTCATCAAAGGTCGCCACATTCCAGACATCGATTGTCGGAGCCGAGCTCATTTCTGGACCATGTTGCACAAGTCCGCGCAGTTGCAACGCGGATATAGACTGGCTTCATTGCAGCGGCTGGCGCAGGCAGTCGGAGCTGCTCTGCGACAGGCGCCACCGCTTGAATGGTCACCCAGGTGAACACGCTTGTCCAGCAGAGCTGCGCGGCCGAGTTCTGTCAGGGTGTACCGGCGTACACGACCATTCCACTCGTTGGTTGCTAACCAGGCATCTTCGTCACCTTCGGGGAAGCCCCGGTGTGGCTGAGGCGCCGCCCGAAGGCGCCGAACACGCCGGCGAGCTGATTGCGGGGGATTTTGAGAAGCTTGGCAAGCTCCTCGGTCGTGACGCCGTTGGAGCTTTTCAATAGCGCCTTGAAAACCTTCTGCATTGTCGCCGGCAGGGGAATCCGGATCAGAGCCTTGACCACGATCTCATGCCGTTCGGCTGGAGATAGCTTGGGGCTAGCCTCAGCCCGGCTAGGGGGCTCCGGCGTTACCGGTACCGCCGCGCCAGTGGTCGCACCGAAGTGGTGCTTCACCAGCTCGAATTCAGCCGGAGTGCCTTCAAATTCGATAATTCTCATCTTCATTGCCTCATTTGGGCTCGAAAAACCTTGGCAAGAAAGGAATGGTCTGGAGTTATCGACAGGATTGCTAAATGCCAAGTTGGAGATATTTCGAGATTAGTCTCACATCATCTTGAGCTTTGGATGGCGGTTTAAGCGGGGGAGGCTATGCCTCGGGCTTCCAGGAAACGCACCTGAGCCGGCGCTTGGGCCGGCGTGCTGAGTTCGCGCTCGCCTGCAACGGGGTCGACCACAAGGCGACCAAAGCCGGCCGTCGAGACGATCCGTCGCAAGGGCTCGCCGGCAAAGCGCGGTAGAGGTAGCGATGGCGCTGTCCTTCATCGCAGTCGAAGAGTAGAACGATCACAGCGCGGTCGTGAACTTAAATGGGGGGCTCGTTAATGACTGCACGACTGCAAATGCCGATAGAAGCTCTAGAAGCAAGGTCGCCGTTTTCCGGGTTGCGTGAGCGCGACATAGACCTGTTGCTTTGCGCTGAGCTGCATGCCCGCCGGGGCCTCGCAAATCTTCTTGCGCGCCGCGCGGGGTGTCCCGGCTCTCCACTTGCGGGCGCTTGGGTATCGCATGATGAGAACGATGGCGAGAGTGATCTTGTTATGGCATTCGAGACTGAAGACGGGTTGGTGCTGGCGCTCGCTGAGAACAAGATCGCGGCACCGTTTCAGCCCGAGCAGGGACTGCGCTACGCGGCGCGAGCACAACGACGGTCTACCACGGAAGGCATATCTCGCGTCGTTACGGTGCTGATCGCCCCGGACGGGTACATGTCAAAGTCAGGCGCGGAAGCCTTTGAGGTTAGAATTCCCTATGAAGAGCTGTCGGCGCCGCTTCGGGAGGAGAATGATCCAAGGTCGCAATTTTTGGCGGATGCCCTGGAGGCCGGCGTCGAAGCGCTACGTCGCGGTTACATCATGACGCCGGATGCTGCTGTATCGGGGATGTGGCAGGCGTGCTGGAAAATATCCCGCCAAGTCGCGCCGAAGCTCAATTTCAACGAACCTGGCCTGAAGCCGCGCCTATCCACCTGGTTCCATTTCAAAGATGCCGAAGGGCTCTCCCAGCTAGATTGGTCGCGGGTCGTCGTAGTCTACAAGGCCGAACGCGGCCACGTGGATTTACAGTTTGGCAGCACGACGGCCGCCGAGCTCTCGCTGCGGTCTGATCGCATCTTGCAGTCTTCGATGAAGGTCGAGCGGGCGGCCAAGTCCGCGAGCATTCGGGTCAGGGTACCGATCGTCGATTTTGCGCAGGCACCCGAGGAGCAGCACCAGGCGATTGTTGAGGGTTTCGCCGCTTGCGAGTTGCTCCGGTCATTTTTTGTAATGCACGCGAGAAACTACTTTCTGAAGCTCAATAAAGCACGCTTTGCAAGCCTGCTACGCTTCTTCTGTCATTCAACTGTGCCGGCCTCGACACAATGTGTTCCGGATAACAAAACATATTTCCGCTCTTGGCGGTGCGGACCTTACGATACTTTCCTGCCCAGCTGTAAACGTCCTGAAATAGATGATGGTGGATGCGCTTGTAGTGCGCAGGCGTAAACCTTCCGACGGGGAGAGGCTCTTCCGACCGAAGTGTCGACATTTCGCGTTCAAACGTCTCTAGGTTTTGTCGTCCCTGAGGCGCACTCGATTCTTGAGAACGGAGGTGCCTTTGTAGCAGTACGGATCGAAGACGTCGTAGCCGCTCAAAGCCGTTAGCGGCTCTTGGGTTGGACGTACGCCCGTAACACCTCGGCTCGGTTCTGGGCAGGTGTCAGCTTCTTTTCGCGGAGGGACGAAAGGCGTTCCTTTGAGGCTCTACCAAGCTTCAAACCTTCGACGGCCGAAATGGCCGCAAAAGTCTTTTCTCCCAAAATTCGGGAGGAGGAATTGATACTCGTGCCTTTGCGCTTATCAGTCATGAACGAACCATATCACGGATTCTGGGAAGTGGCGAAGCTTATCTATATCAACCCAGCCGTTATCGTTCCTTTGCCTCCAGACTATGTCGCGACGGGGTTTAGCCTGCCGTGGAGGTGTTTCAGCTAACCCTAAAACAAGGCCGCGGAGTCCCGCCGCCAGCGCTCTGACGCATGATCTCATTATAGCCGCGTTATCCGCAGTCGCGGCATCGTACGCGCGATTGTTCAGGCTATCGGTCGGATCACACGGCATGCGAGTCGCCTCCTCAGTGCAACCACAGTTTCAAAGCGCCGAAGAGGATTGCGATCCCTGCGGCAATCCACCGGGGCCGCACAACGGATCGAGGGCGAGTCGCCAGATGAAAGCCGTCAGGAGCGCTCCTTTATTTGCCCCATAGCTTCGCTTCAAGATCGCCGCCGCATTTGGCGAAGCGCTGTTGAATTGGCCAAAGCCCAAGTCAGTAATGATCTGCAGAAGGCTGCTGCCGCCAAGGACGCTGAGATCCTGGAGTTAAAGTCCAAGGTTCAGGGGAGTGATGTCGCTCAGAAGCTTGCCGTCAGCGAAGCGCTCAGCGCCGTGGAGAAGGAGCGGAACAGGCTCGCGAACGCGCTGGCCGAGGCCCGAGCGCGAAAAGAAGGCCCCGTGCCCGACGAGGCCGGGCTGAAGAGCGCCGCCGATACGCTAGAGCTCGCGACACAGGCAGGCCCTGACGACCTGTTGCTGGTGCTGCTTTCGGGCGGTGGCTCGGCGAACTGGATCGCCCCGCCGATGGTATCACCTTCGCGCAGAAGCCGGCGGTTAACCGCGCGCTGTTGCGCTCGCGCGTGCCGGCCAGATGTTGCGACAATCGTGACGCTCGCGATCTCCGACGTGCCGAGTGATGAACCGTCCGCGATCACCTCCGGCCCCACGGTACCCTGATCCGGCGACGTTCGCGGACGCCCGCGCCAGTGGATCGGCGTTGCGCAGGCGCATGATCTGCACAACGTCGTCAGATATCAGCCTTTGACCGCGCCCCAATCCTCTTGGGCATATGCCGCTGCCAGGGCCGCTTCATCGAGGGGCAGTGCTGACCTCGCAGGATGAAGCCAAGGGTCCGCTGCAGCTGACGTGGCCGACTATCTCATTATCGTCCGTTGACACGTATACCGTAGCGGCTTTTTTAAACTTGCGCTCTGGGTGCTGCTCACCCTTACGAACCAGGTCCATCGTCCAGCGAATGAATGACGGCGAGGTCGCCGCGCAGATAGGCACGCCTCAACCGTTGCGCCGGCGAGTTCCAGCATGCGGGGGACCGGATGCGGCCAAGAAAAGCGGAATATTTTGAGCGCCGTTCGAAAGACAGCGTCCCGATGCCACGAAGCCTTGACCTTTATGCTGGATAGTCTCGCCCCGAGGGGAGGGCTGGCGCGATGCGGATTGGGTGTTGTAAGTGCTGAGCGGCGATCGCCCAAGATCCGGCGCCTTGCAGTTCAGCTTAGGTTCAAAGGCGAGAGCCTAGCTGTGGCGCGCTGGACGCAACACCGATGTCACCAATCGCTCGAAGTACGCCGAGTGGTGGTGAGCGTCGGATCGGCGAAAATCGAGGCAACCTATTCGACAGTGACCGACTTAGCGAGATTGCGTGGCTGGTCAACGTCTGTGCCCATCAGCAACCCAGTATGATACGCAAAGAGCTGCATCGGAATGTCATAAACTATCGGAGTAAAGCTTGTCCCCATGTCAGGCAATACGATGGTCGCGAGCGGGTTCACAGAGGCTGCCTCGGCCCCCTTTGCATCGGTTATTAGGATGATGTTGCCGCCTCGTGCAGCAACTTCCTGCATGTTTGAGACCGTCTTTTGGAACAGCGGGTCGGGAGGGGCGATCACCACGACTGGCACGCCGTCGCTGATCAACGCAATCGGACCGTGCTTAAGCTCGCCGGCAGCATAGCCGTCGGCGTGGATGTAGGCGATTTCTTTCAGCTTCAGCGCGCCTTCCAGCGCGAGCGGAAAGGAGCTGCCGCGACCGATATATAGCACGCCACGCGAGTTGGCGACCTGCCGCGCGAGCTTCTCGATTTGTGATTCGGTTGCAAGTGCAGCTCTCATCAGGCGAGGAACTTCGACCAACTCTTGCACGAGCCTGGCCTCGCTGGCCCTGGACAATTCGCCACGCGATCTCCCGGTGGCGATCGCAACAGCCGCGAGCACGATCAATTGGCACGAGAAGGCCTTGGTCGAGGGGACGCCGATTTCCGGCCCGGCCAGCGTCTGCAGCACAGTCTCGCTCTCCCGCGCAATCGTCGACGTCGGCACGTTGACCACGGAGAGCGTGCGCAGTCCTCTCGATTTGGCAAAACGCAGCGCAGCCAGCGTATCAGCCGTCTCGCCGGATTGCGAAATGAGGATGGCGAGATCGCGCTCGCGCAAGGGCGGTTCCCGGTAGCGGAATTCGGAGGCGACATCGACCTCGACGGGGATGCGGGCCAGCCGCTCGAACCAGTATTTGGCGATGTGGCCGGCGTGGCTTGCGGAGCCGCAACCGGTGATCAGTATTCGACCAATGTCATTGAAGTCGAATGGGAGCGTCTGAGGCAATGCGACGCGATCGGCCGCCGGGTCGACATAGCGCGCCAGCGTATGGCCGGCGACTTCCGGCTGCTCGTGGATCTCCTTGATCATGAAATGAGGGTAGTTTGCCTTTTCGATGAGGGCCGGCGACGCTCTACATCTCAGCACCGCCCGACGGACGATGACGCCTTGCAGGTCGTAGATCGTGAAGGAGTCGCGGGTCAGAACGGCCCAGTCGCCGTCTTCCAAATGGGTAATGGTCTCCGTGAAAGGCGCAAGTGCAATCTCATCCGACGCCAGATACATTTCGCCGTCGCCGTGGCCGATAGCAAGCGGCGATCCGTTGCGAACGCCGATCAATAAATCGTCGCAGCCCTTGAACAGAAAAACCAGCGCGAACGCGCCCCGCAATTTGGGCAGCGAAGCCTTCACCGCGTCCTGAGGCGAATAGCCCTTAATCAGATGGGATTCGACCATGTGAGCGACGACCTCTGTGTCGGTCTCGGAGGCGAATTGTGCACCCTTTCGTTCCAGTTCGGCGCGCAGCTCAAGATAATTCTCGATAATGCCGTTATGAACGACCGACACATTGTCGGTCGCATGCGGATGGGCGTTCTTCTCGCTCGGCTCTCCGTGGGTGGCCCAGCGGGTATGCCCGATGCCGATATGCCCAGACACCGGCTCGGCGCGCAGTCGTGTCTCTAACGCTTTGAGCTTGCCCTCGGCGCGCCGTCGGTAAAAATGACCACCTCCCAGCGTTGCGACGCCTGCAGAGTCATAGCCCCGATACTCTAGCCGCTTCAGGGAAATGACCAATTGTTCTGAGACCGGACCGCGTCCCAAAATGCCGACAATTCCGCACATGTACGTCAATAGGCTCCGCAGCTAGCGTTGAACCACATCGTCTTTCGAGGCACAGGCGGCAAGCTAAAGGCGTTGGCAGGTCAATGATTCCTCCCCCATTTGCCTGACCCGCAGGCAGCAATTTGCATGCCAGACCGAGCGACTTTACAAGCTATCAGGGACCCGTCCCGGACGCGCTGTCCTGCGGATGCCATAACGCGGACCAAGCCCGCACTCAGCAGGAATCGAAACAGCGCTGGCTCACTGGCCGATCATCCGGTGCCTACCATCAATCCAGTAACGCGGCTTGCAATGCCGGACAGGGACCCTGCTGACGATCGCTCGGTGCCTAAATGGAGCCGGGCTGGCGCCAGCGCCTAGAAGGTTCGGTCAGCGCGGCCAGATACCGAAATCCGCTGTCGAGATCGCTACCCCGATCCAACATCGATCGCTAGTCGTGAGTAGTCGAGAGGAATTCAAGTTCACCGGCGTGGTACATTCGGTCCACCCATTTTGCCTTGTTCTTTGATCGCCATGGCGGAAGCCGGCGGACGTGCCGAAATCTGCAGCACGGCACAACCCTCGTCCACAACTCTCGCGTATGCGCACAAAACCTCTGAGCCGCCCTCGGCCCAACGGGATTTTTTCCTCCTCAGCGCCATCGACAGGGCCGAGAGTAGGCGCTTGCCGCCTCGAACTTTTTTCTCCTCCCCGTCTTCACAGCTGTCTCTCTATGCAGACGAGTCTCGTCACTCCGATGTGTTTTGAGGCGGTACACAGCTATCCGCGCGTTCGACGACGATTCGCGTGTTTGTCCTACATCGCACTGGACCAAGAGGTGGGCCATCAGGCTGACCGTGATCGTCCCTCGCGATCTTAGTAGCAGTGCGACCGCCATGCAGTCGCCGTGGTCATATTCAGCCGTGTCTGGATCAAGACGTGCGCGTGCGAAATGCGACAAGACCGGTCAAGTATTCCGCCGTGCGGCCGAAGTGGTTGTTGTGTCCACCTGCTGCGCCAGTTGCATAAGCCGCTTGTGGCACGCACCTTGCTGAGGTCCTGCGCAAACTCGTTTCAATGTGGCCGTCTGGTAGATAGCCGATCGCGGAGTTCATATGGCGCTTAGTGGGTTAATCACATCAATGCCATCGAAAGGCCGTCAATTGAAAACCGGTCGGGTGCGCCGCGATTGCTTCTGTCGTTCGTGCTGTACAGGAGTTGGCCCTTCCTCACGCCCTGAGAGCGGCAGCGATGTGTAGGAATGCGCCGAGCATCACAGACGACCATCGGCAATCATCGAGCGCGTGCCAATTACGCTCATGTTGCCGGGGCACCCTCATCGATTTGTTCCTTTAGGGGACGAGGCGCTTTGCGCATTTTGCGCGAGCGCTTTCGTCGAGCGAGGTCCATCAGCTAAAGTGACCTGCGCAAGAACATCGCCCTGGAATGCAGTGAGGCGATCGTCGCCTAGTCTCTTGGCTCAGAGCTGGCCCCTTGAATTTTGATATGCCCCGACACGAGAAGGATCGAAAATGGCTGTTGTCCGATTTGTATTTGCCGCACTGAAGCCGGGTGTCAGCGCAGCGGAGTATGAACGCTTCGAACGTGAGGTCGACTATGTCGTCGCCGGTAAAATGAAGACTATCGTCAGCTATTCGACGCACCGCATCACGGAAACTGGCGCCGGCATATCGGGCGGGCCGTGGGACTATATCGAGCGCATTGAGGTGACCGATCGCAAAGCCTATCAAGCTGAGCTCGCCGTCGTCGGCAAGACAATGCTCGAAGAACTCTACGAAAAGTATCTCGACAGATCTAAGACGGTGTCGGTCTGGTCAGAACGGATTGAAGCATGAGTCTCGCATCCTCACCGCTCACGGCCCAAGTTGCGTTATCCGGCGGTTCTTGCTCGCCGCCCGAAGAGGAAACACTGGGTTCGTGCCAACACGGGTATGGCGAATCGAGGGGTGCTTCCGTGTCCGACAGCGCGGCCCAATTCGATGAATATGCAAGCCTGCACGAGAATATGACTGAATGGCCCCTTCAAAAATACATCGAAGTGCCGAGCGTACTAGAGGTGATCGGCGATGTTGATGGTCTGTCCATCTTCGATTTTGGGTGCGGCGCGGGGGCTTATTCGCGAATACTTAAGCAACGCGGAGCAGCCCATGTTGTAGGATACGATCCGGCGCCAGGCATGCTAAACTACGCGCGGCGTCGCGCAGAGAAAGAGGCGATCAATCTCTCCTTCGTGGCCCATCTCCATGCCAACATGGCAGCCCAGTTCGACTTGGTACTTGCATCTTATGTGCTGCCCTATGCCGCCACCAAAACTGAGCTGGACAGCATGTGCGCTGAAATGGGCGGGCTGTTGCGTCCTGGCGGGCGCTTGATATCGTTGTCGACTCATCCAGCTTACAATCCACATCCAAACTGGTACGAACCCTTTGGCTTCAGGCTCGTCGTGGACGATCCTGAGAACCCATATTTAGAAGGTGGGCGTATCAAAGTCGAGTTCTGCAAAAATGGAGAACAAGGCGGGGTACTCGCATGGCATTGGCCCGCTCCTTCTTTGGAGAGTTCATTAGCACAAGCCGGGTTCCGATCGTTGAAATGGCGAGAACTGTTTGTGCCAACACACGCCCGTAGAGATCAGCTTCCCAAGGAGCTGCATGGATATCTCCAAAGCCCGCACGCGATCATCATTGAAAGCGTCCGTGGCCCACGCCATGCGGAACGACACCCATGACGTTCGTACCATTCAGGAGCACGTTGTCAGCCCCGTTCTCCTCAGCGGTCGCGGAAGGTCTATGCGGCTTTGACGAGCATGAATGGGATGCCCTCGTCGGTGACAACAATTTCTATAACAGCTACCGGTGGCTGCGAGCCCTCGAACATTCGTTCGGCGCAACAGACGTGCTTGCGGTCCGCGGGCCAGCTGGAGTTGTAGCTGCTTGCCCGCTTTGGGAGGGAGACCAATCACCTGGCTTGTTCTTCCTGCCAGATTGCATGGCGGGAATTCCCGGCCCTTGGCAACAAAGCTTTCTCTGGCTAGGTGGTCGGCGCAATACCCACAACGAGATACCCTGTATTGAGGGCAGGCGAAGGTACGAGGCTTTAGGCGAGTTTGGACGCAGCGCTCTAAACTATGCTCAGGAGCGGGGATATACCGGCGTCGTAATGCCGTACATGCCCTACCGAGCGGCGGTGGAGTTCGCGGAGCATATCGGTGGGACGGTCGTTTTGCATTCTGCCGAAGCCTATCTAGAAGTGCCGCATACGGGGGTGACGGGGATGATGGCGCGCTCGTGCGCGCATGATCGTAATCAAAGCAGGTCTGAGGTCGCGGCGTTCCGTCGAGCCGGGGGGAAGATCGGATGGGCCTCAGCCGAAGAACTCGATGACTCCATAGTCGCTGATCTCATAACCCAAAACAGGTCTCGACACGGAAGCACCCAGGGTCGCGACTGGATGGAAAGGATACTCGCCGGGCAGAGAAAGGCGGGTGTGTCGCAGTTCGGTGCCGCAGCAATTTCCGAGTGCAACAGCGAGATAACCGGGCTGGCCGTTTTCTATCGCTTTGGAACGGCACTTCACTTGCGCTACTTCGGGGCAGACTACAGTCGCGATTTGAAGGATTACAGATATTTCGTCTTGTGCTATTACGAGCCGCTCGATTACGCTGCGGCGCGCGGTCTCACGACGTTGCGGCTTTCTACCTCTTCGTTACGTGCGAAAGTGAACCGAGGGGCAAAGATCGAGCCGCAAGCGATCGTCATCAAGAGCGTTGGTGAACAGCACATCTGCGACTCTGACGTCAAACGGCACAATTTGCGTGTGGCCAGAGAATATCAGGATCAGTTTGCGGGCCATCTTTGCAGGGATTGGGAGTTGGTCGAGCGTTATCAAAGTCCTGGGTGAGTAACTGCGAGATTGAGCAAGATTCGCCGAGATCTTGGGTAGGGTACGGTGCCCCTCGGCCCGCCGCCCAGGACTTGGACTGGAGATGCCGCGCTGGTCCTTCAAGCCGGGGCACGACCAAGGGACACCCAAGGAGAAACTGCTGCGCACATTCTGCTACACGGTGCTCCATGACGTCATGACACGGCTGATTCGGGTCTCGAGAGGCGGCAGCGAGCCCTTTTGTGGCACGAGATTTCGCGTGATTTCCGGGGCGCCGCGGGGGAGCCCCGCAGCGGACCCGCGAACAGGTTCGAAAGGCCGGTCGGGGGCGGTGCTTGCGTTACGCAAGCGAGAGATCACACCTGACCGTGGGGGCGGATGTTACCAAAAAAGCTGGCACGTCCTTGCCATATCTGTGCGACGCGCCATAGGATCGCGTTTTTATAGACCACGTTTTGCGAGTTGACTGAGATAGGGCGCGACGCTCTTCTCCAACTGAGCACGCCGTCGTTCCACCTTCGCGCGCGTGAAGTTCCTGCCCCGGTTGTCCACGGCCTTGAACTTGCTGCCATCGATGGCGACGGCTCGCCGTCGCCCAAAAAAACCAACTCTTCGCAGAGTTCGAGGTACACAGAGGGGGCGCGACGCCGACCGCTGGCTCCGCAACCTCAAAGCTCATCTCAGCCAAACCGCGCGCATCGACTAATACGTCGATCACCCGAACAGGGTCGCTCTAGTCAATGAAGTCATCGAAGTATTCGGCTGGTGCGCCCGAGAGAATCGTAGAGGAGCATAACAGCAGCCCAGTGTTGTCACTGCCAGGACTCGTTGCAGATATTCACGCGAAAAGCGCGCCGGTAACGAAGTCTTAGACTTGCACAACACATGTAGAGGACCCCGCGTAGGGCGACTACCAACGTCATAGAAAGCGCGTTCGCGAGCGTGTGCTGCCGCACCGTACAATGGATGTCTGTCGAACAAGACTCGCTGTAATCTCAAGCTCGCCGATGTCGCCGAGAAAAAGCTGGCGTCGCGTCGATGGCCACAACCAGTTGCCGAAACTCTCCCTGCGTAAATTCGCTAACGGAATCGAAGTCGCAGATCCTACTCAATCCATTGCCGCCTAGCCCGCTCCGGCACCAACATTCGGCGATGGCACTTTAACCCACGATAAGTCGCACCTTGGATCGAAAGACAAGTAATCGCAAGTCAGTTCTTCACCCGGTTGGACGTCACGGGCTGTAAAAATTCGGCAATGATCGTCCTGGTACGTGTTTGGTTGACTGCTGTGATTCATAAAACGGGCGTTGTCAGCATTGTACTCTAGAACCCCATCATCAATGTCGAGGTCTCTTGGATAGGCATGCTTGTCTAGTAAAGCTTGAAAGGTTCGAGGTAAGGTTTCGTACTGTTCGGGTGTCACGGCAATGTCAACGATTGGGTTATGAATCCAAATTAATGCACCTTTAGGCAAAAGAGTAGCAGAGAAAAGTCCGATACCGCCAAACTGGTCTGGCTTCAAAATCGTTTCAACAATCAACACTGACATATCTCCCTAACATCAGCAAGCTAACTAACCTAAGCCGTGCAATCTCCTGCAAAAATTGGTAGGATCGCTTAATCGCGTCCCCGTCACAATCTCGATTTTTCCTCGATCGCTGCATTCCTTCAGCGGCTGCCACGGATCGGGATCTCGGCTGTCGCTCGACGAGGACATGCCGCAGGGCTGGCGCCACGGTTCGCCTTCCGCGGTGGAGGTGCTGGAGAGGGCCTGCAAGAAGGTGGGAGTCCCGGTAACGTTCCGCGTCGATCACGGCAGCGAATTCGTGTCGCGCGATCTTGACCCGCGGGCCTATGAGCGCTGCGTCACGCTGGATTTCTCGCGGCCCAGCTGGCCGCTACGACAACGTGTTCATCGAGGCCTTCAACGGCCGCTTCCGGGCCGAATGCTTCAATGCCAACCGCTTCCTGTCCCTTGCGGATGACCCGGAGAAACTGGAGGCTTGGCGCAGACATTATATCGAAGAACGGCCCCATGGGGCGATCGGCAATCGATTGCCGATTTGCTGCACAACCACGTCGGCGCACCAGCCCGCCAACGTGATCACGGCGCAAAACGCTAGTTCTGTGTGGTCCAAAGTTCGGGCTCGCTGCAAAAGGCCCGAAACTCTAGCCGCTTCGGGATGGGGAACAATTGTCGCGTCGTATCCAAAAACAATGCGGTGACGCGTGACCGATTTGCCGCTGGCCGTGCGGATCGTAGAGCTCCTGGTGATCGCCCACCGCTTCCGCCGCAACGCCGTCCTGTGCGGAGGCCAGATCTTCACTGAGCCTTTCGCCGGCGGGATGGCGTCATCCGCGAGACGCACGGCGCGGCTGGACTCTATGGTCCAGCATCTCGGTCTGGTGCTTAGCGGTCGATGGACGGGGGTTTGCAAAATGGCTGGTGCTGCCAGTAGGCAAGGACAGGACTATGCGTTTTGTCCGACGCCCCAGCCGTTCGTACGCCGATTGTCTGAAGGTCATCGGCAAACTCACCAGCCCCGGCTGGGCGGCGCATGAACGAATGGCTATGTTCTCAGCGTCGAGACCCCAGAGCGGAGCTGAACACAGGTAGACTTTCATTTCCCTGAATCGAAGGATCACCTCAAGGGATCATAGCCAACAGTTAATCGAACCATCAACTAGTCATCCGGAACGCAAGTTCGTCACATTAGTTGATAGCTCGAATCTCGAGAGAGGAGAGCGCTTGTGGCGAATGCAGGTGGGAAAGGCCGGCCGATCGCGCCGTTGATGCTGAGTCCGCAGGAGCAGGCGTACTTGGAGAGGCAAGTTCGTCGTCATCGTGCTGCGCGGTCGCTATCTGAGCGATGCCGCGCGATCCTGCGGTGTGCGGATAGCTTGCCAAGCAAGTCTGTGGCTGCCGAACTCGGCCTCCACGAACACACCGTTGGCAAGTGGCGCCGCCGATTTTTGAAGGATCGCTGTGATGGCCTGCTTGACGAGGCACGCCCTGGCCGCCCTCGCACCATCAACGACGATCAGGTTGCCGCCGTGATCGAGCGCACGCTGCGTACGACGCCGGCCGACGCGACGCACTGGTCGATCCGCTCGATGGCTGCGGAAACTGGCTTTTCCCACACCACGATCCGCAGAATGTGGGCGGCGTTCGGCTTGCAGCCGCACCGCAGCCAGACATTCAAGCTGTCGAGCGATCCGCTGTTCGTCGACAAGGTCCGCGATATTGTCGGCCTTTATCTGTCCCCACCGAACCGAGCCCTTGTCCTCAGCATCGATGAGAAAAGCCAGATTCCGGCCCTCGATCGCGAGCAACCGGTCTTGCCGATGATGCCTGGCGTGCCGGAACGTCGCACGCACAGCTATGTGCGGCATGGTACGACCTCGCTGTTTGCCGCGCTCGATGTCGCCTCGGGGTTCGTCATCGGCAAATGCTACAAGCGCCACCGGGCAGTCGAGTTCTTGAAGTTTTTAAAAGAGATCGATGCTCAAGTTCCTGAGGGCCTCGATGTCCATATCGTCATGGACAACTACGCCACTCACAAGACACCCAAGATCAAAGCGTGGCTCGCCCGCCGGCCTCACTATCATGTCCACTTCACGCCGACTTCCGCCTCATGGATCAATCAGGTCGAGCGCTGGTTCGCTGAACTCACCAGAAAGCAGATCCAGCGAGGTGTTCACACCTCCGTCAGGCAGCTCGAGGCCGACATCCGCACCTTCATCGACCTGCACAACCAAAACCCGAAGCCCTTCAAATGGACCAAGTCTGCTGACCAGATTTTGGCTTCCGTCAAACGCTTCTGCCACAAAGCCCAGCAGACTTTATGTGGCGAACTTTAGATTCACGTGACTAGTGCCTGCCTTACTTGTTCGGCCCGTTCCCTGGACAGCTTCTCGGCCAAGCTGTGATCCTTTAACAGCGCCGGCCCCTTGCGTTCTCGATCATAAACCATCCAGCCGGTGGTCCCCCTTCGAACGAGGAACCTGGACCGTTGCGGAGGTAATTCGTGGCTCAATAGTTCCTCCTACATTGACCTGTTACGAAATCGCGCCGAGTATCCCAAGCAAAGACGACACTCGTGTCACGAAAATACGCCGCGTCCTTTATTCCTGAGCCGGGACACGGAAATTCCCACGCAACAGATGCACTGCACGCCGTGTGCCACTGGTCGAGGCATCTTTCGATGCGGCGTTCGTCTGCCCCACCGCCGCATACGGGGATGCAAATGCCTCCCGAAATTGATCACTTCGCCCGAGGCGAGACGCGCCCATGACCCCGGTCGGCGTGACCGGATCGGCCGTGAAGGCTTGCACTCCCAGCTAAAGCAGAAGATTGTTGCTGAGATCGTCAATTTAGGTCGGCAGGAAGTCCGAAATGCCTCGCCGGTTCGCGCACGCGAGCCCTGGTCTACGACTTGTCTTGGCGTGCGATGTGAAGTCGTTCACACATGATGATCGCGATACGACTTAGATGGGGGCAGCAGCTTCGGTCAAGCTATCGCCGAAAAGTTGGTGATGACGGGAATCGAAGGCGGCATATCGTGGGGGGTGGTTGACGCCTCCACTTCTCCACCGAAGGAGCGATGCCCTGTCGGGCCGATAACTCAGAGAAGTTTTGCGCAGCGGGGCACGTATCTTTCTTGCGCAGGCGATTCCCGAGTTGCGAGGCGTGGTCGAGCGCTGGCTGACCCAGGTCGCCGCTGCAGATCGACTCAACACGACAGTGAAAACGGTGGCCAAATGGGTCAAGCGGTTCCGCGCAGAAGGTGTGGATGGTTTGCGCGACCGCGCGTCGCGACCTCATTCATCGCGGAGCCAGACCCGCCAGCGACGCGCGTCGCCGTCGAGGTGTTGCGCCGCAGAAAGCGAAAGAAAGCTACGGCCTAACTGTCTTCAGCTTCGAGGCGAGTGAGAAAGTGCTGTCCATCGTAGCCATGCGAAAGGCCAGCCAATTTATGCGAGCGATGCACACCAACGAGGTCCTTACGTGCTGAGACAATAAAGGCCCTCAATAGCCTTATAGTTCACCCCCGGAGCTAGGCTATGGGATTACCGTTCTGAACTATGTGGGAATTCGAGCTGAAGAAGCTCTTGGCGCCCGGGTTGGTTGACTTTGATGGAATGATCGGTGTCATCCCGTCATATCTCTGAAATTGCTGAGAACACATGCCCGATCACCCGCTAGTAAACAGGGAGGATGTCGATGACGAGATGTTTAAGCCATAGGCCAATTCATCTAAGGTTCAAGTCGGCCGAGAAGCAGGACAACCTTTATGGGGAGGATGTCTGGCCTGCGTGATGGTTGCTGCTTCTACGGCGCTGTAGCCAGATATGCTTGGTCGTTGTTGGAGCGGATCTTCCACCGATAAGCTTTGGTCGCAAATCTTATAAGTCGGCCATTCGATTGGTTCCCCAACGAGGGCTAGTGTAGGTCTACCTCGCCGGCGCGACCGACTGCAAAAAGTGCATGACGAGCCCAAAATGCAGCGATTGAGGTTGAATATATAACGGACCCGTGTTTCAGCTATTGCTGTCCCCGGCTACGGATGTCTGGTGGAGGGGGATACAGCTGTATCGACGTTGAGTTTTGCCCTTTGCCCGGGGCCTGACTCTGACCAACGAAATTGTTAAAGGTCTTACGCGCGTCCTCGCAGGTTTGGCCTGTGGGACTCAATTCGCAAGACCGGATACCTCGGATCGTCGCGACTGCCTCCTCATCAGTCGGACACTCATTTTTGTCCGAGTCGCAAAAGCACCACGTGCGCAGCGTCATCGTGGATGCGACGTTGGAATTTGCAATCAATTTGTTTTGCGTCGCTACGCAGCCCTGAAAGTTCGAAAATTCCAACTGTGAGGCGCTTTGCAACGACCATATGTGCTTGCCTTCATATTCAGGGCGGCACTTGACGATTGTCGCTAGTTGTTTGACGTCGCTGTGAGAAAGGCATTCCTTTTCGGCCTTGTTCGTTACATTGGCTGCCGGAGTGGTGAACAACATCATGTACAAGATCCACTTCATGGCCGCCTTCCACCTGTTACTGTGTCTGCAGTCTGCGTATCGCCGTCTCAATACCCTGTAGGTCTTGGCGGACCTCCGGTGCGACCACGAGCACTCGCGAAGTAACCCGCTTTGTATATTGCTGACTATTCGGGAGGGAGGTGATCTCGAGAGTTTCCTTATCCGCAATTGGAAACATGCTAATGTTCAATTGCTCGTCGAGTGAATAGCTACCACCAAAACTCGCAAGATCGGTCCCCCCAGGAAACGTGAAATTATACGACCCGTTTGCCGACAATCGGATCGTGATTTCGCTGTTGTAATTTGGCTTGTCGGCCGAAAGCGAGGAGGCAACTAAAAGCGTTTCAGCTGACCGAAACAACCATCGGCCTACACCCAAGTGCTGAGCCAATACGTGGATTGACGGATAGTCGGGAGGACATACTAATGTCCTGTCCGTCATAAGTGTTCCTGAAACGAAGCTGTAGGTTATGCCACTACTCCGAATACCCTTGTCGTCAAGCTGAAAGCCGGGCCCGCTGAGGGCCCAAGTCGTAAAGCGCAAAGGATTGTTTAGGGTTCGTCGTGTCAGACCGCCGCCCGAATTGAGATCGAATTCCGCTCTTGGCAGGAGCGTGATACTGACCTGCCACTGCTTTGCTTTGAAACGCTTGAATTCTGGTGTTGCATCAATCGCGATAAACGCGTCACGAAGCTCGCAGGCTGATTGCGCGACTATCGCCCGGACGGGAAGGGCGAAGTCGGGTGGGATTTCAGGAATGACTGCGCAAGCGCCCAAACAGGCAACTACCAACGCAGCAAAAACGCCACGAAACGCGGTCAAGGCAATCCCCCCGTCACCTTACAGCTTTAAATAGCAGAGCAGATGACGTTCCCTCTGTCAACCAACCTGCGGTCTTAAGCCGAGAGCGCTGATGGCAATCGAATTCAAGCGGAGGCAACAATACCGTTCATGACTTTTTTGGATGAGGTCAGTATCCGAGGGGCGAGCGAAATTTGCTGACCAATACAAGCGTTCGGACAAGAACGTCATTGCCATCTTGCACATGGACATAACCGGTTTCGGCAGCTCTGAGTGAAGCATTTGTCTGATCAACGATATTGTCAGTCTTGAGCTCAATGCGTTTCTAGTGAAGGTGTGCAGGAATACAACCATTTTGGGCTCACCAGATCACGTGCGCCGAAATAACATGCGGCTATGCGTGGCTCGGATCATCCGTCGTGGACCCGGAACGGCCAGCATGTCGCCTTCCCGTTCGAGGCAGCGTTCTCGGACTACATTCGCGCAATCCACGGCACGCAGGATACGGTCATGTTGGACCCCGACGGACGCCCATCGCGCCGATCGCGCGCTTCGCGCAGTCTCGTGAGATCGCAGCCTTGCTTTATCCGGTCCTCTGACGTTGCCGCAAGGGAAAATGCTTGCTCTGGAGCCGCTGTTGAAGCTGTTGCTGCCGGACAAGCGTCATGGTTGAACTTCCCAGGCCGCCACAATTATCGTCTTTCGGCAGCTTTCTGCGGCTCAAATCAACCGAAGCCCCAAGTTGAAACGGGCGGGCCATCGCAAAAGAATGGCGTACTGACGCGAATGCTTGCCGTAAGAGTCCCGCTTCGATTCGTCGTGGCCCACGGTAGAGTCGCACGCCCTGCCGGAGGAGTTCAGGCCTGAAGTCTTGCGTTCACCCAAAAGAGGCGAGCCGCCGTTGAGCACTTTCTGGTTTTAGAATTACGGAAGGCGCGCTAGCTTTATTGCCTGAGACTTGCATCTTTACGCCTTGCATCGTGATTTTGCTGGATCGAGCAAGGTGCACATGAAGAGCATCCATGCTTCGGGTTTACGAGAGTCATTGCCTGCATTTCCCTGCTCCTGCTCGCTATGCTTATCGCCGATGCCAGGCACACCAAAATAATTGGCCAGGACGATGAGCCCGCCGTCACTTCTCTGATCGCGACCAATCCGGTCCGACAAGTTGGCCAGCCCGTCGGTTTACTGAGTTCTGAATGATCTGACGGCTTCAAAGCGATCTGTACTGCTGTCACCATTTCTGATCGACACATCCAGACTGCATTTCACTGCGCGGCTGGCATACACAATGCGATGGCTGTTTCGGCCAAAGGGAGTCGGAGTGTGTCAGCTTCCCTGTCCAGATACCCCCGGGTCGAGATCAATGAAAACTTCGGTATGCCATCCTCGAAGCCGAAGGGGGCGCCATCCCGAAGATTCGGCGCCGCCAAGCTATTGTCATTCCGCCCAAAGGTGATCGGTAACTCCAGCTCTTTGGTGTGGCCAATGATGTCGACGTCGCGAGTCCAACGAAGGCCAAGAGCACTTTATGGTTGTAAGATATTCGAAGATCCCTTATTATAAACGATTATTTCTGTAAGCCATTATTTCAAGTTGGACTGCTGCCGTCGTTCGCGGTGCGAATCTCGGCAGAGTTGCGGATGCACGGTGCAATCAGATGACACGTGTCATTCTGGAGCTGATTGGTCGATTTGCCTTATCACTGCTTGTTGTGCTCGCTGCAAGCACTGCGCATGCCGCAACCGTGGGGGCTGATAACTCGGTGCCGCTGGCTTCTCTGGCGCCGAACGATCCAATCCGGCAAGCCGCGCAGCCGGTCGGACTGTTGCGTTCCGTGCTGCCGGATGGAACCGCACAGATCTGCACGGCCATCATCATTTCCGATCGCCACATCCTGACTGCGGCGCATTGCGCCTTCGGTGCCGAAAATCTGACGGTCGTTTTCGGCCTGACAGAACAGGTGCGGAAGTCGTTTCGCGTGCAAGGCTCTCCGTCCGAAATCGACGAGCAGCGGGGTTATGCCGTCTTCGACGTGGAAGGGACTCCCTCTCAAACATTCGGCACAGCGAAGCTGTTGCTTCGCATACCACTCAAGGGCGAAAGTGCATTCTTTATCGGCATGAATGAGAAAGCCGAGTTGCGGACAGCCGCAAATTGTTCGGTGCTTGGCACCAATAGTCAGGGCGCGATTCTCCACGATTGCGATACGACGGGAGGCGGCAGTGGTGGATTGCTCTACTCGGTCAGGGACCTTGCCATTCTCGGTCTTCACATCGGGTCAGACGGTCGAACCAACCAAGCATCACCCATGTATCTGATCGCTTTGGCGAGTGATCTGATCCGTGAAAGCGCGGCCCGCGCCGAAGAAGCAGCCGCGCGTGAGGCCGCTGCGCGTGAGGCCGCTGCGCGTGAGGCCGCTGCGCGTGAGGCCGCTGCGCGTGAGGCCGCTGCGCGTGAGGCTGCTGCTCGTCAAGCTGCGGCTGCCCGCGAGATTGTGCCGGTCAAACCGCCGGTGATCGATTTCCGAACGGTCGGCAACAAGCCCGATGAAATTGCCGCCGATTTCAAGCGCTTGTACGTCGCGCTCTTCAATGATGGACGACTTCCTTTGAAGCTCTATCAGGCCAAAAGCTTCACCACAATTGAAGACGCATTTCGAACCAACCGGCTGTTTTATGGATCTCCGTTTCCGGTTGAACTCGATAGTATTGCGTGTGATTTGAATCCAAAAATCTGCGAGCGTGGAAGGGCCGAACCTAGCCCGGAAGAACAAAGGTCGGGCGCGTACATCCGCGACGTCATACCGGATCTTAAGCGGCCCAGCGGAAAATCTAGACCCTCGATCGGTACATGGCACGTCGAGCCGCCTGCTTCCCTGTTGCTTCCGAGTGTCCCGATCGAGGAGGAGCAGGGATGGGTCGTTTATCGCAAGCGCGCGGGCCAAAAGATTAGCGACATTGTAGTTCGTGAACTGGGTACGTGTGACCAGTACGATGATCAATGCAAGAACCGGATACTCGCAGGAAACCGCAATCAAGAGGAGAGGCTCAGGCAGGATTACTCGGGTGTGGTTTTGCTTCCGAAGATGTCCTACATAGCGCGAAGCATCGATATCTCGACCGCGTCGGAGAAAGGCTCCGGTCTTACGGTGGAAATAACTCCGCCCGCATCCTCGGAGCAGAGCGGTCCGCTCGTGTTACGGACTGGAGAGGTACCCGCCAAGGCGTCGCAGTCAACTGAGCCGGAATATCGAATTCAGGCGCCCGGACAGGTCACTACCGCTCCAGGTCTTGAAGCGGTGTTCAAGTCGCTCGGTACGACGGCATCTGGCTCGGCGCGCCTCGCGCCGAACAGCACGGCTCTGGGGCCGGAATGGGACACACGTTGCAAGGGTATCGAGGCCGATCCGTGCGAGCTGGACCCGTCAGAGCTTTCGAAATTTCAAAAGCGGGTTCTTGAAGGGCTGGCTTTCCCCTACAAGAGACTTTCAGACTATCCGATGGCCGTTCAGCAAAAGGGCGGGAGTATCGGGGTCGTCGACACGGATCTCGACCTGACGCATTGCGCGTTCGAGGAGGTTACGAAAGCAGGACGTCTAAAGCCGATCGAAACCGAATCTCTGACATCGACCCCAACCCCCACACCTGCAACGATAGCGGCGGTTCCGTTTTACGCGCCCTGCACTTGGTTGAAGCCATCCAAGCTGATTGGCGGTGGCACACATGGGACACATGTCGCGAGCCTGATGGTTGGTAAGGTCAGCGACAAACTTTGGGGCATCAATCCGTTCGCGACGCTTTATGCCGGGCAGATCAGCCAAACGGTCATCGGTCAGGAGGTGGAAGTATCGAGTCTGGAGTTGGCCAGCCTCTTGCGGAAGATGCTGAACGCCGCGCCAAAAGGTTTGGATGTCGTCAACATCAGCATGTTTTATCAAAAGGTACCAACGGATGTATCCGGCGGAACCAGCTCGGGTGGCGCGGACAGCCGTGGTCCGCACGGCGATCCGGTACTCGACGTGATCCGCGGCGATGCTTATGAAACCTTGTTCGTCATTGCCGCAGGCAACGCTGGGGAGGAGTTCACTGCGATCTGCGATATGAGGCCGGCCTGCCTTGATCTGCCGAACGTGATTTCGGTTGCAGCACTGGACCGCGGCACCGACGCAGCGCTGCTTGCGCTCGCTGGCGTCGGGAGCAATTTCGGACGGCGGGTTCACGTCGCGGCGCCGGGAGCCGATATTCTGGGTTCGGTCAAGGGCAATTTTCTTGGACTTCTCAGCGGCACCTCGCAGGCCGCGCCGCAGGTCGCTGCAATCGCGTCGTTGCTGCGGGCTATGAGACCTAAAGCCGCTCCTGCGGATGTCAAGGAACGGCTTATCACCTGCTCAAAATCCGTACCGGCGCCTGTAGGGACTGGCGATGAGGAGACGAACGCTATCTTCGGAGGTCGGGTCGATTCCTCTTGCGCTCTTATTCCTGAGGGCGATGGCCTGCTTCAGGACAAGAGCGGAAAAAGGTACCGTGTCAAGAACGTAACAAATTCGGACGACGCCGATTTGGAGTTCCGACCAGTTATTTCCGACTACGAATACAGTATTGTGATTCCGCCATGGCAGCTGAGAGGGCTGCGCGCGAATGCCAATCCACGCGAGCTCACTATCTTTCACAAACGATCACCGGAAAATAGCAGAGCGTCTCTGTCGAAGGATGCGCGCGTGTTCGCCAAATATGGGACGCTCAGATTGGATGTCAGGGAAGAGCTCCCCAGTGGTGGTCTTGGACCGTTGGAGCAGGGGCGCGCGTTTGTGGTCAAGGATATTGTTCGATACGTCGCTCCGATGGTGAAGCGGTAGTGTCGCTGAAGACGGCCATTTGCAAGGAGGACGTTCTTGTCATGCGGACAGGCTGCGTCGCTGCCGTTTTGACGGTGATGCTTGGTTGTGAGGTCGTCGCCCAAACTGTCGAGGAAGGGCGCGCGCCGCTAATTGACGGCCAGTTACAAGACGTCAAGCGAGAGCTTTCGTCGTTGGATCGTACGCCTGACGGCAGAATAGCCGTCATGCAAGGACGCGCAACGGCCAGGACCATCAAGCTTCGCCTGGAACATATTCTCGGATCGAATGCTCCATCCGGCGTTGCCGTGGTCGTTCGTGACGCCGCCAACAACGAAGTGGTCCGATACACGGCCGGGAAACTGGCTGAGGAACGCTATGTGTGGACGCCAGAAATCAAGGGAAGGTCGGCATTGGTCGAAGTGACGGAATCGACAACGGCCGGAGCCGAATTCCGCGTCCTGATTGCTGCTATTGCATCTCACGTTCCGCCATCAAAACCGACGCTCAATATTGTCAGGGACTTCGACCTGGAAAATATCGAGTACATCCGCGCAAATCAGCCCGAAATTTTTGTTGCCAGTCGTCCTGTAGCAAAGATCTCGTTTGTGAGCAGCAAGGGGCCCGCAGCTTGCACGGGGTTTATGGTGAGCGACGATCGGATGCTCACCAACTATCACTGCATCGGTTCCGATGCGATTTGCAAGTCAGCGGACGTAATCTTCGGCTTCAACAAATCCGACTCTCCGCTCGGGGACGAGATGCAGAAATGCCTGCGACTCGTCGACAAGGACGAAGACCTTGACGCGGCCCTGATAGAGGTTGCCGGTTCGCCCGGCAAACGATGGGGCTCTCTTGCGCTCAGCGACGCCATTCCAATTCTCAAAGAGCCGGCTGTCGTGGTCCAGCACCCCGCAGGCTTTCCAAAATTTGTTTCACGCATAGACTGCGTTGTATCCACAATGCCGGCAGAGGGAGTGAAGGTGGGCGAGGAAAGCGACTTCGGTCACTCGTGCGACACCATGGATGGCAGCTCCGGATCTCCGGTGCTCAGGCGGGCAGATCTCAAGGTGATGGGTCTCCATCACTGGGGGTTTGTCGATCACGGGGGAAAGTGGAGTGCGGAGAACAGGGCGGTGCAAATACACTTCGTCAAGAAAAGATTTGGTCTTTAAGTTGGTTGAATCGACGCGCCTGGGAACCGTTTTGCGGCGAAGTTTTCAGCGGGCCGACGAGACGAAGAGAGCGGTGCGCTCGCCACGAGAGCAGCACTCTGGAGAGACAATGTGAAGCGAAGCATGCGCGTGAAGAGTTTCATTGTTTTGGCAGCGGCCAAGCTCTTGGCAGGATTTGCATCGCCCGCGCTCGCGCAACCGTCGACGGACCTCGCTCCGTTGGTCATTCTCGTCCGGCACGCGGAAAAGGCCTGCACGAACTCAGAGGATCCACCATTGTCACAAGCTGGTAAGAAACGCGCAGAGGCTCTTGCGGCTGCGCTCGCCAGCGCCGGGGTGAGGCACGTGATCACGACGGATTTTCGGCGTACGAGCGAGACCTCGAGACCTTTGGCGCAGGCGCTTGCGCTTCAACCCGTTGTCATAAATTTGAAGGACGGTCCGATCGATTTTCCTGCTCACATCCGGAGGGTTGTGGATGCCGCCCGCGCATCGAACGATGGTGCTGTGCTCATTGTGGAGCATACTGTCACAATTCCGGGCATTATTACCGGTCTAGGCGGACCTGAGATAGGAGTGATTTCGGAGTCCGAGTATTCCAACCTGTTTGTCCTTGTTGGAGGCCCCAAGGTACGGGTGGTTCGGTCTCACTACGGAGCGCCCGATCACAACTCGCAGCCGGACTGCAATTGAGCACTGCTTTGTCGTCGGACGGGCGGCATATTTAGCACCCATTTGCGTCTGGACTCGGACGAAGTGAGCGTTTCTTTGTGGGCTTGCCGTGCGTGGTGCGCTGCCTGGGCAACATGCGCCGAGAGCGCGCTGGCAGAACCTCAGTATTGTGATAGGATCATTAAGGTTGTTGTTGACCAGTTTTACGACTCGATTTTAGAGGAGCGCACCATGGTTGTTGGATTGTCTTTTTCATCAGTATTGCCCCAACGAGCTCGCTGGCTGCTAACCGCGACGGTGTTGGGTTTGGCCGTTTCGGTGATTGCTAGTTCCGATGCTCTTGCGCAGGACAGCACGCCGCCGTTCAGCCCCGACCAAGGCAAGCTCTTTTTGCGCAGTGCCGCCGAAAAGGCGAGAGTGAAGCAGAAGGAGGCCGCCAAGACGTTTGAGGAATTCAAAAAATCGGTCACCAAAGAGCCGTTTCAAAATGGGAAGTATATTGTGAACGGGGACACGCCCATTTCCACGGACAAAGGGCTCGAAGAGTTCTACAAGCAGAACATAGAGGTCCCAGGACATGCGACCACTGAGTTTGCCGTCATGACCATACTGGGAGTAGACGTCATTTGGAAATCGGTAGATAAGAAAGCACTCACATACTGCGTGAACAATGCTGCGGCTGATTCTGGCGGATTCGGAAACCGCTATAATACAGTTGTGAGCGCCATGGCCGATGCGACGCGAGCTTGGGAAGCAGTTGCCGACATCAAGTATGTGCACGTAAATGCAGAGGATTCAAACTGTACGCCGGCCAACTCAAACGTCAAATTTGATGTCAGGCCGGTCAATCTCAACCAATATTTGGCGCGCGCGTTTTTTCCGAACGAAGACCGCGTGACGAGCAATGTCCTCATTGATAACTCAGCATTCGAGCTTCCGGCTGGGGGAAAGCTCTCGCTAACGGGCATTCTCCGGCATGAGCTCGGACATACGTTGGGCGCACGGCACGAACAAACCCGGCCAGAGTCGGGAACTTGTTTTGAGGACAACGATTGGAGAGGTGTGACCGACTATGATGCCTTCTCGGTCATGCATTATCCTCAGTGTAACGGAAAGGGCGATTGGTCGCTAGTATTGACGGCCCAGGACAAGAATGGAATCGCCTGCCTGTACGGGCCGGCACCCGGATTCACGATAGACACGACTATCTGCAAACCGAAGCAGTAATCCAGCGACCTGTCGAATGATGCCGTTAGCAGCCTTGGTCAAAGCCTGGGCTGCTGGCGCTGAGGTTTACCCAAGGTACCACTATGAAAACGGCGTCTTTGCTGCTCTCGGGACTTGTTGGTTTATCGTTCCCCTGGCAACTCGGCCACGCCTACAAGACGATTGAGACTGCACAACTGCACAAGACGCTGGAAGCCAATCGCGCCGCGAACATTGCGGTTATCGACGACGGATGGATTATGCGCACGGCTGGATCTATTGACGCGGGTCGTGACACCGGTCCGCCGGACGCCGTTCTCGAGCTTCAGAGCTTTGCCTTTTACGCGCTGTCTCGGGGCAAAGGCCTGTCCGAGAAGGGACGGCAGGTGCTCGAAGATTTTCGTGAACTCCTGCGTGGGATGAAGGCCGAAGGTCAGGTGGTCGAGGTTTCGGAGTCGAGAATCGGGCTCGAGGGCGAAACGAGGATATGCGCCAAGTTCGTGAGTTCAGAGTCGACCGGGAAAGCGTGGATGCAAATGCAGCGCCTTTCAGCCGGTGTGGACCTCGTGCAGCTCAAGCCAGAGAAGTGCTGAATATCACCTCAACTGTCAGGCAGATGTAGATTTGGCTCGGGAGGCCGGAAGTCGGTTCTTTGCAGGTGCGTGGCTCAGCCTCGAAGAGCGTTGCTGTCGGGACGGGCCGGCGCTAATTTGTCCGGATGGCGAAAGCCGATCTAGGCTTCCGCAACAGTGACTTTCGCTGGCCTCATCATTTCGACGGGCGGACACTGCTCCCCCGTGGAACGTCAAGAAATGGGCGGGAGCCGTCGGATAGCAGGGCTACAGCGATAGCGTCGCCACACGGGGAAAGATCTTGACGCAAATGTCGAGAGTTTGACGGTCGTACGAACAGACAGCGAGACAAGCTTTTTGCTGGCGGATTGATCGGGGCACAAAGCTCATCAGTTGGGTCGGGAGCTATGTATTCGCATGATGCGATTATGAAATGATAAGTAAACCAGGTTCTTCCAGGACTCTGTCGTCCGTCCTTTGAGGAGAGACCAGACAGTGGACCGATTAGTTCCAAGACGGACAGCGCTTCGTATACGCCTGCAGTAGCTGAGACCCGCGGCTAGCGATTCCTAATTGGGTCTGCACCTGACAACAGGCAGACAGTTACCGGCCGACCAAAGGACAAGGGCTGGTTTGAGAATATCCGGGTATCGTCATCGAGATATCAGTATAAGGGAAGGACCGTCAAGCCTTGCGCGACTTGCAATCCGGTCTCTTAACTTCAGTGATCACGAAGAGCATTGCTGCGGCGCGCTGCTTTCGGTCGTCGGGATCTTGAACTTGGCAGCTTGCTTGATCGAATTCCGGCGCTATTCTAGGCTGAACATCACGGCCGAATGATAGCGGTAGAAAGCGACATTGCGTGCAGAAGCCTTCGGCACCGATCGCCGGATGTGCCAATGTCTTGCCGAGACAGGCTTGTTGCCCAGTGGTGTTGGCAGGACGTCGGCAACTTTAAATAGACTGCGCTAAAATCTCGCGATATTCTCGATCTGCGTTTGGGTCTTTTCAACTTTGCGACATTTGCGCATCAGTTCGACTGAAGACGGCCTGGACTCTATTTTGGATCTCTTCAGGGCGGAAAATGAGCTCTCGATCCGCTTTATTCTGGATCTTTATTGCGTCACTGATGTTGCCGGCTACCGCATCGCCGCTCAGTCCGTACGCAGTCCAGATATTGCCAGGCTTGGAAGGGGACGCATCTTCCATCGACGTCCTTGATGGAGGTGATCATCTCATCGTCCAAGCGAGGCTTATCAACACCAGCGAACATTTTTTTGCGGTGGCGCTCGTGCCGACTTTTCCAACCGTCTGGTCCAATGACGGCACGACCTATACCATGCAGGAAGCAAGTGGCATCACGAAGTGTCCAGCCGACAGTCCGACCATGGCGCATGCCTGCATCGGCGATCCGTTCACCCAGAGCGTGACGATTGGCCCGGGCGCATACACGGGTCTACCACCCGGCAGAATTGCGGCCATGAATTTCCTTATGAAAAGAGAGCGTGGTACAGGCCGCGGTACCGACGCTGTATTTTCGGCGCGTTTCGCCATACGGATGTTTTCTGATTTGGATGAAGACGCAGCGCGCGGCGATAGTGAGAACTTCAAACGGACACGCATCCTAAGTGTGCAATTTAAGAAGGCGGTAATCGTCGATATGGCTGTCGTTCGGGACAAGCTAACGAAATGATGTACGGAGTGTTCGCAGCCAGAGTCAACCCTTGCTCGAAGGCGCATGCTTTCCTGAAATCATTTGTGCCCGATCTGCATCTCTTCAGAGTAAATTGCCGGCTCATTTGCTCGCGGTTCGTGTCTAACTTGTCCCCGGTGTAGCGGATCGAAGTGCTTCTTGGACGTTAGAAATGTTAACACCCTCTGCACTATCGTCTGCGCTAGTATTAATTTTGTCAGTTGGAGTGGTAAAATGCAAATGCTCAGCCGCCGTAGTCTGGTCCAAAGCTTTCTCGCGGTTGGTAGTGTAACGCTTGCGGGAGTGCGATCTGCAAGCGCTCAGCGTTTCGATTGGCTTGCAAGATTGCTTGTTGGTGCCTCAGGAGCGCCACCTGTCGATTTGACATTTATTCCTTCAGTTCAGGGCGCGGAATCTATCGTCCCCGAAGTCGCGAAGCCTATTGAACCGGATGCATGCTACATTGAACTCTACTTGGAATCGATCCGGCTGGCGAAAGCCAGGCGGTTCGCAACTCGCTTTCATGGAGTTGCCTATTCATTTGTAACGCTGGCCCGCGAAGGAGATGCGCGCGCGCAACTCGCCGCTATCTCAAAGCCCGATAAGCTCGCTGAACTCGACCGCGGTGCGATAGACAAAGTAATCGTGGTTTCTAAGCAGATGATGGGGCCAACCGCTTATCGTGGCGGTCCTGTCCTCCTCCAATTCGGTCTATTTTCAGTGAAGAGCGGCAATCTCTTGAGCCCGGTACTCGACTACGTTACTCGCGTATCCTCGGCTGCTGGGAATAGCTACGTCGGAGCAATCAAACCATTTTTGCCGCTTATTGCCGAAGGGATGGACCTGATTGCCGGCCAGCGCGAAGATACAGCCTTAGAAGTTGGCGTCGACACTGCAATAGATCTTAAAACCGGAAGTGTCTCGGCAATTGTTGATCTTCCGCGCGGATCGTTCAACATCGACAAATTGACCTTGGATAAAGATCGGAAGCTTCTCCTAGATGGTAAACCAATAGACGCCGGCTATGCGGTCTTTTCCTTTCGACCTTCGGCCGAGAAATCTGACTACGGGGAGATACCAGAGCTGAGAGATCGATATGCAGCCATTCAATCCGCACTAAGAGGTGGAAAACTGAAGGATGCACAAGATGCGTTAGCTGCTTTTAGACTTGCGGCAATTGCATCTCCGGATCTGATTCCGGCCGATGCAAGCAAATTGGTCGAAAAGACAACCCAAAAGGTAAGAACGGCATTTCCGCCGGGCGGGGTGGGGGACGTCAGTGGTCCGCGGCCGAAGGCTGAGACCTTGTCAGAGATCCAGCTCTATGAATGAAACCAAGTTTTGGATGCCGACAGGACTAGGATCTCCATGTGCGAAGTCGATTTGCTCCAGAGGCTAATGAGACCCGTAACTCTATCGACGCTGGCGGGAGCCGTCTTAGCTTGCTCTGTGTTCGGCTCCGTCGCTGCTGTCTTCGCTCAAATGCGAAACGAGGAGTTTTCAGACCGCGCGTTACGGATAGAAGCCGGTCTGACCAAAAGACTGCCTGGGCGCTGGTCTGCTGTGAAGGACGAGCAGGATGTCAACATCATCAGCGGGGACCCGTATCCGCGCCGCGACAAAAACAGTTTTGTTCCGGCTCTAGGACAGCTTGTATGGGAATTGCCGCAAAGCGTGGCGAGCCAGGTTACGTTTTCTGCCCGAGTTACGTTTTCTGCCCGAGTTTATCAAACCGAAAACAACGTGCGCGTCGGATACGTTCGGCTTCCGCGCTTTGATTATCATCCCGAAGCTGCAAGAAAATTCGCAGAGGTGATAGCGATTTTTGAAAGAGAAACGCAGGCGTTGGTGGTTGATGAAATCAACAATCCTGGCGGGAGCATGTTTCAAATGTATGCGCTGCTTTCCTATCTCACGGATAAGCCGCTTAAAGTGCCTAAGCACCAGTTCAGGTTTCAGCAGGATGACGTGGATGCTGCTTCGGAAGTGGTCGATCGTGTGAATGCGAATAGTTTAACATCTGAAGATACACCTGAATCGGTCGCATACGCGCGCTTCGTACTCTCCGAGGTAAAGGAGGGCCGTGGACTTGGGACGAAGAACACGAGACCGGGTTTCGTTGGAGGCATCGCTGAGATTGCGCCAGCGCCAAATCACTACACGAAAAAGGTAGTCGTTGCTGTCAATGAAAATTCCTTCTCCGCCGCCGAATTTCTCGCAGCAATCATGCAAGATAACCATCAAGCTATCATTTTTGGTCAGCGAACTGGAGGAGCCGGAGGGCTAGTGCGCTCCGTTGAACTTTCGCCTGTTTTCAAGAAAGCCGGCATTTCAGATTTCAAATTAACTTGGACACTTGCCTGGCGCAGCAGCGGATCTCCGATTGAAGATCTTGGTGTGACGCCAGATATATTCTACAACATCACCGTCGACGACCTTCGTTCTGGTTACGTAGGTTATCGTGAGGCGTTGCTCGCGACTGCTGTCAAGCAGTAGATCAGTCGGCTTCTTCAGCGGTTTTGGAGTCTAATCTTTCCCAGGGTTGCCCGACCGCGAGGTGCTATCTGCGGCGAATAAATTAATCCAGTAGGTATCTGGACCGGTTTTCCCGGTCAGGCTTACGTTTGGCATTGTTGCTGCTTCTCCTCTAGGTAAATCGTTCCAGGCAATGACGGGATTGGAAGGCGTGTACGGCGTGACGTGTTCAGACGTTCTCTTTCGAACTCGTTTTGCGGGGAAGGAATCCATCTCTTCCGACGGGGCCGGCGCGACCGTAGCGTGCGAAAAGGCGAACGACAGAATTGAACTCATAGGCTCGAATGTACTCCCAAAGCGCGGCACGCCCCTCATTGGAGAGATGATTGATCCTGTCACCGGGTTGCGGGATTTCGCCGAGCAGGACCAGCCAATACGAGAAAAGCTCGCCGAAGCCGATGGTCCCGATGACGTCGTAGCGAATGAGATGTTCGATCCGCTCCAGCCAGAGTAAAAAGTTGTCGAAAGCGGAGCGGACGGCCAGATTTCGGTCCGTGAATGTTTTCTTTTCGATTTCTTCAGTTGGCTCCAGCTTCCAGTGGACGGCGAGCGCGGTGGGCAGGTCACGGACGTCGAAGGTCTGGCCCTTCAGCGTGTCTTCCTTCCAAAACTGGGCGTTGCCGTAGTCCAAAAGGCGCATGACGAAACGCACGTCCCCATCTTCGAAGAATTCCTTTGTTTGGTCGGATGCCGCCAGCGCGCGCTCGCGCTGGCGGGTCAAGTTCGCCTGCTCACTATTCATCCGATACTGATAGAGGCCGAAGGCAAAACCGGCTGCGGTCAAAGCCAGACCTATCAGTGCTGCCGCATTTGAGTCGGGCATAGCAGGATCCTCAATGGTGAACGCTAGTGAGCGGTGTCGCCTTTCCCGCTCCCCTTGTAGGCTTTCGTCCCTAGGTAAGTCGCGTGGCTGATCAGCAGCACCGACGTGAAGGCACCTCCGGGGTCGGGCAGGCTCTGGATTCCAGTCAGCAGCACGTCTGGTGCGATTCCGCGGAGTTGCTCGAGGAGCATCGCGAAATAGCCCAGGACCAGGGTGACAGTGAGTACGACATTTTGCAGCCGGGAAATATCGACGTCGCCCGAGTCGGCCACGTGTTCACCTACGAAGACGTCGGCAAGAGACGCCATCGTCGGGTCCGAACGGACTTCGACGGCTGAAGAGTCACTCGACACCGTCAGCAGGCCACGATCGGCCTGGTCGTTACTGTCCTTTGGCCTGCCACCGACCGTCGTGATCTGATCCGACGGAGAGCCGACCATTCCGAATGCCTTCGTATTCAGGATTAACGCGGAGATCATCGGTGAGGCAAAGGCGATCCCGAGTGCCGCGGCGATGGATGCCGGGATTTGGGGGAACGTACCTGGTCCGCCAAGGCCAACATTGAAAAGCGCCGCGGTGGCGAAGCCGCCAAGTGCGACGATGGTCCAGAGCGTCACTTGCGCCCGTGCCAGGGATACCCGGTTACGCTCGTCGACCCAGATGCCGACCATGCGCCCCTTGGTCCCCAGGCCGAGCGCGATGGCGAGTCCGGCAATACCGATGGTCATCGCCAGAAATTGCTCGATGATCGACCGCGTGCCGGGAGTGTCTCGCAGTCCGAGAAACGCATTCGCGATGCCGGACCAAATGGACGTATTCGGCATGATCGCGATAATGCCGGCATCGACTGCGCTACGCACCACAAGTTCGCACGACAGCGTCGCGTCCGTTGCGGCCGCGCCATCTGTTTCTGGCGGCTTCTTCGACGGTGCAGCCGCATTTGTGTCCGCCGCGGAAGGCCCATGGTCGAGGCAGCTCCGGATCGTAGCGAGAGCCCCTCCGACCTTCGGGCCGTACGGAACGATCGGCTGGGCGGGAGCGGCCGGCGCAGGCGATGCGGCGGCCGGCGGCACCTGCGCGGCCGGTGGGGCGGCCGGCGGAGGCGCGGCAGGGGCAACTGCGGCTGGCTTCACGTACTTGCCGCCGGCATCAAGGAAGCTGCAAACGCTCCGCTTCCAGTTGGGAAGCAGAGCTGCATCCGAGACGCAATTGTCGGCCAGCTTGTCGAGCACACGATACTGGATGTCGACATTTCGGAGTTGGCTCCGTGCATTGCCGTCGCTCTGTCCCGACCATATGGCCGAGATGCCACCGAAAAGGAAGATCAAGGCCGCGATCGAACCGAGCCACCATGCCGCTATCCTCATCGGCTTGGGAACGCTCCATGATCGCGGCGCCAGGCCGGTAAGGCTATACGACGAGGTGAAGCCAAGTTTGCCGGGAGCCTCTTCGCTCGTTCCATAGAGGCGGTACGTCAGGCCTGATTTGTCCTGGAATTCGAGGTCCTCGGTCCCGCCGGTCTTGTAGATCCAGTCGGGCGGCGTGCCGACGTCCTTCGACGGCGCGCCATTTCGATCGATCTGCCAGAGCGTTGCTTGCTTGGGCAATGCGACGGCACCGTCGTAGCGGTTCTGCGAGATCTTTTCGGCAACGGCCTTCATGATCGTGTAGTTCGCCGCTTCGTCGGCAGGCAGCATGTTGCCGGCGATTTTCATTTGATCCTGAAGCCCGTTCCAGCGCGCAGCTACTGCAATGCCTGCGACGACCGACCAGAGGCGTTCCAACGATTTTGCTGAATCCGTTCCCTTTGCGGTCAATCCGCTCGTTTCTCCCAAAATGATTTTGGCGAGCCTTTCCACGCCCCCGTCAGCCATTTGGTCCCCCGAAGATTTCTGCCGCTAGTCTCGCGATCGTAAGTCACGATTGACGAATGCCTGAACACGTCACGCGTGTTTCCACGGGATCGGCATCGACATTCCGAGCACCATTCCTTTGGCGTCCGGAGGATTCATGTCGAGGTCCCCTTCGATCGTTTCGTACTGAAAGAAATCCAACGGAAACGACGGCGCGGTATCGAGATAGCCGCCCCTCGCGCGCGTCTTTGGACGCAGAATGCGGAGGAAGCGGATCTGCCCGCCATCGCCGAGCTTTGGCCCCTCGTTCGGATCCTCGAATGTTGGCCAGTCGGGTTTGGCGAGGTCCAGCGATGTGGACGTGCCGTCCCAGAGCTTGACCGCGACTGGACGCTCCCGAACGCGATCGAGCGCATCGTGAATGTTGCGTGTCAGCACCAGCACGAGGACTTCCTCGAGCTGTCCCGCCTGCTGATCCACCGCGGGCGTGAGCGACTGCAGTTTCTGCAACCGTCCTTGCGCGGTGGGCTTGCGCTCGATTGAGACTATGGTCCCCGTCACCGAGGCGGTGAGATCATCCGTCGACACCGTCGACGCAACTCCATCGACGACAGCGTCGAACAGAGACATGGGCTCGGCAAACTGCCACCACAGCGATGGTGTAAACGAAGAAAGCCTTGCCGGCGAAACGGCCGCCTGAGCTCCCGTCGCCTTCATGACCATCGTGAGGGGCTGATTGATGGGAACCTCGATAGCACTGGTCAGCGGCAGGCACGCCACCGATAGCCAACGATTTTCGTTCGGTAACAAAATCTCATCCGTCGTATCGCGTGCGATTCGGGCGCGCACCGCGATGTCACCGGCCGGCTTGTACGTTTCGCCTTTCTCTGGTTTGTCCCGGGCCGACACGATCAGACGTAACCGCACGTCGCCGCCGGCCGGGACGTCCAGCGTCCAGGTGCCGGCATCGCCTAACTGCGTGAAGAATTGGAAAGCGATGCTCCGTTTTGCGCCGTCGCCCTTCACGCTGAATGTGATACGAACGAACTCGCTGTCGCTGTCGTCAGTGAATTGAAAGCGGATCGCCGAGCCGTCCAGGTCTTCCGTGCTGGCGATGTCGATCGCGAGCCCTTCATGCTCGGCGGGGAAGATGCCCTTGCCGACGACGTCCTTGAGGTCTTTGAAGTCTTCCGGCGCAAAGTCCCGCATAATCTTGCGGCTGTTGGACAGCCGGAAGCGGTTGGATGCATCGTTCATCGCCAGAAGGCGCGGTTCGCAATAGAATTTATTGTACGATGCTGGAGCGAGGCCCTGGCCAGTGAGGGCGGTCGCAGGGTCGATGCTCTCCGGAGCCTCAAAACGACGAAACTTCAGTTTCACGAACGACCAGGGAACAACGTCGGGTTTGACGGGCGTTATCACCAAACCGGCGTGATCGAAACGCCCGGCCTCTGTTGCGAGGTCGAAGGTGTAGCCGATGGGACCGTCGATCCGCAGCGGTATGATCGCGCCGCCGGACCCGATTCCGCTCCGGATCGAGTCCGGGCCGTGCTCCTGCCAGTATTTGAGGGCATCTGTCGGCCCGTCGGTACCAGCGTCGATATTGCGTTGAAGCGCGGCTCGTTCCGCAACCAATCTGTCGAGCGTTTCTCCGGTCGGCGGAGCGGTGCCGTCCGATGGATTCAAGAGCTGATCGATCGTCGCGACGCGCGTTTTTCGTTCGGCTCGTGTCATCGGATGCCGGGCCATTTCGACCATGGCGTCGATGCCATCTCCGACATGGAAATTCGGATAGAGCGGTTCGTTAAACAAGGCCAGGAGCGGAGGAACGGTTCCCCACGCCATGGCGCGTTCGGTCAGTGGCAGAACGATTGCCAGACCCGGACGTTTAGGACGACGGTCATTGGAACGATCGGCCAGCACCTTGTTCTGCCAGATCGCGCTGCCGTTCGGCCCCCGATGACTGGAGCGCATGAATTCCGGCCGTCCAGGTCGCATCGCCTTGTAGCGGCTCACGATGCGAAGACCGAAGCGCCACAAATTCATGCCGCCACGCCAGTCGAGGCTCTTGTCGAACAGGCGCGGAATGGGGTTGCTTGGGCTAGGATCGCTGCGCCGCCTCAATCCGCCATAGACATGGGCACGCTCGATGCGACGTTCGAAGATTTCGCCGACGTCATCGTTGCGGCGGTCCGAGAACGATGTGTCGAACAGCTCCCGATACCGGGGTTGGTCGATTGCCTCGGCTCCGGTCGTGGCCAGCCGGTACCATTGGTCGTCCTGCGGCCTGCCGCGCCAGCTCCAGCGTTGCGATTCGAGCGCAGCGAGATGGCAATAGCGCAAGGCCGGATACGTCGTCGTTCTTCCTGTGAACGCCGCCGTCAATGAAATCCATGCCTGCTCGGCATATTCGGGGGCCCGGCGCAGGTCGATGTTCAGCGGCTGTGTTCCCAAGATCTCGGGCACGTTTTCGGTCGCGACTTCGAGCGTCAGCACCAGGGGGCCCGCCAGCCGCATCTTCGCATCGATCGGACAGTGCCTGAGCGTGGCCTTAACGGCAGGCGAAAGCCGCTGGTCGCGCGTGAAGGGGCAAAGCTTGTCTTGCCTGTCCGGCAATCCTGCATAGACGCGCAACTCGTAGATGCGACCCGGCAAGAGTGTGGCAGTATCGCCGGTCAGACCTTCCCGTCCATTTGGATCGACCTTGATGGTCATGGACGGCATCGGCGCGACATGGCGACGGCCAGAGCCATCGAAGCCGAGCACGTCCTCGAGGGAGGTCCAGGCAGCTCCGACTGCTGCCATCTTGAACTTCTGAAAAGCTGGAAAGATGCATACCAGTTCACCGTACAATTGTGTCACGGCCGGATCATCGAGGGACCGATCGTCCTTGGTCTTGTTTGGGCTCGTTGCTACGCCGAGCGCGGCGTCGAGCGCCTTGGCAACGACCGGTCGGCTGGCGACAACTCGATCGTCGAACAGGGGAGGGTTGATCCATCGCCCGTAAGTACCAAATTCCACCGTCGGTCGTTGCAATCGGATCGTCATCTGGCGAGCGCCCGTCGCGGCGCCGACCTGGATGCCGTCGAGCACGTAGGTCGCGCGCATTTGATGGCCCGATTCCGGCGCAATTCGCGGCTTACCGACAGCGACGCTTGCGAAGTTTCCCGCACTGTCGAGCTGAGTGACGATCGATGTGACGATCGGGGGTTCGATGTCGACGTCCTTGTCCGTTGCGATAATGATCAGGACGTCTCGCCATTGCGCGATGTCGCTGGCGGGCTGCTGCAAGTCTTGCGTTGCCGCCGAAAAATCAAACTCATCCTCGGCCCATTCGGGCTCGTCAACTCCCGCGGCGATCGTCGTTATGGCCGTGAACACTTCGACCCGAATCGCTCCGCTTCTGCCAACGTCGTGCGTCAATGTCAGCAGGTCGGTGATGGCTTCGCTCGGCCCCGAGCGGCCCCGGAACGTGATGGACAGCTTGCGCGCTTCGTTTGTTTCAGGCCACTCCATGCGGCCGATGTCGATCCGCAAACCCGGGTCGGGACCGGCGCGCACTTCGAGGACGCCGGCACGTCCTTCCCGATTGAGGAAGAAACGTCCTTGCACATCGCCTCCGATGGTCACGGGAGCCGGCCGTATCGGTAATTCACCGGCGAGCGGCACGACGCCGTCGGGAATTGCTTTGGATCGGTCGCCCGCAAGCCTTGGCGCGCCGATTGGACGTGTTCGTCGGTAGAGCGCTGACCGACGCACCGCATCCGTGTTTGTTGCGATCTTGACCTGTCCCTTGAGCGGCCCGGTCGTTTCAATCGGCCGGATCGTCAATGGATCATTGGGATCATTCCGCAACATCGGAGGTAGGGTCCCGCCGTGACCGATGACGTATGGGACGACGTGGAAGGCATAACCGAATGATAGCGCGAACAGGCGATAGTCGGTGGCGCCATCACCCGTGGTCGGCGGAAACCGATAGGCTTCGATGCGGCGCGCGAACGAGGATGGAACGTTGTCTAGCGCGGCATCGGTGACCATCTCGGCCACCGGCGAGCGATTGTCGTATGAAATCAAGGCAGCCCGTATGCCGCCGATCTCTCCGACCTGCAGTGGGACCGGATCAACGATGGCTCCGCTGGCCCAGGCAAGATTACGGACCATCACCGCGTTGGCTTCACGGAGCGCAGCTCGCGCCGAACCTTGCGACGAAGTGTCGGGGGCATGCAGCGTGGCAACGTTGAGGCTACGCCACGCTTGGATCGGATCGCTCAAGGTGTCGGTACGGGCCATCAGGACTCCCACACCAGACAGCCGGGTCCAAAGGTCGGCGGCACCGGCAATGCTCTGGAGCTGGTCGAAGCGGAAAACCAGTGGAGGCGAATCGACGGTGAGGCGGCGGCTGGAATCATCGCCGCCTCCTGATTCGTCTGTGGTTGATGGCACGAGGCTGCCGGCGTGACGAACGGCATCGCGGCGAGCGGCCTCGACGATGGCTTTCAGCAAATTAGCAAGTTTCTCCTCATCACTCCCGGGACTGGCAGCCGCGAGGCCCGCATCGGTGAGCGCTGCACTGATGATCAGATCATACAATGACGCGGCGGGACGGCTGCCGTCGACACGCTCGGCGCCAACGAGGGCGGCAACGCTGGCTACCAGCCGCTCGTCGAGGGGAAGCTGCGCAGCCGCATCTTGCTCGTTCTGGGGCTGGGGCGCGTCCCATGTCAATCGTCCGGCCGTCAGTCCAGGAATGTACGGCCCGATCACGGCCAATGCGAGATCGGCGCGAAGGCCGGGTCCGGTCGTGATGCGGTCCAACGCGGTACGCAGCGGCGTTGCAGTCGCGTCGGGCATGACGATGGCAACGTCCGGAATGTCTGAAACATCTGCCTTCATCGACAGATAGAAGGCTGCCCCGAGCAGACGGTCGGCCGGCACAGGCGCAGAACCGCCGGCCGATAACGTGACGCTGACGGCCGCATTTGCGTCGGGGCGGATGATAGCAATCTCGACGCGGATCGCCGCTCCACGCGCGAGCGTCGTTGAGATGACGGAGGCGCCATCCTGAAAAATGGCAACGTCCAACGTGGCGGACGCCGCCGTCCCGGCGACACGAATTTCGGGTGGGATGGGGCGACCTGGCGTCGTCACGAACGCCACGACCAGCTTGAAATCGCCTGCAGGTGGCGTGAGAGCGAGATTGAACGCCACTTTCGTCGGTGCCGCCGGCGCGATGGGGGCCGCGGATGCTGCCGGCCCAAGGTCCAGCACGGCGCCCGATACTGCTTGGGTGGCTCCAGGGCCGAACGCTTGAGCGTCGGGGGGAAAAGTCAATGTCCGTGCGGCGATCACGCGAGGCGCAGCGATCAGCAGCGGATGAGGACCGGCGGACGAAAGATCCGGTCCGCCGAGCCAATTGCGTGCCACGAACTTCCGCAGGCCGTCGTCTGACTCGATGCTCTCGATTTCGGGGGCGATGGCCGAGCCCGGCGGATCGAGCGGCAAACCGAGCAGCCCCTTCAACCTGCGTGAATTGATGGAAGCAAAGCGGGCGCGAAGCGGATTGTTGCTGACGCTTCCGGGGTCACGTTCAGCGGCGCCCAGGATCAGGGCCGCTGTGAGATTCCAGAAGTCGGCTTGGCGGAGGGAGAGGCCTTCCAGGATCGAGAAGCCGGGTGGCAGCGCAATCGCGGAAGCGGCGCTGCGCCTGCCCACGACCCACCATGAAATCGAATCAAGGGCCATGAGAAACTTTGGCGTCGGTTCTGAGGCGAGATCCCGGGCAAGCGCGCGCCGCAGCTCGTCGCCGCCCGCCACCTTCGTAATTTCGCTGGTCACGGTTGCATCCAGCACGCCGAACACACGGGCCCACGGATCAACGACTTCGGCGATCCGTCGCGAGAGGGAGGCGGCCCAGTCCTCATCGGTCAAGCCATGCCCGACGGTTGGCTTCTTGATCAGCATGGTCTCCATGTCGATGAGCCGCTGGGGATCGCTGGACGGACTGAGATCATCCCATGACAAGCTCGGTCGCATGTCGACGGATCCGTCCGCGAACATGGGCGCGGGACCAGGACCAGGCGTCGGTACAAGGTCGACGCGACAGAAGTCGCCGTTTTGATCCGACATCACGGTGGGACCGGCCGGATCGAGCGTATAGGTACCGCCGCCGGTCGGACCGAACAACGGTGCCGCGATGAAAGTGGTGGTCTTGTCAGGCGCCGGGTCGATCGTGAAGACGGTGAACACCTTGTTGGCAACCGGAACCGGGTTCGGCAATCCTGTCAGGCTTTCGACAAGCCCAAACACCGTGCGCCCAGTCACCTCTGCCGTACCCGCCGGCATGCACAGGGCAGCTTCGAGGCTACTCGTGTTGACGATCGAGGCGATTTCCTCCTCGAGCCGGCGGTGAAAGCACCTGCTTCCGTCGGCGCCGGGAAGATCGAAATCCACCGGCGCATTGGCGGCCACCGCGACGGTGGTTCCGGCATCCAGATCTTGGACGGTAGGAACTCCTGCCATGTCGACGATGCGCCAGAATCGCCAGGCGGTGACGTCATGCGGATTCCAGGTCCCGCTGCCATCCGCCAGGCGCCACTTCCAGGGCAGGATCTCACCGATCGCGTCCGTCAGAAGCGCTTCGTCGGAACCATCGATGACCGCGCTTACCCGTAGCGAGATCTGAGCCTTGTTGCTCACGTCCGGCAGACGATCCGCCTGGACCTTTATTCTGAGATTGCGCGGATCGGGAGCCATCGACGATCGGTCCTTGGGGTACGACAAAATCAAGCGTAAGAATCGGAATAACCTTCAGACTGCTTTTTCTCGCCAGCAAACTGATACTCGACGTGCTGGGAGACGCGCAGTGTGTAGAAGACGCTGATCTTGAAACTCAGCCGGAGCGTTCCGGACCCGATCATCAACGAGCCGTCGTAGGTAACCTCCAGCAGCAGCGAAATGGCAGCCGTGATCAGGCCTGCGACGTCGACGTTGCCGCGCGCGAGTATGAAAACTGAAATTGCAGTGGTGTTGCCACCGGGGCCGGTCGACCACGTCATCGTTATCGAGCAGCCGACCTGAAGCCAGACGCCGCCCGATACCACGCCAAAGTTGAAGCCTAGTCCAACGCCGGCGACGATACCCACCTCGAGCGAATAGGTCAGGATCGGGTGAGGTTTGGCGATTGGGAGAAACGATAGCCGCTGCGTCAGGAATCCGCCGCCGTTGAGGATCCAGACGCTCAGCGTGAATGGCATCGTTTTGGTGGCGACCGACAGTTCACACATCAACTCGAACTGAGGAACTGCGGCGATACCGAACAGAATGTGCAACGAAAGGTTTGAGATTCCGAACACGCCGAGCTGCAGGTCCGGCAGGTCGATGTCGAGCGTGGCGGCGATGCCGGCGGGCACGCCGCCGCGCATCAGCGGTTCAATGACCAGCCCGTCCCCCTCGCCGGAAGCGGCGAGAAAATCAGTCAGGAACGCGAGCGCGTCGGCGAGTTCGACACGTTCCGGGTCGATCTTGAAGTCGATTTTGCCGGAGTCGTCGAAATACAAGCCGGTCTGACGGAATGTGAGGATGTCCTGTCCGCTGGTCACGACCCGCCAGTCACCGAAGATGCGGCCATTGAATATCTTTTGGGTCCCGTCGCGGCCCACCGACATCCGCGCCTTGGCATTGAACTTGGCTTCGTCGACGACGATCTCAACGGGGCCGAACGACAAGAGCGGCGCGGGCTCGGTGAAGGGGACGTCGATGTCGGTCTGAAGCCAGGCGCGCATCTGGACGTTGTCGAAACCGTGCTGAACCTTGATGGCCTTGGAGTCGTCAAGATCCGGGAAGGCAAATCTTTGAAGCAGTCCGCGGAAATCGATACCGCCCATATTCGGTATGAGATCCGCCACGGACAATTGCTTCAGTTTGTCGGGAATGAACTGCTCGGCAACGCCGCTCGAGGGCAGCCGCACGCCGAACGACTGAAGCATGTCGCCGACCGCCCTGCCGGCCTTGTCGGCCGCCGCAAGCGTATCCGAAACCCGGTTGACCAGCGCAATCGCCGGGGTCATGTCGACGACCTTGTTGGCCTCGGCGAGCACGTAGGCGACTTCTGGTCGATTGAAGCCGAGCCGATCCGTTTTTGGAGGGTCACCGACGGCACGAAGGAGCCGCAAGGTATCGCTGCCTTCCTGATAGAGCCGATTGGCCTGGTCGGCCAATTCCACTGGATCTGTTCCCAGCGCATCGCGCAAAGTCTCCTGGACCGCGCCGGAGATCTGTCGTGCACGATTTTCGACCTCGCGCGTGACGCGTTCGGCTTCTTCCGCGGCACGCCGCTTCAGGTCTTCGATGGACCCCTGTGCATCGTTGATGGCTTGCTTTACCGCATCGTCCAACCGTCTCTTGTAACCGTCGACGTCGAGGGCATTCTGCAGCCAATCGGCGACCTTCTGCGCGTCCTTCCGTATCTCTCCTATAAAGTTGTCGAATACCGCGCAGGCATCCTTGAGTTCCTTCCCCACGTCATCGATCGCGGCGGTGATGCCGGCAGCGAGCGCGTCGAGTGTCTTCCGTAGAGCGGTTGCGACAATTTCGCCCTGCGCTACCACGGCCTTCTCGATCAACCCGCTGGCGTCAGCTATCGCCGTCAGCGCCCGATGGATAGCGCCGGTGGAATCGGCATCGTCGTCGGGATCTTCGGGAGCCGAGAGGGCAATGATCGCATCGGCTATCCGATCGAAGATGCTGGTTGCCTCATCAAGGCCCGCGTCGATCGTGTCTTCGAGAAACACGACGAGGCCACGCGCGGCATTCTGTGCCGCGGCGATGATTTGATCGAGTTTGGTGGCGAGCGCTTGGAGTGATCCGCCGGCGGTACCGAGACGGGCTTTCAATGCGTCCTCAAACTGCTTGAGCGACGCCTCGTAGGAAGCGAGAGCCGCCCTCACGTCGTCACTGATCGCAGCACCGACGTGAGTAAGACTATCGGCGTGGGTGATTGCCTGTCCCAACGTGTCGTGGATGGCCGGCAGGATGCGGCGCGCTGCCATGAGCGCTGCCGTATCGTCGATATGCGAAAGTTCGGTGTCGATTTGCTGCGCTTGCTTGCGAAGCTCGTCAAGCGTCGCGCGTGCGGACGCCGCGATCGAATCGTTGACCACCGTCGCCGTGCCAACGGCGTCCTTCAGCGTCTTGAGCGCATCGTGGATCTTGCCGAGTGCGGCCGGAATTGCCACGTCTTGCGCTTCACCGAGCGAGGCGCCGGCGACTGCCTTGACGGCCTCGAGATCCGCCGTTACCCGCTTTGACAGCAGCTCGATGTCCGCTCGCACTTCGTCCGCCACGGTGGCGATCCGGTTCTGCAGTCCCGACAGCTTGTCGATCAGGTCGGCGCGTTCGTCCGGCGATAGCCATGCATCCTCGCTGTCGAGGAACACGCTGACGTCGCGAACGATGCCGGCGATGTTGCGGATCGGCCTCAGGCCACCGTCGAGTGTGGAATCGATCGCTTCGCCGGCGATCTTGCGCAGACGGTCGACCTGTCCCTCGGCAGCATCCTTCAGGCGGTTGACCAGCGAGGCGCAGGGCGATTTTGGGTCAACCTTGCTCAGATCGATCGACCTGAGCGAGTTCTTGATGTCGGAAGTCGCGGACCTGAGATCGCCGACGAAACTCGGATGGTCGAGCGCGGCGCCGATGGCTGCGACGGCGTCGTTTTTGACATCGGTGAGAGGCTTCTCGGGATCCAGTTTCTCGAGGACGCCGAGCGCTTGGCCGATTTTGGCATCGATGGCCGCCCGTAGGTCGGAACTGTGTTGCGTCAGTGACTGCCCGAAAGTCGTCACTGGGCTTGGGGCGCCGACGGCGGTTAGTGGTGCGGCGCGAGCAATTGTTATGTTCTTGAGTATCGTGCCCGGGCCGCTGGGAGCCCGGCCGTGGGTGAGGACAGCCGCCTCCTTCGCACGGACCAGGCCGACGGTCATCCGCTCGAAGCCTGGTGCGTGCGCCGGCTCTGACGGCATCATGGCATCGGTGAGATTGGCGCTATTGGGCTTCATGCGGCCGGCGGCCGGTGGCGGTAGATCGATGAAATCGATATCGCGCACCGATCGCCATGCATCGGTGTCGTCGCCACTTTCGCCGTCGACCACGGAAGTGTAGAAGACAAGCTTTTCCGGCTCGTCGACCTCGACGGAAATTTCGCCGTCGCCTTCTCCCGCCAGCAGGAAACGAATCTGCGGCTTCGGATAGATCAGCGAGGGATCGTCCGGATTAATCGGGGGATCGCCTGGCCTCGTGGGGGCCAACACCGGAGGGAGGCTCGCGAAGGCCTTGTTCCACAGAGGCACTTGCCAACCTTCACGGCGCACATCGCCGCCCCAGCGGCTATCGACTCGGATTTTGCCCGACTTGAACTCCACGCCGACGAGAAATCCGGCGGCTGCGATCGATTTGCCGTCCTCGGGATAGCGGCGCACCGGCTGCAGCAGCTCGACGTACTCCTCGACCTTGCGAAGGATCGGGCGTCCGACGTGTTCGTCCTGCAACAGGCCGATCGGGTCGAAATTGAAGAATTGCGCGGAAGGTACGACGGACCGCTCATAGATGATGACATGTTTGGCTCGATTCCAGAGGCCGCCGATGCGCCCGATGCGCTCGAGCTTGTAACGGTGGACGCGGCCCTGGCCGGTCTCGGTCTCGACAACGGTCTTCTTCTCGTCGAACAGCGCCCGCTGGCCGCCATAGCCGCCGTGCGCGGAGAGGTGGACGCCTTTCGCCGAACCCCCGTCCGCGTCCGGTCGACTGTAGACCTTCATCAGGATATTCGCGCTCTCGAAAGCCCAGGCGACCCCGCCGGGAAAACTCTCCCGGTCGTCCTGGCTGGTCGAAAACGTCTGCGCGAGCTTCTTGGATTCGATTAGACCACCGGTATCTGCCGGGATTTCGCCTTGTACGGGCCAGCGAAGAGGGGTCGCGGGTCCATGCGCCGGGCCCAATCCTCCGGTGCGGAGCCTGAAACTTACGCCGTCCTCGATCTTCAGCTCGGCATCGGGGTGACCGCTCCAGAGCTTGTCGACGGCAAGTCGCCTGCGCTGGGCCCGCAGCACGAGGCTCGCGAGTTGCAGATGGCTCTTCAGTGTCGCGCGAGACGCGCTCGCCGTACCTGACACGGGAGATACGGGCGCGCCGATCGTTGCGCCGATCTCGGTGACGAAGGCCTCGGTGCTCTTGTCGGTGGTGCTGATCCGGGTTGTCAAACCGTAGAGCAGCTCGAGCCGAAGCTCCTTCAAGC
This sequence comes from Bradyrhizobium sp. C-145, assembly GCF_023375135.1. Taxonomy (NCBI): domain Bacteria; kingdom Pseudomonadati; phylum Pseudomonadota; class Alphaproteobacteria; order Hyphomicrobiales; family Nitrobacteraceae; genus Bradyrhizobium; species Bradyrhizobium sp. C-145. Next base: position 7,047,438 of record NZ_CP088150.1, on the reverse strand, counting down.
GGGAGCCCGGCGTTCGCATGGTCGGATAGCCCATGTTACGACGGAGATTCCAGCCTGGCTCGCGGAAGTTGGTGTCCGCAAAGGTGGGGTCGACCTCGAGACGTGCGTGCGCGCCAAACCGCGCGGCCGCCGGGCGGCCTGGTTCGATATCTTTCGGTGCGCCGGCGATTGCGGTTGCGTTCTTCTCCATCGCCTCGCCGATGACCTGAGGCGGCAGTACCATCCGTACCGCCTCGGAAGGATCGAGCACGCGCCAGGACACGTCACCTTCGTCGCTCCATATCGCGACTTCGTTGCTCTGATCGGTGGCAGCCCGAGCGGGCTCGACATACTCCACGGCGGCGACCCGGAACGGCGTCGGGTCGATCACCAAGGCGAGCCGCCTTGGAGCGGCGCTGGTCGTCGTGGTCGATCTGATCGCGCGCAGCGAAAGGGAGACCGACTGATTTTCACCGGGCGCGAGTGATTCCGTGGCGACCAAGGCCTGAATGAGCTTTTCGTCATCGGGTTGCTCGGAGCCGCCGCGGTAGTCCAGTTCGAGCAGGAGCGGCTCGTCAGGGTCATCCGAAATGGGCGTCGGGCGACCGAGCAACTGCCTGCGGATCTGAGGAGGCAGGTCGTCCTGGCCGATTGGCTTCACGCGCTCGATCGGGAACTTAACGACCGCCTGCAATTGCGCATCTGGCAGATCGTCACCACCGGATCGGGCAAGAAGCCCGGTCAGATCGGCCTTGGTGACCATCGTGAGGTCGGGGGCCTTTAGAAGCGAGAGGCCAAGCGCGCCGAGTGCTATCTCCGAGCCATCGGTGCTTTCGAGCGAGAAGCCAAACTTGATCGTCGGCACAGTCCCGAGATCGTCGGTCTGCGTGATAGCGGGCTGCCATGCCGGTCCGTCCGTGCACGCGCCGGGCTGGACATCGGTGCTCGCGGCGACGAACGGCGCGGAGATGCGCGCCTTGCAGACCGGCGCCGTGCCCTCCGTTGCGATCATACGAGCGAACGTCGCCGTACAAGGCGAGGCGAAGCGCGGATCCTGATCCGACTTGCCTTTCTCGACGAGCTCGAATGCGGTGACCCCCTGCCACATATCGGGGATGAAGCGCGGCTCGAAGGACAGGAAAGCCGTTTGGCGCCGCTTATCGGCCGCATCCTTGACGGTGCCGGTCGTCGGCACGATGACACGGCGCCAGGCGGAATTCTCGCGCAGCAACCCGACTGCGTGCCACGGCGTTCCGCGTTCCGACTTGCGTTTGGCCAGTGCGGGCATGACGCTCAGTGGCGTCCCGTCACGGACCTTGCGTAGACTATCATGCTCATCCTCGATGACGGCATCGAACGCGTCGATGACGAAGTCAGTTATCTGATCGGGTCGCCGAAGCTTTGGGTCCGCTTTAGGATCGACGTTGAGTGGATCGAGGCGGGCGGCGACGATCCATTGCACCGGTACGAACGGCTTGAGGCCGCGGGCGCCGATGTCACCGACGCGTTGCTCTTGGGAGAAGCGGACCCGGCCTTTGACCGGCAGAAGCTCGGGTTTGGAAAAGAACCGCTTGAGGGTACTGCCGATCTTGCCGCTATAGTTCCAAAGGGTTAGCTCGAAACGCAGAGCGACACGGATGATGTCATGGGAGCCCGTGTCCTTGTTGAATTGGTGCTCGACCGCACGAAGCCCGAATTCGCGGCGCGGACGGTTGGCCGGTTGACTGGGAATGCCCTGATCGACGAACAGAGGTATTACGTCGACCTGATCGGTGGAGAGATTGCCGTCACCGGGTTTGACGATCGCGTCGATGAAATCGCTATTTGCATAGCGTAGTGGAACGATGCTGAGCGCGGGTTCTCCACGATCCCATGGACCAATCGTGAGGGCGATCTGGATAAGCCGGCAAAGCGCGCCTCTCGGCGCGGCGGCGGTTTTCCACAAGGATTGTGTCGTTGTCGCCTGGACCACATCGAGGCCCACGTGAAAGCGGGTGTCATAGCGGTCGCCTGAGGTGGCGACTTTCGGCCTGATCCAGTGGCCGTTCAACGCGAGGCGAACTTGAAGCCTGATCGCGAGCGCTTTGAAGTTGCCGGATTTTCCGGTCGCCGGCGTAATGACGAGCTTCGAAACCTGCCATCGCGGCGCCGGCTTGTCGGCCAGCGTGCGGGCCAGGGCGATCGTATCGAAGCGGGCGAGGGGACCTTCGTCGAAGACGTCCCAGGCCTTCTGCTGCCGCTTGACCGGATCCTTCTCCGCCGCATAGTTGGTCGGCGCGCGATATGCCGTGAACAGAGCGATGCCGCGAAGTTCGATCGCAGATGCTGGCGGGGTTGGGTCTTGATCGTCATCGACGGCGGCGTGACCCAGATGCGGGTCGTTCGCGTCGCTGCCGTCGTGATAACGGGCATTCGCCGCGTAGAGCGGGTTCTTCGGAACGAACGGGTTGTCACGATCCCTGAGAAGGTTTTTGAAGACCGCAAGATCGTAGCAAACGTAGCGCCAGTCGGTTCCGTCCAGATCGTTGGTGCCGATGACGACGGCCTCGAGCGGTCCATCCGACCTGTCTTCCATCGCGCGAATGGCGATAAAGGAAATTCTAGCCGGCCCAGCGACGCCCGCCATGGTCCAATCCCCTAAGGAAAAACGTCGTGCCCGAAAATAGGAAGTCTAGAAATGCGGTCGGACGAAATGGTCCAAGATCCCCCTTGCAACTTGCCGTAGAACGCTTGATCGGTCAATATCGAACGTGTCTTACCCTCCACCGATTGCGAGAAGCGACATGACGGTCATCGATCCGCATCTGCAATGGATGTACGACGACACGCCCGCACACGAGCGGGCGACGACACGGGTGCCGGTCACGTTCGAATGGCATGGCGATCTTAAGGAACTTGTTGCCTTGGGAATGCGCCTGCACGCGACGGCCGGTGGCATCATCTCTGCCGAGATGCCGCTGTCGAGCCTACCCGAGGTCCACCGCCTGGGCATCGAATATATAGAGCTCGCGCGCACGCTATACTCGCCATTCGACGTTAGTCGATCCGACATCAAGGCTGACGTGCTGCAGCCCGTGATCGGAAGCGAAGTGGGGAAGGGGGTGATCATCGGCATCGTCGACACTGGCATCGATTACACGCATGCGAGCTTTCGCAAAGCCGATGGCAAGACCCGAATCCTCTCGATCTGGGACCAGCGCCTAGAACTCGTGCCGGCACGACCGGGTCGCCCTCCCCGCTTTCCCTCGGAAGGTTCTCCCGGAAACAATGTTGACGGTACGGCTCGCAGTGGTGTGGAATTCACCGAAACCGCCATAAATGACGCGTTGAGGCCGGGTGGACGGCCGCTGCGCACCAAGGACGTGCCCGACGATCCACACGGAAGCCATGTCATGGGAATTGCCGCTGGCAATGGCGCCCCTTCGCCCGGCGGCCCGGCGACAGCTTTCGTCGGAATGGCTCCGGCCGCGGATCTGATCGTTGTCGCGACCAAGTTCAACTTCGGGCTGATACGGCAGGGGATCGAATACATCCAGGAACGAGCGAGAGCGCGCAACTGTCCCTGCGTTATCAATCTCAGTTTGGGCCAACCGTTGGGCGCGCGCGACGGTCGTAGCCTGGATGAAAAGGCGATTGATGCTGCGCTCGGGGCTGAGGGGCGCGCCATCGTCGTCTCAGCTGGCAACGATGGAAACAAGAACAAGCACGTTCGGGGCACGGTCGCGCGCGGCGCCACGGATCGAATCACTTTCCGCATCGATGACAGGCAGATGGCCAAGGAGCTCGACATCGAAATCTGGTACGGCCTGAAGTCGACTGCGGAAAGGTTCGATGTAGTTGTCACCGATCCTTCGGGAGTTTCAATGTCGCTCGCGGCAAGCGGGGGCTCGGTGCGGCGCACGCTAGGCCGCTCGACCGTTAGTCTCGCATCCGCCATTGCCGTTCCTCGCCACGACAAGAACCGGATCAGCATCGCCATTCGTCGGGACGGTCTGCGGATTGCTCCTGGGACATGGTCGATTACCTTGTCGGGTGTCACGGTGGGGACCGGTGCCGACGCTGGCGTTTATCATGGCTTTCTGCGTGCCCCGAAAGGACGCAAGGGGATTCCCGCAACCGCGTTCACCTCGTCGCAAACGAGCGCCGCAAGTACCGGTACGATTCCGGCGACCGCGCTCAAGGCCATCTCGGTTGGAGCATACGTTACGAGACCGTCCGCCGATCTGCACAAGCCCGCGGCGTTCTCGAGCCAGGGACCGACGTTGGACGACCGTCAATTTCCCACCCTGTGCGCGCCCGGTCAGTTGATCATTTCGGCGAAGGCCATCAACGCCGAGCCGCACCCGGAGCTCGATGTTGCTGGCAAGCCATTTACGGCCAAGCAGGGTACCAGTATGGCGGCTCCACATGTTGCGGGCGTGGTTGCGGCAATGCTGCAGGTGAAGCCCACGCTCAAGCAAGATCAGGTGGCCAAGCTGCTCGGTGACCATGCCGACGCCCCGCCTGCGCCATTGCCGAACATTTGGGGGCGCGGACGCGTCAATGCGCTGAATTCCGTGACCGCAGCGAAAGCACCGGTAGGAAGCTGATCGCAGCACGAGTTTGGCGCGACGGAACGAATTCGACCTTGCGGCACGCTTGAGCCTGCCCCGCCCGAACACAGCTCCAAAAAGCTATAGACGACCGCCAAAGTTGGCATTCTCCCATTTGAGCTCGATATGGTCAGCGACCAAGTCTCGGCGGGTGCGGCGTGATCTGATCGAAGTAATACTTGAAGTCGACGTGTACGCTCATGTTGTCGGGACGATAGTTTCCCGTCCGGTCGTACATTAGGAACGGCCCTGGCACCAAGCGTGTATTGACGGTTTTGTGCAGCGGAGGTGGACTCGACCGTGTTCGGATCCACGGGGAGGCAACGCATGCCGGCCTTGAGCAATCCGCCGGCCTGCTTGTTGTGCTGGGGCCGGCGGGGTCCGGCGAAAGCTGCAGGAGCTTTTGCCATGCTTGAGCCCGTCCGGGATAAGCGAGGCGTCGGCAACCATCCAGTTCAGGGCCACATCCCACCCGGCTTCGTTTTCCAAATCGCCGCCGCCGATATCGGCGTGCACGCCCGGGAAACATACCTGCTCGAAATACAGGCTGCCGTGGACTCGCGTTCGCAGTTAGCGGCCGATTCACAAACAGCACCCTCTCGGTGCAGGGCGAAGCTAGGCCCTGAACGTGAGGAAGACGCAGCCGAATGCGGCATTGCCGAGCAGGACGGAACTAACTAGCAGTTTGGTCAAGCAATGTGATCGCTCGGGCTTTGCGGCGCAGTCATTTCGAGAATCAACAATCTGATCTCCGCAATTTTGCGCTTCTGATGACGTAGGCCGCCACCGGTAAGCCGCGCCTTGTCCCGCTACTGCTTCCCTCGGCGGTAGAGCCGGCATCAACGCTCAGCGGGTAAGCCCTAGTCGTAACGCAAAGCAAGAAATGAGGTCATAGGACGGGCTTCGCCCAAGGCCAGTTCTTGGCCCGGGCAGGAGGGGGCAGTTGCTATTAAGGCCCCGTCACCGCCTTTCTTCCCAATCCGCTACGTCGCAGGCTTTTATCCTTGATCACAGCAGGCGCGGTGCTCGAGCATCGCGCTCTGCCGCCGCAAACCGATAATCCGTGCAACAAAAACCACGCAAGAAGCCGATAAACGGCCGAATTTAGGCGCTGATCCTGGATTTATTGCATTAATCGATTTTCATTGAGCGCTACAATGTCAGCGCTGAACGAGATTCCTCACTTAGTAAATTTCGGCGGTCTGCGAGGCAACGGGACAATTGGCCACATCTAGTTTGGTTATTGCTGCACAGGAGCAGAACATGGCTAAGCATTTGTACCGGCTCCGTATGGGCTCGTATGTCGGGGCCCTATTTCGGCGCAGCAAGCATGATTTACAGCAGAGGCTTTGGCTGCAATGTAACCTGATGCGGCTCGGATGCGAGTTAGCGGGATCTCAGCATCAGCCCCGCCTTGAACAAGGGAAGCTACCGCTGCCATTTAAGCCGCTCACCAAATTCGACTTCAACTACAAGAAAGCTACCTAGAGGCCGGACTGGTGCCGCCGTGGGTCTTTGTTGACGCTAAGACGATTTTGAGTCGCGCGACCGTGACCAACTCAGGCACTGTCGAGGGAGAGGGTAGCGATGGCGAGTGAACAAGGTGCTTTCGACCGGATTGATGAGATCGAACTTAACGCTCCGCGGCGGCGGTTATAGTTGAGTCGAGCAGGCCGATGACGAAATCACCGTTGTTTTCGCACGCGTGGTCGGCGTTCATTTTCAGCTAACGCCAGATCAGGCGCTCAATCTCTCTCGGGCCTTGGCTGTTCCCGTTGGGAATGCGAAGAAATTCCCACATCAACCGAGGCGCGGCCAATATGACTCATGGTCGGGCCTGGAACGAGCGAAAAGCTGCACAGTTTGAGGAATTCCTGCTGCTTCGAGGAAGGATCTGCAGTCATTCCTCCCGCCTCGCTAATACAACCCCAACACTGACGGTTTATGCAAATCCCGATCTACTGTTTCTGGTCCTGGGTGGTCTCAACCTCGGTGGCTGTGTTGGCACCCTGATTAAAGCTCTGATCGGCCACCGGGAGCTACGCGACCGTGGACGATGCCCTCGGCAGGACTTGAACCTACACCAGGAGACGTAGAATTTTTCCACTGAGCTACGAGGGCACATGACAGAGGTGAAAATCACGGCCAACCGATCGGACGAAGAAATCTGATGCATCGAGCGGCTCGAGGAAGTGCGCGATACTATCCTCGAGAAGGGCGTGATGAACGTCCTCGCGGCGCTTCACGATCACAAGGGCAATCGCTACGTCGATTGGTCAGAGCGGCCCAGCACCTATGCTCGCGCCACCGCAGCAAGATCTGGTCCGATAAAAGGCGAACCGCACTCAAACCATTCTGTGCGGGGACGTCCCCTTGTATGGGATATGGGTGGCGACAATCCTTTCGGCGACCTTAATTTTCCATCTTCAAGATCCGCCGCTCCATTGGAAACGATAACGGAGTCGATTACCATGCCAGAACTTTCGGTTGGGTATGCAATTGGAGTCGATGTCATCGGCTCTTCGCCTGGGACGAAATACTGCATAGGATGCATTAGCCAGCTACGTGTCGTCTGCCAGCGTCTACCGTAAGCTATCTTAAACAGAGGCCGCCTTGGTTGGCGACCTTTGTTTTCAGAGCCGGCAGAGGTCTTTCTCGACCGCAAGTGATGCCAGCGCTGAACTCCGGCTAGGACGCGAACTCATAACGCGCGGCCAGCCATAGGCGGATAGATGCGAGTTGGACGAAGGCGAGGTAGTTTCCTGCAGGCCTGTCGTAGCGCGTCTGCGAAGAAGCCGCCGAAAGGAACTGCAAGAAGGAAATTGCAGGCTGATCTCTTCTATCTTGGCTTTGGACAAATCAGGCGCCTCGATCGGCGTTGACTGGCGGACAGATTTTGAGACTGCCGCAGCGGCGTCAAGCGGCTGAGAAAGACAGGTCGTTGGCGTCGCCATCAGACCGAAGCCCGATCCCGCGACAAGCACCAAAGACAGGACGCTCTCAGCTACAACCGGCAGGGATCCTGATCACATAACCCCAAGTGGCGCGGTCGTGACATGGGGAGGAGGAATTATTCTCGGCCCGACATCTGTCTTAACTCCGGCTCCCAACCCCGAGTGCGTAGGAAGCGTAAACGTGAGACGCTCACCGCGCAGGAGCGGGTGTAGACCGGTCCGCGCGCCGGAGTGTTCGAGATCACCAAGCTCGCCGTCCGGCTGCTTCGCGATCAACTCCGCCATGATCGCACACACGGTGCTCTTGTTGTTGTTGAAGCGGTGCTTCGGCAGAGCGCCCCGATCTCCTCGTCGGTCGCAGCTTGCGCACACGCTCTCTGCCGCCAACCAGGCGTTCAGTGAGAAAGCGAACATCAGGAGCGCCGCGGCAAGAAAGGTCGCGGCCTTTACTCTAACTGCATTTAAAAAATTCTATTCTGAGTTACTTCTGGTCGGTCAGGCCCGGCTATTTTGTTTGAATTCCGAAATTGTTGGAGGCGACTTTGGACAAGAAAGCTTCCGCCAAAGAAGGCGATGATCCACCCGATATCGCCACGCTCCTCATCAAGACGATTGCTTCAAAGTTCGTTCGGAAAGTTGGGTATGCGCCTCAATCCACGTGAAAGGCGTGCCAAATCGCGCCAATTCTTGGACTCACAGATCCAACGTTCAGTCCCTGAAGCTGGGTCTGTACATGAAGGGGGCGCCAGGGTTTGGCTTGCGCGTCGGCAAGCGTCGAAAGCCTGGATCGTTCTCAAAGAGCCCAACCGCACTAAAATTGGGCTGGGTTGAGCTGCTGCCGGTTTGATGGACACCGAGATTGGGTGTTTTATCAAGCCGGAGGTTGGTCATGCAGAGACTGAAGTTCAGCCGAGAGTTCAAGATCGAAGCGGTCAAGCTTGTCAGGGAGCGCGGGGTGTCGGTGGCGCAAGCCGGCCGCGACCTGGGGGTTCATGAGAACGTACTGCGCAAATGGGTGAAGGAGTTCGGCTCTGACCCGGTGCAAGCCTTTCCCGGCCATGGTCAGATGAAGCCCGAGCAGCAAGAGATCGAGCGGCTGCGCCGCGAGGTCGCCAAGCTGAAGGCCGAGCGGGATACCCTAAAAAAGGCCGCAGCCTACTTCGCGAAGGAAGCGACATGAAGTTCGCCTTCGTCGCGAAGCACCGGACGATCTGGCCGGTGGCATGGCTATGCGATGCGCTGGGAGTGTCCCGGTCGGGCTTCCATGCCTGGCTGAACCGCTCTCCCAGCGCCAGATCCCGCAGCGACGAGGAGCTCGGCCGGCAAGGTCAAGGCCAGCTTCGTCGCCAGCGACCGCACCTATGGCGCACGCCGGGTGTGGCGTGACCTGCTCGCCGACGGGGCGGATTGCGGCCTGCACCGGATTGAGCGGCTGATGCGCCTGCAAAGCTTGAGGGCACGGCCGCGACCGTCGGCGCTTGCCGAAGGACAGCGGCGGTCGACAGCGGGAAACATGTGCAATCCGCGGTGGAGGCATACAACCCATAGATGGCATCCATAGGCGCCACGCAAACGTCCCATGCTTTGTCTTTCGGGTTGGTTTCGCTTCGAAGATTCGGAGCTGCAGGCTTAATACCGGGGCACTCTCGCGCGCTGCGATCTCTCAGGCGTGGTAGTCCCCTTCTGCCTTACCGGGCCCGACGTGTTCTGGGCTGCGCGGCGCATGCGGCTTGTCTCGAAGGATCGCGACAAGCCGTTTCGCGGCGGAAGACAGAAGCACTGGATCAAGGTGAAAAACCGAAGCCACCCCGCGATGTAGCGAGAGCTGTGACCACCCATTTCCAGTCGGCATTGGAGCCGAGCAGGCCAACGCCCTCGGCGCAGCGCGCGGATCGCTCATGTGCATCAGTGAACTGAACCTTTCCTGGCTCAGCAATCACAAATTCATTCCCGATTTACCATCGTCGAATACGATCCAGCCTGTTGCGGGAAAGCTGCAGGCGTCCTACTTACGATTTGCCGGACATTCAAAAGTTGCAGCTTCGCTCGACGCAACCACCGTAAGTCGCTGAAAATGCGAAGAATTTTCGATTTGAACCATGCGGCTGATCTGGCGTTACCTCTTCAAGTTGCGTTTGACAAGCGGCCAGCGCTCTGTCACTGAAAACCCTGTCAAGTCGAATTCTAGGGAATCGGACATGTCGGCCTCCATGAATAGCGCATCCTCGAGCGGTGACCGCTCGCTCGACCGCGACGAATCCCGCTTTAGATTTTTTTCCCCGAACGGCAAAGCCGTCATTCGGATTGATTACGAGCGCTTTCTGACTGTGAAGACTAGTTTCGAGCGCGCCCAAGAGGCTGCGGGCAATTGAGCCTACGGGCTTCAACAGAATTGTATCGCTAACGCTTTTGTTCTTGCAGAACTTCTGGTAGCACGACCGGCCCGCCTTTCGCGGACCGCGAGTCGCTATGATTAGCTTTGAACCGGATACGCTTTATGATTGGCTGTCGGACTATGACAGCTTCGCCTATGCCTTTAAGCGCTACTGCTTTCAGATCACACGGGCGTTGAGCCTCGCCATTGATTTTGACAGTAACACGCTGAAGCTCGTCCACGAAAAATGGTCAGCGGACTGCGAAATTTGGCGGACACAGCATTTCCCTCAGGACACCGAAGCGCTCTCTCATGCTAAGGTTGGAGCGCTCCTTCTCTATAACCTTGCGCTGAACCCCTACATTTCGACAGTTCGGCTTCACGACTTCAATGAAGAGTTGCAATATCGCTTCACGGGCAATGCGGCGCAGTTAGAAGCAGCCCGCGCCGATCTAATCGCGGCTCGCGAAGTAGTTCTTGCCTTCGACTTCTGCTTGGCTGTGATTTGTTGGTACGAAGAAAATCGGGTCGACCGTAAAGAGCTGTTCGTGCTTCGTCTCACGCCCGAGCTGCGACATGATATCCTGTCATATCTCGTGTCGCGGCAGACTGATCCGAAGGCAATCTATCTTATCCTCGAATGCCTCTTTATCCGCAGCTCAAATTAGGCCGCTGCAGGCAAGGCGGAAATTGGTACTACCGGCCATGTTGCCGGCCGATGGGAGCATGGACCTCGTTTGATCCCGGCTGATTGAGCAGAAAGACAGCGGATCAGAGCCACTCTACGCCGATTATCACCGCGGCTGAGTTGCTAGTATTGGCCCGCTATTCGTCCGAGTTCAACATGCCTTCGCATAAAATTTCCACCCAGTCGATCGCTGCAGCCGATCGGGATCCGATCTTCGTAGTGATCGAGCGTCATCGCGAGCTGTCGGCGTACTACGATGCGGCCTTGTCGGTATCGGCGAGGCTCGAGGATGAAGCCGAATTTAATGCCGCCGACGAAATCAGCGTCCAAAGGAATCAGGTTCTCGCAGAGCACGCGAATGTACTCATCCGTTCAACGCCAACCACGATCGGGGGCGTTATTGCTTTGGCCCGTTACGTCGGCAGCGTACGTGACTGGGAGCTTCCCGACGACGATGCGTGGTATCGGGTCTTCTTAGAAGGTCTGGCAGACGCGATCGATGGAATCACCATGGCGCAGTGGCTTGGACGCGACGGCGATTAACATGGCGCTCGCTTTCATTGTCCGCGGCACACTTTTCTGGGGAGCCATTGCTGGGCTTCTCTATTTCCTGTGGAAGTTGCCATTCTGAAGCCCGAGAATCAGGGATTGGGCCGCGCCAGTGTCGAGGAAATGAGGAGCGGCGGCTTCTCAACCCCGGTCATCCCCGATTATCGTGCGGCCGCGCTAAAGGCCTTTTTCGCTGACCTTCTGAGGGCCATTTGCCGTCCGGCAAACTATTCGGCGTACGATGATCGGCCTAAAGCGCAAACAGGAACAGTTCTGCGATCTCTATCCCGCAGACGCCGCGGCCGCACTCGATATCGCGATCGCGCAGGCGATGCGCGAACGCTACCACCGGGGGGCCGGGAACAGCAACTCGACGAGCCGGCGGGCTTACCAGGATCAGCCCGCGTCCAGCGATGACTATCTGCGATCGACCAATCACGAGAGTGAGGTGCGGTCAGCGGCTTTATTGCGCTCTAAGCGAATGAGTGAAGAAAAAGTGCGGAAGGTGGGCGGATCGAGAGCGAAAAACACCGACATCGCGGGTCTTGATCCTCAGCATCGAAAATCTCTTGACGATTCAAGAGAATGTTCGATAAATCGCGCCACTACTGTAGGTTACGTTTACAATTTTCAGAGCGACGCCCGATAGGAGATCCCGGCAATTTGTTGCGGGCCGCAATGTTATCTATCACGCAGGCCTTCGACGAGGGCTGGTACGAAGTTCTAGCATTCACGCCTATTTGCGCGCTCAGGACTGTCTCCGATAACGGTATGGGAAATTGGACGCGATGACTGTGCGCGATCAGCTCTTTACATTGTTGCGCAACCTCCGGTGGATTGCCGTCTTTTCGGGGGGCATTTCAATTTTGCTGTACTTGCCAGATCAAATTCAGGAGCTCTACCGGATAGCCGCTGACGACCTTGGATGGGTAACGCTCAAGGAGTTCGCCGCTGTGGGCGCGATTGCGCTAACGATCTGGGCGGCCGCTTTTCAGCTTACTGCCGCAACCCTGCCTCATATTCCGCCCGCTACGGGGCGCTTGGCCTTCTATATCAAAGTTGCACCCATTGTGCTCGGAGCGTTGCCGATCATCGCCGCGACAGCAGGTCAACTCGCCTCGCGGCCGGCTGAAAAGATCGGTGAGGTTGAGGAGGTCGGGAGCATCTTCCGCATTCAGGACCAAGCGCTCGCCGTCGAGCGGAACATGCTGCTCATCCTTGCGCTTGCCATGTTGATCCTGCTTGCCTCGTTTGTTGTATTCACTTGGCAGATAGGGTCAAAACATCGCTCGGTCGCACTCGCGAACCGGGCCAACATCGCCTATTTCATCCGCTACAGATTTCTCGCGCTCACGATCGGCGGCATCGCCCTCTTGACGACCGGGTTCGTTTTGTTTCCGGACAGGCTTGCACAATTCGTCGGATCGTTCGGTGTAATCGCTCTCTTTGCGATGTGCGTGGCCGGTCTCACCACCCACTTTGCGCTACTGACGATCAGGTTCAATTTTCCTTTTATACCCGTTGTGTTTGGCGGTTTGTTCCTGGTTGCCTCATTGTTCGGAGGCGATGACCACGGGCTGCGCAGCGTGGCCGGAGCAACAGGCCCGCCAGAAGAGATTCGCATCTCTGCAGTCGAAGCATTTCGGGATTGGCTTCGGCAAAAGCCGCGCCTGGCCGAGGCCGAGAGGCTCGGAGAATATCCGGTATTCATTGTGGCTGCCCAAGGCGGCGGCATCTACGCAGCCAACAATGCGGCGCGCTTTCTTGCTAGGATGCAGGATCTCTGTCCGGCATTTCGGCAGCATCTGTTTGCGATAAGCGGCGTCTCCGGAGGGAGCGTCGGCTCGGCTATCTTCGCAGCTGCGCTTCATGCCGCCAATGCGCCGCTTGATACGATCGCTCCCGACGCAAAGACGTGCCCGAAGATCGCCGACTTTCTGGCCGGCGTCGGCCGGGCTGAGGATATCGATGCCCCTGGGCAGGTAGAACAGCGCGTTGCAAGCGTCTTGGAGACGGATTTTCTCTCGCCCTTGGTTGCCGGTTTTCTATTTACTGACTTCACGCAGCTGTTTTCTCCGCTCGCTATCCCAAGTTTCGATCGCGCGCGGTTTCTGGAGTACACGCTGGAGAACGCTGCAGATAGAATGCTCAAGAACCAAAAGGGCGCCGGCGACCAATCCAATCAATTAAAGGCCGACTTTCAGTCACATTGGACACCTTCCAACAATATGCCGGCGCTGTTGTTGAACACGACAGATGCCGGTAGCGGCAAACGCGTTGTCATCTCTCCCTTTGATATCGACCCGCTCCACGCCAAAGACAAAGATCTCTGTATTCTCTCGATGCTTGATCGTGCCGGCACCGGCGTCGATCAAACTGTCAAGAGCCACTCGCTGCGGATTCCACTTAGTGCTGCGGCGTTTACTAGCGCTCGGTTTCCATGGGTGACGCCGGCAGCGACGGTCTCCTTGCAGAATGATTGTATTACGGCCAATCCGCAGGCGCGCCTCGTGGACGGCGGATATGTCGAGAATTCCGGAATAGAGACCGCGCTCGATTTAATTGAGCGGCTCAACAGCATTAAGGGCACCTCTGACGCGCCAAAATTCCGGATCTATCTGCTGTCGCTGGTGAGCGGTCAGTTCGGAGATCACGGCTCTTTCATGTTCGGTGAGCTCATGGAGCCGGTGCGCGCGCTCTTGAGCACGCGAAGCTCTCGGACCTATGTTGCCCTCAACCACGCGAACAATATTGATCGTCGGCCAACAAGCGATGTGACGCCCAGCGTGCAACGGTTTCCAACGTTCGGCCGAATAGACATAACAGGCTCGTTTTACAACCTGCCGCTTGGTTGGACGCTATCTCAGAAAACCGAAGATATCATCTCGCTAAGTAGCGGCCGCTTTTGGGATTGTGTGCCGAACGATGACTTCGATCAATCCCGCAAGAAGCAGAGCAATGCCGATTGCCTGCAAGTGAAGTTGTTTCATATCTTGAACGGCTCCGTCGCATCCGCCTTTGAAACGCTCAAAGAAGCCAAGCTTGCCCAGGCGGCTTACGCTGACGAGTTAGACCAAGAATACAGGCCCGCTCCAAAGATCAAACCGCAGCCGTTACTTGCCTGCTATGAGAGCAAGTGGTTGCAGGAGCGCGGCTATCAGAAATACCAGGATAAAGTTTCTGCGTACGAGCACCAGCTAGCGCAGTCGATCAAGGACCATTCGCCGGCTCCTGCGCCAGTGCCGCCATATCGAAGGAGCTATATGGCGTATTTCCAGGCCGAGCAGGTCAAAGCCTTGCTGCAGGAGTGGGACCGCATCGAAGAGACGGATCCGCGGATCCTGGCCTATATCCTGGGGGCAATCTCCTACGACAGCGCCGACTTTACACGCAGCAGCGAAGACTTCTCTTACAGCGCGGTCTCGCAACTGCCGCGCAAATGGCGCGATCGGATAGAAAAGAACAACGCCGACCTAGCAGCCGCGAACAAGCCGCCCGTCGGCCTGGATGCATTGCTCAACCATCCCAAGGAGTTGGCCAACTTTGTTCTTGGTTACGAGGGCAACCCGTTCGGAAACCAAGTGGGTACGGACGATGGTTGGCTGTTTCGCCCCCGAGGAATGTATCAACTAGTGGGACGCGAGCAATATCAGGAAGCGCAGAATCAAATGCAAGAGATCGGAGAACTGGCGGGGCTTGATCTCCTCACGCTTCCCGACGCACTGCGCGATGCGAAGATCTCAGCCAAAGTCGCTTTCGCTCACTTTCGGCTTCATCCCTATCAGAACCGAACCCTGTTTGAGTTGCTCAAGGATCCCTCAAAGGACTGGATCGCCGTACGCGCGTTGCAAACAGACATGGAGCATGGCCCTCTCGATAGGGAGCGTGTCAATGCAAGAAGCCAGATGTTTCTCGGCTGCATTGAAGAGGCGTTACATCCGACGCAACTCAAGACATTGCAGAGCAAATTTTACGGCAGCGAGTAAGCATCACGTTCGACTTTTCGATCTTACAGGGGAATTGCCAACGATGGCAAAAGATGAAATCCGCCGGTCAAAGCTTGGTCGGCTGTTTACAAGTCTGTCCGCAGCGGGACTGATCGTCGCGATTGCCTCGGCAGCAGGAATAGGCCTGGCCGAGACGCCATCCAAGCCGCTTTCGGCCAACGATGTGTCCATCCTGTTTCCTCCACCGAAAGCGCCAGCAGACCTCGTCAATCTGATCGCGCTGTCCGATCTCGCCGGCCCCACTGGGGCTCCGCAGCGGCTTTTGTCCGATGAGGATTTCGCGCGTTTTATCGCAAACGCCGAAAATCCAGAACGCGACGGCGTGCCGGACTCGGGCGCGCGTCGCATTCAGCTGCCTGATGTCGTGAAAAAGGTCGATGCCTGGTTCGTTGCGGGTATCCGGATCGATCCCGGAGCCCCGGGATTATCTGCCGATGTCATCGCTCAGTTTGGCCGGCAACCGCAAATCCGCCTCATCATTCAGCCGGTGACAAATGGTCCGCAAGGATTCAAAGTCCATGATACTGCCGGTCATCTTATCTTCAGTTTCAACCTCGAACCCGATCCACCTCTTGATGGTTGTGCGCCATTCCCGCGATTTAAACCTGACGATCAAGCCTTCAAGGCAATCGTTCGTGACGTTGGATCTTTGCGTGATCAACTTGCGGCTGGAAAGTTCGGCGATGTCAAGGTCTCGACTGCCGGTGACATGAACGTGCACCCGGGCCTTGTCGGTGCATCCGCAAAACCATTTCGTGATGCCGTCAAAGCTCTGCTGGAAAAGCATCTCTCGCCGCAGCGCCTCAACACCATGGCTGTCATGGGGATTTCACCACCCGAACCCTGGGTTTTCGTCTCGATGCTAAGGGTCCCGCAGGCCGGGTTGATACCAGTGCCTGGCCCGACGCTCGATGGCCTTCATGCCGCGCAGATGTTCAGCATCGTCGGCGGGACGCACGTAGTCCCGCGGCCTACCACGAACAACCAGAGTCCGACAACGTGTCGCCACGCGGCGCTGCAGAAGCCCCCCCTGCCTCTTGCCAATCGTAAGGGTGTTTCGACAGCCGATTTCATCGATGCCAAGGTGCCAAATAGCCGCGTACTCGAGATCGTCAATGTCATTTCCGATACGAAGAAGAGCCATTTCTTCAATACGGACTGCGTGAGCTGTCACACCGAAACCGCGCAGCCACTCGCCAGGAAAGTGCAAGGCTTCGCGGTGTCCGGCGTGAACCGAGCCGTTCTACCGAAAGAAGACTGGAATGTTCGCAATTTCGGTTGGTTCCCCTCGTTCTTGCATGGTGGCCCAGCGGCCGCGACCATAACGCGACGCGCGGCAGCCGAGACCGCTGACGTCGTCACCTTCATCAACAGCCAATTGATGAACAAGTAATCAGCGCCATGTCGGAACTGGGCAGGCGCTCGCGCGGCGGCAGGCGCCTTTAAGTTTAAGGAGAGGTTGCTATGGGGTCGCGTTCGTTCAGCGCATGGATCGGTGGACTGGTGAGGCGGTGGCCTCATGTCGTCGCTCTCTTGTTCGCCATTGTGTTCGTCGTGGTGGCGTCAATAGGGATGGCGTACTTCGCACCCGAGAAGCTTCGCGACGCGGCGCTCAAGGTCAAGAATGACGCAAATCTGGCTGCCCAATTGCTGCCCGCGACACTGCCTGCGCCATCGAAGATCGAGAGCGCATACTGGCTGCCACAGAACTGGAGTGCGCGGCAGCGTTACTGGTTCCACCACACGTCCCAAGGCACGGCGACTATTCCTGTGCCCTATAGATGGTTCCTGGCTTTAGAACGTCCTGAGTTGTCGGTCCGTTACACGAGCCTGGCGGACAGCGAGTACCTGCGACGCCTTGGTTTCATCCCAAGTCCGAGCTCAAAGGACTTTGACGCTAGCTCACCTGCGTACGGCTACCAGGAGGATGCCAAGGGCGTTAGCTCCACTTGGCCAGCGAGCACGCCTGACAATGCAAATGGTTTGCCTGTAGGTTTCGCGATCCTGAAGGGGGGCGTCGACCCGACAACGGGGGGCTTCTACGAAGATCAGATCGGACTAACCTGCGCCGCCTGTCATACGGGTCATCTGGAGTACAAAAATGTCAGCATTCGCTACGATGGTGGGCCAGCGATGGTCAATCTTGGCGAGGTTGAACGGGTTATTGGTCTATCAATCGGCTATACGCTGATCTTGCCGTGGCGGTTTGAACGCTTCGCCGACCGGCTGGAGAGCATTGAAGGTCGAAGCCTCGACCGCAAGAAGCTTCGAGGTGATCTGGAGCTCGCATTTCAAAAGATCAAGAAGCAAAAGGCCGCAAACGATAGCCTTTTGACGAGGCAGGGCGTGACGAATCTCGACGAGGGTTTCGGTCGACTTGATGCCTTGAACCGGATCGGCAATCAGGTCTTTTACACCAATTTTCTCGACCCTGTGACCGGAGAACTCCCAGATCCGCTCCTCAAGGGCAACTTCGCGCGCAACGACGCTCCTGTGAGTTTTCCGCCAATCTGGGACACGCCGTACTTCCTTTGGGCGCAGTATGACGCCTCTGTTCTCAACGAGCTTGTTCGCAATTCTGGCGAAGCGCTCGGCGTCAGCGCGAAAATCAATATGAGGGCACCCGCGCCGGGCCGGCCGCTTTTTGAATCATCCATCCATCTGTCGGATATTGCGGTTTTCGAGGAGCTTTTGCGCGGTACCGATCCCTTTTCGTCGGCGGAAGCAAGCGGCAGGAAATTCAACGGGCTTGTCGCGCCACGATGGAAAGATGCGCAGGACAGGTTTCGAGGCGACCCGGCCTGGGCCATCGACGAAAACCTCGTTGAGAAAGGGCGCGATCTTTATCGCTCGCACTGCTTTGAATGCCACCGAGGGCCCGTCAACGATCCCGCATTCGACGCAAAATGGCCGGACGATTCGTTCTGGAAGCCCGAGAACCCAGATCGCTCTGCCAAGGGCGAGAAAAATTGGGTGGAGATCGGCGGACGCCACTATTTCAACGTCGCTCAGCTACCGGTGAACGTCATCGGCACCGATCGTCAACAATCCAATGTCCTGATGACGCGGCGTGTTCACTTACCCGAGGCACTCGGTCTCAATCCGATCGATGACTTGAACAAAGCCTGGGGGTGCGGCCTTCCGGCCGATAAGGCGGCAAATCCCTTGTTTGTGCTCGCCCTGATGGATGTCGTGGGTAAGACGATCGATCAATGGAACCTCGCCAACAACTCTTCCGAAAAAGCCAAGCAGCAGATGTGGGGGCCGCGGAAGAACTGCCAAAACCCGCGAGCATACATTGGAGCGCGTGTGCGCCGTAACGGGAAGGACGAAGATGTCCTTGCTCTTGAACCTCAGTACCGGGCACGTCCTCTGGACGGAGTTTGGGCAACAGCTCCGTATCTGCACAATGGATCGGTGCCGACGCTGAAGGACATGTTATTGCCGCAGGGCCAGCGGCCAAGCTCTTTCTGTATTGGTAGCCGCAAATTCGATCCTGTTAGCGTCGGGCTCGTTGCGAAAGTGCGAGCGAACGACGCCTGCCCGGCCGGCCTGACGGACTTCAACGTATCGCTGCTTGGCAACAGCAATCGCGGGCATTCCTTTCAAGGGCAGGAAACCGATTTAATGAAGCTGCCTCCGGGTGTCATCGGGCGAGAATTGACCAACACCGAACGGCGGGCGCTTCTTGAGTATTTGAAGACGCTGTGAGGTGGCCGTCGCGCTGGATGCCCGGCGCTCTTCGCCGGGCTAGGTGAGGCCGAATTTTGGCAAGAACATTATCGACGTAAGTTCGGGTGCGCACTGAGGACACGTCACTCACTGTCCTGAAAGGGCGTGGCCGGACTTCGACTTCCCTCCGAGGATCAGATCGCTGCGCCGCTTCTTCAGTCGATTGCAGTCATGCCAAGCTGCGCCGGGCTTGGTTGATGAATTCAGGCAGAGCAAGGCTGGCCGGCACTAGAGCCTTGATCACGAGTAGAGCCGTGATGTTCTTCGGTGCTGCTACAGGAGTTGCTCACGCGCTGGAGCTGGGAATGCAGGTTGCGCGGACACTTCGGAACGTGAACTGGATCGCGCACGCGGTCATCCGCGTCGCCAACGCTTGTTGGGTTCACGATATCGAATAAATCGCCGATCATTGGTGAGCGCCGCGAGCAGATCTCTTCAGCCGCGCGGCCCTGCTTGGCATCGAGAAGATCAAATTAGTCGAAACAATTTTCCGAATTCGTCGGCGATCTTGCTGAAAGATCAGGGAGAAGACACGCAACACAGTTTATTGTATGGTTTGGCAACGATAAGTAGGGAAGTACAAAAAGCCATTTCCTTCCGTCGGCGCCGCCCATTCTAATATTTATGGCGTGAAGTTCGCGCCTGCAGTGGGGTCATTGCACCCCTCCATTGGAGAAGACCTTCTATGCTCGACTCCGAAACAACTGCCTGCCTTCGTTGAGTTCTGGACGAGGTTTGCCAAGGACTGTCCCCTAACGAGACCGGCACCCGGACGCATGTCGCTTCCAAAATTCTAGAGGCCGCCTGGCGAGGCGAGACGTCCGTCGAATTTCTCCGGCAAGTCGGACAGAAAGCGCTAACTAGCGCTCCTTCGATGTGGCTTCAGCAAGCTCGTCGTCGATCACCCGAAAGTAGCGATGCTGGCGAACCCGCCGATAGCTCAACCAAACAGGATTAAGCACGCCGGTCTCGATCCATGACCAAGATATACAAACATTCAAGGAGCGCGCCGTCCTGGAAACTGATCCGCTAGGCGCACGAGACTGCATGAGCCGCGCTAAACCGACTAATTCATGGACTGGCCAACCGCTCTTGCGGAGCGGGATCATCATAATCGGATCCGCCGACCGACAAGTAGCCCGCAACGTACCTAGGCGGCTTGGTTAGCATAGAACGCGACGAGAGCGTGTAACTATTCTAGCTGAATAAGACGAACGGAAGCGCGCGCCGATATTCTGTTTGGCTTGGAGAGAGAGCAGGCCTGAATCGTGCAGAGACGCAAATTAACAATCGTGCGCTGGTGCAGTGCTGTGAGACTATTGCTCGAATGCTTCGGTGTTGCACCG
The DNA here is from genome assembly GCF_023375135.1 of Bradyrhizobium sp. C-145. NCBI lineage: Bacteria > Pseudomonadati > Pseudomonadota > Alphaproteobacteria > Hyphomicrobiales > Nitrobacteraceae > Bradyrhizobium > Bradyrhizobium sp. C-145. The sequence goes on along the minus strand of NZ_CP088150.1, from coordinate 7,027,217 downwards.
TCAAAGGCTGGACAAGAGGGTGAGTTAAGACGTGGGGTCGTTCGCGGCTGAAGCGACTTAAGTACCTCTTGCCCAAAGGGTTGAATCACGGCAGTCCGGCCAAACGCAACGCTCCTGGCCCGACCCTGGTACGGCGCTTACGGCAAGGAGCGGACATCAACCTCTCAATCTTTGCCAAATCCGTCAACATGACCCGAGTCGGAAGTCGATCGACCAAATTTGCTGTGATGCACAACCGGTCGCGACACGAACAAGCGCAAAAGAATAGGATTGCTAGCGTCTGTGCTATTATATCTTCGGAAGCCGCTGTGGAATTGATCTGGAATCTCCAGGGTTGAGCGGGTGTCCTGGGGACGCTCCAGAGGAAGAGGAATTCGGGGTGCCAGCGATGGGGGCCATGCGTGCGTTTCTTCAGCGCGCTGAAGTCCGCCTATCCACCATGCATCGCATCGGCGGAGCATTTCTCAGTGGTGCTGGATTGCTTTTCTTGTTACCGGTGTTTGCCAAAGATGCTTTCGTTGCGATTAGTGAAGCAGTTGTGCACGTCTGGCCGTTTATTCAAGCAACGAAGTCGCCGGACCTCTGGCTCGTGATTTATGGGATTCCTGTCGCCACAGCGTTCGTGATTCCAGTGGTCGCTCTTTGGGCTCTACTACGCGACCTTAGTCTCTTCTATTTCAGCGCAAACCTTCCAAGCCACGCCAGCAGGTTCCATCCACGATTTGCGCCACGGCAATTCCGTTTCGTGATGAGCAGCCCAGGGTTAAGCGAAGGCTTCGCGAACTGCAGTTCAATGGCCAGCTCCGGTTCTTTTTGACCCCACGAAGCGAGACGAGAAAATATTGGCTGACCAAGCAAGTCAAAACAGAGGACGGTCACTGTGGCACTCCCAGATTCGTGCTGGCTGCCGAAGCAAGGGGGCAGGATTTCAATGAGCTTCGGATGGCCTTTGGGTTGGCCGGCGCCTACGACCGTAGCTTGGTGGAAGAAGTCGCGAAAAGCGAACTCTCCCTCATCCGACACAACCTGCTTCTGCGCCGGCTGGTGATGCGTTACATGAAGGCGCTACTATCCCTCATTTGGACCGCCATAGTCTCTTTCGCGCTCGTCGCGCTGCTACGAAACAAGCTGCTAATTCCAGAAACCGGATCACCTGAGAACACGCTCTTGGTTGTCACGCTTAGCTTTTTCCTCTGGGCTACGCTGACGCCTGCAATCATTCGATCGCCGGTACGCTGGACGTACTCAGAATATGATCAAAATACGAGCGATAGCACGCGCGATCCACACCTCGTTCATTTCGAGCGGGGGGTAACCGTGGTTTGTATCATCGCCTGTGTTCTGGGAACAGTGGGCCTGTTCCCCTTCTGGGAATATCGGAGCCTGTATCTTCTGGTTGGGCCCTTGTTTGCCGCGCTCGTACTTGCAAAGAGCTTTGGCCGTCTAGCGACGGGGCCACTTCGCTGGTTGTGAGCTTCCTCAGGAAAACTCGGGGGCATTACTCGAATAACCCTCGAGATAGATGTCCTCGTATTTGAGCGAGCGCCACAGCCGCTCGATGAACACGTTGTGCGATGAGGACCACGGAGTGGTCCGGCGCCCTTGCGTCATCGACGGCTGTAAGGGTGACGTCATCAGCCTCGACGGGTACCGCCAGGCCGAGGTCTGCAACACCTGCGGGCAGCCTCAACTGAAGGACGAGTGAGCGAGGTCGAGCGGCAAGTTCGCGCGTCCGCCGCCACGGGCGGGGACCGACCTCGGCGCCGTCGGCATGTATCAAGCGCGCGGACGTGCCGATCGGAAGGCCGGCGATCCGGCGCTCGTCCGACCGGCATGCTCGAACGACGGCTCCGGTCACCCGTGCCGTCGACTTACTTTCGTTGTTTCAGAAAGCCAGTGAGGATCCACGCCAGATGGCTGGCGATCCATGTCCGGCAAGGCGCTCAAGTGTGATCATTTACGTGCTTCGCAATTGTGGACGTGAGTAAGAGGGAGCGATCATGAGGAAGATGAAAGCCCGGCTTGTGATCTGAAATCTGGCGTGACGTTCGGTGTCGTGTCGCTCATAGTGAGGCAAAAATAGCCAGCAGGATTTTGCGGCTTGCATTCTGAGAGCGCAAAAGACGCCTTGTTGTCTCAGGGGAGCGATATTCCTGAGCGGTCGGCGCTCTGTTCCTATTATGTGTGGTCAACTGCCACAAAGCCAAACGGCATGCACTCAGTAAGGGAAAATCTACGTCTCCGGCAGAACCAAAAGCAGCTCACCGCCGGGACACCTGCATTCGTGCCAAGTGCAAATTTCGGAGAAAATCGAGGGATTGAGTCCGTTGTTAAGCTACATCGGAAGTTGCAGCCTTCTTGCTTTGCGCGGCTCTCCCGCTAGTCCAAGTGATGACAGCAAAATCAGCTGATCAAACAAGCCGCCCGGTGAACAACTCGAAGTCGCAAAAAAAGATCATTAACCCGTTGAAGTGGTTATATTGGTGATATACATCTAGAGATAGAGATATTCGGGGCGGTGGGTCCGATCCCTTCGCGAGTGCATGTCGCGGACCGGTTCTTCAGCGTGCGCATGAGGCCGTGCGGGATGAATGAGGTACGACGCAGTCGTTGTCCGAGGATTTTCCAAGCATGAGTTCCGAGACGAGGCGAAGTTGCGCGAGCTCAAAAAGAAAGCTGGTGGAATAATGGCTGTTGAAAATGTCATTCCGCGAGCCGATATCGTCAAGCACGCGGAGCGGCTTGGTGCCGAAATCAAGAACATTGCGCTGTCGGACGATTTGCCTGACGATGTCATCGTAGCGTTCAACCGGCTTCTGCTAGAGCATAAGGTCATCTTCTTCCGTGACCAGGGACATCTCGACGATGCACAGCAGCAGCGCTTTGTGCGCCGGCTCGGCTCGCTGATACCGAATCCCACAATGGCGGACACATTGGGCGGTTCAACGATCCGGCAGGAGCTGTCTGATCGCGCCTGCAGTCATCTCAACCAGATGAACGATGAGCGGGTTCGCACAGCCATTTCGGTGCTGCGGCTTGCAGCGGATCCGCCTTTTGGTGGCGACATTGCTTGGTCGAGCAGGGCGGCGGCTTATCTTGATCTTCCCGATCCCCTGCGGATGCTCGCAGATAACCTCTGGGCCGTGAGCTTCGTCGCATCTGATCTCACTGCGACAGAGAGGGCCACCGAAGCCAACAAGGGGCTTTGGTGGGGCGTATCCACCGGGACGATCTACGAAACGACATATCCGATTGTTCGTGTTCATCCCGAGACCGGCGAACGCATGCTATCGCTCGGGCGTTCCGTGAACAACTTCGTCGGCCTGCAGCGCGATCCCAGCCAAAGACTGTTTGAACGGCTGCAATCCTATCTCATTGCGCCAAGTAACACCCTGTGCTGGAACTGGAAATCAGGCGACGTCGTAATCTGGGACAATCGCGCGACTGAGCCGTACCCGGTCAACAAAATCGGCAGTCCTCACTGGGCCATGGACCAGCTTGCGATTGACGCCGGCGTACTGCACGTGAAGAGGCCAAAATCAAGGGCCGCAAAGGCGGCCTGACACGGTCCGCATCTCCCGGATTTCACAAGACGCCGGGAGACCTAACGCTAAGTTGCGGCCCTGCAATGTCGAGCGAAGCCGGGCTTCTTATGCGCCAGACCGGCTAACGGGCGCAGCTGCTACCTGCTCAACTTCTTCCAGCCCAATAGCATTAGTGTTCAGGCATCGTCTCTGCTCGCCGGAACTGGCTCTCGCTCGGCGAGCAGCATCCGCTTCATCGTATCGGGATAGTCAGGCCCGGCGTAGCTCACACCCAATTCAGAACATATTCGCCACCATCCCACGATGCGTCGGATGGCCTTGATTCACAGCGTCCGGCGCCGGCTGAAACTATCCCGCTCACGACCGTGCCGGCGTATTACGTGTCCCATAAACAAACCACCACTCGAGCTTTTCAGGAGCGCCTAAATTGCGCCCCTGCAAGGGCGCCACACCTTCCCGATTTTCGGCCAGCGAGAGGTCCCATCCTCAAGCCGCACCAGCTTGATCCTCGGTCCGACAGCTCTGGACGAGGGATCTGCTCTTATCCTCTTGCGCACCAGGGTCCCTTGCGGAAGTCTCTTGGTTGGGCGTTGCGATCACCCGAACCCCACCCGACAAACCGACCACAGCTCCAAACAGACTCTTCGAAAACCGCTGTTTCAAGCAACCGTCGATAGGTTTACGGCGAGCGGGGCAAGCCTTCGTTTGAAGATGCTCGGCCTTATGACGGGTGCCCCGGGGCTCGCTAAGCGGGACCCTGCCGGGACGACATCGGCTGGAGCAGGAGATCGGAAGCGTCGGCTGTAGATCGATGAAGCATGCGGGCCGCTCCGGCTCGCTCCTTCCCGTCGTTAGCTGAAACATTGCTCCCGCAATAATTACCTCCTGTTCGGACAGGGGCGCGCCGGTTTGCGTCCAGCTTGCGGCATCGCATCCTTGGCCGGCTCAGCGAGCAATTCGGACAAGTGAATACCCAAGGGCACGGCGATACGGTCCGGGAGATCAATGGTCGGGTTCTCTTTCTTCTGCTCAATGCGGCCCATGGATGAGCGGTCGATCCCGGCATCATTGGCCAATTGCTCTTGCGGAATGCCGCGCTCTAGCGGATCCGGCGCACATTCCAGGCCACAAGCGCACAAGCGTTCATGCGCAGAGGCAGCCATTCCGATGACTATGAAACCACTGGTTATAGCCAGACTGTTACGATAAGCTCGCAGCAGCAGTGGTTGTGCTCCCCAATTGCTTCGAGACGAATGCCACCGGGCCGGTCACCGCGGACCACCGTGCCTTCGGCCGAGGAACAGAACAGCAAGGACAACCTTGTTACCGGGCACATCTGCAATCGCTTCCGGTATGGACTGCGACGAAAACGTGAAAGCGCAGGATGGCGGCCACCAGGTCAGTGTAAGCCGATATGCGGTTGCCGTCTTGGCGCGAAAAGGAGGTTGGCGTGCGACCATTGGGCAGGTACCAAAACGACTTCAAACTACTTATCGTTGCTCTGATTGCGCTAGATTTTTCAGCTGGGTAGGAGTTTCAGGCAGTGCCAGCCGAGCCGAATATCGCAGAATTGGCGCCCAGCGTCGACGAGCTGACGTCATATGACAAGGAGCACGCTGTTGCCTACATGCGACTTCTTGATGCGAACGCGGACAAGGCAGATTGGCGCGAAATCGCGCGAATTGTGCTTGGGCTTGACCCTGCCGTTGAACCGGATCGTGCGCGACGCACATTCGACAGTCATCTGACTCGGGCCAAGTGGCTAGCGGGCCACGGCTATCGCGATCTGCTACGTAGCGGTTGGCCAAAACAATGATCAGCGCGGATGTCAGGGTCGCCGGAATGCCTCGCGATCGCAAAAGTTGATCATTCCATCGATTAAGTGCCGGCAAGGCGCGCACACCGTAAGGAAGCACCGGAAAGTGCCACAATCATCGGATGCATTTCACCGCGTCTGAAGATTGTGCGGGAAAGGTGCAATGCCGGATACTGACTGGAGATCTGAGGAAGCGTACAGCGGCCTGAAGAAGGCGGATGCTGCCGACCTGGCCTGGGAGTGGCTGCGCCGGGATCGCGATTACCAAGAGGATTATAAGCGGCTATCTCGCCGCGAACGTTCAAGCGCAGCGGCGGGCCAGTTCCGACGCAAGTGGGGGCTCTCGTTTTCCTGCTGACCCGCAAAGGACTTTCGACAAGCATTCAGTCTTTTGGGCACCCGAGGTGCTGCCGACCGTACTGGCTGTGCGGGCGGCCAATTGCATTGTGCCCAAAAGCTATCAGCTTGATTTCGGCAATCTGCCCGGCGGCGAGCTTCGCCGTGCGCCGGATGGATGGCATGCGATCGTGCCGCTCGGGGGTACGCAGCATCGCCTTTGGCTAAAGGAGCCTCCAGCGAGCGGATATGCTGTCGTCGTTGATCTTACGCTCGACGCCGATTTCGAGCTTCGCTTGGGGGCCGCACGTCGATTTTGGCTGGCCCTCGAGCGTCGTCCGCTCGGACAGCCTCCTCTTGCTATGCCTGCTTTGAAGCAGCGTCGGCTGATCCTAGCGCTGCGCGCAGTGGATGGATGGCATGAAGGAAATAGCTATCGCCAAATTGCGCAAGGCCTGTTTGGAAGTCATCGTATGTCCGAGCGCGCCTGGAAAACAGATGATTTACGCAGCCGAACCGTTCGACTTGTTAAGCTGGGGCGGCGCCTCATGCGCCTTCGCTGGCGAGCATTGCTGGGCAAACGCAGGGGCAGGGATGACAAGTAGAGGGTTGCGGCGCGATAAGCGGCCTACCTTCCGTTCTGCCTGCCAATTCTGCTGCTGCCATGGCACGATGTCGGATATGACAAAGACTTTGCGCTCAGATCTCTCATTGTTGGCGTCTTGATTACTGCACCCGAGCGGCGCCATCTGCGTCGGCTTTGACCACTGTGCTGGAATGGTTTCTTAACTTGAGCGCTCTCGACTTGAGCATTGATCTCCTGCTGTACCGGATTGAGGCTTAAACGTCAGGCAGCCTGCGCGGGTGCGACCTTTTTGCAAAGACGAGCCAGCCATCGGCAAAAAGAACGTGCGATCTCGGGGTGCGCGCTGCGATCCACAGCATAGGCGCGATATTGCATGCCACTTGGAGCACGGGAGCCGGGGACGATTTGCAAAGCGCCCCCTCGCACCAGATCACTGACGATGATTTCTGGTGCGACCAGAAGGCATTTTCCTGTCATGACCGCCGGCAAAGCAAGATAGTTGTGATCATACCGTGCGCCCGCTCGTATGTCACTTGAAGACAGGTTCATGGCTCTCAGCCATGTCGGCAGGATGTCGGGACGGGACGTGATGTTCAGTATAGGGGTTGACCGAACAATCGAGAGCTCTCTGCCCGCGACCAGATTTGGCGGGCCGACGCACACCAGCTCCTCTTTGTAGATCTCCCAGCTGTCGGCGGGCTCGATGACGGAAAGATCCCGTGTAATCAAAATATCAAAATCATCCGAAGATACCGGTGGCGAGAGCGAGCTCACGACGTCCACGATGACGCCGCCGGCTTCAGCAGAGAAAGCCTGCAGATTTGGAATAAGAAGAGAGAAAGCAAAGGTCGATAGTGACGTGCGGACCACAATTCGATTCGTTCCGGCGCCTGCACGGCGTCGCATTCTCTTCGCGGTGAAGCCGACCGTTTCGATCGGTTCAGAGACTGCGTTTGCGAATAGCCTCCCGAACTCGGTTAAGTCACTGCGCCGGCCCCGCCGCTCGATCAGGTCAGCACCCAGATAGTCCCGCAGTACGGACAAATAGCGGCTGACTGAACTCTGTGTTGTTCCCAAAGTGGTGGCGGCGCGCGTGACGCTGCCTTCGCGAGCGACGGTCACAAAAGCGCGGATGGCGTTTAAAGGAACTTCGTCGTCTTGAGCCGCCACTGTCTGCTCCGGCGCCACAATGAACATTCATCACATTACTCGATGTCCACAGGGGGATTGCAGCTTATTAGGGGGCGGTTGCGCTTAAAGTCCGCACGGAGCCACTGATACTGGTCCGGGATCGCAGAAGATCTGCATCAATAGCTCGGTACCGTAACGGGGCTATGTCCTTTTGCGACGTGCCGACTTCGGCTTGCGACCTTTAGGTAAGGTAGCGGGCGGCGGCGCACCCTTGGACGGCCGAACAAACAGCTCCGAGACAGCAACGCCGAGCGTCTCGGCCAGGCGATCCAGAAGATCGATTGTCGGGTTTGCCTGTTGACGTTCAAGTCCGCTCATGTAGGAGCGGTCAACACCTGCATCGTAGGCCAATTGCTCTTGCGGAATACCGCGCTCGACGCGGATCCGGCGCACATTGTAAGCCACAAGCGCACGAGCTCTCATGCGCGAAAGCAGCCATTTCGATGGTCATCAAACCACTGGCTATAACCTACATAAAAACATCACCAAATGTGGGCTTTGGATCGAATTATCCCATGCGTGCCACCGTGTCGGCTTTCCTGGACGCTACTGGGACGGCCCGCACAAGCGCTGGTATGTCGACGGTCTATCAATTCGCGGCGGCGTAGGTTTTGCGGGGGATGACCGGCCCTCACCCGAACTGCTGCCTCGGGTTCGATTCCGCTGCCCAACTCGCACGAACGGCCTCGAGGTGAGCAAAGATGGTGGCTGAGGCGATGGTGCTCCATTGAACGAAATGGAATCGTAGCTCCGATCACATGCGCCGGCGCAAACCATCGCGATCGCAGCGACAGACGTTCAGGCAAGGTTACAGTGGTCTTTATGCCTGGATCAGGGCAAAAAGCGCGTTTCAGCGACCCTAATCTCGTTCATTCCATGGACTCTGAGAATTTCGTCTACCGGTACAACATCTTTGTTGACGTTACGCACGCCGCCATTAGCCATGATACGGAGATTTAGGTTCTCTCGTCCGCTCAAGAGGCACGACCGCGAACTCTCTTAGCTGAGGCTCAACGAACGCGCGCCGGTCAGGTTATCAAGTATAACGGCCAGTTCAAATAAAGCGCAGTACGGCAAGTCGTAACCTACTTTGGCAGCAGCCATTGACTGCACAAGAGTGGCTGCCCAGAGAGCAAAGTCTCGCAGTGTCGACTTGGAACGCGCGGACGATACCGCGAGGGAAAGCCGCGAGATGTCGCGAATTGGATCGGCCACTATCAAGTCAAACAGATGGCCACGCGTATCATTGCCCATGATGTCTGAGCCCGAACGAGTTGGGAGTCGGCGCGCGGTTGACGCTAGCTGAGAGGTTTCGGCTTGGGCGTTGTCCGGACCATTCGAACGCCGCGGGCCCATATCCCAAGGTCACTCAGCTGAGAGCCTCGATTTGCCGAGCAGTGCCAAGAGCGACGAGGGTGTCAGGAAAGAGTTGTTGCAGAACACGGAGAGCGGCGCAGACGCGACTGGCGCCATGAAAAAGTCCGATGCTAGCTCTTGATAGCCGGCATGCTAGCGAGAACTAGCCGGTGGCTCGGCCATCGGGTAGTGAAACGGTGAAAGCGCTGTGCCTGACAGATGCCGCAAGCCTCGGTGGTCAGCCAAAGCTGGCCACCTTTGCTCCCGTGAGGGGCACGCCCCTCACGGCGCTACTAAGTGGTATTTTTGAGGAGTACCGCAGGGCGCCTAGCTGGACTAGTGGACAACCCTGCGAAGACGACGCTGTCCCTAGAGGCTGTTAGGGACTGATTAACCATGGATGTTGAGGCTTGCGGGGCGTCGATTCCCCGCGAGCCTTATCCTTCTGACGTTTCCGATGACGAATGGGCGCTTGTTGCGCCGTATCTGACACTTTTGCCCGAGGACGCCTCGCAGCGGACGCACGCGCTTCGCGAGGTGTTCAACGGCCTGCGCTATATCGTGAAGATCGGCGCGCCCTGGCGCTGGATGCCGAACGATGTGCCGCCGTGGGAGATCGTCTATCAACAGGCGCAGCGGTGGTTGCGCGCGGGTTGTTTTGAGGCCCTACCCGAGGATCTGCGCGTCATCCTGCGCCTTGCGGCTGGCCGACCCGCGCAGCCGACCGCCGCCATCATCGACAGTCGAACTCTACGCTCGACGCCCGAGAGTGGCGCCCGCGGCGCCTACGACGGAGCCAAGCGCAAAAAAGGTTCGAAGCTGCATCTGGCCGTCGATACGCTCGGCCATCCTCTGGCGCTGCATGTCACGCCCGCCAACACCGACGATCGCGCCGAGATTGGCCGGATCGCCAAGACGATTCAGGCAGAGACCGGTCAGAGCGTCGAAGTCGCCTTCGTTGACCAGGGCTACACAGGCGACAAGCCTGCAACGGCGGCTGCAGAACACGGCATTGCCCTCGAGGTCATAAAGCTGTCGGAGGCCAAACGAGGCTTCGTGCTGCTCCCAAGGGGTCGTCGAACGATCCTTTGCGTGGGCCACACGCTTCCGAAGACTTGTCAAAGACTACGAGCGATGCGCTCAGACCCTCGCCGATCTCCACCTCATCGCTTTCGCATGCATCATGCTCAAAAACGTCGCTAAACTCGCTGCAGGTTCCTAACAGCCTCTAGGGTGCCAGGGACGAAAAGGGTTAACGGCGACGTGACTCGGCGCTCAATCCCTGCAAAGCGCTGTCCCTGCCACGCGCCGCTAACTTTAGTGCCGGCCCTGCCCGTTTCGGTATCCAGCCTGACACTTTGCCCCCTGTAGGGTGCTCCAAGTTGTACACTGAGAACGACTGCCAATCACCTACCTGAATTGGTTGGATCGTCCGCTACTTTCTACGCTGATACGCTACCTCACGGAGAGATTGGAGATGCCCAGCATATTAAGCGCTCCGCTGCGTGAAAAAGGCTTACACGCTGCCGCTCATGTCAGAGCCCGGGAAACGTTGACGGGATAAGACGGGAAGTGTGGAAGCGATCGCTTGAAAGTCCACGCGCGCCGCTAAATTTAACGTCGTCGATCTCCCTCGGCACAAGCGACGGGTGTCCGTGCCTGAAAAAGCACGACAGTGCGGCTCGTTTCTCCGACACGGAAGCAGCGCGGGCGCGACTCGACGCCGGTCGGTTGGGGCTGGATCGGGGGCTGTCCCTGCCGCGCCTGCGCTGCAGATTGAGGTTAGCAGGAACGTGACTCGGCGCTGTCCCATTCTGGTAATAGCGCTGTCTCTACCACGCCTCGCTAACCCTAGCGGCTCTGTACTCACGCTAGCTTTCCAAAAGCTGACGAAACCTGTGCGGCAATTCACAAAAGAACAGCACCTGTCGTGGCCGATTGCGGACCATGCTCACTGGCGGCCGCTGACCGCCCGAACAGCGCGCGCACCCAAAATGAAACCGATCGCTCCCAAGGCTGGCACAAAGGATCTTCTCTGCGGTATAGGCGTGGCAAGTACAGACTTCCTCGAACCCGGTCATCGCGACCAGGAAATTGGTCTTAGAGCATGCGTGTGCGCACAGCATGATAATGCATTGTCTGCTCAGTTGAAGGATGGTCCCCAGAGAGTGGGAGGTGCGCGCCAAATTCGTATTCGCTTGGTCTCAATATTCGTGAAGGCCGCAACAGGCTGCGCAACGCGCTGTCGACCGTACCGGACCCGTGTTGTGGGCGGGCCGCTTTGCTGCCTTGGCTATATCGCGTGTCCAATCGGTTAGGTGGTCGGGGGGATGTCCCGATCGCTGTTGAACTAGTCGGGCCGACGTTGCCGGAATGAATGTTACGCGGCCCTCGTGACGTGGGCAACGGGGTTGATCGTCATGCGATTGTGGCGAGCTTGAAGAGCCGCACGCAGAACCAACAATTGCTTATGCGCCTTCAATCGTCGGAAGCCCTTGTTGGCCTCGATCATGCCGGCCGCGACCCATCGCAAGGCCATACCGGCATCCCGCCAGCGTTTGACGTTGCGCGTGACGCGGCGAATGGTGCCATCATGTTCTCGGCGATGTTGGTACAGGCGAGCGATCGACAAAGCTCCTTCGGCAGCTTCAACCGGACGACAGTCAGGATTTCGTCGAGGCCTTCGAGGATGCTGGCCGCTACGCCGGGCCATTGCTGGTCGAGTCGACGCGCGAGATTGCGGATCAATTTTTCGGCCTTGTCGGCGTCATCGAGCTCCCAGGCCTGGCGCGGCACTCGACGGGTGGCCGCATGATGCTCTTTCGGCAGGCGTTCCATGATGTTGCGCGCCTTGTGGATCTGGCAGCGCTGGATCGCAGCGGCCGGACCGAAGGTGCGGCGGATCGCCTTCGACAACGCCTTCGCGCCGTCGGCGATGAACAGTCTTGGCACCGTCCGGTCGAGCCCGCGCGAAACCAGGTTGTCCAGCAGGGCCTGAACCGTTGCGGCATTCTCGGTCGCCCCTTCCACCAGCGCCAGCGGATGCTTGTTGCCTTCGCCGTCAACCCCGATCGCGGCGACCAGCACGAGATCGTCGCCGAGATGCAGCCCGTCGATTTGGACCACCAGAAGGTCGAGCGCGGACAGATCGGCAGCCATGAAGTCGGCCAGCCGCGCCGCCGACAGCGCTACGAACGTCCGCGAGGCCGCCGACTTCGAACCCCCCGATCCGGGCGGTGCCGGCACGTCACCCTCGGGCAGCCGGACAGCGCGCCCGAACCGGCGCGTCGACACATTGATCAGCACAGGTTCATCGCCCAGCGACCGAGCCAGTCCTCCTGCGCCGCCGTTTCCCAACTCGGGATCGTGACCTCGCGGCCGTCCATGCCCCGGACCCGCGGGCGCTCGACCTCGATCTTGCCGCCGTGGAAACCGATCCGGACCCGCGTTCGGCCCCAACGGTGCGCCCGCCGCGCCGCATCGCGACCGTGGCGCGGCCCACAGGCCGCCGTGACATCCGCCTCCATCATCGTGCCGAGCGCCTCGATCCCTGCCGCAAGGCAGAACCGATCGAAGCTCGCCCGCACTTCTGCATACGCTTCGTCCACAGCCCCAGTCGCCGGCGAACCAGCCGGTGTGATATCTCTCGTCATGGCGTTGCTCTCCTTTGTGGAATCAGCACCCCGAGCCTACCGGCTCAAGGTGGGCAACGCCGACCTCTTCAGAAATTCAACAGAACCCGGGACATCCCCGTGGTCGGCCGGCGAGTTGTTCAAATGACGAATACACATTCGTTGACCGCATCCCCACAGCGGCAGGAAGTCGCAGTGGATCACCGTCTCCAATTAACGGCCAGTCGCGAGGAGCGGGTTCATCAGGCGCAAATAAAGCTCAGGATGGGCCACCGGCCATCGACAAGTCGAGGCGATATCACATGGCTCCGGACCCGCGCTGCCCCGTTTTCCGAGGTGCAGCCAACGCCATCGACTCCGATCGGTTCGAGGCACCAGCATCGGGTCTGCGAACTAACGCGCGCCACCGCGTAACTATCGCATAAGAGTGCTGTCAATTGGCACTACCAGATCTGGGTGTTTGGGGAAGCAGTACTTGCATCGTAAGGTTACGGACAGGTCGGACACATATGTGTTCCCATCAAGATTCCAGATGCGCAATTCCATGGCAAACATGAACCTCAGCTCCCAATCCTTTGCCGACGCAGGCGCGCGACAGCGGACCGTCACCGACCAAGAACTCACAAAATTTAGAGCACCGGTCCCGAGACGTTCAGGTCTCCAGATCAGACGTGTCATGAAGCCAATAGCGCTGGTCGCAGCCGCAATAGAGCGCGCTCGGGCACTCTCCGATGTCGACCGGTGCTGCGCAATCTGGTGGCTCTATCGCCTCCATTTCGGTATCAATCGCGACGTGATGTTGGGCCTTGACCCGGTCACGATCGCCGAGGATAGATCCCGCTGCGGCATTTAGGCCTCGTGACAACGGCCACCTTTCATGCGAGCGCTGGCACTGCCCCACCAAACCTGCCACCAGCTTGCGCGTTGGCTGGCGCACAAAAAATCTCAGCCTAAGCCCAAACGTCTCAAGTCTCCCTCAGCCCACTAAGGTCGCAATCACATCTAGTACCGGCGGACTGCCTGAGGGCACCTCAATGGCGCCTGGAAATACGTGAGCAGACCGCACAAGCCGGACTAAATTTAGTGCTGGGCGTTGGCAGCATCAGCAGGCTGAGATTTGTGGCGTGGATGATGCTGCTCATGCAGTTCAGCCGTTGAATTGAGGGGCCCGAATAGTTGAGCGGAGAGCGCCAAAATCGAACGGCTTGATTTGTAAAGTCTGCCGATCGGGAAAGGACGCGACGCTCGCATTTCACCAGATGATCCTGGCTGTGTGAAAAGCCACGAGTCGGTTACGATTCCTCCGTTTCCTAATGGGGGATACGGATGGGACGCTTCGTTGAAGGCGCGGACAGATCCCAGCTGACGCTCTTGCCGGAATGTCTGGAGGATTTGGTAGACGAGGGCAACGCGGTCCATGTGATCGATGTGTTTGTCGAGGCGCTCGACCTGCATGGAATGGGATTTGAGCGTGTGATCGCCAAGGAGACGGGCCGGCCTTCCTATCATCCAGCAGTCCTTCTGAAGCTTTACATCTACGGTTATCTCAATCGGGTGCAATCCAGTCGCCGCCTGGAACGTGAGGCGTGCCGCAATATCGAGGTGATGTGGCTGATCGGCCGCTTGGCTCCCGATCATAAGACGATCGCCGATTTCCGGAAGGACAATGGTGCGGCGCTTCGGAAGGTTTGTGCGAAGTTCGTTGCGCTATGTCGGCAAATGGGCCTGTTGCAGACCCCAAGCGTCGCAATCGATGGCAGCAAGTTCAAGGCAGTGAACAACCGCGATCGCAACTTCACGCATGCCAAGATGGCGAGGCGGATGGCGCAAATCGAAGAAAGCGTCGGTCGATATCTGCGTCAACTGGATAGCGCCGATCGGCAGGAGCCATCGGAAGCGATCAGCATCAAGACAATGAGGATCAAGGAAAAGATCGCTCGGCTGAAGCAGGAGATGGACCGCCTGGAAGTGCTTGATGCGCAGATGCGCAACACGCCTGATCAACAGATATCGCTCACCGATCCGGATGCCCGTTCGATGGCCACCAGTGGACGCGGATCGGGTGTCGTCGGCTACAATGTCCAGGTCGCGGTGGACACCGAACACCATCTGATTGTTACGCACGAGGTCATAAACGTGGCAACGACCGTGGGCAGCTTGCTCGGATGTCGAAGCAAGACAAAGAAGTGCTCGAAGCGGACAAACTCGAGGCGGTCGCCGACCGTGGCTACTTCGACGGAGAGGAGATATTGGCCTGCGAAGAGGCTGGCATTGCAGTCACGCTGCCCAAGCCCATGACGTCGAACGCCAAGGCGGAGGGTCGGTTCGGCAAACAGGACTTCGCCTACCTGCCTGATGAGGACGTCTACCGCTGCCCGTCCGGCCAGCTGCTGCCCTATCGCTATACCAACATCGAGCATGGAATGACGCTGCGCCGTTACTGGTCGACAGCAGCGTGCCAAGGCTGCGCAATCAAGAGCCAATGTACGCCATCCAAGGAGCGCCGCATCACGCGTTGGGAGCATGAACATGTGGTCGAAGAGGTCCAGAGACGGCTCGATTCCAATCCCGACGCCATGCGGACGCGGCGCGAGACGGTCGAGCATCCCTTCGGCACGATCAAAGCCCGTATGGGGGCGACCCACTTCCTGATGAAGCGCTTACGGAATGTTGCCGCTGAGATGGCGCTGCATGTTCTCGCTTATAACCTCACGCGGGTGATGAACATCGTCGGCAAACCTCGCCTGATTGCAGCTATCCGGGCCGTCTGAAGGCCGGAAAGTACGTCCAAAGCGCAATACCGGCTCGCGATACCCGCTTTGGCCGTCATTGGGCGATCCGACGCGAGAACATCAGCCGCCTGTAGTGGTTGGCGACCACGGCCGCGTGCCGACCATCCGTTTGTACACGGCCAAGATCCTAAGCGGAAAGGAATATGCCGCCCCCGAGACCACAAAGGCCGTATAAAGTGGTCGAGTAGCTCATCAAGCAAGTCTGGCGAGCGCATTGCGGTGGATTAATCCTCACGCAGAGGCCGCCCGTGGGCAGGCTGCGTCTCTCCTCGAGCGAAGTCTCCGTGAGCCATACGTCCCTGCCGACGGCCAGCCGTTCAACCGTACGCCGCCCAGGAAATGTGCCCTCGGTATCCACAGCGGTTTGTGCTCGCCCCCGGGACGCTACGCGATGACACGACGTCTCACTTTCCAGCTCGCGCTATCTATAGCCATAAATCAAATTCCGTTGACTGGCGGACAAATAAGCGGAGCTATTCGATTTAGGTGACGAGGTGATCGCGCGCTTGGTTTGCCGGTGCCAGCACTTGGATGACCTCGAGGCCTTGCGTGGGACTGCTGCTGCGAGCTTCGATAACTCGTTGTAATGTTGAGGCGCCGCCGCGTTCCTGTTGCGGCGATCACCGGCTTGAATACCATCGGTCCGGCGGTGGTTACGGTAGGAAGCCTTTCGTCCGTACAAGCTGCCCCGCCGGGGTGGCCAACACGCTCTCGATGGGTTGGTGGTGACGGCTCAAGCGCTGGGAAATCGGACAATTACGCTAATCCCAAGCCTTAACGAGCCTGTGGGCGCGTTGATTGCGGGTGCAATTCAGGCGATGGCAGGTCCACCACAAGAGTAGGTAGGTGCCAAAGTGGACGCGCGGTCCTAGCGTCCTCCTCTGCCGATCATCGAGCCAGAAGCGAACACCGAGAAGATCATACGGACAAAAACCGTACGACGTGCGGAATCAGGGTGGTTGCACTTGCACACCACGATGACGAGCTCTGGCGTTCCGATTTGGGGCCGAAGAAGGCGACGAATGGTGGGGCGCGTGCCTACGGAAAATCAATCAGGCAAGAAGCAGTCTATGGAACGTCAAACGGTCGACGCAATCACGGCGATCGATCGGCTTGCAGGTTCGGATCCGGAGAGAGTCGCGCTGAGGCACGGCGCAGACGAACTCACATATGAGGCGCTACGATCCAGATCGGATGCCCTTGCGAGGACCTTAAGAGAGCAGGGTGCTCGCGGCAGGGTTGTCGGCTATTGGGGGGAACGGGACCTCGACTGGGCGACGGCGGTCATCGCAATTTTGAAAGCTGGATCAACGTACCTACCGCTCGATCCATTGCTGCCGGCTTCCCGTGCATCATTCATGATCGAGCAGAGCCGCTGCGCTCTGCTGATGGGCCGAGACCAGCCGGGGCCGCTCAGCCTGTTCCAGGACAGCAGCAAAGGCACCCCACAATTCCTGGCTATCGAGGCGGCACTGCGCTGGGTCCAGACTTCGTCTTTGGTGCCACCGCCCGGCAAGGATGGGCTTGCCTATATTCTGTTTACGTCTGGTTCGACGGGGCAGCCTAAGGGCGCAATGATCGAGCGCGCTGGCCTAAACAATCATTTGGCGGCAAAGATCGATGCTCTAAGTCTCACTCGGACGGATTGCGTCGCGCAAACCGCATCGCACTGCTTTGACATCTCGCTGTGGCAGCTTCTGGCTGGGCTTTGCGTCGGAGCCCCTACAGCAATTATCGATGATGCGACACTGAGGTCGCCGTCAGCCCTCCTTCAAGCAATTCAACGGTGCGGCGCCACGGTTGTGCAATTCGTTCCGTCCATGCTGGCAGTGTTTGTTGAATACCTGCAGTCGCTTGCTGCGGCCGAGCGAGCCATGGACGGTTTGCGGATTATTTCTACGGTCGGAGAACCTCTAACACCCGGATTGGCGCGCGCGTGGCTTGCCTTGTATCCCCGCGTTTCCATTCTCAACCACTACGGGCCGACCGAGTGCGCCGACGGCGTGACGCATCATCTGGTTTCCGTGCCGCCTGCGCTGGCTGAGCCTTATGTACCGATTGGTAGGCCAATTAAAAACGTTCAGGTTTATATCGCGGACGGATCACGGCTCTGCAACGTAGGAGAGGTCGGCGAAATCTGTGTGAGCGGCGTTGGCGTCGCTGCCGGTTACGTCAATGACCATGTCCGGACTACGGACGCCTTTGGGCCCAACCCGTTCTCAAACGACCTGTCCTTCCGGCGCCTATATCGGACAGGTGATCTTGGCCGCCTTCGCTCCGACGGCCTTTTGGAATGTCTCGGTCGACGGGATCGTCAGGTCAAGATTCGCGGGCATAGAATCGAGCTGGGGGAAATCGAAGCTCGTTTGTCCGCTCATCCCTTGGTGCATGGTGCCGTCGCAGTCGCCTCTGTCTGCGCAGGCGTAAAGCTTACCGCGCGAGATATAGGTGGGGCCGAGGCGCAAGCTGGATCGCGGCGACTAATTGCGTATGTGTCGGCTCTAGCTGAACTGACAGAAAGCGATCTCCAGAAATTTCTCACCGAAGCACTCCCCAGCTACATGCTTCCGGAAAGAATCATCCATGTCAGCAGTATTCCACTGACCAGAAACGGAAAGGTCGATTTTGCAGCGTTGCCTGACCCGGCCACTGTTCGCCCTCCATTGTCAACGCCATTCGAGGAGCCACAAACGGACCTCGAAGTCCGGCTGCGTCAAATCTGGTCCGGTATTTTGCGGATCGACAAGATAGGTGTGAATGACCGCTTCATAAGCCTCGGTGGAGATTCGCTCCGTGCAATGCTCATATTGGGACAGTTGCAGACCTTGCTCGGAGTGAGAGCTGATTTCAGGCTGGTCCTGAACGGGACGATTCGATCTCTTGCCGCTTCGATCGCTCCCAGCGCCGAGTCCAATTCGCGCGCAGCTTTTACATACCGAAAGCTCAACCGATCGTCTCTGACACGGCTCCAGGAACACCTATGGTTCCTCTCGCAGCTCGATCCGTCTGCCAGGAACTACATCATTCAAGGCGGCCTGCGAATTAGGGGAAACGTCGATTTAGCTCGCTTCACTCGCGCCTGGGCCGAGGTCATTCATTCTCACCAGGCACTTTCGGCGCGCTTCATCGACGAAGACGGTCCGGTTCAATGCTTCGATGCTCCGCCATGTACTAGCCTTGGATTGACCGATGTATCTCATCTCACCTCGTCGGAAGCTGAGGAGCTCATCGCGCAGTTTCGACGAACAGAGGTGGAAGACGGTTTTGACCTCCGACAAGGCCGCTTGTTTCGCGCGCGTATGATCCGGTCTGGGCCCGACAACCATCTCATATTGATCACCGCTCATGAAATCATCCTCGATGCCTGGTCGATTTCTGTTCTCCTCAGAGATCTTCAGCGAAGATATTTAGATGCTGCGGCGCCCTGGCCAGAAAACCGTGCATCACTCTCGGGCTACGCGGCGTGGGAAACACAACATGCTTCTCCAGAAGCGCTGGAGAGCCAACGTCACTATTGGCGTCGTCAGATTGGTGATGATCCGCCGGTGCTTTCGTTTGGAATGGGACGAGCGCGCCCGCAGACAAATTCATACCGCGGCGCCTCGCATCCAGTGCTGCTTGGCAGCGATCTCTCCAGTCGCGTAAGAGAATTTGCGCGCCAAAACAGCTGCACCACGTCGACAACACTGCTCGCGTGCTTCAAGCTGCTGCTACGAATGTATAGCGGTCAGAACGATATTGTCGTCGGCATACCACACGCTGTACGGGATCAACCCGGCAGCGCCGACATCGTCGGCTTTTTCCTGAATATGCTGCCAATCCGTGCCACCTTCGATGGCGGTGAATGCTTTGCTGCTCATGCCACGCGCATCCAGGGCCTGGTCAGCGATGCCATCGCAAATTCGGCCTATCCATTCGGATGGATGGTCAGGGATAGTAGGTTATGTCGCGAACCGGGGCGATCACCGATCTTCCAGGTCATGTTCAACATGTACTCCGAAGCCGTCGAGCCACTTGGTCAAGACGAGTTGGCTCTGACATTCCGCGAGTACGACACAGGCTATGTCAAATTCGACCTAACACTGTACGCGCAAGATCTGGGCGATGAAATTGCACTCCAGCTCGCATATGCGGAAGACATAATCTCGAGTGATCTGGCTATTCGCATGGCCGACAATCTGCGCTGTCTGATTGCCGCCTGCGTTGATAAGCCGCTTGTGCCCATTGAGGAACTAAGCTGCCTCAGCGGCTCAGACCGCACTATACTGGATTCGCTGGTTGGGTCGACCCAGCGATATGAATCTGAATGTCCGCTTGTTGAAGCCTTCGAGCAGATCAGCCTCTCCAATCAGACCAATTTAGCATATTTTGGCGAGTTCGGGGACGTCACGTTCGGCCAGCTGCGTGAGCGCGTAGCCGCTATCCGCTCGTCACTGCGGAATATGGAGGTGGGAGCCGGCGATCTGGTCGCCATGCTTGTTGACCGGTCGCCGGACGTTGCCGCTATCATGCTTGCGGCGCGAAGCTTGGGGGCTGTCCTTGTGCCGATAGCGCCGGATTATCCGCGTGATCGGGTGCAACAAATCCTGCGAGATAGTCAGGCAAAGCTCTTGGTTCACGCGAATATCACGGAGCCTGGCTTTGAGATACCTTCGATTTGTCTGTTGGCCCTAGAAACGTGGAGTGTGTCGAGGGATGATTTCGCGCCCAGCAACACACCGTCAGATCACCCAATTGCGAACCTCATACACACGTCCTCCTCAACAGGCCGGGCGAAGGGGGTTCTTATACCGGAATCGGCCATTCTTAATCGATTGAACTGGATGTGGCGACGCTTTCCCTTTGACAGCACCGACGTCATGGTTGTCCAGAAGTCCGCCTGCCTTGTTGCGTCCGCTTGGGAGTATTTTGGTGGGCTTCTGAGAGGTGTTCCCACGCTGATCCTCACCCAAGAGCAGGTGCTAGCTCCGGATCTGTTGTTGTGCAGTTTGGCAAAACATCGCGTGACACGCTTTTTTGCCTCTCCACCACTCCTGTCCGGTCTCATCGGGTCTCAGGAACGGCAACCGCAAAGGACCGCCTTGAGATTGGTCACAAGCAGCGCTGAACCGATGCCTTCCTCGCTACCCGCCCGCTGGCGTGGGTCTTTTCCGGGCGTGCCGTTGTGGAACTTCTATGGTGCGACGGAATGTGCGTCCAATGCAGCCGTGCACGAAACATCGGATGCGGATGACAACTCGGCACTTGTCCCAGTGGGGCGGCCAATCGACAACGTCAAACTCTACGTGCTCGATGCACGAATGAAGAGAGTGCCTGTTGGAGCCCCCGGCGAACTGTGCATCGCGGGCCGCTGTCTGAGCGCTGGGTACTGGCAGGATCAAGATCGGACTGACCGCTGTTTCGTGCCGAATCCGTATGATGGCGGACAATACAACGTGCTTTATCGAAGTGGGGACATCGCACGCATCTCAACGAGCGGCCTTCTCGAGATTTGCGGTCGATCGGACAACCAGATCAAGGTGAGGGGTTTTCGCATCGAGCCGGAGGAGGTCGAAGTTGCCGTTGAGTCTCATCCGGCAATCGCAAAGGCCGCGGTCTTCGCAGAAGGCACCGATGACGATCGCCGCTTGACGGCGAGTGTGGTGCCCGCTCGGGAGCATCTAAGCTCCGGAGAGATTCTCGCCCACCTGCGCAAAAAATTGCCATCTTACATGATTCCCGCAGCGTTCCGGTTGGTCGACAGTATTCCCCTGACGACGACCGGAAAGATAGAGCGAGGTCGCCTATCCTCCGTTCCTTACCGCGAAATCGAGACCAATCCATCTGCTGAGCCCCGCACCAGGAACGAGCAAGTTCTTGCTCGGATCTGGGAGGATCTATTAGGCGCCAAGGGGGTGGGAATCGACAGCAGTTTTTTTGATATCGGAGGCGATTCTCTTCTGAGCGTACGTTGCGTCACGCTGGCGCGCAAAGCCGGGCTGAATCTCACCGTCAACCAACTTTATCGAACACCGACCATCAGGGATTTGGCGGCCGGGGAAGCGCAGACGGCACCCCACAACGTCGCTTCCGCGGACCGCTTACTGCCTGTGCCTCCCGTAATATCGTATTGGAATTCTCTTGTCGGCTTTGACGAGCATTTTAACATCGGGGATCTGTTCTTCTTGCCCGGTGGCATCCTGAACATCAAGATCCTGGACCGCGCTCTCGCCCATATCATCAAGCGGCACGAAGGCCTCAGGCTGCGCGTTGCCCGAACCCAAGATGGACTCCGGCTGGGAATTGGGCCTTGTCCGCCCGAGGGCATCGTGGAGGAGATCGATCTCGTCCGAATGACCGGCCCAGACCAGCGCAGGACAATCGAGAGTGTCTCGTCAAGACGTCAACACATGTTTCGGTTTGACGGCCACACGCCTCTTGTTCACGTTACGGCCTTCCGTACTTCGGAAAGCGGCGATTACTATCTGCTGGTGCTGATGCATCATTTCGTACTGGATGGAATAGGCTATCGGCTATTCCTCGAAGCATGGGAGGACGCATACAACGCTCTTGCTGCAGGCCATGATGTGAATGGTCCTGAGACCGTACAAAGGCTCTCTCCCTGGTTGAAGCGCCTCGAGCGCTACGCGAACAGCGAAGCACTACACGAACTCAAGCACTGGGAGGGCATTGACTACGATCAGTTCAACTTGCGTGTCAGCGACGCGTCATGGCGCGGCACGAGTGTCGCCGAAGAAAGCGCGAGAGAACTTTACGATCCAAGTCTCGGAGGTCGGCGGGAGGATTCGAACGGCAGTTCGCTTCGGGTAGATCAGGCCAAGTACCATCTTGAGATCGATGGGGAGGCGACAGCGGGTCTCCTCAGTATTGGAGCCAGATCAGCGCATTGTCAGGACTTTGATGTGTTTCTTGCTGCCATGTCCGGTGCGTTTGGAGCCCTGTTCGGCAACTATTCGCTCTGGATTGATAGCCTGACCTCGACACGAGGTCGGCTCTTTGACGATTTCGATTCATCTCAGATCATTGGCCTTATCAGCGAGCTTGTTCCGCTTTCATTGAATGTCACAGGAAGGGAGTCGCGTTCCGACCGTGCTCGTTCAATATACCGGCAGCGCAATGCGCTGCCGCGTGGGGGAATAGGCTTTCGGGCCCTGAAATTCCTAAACCGAGATCCAGCCGTGCGGTGCCGGCTCGATCGCCTGCCACTGCCCAGAATCGGGGTGAATTATCGCGCCGGACTGCAACGCCATTTCGCACGCCGTTTTCTAGACACAGACCCTTATCCACTGTGGATCGGCGAACACATGAATCAACCGGCCCCGATCCACCTCTTCTGGTTCGATGTCGGATATCAATCGCGCCGTCTACAGATCGAAATGAGGTATGATCCGAGCCAGGTCGGTTATGAGGTGACCCGCCATCTTTGCACGATCTTGCAACAGGAGCTGTTGCAGACGGTCAATGAATTCGCAGCGCTGAGGGCGGTGTGAATCATGGATGAGCGCAACGCGGAGCTCGTCGTCAAAAGCGATCGCGATGCGATGCCTAAGAAAAGCCGGCATATCGATCTATCGGACCAAAACCTCCCGAGCCTTCTCCTGCGTCTCGCCATTCCATCTGTTATCGCCTTGTCGATCAACGCGTTACAGCAGCTCCTCAACGCGATCTTTGTTGGCTCACTTGGTGCGCAGGCGATTGCAGCTGTCAGCATGACGATGCCGCTCATTTTGGTGCTCGCTGCGGTGGGAGAGGGGATCGGGGTGGGTACTGCCTCCTTCATATCTCGTCATCTCGGTGCTGGTAATGAGTTGGAGGCGGGCCGCGGTGCGAGTACGGCGCTCGCGTTGGCCGCTCCGATCGCGGTGATCATGACCGTCGCCCTGCTTCTGAGCCTACGAACCATCTTCGTCGCACTCGGGGCAAGTCCAACCATCCTGCCCATCGCGCTCGACTACGCCACGATCCTCTTGCCGGGGTCTACTTTGATGCTCCTGAACATCGTCAGCGGCTTCATCGCAAGAGCTGAAGGCAACACACGATTCAGCATGTGGACCATGCTGAGCGCTTTCATATTGAACGCTTTGCTTGATTCCCTTTTTATATTCTTACTAGACTTGGGCGTGCGAGGCGCAGCGCTAGCGACGTTGCTATCTCAGATCGCCGCTATAAGCCTCTACATCACGTTTTTTACCAAGCGCCTCGGCACTGTGCTCGTCAGGATATCTCAGGTCTCGTTGCGCGTAGATCGCATCAGAGAGCTCGCGTTCATTGGGGCGCCGGCGACGATGACGAGTATCTTATCGGCTCTTGCCGGTATGTTCTTGTACGGGGCCGCTTCCCGGTTCGGTGACGAGTTCGTTGCGGCCGTGGGAATAGCTGTAAGAATTTTGACAATCGGAACGCTGCCTATCGCCGGCTTCTGTATCGGCTCTCAAGCTGTCCTGGGGTTCGGTTGGGGCGCCCGCGACTTTGCCCGTGTACTGAAGGTTGCGAAGTTCATGCTCTCTATCACGGTTGCGCTTTCCTTTGCGTATTCCGCAGCCGTCATGCTTTTTGTCCGGCCTTTGGTCAGGTTGTTCAGCGATAGCGATGAGGTCACCGAAATTGCCGTCTCGAGCTGCATCATCTTTCATTTGTTTTTTGGGCTTTACGGTGTTCAGAGTTTCGTGACGACAATGCTTCAGTCGCTTGGCAGAGCACGCCTCAGCGCGGTCGTGTCTTTCGCAAGGCAGGGATATCTCTTCATACCGGCGGTACTTCTATTTCCTGTCATATCGGGCTTCAGTGGATTGTTAGCCAGTCAAGCCATCGCTGAGCTGGGCGCTGGAATGATCGCGCTATTCGTCATGTTGCGCCAGTTTGCTGAGCTCAGGCGCGGAGGACCAGCACATTGAGCCAGGAATTGAGAGTGCTCCTTGACTTTGATTAGGCGTCATCCTGACAATTGATACATTCCTCGCGGGCGAAACAGCCAGCCGTCGTTCGTTCCGGGCTGGTTGCGAAAGTCGTTACAAACGCGACAAGCTCGAGACGTCAAAGCGGGGAAGATGCTGTCGAGCGGATGGGGGGAATGCAACCGAAAGGCTACTAGATGCCGGCTAGTTGACAACCGTTCGGGTCGCGCCGGAACGGCCGTGAACGCCCGCTGCGCCCGGATCACGTCCGGGCGGCCTTGCCCAGATTAAACCACCGCTGCAGGTGCGGATGCACGCTCCAGCGATCCGTAGTTGATCGACCGGGGCCCGCGGTAGCCCCGCGGGATTCGTAACAGTTATTTGGTCATCGGATTTCAGCGTCCGGAACGGGCGTCGACGGCGTTCGTCGGCGTCGCGCGTACCTCGTCGACGATCCCAAGCGCGGCGCGTTCACGCCGAGTATTGCTGCACGATCGCTTTGCCGCGCGCCGAGATTCCGTCCAGCATGGTGTCAAGCACCGGTTCTTTCAGGCCCTCGACCCTCGCCTGCTTCACGACGTCGCTCAGCGCGTCGGGAATCTTCTCGCCGAGCGTCACCAATCGCGCGATCATCGCGTCGGGGTCCATTTTCATCAGTTCCGCCTGGCGTCGCCAATGCCGCGGCAGGACTTCTGAGAACTTGTAGTAGCCGCCGATCTTCATCGCCATGCGCAGCCGCCGCCGCTCATGTTCGTCGTCGTCGTAAGGCACGAAGCTCAGGACGTCGTAGAGTGGCGCAAGAAACATCCGCCGGCCCGGGAGGTGGATGACTGAGAAGTTCTTCGCGTGCGTGTCGGTACCGAGCACCAGGAAGCTGAAGGCGATCATGTCAGCGAACGCCGCCTTGTCCGCCTCCGGATCGGTAGCGTAGCGCAGCACGTCGTTGGATATCTGCTCGATCGAGGGCCCGCCCTCACTCTGGTACTTGACGGCGGGATGCGCGCCGAGCGCCTGGCACATGTCTTCCTGGTGGAATCGTCTGACGACGCCGTCCTTGTCGATCTCGCGGTCGTACCGGGTGACGACGATCGCGACCTCTTCGCCAAACTTTCCGACCTTAACTTCGGCCGCCGTGATCCCGAGGTGGTTCGCGAGACGCAGGCACGCGTACTCGTTCTCGGTCGTGCCTCGCAGGTGAGGCATCGGCGGCTTGAGGATGTGCGTGGTCGCCCGGCGGCCGCTCGGTACGCCCCACCGCTTGCCGTCGAACAGTAAGGCCATCTTCGGCTGCGCGCCGGCGAGACTGAAATGCCCCCGGTCGCCTTCGCGACGACCCGTCCAGGTCCGCTCTTCGCGCAGGCGCTTGAGGCGGTTCGCGACCTCCGCCTCGTCGATCCACTGAACCTCCCCGGGCGAATCCGCATTGGCGGCCATCCAATCGTCGGTGACGATCTGGATCGCGCCGGCGCAATCCTCTCCGACCTTCGACAGCAGAGCGAACGCGCTGTTCGGCGACACGCCGTAGATCTGTCCCCATTTCTGGAGGGTCTGGTCGCTGTCCGGAAGCAGATTCCAGAGATAGTTGGCCACCTTCGCGCCGGAGTGCTTCTTGGCGGCGAGAGGCAGGGACATCGAAAGCGGAATTTGAACCCTGTCGGCCGCGAGCCAACGATCAGCGTACTCGATGGCGAGGACGCCGGTATCCATCTGCTCGAGACGGCCGATCTGGACGCCGCCCATCAGGACGTTCATGAATTTGCTCATCGCCGCCGTCCCTTGAGGAAGCTCGGCTCGTCGAGTGCCAGATCACCGGTATCCAAGTCGTTGTTCTGTAGAGATCCAGGCACACTGTCGATGTTCAGGTCTATCCCCAGCGTGGCGAAGGCCTTTAGCACCGTTCCGAGGCTCGGATTCTCCAGGCGGCCAGTCTCGAACTGCGAGATCCACTCCTGGGTGGTCCCCAGCGTCTGGGCGAGTTGCTTCTGGGTCAGCTTCCGCCGACGGCGGGCTTCCCGGACGGCCAGTCCTAAGTCGCTGATTGTCTTCAAAATCATGCCGGTCATCCATGAGATTTAAGACATATAGGCGGATATGATTTTTATGCAATAACATGCTGGTATTAGTTTTACCTAATACTTCGGGGGTATGATTTAAAGCTCATGCCCTTGCGATCGGCGCTCGTCTCGGCCGCGCCGCGGTGCTCGGCCTGAAGTAGTAATCTTCTGAACGACTTCGCCCCCTGGCCGCCGGTCTCGCCGCACGAGGACCGTGCCGCGGCCGGAGGAGTAACCTTGGGAGACGTTTCTATGCCCGCGCGGAAAGCGGGTAACCGCCGCTGCGTGCACTCCATATTTCGGTCTCTTCGACAGCGCGGTGGAACTGCAGGGGCCATCAGGCTCCGTTCGCCTGAAAACCTGACAATGAAATGCTTCGGGCGGACGTTGTGCCGGTTCAATACACGCCAGCTCGCGACGCCAAATTGCGTTTCTTCGTCAAGCCATGGCATAGAAATGGAATTCCTATCAGCTCGATTTAGCCGAGCCCAGCCGCCCTTCGCCTCGGGTAGGAACCTTCCCTTCGCGCTCGGATACGAACGATTGAACGACCTGATCGGCCGGGGCAAGCGCCCCATCATATGTTCGAACAGGATCCGATCGCCTCAATCTACGTCGCCGTCGTGCGACCCCAGTTCATCAGCTATCTCGTCAGCGGCATCTTCGGCTGCGCCAACTGCTTGAGTGGATAACGGCGGCCACGACTTGGCTCGTCATCAAATTCCTCGCGTCCTGTCGAGCATCTTGATGGCCCAGGCCATCGGCGCGCTCTACGCCGCGCCACTCTTGCAGCCTGCGGATCTCGATCTGCATAGCCGCTCCGTCGGTCAAGGCAACCGCAAACTATCTTGGCTCGGCGAGGGCCAGGCTCTGCGAAGATGTCATCGACGACCTAGCCGGCGCCGCACCCTTCCCGAAGAAATGATCTTGTCCGTGCCTGGACAGGCACTTGCATCCGCCACAGCGAATACGCCAGGCTTTCCATTGCACCTCGCGTCCGTTGGCCTGTTCCTAGCAAGAACGACGGCGTTCCCACCAGCCGCGCGGGAACGTTCTGCCCGGTCGCGCTGTCCAGTGCTTTGAGGGTCTTCGACGATGATACCGGCGTTGATCGTAGGTGTGCCGCCGTTGGCACCGAGCTGAGCGGTGACGCCGGCGATCACGAAGCTGATGCCGTATTTGTCCGTCGACCTGTTCGGTTGATAGGTGGCGCTTACAATCATTGGGAAGAGGCCACCGATGAGGCCGAAAAGTTCGTCGGAGGGAGAGTTTATGGTTTGAGGTGCCAGAAGGGGGTCGCGGATGACGATCGTGGCGATGCCATAAGGATTGTTGTGAAAGTACAAAGTCAGGCCGACGCTCTTGCTCAGGGCTTCTCTTAGGTCCGAGCTCGTATTGAGCACGCGGGCATGCGTCGCGCTCGCTCTGCCTACGATGTAGCGTCCTTGTTGAATAGAATATCGCCAGGATTGGACGTGTCGGTGACGAGATATTCCGGAAATGCGAGATCGCCCGAGATCGGCCAGATCTTCTGCTTATCCGCGGGCTTCGTTTCCGGCACCCACTTCGATCCGTCCCATTTGGCGAAGGATAGTTGAACGGAGAGATTCGAGCCCGATGGAACGTTCGGCAAATTGCGACGTACTGCTTCGCAGCATGATAGAATAAGGAAGCCTCACCGGTACTGGTAATGCGATCTGGAAGAAGTTGTCCACGTTGAGCGCGCACAACAGGATGGTGAAGAAGTCATTCTTCGGAGGACCGACGAGCGGCAGGTCTCCGGACAAGCATCCGGCGTCGACGATGACCGTGTGATTGATGCATTGCGCTGCGCGCACTTCAGCGAACACAGATAACGCGACCGTCGTCTGTACGGTCCCCGTCAGCAAATGTAGTGTGACTTTCGATGGTCGCCAAACTGAGACAGCGCTCCCGTAACCTTAGGCGTCGAGCAGATGGTGCCGTTGTTGGGCTAGTACCCATCGTATCCGGTGCCGCTCAAGTTGTCGATGAAGTCGAATAGGCCGCCACCCATAGCCACGACGATGTCGTCGCGCGGAATACTTGTACGCGGTCTGGGCTACCGCTGCGAACTGACACGAACAGAGCATCAGCGCGAGCGCGCAGGCGCGCATGCCCCAGAGCAATCTCATGAGAACTCCAATACGATCCGACGAAACGAATTGCGCCGAAGGTCACTCGGATGCCGAAAAATTTTTATCTACGTAAGCGTGCGATGCTCTTTCAGCGCTCGGATTTTGTCAATAGAGTGTGCAAGGATGCGGACGATGATTTTTAACAGACGAAAGTTTCACGAGAACAATTTGGACGAAGCAAATGGCCAATCCAACAGATTATCAAACGTATGCGGGTGTAGCTGATAGCCTGGAAGAAGCCGTGAAGGCCGCCCACGCAAAAATTCCGATCCGTGAAGGGCGAGATTTCGTGATCTGCAGGGTTCTCGAATGGGGCTACCAGCGCGGCGGCTTTGTTGATGCCAAGCAGTTTTTTGCCGTGGTCATCGAGGACGACCTTTCCGAGCTGCATCGATAGGCGAAGCTCCAAATACGGCGGTCTAAACGAGATCTCTCGATTAACGATCTCGACAGCCGCTGCGGACCTCGATTGGGAGACGGGCCGTTTCACGTGAGGGAGTGGATGGCTGGTCGATGGCCGCAGCCCTGCACTGTTCTCCATTGGCGCATATCGTCGACCGACGCAGCCAGGCGCGAAAGACCCTACCCGGATGTTACAAGCAAAAGGAGCGTAACGAGAAAATTCACTTATAGGTTTACTAGCCGAGGTTGATGGTTTAGCCTGCTCTAGTATTGGCATCGATAGGAGTTCGGTCGTGGTGATCTCCAGGCGAAACATTATGCTGCAGGGCGGCGTGATCGGCGCGGGTGTGATCGCCAGCGGCATACCCGGAATGAAGGCGCTCGCCGCAGGTCAGCCGCCGGAGCGCCGGACGCTCGAGGGGTTAGCGTGGAACGATCCGATCGTCGCGACCTATCGCGACGCGGTCGGCTTGTTGAAGCAGAAATCCGCGACCGACAAGACCGGATGGGCGGGTCTCGCCGCCATCCATGGCCTGAACCCGAACGCGTACAAGTTCTGCCCACATGGGAATTGGTACTTTCTCCCTTGGCATCGAGCCTACATCCTGACCTACGAACGCATCATCCGGCAGCTGACGCACAACGACGACTTCGCTCTGCCGTACTGGGACTGGACGAGCAATCCGACGATGCCGGAGGTCTTTCTCGATCCGAAGACCAAGGACGGCAAGCCGAACTGGCTGTACGTCGACGACAACGATTTCCAGCAGAACTGGAAGCGGACATGGCCGGCGACCGATCCGATGCCGTCGCGCTTCGTCGGTCCGGCGGTGCTGCAGGACATCCTCCATGCTCCGGACTACGAGTCGTTCGGAACGAGCCGGCCGCGCGGGCAGGACAGCCTCGACGCTTCATGGGTGCTGAAGCGGACGGGACTTCAAGGCACGCTCGAGCGTCTGCCGCACAACATGGTGCACAATAGCATCGGCGGCTGGATGCCGTCGGCGATGTCGCCGCGCGATCCGATCTTCTTCATGCACCACTGTAACCTGGACAGGCTCTGGGCCGTGTGGAATTCGCTCGGCAATTCGAATTCCGACGATCATTTCTGGAAGGACATGACGTTCACGGACAACTTTATGAACGCCGACGGTTCGTCGTATTCGCCCAAGGTCTCGGAGCTCGCGATCCCCGAGACGCTTGGCTACACGTATGGCCTGCCGTCCACCTCGATCGTCGCGACGTCGTTCCCGAATCTGGTTGCCTTGCAGGGCAAGCTCGTGACCTTGCACGCCACCGGGGTGCCGAAGTCTCCTGACGTCAAGACGTTTACTGCCTCCCCGAGCGGTCAGGACTTCGGGACGATCTCGAAGCCGCTCAGTGTGCCGGTCAGCGTCGATGCCGGACTGATCGCAGCGGTCTCCAGACGTCGTCCGGTTTCTTCAGGAACCGAATTCCTGAACTTCGCCGCGGCGCGCGAACAGAGAGCGACGGGCGCGCGCGTATTCGCTTTTGTCCGCGACGTCGCGACCACGCAGCCGCAGAACACGGAATTTCGCGTATTCCTGGACCGTCCCGGCCTGAACGCGCAGACGCCCGTGAGCGATCCCGGTTACGTGGGCAGCTTCGGAATCTTCGTGCATGGCGAACATGGCGGTCACGGCGGTGGAGACGCCAACCCTTCGTTCGCGCTCGATCTGACCGGCGCCATGCAACGCGTCTATGCAGGTGGGCAGCCTCCATCCGGCAAGATCGATCTGCAGTTTATTCCGGTCCCCATCGCGCCCAACGATCCCGTCGGCACTTTACGTCCGGGTGCCGTCGAGATTGCATTCGTCAACGCGTGATCCCATGTCAGTGGTGTACATGACTGCGGGGAGAACGTCATGGCGAACACTCGCATGCGTCGGATCGCCTCAGTCTGTACGCTCGTTCTTTCGTTCTGGTGTTCGACAAGCCACGCCCAGGAGAACGAGCCGCTGTTCGCCACCGTCGACAAGCCGGCTGTCATCACGGCGACGCGGCGCGCCTCCGCCGCCCCCATCGGCCGGCCGGAGGTCATCGTCGGAATCAGCCGCTACCATCCATCTGCCGACGGTTCGCCGGTTGAGGTCGTCGTCGACGGTCGCGTCGAAGGAGGCTCGGACCGGGAAATCGGGCGCTTCGGCGTCACGCCCGACCGGGAGTTCGTGGCCGACGATCCATCCGACGCCCAGCGCTTCCGTTTCGCTCTTCCGCCCGATTTCGCGGCCCACATGGGTGCGGGCAAGGCCGTCACGTTCACCGTGCGCCTCGTTGCCGTGCGCGGGAGCGGCAAGGGCGCCTCTCTCCGGGTCGCAGACGTGGAATTGCCTTGAGAGCCGGATCGACGTGCCAATTCCGTGAACGGGAGAATACGATGGACCGACGTAGGCTGTTGTTGGGGGCTGCGGGTCTTCTCGTCGGCGTGCGTGCATCGGCCCAATCCGCCGCCGACGCTCCGGAACTCGCCGGCAAATGGACGTACCGGAGTTTCCACAATCGTCCGGCGCTCGTGGACGGAGATCCTCAAAAGGCGCTGCGCCTGATCTTCGCCGAGGCCGTGTTCACTCTCCAGACCGAAGGTAACTCGTTGAAGGGCGGGATCGACTGGGAGGGCGGTGGCCTCGACCTGGCGGGAACGATTCAGCCGGCGACCGCAACGGCGCCGCTCTCGGCGGCCATCGTGGGCTCGGGTAGGCCGAAAACGGATACGGACGGTTGGGAATACGACTACCGGGCCGCGCTCGCGTATCGCTGGCCCAATGGCGTCGATCAGGTGCCCGCACTGGTCGGATCGGTCATCCGGGCGAAGCCGCACAACGGAGCGGCTGCGGGGTACGTCGCGTCCTTCATCGCGGTGCGACAAAGCTAATTCATCATCGGGCATTTCGACGGGAAAGCGCACATGCTCCGCAGACGATCTTTTCGATTTGCTTGTGTTGCCGAAAGACGCATGGTCATCGGGCTGTCGATGCTCGCGGGCACGACATCGATGCTGTCGTGCATGGATAGGGCTACAGCCCAGCAGGATCAGCAGATCAAGCGGATTGTGACGCCGCCGCCTGCCGCGCAAGTGCTCCGTGCCAGGTCCAGCGGTAGTCTGCTTGCGCTCGATGCGATCATCACCGGTCCTCCCCTGGTTTCCGGAGAGGCGGTCATCGAGTTGAACATCGATTACACGGATTCCAAGATCTACAATCCGGCGACCGGCGACTACGACGCTGTGCGGCTCCGCTCGTACAAGGATGCCAAGCAGACCGCGCCGGCAAAGGTGCCGTTCGTCGCGCCAACCATAGACATCTCGCCGGGCGAGACCGTGCGGCTCACGCTGCGCAATCTGCTGAAGCCGGAAAACGAGAACTGTCCCTCGCGGGACGGCAAGATCAACACGCCGCATTGCTTCAACCGGACCAACCTGCATTCGCACGGACTTTGGATCAGCCCGGCCGGCAACAGCGACAACGTGCTGATCAGCATCAACCCGGGCGTGGACTTCCAGTACGAGTACAACGTTCCCCCCGATCATCCGGCCGGAACATTCTGGTACCATCCGCATCTGCACGGTTCGACCGCGCTCCAGGTGTCCAGCGGCATGGCGGGACTGCTCATCGTCCGCGGAAACCGTCCGCCGACGTCTCAGAGCCCTGGCGACATCGACACGCTGCTCAAGGAAAGCACCGGAGCCCCGTACCCCGAACGGCCGGTGCTGCTGCAGCAGGTGCAGTATGCCTGTCGCGACGCGAGCGGCAAGATCGAGGTCGACGCCAACGGCGCCTACGCATGCAAGCCCGGCGAGGTGGGCGGTATCGAGAGCTACGATCAGTTCGGTCCAGGCTCCTGGCCGGAATCCGGCCGATACACGAGCGTGAACGGCGAGGTTCTGCCGCTTTTCCCCGGCGCCCAGGCCGGACGCATCGAACGTTGGCGCATCGCTCATGCGGGCGTCCGCGACAGCGTCAAGCTTCAGTTCAAGAAGATGCGTCCGGGCGTTGTCTACGGGCAGCTCGCCGATGCCAAGGCGCAGCAGGATTGGGTCGCCGCCAATTGTCTGGGCGATCCACTGCCGCAGTTCGCGATCGCGAGCGACGGTCTTACGCGCCGTAAGATCGCGCAACGTCAGACGACGGTGCTGCAACCGGGCTATCGCGAGGACCTGCTGATGGTCTTCCCCGAAGCCGGAGACTATTGCGTGATCGACGATCAGGCGCCGGCGAACGCGAACATCAACGCAGACGTCAAGAGCCGCAAGCTGCTCGGAAGCGTCAACGTCGGCGTCGGGAATCCACCTGGTAGCGATCTCCGGGCCTTCGTGACGGCTCAGTTGCTGGCCGCCGCGGACCGCAACGTACCCGTAGCTTCGCGTCAGAAGGTCCGCGACGATTTGTCGAACGATCTGCGCCTGACGTCCTTCGCCCCGCATCTAGACATGTCGGACACCGAGGTCAAGGGACATCGTCAGGCGGCGGATCTGAGGATCGGCGGCACCGGATTCGGAGTGAACGGCGTGCCATATGATCCTACCGGTGCGCCCCGCGTGCTCATTCTCGGATCCGCGGACGAATGGACCTTGACGGCTGGCGTGCCGGGACATCCGTTCCATATCCACGTGAACCCGTTTCAGATCATGGAGATCCGCAACCCCTCGCACGTCGATGTCAGCGTAGATGGCGAAGCGGACGATCCTCAGTACGCCAATCTTAAGGGCGAGTGGCGCGACACGCTGTTCGTCAAAGCCGGCTACACCATCGTCGCGCGATCGAGGTACCGTCGATACGTGGGCGACTTCGTGCTTCACTGCCACATCCTGGACCACGAGGACCAGGGAATGATGCAGAACGTCCGCGTGGCGATTCCGGATGGAGCGGGTGGAGTGGCGATGAATCACCATTGAGTCCGCCGGACGATCCCGATGGTGTGGTTGCGGTGGCCTGGTTAGAGGCGGAGCGGTCGCATCAAGCGCTTCGGTCAGCGCCGCGACGGCGTCGGCATACTCGACCTGCTTTACCACGGGGGCGCGCGGCAGACCGTCGATCAAAGGACTATGCCAAGCTCTCCGAACGCATGCGGAACCGTTTCGGCATCTTCGGCACGCTGTCGGACGTCACCGAGGACGGCTGGATCGAGGCCGAGGAGGAACCCGAGGCTCGCCTGCGCTTCCTCTCAGGAGCCGACTGTCGTTGGACCGCGATCGACGGCTCCGCCGCCTTTTATTGCCGCCGCAATGGTCGGACTTTCCGTATCGTGCAGGGCAAGGATAGGCGCTGGTCGCTTTTTCTCGTCGAGATAATCGAGGACGAAGTGAATTGCTCGGCCTCTACCAGGGGCGAGGCGACCGAACAAGGCACTACAAACGATTGGTTACGCAAATGAGCGGCGATGATGCCATGCCGCCGGCCCCGCCGACGCGGACGCGTGCCGTCGTGTGCAGCGTCTGCGGTCATCCATACATCCAGCCCTGCACCGCGCAGACGGAGGCCGCTTGCCGAAACGTGATCTGGCTGTGCGGCGAGGCCCAGCAGTCCACCCGACACCACTATGTTCCGCAGTTCTATTGGAGGCGCTGGGCTGGAGACGACGCCAAAGTCCGCGAGTTCAGCCGCCCCTACAAAAATAAGATCTACCGCCAGCGCGTCTATCCGATCCAGGCCGGCTTCAAGGACTGGCTCTACGAAAAACCGGGCGTACTCAAATCGATCGCGCAGGGGGGCGATGACAAGTTCATGAGCCCGGCAGACGACTTCCTGGCGAAAGCTTTGGACATTATCGAGGCCGACGTTGAGAAGATCCGCAACGACGCTGAGCGGCGGTCGATCTGGTCGCTCTTCGCGATGTCGCTGATGCGGATGCCCGAGGACGTGGCCGCTCGTCCGTCGTGGTCACGCCGGACGATGCACCACCGTTGCTCACGTCCGACAGGCCACTCTCCATGTCCAAGACGTTCAGCGAACCCGAATGCTACCTGACCTCCCTATAGGGCCCCACCGCTTATTCGTCGCGACCAACACCGGAGAAATCGAGCGCAAGTTCAAAGACCGGCCGCCCAAGGAATTGGCTCATGAGGTCAACTCTCGGGTCGTCAAACAGGCTGTGAAGTACGTCTACGGGCTCGACCGGAGTTGGGATTCGTCGACAAGCTGATATCGACCGACCGTCCGCAGAGGCTCATGGAGATCTTGCGCGACCGGCGAGGCGGAAAAGGGCGGCCGGCCTGAGAACGCCCTCGACCGGCTGATGCGTCTGCCAAATTCCACCCTGACCATTTTCTGACCAGATTTCTGACCACACCACCTGCGTGAAGCCCTCTCTTTCAGCCGAAATCGTCGTCGTGTTCCGAAGACCTGTCCCAACCCGCAAAACTAGCAGTGCGTAAGTCGAACCACGAACTTGAGGAGTTCCGCTCTCCCCACCAAAGTTGGTTCCGACTCAGACAGGAGGCGGGGGTCGTGGTGGATATTATGGAATCGCTCGGCAAGCTCGTGCCGAAGGAGACCATTGGAAAGCTGTACGACGACGCAATAAGCGGTTCGGCTAAGGAGGTTGGCAAGATCGGCACGGACGTCGTGAAGACCGCGCGTCTGCTCCTTGCGCCTCTACAATATGCCGCTGCCTATCAGGACCGCTTGGAGCGGGCATGTGAGCGCATCAGCAAGCGTGTGCCGGAGAAGAGGCGTGCGGAGGCTCCGTTGGAGATTGTCGGGCCGGTCCTGGAGCGGTTGCAATATGTCCACGAAGGATCTGAGTTGTGGGACCTCTATGAGGAGGTTCTCACCAAGTCCGTGGATGCTGAAGCTCAGAAGACTTTGCATCCGTCATTCGCTCAAATCATCTCGCTGCTGAGTCGGGATGAGGCGTGGATACTGTACCGCCTGCGCGACAAGAGCTTTGGTGTGACGGATCATCTCGATTTGGACACGGCGCAGAACAGGTTCGTGAATCGAGTGGTGCAGAGTAGTGAGTTGGCGAAGCACGAACTCTTTCTCCCCGACCTCATGGAGCTATCCTACTCTCACCTCGAATCGTTGAATCTCGCGTCCTGGCCCATCGAGAAGCAGACTCCGACTTTCACTGTTGCCGGTGGACCGCAAACGGGCATCCAGCGCCACAGCAAGATGATGCTTACTGAGTTCGGCAAGCTGTTCGTCACTGCGTGCATCCCTACCTCGGGCTTCGAGAAGCACGCTAAGAAATGGGGGTGATGCTGCCTTGGTGCTGCTGCGGGGATGATCCTCTGCGCTTGTCCTCGGCGCGAAGATCAGAACGCAGTTGGGTGATGGTGAGGCACGAGCCTGCATCTAACCCGCCAATGGAAAACGAGCGGTTTGTCGATGCGTTGTTTGCCGCGCTACTCCTCATGTGCCTTGCCGGTGGGCGCGTGAACGTGGAGCCCGTCGGAGTTGACTCCCCATCCAAGGTGCGCTCGGGAGTCCCAAAAATGTTTTCGAGCCGAGTCTATTTCTTCGAAATCTTTGGGCCGATGTAAGGAACCCTCATCCCTCCCCGAGGCGAGCTAACAGGCCAATCAAAATGGACGCGAAATTTGGGCGTGTTTATCTTCCCATGCCAGAAGCATGTGAGGCGCTTCTCCGCATCGCACGGATCGACGAAAGTCATCTCTTCCTTGAATTGTGCCTTGTTGGTATCGGACTCATCAGAGAACAGCGCCCGATCGCCAACGAAGTACGTCTGCCGAAGTTCTTCTCCTTTCCTCGAAAGCGCGCCGTTCTCATCCATTTCCTGCATAATAGCTTGGAGAATTCCGAGCAGAGCAACTATTCGTCGCGCCAAAGCCGGGCTGAACGGTGTTCCTTGAAGGGTAGCTAGACAGTGGTCCCCTAGTATCAGTCTATCGAATTGATCGCGGGATCGAGTGAGGACTTCTCGCCAAGATTCTGGATCAGGAACTGCAGTTTCTGAAAGCTTCAGTAAGTCCTCTAGGGTCCAACAGTTCGGAACATCGAGAGACCCATACGGTTCTTCCAGTAACCCGTGGATCACTGGCAGTGGCGTTCGTCTGAAGTCGCGCGTGGACCCGTTTGCAAAGCTGTAGACAGCCGACTGGCTTCTGTGCGTAAGACGCCGTGCAGCCTCGCCTAGTCCGAGATCGGTAACGTCCTCAGTTTCGAAGAAGAAAAGATCGTTTTCTACATCCTGTCGGTCCTGCTCTAGGAATGGCCCCCGCTGACTCAACCACGCCAGAACTTGAGTCTTTTCATCCCTGCTAAAGCTCGCAATGGTCTGTTGCAGAGTCTCTGGAGGCCAGCCCCTTCGATTTGGAAGAGCGAACGAGCAGTACAGCGTTTTCGCCAGGTGTCGGCAGCGAGATCGCGCTGCAACCAGTTCCATCAAAGCGACTCTTACCGATCCTCGATCAGGGAATCCCCCATCCATCGAAAGTTCGTTCAAAAAAATTCGCATCTAAAAATCAATTCCAGCCAGTGAGTCTCGCTAAGTCGAGCTCCGCTTGATCGAAGAAACCCTCCGGCCACGCATCAATAGAGCCATTTTGGTCCAGACTCGGAGTGACAATACTCACCGCGTCCTGCTCGCCGCTGCGTCCCTGGAAGAAATGCAGAGCGACTTTGTTGGGCGGTAGGACTTTGTCTTTGACACTAATCCGCACTCCGGACAAAATGTGGTCGCTGTGAGATTCGACGATTATTTGGACACCAGAAGCTGCGAACCGGGAAAGAATCGTCCCCATTATGGATTGGGCTTTCGGATGAAGGTGACCTTCTGGAGCATCAATTATGATCGCCTGATTGGCCTTCATGGTTGTAAGTGCCACAAGGAGGGGGAATACGTACCCCAAGCCGTAGCCAGTATTCGAAGGTCTGTGCCAATCTCCACTTCGTCCCATGCGGAATTCAAGGCGCGTTAGTGAAGTCTTTGCTATTGAGTCGGCATTTACCGAGGCTCCGGGAAAAAGATCATTCAGCCAAGCATCGATCTGTCCTCTTACTGTCAAACGCTCTTCAGTTGGATGACGCCGCCGTTCGTCGACCTCATCGTCTGCAGTTCGAGTATACCACCAAGGCGCGAATTCACCTCTCGGTCCGACGTCAGCATACGGACTTGAAGTTTCTGATGGGGATGGGAACGCTTCGTTCGAAGTGTCTCGCGAACTACCCACGTAAAGAAGGCGACGTAGCGCTTCTAAGAGGCCTGACTTCTTCAGAGGATCGGGCCAAAATTCCTCCGTCGACTCGTATGTGGCTCCGTCTTCATCCCGAACCGTTGCCCTTTCGAGCTTCATGAATTGGCTGTCCAGTTCTCGGGATGGCGCTAATTCCCATCTTCCAAAGCCTTCGGAAGCTTCCACGCCAAGGGACATCATTCCATCTGAGTTTCGTGCAACCACATCGCCAACCGATCCGAGCCGCGTAAGCGGACCGTTAAGCGCTACCACAGCGCTTCCGGGCGAGAACCTTGACGCCTGCGCCAGAAGAAGGAGGGCCTGCATGGAAGTTGACTTCCCGGCTGCATTAAAGCCGGTAAGCACCGTCAGGGGAGCCAGCGGCAAGTGCAGCTCAGGAAAACACTTAAATTTCTGAATTTTGAGGCTTTCTATCATTTCAAGAACTTTCCGAGCGCTTCGTTCATCTTTCGAAAACGGCCATGAACTTGATAGGTGGCGTTAGTGGAGTACGTAATGTAATGATTAAATTCCGAATCTCGCATGAGATTGATAATTGCATTTTTGATCGGAAGTGAATCGCGAGTGAAGATGTTGTTGTCAATTTTGGCAAAAGCAACTGAGAGGACGTCGAACAGTGCAATATTGATCACGCTTCGTCCCACATCGCTCGCTCCGTAGATTAGCGATTTGCGAAAGGCGTGTCGGCCAAACAAAGTGGAATTGCGATTTAGAGATAGCAGCAGATGTTTTTCAAGCTGCTGAAAATCAAAGCTCCTTCGGTTCATGAGCTTGAGAGCGCCCGCTAGATACTCATCCATGTCGCCCGCAGTGTATGTTGTCCAGTCGAGCAGATAGAACGCACAAAAGCGATTGATTGCTTCGCGATCACGCATCGTTTTTGGTTGAAGGGAGTCGCCAGTTGCATTGCGAAACACCTCCTTCTCTGAAAAGTCTGCAAGCCATCTTGTCGCTGGACCACTGTAAAGCGCGTTGCGCATTTGCTGGCGAGTGAGCGGAATTCCGCTGTTGACCCGCTCAAAAATATCTAGACGGGCGGCATCAGGAGCATTTTTGTCCAGGATGTACATTGTAAGCTGCGTATCTTCGATCCGCTCTCGCAAATTGATCGGAAGCGCCTTGAACGATTTTCCCTCCAATGGATGTTTTTTGCCCAAGCCTTGCAGTCGAAGCTCGCCATTGAGAAACGAACGAAATGTACTCAGTCTCTGAAGTCCATCCACCACGGTGACGCGTCCGTCTGCACCTTCCGCGACGTAAAAGACCGGAAGAGGAATTCTCATGACGCAGCTCTCGATAAGCTTGGACTGCTTATCCTTTGGCCAGACGAAGTCTCTCTGGAAGTCGGGGTTCATCGCGTATCGACCTTGATCGATCCGCTTCACTACCTCGCCGACGGTACGAGTTTCATTTCGCACCATCACATCGTCCAACGGGTAGTGTGAGCCTTGTTCGGGTCTCGACGTCAGATCGAGTCCTTCAATCGGCTCCTGATCTTCATCGGCATTCATTTCGGTCTTTTCTCTCGTTGTCGGCGGGGGAGGCAAGAATATCGTTAACGCCTCTTCCCAAACTCGGTTCAGACGAATACCACACGCCGCCAGGAGTGCGAGGTCTCAAGCGGTGGCCTCCTCGGGTTAGCTCCTCCAGCGGAGAAATGTTCGCTCCGTACTTGGAAGTCAGAGGCGCTCTGGTCGGAGCGGGGCGCTTCTAGGCCCTCACAAGCGAATCGCTGCCATTCCAAAAGGTACAGTTGAAAAAGCTGACGACTGACTGTATCTAAATCTAATGGAATTGAATACGATGGGCGGAGCTAAGCGATGTCTGGGCAAGCGAAAATGATGAAGGCATTCGCCTATCTCCGGACCTCATCAGCCGCGAATATCGGTGAAGATAAAGACAGTGGGCAGCGCCAGCTCCAAGCTATCGAGGTCTATGCCAAGCGGGCAGGCATCGTACTGGCGGGCACGTATTACGATGAGGCAGTGAAGGGCTCCGACCCCATTGATACCCGTCCGGGCTTCGCTGCGATGATGGAGGCGCTAGAGGCTAACGGGACCAAGACTATCATCGTCGAGACGGCCAACCGTTTTGCGCGTGACCTCATGGTGCAGGAGGTTGGCTTCGCCATGCTGAAGTCACGCGGCATTG
Organism: Bradyrhizobium sp. C-145; assembly: GCF_023375135.1. NCBI lineage: Bacteria > Pseudomonadati > Pseudomonadota > Alphaproteobacteria > Hyphomicrobiales > Nitrobacteraceae > Bradyrhizobium > Bradyrhizobium sp. C-145. Next base: position 6,987,131 of record NZ_CP088150.1, on the reverse strand, counting down.
ACCTCATTGCGGCCGACAGCCCCACCTCCTTCCTGGATGATACGCCGACAGCTCGCCTTATCCGTCAGGTTCTCGGTGCCGTCTCTGAGTTTGAGAAGGCGATGTTGGTGGCGAAGCTCAGGGGTGCTCGGGACCGTAAGCGCCGCACGGGTGTGAAGGTTGAGGGCCGGAAATCCATCGCAGAGCAGACGTTGGACCGGGACGGCAGAGATGGGCGGGCCACTGTCAGGCTTGCGCGTTCATTGGCGCGGGCGCGGCCGAAGGGAGGGAAGCGATCACTACGTGAGATATCCATGGAGTTGGCGGCTGCGGGATACACCACTAAGTCGGGCAAACCCTATGCAGCGACGGCCGTGAAGCTCATGCTGGAGAGAGATTGAGCCAGACATCATCTCGTGATTGGTCCATCGCCCCTCCTAGTTGGCATGCGCGGGTCGCGTGCCACCACCCTCCGGCCTGGCCTCGTGGGGGTGCATACGGGGAAGTCGCTGCGCAGCTCCCACGGCATGCCCTTTGCGTCTGTGACGCGGGAACATGTTGGTGTCCATTCGACACCTCCTCCTCCTCATTCAATTCGCAGTTGTAAAATACCCCGCGCGAATCGGTCAGATGGCTTGCGGGTTGGACAACGGGTCCGGAGGAGAGTGGTTCGTTAGACGCAGACGAGCAACTTAAGCCAATACCGTCACAACCATTTCGCCGCCGCTCAGAAAGATTGGTTTTACCCGAGCAGCGCGTTTCGACAGATCATTGGAGGAAGCTCGGAGACGGCTACCTGCTGATGCCTGAGCCGCGCCTTATCCACATGGGCGGCGAAATATTGATTGGCTACAAGGGACGTGGTTCGCGTTGACGCGGCAACCTGACTGCCTCAACACATTTTCTCATCTGGACCATGGACGGGCCCTCCGAATATCTCCCTAGCGTCTCACCAGGGCGCTTGTGTCCCGTCACGTAGTCAATGATCCACGGGGGCTGTCCTGCTTGCTCGGCCTTCGTCGTGAACCACCGGCGGAACGAATGGAAATCATACTCCGACTGCTCTCCCTTCCCAGCACCAACACAACCTTGCGCCTGTACCGAGTGAAGGCTTGAGACGCCACCGCTGAGCGGGGCCTCGTGGCTGTCGCATCGGGCAGCTCCTGGAACAGATACTCACCAGCAGCCTTGTGACCGCGAGCTCGCCTGACGCTTGCTGACGGCGCGTTAGCGGAGCGCTCTACTAGCGGCTGGGAAATCAGGCTGCTGATTTAGAGGCGGTCTTCACGACTCTGGGCGCGTGCCTACGCAGCAGGTTTATGCTGGCCTGTCGGTTCCGCTCTCCGCCAAGGCCAGCACCCATTGTTGCGATCGTCGCCTTTTCCAGTTGGACCCAGCTCTGCTCCCTAAGCTGGTCCGTCGATCGGGGTCGTTCGACGACTCCCGCAACTCTTATACGAAAGTGGGGAGAAATGACAGCGATGGGATGCCTTGGCGCTTACTGGGGAGTTTTCGAGATCGGCGAAGAATCGTTCGCGGCGGCGAGCAGCACGCGATCTTGATAGAGTTGTCCGATCATTGCTTCAGCGAAGACGCGAGCGAGGGCGACACACGACCCATATTTGCCCCTTCGTCGAGGGACGATGGCCGTTTTTGTTTGAAACGGCATCAGGCATCATTGAATATCTGGGCACATATCGAACATGCCCTGCGCGGTTCGGGCTGGGGCGAAAGCGATCGTTGTCTCGTCGTCAAGTTGATGGCGGGCGCAGACCAGGATCCGTTACACTACGTCATTCCGTTTACGCTCGAACGCTGGAAAGGAGACAAGCGCGCGAGCTTGAAGATGCGAGTGAGGAGCGCCTTCATGCGCGACTCAAACAGGCGTGTCGCAACGTTCGGCCAGGTCAAATTCGCCAGCTTGGTCGATATGACGTTGAAAGGGCGGTCGCCGCGCCGCAACTACGATAGGAATCGAAAGAAACCGTGGTGACAAAAGGAAACAGGCCCTTTCGGGCCTGTGCGACCTCATGAGATGTCTCGGGCGAACCTCTTGGTCCCTCTTGTACGGTCGCGGCGTTTGCCGGTAATCTCCTTCAGGATGCCGAGCTTGCGGAGTTGCTCGACCCCGGAGTTAGCGTGTTGGCGCGCTACGGTAATCAGCGGAGATCTCGTGGCTACGCTAACGGCATCTCGACCACGAATTCGGACGGCGTCGCAGCCAGCAGGCACTGAACCGACGCCGCCGCAGCACCGAGTTTGCGCTCGGCATCGAACAGGTCGACCGCCACCTGCAAGTTCATCCAGAACCGGGCGGAAGTGCCAAGTGCCTTACCTAACAAAACCGCCGTTTCGGATGTGAGGGCGCGGCGGCCATTGATAATCTCGTTCACGCGAAAGCGCGACACGCCCATGGCCTTGGCAAGCTCATCTTGGGTGATGTTGTGCGGGGTGAGAAACTCCTCGCGGAGAATCTCACCCGGAGTGCTTGGTCGTCGATCGATCATGTTAGCCGGTATCTTCAAGCTTGATGTTGACAGCTCGGTCAAATTGCCACTGGAAGGTCACCCACCACTGACCATCTGTGTAACAGCAAAATGTGGGAGGATCGGTATTCGGGCGCTTGGCGATACGGCCGCGACCAGCAATTCGACAATCCTCGAGCTTGGTTGCTGCGAGCAGGATGTCGAATTGTCGTGCGGCGCGCTTCGCGACGTTTTCGGGGACGTCCTTCCTGTGGCGACCTGCGAAAACGTCCGCGGACCGTTCGTCTGCGAACGGGGACATGGCTTTCTCCTGATGAAATGGATCCGTTCAGTTGGTCGAACCGAGCCATTTCGGGCGGAGAGATGCCCGTTTTGATGCGATAGGAGTGGATGCTTATGCGCTCCGCATCCTGGAGAGCGAGAGACTTGCGATCACGCTTGAATGTGAACCTGCGGCTGTACCGAACGCGACGTTCGACAGCCTCATGAAGGGCGGCTTCGAGGCTCTCCACTTGCTCCTGGAACAGTTGGGCGGTGTCGAACGTCAGTTCTTCGGGCGCGAGCCCGAAGACGATATCGACATCCAACTCATCAACGAGGCCCGAGAGCTCCTCAGAAATCGCGCCAATCTGCTTTTTGGAAATGAAGACATCATCGCGATAGATGGTGACATCGAGATTGGAGCGACTCAGAATGGAAGCACGTCGTGGACGTGTATTGCGGTAGAGCTTCCAGAACCGTTTCCTGTCTCGGCCAATCTGAAGAGTGAAGGCAATCTTCAGCAGGAGGAGAAAGTTACTCCCATCATCCGCCTTCATCTTGAAGGCGACCGGACCCGATCGGTCGAGTGCGGAAACGCCCCGCAGGAGCATGTTCCGGCGATCGTCTGGCTCGTTGAGCGGCAAATGGGTAGACCACAAAATCATGGTTCCACCATGTCACACATGATGTGACATAGCAAGTCACCGACGCATGCAGGAGGTGTCGCAACCTTCACCAGGTAAATTCGCCAGCGTGGTCAATCTGAGGCTGAAGGACGGTGGCCCGGCCGCAACTATGATCGGAACCGAAAGAAACCGTTGTGACAAAAGGAAACAGGCCCTTTCGGGCCTGTGCGACATCGTGAGATGTCTCGGGGCGAACCTCTTGACCCTCTCGGGGCTGTCCATCTCATACGATGGCCCTGATGTTTCCATCAGGAGGGGCTGGTTGTGCGCACGCCCTATGTCCAGCGATCTGACCCGAAATGTAATACATCCGGGGTCCCCGTTCGACGATCTTTTGGGGGCGCGGTTCCGTACAATCCGGATGTGTGGGCACCCGACTCGGAACCGGCGTAAGTCGCTGAAGATACGTCGTTTTGACGTTCTCTGAAGGTTCACCAAGCTGCTGGAGAACCGAGGGATCGATCTGTTGCTTTCCTGCCTCGCTCGGTCCGAAGGCTAGGTTCGCAGCGCCAGCGGTCAGGTTCCATCGTCCCAGATGGCCCCCGTCTTCTTCCCTGAATTGGATATCGCATGCCTGGTCATGACGCAGATAGCTGCCGCTGAATGGCGATCTTGGCGATATCCGGCCTGTGAGCTGCCGGAGCGTTGCGGGCGGAACGGCGTCATTGAATTGGACCGAGCTGGAAGCTGGCGTGCGCGGATTCACAAACCCGGGACGTTATCCTCTCAGTCTCCTAGGGGTCCCCAGCAGACTACTTCGGCGAAAATAGCGATGTTAGCCTCACTATCATTGCCTGTTTGCTGACTTGGTAGCGTTCGGCCAAAGCGTCGATGCGCGCCTCATTCTCGAGATCGAGAGTGTAGCCCGCAAGGTCAAGCCTAATCCATTGCGGTGGGATCAACAGATTGGCTGCGAAGGCGTTGGCTTCGATCTCCTCGACGTCTTCAGCGGTCGCCGAACGCGCGTCTCTCAAGTTAATTCTGAAGACCTGATCGACATGAACCTCTGCTCCCTTATGGAGAGCGAGATGGCCTAGTTCATGGGCAATTGTGAAGCGCTTACGCAGAGGGTGATGCGACCTGTTGACCGCGATTACCTTGCGGCCGTTCCCCCGAAATAGAATTCCCGACGCATCGTCATCGAGCTCTACTTCCCGGATCTCTGCACCCAGCAAGTCCGCTACGAGATCGAGCGAAACCGGTGGAGAATTCTGGCCCTCAAGAAGCTCTGCAGCCTTGCGGCGTACGCGTGCGTAGCCGATGCGAGGCTTCATTTATCCGACCTTGATTTCTCGCTCTTCAGCATCTCCACGACGCGCGCTACGTCCCGTCGCATGGTGGGATCCGATTGCGACTGCGGTGAAGGCATGAGTTCGGAAGGCTTCGCGTCCAGGGCATCCGCGATCTCAATCAGCTGATGCAGCAGCACCCGCTGGCGTCCCTTCTCGATATTCGTAATCGACGCGCGTGAGAGCTGGACCCGGCGCGCAAGCTCTTCCTGGGTCACGCTGCGGGTCTCTCGGAGCTCCCGGACTCGGTCTCCGAACAGACGATAAAGATTTGAATCCATGCCTTATTCTACACCGTCAAAAGCAAATTTCAAGAAATGTTTATATTACCAACGATTTATGATGAAAGCAAATTCATAACGTTTGTAATATTGCCATTTCAGGAATGCAAGTGTAAAAGGTGCCCGTTCTTCATCGCGGAGCACGGAAATGGACAACCAAGTTGCACGAACTGGTTCTGGCCGTCGAGGGGGAGCGCGGACCCCGTCAGATCCAGGTGTCACGCAGCGCGACCGCCAAGGAGGTCATCGAAGCGGTCGTGCTTGAAACCAAGCGGACCGAGCTCACCGAGATCTTCCTAGAGGATGAGGAAGAGTGTGTCGTCGAGGAGAAGCGGGTTGTTGAACTCGTGATCGAGGAATTCCGGCTCATTCACGTCGCCTCCAAAGGCAAGATTACCGTTACGGTGGTCTACAACTCTCGCCAGGTTCACCGAGATTTCGCTCCAAGCGTTACGATCGAAACGATCATTGCATGGGCGATCTCGCCTTCGGCACTCAACCTCGAAGGCGTGTCGGCAGAGTACCAGCTGAAGCTCGGCTCAGAAGTCCTGACGCCGGACCTGCACCTTGGCCAAGTCGCTAAAGGCGAGAAGAAGATCGCCTTTTCGCTCGTGTTCCGCATCAAGCCGCAAGGTGCCAAATGACGCCGGATCATGCGGCTCTCCGCGCGGACATCGACAGCCTCACGTTCAAACTTGGTTCGAAGCGAGGGAAGTGGGGACTAGAAGCTCTCGAGTTTCCTATTGCCTACTTCACCATTGCGGCGCCGAAGCGCGAGCAAGGACCGAAGCGCTTTCTGCTTCGGGTCGACTGCCGAAGTTATCCGGCCCTCGCACCCACCTCCCAATTGTGGGACGGCCGGACCGATACGGCATTAAGCGTTGATCAGCGGCCCATGGGGAGGACGGGTGTGCTGGTGGCCTTCACGCCATGGAACGCATGCCTCTACCATCCGATCGATCGCATCGCTCGGGACCACTGGCCGAACCAGTTCGAAGAACTCACCTGGAAGCCCGGCTCAACCGTCCTGACACTTTTGGAAATCGTCCATGGTCTTATCAATAATCCGGACTATTTGGTCTCGACTGCGCCCGACGCCGCGGCTGCGCTGCGACGAACGCTTGTGGCGTGAGATTCTTAGAGAACTGCGTGTCCGCGGGCAAGGGCGTCGCGAGAGCGGAGGTTTCCTCTTAGGCAGAGTGGAAGGTGAGACCAAAATCATCACCTCCTTTCTGCCATACGACGCGGTTGATCCGAATTGTCTCCAAGAGATCATCATTTTCGATGGATCGCGCATGGACGACGTGTGGCGGATCTGCGAGCAGCAAGGGTGTAGCGTAGTCGCTGACGTTCATACTCATCCAGGCGCGTCATATCGCCAAAGCGATGTCGATCAGAGCCATCCGATGATACCCGAGCGCGGTCATCTCGCACTAATCGTGCCAAATTATGCCAATCGGGACTACATGCCAGGCGAATTTGGCATCCATGAATACAGAGGCCGTCGCGATGGATGGTCGGACCTAAGCTCACTCGGGCGAAAGCTCTTCCGGGTTAGGAGGTTTGCATGACGTCAAATATCGAAGCAGACCGCGGATCCCAACTGCTCCTGGCGGTCCTTCCAGATCTGGATCTCCAGGGCGCCAGAATGGCCCTCGATCGCGCCTCGCTCGAAATGATCATCGACGACGATGTCGAGCAGTCGGCATGGGCTCAGGCCTGCGCGATCGCGATCGTGGCGTGCGGTAGCAAGATGTTTCGAAGGGGTGTCTTTCTTTCACGCCAGCCTGAATGTGAGACGGTTGTCGGGAACGGGCTGCCGAGATTGTTCAAGCGCGCACTCCTTGAAGCTGGTTGTCGGAAGGAGCCGGCTCCCGCCCATGCCTTTCGCATTTGCATAGGCACGAAGGGGGCGGGCCACATCTATGTGTCCGCCACCGGTTGGAAAGCGATCGTCGGCCCGAAGCCCGTCGCCACGACCTCGCCGGGAAACGAGCTCAGCGGCATTTTCGCCCGTGCGGCATCGACAGCCATTGCGTTTCGAGCATTCGTCCTGTCCGATCCGATTGCAGCCCGAAGAATGCTCGAATATGATCTATGGCAGCCGCAGGGACAGTCGTCGCCTGCATCGGCAGAACTGCGCAACCTCCCGGCTGATTTATGGTTGCTTGGAATGGGAAACCTGGGGCAAGCGACGCTCTTTACGCTGGGCTTGCTGCCCTATCGGGACACGTCGCAAGTCCGCTTGTTACTCAACGACCCGGATATCTGTGGCTGGGAGAACTTGGGTGTCCAGCTTCTTACGCAGCCGAACTGGATTGGTAGAACGAAGGTCAGGTGTGCTGCAGATTGGGCTGAACGCGTTGGTTTTCGTACGATTCTGAACGAACGCAAATTTCTGGCGACCTCCAGACCTGATCAGGACGAGCCGCGAGTCGCGCTTGTTGGCGTCGACAATTTGAATGCACGGCGCTTCGCTGCCTCCGCAGAGTTTGATCTGCTCCTTGATGCCGGACTTGGCTCGACCGCGAACGAGGCCTTCGACGTGCGATTGCATGCCTTTCCTGGCTCGAGAATGCCAGTCGACGCTTGGCCGGAAGCGGAACCTTCCGAGCGGGTCGGCGAGGGGAATGTAGTCAAGCGCGGAAATATTCAGTCTCTCGTTCAAGCTGGGGTTTTGGACGAGTGCGGCGCTATCACAATAGAAAATCAGCCGGTCGGCGTGCCGTGCACGGCTCTTGCAGCGGCAGCAATGCAGGTAGCTCAATTATGCCGCGCGATAGAGACCGGCTCCTGCTGTGAAATGGTCGACTTTGATCTCGTCAACTCAAACAGAGCAGTCAGTCAGGTCATGGGCCGGCCCGTCTCACCGATCGTCGCCTGCCCGGCACGTTAGCGGTTGCTAGGCAACGGTCCTGGTTCGGCCGAGATACTCGTTGTTCGTATCGAAGCTGACCATACTTTCGGCGGGGACGTCTAGGACATCTCCGTTGTCCGCGATAGGATTGACGTCGCGGTGCACGATGAAGTGCGGAAATTGGGCGATCAAGAGATCGTTGTTGTAGTCTGTGCTGCTCGTTGCATTGAGGACGAAATGTCCGACTACAGGCCTAGCGCCGGTGCGCCGCTCCTGCTTGGACGACCTGTCGATCAGCTCTGTGACCCAAATGAAGTGTGGAAGCGCGCGAGAAACGATCTCGCTTTTCATCGGTTCGTTCATCCCGCTTGCGCTGATGTGGCGTCGGTAGCGAGCGGCCGTAGTCAAGTACGTGCGCTGTATCCAGCGCCCTGCGGCAAATCCGTCGAAGAACGCTCGGATGTTGGCCGCAGCTGTGGAGTTGCCATTGCCTACGGCGTTCACGATCTGGTCAGAAACGTAGCTCGTCGTCTTGATAAAGTCTCTCACGACAATGTCAGCGTTCTCGGCCCGTAGGAAAACGCGTGACGGCAACGGTACAAACATGTGAGAGACGTTTTCCTCCACCGTGAGGATTTTTTGCTGCCACTTCATGAGGCGCGCTGAAGGCAGATGTTCGATATCGTCTACGCTGAGAGGCAGTACTCGATAGGGCCCCCTCTGATCGTCGTGTACGATCAATCCGCGAGCGAAAACGACGTGTGTGCCTCCGTCGCGGGCGGCTTTGCCAGGTACTTCGACGTAGCCCACGGCGCAGATCGCATGACCCATGTCCGCCATGGCGATTACAACCGGCACCCCCGAATCAAGGTAGCGGTGAATGACTTCCGGGCCATTGATGGTCGGAGCAACCTGTTGGCCGCTGTCGAGCTCCTTGAAGAGCATATGGAGTGGCTGGTGCCCCATGCCACGCAACGCGCGGATCATGTGCATGGGATTCAGCCCCTCGGATCCGGCAGGAAGCGATCTGCTAAGTTCTGAGTCCGTCGGGTTGATCGCTAGGTTGGTGATTTCCGCAATTGTGTACGAGCTCGTTCGTCGGTGCCGAGTCTCGACTGCTCGTCCTGCCATCCAGATTGCGGCCTGCGCGCAAGCACCGAGCCGCATGTCCTGTTGATGAAGGGTGCGCCGGTTACCTTCACCCGAACCCCAAGAACGTGAGATTCGAAATCTGCACGCGCCGCCGGCCTGACGGTAAGCTTTCCGATCGACGGAAAGCGCAAAACGGTTCTGCCAATCGGGCCTTGCGCGATAGGCCTGATCACCGCGAACCCGCAATAGTTCTTGTCCTTGGCCGCGAGGCGTTCAAGCTCGACGACCTGCTTGGAAAGAGGAAGCTCGAACAGTTTGCTGATATCTGTCCGGAAAAAATGGATGCGCTTGATGCCTCTCGCATGGGCTTTGAAGGCACCGGCGTAGAAGCTCAGATAGTCGGATGTATAGTCGCGGTCGGTGTACGGGGATTCTACAATCGCGTATTTTGCCCCGAGCTCGATGACGTGGTCGAGCAGAGCATCCACGCTGGCGTTAGACCTATCGCCTGCAATCTGTTGGCGCAGCGACTGTGCGCCTTGCGGCGTAAGCACTACGCCCTTTAGAATCACGCGCATTCCACACTTATACCGTGCGGAACAAAAAAGGGGTTAACGGATCCTAAAATCTACCGGAAAGCGAAGCGGGTCGCGGTCGTCACAACGCGCTGCGCGCGCGCGTCCGTCTGCTCGATCTGCTCGAGAGCGGTCTCGGACACCGATCCTTTAAACCCGAGCTGTCGCATGTCCACGCGCCGGCCGTTCTCCGATTCCGGGTTGAGCACTTTCACGATCGAGGTCTCGGCGCTGGCCTTTTTGGGATCCGAAGCTGGCGGGGTCATCGGCTACCTTCCGCGAGTGGCTGTCGCGAATTCCGTAAACTAAGTGCATACTGCCGCGCATTCTGCAACCCTGGCGTAAAGCAAAGGTTGAATCCAACTGGCCCCCCCTTGCCGATGTTCCAAAAAATAGGCTGCGGGGGCTTGGAAATTGCGAGCAACTTGCCTAGAATGTTTATATGGCAAACAAAACTCCTTCCAGCATGCCGCTTTTCGGTAACGCCACGCCGCAAGAGGTGAAGGCGATCCGAACGGAGATTGAGGCATTCACGGACCGGGCCGCCCGAAATCGGGACGAGGCGCAGAAGATGCTTGAGCGCCTGGGCATCGCGCGGGCCGAAGAGCGCCCCAAACCGAAGGGCTGACGTGCGGCGCACGGTTACCGGCTTTGTCCTTGGCTATCACGGCTGTGACAGGTCCATCGCAGAAAAGCTCCTCGCGGGTTCTCCCTTTGAAGCCAGCACGAATAACTACGATTGGTTGGGCGCAGGCGCATACTTCTGGGAGAACGACCCGCTTCGAGCGATGCGATGGGCTGAGAAGCTTAGAGACCGTCCCGGAAAGAACGGGAAAATAAAAGACCCCGCTATAGTGGGGGCGGTCATCGATCTGGGCCTCTGCCTCGACCTGACCACGCAGTCCTCTTTGGACGTCATCCGAACGGCCTATGACGGACTTGTGAAAGTGTCCGAGGTAGCAAAGCAGGCGCTGCCCAAAAATATCGATGAACTTCGTCGGCCGCTCGATTGCGCTGTCATCAACTATCTATACGAGTCCTTACCGAAGCCGAAGTTTCAGACCGTGAGGGGTATGTTTATCGAGGGTGGCCCGCTCTACCCTGGCGCCTTCATTCAGCGCGAAACGCATGTGCAGATAGCGGTGCGCGACCTGTCGTGCATCCAAGGCGTTTTTCGTCCGTCAGCCTAGGTGCATCGCATTTGTCCGGTGCCGTGCGACGATCCCACGGCAAAGCCGAGTGGCTCAAGCTGCCGGAAGCCGTCGTTTTGGCGCGCGCACTCGCACGCCCTCAGGCGCAACTCTCCGCGAGGTCATCCGGCGTCTTCATCACCTGCCCCCGTGGATCAACCCCACGACGCGCCTTCCGTGATTCGTTCGTCTTTCATTCGCTCTCTCCTCGGCTATCCAAGGAGGGCGCAATTCCTGGAGGGGGCAGTTTTCCATGGCGCGCGACATATTTGCGGCTCGCTCAGCCCCGTTCCAATACGTTAGCTACGGACTGCGCGTACCAGCTGCCACCTCGGGCCGTCGGGACACCGCGCGCATTCAGCGCCTCAGCAATCTGCCGCAGCGTGCTCGCACCTGCCTTCTGGGCCTCACGGATGATCGGCAGCACATTTGCAGCGTGGCGGTCAGCTTCGGCCTTCACGGCCTCCACGGCGCTCTTGCGAGCTACAGAGAGCTTGGGGTTGCCTAACGCGACCCCACGGGCCTTGGCGGCCGACAGAGCTTGCCGTGTCCGCGTTGAGATCAGCGCGCGCTCCTTCTCAGCCAATGCGGCGAACAGGTCGAGCACGAACGGGTGAACATCGGGCCCAAGTTCAGCGACCACAAAGGGCACCTTGTGGGCCATGACGCCGGAAATGAAGTGAACGTCCCTGCTGAGCCGGTCCAGCTTAGCTACAGCTACGTGGCATCTGAGCTTCTTTGCGGCAGCGAGAGCGGCTTTGAGTTGCGGCCTGCGGTTGAGCGCATCAGCACCCTTGCCGGTCTCCACCTCTACGAACTCGCAGGCAACGGTGAACCCCTCAACCTGAGCGAATTCAGCGAGCGTCTGCCGCTGCGCTTCTATGCCCAATCCTGAGCGCCCCTGTTGAGTAGTCGAGACACGGATGTAGGTGATGAGGGTGCGTTCGGTCGCCACGGTGGCCTCTGACGGTCAGCTGTAAAGAGTCTTATCACCCGTTTATCTTTTATACAAGAGGTTTCTTGCTTCTCCTCGAGCCGGCTATCTGCGATGTAGGGAGTGCAACTGATTTGCCGGGGCGGCGGAATGTCGAACGAAGAACTCAATCAAAGAAACTATCTCGCGACGGGTAAACTCAAGGGGACGAAGTTCGGCGATTTTGAAGAGCTGAATATTGGTGCGACCAGCGTCCGGGAATTAAAGGCGGCCGGTGTCGAGGTCATTGTTCCTTCCTCAATCAAATTCGCATTTGCCGCGTACAAGCCGCTAAAAACACCGGGGGCTGCCAAGCCGGATCGCGTGTTCCTTCGGCGCCATGATGGGAAGCCTCATGCCGTCGCGACGGCGGAGCATAAAGCTCCCACGAAGCTCCGTTCCGAAAAGGAACTACTGAAGGCGGCCGAACAGGGGCTGTTCGCCGCGGCCTCTCTAGGTGCTGCTGTCGCAGTCACGTCGAATGGCCAGCGCTGGTGTTATGTCGACGTAAAAAAGTCCCTCGATAAGGGCGAGATTGTCTGGCTCACCGACAAGCGCGACTTTGGCCCTGGCGTACTCGCAAACCTTTTAGCCGGCGATGCTGGGGTGTTGAAGGACCCCGCGCCGCTCGCCGAGACCGTCTGGCAAACCATATGGCACGCCACTAAGGAGGAGCCGAAGCAATGTCTTCTCACCTTCGTCGAGATTTTCGTGCTGAAGTTTCTGTCGGACAATCTTCCGCTCAAGACTCTGCCGGAAGCGTACCGTTTCTATCCACTGTTGGAAGAACCCAAGAAATTCCAGGAGCGGCACGGGACTACGGCAATCGAATACTACGTCACGAAAATTAGGCCGTTCATCAAGAGCATCTTCCCGGACAATTCAGTCGCGGTTGACGAGAAGGTAGCTGGGACGTTCGGCCTAAGCACGGTCGTCTCGAAAACATCAATCATCAATGGCTTCGCCTTTCTGCGCTCCTCCACGGTTACGCTATCAGGGTTCAATCGAACGTTCCTAGATATTCTTGATGAGTTCCAGAAATTCGGCCCGCTGACCACTATCGATCCAGAGTTCAAGCTGCGCCTTTACGAAACGTTTCTGCGCCGTAGCGCTCGGCAGCAAAAGCTCGGTCAATTCTTCACGCCGCGAAACGTTGTTCGTCAGATGATCCGAATGGCGAGGCTTGATCAACTTCCTGATGGCGCGGTGGTCCTCGATCCTGCGGCTGGCGTGGGTGGATTTGTTCTTGAGCCTCCGCTTATCGTTCCGGCGCTTGCTGGTAACGTGACCTTTGCAAAGGGCAAACCCAAGCGCCGCATACGTTTCGTTGGGGTCGATGTCGACGCCAGTACACACATCCTCGCCAAAGCGAACACGTTGATCCATTTCGCCGAAGCCGTACGTGACCCGACCACTACTGTTGCTGCTCTGAACCAGCTCATGGCAGAGACATTCGTACTGATGAATACGAACGAGACGCTTGGCGCATTGGAGAACCCGCCCGAAGCGAAGGTCGATGTGATCCTCACAAACCCGCCCTACGTCACCAAAGGCAGCGGAGTCTATAAGGAAGAGGTTCGAGAGGCAGGCACGGGCGAGAACAACGTCGACCTAAGAGACTACTACGACCGCTCAGGCCTAGGTGTTGAAGCTCTGTTTCTCCGCTACATTTCAGGCGCATTGAAGCCGGGCGGCCGTGCGTTTGTCATTGTGCCCTTGGGGCTGCTCAACCGCACTGATCCAGGACCCAAAAAGCGCATCTTGGATGAATGTAATCTGATTGCTTCGATTGCTTTGCCTAGAAACACATTCTTCAACACAGCGCAGCTCACGTACATCCTCGCCCTGGAGAAGCGCCATACTGCCGCCGATGAGCGCCCAGATGTGTTCTGCGGCATCGCTCGAACGATTGGCGAAACGTTGAGCTGGGAGCGGGTTCCGACCCCAAACGAAAACGATCTGGCTGATATCGCCGGAATGTTCGTCGCACACGCGGAGGGAAAACCCGGTGCGGTCCAAGGTTCGCAGGTCGCCAAGGTTGTCCCTGCCGCTGAGTTTACGGAAAATGATCGTTGGGACGTCGGGCGGTTCTGGACCGAGGAAGAGCTTGTCGCGCTTGGTCACAAGGAGAGCGCCGTAACGCGGGTCGATTTCATTGACGAGACGCGGTCGGAAATCGAGGAGATTAGCACGGAGCTTGCTGCCGCGAAGAAAGAGCTCGAAGCCCTAACGTCCGGCGACATGCGCACGATCAGCATGAATGACACGGCGTATTTCGCAGTCCGCTCCGGGACGCGGGTGACGGGAAAGGAAATCCGCGAGCATCCTGGCAAGCTGCCCATCTATAGCTGCTTCAAGACTGAGCGTGAGGTTAAGGGCTTGGTCGATGAGAAGTTCTTCGGGCAGGTAAAGAAAGGCGACGTTGAAAAGAAGCCGATTGTCACAGTGAATGCTAACGGCGCGAGCGTTGGCAAAGTGTTTGTTCGCCGCGACCGGTGCGGGATCACCGATGATGTCATCATCGTCGATGTGAAAGACCCCGGCATTGATCTCGATTACTTGGCCGTTGCGCTGCGCGCCGCTGTCTATAAGGGAGGCTTTTTGTACGAAGCAAAGCTGTTCACGACTCGGGTCAGGGAACTTGAGGTCGAAGTGCCTGTCGATGGAAACGATGAACTCGATGTGGCGCAACAACAGGCCATTGCCAGCGCCGTGCGGAGGTTCGATGCGTTGCGAACGCGATTGCAAGACCTTGGGCAGCGAAGCGCCGACGTTCGCGCAGTTTGAGCGCGGAAGGTGTTACCGACGTTGAAACAAATCGAATTGATGCAGTAAAGCCAGTAAGTTAGCCCCGAGCGTTGGTTCCCGGCAGACTGTTGGTGTTCAGGTCGATTCCGAGCGTGGCGAGCCTTTAGCACCGTGTTTCGAGGCTGAGAATTCTCCAGGCGGCCCGTCTCGAACTGCGAGATCCACTCCTGGGTGGTCCCAGCGTCTGGACGAGTTGCTTCGGATGCTGTCACCGCTCACCACGCCCTTTGCGGCGGACACGCTCCGCGAGCGCCTGAAGACGCTGCTGCCCGCGGAGCCGGCCTTGAGTCCGGCGGTGCATGTCGGCGAGGCGCTGCATGGGGGCTGGCTCGAGCTCTGGTATCAGTCGAAGATCGACGCGCGCTCGCTGGTTCGCCGTGGTGCCGAGGCGAAGGTGCGTGTGCGACACCCGACGTGAGGCGTGGTACAGCCAGCCTTTTTTATTCCGGAGGAGCGCGATCCATATTTCTGTGACTTGTCCGAGTTTGTGGTCGAGCGCGCCCTGCAGGACTGGCATTATCTCTTGGAACGGCAGAGCGCGGTCGATCTATCGATCAACCTGCCGGCGCCATATTTGAGAAAGCCGCAGGCCGTCCGCGACCTCTGCCGCCGGATACCGATGCATCCAGCCTTTGGCGCGCTGACGATTGAGATCGCCAGCGATGAGGCGATCCAGGCCCTCGATTTTTTGGCCGAGATGGCTCGCGAGATGAGCTTCCACAATATCGGCCTATCGATCGACAATCTCGGCGCCAACTGGCCGGAACTGATGGGACTGGACAGGATTCCCTTCATCAAGCTTAAAGCCGACCGGCAATTCGTCGCTGGCTGCGGCAATGACCGGCTGAAACGAACGGTGTGCCGTCACATCGTCGAGCTCGCTCAGAGCTACGGCGCGCGCGCCGTCGCGGAAGGCAGCGAGAGCGGGGCTGATCTGGCTACCGTCAACGAGCTCGGTTTGACCTCGTCCAGGGTCATCTGTTCGGCAAGCCGATGCCGCTGAAGAAGTTTGCCAGAAGCGCTTTGACACCGACCGTGATGGAGCTGGAGTGAGGCACAAAGGCTCACACATAGCGCCGCGCGAAGAACACGCAAGCGGCCAACAGCGTTGCCGCGGCGACTATGCCCCAACCAACTGGTCCGCGCCGTCCGCTGTGTGAAGACACGCGATTGTCTGATGCTCGCACGCATTTGCGACAAAGGTATGTAAACCTCAGTTGGGCCGATTGCCGACAATTGAACGCGTATCCCGTATCTTTATCTACGTATTGAGGATACGTCATGTTATCTAGTCATCCGGAACGCAAGTTCGTCACATTAGTTGATAGCTCGAATCTCGAGAGAGGAGAGCGCTTGTGGCGAATGCAGGTGGGAAAGGCCGGCCGATCGCGCCGTTGATGCTGAGTCCGCAGGAGCAGGCGTACTTGGAGAGGCAAGTTCGTCGTCATCGTGCTGCGCGGTCGCTATCTGAGCGATGCCGCGCGATCCTGCGGTGTGCGGATGGCTTGCCAAGCAAGTCTGTGGCTGCCGAACTCGGCCTCCACGAACACACCGTTGGCAAGTGGCGCCGCCGATTTTTGAAGGATCGCTGTGATGGCCTGCTTGACGAGGCACGCCCTGGCCGCCCTCGCACCATCAACGACGATCAGGTTGCCGCCGTGATCGAGCGCACGCTGCGTACGACGCCGGCCGACGCGACGCACTGGTCGATCCGCTCGATGGCTGCGGAAACTGGCTTTTCCTACACCACGATCCGCAGAATGTGGGCGGCGTTCGGCTTGCAGCCGCACCGCAGCCAGACATTCAAGCTGTCGAGCGATCCGCTGTTCGTCGACAAGGTCCGCGATATTGTCGGCCTTTATCTGTCCCCACCGAACCGAGCCCTTGTCCTCAGCATCGATGAGAAAAGCCAGATTCAGGCCCTCGATCGCGAGCAACCGGTCTTGCCGATGATGCCTGGCGTGCCGGAACGTCGCACGCACAGCTATGTGCGGCATGGTACGACCTCGCTGTTTGCCGCGCTCGATGTCGCCTCGGGGTTCGTCATCGGCAAATGCTACAAGCGCCACCGGGCAGTCGAGTTCTTGAAGTTTTTAAAAGAGATCGATGCTCAAGTTCCTGAGGGCCTCGATGTCCATATCGTCATGGACAACTACGCCACTCACAAGACACCCAAGATCAAAGCGTGGCTCGCCCGCCGGCCTCACTATCATGTCCACTTCACGCCGACTTCCGCCTCATGGATCAATCAGGTCGAGCGCTGGTTCGCTGAACTCACCAGAAAGCAGATCCAGCGAGGTGTTCACACCTCCGTCAGGCAGCTCGAGGCCGACATCCGCACCTTCATCGACCTGCACAACCAAAACCCGAAGCCCTTCAAATGGACCAAGTCTGCTGACCAGATTTTGGCTTCCGTCAAACGCTTCTGCCACAAAGCCCAGCAGACTTTATGTGGCGAACTTTAGATTCACGTGACTAGCTCTCCCGCACTGAAATCATGCGTCCATATGGAATTGAGCGGCGCGCTTGTGGAAAAGCTTCAGTTAGTACTACGGCTTTCAATCTGGAGCCGGTGATCAAGCGGGTCGACGAGACCGGCAGCGTTGAGCCCAGCCAGATCGGTGAGCACCAGCCAAAGGCGATCTCAGGCGAGTATTGCATCGCATCTTTGATCCGTTGCGACAGCCAGACGCATAGGCAAAAGAAATCCGGGCTTAGGATCTGTAGTCCGGCGCGGCATTCAGTGTGCGTGTCGCTCATAGCGACGCAAAAATAGCCAGCCCAAATTTGCGGCTTCAGTCCGAAAGCGCAGAGACGCCTTACGGTCTCTTCGGCGCTCTGTATCTGTTGTGTGTGCTCGACTGCCACGAAGACCGCATGCAGTCCGTAAGGAGCATTTACGTCTCCAGGCGGACGAAACGCAGGTCATCGCCGCAACAGCCTCAATTGCTGCCGAGTTAAAGTTTCGAAAATTGAGGGATTAAGTCCATTGTTAAGCTGCCTCGGAAGTTGCAGCCTTCGTCTTTTGCGCCTCCCCCGCTAGTCCACGCATGGCAGCAACTGATCAGCTGATGAACAAGTCGCGCATTGGACAACCCCAAGTCGCGAAAATATGATGATCGACCCGTTGAAGTAGTTTGTTATATCATATACATCTTCAGATAGATTTTGCTTTCGAGACGGCGGGTCCTATCCGCTTCGCGAGTGCATGCCGCGAACCACTTCCAATCTTCATCGTGCGCATGAGGCCGTGCAGGATGAATGAGGCACGACACAGTCGTTGCTCGAGGATTTTCCAAGCATGAGTTCTGAGACGAGGCGAACGTTGCGCGAGCTCAAAAAGAAAGCTGGTTTCGTTTCATGGACTGGACATGGATTGCGTCTATGATCTGCACTGTTGATCAGGCTGCAAATGGATCAGGTGGCCTCATATGCGAGTGTCCTTCGATGAGAACGCCACTAGCCGTGTCGATGCGCAGAAGGGGCGGATTCTAAGGTGCTGGTGGTGTGTATCGGAATTCAGCCGCCTAATTGAGTGGCGCGGTGAGCCACGCTCGGACAATTCGGGTGTGTGTAGGATTGAAATGGTCTTCGGATTTGTCGCGAACGCGACCACCACCAAGTCTGTTTAGACATCCATAGAAAGAGGCTCAGTAATGAGTGGAACAATGGCTGTTGAAAATGTCATTCCGCGAGTAGACATCGTGAAGCGCGCGGAGCGGCTTGGTGCCGAAATCAAGAACATTGCGCTGTCGGACGATTTGCCTGACGATGTCATCGTAGCGTTCAAGCGACTTCTGCTAGAGCATAAGGTCATCTTCTTCCGTGACCAGGGACATCTCGACGATGCACAGCAGCAGCGTTTTGTGCTCCGGCTCGGCGCGCTGATACCGAATCCCACAATGGCGGACACATTGGGCGGTTCAACGATCCGGCAGGAGCTGTCTGATCGCGCCTGCAGTCATCTCAACCAGATGAACGATGAGCGGGTCCGCACAGCCATTTCTGTGCTGCGGCTCGCAGCGGCCCCGCCTTTTGGCGGCGACATTGCTTGGTCGAGCAGGGCGGCGGCTTATCTTGATCTTCCCGATCCCCTGCGAATGCTCGCAGATAACCTCTGGGCTGTGAGCTTCGTCGCATCTGATCTCACTGCGACAGACAGGGCCACCGAAGCCAACAAGCGGCCTTGGTGGGGCGTATCGACTGGAACGATCTACGAAACGACACATCCGATTGTTCGTGTTCATCCCGAGACCGGCGAACGCATGCTATCGCTCGGCCGCTCCGTGAAGAACTTCGTCGGCCTGCAGCCCTACCCCAGCCAAAAACTGTTTGAACGGCTGCAATCCTATCTCACCGCGCCGCAGAACACCCTGTGCTGGAACTGGAAATCAGGCGACGTCGTAATCTGGGACAATCGCTCGACTGAGCCGTACCCGGTCAACAAAATCGGCAGTCCTCACTGGGCCATGGACCAGTTCGCGGTACCGCACGTGAAGACGCCAAAATCAAGGGCCGCAAAGGCTGCCTGACATTGTCCGCACCTCCCGGATCACGTCAACGCCTGGAGAGCCAAGACTAAGTTGCGGCCCCGCAATGTTGAGCGGAGCGGCCGGTCTTATGCGCGAGGACCGGCTAACGGGCGCAGCTGCCACCTGCTATGCTTCTTCCAGGCCCAACAGCATCAATCTTCCACGGAGCGTCTCTGCTCGCCGGTCAAACTGAGACGCCGCATTTTTGATGATCTGATGCAGCCGTTGGCTCTCAGTCGGCGAGCAGCATCCCCTTCATCGTATCGGGATAGGCAGGCCCGGCGTAGCTCACATCCAATTCAGAGCATATTCGCCACCATCCCGCGAGGTGTCGGATGGCCTTGATTCACAGCGCCCGGCGCCGGCTGAAACTATCCCGCTCGCGATCATGGCCGCGTCTTACGTGTCCCATCGGGCACCGCATCTTCCCGATCTTCGTCCAGCGGAAAGGTCCCATCCTCAAGGCGCACACCAGCTTGATCCTCCAACCGAAAGCTCTGGAGGACCGATCTGCTCTCATGCTCTTGCGAACTACGCGAGGCGCAACTTCATTTCGTAAATGCATGGCCTTATAACAGGCCGCTCCGAGGGAGCGCTAAGCGGAACCCTGCTGGGGCCACATCGGCTGGAGCAAGAGATCGGAAGCGCCGGCTATCGATCGATGAAGCACGTGGGCCGCTCTGGCTCGATTCCGTCCAAGCGCTAGCCGAAACACGGCTCGCTCTCGATTACGTCTTATTTCGGCCAAGCCGTGTCGGCTTGCGCCCTCTGGACATTGGCTTGGGGGGCATTGCACCTTTAGCCGGCTGTGTGAATAATTCGGACAAGTGAACGCCCAAAGTCGCGGCGATGCGTTCCAGGAGATCAATAGTTGGGTTCTCTCTCTTCTGCTCAATGCGTCCCATGTATGAGCGGTCGATCCCGGCATCATAGGCCAACTGATCTTGCGGAATGCCGCGCTCTACGCGGATCCGGCGCACGTTCCAGGCCACAAGCGCACGAGCGTTCATGCGCAGAGGCAGCC
Organism: Bradyrhizobium sp. C-145; assembly: GCF_023375135.1. Classification (NCBI taxonomy): domain Bacteria; kingdom Pseudomonadati; phylum Pseudomonadota; class Alphaproteobacteria; order Hyphomicrobiales; family Nitrobacteraceae; genus Bradyrhizobium; species Bradyrhizobium sp. C-145. The sequence goes on along the minus strand of NZ_CP088150.1, from coordinate 6,967,098 downwards.
ATTCCGATGATTATGAAACCACTGGTTATAGCCATACTATTACGATAAGCTTGCACCAGCAGTGGCTGCCCAATTGCTTCGAGGAATCAGGCAACGGTGAGATGCAGACGCCGATAGCACGTGTCCTCTTCTCGTTGACCATCACAAGCGTTCTCGCGGGCAATAGCTTGCCATTAGCGGCAGAGAAGAAATAGCGCTCAGAGATACCTGCGGCGTTTTCCCGGGACCGCGACTAGATAGGACGAATGTTCAACTATGGCTCGAAAGGGAAACGAATATTCTTCAATTGGCCGGTTCTGGTTGTTGCCTTGAGTGCGACCGGGCCGGCCATCACGGACCACCGTGCCTTCCGCCAGGAACAGAACAGCACGGACAACCTTGTTACCGGGCACATCTGCAATCGCTTCCAGTATGGACTGCGATGAAAACGAGAAAGCGCAGGATGGCGGCCAGCAGGTCAGTGTGAGCCGATATGCGGTTGCCGTCTTGGCGCGAAAAGGAGGTTGGCGTGCGACCATTGGGCAGGTACCAAAACGACTTCAAACTACTTATCGTTGCTCTGATTGCGCTAGATTTTTCAGCTGGGTAGGAGTTTCAGGCAGTGCCAGCCGAGCCGAATATCGCAGAATTGGCGCCCAGCGTCGACGAGCTTACGTCATACGACGAGGAGCACGCCGTCACTTACATGCGACTTCTTGATGCGAACGCGGACAAGGCAGATTGGCGCGAAATCGCGCGAATTGTGCTTGGGCTTGACCCTGCCGTTGAACCGGATCGTGCGCGACGCACATTCGACAGTCATCTGACTCGGGCCAAGTGGCTAGCGGGCCACGGCTATCGCGATCTGCTACGTAGCGGTTGGCCAAAACAATGATCAGCGCGGATGTCAGGGTCGCCGGAATGCATCGCGATCGCAAAAGTTGATCATTCCATCGATTAAGTGCCGGCAAGGCGCGCACACCGTAAGGAAGCACCGGAAAGTGCCACAATCATCGGATGCATTTCACCGCGTCTGAAGATTGTGCGGGAAAGGTGCATGCCGGATACTGACTGGAGATCTGAGGAAGCGTACAGCGGCCTGAAGAAGGCGGATGCTGCCGACCTGGCCTGGGAGTGGCTGCGCCGGGATCGCGATTACCAAGAGGATTATAAGCGGCTATCTCGCCGCGAACGTTCAAGCGCAGCGGCGGGCCAGTTCCGACGCAAGTGGGGGCTCTCGTTTTCCTGCTGATCCGCAAAAGACTTTCGACAAGCATTCAGTCTTTTGGGCACCCGAGGTGCTGCCGACCGTACTGGCTGTGCGGGCGGCCAATTGCATTGTGCCCAAAAGCTATCAGCTTGATTTCGGCAATCTGCCCGGCGGCGAGCTTCGCCGTGCGCCGGATGGATGGCATGCGATCGTGCCGCTCGGGGGTACGAAGCATCGCCTTTGGCTAAAGGAGCCTCCAGCGAGCGGATATGCTGTCGTCGTTGATCTTACGCTCGACGCCGATTTCGAGCTTCGCTTGGGGGCCGCACGTCGATTTTGGCTGGCCCTCGAGCGTCGTCCGCTCGGACAGCCTCCTCTTGCTATGCCTGCTTTGAAGCAGCGTCGGCTGATCCTAGCGCTGCGCGCAGTGGATGGATGGCATGAAGGAAATAGCTATCGCCAAATTGCGCAAGGCCTGTTTGGAAGTCATCGTATGTCCGAGCGCGCCTGGAAAACAGACGATTTGCGCAGCCGAACCATTCGACTTGTTAAGCTGGGGCGGCGCCTTATACGCCTTCGCTGGCGAGCATTGCTGGGCAAACGCAGGGGCAGGGATGACAGGTAAAGGGCTGCGGCGCGATAAGCGGCCTACCTTCCGTTCTGCCTGCCAATTCTGCTGCTGCCATGGCACGATGTCGGATATGACAAAGACTTTGCGCTCAGATCTCTCATTGTTGGCGTCTTGATTACTGCACCCGAGCGGCGCCATCTGCGTCGGCTTTGACCACTGTGCTGGAATGGTTTCTTAACTTGAGCGCTCTCGACTTGAGCATTGATCTCCTGCTGTACCGGATTGAGGCTTAGACGTCAGGCAGCCTGCGCGGGTGCGACCTTTTTGCAAAGACGAGCCAGCCATCGGCAAAAAGAACGTGCGATCTCGGGGTGCGCGCTGCGATCCACAGCATAGGCGCGATATTGCATGCCACTTGGAGCGCGGGAGCCGGGGACGCCTCGCACCAGATCACTGACGATGATTTCCGGCGCGACCAGAAGGCATTTTCCTGTCATGACGGCCGGCAAAGCAAGATAGTTGTGATCATACCGTGCGCTCAGGCTGGCTCGCTGCCGGGCCGAGAAAATATCCTGCCGGTCGCTTGGAGTAGACCATCCATTCACATCGTGAAGATGCGTCCCGGGTTTAGAATATGATTCGGATCGAGCGCACGCTTGAGCATACGCATTGTTTCGATTTCTTCTTGTGTGCGGCTGATCTTCAAATACGGCCGCTTCAGGATACCGATGCCGTGTTCGGCCGAGATCGACCCGTCGAAACCGCCGGTGATTTGATAAACGAGTCTCTCAAGGTCCTCACCTTTTGTGGGAGTGTTCTCGTGATGCACGTCGAGATGCAGGTTGCCATCACCCACATGACCGAAGGCGATCAGGAACGCGCTGGAGTCGATCGTCTTGATGCCTGCGCCGATCGCCCTCGTATATTCATCCATCCTGTCGATCGCGAGACTGACGTCAAAGCTGATCCGTGCAGCGTAACGAAAAGTGCGAGCAAGTTCTCCGCTGGAATCGCGGATGCGCCACATCGCTTCCGCGGACGCGTTCGTGTTCGAGAGCGTTGCGTCGACGATCAGGTTCTCGACAATCGCGGCCTCGAGCAGCTTCTCCTGATCGGCATGGATGCGATCGGCGTGATCACCGGACGCCTCAACAAGCACATAAAACGGGTAATGTGTGGGTAGCGGCGCGATCACCCCTTTCACGCGCTCGACGGTGAGGCGGTAGTACTCGTTCCACATCAACTCGAACGCTGTTAGCTCGCCGCCAAGATGCTTTCGCGCCATTCTCAGGAATGAGGTGACTTGAGGAAACGAGGGCAGGGCGCAAAGCGCCACTTGCCGCTCTGCAGGTGCGGGAAAGATGCGCAATGCGGCTCGCGTTACGACGCCGAGGATTCCCTCGCTGCCGATGAAAAGCTGCTTCAGGTCAATTCCAGTATTGTTCTTGATGTGTTTGCGCAAACCCTGCAGCACTATGCCGTTAGCGGTAACGACTTCAAGGCCAAGAATCAGGTCCCGCGTCATGCCATAGCGGATAACGCGATTGCCGCCGGCATTAGTGGAAATGTTTCCGCCGATTGTGCAGCTGCCGCGCGCCCCAAGATCGATTGGGAACATGTAGCCCTCCTGCTCAACCCTCTCGTGGATCTTTTGCAGCGGTGCGCCGGCCTGTGCAACGGCAGTGCCTGCCAAGGGGTCTACTTCCTCGACTGCATTCATGCGCTCCATCGATAGCACGATCTCACTCGAGTTGGGCAGCGCGCCGCGTACCAACCCTGTCATGCCGCCTTGCGTCGCTACGGGCACTCTTTCGCGGTGGCAGAGCCGCAGGAAGGCAGAGACCTGTTCCGTGGTCCTAGGACGGACGACCGCCCGTGGCTTGTCGACCGGCTGCCCCGCCAGATCGTGATAATAGCGCGGCTCGATGTCGGCGCCGGTCAGCACTGAGCTCTTGTCTAATACTTTGCGTAGTTCGCCAACAAACCAGTCAGGCATGTTCGTCTTACTCCGAGTTAATCGACCCTCATGCTTAATGTTTGTGCCTAACGCCCCATGTGAATGAGTTGCCAATGTCGCCCGATGCGGCAAGTAGCCCTCGCCGATCACGCGCGGAGGTTCAGCGAAGCATGTTCATCCAGGCGCTGTCCTGTAGCATGCAAGTTCTACCAACCCTGCGCACTGCTCGGCTGGTTTTCTCAAGAACCAGTATCGACGTCGCTTGACAGCTACCAAACCGGATAGGAGAGCTCGCGAGAGTAGAGTAAGATGCTTTCACGTTGACGGCGTCCCCGCAGTGGCGGCATCTAAGAATGAAATGGCGGCTCGATTGGCGGTCAGATCAGCACGCTTTCTAGCTGACCGATGGTCGGCAGACACCGCTATTCTCAGCAGATCAGATCAGGGTGCGCCTGCGACGCGGCCCGTATCGGATGTGGTCAAATAGCTCGGCGAGTTGGCTTTGGCACCCACAGATCCAGCCTTGCCGCTTTCACGCGCTCTCCTTGTCCCGAGAGCAGCGCACATTCGAACGAGACCGACTTTGGATTCCGGGCGGATTTGGCCACCTCTAGCGCTTGAATCCCGTCGAGGATTTTAATCATTTCGGCGCCTGCCTGCTGAGACGGTCTCGCGGCGACGATCAGGCTTAGTGGCGGCTCATCTGAAGCAGCCTGACGCTCAGCCTCGGCCTGCGTGGCTTCCGCCCATGAAGGGAGCTCGTTGACGTCGTGCACAAGTTGATCAATGGCATGTGTTATCGTCGATGATCTTGTTCCAGTTATCGACCGGGAGCTGCTTTTCCAAACCGTCGAGCCGAGCCACGACAACCCACATCATCTCGAGTAGATCGCGTAGCGGCCTGGCGCAGGAGGACCATCGCTCCCATTTTCGATTGCGATTGCAAAACTGCCCTCAGCGGTAGCGCTCGGTGGTTCCGGACACCATGCGCTTGAGCATCAGGACACCGGTGCGCGGCAGAACGCCAATCGCGCTTCACCAAGGCGGCCACCGCTTCCTTTGGGCGCCGCGGGGCTGGTCGTGCGGTTGCCCCCAACGCGCAGGTCTTTCCCCCTCCGCGCGGTTGCGAGATCCTTGGCCGGGACGGAAGAATGGCACGCGACGAAGCAGATTTCCGCGATCCTCGTCACGACCATGCATAATCGCTTGTCCAATCTGATGCATCGTGCACCCAATGTTAGGCACGCAAGTCGTAGAGGCCAGAAATGCGTGGCGATCCTTAACCAGACATTGCGGCGCCCGGCGCAGATTGCGGGGGGCAGACGCGGTCGGAGGAAACTTCGATTACATCGATTGCGGTACGTTCACCGCCGGCTGCGTCCTTGCGAATCGGCTCTCAGACTGGCCGGGTGTCTCGAGGAGGCTTCTGTTCAAGTTGCGGAGATCTTTGCAACCGCTCATGGCCATAGCAGTGTCGAGTTCGTGCCGCAAAATCCCGATCATTCGGCTCGCGCCGGACATTCCGCTGACGGCGGTGCCGTATAGAAGAAACCGACCAACCATGACAGCTTTCGCTCCCATAGCAAGGAGTTTGAGGACATCGCTGCCCCTCCGGACGCCGCTGTCGGCAATCACTGTCATCTGCTCACCGACTGCGTCAACTATTTCTTCCAGTACTTCGATCGGTGCCACGGCACTGTCTAGGCTGCGCCCGCCATGATTTGAGACGATGATGCCGTCCGCGTTGAGTTTCGCTGCGAGAATCGCATCTTCCACGCGAAGAATGCCCTTTAGGACAAGATTGCCTTTCCAATAATCGCGGAGCCTTCGCATGTGCCCCCAGCCAAGATTAGGCTCGTAAGGCAGGGCCTTACCCTTGCCCAATATGCTACTGCGATAGGCAGGTGGATAGTTTGCGCGCGCCGGCACGTGGCCTGTCGCCAGGTAGCGCGCAAAGACGCTGAGCGCCCAGCGAGGATGGAGAGCAACATCGCAAACATTTCGAGCGGAATATCTGAAGGGTACGCCGAAGCCGTTGCGGGTGTTGTATTCCCGGTTGGCAGTGACAGGGTAGTCGCATGTCACCACCAATGTCCGCACGCCGCTGTTCCATGCCCTCTGCAGTAGGTCTCGCGAGAGCTCTTCATTTTCCCATAGATAGAGCTGAAACCAAACCGGACCTGTGCTTGCTGCCGCGATCTCCTCCACAGAGGTGATCGCTTCTGTTGCGGCGCAGAACGGTATGTCATTTGCCGCGGCGGCTTTGGCCAGTTCTATCTCTCCGCGATACCACACGAGCCCGGCAAAGGCGGTTGGGGCGACAATGATCGGCGCGTCATGAGTGTGACCGAACAGCGAGACGACTTGGCTGCGAGTTGCGCCGCCGGTCAGCATGTGAGGCTTAATCCGCACTCTATCCAGGGCACGCCGGTTCTGGAGGAGCGCGTTCTCGTCCTCGGTGCCCCTATCGATGTATTCGAAGATGCCGCGCGGCAAGCGCCGCTTCGCGAGCCGCCGAAGCTCAGTATGGTTGAGGAACGTGTTCATCTGGTTCCGCTCTTCAACACAGACGATGCTTGTTCAAGGGGGCGCGGAAAAGGCTCAATATTTGTTCGGTGTCCGAGAGTTCGCCCGAGACTCGCTGGTCCGCCGGGACATGCGCCAGCGGACTGGCAATGCTGCGGTCCGAGAAAGCGAAATCCAGCGGCAGGCAGGCACGGCTGACACCACCTAAAATGATCTCGCCGGTTCCTGGCGAACTCACATGGGCAGCACACTCGATCCTCAGGCGCTCCCCCTCGAGTCGGCGCTTCAGTGATCGGACTAGGACGCTCCATCATACAGGTTTCCGAGACATCGCCTTGCTGCTCCGAGATCGCTGCCATTCCCGTTCACCCTTTGACGCTTCGGCGCGAGATCACTTCTTCAAGATGCGCGTTGTTGCTTCATTTCATGTTGGGCCCGTGAACGCCCGAATTCCGCAGGTCTCCTGTACGTTCCACATAACGACCTCCGACATTTCGGTTAGGCGAGTTAGCGACTCGCGCCCGGCCAGATGGTAACCCAAGAGCACACAGCCAGAAGTTCCCAGCACCCCTTGCATCCTTCGTGCCAGCTGTTTGAAATTTGCAAAGGCATGTTTCAGTGTTTCAGAGGTCTAAGCTGCGATGAATCAGTTCGGCCTGAGACTCCTCCCAGCAGAGGCCACATAGCTCTCGAGAATTGTGCCAAAAAGCACGTGAGAACCAAAGATCTACGCCGAATGAAAGGACACATGCTCTGGTGGCGAGACATAGATGCCAACCATGTCTCGTGCCTGGCCATGTGATCCTAGCCCGTCGAAAGCTTGCGGGTCGTGAAGCCTTTCTGACGCCGGCTGCCAGATCGCGACAGTCCGTCGGACTCACGACGTCGGTTCGCTCAAACAGGTTTAATTTCAAGCTCTCGCACTTGGCACAAGCCTTGAATAGAAAATACCATTCAGCATCGCCTTCCAAATAGTCGCAGTGATGGCTCACAAGATTATCGCCTCTCAGCTCATTGTGTGCGTCGCGTGTGAATTCGGGTTGCCCAATATCACTATCCCGCTCTGCGCCCTCTTGCACACGAGTGTGGGATCATTGTCGCCACACCGCGATCGCGGTTCGCGCAGGCGCCCACTGCGCGATGCCGGCGGATCAAGCGTTCGGATTATCGGTCAGCTGTCGCGTCTCCTTCGCGCCAATACGCGGCAAAAGCTCGATGCAGTGGCGGACGCGTCGGTGAAATGCGCACAGAGCCATTTTCATCGGCCAGCATGCCCAGCTTAATTTGCGAGCAGGTCTAAGCCAATGGCGCGCCTCGTGTGAGGCGTAACTGCACAACTCAGAGCGCGAGTCCATCCTGGGCGGCGCGATCGCGAACTGAGTGTGGGGAGAAGACATTCTTTGACTAGCGGCCATCTGTCCGCTGAAGGCAAACCGGGCAACATGATTCCATGGACAAGATCGCCGAAACTAGATCGATATCGGCTTCGCTGCGCCGACTGACGAGAGGGGCGGCTCGCCATCAAATGGCTGCTGAGCTCAGCGAAACGGCGAAACTAGCTTTGCCGATGGTACTGGCGCAGCTTGGGCAGATCGCGATGATGACGACCGATCTTGCCTTTATTGGGCGCATCAGCGCTGAGGCGATAGCCGCGGCAGCGCTGGCTGGCCGGGTTTATTTGGCTGGCATCACCTTTGGCGTCGGCCTGCTCGCAGCGGTGACGTCGCTTGCGGCAGAGGCGTTTGGGGCGCACAATCTAGCCGCCGTTCGGCGCTCGGTGGGCATGGGACTTTGGGCGGCGCTGTTGCTGTCCCTCCCGACCACGGCGCTTTCGCTGCGGGGTGAGCAAATACTGCTCGCCCTTGGCCAAGCGCCTGACGCTGCGCGCCTCGCTCAGCAATATCTGCACGGACTCGCTTGGGGCGTGGCGCCGGCGCTGTGGTTTGGAGTGATCCGTAGCTTCATGGGCGCAGTCCACCGGCCCGAGCCCATTTTTTGGATTACCCTCGGAGCCATCCCTTTCAATGCCTTGCTCGTGTATCTGCTGATATATGGCAAGCTCGGCCTCCCACGGCTGGAGTTGTTCGGAGTAGGTCTTGCGACCACGCTGGTAAACTTTGCAACGCTTTTTGCCGGTTTGTGGTTCGCCACCGTCCCACGCCCTTTTCGTTACTACCACGTGCTTGCGGGTCTCTGGTGCTTTGATTTCCGCTTGATGCAACAGCTGATCGTCATCGGGACTCAAATCTCCATCACATTTTTGATGGACGTAGCGATTTGGTCCGCTGCGGCGTTCCTGATGGGTATTATCAGCAGCAGTGCGCTTGCCGCCCACCAGATCGCGTACCAGCTCGCTGCAATCCTGTACACAATCTTTTTCGGCATTGGCGTGGCGGCGAACGTGCGCGTTGGCCATGCCGTAGGTCGCAATGATGGTCCCGGCATCGAACGGGCCGGTTTGGCCGCACTCGTGCTCGGCATCGTGATCGCCGCAACAGCTTCGATTGTGGTGATAGCGGCGCGTTTTGAGATCGCCGAGTTCTTTCTGGCCGACGCAGCCGATGCGACAATCAGCCTCGCTACAAACCTCCTTTTGGTTTGCGCAAGCTGTTTCATCACCACCGCTATGTATAGCATTGCTTTGGGAGGCCTGCGTGGTCTGAGGGACACGAGGGTCCCGCTTGTGTTTTCTGCAGTTGGTCAATGGCTGATTGGTCTTTCTCTCGGCTACGCGCTGGGTTTGAAGATCGGGCTTGGCCCGGTTGGAATCTGGATTGGCTTATCAATCGGAACGACAGTTTACGCGGCGCTCGCAGTGGTTCGTTTTCGGCTGCTGGCGAGCAGGCTTGCTATTCAGAACCGATGCATGCCGACCTAAATGCCCGAATTTGCGAAGAATTCTCTCTCTTTCGAGGCTTAAAGTGTTTGGTGTCGCGCCTCTCAGTGCCTGGATATATGCTCATGTTGTCGCCCACTGCACGACTGCGTGCTCGGTGCATCGAACGCAAAGCCCTCACTAGATCGACAGTTCGATCGTGCGGGTCCATCAGCATGCTTCCGAGGTGAAAAAAGAGTGGAGATCGTTGTGTGGGCCGACGCGAGGCGGCCTCACCACCAAAATCCACGCGCGCGTCGACGCGAAAGGCCGCCCGGACCGCCTCATGATCACCCCCGGCGAGGCCCACGACGTGACGTGCGCCGAGGCCCTGCTCGACGGACTCGATGCGCGCGCCGTCGTCATCGGCGACAAAGGCTACGATGCCGATCGTGTTCGTGCCCACATCCGGGATCAAGGTGCGATCCCCAACATTCCCAACAAATCCAACCGGAAGAAGAGGTTCCGGTGGAAGAAGGCCATCTATCGCGAGCGCAAGCACGTCGAGCGCTTCTTCAACAAGCTGAAGCAGTTTCGACGCATTGCCACCCGCCATGACAAGCTCGGCGCGACGTTCTTCGCTTTCGTTCAACTCGTTTCCGTGCGAATTTGGCTTCGATCAGTTGAGTCCACACCCATAGCAACGTCTCAAATCGCGCAGTGTCGTCGTCACAGTCGCGGCGTGATGGAGCTGTTAACGTGCGTGGTCATACCGCTCGATCGGAGAGCTTTCATAGCAGGTCCAGCCCAGAAGCTCGTCCAGCCGATGAGCTGGATGCTCAGCGATGACGACAAGGAGATCCGACAGCTCGGCTTGCGGATCGACGCCGCTCATGTTGGGGTGCCGATTTTAGGACTAGGCCGAATGGTTTGAGGAAGAGCCCGTCGTTTCCGCGGTTTGCCGCCGGCCGATCGATCCTCGACCTGATTCCATTCGGCAGTCTGGGATCTTACAGGGCCTCTACCAATAGGTTTGGCGCACGCACGTCTCGAAGGTAAGCGGAAATCGCCGGTAGTTGCCGCCCGACATCTCTGTCACGATACCAGCCGAGAAGTTTGCGGATAGCGCATGATGCCGATATCGTGGGCGATCTACTGTGTGACGGCTCGCGCTCTGGCTGAGCATCGAGCGAACGTGTTGGGCTGCCGAGGCGTCCGGCCGGCCGGTTTTCTGAGCCGACCCCTATATCAATCCCGTAAACGGCTTACGTACCAACCCGCCAATGAAGAACTCGACCATCGATGTGTAGTCGAAAACTGGAAGGCCGGTCGCCCTCTGGACTGAGGCGGCGTAAGGGGGCAAGTCGCCGCACTCCAGGAGCAGCATCCCGATGTCGGGCCGATCGTTTATGAGAGCTACGGCGGTATCCACCACATCTTTCTCGACGGCTTTGACATCCAGCCGACCTACGCTCCTAATCCAGCTCTCGGCAAACGCAGGAGTATCCTCCAGTCCGACGATAGCCACCCTACGGCCCAGACTGGCGGGCAGACCTGCAGCTTCCAACATCGCCGGCGTCAGGACAGACTTGCTTGCGACCATGATGCCGAGTGCCTTGCCGCGGGGGAGCATCCTTTCGAGAAAAGGCGCGAGGAGAAGGCTCGACAGAAACACGGGTACATCGACCGCGTCGCGGACTGCCGCTTGATACTGGATCGAGTATCCGCATTGACAGGTGATTAGTTGTGCGCCTTCGCGCGCAAGCTCTTTTGCCGCTTCAACGACGGTCGAGAGCATTTCGCCGGCGTCTGGCGCAAATATCCGCGAGACACTCAAACCAGGCACCACCTTGTAGCGCGAGGGGACACTCCACGTGCTGGCGTTGCCGGTATCACCGGGTATGAACGGGCGATTTTCGCTTCCCATGCGCTCCATCATTAGAACACCTAGAGGAGCACCGTTGAATGGCAATCGAGGCCAACGGTTGGCTCGAGGGGTAGGAATATCAATCATGCTTGACCTCATCGAACCAGCGAGCGCCCGCTCTCAATTTGGGCGAAGACTAAGTGTATGGCGCTCTCCAAGCAGGATTTGGGCCACTCTTCAAGCTGGTGGATGAACTTCGGCGGCTCGAGTGCCATGGTTCATGTCGATGAACTCGCCAGCTTGCTCCTGCGCTGGTGCGAATGGCTGCGCGGAAGTGCGGCGGAAGTGTCGTTGCTCATGCCCCCCTTGAAAGAAGCCGCTGGCATTATATAGCAGCAGCTCACCATGTATCCAGGGCCCGACGCGAGCTCAGTCGGCCTTTGGGGGAGATGCGCTCGATTCTTCCAAATACATTTCGCGTTGTGTCGCCCAGTTGCCGCCTCGCTCGATTTGCTGGCGCGCGAAGTACACTTCGTGTGCCGACTTCAACATTTCAGAGCATAGAACTTTGATCAAAAGTCCAGTTGAGCTCGCCTCGACGAACGTGTCTACCCAACAATTGAAACGGCAGAAGCCATCTGATCCCCTCACGTGTAGTACACGAAGAAGCGAGCCTCGAGACTCTCACGAGGCTTTGCACCTGGATGCGCACGACGATTGTCAAACGCAGAGTGAGCCGCCTTCGAATTGCAACGCACCTCGGAATCATAGCTCTTGAACAGGATAAGCTCGTCTGCAGTCATTTCCGGAAAGTAGTACCAACGCTGAGCCTCATTGAAGTGCACGATGCCCATCTTAATCGTGTTGCCGAAAACAGTGTAGTCCACCACCTCGATATCGGTATCGTACAAGGATGTGTTATCGCACATCGCTAACGGGAAATCCTGCGGAGGCGGCGACAAGGCATGCCAAGTTTGAATGATCAGCAATCGAGAATACGATTGAATCGGAACTCCCTGCGATTGGCTCGCAGCCGCGGCGGCAAGAGGGCCGATGGTCGGCGCGTAATCAATATGAGCCAATACGATTGGTTCCTTTACTGTGGGAGTGGAGTTCCCACCAGCAGCAGAACGACAAACGACAGCTTCTCGGCGGGCCACGACCCACGATGCATTGAAGCGGTTTTTGATAAACGGAACCATCTCTTGCAGATACCTGTCGCACATAGTCTCTTGATGAGGCTTGTCGACACAGGATCTCCTATTCTGAATTAGAGTGAAGCCTTCCCGGTCAAGGGACAATCTATTCACGATTGGACGCGCGTTGCGAATAGTTACGTCATAGCTGAAGAAGGGCGGCGGATCGTGTAAGTGACCAATCAGCATCTTGGGAAACGATCTCGGCGCCACTTCGGGAGCTTTTTCGTCCGATGTACGCCGAGCAAAGTTGATTTGACCCTGCACGCACTCTAAAGAATCGCGGTTTGCTTCTACTGTCGGTGAGGCGCTTTTCGCATTTTCCATGGCTGCTTATCTCCCTATCAGGGTGATGATAAAGCGGTGCGGCGCACCTTAGTTGCGCGCCGGTGCTCCCTGACGGTACAGCAAAAGCGAAGAGAGTGTTCCTACCCGTTCCGGCAGGACGCAGGATCATTCTCCCTGTGCGGCGGAGGCGCACCGAAGAGCACAAGTAGTCGCGAATTCTTCTGGCGCAAATGCCGTCCGAAGTTCACCCATCGCGGGGCAGACAGCATCGATGGTGCGGGCGGCGCTTTTTACATCCCGCTATGTTTGCAATCACGTCGAACGTCGATTGGAGGACGATCCTCTTTCCAACGCACAGAGCCGAACGGGCGTTCGAGCATACGACGCACGCGTACGGGCTCAGGGCCGATATGGAATGCCATCGCCTGACGATCCAGCTCGCGCTCCGACAAGGTGGACCGGTTGCGCTGGCGCAAATAATCCAGCCATGTCGGGCAATGAAAGCGCTCGGTCCACAGTTCAGGATTGGCGATGTCTCGCGCGATTGACCAGCCGTAGGCGCCGTTCCGCTGTCGAAACAGCTGCACCTCCTGCATCACGGTATGAAAGGGGCGTGCTTTGTCTTGTGAGACCATATATTCAATCTCCACAACAACCGGGCCGCTGCGCCCGGTGAGCGGAAGCCGCACCTCTGGATCGGCTAGCATCTCGGCCTCGTCCTCTCGCGCTATGATCCGCGGCATCTCCAGCCAGAGACCTAGGATCGGGGAGGCGAACATCAGGGCGGCCGAGACTAGGAGCGCCGTTTCGACGCCGACAGAATCAGTCAGGTGACCCCACGCCCAACTCCCTACGGCAATCCCGCCTGAGCACGCTGTCTGATAAGCCGCGAGGGCGCGCCCGGCGACCCAGCGCGGCGCTGCAAGCTGCACGCCAATGCTGAAAAGCACCCAAGCCATCATCCACACGGCGCCTGCCAAGACAAGGGCGACTACCGTCAATATTGGCTCGCGGCTCAGCGCCACCGCTGCAACCGCTCCGCTCATCGAGAGCGCGCATGCGCGGATCGCGGCTTCGCCACTCATCCGTTTGCGCAGCTCGGCGATGAAGAGCGCACCGATCACCGCGCCCAAACCGAAGGCACTGAGCATGACGCCATAGGTCGGCGCGCCGCCATGCAGAAGATCCCGCACTACCAGCGGCATCAGCGCTGTAATCGCGGCGCCGATCACGCCCGTCACCATAGAACGGGTCAGCACGATCCTAATCGATGGTGAATTGGCGATGTAGCGCACTCCGGAAACAATGGCGCGACTAAGTCGTTCAGGCGGCAGCCGGGAGGGTTCGGAGATGCGTTTCCACAGGAACAGCGCGAGCATCAGCGGCAAATAGAGTAGGGCGTTGAGCGCGAACGCGGCCACCGCACCCGAGGCTGCCACAACGATTCCGCCGATTGCCGGACCCATGCTGCGCGCGACGTTGTAGCTGATGCCGTTCAGTGCCACGGCGGCCGGCAGGATTTCCATTGGCACCAACTCGCGCACCGAAGATTGCCAAGAAGGTCCCATTAGCGCCATACCAGTGCCCACGGCAAAGCAGAGTGCTAGTAAAATGTTCGGCGTGACCAGGCCGAGCAAAGCGAGCGCCGTCAGGGTAGATGCGCCAGTGAGTGCAATGCCGAGTGAAACCAGCGTGATGATCCGGCGATCGTACATGTCCGCAATGGCGCCGGCGGGCATCGCGATTGACATCACAGGCAGCATCAAAGCGGTTTGCACCAGCGCGACCTTGTCGGCCGACGGTGTCATCTCAGTCATTGCCCAGGCCGCTCCGACGCCTTGGATCAGGATGCCCAAATTGGAAAACAGGCTCGCTAACCAGATGTTTCGGAAGGTGGCATGGCGAAGCGGAGCGGTGATGACGTCGATGCCCGACGTCTGGAATTTAGACGGATCAGCCATGTCGGAGTTTTGCCTCGCCTGCCATCGCTTCATTCCGAACCCGACCAGTGACCAGTGACAGTCCGAAATGCTTGCCGCCGGAATGCGCGAACTTTTCACCTCGGCTAGTTTGCACAAGGTTAGCAAAAAAGTCTCATGAGCCATGCTAGGTCAAGTAGCTTGCTAAGCTCACGTTGCGCGCGAGAAGTCGTTTTTCGTTGTTCCACGATGGAGAGTCCTAAACGTCCCACGCAGTCGCTGGGCGGACTCATCGAAGTACCGCGTTTGTCTGAATGTCGTCCAATGATGTCGTGTCTATATGTAGAATCCGCTACCGGCACGATTGTTACTTTCTTTCGGCCAGAGTCTCGGCTCCCTTAAGCGGGTTCTGAAGTACCGGCAGCGCCTCAAATCAATCCTTTCTTAGTTCCTCAGCATTCGACAATGCAGGAGCCAGATCTGACATTCGTTAGATCTCAATCCATCTAAACGTTCGCCAATTCTAAAAGCATCGTTCAACTCTAGTATTCCCAATCCGCAAAATAGACGAAACACGGCGCTGTTTTTTTGCATTCTATGCGAGCGTACGACGAAAAAGCGCACGGCTAGGGTAGAGACACGGCGATCAACTCTCAGGCGGAGTCTCAATCGGAATAGCAAATCCTGCCTTGACGCGGTCCATTACGACCATCGTCTTGAACCCCTTGATGTCCGGGTTCTCATAGAAGAACCTTCTCGTGAATTGCTCGTACTCCTCCATGGCGCGAGCGGTAATGTAGAGAACAAAGTCAGCGTCGCCGGTGACGTAGAATCCATTGACGACTTCAGCCGACGCCTTGATGGCCTTCTTGAACCTATCGATAATGTCTGCACGCTCGCGCTCGAGGCTCACGAGTACAAGCATTTGGATAGGTCGTCCCACCGCTTTCGCCGAAACAATCGAGACATCGGCTTCGATAATGCCTTCGGAGCGGAGCCTCTTTAGACGTCGTTGACATGCGGTAGCAGAAAGTCCTGCCAGTTCGCCGATCACCTCGGAAGTCAAACGGTTGTTCTTTTGCACGATCTCGAGGATGCGGGCGTCTGTTCGGTCGTATTGCATCACGGGCTCCAGGTGAATTTCACCGCAAAACTTCTCCGCGGCGCTGAAAACCGCCCTATCGACGGTTAAATGCGACGCAAATCCCTTTGTAACATTAGTATCCTGAATGACGAGAAATTCAACAAAAGGCCGTCGGATCTTTTTGAAATGGTCTTACAAGCTGTTCGGCAACACTGCAGTCCCCATTTGGTTGGACTTGCCGCAAGTCATCTTCAGGCTCTGACTCGTCGTGATTTCGTGGCGGGTGCGGCGCTGATCGACGGCCGGTGGACCGCGGGCGCGCAAAGAGACGCTGTGGTCGACCCAGCTACCGGGGAAGAGATCGCGAACTTTGCCAGTTGTGGCGCCTCTGACATGGAGGCCGCGATCGAGGCGGCCGAGAAATCCTTTCTCGCCTGGCGCCAGCTATTGCCGGCGAGCCGGGGGGGCATCCTTAGGTCTTGGGCTTCTTTGATGCGCGACCATTTGGAAGAGCTCGCCATCCTAGTTACGAGCGAACAAGGCAAGCCGCTTGCAGAGGCGGGGTACGAGATCGCCTACGGTGCTGGGTTCCTTGAGTGGTTTGCTGCTGAGGGAGAGCGCGCATATGGCGAGACGATCCCAAGTCATAAGCCTGGAAGTCTCCTTCAGGTTCGAATGCAACCGATCGGCGTCGCCGCGGCAATTACACCGTGGAATTTTCCTATCGCCATGATCACGCGAAAAGCGGGGGCGGCTCTCGCTGCCGGCTGTCCCGTCATCGTGAAGCCTGCGCCCGAGACCCCGCTCTCCGCCCTCGCCGTGGCCAGGTTGGCTGAAGAGGCTGGCGTCCCTCGCGGTGTGCTTCAGGTGGTTACCGGCGATCCAATCGAGCTTTCGGCGCCTCTGTTGCGGGATCCAAGAATCAGAGCCCTTTCATTCACGGGATCTACCCAGGTTGGTCGGCTGCTGCTGGAGGGGGCTGCGGCAACGGTAAAGAAAGTATCACTCGAGTTGGGAGGGCATGCGCCCTTTCTCGTCTTTGATGATGTCTGTGTCGAGAAGGCCGTCAAAGGAGCAATGGCGGCGAAATTTGCGACCTCGGGGCAGGATTGTTTGGCGGCTAACCGGATCTACGTTCAAAGGGGTATCTATCGCAGGTTCGTCGAGGCGTTTGCCGCCGCGATGGCTCAGCTGACAACCGGTCACGGATTGGACCCGGCAACAGATATTGGGCCAATGACGAAATTTTCGGTGGCCAACAAGTGCCGGGCCCAAATTGACGATGCGATCGCAAAGGGCGCGCGAAGGTTTTCGGTGAGGCAAGATGAACGTCTTGGCGCGAACTTCGTTCTTCCAACGCTGCTAAGTGATGTCAGCGACAATATGCTGATTGCCAGCGAAGAGACGTTTGGCCCGGTGGCTGCGGTGCTTCCATTCGACTCTGAAGAAGAGGTCGTCGCCCGAGCAAACGCCAGCGAAATGGGTTTAGCCGCCTACGTCTACACCGACAGCCTGCGGCGGGCGCTGCGACTTTCTGAGAGCATCGAGTACGGCATGGTGGGGATCAATACACCCTCGTTCACGGGACCGCCTATTCCGTTCGGAGGCTGGAGGCAATCCGGTCTTGGCCGGGAAGGTTCGCGTCACGGCATCGAGGAATACATGGAACTGAAATACGTGTGCTTCGGCGATTTGGCGGGTTAGGAGAACCGGAATGATCGATATAAAAACCATAGCTGAACAAGATCGCTCAACTGTTCTGCATCCCTTTACTCAGCTCAAGGACTTTGCCACGGGCAAACTAGGAGATCCTACGATCGTTACTGGTGGCAAGGGCATTCGAATCGAAGACGCGCAAGGACACAGCTTTATTGATGGCTTCGCTGGCCTATACTGTGTAAATGTTGGGTATGGTCGAACCGAGGTGGCCGAGGCCATCGCGCGTCAGGCGTACAAGTTAGCCTACTATCACACTTACGCGGCCCACACGACCGAAGAGCTTGCGACATTATCGCACCGCCTAGTGCAGATGGCTCCAGGCAAGGCAAGCAAAGTGTTCTATGGATTGTCCGGATCAGATGCCAACGAAACTCAGGCTAAGTTGGTTTGGTACTACAACAATCTACGCGGCCAGCCCAAAAAGAAGAAGATTATCTCGCGCGAGCGCGGATATCATGGCTGCTCCGTCATTTCCGGTTCGATGACCGGTATGTCGTTCTACCACGACCACATGGATCTTCCTTTTACGGGCATCCTACATACAGGTACGCCGCATCACTATTGGGGTGCAGAACCGGGAGAAACGGAAGAGTCATTTTCTCGCCGGCGAGCCGCTGAGCTCGAGGAACTCATCACAAGAGAGGGACCCGAAACGATCGGCGCCTTCATTGCTGAGCCTGTCTTGGGAACAGGGGGGATCACGCCACCCCCTGCCGGTTATTGGCGCGAAATTCAGGCTGTGCTCCGGCGCTATGACGTACTTCTAATCGCCGACGAGGTGATTTGTGGATTCGGTCGAACCGGCGCCGATTTCGGCAGTACGCTGTACGGGATCGAGCCAGATCTGGTGACTGTGGCCAAAGGCCTGACGTCCGGTTATGTGCCTCTTTCGGCGGCCATTGTCGGAGAGAAGGTCTACACGGTTATGGAAGAGGCCGCCGATCGTGTCGGAGCGTTCTCGCACGGATATACCTACTCCGGCCATCCGATTGCGGCCGCCGCTGCCAATGCGGTCCTGGACATCGTTGAGAAGGAGCGACTAAGTGACCGCGCCCGGATTGTCGGCGCGCACTTTCAGAAACGCCTTAAGGAGCGATTTTCGCAGCTAGAAATCGTTGGAGAAGTGCGAGGCGTGGGCTTGCTCGGCGCCATCGAGTTCGTTGCCGATCGCCAGACGAAACGCCGATTTGATCCGCAACTCAAAGTGGGAGCTCGTATCTCAAAGGCTGCTCGTGATCGAGGGCTCATCGCACGTGCAATGCCGCACGGAGACATTCTTGGCTTTGCTCCACCCCTCGTTGTGTCCGAATCGGAAATAGACGAGATTGTTGATTTGGCCTATCGTGCGACGAAGCAAGTGATGGACGAGCTCGCAAAAGACTAGCAATCGAAAGCGCGATCGCGGGCTTTGCTCGATGGTGCCGCACCACTGTCCTTGATCAATAACCCGACGTGCCGTCGATCTAACCGAAAGCGCCAAGGCGATCGCAGAGCCGCCGGGCGGATGTGGCAGTGCCCGGCGTCGGTTTCGCGCGAGCGATAAGCGATCCGCTCGCATTCCGAAAACCACATCGTTGCGCTCGAAAACGGCTCGAGCGTGCAGATCGTTTCGTTGACCCCCGCGTCACGTCGGCAGGACATCAAACTGACGTGTAACGAAGCGCCGCTGACCGCTACATAGTCCCAATGGGCCTGGCGGGCCGTCGAGGCCGTGCTAGAGCCGACGATGCGGGATTGCGGTAGTACTGTGCGGCTAACCAGGTGCTCAGTTGTGAAATGGTCGCAGAATCGCGCGACAATGCCTCCTAGCAAAATGTTTGATATCGCAAGCTGCTGCTGAACTCCGACGCTCTTATGGATGAGTAGCGCTCATCGAACGTAACCGATAATCTATGTCGATTGTCCGAAGCTAACTGTGATCGGTGCGTAGCGTGTGGGTCCTGACAGAAAGAAGCCATGATTGGTATTGCGCTAGTCTCGCCGAACTGAACGGACAAGGACCGATCACGGGACCTGCAGGGGGCAGCCCAATACGCAAGGGCGCGATCAACAGCCATCGACGCAGGATTTACACCGTAGATCAGCTAAGATGGAAGGAGTTCGACTACGCGGTGAGATAAGATGAGGGCAATTTTTGTGGGCGACGAGAATCGGGGAGTGAGCTAGCAGGTGCACTTCCAGACATTCACGGTTGTCGTGTAGTATTCATCAGAGGTGCAAGGTCTCTTTAGATGACAAAAGGAGCTTATATGCCGCTGAAATTCAACTTTCGCCGTTTGATGTGCGGCCTAGCTGCCGTTGCCAGCGTCGCCGCCGGCCCTGCCTACGCGCAGGACTTAAAAAAGGTCATTAACGCCGGGGATATTACGTATTATGCGCCCTATACTTTCAAGGATCCCAAAACCGGGGAGTTAATGGGATTCGATCGGGACATATTGGAAGCCATGGCGAAAAAAATGGGCGCGACCGTGAAGTGGAGCGAGTATAGCTTCGCCGACCTGCTTAGTTTTGCTCCACTTAAGACCGGGCGCGTGGACGTCTACGCCGGTGCAGCCATGACTGACACACCGGAAAGGCGGGCCAATGGGGTGAGCTTTATTGACTTCGTGTACGAACCCTTTGTGCTGTTCACACTTCGCGCGAAAGCAGACCAGTTCAAGGACGTTGATGCATTGTGCGGAAAACCCGTAGTCGTTAACCGCAGCGGTACGGCGACAGGCTTGGTCAAGCATTGGAGCGACGAGAATTGCGCCAAAGCAGGCAAGCCTGACGTTGAAATTCTCGGCAGCGACAGCTCCGCGACCAGTCTGTTGATGTTGAAGCAGGGGCGTGCGGAAGCTTCCCTCAACGGCGCCGGTTCACTTTCGTACTTAAATAGCGTCGAGGGCAATATCTACGTTCCTATTGGAAAACCCCTCAACAAGAACATGTATGGAATGGCTGTCTTGAATGAGAGAAAGGAATTCACAGAGATGCTTAAGAAGGCGCTTGATGAATTGATAGCCGATGGCACCTATTCCAAGCTGCTTCAAAAGTGGGGGCTTCCCGACGAAAGCTCGATCGGAGAGACGTCGCTAATCAACGCCGGCTGGAGCACTTCAAAATAACAACCGCTCGAGCCGCTGCATTGCTGCCTTGCACCATCTGTTTGGCAAGTGCACTCGCTCTCGCAAGCAAGCCGGAGGCGCAGACCGCTACATCCCTTTGTCGATTCCTCTCGCAAGGCGGGCGTGGTGTCAAAGCCTCCGTCGTCACAACAACCGCCGGGCTCCCGGCGGCCTGATCGTGCTGCAGGCTCGTGCGCTCCCCGATACCCCGTACGACGGTCACACCCTGCGGGACGTCATCGACCGCACCGAGACACTCACCGGCTGTGCGATCGAGGAAGGCCTATGTCGACACGGGGTACCGCGGCCATGACGCACAAAATCCCCGCCGGCTCTTCATCTCCGGCCAGAAGCGCGGCGTCTCCAGGTCATCAAGCGCGAGCTGCGCCGCCGCTCCGCCATCGAACCCATCATCGGACACCTGAAGACCGATGGTCACCTCAGCCGCTGCTACCTCAAAGGCCGCGCCGGCGATGCCGCCAACGTCATCCTCTCGGCCGTCGGCCGCAACTTCCGCCGCATCCTCGCCTGGCTGAGGGCTCTTTGGTGCCTGATCCTGACCACCCTCATCGCAGCCACGAGCGACCGCTCACCGCTGAAATCGGGTTCTTAACGGATTAACGGACGACTGTGCCGATTGTCCGGGTGCTAGCCATGTGCCATGGCTGCCAGCTCAGCAGCGAACCATGATCATCGAACAAAAGGATCAATCCATTAATCCATTCGAGAGTCAGCGCCCGTTGCTGGGTACCTGACACTCACGCAACAAGGCTCGTTCCATGGGTGTCATCGCGATGATCCTCATCCGCATCTAACCGGCGTGCGCCGCAGACTGCTTTTTGCAAAGACATCCTTAAAAAGCCGACCTGCTAGTACGACAGCAGCTTCGTCAAAGCGCTGGTTATTGGGTTAGGCTGCTCAGAGACTTCATCGTAGCATCCTGGCGGCCAGGCTCAATTGAAGCATCGAATCGATCAGTACCCGAGGCTGATATCACACAGGCCACGCATTTGGCATTGATCGGGATAGACCTTCAGGTTGTTGGCTAACAAAGTTGCGCTCGCCTCATATGTATCTATTCGATTTCCACCGATATGCGGTGTAATGAGCGTGTTTGGTGCGTTCCAAAACGGGCTATCTGACGGAAGGGGTTCTACGGAAAAAACGTCGAGGGCGGCACCAGCGATCGTGCCCTCCCGTAGAGCTGAGAGAAGTGCCGTCTCGTCAACAACCTCTCCTCGGGCCACGTTGATGAGTACCGCGGTTCGCTTCATTGCATTGAATTGGGCCGCACCAAACATCAACCGTGTAGTTGCGACCAGTGGAACCGCCAGAGCCACGAAATCCGATTCGCCGAGCAGCCGGTTCAGTTCTTCAGGCGGATAAACGGCGTCGACGTTCGCGATCTGCGTTGCCTGTCGCTTTGTGCCGACAACACGCATGCCGAGCTGCTTCGCATGGCCTGCGATCGTCATCCCGATCTGACCGAGGCCAACAACTCCCATCGTGCGGGTCGAAATCAATGGTTCCAAAGTGTAGTTTGTGTGTGGCTCCCAGTGGTGCTTTTGTTGATCTCGCAATCTCCCGAGAAGATTCCAATGGAAAGCGAGTGTCGCCATCAGCACGACGCTGGCAGCTGTTTCGGCAGCGAAACCTTTCGCAGCAGTAACGATGATTCGAGGATTCTTGCGGCAATGTCCGAGAAACGCGTCTATCCCTGTCCCGGTACTCTGAATCCATTTGAGAGAGGTCAAGCGTGCGAGGACCTCGTCGGGGCATTGGAAAGCGAACAGGACGTCTACATCGGACAAAATCTCATCGTCCAATTGCTCGCCGGTCACATCTTCCACTCGTAAATGTCTTCTGATAACTTTAACATGCTCGCGGCATTTGGGATGGTGGATCAGCAGTCGAAGCCGCGAGCCGTCGGCGCGATAAACGTCGATGAGACGGTAGCGATTTCCTTCGCCTCGTTCAGCCAAATGATGTCTCCCACTATCTCGCTACTCACAGGACCGAACGCCCCGTCCATTTTGATTATAAGGATTATCTACGCGGAATCTCGGCACAATGTACCGATCGTTTGCTGAAAACATGCGAGATGAACTCTCTTTCAAACACGCCCACCGAGTCTCTCAGGATGAGCGAGGGCGCCGCAAGGTGAGGTCCGGTACTGGATGGAAGCGCGCAGGTTGCGGACCACAGCAACATCGTGCGGATGAAGTGCGTCTGGTTTGTTTACTAAGCGAGCCAGTGCTAGTGACCTTGCCCCCAAGTTTTATCCAGTCCTGAGTTCGCCCCGGCTGTTGGATTTACCCGAATGGGCGGTGGTAGCGACGGGAGCTGGTGCGGAGCCATTGGCGTAGCGCAGCGCCAGATCCCGTCGCGGGTTGCAGGTGAAGGCAAGCTCCGATGGTGTTTTCCATCCGAGTTGTGAGTGGGGTCGCGTATCGTTGTAGTCGACCCGCCATTGTCCAAGTTCGACCCGGGCCTGGGCCAGCGACGTGAACAGCGTCTCGTTCAACAATTCGTCTCGGAGACGACCATTGAAGCTTTCGATGAAGGCATTCTGCGTCGGCTTGCCGGGCGCGATGTAATGCCAGGCGACGCGGCTCTGATCGGCCCATGTCAGGATGGCGTTGCTGGTCAATTCGGTGCCGTTGTCGCTGACCACCATTTTGGGCTTGCCGCGCTCGATGATCAGCCGGTCAAGCTCCCGAGCCACCCGGGAGCCCGACAGCGAGGTGTCGGCCACCAACGACAGGCATTCGCGCGTGCACTCGTCGACCACGGTCAGGATCCGGAAGCGGCGGCCATCGGTAAGCTGATCCGAGACGAAGTCGAGCGACCAGCGGTCATTCGGCGCTATCGGCACCACCATCGGCGCCCTGGTCCCGAGCGCCCGTTTGCGGCCACCACGGCGACGGACCGCGAGCCTCTCTTCCCGATAGAGCCGGAACAGTTTCTTGTGGTTGACCAGATAGCCCTCCCGCTTGAGCAGAACATGCAGGCGCCGATAGCCGAAGCGACGGCGCACCTCGGCGATCGCTCTCATGCGTTGGCGTAGGGCCGCGTCGTCCGCCCGGGTCGTCCGATATCTAATGGTCATGCGGCAACAGCCGATGGCTTTACACGCCCGCCGTTCGCTCATCCCGTGGGCGTCCACGAGATGGGCGACAGCTTTCCGCTTCCCCGCGGGCGTCACCACTTCTTTCCCAGGAGGTCCTTCAACGCCGCATTGTCTAGCATGGCGTCGGCCAAAAGCCGCTTCAACCGCGTGTTCTCGTCCTCCAGCGTCCTCAGCCGCTTGGCCTCCGAGACCTCCATCCCGCCAAACTTGGCTTTCCATTTGTAGATACTGGCATCGCTGACGCCCTGCTTCCGGCACAGATCGGCAACCGACACGCCAGCCTCGTGCTCCTTCAAAATCCCGATGATCTGCTCTTCCGTAAAGCGGTTGCGCTTCATGCTCTGGTCCTCATATGGGCCAGAGCGAACTTCAATCTGGATTAAGTCCAGGGGGCAAGGTCACTAGACTATTGGCTGAGCGGGTAGCAGAGCTACTCGTGTGACCAGCTTTCGCCCGCGACTAACTTGCCCGATCCAACGCGAACTGCACGCTCACATTATCGGTAGATGCCCCAGACAGGGGGGCCTTGTGGCGAACATCATGACGCGTCACTAAAGATAGTCCTCGGCGCGATACTGCTGCTTTGAAAGTATTCGCGAGCAAGTAGGCGACGGTCATGGGGCCAACGCCGCCCGGGACTGGCGTTATATAGCTCGCGCGGCTACTTACTTCATCAAAAGCAACGTCTCCGACGAGTTTTTCAGTGCCGATTGAATCAAACACGCGATTGATGCCGACATCGATAACGATTGCGCCAAGCTTGATCCAATCGCCCCGCACGAGGCCTGCGCAGCCGGCGGCTGCGACGATAATATCTGCCTTTCGGCAGATGTCCGGAAGATTTCGAGTCTGAAGCTGTGCACCTGTCACGGTGCATCCGGCATCGCCAAGCAAGACCGCCAGAGGCTTTCCGACGATGTTCGAGCGACCAATTATGACAACGTCGAGGCCGCTCAAATCACGCGCGACGCTCTTGATCAAATGAACGACTCCCAGTGGAGTGCACGGCGCGAGACAGGGTTGACCTGCCGCCAATCGTCCGATGTTATAGGGATGAAAGCCGTCCACATCCTTGGCCGGATCGATAGCCTCCAGCACGCGCCAGCGATCGATGTGCCCGGGCAACGGAAGTTGAACAAGGATACCGTCGACGGAATCGTCAGTATTAAGTGTCTTAATCAGCTTCAGCAGTTCAGCTTCATCGACATTGCTCGGTAGGACGAATTGCTGAGACTTAAACCCTACGGCTCGCGCCTGCCTGGCTTTAGTCCTGACATAGACTGAACTGGCAGGATCCTTGCCAACGAGAACCACAGCCAAGCCGGGGGTAAAATTATGTTCGACTTGGAGGTGCGCCACGTCACTCATGATGCGACCTCGAAGCTTCTCGGCGATCGTCTTTCCATCAACAGCAATTGCATTCATGAGTCTTTATCCCGAAAGACGTGCGCGTCTTAGGCGACCAGCGCAAATTAGGCTGCCTCGGTGTGTATTTTCGCATTGCCCTGGCGAAGTACGTCGTACACGCAGAGCAGTGTCCTTCAAGTTGCCCGCGCACGACTGTTTCGTCATTGCTAGTCAATCTTTGAGGATGCTCTTCTAATCGGGGAAGCGGAATAATTGCCGACGCAAAATCTCAAAGTGCGCAGTAATTCAACAATCTTTCGCCCCAGAATGCAGGCATCGGTACGGTGAAAGCCAAAGCGTCGACCGATCACTTCTCCTTGCCATCCCCGGCCGCAATTGTTCAAGACGCCTGGCGCTAGGGCTTCGTTCGCAAGTGTATGTCTCGCTAAAAGTGGGTGCTTCCCGCTTGAGGCGGAAAGGTTCGGACCCAAACCGCAATCTGTCGTAGAGCTGACCAGCTGATCGCGTGACAAGAGGGCTGGACGCCCGCGGAGTAGGTTGGCACTCTGCCGGCGTCCGATATCCGAACTTCAGTGATTGACGAGTAGGTCGCGCGGCATGCTGCTCAGCGACTTCGCGCCCGTCTCGGTCACGCGGACAGTCTCGCTGAAGATGTAACCATCATCCTTTTCCCAAATGCCGATAAGAAGGTGAAAAGTCATGTTGGGCTGAATGATGGTTTCGTCTCCCTCCTGAAAGCTTGGTCCGCCATCGGTCCAGTCGATGCCGATAGAGTAGCCAATTCTGGATTCTTTACGCACGCCACGGGGATTGAAGACAGCTCGGAAGGCTCGCTCAACGTCGCCGCATTTTGCTCCGGGCCGGATCGCATCGAACGCCGCGTGGAAGCCGTCGAGGCAGGCCTGGTGCACATGCCGCGACCGAGCAGATGGCTCGCCCAAAAAGATCGTTCGTGACAACCCGCAGCAATAACGGTGACGGAAGGCACCGAGCTCGAAATTGGTCTGACAATTCAATCTATAGCTTCCATCGGACCATTTGATATGCGGCGCATTGGCGGGAGAGCCGACCGGCATCGTGAGAGGAAATCGGTTAGCTCCGCCCGGATATTCGGGGATGCCCGCAGACAATGCATGGTTAACGGCAGCAGCGACGTCGCATTCGCGGGCGCCAACGGCGATTGCAAGTCGTCCAACCTGCATGGCCTTATCCGCGATCTTTCCGGCCTGCTCCATATAGGCAAGCTCGGCTGGCGACTTTACTGCTTTAAGCGCGGCGATCATGCCATCGGCATCGATAGACTTCGACAAGTCCAAGTTGTTGCTCAAGGCCGCATGAGCCTTCACCCCAAACAGCCTGGCGGTCAATTCGATACCGATCCGGTTCGACTTGATGCGCTCGCGGATCATTTCGCTGATCGGTTGCCACGCCGTCCGTTGGCTCGAACCGATGTACTTCTCGGGATAACTGAGGACACGTGATTGCGGCAGGTACGAGCTGGCCGTCGCGCATGCGATGTCCATTTCGCGCAAGATCAACCACGGATCTTCCTCATCCTGGCGCACGAGAGCGAGTTGCGGAACATAGTCCGAAAAGCCTTCATAGCCAGTGAGATAGTTCATATTCGATTCGTTCAGGACTAGGAGTGCATCCATACCTGCTTTGGCCATGCGCTGCCGCAGCCGAGCCGTGCGTTCGCGATATTCTTGTTGACCAAATGCGGGCATAGCTACCTTCTCCTGTGTGGGGGTGATCGTTGAAGTCACCAACATAAGACCCTGTTTAAGCCGACTTTGTCTGAATCGGCAGGCAAGAAGGCAAAATCCTGCGAGCAGCCAGGAGAATGCGAGGCTTTCCCGCAGTCTGTACCCTGGTCATACCTACCTGCGAAACTGAATTTCCTTTGGGGGCTGGCTCGACCGTCAGGAGTTTTAGTGCCGATCAGCATACGAATTAATCCGCGGAGACGGATTTTCGCTCATGTTCAGCGCAATTGCGCGGAATTTCCGCGTCATTTCGGTATATATCGGGGAAAACATGCAGTTTGAGCGGGTATTCTTGGCAGGTGCCGCGCAATGGCTTGTGCATGCGCCGTGGTGACGAGCGGGGCTCTATGAGATTGGAGGGCCGAGTGGCGGCGGCGAACGACCTCGGCCTCGAAGCGGGAGCGCGGTCAGTAAAAAATCATACGCGAGAGATCGTGCCTAAACGGGGTGGGAAAACTATGTGCTGAGAGGCTGTCCGATGGGCGCGCTGTCCGAATGTAAGCGAGATGAGTGCATGCTCGAGGTCGTTGTGAAGATCGAATGGGCGTCAAAGCGATATCGCCGCAAGCCTGCGGGCCGGAAGTTTTCCTTCGCCGGGTTGCCGAGGGCGGCGCGGCACGGGCCGGGCGCTGCTTCAAGAGCCTCTGCGTACTTTCCCGTATGCCGGTTGGGCTGATTCGAACTGAGGCGGCGGTGTGGTTCAATATTGTTGATTATCCAATGCGCTATTCCGGTTTCACTCTAATATCTCAAGCCTTAAAGGGCCATGCCGGCTGGCAACCGGCTTGGCGTGAGGCTTCGCCCAAATCCACATACGATGTCCTGATCATCGGAGGCGGGGGGCATGGTCTTGCAACTGCCCATTATCTTGCTAGTCGCCATGGCATCAACAATGTAGCCGTGATCGAGAAGGGCTATATCGGCTCCGGCAATGTGGGCCGCAACACGACGATTATTCGATCTAACTATCTGCTACCTGGAAACACCCCCTTCTACGAATTGTCGATGAAGCTTTGGGAGGGGCTAGAGCAAGAGTTGAATTACAACGCGATGGTCAGCCAGCGTGGGGTGCTAAACCTTTTCCATTCTGATTCCCAGGGTGATGCCTTCGCGCGGCGTGCGAACGCGATGCGGCTTGCTGGCGTCGATGCCGAGCTTATGAATCTCGAGCAGGTGCGCACCATGTTGCCCTTCCTCGACTATAAGACCGGGCGCTTTCCCATTCGAGGTGGCCTGCTCCAGCGGCGCGGCGGCACCGCTCGCCACGATGCAGTTGCGTGGGGCTACGCACGGGCGGCCGATAGCCGCGGGGTAGACATCGTGCAGAACTGCGAGGTGACCGGTATTGCTGTAACGGATGGCCGCGTCACAGGGGTCGAGACTACGCGTGGGCAGATTAAGGCAAGAAAGGTCGCGCTCGCCGTCGCGGGTAACTCTTCGCGTGCTGCGGCTATGGCAGGTATGCGTCTACCGATTGAGAGTCATGTCCTTCAGGCATTTGTCTCTGAGGGACTCAAACCTCTCATCGATTGCGTGCTTACCTTCGGTGCAGGGCACTTCTACGTCAGCCAGTCAGACAAAGGTGGTCTCGTCTTTGGCGGCAATATCGATGGCTACAATTCTTACGCCCAGCGCGGGAATCTCCCCACTATCGAAGATGTAATGGAAGCGGCAATGGCCTTATGGCCCGCCTTGGGTCGAGTGAGACTGCTGCGTCACTGGGGCGGCATTATGGATATGTCGATGGACGGTTCGCCGATCATTGATCATGCGCCGGTTCAAGGGCTCTACCTCAACGCGGGCTGGTGCTATGGCGGCTTCAAAGCGACGCCGGCCTCAGGCTTCTGCTTTGCCCATCTGATCGCCAAGGACGAGCCGCATCCTGTTGCAGCTGCATACCGGCTCGACCGCTTTGCCACCGGCCGTCTGCTCGACGAAAGAGGCGTGGGCGCTCATCCGAGCCTGCAATAAGGTCCTCAGTAAAATGCGCATTGCTTGTCCTCATTGTGGGCTACGCGACGTTCAGGAATTTGTTTATCTGGGCGATGCAAGGCCGCAGCGTCCCGACGGGCTGGCTGCAACGGAAGCTGCGATGTTCGAGTACGTTTATCTACGCGACAATCCGCGCGGTCTTCTTGAGGAGCTATGGTATCACGGCGTCGGCTGCCGTGCTTGGCTTGTGGTGCGCCGTGATACGTTGACCCACGCGATCGACTATGTGGGGCCCGCCAGGAGCCGAAAGGCGGGAGGGGCAGCATGAGGAAGCAGCTACATCGTCTCAACAGCGGCGGCCTGATCGACCGTGCCCGGGCTCTCTGTTTCCGCTTCGATGGCAAGAGCTATGATGGGTTCGCTGGCGACACCCTGGCTTCCGCGCTGCTTGCCAACGGCGTGCGCCTCTTCGGCCGATCTTTCAAGTACCATCGCCCCCGCGGTCTTTTGTCGGCAGGCCCTGAGGAACCGAATGCCTTGGTCGAGCTGCGCACCGGAGCACGCCGTGAGCCTAACACGCGTGCGACAGTGGTCGAACTATTCGAGAATCTCGAGGCGACTAGCCAGAACCGCTGGCCATCGCTCGGGTTTGATGTCCTATCATTAAATGGCATCGCTGCGCCCGCCTTGGTTGCTGGTTTCTACTACAAAACGTTCATGTGGCCGGCAACGTTTTGGGAGAAGCTCTACGAGCCGCTGATCCGCCGCGCCGCTGGATTGGGCCGCGCTGCCGAGGTCGAAGACCCCGACCACTACGACAAGGCATTTGCATTCTGCGACGTTCTGGTGATTGGTGCCGGCGCCGCGGGTCTGTCCGCTGCCCTAGCGGCGGGCCGCAGTGGCGCGCGTGTTATAATCTGTGATGAGGATTTTCGGCTCGGGGGGCGTCTACTCGCCGAAAGACGCCAGATCGAAGGACGCCCGGCTGCCGATTGGCTCGCCGCAATATTGGCCGAACTCGCGAGCCTTTCCGAAGTACGCATCATGCCGCGCACCAGCGTGTTCGGGCTCTATGACCATGGTATCTATGGCGCCGTCGAACGCGTTAATGACCACGTCGCCGTGCCGCCAGCGCATCAACCACGGCAGCGTGGCTGGCGAATTTATGCGAAGCGCGCAATCCTCGCCGCCGGCGCGCTCGAACGCCCGATCGTCTTCCCGGGCAATGACCGGCCGGGCGTTATGCTGAGCGGCGCCGTACGCGCATACGTCAATCGTTTCGGAGTTTTGCCTGGCCGCGAAGCCGTTGTTTTTACTGCAGGTGACGGGGGCTGGGCAACTGTGCGCGATCTCACGGAGGCCGGCGCCCATGTTGCCGCGATCGTCGATTCGCGCAGCGAGATCAATCCCGAGTTCAAGACGATGGCCTTGCGTGTCGGTGCACGCCTGTTCGCAGGCAGTGTCGTCGAAGCGACGCATGGCGGCCGCACCTTACGCAGCGTCACCGTCCGTGACGCTTTCGGCAAACGCGCGAGACTGGCCTGCGATTTACTTGCGGTTTCAAACGGCTGGAACCCGACGCTTCATCTCACCTCGCACCAGAATGGCAAGCCAGTTTGGGATGAGACGATCCAAGCCTTCGTGCCGGGCCGGCTGCCGCCAGGTCTTGCGGTCGCCGGGAGCGCCGCTGGGCGCTTCACGCTCGCCGAGGCACTGCAAGACGGCGCACGGCTCGGACGCGAGGCGGCGGTCGAGGTCGGTTTCGCTGCGGCCGCAGCCGATCCCGTCCCCGCCACCGATGCAGAGACGGACGGCCTGGCCCCCGTCTGGCGCGTGCGAGGTAACAGAGGCAAAGCCTTCGTCGATTTGCAGAACGACGTGACCGATAAGGACGTTGAGCTCGCGGCGCGGGAAGGCTTCCGTTCGGTCGAACATCTCAAGCGCTACACAACACTCGGTATGGCGACCGACCAAGGGAAGACATCGAATCTCGCCGGTCTCGCCATAATGGCCGAGCAAGTGGGCAAAGCGATCTGCGAGACCGGCACGACCACCTTCCGACCGCCTTACACGCCCGTAGCTATTGGTGCGCTCGCGGGGCATCATCGAGGCAAGGACTTCCGGCCGGTGCGCCTGGCGCCGACCCATGATTGGTCGCGCGAGCAGGGGGCGGTTTTTGTCGAGACCGGCCAATGGCTGCGCGCGCAATACTATCCCAAACCCGGCGAGCAGGATTGGCTAGCCACGATCAACCGTGAGGTGCTTGCCACCCGCAGCGGTGTCGGCCTTTGCGATGTTTCGACCCTTGGCAAGATCGACATTCAGGGCAGCGACGCAGCCGAATTCTTGGAGCGCGTGTACATTAACGGTTGGAAGACGCTCCCGATCGGCAAAGCTCGGTACGGAGTTATGCTGCGCGAGGACGGCTTCGTTATGGATGACGGTACCACTTCGCGCCTCGGTGAAAATCACTTTCTGATGACCACCACGACAATCAATGCAGCCAAGGTGATGCAGCATCTCGAATTCTGCCATCAGGTGCTTTGGCCAGAGCTTGACTTGCGGATGGTCTCTGTCTCGGAACAATGGGCCCAGGCAGCGGTCGCTGGTCCAAGATCGCGCGAAGTGCTGCGCCGTGTGGTTGATGCTAAGCACGACATTTCCCACGAGGCCTTCCCATATCTCGCCGCAGGCGAAATCACCGTGGGTGGGGGCATCCCCGCACGGCTGTTCCGGATTTCATTTTCGGGCGAGTTGGCCTATGAGCTCGCGGTTCCGGCCGGCTTTGGCGATGCGATGATGCACGCTTTAATGGCGGCGGGAGAGATCACACCGTATGGTTTGGACGCGCTTAACGTGATGCGCATCGAGAAAGGTCATGCCATCGGCACCGAACTGAATGGCCAAACCACAGCCCGTGACCTTGGACTGGGTAGGATGATGTCGTCTAAGAAAGACTTCATCGGCCGCCTCATGGCAAAGCGGGAAGCACTCGTACACGCCGATCGGCCGAGTCTTGTAGGTTTCCGGCCAGTCGATACGAACAATCGTCTGTGGGCCGGCGCACATTTCATCGGCATCGGTCGTGCGGCTAAGACAGAAAATGACGAGGGCTACATGACCTCCGTGGCCTATTCGCCCAATCTGAAGCACTGGATCGGTCTTGGTTTCTTGAAGAATGGGCCAACCCGCATTGGTGAGCGCATCCAGGCAGTTGATCCAGTCCGCAATGGCGAGGTTGAGGTCGAGGTTTGCTCACCCGTCTTCTTCGATCCTGAAGGTACCCGTCTGCATGGCTGAGCAAGTGACGTCAATTTGGCGCCCGCGCAGCGCGTGGGCCGGTATTGTCGAGGCTGGTCAGATTGGTGCGGATGGCAAGGCTGGTGTCACCGCATTGACCTTGGACGATATGGGGTTTGCGACCTTGATCGTACCACCCGGCTCGACCGACCTGGCGAGTGCCACCAAACGGATGATTGGTCTCGATCTACCCAAGAAAACCTTCGTTTCGCTGTCGAGCACGCATGGTGTGGCCTGGGCAGGGGCGGATCATTGGCTGCTCTTTGCACGCCAACAAGCAGGCTTTGTTGACCTCCTGCAGTTATTTTCGGATCATGCTGCTGTCAGCGACCAGAGCCACGCCCGCGCGGCACTAAGAGTATCCGGTCCACGAGTGCGGGAGGTTCTCGCGAAGGGGGCGATGGTCGACCTACATTCATCCGTTTTTCCCGTTGGCGCAACCGCACTGACGAGCTTTGCGCACGTCCATGTGCAGTTGTGGCGGACGGACGACGGACCGGAAGGGCCAATATTTGAGATCCTGGTTTCGCGCAGCATGGCCAGCAGCTTTTGGTCGTGGTTTACCGCTTCGGCAGCGGAATTTGGTTGCCGGTTTGATCGTCGCAATTGACCCTCATGCGTCGCAATCCCTCTTTCTCCCCCAGTTCACGAGAGGCCGCCATCGGCGGCAAATGACATGTCCGATCGTTCCATGATTCTCTCTTTGTCGTGCCCCGATCGTGCTGGCATCGTCTCAGCCGTCTCAAGTCTTCTGTTCGAATCCGGTTGCAACATTCTGGACGCTCAGCAGTTCGACGATACCGAAACCGACCGGTTCTTCATGCGCGTGGTGTTCTCCCGCCTCGATCAATCGAAATCAGAGGCGGAAGTTGCCGCGTTAATAGAGGATCTTGCTAAGCGCCTCGACATGACGTTCACTCTACGGCAGAGTTCCGCAAGAAAGCGCGTGATGCTGCTGGTCTCTAAGTTCGACCATTGCCTAGCAGATTTGCTCTACCGGTGGCGAATTGGCGAGTTGCCCATGGAGGTGACCGCGATCGTTTGCAATCACGGCCGCGAGCATTTGGCCTCTTCCGATCTGGGCGATCTGCCATTCTATCATTTGCCGATCACTAAGCAGACGAAGATGGAGCAGGAAGCTCGGATTTGGGAGCTCGTTCAGCAGACCAATACTGACCTTGTTGTACTCGCGCGCTACATGCAGATACTATCGGATGGTTTCTCGGCGAAGCTGTCGGGGCGCTGCATTAATATACATCACTCGTTCCTGCCAGGTTTTAAGGGCGCCAAGCCCTATCATCAGGCCCACGAGCGCGGCGTCAAGTTGATCGGTGCGACAGCGCATTATGTGACCTCCGATCTCGACGAAGGGCCAATTATTGAGCAAGATGTCGAACGGATTACGCATCGCGACACGCCCGACGATCTAGTCCGCAAGGGCCGCGACATCGAACGCCGTGTGCTAGCTAGTGCCGTGCGCCATCACCTTGAGGATCGGGTAATACTGAATGGCAGGAAAGCTGTCGTGTTCACGGGCTAAGGGGAAGCCGGCTGCGGGGGGACCATAGCTCAGCTGTTTGTATGACTCGATGAACACTTCATCGCACCTGGCCTGCAAGCTGTAGCGGTCATACTATCCGCGGTGATCGGCAACAATCGGTGCATTTCGTTCCTAAGTTGAGATGCCGAGCGCTCCATCGCATGACTCTTTTGGATCGCTGAGTTCTATCTGAGCACCGCTCGTGGCAGGAGGCTACTTAATTGGAGGGTTGCGGAGCAACGATTGAGCGGGCATGCTCGATGAGACGAGGTTTCTGAACAAAGCCCGGTGCCCACCTCCGCGTGTTGGCGCGAGTATGGCCGGGGGACCGGCGTTTGGGCGCATCACGCTGCTAATTGAACAGAGGAGCTTGTCAAGGCTTCTTTACGTTACAGGTCGCGTTGACCCTGACACGGCCGTCGACGGCGAACCTGCTAAGGCAGATCCGCGAATCAAGTCTTGCAAGCTATGAGCGGCCTCATAAAGGGTGTTCGTCGCACGATCCGGGAGCAGGCCATGATGCTGCACTAGTACGGAATTCTGTTTTGAGAAGCGCTCGCACTTCTGGCGAAAAACTCCGCAAATTGGCCTGATACGCAGTATTTGAACAGTTTAAGACTGAAATCCGAAGAAGTTCGGCGCATGGGTGCTATAACATCACTGTCCTGTGATCCCGTCGTTAGGGCGTCACGCGAGTGCGCCAACAGCGAGGTTGAAGCGCTTTATCGTTGAGCGACTGGGTGGGTCGGGCGACTAAGAGGGACATGCAGAATATGTTGCTCGAAGTAGGTGAGCAGTTGGTGAAAGCCGATCAGCGCGGTCACGCAGACGATTTGTCGCAATTCGAGCATGTGCGTCGCAAGCATATCGGCCGCTATTTCAGCGCTGCCGTGGTTCTCGCGATGGCGTTGTGGATCGTTCGGGCATTCGCTCATGGGCAGATCGAATGGTCTGTCAGCTGGCAATACCTCACGGCGCGGACGGTCCTGTTTGGACTCGGCAACACCGTCCTGCTGGCCGTGCTGGCAATGCTGCTCGGGATCGTGCTGGGCGTAATCGTTGCGATCATGCGGTTTTCGGCCAGTCCGATAATCAATTGGGCGGCGCTGGCTTACGTGTGGCTATTCCGCGGCGTTCCTTCATTGCTGCAGCTGCTCTTGTGGTTCAACCTTGCCCTGGTGTTTCCAACTATTGGGATTCCAGGCTTGTTCGAGTGGCGCACGGTCGATGTGATGACACCATTTTTTGCGGCATTGCTCGGACTGGGGATCAATCAGGGGGCATATACATCGGAAGTGGTGCGTGCCGGTCTGCTGTCGGTCGATGACGGGCAATATGAGGCAGCTAGCGCAATTGGCATGCACCGTCTTCAGGCGTTGCGCCGAATAATCCTGCCTCAAGCCATGCGGGTCATCCTGCCGCCGATCGGCAACGAATTTATCGGCATGGTGAAGTGGACGTCGCTGGCGAGCGTCATCCAGTTTTCCGAGGTGATGTATGCGTCAGAGAGCATCTACTACGTCAACAACAGGGTCATTGAGCTGCTTTTTGTCGCGGCCTTCTGGTACCTGATCGTCGTCACGGTGCTGTCTTTCCTGCAGGGGCGCGTGGAGCAGTATTTTGCCCGTGGGGCGGGACGTGCTTCTCAGTCGCGCTAACCGGGGCAAAGAGATGAAACCCATCCTAAAAGCCATTGACGTGCGCAAGTCCTATGGCTCGTTCGAGGCGCTTAAAGGCATCGACCTGGAGATTAACCGCGGCGAGGTTCTGTGCCTGATCGGGCCATCGGGATCGGGGAAGAGCACGTTCCTGCGCTGCATCAATCAGCTGGAGATCATCAATGGCGGAGCCTTGTGGATCAACGGGGAGTTGGTCGGCTACCGTCGCGTAGGCCAAAAGCTATACGAACTCTCGGAGCGCGAGATCGCGCGGCAGCGACTTGCGACGGGCATGGTCTTTCAGCGGTTCAACCTGTTTCCGCATAAGACGGCCCTTCAGAACGTTGTCGAGGGCCCGACCCAAGTGCTCAAAGTCGAACGCAGGCAAGCCGAAGCGGCGGGTCGTGAACTGCTCGATCGCGTCGGCCTCGCGCAGAAATGTGACGCATACCCGATTGAGCTCTCCGGCGGACAACAACAGCGTGTGGCAATCGCCCGCGCGCTCGCGATGAAGCCGGCGCTGATGCTGTTTGATGAGCCCACTTCTGCACTGGATCCCGAACTGGTCGGCGAGGTGCTCGCCGTAATGCGCGATCTCGCGCGCTCGGGCATGACCATGGTCGTCGTTACACACGAACTCGGCTTCGCGCGCGAAGTCGCAAACCGCGTCCTGTTCATGGATCATGGCCTCGTCGTCGAAAGTGGACCTCCCGAGCAGATCCTGGGCAGCCCGACGCATGCCCGCACTCGAGAGTTCATCTCTGCAGTGCTGAGTTGACCGAGCGCAGTGACGTCGTTCGAATGACGAAAGGGGATCCAAATGTCGAGGAAAATCAACCTTCTTTGCGTGCTGAGTGGACTTCCTCTGGCAGCAACCCTTGTCATCGGCACAGTACACGCGCATGATGTGAACAAAGTCATCAATGCGGCGCACATTAGTACTTACTATCCACCGTTAGAATTTAAGGATCCCAAATCGGGCGAGCTGGTGGGATTCGCCATCGACCTCTTCGAAGCTATGGCCAAAAAAGTGGGCGCTAAAGTCAACTGGAGTGGCTCCAGCTTCGCCGAGCTAACTAGCTTTGCTCCCCTAAAAACCGGACGCGTAGATATCTACGCGTCGGGGGCGATGACGGATACACCCGAGAGGCGCGAGAACGGTGTGAGTTTCCTTGACTTCGTTTACGAACCTTACTTCTTTTTTACGCTTAAGGCGAACGCGGATCAATTTAAGAGCCCAGACGGCTTGTGCGGAAAACGCGTGGCCACGACCCGCAGTAGCACAATGACGACTGGTTTGGTCAATAAATGGAGCGAGGAGACTTGTGCCAAAGCTGGTAAGCCTGCCGTGGTTCAGGTCGGCGCCACGGGCTCAGCAGAAGAAGAATTGATGTTGAAGCAAGGACGTGTCGACGCCGCTGTTGCTGGCGTAGGTCCAATATCACATGCAAATCAGCTCGAGGGCAACACATACATCACGCTTGGAAGGCCCCTGAACAAGAACATGTATGGCATGGCGTTCTTGAATGAGAAAAAGGAGCTCGGCGAAGCACTTAAGAAGGCGCTGGACGAGCTGATCGCCGATGGCACTTATGTCAAGCTGTTACAAAAATGGGGGCTGCCTGTGGATGACAGCTCGATCGGATCAACATCGTCTATCAACGCGGGCCCTACCCTTCCGAAATAAGCGAACTCCTTAGCTCACGAAGAATGATGATGGCCACCGCTTCTGCTCGAGCTGAGGCGGTGGTCTTTTACAGACCTCCTTTCGTTGTGCTGGATAATGCCGTCGTCCACCACAATTTCTAATCGAGTCGTGTTGGCCATTGCTTGCTTCTCTTAACGGCCTCATCGTCGGCGAACAAACGTCCGCGGCCCACGCCCCGTGTTGCTGTTTGTACGCTCATATGTTGTTGCGGAGACTGCGGCTTGAGCCGCGGCCGCTCCGCGAACCTTCTAGAGCGGTAGCCCATCTGACTGAATCGTTGGGGATTCCCAAATCAGCGGTTTGATGATTCAAGCTGTTCGCCGGGACTGGAGGCCGGCGAGCATGGCGAAACCGCTTTCAATGGACCTTCGCGAACGTGTTCTCGGCTGTATTGAGGGCGGGCGTTTCAGGCCGGCAGGCTGCTGAGCGCTTTGGCGTAAGCCCGGCGAGCGTAAGCCGCTGGCGAACGCGCGAGCGGGAGCAAGGCGATGCCCTGCCGAAGGCCCAAGGCGGCGATCGCAAGTCTCACCGGATCGATGCCCATCAGGCGACGATCACGGCTCTACTCGAGGCCTCGCCCGATATCACCATCGAGGAATTGCGGCACAGCTTGAGCACACAAGGCCTGTCCTTTGGCTATGGCACGATCCGCCGCTTCTTCGAGCGTCACAAGATCACGCGCAAAAAAAGACTGCCCATGCAGCAGAGCAAGTCCGTCCAGACGTTTTGAAGGGCCGCGCGGCTTGGCGCGAGAGCCAGGGCAAGCTCGAACGGGATCGCCTCGTCTTTATTTGATGAGACCTGGGCTTCGACCAACATGGCGCGAACACATGGCCGTTGCAGGCGCGGCGAACGCCTGCGGGCCAGCATCCCTCACGGCCATTGGAAGACCACAACCTGCGTAGCCGCCCTCACCACGCAAGGCATCATCGCTCCCTGGGTGCTCGACGGCCCCATCAACCGCGACGCCTTCGAGACCTATGTCGAAAAGGTGCTCGTCCCCGAACTGCCCAAGGACGCCATCGTCATCATGGACAACCTGTCCAGCCATAAAGGGCCACGCATACGCGAGACGTAGAGCTATGCGGGATTTTGGGTGACGAGGTGATCAGGCGGCGTGGTTTGTCGGCACTTGGATGACCTCGATGCCGTCGTTGAATCTGACACCCGCGATAACCTTCGGCAACTGATTTGTGCCTTTGAGCCGCCGCCAGGTCTTCGATGCGGCGATGACGAGCTTGAACACCATCAGCTTGGCGGTGGTCGGCGACAACGAACCCTTGGTGCGCACCGTCCGGTGCCGCACGGTGGCGAACACGCTCTCGATGGGATTGCTGGTGCGCAGGTGATCCCAATGCTCGGCAGGAAAGTCGTAGAAGGCCAGCAGCGCATCGCGATCCTTCAGACATTCGACCGCGCGACCGTATTTGGCGCGGTATTTCTCGGCAAAGACGCCGATCGCCGCTTCGGCGGACGCCCGGTTCGGCGCCCAATAGACCTCGCGCAAATCCTTCTTCATGGTGGCCTGCACCGAGAGCGGGACCTTGTCCAGGACATTCACGGTCTTGTGCACCCAGCATCGCTGGTGCCGCGTGCCGGGAAAGACCTCGTCGAGCGCCTTCCAGAAGCCGAGCGCGCCGTCGCCGACGGCAATTTCCGGCGCGATCTGCAACCCGCGCTGCTTGACGTCGATCAGGAGCTCGCGCCAGCTCTGCGCGCTCTCCCGCACGCCGACCTAAAAGCCGATCAGTTCCTTCTTGCCTTCCGGCGTCGCGCCGATCAGCACCAGCATGCACTCGCCGTGGTCTTCCATGCGGGCCTGCAGGAAGACGCCATCGGCCCACACGTACACGTATCGGCGCGCCGACAGATCGCGCCTCTGCCAGCGCTCGTACTCGCCTTGCCACTCCGCCGTCAGCCGGGAAATCACCGCGGGCGACAGGTTCGGCGCGTCCTTGCCCAGCAAGGCCGTCAGCGCCTCCTGGAAATCGCCGGTCGAGATGCCGCGCAGGTATAGCACCGGCAACAGCGCATCCAGACTTCTGGTCCGCCGTGCCCACAACGGCAGGATCGCCGAGCTGAACCGGATCCGCTCGCCCTCGCTGGACGCCCCGCGGTCGCGAACCTTCGCCCGCGCCACCTCGACCGGGCCGATGCCGGTCTGGATCATTCGCGCCGGGCCGTAACCATGCCGCACGACACGGGCGCGTCCGTCGGCAAGCTTCAAATCCTTCACCGTGGCAAGAAAGGTCTCGACTTCCACCTCGACAGCCTGTGCCAGAAGCAGCCGCGCACCGGCGCGCAGGACATTGGTCAGTGGATCATCGATCTCGTCGGGCTGACGAAGCGGCACAATATTGCTAGTCTCGTTCATGGCGTATCGCTCTCCTTGAGAGGTTCTGGCAGGCTCGACACCCGCCTCCCGCCTATCTCAGTCCGTCATCC
The DNA here is from genome assembly GCF_023375135.1 of Bradyrhizobium sp. C-145. Classification (NCBI taxonomy): domain Bacteria; kingdom Pseudomonadati; phylum Pseudomonadota; class Alphaproteobacteria; order Hyphomicrobiales; family Nitrobacteraceae; genus Bradyrhizobium; species Bradyrhizobium sp. C-145. Next base: position 6,928,013 of record NZ_CP088150.1, on the reverse strand, counting down.
CCCACTTTCCCGCATAGCTCTACGCGAGATGATCGAGGCGGCCGGCGCCACGCTCCTATATCTCCCGCCCTACAGCCCCGATCTCAACCCGATCGAGAAGGCCTTCGCCAAACTCAAGGCACACTTGCGAAAGGCCGCCGAACGCACCGTCGGCGGCCTTTGGGACGCGATTGGGCGCATCGTCGACACCTACACGCCTACAGAATCCAAAAACTACTTCGCCGCTGCCGGCTATTTGCGATCTGATCGGCTAACGCTCTAGATAAGTCCGGTGAAAGGTTTGCGTATCAACCCACGGACGAAGAACTCGATCATCGAGGTATAGTCAAAGACCGGGATGCCGGTCGCCTGCTGAACTGCCCAGGCGTATGGTGGCAAATCGCCGCACTCGAGCAGCAACATCCCGATGTCCGGGCGGTCGTTGACTAGAGCTACGGCGGTGTCGACTACGTCCTTTTCGACCGCCTCGACGTCGAGGTCGCCCTTGCCCTCATTCCACGTGGGGCCGAACACCGGAGTGTCCTCCAGTCCGGCCACGAAGACTCTGCGTCCGAGGGTGGCCCGCAATCCCGCCGCTTCCAAGATGTAAGGTTGCGTCAGTGCGGTCTTGCTTGCTGCAATAATGCCAAGCGCTTTGTCACGCGGAAGCATTCTTTCGAGGAACGGAGCGAGAAGAAGGCTCGATAGGAACACAGGTACGTCGACCGCGTCGCGGACTGCTTGCTGGTATCGGATCGAGTAGCCGCAGCCGCACGTGATCAGTTGTGCACCTTCGCGCACAAGCTCGGTCGCCGCCTGAACCACAGCCGATGTCAGCGCTTCCCCTTCCGGCCCAAAAATCCGGGTGACATTCATATTAGGAACTGTCTTGTAGCGTACGGGAACGCTCCAAGTGGTGAAATTACCGGTGTCCCCAGGTATGTAAGGTCGGATACCAGGTCCGGGCATGCGATCAAGCATCAAGATGCCGACGGGCGCGCCGTGGGACGCCAATCGCTGCTTCACCCACGCTGGCCACGGCTTACCTTGGCTGAGACGAGGATCGATCATGTCTATCACCTTGCAGTAGCCCATACCGTCTGATGGGCGGTAATGTCTTATAACACCCCATCTGGGGCGATTTCCTCCAAGTCGGCAATACTGCGGCCGAAAGTCTGCGCCCGATTGGAAGAATGCCAAGCGGCTCGCCATCACCCCCTAAAGTTGCCAGGCCAGATGACAACTTTCGGTTGCGAATGACTACCCATCGAAACAGCGACTATGCTCGGGCGCGCCGCACCATAGCGGCTCAGACGTAACAGCTTCTAGCTTCTGAGCGGCTATAAAATCACACCCTTTCCGCATTCTTCATACCATCGTTCGACACAGGATGACAGCACGACCGCTGAAGCGAACGCATCCGAGAACCGTAAGAGCCAGGCTTCGCATGCCGCGGCGCATATCGGTGTGGCCGGTCCAGACGCTGACGCCCCAGAATGCACGTATCCAGGCAAAGGTCCTCGGAGCGGCCAATCTTGACAGAAGTCGATCCTGCAAGACCTTGGAAATGAGCTTTGCGTCTGCGCGGACGAGCTGGGCACTGTCTCCATTGGGAAAAGCCAGATGCCGCACTAATCGGTAGCAACACGGCCTCTCTCCTGATTTTAAAGCACTTTGCCCGGATTCATGATGGCGTGAGGGTCGAGCATGGTCTTGATCGAGCGCATCAGCTCGACCGCAACCTTGTCCTTGACGTCAGGCAGTTCGTTGCGCTTGAGCACGCCGATGCCATGCTCGGCCGAGATCGAGCCGCCCATTCGCAGCACGATCGCGAACACGGCGGCGTTGACGTCATGCCAGCGGGCGAGAAAGTCGGCGGCGTTGGCGCCGATCGGCTGACTGACATTGTAGTGGATGTTGCCGTCGCCGAGATGGCCGAACGGCACAGGCCGTGATCCCGGGATCAGCTTCACCACAGCCGCGTCGGCTTCCGCGATGAAGGCGGGCACGGCGGCGACCGGAACTGAGATGTCGTGCTTGATCGAGCCGCCTTCCGGCTTCTGCGCCGCCGATATTTCGTCGCGCAGCTTCCAGAAAGCCGCGCGCTGGGTGAGGTTCGCCGCGATCACGGCGTCGTCGATGATCTCGTCCTCCAGCGCACGCGTCAGGATCGTCTCCAGTATCGCCCGCCCGCCGTCGCGCGACGAGGACAATTCCATCAGCACGTACCAAGGATGCTTTTCTCGAAGCGGATCGCGCACGTCGATGCCGTGACGGACCGAGAAATCGACCGCCAACTCCGCGAGGAGCTCGAAACTCGTCAGCGCGTTCGATGCCTCGCCCTGCGCGATCGTCAGCAGTTTCAGCGCCTGCGCGGGAGACTTCAGCCCGACGAACGCCGTCTCGATTGTGCGCGGCTTCGGAAACAATTTGAGAGTCGCCGCGGTGATGATTCCGAGCGTACCTTCGGAACCAATGAACAGGTTGCGCAAATCGTAGCCGGTGTTGTCCTTTTTCAGCCTCGACAGCACGTTGAGCACGCGTCCGTCGGCGAGCACGACCTCAAGCCCCAACGCCATCTCACGCGCGACGCCAAAGGCCAACGCGGCCGTACCTCCGGCATTGGTCGAAAGATTGCCGCCGATGGTGCAGCTCCCTTCCGCGCCGAGCGAGAGCGGAAGCAGCCGATCCATCTCGGCCGCCCTCTGCTGTGCGATCTGCAGCACCACCCCTGCCTCGCAGGTCATGGTGTTCGAGGCCGTGTCGACGTCCCGTATTTTGTCCATGCGTCGCAGCGACACCACGACTTCGCCATTATGCGGAGTCTGACCGCCGACGAGCCCGGTATTGCCACCCTGCGGCACCAGTGCGATTTCGTGCTCAGAGGCGAGCTTGCAGATCGCGGAGACTTCCGCGGTCGAGCCCGGCCGTAGCACCAGAGGCGAGTGGCCGCGGAACAGGTTGCGCTCCTCGGTCACGTAAGGCTTGATATCGGCTGAATCAGTCAGCGCGTACCTGTCGCCGACGATCTTCTTGAACCTTGCTATCAGTTCGGACGAGAGTGGAGATGAGGACGGTTGGGTGATAGTCACCGTTGTGTTCTTCTAGGTCTAAGCCGCGCGCAGTCGGCCGTCGATGAGGTCTCGTTACGCAATGAACCCATCTAGCATGCGGACGTGACGGTTTCCGGCAAACTCGCCGCACTTGCCGCCGAGAATAATCCCGATCGTCGCCGACCAGGGGTTGACTGGAAATGAACGTCGCACGGGATAAACCCCCGCCGTCATGCTTGGCCCGCCGTCGGGGCTAGGCATAGAGTTCTTGCTATATCGCATTTAGAACATTTCAGCCCTCTGTGAGGGTTTCGGCGACCAGCCAGTCGCGGAATACGATGAGGGGAGGGTAGGTCGATCGCTCGGGTGGCCACACCAAATAGTATCGCTCAGCGCTTTCCATCGGTAGGTCGAGGGCACGAATGAGTTTGCCGCTCTCCAACTCGTCCTGGATCAGAAAAATAGGCAGCAGCGCCACGCCGACACCTACCATCGCGGCCTGGGCGACCGTCGCAAACTGATCGAAATACATCGTCTGTCCAGATCCCCCCGCCATGTTCTGGGCGGAAAACCACTGGTGCAACGCGTTGGGTCGTGTCGAGATGCTGAGCAGGGGGGCCTTGTTGAGGTCACCTGGCCCGCGAAAACCGTACTGTTCTTTCAGCTCGGGACTGCAGGCGGGTACAACCTCTTCAGATCGCAACAAAACCATCTCAACCCCTGCCCAGTCTCTCGGTCCGAAATGAATGGCTGCGTCTAGCCCCTCGCTCCTGAAATCGACAGATGTAAAACGCGTGGCAAGGTTGATCGTGATGCCCGGATTCTGTGTCAAAAACCTAGGGAGTCGTGGTGCCAGCCAGCGCGTGCCAAAGGTCGGCAGGATCGCAAGGTTGAGTGTGCCGCCCTTGGGATTGGCGCGAAGATTGAAAGACGCTGTGCTGATCTTGCGCAGCGCCTCGCGAATCTCCCGGGCATAGGATTCCCCGGCAATACTTAGCCGGAGGGACTGACGTTCGCGCAAAAATAGCTCGACCTCCAGCTGCTCTTCAAGGAGCTTTATCTGCCGGCTGACCGCGCTCTGGGTGAGGCTGAGCTCCCTCGCTGCTAGGGTGACGCTGCCCGTTCTCGCCGTAGCCTCAAATGCAGCCAGCAGCGCGGTCGACGGCAAAAATCGACGGGATATCTGCATATTCCGGGTCGGAATGATCTCTTGAGAAAAAATCGTTTGATTGCATAGAGACCACCAGAATAACTCCAATGCAATATCCTAATCCTTATGGTCCTGTGAGTCTCTCCTGGACGCAGCAGTCGGCAAGGAGCTATCTGATGGCCGGGCGCCATGCGAATTCCGATGACATTCGTGACCTGTTCTCGCAGGCGATGTCAGACATGTATCGCGCGGAGGTTCCGCAATACGGGACGCTCCTGGAGCTTGTCGCCGAAGTCAACGCCGAAACGCTGCGTAACAGTCCTAAGTTGTGTGCGAGCCTCGAGCAGAGCGGCGAACTCGATAGGTTGAGTGTCGAACGACATGGTGCCATTCGACTCGGCACGGCGCGGGAACTATTCGACATTCGCCGCCTCTTCGCAGTTATGGGCATGCACCCTGTCGGCTATTATGACCTTTCGGTGGCCGGAGTCCCGGTTCATTCAACTGCCTTTCGGCCCATCGCGGAGGAAGCTCTCCGTCGCAACCCCTTCCGCGTCTTTACGTCCCTGCTTCGGCTCGAATTGATCGAAGATTCCGCACTGCGCGCTGAGGCCGCAAGTATCCTCGCCGCTCGGCGGATTTTTACGCCGCGAGTGCTCGATTTCGTTCGCGTATTCGAAACCGAAGGTGCGCTGACGCATTCCGAGGCAGAGGCTTTCGTACGTGAGGCGCTGGAAACTTTCCGCTGGCACAGTGAAGCTACCGTCGACCTCAGTGCCTATCGCAAGTTGCATCGGGCCCATCGCTTGGTTGCAGATATCGTCAGCTTCAAAGGTCCGCACATCAATCATCTCACCCCTCGTGCTCTCGACATCGATGCCGTTCAGGCAGGAATGCCTGGGCGCGGCATTGTGCCAAAGGCCGTCATCGAGGGACCGCCGCGTCGTCAATGTCCAGTCCTCCTGAGGCAGACTAGCTTCAAGGCACTGGAAGAGCCGATCATCTTCAGGCGTTGCGCGGATGAGACGACGGCAGGAACGCACACCGCGCGCTTCGGCGAAATCGAGCAGCGCGGCGTCGCACTGACGGCAAAGGGGCGCTGCCTTTACGATCAGCTACTCGCCTCCGTTCGTCGAGACGTTCAAATCGGCGCGGCCGGATCGAATGCCTCAAGTTATGAAACCGACCTTTTGGAACGCTTTAGCTCATTCCCCGACGATTGGGCCCAACTGCGGTCGCGAGGACGCGCGTTCTTCCGTTACTCTGCAACTGCGGCCGGCCTGGCATCAGGCCGCCGCGGCGCACTGCCGCCGACACTTGACGAGCTAATCGAGAAGGGCTTTTTGCAATTTGAACCGATCGTTTACGAGGATTTCCTTCCCGTAAGTGCAGCCGGTATCTTCCAGTCAAATCTCGGCACCGAGGAGCAAAGGAACTACGAGGCCCAATCGAATCGCGCGCAGTTCGAGTTGGACCTTGGTGTCGCGGTTTGCGATGAATTGGAACTCTATGCGCGAGCGGAGAAAACTTCGTTAGTTGGGGCCCTGAAGCAGCTTGAGAGTGCCAAAACCGCGTCTGCTTGAACACTCATTGCTGGTGCGCGCTTCAGTGCTGCAAGCACTGCAAGTGCGATGATAAGCTCACATTTCGATTCTCTTACTACTAAGTATCACCATGAAGCGCGCGACTTTGTAGCATGAAAACTCCTACCCAAAACTGACCGCAAACGGGACCTTTGCGCAGTCCCAAGACCGAGTAAATCGAGACTAGGCCGAGCTCGATTGGGTTCGGCGAAGGCTGAGCTGCTGCCGGTTTGATGGACACCCAGATTAGGTGTTTTATCGAGCCGGAGGTGGGCGATGAAGAGACGGAAGTTCAGTCGCGAGTTCAAGGTCGAGGCGGTCAAGCTGGTCAGGGAGCGCGGGGTGTCGGTGGCGCAGGCCGGGCGCGACCTGGATGTTCATGAGAACGTTCTGCGCAAATGGGTGAAGGAGTTCGGCTCCGATCCGGTGCAGGCCTTTCCTGGCCACGGGCAGATGAAGCCGGAGCAGCAGGAGATCGAGCGGTTACGCCGTGAGGTCGCCAAGTTGAAGGCCGAGCGGGATATCCTAAAAAAGGCCGCAGCCTACTTCGCGAAGGAAGCGACATGAAGTTCGCCTTCGTCGCGAAGCACCGGACGATCTGGCCGGTGGCATGGCTATGCGATGCGCTGGGAGTGTCGCGGTCGGGCTTCCATGCCTGGCTGAACCGCTCTCCCAGCGCCAGATCCCGCAGCGACGAGGAGCTCGGTGGCAAGGTCAAGGCCAGCTTCGTCGCCAGCGACCGCACCTATGGCGCACGCCGGGTGTGGCGTGACCTGCTCGCCGACGGGGCGGATTGCGGCCTGCACCGGATTGAGCGGCTGATGCGCCTGCAAGGCTTGCGGGCGCGGCCGCGACGTCGGCGCTTGCCGAAGGATGACGGCGATCGACAGCTCGAGACCGTACCGGCGAACCTCCTTGACCGGCAGTTCGCCGCCGAGCGTCCCAACCAGAAATGGATCGCCGACTTCACCTATCTCTGGACGGCCGAAGGCTGGCTCTATGTCGCAGCGGTGATCGACCTGTTCTCACGTCGCGTGGTGGGCTGGTCGATGAGTGCCGCCATGACGGCACAGCTCGTGACGGACGCATTGTTGATGGCCGTCTGGCGACGCGGCAAGCCGGATGCGCTGTTGCATCACTCCGACCAGGGCAGCCAGGGCGGATTCAAACGGTCGTCGCAACACCGATTGTTTTCACTCATGACAGTAATTCGTCAAGCGCTTCTGCCGGCGTTTTCCAGCCCAGTGTCTATCTCGGTCGGGCGTTGAGGGCCGCTGCTACAGCGGATATTTCGTCGGCGCTGTGGATGCTCAGGTCTGTGCCTTTCGGAAAGTACTGCCGCAGCAACCCGTTGGTGTTCTCGTTAGTGCCGCGCTGCCAAGGGCTTTGCGGGTCGCAGAAGTAGACCTGGATGCCCGCATCGATCTTGAGGCGGTCGTGCTGAGCCATTTCGGCTCCTTGATCCCAAGTCAGCGTCCGACGTAGTTCTTCGGGCAAAGTGATGATGGTGCGCGTGATCGCGTCGCGCACGGCTTCCGCCCCGTGTCCCGCAAGCGCAGGTCCGTTCTTCTTGCGCGGAGCTTCGCCATGCCCGGCTAATCGGGGAAGGTGCAATAGCATTGTGAAGCGTGTCGTGCGTTCGACCAACGTGCCGATCGCCGAGCTGCCAAGACCGAGGATGAGGTCTCCCTCCCAATGTCCCGGTACGGCTCAATCGGCCGCTTCAGCGGGGCGCTCACGGATCATGATCTCCGGCGAGATAAAGCCCTTGCCCCGCCTGCGTACGCGCCCCCTGGGCACGCGCAACACACGTCCGGTTCGCAAGCAGGCCGTCAGTTCGCTTCGTAGTACACCGCGGCCCTGAACGAAGAGAGCCTGATAGATGGCTTCGTGGCTGATGCGCATCGTCTTGTCGTCCGGAAAGTCGATCGGCAAGCGTCGGGCAATCTGCTCGGGACTCCATGCCTTGGCCCATCGTCGATCCGTTCGCCGGCCCTGCCGGCGGCCGTTCCACCGAACGGAGGGGCCGGGAATACAAGCTCCGCTCGGGGCTACGACGCCGCCGGCTAGTCTCTCCTCCACATAACTGCGCAAGGCTTCGTTGAGCGCAAGCTTGGTCGGTTTGGGCCGGCGGGCAGATCGGTCTGCATGCCATTGGGCAGTTGTTGCCCGATACTCCAACCCGCCGCCGCGGGTGGCCGCGTTCCTACGCAGTTCACGGGAGACTGTCGAAGCAGCTCGCCCCAAGCGGCGCCCGATCTCCTGTATGGAATGGCCCTGCACCTTTAAAAGGGCGATGTCCTCGCGTTCAGCCAACGAAAGGTAGCGCCCGGAGAGAGGTTTGGCCGAAGATCTGAACATCGCTGGTGGCATGCCGCCCGCCCTCCGGAATAATCTGCTTCCGACAGGTTGCGATAATCCAGCCTCAAGCGCAGCATCTTCGCTGCTCTGCCCTATGGCAATCGCCCTCCAAAATCTATTCTGTTTGTCGCGTCCTGCAACAGACGGCCGGCCTGGCGATGGCAATGGCGCCCGTCCTGACCGCGCCGATCGCCGATTTACAACCCTCATCGCAACCTCAAACGTCATGGTGTTGCGACGACCGTTTGAATCCGCCTGCTACGTCGTAGTCGCTGTGGCGACAAGGCCAATGTCTTTTGTTCTCGATGAAAGCGCCGACAACAGCGTGATTGGCTCGAACCCATCGTTTTTGCTTACACGAGCTATGTGTGTGAGATCTCGTTCTATTACGCATGGGCTATCGGCAAGAAAGACGAAGTGAAATGCTGCACCTTCGGCAAGTGCTGCCAGGCGAGCATAATGATCGATATCAACTCCGCCATTCGCCGGCACGCTTGGATCGCGCCATGCACCGTCGTGAGATCCCGACTGAAAGAGGGCTACTCCGAGCTTAATTTCATCATTACGCCGCATGCCTATCTCCCTTTGAAGTGGACTATCCTCGCGCCGCGTTCGCCTGGCCAGTTGTGTTCATTGGTGCCACAAAACAGTGTCCCTCCTCACGATCGCCAGGATATAGCTCGCTTTGCCGCACTAGGCTGCCGCGCTTCCCAATTGCCCGGCTGAGCTGCTCTCTGTGGAAGCCGGCCGGCGTGGGCAGCTAGAAATGCCAGGCGAACTTGGGAATCCATGGATCTCCCACGGAACTTCGGAAGCGATGCGCTCGACCACGTCGACGGCGATCCAGCGTGTCGATCAAGGCCGGTGACGGAAACAGATTGTGTTTGATCTTGCATGCCGAACTCCTCGCCAGGCGCTGGGCGGACTGGCCCAGCGCTCTTTGGCCGACGTTGACATGCTTCCGGTATCTCGATCAATTAGTAGCGTTGGTAGTTGTCCGCGTCGCAAATGATGGCATCCCTCTAGGATAAAGCAGGACTCGCGGCCAAAGCCGTGGAGAAGCTCGATAGTTGCTTGTAGGAATGCGGACGGGCGCAATCGCGGGTGCGATGATCGACGTGTTTGAGCGGTAGCCGCTGCCAAAGGACAGTCCACTGTGGGTCTTGCCATACGTGATAACGACGCCGCATCTGGCTGGAAGTCCTACAAAATCTACGGAGCGGATGTTCTTATCTTTGCAGGTAAAACAGAACAGTTCCTGAAAGGGACCGGTGCTGACAGTGCGGTGGATCTGGGCAGCGGTATTGACTCTGATCCTGCGATGGCGTCCGGCGCATGGAGTTGGCTCGCGTTCGACTTGCGTCCGTCGAACACGTGCGGATCGTTGACATAGTCAAGGAGGCTTACTCCTTTGGGGTAGGCCACTTGGCTCCGTCTCATCGCCTCCGTCCCATGTGAACTCGACGCCATCGTCTTCGAAACGGCCATGTATTGCCCCCGTGAGGCAATCGAGAGCGAACTTGCGCATTCCAGGGATGGTGATCAGTGGTTCCAGACGATGGTGATCACGGATTCCAGTGATCGTGATCATGTTCGGAAGCGGACACGACTGACGATTGCATCTGTGCTGGAAATGGTCTCCTCGTCAAGGCTGGTGGCTGGCTTGGAGATCGTGCCGGCGGTCCATGGGAGGGGCCCGTGCGCGGCGCGGAGTGCCCCCACGAGCGACGGAGCGACGCGCGCGCGAGGGACCTGTGGGCCGCCGGGGCGATCGCGCGGGAGGTGATCACGCGCTTTTCCTTTCGCCGGCCTGCCGGCGCAGGCTGTCGCCTTTGAGCTCGAGGCGGTGCGCATTGTGAATGATACGATCCAATATCGCGTCACCGAGAGTGGGATCACCGAACACGACAGAGTACCCCTATTCTTGAACGGGTCGTGTCTCACGTCACGATCACTGACCCGCATCATTTTCTTTTTGGGCACCGGCTTGAGGTGCTGAAGGAGCGGTCGGGGCGCGGTCCCGCGTACGTCGTTGTCGCGCTGCCGGACGGCCGGCCGCGGGCGGTTCGGATCGCGTCGACGGATCTTGCCGAGACGCCGATCACGCCCCACCCGAACGCCGCCGATCTGCCGCGCATCAGTGCACGTACGCTGATCCCATTGATGCAACATTTGAGCGCGAGTCTGGGTCTTCTCGACGAGAAGGTGATTCGCGATGACCCACCGACCGCTTCCAGGTCGCGTTGCGTATCGACCGCTGCCGACGTTGGCAAATCCACCCGGCCGCCCGACGGCCGACATTCCGCGCCTGTGGCCGAATCTATCGACCGCGACGCAGACCCAGATCGCTCAAATCCTCGCCACGCTGCTGCGGCGAATGCAAGCGGTTGCCGGCACGCCCGGAAGGGGACTGGGTCGTGCTGATCAGCTCGACCGTCGCTGACGAGCGGCTCACGACTGCGCACCGAGCCAAGTTGGCCTATGTCTACGTGCGGCAGTCATCCGTGAACCAGGTGCGCCAGCACCAGGAGAGCACCGAGCTGCAGTACCGCCTCGTCGATCGCGCCATCGGTCTGGGCTGGCCGCCGGAGCGCGTCCAGGTCATTGACGAGGATCTGGGCAAATCCGGTGCTGGCGGTGTGGATCGTCATGGTTTCCAGAAGCTCATTGCCGAGATCGGCCTTGGCAACGCCGGTCTTGTGGTGAGCCTCGACGCTTCTCGCTTGGCCCGCAATAACCGGGACTGGCATCAGCTTCTCGAACTGTGCTCGGTGTTCGGCGTGCTCATTGCGGATGGTGAGCGGCTTTACGATCCGCGCGCCTACCACGACCGCCTGCTGTTGGGCTTGTCCGGCATCATGAGCGAGGCGGAGTTGCATCAGCTTCGAATGCGCCTTCACCAAGGGGAACGCCAGAAGGCGGCGCGGGGCGAACTGCGGCTGCCCCTGCCAGCCGGGCTCGCCTATGATCGAGCGGGCACAATTATTCTCAATCCCGATGAGGAGGTGCAGGTCCGTCTTCATCTCGTGTTCGCCAAATTCCGGGAACTGCAAAGCGCGCGCCGTGTGATGCGTTACTTGGACAGGAACGGATTGTCCTTGCCGGTTCGACCGCTGCTTGGACCATCTCCACACGAGATCGTTTGGCGTGCGCCAGATAGTGCACGCGTCCTTAGCGTCCTTCAAAATCCGGCCTATGCTGGGGCGTATGTTTATGGCCGACGGCAAAAGGATCCGAGCCGATGCCGGCCGGGATCGCTGACGGGAACGGTCAAGGTGGCGATCGGGGATTGGGCGGTTTGCCTCCACGCCGCTCACCCAGGCTATATCAGCTGGGAGGAGTTCATGGCCAACCAGGGGCGACTGGCAGATAACATCTTCCGCTATGAGGCAGGACATTCTGGCGTACCGCGCAAGGGGGCAGCCCTGTTACAAGGAATTGCGATCTGCGGCCGTTGCGGACGGCGCATGAGCATGCGCTACACTGGCCCGAATGCCGACTATCCGGTCTATTGCTGCCGCTCGGATCGGGACCAGCAAGGCAGTGCACTGTGTCAGGAAGTCCGGGCCTTGGCGGTTGACGCGCTGGTCGAGCGGGTGGTCCTCGATGCCCTGGTGCCGGATCAGATTGAGATCGCACTCGCGGCGGCGGGCCAACTGGAGCAGGAGAGCCGTCAGCTCGAGCGCCAGTGGGCGCTTCGCGTGGAGCGCGCCCGCTACGAGGCCGAGCGCGCTCGGCGCCAGTATGACGCCGTAGAGCCGGAGAACCGTCTTGTGGCGCGCTCACTTGAGCGGGCTTGGGAAGAGAGGCCGCGTGTCGTCGAGGCGGTCGAGCAGGAGCATGCGCGTTGGCGCGGGCAAGAGCCGCTTCTGATTGGCCCGGCCGAATGCGCAGGGCTACAAGCGCTCGGCGAGAACCTACCGCGGATTTGGAACGCGGCCACCACGTCGGCAGCTGATCGCAAGCGCATTCTGCGATTTGTGATCCGCGAGGTCGTTCTTGATCAGAAGCGGACCCGAGGCCAGGTGTGGCTCAAGATCGTCTGGCAGACCGGCGCAACCAGCGAGCATCACGTACAACGGCGCGTTCACACCTACCGCGATTACATCGACATTGATCGGTTGCGGCGACGGATCGTCGAGCTGAATGCTGAACACAAAATGGATGGCGAGATCGCGGCAATACTCAATCAGGAAGGCTTCGTCGCGGCCCGAGGCTGCGCCTTCAAAGGCGAGAACGTCTGGGTGTTACGCACCCGCTGGGGCATTCCCACAGTCAAAATCAACGGCATGGACAAGAACCCAATGCGCTGGCCCGACGGGAGCTTCTCGATTCAGGGCGCAGCGGCTGAGCTTGGAGTGACCCCGCAGACGGTGTTCGATTATCTCGCGCGCGGATTGCCGGCAGGTCATCAGTTGGCCAAGGGCCAGCCATGGCAGATCGAGCTCTCCGACAAACAAATTACTCAGCTTCGCAACCGGGTACGACGCACCAAGCGTTCGAAGAAGGAGGCACCATGAAGTCATCGGCTCGGCAATGACGGCGCGCCAGACGGCCTTCGCCGCGCGCCTGGGCGAGATCGGCGAACAGGCGGGATGCCCGCTTGTAGAGGACGGAGAAGCCGTCGCGGCAGGCTTTGTTGCCGAGCGCACAGGCAAGCCAGGACTTGCCGGTACCGGTTGGGCCGACAATGACCAGGTGGTTGGCATCACGGATCCATTGGCTGGTGGCGAGGTTCTGGAAGAGCGAACGGTCGAGGCCGCGAGCGGTGCGATAGTCGACGTTCTCGATGGCGGCAGCTTGACGGAGCTTGGCCCTGCTCAAGCGGCGCGTGAGGCGGCGGTTGTCGCGGGCGGTGACCTCGCGATCAACGAGGAGGCCGAGCCAATCGGCGTGCGGCATCCCGGCCGCCTCGGGATTGTTCTGCAGTTCAGTGAGGGTATCGGCCATAGCGGCGAGGCCGAGGGCGCGCAAGCCATCGATGGTAGGATGAATAAGCATGCTGATCTCTCCTGATCAATCGTAGTAACTGCCGCCACGGATGTTGGCGTGGAAGAGGATGGGCGCCTCCTCGGCGGGAGGCGGTTCTGTCGGTGCCGTTCTTGAGGATGGCGGCGTCCGATTTGTACGAGCGGACGTTGATCAGGAGGGCCCGGGCGCAGGCGGCGTCGACGCGTTCACGGCCGTATCGCTTGACCAGTCCGAGAATGCCGATCGCCGAGCGGAAGCCCTGTTCCGGATGCGGCCGCGACCGCAGGATGACGTCGATCAGCGTCTCGATATCGGGACCGACCTTGGCAGCTTCGGAACGAATGCGCTCATGGGTCCAGTCACGATAGCGGCGATGTGAGCTCGGCATATGCTCGGGAATCGTCGTCGGGCGATGCGGCAACGTGCTGCGCAGATGCGACGCCACTCGCTTGCCGCGGAGGAAAATCTCGACGGTCTTTTGCGTGATGCGAGTCTCGACCTCCTGATGCACGAGGTTGTGAGGAACGCTGTAGTAATGCTTGGCGATCTCGACGTGATAATCGAGGTTGACCCTGCAGCGCTTCCACTCGGCATACTCGTACGGCTCATCCGGCAATGGGGTCAGCGCCGGGCGATCGAGCTCCTCGAAGAGGTCGCGCCGACTTCGTCCCCAGCTGCGCAGCGGTCGATCGTTCAGCTCGACAAGGAGCACGTGGATCGCCTCGTTGAGGGCGGCGAGCGAGAAGAAGCGGCGGTTGCGCAGGCGCGCCAGGATCTATCGCCCGACGATTTGGACCCCGACTTCGACCTTGGCTTTGTCGCGCGGCCGATACGGCCGTGCCGGCACGATGGCGGTGCGGTAATGGCGGGCGAGATCGGCATAGGTCCGGTTGACCATCGGCTCGTGAAAGCAGGCCCGGGTGATGCCGGCCTTCAGATTGTCGCTGACCGTCTGCCGGGCCGTGCCGCCGAAAAAGCAAAAGGCCCGGACGTGCGAGGCGATCCAGTCCGGCAGGCTCTGTGTGAGGCTGGCCTCGGCGTAGGTGTAGTTCGAGGCGCCGAGCACGGCGACGAAGATCTGCACGCTGCGCACCTCGCCGCTGAGCCCGTCAACCACCTCCATGGTGTGGCCGGAATAGTCGACGAACAGCTTCTCGCCGGCGACATGAACCTGGCGCAGGGTCGGCTTGAGGCGGCCGGCCCATTCCCTGTAGCGTTCGCAGAACCACGCATAGCTGAAGCTGTCGGAGTTTGCGTCGCAATACTCCTCCCACAACAGCATCAGCGTGACGTTCGGGCGCCGCAGCTCGCGATGCACGAGCGCCCAGTCCGGATGCGGACGCTCCTCGCTAGGCCGATCAGACGGCGGCGGAACAGGCGGTTCTCGAGCCGGACGTCGTCATCCAGCTCCGGCGGCAACGGTCAGGTCGGCGCGGCGGGCTCGGTTCACGTACTTGCTGACCGTGCCCTGGGCCAGACCGAGGCTGCGGGCAACGGCGCGTTGCGACATGCCGACGCTGTAGTGCAGGCGTAGAACTTCGCGAATGTGGCGCATGGACAGTCTCTCTGTCGGCATTCTCGATCCTCTGCGGTTGGGCAAAAGACCGAGCTACCCCGGTTGCAGACTGTCAGCGGTGTGCGCCTCCCGGTTGTCCCCGATCACGATCGCTGGAAATAGCGATCACGATCGGCTGGAACCGTGATCACGATGCTCTGGAATACTGGAGGGTTCAAAGAGGTCCCGCGTCGCAGATCTCGCCGCAAGTCCAGCGCGGGACCTATTTGAAGCTGGATTGAACGAAGCCGCGTCTTGTGAGCGAGGAGCTATGGGGGCTCGATCTAGGCGCCGGTAGGCGCGATTGACCCGATGTCGGGCCCGCGAGCGAGTGTGGCCGCAGATTGCCGCTGATGTTGGCAGGAGAGGATGCCGCCGTCGATAGCGTCGAACGGCGCGTCAAGCCTAAGCGGCTGACTATCGCCCGTTCGCCGCGCGTTCTGAGCGTGCTTGATCGTTCCGACGGAGAACGTCGGCATGGCGATGCCTGCAGTGGGAACGAACAAGTCGAGGTAGTCGGTCATGATGTATCGCAGCGAGGTGCTGCGCGTCGCGGCGTTCGCGCACGCGGCACAAGCCCAATCTCGACCATGCGGCCTCCGCAGATGGGGCACAAGTCAAGGCGGTGACCAATGAGGATGGCGCAGCGCTCACGATAGTCGACAGCTTCGGCAGGCGGAGGTGGCTGCGGCGCCTTTAGCGCCGCTCGGATGCGCGCGAGTTTGGCGACGCGGCAGGCGTTCGCCAGGAAGCCAAAATGACGGATGCGGCGAAACCCCTTCGGCAATATGTGGAGCAGAAAGCGCCGGATGAACTCGTCAGTCTCGAGCGTCATCACTTTGGATTTGTTGCCGGCGCGATAATCCTTCCACCGGAAGCGGACGTGGCCCTGCTCACAGGTGATGAGCCGGCCATTGGCGATCGCAACGCGATGAGTGTAGCGCCCGAGATACGCCAGAACCTGTCCTGGTCCGCCGAAGGGACGCTTGGCATAGATGACCCACTTGACCTTGCGGAGGGCGTTTAGATGGCGGGCGAATGCAGCCGCTTCACTCAGGTGGTCGAGGTGGCCGAAGAACTGGAGCTTGGTGCTATCGAACGCCGCCTGGAGGCGCTCCAGGAATAGCCGACGATACAATCGTGACAGGACGCGAACGGGAAGGAAGAAGCCGGGGCGGCAGCCAACCCAGCTTCCATCAGGGGCAATCCCGCCGCCCGGCACGACGCAATGGGCATGCGGATGATGTGTCAGGGTCTGCCCCCAGGTGTGAGAATGGCGATCATCCCAGTCTCGGCACCCATGCTTCGGGTCGGCGCTGATGAGACGGATCGTCTCGGCTGCTGCTTTGAGTAGGATGTCGTAGACCACCGCCTTATTCTGC
Source organism: Bradyrhizobium sp. C-145 (assembly GCF_023375135.1). Lineage (NCBI taxonomy): Bacteria > Pseudomonadati > Pseudomonadota > Alphaproteobacteria > Hyphomicrobiales > Nitrobacteraceae > Bradyrhizobium > Bradyrhizobium sp. C-145. Next base: position 6,911,979 of record NZ_CP088150.1, on the reverse strand, counting down.
AGCGCGATAGCGGCTACTGACGCCGGCACGGTGAAGACAACATGGAAATAGGGGACCGGCAGCAGATCGGCTTGGCGATCGGCGAGCCATTGGGCGCGCGCGAGACCTTGGCACTTTGGGCAGTGCCGATCGCGACAGCTGTTGTAGGTCACGCGAACCAGGCCGCAGTCGTCGCAGCGCTCGACGTGGCCGCCAAGCGTCGCTGTGCGACACGCCTCGATGGCCGCCATCACACGGCGCTGGTCGGACGAGAGCCGAGAGCCCTGCCCGGCACGAAACGCAACACCGTGGCGGCGGAAGATGTCCGCCACCTCAAGCACGGGGCGCATATGCGTGGCTCAGTCAGGTGGGATCACCCTGATGGAGAGCCCATCGAATGGGCTGGTCGTGCGGGCGAGCAGATTGGTCGCAACCTGTGCGTAGCGGGCCGTCGATCCGAGATCGGCATGTCCGAGCAAGACCTGAATGATGCGGATGTCGATTCCGCTTTCCAGGAGATGGGTCGCAAACGAGTGCCGGAGCGTGTGGACAGTGATCGGCTTGGCAATCCGAGCGCGGCGGCGGGCGGCGCGGCAGGCCGCCTGGACGCAGCGGACGCTGACATGTTCACTTGGGTCTTGGCCTGGAAATAGCCACAGCCCCGGCCGTGTTCGCGTCCAGTACGCACGCAGAATATCCAGCAGCCGAGGAGAAAGCATTGCGTAACGATCTCTGCCGCCCTTGCCGTTCTCGATGTGGATCAACATTCGCTTGCTGTCGATCGAGCTCACCTTCAGGCGGACAACTTCACTAACCCGTAAGCCAGCCGCATAAGCCGTCGCCAGCACGACGCGGTTGCGTACCCCTGTAACCGCGTCCAGAAAGCGCTCGATCTCTTCGGCACTAAGCACGAGCAGGAGCTTGTCGGGCTTCTGGCCACCGATGATCCGCTCGAATGCCTCCGTCTGCCCGAGTGTGACGCCGTAGAAGAACCGCAGCGCGCAGGCCACCTGATTGATGTGGGACCACGAACGCTTTTGGCCGATGAGGTGCAGTTGGTAGGCGCGGACCTGCTCGAAACTCAAGCGGTCCGGGGGGCCGCCGAAATGGCGGCTAAACTTTGCGATCGCATAGATATAGGATTGCTGAGTCGACGGCGACAGATTGCGGACCGTCATGTCCTCGATCATGCGCTGCGGAAGAGGGCTCATCGTAGCCATCTGGGTCTCCTGTCTTGAGAGGGGTGGTGCGAAGACCAACATCCTCTCAGACAGGACACCTCAGTTCACCAGGCTTGCCTCCACTCCCGCGTAGCGGGTTCGTTCAATCCTGGGCGAGATCAAATCGGTACACCCGGGCGAAATCATCGGAAACCCGCATTCGTTGTCCTGGCGCAGCCGAGCAATCTCCGCAGCCTGGTCCGCTGACATCGGCGTCGCCTGCGTGGTGGGGCGCCACGCCGTCAATGCCGGCTACTGCCGGAGGTTGTCCACCCAGCGTCGCAGCACCGAATCGCGCAGACCAAGCTCCTTGGCTACTCGATCGACCGCTCGATACGGCCAGCTCAACGGCCTGACGCTTGCAGACCTCTGTGAAAGATCGACGTTGACGTTCCCGCATTCGACACGCCCAGGCTGTCTGGGTCTACTAAAGTGTCCATTCATTCGGAGGAGGTTCAGACTTCGCCGTCGGCGGGCGTCCATCCTATCATTAGCGCGGAGCCATAGCCTGATTGAGGCGAGTTGGACGAACACAAGGTGGTTGGCTCGCCGGGCGGTAAATTTGAAACTGAGGCAGGACCTGCGGATCGCGCAGGCGTGCCACTGACACGCGGCGCCTTGCCCAGGAATAGAGGCTCCCAGCCTTGGTAGGTTTGTTGTTCCCGATTCTCCCTTAACTGCGTGAAGCCGTTTTGGGATATGTGCGTCGTGCAACAGAAGGCCAGAACCACCCGAACGCAACTGTAGTGCTAGGGGTGATCGAGGCGACGATTAATCGCATAAAAGTCTCGCATTGCCGGGTTTACGCGAAGCATTTCGTCCTTGCGATGGGTTACATTACCGAAATTCTGCTAACGAAGCCCGTATGATTTTTCGCAGAGCTTCACATTCGGCGGCCTTAACGGACTGCGGACTTCACGCCTCTTTCCTTGATGACAGGAGATAAATCAAATGCTTCCAAAGGACTGGAAGAAAAGTCGAAAAATGTACAGCGGGAAGATCGATGAGATCATCTACGCGCGACTTGAGCCGGGTGAGGACCTTCTTCGAGCCCTCTGGGACATCTGCGAACAGAAGGATGTCAAGACCGGAATCCTTCTGGATGCGACTGGCTCGATGCAAAGGGTCAAGGTGATGCGATATCCGCATGAGCCGGTAAAAGGCGCGCGGGGCATTGACTACGTCGACATCCACGGGCCGCTTGAGGTAAGCGCGCACGGCATCATCGGGATGGGGTGGGTGCCCGACAAGGCGCTGAAACCGGAGCCGGTGCACTTACGGGGCGGCGCCACAGGCTTCGGTGCGGGAGGCTTCGTGGGACACGGGGATCCCTACTTCCACGTTCATATCACCGTGTCGAGCTCCTCGCAGACGGTTTGCGGGCACCTTATGGAGGGCTCACCGATTGACGAAATAGTCTACAACGGGCGGAACGATCTTCCCTCGCACTTCTCGGTCGCGATCGCAAAAGTTTCGGGAGTCATCTTGAGGGCAACCGTCGAGGAAAACGCCTACTACCACGACATCGTCCCAGCATAGTATGTGCGCCACAGTCAGGAAGCACGCACCGCCACCGGGGGAGGCTCCTAAGGCATGTCCATGACGATGACTGAGAAGCTTCTCGCAAGAGCTTCCGGAAAAGACGCGGTCTCGGTCGGCGATGTGGTGACGGCAAAGATTGATGTCATCTCGATCAGCGACGGATTCCGTGACGATTGGCTGATCGAGAACAATCTCAAGGCATGGGATCCAGAGCGGGTAGTCTTCTCGTTCGACCATTTCACCCCTCGATCGACGGGGGCGGTCTTGAAATGGTGGGGCGATGTGGAGCAATCGAGGGAGTTTGCACACAAGCTAGGTGTACCCAGCGAGAACGTCTACGACGTCGGTAGGCATGGCCTGTCCCACCAGGTACCGGCCGAGGAGGGATGGGTTCTGCCGGGCACGTTCTATCTGGCTGGGGATACACAAGGCGCAACGATGGGTGCGCTGAACTGCTTCGCCATGGCAGGAATCTTCTCGACGTGGCCGGCATTGGCGACAGGTGAGATGTGGATGGTCGTGCCGGAATCCGTCCGGATCAATCTGACGGGAGAGATACCCAAAGGGATTCTCGGAAAGGACATCTACTTCCGCTTGCTTCAAGACCTGCAGGGCCTGGCTGATAGTCGTGTGCTCGAGTTCGGTGGGCTGGGCTTGCAGTCACTACCCATTGACGTGCGCATGGGCGTTGCGAACGGCTCGAACCACATCGGCGCCCTGACCTCGGTGTTCGAGCCTGACCAGAAGCTTCTCGACTACCTTAAGCCCAGAGCAAGGGAACCATTCGTGACGGTGACCGCGGACCGGGATGCCAAGTACGTCACCACCTGCGAGTACGATTTGTCGACGTTCGAACCATTGCTCTCCGGGCCTGGCGACATCACCAAGATCCAGCCGCTCGGTGAGGTGAGGGGGGTGGCCGTCCAGGCGGCGTACATAGGGTCGTGCTCAGGTGGAAGGATGGAAGATCTCAAGCTCGCGGCGGAGGTCCTGGACGGCCGCAAGATTTCGCCTGGCGTACGGCTTGTCGTGACACCGATCTCGTCGAACGTTTTGCGGGAGGCCGCCGAGAACGGCGTGCTGCAAACACTCGTGCGCGCCGGCGCGACCGTGACGTCACCGGGGTGTGGAGCCTGCGATGCCGGGAATATGTCGCCTCTGCGGCTAGCCGATGGAGAGACGTGCATCACGGCTTCCGTCGAGAACTATTCCGGGCGGATGGGAAGCGCCAAAGCGAACATCTATGCCGCGAATGCAGCAGTAGTGGCCGCATCGGCGCTGACGGGAGAGATCACTGACCCGAGGGGATATTTCCGATGAACACCTTGAGGCTCAAAGGCAAGGTCTGGAAATTCGGCGATCACGCCAGCGTCTATTACTTCTTCCCCGCGAAGTACGAGCTCGTAGGTATCGCCGAACAACCAGCAGAACTTGCCAAGCATTTTCTTGAAGAGGTCGATCCGCGTCGGGTCCAGCAGGTCGAGCGTGGCGATGTGCTCGTGGCGGGACAAGGCTTCGGACAAGGCAAACATCACTTCTACTACATCAATGCGTTCCGCGAGCTGGGGTTCGCGGGCTTTGTGGCCGAGAGTTTTCACCCGCAGTTCCAGCGCGAGTGCATCGACCGGGGGATTCCAGCCATCGCATACAGGGACATTCCATCGAGAGTGGAGTCGGGGGATCTTCTGGAGCTGGACCTTAGGACGGGAAAGGGGAGCGTCGTGAACAAAGGGCTGGCGATTAGCGCGGGTCCCGCTCCGGAAGTCTTCCTGTCGATTTTGGTGGCTGGAGGTTTAAAGCCCTACACCCTAGAGAAGCTTGCCACACGAAGCAGAAGCTAGCCGGGCAGCCCCAACTCATGCTCGGTTCGACCGTGGACTATTAACTCGGCCTCTATGGTCACTTTCGCGATCCTGTCGGCGCGGGTTCACCGCCTTCGGACGGGCGAAGGACGGCACGTGAAAGCATCGCTGTTGCGCGGTCGGCTATCACGTTGCAGGTCCGCCAGTTCATCTGAGTCCAAGAGAGAGCCTCGCGATGTCGAATATTGGTAGCGGCGAACTACTCGGAGATCTATCCGAGGTAGAGGGCCACCTCTATCTGCAAACCACCACGCCGGGATTCTGGAAGAAACTTTATGAACATCTCGGTTTCCGCAGCTGGCGGAAGACCCCCGCTTCGACACTATCACTGCGCGCCTCTCAACCAGAGTTGATGGGCATCGCCTCGGCATCAAGGACGCGGATGGCACCTGCGTAGCATCGGATACAAACGCTGTCCCGCTGCTTCTGGTTTCACTCCCCGCTGAAGGCGCTGGAGATGCTGATGGCCAAGCACTGCATTGCCGCTGACGACGTATCTGAGGTGGTGCTCGAAGTTGGTTCCCACATTTTATGAGACGGCGGGCCCAGAAGAAGAGAGGCGGCTTCTTGAACAAACAGCCGCGGAACTCGTCAGCCTGACGCTCAGCCTTGCCCACAGCGTGGCGATGATGCTGATGAAGGTTCCGCCACAGGAATGGCTGAACGGGGAGTTCGCGCAAACCCCGGCGGTGCAAGCGTTGCGCGAGCGCGTCCGGTTCACGGAGAGCAAGACCAAATGGTTTTATCCAGATGTGTTCGACGATGCCCGACTTCACGCATGTCCTAAATGCTGGCGTCAATGTCACCACGGGCAAGGGCACGTTCCGCGAGGAGATTGACTGGTTCTGGGATGACTCCCATCACCCCAAAGGCCGTATTTAGGATTGCCAGATCGAAGCGAAATTCCGCAGTTGGGTCGTCGCTGACGATGCTGATCGTATCGTCTCCCTCGTTAACGACTTAGAGCGTCTGGACGATGTCAGCGCTCTGTTCGATGCACTTTATACAGCCATAGGGAATGCAAGATGAGTCGCAGCAAGATTCATTTCGACTTATTTGCGAAAACCCGATATCAAGCGCTTGCGTGTCAAAGCGGCTTCATTTGCAGGCTGGTAATTCATCTTGCGAATGCCTGGCGCGAAGGCGAAGAATGGCACGACGTAATCCCAGGCCCGCCGCCAGGCTGCTCCGATCGACGGATAGCGCTTGCCCCACTCGATCTCGAACTCCTTGAGGATAGCGCAACATCGGCGTTCTTGGCCCGGTAGATTTGATCGCGGGCAGGATCGTCTTGCGGTCCTTACAGGATACGAAGGTCAAGCTGTTCCTGATCAGGTGCATGATGCGGGTCGGCACATGCTCTGCGGGAAAACTGACGTGTTTGCCTTTGGAAAGCCCTTGATGCCGTAGACCACGGCAATCCCGCGCACCTCTGAGCTTGTTCACGACCTTGAGCCAGAATTTGGCCCCTTCGGTCTGCTCGATCCAGCGTCCGAACACACCCTTCTCGCCGTTCTCATTGAGCGCGAGGGCGACGTAGACGGCCCTCTTCTTCTTCACCAGACCATCATCGCGGATTTCGACGCGCAGCGCGTCAAAGAAAGCCAGCGGACCGCTCCAAGCGGCGGTTTTGCCACTCCCGACCTCATCGAGGAAGGCATCGCTGATTCAGCTGATGAGACCGGGCGAGACCTCGGGCTCGTAGAGCGCGGCAAGGTTGCCCTGAATCTCGCGCACCGTCATGCCGCGGGCATCTAGCGTTGCCTCGAACCACTGCTTAAGGCTGCAGCCAGACGCCGGGAATGCGCTTGTCGGCCGGCGCGGCGCTCGGCATCAGATCGGCCGCGGAGGGCCTTCTCGACCCCCATATCACAGCTGGGCGATGCGCGCGAGGGCCTCCCAGGCAACCGGAGCCGCCGCCGGCGAAGCTTCGCGGTCGATCTTCACAAACTGAAGCCGTAGAGGCGACCAGGAGAAGGCGCGCGTACCGGACAGGGCATCCGCACGCGTCTCTCGTGTCATGGTCTAGTAAGCCTCATAGTCACCGCAATGGATGATGCCTCGGTAGCCTTCGAGCAGCCTCAAGCGATAGACGGCGCCGGGCCCGGTGCATAGCCATGAATGCGGCCGCCTCTCCGAGGTGAACGGCATGGTTCCCGAGGGCAATCATCTCGTGCCGCTCGGGATTGCCGACGTGAAACGGTGCGGCAGCGACGTGACGGTCGTCGCGCTCGGATACTACGTCAGGGAGAGTCTGGCTGTCGCGCAGGAGCTGGCCGACGAAGGAATCTCGGTGGAAGTGATCGACCCACGCACACTCATTCCCCTGGATGTGAAGACGATCCGTGCGTCCGTACGCAAGACGGGCCGACTCGTGGTTGTGGATGAAGCGCCACCGACGTGCTCGGCCGCTTCGGAAATCGCTGCGCTGGCGGTCGAAGATCCCGACACCTTTGCTTCCCTCAAGGCGCCGGTGCAGCGCGTCTGCGGTGCGACCGTTCCAATTCCTTACAGCCCTGGCCTCGAAGATGCGGCGCTACCCAAGCGCGAGGACATCACGGACGCGGTCCGCGGCGTCATGGATGTCGAACTGTTGCGGCGCTCCGTGAAGACACCAGCATGAGCATTACCAATATCACCGGCGGTGAAGCCATCGCCCGCATGCTGCAGGCATTCGACAGCGGGCCCATCTTCGGGATGGGCGGCTTTCAACTGCTGCCGTTCTATGACGGCGGGCGGCGCCTCGGCCTGCCGCACTACCTGATCAATGACGAGCGTGCCGGCATCTTCGCGGCGGATGCGTATGCCAAGGTGACGGGCAAGGTCGGCCTCGTCGATGCGACGCTGGGCCCAGGCGCGGCCAACCTCGTGACGGGCCTCGTAGAGGCGCTCAACGCCGGGACGCCGGTGGTGGCCATCATCGGCGACAGCAACCGCGATCACTCCTGGAAGAACATGACCCAGGAGAGCCGGCAGATCGAGATCCTGCGCCCGGCGTGCAAGGAGCTGATTCGCGTCGAGGCGGTGCATCGCATCCCAGAGCTGCTGCGACGCGCATTCGCGATCGCGACGCGCGGCCGGCCCGGGCCTGTGGTCGTCGATGTGCCGGAAGACGTGTGTCATGGCACGTTCGATTTTGACGAGGCCGTGTTTGTAGTGAGCCCCACGGAGGCGCGTGTCGGGGCGCTGCGCTGCAGACCCGATGCAGGCGACGTGCAAAAGGCGGCGGAATGGATCGCATTGGCCGAGCGGCCCATGATCCTCGCCGGCGGCGGCGTTCACATCAGCGGCGCGGCTGAAGCCCTGTCGAGGTTCGCGCAGACCCTCAACATTCCCGTGGCCCACACCATGACGGGTAAGGGTGCCATAGCGTGCAGCAGCCCGCTGAACGCGGGCCTCTTCGGTCGCTACGACCGCATCGCCAACAAGCTCATCGACGAGTCGGACCTGCTGCTTGTCTTAGGTTGCAAGCTGGGTGAGATCGCGACCAAGCGGTTCACGGTTCCTGCCCGCGGCAAGCGCATCGTGCACCTCGGCATCCTCCCGGAGGAGTTCGGCCGCACGATGGAACCGGCCTTGCCGCTGTGGGGCGATGCCCGGCTGGGCATCGAAGACTTGAGTTCCGCGCTCGCCGCGCAGGCAGCGTCGATCAATAGCCGGCTGGTGGCCTATGCATCGGAAATCCCCGCGCGAATGGAGCGGTGGCGAGCGGAGGTGTCGAGCCGCCTGCATTCCGACGAGGTCCCCGTGAGCATGGCGCGGCTCATGACGGAGATCCATCGCGCACTCCCCGCAGACGGCTATCTCGTGGTGGATGGCGGCTTCGCTGCGCACTGGAGCGGCGGCCTGTTCGACACGAAGCAACCGGGAAGGGGCTTCGTGCCCGATCGCGGCTTCGCATCGATCGGCTATGGCCTGCCAGGTGCGATCGGCGTGGCAATGGCCGCGCCGGGCAAGACTGTGTTCGCGCTCACGGGCGACGGCGGCTTCAACATGATGCTCGGCGAACTTGAAACGGCGCGGCGACTCGATCTGGATTTCGCGATCGTGATCGTGAACAACGCGGCTTCAGGTTACGTGAAGGCATTGCAGCACCTCGTGTACGGCCCGGGCGCGTATCAGGCGTCGGATCTGGCGGAGACGAACTACGCGGAAGCCGCGAAGGCACAGGGGTGCAACGGGATTCGCGTCACGCAACCGGACGATCTTTCGGCCGCCTTTGAGCGCGCGAAAACTCTGCGGGGTCCAACAGTGATCGATGTCGTCGTCACCCGCGACCCGGCGAAGATGTTGCCGGGGGTGGACAACCGGGCTGTCCAGGTGAAGAAGGGCGATCGCGTCGCGTGATGGGGAAGTCAGGAGACTGCGATGAGATGGACAAGAAACTGCTGGGCAAGCGCGACAGGCGCGGATTCTGGACACCTCACATGCGCGCGGAGCCTGCGCCGACCTACTGTAGCCGCCGCAACCCTAGCAGGTTATTCTCTATTTCATCGGCCTCCTGAACTAATTCGCTCAGTGAAAGCCGGTGTATGCGGCGATCGCGATCGCCTCTGATGAGTCGGGAGAACAGCTTCACGACTGCTGCGGTATTCGGTTTGTCGGGTGGCCGTGCGATGGCGTCTATCCCGTGGTCGAGCGCGCCACCGTACTGGCTAGGGCGAAAGATTGCGGCGGATTTCCCTCTCGCATGGGTGACGCAGGCGCCGCAAATCACCAGCGCCATCATCGGTTCGGAAAGCGCTGTCCCCGCTGAAGGAGGAGATCACTGACAAAGGCAGGCGGCGCATCGCCGAAGTCATCGCTCCCGGCGATCACGTATCGCCGTAGATCGAGTGGGAGCCCGGACGGGCGATGCTGGAGCAAGGAGCTAGCCGGCGCGGATGAGCTGGGAGGTTGTGGGAGCTGAGAATTGTTCTCCGGCCGTCGAGGATTCTAGATGGGAAAGGGAATGCTGACATGAAGGAAGTCGAGGGCAAGGTCGCGTTCGTGACTGGCGGGTCGAGCGGCGTCGGCCTAGGCATTGTCGAGGCCTTTGCAGACGCGGGCATGAACATCGCTTTCGGATATCGATCGTCCGCGCATCTGGACGACGCAATGAAAAGCCTCCGTCGTTTCGGAAGCCGCGTCCATCCCGTTCCGCTTGAAGTAGGTGACTCTGCGAGCGTTGAGATGGCGGCAGCAGAAACGGTTAGGCGTTTCGGAAAAGTCCACGTTCTGGTCAATAACGCGGGCGTGTGCGTAGTCAAGCCTCTCCAAGAAACGACGCAAGACGATTGGGATTGGCAGGTCAGGATAAACTTGACCGGCGTCTTCAATGGCATACTTGCCTTTCTTCCTCTGATTCGCGAGCATGGCGAGGGTGGCCACATCATTGCCACGTCGTCTGTCCTGGGTCTCGCGGCCGCTCGCAATCGGACGGGCTATTCAGCCACAAAGTTCGGCGTCGTCGGGCTCATGGAAGCGCTTGGTGCAGAGCTGATAGACACCGAAGTGGGCGTGTCGATCTATTGCCCCGGCAACGTGTGGTCACAACTTGAAGTTCGCAGTTCCATCTCGACAGATGCGCCAGGCACGCCTGTGATCACACCTCGCGAAGTCCTCTACATGGAGCCGATGGAGGCGGGGCGGCTGGTGCTTGAGGGTATGCGAAACAACGATCTTTACATCCTGACCCATCCCGAATTCGGATGGATGTTCAAGGAGCGCAACAACGCGATCGAAGCCTCGCATCCTCACCGCCTTCATGCGCCGCCGGAACGCAGCAAGCGGTCTACCGCCGCATACCACAACCCTATCTATGCCCGCGACCTTAGCCGACGCTCTGCTTCCAAATGAACCAGTCGAACGCATGACCAAAGTGGCGGCGGATGATTATGGAACAGAGCGGGCCACTTTTATTGTCCGCGCCGAGCGTTCTCATCCGGCGCGAAGGCCCCACTTTTGACCATCGGACCCGAAGGGCATGGTGGTTCGACATCGCTGAAAAGCGGCTCATGAGGCTCACCTTGACGCTTATACAGCCTTATATTTCGCGAGTGACGAGCTTCACTTAATCATCGATGGTGCGTTCAGCATTGGGCGCAACTGGACCTGCCGGCAGAACCGTAATGCTCGCGTTCGGATAGCCACGGCGCGGCGATGAAACGAAGGAGATCGAGAATGCCAGGGCAAGTAGCAGGAAAAGTCGCGCTCGTCACGGGCGCCGCATCGGGCATCGGCCGCGCGATCGCGGAATTGCTCGCGCAGGAAGGCGCCTCGGTGATCGTCGCGGACCGCGAGGAGGGAAAGGGCAGGGAGGTGGTCGCGGCCATCACGCGCCGCAAGAGCCACGCGATCTTCATGCAGCAGGACGTGACAGACGAGTCGCGGTGGGAGCAGGTCATCAGGGAGATCGGCAGCCGGTACGGCCGGCTAGACACGCTCGTGGCGAGCGCCGGCATCGCGAAGGTCGCGCCGGTCGTAGATCTGACGCTGGCGGATTGGCGCCTACAGAACTCGGTCAATCTCGACGGCGTGTTCCTGGCGGTGAAGCATTCGCTTCCCCTCATGAGAGGGGGCGGAGGCGGCTCGATCGTGCTGATCTCCTCGACCTCGGGCCTGTATGGCACTGCGAACATGTCCGGTTATTGCGCGAGCAAGGGCGGCGTTCGCCTGTTCGCAAAAGCTGTGGCGCTCAAGTGTGCGCATGCCAACGACGGCGTGCGCGTGAACTCCGTGCACCCCGGCAACACCGCCACGCCGATGCTGGAGCAGCTCTTCGTGACTACACCCGAAGGTCAGGCTGAAGCGAGGGCGAGCGTTGAGGCCTATTCGCGTCGTGTGGTTCCACTTGGGCGCCCGGGCCTTCCCGAGGAAGTGGCCGCCGGCGAGCTCTTCCTTGCTTCGGATGCTTCGAGCTACCTCACTGGCGCGGAACTCGCGATCGATGGAGGGCGCACTGCCGGTCCGTTCAGCCGCCAGACCGGCTGACTCTACTGCGCACCCGATAATTCCGCCGCGCTATCGATGCGGTTGAAAAAGCATTGGCCGTGTGCGGGGGCTCCGAGAGTGCCAAAACAAACTTCGAGCAGATTACGGATTACGAAGCGCTGCGTGACAACGTGCGCGAGTTCTTCAACTGCGAACTGCCGGAAAAGATTCGCGAGATGGATCAGGCACGAAAGATTTCGCGCGAGAGGCGGAAGCGTCTCGCGGAACCCGGATGGCCCAATCTGACCGTGCTGAAATGGAGCCCGTGTTTGGACCATCGGTTGAGGTGGAAGGCGACCGCTCCGTTTGATGTAGCGCTGAAGGTCAAGATGGCCTTGGAGGCGGTGCGAGAGCAACCGACGGTGGCCGATTTGGCCCAGCATTACGAGGTTCACCCGAATCAGATCTACGCCTGGAAGAAGCAGCTTCTCGAGCATGCAGCGCGCCTTCGACGCCAATGTTGGCGTTGACGCGGAAATGGCGGCGGAGAAAACGGTCGAGGACCTCCACGCCAAGTTCGGGCAATTGACGGCGGAGTGGTTTTTTCGCAGAAGAGTCCAGAAGATTAGCGTTTCGGATCGTCGCGGAATGCTAATCGCGCCGACAAGGGCCTGGCGCCGCTCCGGCGTATATCACCTGCAAAAGCCGGACAACGACTACGATCTGGCGGTGATGTGGCGGATCGAGGAGTTATTCACCGCGTAGCCATCTCTCGACTCGCGGCGGATCACGGCGACGCTGAAGGCCAAGAGCGAGACGATCAACCGCAAGCGGTGAAGCGGTTGATGCGCCAGATGGGCAGCGCGGCGCTGGGTCCGAAGCCGAACACGAGCAAGCCGGCGCCGGGTCATAAGATCCATCCTTCTGTTGCGCAACACGACGATCGACCGCCCGAACCAGGTGTGGGCGGCCGACGTCACCTATTTGCCCATTGGCCGCGCTTTCCCCAATCTCGTCGCGATCGTCGATTGGGCGAGCCGCGCCGTGCTGGGCTGCCGTCTGTTCGATACGATGGACACCTCCTTCTGACACGCAGCGCTCGACAACGGCTTGGCGCGGCACGGCCGACCGGAGATTTTCAACACCTACCAAGGCTCACAATTCACGAGAGCCGCCTTCACCGGCGCGCTCGCGGCGCCCGGGATCAAGATCTCCATGGATGGCCGCGGCCGCTGGATGGACAAGGTGTTCATCGAACGGCTGTGGCGCACCCTCGAGCATGAGCATCTCTACCTCAAGGGTTACGTCGACGGGCACGAGGCCAAGGCCGGCACTATCGTGCCGATGGCGGTCTGGCGCGAAGCAACCGCAGCCGCTGTGCAACGCTACCGCGTTGACCACATGCCACAGCAACAGCAGACAACGTCGTTGGCGGCGTGATAGAAACGAAATAGGAGCGGTCGGATTTCCAACTAACAAACCGACTCAAATGGTCCCGCTCCACGAGTCCATTTCAGTGGCGACAGGCGGATGTGGAGTGATGTCCACGAGTGCACGACAACGATTCACCAGGTCCCAATCTTGCGTCTTCATTCATCTGAGAGACTCTACGGGGCCCCGATCTGCTGGTTTGCCCAGATCAATGGGACGCGCGCGATGGTTTGCCGGAAGACGAAGAGGCGTGGCGTCGAGCGAAGAAACACGCACGAGGCCGATCGTGACTGACGCGGTCTAATCCGCGAACTAAATCATCGTCTGTGAAGAGTGGCTAGGCGATTGAGCTAGAATCGCATTTGTCGTTGTGGACTGTTTTGCGTTTGCAGGGCTTTGATGTTTCGGGCGTCGGGACCTTGCAATTTCATTTTCAGGATACCGTTGAATCGCCAACCATGATTCCGTCGTCGCATCGGAGGTGGCGATGCGACCGAAGAAGCACAGGACAACGGATCGGGCGATCTGTTCCGGGCCAGGCTGGACCAGATCATCAAACATGAAGCACGAACTGGTTCTGCTCGCCGGCAAGGTCGATTGGGACTGGATCGACGGCGATATAGCGCCGCTCTATAGCGACAACGGGCGGCCAGGGATCGAGGCCCGCTTCATGATCGGGCTGTTGCTGCTCAGGCACATTTACGGGCTGTCCGATGAGGGAGTATGCGAATGCTGGGTCCACGACCCGTATTTCCAGTACTTCACCGGCGAGTTCTTTCAGCACGCGTTCCGCCACGAGCGCTCGGACCTGAGCCACTGGCGCAAGCGGCTCGGCGACAAGCTGGAGCCGTTGCTGGCCGAGAGCTTGCGGGTAGGGCGACCAAAGACGACTACTACCACGACCTCACGCTGGCATTGGCAGCCGACTCGAATTGCAGGAATCAGGCTAGAAGGCGGCCAAATTTGAAGGTGTTCAACCTAATAGTAAAGGTAGATGTTACCGTCTTTCAACCGCTCACGAGATCAAGACGATGGCATTTCCTCCAGACGAATATCACAGGCGCTTGGCCAACACTCAAAGCGAGATGGAGAAGGTTGATATTCCCGTCCTTCTTCTACATCAACCCGAAAGCATCATCTATTTGACCGGGTTCAATATCGGCACGGGTTTTTACTCCTACCACGCACTAGCGGTGCCGCAAAAAGGGGCCCCAGTCCTGATTGTTCGCGATGTCGAAATCCCTGCGATCAAGAAAGAGTCACCGATCAAGGAATGGGTCGCCTATCAGGACACATCCAATGCAATCGAGGTCGCGGCACTCGCGGTGAGGAAGGCGCTCGACAAGCTTGGGCTGACGGGTGGCAAAGTGGGCGTGGACGAACACTCGTGGTTCCTGACACCGGAGAGGTATGGATATCTCCGGGCCCAGCTGCCGCACGCAAAGCTTGTTGCGGAACCGCAAATCGTGCAAAAGTTGCGATTCATCAAGTCGCCTCTTGAAGTAGAGTGCATTCGTGAAGCGGCCGCCATCGTCGAATCAGGCGTGCGCAAGTGCGTTGAACGCGTTGCCGCGGGCCGGACGGAACGTGAGCTTGCCGCGATCCTGCTCCACGAAATCGTGAGCACTGGAGGCGAACCGCCCTATTCCGCAGTGATCCTGTCCGGGGAGCGCGGTAACGAACTCCACGGAACAATCACCGACCGCAAGCTCGTCAAAGGCGACCAACTCTATTTCGAGCCGAGCGCAATCCGAAACCAATATACGGCACGTGTCATGCGCACGGCGATTGTTGGGCGCCCGAATGCAGACCAGATGCGGACGGCGGAAACGCTGATCCGAATCCAAGACGATGGTATCGCGATGATGAAGCCGGGGGCGATCGCGGCCGATGTCGACGGCGCGTTCCGCAGACCTGCTCTCCAGTCCGGCCTGAAGAAAACCTATACCAATAAGAGCGGATATTCCATCGGGCTGATCGTCCGCCCGAACATCACCGAGCAAGGAAGGGATTTTCTGCCGGACGCCACTTGGGCGCTGGAGCCCGGGATGGTCTTCCACATGCTCATGATGGCGAACGGCATCGGGTTCAGCGACACGGTGCTGGTCACGGAAAAAGGGCCCGAGCGGCTCACGAAGATGGAGCGCAGGCTGTTCTGGGACTAACAGAGATTCGTCGCGGCGCGGGGAGTACTGACCGGATAGGGCACTCCGCGCCGCGCACGGGGTCTCCCATGGACCGCCCGGACGATCTCCAAACCAATCGCCAACCTTGACCAGGAGGCCACTTCCAGCACAGATGCAATCGTCAGTCGTGTCCGCTTCCGAACATGATCACGATCACTGGAATCCGTGATCACCATCGTCTGGAACCACTGGTCACCATCGCAGTGCTCAACCCGCTGGCGGTTCTGCGGCGAGTGGCGGTTTCAGGGGGATTCAGCAAGGGCGCCCGCATGTTGCACAAACCCTGAACGCGCGGCGGCTGTCGCCCCCGATGCAGCCGCTGCAGGTCTGTTTGCAATTCGCCTTCATGATAGGATCAAACCGTTGAAAGGCGCGCTAGGGTGCGATCAGAGCCGATGAGAGGGAGCCCAGAGTGCGGCTCATTGAGTATTCGCTCGGAGGAGGGGACCCGTCAGGCTGTCGGCTTCCAGGATGAAGTCCGGCGCCAAGTTGGTAGAACAAGCTGAATCTATGCGCGCAGAACCAGAACTCGGGCGATTCTCTCATCTCTGGCGAGATAGAGTTTTGGTCGCATAGCGTTTACTCGAACGGCGCTTATCAGGGTTCAAATCAAATGACCACAGACACGAACTGTTTCCTGTCGAATGCCGAGCGCGAGGCCGTGATTGAGTTGCGCCATGCCATGCATCGCGAGCCAGAGCTCTCGAACGCGGAATGGAAAACTCAAGAGCGAATTCGCGGGATGTTGCAGCGCTTCGGCATCAATGGCGCCAAGGTGTTCCACAAGACCGGCCTGTATGTTGATATCGAAGGCACTGCATCTGGCCCAAAGCGCTCGATTGCCGTTCGGGGCGACATCGACGCGCTGCCAATCCGCGAGATGCGCGAGGATCACTCGGGACAGCTGCTCGGCATCAATGGCCATATCCGTCCGCAGCACGACATACCCATCGCGATCTCAAGCTTGATCGCCGGAATCTGACGCTCCTCCAACGCACCTTCCACGACCAGCGGCGCGAATGTCGGCTGCGACGCCTCGCACGGCGGCAACATGCCTCGCTGTCGAAACCGCCGCCGCCAATCGTAGACCTGCCAGCGCGTCGCTCCGTACTTGCGCGCCACCTCGGACACCTGGGCACCGGGTAACAGACTCTCGGCGACGATCCGAGCTCTCTCAGCTTCCGAACGTACGCGACGCCCCGATGGTCCTTCAAGAACCTCCAGCCGGCTCACCGCCCCCGTCGTTGAGCCGTCCAAATGGACGTCCTTTTTGCTGTCCAATCCCATCCCAAACCTCCGTCCAAGCCGGAGGCTTCTTTCGCACAGCTATACAAATCCCGAAGCAAGGGTTCCGGCTAAGCGCTTACGTCTATCTAGGAAGCTTTCGCCGTTGATCGGCCCATCGATCACACAGGGGGCGCTGATGCCGTCATGTCGAAGCGCAGCCAGGAAGGTCAGCGTCCGCCATCGGCCATGGGGAGCCTTGGCGACCAGCCGCTCGCCGCGACGCGCTCGGCCATCGGAACGCGTCATGTTGGTCTTGGCCCATGTCTCGTCGATGAAGACCAGGCTGGAGGGATCGAGCCGCCCTTGATACTTCTTCCATTGCGCCCGCCGCCGGGCGACGTCGGGACGATCCTGCTCGCTGGCGTGCAGGCTTTTTTTGAGACTGATGCCTTCGTGCTCGAAGAAGTGCCACGCCGCGTAATAGCTGACCTTGATCCCGCGCTCTGCCAGCTCTGCAAACAGCGCGCGCAAAGTGATGTCCGGTTGCTCGGTAAGCCGCTTGAGCAGCCGGTCTCGTTCGGACGCCAGCACGTAGGGCCGATTGCCTCCCATCGGCCGGGCCGCGGCGCTTCCGGTCGCGCGGTACCGCTGCGACCACTTCACAATGGCAACGCTGACTTTGAAGGTTGTAGCCACAGACCGACAGCCTTCGCCTGCCGCCACAGCAGCAACAACCCGTTCACGCAGATCAAGAGAATTGGCTCGCCCCATCGGATCCTGGCCTCCAGCCCAGCCAGCATCTTGAATCAGAACTCGCCTGATTTGGAAATCCCAATCGATTCAGACTCAGACGATCACGCTCTAGTGGCCTGGCGACATCGCGAAGCGTCGGCCCCTATCCGCGTTGTCATAATCCAATCAAAGCGTGTGCGTTGGCATGGCCAGTCTAGAGTATGCGACAGATATCGGGAGGCTCATGCAGCTTGTCCGCGGCTCGATTGACGCGCGTCTGCGTTCGACCGTACGGCTGAGTCCGGCTCCTGATATCGAAGGCAGATTTCGAGGTTCAATTTTTCACAGCGTCAGTATATTGAGTTCGTAAGCTCTATTTCCAGTCGGGAGTACATTAATGTTCAAGTGGCTGGCTATTACCTTGTCCGTTGCGTCGCTCTACTGAACGTCCGCGGCAGCTCGGGAGGAGCGGGGCGTGATCCTCCTCAAGGCAACCCACTTTCTGGATCCGCGATCCGGAATAGTCCTTTCTCCGGCGGCCATCCTGATCGAATATGGTAAGATCACTGAAGTGGGATCACCTGCGCAGATCCATGCTCCTTCGAACGCTCAAGCATTAGACTTAGGCGGATCCACGCTCCTGCCAAGCCTGATAGATGGCCACACCCACCCGGTTATTGACGAAGTCATTCCTGCGGAGGCAGAGCTCAACCGGCGGTGGAACGCGGAATCCGAACCGGACATGCTGCTCGCCATTGTGGAGTCGCCAGAGAAGCGTGTGCTTATGGGCGTGAAGTTTGCTGCGGGATCGGACATGTATTTGTACTTTCCCGGCAAGACCCGCGGCGAGGCGTCCGCCACGATGTTCACCGCGCTGCATCACTCGGGAATGCCGCCGTTGGACATCATACGCGCCGTGACCGCCAACGCGGCGGAAATGCTGGGCTGGCATAATCGGATCGGCACGATCGAGCCTGGCAAGTTGCGCACATTATCGCAGTGACAGGAGATCCCCTTAAGGATATCAGTGAGCTGGAAACGTGTGGGATTTGTGATGGAGAAGGGGGCGGTTGTGAAGAACGAGCTGCGCCCCGTGGCTCACTAGCGTAAGTGTGATTTAAACGAGTGAACAAGCCTGCTTAGTCGGCACGTTATTAGTAGACGCCTGAGGCAGTTGTCGCCGAATGATATTGCAGCCATCCACCATTATTTGACGGTAAATTCTAATTTCAGTGTGGCACCTCCAGAATTGCCGCCTGCGCTTCTATAGACGTGGACGCCAATCAGGTCCCGGCATGCAATTCAATTCTTTTGTCCATCTTTTGATTCTAATGAGCGCGATTCTGATGGCATCTCCCGCGTTATTCTTCTCGGCCGCCCATGCAGAGAGATGGGGTAGCACTTGGCGGATACTTACACACCAAACGGCGATAGCATTGTCCGCACATCGGCGAGCTGAGCACCGCGGTAGGCATGGAGCGGGTAGGGATATGAACTTCGTTAATCAATTGAAGATTTGGAGCCAACCCTGCGCAGTGTGTTCCGGGAATTCAGGGCCTATAACGTCGCGTTGCTAGGTGTTGTGAGCCGACAAGAGATGAGCGTGGCGGGTGCGGATACGCGCGCCAGCTGGCCGAGCCGATGAAAACGCTATACTATCCTCGGCCGACAAGTATGATCCCGTATTAGCGCTGGCCACCACCAGCGGAAAAAATGTCCTGTCGCGGGTCGCGGCTAAGCTAGATGTCGGCCAGATGTCCGAAATCCTGAAAATGCTCTCGCTCGACACGTTCGAGCGGCCGATCTATGCCGGCAACGCTATCGAGACGCTGCAGGCGCTGGCCGGCAAGAAGGTCATCATCGCGCGCGTACGACCATATTCAAACCGAGCGCGGAAGGGGGGAGGCGCGGCGGTGGAGAAGGCCGCGCCGGGTGCCGATCCCGGCGTGTCGCGTTGCACCGGCCAAGCTTTTTGCGTCTTGTCCGGTCTGGGAGCGGGCTATCTCATCGGTGGAGAGCCTGCTTACGCTGCGCAAGGATCGCGCGGCCGTGGCTTTTGGTGCAGATTTCTGCGTCTCTGGCCCATCCTCGCAGTAATTCGCGGCTCAAGCCTTGCTATGGTCCGTTTTGGAGCGGCCAATTGTGCTACGTTCCAGCATGAACATAACGGAGAGTTTCCGTGCGTTTTCGTGACAAGATCATTCAGGGCAAGGCGACCACGGCGTTTCGAAAAATGCTCGCCTCCGCTTTGCCGCCGGCGGCACGGCGCATCACGCCCAGTTGGCGGAAGCGGCAGGCTTCAAAGCTTTCGACCTTTCGGGGTCGCAGACATCGATGCACTTGTTGGGCATACCGGATTCTGGGTTGCACACTCTGACCGAGGTGGTGGAAAACACCCGACGCGTCTGCCAAGCCGTATCGATCCCTGTGTCAGTCGACTGCGACACCGGGTTCGGCAACGCTATCAATGTTGTGCGTACCGTGGACGCGATCATCCGCGCCGGCGCAGCTTCCCTGTTCATCGAGGACCAGGTGGCGCCGAAGCGCTGCGGTTTTGTGAAGGGGAAGGAGTTGATTCCGATTGAGGAGGCCGTTGGCAAATACCGTGCCGCCTGCGACGTGCGGAACGAACTGGACCCTGACTTCGTCATCATGGCACGGACCGATGCGCGCGGCGCCGTTGGTGGCAGCATAGACGAAGTGATGCGCCGGGGGGAGGCCTATCTCAACGCAGGTGTCGACATTCTCTATGTCGAGGCGCTGCAGAGCCGCGAGGAGATGTGGGCGGTGCGCCGTGCATTTCCAGACGCCATGCTGTTGATGACGCCTTGGGCGATCAATCCTCGGATAACGACTGAAGAGATGCGCAAACTCGGCGTCGTCAGCACTTATGTGCATTTTCCCGCGGTCGGCAGCATCGCAATGTATGATTTTCTGGTCGACTTCGTCAAGCGAGGAGACGACGCCTACAACGAGTTCGCAATCCGCACTGAGGACCACCCGCTCGGTGGCTGGCGCACGTTCGACCTTGTCGGCTTCCCGAAAGTGCACGAGCTGGAGCAAAAGTACCTGCCGGCCGAGGCCTTAGCCCGCTACGACAATTCCATCGGTGTCTATGATCCGCGCAACCGTTCGGCAAAGCACCCTGATGCGGCGGGCTAGCGGACTGATGAAAATGGCGCTCGCCGCTGAGCGGCAACGTGTTTCACTGTTTCGGAGGTGGTGTCCAGGGCGCCCATCTAACGGACGAACTGTTCAGCAACGCCGTCAAGGTCTGCGACCCGAGCGTTCCGGACAGTTGTGACCAAAGGACTGGAGGGCGAGTGTGCGGAGGGCTCCCGCATAGTCTGGACGGTATATCCGCAGGAATCGAGCTCACACTCAACTATAACGGCAATCATCGTCGCGGGAATGAACATTAGGATGTTACCTCATCGTCGGCCTGCAACTGACGAACAATAGGGATGAAAGGAGTATGTCGTGAGTTTTTACGAAAATGAAGCCGTGCGCATTTATTTCGAGGAGGCTGGCTCTGGCTTTCCACTGCTGCATATCGCCGGAGGAGGATTGAATTCAACTATCGCGCACTTTAGCAACGGCATGTTACCTTTCAATTCATTCAAAGAATTTAAGGACGAGTACCACTGCATCGCGGCCGATCTGCGCAACGCCGATGGCGGTCAATCGACGGGCCCATTCGAGGTTGATCGTCCCTGGGATTCGTACACCGATGATCACTTTGGATTAATGGATCATCTCGGCATCGACAAGTTCATGGTGATTGGCTTCTGTGTCGGTGGCCCATTCATCTGGAATATGCTCAAACGGGCACCCGACCGCATCGCGGCCGCCGTGTTAGTTAACCCCAGTGGTTCGCGGCCGGAGGCGCGCGACCTCTTCTACGACGGTTATATAAAAAGGTGGGCCCCGCAGTTGGTAAAGCGCCGGCCCGAGATCAGCATGACGCAAGCCGATCAATTTTTGACGCAGATGTACCGCACCAATCCCGATTTTGTCTTCACCGTCACGCGCGACTTTGTGAGTCAGTGCCAAGTGCCGGTATTGATCGTGCCGGACGCTGTTGACTCCCATCCCTATGAGGTTGCGATGGAGATGGCGATGCTGGCGCCAAAATCTGAAGTGAGTATATTTCCGTGGTACGAGCCTAAGGAACGGATTCCAATAGTGGTTCGTCAGATCCGGTCGTTTCTACGGGCCCACCGGCCAACTGCGACCTAGACTCGTCGACCGCGGACCGGTTCGTCGAATTACATGACATACAATCCTTGCAAGCGCGCGGTCACCACGCTGCTGGTCAAGATGGTCCATCCGGCAGAGTGGGCAAGGGTCGGTCCACTACCCGCCGGCGGGGCATAGGCCATGAGGTCGCCCGCGCATTGGGACGGGGCCGTAATCGTGCTTGCCTCAACACTTGGTGGCAGACCGTGAGTGTACAGGTGCAAATTGAGAGTGCCCGAGTGCTCGACAACATCGACGCGATTGCGACGGTCGACAGGCGTTCCATAGGGCTCTCCGGGCTCTCCGGCCTCTCAGGCTCGCTGGGAACACGCAAACGGCTTCCGACAGCTAACGGCCTCCCGTGTTGACCATCGTCGAGGGTTTAGGGCCTAAAGAATGTCTCGACCCGGCTGCGCGCATTCGATTCAACAATCACCCCATCCGAGGGAGCTACGCCATGAGACTGCGTGACGACGTCATCAAGGGCAAGACCACCACTGCCTATCGCAGAATGCTAAACGAAGGACCGTTGCCCATTGTTGGCATCTGGGGCGCGACGCCTCATGAAGCGCAGCTTGCTGAAATGATGGGTTTTAAGAACTTTGGCATTTCCGGTGCGTCACTTTCGTCAAACCTGTTGGGTCTGCCGGACGCTGGCTTGCTAACCCTTAGCGAGCTCACGGACGCGACGCGCCGAGTCTGCAATGCTGTGTCTATCCCAGTCACTGTTGATTGCGACACCGGGTTTGGAAATGCCATTAATGTCATCCGTACTGTCACGAGTATCATCCAGGCCGGCGCCGCTTCACTATTCATGGAGGACCAAGTCGCGCCTAAACGCTGTGGATTCGTCAAGGGCAAAGAGATCGTCTCAATCGAAGAAGCCGTGGGAAAGTACCGAGCTGCCTGCGATATACGCGACAGCCTCGACCCCGATTTTACGATCTCGGCTCGCACTGATGCGCGAGGCGCGGTGGGCGGCGGCATGGACGAGGTTCTACGTCGTTGCGAGGCGTACTTGCGTGCGGGCGTGAACGTGCTCTACGTGGAAGCACTGCAGAGTCGCGAAGAGATCCGTACGGTGCGCGAAGCCTTTCCGGATGCCCTACTGCAACTCTCTCTCTTTGCCATCACACCCCCTCTCAGCAATGAGGAGAAGCGCCAGTTCAGACTTTGCACCGACGGCTCATACGTCACGCAGATTGCTTCGGTTGCCATGTACGACTTCTTGCTACGCGTGCGCGAAAAAGGAGGCGAAGCATTCACCGACTTCATAGCCGCTACCAAAGATCACCCGATGTCCCTGTTCGGCGACTTCAACCTGACCGGCTTTCCGAAACTGCTCGAGCTTGAGAAACGCTATCTGCCGCTGGAGGCGCAGGATCGATATGAAAAGTCGCTGGGCATGTATGACCCACGCAACAACCAAACCCTCAAGGTGACAGTCGTCGCGCCGAAGGAGGCAGATAAATGAACGTACCTCGCTTAAGTCTGTTAATCAGAGAGTAGGGATTTGGTCCACTGACATCGCACACGCTGCGAGTGGGATCGCGAAGTCCTGGACACCGTTGGCCTCGAACGCTTCCGTAGGGGTTTTGAGCGATTGGGTTACCGCGACTCTGCATCAATCCCCTGAGACTGGACTCTCCAGACCGAACTAACTTCTACGCCCAGTTGCGAGTTTCTGATTTGGACCTGATCCGCGAACTCCCATACGGGCCCGCGACAAATGACGGTCGCATTAAAGGCCGGACAGATGTCAGCACCCGACTACAGCGCAGCGCTTGACGAAAGATTCTTCTTGCATCCCTGGGGGCGTCCACAGATGGGTATGTGGGCAACGCCTTGGCGTTGTCCAAGCGCAGTGGCGTGTCCACAGCGTCACGAGCTCAGGCCTTTCGGGCGGGTTGCCGAGTTCGGCGCAGGCTCTCGCCGGTGAGGTCGAGCCGATGGGCATTGTGGACGAGACGATCGAGGACAGCGTCGGCGTAGGTCGGATCGCCGAACACGTCAGAGTATCCCTATTCTTGAGCGGGTCGTGTCTCACGTCATCACTGACCCCATCATTTTCTTTTTGGGCGCCGGCTTGAGGTGCTGAAGGAGCGGTCGGGGCGCGGTCCCGCCTACGTCGTTGTCGCGCTGCCGGACGGCCGCGCCGCGGGCGGTTCGGATCGCGTCGACGGATCTTGCCGAGACGATCACTTCCCGCCCGAACGCCGCCGATCTGCCGCGCATCAGTGCACGTACGCTGATCCCATTGATGCAACATTTGAGCGCGAGTCTGAGCCTTCTCGACGAGAAGGTGACTCGCGGATGAGCCACCGACCGCTTCCAGGTCGCGTTGCGTATCGACCCCTACCGACGTTGGCAAATCCACCTGGCCGTCTGGCTGACATTCCGCGCCTATGGCCGAATCTGTCGACCGCGACGCAAACCCAGATCGCTCAAATCCTCGCCACGCTGCTGCGGCGAATGCAAGCGGTTCCCGGCACGCCCGGAAGAGGACGGGGTCGTGCTGATCAGCTTGAACGTCGCTGACGAGCGGCTCACGACTGCGCACCGAGCCAAGTTGGCCAATGTCTACGAGCGGCAGTCATCCGTGAACCAGGTGCGCCAGCACCAGGAGAGCGCGGAGCTGCAGTGCCGGCTCGTCGATCGCGCCGTCGGTCTGGGCTGGCCGCCGGAGCGCGTCCTGGTCATTGACGAGGATCTGGGCGAATCGGGTGCTGGCGGTGTGGATCGTCATGGTTTCCAGAAGCTCATTGCCCAGATTGGCCTTGGCAACGCCGGTCTTGTGGTGAGCCTCGACGCTTCCCGCTTGGCCGCAATAACCGGGGCTGGCATCAGCTTCTCGAACTGTGCTCGGTCTTCGGCGTGCTCATTGCGGATGGTGAGCGGCTTTACGATCCTCGCGCCTACCACGACCGCCTCCTGGCTTGTTCGGCATCATGAGCGAGGCGGAGTTGCATCAGCTTCGAATGCGCCTTCACCGTAAGCGTAGCGCCGAGGCCCTTCAGATTGTCTGTGCGCAGACTTGGGAGCACCGTTAGAAGAGTCATCTTCGGCAAGGGTGCTCATAATGGACGACCATTCGGACGACATAAGACGACCGTTGACGCAGCGTATCGAAGTGTATGCTGGTGTAGGCCGGAAGCAGTGGCCGGATGATTTGAAGGCACAGATTGTCGCGGAAAGCCTCGAGCCAGGTGCGGTTGTAACAGATATCGCACGCCGCCATGGCTGCCGGCCGCAGCAGGTGCATGACTGGCGGCGCCGGGCGCGTTCAGGTCAACTGGTGCTGCCGGCTTCGGCGGATACGCTATCATTCGTGCCTTTGGTGTCGGAGACGTCGCTGCCGGCGGCTGCCGCGCCCTCCGGATCGCCGGAGGCTGCCGCTGTTACGGTTGAGTTCCTTGGGCACGGGTGGAGGTGCGCGGAACGCCTGGGCTTGCCCTGCTGAGTGATGTGTTTGTGGCATTGCGCCGGACACGTTCATGCTGACGGCTCCCGCTGGCCTCATGATTTACGTTGCGACCCGACCTGTAGACTTCCGGAAGGGCGCGGATGGCTTGGCACTCTTGGCGAAGGAGACGCTGGGCCACGATCCGATGAAGGGCGTGGCAGTGGTCTTCCGTGCGAAGCGTGCCGATCGGGTGAAGATCGTCGTTTGGGATGGCAGTGGCCTTGTGCTGTACTGGAAGCGGCTTGAGGGCAGCGCCTTCAAATGGCCGTCGGTTGTTGACGGTGTGATGCGGATGAACGCCGCGCAGCTGTCGGCGCTTCTGGCCGGCATGGATTGGACACGCATGCACGCACCTCGAATCCCGCAGCCGAAAGCACTTGCGTAGGGCATAAAATCTTCGCTGCATCGGAGCGCGAAGCAAGGCAGACTCGGGCCAATGAGTGATTTGCCTGATGTGCTGCCGAGTGATCCAGCCGAGTTGCGTGCCTTTGCCGCGGCTCTGCTGGAGCGCTGCGCCAAACTCGAGCGGTTGCTCAAGCTTGCAAAAGATGCGCAGTTCGGTCGATCCTCGGAAAAGCTTGACGCTGATCAGCTGCAGCTTGTTCTGGAGGATATCGATCCAGGCCGTCGCGGCTCTCGAAGCAGCCGAGGATCGTGCCAATCCCAAAACATGCGAGAAGAGAGCTGCCGAGCGCAGGGCCAATCGCGGTCAGTTGCCGGAGCATTTGCCACGCATCGTTGAAACACTGATGCCGGCTGCAACCTGCTGCCCGTCCTGCAAAGGCGATCTCGTTGAGATTGGTCACGATGAGAGCCAGAGGCTGGACGTCGTACCGGCGCAGTATCGCGTAATCGTCACCCGCCGGCCCAAACTGGCCTGCCGCGCCTGCCAGGGCGTCGTTCTCCAGCAGGCCGCGCCCGAGCGACTGATCAGGGGTGGATTGCCTACCGAGCGGCTCGTCGCGCAGGTGATCGACGCCAAGTATCATTGGCATTTGCCTCTCTACCGCCAGGCGCAGATGCTGGCGACCCACGGAATTGCCATTGATCGTTCCACGCTCGCCTTCTGGGTCGGCTATGCTGCCCAGGAGCTGAAGCCCTTGTGGCGCCGTCTGCGCGAGGTTTTGCTCGCCTCCGCAAAGCTTTGTGTCGATGAGACCCCGGCGCCGGTATTGGATCCGGGGCGCGGCAGGACCAAAACCGGCTACTTCTGGGCGCTCTCGCGCGATGACCGACCCTGGGCCGGACCTGACCCACCTGGCGTGGTTTACGCCTATGCACCGGGCCGCGGCGCCGTTCATGGCTTGAGGCTGCTCGAGGGGTACCGCGGCATTCATTGCGATGGCTATGAGGCTTACAAGACCATGACCCGTGAGACGCGTGCGGACGCCCTGTCCGGCACGCTCGCCTTCTGCTGGTCGCATCTACGGCGCCAGTTTGTGAAGATCGAGCGCGAGGCTTCGCCGGCGCCGGCTCCGGTTGCCCGCGAGGCCCTCGCGCGCATCGCCCAGCTCTACGCGGTCGAGAAAGCCCTCCGCGGCCGATCTGATACCGAGCGTCGCGCGGGCCGACAAGCGCATGCCCGGCCTCTGGCTGCAGCCTTGAAGCAGTGGTTTGAGGCGAAGCTTGATCACCTTGCGCAGAAGAGCGACACGGCGAAGGCTTTGCGTTATGCGCTGCGTCATTGGGACGGCCTGACGCTCTACCTTGATGACGGGCGTATCGAGATGGACACGAATGCGGTCGAGCGTGCGATGCGGCCGATCAAGCTCAATGCCAAGAACGCCCTGTTCGCCGGTTGCGACGAGGGTGCCGAGAATTGGGCATTGCTGGCTTCGCTCATTGAAACCTGCCTATGCCGCGCTCGGTATAGGGCGGTTTATGCCGCCCGCCGAACTATGCCGAACGAGTCCGGTATGGCACGTCGGTCGCGCCAGATCGGAGAAGCTCGGTAGCGAGACTGTGTCGGAAGATATGGGCGCCGCGGTGTGCGCAACGTTCGATTCCAACGCGATCGAGGGCGGCCTTGGCGATCATGGTGATCGCACATCCGGAAGCAAACCCGATGTGCGGCGCGAGTGTGCGGACGAACAACCGTCGGCACGACGACTTTGGGCGGCCACTGCGCAGATATGCAACGATGGCCGCGCCAACGTCTGGCGGTATCGGCATCCGTGCACGCTGTCGGCCCTTGGCGCGAACAAGTATCTCGCTGGCTCGCCAGTCGATATCATCGAGCGTGAGCGTCGCGACCTCGTCGGCCCGCAGGCCGAGCTTGGCCAGCAACAACAGAATGGCGTAGTCGCGCCGTCCCATCACCGTCTTTCGGTCGCAACCGTCGAGAGCCTTCCGCACCTGTGCGGCAGGCAGATAGGTCGGCAGCGTTGCGAGCTTCCATCGCCGCATCGATGGAACGCAATCCGCCAACGGGCGCGCGTTCAGCCCCCGATGGTGGAGGTAACGGAGAAAGGCGCGCAACGACCAGCACATCGCCTTGCCTGTTCCCGGGCTCCAATCCCGGGCGTGGCGCTCAATGTAGCGGATCACGTCCTCTTGGTTGATCTTGCACAGGGCGGCGGCGCCGCCGGAGCACACCTCGTGCAGAAACCTGCGGATGACCGGGAGATGGCGTACGATGGACCTCGGGGCCAAGCCGCGCTCTGATCGCAGGTAGGCATCGAACTCCTTGAAGATCCGTTCGTGCGGGGTGAGAGGCGGTAGCACCAACGGCGCGATCGCGCCTTCCTCGCGCAGCATCGACAACCATCGCTTGAGCGCTGCCCGGTCACCGGGTTGTATAGATTACCTCCCGCCTCGATGTCGGAGGTACTGCTCAACGACCTGCTCATCGAGATCAATCAGCTTATAGCGACGGCCCGCGATCCAACTCAGGAGCCCGCCAACTACGTTGAGGCAGCGCCACGCGCCATGCCGAACGAGCCTCTCTTCGACGAGACGAACGGCGTAGCACTCGACGAGCCGTCCGCGCGGCTCGCTTCTGAGACGCCGGTACAGCCGGCTTCTGCCCAAGTACTCTTCAACTTCCATCTTCCTGTTCTCCGCTGTTGACAGCGGAGGCACAGAACGAACTATGCCGAACCGACCAAACGCCGGTCAGCCAGAAATCTGGGGAAAACGACCCGACTCGGCATAGTTCGGCGGGCGGCATAACCGTGCAAGCTCAATGGCGTCAGCGCCGAGCACTGGCTCTCTGAAGTCCTCGCAAAGCTCGTCAATGGCTGGCCTGCGGCACGACTGGACGAACTGCTTCCCTGGGCGTCGACCTACACGATGCATGCGCACGATCCGAGGCTGGCACCATGAGCCTGAACACGACCGCCGTCCGGATCAGGGTAACCCTCAAGGACGTGAAGCCGGAGGTGATGCGTTGCCTTGTCGTACCCGTCACCCTGCGCCTTTGATCGGCTGCATCTGACGCTTCAGGCGGCGTTTGGCTGGACGAACAGCCACCTCTTCGAGTTCCTGGCTGGCGAAGCGCGTTGGGGCATCCCTGATCCCGACGGTGATTTTGGCCCCCAGCCGATCGATGCCCGCAAGGCGCGGCTCTCCGATATCGTTCAAGAGACAGGCGCCAAGACGATCCATTATCTCTATGACTTCGGCGACAGCTGGGACCATGTGATCAAACTCGAAAAATGGTTCGACAACACGACGATAGAGGGACTTCCCCTCCTGCTCGAGGCCGCCGGTCGTTGTCCTCCGGAGGACGTCGGCGGTGCGCCAGGCTATGCCGACTACCTCGACGCCATCGGCGACCCTACTCATCCAGAACATGAAAATATGCGCCTCTGGGGGCCCGAACAGTTCGAAGGTGCGCAAGAAGGCGCGCCGCAACATCGGCGCACTCCCAAAGCACCTGCCGCGCCGCGAGCAGGTGCAGGAGCCGGAGGCGACGGCCTGCCCGTGCTGCTAGGATCAGCTGCACAAGATCGGTGAGGACGTCAGCGAGGTGCTCGGCATCATCCCGGCGATCTTGCGGGTGCTGCGCACGATCCGTCCCAAATACGGCTGCCGCAGCCGCACCGAATGGCGCCGTCCAGGTGAAGGCGTTGCCGCGCCTGATCCGAGAGCGGCATAGCCTCGACCGCGCTCGTGACTCGCGTGGTGGTCTCGAAGTTCGCCTGGTATTTGCCGCTGTACCGGCAGGTGCAGATTCTGGCCGGCCAGGGCGTCCATCTCGACAGGGGGACGCTTGCCGGCTGGGTAAAGCGTGCAGCCTGGTGGCTCAAGAGCCTCTATGAGCTCCAGCTGCGCACAATTCAGGCCTCGCCGCGCGTGTTCTGCGACGAGACCCCGATGCCCGTGCTCGATCCCGGACGACATCGCACCCGCATCTGCCAGTTCTGGGCGCATGCTATGGATGACCGGCCATGGGGTGGCCCTTCGCCGCCGGCGGTCGCCTACGTCTTCGCCGACGGCCGCGGCAGCGGGGAGATCGCCGGATCATTGACGGTTTTTTCCGGCGTTCTGCAGGCGGATGGTTAGGCCGCCTACAAGGCGCTCGCCCGCGACCATGGTGGCGCGATCCAGCTTGCTTTTTGTCTCGCCCATGCCCGACGCAAATTCGTCGAGGTCTACAAGATGATGCAGTCGCCATTTGCGCGCGAGGTGATCGAACGCCTGCAGGCAGTCTATGCTATCGAGGCGGAGATCCGCGGCAGCAGCGCCGAGCAGCGGCTGGCCGCCCGCCGCACCAGGAGCGCACCGTTGATGGCAGCGCTCAAGGCGCGACTGACTGCCATGGTCGACCAGCTCTTCTCGCAGTCGAAGCTGACGGAGGCGATCAACTACACGCTCAATCACTGAACGGGTTGACGCTGTTTCTCCGCGACGGCCGCGTCGAGGTCGACAGCAATACGGTCGAGCGTTCCATGCGCCCGATTGCCATGGGGAGACACAACTCATTGTTCAGCGGTAGCGACGGCGGTGCTGAGAGCTCGGCAATCCTGGCGTCGCTCGTGAACACGGCAAAACTCCATGAGCTCGATCCGCAGGCCTATCTGAACGACGTGCTGGAACGCATCATCTCAGGGCGAACAAAGAGCCATCAGCTGCACGAGCTGCTTGCCTGGAATTGGAAGGCGGCCCGCGAGCGCGTCGTACAAGCTGCCGCATGAGCCCACGTCGCCATAAAATCGGCGATGGCCGCCGCCGCGATGCCGCTTGCGGAACTCGAGCGATGGCTCCAAGCTCGCTTCGATCAGCATCCTGCCGCCACCAGTCGCCCATGCTCGACGGCTACGTCGCCTCGATCGTGGCTGGACCAGTGTCGATGAGCCCACTCGACTGGATCTGCCCGCTGCTCGCCATCGATGCCGATGCTTTCAACCACGGCGGCACTCCTGAGTTCGCGGCGATCTCCGCCGTGGCACTGCGTCATAACGAGATCAGCCAGACCCTTTCGACCACGCCTCGCCAGTTTGCGCCGATGCACCGGCGTGAAGCCAATGGCGATATCGATGCGCGTCCCTGGTGCCAAGGCTTCTACGCCGCGATGCGGCTCAGGCTGTCGGCGTGGGCGCCGTTGCTGGACGCCAGCAATGTCAATCACGGCCTGCTGCTGCCCATCCTGCCCACACTGTCGCGACGATCACGGCCGTCCGCTGCTCGGGCCGCCACGCGAGACCATGAACTTTCTGCGTAATGCCTACGCCGATATCCCAGCGGCCGTCGAGGCCTTGCGCCAATATTGGATGCCGATCCGCTACCCACGCGCCCGCTGATCACAGCGGACGTGGGAGCTCATACCGGTTACGGACGAAGCTCTTCAAATTTCCGAAATTTATGAGGCATTCCTGCCGTATTGCCGCCGAATTTGAAGAAAGTCTGCATGAGTAATTTATAAGGTTCACTGTCCTGTGAGCACGGCACGCGAGTGCGCCAACAGCGAGGTTGAAGCGCTTTATCGTTGAGCGACTGGGTGGGTCGGGCGACTAAGAGGGACATGCAGAATATGTTGCTCGAAGTAGGTGAGCAGTTGGTGAAAGCCGATCAGCGCGGTCACGCAGACGATTTGTCGCAATTCGAGCATGTGCGTCGCAAGCATATCGGCCGCTATTTCAGCGCTGCCGTGGTTCTCGCGATGGCGTTGTGGATCGTTCGGGCATTCGCTCATGGGCAGATCGAATGGTCTGTCGGCTGGCAATACCTCACGGCGCGGACGGTCCTGTTTGGACTCGGCAACACCGTCCTGCTGGCCGTGCTGGCAATGCTGCTCGGGATCGTGCTGGGCGTAATCGTTGCGATCATGCGGTTTTCGGCCAGTCCGATAATCAATTGGGCGGCGCTGGCTTACGTGTGGCTATTCCGCGGCGTTCCTTCATTGCTGCAGCTGCTCTTGTGGTTCAACCTTGCCCTGGTGTTTCCAACTATTGGGATTCCAGGCTTGTTCGAGTGGCGCACGGTCGATGTGATGACACCATTTTTTGCGGCATTGCTCGGACTGGGGATCAATCAGGGGGCATATACATCGGAAGTGGTGCGTGCCGGTCTGCTGTCGGTCGATGACGGGCAATATGAGGCAGCTAGCGCAATTGGCATGCACCGTCTTCAGGCGTTGCGCCGAATAATCCTGCCTCAAGCCATGCGGGTCATCCTGCCGCCGATCGGCAACGAATTTATCGGCATGGTGAAGTGGACGTCGCTGGCGAGCGTCATCCAGTTTTCCGAGGTGATGTATGCGTCAGAGAGCATCTACTACGTCAACAACAGGGTCATTGAGCTGCTTTTTGTCGCGGCCTTCTGGTACCTGATCGTCGTCACGGTGCTGTCTTTCCTGCAGGGGCGCGTGGAGCAGTATTTTGCCCGTGGGGCGGGACGTGCTTCTCAGTCGCGCTAACCGGGGCAAAGAGATGAAACCCATCCTAAAAGCCATTGACGTGCGCAAGTCCTATGGCTCGTTCGAGGCGCTTAAAGGCATCGACCTGGAGATTAACCGCGGCGAGGTTCTGTGCCTGATCGGGCCATCGGGATCGGGGAAGAGCACGTTCCTGCGCTGCATCAATCAGCTGGAGATCATCAATGGCGGAGCCTTGTGGATCAACGGGGAGTTGGTCGGCTACCGTCGCGTAGGCCAAAAGCTATACGAACTCTCGGAGCGCGAGATCGCGCGGCAGCGACTTGCGACGGGCATGGTCTTTCAGCGGTTCAACCTGTTTCCGCATAAGACGGCCCTTCAGAACGTTGTCGAGGGCCCGACCCAAGTGCTCAAAGTCGAACGCAGGCAAGCCGAAGCGGCGGGTCGTGAACTGCTCGATCGCGTCGGCCTCGCGCAGAAATGTGACGCATACCCGATTGAGCTCTCCGGCGGACAACAACAGCGTGTGGCAATCGCCCGCGCGCTCGCGATGAAGCCGGCGCTGATGCTGTTTGATGAGCCCACTTCTGCACTGGATCCCGAACTGGTCGGCGAGGTGCTCGCCGTAATGCGCGATCTCGCGCGCTCGGGCATGACCATGGTCGTCGTTACACACGAACTCGGCTTCGCGCGCGAAGTCGCAAACCGCGTCCTGTTCATGGATCATGGCCTCGTCGTCGAAAGTGGACCTCCCGAGCAGATCCTGGGCAGCCCGACGCATGCCCGCACTCGAGAGTTCATCTCTGCAGTGCTGAGTTGACCGAGCGCAGTGACGTCGTTCGAATGACGAAAGGGGATCCAAATGTCGAGGAAAATCAACCTTCTTTGCGTGCTGAGTGGACTTCCTCTGGCAGCAACCCTTGTCATCGGCACAGTACACGCGCATGATGTGAACAAAGTCATCAATGCGGCGCACATTAGTACTTACTATCCACCGTTAGAATTTAAGGATCCCAAATCGGGCGAGCTGGTGGGATTCGCCATCGACCTCTTCGAAGCTATGGCCAAAAAAGTGGGCGCTAAAGTCAACTGGAGTGGCTCCAGCTTCGCCGAGCTAACTAGCTTTGCTCCCCTAAAAACCGGACGCGTAGATATCTACGCGTCGGGGGCGATGACGGATACACCCGAGAGGCGCGAGAACGGTGTGAGTTTCCTTGACTTCGTTTACGAACCTTACTTCTTTTTTACGCTTAAGGCGAACGCGGAACAATTTAAGAGCCCAGACGGCTTGTGCGGAAAACGCGTGGCCACGACCCGCAGTAGCACAATGACGACTGGTTTGGTCAATAAATGGAGCGAGGAGACTTGTGCCAAAGCTGGTAAGCCTGCCGTGGTTCAGGTTGGCGCCACGGGCTCAGCAGAAGAAGAATTGATGTTGAAGCAGGGACGTGTCGACGCCGCTGTTGCTGGCGTAGGTCCAATATCACATGCAAATCAGCTCGAGGGTAACACATACATCACGCTTGGAAGGCCCCTGAACAAGAACATGTATGGCATGGCGTTCTTGAATGAGAAAAAGGAGCTCGGAGAAACGCTTAAAAAGGCGCTGGACGAGCTGATCGCCGATGGCACTTATTTCAAGCTGTTACAAAAATGGGGGCTGCCTGTGGATGACAGCTCGATCGGACCAACATCGTCTATCAACGCGGGCCCCACCCTTCCGAAATAAGCGAACTTCTTAGCTCACGAAGAATGATGATGGACACCGCTTCCGTTAGAGCCGAGGCGGTCGCTTGGACAGATTTCCTTTCGCAGTACACTGCGATCGCTCCAAACACTCCCGCTCCTGGGCGTTTGTTCGCCGTACTGAATATGCGTTATCCACCACGATTATAATCGTGTCGTGTTGCCATTGTTTGCTTCTCTGAGCAGCCTCATCGTCGATCGATCACAAGGCGTACTGTCTTGCTGATCTATCCGCTGGTCGCAAGCCAACGGACAAACCAGTCGACCGCCTTACCATTCTCGATCAATACGCGGGTTGGGCTTTCGTTACGATCTTGAGATTTCTTCTACTCTGCGTGGCGTAGAATTCCGGACTTCTGGCGGACTTTCTACAGCTTACGCTACCGGCGAATTATTGTGTCCGGCGGTGCTTATGGTTCGCCGCAACTCTTGCTGCTATCGGGCATTGGTCCTGGCCAGCATCTGCAGGATATGGGGATCCCTGTCGCTCACAATTTGTCGGGCGTTGGCTCCAATCTGCAGGAACACTTCGGTACGTCCTGCGCATGGCGGATCAATCGCCCGTTATCCATGAACGTACTCAAACACAGTATCCCACATCAGCTGGTCGCCGGATTGAAATACATGCTCTTTCGCGCTGGACCGCTAATTGGCACTGGCTTCTATGCTGGCGCTTTCGTGCGCAGTGCCCCGCGGCTAGACCGCCCTGACCTGCAGCTAGTCATGACTTCCCCAGCACTCTCGGCCGATGGCCGAAAGAAATTGTGTCGCATCCGTTTCCAACATTCTCGATCGCCACGATACATCTGCGTCCCGAATGTCGCGGCACGGTGCGGCTAAAAAGCCCCGATCCGCTGGCTCAAGCGGAAATCCGTTTCAACTTCGTTCGGGGCCAATATGACAATCAGGCGATCCTCGCGAGCATTCGGATTGCACGCAAAATCGTCAACCAGGCTGCTTTGAAAGATCTTATTATCGATGAGATCGTGCCAGGCGCCGCAATAAGCAACGAGGAGCAACTGGTCGACGACGTACGCGGTCGCGGCAGGGCGATCCTACATCCAGTGGGCAGCTGCGCCATGGGGCGCGGGACGAACGCTGTCGTCGATCCCCGGTTGCGCATGCACGGCATCATTGGATTGCGAGTGGTGGACGCATCAATCATGCCCTCGAACGTCGCCGGCAATACAAACGCACCGACGATCATGATTGCCGAAAAGGCATCCGACATGATTTTGGCTGAAAGCAACAGCCTCAGCACGCACGGCAACCTGACTTTAGCGCGAAATCTAGAGCCCTGGGCTCGAATTGAATGGGAGACGAGGGAACGAAGCCGCTGGTGGCGTCTGAACAGAGATGGTGACCGCCCCTCCTCTCAGAGAGGATGGAGGGTTCAGAGCCCAACCCATCAGACAGGAGGTTTTTCGGAGCTATGCGGGATTTTGGGTGACGAGGTGATCAGGCGGCGTGGTTTGTCGGCACTTGGATGACCTCGATGCCGTCGTTGAATCTGACACCCGCGATAACCTTCGGCAACTGATTTGTGCCTTTGAGCCGCCGCCAGGTCTTCGATGCGGCGATGACGAGCTTGAACACCATCAGCTTGGCGGTGGTCGGCGACAACGAACCCTTGGTGCGCACCGTCCGGTGCCGCACGGTGGCGAACACGCTCTCGATGGGATTGCTGGTGCGCAGGTGATCCCAATGCTCGGCAGGAAAGTCGTAGAAGGCCAGCAGCGCATCGCGATCCTTCAGACATTCGACCGCGCGACCGTATTTGGCGCGGTATTTCTCGGCAAAGACGCCGATCGCCGCTTCGGCGGACGCCCGGTTCGGCGCCCAATAGACCTCGCGCAAATCCTTCTTCATGGTGGCCTGCACCGAGAGCGGGACCTTGTCCAGGACATTCACGGTCTTGTGCACCCAGCATCGCTGGTGCCGCGTGCCGGGAAAGACCTCGTCGAGCGCCTTCCAGAAGCCGAGCGCGCCGTCGCCGACGGCAATTTCCGGCGCGATCTGCAACCCGCGCTGCTTGACGTCGATCAGGAGCTCGCGCCAGCTCTGCGCGCTCTCCCGCACGCCGACCTAAAAGCCGATCAGTTCCTTCTTGCCTTCCGGCGTCGCGCCGATCAGCACCAGCATGCACTCGCCGTGGTCTTCCATGCGGGCCTGCAGGAAGACGCCATCGGCCCACACGTACACGTATCGGCGCGCCGACAGATCGCGCCTCTGCCAGCGCTCGTACTCGCCTTGCCACTCCGCCGTCAGCCGGGAAATCACCGCGGGCGACAGGTTCGGCGCGTCCTTGCCCAGCAAGGCCGTCAGCGCGTCCTTGCCCAGCAAGGCCGTCAGCGCCTCCTGGAAATCGCCGGTCGAGATGCCGCGCAGGTATAGCACCGGCAACAGCGCATCCAGACTTCTGGTCCGCCGTGCCCACAACGGCAGGATCGCCGAGCTGAACCGGATCCGCTCGCCCTCGCTGGACGCCCCGCGGTCGCGAACCTTCGCCCGCGCCACCTCGACCGGGCCGATGCCGGTCTGGATCATTCGCGCCGGGCCGTAACCATGCCGCACGACACGGGCGCGTCCGTCGGCAAGCTTCAAATCCTTCACCGTGGCAAGAAAGGTCTCGACTTCCACCTCGACAGCCTGTGCCAGAAGCAGCCGCGCACCGGCGCGCAGGACATTGGTCAGTGGATCATCGATCTCGTCGGGCTGACGAAGCGGCACAATATTGCTAGTCTCGTTCATGGCGTATCGCTCTCCTTGAGAGGTTCTGGCAGGCTCGACACCCGCCTCGATACGCCGCCTATCTCAGTCCGTCATCCCCCACTTTCCCGCATAGCTCTGATTTACTCGCAGAGCTTCACATTCGGCGGCCTTAACGGATGAGGCCTTCACGCCTCTTTCCTTGATGACAGGAGATAAATCAAATGCTTCCAAAGGACTGGAAGAAAAGTCGAAAAATGTACAGCGGGAAGATCGATGAGATCATCTACGCGCGACTTGAGCCGGGTGAGGACCTTCTTCAAGCCCTCTGGGACATCTGCGAACAGAAAGATGTCAAGACCGGAATCCTTCTGGATGCGACCGGCTCGATGCAAAGGGTCAAGGTGATGCGATATCCGCATGAGCCGGTAAAAGGCGCGCGGGGCATTGACTACGTCGACATCCAGGGGCCGCTTGAGGTAAGCGCACGGCATCATCGGGATGGGGTGGGTGCCCGACAAGGCGCTGAAACCGGAGCCGGTGCACTTACGGGGCGGCGCCACTGGCTTCGGTGCCGGAGGCTTCGTGGGACACGGGGATCCCTACTTCCACGTTCATATCACGGTGTCGAGCTCCTCGCAGACGGTTTGCGGGCACCTTATGGAGGGCTCACCGATTGACGAAATAGTCTACAACGGGCGGAACGATCTTCCCTCGCACTTCTCGGTCGCGATCGCAAAAGTTTCGGGAGTCATCTTGAGGGCAACCGTCGAGGAAAACGCCTATTACCACGACATCGTCCCAGCATAGCATGTGCGCCACAGTCAGGAGGTACGCACCGCCACCGGGGGAGGCTCCTAAGGCATGTCCATGACGATGACTGAGAAGCTTCTCGCAAGAGCTTCCGGAAAAGACGCGGTCTCGGTCGGCGATGTGGTGACGGCAAAGATTGATGTCATCTCGATCAGCGACGGATTTCGTGACGATTGGCTGATCGAGAACAATCTCAAGGCATGGGATCCAGAGCGGGTAGTCTTCTCGTTCGATCATTTCACCCCTCGATCGACGGGGGCGGTCTTGAAATGGTGGGGCGATGTGGAGCAATCGAGGGAGTTTGCACACAAGCTAGGTGTACCCAGCGAGAACGTCTACGACGTCGGTAGGCATGGCCTGTCGCACCAGGTACCGGCCGAGGAGGGGTGGGTTCTGCCGGGCTCGTTCTATCTGGCTGGGTCAACGATGGGGACGCTGAATTGCTTCGCCATGACAGGAATCTTCTCGACGTGGCCGGCATTGGCGACAGGTGAGATGTGGATAGTCGTGCCGGAATCCGTCCGGATCAATCTGACGGGAGAGATACCCAAAGGGATTCTCGGAAAGGAGATCTACTTCCGCTTGCTTCAAGACCCTCAGGGTCGGGCTGACAACCGTGTGATCAAGTTTGGTGGGCCGGGGTTGCAGTTTGACGTGCGCATGGGCGTGGCGAACGGCTCGAACCACATCGACTACCTGAAGTCCAGAGCAAGGGAACCGTTCGAAACGGTAACGGCGGACCGGGGTGCCAGGTACGTTGCCACCTGCGAGTACGATTGTCCACGTTCGAACCATTGGTCTCCGGGTCTGGGGACATCACCAAGAGCCAGCCCCTCGGTGAGGTGAGGGGGACGACGGTTCAGGCGGCGTACATAGGGTCGTGCTCAGGTGGAAGGATAGAAGTTCTCAAGCTCGCGGCGGAGGTCTTGGATGGCCGCAAGATTTCGCCTGATGTACGGCTTGTCGTGACACCGATCTCGTCGAGCGTTTGGCGGGAGGCCGCCGAGAACGGCGTGCTGCAAACAATCGTGCGCGCCGGCGCGACCGTGACATCACCGGGGTGCGGAGCGTGCGATGCCGGGAATATGTCGCCGCTGCGGTTGGCCGATGGAGAGACTTGTATCACGGCTTCTGTTGAGAACTATTCCGGGCGGATGGGAAGCGCCAAGGCGAACATCTATGCCGCGAACGCAGCAGTCGTGGCCGCATCGGCGCTGACGGGAGAGATCACTGACCCGAGGGGATATTTCCGATGAACACGCTGACGCTCAAAGGCAAAATCTGGAAATTCGGCGATCACGTCAGCGTCTATTACTTCTTTCCCGCGAAGTACGAGCTGCTAGGTATCGCCGAACAGCCGGCAGAACTCGCCAAGCATTTCCTTGAAGAGGTCGACCCGCACCTGGTGCGACAAGTCACGCGTGGCGATGTCCTCTCGCCGGAAAGGGCTTCGGGCAAGGCAAGCATCACTTCTATTACATCGATGCATTCCGCAGCCTGGGGTTGCGCCGGCTTTGTCGCCGAGATTTTCACCCGCAGTTCCAGCGCGAGTGCATCGACCGAGGGATTCCCGCGATCGCGTACCAGGACTTTCCATCGAAGGTGGAGTCGGGGGATCTTCTGGAACTGGATCTTAGGACAGGAAAGGGGGACGTCCTGAACAAGGGGCTGGCGATTAGCGCGGGCCCGGCCCCGGAAGTCTTCCTGTCGATTTTGGTGGCTGGAGGTTTGAAGCCCTACACCCTAGAGAAGCTTGCCACACGAAGCAGAAGCTAGCCGGGCAGTCCCAACTCAGGGCTCGGTTTGACCGTGGACTATTGACTCGGCCTCCATGGTCACTTTCGCCGGCGCGGGTTCACCGCCTTGGACAGGCGAAGGACAGCACGTGAAAGCATCGCTGTTGCTATCCGCTATCACGTTGCAGGTTGGCCAGTTCATCTGAGTCAAGAGAGAGCTTCGCGATGTCGAACATTGTAGCGGGCGAGCTACTCGGAGATCTATCCGACGAAAGAGGGCCACCTCTATCTGCAAACCGCCACGCCGGCATTCTGGAAGAACCTTTATGAACATCTCGGTTTTCCGCAGCTGGCGGAAGACCCGCGCTTGGACACTCTCACTGCGCGCCTCTCAACCAGAGTTGATGGGCATCGCCCTCGGCATGAAGGACGCGGGCTCGGGCGAGATCGAATTCATGTCCGACTTCAACACGCCCAACCCGAAATTCAATTCGAGATGATCGCTTTCAGACGATTCAGAAGGAGTAAGAGATAATGGCAATCAACAAATCCCAGGCTGAGGAAGCAGACAAAAGCATAAGCTTAGACTTGGCCAGCCACTACGCCAGCCTGGACTATGAACGGATTCCCGACGACGTGCGGCAAGAGGGCAAGCGCCTGCTTCTCGACACGTTGGGCTGCATGATTGCAGCTGCCAAGACAAATGAAGGGAATTTGATTTCCCAACTCGCCGCCGACTTGGGGCGGGTTTTCGATCCGACGGCGCCGATTTCCTCGGTCGCGACTACGAGATGGGCCGTCTCGGCAATCTGTTAGATCTTGAGGAGTGCTACGCTTGGTTACATTTCGGTGCCGCCACCGTGGCCAGCGCAATGGCAATGGCGCGTTGGCGGCGCTTGTCGGGCAAAGAACTCATCACAGCGCTGGTGGTAGGCTACGAACTCGGCGGCCAGGTTAGTCTCGCGATCGGTCCTCATACTAAGCTGACCAACGGCCAGCCGGAAAAAGGCAGGTCAGATGTCTTTGGCGACGATGCACCGGTAGTATTCGCCGCCGTTGGCGCGGCTGCCCGCGCCTTGAACCTATCCAGGGACCAGACGAACCAAGCCTATAACCTCGCAGCCCTGTACACGCCGCTCCCGACCGTTCAGAAATGTGCTACACAAGAAGACCTGCCCAACACGAAATATGCCAAGTTTGGCTGGTGTCCCCTGGCCGGCGTCTTCAGCGCTGTTTCCGCCATGCGCGGAAATACGTCGGATCTCACGATACTCGATGGCGAGAAGCACGGGCTGCTCGCCATCGTGCAAGCCCTGGACACCAATCCGCAGCGCTTCCTGGCCCGCTTGGGTAGCCGCTGGCACCTGCGTAGCATCGGATACAAACGCTGGCCCGCTTGCTTCTGGTTTCACTCCCCGCTGAAGGCGCTGGAGATTCTGATCGCCAAGCACGGCATTGACGCTGACGACGTATCTGAGGTGGTGCTCGAAGTTGGTTCCCACATTTTATGGGACGGCGGGGTCCAGAAGAAGAGAGGCGGCTTCTTGAACAAACAGCCGCGGAACCTCGTCAGCCTGACGCTCAGCCTTGCCCACAGCGTGGCGATGCTGCTGATGAAGGTTCCGCCACAGGAATGGCTGAACGAGGAGTTCGCGCAAACCTCGGCGGTGCAAGCGCTGCGCGAGCGCGTCCGGTTCACGGAGAGCAAGACCAAATGGTTTTATCCGGATGTGTTCGACGATGCCGACTTTACGCATGTCCTAAATGCTGGCGTCAATGTCATCACCGGCAAGGGCACGTTCCGCGAGGAGATTGACTGGTTCTGGGATGATTCCCATCACCCCAAAGGCCGTATTTACGATTGCCAGATCGAAGCGAAATTCCGCAGTTGGGTCGTCGCGGACGATGCTGATCGTATCGTCTCCCTCGTTAACGACTTAGAGCGTCTGGACGATGTCAGCGGTCTGTTCGATGCACTTTATACAGCCATAGGGAATGTAAGATGAGTCGTCGCGACTTATTTACGAAAACCCGATGTCAAGCGCTTGCGTGTCAAAGCGGCTTTACGTTGCCAATGGCCTCCATTTGCAGGCTGGTAATTCATCTTGCGAATGCCTGGCGCAAAGGCGAAGAATGGCACGACGTAATCCCAGGCTGCTCCGATCGACGGATAGCGCTTGCCCCACTCGGTCTCGAACTCCTTGAGGAGGACAAGCGCAACATCGGCGTCGTCGCCCGCTAGATCGCCTTGATCGCGGGCAGGACCGTCTTGCGGTCCTTCCGCGGAAGGCCAAGCTGTTCCTGATCAGGTGCACGATGCCGGTCTGCACATGGTCTGCGGGAAAACCGACGTGTTGGCCTTTGGAAAGCCGTTGATGCCGTAGACTACGGCAATCCCGCGCACCTTTGAGCTTATTGACGACCTTGAGCCAGAATTTGGCCCCTTCGGTCTGCTTGATTCAGAGCCCGAACACATCCTTCTCGCCGTCCGCAATGAGCGCGAGGTCCTGTACAAAGGGCCGACGCCGTGCCGACGGTCATCTCGACCACACCGCCGCCTCATTGTTCTGGCTGCCTTCCGCACAGGCCAGAACGATCCGGGCCCTCAAATCCCTGAGGAACTCGCTGTCCGGATCGTCATGGACAACTACGCCACCCACAAGACGCCCAAGATCAAAGCGTCGCTCGCTCGCGGGCCGCACTATCATCTTCACTTCACGCCGGCTTCCGCCTTATGGATCAACGAGGTCGAGCGCTGGTTCGCTGAGCTCACCCGGAGTAAGCGTAGCTCTGCGGCCCCTTTGGTTGACGCTTAACGTCTATTTGAGCCGCGTGGCGCGACGCCGCGGCTTCCGAATTCCGGACAATGGGTGACGGCGACTTCGAGCGTCTTCCGGTCGACGACGGTCGGGATCGAACCGTTCGGGTCCCCAGAGGCGTATATTTTCATGTTCTGAATGAGTAGGGTCGCGGTAGTCGGCATAGCCTGGCGCACCGCCGACGTCCTCCGGAGGACAACGACCGAGGGCCTCGAGCAGGAGGGGAAGTCCCTCTATCGTCGTGGTGTCGAACCATTTTTCGAGTTTGATCACATCGTCCCAGCTGCCGCCGAAGTCATAGAGATAGTGGATCGTCTTGGCGCCTGTCTCAAGCCGCGCCTTGCGGCATCGATCGGTTGTCACAGTCGGGATCAGGGGTGCCCCAACGCCCTTCGCCAGCTAGAGCATTTCCTTGCTTAATTGAATCGGAGGGATTCCGGTTTTTGGCGGATTGTGATTCAAGATGCTGGCTGGAGTGGAGGCCAGCATCGCATGATCCGACCTCTTTCCCTGGATCTTCGCGCGCGTGTGGTGGCGTCAGTTTTGGCGGGCGAGAGTTGCCGATCTGTGGCGGAGCGGTTTGGTTTTGCGGTCTCGTCAGTGGTGAAGTGGTCACAGCGGCAGCGGGCGACTGGCTCGGCTGCGCCTGGCAAGATGGGCGGTCATCGTAAGCCCGTGCTTGATCCCCACCGCGCCTTCATTGTCGAGTGGATCACTCAGATGCCGGACCTGACGCTGCATGGTCTGAATACTGGAGGGTTCAAATAGGTCCCGCGTCGCAGATCTCGCCGCAAGTCCAGCGCGGGACCTATTTGAAGCTGGATTGAACGAAGCCGCGTCTTGTGAGCGAGGACCTATGGGGGCTCGATCTAGGCGCCGGTGGGCGCAGCTGGCCCGATGCTGAGTCCGCGGGCCGGTGAGGTCGCAGATTGTCGCTGATGTTGGCAGCAGAGGATGCCGCCGTCGATAGCGTCGAACGGCGCGTCCAGCATGTGTGGCCGACTATGGCCCGTTCGCCGCGCGTTCTGAGCGTGCTTGATCGTTCCGACGGAGAACGTCGGCATGGCGATGCCTGCAGTGGGAGCGAACAAGTCGAGGTAGTCGGTCATGATGTATCGCAGCGAGGTGCTGCGCGTCGCGGCGTTGGCGCACGCGGCACAGGCCCAATCTCGACCATGCGGCCTCCGCAGATGGGGCACAAGTCAAGGCGGTGACCAATGAGGATGGCGCAGCGCTCACGATAGTCGACAGCTTCGGCAGGCGGAGGTGGTTGCGGCGCCTTTAGCGCCGCTCGGATGCGCGCGAGTTTGGCGACGCGGCAGGCGTTCGCCAGGAAGCCAAAATGGCGGATGCGGGGGAACCCCTTCGGCAATACGTGGAGCAGAAAGCGACGGATGAACTCGTCAGTCTCGAGCGTCATCACTTTGGATTTGTTGCCGGCGCGATAATCCTTCCACCGGAAGCGGACGTGGCCCTGCTCACAGGTGATGAGCCGGCCGTTGGCGATCGCAACGCGATGGGTGTAGCGCCCGAGATACGCCAGAACCTGTTCTGGTCCGCCGAAGGGACGCTTGGCGTAGACGACCCACTCGACCTTGCGGAGGGCGTTTAGATGGCGGGCGAATGCAGCCGCTTCGCTCAGGTGGTCGAGGTGGCCGAAGAACTGGAGCTTGGTGCTATCGAACGCCGCCTGGAGGCGCTCCAGGAATAGCCGACGATACAATCGTGACAGGACGCGAACGGGAAGGAAGAAGCCGGGGCGGCAGCCAACCCAGCTTCCATCGGGGGCAATCCCGCCGCCCGGCACGAGGCAATGGGCATGCGGATGATGCGTCAGGGTCTGCCCCCAGGTGTGGAGAATGGCGATCATCCCAGTCTCGGCACCGAGATGCTTCGGGTCGGCGCTGATGAGACGGATCGTCTCGGCCGCCGTCTTGAGCAGGATGTCGTAGACCACCGCCTTATTCTGCAGCGCGATAGCGGCTACTGGCGCCGGCACGGTGAAGACAACATGGAAATAGGGGACCGGCAG
The DNA here is from genome assembly GCF_023375135.1 of Bradyrhizobium sp. C-145. Lineage (NCBI taxonomy): Bacteria > Pseudomonadati > Pseudomonadota > Alphaproteobacteria > Hyphomicrobiales > Nitrobacteraceae > Bradyrhizobium > Bradyrhizobium sp. C-145. Next base: position 6,868,514 of record NZ_CP088150.1, on the reverse strand, counting down.
CAGATCGGCTTGGCGATCGGCGAGCCATTGGGCGCGCGCGAGGCCTTGGCACTTTGGACAGTGCCGATCGCGACAGCTGTTGTACGCGACGCGAACCAGGCCGCAGTCGTCGCACCGCTCGACATGGCCGCCGAGCGTCGCTGTGCGGCACGCCTCGATGGCTGCCATCACACGGCGCTGGTCGGATGTGAGCCGAGAGCCCTGCGCGGTACGGAACGCAGCGCCGTGGCGGCGGAAGATGTCCGCCACCTCAAGCACGGGGCGCATATGCGCGGCTTAGTGGGGTGGGATCACCGTGATGGAGAGCCCATCGAATGGGCTGGTCGTGCGAGCGAGCAGATTGGTCGCAACCTGCGCGTAGCGGGCGGTCGATCCGAGGTCGGCATGTCCGAGCAAGACCTGAATGATGCGGATGTCGATCCCGCTTTCCAGGAGATGAGTCGCAAAGGAGTGCCGGAGCGTGTGGACAGTGATCGGCTTGGCAATCCGAGCGCGTCGGCGGGCGGCGCGGCAGGCCGCCTGGACGCAGCGGACGCTGACATGTTCGCTTGGGTCTTGGCCTGGAAATAGCCACAGCCCCGGCCGTGTTCGCGTCCAGTACGCACGCAGAATATCCAGCAGCCGAGGAGAAAGCATCGCGTAACGATCTCTGCCGCCCTTGCCGTTCTCGATGTGGATCAACATTCGCTTGCTGTCGATCGAGCTCACCTTCAGGCGTACGACCTCGCTAACCCGTAAGCCAGCCGCATAAGCCGTCGCCAGCACGACGCGGTTGCGCACCCCTGTAACCGCGTCCAGAAAGCGCTCGATCTCTTCGGCACTAAGCACGAGGGGGAGCTTGTCGGGCTTCTGGCCGCCGATGATCCGCTCGAATGCCTCCGTCTGCCCGAGTGTGATGCCGTAGAAGAACCGCAGCGCGCAGGCCACCTGATTGATGTGGGACCACGAACGCTTTTGGCCGATGAGGTGCAGTTGGTAGGCACGGACCTGCTCGAAACTCAACCGGTCCGGGGCGTCGCCGAAATGGCGGCTAAACTTTGCGATCGCATAGATATAGGATTGCTGAGTCGACGGCGACAGATTGCGGACCGTCATGTCCTCGATCATACGCTGCCGAAGAGGGCTCATCGTAGCCATCTGGGTCTCCTGTCTTGAGAGGGGTGGTGCGAAGACCAACATCCTCTCAGACAGGACACCTCAGTACAGCAGGCTTGCCTCCACTCCCGCGTAGCGGGTTCGTTCAATGCGGATTCCGCTCGATGTCGCCCAGCATTCCGAGATGATCTCGCCCACCTTTCCGATTTGAAGTCGTCCACCCATTCTGAGATGATGTCGCCCACCATTCCGGGATGATGTCGCCCGGGTGACGAGGCCTCTTCTGGCTCCCTTAGGGTCCCCCTTTCGGCTTTGCGAAGGGGGACCCTGGATGCCGACGGAGAGGCTTGCGATGCGCCGTGTGCGCGATGTGATCAGGATGAAGGCGGCTGGGCTGCCGAGCCGTAAGATTGCTCGGCGGCTGGGCGCGGCGCCCTCGACAGTGCGGCTGACCATCCGGCGGTTCGAGGCCGCAGGCCTGAGCAGGCCGTTGCCCGACGAACACGGACGCGGCCCTGGAGGCCCGCCCGTTCGCCAAGACCGGCAACGGTAACCGGCAGGGTCATCGCCGCATCGTCGAGCCCGACTGGGCGGCGGTGCACCGCGAGCTCAAGCGCAAGCACGTGACGCTGTCGATCCTGTGGGAGAAATATATCGCCGCCGAGCCCGGCGGATACCGGTACTCGCGCTTCTGTGAGCTCTACCGCCTGGGAGGGCCGTCTGTCGGTAACGATGCGCCAGGCCCATTTGGCTGGCGGCAAGCTGTTCGTCGACTATGCCGGCGATGGCGTGCCGGTGGTGGTCGACCGCCTCACCGGCGAGCGGAGGACGGCGCAGATCTTCATCGCCGTGCTCGGCGCCTCGAGCTTCACCTACGCGCAGGTGACGTGGACGCAGGGGCTCGCCGACTGGATCAGTGCCCATGTTGGCGCCTTCGCGGCGATCGGCGGCGCCCCCGGCGCTGCTGGTGCCCGACAACACGAAGGTCGCGGTCATCAAGGCGAGCCTGTACGACCCGCAGATCAATCGTATCTATGCGGAGATGGCGGCGCATTACGGCACTGCTATCTTGCCGGCGCGCCCGCGCAAGCCGCGCGACTGGTGCATTCCCGGCATAACGAACTGCCAATCGGCCCTGGCCACCTTGACGACACTGGTGCCACCATCGGGCCGGTGCCGTATGCGCGTTCGGCCATACGCAAAAGCCCCGGCGTAGCGCGGATTGTGGAGCACCTGCAGAACGCGCGCATGGTGCGGCGCTTGAGCAGGCCGTCCTCATCATCGAGCGCTGGCTGCTCGGCCGCCTGCGCCACTGCATCTTCTACAGCCTTGCTGAGGTCAACGCAGCGATCGGCGAGTTGCTCACAAGGCTCAACAGGGAGCGCCAATCCGACGGCTCGGCGTGACGCGCCGCCGGCTGCTCGAGGAGGTCGACCGGCCGGCGCTCAAGCCGTTGCCGGCAAGCCCCTATGTCCTCGCGGAGTGGCGGATCCGCCGCGTCAGCCTCGACTACCATGTCGAGGTGGAGAAGCATTATTACAGCGTTCCGCATCGCTTCGCGCGTGCCGAGGTCGAGGTGCGGTTCACCGCCCCACCGTCGAGATCTTCCACAAGGCGAGCGGATTGCCGCGCATCAGCGCATGAGCGGCCATCACAAGCACACCACCGTGTGCCGGAGCACATGGCCTCAAGCCATCGCCGCTACGCCGGCTGGACCATCGCGCGGATCCGTCAGGACGCCGCCGCGATCGGCCCGGCAACCAGCGCATTGTGCGACCTCATTCTCGACGAGCGCTCGCTCCCCGAACAAGGCTTCCGTGCCTGCCTCGGCATCCCCAGCCTCGCCGCCTCCTATGGGCGCGAACGGCTGGACGCGGCGGCTGCGCGGGCGATCGATATCGGCGCGCGCACCTATGGCTCGGTCAAGTCGATCCTCGCCAACAATCTCGATCGGCGTCCTGCTCACCAGCGCTCCGCGGACGATGCACCGATCCTGCATGCCAACATCCGCGGACCGCGCTACTACAATTAAGAGACCATCCCTTGCTCACCCATCCGACCCTCGACCGCCTCAACGCCGTCGGCCTCCACGCATGGCCAAGGGCTTCGCCGACATCGAAGCTGCCGGTGAGGCTGGCAGCCTCGGTCACGCCGAATGGCTTGCTCTGCTGCTCGAACGTGAAGCCTCGCTGCGGCACGACAAACGGCTCGCCACTCGCCTGCGCTACGCCAAGCTGCGCCAGCAGGCGTGCGTCGAGGACATTGACTACCGCACCACGCGCGGCCTCGACCGCCCACTGTTTGCCAAGCTTGTCGAGGGACGCTGGATCGACGACCATGCTAACCTGCTGATCTGCGGCCCGGCCGGCGTCGGCAAGAGCTGGCTCGCCTCGGCGCTCGGCCACAAGGCCTGCCGTGACAATCGCTCCGTGCTCTATCAACGTGTTCCGCGGCTGTTCGATGACCTCGCTCTCGCGCGCGGCGACGGCCGCCATCCACGCCTATTGCGCGGCCTCGGCCGTGTCGACCTGCTGATCCTCGATGATTGGGGGCTCGAGCCGCTCGATGCCGGCGCCCGTCACGACCTCCTGGAAATCCTCGAAGATCGCTACGGTCATCGCTCCACCATCGTTACCAGCCAGCTCCCGTGGACCAGTGGCATCTGCTCATTGGAGATCCCACCTATGCCGACGCCGTGCTCGATCGCCTCGTCCACAATGCCTATCGGCTCGATCTCACCGGTGAGAGCCTGCGCCGAACTCGGCAATCCGCCCGAAAGGCCTGAGCCGTGACGCTGTGGACATGCCGCTGCGCTTGGACAACGCAATCGCGTTGCCCACATGCCCACAGCAACCGCAACAGAAACACAAGGGGTTCAAGCCGCGATTCCAAGTTGACCGCGCGGCTCGCCCAATGCCACAGAACGTACCGGCCAGAACGCCTCGCCGGGCGAGATCAAATCGGAAAGGTGGGCGACATCGTCTCGGAATCCCCGAGCGACTTCATATCGGTCCACCCGGACGACTTCGTCGGAATCCGCAGTCTGAAGGCAGAACTGGCAGCCCGCGGGGTCAAGGTCTCGCACAACACGGTCTGGCTGTTCCTGCGCCGGGAAGGGCTGCGGTTCAAAAAAACACTGTTCGCCCTCGAACAAGCACGCGCCAACGTCTCTCGTAGGCGACGGCGTTGGCAATCCTGGCAAGCTGGACTTGATCCGAACCGGCTCGTTGTAGCGCGTCGATCTGGATGGGAAGCGTATTGCCTCATGTATTGATGCTCCCGGGTGCGATCGGTTGCCTCATTTATTTTGCTCCTGGCTTGGGTTGAGGAGGAGGCCGGGTGCGGAGATGGCCGGGGTTTCGGAGCGCCCGGCCTCCTCCGCTGGCACCCCGCATGTCATTGGGATGTTGTGGCCTCATACCCTGGCGGCATTTTCTCGCTAGGAGCGAACAGCAGCGCGTTCGCTCGCTCGCTGCGCCAGGATTTCAGCCGACGTTGAAGCGTTCGAAGAAGCTTGTTCGGATAGGCTCCAGGATATTCCTCCTGCAAGCGCGAGAGCAGTTCGCTGCCAGTCCGCCAAGGCTCGGTTTCAAACCATTTTCGCAAATCTGGCGTTGCTCGGATGAGCGGGTCGGGACGACGTCGGCCTCTCTTCGCCTTCACGAGTGGCCGATCCGTCGGTCGCATGGCTCCGTCCTTCCAGGCCGTGCGCAGGCTTGCCAGGAAGCGATCGATCGATTGCGATGCCGCAGCAGGATGGCCGATTGGTTGGGTGTCCGCGAGGGCCGCGAGGCACTCCTGCACGCCGCGGATGTCGCGCAACAACGCGACTGGATCGAGAGCGGCATAGATTTCTTGGAGATGATGGCGGACAGCGTCAGGCGTGCGGGCGTCCGCTGCCAGGCGCTGGTGAGGTGTTGCCGGCGCGCTGTATGTCTTGCGTACACGAGCACCGTCGCGCTGCTTGGCTAACAGTTTGAACGAGGGTTGGAAGAAGTTTACTAACAGCCGCGCTGATCGATAGAGTCCGGCCAGCAGCTCGGCCGCTTCCAGGCCTTCGAACCTGCGATAGCCGACCATCCTGCGCACGACCGCGCCGTTCTTCTGCTCGACGAACGCCTGGTCATTCTTCCGGTAGGGACGGCAACGCGTGAAGACGATGTTGGCCGCCTCACAGTAGGCTTTCAGCGTCTCGTTCATCAACACGGTATCATTGTCGGTATCGAGGCCGAGCAGCGCAAAAGGCAAATGTTTGCGCAATTCCGTCAGTACCGTGCTCAACAGCGTCTGTTCGCGCACGATCAGAGGAGCGCACTCTGTCCAGCCGGTAGCAATGTCCGTGAGCACGAGGGTCTGGATGAAGCTGCCGCGCGCAGATGGACCGCTATGCGCTACAAGGTCAGCCTCGACGAACCTCGGCGCCGGATCGTTCCAATCTGCCGACGTCCGTATTGGAACACTGCGACGCAGGGAATGCGCTGCGTGCCGCCGGCGCCTGCGTCCTAATTTTTCTCGGATCCGCACCAACGCGCGATCGATCGTCGCAGCGCTCATCGCCAAGAGCTTGGCGCGGATCTCGGGGGAAAGGTCGAGGTGGCCGTGCCGTTCCATTGCCTCAATCAGCGCTGGCATCAACGCTTTCAGTCGCTTCCCGCAGATCCGGTCTGACGCTTCCCAAAGCAGCACGAGCGCGTTGTGTTCCGCCTCATTATAGATCCGACGTCGCGCCCGTCGGCCTGCGCTTACGTCTTCCTGGCCTCGAAGTAGACGCATCGCATGTTTGCGATGGAATCCGGTGATGTCGACGAACTCGTCTAATATCCGCGCCTTCTTCGCACGATCCGAACGCCGATAGCGCGCGCCCGCCGCCGTCGTCAGTTCCTTCCGCGTTGCCATGCTCAGCCACCCCATCTGCGCCCCCGCTCGTTCCCGATCCAGGGGAGCAATTTACGTGAGGCAACGGCTCAGCATCCGGTAACAATTAAGGCGAGGCAATGCGTCTTCCATCCTGATCGCCGCGCGACAGGCTCGTCTTCATCGATGAGACTTGGATCAAGACCAACATGGCCCCTTTGCGGGGCTGGGGGCCCAAAAGCGCACCCCTGCGCGGCTTCGCCCCGCACGGTCACTGGCGCACCCTCACATTCCTCGGCGCGCTCCGCCATAACCAACTCACTGCACCCTCCGTCTTCGATGGTCCGATCAACAGCGAATGCTTCTGCGCTTATGTGAAGCACCTTCTCCTGCCAACCCTGCGCGAACGCGACATCGTCATCCTCGACAATCTCGGAAGCCACAAGTCGAAAGCTGTCAGGCAAATGATCAAGGCTGCTGGCGCCAGGCTCTGGTACCTGCCACCATACTCGCCCGACCTCAACCCGATCGAACAGGCATTCTCTAAGATCAAACACTGGATGCGGCAAGCTCAGAAGCGCACCATCGAGGACACTTGGCGCCGCATCGGTCACCTCATCCAGGACATCCAGCCTCGCGAGCGCGCCAACTAACTTCGCCAACGCAGATTATGCTTCCGTCAAAATGTGAAACGCTCTAGGAACTCGAGGAGGTGGCTGTTCGTCCAGCCAAACGCCGCCTGAAGCGACAGATCCGGCCGATCAAGGCGCAGGGTGATGGGTACGACAAGGCAACGCATTGCCTCCGGCTTCTCTTCCTGGAGGGTTACCCTGATCCGGACGGCGTTCGCGTTCAGGCTCATGCTGCCAGCCTAGGATCGTGCGCACGCATCGTGTAGGTCGACGCCGTTCCGCGCTCGCCTTCTGGGTCGACCGTGCTGCCAAGGAGCTGAAGCCCTTGTGGCGGCGTCTGCGCGAGGATTTGCTCGCCTCCGCAAAGCTTGGTGTCGATGACACCCCGGCGCCAGTGTTGGATCCGCGGCGTGGCAGGACCAAAACCGGCTACTTCTGGGCGCTCTCGTGCGATGACCAGCCTTGGGCCGGACCTGACCCTACCTGGGGTGATCTATGCCTATGCACTGGGTCGCGGCGCCGTCCATGGCTTGAGGCTGCTCGACGGCTACCGTGGCATCATCCATTGCGATGACTATAAGGCTTACAAGACCATGACACGAGAGACGCGTGCGGTCGCCCTGTCCGGTACGCTCCCGATCAATGGCAATTTCGTGGGTCGCCAGCATCTGCGCCTGGCGATAGAGAGGCAAATGCCAACGATACTTGGCATATCGAGCCTACGCCGAACCTTGACCAGAGTGCGTTAGACGAGCTCAGCGGGCGAGCGTGTGGCCCCGAGTACCGCGAGAGCTATCTCGCGGCCCTCGATGCGCCGGGTGATACGATATCGACATCATAATCTGCCGCGCATGCAGGAAAGGACGGCCGACCAAGACGATCTGGACGCGGAGGGTAGCGCCTGTATCACGTCAGTGCCGCCGCGGATCAGGCCATCGAGCATCACTGTCATGCAGTGGTCGGCGTTCGCCGCTATCTCGCGCCGGGGCGAGTAGGGTCTTCTACAAACGTATTAATAGAGGTGGGGTTTCAACTCTGGGCTTGTTGGGCTCGAAGGACCGGCGCTTTTCCGCAGATCGTGCAGGAATTCATGCCCAATCAAGCCAAATTTGCAGAAATTCAGTTCCTGACTCCTCTAGGCTACCAGCCTTGTAAACCCGTCGATCGGTGGGGCGGGGTCAAGTCCCCTTTATCAATCACCGAAAGGGATAGGCGCCTATGCTCACTGTCGCTGAAGTCGGGTACCACCATGATTGTCGTGATGCATAGACTCGCCTTCGCGCGCGCTCCGGTCCCGTTCGTGAACTATGGGCTTGTCGCAGAAAGCGGCCCCCCCCACGAAGTTCTTGCAAGTCCGAAGCCCGCACGCGAGACGTCATCTCGGTTGTGCTGGGTTAATGGGCCAACCGAAATCTAGGAGATCAAATGCTTTTCAGGATTGCAATTCGTCTCGCAATGAGCGGACTCGCCGCGGCGAGCCTCTTAGCGGGCACCGCAAATGCGCAGAATTCCCCACGGGTCATCAATGCAGGGGATTTCAACACCTACCCACCGTTCGCTTTTAAGGACATTCACTCTGGCGAATTTACTGGATTCGACCGCGATCTGTTCGAAGCCATGGCGAAGAAGATTGGTGCGACGGTCAAATGGGATTTTTTCAGCTATCAGGATCTGACGAGCTTCGCTCCGCTCAAGACCGGGCGAGTTGATATCTACGGCGGAGGGGCGATGCAGGGTCATTCCGCAAGGCGTGCGCAAGGTGTGAACTTCATTGACTACGTGAAGGAGCCCTATGTGTTTTACGCGCTCAAATCCAACGCGGAACAACTCAAGACCCCTGCCGCATTGTGCGGAAAGCGGGTCATGACGTTCCGCGGCAATGTTGGGACGGCTAAAGCGCTAGACAAGTGGAACGATGAAGTTTGCGTTAGGGCGGGGCGGCCTGCCCTGGTAAGAGTCGAGATGGACGGCGGAACACCGACGGCAAAACTGGAATTGAAGCAAGGCCGCGTGGACCTAGCCATGGGAGGGGCGGGGTCGGTCGCATACTCGAATATGTCGGAGGGCAACATCTACATGATGCTCCCGAAGCCACTCGGTGGGGCCGTGTACGGCATGGCATTCATGAACCAGAACAAGGAGCTTGGAGAGTCGCTCAAGAAGGCCCTGGATGAACTCATCGAAGACGGCACTTACGGCCAGCTTTTGAAGAAATGGAATCTACCCGTCGAGGATAGCTCGATCGGAAGAGCCACGATCAATGGCGCACCTGAGCCGGATCAGTAGCAAGCGACGTTGCTAACACCAAAGCGCGAACGCTCGCGCGTAGTTACGGACGAAGGAAGTTTGCATGCCTCAGATGTTCCGCGATGCTAAGTTGTATCGATCGATGCTCTACATCCCTGGCCACAAGCTCGACTGGATGTTGAAGGCGCCCAAATACGGAGCGGATGCCCTGATGTTTGATCTCGAAGACTCTGTCGAGGTCGCTGAGAAGGCCGGCGCCCGCGCGTCCGTCGCCGCGGCCATTCAACAGCTGCGCACCGGCTCCTTCGGGCGCTTCGTGAGGCTCAACGGATGGCGCACAGGGCGTTTACTGGACGACGTCAATGCGGTGGTCATCGATGGCCTCGACGGGGTGGGTCTTGCCAAGACTGAAGGGCCGGAAGACATTGCCGCTCTGGACCTCGTGCTTGGCGAGTTGGAGAGGTCGCGGGGGCTTCCGCTCGGCCGGATCGAGATTTGCCCGCACGCGGAAACTGCACTGGCGATGTACAGGTTCTACGAGATCTGCATGGCGTCGCCGCGAGTCAAACGTGCCGGCTATACCGGCGCGCCGGGTGGTGACCTTGCTCACTCCCTGGGCGTGCAGCCCGAAGACACGACCGAGGCCGGAAGTTACTTCGGAGCGCATTCCCTGCTGCAGGCACGCGCTGCCGGGATTCTACACGTTGCCGGCGGCATGACGGGTCAATTGAATGACCTCAATTTGGTGCGGCGAATTGGCGAGAAATCCAAGCGCATGGGAGCCTCCTGGGCATCGGCAATCCACCCTAGCCACATTCCTGTGATAAACGAGATCTACTCGCCATCCCAAACGGAGATCGACGAAGCGCGCGGTATGGTTTCTGCGTTCGCAGAGGCTGTTGCCCGTGGCGAGGCTGCGGTTCGATATAAGTCTATGCTGGTGGACTACGCAAACATCCGATGCGCTATCGATGTACTAAAGAAAGCTCAGGCAGCGGGGATCGTCGTCGGAGATGTTCCCGAAATCGAGCTACCCGCATACTAAACGGCAGATACGAGTGACGGCACTCGCGCCCCAAGTACGAGTGCATCGTTCCGCAGCCCACTTGATCTGGTCCAGCCTGGCCCGGAACAGATCGCCCGATCCCGTCGCCTTCTGCTTCTTCGGCCGCATCGCCCCCTCCGATGCGACCACGGAATTAGTCGTCCGTTAAGAAGCCGATTGCAGCGATGAACGGTCGCTGATGGCTGCGATGAAGGTGGCCAGGAAGAGGCACCAAAGAATCCTCAGCCAGGCGAGGATGCGGCGGAAGTTGTGACCGACGGCAGAGAGGATGACGTTGGCCGCATCGCCGGCGCGGCCTTTGAGGTAGCAGCGGCCGAGGTGACCATCGGCCTTCAGGTGTCCGATGATGGGTTCGATGGCAGAGCGGCGGCGCAGCTCTCGCTTGATGACACCGAAGACGCCGCGCTTCTGGCCGGAAATGAAGACACGGCGCGGGTTCTGCGCGTCATGGCCGCGGTATCCCTTGTCGACATAGGCCCGCTCGATCGCACAGCCGGTGAGTGTCTCGGTGCGGTCGATGACGTCCCGCAAGGTGTGACCGTCGTACGGGTTATCGGGTAGCGCCCTGGCGTGCAGCACGAACAGGCCGCCGGGAGCCCGGCGGTTGTTGGTGACGATGGAGGCTTTGACACCGAACTCGTAAGGCGCGGCTGCTTTGCCCTTGCCGATGCACTCCACCTCCGGAGCATGGAAGGAATACAGCTTCCAGCCGCGCTGGCGCTGCTGCTGCGAGCGGATCTGGGAGGCCCGGCCAAGCGGGAGGGCGAAGGCGTTCTCCAGCACGGCCTGACCTTCGATCTTGCGACGGATGTCGCGGATGATCCGGCCCAGCCTTGAGCGCAGGAGACGCAACTGCCGCTGATGGCGCCTGAACTGTTTGGCATGGGCGTAGCGGGAAGCCATCATGGCCGCGGTCTTGGCAATGCGAAGATAGGACTGCCGCAGCCTGATCCCGTGCTTCCTCGCCAGACGGTTGAGCCCCTTGATCGTCGCGTGCAGCAGCTTGGCATCGGTCGGGAAGCTGATGGCCTTTGGCTGCACCGTGGTATCGACTGTGACCCGCTTGAGGTCTTGGCCGCGTAACGCGCCGGCCTCGTGCGCCACCCGCAGGCTCTCGGCCAGCAGCAGTTCCAGCCTGTCGCCGAGCCGCTTGCGCCAGTGGCTCAGGTCCGAGCGCTCGTGCGGGAAGGCATGCTGGAAGAACTCTTCGCCGGTGAAGTACTGGAAATACGGGTCGTGGACCCAGCGCTCGCACATCCCCTCATCGGACAGGCCGTAAATGTGCTTGAGCAGCAGCAGCCCGATCATGAAGCGGGTCGCGATGCCCGGCCGGCCGTTCTCGCTATAGAGCGGCGCGATCTCGCCGTCGATCCAGTCCCAATCGACCTTGCCGGCGAGCTGAACCAGCTCGTGCTTCATGTTGATGATCTGGTCCAGCCTGGCCCGGAACAGATCGCCCGATCCCGTCGTCCTGTGCTTCTTCGGCCGCATCGCCACCTCCGATGCCACCACGGAATCATGACCGGCGATTCGACGGAATCCTGAAAACAAAATTGCAGGGTTCCGACGCCCGAAGCATCAAAACCCTGCAATCCAAAAACAGTCCACAACCACGAATCCGATTCTGGCTCAGTCGCTTAGCCGCTCTTCACGGACGACGAATTATGACTGGCGATTCGACGGAATCTGAAATGAAATTGCAAGCTTCCGATTCCCGAAGCATCAAAACCCTGCAATCGCAAAAAAGCCGGACTGCCAGATTACGATCCCACATCAGTCACTTGGTCGCTCTTAACGGACGACTAACTAATGTAGCCAACGAAGCAGGCAGTCCTTGGCCGGTCCCGGAAAGCCGGGGCACCGATTACTGCTCGGACAGCTCTCAGGACCTCAAGAGATCGAGGATGTACCTAACCGCAAGCTCCGTGGTCGGAATGAGAAGGTCATCGGACACGCCGAAGGTCGGCGTATGCAGATGTGAGTCGTTGCCGGGAGCTCGGCTGCCGAACCAAAAATAGATGGATGGCACGCATGCCGAGTAGAATCCGAAGTCGTCGCTGCCGTCTCCGCGCTGCTTCTCGTCGCTGAAGGCTTCGTGCCCGACGGCCGCGTGCACGAGTTGACGGAAACGATTTACCATTTCGGGATCGTTCATCACCGGCGGCTCACCGGCGCGGATGATCAATCCAGCTTGACCGCGGTGCATTGAGGCAGCGCCTTGCGCAATTTCGCGCACGCGCTGGATGAGTAACGCCCGACGGACAGGGCTGCGGGTCCTGATCGTGCCCTCCATGACGACCGACGGGCAGATTATGTTTGCCGCTTCGCCCCCACGGATGACACCAACGGTGACAACAGCACCGTCGTCGCCTGGCATTTCGCGCGAAACCACCTTCTGGACCTCGTTGACGAAGGTAGCTGCGATAGCGATCGCGTCGACGCCCTTAAACGGCGCCGCGCCATGCGCCATCTTGCCCGCAATGGTGAGCTTGAACCCATCAGCTGACTTGGTCACCGCGCCTTCGCGCGCGCCGAAGGTGCCGGCCGGAAGATCCGGAGCGACGTGAAAGCCAACCGCCCGGTCGAAGCCATCCAACAGCTTCTCTTGTTCTACCGTACGCCCACCAAGCGGCTCAGCCTCTTCCGCTGGCTGGAAGAATACGCGCACCTTGCCTGCAAAGTTTTTCCGGATCCGATTGAAGGCAAGCGCGGTCCCAAGCGCGATTGAGCCGTGCATGTCGTGACCGCACGCATGCATCACGCCTTCAACCTGCGAGCGATAGGGCAGATCCTCACGCATCTCCCGGATTGGCAGCGCATCGATGTCACCCCGAACCGCGACCGATCGCTTTGGGCCGGAGGCGGTGCCTTCGATATCAACATACAGACCGGTGTTGTGGAACACCTTGACGTCATCGATGCCGAAGCGCTCCAAAATCCCGCGGATTCGCTCTTGGGCTTTCCATTCCGCATTCGAGAGCTCTGGCTCGCGATGCATGGCATGGCGCAACTCAATCACGGCCTCGCGCTCAGCATTCGACAGGAAACCGTTGGTGTGTGTGGTCATTTCGATTTGAACCCTGATAAGCGCCATTCGAGCGAACGCTATGCGACCGAAAACCTATCTCGCCATAGACGAGAGAATCGCCCGAGTTCTAGCTCCTGAGCGCATAGATTCAGCTCGTTCTACTAACTTGGCGCCGGACTTCATCCCGGAAGCTGATAGCCTGTGCCCACAGACCGTCTGCGAGGCACTCGACACCGTGATATGAACGTGGCAATAGGGGTCTTGGTGTCCCTCGAAGCCTCCAGCACTGAAGCTGGTGTGGTCGCCTCGGGTAACACCGGCGCCCGCGTCAACAACTTGTCCGGGACCCAGCCCATCCCGATCATGCCGTGCGCGCTCACCTCTAGCGGACCCGGGATCTCGACGTAGTCAATATTAAGGTTGTATCCTTCCGTGCCGAGCTTCCGTGACTCGTGGGGTTACCGCATGATCCTAACCTTTTGCATCGAGCCGGTCGTGTTCAGAAGGACTCCTGTCTTGACAACGTTTTGTTTGCAGATGTCCCAAAGGGCCCGAAGGAGGTCTTCACCGGGCTCAAGTCGTGCGTAGATGATCTCCTCGATCTTCCCCCTGACCATGTTCCTTTTCTTTTGCATTCGATAGATCTCCAAGGTGGTTAAGATAGAACGCGTGAACTCCTCCCTGGCTTGAAGACTCAAGCTCTGCGGAAATACTACGGGTTCCTCACCTGAATTTCCGCAATGTGGCGCTTCACAAGGACGAAAATCTTCGCCTTTGCTGCGAGAATTGCGGAGCCTTCGTGTTGTCACTGCAGGCGCATCACACTGACTCAGGATGAACGTCGGCTCCTCTTTGTCCATCGACGTCACAAGTCTTCATCATGTCCACAGCCTTCGCGGCGTGCTATCCATGACCTCCATCGGCGTGGGATATCGAACGGATCTCGCCCGCGCCCGCGACGACGCTCGCGGAGCCTAAAGAGATATTTTTCCGCGACTCCCGGCCCCCCCACAATGAAAACTTCAAAATCGCGAGCTACGCAAGGAGCTCGCAGGCCAATCAACCAGTCTGAACTGATGGAGTAGTCCGTGTCACTTAGTGGCCATATTGGAAGGGCTTTAGCCGAGTTTTCGTTGAAGAGCCTTCCTGATGAAGTCATCGAAAAGGCACGGACTTGCTTGCTAAACGGGTATGGCATCGGGCTTGCCTGCCACAACACAGTCTCCGTGCGCGTGGCTCGTTCAGTGGCCTTGTCTCTGGACGTGAAAGTATCCACGGAGCGACGCTCCTGGCTCATGGGGTCAAAGTTTCGATCCCAGGTGCAGCCCTGGCGAACGCTGCGCTCTTTCATGGCCGCGGACAAGAAAATACCTGCGGCGCAGCGCATCTGGGTGCAATACTCATTCCTGTGCTCACGGCGCTCTTTGAGGCCCGACAACTACCTATGGAGCGTTTCATTCCAGCGTTGGTAGGAGGCTATGAGACGGGGGGACTCCTCGAAGGCACCTATGCGAAGTTCACCACCCCCCGAGGGCTCCGGTCATCACCCCTATACGGTGCTGTGGCAGCCGCGGCGGCGGCTGCTCGAGCGATGGGCTTGCCAGCCGGCAGATCGCGGCTGCGATTGGTAACGCTGCCTCCCTCAGCGGCGGCGGAATACTACAAACCTTCGATGACGGCACAGACGAGTGGCGGTACCAAGTTGGTGTTGCGGGTCGCACTGGCCTTGTGGCGGCCGAACTTGCGATGGCAGGATCAGACACCGCCCCGCACGCCATTGAAGGGAAGCGCGGAAACTCGAGTGCTGCTGTCACGGGTGTCTGGTTGGGCACTTTATGGTGAGCCCATCCGGACGCTGTTCACGTCGCTGGCCCAGGCCCACGTCACGCTTGGATGCTGGCGGCCGATTACAACAACGCACGACCACACTCGCAGCTCGGATGGAAAACCCCGTCGGAGTTCGCCTTCACCTGTCATCGGCACCGGGATCTGGCGCTGCGCTATGCCGAAGGCTCCGCGCCAGCTCCCCTCGCTTCCACCGCCCAACCGGGCAAATCCAACGACCGGCGCGAACTTAGAACTGGATAAAACTTGGGGGCAGGGTCACGTATCTTCAACCTACCCGCCACCAATCATCAGATCCCGAATCATGGTCGCCCATGGATTCAGAACCTTCAACAACATGCAACTGTACTGCTAGTTGCGACTGGCTCGAGCAGCAGATGCGTTGCACGATATGCTTGTAGTTTGGAGCATTTACCTCTTCAACTGGAGAGGGCTAGTGGTCGGCTACGACGACGATAGCCGTACAGGGCAGATCAATCCGCCGATCTTTGATCACGGCCGAGATTCCTCTCTTATGTGCTGTCGCTTTGAAGCGCAGAGAACGATCTGGAGATCGTTGCGGGACCGGCACGTAACTAGGCGATTGGCAGCGGCGATGCCGATCATGGTGATGGTGCCGCCGTGAGGCCAGCCTCGGCGTTGCAGCGCCGCCGCGCCGGTCTGATCACGGACTTTCGCAAGATCTTCATGTGCGAACCGAAGCGGCATCGAGCGATCCGTGGAAACTAATAGGCGGGCTCCTCAACGGCGAGAACATTCCTTGGAACTTAGGTTCACGATCAAGATTTGCCGTACGTGCAGATGCGTGCATTCGGGAACAAATGCACGTTCTCGACGTCTTAAAGTCTGCCGTGCACTCCAATTTGTAGGGGGGGTGAGGGACGCCAGTGCGAAGCCAGCCCGTTGAGTAAGCAGATGCGCGCCTTCTCGATGAGATCATCGGGAAGACTCCTTCAACGAAAACGCGGTCCGATAGCAGGTCAGTACTCCGCCGCGGCGAATCTCTGTCAGTTCCAGAACAGCCGGCGCTCCATCTTCGTGAGCCGCTCGGGCCCTTTTTCCGTGACCAGCACCGTGTCGCTGAACCCGATGCCATTCGCCATCATGAGCATGTGGAAGACCATCCCCGGCTCCAGGGCCCAAGTGGCGTCCGGCAGAAAATCCCTTCCTTGCTCGGTGATGTTCGGGCGGACGATCAGCCCGAGGGAATAGCCGCTCTTATTGGTGTAGGTTTTCTTCAGGCCGGACTGGAGAGCAGGTCTGCGGAACGCGCCGTCGACATCCGCCGCGATCGCGCCCGGCTTCATCATCGCGAATCCATCGTCCAGGATTCGGATCAACGTTTCCGCCGTCCTCATCTGGTCCGCATTTGGGCGCCCGACAATCGCGGTGCGCATGACACGGGCCGTATATTGGTTTCGGATTGCGCTTGGCTCGAAATAGAGTTGGTCGCCTTTTACGAGCTTGCGGTCCGTGATTGTTCCGTGGACCTCGTTACCGCGCTCCCCGGAGAGAATCACTGCGGAATAGGGCGGTTCGCCTCCGGCGCTCACGATTTCGTGGAACAAGATCGCAGCAAGCTCACGCTCCGTCCGGCCCGCGGCGACGCTTTCGATGCCCTTGCGCACGCCCGATTCGACGATGGCGGCCGCTTCACGGATGCAGTCTACTTCGAGCGGCGACTTGATGAATCGCAACTGCTCTACGATCTGCGGCTCCGCAACGAACTTTGCGTGAGGCAGTTGGGCCCGGAGATATCCATACCTCTCGGGCGTAAGAAACCACGAGTGTTCGTCCACGCCCACTTTGCCACCCGAGAGCCCAAGCTTGTCGAGCGCTTTCCTCACCGCGGGTGCCACGACCTCAATCACATTGGATGTGTCCGGATAGGCGACCCATTCCTTGATCGGTGAGTCTTTCTTGATCGCGTGGATTTCGACATCGCGAACGACCAGGACCGGCACCCCTTTTTGCGGCACCGCCAGCGCGTGGTAGGAGTAAAAGCCAGTGCCGATGTTGAACCCGGTCAGGTAGATGATGCTTTCGGGTTGATGCAGAAGAAGGACGGGAATATCAGCCTTCTCCATCTCCCTCTGGGTGTTGGCCAGGCGCCTGTGATATTCGTCTGGAGGAAATGCCATCGTCTTGATCTCGTGAGCGATTGAAAGACAGTGACACTACCTTTACTCTCAGGTTGAACACCTTCAAATTTGATCACTTTGCAGCCTGAATCCTGCAATTCGAGCCGGCCGACAATGCCAGCATGGGGTCGTGATAGTAGGCGTCCTTGGTCGCCCCGGACCCCTTGATTTAGTTCGCGGATTAGATCGCGTCAGTTACGATCAGCCTCGCGCGTCTTTCTTCGTTCGACGCCTTGTGCACGCCTCTTCGTCTTCCGGCAAACCATGGTGCGCGTCCGATTGACCTAGGCCAACCAGTAGATCGGGGTCCCGTAGTAGTCCCTCAGATGCATGGAGACGCCAGACTTGAGAAGCTAATGAATGGTTGCATGCACTCGTGGACATCAACCCAAATCCGCCTGTCGCCACTGGAATGGACCTGCGGAGCGGGACCGTTTGAGTCGGTTTGTTAGTTGGAAATCCGACCGCTCCTATTTCGCTTCTATCAAGCCGCCAACGACGTTGTCTGCTGTTGCTGTGGGCGTGTGGTCAACGCGGTAGCGTTGCACAGCGGCTGCGGTTGCTTCTCGCCAGACCGCCATCGGCGTGCGATAATGCCCGCCTTGGCGTGGTGGCCATCGACGTAGCCCTTGAGGTAGAGATGCTCATGCTTGAGGGAGCCGATCGATGAACACTTTGTCTCTCCAGGGGCCGCGGCCATCCATGGAGATCTTGATCCCGGCTACCGCGAGCGCGCCGGTGAAGGCGGCGCTGGTGAATTGCGAGCCTTGATCGGTGTTGAAAATCTCCGGTCGGCCGTGTCGCGCCAGGGCGTCGCCGGGCGCCGTCAGGCAGAACGAGCTGTCCATCGTATTGGATAGACGCCACGCCAGCACGGCGCGGCTCGCCCAATCGATGATCGCGACGAGATAGAGGAAGCCGCGGCCAATGGGCAAATAGGTGATGTCGGCCGCCCACACCTGGTTCGGGCGGTCGATCGTCATATTGCGCAACAGATAGGGATGGATCTTGTGACCCGGCGCCGGCTTGCTCGTGCTCGGCTTCGGACCCAGCGCCGCGCTGCCCATCTGGCGCATCAACCGCTGCACGCGCTTGCGGTTGATCGTCTCGCCCTCGGCCTTCAGCGTCGCCGTGATCCGCCGCGAGCCGAGAAATGGCCAAGCGTGAATAGCTCGTCGCTCCGCTACATCACCGCCAGATCGTTGTCGTTGGCCGGGTTTTGCAGGCGATAGACGCCGGAGCGCGCAACGCCGACCAGTTCACATTGGCGGCGGATCGACAGCCCCTTGTCGGCGCGATCGAGCATTCCGCGACGGTCCGAAACGCTCATCTTCCGGACCGCTTTGCCAAAAAATCCTGCTCCGCCGTCAATTGCCCGGTCTTGGCGTAGAGGGGTCCCCGGCCTTTTTCTCCGCCGCCTTTTCCGCGTCAAGGCCAACATTGGCGTCGAAGGCAGCGCGCTGCATGCTCCAGAAGCTGCTTCTTCCAGGCGTAGATCTGAGTCGAGTGAATCTCGTAATGCTGGGCCAAATCGGCGACCGTCGTTGCTCTCGCACCGCCTCCAAGGCGATCTTCGCCTTCAGCGCTACATCAATCTTCCGTCTCGTCTTCCTCGTCATCACCCGCCATCTAACAAACGGAGCGATCCCCTTCCAAATTAACTGATGGTCCAAAAACGGGGTCCATTTCAGCACGGTCAGGTTGGGCCATCCCGTTTCGCGAGGCGCTTCCGCGACTCGCGCGGAATCTTTCGTGCCCGACCCATCTCGCGAATCTTTTTCGGCAGTTCGCAGCTGAAGAAGTCGCGCATGTTGTCGCGCAGAGCTTCGTACTCCGGAATCTTCTCGAAGTTCGTTTTGGCATTCTCGGAGCACCCGCCCGCACACGGCCAATAATTTTTCAGCCGCCTCGATACCGTGGCGGAATCATCGGGTGCGCAGTAGAGTCAGCCGGTCTGGCGGCTGAACGGACCGGCAGTGCGCCCGCCATCGATCGCGAGTTCCGCGCCGGTAAGGTAGCTCGAAGCATCCGAAGCAAGGAAGAGCACGCCGGCGGCCACTTCCTCGGGAAGGCCCGGGCGTCCAAGGGGAACCACACGACGGGAATAGGCCTCAACGCTCGCCCTCGCTTCAGCCTGACTTTCGGGTGTAGTCACGAAGAGCTGCTCCAGCATCGGTGTGGCGGTGCTGCCGGGGTGCACAGAGTTCACGCGCACGCCGTCGTTGGCATGCGCACACTCGAGCGCCACGGCTTTTGCGAACAGGCGAACGCCGCCCTTGCTCGCGCAATAGCCGGACATGTTCGCAGTGCCATACAGGCCCGAAGTCGAGGAGATCAGCACGATCGAGCCGCCTCCGCCCCCTCTCATGAGGGGAAGCGAATGCTTCACCGCCAGGAATACGCCGTCGAGATTGACCGAGTTCTGTAGCCGCCAATCCGCCAGCGTCATGTCTACGACCGGCGCGACCTTCGCGATGCCGGCGCTCGCCACGAGCGTGTCTAGCCGGCCGTACCGGCTGCCGATCTCCCTGATGACCTGCTCCCACCGCGACTCGTCTGTCACGTCCTGCTGCATGAAGATCGCGTGGCTCTTGCGGCGCGTGATGGCCGCGACCACCTCCCTGCCCTTTCCCTCCTCGCGGTCCGCGACGATCACCGAGGCGCCTTCCTGCGCGAGCAATTCCGCGATCGCGCGGCCGATGCCCGATGCGGCGCCCGTGACGAGCGCGACTTTTCCTGCTACTTGCCCTGGCATTCTCGATCTCCTTCGTTTCATCGCCGCGCCGTGGCTATCCGAACGCGAGCATTACGGTTCTGCCGGCAGGTCCAGTTGCGCCCAATGCTGAACGCACCATCGATGATTAAGTGAAGCTCGTCACTCGCGAAATATAAGGCTGTATAAGCGTCAAGGTGAGCCTCATGAGCCGCTTTTCAGCGATGTCGAACCACCATGCCCTTCGGGTCCGATGGTCAAAAGTGGGGCCTTCGCCTGATGGCAACGCTCAGCGCTGACAATAAAAGTGGTCCGCTCTGTTCTATAATCATCCGAGCCACTTTGGTCATGCGTTTGACTGGTTCATTTGGAAGCAGAACGTCGGCTCAGGTCGCGGGCATAGATAGGGTTGTGGTATGCGATCGTAGACCGCTTGCTGCGTTCCGGCGGCGCATGAAGACGGTGAGGGTGCGAGGCTTCGATCGCGTTGTTGCGCTCCTTGAACATCCATCCGAATTCGGGATGGGTCAGGATGTAAAGATCGTTATTTCGCATGCCCTCAAGCACCAGCCGCCCGGCCTCCAGCGGCTCCATGTAGAGGAGTTCGCGAGGTGTGGTCACAGGCGTGCCTGGCGCATCTGTGGAGATGGAACTGCGAACCTCGATTTGTGACCACACGTTGCCGGGGCAATAGATCGACACGCCCACTTCGGTGTCTATCAGCTCTGCACCAAGCGCTTCCATGAGCCCGACGACGGCGAACTTTGTGGCTGAATACCCCGTGCGATTGCGAGCGGCCGCGAGACCCAGGACAGACGACGTGGCAATGATGTGGCCGCCCTCGCCATGCTCGCGGATCAGAGGAAGAAAGGCGTGGATGCCATTGAAGACGCCTGTCAGGTTTATCCTGACCTGCCAATCCCAATCGTCTTGCGTCGTTTCTCTGAGAGGCTTGACTACGCACACGCCCGCGTTATTGACCAGAACGTGGACCTTGCCGAAACGCCTAACCGTTTCGGCTGCGGCCATCTCAACGCTCGCAGAGTCACCTACTTCAAGCGGAACGGGATGGATGCGGCCTCCGAAACGATCGAGGCTTTTCATTGCGTCGTCTAGATGCGCGGACGATCGATAACCGAAAGCGATGTTCATGCCCGCGTCTGCAAAGGCCTCGACGATGCCGAGGCCGATGCCGCTCGACCCGCCAGTCACGAACGCGACCTTGCCCTCGACTTCCTTCATGTCAGCACTCCCTTTCTTATCTTGAATCCTCGTCTTCCCACAAACTCTCAGCTCATCCACGCCGGCAAGCTCCTTACTGTAGCATCGCCCGTCCGTGTTTCCACTCGAAGTACGGCGATACGTGATCGCCGGGAGCGATGACCTCGGCGATGCGCCGCCTGTCTTCGTCGATGATCTGGCCTTTCAGCGAGGACAGCGCTTTCCGAACCGATGATGGCGCTGGTGATTTGCGGCGCCTGCGCCACCGATGCGAGAGCGAAATCCGCGGCAATCTTTCGCCCTAGCCAGCCCGGCCGCGCGCTCGACCACGGGATAGACGCCATCACTCGGCCACCCGACAGATCGAATACCGCAGCGGTCGTGAAGCTGTCCTCCTGGGTCACCAGAGGCGATCGCGATCGCCGCATACACCGGCTTCCACCGAGCGAAATAGTCCGGAACGCCGATGAAATAGAGAATAACCTGCTAAGGTTAGGGCGACCACAGTAGATCGGCGCGGGCTCCGCGCGCTTGTGAGGTGTCCAGAATCCGCGCCTGTCGCGCTTGCCCAGCAGTATCTCGTCCATCTCGTCGCAGTCTCCTCACTTCGCCATCACGCGACGCGGTTATGCGCATACCACTCGTAATGCGCGGTCCAGTGCCGCGCCGTCACCAGGATCGCGATCTCCGAGGGCTTAGCGGGAAACACAGTATCGAAGCGCAGGACTTCGCCGAGCCGCGTCGCGTGACGGGCCATGTCGGGGCTGTTGAGCCACGCCATCATCGGAGCCGGCGGCTTGCCGCGTTTTCCAGCAATCGACTCGTCGTAGGTCTGCCGCTGGTTGTCGCTCATTTCGCCACGCAAAAGCAGTTTTAGGCGCATCGTTGTTTCCTCTTGGTTTCAAGCCTCGCCGTGGCGGCGACTGTAGCTTGATGACGAGCGGCGTGAGTAGCCGGCGCACACGAAGCGGCTGAATTCAACGTGCCAGCACGGTCGGTACATCGGCCCACGACTTTCGACCGAACGCCTCGATAAGCTGCAGCACTCGAGCCACCAAACACGAACTAGGCCACCCGTTGGCCGTCGCACAACACCTCGACCAGGACACGGGTGTTCTCGGAATAGTCGATCGGCACGTCCACCAAGTGGACACCGCCTTCCATGAAAGCCACCCTGCAGCGTCGGTACCAGTGCATCGACAGACTTTAAGCACGCGCCCTTCGCGCCAAACGATTCGGCGTAGCGGACGAAATCCGGATTTCCGAACGTAAGGCCGAAATCGGAGAGGTTGCGGACGGCCTGCTTCCAGCGGGTCATGCCGTAGGCCCCATCATTTCTAGCTCCTGGCTGTTCATCATAAAACCGCCATCACCGCAAACCGCTATCACCCGAGACGGCCATCATTGCCGGCGGCAACCCGCCGCCCATTGTGGCAAGCGCATTGTCGAGCAGCAGCATATTCGTAACATGAGTACTATAGTTGCGCGCCTACCAGATCTTGTACATGCCGTTATCGAGCGTAACGATGCCGTCCTCCGGCATCACTTTGCGCACGTCGTGAACTAACCGCTGCGGCGTGACAGGCCAACGGCTTTCCGTTGCCCAGTCGGCAACCCGATCCAGAATGCTCTGACTTAGCGACAGCAGCGTCTTTGCATTCGGGAGCTTTCCTTCGATACGGTCGGCAAGCAGCTCGAGACTGGGTCCCACGTCGCCGACGATCTCCGCATGCGGGCTGCTGCACTGTCGCTGGCGTATAGCTCACATGTATCACGTGAGCGCCCTTCGGCCCCATGATGAACGGCGGCTTCTCCACGGTATCATGCCCGATTGCGAGTGATCAAATCCGCCTGATTGATCGCTTCATGAACATAGTCGCTCTCGGAGAGGGCAGTCGTCCCTATGTACAGACTTGTTCCCCCGGGCACCGAGCCCTTTCCCATCTGTGTCGTGAAAAACGGAATGCCGGTACGGTGCACGAAGCCCGCTCAAACCAGTGTAGGAATAGTTGCCGCGCTTGCGATCTGTCGCGACAGCTTCGTAAGTGGTTCATGGACGCGATCACATCCACAAGCTGAAAACGCCCTCTCGACCGCTCATGATCGCCGTTTGTCCAGTGATCATGACCATCGGCATTGCGCCGAGGTGAGCATAGGCGGCCCCGGTCGAGAGGTTACGCGCGCCAGGATCGCGAGCTAGACGGCGCTCACGTCCTGGCCGTCAACCGTAGTGCATGGCACGCGGCGACGCCTGCCGCCCGCAGCGCGATGTCGGTCTGGGCGTTGCTTTGCGCTGAAATCGAGGTCCCCAGCTCCGCGCGAAAGATTTCTTGATGCCATCGTCGAGCTGAGCCTCGAACTCCCGCGCCTGCACGGCCATCTCAGCCTTGATCTCCCTTTGGGCAACGCCATCAGCAAGACCCTTAAATATGCGATAGCCATTGATTGCCTTGATCTGGCAGGTCGATCGCAGCGTCACAAGTTCGCGCTCGCATTGGCCCCGGCCACGGTCCCGGCGAAAAGCCAGTTGCTCCGCACGACGCAGAACGCTCGGATTGCGTTCTCGGCGCTATTGTGGTCCAGGCCGCGCCGTCCTGGGTGTAGCGCGTGAGCTTGCAACCTGCGATGACAGGTACTGCAGCGCCTTGCCCCGCATTGGGCCAGCTGCAAGCCTTCAATCTCGGCCAGCATTGGCGCGCTGTGCTCGCTGCGGTGCCGACCGCGACGAACTCGCCAGAGGTCAAGGGGCTCCTATCCATCAGCGAGTTAAATGCGATCGAACAGGCGATCCGCAGCAACTCACTCGATGAGCCATGTCGAATCTGGCAGCTGCACGCCGCACCAAAGCTTGCAGCGCTGTGGCAATGGCTGCAGGAGACTCTCTCGGTGGTCTCACTAATGTTGGCGTTGGCAAAGACGATCCTGTACTCGCCCAGTTGATGGACTGCACTGACTTGCTTTGCCGAGGGGGCCGCATCGAGATCGACAACTCCCCGACCGAGCGAGGCGCCACTGACAGGAAGACGTGGCGGGGCGTGATGACGTCTTGTTTGGCCAAACGAAGAGCGCTCGTAGTCATAGCATGATAAGACGTAGGATGCGAGGATCGGCGATCCTTTGCACCACCATCCGCAACAGCCACCCGCGTAGCACGCGGACGGTGGCGGTTTCCGGCAAACTCCTCGCGCTAACCAGAAAAGTAGCGATCGAGATTTGTTCTGTCCGGAAGGCGCCTAGCCCATTTTCCAACCGTGCGCCGACAAAAGCCTACGAGCGTGCCATGGACCGAGAAGTGATCGCTCGATAGAAGCTTCTTCAGCTTGGGCTGCGCCAGCACCGCCGTTAGGAACTTGGCCGCGATGTCGCCTTCCAGCAGCCGGTCGCGGTTCTTCGAGAACACCGAATGATCCCAGGCTGCGTCGTCGACGCCGATTCCGACGAACCAGCGGAACAGCAGGCCGTATTCCAACCGCTCCATCAGAAGCCGCTCGGAGCGGATCGAATAAAACGCCTGCAACAGCATCGCATGCAGCAGCATCTCTGGCGGGATCGATGGTCGCCCAATCGGCGGATAGAGCGCGGCAAACTCGCGCCCCAGCACCGCCAGGGCCCC
Source organism: Bradyrhizobium sp. C-145 (assembly GCF_023375135.1). NCBI lineage: Bacteria > Pseudomonadati > Pseudomonadota > Alphaproteobacteria > Hyphomicrobiales > Nitrobacteraceae > Bradyrhizobium > Bradyrhizobium sp. C-145. Next base: position 6,844,059 of record NZ_CP088150.1, on the reverse strand, counting down.
GTTCACGATTGTCTGGATCGCCCGCAGCGGATGATTACGCCGCACCCGCGCCTCCAGGTCAACGTAGCTAAACAGCTCGCCCTTCGATTGTCGCCTCATAGGAGCCAATGAATCATGATCGCCGGAAAACTGCGAGCGTCTTTTTTCAATAGCCTGCTCTGGGAACCTGCTCTGGGTGTACCGAGAGAGAACGTTCTCAGAGCATGGCCTATCTCGCAACCTAGTATCGGCGGAGGAAAGCGCTGCCAGGCACGTTTTATCTAGCAGGGGATACACAGGATCGTATCGAGCATGAGATAAACCAAGAGGCAGCGCGGAAATTGGCAGCAACGAAGCGCTAAAGGAAATGAAGGACAAGGTCGTGGTGATTACCGGCGCACAAGCGGGACCACAGCTATAGCAGATCACCTCCATTAAATGACATCGCCTCGCCTGAAAGACAAAATCTGCGTCGTCACCGGCGGTGCGCAAGGCATCGGCCTTGCGACCGCGCTGCGATCGTCGCCGTCTGAGATCTGCCCCACGCCGGCGTGGATGAAACTGCGCGGCAGTGCCGCGAAGCGGGTGCCGAGGTGCAGGGCTGGCTCGTCTTTGCGCGCAGGCTGTGAGCGCTCCCATAGTCGAACGGGCCGCGGTGTGATCCTAAACGCCAGCTCGGTTTTGGGACTGTACGGCAACTACAAGATGCGGCTAGCATTACAGTTGCAGTTTTCTCTTGAGATGGGCTTTACCGCGCGTTGGGCCTGATGAGCCCTGCGCCAGGACGATCATGTGAGGATGTGGGCGTGCGGGGTGCGCCGCTGGGTTACCTTCATGGCGATGCGCCGGATTTCGTGGATCGACCAGCGGATCAAAGGCGAAGCTTCGGTCGAGGCCGCGGTCGCGGTTTTTTGAGCGATGGCCGATGTTGGCCCGATGACGGATGACGGCCACTTGGCGAAGGCAAGCATGACGAGTGAGACATGGCGATGCCAGCCATGCCAGGAGCGGGTTTCGTTGTGATCAAGGCCGAGCTCGTTCTTAGCAGTTTCGAAACTGTCTCGATGGCCCAGCGATGGCCTTCCACCGACACCAGCTTCTGGATGGACGTACCCTTGGGGCACCAGGTGGAGAAAGAAGGCCAAGCTGCCGTCGGCGATATTGCGGCGGACCAGAAGACCCCGCGTTCATTCCCGGCAAGCTCGTAGTTGTATTCACTGTCTTCGAGATCGGCCAATTCGAGATAGGCCCAGTCGTGCCAGGGCGGACCTTTGGTCCCTCCGCCGGACGACAGGCGGCGCCAGGCCTTGTTGGGAAGGTTTTGCGCGATCGTGGCGGCGGTGCCGGCTGCTGTTTGCCCCAGGACCGGAACACATGATTGGGAGCAACACCCGGAACATAACCTTTGGCCTTGGCCGCCTTGCGCAGCAGAGTTTTGATCTCTCCGGTGCCATACACGCTGTCCGCCGCCACGAACGAGAACGGCACCTTTGCGACGATCGCGCGAGTGATCATTTTGACGCGCGATCTTGGGCTTCGTCGCAAAGCCCACATCGCTCGGTACATGCGCTGCCTTCAGGCGAGCGGGGTCGTCCGTCCATTCCTTTGGCAGGTAGAGCGCCCGGTCGATGAAGGCATGGTCATGCCGCGACACATAGCAGCCGAACACTCCGATCTGGCAATAGGTAATCTTGCCCGCCGAGCCAGTGTACTGGCGTGCGGCCTCGCACGAGGCCTTGCCCTGTTTCAAAAAGCCGGTCTCATCGATAGCCGGGACCGCGTCCTCATCATCAAGCGTTTTCAGCGCATACTCACGCACAATGTCGCGCAGCGCGTCGGCATCCCACTGCCCCCGGCCCAGGATCACCTGCTGGCGCCACGGGCCTGGATCGCCGGCCGCTTCCGCCCGTATCCAACCCGTTTTGCGCAGCTCGTTGCCCAACCGTCCGTCGAGAAACTGCCCCGCCGCGGCCGCCACCCGCTCCTGCGTAAAAGCGGACGGATGCGTTGCTTGCCATCTCGCAACGACGAAGCCAACAGCGTCAGCGTATCTTTAAACTACCCGCCACCAATCATCAGATCCCGAATCATGATCGCACATGGAGTCAGAAACCTTCAACAACATGCAACTGTAATGCTAGTGGAACGTGGCCTCATCTGTGGACGTCCCGCGAGATGCAAGCGGTTTTTCAGAGGGTTCGGCTCGTGGTCGGATGCTGCCATCTGTCCGGCCTCTGATGCAGCGGGCCGGAAAAACCAGTTGGACTCATCGTGCCTGGAGCACGCGCTAAGCTATGCGGGATTTTGGGTGACGAGGTGATCAGACGGCGTGGTTTGTCGGCACTTGGATGACCTCGATGCCGTCGTTGAATCTGACACCCGCGATAACCTTCGGCAACTGATTTGTGCCTTTGAGCCGCCGCCAGGTCTTCGATGCGGCGATGACGAGCTTGAACACCATCAGCTTGGGTGGTCGGCGACAACGAACCCTTGGTGCGCACCGTCCGGTGCCGCACGGTGGCGAACACGCTCTCGATGGGATTGCTGGTGCGCAGGTGATCCCAATGCTCGGCAGGAAAGTCGTAGAAGGCCAGCAGCGCATCGCGATCCTTCAGACATTCGACCGCGCGACCGTATTTGGCGCGGTATTTCTCGGCAAAGACGCCGATCGCCGCTTCGGCGGACGCCCGGTTCGGCGCCCAATAGACCTCGCGCAAATCCTTCTTCATGGTGGCCTGCACCGAGAGCGGGACCTTGTCCAGGACATTCACGGTCTTGTGTACCCAGCATCGCTGGTGCCGCGTGCCGGGAAAGACCTCGTCGAGCGCCTTCCAGAAGCCGAGCGCGCCGTCGCCGACGGCAATTTCCGGCGCGATCTGCAACCCGCGCTGCTTGACGTCGATCAGGAGCTCGCGCCAGCTCTGCGCGCTCTCCCGCACGCCGACCTAAAAGCCGATCAGTTCCTTCTTGCCTTCCGGCGTCGCGCCGATCAGCACCAGCATGCACTCGCCGTGGTCTTCCATGCGGGCCTGCAGGAAGACGCCATCGGCCCACACGTACACGTATCGGCGCGCCGACAGATCGCGCCTCTGCCAGCGCTCGTACTCGCCTTGCCACTCCGCCGTCAGCCGGGAAATCACCGCGGGCGACAGGTTCGGCGCGTCCTTGCCCAGCAAGGCCGTCAGCGCCTCCTGGAAATCGCCGGTCGAGATGCCGCGCAGGTACAGCACCGGCAACGGCGCATCCAGACTTCTGGTCCGCCGTGCCCACAACGACAGGATCGCCGAGCTGAACCGGATCCGCTCGCCCTCGCTGGACGCCCCGCGGTCGCGAACCTTCGCCCGCGCCACCTCGACCGGGCCGATGCCGGTCTGGATCATTCGCGCCGGGCCGCAACCATGCCGCGCGACACGGGCGCGTCCGTCGGCAAGCTTCAAATCCTTCACCGTGGCAAGAAAGGTCTCGACTTCCACCTCGACAGCCTGTGCCAGAAGCTGCCGCGCACCGGCGCGCAGGACATTGGTCAGTGGATCATCGATCTCGTCGGGCTGACGAAGCGGCACAATGTTGCTAGTCTCGTTCATGGCGTATCGCTCTCCTTGAGAGGTTCTGGCAGGCTCGACACCCGCCTCGATACGCCGCCTATCTCAGTCCGTCATCCCCCACTTTCCCGCATAGCTCTGATTTACTCGCAGAGCTTCACATTCGGCGGCCTTAACGGATGAGGCCTTCACGCCTCTTTCCTTGATGACAGGAGATAAATCAAATGCTTCCAAAGGACTGGAAGAAAAGTCGAAAAATGTACAGCGGGAAGATCGATGAGATCATCTACGCGCGACTTGAGCCGGGTGAGGACCTTCTTCAAGCCCTCTGGGACATCTGCGAACAGAAGGATGTCAAGACCGGAATCCTTCTGGATGCGACCGGCTCGATGCAAAGGGTCAAGGTGATGCGATATCCGCATGAGCCGGTAAAAGGCGCGCGGGGCATTGACTACGTCGACATCCAGGGGCCGCTTGAGGTAAGCGCACGGCATCATCGGGATGGGGTGGGTGCCCGACAAGGCGCTGAAACCGGAGCCGGTGCACTTACGGGGCGGCGCCACTGGCTTCGGTGCCGGAGGCTTCGTGGGACACGGGGATCCCTACTTCCACGTTCATATCACGGTGTCGAGCTCCTCGCAGACGGTTTGCGGGCACCTTATGGAGGGCTCACCGATTGACGAAATAGTCTACAACGGGCGGAACGATCTTCCCTCGCACTTCTCGGTCGCGATCGCAAAAGTTTCGGGAGTCATCTTGAGGGCAACCGTCGAGGAAAACGCCTATTACCACGACATCGTCCCAGCATAGCATGTGCGCCACAGTCAGGAGGTACGCACCGCCACCGGGGGAGGCTCCTAAGGCATGTCCATGACGATGACTGAGAAGCTTCTCGCAAGAGCTTCCGGAAAAGACGCGGTCTCGGTCGGCGATGTGGTGACGGCAAAGATTGATGTCATCTCGATCAGCGACGGATTTCGTGACGATTGGCTGATCGAGAACAATCTCAAGGCATGGGATCCAGAGCGGGTAGTCTTCTCGTTCGATCATTTCACCGCTCGATCGACGGGGGCGGTCTTGAAATGGTGGGGCGATGTGGAGCAATCGAGGGAGTTTGCACACAAGCTAGGTGTACCCAGCGAGAACGTCTACGACGTCGGTAGGCATGGCCTGTCGCACCAGGTACCGACCGAGGAGGGGTGGGTTCTGCCGGGCTCGTTCTATCTGGCTGGGTCAACGATGGGGACGCTGAATTGCTTCGCCATGACAGGAATCTTCTCGACGTGGCCGGCATTGGCGACAGGTGAGATGTGGATAGTCGTGCCGGAATCCGTCCGGATCAATCTGACGGGAGAGATACCCAAAGGGATTCTCGGAAAGGAGATCTACTTCCGCTTGCTTCAAGACCCTCAGGGTCGGGCTGACAACCGTGTGATCAAGTTTGGTGGGCCGGGGTTGCAGTTTGACGTGCGCATGGGCGTGGCGAACGGCTCGAACCACATCGACTACCTGACCTCGGTGTTCGAGCCGGACCAGAAGCTTCTCGACTAGTTGAAGCCCAGAGCAAGGGAACCCTTCGAGGCGGTGACCACGGCCGGGATGCCAGGTAGGTTGTCGTCCGTTAAGAACTCGATTTCAGCGGTGAGCGGTCGCTCGTGGCTGCGAGGAGGGTGGTCAGGATCAGGCGCCAAAAAGCTCTCAGCCAGGCGAGGAGGCGGCGGAAGTTGTGGCCGACGGCCGAGAGGATGACGTTGGCCGCATCGCCAGCGCGGCCTTTGAGGTAGCAGCGGCCGAGGTGACCATCGGTCTTCAGGTGTCCGATGATGGGTTCGATGGCGGAGCGGCGGCGCAGCTCGCGCTTGATGACCCCAAAGACGCCGCGCTTCTGGCCGGAGATGAAGATGCGGCGGGATTTTGTGCGTCGTGGCCGCGGTATCCCTTGTCGACGTAGGCCCGCTCGATCGCGCAGCCGGTGAGTGTGACCGTCATATGGGTTATCGGGTAGCGCCCTGGCGTGCAGCACGAACAGGCCACCGGGAGCACGGCGGTTGTTGGTGACGATGGAGGCTTTGACACCGATCTATGGACCACGCCCGCGTTGCAAGAGGAATCGACAAGGGGATGTAGCGGTCTGCGCCAATCTATCCGGCTTCGATTTGAGGCTCTCGCCTCGAGCCATTATGGATATCCGCCCACTTCTGTCCTCAATAACTCGCCGGCCTCAAGAAGGGCCATGGCGTCGAACCAGGCTTCAGAGTGTCGGTGCAACCGTTTCTCCATTCGTCCTTTCCGTCTCGCAAACCTCGGCGGGATATTGAGCCCTTCCGGTTGGGTCGTGGATCTTCTTCCTTCCCGGCCGTGTCTTACTCGGTGTGGCCTATGAAGTTGGCGTCGTAATCACGGCCCTTTGCGAGCATGCTCCAGACCAGGCGCGCGAGTTTTGCGGCCAGGGCGACAACCAGTACATTCGAGTGGAGCCGCTTGGATGCTGCTTCCAACCAGGCTCCGAAGCCATGCCTGGGCCAACTCTGTCGCCTTAGAAGTACGGCTCTGGCCCCTTGAATGAACAGCGTTCGCAGGTACCGGTTGCCACGCCTCGATATGCGGCCGAAAATGGTTCGATCGCGAGTCGAGATTTATTTCGGTACGAGGCCAAGCCATGCCGCAAAGTCGCGACCCTTATGGAAGGCATCACCAGTTCCGATCGTGGCGATCATCGCACTTGAGATGATTGGTCCGACACCCGGCGCATTCATCAGGCGGCGACAGTGTGCGTCTTGATCAGCGAGTTCGTCAATTTCCTTTGTGATCGATGCGACTCGCCGTTCGAGAAAGCGCCAGTCCTCGGCCAAGTCCTGAATGAGCCGAACCACTCGAGGCGACAGGTTATCCGAGAGCATCGAGAGAATCTGTGGAAGTGCCAATCGGAGTGCTGCCGCTCCCTTCCGAACTGCCAGCCCTCGCTCAAGCAAAAAACCTCGGATTTGATTGATGACCGCGGTTCTCTGCGTCACCAATCGACTGCGAACTCTGTGCAGCGCCTGCAAGTCAAGTTGCTCGGCCGATTTCAACGAGACGAAGCGCATGGTCGGGCGTTGCGCCGCCTCTGCGATGGCTTCGGCATCACGGAAGTCATTTTTGTGGCCCTTGAGGTATGGCTACACATACTGTGCCGGCAAGAGCCGTACTTGATGGCCTAATTTCTCGAGCTTGCGACCGAGGTGGTGTGCTCCTGCACAGGCCTCCATTCCGATCAGGCAGGGCTGAACATTAGCCAGCGACTGCTCAAGCTGATTTCTCGATCGCTTCTTGCGTAGGATGATTGCACCCGTGGCATCGAACCCCACCACATGGAATGTGTTCTTGCCTAGATCGATGCCGATCGTGACAATGTTCGTATGGGACATGGTACGCGCTCCTTCTCTTGCCGGGGTTCTATGTTGCCGCTGAGAGCGGGCGTGGTTCATGCGTAAGGCGCGGCTGCCTTGCCCTTGCCGATGCACTCCACCTCCGGGGCGTGGAAGGAATAAAGCTTCCAGCCACGCTGACGCTGCTGTTGCGAGCGGATCTGCGAAGCCCGTATAGCGCGACAATCTGGGTGGGATCATCTAAAGGCTTTGTCGCAGCTCGAGGCGGCGCGTCAAAGGTGAGAATGTTTGGCTGTTGCGGCCGCGCTGGGCATCCCCACCGTCAAGATCAACGGTGTGGGCGCGAATCCCACGAGGCCGAGCCGCTTGGTGGGCGTACGGGAACAAGAGAAGCTATTGGATGGCTTCGACCGGACGGTTGGCCTTCACGTCGCTCCGGATCTTCCGGCCGGCACCTTCGGCGCGCGCGAAGGCGCGGTGACTAAGTCCGCTGATGGGTTCAAGCTCACCATTGCGGGCAAGATGGCGCATGGCGCGGCGCCGTTTAAGGGGTCGACGCGATCGCTATCGCAGCTACCTTCGTCAACGAGGTCCAGAAGGTGGTTTCGCGCGAAGTGCCAGGCGACGACGGTGCTGTTGTCACCGTTGGTGTCATCCGTGAGGGCGAAGCGGCAAACATAATCTGCCCGTCGGTCGTCATGGAGGGCACGATCAGGACCCGCAGCCCTGTCCGTCGGGCGTTACTCATCCAGCGCGTGCGCGAAATTGCGCAAGGCGCTGCCTCAATGCACCGCGGTCAAGGTGGATTGATCATCCGCGCCGGTGAGCCGCCGGTGATGAACGATCCCGAAATGGTAAATCGTTTCCGTCAACTCGTGCACGCGGCCGTCGGGCACGAAGCCTTCAGCGACGAGAAGCAGCGCGGAGACGGCAGCGACGACTTCGGATTCTACTCGGCATGCGTGCCATCCATCTATTTTTGGTTCGGCAGCCGAGCTCCCGGCAACGATTCACATCTGCATACGCCGACCTTCGGCGTGTCCGATGACCTTCTCATTCCGACCACGGAGCTTGCGGTTGGGTACATCCTCGATCTCTTGAGGTCCTGAGAGCTGTCGAGCAGTAATCGTGCCCCGGCTTTCCGGGACCGAAGGACTGCCTGCCTCGTTGGCTACATTAAACGTTATAGCGGCCCGAGTGGGGAGTTTGTTCTCATTCTGCGGCGTGTGGTGGCTTTGAAGCCGGCGGCCACGACCAGTGCGTTCGATGACGCGGGGTAGAGGCGGTCCGCTTAAGTTACGACGAAAAAGCGGATTGCGCGGTTTGACCATCGGCCCGTGTTCCTGCGGCTACCTGAAGTCGATTGTCCAAGACCTCTTCACGGGCAGTATGCACCATCGTGAAGAGCTTCACTCGTTTTCAAGTGTCTATGCTACGCGCTGCCCGCCAGCGTGAACTCGGTCGCGCGCTGTACAGATGCGGTTGCGACATCGTACGAAACGTACGGATCTGAGGTCGCAACAACACTACTGCAGAGCGGCCGTATGGATTTGTCCGTTACGTACGGAGTTTTTGCGCCGATAGGAGGCGCAATCTGTCAACGTAAGTGGGCGAGCGGCGGGATAATCCGCACCGCGACGTCTACTGGTACAAGCTACTGGTTGATGTTCGACGATGGCCCTGCAGGTCGAGAATGTTTGCGGGCGGAGGCGAAGGTGATCGGCTCTTCAGCAGTCGGTACCTTACAGGCTAGACAATTTGGAGGACTTTTATGAAGATGGTGAAGAGCCTTTTGCTCGGTTCGGCGGCGGGACTGATTGCTGCAGGCGGAGCGCAGGGAGCCGATCTGCCCGTTAAGGCCAAAGCGATCGAATACGTGAAGATCTGCTCGCTGTATGGAGCTGGATTCTACTATATCCCTGGCACCGACACATGCATCAAGCTGGGTGGTTATCTGCGCGCCGATACTCTGCTAGCCACAAGCTCTGACTTTAGCGCTGCCACCGGAGGTGTGGCTGGTGCCCAGAACCGGTTGAGCAATTACTACACGACCCGGGCCCGTCAAGATTTGCAAATTGATACGCGCACTGCGACCGAATACGGCGTGGTCCGGACGTTCGCCGAGCTCGCGTTCACTTGGACCAGCGGCACTTATAGTGGTGCAGGGACGACCGCTGTAAATGGCGCGACGGCCTACACGTCCTCGGTCGGTTCTGCGGTCGCCGGTGGAGCGCTTGGTGTCTACTACGCCTTCATCCAATTCGCCGGGTTCACCTTTGGTAAGGCGGAGTCCCAGTTTAGAACCCCCTGGGCAGAATATCCCGCAAACAATATCGAGTTGCCGGGAAGCGCCGGATGGGACCCTGTAAATCAGGTCACCTATACCGCGGATTTTGGTCAGGGCATCACGGCTTCTTTCTCTGCCCAAGATGAGGTCGCAAACTACACGACCAACCTCTGGAACGTGAGTGGCGCGACCGCAGCAGGAATTGCGACCGGTTCGTATGGTGCCAACGATATCGGCGGTTCGCGAGCGCCAGACCTCGTGGCGAGGGTCCGTGTTGACCAAGCTTGGGGACTCTTCCAAGCGTCGTTCGCCGCGCACGACAACCATGCGGCCTACTATGGCGCGTCCGAAGTCACCAGCCATCCAGGAGACAAATGGGGCTGGGCTGGACAGTTGGCCTTGTCGATCAAAAATATCCCGACCGGTGCGGGTGACACGATCAATCTGACCGGCGTATATACGAACGGCGCGAGCGCGTACAACTTCCACGACTATCTGCCCGCAACCTACGCTATGTACGGCGGTACCGGCCTCGCCGGTGCTTATCAAAGTCTCGGGTTTGGTGGTGTGTCGGACTCAGTGTTCGTCACGGGCGCTGGACAGGAGCTGACCACCACCTACGGATTCAACGGCGGCTATACCCACAATTGGGATCCATACTGGAACACGTCGATCTTCGGCGCGTGGGCTGCCGTCCGCTATAACAACACGGCCAAGGGCTACATCTGCGGCGCGGTCGTCGCAACTGTCGCTCTCTCGAGCGGTCTTGCCGGTTGCAATCCCGACTTCAACTACGCGGTTGTCGGCACGAAGACGTCCTGGACTCCGGTCAGAAACCTGACCTTCACGGGCGAACTCGCGTATATGATGCTCGATCAAAAATATGCAAGCGGAAGCACTGTGACCCTCCCACTGCAATCGGGGGTCGCAAAGCCTCCTGCTGCCTACGAGCTGAAGGACCAGAACAGCCTCGTGCTGCTGCTCCGCGCTCAGCGCAACTTCTAAAGTCTATTCAAACTAACGAAGGAGAAAACGCGACTTCATAGATGTAAAGCTAGCCTCCAAGGAAGGCCTCTGGCATGCCCGCCGGAGGCCTTTTGACTTGAGCGGAGCTTGTTGTTCGGACGAAGCCGTCTCAGCCACGGAGCCGCTGCTCGATTGAAGAACGCACGTCATAACTGTGCCTCGCCGCGCTAGAAGCATCACGCGGGTGAGAGCGGTGTCCGATCGAGGCGTTAACGCAATTCGGATGCAGGTCCATTTTTCCAATTGGTCTGGTTTGGCGAGGATAGACTTTTGCAACGCAATCCAGATATGGAGGCGCTGCAAGCAGCGCTGCTGGCGAGCCGCAGAGGCCATCGCGCGAGCCGTTCCCGGAGCATCTGCCTCAAGAGCGGGTGGTAGTCCCGGGACAGTGTTTTATTACTCACGCGATCGCGCCGGTGAGCATCTCATCTGGCCCGCTACAGCGGCATCTTCCACGCCGATGCCTATGGTGGTTACGGGAAGCTTTACGACCCGTTCCGCAACGCAGGTCCCATCCTGGAAGTCGCGTGCTGGGTCAATGCCAGACGGCCGTTCTTTGTCATGGCTGATCTGGCGCAGAATGCGCACCCCAAGGTGCAGGGCAAAAGCCTGCGGTGATCTCGCCCCTGGCGCTGGAAGCAGTCCGCCGGATCGATGCCTTGTTCGAGCCGTCCGCGCCAGGAGCTGAGCACGCTTCTGGTCGTCCATCTGGAGATCTGGATGCGAAGCGACGTGCCAAGCTCTCACGGCGCAACGATGTCGCCAAAGCGATGGACTATATGCTCAACTGGAGCGCTTTCACCCGCTTCCTCGATGACGGCCGCATCTGCCTGTCGAACATCGCCGCCGAACGAGGCCTGCGCGGCATCGCCCTGGGGCGGAAGTCGTGGCTGTTCTGTGGCTCCGACCGCGGTGACGACCGTACTGCGATGATGTACAGCCTGATTGTCACCGCCCTATACCGAGCGCGGCATAGGCACGGTTATGCCGCCCGCCGAACTATGCCGAGTCGGGTCGTTTTCCCCAGATTTCTGGCTGACCGGCGTTTGGTCGGTTCGGCATAGTTCGTTCTGTGCCTCCGCTGTCAACAGCGGAGAACAGGAAGATGGAAGTTGAAGAGTACTTGGGCAGAAGCCGGCTGTACCGGCGTCTCAGAAGCGAGCCGCGCGGACGGCTCGTCGAGTGCTACGCCGTTCGTCTCGTCGAAGAGAGGCTCGTTCGGCATGGCGCGTGGCGCTGCCTCAACGTAGTTGGCGGGCTCCTGAGTTGGATCGCGGGCCGTCGCTATAAGCTGATTGATCTCGATGAGCAGGTCGTTGAGCAGTACCTCCGACATCGAGGCGGGAGGTAATCTATACAACCCGGTGACCGGGCAGCGCTCAAGCGATGGTTGTCGATGCTGCGCGAGGAAGGCGCGATCGCGCCGTTGGTGCTACCGCCTCTCACCCCGCACGAACGGATCTTCAAGGAGTTCGATGCCTACCTGCGATCAGAGCGCGGCTTGGCCCCGAGGTCCATCGTACGCCATCTCCCGGTTATAGCGCGACAATCAGGATGAGAGCGGCGCGTCAATCAAGATGAGACGAGGCGGCCGAGTCAGGAGATAATTGACGCTGGCCGCCGGCTTGGCAAGCGTTGATTGACGCTGCGCGACAATCAAGCGGCGCTGCCAGCGTCAATCGCAGTCTTGTCGAGTTCGTTGGGGGTAGTGTGAACAGGCGGCCGGCCTGGACCGCGCTTGCGATCGAGGGCAACTTTTCGACGGTAACTTTCGACGTTCATCTCGAGGATCGTGGCGTGGTGGACCAAACGATCGATGGCAGCCAACGTCATTGCTTGGTCCGGGAAGATACGCCCCCATTCGCCAAATGGCTGATTGGCCGTGATCAGCAGCGAGCGTCGTTCGTAGCGGGCGGCGATCAACTCGAACAGCACACTGGTTTCCGCCTGATCCTTGCTCACATATGTGATGTCGTCGAGGATCAGGAGGTCATAGCGATCGAGTTTGCCGATCGCGGACTCCAGCGCCAGCTCGCGCCGCGCGACCTGCAGCCGTTGCACCAGATCAGTGGTGCGCGCGAAGAGAACGCGCCAACCGTTCTCGACGAGAGCCAGGCCGATCGCCGCGCCGAGATGGGTCTTGCCGCCGCCCGGTGGACCGAACAAGAGCAAATTGGCGCCGGCCTTCAACCAGGCGTCGCCGGCAGCGAGCGCCATCGCCTGTGCCTTTGATAGCATCGGCACGCTCTCGAAGTCGAAGGTGGCGAGCGTCTTGCCGGCGGGCAAACGCGCTTCCACCATGTGTCGCTCGATCCGACGGCGGGTACGATCGGATGCCTCGTGCTCGGCAAGGGCGGCGAGGAAGCGGGCGGCAGGCCACCCTTCCTTGTCCGACTGTGCGGCGAGCTTCGGCCAGATCGCCTTGACGCCCGGCAGGCGGAGCTCATTGAGAAGCAACTCGACACGAGCAGCATCGACGGAGGTGGCGATGCTGGTCATGCTGCCTCTCCCAGATTCGAGCGGCCCGACATGACGCTGACGGAGGCGAGTTCATCGTAGACGTCGAGCGGCGCCAGCTTGACGGCGACGCGCGGGATCGAGGCCGCCTCGGGTCGGAAGCGGTCGCGCAGCGCGGCAAGATCGGGTAACTGTCCGGCGTCCAGATCCATCGCGATCGCCTTGGCGAGCTCGGCTTCGCAGGCTCGCTCGTGGGCCAGCGCTAGAAGTTCGACCGTCACCTTGCAGGCGCGCCGATCGTCACCGTGCTCCCGCAAGGTCTCGAACAGGCGTCTGTAAGCGGCGCGCGGGAAGAGCTGGTCGCGATAGACGAGGTTGAGGAGCGCCATCGGCTTGCGCCGCAGGGCATGGATGACGTGCCGATAATCGACGACATGCCCGCCCTGGCTCTCCGACACAGGCCGACCGCGCCGCAACGTCACAACCGGCGTGACGCCGAGGAAGCATTCGAGCCGGTCGTCGAAGATGCGCACACGCAGGCGATGGCCAATCAGCCTTGAAGGAACGGTGTAGAACACGCGCCGCAGGATGAAGCCGCCTGACGACGTCACCGGGATCACTTTCTCGTCGAAGTCGGTCGTGCGGCCTTTCGGCAGCGGCGCCAATGCCTCCTTCTCGAGCGCGATCGGCTTGGCGAGATTGGCGTTGCGCCGGCCGACAATCTCGTCGACAAAAGCCCGGTAGGCATCGAGACTGGCGAAGTCGCGCGTCCCCCGCAGCAACAGCGCATCTTCCAGTGCGCGCTTGAGATGGCCGTGCGCACTCTCGATCGAGCCGTTCTCGTGTGCAATGCCCGCATTGTTGCGTGTTGGTGCCATGCCATAGTGGCCCATCAGCGCAGCGTAGCGCTGTGTCAGATCCTCACGCGCGTCAGCCGCCAGATTGCGGAACGCCGCCGATAGGCTGTCGCTGCGATGCTCCCGTGGAACGCCGCCAAGCGCCCACAGGGCGTTCTGCAAGCCCTCCGCCAGGGCGACGAAGCTTTCGCCCCCGAGCACGACATGGGCATGCTCGAAGCCGGAGAACGCCAACCGGAAGTGATAGAGCCGGTGATCGAGTGGCTCACCTACGATGGTAATGCCGAGCGCGCTCACGTCGGTGAAGTCGGACAGACCCAGCCGCCCGGGCTCGTGCTCTTGGCGGAAGATCACGTCCTGTTCGGGGCCGTTGAGCGCCCGCCACGCATTGATGCGCCGCTCCAGCGTGCGTCGGATGTTGGGGTTGAGGTCGCGATGCCGCCGGCGCAGTTCGTCCAGCACACCGATCACGCGGATGCCGGGAGCAGCCTTCAGGATCGGAACGATCTCGGCGTCCCAATAGGGCGCGAGTGGATCGGATCGTCGCCGGCCCCTCGGCGCCTTCTTCTGCGATGGCGGGCGCGCATCGCCCTCAATCCGATACGCACTCGCTTTCGAGAACCCCGCCTTGGCCGCGGCCGCTTCGGGGGACAATGTCAGTCGGTAGGTCATGTACAGCCTCATCTGATGGTCGGTGATGTGAAGGCCAGGCAAGGCATCGATTCCCTCTTGTCGAGACGAATCAAAAGCTTGCACCAGCCCCGCCCAGCCGCCAGACGGGTCCAAAAACGCGCGACGCCGATGGGGACGGTCCTCCGGTCGGGCTACGCCCTCCCTTCGGTCCGTCCCCATCGGCGCAGTCTCACCTTGATTGTCGCTGGAGTCTCACCCTGATCGCCGCCGCGCACCCGGTCATCCGCAGGTTTCTGCACGAGGTGTGCTCCGGCGGCGCCGCCGCCCTGTGCAAGATCAACCAAGAGGACGTGATCCGCTACATTGAGCGCCACGCCCGGGATTGGAGCCCGGGAACAGGCAAGGCGATGTGCTGGTCGTTGCGCGCCTTTCTCCGTTACCTCCACCATCGGGGGCTGAACGCGCGCCCGTTGGCGGATTGCGTTCCATCGATGCGGCGATGGAAGCTCGCAACGCTGCCGACCTATCTGCCTGCCGCACAGGTGCGGAAGGCTCTCGACGGTTGCGACCGAAAGACGGTGATGGGACGGCGCGACTACGCCATTCTGTTGTTGCTGGCCAAGCTCGGCCTGCGGGCCGACGAGGTCGCGACGCTCACGCTCGATGATATCGACTGGCGAGCCAGCGAGATACTTGTTCGCGCCAAGGGCCGACAGCGTGCACGGATGCCGATACCGCCAGACGTTGGCGCGGCCATCGTTGCATATCTGCGCAGTGGCCGCCCAAAGTCGTCGTGCCGACGGTTGTTCGTCCGCACACTCGCGCCGCACATCGGGTTTGCTTCCGGATGTGCGATCACCATGATCGCCAAGGCCGCCCTCGATCGCGTTGGAATCGAACGTTGCGCACACCGCGGCGCCCATATCTTCCGACACAGTCTCGCTACCGAGCTTCTCCGATCTGGCGCGACCTTGTCAGAGATCGGACAGTTGCTGCGGCACGAGAACCACGACACTACCCGGATTTACGCGAAGGTCGATATCGATGCGTTGAGAACATTGAGCCTGCCCTGGCCGGGAGGCGTGCAATGACCAATCTGCGCGCCGCACTCGATAAGTACCTGAGCATGCGCAAGGGGTTTGGATACAAGTACGAGCACCAGACCCGCCGGCTCGCCGACTTCGTCGCCTTCATGGAGAAGCGCAAAGCCAGGATCATCACGACGAAGCTGGCCATGGAATGGGCAACGCTGCCGCCCGATCGTCATGCATCCTGGGCGCTGCGATTGAGCGACGTGCGCGGGTTCGCGCGCCATGTCGCCAACTTCGATCCGAGAACGGAGGTGCCGCCCGTCGGCATGCTGCCCGGATGGAAGCGCGCCAAGCCCTATGTCTACAGCGACGCGGAGATCGATGCGTTGCTGACGGCAGCGCTGGCTCTGCCGCCAGAGGGCGGGCTGCGCCGATGGACCTACCATACCCTGTTCGGGCTGATCGCGGTGACGGGCATGCGTATATCCGAGGCGATGGGCCTGGAGCGTGATGACGTCGACCTCGACGCCGGCGTGCTGACGGTCCGGCTGACCAAGTTCGGCAAGTCGCGGCTCGTGCCATTGCATCCGACGACGAGAACCGCGTTGGGCGACTACGCCCACCGGCGCGACGCGATGCTCGGATCACGCTGCGGCTCGACCTTCTTCGTTGCCGAACAGGGAGGCCGCTTGCTGCACCAGTACGTTCATCGCGTCTTCTGGCGATTGTCCCGAGAGATCGGGCTGCGGCGCCCAGGTGATCGTACCGGGCCACGCGTGCACGACTTCCGTCATCGCTTCGCCATCCGGACGCTGCTCGACTGGTATCGCGAAGGCAAGGACATCGAGCAGCAACTCCCAATGCTCTCCACTTACCTCGGCCACGCCTGCGTGCGTGATACCTACTGGTATCTCTCGGCCTGCCCCGAGTTGATGGAAGAAGCGGCGCGGCGTCTCGATCGGCGGTGGGAGGTGACGCCATGAAGCCCGCCTGCAATGTCGCCACGTTGATCGAGCGCTTCTTCACCGAGCGCCTCATGCGCCAGCGCAATGTTAGCGCCAACACGATCGCCTCCTACAGGGACACGTTCCGGTTGCTGTTCATGTTCGCACAGGTGCAGCTGCGGAAGTCCCCATCGGCCCTGACGCTCGCCGATCTGGATGCAACGTTCATCGGCGCGTTCCTCACCGATCTCGAGGTAACGCGCGGCGCCAGTGCGAAGACGCGTAACCTGCGTCTGACGGCCATCCGATCCTTCTTCAGGTTCGTGTCCTTCGAGGAACCGGCACACAGTGCGCTGATCCAGCGGGTGCTCGCCATACCGAGCAAGCGTCACGACAAGCGACAGGTGCACTTCCTGACGCGCCCCGAGATCGAGGCGGTTCTCGCAGCGCCCGATCGAACGACGTGGCTTGGCCGCCGCGATCACACCCTGCTGCTGGTCGCGGCCCAGACAGGCTTACGCCTCTCCGAGCTGACTGGCCTTGACCGGGATGCCGTCCACCTCGGGTCTGGCGCACACGTGCGATGCGTCGGTAAAGGGCGGAAGGAGCGGACCACTCCGCTGACCACACTCGCTCGGTGTGCGCTCCAGGCATGGCTCAAGGAACCGTTACGGAAAGGAGCAACAGCGTTGTTCCCCAACGTGCACGGGGGCCGGCTCAGTGCCGACAGCGTCCAGTCCCTGCTGGGAAAGCATGTTCGTGTCGCTCACAAGAGTTGCCCGTCTTTGAAGGCCAAGAGCGTGTCGCCGCACGTGCTGAGGCACAGCGCTGCGATGGAACTGCTGCAAGCCGGCGTCGACTGTTCTGTGATCGCGCTGTGGCTCGGTCATGAATCGGTCGAGACGACGCAGACGTACCTGCACGCCCACCTCGCCCTCAAGGAAGCTGCCCTGGCGAAGCTTAAGCCGTACGAGCGCGGCAAGCGAACCCGCTTCCAGCCAAACGACCGCCTGCTCGCCTTTCTGGAGGCGCTCTGAACGACCAGACTATGCCGAATGGAATGGGGCAACCGTGCACGCGATCGACTGTGCCAGCGTGACAACGACGTGCCATACCGGACTCGTTCGGCATAGTTCGGCGGGCGGCATAAACCGCCAAAATGAACGACGTGGATCCACAAACTCAACTCGCAGACGTCACTCGCAGACGTCCTGGCACGCATCGCTGCGCATCCTGTCCAACGGCTCGACTAACTTCTGCCCTGGAATTGGCGCGACCGAAATAAGCATGTCAACCAAGCAGCCTGAGTGACCGCTACACGGCCCTCACCGGGCCTCACCGGATGTTGACCGATCGTCATTAGGGGCGCCGCTTCATCGCTTCTTATCATCGGAAACCACGTGGATGAACCAGGCCGAGACCGGCACCACTGAATTCGGCAAGTGCTCGAGCGGCTTTTCCGTGGGCGGACACGCTGACTCGGTTGCCAGCCGAATCACCAAGCGGCGACCGCGGGTCACATTTTACAGCGTCTTCAAAGATGCGGAGTATCTGTCAAAAAACTGGATCAGAATCGGGGCAACTGAAGAACAAGAATTGTCGCGTGGTAGTGACTAGTCGAAATGCGAAATTGAAAGTGCGGTTGCAGCATACGCGCCGGATATGAGTTTGTAACAACTGCATGCCTTTTGCTCCAGGCAGCGACGCTCTCCAATTTGTATCACGCCCCTTGTTTTACGAATTAGATGTTGTTCTTCAAAGCGGTTTAGTGTCTCGGTTACTCCAGCGCGGCGCAGGCCTAAGACGGAAGAGAGATATTCATGGGTGACTGGAAGCACATTAGCGTCGACAGCATCGCTCGCCAAACAGATCCAGGATGCAAGCCGCTTTTCGCGATCATGTCGAACGCCGCATAACCCTGTCTGAGCGCAATGTAAGCTCAGCGCTTGAACGTACCGAAGTAGGTGTTCTCGGATCTCAGGGCGCTTGCCCATCAGGCGATACAAATCATCGACGCGGATCCTGTGCGCGCGTCCCGGAAACAGTACAACCGCTTGATAAGTCGAAACGTGTCCCCCTAATAACGCGGTAGCTCCGACCACCCCCTGACTACCTATTATAGCGGTCTCAAGGATGCATCCCGCTGCAACAATCCTCAACGAGATTAGACCCGATTCTAGGAAATAGACGTGAGCAAGATGCCTTTTAGGCTCTTGCAGAAGCATACGCGCGTTCATTACGACCGGTTCCAAGAACTCCCCCATCGCCGCGAGGTCTTGCAACGAAAGCGCCGCCAGGATCGCGTTCTTGACAAAAAACCGCGTATCCGAACGCGGGGCATTGAAGCGATGGCTCGTGATCTGCGGGCCGCCAGCCCGCACAAAAGTAGAATCTGCGGAGCTGTCAAACATATCCAAGGTGCCGGATACGTCATTGGTCATAATGCCCCCATCTACTGGTGGTCACCCCGTCGACTTTCACGAACTATTGAAGTGGAATCATAACAATGCGTTCGTTCTGATTAATGCGAAAGTAGGTCCCTCCACGACTAAATCCCGCGCGGTGTGCGTTCTTTTGACGGCTTTCGGCAGATGCTGACAGCGAATACCTGTCCCCTCCAAGTCAATCCCTTGGCTCGCGCAAGCTGTTTGGGGGATATTCGAGGCCGACATCGCAGTAGGCTCAACTGAGCGGTGCACCGGCTTGCCAGTATAAGTGCCGTCTCAGCTCCGCGGTCCGTACCAGCATCCCAATGGGCGACGAAGTCGCATCAATAGGCTGGTGGCAGTCTCGCTTGAGCCGATAACATCGACCGTCGCATCGATAGGCGCGCACTGCTGCCCAGTTTCAAAGAGCGCCAAGCTGCGATGGAGCATTAGGGCGAGGGCGAGAGGTTCTTGAAGTGGCCACCTAGCCGAACTTCGTCCTATTGCTTGCAAAGACGCCTAAATCCGGCTTGGAGAGCGCCATACACTTGGTCTTCGCCCAAGTTGAGAGCGGGCACTGACGATGAGGTCAAGCATGTTTGATATTCCTACCCCTCGAGGCAACCGTTGGCCTCGATTGCCGTTCAACGGTGCTCCTTTAGGTGTTCTAATGATGGAGCGTATGGGAAGCGAAAATCGCCCATTCATACCTGGCGACACCGGCAACGCCAGCACATGGACTGTCCCCTCGCGCTATAAGGTGGTGCCTGGGTTGAGTGTCTCGCGGATTTTTGCGCCAGACGCCGGCGAAATGCTCTCGACCGTCGTTGAGGCCGCAAAAGAGCTTGCGCGCGAAGGCGCGCAACTAATCACCTGCCAATGCGGGTACTCGATCCAATATCAAGCGGCAGTCCGCGACGCGGTGGATGTACCCGTGTTTTTGTCGAGCCTTCTCCTCGCGCCTTTTCTCGAAAGGATGCTCCCCCGCGGTAAGGCACTCGGCATCATGGTCGCAAGCAAGTCTGTCCTTACGCCGGACATGTTGGAAGCTGCAGGTCTGCCCGCCAGCCAGGGGTACAGGGTGGCTATCGTCGGTCTCGAGGATACTCCCGCGTTTGCCGAGAGCTGGATTAGGAGCGTAGGTAGGCTGGATGTCAAAGCCGTCGAGAAGGATGTGGTGGATACCGCCGTAGCTCTCGTAAACGATCGGCCCGATATCGGGATGCTGCTACTGGAGTGCGGCGACTTACCCCCTTACGCCGCCTCAGTCCAGAGGGCGACCGGCCTTCCAGTTTTCGACTACACATCGATGGTCGAGTTCTTCATTGGCGGGTTGGTACGTAAGCCGTTTACGGGACTGATATAGGGGCACGGCTCAGAAAAGCGGCTGAGGCCGGACGCCTCGGCGGCCGGCCCTGCAGCAGCGGCATCCGCACGTCCAGCTCAGCCGCCGCACGATCCAGTGGGACCAGCCACGACCGAGGGGCGAGGAGAGGGCGCGACAGTCACAAAGAGCTTTTCAGGCCGACGCCGATTCGGTTGATTCAGAGTAGTCGGCCTCCAACCTTAGTTCTCGGAGCGGTCGCACCAGCTTGATCGATTCCTTGTAAAGCTCATGCGCCTTGTTCTGTCTCGTTGTCGAACTCGCCATACTCTACGAGATCAATTTCGTTTCCGATCTCGTCTTTCTTGGGGTTGCGAGCAATCTCAATGCTGCCTGCATGCGGGATTCGTTCTCAGAAATGACAGTCACTAGATCATCTGTTCGATTTGGGACTTATCCCTCTTATTGTCATTCGGCATGCAAAATTGGCTCTGACTCATTTCTGATGAAGTTCGCCGGCGACTGTGGTTCTTCAACGGAGAATCGGCGCCATGCGGACGGGCTTTCGAATTTCATCGCTAGTACCGAGTGGTTTGGTGTTTGATGGCGTAAGTGATTCAGAGGATTCGGTTATTCTGGCTGTTCGGTCAGAGGCTGCGGAGGCCCAGTGCCCTTTGTGCGCGACAGCATCGCGCCGAATCCATAGCCGTTACATCCGGCACGTGGCCGATTTGCCATCAGCGGGCGGAAAGGTGCGCCTCCGATTGCTCACGCGGCGCTTCAAATGTGAGGTGCCGCATTGCCGCCGGCGGATCTTCGCAGAGCGGTTCGGAGAAGACATCGTCTCGCTTCGACGGCGCCGGACGGCACGGCTGGAATACATCGTCCATCACTTGGGGTTGGCGCTCGGCGGACGGCCGGCGGCAAGCTTCGCCAAGCGGCTCATGCTGCCTGTCAGCAACGATACCTTGCTACGGGTGGTCCGCCGGCGGACGGCGATGCCGACAGATCCATTGCTTGTTGTGGGCATCGATGACTGGGCGTTCCGGAGAAACCATCGATACGGCACGATCGTGTGCGATTTGGAGCGTCGGCGGATCGTTACCCTGCTGCCCGACAGGGAAACTGCGACCATTCGGGCGTGGCTATCGAAGCACCCAACGATCAACATCGTGTCGCGAGATCGCGGTGGTGGATACGGCGAGGCAGCAGCCAAGGCGCTGCCGAACGCCATCCAAGTCGCGGACCGCTGGCATCTGATGGAAAATGCGAGCGCGGCCTTCCTTGATGCGGTGCGCCGCTCGATGAACAGAATCCGAACCGCAATCGGAGCGACGACGATCAACCCGGAATTGCTGACCTGTGCGGAAAAGCTGCGCTATCAGGGCTATCTGCGGCGTCAGGACAGCCATGCCGTAATTACGGCTCTCGTCAGCGACGGCGTGCCACTCAAAGAGATCGTCCGCCGCACAGGACATAGTCGCAATCTGGTTCGCCAAATTAGCCGCGGCGGCGGTACGGATATGTTCCGCACCCGTCAAAGCACCCTGGACGGACATCTGCCGTTCCTGGACGCGCAGTGGTCAGTCGGCTGTCGCAACGGTGCCGAGCTCTGGCGCCGCTTGAGGGGACAAGGCTTCAAGGGATCGCTGCGCGTGGTGGCGGAATGGGCGACGCGACGGCGGCGTGCCGAGACTATCAGCCATCAACAATTGCAGAAGGTCCCCGCCGCCAGGACGATAGCACAGCTGATGACGACGAAGCGCGACCACCTAACCAGGGCCGAGACCGTCACGCTTGCGGTCATCGAACAAAACGTCCCTATGCTGGCCGATGCGCAAGCTCTCGTTGGCCGCTTCCACGCGATGATCCGAAAGAAGGCCGAGATGGAGCTCGAACCTTGGATTGATGAATCCAGGCGGAGCCTCATTGCCTCGTTCGCGAATGGAATCGCCAACGATAAGGGCGCGGTGCACGCCGCTATTACGCAACCCTGGTCCAATGGCCAAGTGGAAGCTCAGATCACCAAGCTCAAGCTGGTCAAACGGCAGATGTACGGGCGCGCTAGGCTCGATCTACTTCAAGCCAGGCTGATTGGCGCGCCATAAAAACAATCACGATCATCGAATATGCGTCTGAGCCAAATTTGCAAGCCGATTGACACCTTGCAGATCAAATAGCCGTTTGTCTGATTGGAGCTGAGCTGGACGGATGAGCGTGCGCCGGTGCCGGACCGGTGGAAGGCACAAAACTTCTCTGTGAGCTGCTGCCGGTTTGATGGACACCGAGATAAGCTAATCCCACCTTGTGCTCGAACTCAACCGGGCTGAAGCCGATGGTCGAGTGCCTGCGGATCGTGTTGTAAAATCGTTCGATGTAGTCGAACACATCGGCTTGTACCTCGTCTCTGGTCCTGTAGGTATTGCCTTCCGTCCTTTCGGTCTTGAGCGAGGAGAAGAAGCTCTCCATCGCCGCGTTGTCCCAGACATTGCCGGAACGGCTCATGCTACACTTAATGCCGCGGTCGGCCAACGATGGAACTGCTCGCTGGTGTACTGGGCGGATTCAAACGGTCGTCGCAACACCGATTGTTTTCACTCATGACAGCAATTCGTCAAGCGCTTCTGCCGGCGTTTTCCAGCCCAGCGTCTTTCTCGGTCGGGCATTGAGGGCCGCTGCCACAGCGGCTATCTCGTCGGCGCTGTGGATGCTCAGGTCTGTGCCTTTCGGGACGTACTGTCGCAGCAACCCGTTGGTGTTTTCGTTAGTCCCGCGCTGCCAAGGGCTCTGCGGGTCGCAGAAGTAAACCTGGATGCCCGCATCGATCTTGAGGCGGTCGTGCTGAGCCATTTCGGCTCCTTGATCCCAAGTCAGCGAGCGACGTAGTTCTTCGGGCAAAGTGACGATCGTGCGCGAGATCGCGTCGCGCACGGCTTCCGCCCCGTGTCCCGCGAGCGCTGGTCCGTTCTTCTTGCGCGGAGCTTCGCCATGCCCCGCCAACCGGGGAAGGTGCAATAGCATTGTGAAGCGCGTCGTCCGCTCGACCAATGTGCCGCTCGCCGAGCTGCCAAGACCGAGGATAAGATCTCCCTCCCAATGTCCCGGCACTGCTCGATCGGCTGCTTCAGCGGGTCGCTCGCGGATCATGATCTCCGGCGAGACAAAGCCCTTGCCCCGTCTGCGTACGCGTCCCCTGGGCACGCGCAACACGCGCCCGGTTCGTAAGCAGGCCGTCAGCTCGCTGCGCAGTACACCGCGGGCCTGAACGAAGAGAGCCTGATAGATGGCTTCGTGGCTGATGCGCATCGTCTTGTCGTCCGGGAAGTCGATCAGCAAGCGTCGGGCAATCTGCTCAGGGCTCCATGCCTTCGCCCATCGTCGATCTCTTCGCCGGCCATGCCGGCGGCCGTTCCACCGAACGGAGGGGCCGGGAATACAAGCTCCGCTCGGGGCTACGACGCCGCCGGCTAGTCTCTCCTCCACATAACTGCGCAAGGCTTCGTTGAGCGCAAGCTTGGTCGGTTTGGGCCGGCGGGCAGATCGGTCTGCATGCCATTGGGCAGTTGTTGCCCGATACTCCAACCCGCCGCCGCGGGTGGCCGCGTTCCTACGCAGTTCACGGGAGACTGTCGAAGCAGCTCGCCCCAAGCGGCGCCCGATCTCCTGTATGGAATGGCCCTGCACCTTTAAAAGGGCGATGTCCTCGCGTTCAGCCAACGAAAGGTAGCGCCCGGAGAGAGGTTTGGCCGAAGATCTGAACATCGCTGGTGGCATGCCGCCCGCCCTCCGGAATAATCTGCTTCCGACAGGTTGCGATAATCCAGCCTCAAGCGCAGCATCTTCGCTGCTCTGCCCTATGGCAATCGCCCTCCAAAATCTATTCTGTTTGTCGCGTCCTGCAACAGACGGCCGGCCTGGCGATGGCAATGGCGCCCGTCCTGACCGCGCCGATCGCCGATTTACAACCCTCATCGCAACCTCCAACGTCATGGTGTTGCGACGACCGTTTGAATCCGCCCTGACTGCCATCGGTCGGAGTGGTGCAACAGTGCGTCGGGCTTGCTGCGTCGCCAGAGGGCCATCAGTAGGGCATCGGTCACCAAGTGAGCTGTCATGGCGGCGCTCATCGACCAACCCACCACCCGGCGTGAGAACAGGTCGATCACTGCTGCGACGTAGAGCCAGCCCTCGGCCGTCCAGAGATATGTAAAGTCGGCGATCCACTTCTGTTCGGCCGCTCGGCAATGAACTGCCGGTCAAGGAGGTTCGCCGGCACGGCCTCGAGCTGTCGATCGCCGCTATCCTTCGGCAAGCGCGGGCGTCGCGGCCGCACCCGCAAGCCTTGCAGGCGCATCAGTCGTTCGATTGGTGGAGGCCACAGTCCGCCCCATGGGCAAGCAGATCACGCCACACCCGGCGCGCACCATAGGTGCGGTCGCTCGCCATGAAGCTTGCCTTCACCTTGACGCCGAGCTCTTCGTCGCTGCGGGATCTGGCGCTGGGCGAACGATTCAGCCAGGCATGGAAGCCCGACCGCGACACCCCCAGCGCATCGCATAGCCATGCCACCGGCCAGATCGCCCGGTGCTTCGCGATGAAGACGAACTTCATGTCGCTTCCTTCGCGAAGAAGGCTGCGGCCTTCCTAAGAAACAGCCAATTGGGCGCCCGGGTCCACTTGCAGGACGAAGCCGAGTGACTTGGCACGTCGCCTCAGATTGGCGACGATACGGCCGCGATATTGTTCCTCGTAGTGATCAGCACCCGGATCCCTGTAGGTCATGCCGTGCCGGAGCGTATTGTAGAACAGAACTGCTATTTTGCGAGCGGTCGCCGTCACCGCCTTTGCCTTGCCGGCGCGCAAAGCCAGCCGTCGATAAAATGCGCCAAGCGCCCTATCGCTCCGCCCGACCGTCGTCGCTGCAAGCCGCAGGAGTGCCGCTGCCCGACTGGACTGATCGTCGCGTGCGCGAAGATAGTACCTTGCCACCGGAGATCTTGTTACCTGGCGCGAGGCAGAGCCAGGAGGTGAAATGCTTGGCGGTCGGCCAAGCCTTCAGATCCGTGCCGCACTCGCCTATGAGCTTCAACGCGAGTGATGGACCCAATCCATGGGTCTCTGTCAGATCAGCGCCGAGGACGCCGTATAGCGCGGTCCTGACGTCGAACGACGGTGTGTTAACCTGCTTGGTCTTTACCCGCGGCCTGGAGAGCTTGCCGATTGGCTTGGCTCCTTTGTCAGTCAGCGCCGTGATCAAGGATTCCAGCTTGCGGTCACAATCGAGCATTGGGCTGGTAGGTGTCGTAAAGCTCCAGCGACTGGGTCAGTGCGAAGACATGTTCGTCCCGATCGTTGCCTACCAATGCGGCGCGGATGGTCTCGATGGAGGAATGGCAGCGCACGTCACGGTAGGTCGCCAACACGTCAGGAGTCCGCTCGCCTGCGACAATAGCTCGGATAATCCGCATCCCGGTCGCGCCCGTGATGTCGGAGACGACGTGATGAAGTTGCAGTTTCATCTCCATCAGGGCCTTCTGCATGTGCTGGATATGAGCGGCTGCATATTCGACTAGCCGCTCTCGCTGGCGGAGATAGGCGCGTAGCGTCGCGATATCGGCATCAGGCCGGAAGCTGCCGCGCAGCAAACCGTAGGAATGAAGCTGGCGCAGCCAAGCGGCGTCACTGACATCAGTTTTGCGTCCAGGCACGTTCTTGGCGTAACGTGGGTTGACCAGAATGACGTCGAACCCCCGCTGCTCGAGAATCTCGTAGACCGGGATCCAATAGACCCCCGTGGATTCCATCGCGACACTGATCACGCCGCACGCTTTGAACCAGTCCGCCAGTTCGTGCAGGTCCTGCGTGAATGTGCCAAACGCACGCACCGGCGTGTCGGTCCACCCTGGAGCGACTGCCGGCATGTGCATTTTTGACCCAATGTCGATGGCGGCGGCTTCAACGTTGACTGGCTTTAAATCCGGGCGGCCACCGGCAGGCGTCTTCGGCATTGCAACTCCTCCGTCCAGTTATGGGGCTGGAGGGCTCGGCCTTTAACTTGGCGACCTCACGGCGCAACCGCTCGATCTCCTGCTGCTCCGGCGTCATCTGCCCGTGGCCGGGAAAAGCCTGCACCGGATCCGAGCCGAGCTCTTTCACCCATTTGCGCAGAACGTTCTCATGGACATCCAGGTCGCGCCCGGCCTGCGGTACCGAACCCGACGCCCCCTAACCAGCTTGACCGCCTCGATCTTGAACTCGCGACTGAACTTCCGTCTCTTCATCGCCCACCTCCGGCTTCATGAAACACCTTATCTCCGTGTCCATCAAACCGGCAGCAGCTCACTGAGCCACAGCAGATCATGGATACGTGCTTCGAGCACGGCAGGTTAAAGTGACCTATTCCACATTGTACTCGCCCGAGGCATGGGACTGCCGCAGCACAACGCTGGACGCATCTAAGCGCTCGACCACGCTCAGCGCTCTTCGAAAGATGGTTCTTCGTCCACTCATGTCTCACGACGAGATGACAGGCCGGAGTGATCCCGGCCTCCTTGCGGCAGTCCTGCCGACGCCTTCGTCCTTCCGCTCTTCATTCCTCAAGATCACACGTGCTATCTGCCGCGCAAATCCCACGTGATCCAGACTTGGGCGCTGGCTGATGGTTTTGCAGGCCGACCTGGGTGGCGCGCGTCGTGCCCCGACAGGCTCGCACGGCCGAACAGCAGCCGGATGGAGCGGAATTCTCTGTTTTCTAAAGAGCAGTGGAGAAACTGTGCTGCATTTTGTGCGCCGTCACGTACTTGCTCAGGCCAACCGCAGTGCGGGCTGAACAGCAGGCGCGTGCATTACGGTGAGCTCAAGCCATCGCGATCAGGAGCAAAGCGAGCGCGTCGATCGGATCAGTCGCCAATAGGCCGCACTGTACTCAGGGGCTTTTGGTGAGGCATTACTTGACGATAGCCGCCGGCTTTAGCCCGCTCAACCGGATCATCATCCCCTGTCGAGGTCCGCGATCTTGAGGAAACGAATCTTCCGATACGCGCAATCCGATGGCATCGGCCGCCCTCAACGCACTGCGGCTCTTCAGGATGGTGATTGCCTCCCGCTAGCTCAGCCCTCGTTGACACTCAGCAACCACGGCAGGTCGCCTAGCTCCGCGCATAGGTACGCACCGAATTGCGCTGTGGCCTAAGTCGCGCCGAAGAAACCGCAAGACACAGACGATCTGGTTGAGGTAGACCATGAGAGTTCATTCGCAACGAGATAAACATGCACCGTGTAGAGCGCCGGTCTGTTCTAGCCGCGGTGCAGACCATTCATTATGATCTGCCACTGCGTATTTCCTCCAGATGGAGTTGGAGTTGGGCCCGAAGAAGGACGGACAGATGGAGCGAGCTAGGTCCACGGAAGAGCTGATTATCGCGGTGCTGAAAAAACATGAGGCTGGGGCAAAGACGGCTGACCTGGCTCGCAAGCATGGAATCTCCGAAGCGACGATCTACAATTGGAAGGCCAAATTCGGCGGCATGGATGTTTTCGAGGCCAAGCGGTTAAAGGCGCGGGAAGAGGAGAACGGGAAGCTGAAGAAGCTCCTGGCCGAGCAGATGCTCGATGCGGCCGCCTTCACGAACTTCTTTCAAGAAATGGTTCGGTCCGCCGCCAGCGCGCTGCGGTCGCGCATCTGCAGGCCGTCATGAGCTGTCGGAACGGCGGGCCTGTTCGATTGTCGGCGCGCACCGAAAGATGATCCGCTACGGCTCCTGCCGCCTTCCAGACACGGCTCTGCGCGGCCAGTTGCGCGATCTCGCCAACGAGCGGCGGCGTTTCGGCTACCGCAGGCTGTTCGTCTTGCTGCGGCGGGAGGGAGAACCATCGGCGCTCAACCGGGTCTACCGGCTTTATCTCGAGGAAGGGCTCATCGTCCGCAAGCGACGAGCTCGCCGCAAGGCCGTCGCGACGCGGGACCCGATCCTAGTGGAGGCTAAGCAAGCCCAATGCACGCTGGTCGCTGGACTTCGTCCCCGATCAGTTCGCCAACGGCCGGTGCTTCCGGATTCTCAACATCGTCGACGACGTGACCAAGGAGTGTCTGGGGGCCATTCCGGAGACGTCGATCTCAGGACGGCGCGTCGCCCGCGAACTGATGGCGAACGTCGAACGATTGGTAAGCCAGGAATGATCCTGTCCGACCATGGCACCGAGTTCACCTGCAGGGCCATGCTGGCCTGGAGTAAGGACGCGGTCATCAACTGGCACTTCATTGCGCCGGGAAACCCGATGCAGTGGGTTCATCGAGAGTATCAACGACTAGATGCTCTATGAGCTGCTCAATGAGATCCTGTTCTTCGATCTCGACGACGCCCGCGCCAAGATCGCTAACTGGGTCGCCGACTACAATATCCGGCGGCTTCACTCGTCGCTGAAATACCTCACCCCTACGGTCTACGCCGCCCACCTCTCCGCAACGGACGACCGGCTACGCAACTGAGGTGGTCCCGGTTGTCTGAACAGCAACTCCGCGTCGATAAGTGCAGCTTCTGCCGAAATTAAGCTGCCACGCGGAACGGCAGCGGGTTGAAGTAAGCTTGATCCGGGGTGCCGCCGTCAATCGAGTGAGGACGCCGGCCATTGTAAAAGTCGAGGTATCGGCCGATCGGGGCGCGGGCGTCGGACATGGTGTCGTAGGCGCGCAGATAGACCTCCTCATATTTGACGCTGCGCCACAGCCGCTCGACGAACACGTTGTCGCGCCAGGCGCCCCGGCCGTCCATGCTGATGGCGATGCCGTGACTGGCGAGCACGCCGGTGAACGCCGCGCCGGTGAACTGCGAGCCCTGGTCGGTGTTGAAGATGTCCGGCTTGCCGTGGCAAGCGAGAGCATTCTCCAGCGTCTCGGCGCAGGATGCGGCTTCCATCGTGATCGAGACGCGCCACGACAGCACCCGACGGGTCGCCCAGTCGAGGACAACAGCCAGGTACACAAAGCCCCGCGCCATCGGGATATAGGTGATGTCCATCGCCCAGACCTGGTCCGCGTGATCTCCATGCCGCGCAGCAGATATGGATAGATCTTGTGTCCAGGCTCGGGCTTGGTGGTGCGCGGCCGGCGGTAGAGCGCCTCTATCCCCATCCGCTGCATCAGCGTTTTGACATGCCGGCGGCCGATCTTGCTGCCGTCGGCCGCCAGCAGGTCTCGCAACATTCGCGAACCGGCGAAAGGAAACTCCAGATGCAGCCGGTCGAGCCGTTGCATGATTGCGAGGTCGGCGGGCGGCACCGGACGTGGTAGATAATAGACACTGCCACGGCTGATCTTCAAAACTTCCGCCTGTTTCGTGATCGGCAGGTCGTGCTCACGGTCGATCATCGCTTTGCGCTCAGCAGGCCGGCTTTGCTGAGCGCGCCCTCTAAAAAACTGAGCGGGCGCTGCGCACCCCCTGTGGGATATAAACGGGTAATCGCTAGACTGCGGCCGGAAGGGAGCGGCCGATACGATTTTGGTGGCACGTGACCCCGTCAAAAAACATGGTCCATGGGCTGTTGCGCACTTGAGAGTGGTGACGCCATCTCGGCGATCCCGTTTAGGAATTTGAACGAATTGCGCAGCCCAGCCCTTCCGCCGGAGTCAGGAGGAGCTACAGATGAACCCGAAAAGATCGAAGTCGAAAGGCGGCGGTAACATGCCGATGGTGCACCCGAACGCGGCTGCCATCGACGTTGGCGCCACCATGCATATGGCGGCCGTTAGGGCAGATCGCGCACCGGAGCCAGTCCACAGTTTCGGTACCTTCACGGCCGATCTGCATCGGCTGGTCGACTGGTTTACGGAATGCGGCGTCGAGACCGTCGTCATGGAATCGACCAGCGTCTACTGGATTCCGATTTTCGAGCTTCTCGATGCCCGGGGATTTACCGTGTTCCTTGTCAACGCGCGCGATGCCAAGCACGTGCCGGGGCGTAAGACCGATGTCAGCGATGCGCAATGGTTGCAGCGACTCCATTCATTCGGGTTGCTGCGGGCCAGCTTTCAGCCCAAAGGGCAGATTGCCGAACTGCGAGCCTACGTGCGTCAACGCGAGCGTCTGCTGGAGTACGCGGCCTCACACATCCAGCATATGCAGAAGGCCTTGACGGAGATGAATCTTCAGCTCCACCACGTCGTCGCCGACATCACTGGCGCGACCGGCTTGCGTATCATACGCGCGATCCTTGCCGGCGAGCGCGATCCCGAGGCGCTGGCGTGCTTGCGCCACTACAGTTGCCACTCCAGTGCCGAGACGATTGCGAAGGCGCTCACCGGCAGCTACCGCGCCGAGCATCTGTTTGCGCTCGAGCAGGCACTTGCCCTTTACGACACCTACCACGAGAAGGCATCTGCCTGCGACGCCCGGATCGAAGTCGTGTTGAAGGAACTGAGCAACCATCGCGGTCGTGGCCATGGACCAGCACCGCGGGCCTCGCTACGTCGGAATCGGACCGATCAGGCGAACGCTCTAGCTTTCGACGTCCGCGAGGCGCTGTTCGCGTTGCTGGGAAAAGACATCACCACGATCGACGGCCTCGGTCCTTACCTCTCGCTGAAGCTGATCGCTGAATGCGGGGACGACCTCTCCTCGTGGCCAAGTGCAAAGCATTTTACCTCCTGGCTAGGACTGGCGCCGAGCAACAAGGTCTCCGGCGGCAAAAGGCTCTCGTCCCGAACGCGCCGATCCGGCGGCCGGGCGGCGGCGCTTCTGCGCCTTGCTGCCGTCACCGTCGGACGCACCGATACTGCGCTCGGCGCCTTTTACAGGCGACTTTCATCGCGCATCGGTAAGGCCAAGGCAGTGACCGCCACTGCCCGCAAGATCGCAGTTCTGTTCTACAATGCTGTGCGATACGGAATGGACTATGTCGATCCCGGGGCCTCTTCCTACGAGACGCGCTACCGGACGCGAGTGGTCAACAATTTGCATCGGCGCGCCAAGGCATTCGGCTTCGTTCTCCAGCCCTTGGAGCCGACCGTCGTGGATGCCGTTTCTTAGGAATCGTTCTCAAGCGTCAGCTCCCCGATCTTGGCGTGCAGCGCTTTCACGTCCACCGCGGGCTCGCTCATTCGGTTGCCTCCGCCAGCACCGAACACATCGGCCGCCGCTTCCTGAAGCTGGGACTTCCACTGCGTGATCTGGTTCGGGTGCACGTCGAAATGCTCAGCCAGCTGGGCCAGCGTCATCTCGCCCTTGATCGCGGCTAACGCCACCTTCGCCTTGAATGCCGGTGCGTGGTGCCGACGGGGTCGTCCTCATCGTCTCTCCTGATTCGCAGGTCAATCTTGCCCGCCGTCAGGCAGAAACTCCACTTATCGCCCTGTCCAGAATTCCGGAGCCAACTCTCGGTACAACAGGGTCCGAATGTCGAAACAAAGTGCAAGCGTTTATAGCAGGAGCGCTGGTGAAAGCGGGATGCCGGAATTGGCCGCAAGAGATGGTTTGCTTCCGCCGGGCTGCGCGCTGAGCGCTTGGGCTCGGTTCACGAACAGACCGCCAAAAACTCCGTCTCTTTCGCGGGCAACCCAGTTGCCATGGCAATCCCTGCCGACCAAGACGGTCCATGTTGTGAGGCTCCGCGGATGAGGGTCGGCGAGCTTCATTTCGTAATCCTTCCCTGTCTTTCAATGGGAATGTCCGTTAGCTAAATTTATCGAAAGAAGGTCAGTCAGCAGCATCGTTCCGGGTGCGAAGGTTGTCAGAGTTCAACGCAACATAGGCATTGGCCGCATTGAAGCTGCTAGCCGCAAGCTTGGAACAATTCGAGAGGCGTCAGCTCGGGCGTCATCTTTCGCTTTCAGCAATCGGCATGCCACGAGCCTTCAAGTATGCCCCGCCTCGTTTGACGAGAAACGCGCGCCATCGTTATGCGATCCGCGCCGCTTTTTCTCGTCTAGGAGCCCAGCGAGAAAGCCAGGGCCGGACGCAGCGTCAGGTTGCTTGCACTTGAGCGAGCGGACGAGGCGGTCAAGGAGGATGCCCAGTCCGGTTGACTCCCCGCGCCGCCACTTTGGCCGCTCTGTTTGGGGCGTTAAGCGCTTTAGTCCTAGACATCCGACTCCCCCGTTCGATTTTTGTGCCAATTGATGACGTGCTAAGGAGCATTGGCAATGGATGCTACTAGCCGACCTGACACTCTTCTCGGGTTTGTCGGAGCCGCGACACAAGCTTGTGTCGCCAATGGCTCACTCGTGCATTGCCAATAAGCAACCGAAAGCAATCACGCTCTCTTTTCTTCAGCTTGGGTCAGCCAAGTTGGCACGACTTTTGATGTCTCTTTGCGAGGAGCGGCAATTCGCATCACGAGTCGGCGCGGCGCGCTGCATCCGAAGACTCATCAACTCGTGGAGGAGAAGATGCAAGTTACTAAGAAGCGGTCTTTTGGAAGCTTTTCCGATCTAGCAGAGTTCTATCCAGAGTTCCCACCCTATTCACGACGAATCCTTCAGATGCTTTTTGATCAAGTAAAGCATCTAACGAACAGCCCAATCTTCGGGGATATCGGCGCGGGTACAGGCCTAATCACCTATGCCTTGGCTGATATGGGACTTTCCGGCTATGCGGTCGAACCTGATAGTCAGATGGTTGCGGTGGGGCAGAGGCTCGGTCCAACGTATCCAGCCGTATCTTGGGTTAATGCGCCTGGAGAATGCACCGGCCTGGCCGAGGCTTCGCTAGACTGGGTTTGTTACAGCATGTCGTTCCACTTGACGAATTCGAGCGAAGCGCTTCGTGAAAGCATGCGAATCTTACGGCCTCGCGGGTTCTTCACAATCGCGACCGTCTTTGCAGATCTTGAGACTGATCCTTTTCAACTCGAGATCGAAAATCGGATACGCGACATGGCACCGGCTTTGCGACGGGCGCTCACTCCACTCATCGGTCAGATGGGAACTTACGAGGCGCTCCTCAATCAATATCCCGGTCTGGGGAACTGCATTTCTCTTGCGACGACCGAAGCCGTATCAATGAGCGAAGAGCGGTATCTCAACTATTGGCGTGGGAGACATGATATCCCGAGTCAAGTCTCCTCAGAGATTTGGAATTCCATACTACAAATGATCGCGGAAACGTTCCGAAAATGGCAGCCGGCCAGCCTACGATTTCGCTCTAGGGCATGGCATGCTCAGCGCGGGTAAGCTGGATTGTACGTTTAGGATAGATCTGTGAGCGCCGCGTGAAGCAGGGGAAGTAATTTATGGTCCCGTTCTAAGATCATGAACGGGATTGGTATCACGACCAAATTCAACTATCGCGAGATGCGAACCGACGACAAAGTCTATCAATCTCTTCCTGATAACCGTCGCGACATCGTGATAACGTGAGTATGGTGCAGCAGACCATCGAGGATCGGGGTGGCGACCACAGGGTCGGCGAGAGGTCGAGCCAGACCCGCCGATGCGGCGGTTGCTGGTAGGCTGGATCACGTCTCGGCAGCTAACAAGCTGGAAGAATTGATGCGCGGCATTAGGCTCAACCGCCAGATATCAGAACTCGTCGATGATGCTTTAGCTTGGCAGAGCCGCCAGACGCTTCTCGGGCCCAGCCCCGCTGTGATTTCTGCGCAAATGACTGTGGTCGTTGAACTACCACAGAATGCCTAGCCAGGATCCATTCGCGCAAGCGCAACCGCCAGCTTCGTCTTGCCAACGCCGAAGCAGCAGCACGCTATTGCCATTGGCAATCCAGCGTATGCTGGCAAGCTCGCGTTTCTGGAATCTCACGACGGCTGAGCCGAGAGCCGAGGCCGACAGGTCGCGAACTTAGTTTGAGCGTCATTTCACCACTATTCTTGCGGCGATTTCGCGTTCACACCGTATCACCGGGTCTCGCGTAGGCTCAGCTCTTGCCGAGCATCATTGATCATCCAGCTGCTCGCGGCTCCGCGCTAGGGCCGCAAATGCTTGGGATCGACGACGCGGGCGCGTTGACCGGCGCAGATCGGACAGATGGCCATAGTATGGATCGCATGGTGGATGCGCAGCATCCCTTCGGCCATCGTCGCTCGCACCATCTCGCCGTTCAGTCGACAACGGCACCCAGTAAGCGCCAGGCTGGCCCAATAGACCCGCTCGCGCCGAGCAGCGCTCGATCGCCTGTCAAATGCTGATACATGCCATTAAATGCAAAATGCACCGTTACTTACTAAAGTAGGTAGTGTCTGGAGCCATTGTTGAAGATGTAGCTTTAATCAGTAACTCCCCGCCGGGTTACGGCGGAACTCTTCATGATAGGGTGCAGCAATGCCAGCCGCGGGTAATGCGTTCCACGTCGCTCGATCTCTCCAAGTACATGACGATGCCGCCGAAAAGAATGGCATCAAGCTGCTCATAGGATTCGATTTTCACGAGTATGTCTCGATTGCACGGGCAACTCCAACGAAGGGGCCGACGTTTCCGAATTTTCGGCCAGATCGCTCGCCAATTAAGGAAGGCGAGGGATATTGGATCATAGGCGTAGACAAAAATAACAACGTTGCTGGGTTAGAAGCGGCTCGACTGTATGACCTTTCGCACACCAACTTTGCAGAACATCTTCAATCCCTGAAGGCGTTCTATGCCGACCCTGCCATACATGCACACCCTGAGGATCGTTGTATTTGCACAGCGCCTAGCGCGAAGAAGATGACAGGAAAAGTGGCCTACCACGGCGATCTTTGGGTACGCAGAGATTTTAGAGGAAAGGGCGTGCGCAAGATCCTAACAGGACTAACCCACGCCGTGTCTTTTGCCATGTGGGCTCCTGACTTTTTATGCGCGATTGTAGAGCGCTGGACACTGGATAAGAACGTCGACGACATGATGCATCATGAACCAGGCGGGGCGATTCTACGGCTGGTGGAAGATGACATTGTGGAGGACAACTGGCTCTCTTGGGAAACTGGCGAGGAGTTGAGGAGCTGGTTTGATCGTTGCAGTCGAACCGACTTATCTTTAGCCACATCATTTTCGTCCACATGATTGTTCGTAGCGGTACTCAAAGCTTGCTGCGAAAGCGGTATTCGGAGCCGCTGTCCGGCATCTCAGGATAGTTGTCTCTTCTCGATTCGCTGGTACCGAGACTCCCGCAGGTTTGGCACATACCTTAATCCATCGGAAGCGGAGCGCTGTAGCCGCGTTTGTCCTAGATCTACCAGTTACTCGGCCAAACGACGAGTACATTCAGCGACATGGATCAGGTCTCCCGCCGCTGCTAGCTGGCCGCTTTTACCAAAAAGCTACGAAAACGGACCCGGCGATCATGTGGTTGGGGAGCGTCCTTGCAATTGTCTAGCCGGAGCAGCCATTGTAGATTGAATGTGCGTGATCTCCACGCAACCAGGGAGTGCGCCGCCAGCGATGTCCGCCCGAATCCACCGCGGTTCGAGCCTTGTCCTCAGCTAGCACTACAGTTGCAATTTTTGGAGGGTTCTGAATCTATGGGCGACCATGATTCGGGATTTGATGATTGGTGGAGCGTCGGTCGAAGATACGCTGACGCTGTAGGCTTCTTTGTTGCGAGAAGCCAAGCAACGGATTCGTCCGCTGTTTACGCAGGATCGGGTCGCGATCTCGGCTGGGCAGTTTCTCGATGGACTGTTGGGCAACGAGCCGCGCAAGACGGGTTGGATGAGAGCGGAGGCGGCCGGCGATCAAGGCCCGTGGCGCCAGCAGGCGATCCTTGGCCGGTGACGATGGGATGCCGACGCGCTACGCGACATCGTACGAGAGTACGCGCTGGAAACGCTTTCCGATGAAGACGCGGTTCTGGTGATCGACGAGACCGGCTTTTTGAAGCAGGGCAAGGCATCGTGCGGGGTGGCACGTCAGTACACTGGCTCGGCAGGCAAAATCACCAATTGCCAGATTGGTGTATTCGCTTGCTATGTGTCGCGGCATGGCCATGCCTTCATCGACCGTGCGCTCTACCTGCCAAAGCAATGGACGGACGACCGCGTTCGCCTGAAGGCAGCGCATGTACCGCGCGATGTGGGCTTTGCGACGAAGCCTAAAATCGCGCGTCGCATGATCGCTGGCGCAATCGCCGCAAAGGTGCCGTTCTCGTTCGTTGCGGCGGACAGCGTGTATGGCACGCGAGAGATTGAAACTCTGCTGCGCAACGCGTGCAAAGGCTATGTTCTGGGTGTTGCGTCCAATCACGTGTTCTATTCCTGGGGCAAGGAGCAGCCCGTCGCCGGCACCACCGCGGTAATCGCGCAGGGCCTTCCCAAGCAGGCCTGGCGCCGCCTGTCGTCTGGCGACGGGACCAAAGGTCCGCGCTGGCACGACTGGGCCTACGTCGAACTGGCCGATCTCGACGAATACAATGACGACCTTGCCAGGGAATGGACGCGAGGTCTTCTGGTTCGCCGCAACATTGCCGACGGCAGCTTGGCGTTTTTACTTCCACATGGTGCCCCAAGGGCACGTCCATCCAAAAGCTGGTGTTAGTGAAGGCCATCAGTGGGCCATCGAGGACAGCTTCGAAACGACCAAGAACGAACTCGGTCTTGATCACAACGAAACCCGTTCCTGGCATGGCTGGCATCGCCATGTCTCACTCGTCATGCTTGCCTTCGCTATAATGGCCGTCATCCGCTCTCGAGCCAACACTGTGCCCAAAAAAACGCGATCGCGACCTCGACTGAAGCATCGTTCTTGATCCGCTGGTCGATCTATGAAATCACGCGCATCGCAATAAAGCTTGCCCAGCGGCGCATCTCGCACGCACACTTACTCGCTTGGTCGTCCTGGCGCAGGGCTCATCAAGCCAACGCGCGCAGAGCCCATCTCAAGAAAAAATTGCAACTGTAATGCTAGGAGCGCAGACGCGTCTTATCCACGAACGTGACGCGAACCGGTCACGTTGAAATCTAAAACATCGCCTCGCGCTTGCCACCTAGCACCCCAGGAGACGGAACGCAGGCTTGAGCGGTGCGGCTTCGCGACCCGCCATGATTGGATGCAAGGTCGTTATCCTTGCTACTCTTCCCAAGACGGACCTGAGAAGAAAAACTTCGAGAGTGCCAGTTGATGAGATAACCTTATTTTGGTGAAAGCCGAAGATCGAGCAGCCAGAACGCCTTCCTGTCAGGAGACGGCCCGATGCCGGGCAGCTCGCTCCGCGTAACGGGAGAGTCGAAGGGCAGCCTCGTCGATCACCGCGTCGGCGGCCCCGAGGCTAATGCGCAAATAGCCGGTTGCGCTGTCACCAAAAGCGTCCGCGGGCAGGATTGCGACGCCCTCCTCGAGAAGGAGGCCCTTGGCGAAGTCGTAGGCCGAAAGACCGGTGGCGCGAGCATCCAACATCACGAACATGCCACCTTCCGGCCGGTGACAAGTCAGGACCGAAACCGTGTCGATCCAGTCACAAAGCCGGTCGCGCCGGCGGCGATAGGCGGCTTTCAGCTCGGGGACGCCGCGCGGAAGCTGCTCAAGCGTTATCACCGCCGCGTCCTGCAGAAACGTAGGAGTGCCGTACGTGGAACAGATGGCTATTTGACCGGCATGATCCGCCAATTGCTGCGGGCCGATCATCCAGCCGATACGCCATCCGGGCATCGCATGGGATTTGGAGAGGCTGCCGATGCAAATAGTGCGCTCCGCCATGCCCGAAAGCACTGAAGGTGAGACATGCCGCCCCTCATAAACGAGCTCGTCATAAACTTCGTCCGAAACCAACCAGAGATCGTGCTTGTGGCACAGCGTCGCTATGGTCGACAGTTCTTCTCTCGTATAAACCGCTCCGGTTGGATTATTGGGCGTTGCCAGAAAGATCGCGCAAGTTCGTGGACCGATAGAGGCTTCTATCTCGTCGATGAGCGGATGGAAGCCGTTTTTCGACGGCGAGCGGATGCTGACGATCTCGCCGCCGGCAGCGGCAATTGTGCCGGGATAAGTTGGATACATAGGCTCGGGAACCAACACTTGGTCGCCCGGCTCCACAATGCAGAGGGCGGCAGTGAGGAGCGCGTTCTGCGCGCCGATCGTGACTATGACCTGGTCGGCATCGATCGCCTGACCAGTCTTACGGGCATGAAGCCGCGAAATTGCCTCGCGGATCGGAATACTCCCTGCACTGGGGCTATAATTGGTTCGCCCGGCTGCCAGACTTTCATGCACAGCGTCGATAGCCACTTTCGGACTGGGGAAATCGGTGTTGCCGACCGTCAGTAAGATGATCCGTTCGCCGCGGATACGCTTCTCTGCAGCCATGAAATGTATGTCCCATGCCTTCGACATCTTGCCGACCATTTGGTGGATTCTGGATGCGTAACGCATGATAGCATTCCTCGCATGAACGTTTGCAAAGGGAGCGGCCTGGCAGATGGCCGTTGGAGATAGCGATTTGGGCGATCTCAATTGTTGAGCTGCTCGGTTAGAACGGGATTCCGTGAGGCTGGCAACATGCGGAGGCGCGCTCGGCATGCCAATTGCTATGTGCGAGGAAGCAAGTCCTGTGCTTTGGCGAGATCATAGGCGACACGCCCGGCAAGTAGGAGATATTCTGGTACCGACTGCCTTCGGTCACAACGATGATGAATCATCTTTGTGCAGTGCGTGTCGCGTTCGACTGGTAGGCGGAGTTTTCGCCCTAGGGATGGGCAGCGCTGGCTGGACGTAACAAGGCTGCAGGGCACTTGAGCTTCGAGGATACGGCCGATCTCCTGATCGTGATCGCCACGTAGTGCGCCCGCGGATGCCGCCATGAACTCGGCAGGCTCGTGCAGTTCTTCGTCGACAGAAACCCGACGATCGCCCTTTCCATTTTATGCCGTTCATGCAAGATCAAGTTCACCCATAAGCCCATAATCTCGCGAAAGTGTGCGCAGTCTGTCCCAAGTTGCGTCCTCGATCTCGATGCCATTTGTTGTACGCTCCTGCTCGCGCAAATGTCCGATCTCGCCGGGGTAGAACACGCCGGATGAGCCCTCTGATGGCGGTGTCGCTTTCAGGTAATAAGCGAAATCGGCGACCTCCTTCTTGAACTCATCAAGTCGGCGGAATGCGGCTACATTGAAGGCTGCCATGAAGCAGCTGTTGTTGTACCGGCCACTCGGCTCGACGTTGAGCCCAGGGCTAGTTAGCAGACTGCATAGTATTTCCACGATCGCAGCGAGGCCGCTGCCTTTGTAACCCTCGGTACCGCCGAGCGGCAGTAGTGTGCCGCCTTTGCGGTATTCGCGCGGATCGGTGGTAGATCTTCCCTCACCATCGACAATCCAGCCCTTGGGGATCTGCTCGCCGCGCGCAACCGCCAGGTCGATCCTACCGACGGCGACGGCCGAGGTCGCCATGTCGAGCAAAAACGGAGCCTTGAGATCGGAAGGCACCGCGATCGCGATCGGGTTGGTGCCAAGCCGCGCTTCGCGTCCGCCGAACGGCGCGACATATTTGAATGAGCGGCCGCAGCCGGCCGCCGCGATCCCGATCATGCCGGCGCTTGCCGCCATCAAGGGGTAGGCGGCGAGCCGTCCGACATGGCTTTGCCGGAACACCGTGCAGGCCGCGACATTGGCGATCTTTGCCTTTTCGATGGTCCGCGCCATCGCCTTGGCGTTGACATGGAAGCCAAAGCCCCAATGCCCGTCGATGACCGCCGTGGTCGGCGATTCCTGTACGATGGTCCACTCCGCGCCCGGCACAATATCCCCTGCTTTGATCCACTCAATGTACGTTGGAATGAGGACAACCCCATGGGAATCATGGCCCGCCAGGTTGGCATTGACGCAACCGCTTGCGACCGCTCGCGCCTCCTCGTCCGAGGCGCCGACCGCTCGTAGAAGCCCCACACAAATGCGGGTGAGGCGGTCGGCCTTCACGGTGATAAAGCGACTCTCTTTGCCCGGCGGGCGAGGCGTTGAGTTCCCAACTGCGCTCATAAGAACCCCTCAATCTTGATCATCTCCGGAACACTAAGATCGACACGCCACGCCATGCAAATTGCTTGCCGTCCGCATACCTCGCGCAGTCAGCTGGATCCGCAAGATGCATCGCACAGCGCAACAGGGAAGTATCAAACGAGGTTGTCTCAGTGAGTGAATGTGGAGCGATTAGCGAGTTGCCAGGCTTTACTTCTATCTGCGGCCGATCTGACATCACGGATTTCTACGCTAGTTTATCGCCGCGCTACGGTGCTCGCCGTACTGAGGTGCGCCGCATACGTATCTTCGGGGATGGCTGGCCCGCTTCCGTCGAGTTTACGACTTCCCGTCTTTAAACACACAAAGGTGACGTCGAGACATCATGACGGTCCACTTTCGCGCTAGACTTGAGCATCCTCTTGAGGATCATCAACGCTCCGGTGTCGTCGCGCCGGACGCGCTCGAGACCGAGCCTTCGTGATCGCGAGCCATGCTCCCCGATCCGATGGTGCTACCCCGGCTCTAGATACGCGTACAAACGAGCTAAGAGAGAACCTTTAACTCAAGCCGGGTA
Organism: Bradyrhizobium sp. C-145; assembly: GCF_023375135.1. Classification (NCBI taxonomy): domain Bacteria; kingdom Pseudomonadati; phylum Pseudomonadota; class Alphaproteobacteria; order Hyphomicrobiales; family Nitrobacteraceae; genus Bradyrhizobium; species Bradyrhizobium sp. C-145. Next base: position 6,803,742 of record NZ_CP088150.1, on the reverse strand, counting down.
CTCAATCCGTTCGCGCAGGCAGCTGTAAGCAGCTGGCCGCCAAAAGTGTCCTATCAGTTAAGCGGTATTCGACCTTGAGCACGTCAGGGTGGCCGAAGGACCAGTCGATCGGACTCTGCTCTCTAGCCGATCGGGATCAATCCCGCCTACTTGTGAGTTTCATTTTTATGGGCCGTCCGCCTTGGGCGCTTTCAGCACACGAGCATCGGATCCATACACTGGTCAGCTTTCCAAGGTTATAGCAGTATCATGACCTGGCGTCCTCAGAGAAGGGGCAGCGTCGACGGCGATGGTCAAGCGGACGTTGCGTTCATGGGGTCTTCGTCGCCGACCCTAAATCAGACCACATTGAACTCGACGCCCGGCGCGGGTGGTAACATCCGGCCATAATTGACCCTGTTATTTGCGCGACGCATATACTTCCACGCGTCGGACCGCGACTCTCGACCGCCGTTCTCATCGTTGCCAATGTGCCGCCGATCTCCGCATCAAGGGGCTGATGTTGACATTGGCAATGCCGCAGTCGCACCGACGCCCAGATGGGTAAATTTCGGCTTCGCGCAGGTCATCGGTGAAGATTGAGGACGAAAAGCCCTCTGGCAGTATGTGTTTTGATTCCAGCACACGATCGATGTTGCTGTAGCGCCTCACGTGCAACATGGGCGCGAAGGCCTCCTCCTCGACTTGGATTGATTTGGCGCTACCATTTCGACCAGGTCACGACGCCTATAGCACGCATCACCGGCCTGCTCCATCTCGCACGCGAACGACGCATTCTGGCGGGAGGCATTGATCGTGACTATTCACGGAAAGACTTCCCAATAAATTGAGAGTACGGAACGTGGTGAGAACGCACTCGGTTCTTGCGTGGAGCGCAACGAACGCTCGGCATGACTAGTCCATGGCGATCACACTCGATCGCACTCTTTACTTGAATTCTTGCTGGCACAAGAGCGGGTCCACTGAGCAGCCCTGTTACTGCCAAGGGGTGATCCGACACTATCTCTTGTGGTAGCTGCCCACAGCGAGGCAGCTAGTGTTTTATGGCTTCAAACAGGGGAAACGACCGATGCGACGGTAGCTGCACCAAGGCTTCGTTTCGTACGGAGTGTCTCCCGACACCGACTTGCAGCGGAAGCTCCTGGTGCGCCGTCAAGCTCAGAACCAGACGCGCAGGGTGGCCGACCAGCATCGTCGGCCGGGCATGCGCCAGAGGACTTAACTTTATGCACGAGAATCGGCTCCGAATCGCTCTGGGCGGCATGAGCGAACAGGAAAAGAGCGGCAGTCGGATAGCCAATGAAAAAGTACTCATTGATGCTCCATGTTCGGATCGAGAATCTTCGATTTACCCAAAACGTAATGGAAGGTAGTCAGCGCTAGTTGAGTGCGACACTTTGCGCGTGGCGACGAAATCGCATCGGGGAGTGAACAGCTTCGAAGCATCTACGGAGAAATGGAGAGTTTCAATGGGAGTGTTATCTCACCTGCGGGTTGTCGAAATAGGTAGCTCGGCCGGAACCAGCTATTGCACGCGGCTCTTTGCGGATTTCGGGGCCGATGTTCAGAAAGTCGAACCCCCAGCCGGCGATCCACTTCGCCACACCGCTCCATTTACGGCGAGTGGCCAGAGCGCCTGGTTCGCATTTTTAAATTTTAACAAGTCGAGCATCATCATCGATCCCAAGGAGCTAGATGCAGCTATCCGGCTCAGAACGTTGATCGAGAATTGCGATATTCTAGTCGATGGCCGGTATGTTGATCCTGCTGACTGCCCGTCGATAGATGTAGCAGAGATTCGCAAGCAGCGGCCCGACTTGATCTATGTCGAAATGAGCTGGTTCGGCAGGGACGGCGACTATGCGGGATTCGTCGCCACCGATTCGACCATTCGCGCGCTCGGCGGGCTGATCAAGCTTGTTGGACCGGTCGAGGGGCCGCCATTGCACGCACCGGATTTCCAAATGGGTGTTATAGCCGGCCTTTGGGGGTTCATCGCCGCTATGTGTTCGGAACTCACCCGAAAAAGGAGTGGGGGAGGGCGGTCGTGGTCTCTCAGCATTTTCGAATCGAGCCTCGCTTTAACCGAGTATCTCATGTGTGAGGCGTTTACGCGCGGCGACGTTATGCACCGGATGGGCATTAACCGCTTCTGGCCCAGTTTTCCGACCGGCATTTACGAAACAAAAAAAGGTTACCTTGGCGTTACGTTGCACACGCCAGCTCAGTGGCGATCATTCTGTGATATGCTCCGTCTGGTCGAGTTGCCTGATGATCCGTCGCTCTTGCTCGGCGAAGATCGTCTGCATCACATGGACAAAATCGACGCACATTTTGTGCCGAGATTGAAGACGCAGACAGCGCAGGATTGGTTCGCGGAGGGACTGAAACGGAAAATCCCAATCGTTCCGCTGCCTGAAATACCCGATTTGCTCCAAGACGCGGAGAAGAAGGCGCGAGGCGCGATCGTACCTGTCGTGTTTGCCGGAGAAAATGGCCTGACGGTTGGCTCGGCGCAGCGACTGACTTTGACGCCACCGCGTCAGGGCGGAAAGGTACCGTCTCCGGGCGAGCAGCAGCCCTTTACGAATCCGCAAAGGCACCTGCCCCAGACCGCGTCGACGTCGCCTGGCCCCATCGATCCCGATAGGTTGCCCTTGCATGGCATTCGCGTGATCGACTTTTCGATGGGGTGGGCGGGCCCATTGTGTACGCGCACGCTCGCTGATCTAGGCGCTGACGTCATCAAGATCGAGGCCATTCAATATCCGGATTGGTTTCGCGGCGTTGATCGGCGACCTGCTTACGTGAACGGCCAAATGTACGAAAAGACGCAGCGCTTCTGCATATTGAACCGTAACAAGCGCGGTATCACACTTGACCTGAAGCGGCCGCAAGGCGCCGCTCTTGCCAAACGGCTCGTTGCGGGAGCCGATGTCGTCGTCGACAATTATTCAGTTGATGTCTTGACGAGGCTCGGGCTTGGCTACGATGTACTCAAACAGCTCAACCGGCGGCTCGTCATGATGTCAATGTCAGCCTTCGGGATGAATAGCGTGCATCGCGATTGCCGAGCTTACGGTTCGACGCTCGAGCAGGGGTCTGGCTTGCCGGCCGTGATCGGAAGCTCGGACGGGCCACCCGTGATGAGCCACACCGCCTTTGGAGATCCCGTCGGCGGCTTGAACGGTTGTGCTGCAGTTCTAGTGGCTTTGCTTCATGCCCGCAACACGGGGCAGGGACAGTTCATTGATCTAGCACAGATCGAATGCATGATGCCGTTCGCAGCCCCATGGGTCACCGTCGAGTCCACCGGAGGGACGGCGATCAGATACGGCAATCGACATCCTCAGTTTGTGCCTCACGGCTGCTTCCGATGTAGGGGGGAGGACAGCTGGATCATGATAGCGGTGACCGATACGGACATGTGGCATAGGCTTGCGCTGCTTATTGGTCGCCCTGATTGGGCAGAGGAAGCGTCGCTGAAATTTGTGGAAGCTCGCCGGGCTATTGAGAAGGTTCTCGAGAGAGAGATCGCGGCTTGGACTCTCTCCCGCAATGCGGATGAGGCCATGTCCAATTTGCAGGCCGCAAAGGTTGCAGCGGGCGTGGCCCGCTTGCCGATTGACTTGCTCAATGATCCGCACCTCGAGTCACGTGGGTTTCTGCAGAGATCTGAACGCGCTTTCATAGGCTCGCATCTGCAGCCTTCGATGCCAATTCGCGAGGGTGTGAGACCCTATGCGATCCGCACAGCTGCCCCGACACTAGGACAGCATAACAGAGAGATCTTATCGGAGCTGCTCGGCCTCTCCGACGCCGAGATCATAGAATTGGCAGATGCAGGCATAATCGGTGAAAAGATGCTTTCGGAAAAAGAACTCGCACGAGTGAACAACCTGTCCTCGGACTGACGCGATTGCCTACGATCCATTGAGGCGCATCCGGTTTAGCAGATCGGCCAGCCCCTAGCGAGAGAGTCAAAGAGGAATGCAAACAGGCCGTCGAGCCCTCGTCCTCTCCAAATCTTAGCCGACAATCTGGCAGCGAGGTCATTTCTCTAGCCGCACGCGGAGCGCTAATTCTGGGAACGCTCTGCGGCGCTACCGCCGAGCGGTCTCTCACCGTAAATTCGGATTTATCAGGCTTGGACGAGCCTCTAGGTAATTGCCCAGCTGAACTACCTAATTGGGAGCAAGTTCGAATCCGCCCTGAGTGAAATGGACCCCGGTTTTGGGACCAGAGGCTAAGTTGGAAAAGGGCCGCTCCGTTTGATAGACGGAGGGCATGATGACAAAGAAGACACGACGGAAGATCGACGCGGCGTTGAAGGCGAAGATTGCGCTGGAAGCGGTGCGGGAGCAGGCGACGGTGGCCGATCTGGCCCTGCGCTATGAGGTTCAGCCGAACCAGATCTATGCCTGGAAGAAGCAGCTGCTGGACCAAGCGGCCCGGGCTTTTGACGCGGGTGTCGAGCGCGAGAGCGAGGAAGCGCGCGAACGCGAGATCGAGAAGCTGCACGCCAAGATCGGACAACTGACAGTCGAGCGCGATTTTTTAGCGCGGAGGTCCGGAAGATGAGCACGCCGGACCGTCGAGGAATGCTCGATCGCGCCGACCAGGCGCTGTCGATCCGCCGGCAAAGCATGTTGCTTGGCATCGCCCGTTCTGGGGTCTACCGGCCGCCACGGCCGGCCAACGACCTTGCCCTGATGCGGCGGATCGACGAGCTGTTCACCGCCTGGCCATTCCTGGGCTCGCGGCGAATGACCGTGATGCTGAAGGCTGAGGGCCTTCAGGTCAATCGCAAACGCGTGCAGCGGTTGATGCGCAAGATGGGCATCGCGGCGCTGGGACCGAAGCCGAACACGACAAAGCCGGCGCCGGGCCACAAGATCTATCCCTATCTGCTGCGCAACATGACGATCGACCGGCCGAACCAAGTGTGGGCGGCCGACATCACGTATCTGCCCATCGGCCGCGGCTTTCTCTATCTCGTCGCCATCATCGACTGGGCGAGCCGTGCGGTTCTGGCGTGGCGGTTGTCGAATACGATGGACGTCTCGTTCTGCGTGGCGGCTCTGGAAGAGGCGCTGGCGAAGTACGGCACGCCGGCGATTTTCAACACCGACCAGGGCAGCCAGTTCACCAGCGTGGCCTTCACCGGCGCGCTGGCGGCCGCAAAGATCAAGATCTCCATGGATGGCCGCGGTCGTTGGATGGACAACGTCTTCATCGAGCGGCTGTGGCGGTCTCTCAAGCATGAGGACATCTATCTCAAGGGCTATGCCGACGGCCGCGAGGCCAAGGCAGGGATCGCGAGCTGGATCACCTTCTACAACGACCGTCGCCTTCATCAGTCCCTCGGCTATCGCACGCCGATGGCGGTCTGGCGCGAACGGATGCAGACCGCGAAGGCTGCGGACATGGTGGACAACGCTCACGCGTTGACCACATGCCCACAGCAACAGCAGCAGACAGAATCTCTGGCTGCGTGATAGAAAGGAATCAGGAGCGATCAGTTTCCAACTAACAAGCCGGTTCAACCGGTCCCGCTCCGCGGGTCCATTTCAGAACTTCAGATGAGCATCGCTGATGGACCCGGAGCCATCGCCTGTGCAGAACCTCCAAAGTGGTTGAGCGGGGTCGATTTTTGGGACGGAGCAGCGTTTGAGATTGCACATTTTTTGGTTTGAAGCTGGAAAGCTACAGATTCATTTTTGCGATTGATCGGATAGTAGGACGTTTCGTGGCGCCACCCTCGCACACCACCGGGCATGCGGCTCCGTACCGCGGCGGTTGATCAAGTAAGCCGGCACAAGCATGAAGATCCGGGAGAGACCAAGAGAGTTGAACACATGGTTTGTAGGGCGTATTGAGTCGCCGGGTGTCCGGACATGCGCAGGAGTCCCGTCGGTGAAGCCGCGGTGACCGATGCGGCGCACTTCGCGATGCCGAGGCGGCGAAGCTCCGGGAATCGGTTATGCCCGTTCCGCCATTGCCGCCAGAGATACAAACGCAGTCTCCGGCGGATTCAAGTTGCGAAGTTTGTTGGAACGCGCGGGGTCTGACGGAAGCCGAAGTACCCGCGCCATCAGATGATGGTATGGTTTGCTGCAAGCTGATCTCTCGCGTTCTTTTGTTCACCAGCAGAGTGACGACCTCACGCTGATTGGATGGACCGAAACGGATGTTTTCGGCGCCATCGCATGCGCACAGCAATTCGCCACATCCTCTGTGGATCCGCTGAAGCGCCCTGAGCCCTTCCTGCTGACCTGCCAATGATTTTTGATCCCGCCGGAATCGCTAAAGTCTGTAGTCGCTGGGCATTTCCGTCTCTTACTGTTCAGATAAATTGGAAGTAAGGTCACGCTGCCGGAACTTGATTCAACGTTTCCGCCAGGGAGTCCTCGAATATCTCAAGTCCCTGACTTAGTGTCTCAGAATCGATCGTGAGCGCGGGCAACAATTTCAAAACTTGGTCGGCGGGGCCGCATCGTTCAACAATCAATCCCTTGTCAAACGCCTTGCGTGCCGTAGTCTCCGCAATTTCAGCCGTTTGGCAATCAAAGCCCCATGCCATGCCCCGCCCTCGAACATCGAAACGATTCCCCAGGTTGAATGAAATGGCCTCAAGTCGGTGTCGCAGGAAATTTCCCATGCGATGAACATCCTGGGAGAACGTCCGACAGCGCCAATAGATATTTATAGCTGCAGTTGCAGATACAAGCGCAAGGTTATTTCCTCGAAAGGTACTAGTATGCTCTCCGGGCTGCCACGCGTCGGCTGCCTCTTTGATCAACAACATTGATAGTGGCAGACCGTAACCACTTAGCGATTTCGACAGTACGACGATATCCGGCGAGAGCCCCGCGAACTCAAAGCTAAAGAATTCACCCGTGCGGCCACAACCCATCTGGACGTCGTCGACTATGAAAAGAGCACCAGCCTCCTTTGCTATGGACTGAATTGATTGCAACCATTCTCTGCAAGCAACGTTTACGCCCCCTTCTCCTTGCACAGTTTCAACGAGAATGGCAGCCGGAGCATCGGTACCGCTGCTCTGATCCAGCAATACCTTTCGCATGTAGTCCGCCGTATCAACAGCCGGCCCAAAATAACCATCGTACGGCATAAAGGTTACGCCAGACAAAGAAACCCCGCTCGCTGTGCGATGAAAGCGATTCCCGGTCGCAGCAACCGCTCCTAGGCTCAGGCCATGATATCCACGTGTGAATGAAATGATATTTTGACGCCCTGTAACCTTGCGTGCGAGTTTTAATGCTGCTTCGACGGCATTAGCACCCGTTGGCCCCACGAATTGAAACCGGTATTTCAGGCCCCGTTCGTGTAGTATAACAGAGCTGAAGGTCTGCATGAATTCGAGCTTTGCAGGAGTCGCCATGTCGAGCCCGTGGACGACGGCATCCGATGCTAGATACTCGGCAATAGCCGCCTTGAGCTGGTGATTGTTGTGGCCATAGTTAAGCGCTCCAGCACCAGAAAGGAAGTCAATGACCTTTCGACCATTCTGCGTTAGCAGAATGGAGCCACGCGCTCGGCTAAAAAGTGACGGAAACAAACGTGAGTATAGGCGAACGCCGGATTCTAGAGATTCGAACGCTTGCATACTAGTGGACTCGCCGATCACTTCACTCATGCTGTATCCTTCGCAAGTAAGTCGCTGGTCAAGCGAGCGCGCGTCTCATAGGCACCAATGACTGCCGTTGAGATGCGCTGCGGCGTGTGTCCATGTGAACGACATGTAACTTCGAGAACTGCAGCAATCACTTAACCGAAGATAGGAGGTCAGAAAACTACTAACTCTGGTCGGATGGACGATTTGAGATACGCATGGCTCGATCTAGGCGTTCTCTTTCGAGACCTGAAGGTGCCAGTTTTTAACGAGCGGTTCTGAGCTGGCGGCAACCGAGCGCGCTATACGGATGAGGTGATTAGGCGCTGTGGTTTTGCCGGCACGTGGATCACCTCGATGTAGTTGAATCTGAAACCTGCGATGACCTTCGGCAATTGATTTGTGCCTTTGAGCCGCCGCCAGCTCCGTGATGTGGCGATCATCTTGTGAAATGGACCCGCGGAGCGGGACCGGTTGAACCGGCTTGTTAGTTGGAAACTGATCGCTCCTGATTCCTTTCTATCACGCAGCCAGAGATTCTGTCTGCTGCTGTTGCTGTGGGCATGTGGTCAACGCGTGAGCGTTGTCCACCATGTCCGCAGCCTTCGCGGTCTGCATCCGTTCGCGCCAGACCGCCATCGGCGTGCGATAGCCGAGGGACTGATGAAGGCGACGGTCGTTGTAGAAGGTGATCCAGCTCGCGATCCCTGCCTTGGCCTCGCGGCCGTCGGCATAGCCCTTGAGATAGATGTCCTCATGCTTGAGAGACCGCCACAGCCGCTCGATGAAGACGTTGTCCATCCAACGACCGCGGCCATCCATGGAGATCTTGATCTTTGCGGCCGCCAGCGCGCCGGTGAAGGCCACGCTGGTGAACTGGCTGCCCTGGTCGGTGTTGAAAATCGCCGGCGTGCCGTACTTCGCCAGCGCCTCTTCCAGAGCCGCCACGCAGAACGAGACGTCCATCGTATTCGACAACCGCCACGCCAGAACCGCACGGCTCGCCCAGTCGATGATGGCGACGAGATAGAGAAAGCCGCGGCCGATGGGCAGATACGTGATGTCGGCCGCCCACACTTGGTTCGGCCGGTCGATCGTCATGTTGCGCAGCAGATAGGGATAGATCTTGTGGCCCGGCGCCGGCTTTGTCGTGTTCGGCTTCGGTCCCAGCGCCGCGATGCCCATCTTGCGCATCAACCGCTGCACGCGTTTGCGATTGACCTGAAGGCCCTCAGCCTTCAGCATCACGGTCATTCGCCGCGAGCCCAGGAATGGCCAGGCGGTGAACAGCTCGTCGATCCGCCGCATCAGGGCAAGGTCGTTGGCCGGCCGTGGCGGCCGGTAGACCCCAGAACGGGCGATGCCAAGCAACATGCTTTGCCGGCGGATCGACAGCGCCTGGTCGGCGCGATCGAGCATTCCTCGACGGTCCGGCGTGCTCATCTTCCGGACCTCCGCGCTAAAAAATCGCGCTCGACTGTCAGTTGTCCGATCTTGGCGTGCAGCTTCTCGATCTCGCGTTCGCGCGCTTCCTCGCTCTCGCGCTCGACACCCGCGTCAAAAGCCCGGGCCGCTTGGTCCAGCAGCTGCTTCTTCCAGGCATAGATCTGGTTCGGCTGAACCTCATAGCGCAGGGCCAGATCGGCCACCGTCGCCTGCTCCCGCACCGCTTCCAGCGCAATCTTCGCCTTCAACGCCGCGTCGATCTTCCGTCGTGTCTTCTTTGTCATCATGCCCTCCGTCTATCAAACGGAGCGGCCCTTTTCCAACTTAGCCTCTGGTCCCAAAACCGGGGTCCATTTCAGTTCCCCACATGCCTTAGCAAAGTTCAAAAAGCTTGCGTGGTGACGGGTCAATGCCTCTGCGCCGGTCTCGGTAACACGCAATGTTTCGCTGATGACGTAGCCGAAATCCTCCTCGATTCAGTTGCCCAGCATCAGATGGAACGCGGCTTCAACTCTGTCATGTCCCCTCCCTCAGGTGGGTATCCCATTTGGCATCGACTGGAGTGAGCCTACCGCGAGCACAGCGGGATTCGTTTTTGAAGCCATGTTTTTCAATCGTTCGATAGAACGCGCATGCAACGTCGCTACAGGTTGCACCGGGCCGGACGGCGTTCAGGGCAGCCTCCAGACCGACTACATACACCGGGAATCGCCAACAACTACTCCGGTAAATCCCGAAGGAAAGGCGGGACTATCGACGGGATCGAGGAGCTGACCGGGGCTTTAGACCGGGTTTTCCCTGCAGTAATGTTCCTTTCGCGGTCGAGGGCAGATGGTGTGCATCGAGGTGCTCGCGCCCGTTGTGTCACAAGCCCCACCTTTTCTGGACAGTTGTCGGCCTAATGGAGCTGACGGCACGTGAATGCCTCATCCGGCTGCCTCACCGATACCGCGCCGGGATTGTAGATCTGACCGAACCGATTGCTGAGGAAGTCCGACAGTGTGATCTCTTCCTGTCGGACAAAAACCTTTGCCGACAATCTCTTGCGCCAGAAGGTTCGAAGACGGTAGAAATGCTCGCGGCGGTCGTGGTCTGAATCGCACTCAGTCTTCGCCCCGCAATAACTCCAGCGTAGATCTTGTTTGCGTAAGTTGAACCTCCTCCGAATTGATGGCCACCTGTAGTAGGCTAAGAGCCAGGAGGTGTCGGATGGAAGGACGTCAACGTGGTCGTTTACGGACGACTACAAGCGGCAAGCAGTTGATCTCGTAGCGTCGAGTGGGCGCTCGATCGGATCTATTGCCAAGGAGCTTGGCCTCCGCGATTCCGTGCTGCGGCGGTGGGTGGAGCAGCGAGGGGCCCGGCGGACCACGCGGCAGAAATCGCCCGACGCTTGCCGATCGACTTCCCGGACGACAAGGCGATACGCATCAGCCACGAAGCTATCTATCAAGCCCTCTTCGTTCAGGGCCGTGGGGCGCTACGCCGCGAACTGAAGGCCTGCTTGCGAACAGGGCGTGTGTTACGGATGCCCAGAGCACGCGTACGCAGGCGAGGTAAGGGCTTTGTCTCGCCGGAGATCATGATCAGTGAGCGCCCCGCTGAAGCGGCCGATCGAGCAGTGCCGGGACATTGGGAGGGAGACATTATCCTCGGTCTTGGCAGCTCGGCAATCGGCACGCTGGTCGAGCGCACGACGCGCTTCACGATGCTCTTGCACCTTCCACGGTTGGCGGGGCATGGCGAAGCTCCGCGCGCGAAGAACGGATGCGCGTTCGGCGTTTCGAGCAAGAGCCTGGACTTTCTTTGTGGTGGTGACATCCTCAGCTAAATAGGAGACAGTGCGCATCTGCCTTGAGAGCAGCCTCTGCGAGGTATGCGGTCAAATCGAAGGGAAAGGCCGAAAGCACAGCGAATTTCGGTCGATCGTGGCCAGCAGACTCGCCTGGTCCGTGATGTCTAGCATCACACTAGAAATCGTCGGATGGTGGTCGATCTCGGCGAGCTGCTCGCCACTGCGGTCGACGACCGTCACTTTGTAATCGCCGGTTTCGGCTAGCATCGTTGCAATCGCGCCACCGATCTTGCCTGCACTGACGAGTATAATCTCTTTCATGTTCCGATCCTTATTGCTCCTTGCATCGTGATGAGTTTCGTCATCGATTTGACGATTCATAACAACATCAGGCGCAATTAGGCCTACCTGCTCTGGCAGATTGACGAGGATGTAGACATTCCGGAATAGTTCTCATGTCCGTAACGGGCAAAAGGAAAACGATTGGCGCGCCCAGCCGTGAAATCCCGTGTGCCGGTGTTGACACTCGCAGGACCACGAACGCTCGGACGAGCCGACGTTGCCGACACCAATGGAGGTGGTGCATGAGCACGAAAATCTCGGCGATTCCTTTAACTGGTGTTCCATTTCCGAAGTCGGAGTACGAACGTCGGCAGCAGAGGGTGCTTGCGGCAATGGTGCGCGCTGAGCTTGGCGCACTGTTGGTCACAGCGCACGGTCATCTCCGATACCTCACCGGATACGATGGGCGTGGCGGATACTTCGCGCCCTTCCCATTCATCCTTCTACCGGGGCGGGCGGCAACATACGTTGTCCGAGAGTATGAGGTACAAGCGGTTAGAGCGAGCAGTTGTATTGACGAGATCATTCCTTATACGCAAGAGCGCGACTTTGCCATGGTGTGCGCCGAAGTCCTTCGGCGATATAAACTGCAGTGGCCAAGGATCGGCCTCGAGCTTGGCTGCTGGAACCTAGCGCCGGTCGATGTGAGTGCGCTTCAGGCGCAACTTCCCGAGTTGCAGGTCGTCGATGCAACTCGTCTGGTCGCCTCAGTCGCAGCCGTGAAAAGCGAACTGGAGCTTGAGGCCATGCGCGGCGCGATAGCGATGACCGACCTGGCCGTGCGCACGTTTCAGAGCTCACTGCGCGGCGGCGCGACCGAATTGGAGGTGGCCGCGAATATCGAGGCGAAGATCAAGAGTGCAGGCGGCGAACTTCGGCCGAACTACACTTTGGTATTCGGCGAGCGGACAAGGATACCGCATGGGGCCCCCGCGCATCACCCAATCAAAGACAATGAGCCCGCCATGATCGAAATCGGCGGCTCGAAACACGGATACACCGCAGGGCTAGTCCGGGGTGCGGTCCTCGGTCGGCATCCTGCGACCGAATCTCTGCACGCTCTGGCCTTGGAGGCTCTCGAAGCCGCAATTGTCGCGATCAAACCGGGTGTGGCCGCGGATGCAGTGGACGCCGCCGCACGCAAGGTGATCCAGCGATCTAGGCGCCCACGCGTATTTCGCCATCGAACCGGATATCAAACCGGCATTCATTGGTTGGAACGAGGTAACTTGAGCTTGGAGCCGGGTGCGGAGGACATACTTGAGACCGGCATGACCTTGCATCTGCCGATCATTCTGTTCAGCGAAAGCGGCTACTTGTTTGGGTGCAGCCAACACGTCGTGGTGACGAAGGGCGGTGCGGAAATACTCGGCCGTACACCACACACGCTTTACCGCGCATGATTGTCGGTTTGGAAGTATGAACAAGCACAGTGTTCAAGGTTTGCAGTATCTGCAGAGTCACGCATCCGCATGGCGTCGCTATCTCAACCGTAGTCGCGCGACTCAATTACATCGAAACGGGAATAGTCGAGACGGGCATTTACATTCTCATCGGTCTAAAGAGACTAGTGATTAGCGGTAGGTTGAGGGAAACCCCTCGCACGGGCGCAAAACGGTGTTCGTGAAGCGTGACTTTGAACGGGCGGCCACAAGGGGCCGAGTCGACCGTCTCGCTCACGCCTTCGGACCTTTCAGAAGCGTTGGATTCCAACGCTGGGGCATTTCCGATGAGACGGTGTCGAACAAAGCATGCTCTCAGAGCAAGCTTAATCTCCTGAAATGGACCCCGGTTTTGGGACCAGAGGCTAAGTTGGAAAAGGGCCGCTCCGTTTGATAGACGGAGGGCATGATGACAAAGAAGACACGACGGAAGATCGACGCGGCGTTGAAGGCGAAGATTGCGCTGGAAGCGGTGCGGGAGCAGGCGACGGTGGCCGATCTGGCCCTGCGCTATGAGGTTCAGCCGAACCAGATCTATGCCTGGAAGAAGCAGCTGCTGGACCAAGCGGCCCGGGCTTTTGACGCGGGTGTCGAGCGCGAGAGCGAGGAAGCGCGCGAACGCGAGATCGAGAAGCTGCACGCCAAGATCGGACAACTGACAGTCGAGCGCGATTTTTTAGCGCGGAGGTCCGGAAGATGAGCACGCCGGACCGTCGAGGAATGCTCGATCGCGCCGACCAGGCGCTGTCGATCCGCCGGCAATGCATGTTGCTTGGCATCGCCCGTTCTGGGGTCTACCGGCCGCCACGGCCGGCCAACGACAACGACCTTGCCCTGATGCGGCGGATCGACGAGCTGTTCACCGCCTGGCCATTCCTGGGCTCGCGGCGAATGACCGTGATGCTGAAGGCTGAGGGCCTTCAGGTCAATCGCAAACGCGTGCAGCGGTTGATGCGCAAGATGGGCATCGCGGCGCTGGGACCGAAGCCGAACACGACAAAGCCGGCGCCGGGCCACAAGATCTATCCCTATCTGCTGCGCAACATGACGATCGACCGGCCGAACCAAGTGTGGGCGGCCGACATCACGTATCTGCCCATCGGCCGCGGCTTTCTCTATCTCGTCGCCACCATCGACTGGGCGAGCCGTGCGGTTCTGGCGTGGCGGTTGTCGAATACGATGGACGTCTCGTTCTGCGTGGCGGCTCTGGAAGAGGCGCTGGCGAAGTACGGCACGCCGGCGATTTTCAACACCGACCAGGGCAGCCAGTTCACCAGCGTGGCCTTCACCGGCGCGCTGGCGGCCGCAAAGATCAAGATCTCCATGGATGGCCGCGGTCGTTGGATGGACAACGTCTTCATCGAGCGGCTGTGGCGGTCTCTCAAGCATGAGGACATCGTGTGCTGTGGAAGTCAGGCTTCGGCATGAAGTCTGACGAAGCTTTGTCAGAGATGGAGGAGGGCCCTCCGAAGTCGGCCTGCAGGGGAAGACTTCAAACCAGTCCGAGCTGCGAGGGTAAAGAGCCCTGGTGGTGAGCGTTGGAAGAAAAGGCGGAGGAAACTCCGTCACGTGAGGTCCGAGGAGACGAACGTAAGTAAACCGCTGATGACGTGTCGTAACATGTTCTATCGACGTCGAAACCGGGATCAGGATGTCTATCCCGCGAGCAAGGGTTGGGGGGCAGCCTGCTGACTGCCCAACCGGCGTCCGGCATGAAGGCGGCGTGACCTCGGATCAGGCTTTGACAAGGAACACAGGAACCTGTCGCTCCGATGTGAAGGGAGGACTCCAAGCGGCCCGTCGCCGCAAGGAGCAGAGTACCGATGCGGAGCACAGGGGCGGAAACGCCCGTATTAGGGACGAAGGTGCTGTAATGGCACTGGACCGAAGGGGCGTTGTCATCCGGCTTTACGCGGCCGACAACCCGAAAGGGGATGATCGGCATGAGTAAGGCCAAGCCGTTTTGTATTGCCAAACGCGATGTGTGGGAGGCGTATAAGCAAGTGAAGGCGAACCAAGGGGCGGCTGGTGTTGATGGGCAGTCGATCGAAGACTTCGACCGGGACCTGAGTAAGAATCTCTATCGAATCTGGAATCGGATGAGCTCAGGCAGCTACTTTCCGCCTCCGGTGCGGCGCGTTGACATACCGAAGGGCGAAGCTGGCAGCACGCGACCGTTGGGAATACCAACGGTCTCGGAAGATCGCCCAGATGGTGGTCAAGCGTTATCTTGAATCGATCCTGGAGCCCGTGTTCCACATGGATTCCTATGGGTATCGGCCAGGAAAATCAGCGCATGATGCACTGGCTGTGGCTCGGCGTCGATGCTGGAGCCACGATTGGGTGCTCGACCTCGACATCAAGAGCTTCTTCGACGAAATCGATTGGAGCCTCCTGATGAAGGCCGTGCGCCGCCACACCGACTGCAAATGGGTTTTGCTCTACCTGCAAAGGTGGTTGGAAGCGCCCGTGAGCATGCCGGACGGAAGCTTGGTCAAGCGCACGAGAGGAACGCCGCAGGGGGCTGTCCTTACTCCCCTTACGCAAAAGGTAACTTCACCTTCGATCGGGTGATTTGTGGGTGGCGCAGAGGGCCAACTGTGCTCGACCTGCGTCTTAAAAGGTAATATGCATGCGGCGGTAGTAACGAGTTGTTAACCATGGTTATGTCGAAGATAAATACGTTTATGTCAGATGGCACGTTCAACGAAGACGCAGAAAGCCCTGAACTTGAACGCGGCGCATGGCCTGTTGTCGCCGGGAAGCAGCGTGGCAGAAGCGGCGACCATATTGGCGCAAGAACGCGGCATCTCGCTGCGGCAAGCGTATCGGTATCTGCACGGCGCCCGCGCGCTCGGACGCGCGACACCGGTTGGCGAACCTTCGGTGCCTGGCGACGTTCAAAATTCCTCGCGACGTGCTCGCGCAATTACGTGCATATTCCAGGCGCAGCGGTTTGCCGCTGAGCGTGATTGTCACCGAGGCGATCGAGACGCGTTTGACCGCAACACGTCGGCGCGGAAGACATGGCTAAGCGCTCTGCAGAGCGTCCCGCCGTTTGTTTGGAATTTGCTTCCGATCGCCTGCTCCTTCGCCCTGCAGCAGGGCTTCAGCGTGCCCGATGAATGGGTGATCGAAGACGAGGGGTACAGCGGAGCTACGCTAGTTCGCCCCGACCTGGGAAAGGGTTCGCGATTTGGCGGCTGAGGGGCAGATCGATGCAGTCCTCGTTCATTCACCAGATCGACTGAGTCGAAAATATGCATATCAGGTGCTTCTAATTGAAGAATTTGCACGACATAACGTCGAGACAATGTTCATCAAAGCGCCCCAGACAGCAACAGCGGAAGATCAGCTGTTGTTGCAATTCCAAGGCATGATTGCAGAGTATGAATGGGCGCAAATTTTGGAGCGGTCGCGCCGGGGCAAAAGGCACCGTGCACTGCAGGGAGTTGTCAACGTTCTTTGCGGCGCCCCGTATGGCTACCGATATATCCGTAAGGCTGAGCACGCACCGGCGTCTTACGCCATCATAGACGCTGAGGCGACCGTAGTGCGCAAGGTCTATGAATACTACACCGTCGCGGGTTTGAGCATCGGCGCCATCACGCGTCTGTTGAACGAACAAGGCATTCCTACGCGCAAGCGCATCTCTCGTTGGGAGCGTTCGGTGGTTTGGGCGATGCTGCGGAATCTCGCGTACAAGGGAACGGCGTGCTTCAACGAAACCAAGACGGCGAAGCGACAACGCATCACGCGGCCAATCCGTCTGCGAGGCGGATTCGCATCACGTGACAGCGCCCACCACGAGCGGAAGGGAAGACTGGATCGAAATTCCGGTGCCACCGATTGTTACCGAGGAGACCTTTGCATTGGCTTCGGAGCGGCTTCAGGCGAACAAAGACCGCGCGCCTCGTCGCACGATCACCCCCAGCGTCGTGCAAGGCTTGGTGTCGTGCCGCAAATGCAGCTACGGTCTCTATCGCACTTCGACGCGGACGAGTGCGCGTATGATCCACTACTATCGTTGCCTCGGCTCCGACGCATGGCGCCGCCTTGGCGGGCCGGTGTGTGATAGCAAGCCGATACGACAAGATCTTCTTGACGAGGTGGTATGGCGTGAGATCCTCAAACTGCTGGAGAGTCCACACCTTATTCAAGAAGAACTGGAGCGGCGATTGGCTGCGGCACGTACTGCCAGCCCCGTCAAACGCCGTGAAGAGCTCTTGCAGCGGGAGCTGGCACGCGTACGAAAGAGCACGGAACGTTTGATGACCGCGTACCAGGAAGAACTGATGTCGTTAGACGACCTCCGCCGTCGCATGCCCGAGCTTCGCAAACTGAGCAGGCAATCAGCGCCGATCTAAATGCGCTTGAGAGCCAACTTGCCGACCGCGCTGGATATCTGCGACTAGCAGAAACCGTGACAAGCTTCCTTGCACGATTACGCGAAACGGCCAAAACGCTGGATGTCACGGAGCGTCAGCGCATTGTGCGACTCCTGGTCAAGGAGATCTTGGTGGACGACGATACGATTGTCATCCGACACTCGATTCCAGCTCCAACCGGATCAACTGACGGCAGTGGGCCGACCTCGCGCTCCAAAGGTCGCCAACCGCCAGGCGACGCAAGTTACCTTTTGCGTAAGGGGAGTAGTGAGCCCGATCCTCGCCAACCTCTTCAATGCATTTGATCTCTCGATGGCGCGGACACATCCCGACCTTCCTTGGTGTCGGTATGCCGACGATGGACTGGTGCACTGCCGGACCGAGCAAGAAGCAGAAGCGATTAAGGCGGAGCTTCACGCAAGGCTGGAAGTGTGCGGACTCAGATGCATCCGACGAAGGCGCAGATCGTTTACTGCAAGGGCAACAGGCGTCGGCGAAGGTATCCGAGGATCAAGTTTGACTTCCTCGGATATCAGTTCAGGTCGCGGCAGGTGGCAACGTCACAGCGGAAGGAGTTCTTCTGTGGATACACCCCGGCGGTCAGCCCGACAGCTTTGAAGGCCATGCGAGCGACGATCCGAAGCTTGCACATTCCTCGGCAAACGCCGGGGACGCTGGCTGAGATCGCCCAACAGATCAATCCGCTCCTCCGGGGGTGGATAGGTTATTACGGATGGTTCAGTCGTTCGGCGCTGTTCTCTCTGGTCGACTACGTCAATCAGAAGCTGAGGGCGCGGATCATGCGAAAGTACAAGCGGTTCCGGCTCCACAAAACCGGTGCTTCGCTGTTCTTGCGAAACCTGGCTCGACGCCATCTTCTGTCTGTGGATGAGAAGTCCCAAATTCAGCCGCTAGTCTAGCAGGCTGTTGAAGAAGTCTTTGAACGGCGCGCGATGAATGGGATGTTGTCGCCGTTGAGGAGGCAGATCTCCCCTTCGAGTGAGCCGTCATCCTGCAGTTCGGCCCAGCCGTCCCCCTCGGCTGGCTCCATTTCGTTGTTTCCCTGCCAGCCGAACTCGACGGTATCGCCGTGGCAGGCTCCATGAATGGAGTCAGTGAGGCAATCGAAGGCGAATTCGCCGCCGGCCTCATCGAACAGGATGTAGGCGCCCGCCAAGGCCATATCGTAGCCCGGCGTCTCGACGACCTGCCATCTGCCTCGAATGGTCATGCCGGTGCCGCCAGAAGCTTGGGAGGCCGGATCAGATTGTAGGCTGCAAGCGCCAGGACGAAGACGGCATCCACGCGGTCGCGGCCTCGCAGCTTGACCTTGGCCAAACCAGCGGAACTCTTGATCCAGCCGAAGACTTCTTCGATGCGTTTGCGGCAGCGTTGGCTGACGTCGTAGCCGCTGTGACGCGTGGTACGCGCGTCGATCGCTGTCTTGCGCCGCTTGCCGGTCTTACTCAGATGTCCATCAATCGCGATATGCGGGGTAACCGATCTATCTCTCAGGTCGTGCACGAACTGCGTGACATCATAGGCCTTATCCGCCCCCAGAGTGATCCGCTTCGCGCACCTCCGCCTGTCGATCATGGCAAGCGCAATCTCCCGTTCGGCGGTACCCGTCGCTTGGCTCACCCCACCCAAAACCGCTAAACCATTGCGGTTCTCCATCAGGGCATGGCCCATATAGCTCAGCTTGGCTGGCTGGCCGTCACCCTTCTTGTAGAGCCGCGCCTCAGGATCAGTCGTGCTCGCATGGGTCTCGTTGGATCGCTTCTCCTTGTGGAAGCTGCGCTCGGCGTTACGTCCCGGACTGAACCGCCCCGGGTTTGCCGGAGGCTCCAACTCCTGAGAGGATGGAGCCATGACAAGCAAGACGACGAACAAGTTTCACCTGAGGTCCGCGATCGAGCGGTTCGGATGGTTCTGGATCACGCCGGCGAGCACCCGTCGCGGTGGGCGGCAGTGACCTCGATCGCGGCCAAGATCGGCTGCACCCCGCAGACGCTGCATGACTGGGTCAAGAAGGCCGAGATCGACAGCGGGCAGCGGGCCGGCTTTCCAACCGAGATGGCCGAGAAGCTGAAGGCCCTGGAACGGGAGAACCGTGAGCTTCGGCAAGCCAACGAGATCTTGCGCAAGGCGAGCGCGTATTTTGCGATGGCGGAGCTCGACCGCCGGTCCAAGCCATGATCGGCTTCATTGACGAGCATCGTGGGGCGCATTCGGTCGAGCCGATCTGCAAGGTCTTGCCGATCGCCCCCTCGACCTACCATGCCCATGTGGCCAAACGGCGTGATCCCGCCAAGCTGTCGGCGCGCGCCCGGCAAGACGCGGCGCTGAAGATCGAGATCCGGCGCGTCTTCGATCAGAACTTCTCCGTCTATGGCGTGCGCAAGGTCTGGCGACAGCTCAAGCGCGAAGGCTTCGATGTTGCCCGTTGCACAGTGTTGCGACTGATGCGGGACATGGGTTTGCAAGGGGTGATCCGCGGCAAACCCGTCAAGACCACGATCAGCGACAAGGCCGCGCCATGCCCGCTGGATCACGTCAACCGCCAGTTCAAGGCGTCCAGGCCGATACGTCCTTTGGCTCTCCGACTTCACCTATGTCCCGACCTGGGCCGGCTTCGTCTACGTTGCCTTCGTCATCGACGCCTATGCCCGCAGTGGCTGGCGGGCCTCGCGCACGGCGCACGCCGGCTTCGTGCTCGATGCGTTGGAGCAGGCCTTGCACCATCGAAGGCCGGTCCATCGCGGCGGTCTCGTGCACCACAGCGATAGGGGCAGCCAAGGCGGATTCAAACGGTCGTCGCAACACCTCGAAGTTGGAGGTTGCGATGAAAGTTGTAATCCGACGTTCGGCGCGGTCAGGACGAGCGCCATTGCCATCGCCAGGCCGGCCGTCTGTGGCCGGACGCGATGAGCAGAATAGATTTTGGAAGGCGATTGCCACGGGGCAGAGCGGCGAAGATGCTGCGTTTGAGGCCGGCTTATCGCAACCTGTCGGAAGCAGATTGTTCCGAAAGGCAGGCGGCATGCCACCAGCGATGTTCAGATCTTCAGCCAAGCCTCTCTCCGGGCGCTACCTTTCATTGGCTGAACGCGAGGAAATCGCCCTTCTAAAAGTGCAGGGCCATTCCATACGGGAGATTGGGCGCCGCTTAAGACGGGCTGCTTCGACGGTCTCCCGTGAATTGCGGCGGAACGCGGCCACCCGCGGCGGCGGCTTGGATTATCGGGCCACAACTGCCCAATGGCATGCAGACCGATCTGCTCGCCGGCCCAAGCCGACTAAGCTTGCGCCCAACGCAGCCTTGCGCAGTTATGTGGAGGAGAGACTTGCCGGCAGTGTTGTAGCCCCGAGCGGAGCTTGTATTGCTGGCCCCACCGTTCGGTGGAATGGCCGCCGGCAGGGCCGGCGAACGGATCGACGATGGGCCAAGGCATGGAGTCCCGAGCAGATTGCCCGACGCTTGCCGATCGACTTTCCGGACGACAAGACGATGCGCATCAGCCACGAAGCCATCTATCAGGCTCTCTTCGTTCAGGGCCGCGGTGTACTACGAAGCGAACTGACGGCCTGCTTGCGAACCGGACGTGTGTTGCGCGTGCCCAGGGGGCGCGTACGCAGGCGGGGCAAGGGCTTTATCTCGCCGGAGATCATGATCCGTGAGCGCCCCGCTGAAGCGGCCGATTGAGCCGTACCGGGACATTGGGAGGGAGACCTCATCCTCGGTCTTGGCAGCTCGGCGATCGGCACGTTGGTCGAACGCACGACACGCTTCACAATGCTATTGCACCTTCCCCGATTAGCCGGGCATGGCGAAGCTCCGCGCAAGAAGAACGGACCTGCGCTTGCGGGACACGGGGCGGAAGCCGTGCGCGACGCGATCACGCGCACCATCATCACTTTGCCCGAAGAACTACGTCGGACGCTGACTTGGGATCAAGGAGCCGAAATGGCTCAGCACGACCGCCTCAAGATCGATGCGGGCATCCAAGTCTACTTCTGCGACCCGCAAAGCCCTTGGCAGCGCGGCACTAACGAGAACACCAACGGGTTGCTGCGGCAGTACTTTCCGAAAGGCACAGACCTGAGCATCCACAGCGCCGACGAAATATCCGCTGTAGCAGCGGCCCTCAACGCCCGACCGAGATAGACACTGGGCTGGAAAACGCCGGCAGAAGCGCTTGACGAATTACTGTCATGAGTGAAAACGATTGGTGTTGCGACGACCGTTTGAATCCGCCCAATACGTATCCATCAAGTACACCGAGCGCCTGGCTGAAGCTGGTGTCGAGCCGTCCGTCGGCAGTGTCGGAGATTCCTATGACAACGCTCTCGCCGAAACCATCAACGGTCTCTACAAAGCCCAAGTGATCCATCGGCGCGGGTCATGGCGTAGCTTCGAGGCCGTCGAGTTCGCGACCCTGGAA
Organism: Bradyrhizobium sp. C-145; assembly: GCF_023375135.1. Lineage (NCBI taxonomy): Bacteria > Pseudomonadati > Pseudomonadota > Alphaproteobacteria > Hyphomicrobiales > Nitrobacteraceae > Bradyrhizobium > Bradyrhizobium sp. C-145. Next base: position 6,782,248 of record NZ_CP088150.1, on the reverse strand, counting down.
TGGGTGGATCGGTTCAACAACCGGCGGCTGCTGGAGCCCATCGGCAACATTCCGCCGGCCGAAGCCGAGCAACGCTACTACGCCATGCTGGAACAGCCGGCCATGGCGGCATAACTAAAACCAAATGGCCTCCGGCAAACCCGGGGCGGTTCAGACCATCCTCGTCTTTGTCGCTGCCATCCTTCTTTCGGAAGCTCTTGATCGAAGCCCAGGCTTCAATCAGCGTACCATCCACCGAGAAGTGCTCGCTCGACAGCAGACGCTTGACCTTTGGCGGCGCCAAAAGCGCGTTCAGGAACTTGGCCGCAATCTCGCCTTCGAGCAGCCGGTCGCGGTTCTTCGAGAAGGTCGAATGGTCCCAAACCGCATCGTCCACCCCAAGCCCAACGAACCAGCGGAACAGAAGATCGAACTCTATCCGTTCCATCAGATGCCGTTCCGAGCGAACGTCATAAAACGCCTGGAGGAGCATCGCCCGAAGCAACTTCTCCGGTGCGATCGAGGGGCGACCGAAGTCCGTATAGAGCTTGCCGAACTCCCCAGAAAGCTCGCCCAGCGCCGCATTCGCCAAGTCTCGGATCACCCGTAGCGGATGGTCGACGCGAACTCGAGCCTCTAGGTCCACATAACTGAAAAGCGAGCCGGACCGTTCGTCACTCCCCCGCATCGCGCGCTCCCCCAGTTAAATCCTGGTCTTAGGGAATCAAGATACGAAGCGCTTCGCTACCGACTTCTTCAACAGCCTGCTAGACGGCAAATCAGCCGATGCTGCCAATGCGTCCCGGCCATCCGGCCCGAGGAGCCATGACTACACAAGGCACGGTACCAGGTCACTATTTGCTGCCCTCGGCATTGCGACCGGACTGATCTTCGGCAAGTGCTACGCGCCGTGCCGCCGATTTCCGCAAGTTCCTCGACGAGATCGAGGCAACCGTGTCGCGCGACCTCGACGTCCATCTCGCGCCCCCTTGATCCGAGATGGCTGGCTAAAAGGCCGCGTTGGCCCGTGCACCTGACCCCGACCAGTTCGTCTTGGCTCAACCAGGTCGAGCGCTTCTTCGCGCTGCTACGGAGGAGAAGATCAGGCGCGGCATCGATGACAGCGTCGCCGCCCTCAGGGGCTGACATCACCTCGTTCATCGACCGACACAACCCTAACCTTTCCGATGGACCAAGTCCGCCGATGACATCATTGCTTCCATCGAACGCTTCTGCAGATACAATGACCTACAAGCCTCGATGTTGCGAACTTCTGTTCAGGACACTAGCGCATCGGCGTCTCCGACTTGGCTATTCAAAATTGGACGTAGCGGGGTACGGTGCCAATCATGTGTCTCAATCGCTAGAGCGCGCTCCCGGTTCTTGTAGGTGCGAGCATCTGTGCGCTTGGCTAATGTGCCCCTGGCAGTTCCGCTAATGCATTGGCGGGAGCCAAAGCGCTCATTGGTATATCGTGATTGCCAATTATCATGAAAGTCGGCGGCTCTTCGTTTCGTGGAGCGAACTAGTACCGGCCCTTTGCGGCTTGGTCACGCCGCCACGGCAAGGCGCGATCGAGATCCCACTGAAACTTCAGACGCACAGGAGTGTTCATCCTTTGGTCGCGAAAACATGCGGCATAGGGTCCTGCCACCCGCATTTCGGCGAACTGCTCCAAGGAGCCCTCGAAGTCCGAGAAGCGGGGCGTCGCCGAACGGTACGGGCGCTGGTCTCACTTCACATCCCATACGCCGAAGGATCGGTCGCCCGCGTCATGTTGGAGCCGAGCCGCGTGGGACACTTCGTGGTCGAAGCCGGCCACAGCGGCATCGAAGTGACACCGACCCATTTCCGCAAATGCGAGATCGTGGCTCGGCACGCCGTTGCGCGGGTCGGCTTGCCTGCAATTGTAAAGCCGATCAGTGAGACCGGTAGCACCGGCGTCACTTTAGTAGAAACAGAAACCGTTGCGATTCAAGCTCTACGCAACCTGCTCGGCGCCACGGCGGACGTGCGCGGCCGTCGCATCCATCCTGGTGCGCTCCTGATGTCGTACATTGCGGGCGACGAGTTTTCCGTCGAGATTTTCGATAGCCGGGTCTTTGGAGTCAGGCGGAAACACCTAGGAGCTCTGCCGCATTTCGTCGAGATTGGACACGATGCGCCGGCAATAATGTCGCCTCAATTACGACCGCAGATGGTAGATGAAGCTCTTCGCGCGACAGAGGTCCCGGGTCATAGGCGGGGACCCGCTCATGTCGAATTACGAGCGCACCAGGGCTGCGTCACGATCATCGAAGTTAATCCTCGACCCGCGGGCGGCTCGATCCCTAGTGTTTTCCTTCACGCGACCGGTTTCGATCCCGTCCTAGCAGTCCTCCGCAGTCTGCTTGGAATGCCACCCGAGGCTCCGACCGCTGGCGCTTATGGTTCAATCCGATTCATCGTGCCGGAGCACGAAGGGCACTTCCAGATTCATCAAAACTGCGAGCGCCTCGTCGGCCGCTCGGCTCACAGAATTCGCTTCATATCTGCTCTGCCTACAGAATTCAGGCGCTACAATGACTTCCGCGACTGAATCGGTCACGCCATGGCTGTTGATGGCGATCCTGCTGCTGCTGCCCGGCGTGCCGAGGCTACGGTTACCTTCATCCACCAGGCATGAAAGAAAATGTTGCAAGACACAGGCCGCATCAAATCAACTCTCCATCCTGAAGCGAGCGCGATCGTTTTCGACGCTGATCTTCGGCGCGCAGTGATCGACGAGTTACCCTTCTATGCCGAAATCGATCGAGCCCAGGCCATTATGCTTGAGCGAGTGGGATTGATCGACCGCGACATCGCCAAAAAGGTATTCATCGAGCTCGATAGATTGCAGGCCGAAGAGTTCCAGAGGGTTGCTGTTTTGCCTGCTCCCCGCGATTCTTATCTCGCCTATGAGGATCATCTCCGTTCGGTGATCGGCAAGGCAGGTAGTGATCTACATCTCGGCCGGAGCCGCAATGATGTCAATGCGACAGTCCTAAAGCTCAAGCTGAGAGGACCGTATCTGGAATTGGCCGGCGAACTCCTCGAACTTCTACGAGTGCTCTGCGGGCGCGCTCGCGCTCACCTTGAGACGGTTTTCCCGCTGCAGACGCACCGTCAGCCCGCCTTGCCATCCACCTTTGCGCACCATCTGGCGGCGTTCGCCAGCTCGCTCTCGCGCGATCTGGAGGCACTTCTGGCTGTGCATCCGCTCCTCAATCGTTCTTGTCTCGGTGCTGGCGCCGGGGGAGGCACGACCTTGCCAATTCTGCCCGATTTGACAGCAAAGCTACTCGGCTTCGCGACGCCGCCAGTCAACTCCATCGATAGCGTGGCATCTCGCGATCTGGTCCTTCGTCTCCTGGCAGGGTCCGCGATTCTCGGATCGAATCTCACTCGCATCGCCGAGACATTACTGCTTTGGGTCGGCGAAAGCGGGCTGGCTAGTTTTCCACACGAATTAGTGGGATCTAGCTCCGCGATGCCTCACAAGCGAAATCCCTTCCTTCTCGAGCAAGTCCAGGGAAAGGCGGGGGCGGTAATTGGCTGTCTCGTGGCCGCGATGACGGGTATGCATAACACGCCCTTCACGAATTGTGTGGCCGTCGGAACCGAAGCTACTCGCCATATTTGGACCGGACTCGACAATTCCGTCGGATCGGTGCGCCTCATCCGACTATGTTTTTCGGGGCTGACCGCTGCAGAAGACGCTGCGTCAGCTATGCTCGATCGCTCATTCGTGAATGCCATGGAAACGGCGACGCGCCTCGCCGTCGACCGCTTCCTCGACTCTCGATCCGCTGATATTGAAGTCGGTCAGTTGGTTACGACAGCTCTCGAGTGTGGTGCACCGAGCCTCTTGGCGATCATGCAAGAAGGCCGGATCGTCAATCCCGCGGAGTCGCTAGTGCCGGATGTCATCGCAAGAACGGCTCGAGCAGGGGGAGGGCCTGCTCCCGAGACTGTTACCGCTGCACTGGACGAGCTCGAAACAGACATCGATCGATCAGCCGCGATTTTTCGCGAACTCGGCGCCGGCTGGAGCCGTGCGCGAGAAGAACTTCGATCTGCAATCGCGAACCTAAACGGCACCACACTTCATCCGATCGACAAAGGGAATGAAGTCTAGCGATGAGACACGCGGTATTCGGTTTTGCAGCGCGACAATGCACTGTGCTCACGCGAGGGCGCCTGGCAAAATATGGCACGCCGGAGATCTTCAACACCGATCCTGCCCGCCAATTCGCCGGTGCGACCTTCACCGAGGTTTGACGGGCGCGGGGATCAAGATCTCCATGGATCGAGCGGCTGTGGCAGTCGTCCAAGCATGAATGCACCATCTCAAGGGCTATACCGACAGCCGCGAGGCCAAGAAGGAGTCGTAAGCTGGATCGCCTGCTGCAACGGAGCTATGCGGGATTTTGGGTGACGAGGTGATCAGGCGGCGTGGTTTGTCGGCACTTGGATGACCTCGATGCCGTCGTTGAATCTGACACCCGCGATAACCTTCGGCAACTGATTTGTGCCTTTGAGCCGCCGCCAGGTCTTCGATGCGGCGATGACGAGCTTGAACACCATCAGCTTGGCGGTGGTCGGCGACAACGAACCCTTGGTGCGCACCGTCCGGTGCCGCACGGTGGCGAACACGCTCTCGATGGGATTGCTGGTGCGCAGGTGATCCCAATGCTCGGCAGGAAAGTCGTAGAAGGCCAGCAGCGCATCGCGATCCTTCAGACATTCGACCGCGCGACCGTATTTGGCGCGGTATTTCTCGGCAAAGACGCCGATCGCCGCTTCGGCGGACGCCCGGTTCGGCGCCCAATAGACCTCGCGCAAATCCTTCTTCATGGTGGCCTGCACCGAGAGCGGGACCTTGTCCAGGACATTCACGGTCTTGTGCACCCAGCATCGCTGGTGCCGCGTGCCGGGAAAGACCTCGTCGAGCGCCTTCCAGAAGCCGAGCGCGCCGTCGCCGACGGCAATTTCCGGCGCGATCTGCAACCCGCGCTGCTTGACGTCGATCAGGAGCTCGCGCCAGCTCTGCGCGCTCTCCCGCACGCCGACCTAAAAGCCGATCAGTTCCTTCTTGCCTTCCGGCGTCGCGCCGATCAGCACCAGCATGCACTCGCCGTGGTCTTCCATGCGGGCCTGCAGGAAGACGCCATCGGCCCACACGTACACGTATCGGCGCGCCGACAGATCGCGCCTCTGCCAGCGCTCGTACTCGCCTTGCCACTCCGCCGTCAGCCGGGAAATCACCGCGGGCGACAGGTTCGGCGCGTCCTTGCCCAGCAAGGCCGTCAGCGCCTCCTGGAAATCGCCGGTCGAGATGCCGCGCAGGTATAGCACCGGCAACAGCGCATCCAGACTTCTGGTCCGCCGTGCCCACAACGGCAGGATCGCCGAGCTGAACCGGATCCGCTCGCCCTCGCTGGACGCCCCGCGGTCGCGAACCTTCGCCCGCGCCACCTCGACCGGGCCGATGCCGGTCTGGATCATTCGCGCCGGGCCGTAACCATGCCGCACGACACGGGCGCGTCCGTCGGCAAGCTTCAAATCCTTCACCGTGGCAAGAAAGGTCTCGACTTCCACCTCGACAGCCTGTGCCAGAAGCAGCCGCGCACCGGCGCGCAGGACATTGGTCAGTGGATCATCGATCTCGTCGGGCTGACGAAGCGGCACAATATTGCTAGTCTCGTTCATGGCGTATCGCTCTCCTTGAGAGGTTCTGGCAGGCTCGACACCCGCCTCGATACGCCGCCTATCTCAGTCCGTCATCCCCCACTTTCCCGCATAGCTCGCTGCAACGATCGTTGCCTTCATCAGGCGCACGGCTATCGCACGCCGATGGCGGTCGCGCAGGCCGTGAGGGTGTGGACATGATGAGGATCGCTGACGCTTTGACCACATGTCCACAGCAATTGCAGCAGATAGAGTCTCTGGCAGCGTGATAGAAACGGTTCAGGAGCGGTCAGTTTCCGATGACGCAGTCCATCGCCCAAGCCCCCTTGGATGGCATCGCCGAGTTGCGGTCGTCACGCAGCTTGGCTTGACCCAGCGCTCAGGCGTTTTAGTTGCGCAATTGTGGCCCAATTCGCATAGGGAACGCGGCTATGACAGATCTTCCTGATCTTCTGTGCGAGGACGGCTTGGCCGGAGCGACGGAACTTGTATCTCGAACTCTCAAGATCGAGGCCGCGCTGGCCTGCGGATCGAAACCTGCCATTCGTTGCGGGCTTCGTCGATCAGCTTGCACTTGCCGTTGGAGCCTCATAGCTTTAAGCGGATCACGTCCTGCAGCATCTCCATCTCAACCGACAGGTTTGCCATCTGTTTAAGATCGCAGTTCCCCTTCTTAGAGCTGCTTCGATCGCAGCATTTTCCTCGGCAGCAATCCTTGTTAAAATAGGTCGCGTGGCCGATTCCGATCTTGCGGCAGCTCTCCGCAACCGGAACGCCGTCTGCGCTCGCTTCAGGATGAACGCTTCTGAGCTTCCAATACTTGGAAGCCTTCATCGTCGTTCGATCCTCCCGACCAAGCGGATTCGGCAGCGAAGACTCTAGAAGAATGGCACAGTTTGCTGGCCTCGGATCAGGATCGACCAAAGCGCGTCAGGCCCCTGTCGTGCGCCCCGACGGACATCGCGGCGGCTTACGATGGGCGACTCGGCGTTCGCTCAACACGCCGTCAACGATCGCAGCAAATCTTGAGGATTAGGAACGACGCGGTCGCGCCGTCCCTTGCCGTGAAGCAGCACCTGCGGGCGCGGTTATCTGAACTCAACTCACGTTCGCGCCTGTCGCTTCGAACAACGACTTTCGTTCGCCAAGACCATTCCTCCTCTTATCGGCGGGCGGACGAATGCCGTCAAGTTTAGACTGAGCTCCTTCGAATCCGAGAAAGCCGGGTTCAGCGCATCGGGGGGTGGTATTGAGAAATAGCAAATAGCAGAACCGGGTGTTTAGTCCCGGCATTTGTTGGAACCGACTGAATTTGAAACGTTCTGGCCGAGAAGTCCAGGATTTGCAGATGTATCCGTATGGTGTGAGGCCCTTGAGTCTTCAGCCGCCGAGCGTGGCTGTAGGCTGTGATGAAGTTAGCAAGGTGAGCTTCAAGCGGATCGTGTCGCTCGTACCGTGTGGCAGTCGCCTCCTTGATCGCGTGGTTCATGCGCTCGAGCTGGCCATTAGCGCAATACGCTTGATCTTGGTCAGCCGATGTTTGATCCTGTTTCTTGGCATCGCATATCGAAAATATGCGTCACGTAGCTAGTCGTCGGGCCGCCCGCGTACCGCGGCGAGTAGGTGAACTGGATTCCATTGTGCGGCTCCCGTAGGCGACGGCCTGGATCGGGGCTTGAGTCTCGCGCTGCTTCCACGTCGCGACAGTCTTCCGATTGCTCTCGTAGCGTTTGGCGACCGCTTCGGGCTTTCTTGACTATCTTGTATTGCTTGACGGACTACCTTCGCTGGTTAGTCCCACAGCTTTATGGTGAATCCCTATCGCATGATTGGAAGAGCGCTACGGGAACAGCCCTCGCTAAACGGAAGGTGACGGGGTCTTCATGTGCAGACCTCTGGCGTCAGTGTGCAGCCTAGTGTGATCTCGCGATGTCAGCCTACAAGGAAAGGTAGGTGTGCAGCCAATTACCATATGCAAACGATCGCCAAGCCACAACGGGTCGAGCCCGAGCCAGCGAAAGACACTGATCTTGATGTGGCGTTAATAGTGCAAGTTCCAAACGAGGAAAAGATTATGCCCCAGACATACCGAGACGCTCGCTGGTACCGCTCGATGCTCTACGTGCCTGGAGACAAATTCGACTGGATGTTAAAGGCGCCCAAATATGGAGCGGATGCCCTGATCTTAGATCTCGAAGACTCGGTCGAGGTTACTCAGAAGGCTGGAGCTCGCAAGGCGGTCGCGGCAGCCATCGCGGAGCTCAGCACCGGTCCCTTCGGGCGTTTTGTGAGGCTCAATGGTTGGCGAACGGGCCATCTGCTAGACGATCTTAATGCGGTTGTAGTCGATGGCCTGGACGGGGTGGCACCCGCTAAAACTGAAGACCCGGAAGAGATTACCGCTCTGGACCTTGTGCTTGGGGATATGGAAAGGTCGCGAGGGCTGCCGGCCGGCCGAATCGAGATTTGGCCGCACCCGGAATCTGCGTTGGGGATGTACAGGCTTTACCATCTCTGCACGGCATCCCAGCGAGTCAAACGGGCCGGCTGTTCTGGTGGTCCGCCCCCAGGTGGGGACGGGGCTCGCTCCCTGGGCCTTAACCACGCGACTGAAGAGGGGATTTACTTTGGAGCCTATTCCGCGCTGCAAGCTCGCGCTGCCGGGATTATACAGGTCGAAGGCGCAATGACGGGACGATTGGGTGACGTCGAGTTAGTGCGTCGAATCGGCGAAAGATCGAAGCGCATGGGCGCATCGTTTGCGTCGGCGATCCATCCCAGTCATATCCCCGTCATCAATGAGGTCTATTCGCCAACGCACGATGAGATCAATGAGTCGTGTGACATCATATCCGCCTTGGCGGAGGCCACCGCCCGCGGGGAGGGCTCGATTCGGTACAAGTCAACGTCAGTAGACTATGCGGTTGTTCGGACTGCCATGGAGATCCTTAAAAGGGCTCAGGCAATCGGAATTGATGTTGGCAATATCCCAAAAGTCGAGCTGCCCCCAAGTTGAGGAGCCCCACTGGATTGACCGATTGCTCCGGCAGGATGCGTCGTCAATCTCAGCACAGTCTGCCGATTGTGGCCGCGATCGATCAGAGGCCGCGGCTGGAAACATGTTTATCGTCTCGCAACCAGCTGAGGAATTCGGGCAATAGGGGAGCAGGATTTGCTGATAAAACGGTCTGGCCGGTGACGATCAGGTTCGCATGGGTTTCGAGCCAGGCGTGCGGTGCGAGTAAAAAAGAAATTCTGGGTCGATGCGACGCTGGTGGAGGATGAGATGAAGAAAGCACACGCTCAGTAGGAAGGTCGAAAATCTACGCGCGACTCGAGCCAGGTGAAGACCTTGTTCCCCCTTTGGAATATTTGCAGCCGCTCACCGGCGCTTCTCGATCGACCATGTTCTCTCAGTCGCTCTGGCGGGGAACTCGCCAGGCCCGACGCCCGCCGCGCTCACCTAAGAGACAAATGCAACTGTTAATGCTAGTCACGTGGATCTAGGTGTTCAGTCCTGAAGTGAGGTGGGTTGGATCGTACCTGAACCGGTGCGGGTGGTCAGCCCAGGCTTTGCAAATGTGCTCGTAGGGAGTGAGGCCGCGAAGGGTCTTAAGGCGCTTGGCGAAGTTGTACGGGTCCAGGAAGGCGGGGAGGTGATCTCTAAGCTGCCGGCGTGTGACGTAATGATATCGCCGCACGGTGGCTTCCTTGAGGGTTCGGTTCATGCGCTCGACCTGGCCGTTGGTCCACGGGTGATTGGGCTTGGTGAGGCGGTGTTCGACGTCATGTTGCGGCAGACGCGGTCAAAGGCATGCAGCCTGTATCGCACCGTCGGTCCCGACCGATGTTTTGGCATATCGCAGAACTGCACGCCGTTGTCGGTCAGAACGGTGTGAATTTTGTAAGGGACCGCAGCGATCAGGGCTTCGAGAAAGGCCGCGGCGGTCCTGACGTTGGCTACCTCGTGTAATTGGACGAAAGCGAACTTCGAGGTCCGGTCCACCGCCACGAACAGATGCAGCTTGCCCTGCTCGGTGCGAACCTCGGCGATATCGATATGGAAGTAGCCGATTGGGTAGGCCTTGAATGGCTGCTTGGCTGGTTTGTCACCACCGACCTCGGGCAGCCGACTGATCCCATGGCGCTGCAGGCAGCGGTGTTACGACGAACGCGTCAGGTGCGGAATTGTCGCCTGCAGGGCATAGAGGCAGTCGTCCAGAGGCAGCAGGGTGTGCTTGCGAAAGGCGACGACCATCGCCTCCTCCTCGGCAGTAAGCACGGTCGAGTGCACCGCCTTCGGGCCCATCGGCGCATCATGCACGAAGGCCCGTTTGCGCCACTTGGCAACCGTTTTTTGATTTAGACCGTACTGGGCAGCGAGCTCTTTGAGCGGAGCCTTCGATCGCTGTATCGCAGCTCGGACCGCGTACGTGGTCGTGGCGCTGCCGTGGAGTATCTGTCCCATAGGATCTCCCGGAATGAAGGATCAGCTTGCCTGATTCCCCCACACTCCGGGACTAGACACCTAGACCCTATGTTCGCCCTCTGAGGTGACGGGCGGCCCGCCCCGCGGCAAGCTCCTATCGAGGGTTGCGCCGGATGGTCCGGCGCCGAGCCTCAAGCATGGGGAGCGGGCCTGATGAACGATAGCATTTTCGTGGGGCTGGATGTGCACAAGGCGACGATTTCGGTTGCGGTGGCCGAAGAGATGCGCGGCGGGGAAGTTCGTAACTTGGGGATCATCCCCAATCGCGCCGATCAGATCGACAAGCTGGCGAAGAAGCTTGGCAAGGGTGACCGGCAGGTAAGTTTTTGCTACGAAGCCGGCCCCTGCGGATATCGCCTGCATCGCCAACTGATGGGACTGGGGCACAATTGCCTCGTGGTGGCCCCCTCGCTGATCCCAATGAAGGCCGGGGATCGGGTAAAAACCGACCGGCGCGATGCGGCGATGCTGGCCAAGCTGCACCGGAGCGGCGAGCTGACAGCTGTGTGGGTTCCGGATGCGGCGCATGAGGCCATGCGCGACTTGGTGAGAGCCCGCGCCACAGCGATGCGTGTGCTCGGCAAGGCACGGCAACATCTCCAAGGCTTCCTGCTGCGACATGGGCGCATCTATGCCGGGAAGAAGGGGTGGACTCTGGCTTATCGTCGCTGGCTCACCACGGTGCGCTTTGATCACCCGGCGAGCCAAATCGTTCTGCAGGACTACATTCATGCCGTGACCGACGCTGAGGCCCGTGTGGACTGCTTGACCAAGCGGATCGAGGAGCTGGTGCCACAATGGTCGATGACGCCATTCGTTGAGGCCGTGCAGGCCATGCGCGGCGTCGCCTTCATCGTTGCCGTGACGGTGGTTGCTGAAGTCGGCGACTTCGCCCGCTTCGACAATCCCCGCCAGTTGATGGCCTTTCTCGGCCTCGTGCCGTCGGAGCATTCGAGCGGCGCCACCATCCGACGCGGCGGCATCACCAAGGCTGGCAACGCTCTGGCCAGGCGAGCTCTGATCGAGGGGGCATGGACCTATCGCATGCAAGCCCGCGTCAGTCGCAAGCTCCATGACCGTAACGAGCGCCTGCCACAAGCTATCCGCGATATCGCCTGGAAGGCCCAGGTCAGGCTGTGCGCCCGCTATCGCCGCTTGTCGGCGGCCGGCAAACCCAAGGTGATCATCACCACCGCCATTGCACGCGAGATGGTCGGCTTCCTGTGGGCGATCACTCGTCAAGTACAACTCGGGCCGGCCGCCCGAAGAGCGCTGCTCGACCATATCGGTGCCCAGGGCAGGAGGCAGGGCGCGGTGGGGAATCCTCGTGGCCTGTTATGAGCCGGCATTGCCGACGCTCGCTCCCTAGACCGAGGCAGCCCCCAGACGAAACCACGGTCATGCGGTAGCCAACCCGCGCATGAGAGCTTGATCAACCGTCGTTTTCAGCCCTGCCTCCTACCGTGGGCACCTTCGAAGTCCAGCGTCCGGGCGCTCAGCCGGAAGCGGCTCCGCTTGATCGAGTCCCTTGACAGCAAACATGAGAGCAGGCTGTTGAAGAAGTCTTTGAACGGCGCGCGATGAATGGGATGTTGTCGCCGTTGAGGAGGCAGATCTCCCCTTCGAGTGAGCCGTCATCCTGCAGTTCGGCCCAGCCGTCCCCCTCGGCTGGCTCCATTTCGTTGTTTCCCTGCCAGCCGAACTCGACGGTATCGCCGTGGCAGGCTCCATGAATGTAGCCAGTGAGGCAATCGAAGGCGAATTCGCCGCCGGCCTCATCGAACAGGATGTAGGCGCCCGCCAAGGCCATATCGTAGCCCGGCGTCTCGACGACCTGCCATCTGCCTCGAATGGTCATGCCGGTGCCGCCAGAAGCTTGGGAGGCCGGATCAGATTGTAGGCTGCAAGCGCCAGGACGAAGACGGCATCCACGCGGTCGCGGCCTCGCAGCTTGACCTTGGCCAAACCAGCGGAACTCTTGATCCAGCCGAAGACTTCTTCGATGCGTTTGCGGCAGCGTTGGCTGACGTCGTAGCCGCTGTGACGCGTGGTACGCGCGTCGATCGCTGTCTTGCGCCGCTTGCCGGTCTTACTCAGATGTCCATCAATCGCGATATGCGGGGTAACCGATCTATCTCTCAGGTCGTGCACGAACTGCGTGACATCATAGGCCTTATCCGCCCCCAGAGTGATCCGCTTCGCGCACCTCCGCCTGTCGATCATGGCAAGCGCAATCTCCCGTTCGGCGGTACCCGTCGCTTGGCTCACCCCACCCAATGGCGCTTGTAGCATTTCTCGATCACGAAGCCGAGGCGACATCGAGCGCGGCAAACAGCGAGGTCGTACCAGCACATACCTGCGCGTCCGACGCCCCGGCGCGGCAGGCATCATTGGCAAGACCGGCTGCTCGCGATGAGTGCCATTTGGAGGAAAATACCCCGAATCCGACTTTTCTTATCGATGCTGAGGACAATGGCTCGGTTCAGTTTGGGTAGATCAGGCGCGACGATATCAAGTACCTGATCGGAGCAGAGTATCACTTCAGGGCTTGAAATGTCCGACTACGGTGCGGCTGTAAGCCGAACTCCGTCCACATTCAACGGATCTCGTGGGAAAAGGCGAGTCTCCACAGCTATCGAGCGGATCGACCAGTGCGTCGCATCGGCCGGCGTCGTACGCAACGCCCGCTCTATCACTGCAGCAACTTGATCGTCATTGAGGATTCGACGGGCGGCAAGGGCGGGCTTCGTCAAGCAAGTCATCAGAGCGATCTCAAAAATCGGCGAAGCCACTTACAAATGATGCCGAGTTCGGCAGCCACAGACTTGTTCGGCGATCCATCCGCACATCCGGATCGCACAGTGCGACCGGGCAACACGACGAGATGAACTTGCCTCTATAAGTACGCCCGCTCTTGCTGAGCCAACGCCAACGGAGCGATCGGCCAGTTTTTCATAGCTGCATTTCCCACAAGCGCTCTCCTCCAGAGGCCGTCAGCGCTCCGTTATGTGACGAATCTTGCATTCTAGATGCCTAGACCTTGGCCGTACTAACGTCATTGACTGTTTTAGTCAGAGCTTCCGCTGGGCCGGCAGTCACGCGAGCACCCCGCAAGAGCGCTCGAGCCACCTATGACCGCGACCCACGCCCCTTCAATTACCAAACAGGTCATTCATCGCAGATCTCGGGTAATCTGAGGCAGTGGCATTACTTGACCCGGTTCCACACGAGTATCGATCGCCCCAGGGTGCCGTCGAGATAGCTTTTGTACGGAGCGGTCGTGATCGTCAGGGTATCTCCCTCGAGCACAAAGTGTCGTATTTGATTGGTGCCGGTCCACGTCTGGTTCCACGATGTGTCGATGTGATGAACGACGACGTTTTCCCCCAACGAGAACGCACCAGCATATGCGACCATGGTACCAACCAGTTCCGCGCCTTCTGCAGCGGTGGGCACGACATCACGAGGTACGATCCGATCATCCCGGGTGAAGATAGCGTACATCCTGCCGTCCGCCGCGTAGCCAAGGTAGCCGATCGGGGCCTCGCCGAATTGATTGTGACGATGTCCATCCGACAATCGTTCACGAACGTAGGAACAGAGCCGCCATGTACCAAGCACGGGAGAATCCGCTGGCGGTTTGCCAGGACTTAGAGATGTCAAGAGTTTACTGTCCGTCGCCAAGTCGCCCTCCCAAGCCGAAGCGGTTTTTGAACGCAATCGAAATCGCAAAACGTGGAAGAACATCATGTCACCATCTCCGGAGATGGGTGTCGAACGTGTAGATGATCGAACTGTCTCGCTTGCACCGACACGCAATCAGCGTCCGGCGCCGCTCGGGTTGCTCAATAATGTCCAGCAACGAGGCTTTGCGGGTTTCCGCTTCGTCGTTACCAAAATACAGGCGCGTGGCCGGTCCAACTTGGAACGATACTCGCCATGCATACGATCTGTCGGGACGCCCTTCGTCGATACAATTGAACCGACGTGCTGAGAAAATCGCTCTCGACTGCTCATGATCGCCTCTTGTCCAGTGCCATCAACTTCGGGCGAACCTGAGCATGGGCAGCCCGATCGACAGGTCAAGCGCGCCAAGACCACGAGGTGCAATGTACACACCCGGGCGGCGGTCACCGAACCGCCCGTAAGTCGCCGCGTGAACGACGCGGCCTGCTCGTGGCGCCTCAGCATCCATTCGACTTTCGAATTCCGACGCGATTCCAGCACATCGAGCGTCTCTTCGCCGGGTATGGCCAAAGGCGCGATCAACCTCGTTACGCTTCGAGAATTCAATCCGAGCCGTCATCATCCTGCACCCCGGGTATTGCCCGAATTCCTCAGCAACGGTGCGAAGGTCCGCCCTAGCATCTCATCGATTGCGCGCTGTAGCCGCGGGCGTTGGTTCCATGCTCAAGATCAACCCGGCAGACAGCAGCAGCGGCAACCGGAGCGTATGTAACATACACAGAGTAGTTGGCACCTATCAGATCTTGTACATGCGCTTATGGAGCACCGCGATGCCGTTCTCCGGAATTGCTTGCACTTGTCGTGAAACTCCGACTTGGCAGGCCAAAGGCTTTCCGTGGGCTGATCAGTAACTCGATGCCGAATGCTCTGACAAAGCGACACCAGCGGAGCGTCCTTCGACACGGTCGCGAGTAGTTCGGGACTGGCTCGCTGTCGCGACGATCTCCGAGTGCGCAAGTAGATCTGCTCGAATGTCGTTGGCGTATAGCTGATATGCATCGGCGACGATTTCGCCTTGATGAACGGCGGCTTCCCTATGGATTATGCCTCATCGGAATGATCAGAAGCCGCATGATTGACTGCCTTATGAACATGATCGCGCTCAGAAATGCGTCAGCTCTGGATCGCTCGCCATGAACGATCTCTGGGGAGCTGAAGCGGAATGGAGGCCAGCAGGTCGGCTACAAGCCCAGTTATGCCTAGCAACAGGCGCGAGCGCGACGCTGGACGGGCCCTCGCCTCGCCCTGAAGGCGGGCCTGTGCCGCGCGGTAGTCGCCTGAGCAGGTCGCAGGCCGGCGCGCGCGAGTGGGGCCGCAAGTGATCTCCTGCGAGCGCTGAAGTGTACCCTATGCGTGGGACCACGGGACCGGTTTGTTAGTTGGAGTCTCGGCCCCTCCGATTTCCTGATATCACGCTGCGAACAGCGCTGTCTGCTGCTGTTGTTGCGCCTGCGAGCAAGTGGGCAACCCTTCGGCGTTGTTCAAGCACAGCATCATGTCCACCGGGCGCGCGATGATTGAGCCGCCTGATGATCGGCGACGGGTGCTGTAGAAGGCGATCCAGGCGGCGATGGCTGTCTCGACAAGTCCGCAATGCCCTTTCGCCAACCCGCCATGGTTTACGTCGCCCCGCCGGCGAGGGCCATTGTGCTATGCGTGGACGAGAAGCCCTCGATCCAGGCTTTGGAACGAGGGCAGGGCTATCTGAAGTTGCCCAATGGCCGCGCCTTGACCGGCCAGAGCCACGACTACAAGCGGCATGGCACGACGACACTATTTGCAGCGCTCGAAGTCACCACCGGAAAGATCATCGCAACGCATTCAAAACGCCGTCGCCGCGTCGAATTTCTCGACTTCATGAACAGCGTCACCAAGGCTTATCCGGGCCGCCAGCATCACGTCATCCTCGACAATCTCAACACTCATAAAAAGAACGAGGGCTGGCTCAAGGCCCATCCCAACGTGCAATTTCATTTCACGCCGACAAGTGCGTCATGGCTCAATCAGGTCGAAGTATGGTTTTCGATCTTATAGGGGCAGTCGCTCAGCGGCACTCCCTTCACGAGCCTCAAGCAGCTTCAGGAACGCATCGATGCCTACGTCAACGCATACAACGACAGAGCCGAACCCTTCGTCTGGACCAAGAAAAAGGTCCGTCAACGCCGTTTCAAAGGTCGCCGTATCACTCAGCTCTGATTCCGGGTACTAGAGTGGCCACCGTCGCATGCTGCGCCTCAAGCGCGATCTTCGCTTCAGCCACGTCAATCTTCCGTCTCGTCTTATTCTCCGTTCCGTCGGTTGCGACGGAGCGGCCCAAAATCCAATTAGTCAACCAGTCCAATTTTCGGGGGCTCACCAACCTGAAAGCACACTTGCGAAAAGTCGCCGAGCTTCGGCGGTTGGTGGGACGCGATCGGGCGCATCATCGACACGTGCACGCCAACAGAATCTAAAAGCGACTTCGCCGCTGCCGGCTATTTGCAATCTGATCGGCTAACGCTCTACAGTGAATGACTCTCGCGATGCCGATGCGATCGTCGAAGCGGCGATCCGCCCCACCGTGCGCTTCGTCAAATCCAAGAGAGAAGAATAGCTGGGTAATCAAACACGAGGCTCCTGATCTGATTGGTCAACGAGGTGCGTGCGCCAACCAAACGGTCGCGTACTCGATGTGGCAGGACTCTGCACCGCCGCATCGCGGTGACGCCCAGTCGCCAACGATGGCCCAGACCGAGGACCAGTCCGGGGCTGACAGACATTTCCGGTATCGGAGCGCTGAAAGCCACCGCACTCTTGGCCGGGTGGCAGCGCGGCCACTTTGGCTAAGGGCGAACCTCGCCGCACGGTTGGGGCTTGAACCCTGCCAGGCCACGTCACGCGCGTCATGACCGACAATGGCAGTTGCTACCAGTCGTTCGCCTTCCGCGACGCCGCGTGCCGGGACCTGGGCATCAAGCACATCCGCACTAAGCCTTACACGCCCAGAACAAACGGCAAGGCCGAGCGCTTTATTCAGACCGCGCTTAGGGAATGGGCTTATGCCAAAGCCTATCCTCAGATCGGCGCGCCGAAGAGCTGCTGATCTGGCTGCATCAATACAACTGGCATCGGCCCCATGGTGGTATAGACTCACAAACGCCGATCAGCAGACTTGGGTTGAGCAAAGACAACCTCTTGAGGCTCCACACCTAGATTAGCACCGCGATTCGCCGCACCTTCGCTGACCAAGAGCGACACGGCGGTCGAAGCCTGGCTGCCGGCGTTTCTCGCCCGCGCTGTCCCAGCATCGCCGTCGTCGCCTTAGCCGCAAAGGTGGCGCACGGTCTGCGCGCTGCTCCAATACGGTCGGACTTATCAGGGCGAGCCGATAACGGCGTCACGAACCTACGTCCGGAGAATAATACTTCGCCGGCTTCTGTTCCACGTACTCACGTTTCGGTCGTGTCGTTTGATTACAATTACTCCTACATCGCGATCTCAAGGGCAGTTGCCGTTCACCCGCAGAATGCTTGCTTTCCGCTAAACTAGTGTCCCAAGTCACTGGCAGACTGGAGGCTGCAACAGCGACGGAGAATCCGATGGCGACCGAGCGACTTGCGCCTTGATATTGAGCGATGATGAGCGTGCTGAACTTCAGTGGCTGACAATGCGGCGCAAGACGGCGCAGGCGTAGGCTCTCAAAGCCCGGATCGTGCTGACCTGTGCGGAAGGCGGTCAAAAACAAGGAAGCGGCGGCCAAGCTGGGCCTGGAGCGTGGGAGGGTAGGCAAATGGCGGCGGCGCTTTGTACAGCAGCGATGGCTGGGCTGCACGATGAGCCGCGCTCGGGCGCACCGCGCACCAGTGACGATGGTCGCATCAAAGCCGTGATCGTGATGACGCTGGAAAGCTGCCCCGAGAACGCCACTCATTGGAGTTCCCGCGGTATGGCAAAGTCCAGCAGCCTGTCGGTGTCGACGGTGCAACGTATCCGGCGAGCCTTCGCGCTCCAGCCGCACCGGGTAGAGACATTCAAGCTCTCGACCGATCCGAACTTCGTGGCCAAAGTGCGCGACGTCGTCGGCCTTTTCTCGCCGCCGACACACGCCATCGTTCTGTGTGTAGACGAAAAGTTTCAAATCCAGGCGCTGAACCGCATTCAGTCGATGTTGCCGATGCGTCCCGGCCAGCCGACCCGAAGGAGCCACGATTACAAAAGACACGGGACCACGTCGCTGTTCGCCGCTCGCGACATTGCGACCGGTCGGGTTACCGGCAAGTGCTACGGACGGCACCGCACCGCCGAGTTCCGCAAGTTCTTGGACGAGATCGAGGCCGCTGTGCCGCGCCAACTCGTCATGGATAACTAAGCCACCCATAAGATCCCGCTGATCCGGAATGGCTGGCTAAATGGCCGCGCTGGCATGTCCACCTGATCACGATCAGTTCGTCATGGCTCAATCAGGTCGAGCGCTTCTTCGCGCTTCTTACCGATAAGAAGATCAGGCGCGGCGTCGATCGCAGCGTAGCCGCCCTCAGGGTGGACATCGCCTTTCATTTGAACGACACAATGCTGATCCTAAGCCGTTCCGGTGGACCAAGTCAGCCGATGATATCCTTGCTTCCATCGAGCGCTACTGCCGTTACAATGCCCCAGACAACACGCCGCTATGTTGCGAACTTCTGGTTCAGGACACTAGCGTCATTCAGAGCACTTCCGACTGAGCGCTAGTTCGATAAACGAAACGCGGCTCTCGCCTCTTGCGGCTTAGCGGGCCGTGCATCGTGCTGCGCGCAAAGCCTGACGGCGATCTCGACGAGCTCCGCGTTGCTGCCAGCGAGTCGATCTTTGCTGATGCGAATATTGTCCTCCAGACCCGTGCGAACCCCATCGGCACCGCGAGCCAACGCCCAATTCATGACCGAGTTCTGGTGGCGACCAATCCCTGCTGCTGTCCACGTTGCTTTGGGAAGGACACGCTTGAGCTCGCCCACAAGGATGTCGAGCAAATGCTCTTTTGCCGGCATCGCGTTCTGAATGCCCATGACGAATTGAACGTGGGGGCAATCGTCGATGAGTCCTTGATCAACCAGCCGACGTGCACCGTGGATATGGGACAAATCGAAAATTTCGATTTCTGGTCGGACGCCCCATTTCCGCATCTGGGTCGCTAGATCCTTGATCAACGCAGCTGAGTTCTCATACACAATTGTCGGAAAGTTTACCGAACCAGTCGAGAGCGAGCCCATATCCGGCTTGAGATAAAGGGCACTTCCGCGCGCGCTCGGATCTCGACCGCGCCCCCCCGTCGAAAATTGCACGATTATCCCTGGACAGTGCCGTTTAATACCTTCCTGTACTTGAGCGAAGAGCTCTGGATCTGACGAGGAGCTTTCGTCAGCGTTGCGAACGTGAAGATGTACCAGCGATGCCCCAGCCTCGAAGGCCGCGTGTGTCGACTCGATTTGTTCGGCGACCGACACCGGCAAGGCGGCATTGTCGCGCTTGCGTGGAACCGACCCCGTTATTGCGACTGCAATGACAACTGATCTCATGCACCCTTCCTTTCGTTAGCTTTGTCCTTCGCACTCTGCCTGGTTCGACAGCCTCGTAGGTTATCTGCGGGCCGATCCGGCTCCGCAATGTTGTAGTTCCCGTTGGTTGCCAGAGTTCGATTGTGGTGTTCGTTATGGCTGCGCCGCTCTTTTTTTACACGACCTAAATGAGCGTTGGGAGCGTTGGTCTCTCGCAAAACACCATCAACTCGCCCCGGCCACAATATGGAGACTCCTTACATGAGATCCAATCTCGAAATCGTCTGCGCCGTACCTCAATGGCACCTCTCCGGAAAACGATCTTGCAAAACGATCGATCGCCGTGATCGGGGCGATCGGTTGACATTGCCCATACTGATGTTTGCCGGATCGACCTTCCCAACTCATACGCGTGATCGCCTTATGGTCCCTTGGACCGGAAAATCGTTGGCAATCCTCGCGTCCACGCAATTGGCATGCAGGTTCATGAGGGCAATGCTGCCTGGCAGTGAGGTCCGTCCAGCGAACTGCACTCTTGCCGATTCTGAGCAACAAACGTGCCAGCTTTATCAAACCCCCAAATGTGTATGCTGGGCGCCGGCCGGGCATGGGTGGGCCGCCTCCTAGTGTCAGACTTCGAACATGCTGTCCTCAACTAAACACGGTCATGCCGGATTGATTTTACTGAGGCGTCCGTGAAGAACTCCCACGCCGTTGATTTGGAATCCAGAAGCGGTGTTTTGCCGCGACCAGATTTACGGGAAAACGGGAGGTAGGATTGAACGAAGCCGCTGACGCGGCATTTGAGGAGAGTGAATAACGGCCGCCTTTCGTCTGAGAGGATCCAGGGTTCTCAGAGACCAACCCTGCAGACAGGAGGTTTTCCGATGGCCCAGATGAGCCCGCTCCGCCGCCGCATGAACAAGGACATGGCGCTCCGCAATTTGTCGCCGGCGATGCAACGATCATATCTGAGCTGGTATCGAAGTTCAGCCGATATTTTGGCCGATCGCCGGACGATCTGGGCTTGGAGAACGTTCGCGCGTTCCAAGTTCATCTGGTGGCGACGGGGATCTCATGGCCTACCCGGAACCAGATCGTCTGTGCGGGGTGATGCGCGGCCACAGTACGATCCCGGAGCGCATCGCCTACGCGCCGGAGCCACGCAAACTGCCGCGCTGCTGCAGCAAATGCCGGGATTAAGAATCAAGGCGCATGCAATCAGTTCAACCGCGTTGAGCATGCCACGCCACCACGAAATTGGAGGCTGGCGGGCTGCCGCCTCCGGAAGGTCTCCGCGATCATTTGCAATATGGAATTCCAAACCTCGGGAGAGACCTGACTCGGGATGTCAAGTCTCCCTGACCAATACTTGACATAGTGCTCCTCGCTCATGGATACTGCTTCGGTGGTACCGAGAGAAATGCAGTTTCCGTGATCAGGATATTGGTTGAGGAGCGCCTCGTACATTCCCATCTGACCGATGAGTGGAGTACGCGCCCGTCGCAGAGCCGGTGCCATGTCGCGTATCCGATTTTCGATTTCGAGTTGAAAGGCATCGGTCTGAAGATGTGCAAAGATGGTCGCAATTGTGAAGAACCCGCGAGGACGCAGGATTCGTATGCTTTCACGAAGTGCTTCGCGCGCATTCGTCAGATGGAACGACATACCATAGAGCAAACTTAATCTAGCGAAGCCTCTGCGAGCCCCGTGTGTCTCCCGACGCACTAGGGTCTGTACCTAATTAGCGAACTCTGATTCCCTCGCACCGGGTTGATTCCACGCGGGGGACTTCGATGCGCAAAGGACTGTTCTGGCTCAACGACAAGCAATGGGCTCTGATAGTGCCGCATCTGCCAACGAACCAGACCGGTCCGGTGCGCGACGACGATCGACGCATCATCAGCGGTATCATTCACATGCTTCAGTGCGGCGGACGCTGGCGCGATTGCCCGCCCGACTATGGTCCGTACACGACGATCTACAATCGTTTCAATCGCTGGGCCAAGCGCGGACATTGGCGGGCGATCTTTGAAGCGCTCGCCCGCTGCGGCAAGGACGGCGTGACTTTGTCCATCGACTCCACCACGATCAAAGCGCATCGCTCGGCGAGCGGCGGAAAAGGGGGGGAGCATGAACAAGCGATCGGCCGCTCGCGCGGACCGTGGCCACTAGCCCGGCGGATTAAGCGGGTGCACATGTCGATTGCTTCCCCACTTATGCAGCCTTCCCCAACTGCCGAAGCGTCGACATCCGCATTGTACACTTTCGAGGCCTGCTCAGGCTTTACTCACATTACGGCCGCCTGTCGCCCGCGGTGATTTCCCGGCTGACGGCGGAGTGGCAAGGCGAGTACGAGCGCTGGCAGAGGCGCGATCTGTCGGCGCGCCGATACGTGTACGTGTGGGCCGATGGCGTCTTCCTGCAGGCCCGCATGGAAGACCACGGCGAGTGCATGCTGGTGCTGATCGGCGCGACGCCGGAAGGCAAGAAGGAACTGATCGGCTTTCAGGTCGGCGTGCGGGAGAGCGCGCAGAGCTGGCGCGAGCTCCTGATCGACGTCAAGCAGCGCGGGTTGCAGATCGCGCCGGAAATTGCCGTCGGCGACGGCGCGCTCGGCTTCTGGAAGGCGCTCGACGAGGTCTTTCCCGGCACGCGGCACCAGCGATGCTGGGTGCACAAGACCGTGAATGTCCTGGACAAGGTCCCGCTCTCGGTGCAGGCCACCATGAAGAAGGATTTGCGCGAGGTCTATTGGGCGCCGAACCGGGCGTCCGCCGAAGCGGCGATCGACGTCTTTGCCGAGAAATACCGCGCCAAATACGGTCGCGCGGTCGAATGTCTGAAGGATCGCGATGCGCTGCTGGCCTTCTACGACTTTCCTGCCGAGCATTGGGATCACCTGCGCACCAGCAATCCCATCGAGAGCGTGTTCGCCACCGTGCGGCACCGGACGGTGCGCACCAAGGGTTCGTTGTCGCCGACCACCCAAGCTGATGGTGTTCAAGCTCGTCATCGCCGCATCGAAGACCTGGCGGCGGCTCAAAGGCACAAATCAGTTGCCGAAGGTTATCGCGGGTGTCAGATTCAACGACGGCATCGAGGTCATCCAAGTGCCGACAAACCACGCCGCCTGATCACCTCGTCACCCAAAATCCCGCATAGCTCAGGCGCCGGATACGGACATGCCGCCGTGCGCTACCAGATCCGCTTCGCAGTACCTCGGCGGAGGTGATCCCCAGTCATTGAATGTACGCACCGGGACTTACCGCCGTACGGCACTGGAAAGGCCCGCCCGCCGTCGGCGTCCTCCGGCTGCTGCGATCCTTACGTCGCTCAGCAGGCGATCGATCGTCGCCGCGCTCACCCTCAAAACCTTAGACCGCTCATCGGCAGAAAGCTTCAATCTGCCGTGCCGTTCAAGAGCCGGAAGCAAGAACGGGATCATCGCGACGAGCCGCTTACTGCAGAGCCGGTTAGACGCGTCCTATAGCACAATCAGTGCCATGCGAATGGAAGCTCCGTTGGTCCGGCCCCGCCGCCGCGGCACGGCCGATCCCGATGCCCCGTGCGCTGACAGCGCTCGGATCGCGTGCTTGCGATGCCATCCCGCAACGGCGCACAGCTCGTCTAGGATCCGTCCCTTCTCGAGCCGTCCGCTCGCCCGATAACGCTCGGCCAGCGCTGATGTGATCTCGCGCTTTGCGCGCATGCTGATCTTCCCTGCCATAGCCGCCACCGAACTGATTCGGCAGCTCCGCCCCAGACACGAGAGGGAAGTTGTCCGGTAACATTTTTAGCGAGGCAATGCGGAGTGCAGCTGCGCCAGCAACTGCGCCATCCGCACGTTCCTGCTTCAACGTCAATTCTTCTTCTGGTGAGCTGTCTGCACCAATCTGGACCAAGGCAGGCTTACCTTGGTACTATTCTCCTCACTCCATTTGTTGAGCAGCTGGGTCGTCATAGCACTACTACGCGTCGTGGCTACGCGTTTGCCACACAATGCATCCGGGGTCTTAAATTGATCCGCTTTCGCGCTGAGTGTAAAAATGAAGTAAGGTTCGTAAACGAAATCGATAAAACTCACCCCGGCTTTGCGCCTTTCCGGTGTATCGGTCAGCGCATCGCCGGCATCGATATCTATGCGTCGTCCTAAGCGGAGCAAAGCTGGCTAGGTCCGCGTATTTGAATCCGACCCAGTTGACTTTAGGCGAAAGTTCGAACAAACAATCAGCTTGAGCGCATCGGGAAGCAGATCCGGCGACGAACCAGCGTCGTCGGCGCCTTTCCTGACGGCCCATCGTGTTTCAATTTGGCGGCCGCACGGCTGCGACACATTGCGGGAATGGCGCGGGCGACCAATCCTACATGTACATGCGATAGCTGCAACAACTCTCCGAAACCGGAGCCATCGCCTGATCAAATCTGCGAAAGATTCTGGATTCTACCGGGCCTCGGGTTCGATCAATCCAAGTGCTTTTGCTCGTGTGCCAGAGGCGGCGATAGTTGATCACACAAAAGCTTCGCATTCTCCAGCTCAGGCGAAGAATTCCGTCCTAGCTAAGCGCCACATTCCGGATATTCGGCCGCGGAAATCCTATAGTATCAGATTTCAGAGATTTGCGGATTTATCGGATGCAAAGCCGTGGCATAAAAAACGAATGGTCAGTGGGAAGCAATCAGACTGAAGGAAATCAGTGCCTTTCAAGATCGCAATCCGCATCTCAATGAGCGGACTGAGCGCCGCGAGCCTTTCCGCCGGTGCTGCATTCGCGCAGAGTTCACCGAAGGTGATCACTGCCGGCGATCTCGTCACTTATCCGCCGTTTGCATACAAGGACCGCAATACGGGCGAATCCGGCTTCGACCGGGACATCTTCGAGGCGATGGCACAGAAGGTCGGGGCGACAGTCAAATGGGAATTCTTCAGCTGGACAGACCTGACGAGCTTCGCGCCGCTCAAGACCGGGCGAGACCTTGCCAAGCAAGCGCCTCGATCTCATCTACTGCTCATTCACGGGCTACGGCAACAGCGGCCCTCTCATGGAGCGTCCCGGCTACTCCAGATGTTGCAGTGCTTCAGCGGCATCGCCGCGATGCAGGGGCGGGTACCCGGCAGCCGCAGATCATGCTCGGTTCGATCGTGGACTATTACTCCGGCGGCAATCCCATTTGATGAACCATCCGATCACCAGGAGAAGAACGCATGACTTCAGTTTCACTACCCAGCATCGATGCCACGACCGCGCAGGCGGCCATCTCTGCCGCCGCGAATCATGCGCAGGCGCTTGGCCAGCGCATGTCGATTGCGGTTTGCGACAACGCGGGCCTGCTCAAGGCGTTCATGCGCATGGACGGCGCATCGCAGATTTCACTCGGCATCGCGCAGGACAAGGCCTACACGTCCGCCGCGACGGGCGTGCCGACGCACCGCTGGCACGACTTCATCAAGGACGATGCGCCGCTCTTGCATGGCATCGTCCATACGCCGCGGCTCGTCGTGTTCGGCGGGGGCTTTCCAGTCGTGGAGAAGGGCGCGGTTATCGGCGCGATCGGCCTGAGCGGCGGCCACTATTCGCAGGACATGGAATGCGCGCGCGCGGCGCTCGCGGCGATCGGCGCAGCTTCAACCGACTAGAATAGAGTCTTTCGAAACACGGCAAGCATATGCACTTCACACCATGAAAAGGGGCGGTCCACCAGGCTTAGGAAGCAATTCTTTCGCGCGAACCGCGCCCGTAAGGCTGAAGAATACTCCCCTCCTGCCAAGCACGAGGCCGTGGCTGCGTCGCGATCGTTTTTGCATGCTGATCCCCTATCGAGCTGATTAGGCTCGATAGGAAGGATCGAAATTATGCGCAGTCCGCCGGCCGGAAGTCATTCGAGACTCCCATGGATATAGGCTCCCGCTCCTGCGAGCTCCGCATAATCACGGGGTGTGCATAATCGAGCTTGGACTTACCCGCTTCGTAGGGGCGGAGCGGGAAGGAGGTTCTGCGGCGACGGTGCGCTTGATGGCATCGTCCAGGGCGCCGGTCGTGCATGCAAAAGAAGCTCCGACTCCGCGAGCATGGGGTGGCTGTTTGCAGTCCATTCCATCGGACACAGGAGTTCGTCATGACTCGACTTCGCCAGCGCATGCGGGAGGACATGCAGGTTCGCAACCTCCCGCTCGACACCCAGCTCTCGTACCTACAACAGGTGTCGTTTGTTCGCCCGCTACTTCCGCAAGTCGCCGGACTTGCTCGGGCGCGAGGACATTCGGACCTATCAGGTTTATCTGACCACGAGAAGAAGCTGTCGCCTGGTTAGATCCACACGGCCATTGCCGCGCTGCGTTTTCTCTACAGTGTGACGCTCGAAAGGGACTGGGCGCCCTGAAGAGGTCGTCCCACCTCCCAAGAAGCCGCAGAAGCTGTCGAATCCTGAGCCCCGAGAAATTCTGCAGTTCCTCGGCTGCGTCCTCGACGTCAAACACAATGCCGTCCTGACCTCGTGCTATGCCGCCGGCTTGCGCATCTCGGAAACGGTGCAGCTGAAGCTCACGGACATCGACAGCCAGACAATGGTCATCCGGGTCGAGCAGGGCAAAGGCCAGAAGGGATCGCTATGTGATGCTGTCGCCCAAGCTCTTGGAGATCCTGCACAACTATTGGAAGGTGCGCCGGCCAAACGCGTGGCTCTTCCCCGGGGATCGCGCCCACCGGGCGATCACCAGGGATGCGGTAGGACAAGCCTGCGCGAAAGCGCGCGACCTCTCCGGCTTGTCTAAACCGGTCACGCCGCACAGTTTGCGGCACGCTCTCGCCGTCCACTTATTGGAGGCCGGCGCCGACGTGCCCACCATTCAACTGCTGCTCGGTCACCGCAGCCTCGCGACCAACCGCCCATTATCTGCGCATTGCCACCAACAAGGTCTGCGCCACGTCGAGCCCCTTCGAGCTCTTGCCGCGTCCGGCGCCCGCCCTGCCGCCGACCGCCAAGCCGCAATACTTCTGAACGCGCGGGATGGCCCGCTTGGGGCCGGAATTGGCGGACATATTCCGCCGCTACGGCGATGCTTATCGTGCCCATCACGACGCGCAGCTGTCGACCGCCCGGCGTCGCGTCATGACGGCAATCGAGTTGTGCCGGACCGCCGCGCTCGGCGGGCATGTTGAGCAGTGCGATCACTGCGGCCATAGCCGCATCGCGTTCAACAGCTGCCGCGACAGACATTGCCCTCGCTGCCAGTCGCTGGTCCGCGCACAGTGGCTGGAGGATCGTCGCGCAGAACTCCTCGACACACAATATTTCACGTGGTCTTCACGCTGGCCTGTGACATAGCCGCCATCGCCTATCAGAACAGGGAGCTCGTCTACGGCCTACTCTTCCGTGCTGCGGCCGAGACCCTGCGCACCATCGCTGCCGATCGCAAGCATCTGGGCGCCGAGATCGGCTTCTTCGGCGTGCTGCACACCTGGGCCAGAACCTGCTTCATCATCCGCATCTGCATTGTGTGGTCGTGGGCGGCGGCCTGTCGCGCGACGGCAATCGATGGATCACCTGCAAGCCCGGCTTCTTCCTCCCGGTCCGGGTGCTCCCACGTCTGTTCCGACGACTGTTTCTGAAGCACTTGGAGAAAGCCTTCGCGGCCGGTCAATTGCAGTTCTTCGCCGTCCTCGATTCCTTGCGTGAGCACGACGCCTTCCGGCGCTATTTGGCGCCCGTTCGAAAGGCCGGAATGGGTGGCCTACGCCAAGCCGCCTTTCGGCGGACGCGAACAGGTCCTCGATTACGTCGGCCGCTACACGCACCGCGTCGCCATCTCCAACAACCGCGTCATCGACATCGAGGATGGCGCCGTTCGTTTCCGCTGGAAGGACTATCGGCACGGCAATCGGCAAAAGGACATGACCCTCTCAGCGGAAGAGTTCATCCGCCGCTTCCTGCTTCACGTCCTGCCCGTGGGCTTCCATCGCATCCGTTATTACGGCTTCCTCGGCAATGGGCATCGCGCGCAGAAGCCTGCCCACTGCCGCGACCTGCTCGGCATGCCGCTTGCCGAGCTGTCGGTCGACCCGTCCGAAAAGGATTATCGCGACCGTTGCGAGGATCTTACCGAGCATTCCCTGAGAGAATCTCCAGCCTGTCACCAAGGGCAGATGATCATCATCGAAATCTTCGACGGTGGCACCGGACCCCCGCCGTACCGAGACACCTCATGGAGGAGCGCTCCGCTTTCGTCGTCACCGCATCGCACGGGCCGTTCGGCGGGAAGCCGAGCCGAGCCCGCAAAGGTGTGCGCCATCGCACCTGCGCAGCCTTCCCGGCAAGGCGCCGCGCCGGTCCTCGCTGGGTTCGTAGAGCTTGCCAAATCCACAATAGGCATAAGCCTGCAAAATACCGACATACGAGGCGAGATGGCGCTGCGGGTGTTCGCCTTTTCGGTCGCGTGAGTAGTAGAAGACCGCCGGAGGCGCCGCGCGCGGGGAAAGCAACATGATATCGGTTGCGGCCCCTGCAATCGCCGCCTCCACAACCACATCCGCGCCAGCGCCAAGCCTGTTCATAGGCACGGCCTCAATGAACGCCCATAGCGACCGCCTGTGCCGGCCTGCTTAGTCCAACACGCTTTTAGCTTACCGTCGCGATCCATCGCAGCGTGCTATCGCTTTCCGCCTTTTCTGCGCGACGCCAAGCTAAAAACGCTCTGCATTATGTAAATCTCTACATAAGCGCGACGATCGGCGCTTCGGCGGTCGTGCACCGATCTATCGAAGTGCGGGCATGATCCTGGAGGCCGGCTGCTGGGCCAGACCGCCGAGCGCGGCGCAGGTACCAGCGGCTCGGACGTCTACGACATGATGCTGCACGCCGACTTACTCGGGGATCTGGCGAAGAGAGCGGTCGCTCGCTTACGTGGCGCCGCGCGTGCCCATGTTTCATTCCGACCTGGGCTCGGCTGCGGTTGCGCCGTACGGGGCACGGCATACCCGCCGCAATCGACGGCGGTCACGAAGCTGGTAATGTCATTTGACGAACGATGCGACAACCAGAAGTCTGCATGACTTCAGTGTCACAGCCCAGCATCGACGCCGCGACCGCACAGGCGGCCATCTCTGCCGCCGCGCAGCATGCGCAGGCTCATGGTCTGCGCATGTCGATTGCGGTATGCGACACGCTAGCCTGCTCAAGGCATTCATGCTCCTGGACGGCGCATCGCAGATGTCGCTCAGCATCGCGCAGGACAAGGCCTACACGTCCGCCGCGACCGGCGTGCCGACGCACCGCTGGCACGACTTCATCAAGGGCCATGCGCCGCTCTTGCATGGCATTGTCCATTCGCCGCGGCTTGTCGTCTAGCGGTGCGCCGCTGCGAGCGCGGACCGAATCCATCCCTGCTGGGTGCGGTCGATGCCGTCCCGTCGCGACACGACTTTGGCGGTTTCCCGCATACTCATGCAAATGGCCGGCATTTTCTCCGCCAAACCAGGGTCCTGCGCGCGCCAGTTTATTGGCGTGGTCGTTCTGGACCACCTAGATCGACTCCAGTCCGCCTGCGACAACCGCCGACATTCCATCGGCGGATTGCCCGTTTGGCTCGGCGTCGTTTGCACAAATCCTTCGCAAATACCTAGTCTACGCACGAATTTGGCTCCGAAGGCGAGGTATAAGCAGTGAACAATCGCAAAAAGATCGTTAGGATCTAACCAAACTGATCAGCAACCTTAGGAATTTGGAAGCCTCGCATGCCTCAGACCTTTCGAGACGCTAAGTGCTATCGCTCGATACTCTTCGTTTGCGATGGATGTGCGTAATCATGCACAAGCGGCGGGGATTTCCGTTGGCGATATTTCCGCAATCGAGTTGCCCTCATACTGAGCAAGACGTCTGATGACTTCGCTCGTAAGAGTCGCGCGAGCGCTTTCGAAAAAGTCTGTACGAATCAAATCTAACCGAATCTGAGAGACGAGCATGGCTGAAGCCCTTGAAGGAATAGTTGTTCTGGATCTCACCGCGTACCTCGCGGGCCCTTATGGGTGCGCCGTGCTGGGCGACGTGGGGGCCGATGTCATCAAGATCGAACCGCCTGGCGGCGACAACACGCGGCAATATCCGTCGACCCTGGAAGAGTGCCGCGCCTTCCTCGGCGCGAATCGGAACAAGCGCTCGATCGTCATCGACCTAAAAAGCGCCGAGGGCAAGAAAGCGTTTTATCGGCTGGTGGAGAAGGCGGATGTCGTTGTGCAGAACTTCCGCCCCCGAGTCGCGCCCTCGCTGGGCATCGACTACGAGACGCTGAAAGCCAAGAAGCCCGACCTCATCTACTGCTCGTTCTCGGGCTTTGGGGATACCGGGCCGCTGAAGGACCACCCGGGCTACGACCAGATGCTGCAGTGCTTCAGCGGTGTCGCCGCGATGCAGGGGATCGACACGGGTGAGCCGCAGATCATGAACGGCTCGATCATCGACTACTACTCGGCTGCCATGGTCACGGTCTCGATCCTGTCGGCGCTGGTGCATCGACTTCGCACGGGCGAAGGGCAGCATGTGAAGGCCTCGCTTCTTCGCTCCGCTATCGCGATGCAGGCCGGGCAGTTCATCTGGGCCGACAGCGAGCCGCGCGATGTGAACCGCTGGTGGGGTTCGAGCTACTCGGGCATCTACCCGACCAAGGAAGGCTACTTCTACCTCCAGGCAACGACCGCGGGCTTCTGGAAGGCCCTGTGCGAATTCCTTGGCTTTCCGGAGCTGGGCGAACACCCGGACTACGACACGCTCAAGAAGCGCACCGCGATCAAGGACAAGATCCGCCCGCTGATCAAGGAGGCGCTGATGAAGCGCACCGCGCGCGAATGGGAAGAGTTGATGATGGGCAAGGTGCCTTCCATCGCCGTGCGGCCCATCGAGGACATGTTCGACCATCCGCAGGTACTGGCCGAAGAACTCGTCGTTGAGCTCGATCATCCGCGCATCGGTAAGTACCGCACCGCCGGCAAGGCGGTGAAGATGGGCAAGGGCGGAAGCCCCATCCGTCGAGCCCCCCTGCTTGGCGAACACACCAACGAAGTCTTGGCTGGCTTTGGGTTTCAAGTCGATGAGATCGCGTCGCTGCGCGAGAAAAAGGCGGTCGCATGAGGACGCAGTATTTCGGTGATATTCGCGTGGACTCGATCCCCGAATTTGAATTCGCTGTCGAGGGCAGCTGGTTCCTCAAAGGCATAACGACTGAAATCATCGCCGAGCACGAGCATTGGCTGGGTTCGCGGCTTGTGGAGCCTGGCACTCGTAGGCTCAAGATGCTTTCGCATTCGTACCTGATCCGTACGCCGCATCACACGATCCTATTCGACACCTGTTGCGGCAATCATAAGGATGTGCCGGGCCTGCCCTGGCACCAGCTGCGCACGCCATTTCTGGAGAATCTCGCGCGGGCTGGCGTGCAGCCGAGGACGTGAACTACGTGATGTGCTCGCATCTTCATGGCGACCACTACGGCTGGAACACGCGACTCAAGGATGGTAAATGGGTTCCCACTTTTCCGAACGCACGCTACCTTATCAGCAGGGGCGAATACGAGTTTTGGCGAAACGATATTGAATCGGGAACGGCGCATCCGATGAGAAAGCAGCCGTGGACAGAAAGCATGCTGCCCATCATTGAGCACGGCTTGGCGACCTTCGTCGAAGGCACCTATGGTTTCGAGAAAGAAATGCCGGACGAGGTCCGCTACATGCCGCTACATGGGCACACCAAACATCACTGCGGGCTCTACATCCGGCACGGACCAAAGGACGCAATATTCCCCGGAGACGGCATCGAGCACGCGATTCAGCTGGCGCGGCCGGACATTGTAGGCGCTATGACCCCGCGGCCGCAACCCAGGTAATTCACGACTTGATCGCTCGGTGCATCGACACCCCAACGAAACTGTTGACGGCTCACCTTCCGTCGCCGACTGCCAGCCAAATAGTGAGCGAAGCCGGGAAGGTCCGTTTCAAATTCGACCCTGAGTAAACAAGATACCCCTTATCAACAACCAGCACCAACGCTGCGGTCTCCAGACGTCAATGACCAGGCTGTTCGCTCCAGAAGTCGCAAAATCTGTTGCACCTGAATGTCAAACCATCTTCGCTGCATATGGGTACGTAAAGGACTTTGACTCGGAGCACTACGTGCGCAACGCGCTTCTGCTGCCAATCGTCGGAGGGTCATCACCAGTGCAGCGCAACAACATCTTCAAATTGTCGAAATTGTCCGCGTGGCATGGCGCGATCGACTTCGAAACCGAACGAAATGACGCGGGATGTACCCCGGCGCGGAGCGCAACAAGCTGCCGCGCGCTGCACAGGAGGAACTATGACGGAAGCCGCTGACGAGCCAGTGCAGGGCGCACACGATTTCCGGGGGCGCGTCGTGGTCGTCACCGGTGCCGCCAGTGGGATCGGCCTTGCCTGCTGCGATGAGCTTTTGCGGCGAGGTGCAGCGGTCGTCGGCGCTGACCTGAACGCGCCTGCCTTTTCAACGCCGTCCTACCATCACCTGCGATGCGATCTGGCCGCGGAAGCCGACGTCGTGGAGCTTTTCGAGCGCGTCATGGCAATCCACGGTCGTGTGGATGCGCTGATCAACAGCGCTGGAATCCTGGAGCCGTTGCAACGCACGGTCGATCAGACGGTCGCCGACTGGGATCGCGTGATCTCAGTTAACGCTCGAGGCATATTCCTGTGCTGTCGGGAGGCAGGTCGAAGGATGCTGGCGCGCCGCAGCGGCGCCATTGTCAACATCGGTTCGGTGGCCGGTCTGCTCGGCATGCCCGCTTCCAATGCCTACGGACCGAGCAAGGCAGCCGTTGCACACATGACTCGCAGCTTGGCATGCGAGTGGGCCCGCTTCAGCATACGGGTGAACTGCCTTGCCCCAGGATATGTGGACGCCCCAATGTCTGTGGAACTATTCAGCGGCCATGTGGATGCCTTGACTGGCGCGCTCAAGCGCGTGCCGATGGGTCGCCTTGGCACGGCGGAAGAGATCGCCCAAGTCGCACTCTTCCTCTGCTCTCCGGTGGCCAGCTACGTGACCGGCGCCGTGATCCCGGTCGACGGCGGTTGGCTGGCATTCGGGGGCCCGTCGCGCTAGCCACTGGGAGCAATTCATGAACTTCTTGCTCTGCATCGGATCGTTTCCCTTCGGCGTTGCCCCCCACGAAAAATCCATCGATCGCACAAGCTGACCCCAGTGAGACGTGATCGCTGGATTGGTGCCAACGCTGAACCAAAGGGCGCTCTCTATTTCGCTAGACCAAGCGCGGTACGTGACAGATGATTCTCAACATGCACAAACCAATCGCGAAGCCCGCTGTGCGCTTCAAATCCAAGCTGGTTGACCACTCCAACGCTCGCATCGCGATCGATGCGCTGAAGACGGCCCAGTCGGCCGGCATCGACGTCGGCGAGATTCCGCGCCTCGACATCCTCTCTAATTCGACCCTGAGTAAACAAGATACCCCTTATCGGTTGGCATCACGGCAGTCGAGATCGAGTGCATGGTCCTGACGCGGCCCGCTGCGGGATGGAATGGGCCAATAAAAGTTTATGCCCTAAGAGATCAAGATGCCCAAACAAATCTACATTGATCCAGATCTATTCAAGGTGCGCGGAGCGTTAGCGGCGCCATCAATTCCCATCCATGCGTACGAATCGGCGTTGCCGGACGAACGAGAGCGATTCGGAGACGCGGGACTCGTTCAGATGCTGCGTGACATGATGCTCGTGCGAGAGTTCGAAAGCTGCGTCGGTTCGCTCAGGGCGAAAGGCTCGTTTGGTGGGATTGACTGTCCCTACAAGGGCCCGGCGCACACGTCCATTGGTCAGGAGGCGACTTCAGTGGGTCAAGCGGCGTCGCTCGAACCCTGTGACCATATTTTCGGGCACCACCGCAGCCACGGTGAATTCATCGCGAAAGGCGTTTCCACGATCCGCAAGCTTCCCGAGACTTCGACTCTCGACATGATGGAAAAGTGGCGCGGCGGAACGCTGCTTCGCTTGGTGGAGGAGCATTTCCGCGCGTCCGACGTCATACGTACAGGGGAGAATTTTCTTCTTCTGGGATTGCTGGGCGAGCTCCTGTCGCGTTCGCAAGGTTTCAACAACGGGATGGGCGGCTCGATGCACGCGTTTTTCACGCCACTCGGGATTTTTCCGAACAATGCCATTGTCGGGGCATCGGCGGGCCTTGCAACTGGAGCAGCGCTGCGCATGAAGCTCGCCAGGACGGGCGCCATCGCCGTCGCGAATGCCGGTGACGGAGCGACAGGTTGTGGACCCGTGTGGGAGGCAATTAATTTCGCCGCGATGGCGCAATACGAGACGCTGTGGGACGAGGCGATGCAAGGCGGGCTGCCCGTCCTCTTCTGCTTCCACAACAATTTTTATGCCATGGGCAGCCAAGCGATCGGAGAGACGACGGGACGAGACCGGCTCTCGAGGCTCGCCATGGGTATCAATAAGCATGCTATGCATGCGGAGACTGTCGACGGAACGAATGTGCTCGCGGTCGCTGACGCGGTCAAGAGGAAGCGCGAGCTTCTATCGCAGGGCAAAGGCCCTGTTCTGCTGGACCTCGAGTGTTACCGCAGCGTCGGTCACACAACGTTTGACCCCGATACCTATCGCACGAATGAAGAGATCAAGGCATGGGAAGCGCACGACCCTATCCTATTGCTTTCGAGTCGCCTGAAGACCGCGGGACTCACCACCGACGATGACATCGCGACGATGCGCGAGGATGTCGCGTCGCAAGTGCACACCGCTCTGAAGATCGCGGCAAACTCATCGCTGATGCCACCGGTTGATCTGGCCAAAGATCCGCTGCTGATAGGAGAGATTACGTTCTCAAATCAGGAAATCGAACTTCCGACGACGCTTGCTCCGTTGTTGAAGCCTGTTCAGGATCTAGTCCGCTCTCAGCAGGATGCAAAGAAAAGCCGGTACGGATGCGCCGGGGACGGTTCGAAGTTATCGGCACTGCGCGCGATCACCTATCGCGATGCGCTCTTCGAGTCGATCCTGCACCACATGACTCACGACGAGAGCCTCGTCGCGTACGGTGAGGAGTGTCGCGAATGGGGTGGTGCTTACGGCGTTTATCGCGGTCTGGCTGAACTGATCCCGAATCATCGGTTGTTTACCACCCCCATAGCGGAAGCCTCAATCATTGCAACCGCTGTGGGCTACGCAATGGAGGGTGGCCGAGCCTTGGTCGAACTGATGTACGCCGACTTTCTCGGCCGGGCGGGCGATGAGGTATTTAACCAATTGGCCAAGTGGCAGGCGATGTCCGGCGGCGTACTGCAGCTGCCTGTGGTAGTGCGTTGCATGGTGGGTGCATCTTATGGTGCGCAGCACAGTCAAGACTGGTCCGGTCTTTGCGCCGCGGTTCCTGGACTTAAGGTTCTCTATCCGGCTACACCGTATGACGCAAAGGGGCTAATGGCGTCTGCGCTTGCAAGCAACGATCCGGTCGTTTTTTTTGAACATGAGCGTCTTTACGGTCGGGTCGAGCAGTTGCACATGACGGGGGTGCCTGCGGACTATTATCGCATCCCCATCGGTGAGCCAGATTGCAAGCGCGCGGGCAGCGATTTGACCATTCTGACAGTCGGACCTTCGCTTTACGCAGCATTGTTAGCGGCAGACGAGCTGCAAGCCAACTACCAGATTTCTGCCGAAGTGATCGACGCGCGGTGTCTCGTGCCGTTCAACTATGACGTCGTACTCGCCTCTGTAAAGAAGACGAAGAAGATCGTGCTCGTGTCCGAGGCGTCGGAGAGGGGAAGTTTCCTGAACACCCTGGCCGCAAACATCACTCGGTTGGCTTATAGCGATCTTTCTGCCGCTCCATGCGTATTGGGCTCTCCGAATTGGCTCATGCCTGGCGGCGAGATGGGAGCGATGTACTGGCCACAAGTCCACGATATCGTTGACGTTGTGACGGGTGAGTTGTTCCCCTCCGGAGGTCGTCGAGCCAGTTCATTGAGACGGAATTTGGCCGAACTCGGCAGGATGGGCCTTTGAGTCGCATTGATAAGGACAAAGAATGCAAACGCCAGTCGTGCTGCAGACTCTCGGAAACGATATCGAGGAAGCGGAGGTAAATGAGTGGCTCAAATCGGAAGGCGATTGGGTCACGCAGGGCGAAGTTCTCATTCTGATCGCAACGCCAAAAGTTTCACTGGAGGTTGAGGCGCCCGTAACCGGAAGACTCGTCAAGATCTGTGCGAGTGCGGGCGAGCTTGCAGCAGTGGGTTCAACTCTCGGGATCATCGAATCTTGAGCGAGGAACTGCGTTTGCACCGAGTGGGCGGAGTAGGTTCCGATGTCCTCTTGCTGCACGGATTCGGCGCTGATCGGATGTCGTGGCTCGCGAATCAGTACGAACTTTCGCAAGTCGCGAATGTCCACGCCTGTGATCTGCCCGCTCATGGAGACCAACCTGCTCTGTGCGGGGAAGTCGAACTGTCGGATATCGCCAACGCGGTGATCGGGGGCCTTGAGTCTCTCCGGCGGAGTTGCGTTCTCGTAGGCCACTCGCTCGGCGGGTCAATAGCGGTTGAAGTGGCGGCGAGGTGCCCGCAGCTCGTTTCGGGACTCGCGCTGCTTTCGCCAGCAGGCCTCGGGAACGGAGTGGACCAAGACTTCCTTGAGCGTTTTCCCGATCTCTCGGACAGGGATCCCGCTCTTGCGATGCTTCGTCGCCTTGTGGTGCGACCGCGGCTTATCGCGCCATCCGTGGCTGACCGTCTTCTGCAACACCTTGCGCAACCGGCCATTCGTCCGGCGCTGCGGACAATTGCCCGCAAGCTCGTTCAGGTGGACGTTTCGCTTCAGCCGCACCTGGCGGCAGTTGTCGCGAGCAGCGTTCCGCGGCTGGTTATCTGGGGAGAACAAGATGGGATTAACCAGATCCACCGCGCAAAACTTGCCGAGTTTGGTGGACAAGTCGTCTCGTTGCCCGAGACAGGCCACCTGCCTCATATCGAATCAAGCAAAGCTGTCAACGACGCTCTCACTAACTTTTTGAACATCGTTGGCGAAAAGCGATAGCGCATGCAGGCACCGCAGGTTAAGCTCTGCGGTCACCCACCCGAACACATATGGGAAAAACCACAGTTATTGAAGCAATCAGCTCTACGAAGACTAAGGACTCCCGCGCGCAGGGACGCGAGGCCAATGCTTGCCTTGACAAAAGCGCCTCCAAGGCAACAACATCAATGGCAAGGGCGGCCGGGGACGGCTGTCCTGACTGGGGAGCGCTAGGTGCAAGGACAACTTTCACTGAAGGTTGCGCTGCTCACCGGCGGCGCTTCAGGCATCGGCCAGGCAATTTCAGAACTGCTGGCGCGAGAGGGATCCTCCGTCGTTATTGGGCGGCTTTCAACTTGCTACGGCGCTTGCCAAGCAGAACTGTGAGGCTGTCTTTCTCCCGCTGGACGTTATTAACGAGCAGCACTTCCAAGACGTCATCGGTGAAATCGACCGGAGATTTGGAAGACTTGACATCCTCGTAGCCAACGCCGACGTCGCGATCAGGGTCCCGCGGAGCCGGGCCAGCCCGCCGGCATCCACTACGAGAACGTGCCGGGATGCCTGGAGGTGAGCGCGCACGGCATCATCGGCATGGGCTCGGTAGATCAAGGCCGAGGACATCCCGGAGTTGATTCGTGACCACCTTGACACGGGCTTCGGCGCATCGGGGTTCGTGGAACACGGATCGCCCTATGCGCACATTCATATCATGGGCTCGAGCCCCACGCGGACCATCTGCGGTCACCTGATCGAAGGTTCATTCACCGTCACCCAGTATTTCGAGCTGATCATCGCGAAGGTTTTCGGAGCGGTCGTAAAAGCGACGTACGACAGCCGCGGCTATCCGGACGGCTACAGCCACGAGCTCGTCCAGGAGCGTTGACCGCGAAGGCCGCACGAACGAGCAGGCCGCGGTGCGGCGCCTCAATGCCCGACAAGGGCCACGCGAGGCGACGCGGAATGGAGCACGACGCGCTCAGTCCGCAACGTGAAGATATATTGCCGTGATCCTGCTGCGAGTGTCGTAGCCGACCGCAGCGCAGTCCTTGCGCAGGATCTGAACCGAGGGCCTGTCATGGTGCGTGGCCAATGAGGATTCACTCTCGAAGTGCTCGAACGCGTGCGACTTGGTCGAATCGTCGCGGTCCTTCGGGATCTTGAAGTCTAGAGCGCGACCGGGCACTTCCTTCTGGGACCGGTCAGCGTACGCCAGGAATACTGGCATCACCTTTTCTCTCTGTTCGGTATTGTCGAAGTTGGCGGTCGCAAATTTCAGCAAGATTTGACTCCTGGTTGATCAGTGCGAATGGTGGCGTCGCGCTTGATCGTAATAACGGCGCATCTGTCGGCTCGGCTGAAGAATTTCATCCTTGCGTAGCGTGAAATGGCGGAAATTCGGCAAGCAACGCCGCTATGATTTTCGCTGAGCTTCACATCGCAACTGCTCTCAGGAACGTTGAACGGGTGAGAAGGTTCATCTGCGCGTGGCGAGCGATTGCTAGTTTTCTCCAATTCATTTGTTCGTATCAGCCGAAAGTAAGTGGTGATGGATATTGTTGACTCACAGGTGCACGTCTTCCACAAGCACACCGAGCAAGAGGCGCTCGCCGCAATGGACGCCCTCGGCATCACCGGCGTCTTGATCGACGAAATGTGGGCATTTGGACCAAACGGGACCTTGCCGCCTGAAAAGGAGCTGCCCAACGGAGCGGTCCGGCCGCTTACTCCTCTGTCCCAGGCGGCGGCACTAAAATTTCCCCACCGATTCTCGTTGCTGCAGCGGGTCAGCCGGGAAGATCCCGATCTGCCCGCGCTGTTCGCAATGCTCGGTGCCACGCCAGGTTGTCGAGCGGTCCGGCTTAATTGTCTGCCTAGACTTGAGCAAATCGCGCTAGCCGAAGGCGGCCATGATGAAGTGTTGAAACTCGCTCGACGGTATGAGTTTCCTGTATTTGTCATCATTCCTGGAGGGGGGCCCGAAGCTATGCGCAAGATTTGCCGCAAATTTTCAGACGTGCAATTCATTCTCGATCACTGTGGTCGTACAGAGTCGTCGAGCCAGTGGGATGACGTCCTCACACTGAGCGACTGCCCGAACCTTGCGATGAAGTGGTGTCATCCTCACCATTACTTCAAGGACGCTGGACCATATCCGTTTCCTGGTCACCGCGTCCAATTGGGGCGCGCAGTCGAGTCATTCGGCGTTAATCGCCTTATGTGGGCGAGCGACATCAGCGCCGACGGCGGTGGTGTCTCCTGGGCCGAATTACTTTTTACTATCCGCGACAATCCTTCGCTCAGCTTGAACGACAAGGAGTGGCTCCTCGGAAAAACCGCGCGTACCGTTCTTAAGTGGGACGCATCGCCCGCTCACACAAACTCGCCTCAGGCCTAGTTCGACGGAAAGGGTGTGTCGGAGGCAGAAGCTGTTCCCGACTTTTTCTTCCAGTGTCTGGATCTGACGACTCAGGGTCGGTTGCGTGAGGCATTTCCTGGGCCGCCGCGCTGAAGTTGAGGTGCCGCGCCACGGCCTCGAAGTCGCGCAGCTGGCCGGCCGGAATCGGCCGCGTGCGCAATTGGGTCCGTGTATCACGCATCAAAGCTCAAGTACGCAACTCAATTCAGTGGAGACAGAATGAGTTTCAGGTCCGCTATCCGCGCATTCAAGTGCGGCCTCGCCGCACTTGGGCTCTTCGCCACACTGGCATTCGCGCAAAGCGCTCAGAAGGTCATCACTGCAGGTGACATCACTTCCTCCCCCCATACGCCTAAAGGACCAACAGACCGTGAGTTCAGCGGCTTGAATCGCGACAGTTTTGAAGCGATGGCAACAAAGATGGGCTTGGCGGTCAAATGGGAATTCTTCAACGGGACCGACATGACGAGCCTCGCCCCTCTGAAGACAGGCCGGGTCGACGTCTATGCCGGCGGCGCGATTCTTGGTCGCCCTGCACGGCGCGCGCAGGGCGTGAATTTTGTCGACTTCGTGTATGAGCCGTAGATCTTGTACGTACTCAAGTCGAATGAGAGCCTCACCAAGACCCCGTAGGCGCTGTGTGGCAGGCGGGTCGCCACGTTCCGCGGCAACGCCGGAACGGCTTTGGTCGTCAACAGGTGGAGCGAAGAGGTGTGTGCGAAGGCAGGGAGACCAGCGCTGGTCCAAGTCGAGATCGACGGCGGCACTCCTCCCGACGCTCTACTTCAGTCCGTCGCGCACCAGCTTCATGTAAGTTTGAATCACCTTCTCGGGAAGCGATCGCGCCGTCGATTTGCCCTTCACGTATCGAAGGTAAAGGTAGCTCCGGGCCGCCATGAAGACATACGCGAGCGTCTCCAATTCGTCTCGATCAAAGCGCTTGACCTGCCCTGCGTTACGCGCTCGCTCCAGCGATTCGACATAACGGTCAGTTAGGACCTTGAAGTGCTTGCTGTGTGCCACCGGAGCCGCAATCTCGGCCTCATTGAGTATCCGGAAAAAGCCCGGGTTTTCCTTTAAGTACTGGAAGAAGGCGCGGAAGCCACGCTCTTCCACGTCGTAGATGTCCATTGCTCCGGTCACGCGGTCATGGATCAAACGTAGCATGTCTTGACCGACGTGGGGGAGCAACTCGTCAAATAGCGCCTGTCGAGAATCGAAGTATAGATAGAACGTCCCCTGCGCAATCCCGGCAGCTTCCGTGATGCGTGTGATCGATGCGTCAGCGTATCCGTGCTGCCCCACCACCTTGCTGGCTGCCGCAAATATCGCCTGCCGGGCCTCAGCGGCCCGCTCTTCCCGCGACAGCCTCTTACGTTTGCGCGGAATGGCGGCCCCTTCGCCTTGCTCCACGTCAATGTAAGCGGTCCGTGTGCGGTGATCTTTCATGGGTTGCTGCGGCACTAGGCAATGGGTCAGAAGGGCAACGCACGCGGGATGCTGTCGAGTCTCGCCAGTTTCGGTTGTACACGAACGTTGGGTCGACCAAGCAGGCGGGATCGACACATTCCTACGAGGCTACAGAACCTGCTCAGCGGCCGCAATACAGTCGATGGGCATTATATATGACTTGGCAGTCACTGAACGTTGACTCACCAACCATCAAGCCCCATAATGCACGAACACGCTTCTGCGACACGGAATTTCCATGACATTCATTGACTACGAGACCCTACTGATCGAGCGTCGAGGTCGCGTTCTCGAGATCACCCTGAACCGGCCCGAAAAGCTGAACGCAGTGGACGAGAAGATGCACGCCGAGCTCGCGAGGGTCTTTGTCGATGTGTCGAACGACCCCGACAGCGACATTGCCGTGCTCACCGGCGCCGGGCGGTCCTTCTCGTCAGGCGGCGATATCGAGTGGATGCAGAAAATGATCGACAACCCGGCTTCGTTCGAGAAGACCGCGCGCGAGGGCAAGCAGATAGTCTTCTCGCTGCTGGACTGCGAAAAGCCAGTCATTGCGAAGCTGAACGGCCACGCGACCGGACTCGGTGCAACGATCGCGTTGTTCTGCGATGTGATCTTCGCGTCCGAGAACGCGAAGATCGGAGATCCGCATGTCAGCGTCGGCTTTGTTGCCGGCGATGGCGGGGCGGTGATCTGGCCTCAGCTGATCGGCTATGCGCGGGCGAAGGAATACCTGATGACCGGT
The DNA here is from genome assembly GCF_023375135.1 of Bradyrhizobium sp. C-145. Taxonomy (NCBI): domain Bacteria; kingdom Pseudomonadati; phylum Pseudomonadota; class Alphaproteobacteria; order Hyphomicrobiales; family Nitrobacteraceae; genus Bradyrhizobium; species Bradyrhizobium sp. C-145. The sequence continues at coordinate 6,741,111 of NZ_CP088150.1, read as the reverse complement.
GACCTGATGCTGGCGACTGAGGCCGCTCGCATTGGGCTGATCAACCATGCGGTGCCCGCAGCGCAGCTGGACGAGCGCGTGAGACAATTCGCGGACAGGCTCGCCGCCGGTGCGACGAAGGCGATTCGGTGGAGCAAGATGTCCGCGAACATCGGCCTCAAACAGCTCGCGCATTCGATCATGGATGCGTCCCTGGCCTTCGAAGCAATGTCCAACACAACGAGTGACCATCAGGAAGCCGTGAATGCATTTCGAGAGAAGCGCGCCGCCGTCTTCACGGGACGCTGAACTCCTTACCAACTCATGGACTTCACTGAACCGGACCGCATCCGCCAGTTACGCGGCACGCTGGAGCGCTTCGTTGAGAGGGAAATGCCCAGGATCGCTGCGGCGCAATGGGACAAGGAAAATCACTTTCGCCGAACTTGCGGCCTTGGGTGTGATGGGGCTCACGGTCCCCGAGAAATATGGCGGCGCTAGCCGTGACATCCTCGGCACCATGGTCGTGATCGAGGAGCTGTCGCGTCGCAGCCTGGCGGTCGCGGTGCCCTACATCATGGCTGCCAGCTATGCGGGGATGAACCTCGTCGAGTGCGCCACAGAGGATCAGAAGCGCGAGTTGCTGGCGCGTGTGGCGAGCGGCTCGCTCATGTTCGCATACGGTTGGACCGAGCCCAACGCCGGCGCGGACTTGGCCAGCGTCACGACCCGTGCCAAACGTGTACAAGATAAGGTCCGCATCAACGGCACCAAGCGCTTCTGCTCTGGCGCGGCGATTGCTGACTACATCTATGCCCTTGTGCGCACTGGCCCCAAGGACGTGCGCTACAAGAACCTGTCGCTCATACTCGTGCCGCCGACCGCCGTGGGCATCACGATCACGCCGATCGAGAGCCTCGGAATGAAGGGTGCTGCGACGACCGACGTCACGGTCGTCGACGTCGAAGTTCCATTCACAAACGTGATTGGAGCGGAGGCAGGGCTGGAACAATGGCTGGTCGATGGTGATGGGCTCTGGGCTCGGTGTGGAGAAGCTGGAGGTCGCCGCCATGGGAGTGGGCATAGCCGGCGCCGCGCTGAAGACGCTTGGAGCTACGCTCTTGAGCGCGTCCAGTTCGGAAAGGCGATATCCAACTATCAGTCCATTCAGCACAAGCTCGCCGAGATGAAGACGCAGCTTCACGCCGCGCGGCTCGTGCTCTACCACGCGGCTTGGCTGGCGAACCAGCACCAGCGCTGTGGAGTTGAGACGTCCATGGCAAAGCTGTTCGCTCCAGAAGTAGCGAAGTCCGTTGCGCTCGAATGCCAAACAATCTTCGGTGCTTACGGGTACGTGAAGAACTTTGACTCGGAGCGGGACGTGCGCGGCGCGCTTTTGCTGCCCATCATCGAACGGTCGTGGGCAGTGCAGCGCAACAACATATTCAAGTGGTCGAAATTGGCCGCGTGGCATGGCGCGATCGACTTCGAAACCGAACGACATGACGCGGGATGGATCCCGGCCCGGCGGACCGCAAGAAGCTGCCGCGCGCCACACAGGAGCAACCATGACGGAAGCCGCTGACGAGCCAGTGCAGGGTGCACACGATTTCCGGCGCGCGTCGCGGTCGTCACCGGTGCCGCCAGTGGGATCGGCCTTGCCTGCTGCGATGAGCTTTTACGGCGAGGTGCAGCGGTCGTCGGCGCTGACCTGAACGCGCCTGCCTTTTCAACACCGTCCTACCATCACCTGCGATGCGATCTGGCCGCGGAGGCCGACGTCGTGGAGCTTTTCGAGCGCGTCATGGCAATCCACGGTCGTGTGGATGCGCCGATCAACAACGCTGGAATCCTGGAGCCGTTGCAACGCACGGTCGATCAGACGGTCGCCGACTGGGATCGCGTGATCTCAGTTAACGCTCGAGGCATATTCCTGTGCTGTCGGGAGGCAGGTCGAAGGATGCTGGCGCGCCGCAGCGGCGCCATTGTCAACATCGGTTCGGTGGCCGGTCTGCTCGGCATGCCCGCTTCCAATGCCTACGGACCGAGCAAGGCAGCCGTTGCACACACGACTCGCAGCTTGGCATGCGAGTGGGCCCGCTTCAGCATACGGGTGAACTGCCTTGCCCCAGGATATGTGGACGCCCCAATGTCTGCGGGCGATGCGGATGCCTTGGCTCGCGCGCTCAAGCGCGTGCCGATGGATCGCCTTGGCACGGCGGAAGAGATCGCCCAAGTCGCACTCTTCCTCTGCTCTCCGGTGGCCAGCTACGTGACCGGCGCCGTGACATCGGTCGATGGCGGCTGCCTGGCATTCGGGGGCGCGTCGCGCTAGCCACTGGGAGCAATTCATGAACTTCTTGCTAACAGACGAGCAACAATGGTTCCAGGACATGTGGTGTGGCCGAGTTCTGGCACAACGAAGTGGCCCCGGACGCTGAGGAACGGCACCGCACAGGCAAATTTCCCGTTGACCTCTTCGGAAAACTCGCAGATCTTGGTGTGCCCGCGATTCCGCACGACCCGACTTACGACGGATTGGGGCTCGGCACGCTCGACATGATCATTGCACTTGAGCAAATCGCCCGCGTAGATCAATAGCTGGCCGTGACCACCATGGTGAACGCTGTCTCCGGCCTGGCGCTCTCGCGATTTGGGAATGCAAAGCTCAAAGAGCAATGGCTGCTAGACGTCGTCGCCGGATGCAAGTTCTGCTCACTAGCTGGTACAGAGCAGCAGGCCGGGTCCGACACTGCCGGATCAAAGACATGCGCACGCGATTTGCAGGACAGCTCGTGGTCGATCCACGGCGAAAAGGCGTTCATCACGAACCCCGGGACCGACATCAGCTTGTTCACGATGGTGATGGCAATTGACAGTGCGACCGACGCAGCAAAGAAGTCGTTCTCTCTATTTCACGTGCCGATAGGCACTACAGGGTACGAGATTGGCTCCTCTTACCGAAAGATGGGATGGCGGTCTTAAGATACGCATCCTCTCTATTTCAACGACTGCCGAGTCGGCTCCGAGTCGTTCATCGGCGAGAGAGACCAAGGCGGCACATAACTCACAAGGCATTTCGGAAAGCGATGCTGCGCGTGCACCTGATGCAGAACTGGTTTGCGCTATCGGACCCGTCAATGGAAGAAACCCTGTATGAGATCGCTTCGTTGCGCAACTTCGCGGGGCTCAAACTTAGTGAGCCGATTCCCGACGAGACGACGATCCTGAACCTTCCGGCACTGCTCGATCGGCCGCTTCAGCGGGGCGCTCACTGATCATGATCTCCGGCGAGACAAAGCCCTTACCTCGCCTGCGTACGCGTGCTCTGGGCATCCGTAACACACGCCCTGTTCGCAAGCAGGCCGTCAGTTCGCGGCGTAGCGCCCCGCGGCCCTGAACGAAGAGAGCTTGATAGATCGCTTCGTGGCTGATGCGCATCGTCTTGTCGTCCGGGAAGTCGATCGGCAAGCGTCGGGCAATCTGCTCAGGGCTCCAGGCTTTGGCCCATCGCCGATCCTTGCGCGGCCCATGCCGGCGGCCCTTCCACGGAACGGCCGGGACCAGGAACCGGAGTGCCGCTCGGAGCCACGACGACACCGGCAAGTGCGCAAGGTGGTGTTGAGCGCAAGCTTGGTCAGCTTCGGACGACGGGCCGATCGATCTGCATGCCACTGGGCAGTCGTCGCTCGGTACTCCAACCCGCCGCTGCGGGTGGCCGCATTGCGCCGCAGTTCACGGGAGATTGTCGAGGCAGCCCGCCCGAGGCGGCGCCCAATCTCCTGTATGGAATGGCCCTGCACCTTGAGGAGTGCGATCTCCTCGCGCTCTACCAATGAGAGGTACCGCCCAGAGAGCGGCTTGGCCGAAGATCTGAACATCGCTGGTGGCATGCCGCCCGCCTTTCGGAACCATCTGGTTCCGACAGGTTGCGACACTCCGGCTTCGAGCGCAGCCTCTTCGCTGCTCAGCCACTGGCGATCGCCCGCCAGAATCGATTTTGTTCATCGCGCCCTGCAGTAGACGGTCGTCCTGGCGACGGTAATGGCGCTCGTCCTGACCGTGCCGATCGCCGCTTTCGAATGCTCATCGCAACCTCCAACTCCAGAGTGTTGCGACGACCGCTTGAATCCGCCCAATATGCCTCGGCGGATTACCGCAAGCTGATGCAATCCGCTGGCCTCAGGACGTCGATGAGCCGCAAGGGCGACTGCTACGACAATGCTCCGATGGAGAGCTTCTTTCACACGCTCAAGACGGAACTCGTCCACCACAGGCACTATGCAACACGGGCAGACGCCACACGGGATATCTTTGCCTATGTCGAGGGTTCTATAATCGAACTCGTCGTCACTCCGCCATCGGCTACATCAGCCCGATCGAGATGGAGCTAAAAGCAGCTTAACCTGTCCATTTTTTCGGGGGAAGATCATCCGCAACATCCGCCGCATGATTGATGGCAATGCGGTGCTGGAAGCTCGTTTCGGCCCGCTGCTCGGTTTAGCGCAGCAGGTGCGCAGCCAGGATCAGCATCAGTATAGCGCGACAATCTGGGTGGGAAGCACTGTCACCCTGATTGCCGCGCGGCAATCAGCGCGATCCGAAGGTCTATGCGTTACATGCCCCTGAGGTCGAGTGCATCGGCAAGGTGAAAGCCCGCGCACCTTACGAGTTCGGCTGCAGGTCATTATTGCCACCCCCGTGACGTCTCCGAAGGGTGGACAGTTCGTGCTCCATGCCAAGGCCCTGCATGGCAATCCCTTCGACGGGCACACGCTCGGCCCTGTGACCACCGACATGGAGAAGCTCACCGGTGTGTGGAAGCTCGCCGAATCCACGTCGACAAAGGGTATCGCGGCCACAACCACCCGCATCGGTTCAGAGTCTGGATCTCGGGTCAGGTCCGCCGCGTCATGGCTTCCGTCCGCTGCGAGATGAAGCGTCGCGCGGCTGTCGAGCCCGTCATCGGCCACGTCAAGGCCGAGCATCGCATGGACCGCAACTATCTCAAGGGGCGCCTCGGCGACCGCATCAACGCTGTCCTCGCCGCCGCCGGCTACAACTTCGGCTTGCTCCTGCGATGGTTGGCAGAGTTCTTGTGCGTCACTATCCGCGCGTTCCTCGATACCTTCCCAGCTGAAAACATCGCTTGAGCCGGGCGCCGCGCTGGTTCTTCACGGACGACTAATTATCGTTTCTTACTTCAGGGGTGCAGTCCAACTTTGTGCCCGCAACTAGCAGTCCGGCAGCCACGCCAGCCGCACACTGCTCCATGATCCCGAGGTCAAGAAAATAAGTCCGATAGTCCGCTTCTAACCGCATCAGAAGATCTGGCGCTGCCGCGTTTTAGTGATATCTGCGGGCGGCTTCACCGTGTAGAGCGCAATGCGCGGATCGCGCATTGGCGAAGAGCGGCTAGTAATCGGCGCCGGCCCGGCCGGATCGAAGACGGCGCTTCATCTGGCGCCGGAACCGGTCGTTCCTCTTCTAAGACTTCATTTGGGACCGACGTTTGCAGCGAGCTCTTTTAGCGCGCCTTACCGCATAGGCCGGCGGGCGGCCCAATCGAGACTTGCTCCTTTTCCGACATTCTTGTTCAGCGTCGGACAAAAAGAAGGTTTGCGGATTTCTTCAGGCGACGCTTCGTCGCTGCGAAAAGTCCTGTGATTGCATAGCTCAAGTCCACTGGCACGGCGCTTGCTCCAGTTCCTCTGGAGCGCAGAGACAGTCGCAAGGCCGCACGTAAGACCAATGTTGATACCAGCGAAGCTTCATACAATCAAAAGGAGACCCTTCTACGAGCAAAAAGGACATGCTGGCGCCAAAGACAATCTCGGCTTCGGCATGCGCCGTTGGCGCTACGCCACTCTTAGAGCAGTGGTCAAGGAGGAAGGTTTCTCCGGTAACTGGGAAATCGATCCCCACTCGTCGCCGTAAAACCGCTCAAAGCCATTAACGCTAAGGCGCAAAGCAGCCAATTCTCGTCAATCCGATTGCCACTGCCAGCCATCCGGCTCAATAGCTTGTCGGCAAGACCTTTGTTCGGATTTTGAGACAATCAGGAAAGTGGATGAATTATACGCGATCAATCTACAGGACCTGCGCTCTGCCATCCCGGATGGCATCTTTACTTGAACATTGGAGCAACTTTGGATCATGCCGTTGAACCGTGATCAGAAATTAGAAGTTTATCGGCGGATGCTGCGCATCCGTCGATTCGAAGAAGAGGGTATGCGCCAGTTCAATGCTGGCAGCATCCCTGGAGCATTCCACCCCAGCGTCGGGCAGGAAGCCGCTATCGTGGGGGCATGTATCGCCCTTCGGGACGATGACGCCATGACGGGAACGCATCGTTCGCACGGCCATCCAATTGGGAAGGGTGCGCATCTGGACGCGCTCATGGCTGAGCTGATGGGAAAGGAGGGCGGCATCTGCAAGGGGCGCGGTGGTTCAATGCACTTTGCGGACAGATCGGTCGGGATCATCAGCGAATCGGCCATCGTTGGTGGGGGCATTCCTCTTGCCACAGGGTGCGCGTTCAGTGCCAGGGTGCGGGGCATCGATCAGGTTACTCTTTGCTTCTTCGGCGATGGAGCGGTGAACCAGGGCACCTTCCATGAGAGTCTCAACATGGCGGCGCTGTGGAAGCTGCCGGTGATCTATTTTTGTGAGAACAACGGCTATGCATTTTCTATCTCGGTAGCGCAAAGCCACGGGCAGCCGGACATCGCGTTGCGGGCGGTGGGCTACGGGATGCCAGGGTTGACCGTCGACGGACAGGACGTGAGCGCCGTCTACGAAGCTGCCGCGCAGGCGGTCACACGAGCGCGCATTGGCGAGGGGCCTACTCTTATAGTAGCTGACACTTATCGGTTTTTTGAGCACAGTTTCGGCTTGTCGAGCTCGCGGCGGCCCTACCGACCACGCGAAGAGGTCGAGAGGTACAAGCGCGACCGCGATCCAATTGCACTCTATCGCAGCGAGTTGCTTAGACAGGGCATCGGTGAAAATAGTCTAACGGCAATTGAAGGAGAAGTCGTCGAATCGGTCAAGCGGGCTGTACAGTTTGCTTTGTCCAGCCCCGCGCCTCGTCCAGACACTTTTGCAGACTACATGTTCAACTCGCCACTTTCGGCACATTACGGCTCTGTCGCTGAGCTGGAGAGGAATTAGTCGACATGCAAACTGATGCCCAGAAATTTGCTGCGCCGCGCCGCGCCTATGTTCACATGACTTATCTTGAAGCGATCATGCAGGCCCAGATGGAGGAAATGGAGCGTGATGAGCGCGTCATCCTCATGGGAGAGGACATTTCGGTATATGGCGGCCACAAACTTGTCGAGCGATTTGGAAATAGAATTTGGAACACACCGATTTCAGAAGGCAGTTTTACCGGCGTCGGGATTGGCGCTGCCATCAACGGGTTGCGCCCGATCGTAAACCTGACATTTGCGAGCTTCGTTTATCTGGCCTCCGATCAGATCATCAATCAGGCTTCAAAACTGCGATACATGACAGGTGGTCAGATCGACGTTCCGCTTGTGGTTCGTTCATTTATGTCGATGAACTCATTGGCGGCCCAGCACTCTGACCGACCCTATACGTTCTTTATGAACGTGCCGGGCCTTAAGATCGTTAGCCCGACCAGCGCCGCCGATATCAAGGGACTTATGAAGTCGGCCATTCGCGACGGCGATCCTGTACTCGTCTTCGAAGATGCCCGCCTGTGGCCGCTCAGGGGAGACGTGCCCACCGATCCGGAGCACATAATTCCGATTGGCAAGGCCGATGTGAAGCGCGAGGGAAGAGACGTAACTCTTATCGCTATTGCCGACGCCATTCGACCGACGATGGAAGCTGTCGACGCGCTCGCCGAGGAAGGTATTTTGGTCGAAGTCATCGACCCACGTACGTTGAAGCCACTCGATCATGAGGCGTTCAAACAATCGGTTGCGAAGACCGGAAAGCTTGTGATCGTTGAGAACGCTCACCCCGTTTGCAGCGTCGGAAGTGAGATCGCAGCGGTGATGGCGGAAGAGGCTTTCGATCTATTGAAGCAACCCATCCTGCGCCTGAGCGCTCCGGACGTTCACGTGCCCTTCAGTCCGGCCCTCGAGAAGAACTTTTACCCGACGAAAGAGCGCATTATCGCAACCGTACGGCGGCTACTCTGACACCCTCGAAGACTCTGAATAGAATGGAAGCAAAGATGCCAACCGACATCATTGTGCCTTTAGTGGAATGGAACTTGAGGAAGCTGCGATAGTTCGCTGGTTCAAAGGTGCCGAAGATGAGGTCAGTGAGGGCGAAATTGGCCGAATTGGGCACAACCAGGGCCGTCGTAGAAATCGAAGCCCGCGAAGGTATATCGACGACAATCGTCGCACCGGAAGGTGCGACCGTCGGAATCAACGCAGTAATTGGGATGATTCTAGACTGATGTCGCGCTCCTTTGCCAGGATCCACTGACGCCGTTCCGGACCGCCTGGATACTTCCGCCTTTTGGCTAACTTCGACCTTGATGCTTTTTTGGATTGGCGGACAGTGGCCAACGACGTGGATCCCACAAGAAAATCTGCGAAGGATTGTCTAATCAAGGCAGCTTGCCGGCACAGGGTGCGTCACCAGCGATACAACGAACAAGAAGCAGCGACGGAACAAGCAAGGAGGTCTTATGCATAAAGTCATGGCGAACGGTGCCGCGATCCCGGCAATCGGGCTTGGAACTTGGACGCTCAAAGGTGAAGTGTGCTCAGCATTGGTCGCGCATGCGCTTTCCGTCGGCTATCGCCATGTCGATACGGCGGCGTACTACGAGAACGAGAAGGAAGTAGGCGAGGGGCTGCGCTCCTCCGGCGTGGCGCTCGACGAGGTCTTCGTCACTACTAAGGTCTGGCCTTCCGATACCGCACCGGGAGACCTGGAGCGATCGGCCGAGGAGAGCTTGAAGCGCCTTGGCCTCGACACGGTCGACCTGTTGCTGATCCACTGGCCGAACCCGGCGATTCCGCTGGCGGGATCCATCAAGGCGCTGAACGCGGTTCGCCATTCTGGCATGGCGCGGCACATCGGCGTATCGAACTTCCCCACCGGGATGCTTGCGGAAGCGGTTAACCTGTCGGACGCCCTGCTTGTCGCCAATCAAGTCGAATATCATCCATTTCTTGATCAGACTAAGGTCCATGCCGCCTGCCGCGCGGCCGGCATGGCGATGGTCGCGTATGCTCCGCTCGGTCGCGGGGAAGCGTTGTTCGAACAAGCAGCGATCATCGACGCTGCCAAGCGGCACGGCAAAACCCCACCGCAGATCGTGCTTCGATGGCACGTACAGCAGGAAGGTGTGATTGCTATCCCGCGCACCGCGCGCAAAGAGAGGCTGGCTGAAAACGTTGACCTGTTCGATTTCGAGCTTTCCGGCGAGGAAATGTCGATGATCTCGCGACTCAAGTCGCGCAACCTGCGCATCTACGAAAACGATTACTCGCCGCAATGGGATTAAGGATGAGCCTGCTTAGTGGCACGCGTAAAAATTCCGTACCGGGATCTGGCGCTGCCCTTGCCGAATGCTCCGCGCCAGCCCCGGTCGCTAGCACCGCCCAATTGGGCAAATCCAACGACCAGGGGCCTCGCACCTGCGCACCACGCTGCCGCATCGCCAAGGACGATTGCGGGTATATGCCGAGCTCGCATCGCCACTACCGTGACCGGATCTATGAGCGTATTCGTTCCGAAGCTGCCTAGTCGACCCCGACGCCAACCCTCTGCTCGATTGCCGCCAAGTGGCTGCCGCCAGGCGGTCCAGAGAGCAAATTGGCGCCCTCGCCGACCAAGCCGTCGCCAGCGGCATGCGCGGTCACCTGCGCTTTTGAGATCATCGGTCACAGCCTCGAAGGCAAAGTTGTCGAAGGTCTTTCCGGCGGTCAGCCGCGCCTCGACGAGATGGCGCTCGATGCGACGGGCGGCCGCGTGCGGCGATCTCATGCTCGGAGATGACAGCGAAGAAGCGGGCCGCCGGCCAACTTTCCTTGTAGGACTATTCGGCGAACTGTGGCCACAACACCTTGAAGCCGAGCAGCATCCGCTCGTTGAGCAACCGATGACGCGCGCGGTGTCGACTGCGTTGTTCATGCGGCGTCTCCGATTTGGCGGCGCCGATGAGACACTCATATCTGGCGGGTGGGGTAAGCTGCACCATGACCTGCGGCACGCAGGCAGGATCGGGCGCGAAGTGAGTGCGCAACTATTTGAGGTCGGGCAGTTGGCCGGCGTCCAGCTCGGCGGCGAGCTGACCGACGAGTGCGGCCTCGCAGCCGCGCTCGTGCGCCAGCGCAGGCAGATCAACCATGAGCCGGCAGGCTTTCCGTCCGACAGCCGTTCGCGCAAGCGATCGAAAGTTCGGCATAGGCGTCGCAGGGACAGTCGGTCGGTCGGCTCGAAGAGCTTCAGGCGCTCCCTTTGTGCGAGCCGGCGAAACCAAGAAAGTGACAGCGCTGCTGCGCATGCATCTGTCTCGTAGTGATCGACGATGCCGAACCTGCGCTCTCAACCGCGCGCCTTGGCGAATTTTGCGGCGCACGCTCTCGGATCATCCTCACGCAGCGATCGGCACAGCCAGGCCCATATGAGCTGCCAATGCTCACTCGCGGGGCGGCGCAGACATTGGTCGACCAGGGCGGCTCAATTGCCCGGCCGACGTGGTTCGACGTCATCTGGTCTACGGTGGGGGGCCGCCCGCTGAGTCTCGCCCTGATCGGCGCTGCCGTGCGGCAGGGGCGACATGGGACGAGATCGTTCTTGACTGTCAGGCCGTCGGCGAACTTAAAGATCATGGCCAGCGGCTCGCCGATCGACTCCTGGGGCGCCTCCGTCCCGCGGCGTGGCGAGCTCGACGCTGCAATGGCCTATCTGCTCGGCGTCGTAGGCAGCCAGGTCTGCGCCTTTGGACGATCGGGCGCATCCTCCTATCGACGCTGGAGGAGCTGATTGCTGCGGGAGCCCGCTCTGCCGCTTTGCGTTACGCGCTTCTCATGGCATCAAATCTTACCGAACTGCGACGCGAATTCGTCAGCGACCCAGTTGCTGACGCCAATAGCCCTCGCGGGACGCCCGCTGGCGCCGTTAGAGGTAATCGCTATTATCGAGGCGATCGCGCAGCTTTTCCTCTACGATAAATTTGAAGGCGACGAAATCGCCAAGGCGAGGCTGCGTGAGCGCCTGTCGGTGATCTGAGGCCGGCAAACTGGACCATTTTTGGCTAGAGTTTTGCGCACCGATTCCCGGTTGGGAGGAGCGACGAACGATGAAGGCCTCAAAATTTTCGGACGCCCAGAAGGCGTTCATCCTGAAGCAGGGCCATGACGGGGTTGCGGTGGCGGAGATCTGCCGCAAGGCCGGGATCAGCCAGGCGACCTATTTCAACTGGAAGAAGAAGTATGACGGGCTGCTGCCGACCGAGATGCGGCGGTTGAAGCAGCTTGAGGATGAGAACGCCAAGCTGAAGAAGCTGGTCGCCGATCTCAGCCTCGACAAAGAGATGCTGCAGGACGTGATCCGCCGAAAGCTATGAAGCCTGGCCGGAAGCGCAAGCTGGTCGACGAGGTTCGCGGTGAGTGGCAGGTCTCGATCCGCAAGGCTTGCGAAGCCCTCGAGTTCGACCGGTCGACCTACCATTACAAGTCGCGTCGCTCCGGCCAGGCTGCCCTCGAACATCGGATCAAGGAAATCTGCCATGCACGCGTTCGCTACGGTTACCGCCGTGTCCACGTTCTGCTCCACCGCGAGGGATGGCGCCACGGTCAGAATAAGACGCGGCGGATCTATCACGAATTGGGCCTGCAATTGCGCAACAAATCACCCAAGCGCCGGGTCAAGGCCAAGCTGCGCGATGATCGCAGGCCGGCGACGCGGTCGAACGAGACCTGGGCGATGGATTTTGTCCACGATCAGTTGGCGACGGGGCATAAGCTGCGCGTGCTCACGATCGTCGATACCTTCTCCCGCTTCTCGCCAGCGCTGCAGCCCCGGTTCACCTTCCGCGGCACCGACGTCGTGGCGGTCCTGGAAGGGTTTGCAATGAAGTGGGATTCCCGGCGACGATCCGCGTCGATCAGGGCAGCGAGTTCGTGTCGCGCGATCTTGACCTCTGGGCCTACCAGCGCGGCGTCACGCTCGACTTCTCGCGGCCTGGCAAGCCGACACGGATGTTGTAGACAAGCCCTATGTCGCAGAAGCCTTGCGGCGTCGGGATCGCGGCTTTGCCCGCCACCGGGACGTGAACCTCATGTACTCCTTCTCGGCGGATTCCACGCGTGATCGTTCCTCAGCCCTCTTCGCGGGGATGTTGTAATCATAGGCCGATCCGCGCTTGGCATGGTTGGTGGGTAATCCAGCGCGCAGTTCGATGCTCCGGAACTTGCGCGCCAGCAGGGCCGGCCTCGTCCAGATGTAGTCAGTGCTCTTGGTCAGCATATGCCAGATGATCATCGCCAGCTTCCGCGCCGTCGCGACTGCCGCGATGTGCTTGCCGCGTCGTGAAGCCACGCGCTGGAAGAATGCACGCAGCGGTCCCGGCGAACGGGCTACAGCCCATGCCGCTTCGACGAGCATTCCGCGAGCTTGGCCGCGGCCCTGCTTGGTGATCCTGCCATGGTAGGCGGAGCCCTCGCCAGACTGCTTTACGCTCGAGTTTAGCCCCAGGTAGCTTACCAGCCTGGTCGGATCGGCAAAGCGCCGAATGTCGCCGACGGCCGCGGCCACGCCCAAAGCCACCGTCATATCCACACCCGGGAGCGTCATCAGCCGCCGAATGACCGGATCGGATCTCGCTTCACGCGCAATATCCGCCTCGACCTCCTTCAACGAACCCTGGATCAGGTCGATCTGCGCCAGGTGCCGCTCGATTGCGGCACGCTCGTCGGCAGGTACTATCTGGGCGGCGATCCACCTGCGACCGCTGATCCCTACAAGGTTGAGGTGTGGACAGGGCGGAATGAGGTGGGCGTGAAGGATCGACTGAATGAGGTTCTTCAAGCGTACCCGCTGCCGCACGAGCTGCGTACGGCGCGCAACTTGCCGTCGCAGGGCCATAGTGCGCTCATCGGGTACCCAGACCTCCGGAAGAAATCCGGTGGCGTACAACTTCGCGAGCACGGCGGCATCGATCGCATCCGTCTCGATCTTTGCGTGCGCGATCAACCGCACCTGCTTCGGGTTGGCGATGACAACACGGTCGACATAGGGCGCCAGAACTTCGACAACGGCCGCGGCATTGCCACCGAACGCGATGCAGCGCGGTTCGCCGTTGTCCATCCAGCCGGAGCTATGCGGGAAAGTGGGGGATGACGGACTGAGATAGGCGGCGTATCGAGGCGGGTGTCGAGCCTGCCAGAACCTCTCAAGGAGAGCGATACGCCATGAACGAGACTAGCAACATTGTGCCGCTTCGTCAGCCCGACGAGATCGATGATCCACTGACCAATGTCCTGCGCGCCGGTGCGCGGCAGCTTCTGGCACAGGCTGTCGAGGTGGAAGTCGAGACCTTCTTGCCACGGTGAAGGATTTGAAGCTTGCCGACGGACGCGCCCGTGTCGTGCGGCATGGTTACGGCCCGGCGCGAATGATCCAGACCGGCATCGGCCCGGTCGAGGTGGCGCGGGCGAAGGTTCGCGACCGCGGGGCGTCCAGCGAGGGCGAGCGGATCCGGTTCAGCTCGGCGATCCTGTCGTTGTGGGCACGGCGGACCAGAAGTCTGGATGCGCTGTTGCCGGTGCTGTACCTGCGCGGCATCTCGACCGGCGATTTCCAGGAGGCGCTGACGGCCTTGCTGGGCAAGGACGCGCTGACGGCCTTGCTGGGCAAGGACGCGCCGAACCTGTCGCCCGCGGTGATTTCCCGGCTGACGGCGGAGTGGCAAGGCGAGTACGAGCGCTGGCAGAGGCGCGATCTGTCGGCGCGCCGATACGTGTACGTGTGGGCCGATGGCGTCTTCCTGCAGGCCCGCATGGAAGACCACGGCGAGTGCATGCTGGTGCTGATCGGCGCGACGCCGGAAGGCAAGAAGGAACTGATCGGCTTTTAGGTCGGCGTGCGGGAGAGCGCGCAGAGCTGGCGCGAGCTCCTGATCGACGTCAAGCAGCGCGGGTTGCAGATCGCGCCGGAAATTGCCGTCGGCGACGGCGCGCTCGGCTTCTGGAAGGCGCTCGACGAGGTCTTTCCCGGCACGCGGCACCAGCGATGCTGGGTGCACAAGACCGTGAATGTCCTGGACAAGGTCCCGCTCTCGGTGCAGGCCACCATGAAGAAGGATTTGCGCGAGGTCTATTGGGCGCCGAACCGGGCGTCCGCCGAAGCGGCGATCGGCGTCTTTGCCGAGAAATACCGCGCCAAATACGGTCGCGCGGTCGAATGTCTGAAGGATCGCGATGCGCTGCTGGCCTTCTACGACTTTCCTGCCGAGCATTGGGATCACCTGCGCACCAGCAATCCCATCGAGAGCGTGTTCGCCACCGTGCGGCACCGGACGGTGCGCACCAAGGGTTCGTTGTCGCCGACCACCGCCAAGCTGATGGTGTTCAAGCTCGTCATCGCCGCATCGAAGACCTGGCGGCGGCTCAAAGGCACAAATCAGTTGCCGAAGGTTATCGCGGGTGTCAGATTCAACGACGGCATCGAGGTCATCCAAGTGCCGACAAACCACGCCGCCTGATCACCTCGTCACCCAAAATCCCGCATAGCTCATCCAGCCGCGCGAGCAGCTGTAACGGGGGATGTGATGCTTCATACCGCTGTAGCGCAGGGTCAGCTTGCGGCCACAACGCCGGCAGCGGATGAGCCCAGCGAGCAGCGCCTCGCCATGCTTGGGCGCGCCATGATGCCGGCTCGTGGGCACGTTACTGGAGACCATTGTACGGATCGCTTCGAACCTCTCCCAGTTCACATAGCCTTCGTGGGCGTCCGGCTTGAGGACGAGCCACTCGGCGCGCGCCTTCCGGCGGATCTTCGCGCCTGCGCCAAGGACGCCGTACCCCGTCGCTACGGCTGTTCTACCATAGACGTAGGCTCCGCCGTAGACCGGGTTCTCGACCATCCTGTGGAGAGTCGCGTAGCTGGGCCGCCGCCAGGCTGTGTCGCCGTTCGGCTGCTTCACCGGTAGGTCGAGGCCGTGCTCATGGAACCACAGCAGCGCCTGCCGCGCGGTCCCGAGTTCCTCGATCTTGTCGAAGACGAGCGTAATGGCGTCCTGCACACGCCGGTCCGGATCCTTCTCGTAGCGATCACCGGCCTTCACAAAACCGACTGGCGTGGCCGCAATCAGTTCGCCACGGCTGGCCTTCTCGTAGCGTGCCGAGAGCGAGCGTTGTCGCAAAAGGTCCAGCTCATACTCGTTGAGACTCCCCTTCAGCCCGAGAAGCAGTCGGTCGTTGCCATGCCGCGGAGCATAGACAGCTTCCTGGTCAACCAGCACCGTGTCGACGACGCGACACATCTCGATCAGCTGTTGCCAATCCCGGTTATTGCGGGCAAAGCGCGAGACCTCCCGCGCACAGACTGCGCCGACCTTGCCGAGGCAGACCTCGGCCACCATCCGCTCGAAGCCCGCGCGCTGGACGCCGCCGGCAGCCGAACGCCCAAGATCATCGTCGATCACCTCGATCTTGGACCACCCCAGCCGTCAATCGGTCGCGCATCGCGTATTGCAACACGCTGCTCTCACGATTGTGCAGAACCTGATGGGCGGAGGACTGGCGCACATAGAGGATCGCCTTGCGCTCGAGATGGTGAGGACGGACCTTGTCACTGATCATGACCGTCTTCTCTCTTCGCGAGCGTTGCGCTTACCCGTGCATGGTCCAGCACCAGCTGCGTCATCAAGTTCACCAGCGCATCCTGCGCCTCCTTCGGCAGCTCCCGCCATTCCGGTACCCCGACGACGCCGTGCGCTATGCCACCCGTGAACAGGTCCATCTGATGCACGCCGAACCGCCGGTTGCGCCGAATCGGGTTCGCCGATATCGCCGTCCTGCTTGCCATGAGCCTCTCCCCGATTCTGGTCGTGAGAGACTCCGCATGCACCGGAAAGCGGTTCATTCAATGATGATGTCGCGCTCTTGACCGCTGAATCGACAAGCGACGACAACGCGTTGAGCGCTTCCAGGCTGACAAAGGGCTCTGCCGTCAGGCTGTAACCCCGAGCACATGCCGCGCGGTCGAACATCCAGGATGGGATCTCCAGAAAACGCTGCGTCTCCGATCCATCCAGCGTGCAGCGGAAAACAACGCCGTCCGCCTTGTCGATCACACCATGGACGAAAACCTCGCGGCCAGCCCAAGGGTGATGCCGGTACAGAACCTCACGGCATACGGTCCCGTGGGCGTTCTTAAGCCTTGTTGTACAATGAAGAACGCCCGCATGGGGCAATCGGCAACAGATCGCCGATTTTGCTGCACAACCGCGATGGCGCCACCAGCCCGCCACCGTGAAAGAAGCGCAAAACTCTAGTTCTGGGTGGTCCAAAGTTCGGTCTCGCTGCAAAAACCCCGAGACTCTAACCGCTGCCGGATGAAAACTCAGTGGCAGGTCACCTTTAATCCAAGTGGCTCTTAGCAGGTCCTCCATAAGCCTTGGAGATCAGAACAAGGTCCGTGGCCCGCACGGCCAGTCCTCTTCCAAGCTGATTGATATCGTCCTCATCACAGTCGGCTTTTCGCTAACGACCTTTGTTTTCTCAGCACTCATCGGCCGGATGATTCCAATCCTTTCGTCGGTCGGTTTAGATAGGCAGGGGGCCGTCTTAGTTTCTACGCTTTTCGGCTCGTCCCAGGTCGCAATACGGCTATTTACAGCCTCGTTTACCGGAAGGACATCCCCCATTCAACTCACCATACTCTCATGGATTATGTTCTCGGCCGCGACATTGGTCACTATCCTGGCGTCTCATTCTCTCGTCGGAATTGCAATCTTCGTTGCTTTGGTTGGGTTTAGCTCTGGCCTAAACAGCATCTGCGTGGAAGCGTGCCGCTCTCAGTCCTCGGGCGGGACGGGTATGGAACACGGGTCGGGTTGATCACGACTTTCCGATTGTCTATGGCGTCGTTTGCGCCATTCTTCTTCAGTGTCATCCAAAAAGAATGGTATCTCGCTCGCATCGGCATCACTAACCATCTGCGCAATAGGGAGCACACTTTCATTTGCATTGGTGAGCGCTCGATCAAAATGAGCTGCTGCCGGTTTGATGGACACCCGGTTAAGCTAATCCCACCTTGCGCTCGAACTCAACCGGGCTGAGATAGCCGATGGTCGAGTGCCTGCGGGTCGTGTTGTAGAATCGTTCGATGTAGTCGAACACATCGGCGCGTGCCTCGTCTTTGGTTCGATAAATCTTGTTGGCCGTACGCTCGGTCTTGAGCGAGGAGAAGAAGCTCTCCATCGCCGCGTTGTCCCAGACGTTGCCGGAGCGGCTCATGCTGCAAAAGATGCCGTGGTCGGCCATCAGGCGCTGGAACTGCTCGCTGGTGTACTGGGCGGATTCAAACGGTCGTCGCAACACCATGACGTTGGAGGTTGCGATGAGGGTTGTAAATCGGCGATCGGCGCGGTCAGGACGGGCGCCATTGCCATCGCCAGGCCGGCCGTCTGTTGCAGGACGCGACAAACAGAATAGATTTTGGAGGGCGATTGCCATAGGGCAGAGCAGCGAAGATGCTGCGCTTGAGGCTGGATTATCGCAACCTGTCGGAAGCAGATTATTCCGGAGGGCGGGCGGCATGCCACCAGCGATGTTCAGATCTTCGGCCAAACCTCTCTCCGGGCGCTACCTTTCGTTGGCTGAACGCGAGGACATCGCCCTTTTAAAGGTGCAGGGCCATTCCATACAGGAGATCGGGCGCCGCTTGGGGCGAGCTGCTTCGACAGTCTCCCGTGAACTGCGTAGGAACGCGGCCACCCGCGGCGGCGGGTTGGAGTATCGGGCAACAACTGCCCAATGGCATGCAGACCGATCTGCCCGCCGGCCCAAACCGACCAAGCTTGCGCTCAACGAAGCCTTGCGCAGTTATGTGGAGGAGAGACTAGCCGGCGGCGTCGTAGCCCCGAGCGGAGCTTGTATTCCCGGCCCCTCCGTTCGGTGGAACGGCCGCCGGCATGGCCGGCGAAGAGATCGACGATGGGCGAAGGCATGGAGCCCTGAGCAGATTGCCCGACGCTTGCTGATCGACTTCCCGGACGACAAGACGATGCGCATCAGCCACGAAGCCATCTATCAGGCTCTCTTCGTTCAGGCCCGCGGTGTACTGCGCAGCGAGCTGACGGCCTGCTTACGAACCGGGCGCGTGTTGCGCGTGCCCAGGGGACGCGTACGCAGACGGGGCAAGGGCTTTGTCTCGCCGGAGATCATGATCCGCGAGCGACCCGCTGAAGCAGCCGATCGAGCAGTGCCGGGACATTGGGAGGGAGATCTTATCCTCGGTCTTGGCAGCTCGGCGAGCGGCACATTGGTCGAGCGGACGACGCGCTTCACAATGCTATTGCACCTTCCCCGGTTGGCGGGGCATGGCGAAGCTCCGCGCAAGAAGAACGGACCAGCGCTCGCGGGACACGGGGCGGAAGCCGTGCGCGACGCGATCTCGCGCACGATCGTCACTTTGCCCGAAGAACTACGTCGCTCGCTGACTTGGGATCAAGGAGCCGAAATGGCTCAGCACGACCGCCTCAAGATCGATGCGGGCATCCAGGTCTACTTCTGCGACCCGCAGAGCCCTTGGCAGCGCGGGACTAACGAAAACACCAACGGGTTGCTGCGACAGTACTTCCCGAAAGGCACAGACCTGAGCATCCACAGCGCCGACGAGATAGCCGCTGTGGCAGCGGCCCTCAATGCCCGACCGAGAAAGACGCTGGGCTGGAAAACGCCGGCAGAAGCGCTTGACGAATTGCTGTCATGAGTGAAAACAATCGGTGTTGCGACGACCGTTTGAATCCGCCCTGGCTGCCCTGGTCGGAGTGATGCAACAGCGCATCCGGCTTGCCGCGTCGCCAGACGGCCATCAACAATGCGTCCGTCACGAGCTGTGCCGTCATGGCGGCACTCATCGACCAGCCCACCACGCGACGTGAGAACAGGTCGATCACCGCTGCGACATAGAGCCAGCCTTCGGCCGTCCAGAGATAGGTGAAGTCGGCGATCCATTTCTGGTTGGGACGCTCGGCGGCGAACTGCCGGTCAAGGAGGTTCGCCGGTACGGTCTCGAGCTGTCGATCGCCGTCATCCTTCGGCAAGCGCCGACGTCGCGGCCGCGCCCGCAAGCCTTGCAGGCGCATCAGCCGCTCAATCCGGTGCAGGCCGCAATCCGCCCCGTCGGCGAGCAGGTCACGCCACACCCGGCGTGCGCCATAGGTGCGGTCGCTGGCGACGAAGCTGGCCTTGACCTTGCCACCGAGCTCCTCGTCGCTGCGGGATCTGGCGCTGGGAGAGCGGTTCAGCCAGGCATGGAAGCCCGACCGCGACACTCCCAGCGCATCGCATAGCCATGCCACCGGCCAGATCGTCCGGTGCTTCGCGACGAAGGCGAACTTCATGTCGCTTCCTTCGCGAAGTAGGCTGCGGCCTTTTTTAGGATATCCCGCTCGGCCTTCAGCTTGGCGACCTCGCGGCGCAGCCGCTCGATCTCCTGCTGCTCGGGCTTCATCTGCCCATGGCCGGGAAAGGCCTGCACCGGGTCAGAGCCGAACTCCTTCACCCATTTGCGCAGTACGTTCTCATGAACCCCCAGGTCGCGGCCGGCTTGCGCCACGGACACCCCGCGCTCCCTGACAAGCTTGACCGCTTCGATCTTGAACTCTCGGCTGAACTTCCGTCTCTGCATGACCAACCTCCGGCTTGATAAAACACCCAATCTCGGTGTCCATCAAACCGGCAGCAGCTCAAAACGAGAGCCAACCCGTTGAAGGAGTGTGTTTCCGCCTCAGATCGAGGGCGAGTCTCGACTTGACCGATCCTAAATAATTCTTGGAGGAGATCTTCGATGGAGGGTCGCCAGCGCTTGGCAGTTTAGGTCATCACGCCGTGTTGGTCCGTATCCAGCAGAGCTGTACTGGAGCGATGAACGTTGGCGCACCTAGGCGTGATCGTCGCGCTCGAACGACCAGATCGCAGGCTGAGAAGCGATATGTCGAGACTTCCTCGTATGTTCGATGTGCGATTGAGACCACCATTCGCCGCGGCGTTTCGCAGCATATCGCGTCTTAGCCAAGGACGATTCAGCAAGTGCCCTTCGCGGCGGCCTCTTTGCAGCGAGAGCTGGCTCCGGAAATCTGGACAGGGCGATAAGTGGAGTTTCTGCCTGACGGCGGGCAGGATTGTCTCGCGAATCAGGAGAGACGATGAGCAGACGAGCCCGCCGGCAGCACGCACCGGCATTCAAGGCCAAGGTGGCGTTAGCGGCGATCAAGGGCGAGATGACGCTGGCCCAGCTGGCTGAGCATTTCGACGTGCATCCGAACCAGATCACGCAGTGGAAGTCCCAGCTTCAGGAAGCGGCGGCCGAGGTATTTGGTCCTGGCGGTGGCAACAGAACGAGCGAGCCCGCGGTGGACGTGAAAACGCTGCACGCCAAGATCGGGGAGCTGACGCTTGAGAACGATTCCTAAGAAACGGCATCCCCGACGGTCGGCTCCAAGGGCTGGAGAACGAAGCCGAATGCCTTGGCGCGCCGATGCAAATTGTTGACCACTCGCGTCCGGTAGCGCGTCTCGTAGGAAGAGGCCCCGGGATCGACATAGTCCATTCCGTATCGCACAGCATTGTAGAACAGAACTGCGATCTTGCGGGCAGTGGCGGTCACTGCCTTGGCCTTACCGATGCGCGATGAAAGTCGCCTGTAAAAGGCGCCGAGCGCAGTATCGGTGCGTCCGACGGTGACGGCAGCAAGGCGCAGAAGCGCCGCCGCCCGGCCGCCGGATCGGCGCGTTCGGGACGAGAGCCTTTTGCCGCCGGAGACCTTGTTGCTCGGCACCAGTCCTAGCCAGGAGGTAAAATGCTTTGCACTTGGCCACGAGGAGAGGTCGTCCCCGCATTCAGCGATCAGCTTCAGCGAGAGGTAAGGACCGAGGCCGTCGATCGTGGTGATGTCTTTTCCCAGCAACGCGAACAGCGCCTCGCGGACGTCGAAAGCTAGAGCGTTCGCCTGATCGGTCCGATTCCGACGTAGCGAGGCCCGCGGTGCTGGTCCATGGCCACGACCGCGATGGTTGCTCAGTTCCTTCAACACGACTTCGATCCGGGCGTCGCAGGCAGATGCCTTCTCGTGGTAGGTGTCGTAAAGGGCAAGTGCCTGCTCGAGCGCAAACAGATGCTCGGCGCGGTAGCTGCCGGTGAGCGCCTTCGCAATCGTCTCGGCGCTGGAGTGGCAACTGTAGTGGCGCAAGCACGCCAGCGCCTCGGGATCGCGCTCGCCGGCAAGGATCGCGCGTATGATACGCAAGCCGGTCGCGCCAGTGATGTCGGCGACGACGTGGTGGAGCTGAAGATTCATCTCCGTCAAGGCCTTCTGCATATGCTGGATGTGTGAGGCCGCGTACTCCAGCAGACGCTCGCGCTGACGCACGTAGGCTCGCAGTTCGGCAATCTGCCCTTTGGGCTGAAAGCTGGCCCGCAGCAACCCGAATGAATGGAGTCGCTGCAACCATTGCGCATCGCTGACATCGGTCTTACGCCCCGGCACGTGCTTGGCATCGCGCGCGTTGACAAGGAACACGGTAAATCCCCGGCCATCGAGAAGCTCGAAAATCGGAATCCAGTAGACGCTGGTCGATTCCATGACGACGGTCTCGACGCCGCATTCCGTAAACTAGTCGACCAGCCGATGCAGATCGGCCGTGAAGGTACCGAAACTGTGGACTGGCTCCGGTGCGCGATCTGCCCTAACGGCCGCCATATGCATGGTGGCGCCAACGTCGATTGCAGCCCGCGTTCGGGTGCACCATCGGCATGTTACCGCCGCCTTTCGACTTCGATCTTTTCGGGTTCATCTGTAGCTCCTCCTGACTCCGGCGGAAGGGCTGGGCTGCGCAATTCGTTCAAATTCCTAAACGGGATCGCCGAGATGGCGTCACCACTCTCAAGTGCGCAACAGCCCATGGACCATGTTTTTTGACGGGGTCACGTGCCACCAAAATCGTATCGGCCGCTCCCTTCCGGCCGCAGTCTAGCGATTACCCGTTTATATCCCACAGGGGGTGCGCAGCGCCCGCTCAGTTTTTTAGAAGGCGCGCTCAGCAAAGCCGGCCTGCTGAGCGCAAAACGATGATCGACCGTGAGCACAATCTGCCGATCACCAGGCAGGCGGAAGTTTTGAAGATCAGCCGTGGCAGTATCTATTATCTACCACGTCCCGTGCCGCCCGCCGACCTCGCAATCATGCAACGGCTCGACCGGCTGCATCTGGAGTTTCCTTTCGCCGGTTCGCGAATGTTGCGAGACCTGCTGGCGGCCGAGGGCAGCAAGATCGGCCGCCGGCATGTCAAAACGCTGATGCGGCGGATGGGGATAGAGGCGCTGTACCGCCGGCCGCGCACCACCAAGCCCGAGCCTGGACACAAGATCTATCTATATCTGCTGCGCGGCATGGAGATCACGCGGACCAGGTCTGGGCGATGGACATCACCTATATCCCGATGGCGCGGGGCTTTGTGTACCTCGCTGTCGTCCTCGACTGGGCGACCCGCCGGGTGCTGTCGTGGCAGCTGTCGATCACGATGGAAGCCGCATTCTGCGCCGCGACGCTGGAGGACGCTTTGGCGCGTCACGGCAGGCCTGAAATCTTCAACACCGATCAGGGCTCGCAGTTCACCGGCGCGGCCTTCATCGGCGCGCTCGCCAGTCACGGCATCGCTATCAGCATGGACGGTAGAGGAGCTTGGCGCGACAACGTGTTCGTCGAGCGGCTGTGGCGCAGCGTCAAATACGAAGAGGTCTATCTGCGCGCCTACGACACCGTGTCCGACGCCCGCGCCTCAATCGGCCGATACCTCGCCTTTTACAATGGCCGGCGTCCCCACTCGAGCCTTGACGGCGGCACCCCGGATCAAGCTTACTTCAGCCCACTGCCGTTCCACGCGGCAGCTTAACTCGGCAGAAGCTCCACTTATCGACGCGGAATTGCTGTTCAGACAACCGAGGCCAGCTCTCTCGCGGAACGATTAAGCGCGCCTACTAGAACAGGTAGTTTGCGCACAATGCGGACCTCCTCCAATTTAAGCTGGTTGCGCTTGGCAACCAGCCGCAAAGGGCGTGAGTCCGATCGCCCCTCGGCAGGAAGAGTAACATTGAGATTCGATGGTCACATACCTATCTGACCGCGCAAATGCCATTACTGCCGTGGGGCTCCTTTGTTCTGGTGCAGCGATGGGGCTCGTGGAAGGACACTATGAGGCAGGAGTGTCGCTCGGACTTTGGGCGATCATCGCCGATGACGTGGACGGCGAAATTGCCAGGCGCACCAAGAATCATACAATGGTCACCAAAGCCATTGGTAAAGCTCTAGATGCCTTCTCGGACCTCATCTTTGGATCAGTCATCCCGGCAATTGTCATCGCATCTTTTATCGAGCTTCCAGCATCTGCTGCGTTCACAGCGTTCCTGATATTGATCGGGGCCGTTCGCGTGGCTTATTTTGACCATTTCGGATTGGACGATCGCGGTTATTCGACCGGTCTACCTCTCTCTTACGCTTTGCCAGTGCTCGCGGCGATCTTGTTAGTCGACCACACAATTGCGCCGCTTGAGCTAGGTGTCGTCCTTCCATTTATCTTTGTCCCGGTATCGTTGCTCCACATCGCGCCATTCAAAATCAAAGCCTCAGGCACTCTTGTGCATGTGTTCACGATTGGCGTAGCGGTCACCGCGTCCGCCGGGCTGCGTATTACGAGCAGAGCGGGTAGTCGTGCTTAGAAGGTCATAGGGGCGGGAAATGTCGAGCTTAACGAACCGCGTGGTATTTGCCGGAACCAGGGGGCTTGCGACCCGCTGTCTTCTGTTTGTCATCGAGACCTGCGGCAAAGATCACATCGCGGGCGTTCTCGGCACTCCCCGACACGAGAAAACATGGTGGCGCCATGAAACCAGTGAGGAGCTCTGGGAAGTCGCAGATCGCTTCGGAATACCATTTTTCGAGTCGATGGACGACGTTCCTCGTCTCGGAACGTTTCTCGTAAGCGTCATGTGGAATAAGATCTTCCCTCCCTATATCCTTACACGTTTTGATGGAGGAGGCATTAACCTTCATCCAGGCCCACTCCCCGAATATCGCGGCAGTTTTGCGCGGACGCATGCCATACTCAACGGCGAGACGAGCTTTGGAGTGACTGTCCACTATCTCTCAGCGCGGGTCGATAGGGGCGATATTATCGGCGAATTGCAATTTCCTGTGCTGCCTTCTGAGACAGCTCTCTCTTTAGACACCAGAGCGCAACTTTATGGCTACGCACTCTTCTGCCAGGCGTGGCTGCGTTTGTTGGACGGATCGGCAACCTGTCGCTCACAAGACGAGTTGATCACTCAAGATAAGCGCAGGGCTTGCTTCTATCCCATGCGCTTGATGACCGCACTTCTGGATTCGTCAGACGTTCCGCGCAGTGCCGAAGAACTCGATCGGCTCTACCGCGCTCTATATCTCCCGCCACGGATTGAGCCTCCGAAGTGGCTCGTCGAACGGGTGATAACTAATGAGATTCGGACGCTGGTTCGGGATGTTTCCCTCCAGGACTAAGCTTGACCTAGCCCCGGACGCGGCGGGCGGCCTGGATTATGAGACCGGGCCTTTCGAATGTCGGCGAAGCCAAAGTGTTGCCTGCGAATTGCCGCTGACCGACTGAACGTAGTCTTCGCTCTGGAGTTGTTTTTGTAGCGTCCACCGAGAGGCGTCGGCGCACCGTCCCCGACCGCGTGTGAGCCGGCTGCGCACGCAGGAGGCTACCTTTTTGTGTGGGATTTGCGGATTCATCGGACCGGTTACCGACAAGTCGGTGACCGAGCGGGACCTTGCGCGCTGCGCTCAGACGCTGGCCCATCGGGGCCCCGACGCGAGTGGCAGTTGCGTGACCTCCTCCTTTGCCTTTGCCCACCGAAGATTGGCGATCATCGATCCGGATCCCAGGTCAAATCAGCCGTTCCTCGATGAGGAGCTCGGTCTGGCCGTCACGTATAACGGGGAGATCTACAATTACGGTGACTTAAAGCGGGACCTCCTTCGCCGCGGATATCAGTTTCGCACAGAGTCGGATACGGAAGTACTTTGCAAGGCATTTGCTTGTCGGGGGATTGATAGCGTCAAGCGCCTGCGGGGAATCTTTGCTTTCGCAATACACGATCACAAGACCGGGACGGCGCTCCTGGTTAGAGATCGGCTCGGAATCAAGCCGCTGTATTACGCTCTCGCAGATAATGGCGTTGTCTTTGCCCCACAGCCGTCAGCCATCCTTCAGTGGCCAGGGGTCCGCCCGAAGCTCGATCCGGTTGGATTGTCAAGCTTCCTCTCCTACCGTACCGCCTCTCGGCGAGAGAACACTATTTGCAGACATTCGAAAGCCGCAACCCGGCACTTGGCTGAAGATCACGGCTCAATCAAGAGCATACGCGTAGGTGGGATCCTGCCCGCCTCGATGATGGTGGGAATTGCAGTTCTCTCGAAACGTTGATCGGCCGCGCAGTGGAGGAACATTTGCTGCCCCACACTCCGGTCGCGGCGCTCCTTTCCGGAGGGCTCGACTCCAGTGTTTTGGCGTTCGAGCTTTCAAGGCACGCGTCACAAAAGCCGACATGCTTTGCTGGAGTTGTATGCGACGAGGTTTACGATGAAAGCCCTTATGCTGTCGAAGTCGCGAAATCCCTCGAGCTCTCCCACGTCTTGGTCCGGCTGCCTGGGGCAACGAGCCTGGATGTCGTTAAGCGACTTACAGCATTACGCGGTCATCCGGTCGGCATGCACAACGAAGCAGCAATGCATTTGCTGGCCAGAGCGGTCAGCCACTCTCACAAGGTTCTCCTGACCGGCGAACGTGCCGACGAGATATTCCTTGGATATAGCCGGATCTTCAGATTGCCCTTTGACCTTCGTCGGCAGACGTTGCTGGCCGCTCTGCCAGATGTCATTGGCCGCCCGGCGCGGCGCTATCTCGGCCTTCCCAAGGTCAGAGCGAGAGAGTTCGAGCTCTTCCTCGCGCGCTACACCTATTTTCCTCAATCCGAGAAATTGGCGCTGGCGACGTCGGCATGGAGAAAGGAGATCGTTCATGATGCGGGCCTGATCGATTGGATGAACAATGCCTACCATTCGAGCGGCGCCAATCCGGGTGAGCATATAAGGCATTTCTTTGTGCAGCATCATCTACCGGCGCTGCTAGGGATGGTC
Organism: Bradyrhizobium sp. C-145; assembly: GCF_023375135.1. Lineage (NCBI taxonomy): Bacteria > Pseudomonadati > Pseudomonadota > Alphaproteobacteria > Hyphomicrobiales > Nitrobacteraceae > Bradyrhizobium > Bradyrhizobium sp. C-145. Next base: position 6,714,729 of record NZ_CP088150.1, on the reverse strand, counting down.
GACAACACCACAATGGCGGCGGGGGTCGAGGCTCGGGTCCCCTTCACAGACCACCGCATGGTTACCTTGGCTCTCAGCATGTCGCTCTCAGAACATTTGCATTGGAAGCATCCCTTCGCCCCGCTTCGGGCCGCGTTCATCCCAATTGAGAAATTTAGCGAAACGCTTGACGTTTCCAAGGCTGCGCCCCCAACCAGTATCGTTGATCTGGTAGCGACGATCCTTTCCATCCTGAGACTGCCGCTACCCTCGACGGTGCACGGCCGTATCATCGATGAAGCTTTGCAAGATCGCGAGGCCTCGGGCCAGTATGATGTCGAAGATGCGAGCGCCTCAATTGCCTCTTCAGCGCGCCGGTCAACTGTCTTCCGGGAGCTTTACCGACAACGTCTTTATCTGAGGGGAGCGGCCGTAACATGGCTGGCGCAGGCTAAGAATGATAAACCTGGCGCTAATCCGCGCAATTGAAAGCCTGAACCACGGACCATTGACCTATGTATCAAGGAAAGCGCTGGGAGTTTGTTCGGTCGAACATCGAAGAAACCATTGCCTCGAGCCGATTTCGGCCAGACGAAAAACTTCCGAATGACGTAGAGCTTGCTCTCGAATATGGTGTCAACCGGCACACCGTAAGATACGCCATTCGGGCACTCGAGCAGGAGGGACTGCTCCGGGTCGAGCAGGGGAGAGGCACTTTCGTTGTCGAACATCCAACACCCTATCTTCTCTCCCCTCAAACCCGGCTGACCGATAATCTCATCTCGCGAGGCCGCCTGGCGCGTCGTAGGATCCTGTCTGCTGCAACGATAAAGGCAGACGAGCGGCTCGCCGGCTACCTCGACTTGCAGGCTCGTGACGATGTGCTGCGCATCGACACGTTGAGCTATCAGGACGATATCCCAATCGTCGTTGCGCATAGCTACTTTCCGGCGAAACGCACTCCCGGACTGCTGGACAAATTCTCGGGCGCCAACTCGATCTCGACAGCTCTCAGGCGCATTGGAATTGAAGACTCTCGCAGCAATGGGTGACGTAAGTGCGCGTCTGCCCTCTGCGCAGGAGGCGCACCTCCTTGAAATGTCGACTTCAGCACCGGTCTTCGTCAAAGAGAGCCTTGATTGCTCCGGCCGTATTCCGATCAAATTTGGCGAGAATGTACTGTGCGCACCGAGAATCAGCATCAGGTTCGACTTTAAAGAGATGAGTTCCGCGGAGCAGTCGCTTGCAGGAAAGCCTCGATCCGGAAAAGCGCAAGTGAGGAAATGGAAAACATCTGCCTCTGTGAAGGTCTAGGTGCCTTCCCATTCCTGCCGTCAAAGCGGCTGGAGCGAAATAACTGTTTCGCTAGCACCATTGCTTGTGGGTGTGTGTTTCACGCGTTATGCCCGGACGAGCCGCTCGCGTTTTGCTGAGGCACTAGGAGGCCGCGTTGGTTGCGATCCCTTCAAGCTTGCGGGTCTTGGCATTGTAACGCGGCCAGTGTCAGAGGCCGCGGCGCATATCGTGAAGAGGCGCCGCGTCAAACCTTCCGGGATCGTGGGCGGTTGGATCAAACGTCGGCTTTTGCGAAGATGCGCTCGGCGGTACGCAGATCTTCCGCATCATCGATTTCGTACCACCTGAGATCATCGCATCTCACCGCAGCAAGCAGCAGGCCTTGCCTTTCCACGAGATAAGAAAGAAGCTCCTCGGTGTAGGCCTAGGTAGCTCCGGCCTTGATCATATCGTCTAGGGCCGGAACCACCTCTGTCCGCAGAGTAGACGCGGACAGGCGTAACAGATTCATCGTCTTGTAAAGAGGCGGGCCATCGGTGATGAGATTTCTCGCTGTTTGTTTCAAGCGAAATTCTGAAATGAAGCCAAGATCGGACAATAGGACCGCTGATCCCTGCATCAGCTCACCGAAGGGAGCGACAGCAGCCGCGTCTGGCTCTTCACTGATGAGCAGCTGCCGCAATACATTTTCCTCGAAGAAGACGTCGCCCTCAAGAAGCAGGTGGTCCCCGGAAACGAGCGCGTCACGCGCCAGCCAGAGCGAATAGGCGCTCCCAGTACGGTCGTAAACGGGGGATTCGAGGTATTTGATCGCAACACCACCAAACCGACTGCCGCAAGCTTCTTGGATCGCCTCTTTGCGACACCCGACAACAATCGTCACCTGTTCCACGCCGACGCGCCCAAGGTTCTCTAGCGCGTTGTGCAGGATGGGAGTGCCATGGATTCGGACTAGAGGTTTCGGGTTTAGATCCGTTAGCGGCCGCAGTCGAGTGCCCACTCCAGCGGCGAGAATGAGAGCATGCTTGGGAGCATTCAGAGGCATTTCATTCGCCTTCGTTATCCTGGGTGTCGCTCCGCAAGCATCGTGAACGCCTCTGTTCAGTGATGCGTGCCGCAGACTTGTCCGACCACCGCAGATATTGAAGGGGTCGGTGTGAATTGTCGTCAACCCATACACCTGCACCAGCTGCTGTGTGAGCTTCCTTAAGCGGCAGGGACAGATGTTTAGCCATGTCCGAGCTGTCCAGGATGTTAGGTCGCGGCCTCGGTGACACTGGACGAGACCGACGCGAGGCGAGGGGCGCATCGGGTAAGCTTTAGGTGATAGACTCTGGCCACCATCGACTAGCGGGGCTGCAGATATTGCTTTTCTGCCACGGCGAGTTCGTCATACCTCAGGAGCTCGAATATCTCGCTCAGCGGTGCGATATGAGATTCAATGCTCGCAACGCTCTCTTGAGCTGCGATGCTATCGCAGATGCGCCGCATTGCAGCTGCCGCAGCCCGCATGGAGTGATTGGCCCAGACTACTGTGGAGATGCGCGCATCACGATAGGCAGAGACTGGCGTCCGAAAGTACGTTGTCGGAACGATCACGACAGGCAGCCGGTTCCGCCACTCGGCGACGAACGAAAGCATCTCGTCCGCGGTACTCTTTCGCGAGTGAATCAAGATTGCATCGGCTCCCGCGTCGGCATAAGCGTGAGCACGCAAGGTAGCTTCGTTCAACCCGTGCCCGGCGATCAGCGCTTCGATCCTGGCCACGAGAACCAAATTGTCGGCGACTGTATCCTTTACAGCCCGCAGACGACCGGAGAATTCATCGATATCGGCGAGCGGATGCCGCTCACCAATGAGCGAGTTCAGCTTCGGAAAGCAGCTGTCCTCAAGCGAGATGCCGGCGGCGCCCGCCTGACGAAGTTTGCGTGCGAGGAGTCGAGCATTGTTGAAATTACCGAAGCCGCCATCCCCGTCAACGAGCACAGGGAGCTCTGTCGAGTCCACGATGCGTTCGACGCTCTGGACGAGCTGGGTCCATGAGGCTTCATTGGCATCGCGATAGCCGAGCGAGCTGGCAATCGACAAACCAGAGGCCCAGAGCCCCTTGAATCCTGAGCGCTGGGCGATCGTGGCAGACAGGCCATCATGCGCTTCCATCAGAAACGAGAGCTCATCATTCGAGCAGACCTGGGCCCGAAGCATTTCGACAGGCGACTGGTGTGCACATTGACGGCCCGCCATAGGCCGAACGGCTTGTGGTTGATGCCTCATGCCTAAGTCCTGCAAGCCGATCCTCGATTGGCGTCCACGTCACCGTTCATATCTTTTTGGGGGAATGCCGATCAATGACCAGCATTGGTAGTTTTTTGAAACGCGCAGATTTGCATAATTGCGTAGGAGTGGCGCCGAACGCAAAGCTTTCGCTATGGGGTTGATTGGGGTGCCTAAAGGCTGAAAAGAGGGGCCTTGGTTACGAATGGATGACCTGGGTTCGCGAGCCTGGTCTTATGGCCCCGGGAAGAATTCCCCACTCCTTGGCGGGGAGGAGTGCTTAGTGAAAGGGTGATATCCGCCTTACATAGCGTTGGACACAACATCGACAGCCACCATTGTCGCAATGCTGATGTCGTGTTTACGACACATGTCGCAAGCCCATCGACAGGGCTACAGTGGAATGGCGGCCTCGCGCGAATGTCGCGGCAATCACCGACGAATTTGTCCTGCCTCGCCGATGCTTGCTGGCGCCACAGAGTGGCATCGCATTTGCTGATTCCTCTCCTGTTCTCTCGAGTCCAGGAGAAATTCATGGCGGATGAGAAAGAGGTTGTGCTGTCGGCACGGGAAAGACAGTGTTTGCGATGGGTCGAGGAGGGGAAGTCATCCTGGGCTATCGGTGTCATTCTGGAAGTGAGCGAGAACACCGTCAACTTTCATATCAAGAATGCGATGCGAAAGCTGGAAACGTCCAGTCGGACTCAGTGTGTCGTCAAGGCGCGGCGCGAAGGTCTTATTTAAGGTAACGGCCGCGGTTGCGTTGGCGCTCATGCAGATCTAGCGAATGTAAAGCGTAACTGTGGGTTGCTCCAGCGGAGTGCGAGGCGAATGACGCGGCCGCGGCTGTAGAGCCATAACATATAGGCGCTGTTAGTATGAACCGGGCCTGCTTCTCTTTCGTCGCTGATCGTCACCGGGCGCCATGGACCGCCAGGGGAAGGTGAGATCACGGGCTCATGACGCTCTTGCAAGCTCGGCGGACGCTCGTATCCCTATGTTCACCTTGTAATCAGTCCGTCCCCCTGCTGCGGACGCGGCGGTCGTATGCGTGTCGCAAATTGAAGAGAGGTGATCGTAGCGGCTGACGTACTGAAGTCGTGATCGGCGGAAAGGCGGTGTAGACGGCGTGGGCGGGACACGAAGATGGCAATGATAGTCCGTGAACGCATTTCCAAACGCGTGCTGCTGGTAGACGTTGCACCATATTCTGCCGCTCTGCGCGCTCAGCAAGTGCGGGCGATCCTCACGTAGCTAGGTTGATGAACGACCTTTTCGCGGGCCCCAGTGCGACTGTTGCGCTCTTCCGATGATATAGCGGATCGAGATAAGCTGGGGTTGTTTGCGGCGGACGCCGCGATTCCGGTCTTTCCGGAAAGGCGGACAACTCCGAAGTCGATGTGGCTGAGTTGGGCCACGACCAGAGGGCGTCATCGATGATTGGGAAACTTGGCAGTACCGGGACGGCGTTGAGGAGGATCAGAGGCGCGCAGCGCGACCACGAATCGGCGCGCAATGTTTAGCTCACATGCATTCTCCGAGAGGTGGGGACGACAAACATGGTCAATGAGCTGATGCAGGACGATTGGAGTGCTGCGAAAATACTCAGGCAGCAGAACGAGTTCAAGGTCAAGCTGCTTCATGCCCAATCGGTTGTCGCCGCATGTAAGGCAGGATTGGCTGATTTGGAGCGGAGTCTTGAGCGTCGAGCAATCTCATCGCCGATCGACGAACGCCAGCGCAACTCTGGCTAGAGCCTCCTGTTTCGGGGCTGCTCACGCAGATGTCCTGAATCGAGTGTCAGAGGGCTCTCCACCTTGAGCCAACCAATTCGGTCGTTTTGTCCGTCTTCAGGGCGCTCAAAATTACCGGTAAACGTGATTGAGGGACGGCGCGTTCAATGGCACGATGGTTCGCTATGCCGTGGGAAGGCATGCGAGTCACGGGCGGTGCTGACCGGCGGAAGCCGACCATGCCTCATCCGGCATCGCATGGATGATGACGAGAACTCGCTGATATGTCGCGCAAGCGGTCGCAATGCGGGTCGGAAGAGGGCGGGTAACGGCAGTCACCTCACTTCGTGAAAGCTCAGTTCGAAGATGCTCGGCCTTAGTACAGGCCGCTTCGGCCTTCTTTAAGCAGAACAGCGCTGGCGTAACATCGGGTGGAGCAGGAGAGGAGCACGCTGTCACCTACATGCGATTCCTCGATGCCGCGGCTGCTAGGGCAGACTGGCGCGAAATCGTGCGCATTGTGCTTGAGCTTGATCCGAACGTTGTCTGCTGTCGTGCTCGATCTGCCGCTCGACGCGAATTTCGAGCTTCGGTTGGGCGCCGCACGTCAATTGTGGCGCGCGCTTGAGCATGGGCCGCTCGGAACGCATCCTCTTGCTTTGCCGGCGTTGAAGCAGCGTCTCAACTGATCCTCGCGCTGCGTGCACTGGATGAATGGCAGCAAGGAAATAGCTATCGCCAAGTCGGGCAGGGCTTATTTGAAAGTGATCGCATTGCTGGCCGAGGGTGGAAAACAGATGACCTGCGCAGCCGAACCATTCGGCTTGTTAAGCTGGGGCGGCGTCTCATGACCCCCTTCGCTTCCGCGCATTGCTCCACAAGGGCAGACGAAGGAATGACAGTCCATGAGTTCTTGGGCGATCAATGACGTACCTCCGTTCTGTGCAGCCAATTCTTCTGCTGGCATGGCACGATCGCGGATAGGATCAGATCTTCGCGTTCGCTCTCTCACTGTTTGGCCATGTCAGCAGGATATCGGGACGGGATGTGATGTTCAGTATCCGCGTTGATCGAACGATCGATAGCTGTGCCCGCGACCAGATTTGGCGGCCGACGCATACCAGCTCCTCGTTGTAGATCTCCCAGCTATCGGCAGGTTCGATGACGGAGAGGTCGCGTGTAATAAAAATATCAAAATCATCCGAAGATGTCGGCGGCGCCAGCGAGCTGGCGATGTCCACGATCACGCCACCCGCTTTAGCAGAGAACGCTTGCAGATTTGGAATCAAAAGAGAGGAAGCAAAAGTCGATATTGGATGTGCGGACGACAAGCCGATTGCCTCCTGCGCCTGCACGGCGTCGCATTCTCTTCGCGGTGAAGCCGACCGCTTCGAGCGATTCGGAGACTGCGTTTGCAAATAACCTCCCAAACTCGGTTAAATCACTGCGCTGTCCACGCCGCTCGATCAGGTCGCACCCAGATAGTCCCGCAGTACGGACAAATAGCGGCTGACTGAACTCTGTGTTGTTCCCAAAGTGGTGGCGGCGCGCGCGACGCTGCCTTCGCGGGCAACGGTCACAAAAGCGCGGATGGCGTTTAAAGGAACTTCGTCGTTTTGAGCCGCCACTGCTCCGACGTCAGAATGAACATCCATCACATTACTCGATGTCCATAGGGGGATTCCCGCGTATAAAGGGTCGGCTGCGCATAAACTCCACATGGAGCGATTGATGCTGGTCCAGTATAGCAGAAGATCTGCGTCAACAGCTCGGCGCTGTAACGGGGGCTATGTCCTTTTTCGACGTGCCGACTTCGGCTTGCGACCTTTAGGTAGGGTCGCGGGCTGCGGCGCCCCCTTGGATGGCCGAACAAACAGCTCCGAGACAGCAACGCCGAGCGTCTCGGCCAGGCGATCGAGAAGATCGATTGTCGGATTTGCCTGTTGGCGCTCAAGACCGCTCATGTAGGAGCGGTCAACACCTGCATCATAGGCCAATTGCTCTTGCGGAATACCGCGCTCGACGCGGATCCGGCGCACATTGTAAGCCACAAGCGCACGAGCTCTCATGCGCGAAAGCAGCCATTTCGATGGTCATCAAACCACTGGCTATAACCGAAATAAAAAGGTCGCTAAATTGGCGGTTTTGATCGAATTGTTCGATGTGTCTCACCGAATCGTTGTTCCCCCGACGCCACTGGGGCCGGCCGTACCGGCGCCGGTATGTCGACCGTATCAATGTGCGGCGGCGCATGTTTTCCGGCGTTGACCGGAGCTCAGTCGTTCCGCTGGCTCGGCAGCCGTTCGATTCCGCTGTCCCACTTGCGCGAACGGGCTCGAGCCAAAGGCAAAGATGCTGACTGAGAGGGAGCCGATGGTCCTCCATTTAACGAAACAGAGTTGCAGCCCCGATGAATGAGTCGGCGCAAGCTATCGAGATTGCAGCGACAACCGTTCAGGCGAGGTTAGAGGTGGCCTTCAGCGCAGAAAGCGCGTTTCAGCTGCCTTAACTTCGTCCATTCTCTGGAGTCTGAAGATTTCCTCGACCGGTACAATATCCTTGTGGACGTTCTGGACGCCGCCATCAGCGATGATGCGGCGGAAGGTGTCCCTCAACGCCGTGCTTGAGGCCCGGATGCCATAATTGCCATAGATCATCATCTGGACGTTACCCAACTCCTTGACCCGACGGGCATCCAGATCCGGATAAGCATTTGGCACAAGGGCCAGCGGCACTGAACCGGTCCAGGCGCGGGAAAAGCTTTCGATCTCGGCAGGATCTTTCTTCTTTGAATGGATCAGGATCATGTCGGCACCAGCCTTCACATATGCTTGCGCGCGGTCTAAGGCTTCAGCTTCGCCAAGGCCAGCGATGAGCGCTTCGGTTCTCGCGATCACCAGCAAATTTGGATCTCGTCTTGTGGCGAGAGCAGCCTCGATCTTGCCCTGGAATTCCTCGACGCGCAGCAGTTGCTGGCGGCCGTCCGCAGCAAGGCTCGTCACCTTGGGGAATGTCTTGTCCTCGATGACGATGGCGCTGGCGCCGGCCCTTTCATACTCGCCAATCGCATGCATGACATTGATCGCATTGCCATAGCCCGTGTCGATGTCGGCCACGATCGGTATCGTCGTGCGGCCGGCGATTGCTCGCAGCATATCCAGATGCTGTGCCATCGAGATCAGGCTCATGTCAGCCAAGCCATAAAGCGCGGAAAGTTCGAAGCCGGAGGCCCACAGCCCATCGAAGCCGGCTTCCTCCGCGAGGATCGCTGAAAGCGGACTGTGAGCCGCCATAATGTGGACAAGACCGCTTTCGGCCATTCGAGCGCGCAGGCGTTTGGTAGGGGACATGTGAAGCCTTTCAAAGAGGGGCGCAAGCGGCGATGATCCAATCGCAGGCCCGGGTGAGATCCTCAAGCGAGGAAGCATGGGAGATGCGAATGTCGGGCGATGCCAGGAAGGCCGCCGGGGGGCACTGCAAGGACCCAAACGCATCGAGAAGATACAAGGCGAACATGGCTGCAGTCTCTGTCACCTTGCCGGCCAACGTTCCTGCCGATCAAACCGGGGCAGGATGAAAACGCGCAGAATGCGCGCGGTAACGGGCACAATGGTCCTTCCTGGTTCAGCTCAGCGGCCACGAGTTCGCGGTGCTTGCGGAAACGCCCGCGACTTGCCTCAGGTGACTCCGCACGCCAGACAGCGCCTCGATGGCTCCATATTGCGCGATCGAGCTCCTGTGGGAAAAGGTCCAACTTCGCGCGTGATTGATGGCATTGACCAGAGTCAAAGTCCTGCGGCATACAGAACTGACCAGCCAGTGATTGCGTCGGCGTCCGAACGCCGTTGCCTCGATATCGAGCCTTGCAAAGATCGCGTTGAAGACCTGCTTTGCGCTGCAAAAGACTGGTCTGATCGATACTCAATTGAGCCCGCGACCGCGACTGAAGTCCCGTGGACTGCCCCGCGCAGCTGCCTGCTTCCGACGAGCGAGGTGCATTTCGTCGGCCGTCGCGGATTGCGCAGGTGCCTGCCTTCCGGGCATCAGGTGAGGTTTCGAAATCGGTTCCGCCTTGAACGAGTGTGACCACGGCCGCGCCGTGTTCGTGTAGCTCGGCGGCTCGCACCGTCATGGCTTCGGCCTACGAGAAACTGACAAGCCTTGAGCCGTTCTGAAACGACAGACAATAGGAGCACCTGAAGTTTGACGCAGAATTGTTGACCGCTTCTACTCGTTGGCAAAGTTGCGAACAAAATGGACATTCGTGTTTGTTGAATGAAATGATCGCAAGTTGCGATGCCTTGCGTGGCGACGGCGCGTTTCGCGGCTACGCCTCACCAGCGGAGCAATTTGCTCGGCGCTTTACGCATTGGGCGCCGCGCAGACGCGTGAATTCTCTTTCAAAATCGAACTGATCAACAGGACTCGAATCGCATTTCCGGCTCACGACCAAATTGAGCGGCGCGCCCTTTAAGAAAGCAGCGCCAAGACTGCTCGACGCGGCTGGTCCGTTCTCAAGCGACCTCGGGGAACCGGTTAGGGCCACACTGCGTAGCTCCGCAGTACGCCGTTATCGCATATTGCAGGAACGACCATCTACTTATTCGATACATGTCATCTAGCTGTAGCACGATGGGTCTTGAAGATCCGCAGCTTGCGTAAAAAGTTCATGCCAGAAGAAAGTGATGCGATGGCATCGGTTTTGATCGAAAGTATCACCAAGACCTACGGTCTGACGCCCGTCCTGCGCAGCGTCTCGCTGTCGATAGCCGATGGTGAATTCCTGACGCTGTTGGGACCATCTGGCTGTGGTAAGTCGACGCTGCTCCGGATCCTGGCCGGACTTGAGGTGCAGGACGCTGGCTCCGTCTCGATCGGCGAGCGCGTCGTGGACGGAGTGCGGCCAAAGCGGCGGGATATCGCAATGGTGTTCCAGTCCTATGCACTCTATCCCCATATGAGTGTTGCCTCGAACATCGCGCTGCCGCTGCGGATGCGTCGGCTCTCTGCCTTACAGAGGCTCCCCCTTCTCGGCCGCCTTCTGCCAAGAACGACGCAGATCGCCGCGGACATTGGGGTGGAGGTCTCCCGCACGGCTAAGTCCCTAGGGATCGGCCAACTATTGTCGCGCAAACCGGGGCAACTCTCGGGCGGCCAGCGCCAGCGTGTCGCGGTTGGTCGGGCGATGGTGCGCCATCCAGCTGTTTTCCTAATGGACGAGCCCCTATCCAATCTCGATGCCAAGCTGCGCGTGCAGCTGCGCGCCGAGATCAAGGAACTGCACCAGCGGCTCGGCGTCACCTTCATCTATGTTACGCATGACCAAGCCGAGGCGATGACCCTTTCGGACCGCGTGGCGGTGATGCTCGACGGTGAGTTGTTGCAGGTTGCTCCACCGCAAAGCATCTATTCCGATCCAGACAATCGCCGCGTCGCGGAATTCATCGGCTCACCCAAGATCAACTTGCTTGATGGTGTGATGCGCGAACGCGGCCTAATCGACGTGGCCGGTTCGACGATCCCGATCGAAGCCGATGCCCTGGCAGGCACGCCGCTCTCGCTCGGCATTCGTCCGGAGGCTCTTTATCTCGCAGAGCACGCGGGCCAGGGAGTGCTGACAGGTTCAGTGCGAATGGTCGAGCACATGGGATCAGATCTCTTCGTACATCTCGATCTTGCCGGAATCGATCAGCCCTTGATCGCAAGGCTGCTGGCCGAGCGGGCACCGCAAATCGCGCCCGGCCAGACCTTGCACGTCGGCGCGAGACCGGCTCACATTCTTCTGTTTACGCGGGATGGACGACGCTTACGGCGGGAAGCGGATCCTGTTCGCAGATACGTCGCCCCGCTCCGCGAGGCCGCGGGATGAGTGAGCCTCGTGCTTTTTCCACCGCTTGTCATCGGTCATTAACGCGGCGTGGAGCGTCATTCCTTGCGGTCTCACCAGCTCGTCGGCAAGCGTTTGTGGTGGCATTCGCAGGATACGGGCTGGCTGGCCCGGCGGTCTTCTTTCTGCTGGTGCTGTTCTTGTTGCCGGTGATTGGGGTGTTTTTCATTGCGCTCACCGACTGGCAGCTCGGGGCGGGCTCTTTCTCCTTCGTCGGCCTCGCCAACTACCGCGAGGCGTTCGCGGATGCCACCTTTAGGGCCTCCCTCGCCAACACCGCTGTCTATGTCCTGATCGTCGTGCCGGGTACGCTGCTTGGCGGCCTTACTGTTGCACTTCTGATCGAAAGCGGAAAATCCTGCCGCTCGTTCTATCGTGCCATCCATTTCCTGCCCTTTATGGCAACGGTCACGGCTATGGCCATTGTCTGGGAGGCGCTGCTGCATCCCACGATAGGCCTCGTGAACCAGATATTCGCCGCCGTGGGCCTTTCGACCGCCAATTGGCTGCGCAATGAAAATACCGTCCTTCCGGTGTTGGGCGTTATCGGGATCTGGCAAAATCTCGGCTATGCGATCGTGCTGTTTCTCGCGGGCCTCAAAAGCATCCCGCGAGATCTCTACGATGCAGCCGATGTCGATGGTGCCGACTTATGGATCGACCGGCTCCGCACCGTCATTCTGCCCTTGCTCGGGCCGGTCTCAATGTTCGTTGTCATTGTTGTGGCACTGAGGGCCTTGGAATGCTTCGACGCGGTGAAGGTACTGACGCAGGGCGGCCCTGGGAATGCCTCCGAAGTACTGCTCTACACGCTCTATCGAGAGAGTTTTGAGTATCTGCGCACCGGATATGGCGCCGCTCTCGCCGTCATCTTTCTTGCCATGGTCGGAACTCTCACGCTCATCAATGCCCTCGTCATGGATAGGAAGGTGCATTACCAATGAGCGCGGCCACTTCCGTCAACCGCTTGTCGTTGCTTGCCGGTATCCTTCGCCATGTCGTGTTACTCGTGACAGGAGCGTTGATACTTGTCCCCTTCCTGTGGATGATCTCGCTCTCGATCAAGGCGCCGGGCGAGATATTCCACGCGTCCTTCTCCTTTTGGCCCGTGCAATTCTACGGCATCGAAAACTATAAGAAAGCCCTGACTGAAGCGCCGCTTCTCCGCTACATGGGCAACGGCCTGATGGTATGCGGTCTGATACTGGCTCTGCAAATTCTCCTCTGCGCTCCTTGCGCCTACGCGCTTGCAAAATTGCGATTCTTCGGTCGCGACCTAATTTTCGGCCTGGTGCTTGCTGGTCTGATCCTCCCGCACCAAGTGCTTTCGCTGCCGCTATTCATCCTTGGGTACAAGCTCGCCATCCTCAACACTTACAGCGCGTTGATCCTTCCTTATGTCGTCTCACCCTTCGGCATCTTTCTGTTACGGCAGTTTTTCAAGACCATTCCGGATGATGTCGTGCACGCTGCCCGTCTCGACGGTCTCTCTGAGTTCGCTATCGTCTGGAAGGTCATGGTGCCAATGGCACTACCGGCCCTCATCGCCTTTGCAATCTTCTCGGTGGTCGGGCACTGGAATGACCTGTTCTGGCCACTGATCGCCGTACGTGATCTGTCCCTGATGCCGCCGCCGCTGGGTATTCTGGTCTTCAAGAACGAGGAGGCCGGCAGCGACTACGGTCCTCTGATGGCCGCATCCACTCTTGTGGTGCTGCCGCTCACCATCGCCTTCCTCGCAGCCCAACGTTGGTTTGTCGAGGGACTGACCGGAGGCGCCGTCAAACAATAGCGAACGAGGGGATCGAAATTCTCCTCTCGTCGCGTGCACAGGCATTGCCCCGGCAAGCGCTGAATGGACAAAGTGTGAAAAGGAACTCCGATGCTCACAATAACAAAGCTTTCTTCTGCAATCGGCGCGGATGTCGCCAACGTTGATCTCCGCAGATTGGCGGAATCAAAAGACGCCGCCGTTGTCGGTGCGCTGCGCGAAGCGCTTGAAACGCACCTTGTGCTTCGCTTTCGTGCCCAGCACCTGTCACCAAGCGAGTTCGTCAGACTTGCTTCAGCCTTCGGTCATACAAAGACCCTAAAGCGCGCCGCAGCGTCAAGTAGCGCGCATTTGCCTGGCCATCCTGAAATCAAGGTCGTCTCGAACGTAGCGAATGACGATGGCCGCCCGATCGGTGACGGTGGTTCTTCCGAGAATTACTGGCACACCGATGGCACCTATCTGCCACAGCCGGTCAAGTTAACGTTCTTGTACGGACGCGAGTCACCCAAGGCAAATCCACCGAAGACATTTTTCATGAACCTCTGCGATGTCCATGATCGCCTGCCTCACTGCTTGACATCCTATCTGAGCCGACTGAGTTGCATCCATTATTCGCAGTATAACTTCGCTCCTGAATATGCCGAGCAAATTGCAGCACTCCCCGCGGGTGCCGATCGTCGGCATATTGGGCCCAGCTTTCCGCTCGTGCGCCTCAATCCCCATAGTGGAAGACCATCCTTGTATCTCCCGCGCCAACGACAGTGCCTTATCGAAGGCTTGACGAGCAAAGAGAGTGAGAAGCTCTCTGACCTGCTATGGACATACGTCGAAGCCTATGACGATACATGGGGCGATGTGATAGGTGTCGATGATCTCTTCGTTTTCGATAACAGTTACACGCTTCATAGACGTGAGGCGTTCGACTCTCGAGAACGGCGTGTCCTATGGCACATCACGACCGAGGGCGAGCCACCGATTCCGTATGCGTCGGCGCCCTGATGGGGCGCGAGAGCCTAGTGGCAGCAAAAAGAGTCGCGGCAGAGTGAAGGTGAGCGGTGCCATCCGGCCTGTAGCGTTTCATCCATGCCCGCGAAGGCGAGCATACCTTCGGTCCTAGACCCCCAAAACTGGCGGGCCGTTTTCCGGACCACAAGTCGCGCCATCATTGGAGAATTGGGGTGGTTGCCTGTTCGCCGACAATTTCAGAGCCCGCCCCGAGATCGGCGGCCGCGCTATTTTCGAACGAGCTGTTTATGAATGGCGGCACGTTTCCTGCGGTTGTGTTTTGGCGCCCGCCGACCGGCACTAACCCAACCGTCGTTTTCTTGCCTGGCGGTGGCCATCTGGCCCGGGTCGCATATGGCCACCCGGGCGCGGATGCACGGGACTTCCTCGACTTTTGGCTGCGAAAGGTCGGATGGGGGCTTCTCGCAATCTCCTATCCCAGTGATCATCCCACCTTTCCCCACCCCTATCCCGAGATGACCGTGAGCGACTGGGGGGCATCGGTGACCGCGATCACCCTCGACCTTTTAGCGACCTGTCCGGCGCCGCGGCGCGTCGTTGTGGCCGGCTGGAGCATGGCGGGGCGGGTTGCTCGCTCAGTCTGTCGAGGGCTCTCCCGAGGCGGTTTGCCGCCGATCGGCTTTATCTCGCTCGCTGCGAGCGCTCCGTTTCCCGGCCTGGTGCCCGTCTTCGAGAGAGGCGAGCCGGTAACGGAGGCGGGCTTGTGGGATCTCTCGGCCGATGAGCCCGGTCTACCAACGCGGCACGCAAATTGGTGTGCTGAACTTGCTGCCCTTTCGGCTGACAACGACCGCGTGGTCATCCCCGAAGATGTCTATCAACGCGACTATCGCATAAATACGCCGCTTCTGCTGCGCGGAGAGCCGCAATTCCTGAGATCGCGCAGCGCGGTCGTTTCGGTTGCCGAAGTGACGGACGAACTCGGCACTTTCGATTTTGGCTCCCATCCGCTGACGGGAGTAATTGCGCCGACGCGGCCTTCTGATGCACGTCACGCGCTAACCGATTCACTTACCTGGGGCTTCCTGAACGCACAGCACGTCTTCGAGCGCTACGTTAGCGGATGCCCCGACCTTTCCGCTATCCGTCCTCAGGTTTGGGAGCAATTGCGGTCGCTCATGTTAGATTTGCCACGCCGTCTCACGCGTACTGTATCAGGCGGTCATTTCTTCTTCGTTGGTGAGCGCGGCGCCAAAGCAACAGCACGTCATCTGACAAATCTCGCCAGCGAAATCGCATTCCTGCAGGCCGAAGTCTCGGCCATCTTCTGCAATCAACCGGCACCACCAACGAAGTAGAATGACAGCCTTCAGCCGTTCCCAAGCGCTCACTTACTGCATTCATACGCATTTCTGATAGTCCCCACTCTCCTCACAACGTGTCGTTCAAGCGAGCCCGCCGGTACGAGCTGGCCCCCGAAGCTGGTCGCTCGACCAGTCCGATCGCAGTCGGGCCCGCTAATTATGCCGACGCAATTCAAACATGATTGACGATCCTTCGATCGTATTGGGGCGGCAGGGACGAGGCGCTCGTCTCCTCACACCAAGCCGGGCGCCGAGGTTACGGGGCGCCAAACGAAGGACTGCGGCGTGCTGGTACACGCCGTCCACAAAAGATCAAGGTACAACCGCGGCGAGAGCTGCGCCTGTACACGTCCATCACTTCTTCAGAATGAGCTTGCGCGCCTCCTTGGCGGCGTCGTCGAGCGCCGCTTGCGCCGAGAGTTTGCTGCCCAATACCAGTTGCATTTTGTCCACGATCATCGCCGCGGCCTTCGTGCTGTTCTCGCCAGGAAATGCATACCAAGCCACCAGATTGCTGAGTTGCCGCAGCGGAACGATGTAGTTCGGCTTTTCCCGATAAACCTTCTGTAGCTGTGGATCCGCCAGCGCGGCCGTGTTGATTGGCGTATACCCGGTCATTGCCGCCATGATCGCCTGCGCCCGCGGGCTTGCGGCGAACTTAATGTATTTCCAGGCCGCTTCCTGCCGAGCGGGGTCTTTGGTTAGCATCATCATTCCGTTGCCGGCGGCCAAGGTCTTGCCGTCTTGAGCCAAGGGGATCGGCGTCATCGTAAGCATGAAATGCTGACCGATTTGACGTTCGAAGTCCGTAAGAAGGCTGCTGGACGTCAAGTAGATGCCAATCTTGCCGCCGACAAAGGACTGACGGGCGTTGTCACGCGATAAGTCTATCATACCAGAATCTGCAGCGCGCGCTACGGTTGCCATAGCGGCAAGCCCTTGCCGCTGGTCGAAGGCGATATCGTCCTCGTCCTTTGTCATCATCCTGCCGCCATGCGCAAAAAGCAGTGTTTCAAAGCCCCACGCGCCATTCGCATTATACTCCATGTAGAACCCGCTGACGTTCGGCTCCAGCTTTGAGATCTTCTTTGCCAAATCGAAAACGCCGTCCCAGGTCGTGGGGAGCTTGGCAGGGTCAGCGCCAGCGCGGGCGAGAAGGGCATTATTGTAGAACAACACTGGCGTCGTCAGCGAACAAGGGACGGCATAAGCTTTGTCACCGGGCGACCCGATGTTTCGGATGGCGTCAGCAACACCCTGCTGAATCCACTCCGGTTCCGTCGAGACAAAGCGGTCGAGCGGTACGGCAAGGCCACGATCGGCCAGGAGCCGTATATAATTTAGACCCTGGTGCGAAACGTCGGGAGCGTCGTTAATAAATTGCGCGCGCAAGGTACTTTGCAATAGTTCGTCGTAGCTCTTTGCCGCGTCGAACTTGATTGTTATCTCCGGGTACGCTTTCGTGAATTCAGCCGCGATTGCATTGTACATCGCGGAAAAATTGGCCGGCGAATAGCTCACCCGCAGTTCAAGCGCATAAACCATGCTCGGTCTGGCGACAACAATCGAAAGCACCAAGAACAAAGCCACCGCAAGCAGACGTCTCATCGTTAAGTCTCCAATCGATAGAATAGAGCGAGCAAGCGTCTTGAACCGGCCGCTCGCCCCGCGGAATGTGTTTCTGCGGCATTTGCGCCGACCACCAGTGAAATCAAGGAGCAGGCGCCAGGCTGGGGCCTTTCCGATCGGTCGGCTATCAACGGCGTGTTGCCGTTGTCTCCAAATCTCATCACAACGATCAATTCCTCGACCTCTCGAACGCGTTCGCTCGCGAAGGAATTCAAGAGGTGGATAGCGACATGCAAATGACATGCATCGAAAAATCATATGAGGAGCGCGCAACATGTGAACATGGCGTGCTCTTGCGTGATGATCATCGAGTTACGATTGTCGGCGGAAACAATGGCGAATTATTTTCGCGGCCGAACGCGAGGGGGAAAGTGAACACGGGACACGTCCGCGCTTGGCACAGTCTGGTGCATCGCGAGAGCGGCCGAGCCGCGGCTAGCCGGGTCGATTGCCCGCCTAGCATTGCAGGAGTTCAGCTCGTTTCGAGAAAGGTCGCAAATACCCGCTGGGGGAGCCGCTCGTTGGGGCTCTGTAAGCCAGGATCAGGGCGTCGAGCAAACCAATCAACTGCGAGGGGACGCCTTGGGCGTCGCCCTCGCTTACGCTGAGATTAACTTCGTACGCATCATTTGGATGTCGGCGCGCCCCAGTTCTCCCGGGGGTCTACGATTTCAGCTTATCAACGGGCCTTCACCACGTATAACAAGGGCGAGTCCGCTAGAAGAATATCGATGTAGACGCTGAGAAATTCAGGGCATGGCCGATTTGGGGTGTATATGTGATGCTTGTCGGATGATCGATATATGTCAGCCCCAAGCTCGCGTATATTCCGGGGCCAAGATGCGCGGTATATGTTCCGGAGATTGCTTTCGCGTCCCGATGAACGAGATTTCCTTTAGCCGCCGCAGCATCTACTGCAAATTTGCTCCAAACCGTGTCGGTAGCAACAAGCGAGATTTGATCACTGGGCCGGCTATCAAAGAGTCCCTTCGCGTAAAGCCGGACCTCATAATACTGAGTAACCTTGTTGAGATCAGGCGGAGCCCCCATAACTGAAAACCCCCCATAGATGCCACGCGATGCGGCGTCAGGGACATGGCTCTGCCAGAGTTGCCTGTCCGCAGCGACGTAATAGAGGCTATTCTCGTCAGCTCTCGGTTGAGTTGGATACGCCAAGTTCGTGTAGTGGCTGTTGTTGAAGCCAACACCCGCTCGCAACCACGTCTCGGGTAAACCGGGAGCCGCGCTGTTGCGATACCCGCTCTCGTCAAGCAACAGAATCCCCGCGTTCGCAGTACTCCAGTCCAAGCCCGTTGAATTTGCGGTTATATGCGCAAGCACCCCGTCTGGACTAGTAGAGCGTTGGAATGATACCTTGTTATACAGCCGGTCATCGAAATGGTAGGTTAGGTTGAGAGTAGGTGTCGGCGCCGGCGCGAAGTTCATTCCTCCTTGATAAAGCACATTCGACGACGGGCCGAAGACGTTCGCTCCGGGATTCCCTCCGACCACCGTGCCGGCTAACTCATATGAGTTCATGAGGTAGCCGACTTTGAGCTCGAGCTTCCGATCAAAAAAGGTTTGGTAGTAGGCAATCGTGTTGATTCCCCATCTATCCGGACCTCCGGGCTGCCATGTCCAAGCTTGCTGCTCGGTTCCTACAATGATCTGACCGTCGGGGATCCCATACCGGCTGAGATCATAGGTCACCATCATGTAATTTAGAGTGTAGAATGTCGGATTCTGTCCGCTATATAGTTGGTTGGCGATCGTGCTCTTGGCTGCATTCGGCAGAAGGTTGTTAACGTAGGTATTTTGCGTCCAAGCAATATATCCGATCCCAAGGTCTGCCAGCGCGGATCTGATGCCTCCTTTGTCCTGAACCAACGTATCGGCTGGACCAGGTAAGTTGACCTCCAATCCCTTTATGCGAAGGTTTTCGAACTTTGCGAATGGGTTGGGCTGGGGCGTGATAGCTTTGGCGGGGCGAGCGTCAGGACGCACTGTTCGTTTTTCAGCAGTATCACCGCCAAATTGGATCATCTTCTTTTGAACTTTTCTCTTGGCGATCCCGCTCGGGGCGTCTCGTTTGTGATTGAGCGTACTGCTCGTTTGTGCCAGCGCAGTTCCGCTAATAAGATTGGCTGCCAGGGTACATGCAACTGCTAGCTCCGCTTTTCGAATGGATCGAAAGCGGAACGCATGTCCTGATGCCGAGTATGGCGGTCTTGTCTGATCATTTTGTCCATCGTTGTTCATCTTGACGCGCATAGAATCCCTCAGACGCGGTTAGAGCCGTTGCGCGCTGTGTTTGGCATCGCGACCGCAACTGAAGGATGACAGGCATCGGATAATTCGATGTGATTGCCTGTAAGATGCGATGACGCTGACTGTTTAGGGACCTATTGCGAGGGGTACCCGTGCGACTGCGGAGCGAGATCACTCTGCAGGTAGCCGGACCGTCCAAGGTATCCTCCGGAGCCAATCTGAGCATGGTCAAGTGGAGGACACACGGAGTGGAAGCTGTCCCCGGGCGGTCATGACCTTTGGGATATTCGACAATGCAGTTGGAGCGTGGTGCGTTATAACTTTGGCCGAAATGATTCACATTTTTGATGAGGCGTATATTCGTGCTTCTGCCCAGTTGCCAGCCGCTTGGGGCGACAATTGAAACGGCTCTCGAGCAATCGACAAGTTGGGGCTGGTCCGGTATCGAGTCCACCTCAGCCTCGAGCCGATAACGTGCCCTTCCGTTTTCTACGCGAAGGACGGCTCTCGGTTGCGTTGACTTGGCGGGTCATCATCCGGGCCATGCGGAGCAGCCGCTATCCGTATGTTCGCGATTCCGCGAGGAAAAGATCAATGCCACGGAAGCTCATAGTGGAAGCTCATAGCCGGCTTGATCGGCTGCCAACTGGTCCTGACGGAGGCGACGAACACAATCGTGAGGCGCCTCCTTCTATACGTGCGAGGCGGTGTCGCAGACAGCCAAGGCCCATTCCAGCGCCGGTAGCGCGAGCCGGACACACTTTCCTTAAGATCGGTCGACGAGCATCTGCTCCTATCGCACGCAGCTGCTGCCGCTCACATAAGAGTCCGGCGCGACGGGCATCGAGCCTGGATGTGAGCCAAACCTCGATCACCCGGGCACTTTTGGCAATTCGGATAAGGGAAGTTAGCGCTTCCGCAGCTATTGCCGCCGAGGTGGGGCTCTGCTCAAAACGAGATCGGTCAGCCAGTCAACGGTTACATAACCTGACGCGTCCTGGTGCCGGTCTAGAAGGGCGTCGAGCTCCTTGGCGATCGTTGCGGCGCCAGACCTAGCGATCGCCGTCTTTATATGTCCTGATTGACAGTAGCCGCGAAACTGCTCTGCGCTCGTCCTCTGGCGCCATTCGAGCTTGTAGCGCTTCACAGCCACCAGATCGTGCCTCGAACTGAGTTCCGCTTCGAAATCAGCTTTCCCATAGCCGCCCCAGAAATCGGAGTAGTGGTCTCTGCGAAATCCAGGGATGTAGCGCTCTTGAAGGCTGGCGAAATCATCGAGAAATGCGCTTTCCTCGTGCCGATGCTTGTTCTGTAGGAGCAGCAGTGTTCCGGAAGGCTTCAGCACCCGTGCAGCCTCTTGGTAGAATAGAGGCCGATCGAACCAGTTAGCCGCCGTTGCTGCGGTCACAAGTTCACATGAATGATTTGGGAGCGGGAGCATCTCAGCAAACCCGGCGAGGACGTCGAGGCCACGGAACGTCGCGGATCGCTCCTTGGCGACGGCGGCCATATCGCAGTTTGGCTCAATACAGGTTAGGCGCTCAATGCTCGGAACTGACGCCATTAGCTGTCTGCTGAAAATTCCCGTCCCCGCGCCGACGTCTACGGCTGACCGCAGTGGCGCAAGTGCCGAATGATAGTCCGTGAGGATATCAAAGATTGCGTGAGGATACCTTGGCCTGTACTCGTCGTAGTCCAGAGCGGCGCCGTTATAGAGCTGCCATGTCACCCGTTCATTCATAACGATCCTCGAGCGGAGAACTCAACAAAGGAGGGCGGGGTTTATCGCCCGGATGGAAGCCGGGCGGGGAGTAGAATCGAATCCGACTGATTGCGGGATGGCTCCTGCGCGATTGAGGGCGACGAAGACCCAAAGGGTGCCCCAATGGGGACGAATTCATCAATCTGCGATCAATCACGCCGTCTATGCTATCAAGCAGCGCTCAAGGCGGGGACTATAAATACCGGTAGGTGAAGAACGAGAGGGAGGTGCGCGTTCATTCCGGTTGGGGCTCTGGTCCCAATAGTGCCGCTCGCGATAGGTGGCGCAGTGCTTACCGAGGTTAACGAACGCAACAGCGCGGCGCGTTAAGGAATTACTTGTGTCGACCCCAACAATCTCCAGACGGAGGACAGCTGTGGAGAACTATGCCGACATCGACATGTCGTTGGAGCTGTCGAGCATGTCCTTTGTGGATGCCGAGGGTAAAATCCTGAGGGAGACGAAGGTCGTGAGCGAACCCCGACGCCTCAGTTGAATTGTTTGGGGCGCGCGGCTTTGCACTGGAGCAGCCAACTAAAGGCTAGGCCGCTGTCGCAATGGTTGCATGCGGGACTGAAAGGAGCAGGATTCGAAACGGTCCTGCTGGAAACCTGGCACGTAAATGGCCGCATTATCTGCGATGACGCTCAAGAGGGACCCACAAGGACGCGCGCACGGTCGCCCACATGGATTCGGATGGGATGGCTCCGGCCGGTACACGAAAGGTTGCTCGGTGTGCAAGAGATCCGCGCACTTGTAATCGCAAACACCTTCTCTAACGACCTGGATGTGGAATCCAATGGTGGCTTTGGGCTGAAGGTTGGTCCGGTGACGCGGAAGAGTTTCGAGCGTGGCTTCGTGGCTGATGCGCATCGTCTTGTCGTCCGGGAAGTCGATCGGCAAGCGTCGGGCAATCTGCTCGGGACTCCATGCCTTGGCCCATCGTCGATCCTTTCGCCGGCCCTGCCGGCGGCCGTTCCACCGAACTGTGGGGCCAGCAATACAAGCTCCGCTCGGGGCTACAACACTGCGGGCAAGTCTCTCCTCCACATAAGTGCGCACGGCTGCGTTGGGCGCAAGCTTAGTCGGCTTGGGCCGGCGGGCAGATCGGTCTGCATGCCATTGGCGGCACGGGACTCGGTCCGCCGACATTGCGGTTTTCGATCGTACGGTCGAGAGCAGCGAGGTTACCTGTGATGCACTATATGATTTGCGATGATGATTGCTAAACTGACTTTCGATCGTCGTTCATGGCGTTCAGCCAATTTTCGACGCTATCGAATGTTTGGATGCCTTGTCGAATGACGTTGCCCTTCGGGTCGAGGATAACACCGGGATTGAGACTTCTCTCAATTCCGCTTGCGGTGATCGGCGTTGGTTCATCCGTTCCGTTGCAGCGCCATGCGATAATTGGTTCGCGTCCTAGTTCAACCAACACGCCGTTGTCTTCGGCCGCGTAGATGTATTCAAATCCCGGAAAGGCCGGAATGAGTTGAGCGAACTCATCAGCAACTTCAAAGATGTCACCAGTGACGGTCTCGGCGGTGCCGTCCATCAGATGCACCGTCGATTGCTCAGCCCCGTGTTCGTTTTTGTTGGCACGCCTAACCCTAACGACGTGGCGCGGATTAATAAACGTATCCAAATTCTTGCCGAACATTCTCTTTTCCTTCTGCCTTCATTGAATTGATGGTGGCTACGGTAGAGGCATCTGATTCGTGCCAATTGTATAGGTTCGGTGTCTGTTAAGACATTATCAGAACTGCGGTCGCCGCTACTACACCGGAACTGGCTCTTTCATCGCTTCGATGTACTTTTTCGATGTCGGTGGCAACGTATGCAACGCGGCGCGGCCGAAGTTTCGCCTTTCGCGAAAAAAGTCGGGTTGTTCTGCGCGTATCGGCGCAGCGTAGCATCACCGATTGAGAGCCGTTCACAGACTTGAGCAGGCGTGAGAAGCGACGGCACCGTGTTGGCGTAGGCAGCCAGGGCAATTGAACGCACCGGCATGGCGCGCAGAAGGTGGAGGGACATAGCTCTCGATCCTTAGTGGCGGCTTCTGATGGGCAACACCGTTCACCTCGTTGCGGCGCGCGCGCAAGGCGTTGAAAACGGGCACTGCACAGATGCACGTTTTTGCACGAAAGTATCCAAGGCTTTCCACAGATTGATGGCTCCGTCCGATCGGCGGAACGTTCACTCACCAAAAGAAGGCCCGGCGCGATGGCCGGGCTTAGATGCTGATGATGCTTGCGGTGATCAAACGATCAAGCGCGCTCATTTTTCTCGATAAGCCTGTGGGTCGCCCAACAAATAGTTGCACCATTGCTGCATTAGATCACGGCGGCGGTCGAATGCGTCACCGCGTCGGTATGCTCGCTCAGCCTTGTTTCTAATGGTGTGCGCGAGCGCCATTTCGGCAATAGCGTCAGGATGCAAGGTTGTCTCCGTCGGTCCAGTCTCGAAACGACGATCTAAATCCGTGAACGGTAAAGCCGTCTCGCATTCCCGCAACATCTCAAGCATCGCCGTGAGCGACCCCACTCAGGCTCCTTAACCAGGCCAGGGCGACAGACGCGTTATTGACTGCGGATCGCTTTGGTGGAAGGCTGTACAGTCAAGCGATAAAGCACGAGGTGAGCCGCTCCGAGCTCCTCGATCAGTGTGCCGCAAGCAGGGGATGCCGCGTTTAGACGTAAGCTCAAGACGGCGAAAGCCAGCACCGCATTCCGAGCACGTCAAATCGTTCTTTTTCATGCGTGGCCTCCTCGCGCTGGCAACCGTCACATTTCTTTAACATGCGCTTAGTTAGCGCGCATCTCCCTGGGGCGGCCTTTCACACACAATCAACATTGTGGTCGCACAAATCGGACATCCGATAAAAAATTTCGAGCGAAACTGACGCCGCTCCTTCGTAGAATGCGTGACGCTCAAATCATCAGCTACGAAGCTTCTCGTCGTCATCGTGGCACTGGCAAACGATTTTCGTCGAATTGTGCCTTATCGTCGCAGAGTTTCTGCGTTGTGAGGCGCGAAAGACGATCGGGCCTGATGTTCCAGGCAAGGCCATCGATCAGCAGGGCTAGAGCGCGACCGTCGCGTCTTTTAAGAGCTAATTAAGCCAAGCTGGATTTTATGCCGCCCGGCAGGAAGCTTAGGTCAGTGGGCGTTTGATGAGTGCTGCTAACAGGCAATCCGTGGAATCAGATACCAGGCTGCTCAATGACATGCCGATCCTGCGGCGCAAGTGGCAAGCTGCGCTCGAGCCCGGCGAAACGCTTCCCCGCTACGAAAATGTGCTGCTGGGGAGCCTCGGGCGGCTTGCCGATCATCTTGTGCTGCTCAGGTGTGACAATGGCGCGTTTACTGTTTCGGGCACTGGCCGTTATGTGCAGAACTGGTTGGGCGATGCCCGCTGGGACATTCCGCTTGATGCGTTGCGTCCAGACTGCGCGACAGCCCTCACCGGGGCGGCCTCGAATGCGATTGCAAACAACCATCCCTATCTCGCAACCGCTCATTGCGTGCAAGCCGGCATGGTACGGACCTACGACGTGCTGGCGCTGCCGACCTTATCGCGTTGGGCCGGTACGCTGGTCGGCGTCTATGTCAACGAGCGCGCTACAGAATACAATTTGATCGATGCAATCTTTTGCAAGACCGACGACGGCGTTATTGCGCTCTCAACCGTTCGCGATTCCGCAGGCAGGCCATTTGATTTTCAAGTTGTGCACCACAATCAGGCAGCCGCAAGGCTCCTCGGTGTGGAAGAGGGCAGCTTGTTGTGGCAGCGGCTCGGCAATTCAGACCATCCGCTTTGTTCGGAAGAGGTGATGGAGCGGTTGGGCGCCGCGGTCGCGAATGAATTCGGTGACCAGTTCGAGCTCGAATACGGTGATCAGAGCCTGCGCTTGCGCCTCAGTGTCTTCGGAGACATCGTGTCCGTGGTCATTTCCGACGTTACGTCGTTCAAGCGCCGGGATGCCTCGTTCAGGTTGCTGTTCGACAGCAATCCGATGCCTATGTGGGCGTTAGATGCCGAGACAATGGACTTCGTGAGGGTTAATGACGCGGCAGTGCAGCACTATGGCTATGCTCGCGAGACGTTCCTGCGAATGAAGGTTCAGGAGATCTGGCCAGACGACGAGCGGGTCAGCTATACGCGGACGCTGCGAGAAGCGGGCGACATCTCTCAGTCCGAACATCCCTGGCGCCATGTCAGGGCTGATGGCACTGAGATTTCTGCGCTGACCTTTGGGCGGCGCCTCATGATCGAGGGACGCGAGGGCTATCTGGTTGTGGTGGTCGACATCACCGAACGGCGCAAGGCCGAGGCCCGCATCGCCCATATGGCACTTCACGACGGGTTGACCAACCTCGCCAACCGCGCACTCCACCAGAGGTGGCTCGGAGAGGCACTCGAAAGCGCCAATGCAGCCGGCAACCGCGTCGCGGTGCTGTGTATCGACCTCGACCTCTTCAAGAACGTCAACGATTCGTTCGGCCACCTGATCGGCGATCACCTGCTCGAGCAAGTGGCCGACCGGCTGCGGTCCAGGGTGGCCGGCAACAATCTGGCGGCACGGCTCGGCGGCGACGAATTTTCGATCATTCTCACGGATGATACTTCGCCGGCGCATGTGAGCCAATTCGCAGGCGACCTGATCAGAACATTGAGTGCGCCATACGAGATTGACGATAACGAGGTCATTATCGGTGCCTCGGTCGGAATCGCGCTGTCACCAGGCGACGGCGCGAGCAGCGCCGAGTTGATGCGTAACGCCGATATCGCGCTCTATCGCGCCAAAGAGGATGGCCGCGGAACGCATCGCTTTTTCGAGCGGGAGATGGATCAGCAGGTGCAGCGACGGCGCGAGATGGAGCTTGATTTGCGCCGCGCCTTTGCCAGCAACGAGTTCGAGCTGTACTATCAGCCGCTGGTCGAGATCGCGAGCGACAAGATCTCAGGTTTTGAAGCGCTTCTGCGCTGGCCGCATCCAGGGAAGGGCATGATCTCGCCGGCCGAATTCATTCCCCTCGCGGAGGAAATCGGGCTGATCGGCCCCCTCGGAGAATGGGTGCTGCGCGAAGCCTGTAACGAGGCGGTAAAGTGGCCCTTGGAGATCAAGGTCGCGGTCAACCTGTCGCCAGTGCAATTCCGTAGCCGCAATCTGGTTCAGGTGGTGATTTCAGCGCTGGCGAATTCCGGCTTGGCCCCGAAGCGGCTTGAGCTTGAAATCACCGAATCGGTGTTTCTGGCGGAGACGGAGCCAAATCTTGCGATCCTGCACCAGCTCCGCGAGCTCGGCGTCTCCATATCGCTGGATGACTTTGGAACGGGCTATTCGAGCCTCAGCTACTTGCGCAGCTTTCCCTTCGACAAGATCAAGATTGATCGCTCCTTTGTCAAGGATCTGGCGAAACGCTCCGATTGCGGGGCCATCGTGCGGGCGATCTCGGGCCTCGGCCGGAGCCTCAAGATCACGACGACAGCGGAAGGGGTGGAGACCACGGAGCAGCTCGATTGGCTTCGGGCCGAGGGTTGCAACGAGGTACAAGGATTCTTGTTCAGCGGCGCCAGGCCAGCCGCCGAAGTGGGGCAGCTCTTGTTTCGCTTTGGCGCAAGGGCGTCCAGGGCGGCATGATCGCCGTCCCGCAGGAACAGCTTCGTCACGTTGAGGCTTCGCAAATCAACCCGATCAGGCCACGAGGTCGCCCGTAGCCGTCTCTGCCCCCAAGAGGTGATCTCCGACACTTCTCGCGCGCCTTCACTGCGGGAGGCGTGGTGCCAAGACGTCAAGGGGGCTTCAGCGCTCTTGGCGGCAGCCGGCACCAGATGCACGATCCGATACCCGTTCTGATGCAGGTAGCGCAGGGCATCATGCAGCAGATGCCCCTACCAGCGGCCTGAGCCGCTCGATCAGGATTGTGAGCTCCTGCTCTGGAGTTATGTTCTCCCAATCGCTCGCCCAAAGGTCAGCTCCGAATACGACAATTCCGCGCGCCTGCAAGAGATCGAGCGTCGCAGGTGTCGCGTCGAAGTAGGGGAACCGGAAGAACGGTGTCGAGGGCATTTTGGTGGACACACCGTTGAGCCCCATTTCGACCGCGGCGATACCGCGCTCGATGTCCTCTTTCGCCTGCTCGAACGAGATTTTCGACATCATCGGATGCGACCAGCTGTGGTGCGCTGCAGTGTGCCCCTGGGCGGCCATACGCGGCACGAGTTCGGGAAATTCCGCCGAGGACCGGCCGACCAGAAAGAACGTGGCTCGCACGCATTCCTGTGCGAGCGCAGCCAGCACCTTATCCGTGTTCGGTGACCGCGGTCCGTCATCGAAGGTGAGGACGACTTCATAGTCCGCCAGAGGAAGCGTCTCTAGAAAGTTCTTCAGCCCCACGCGCGGGAAAGAGCGCCGCATCGACAGCGAGCACCCGCGCCGTGCCGAGTGCATCCCGCCGATTGCAGCTAGAGGCGTCTGGCACGGCAGTACCGGCGAGCAACGCCAGCCCGGCGACAGCCGATGCAAAAAGCTAATCTAGGCAGGCGCAACTCTGTCATTGCGCGTTAATGCGACCTCGATCGGTTGGTGAGCCCCGTGGGCTCAGCATACTATCTGATCGGCATCGCGGATTTCGGCGCATCGAGGCTATGTCGTGCGCAAAAAGGTCGTCGCACGGCCGTTATCCGCTCGAACCGCTCCCGCTGCCTGACTTGCTTGAGCTGGGGTCGGCGGCTTAGCTCGGACAATCGCTGCTGTTCGTCTGCCGTGAGATCAGTGCACCCCGCGTCTGCAGCACGCGCGGCCGCGTGTCAGCGGGTACGACGGCGTACCCCTTGGCTGTTCCGGGCATTCAAACTCTGATGATCTTCACTGCCGCGACGTGTATTTCCAGATCGGCTTGTGAGAGGCCGGAACGGCCCGGATAACACCCGAGCTGACGAGTGAACCGCAGATGTCTCACGTGGCTCCTCGAGCAACGCAGCAGTTGAGCAGCTTCGCTTTCCGTCCACATCTGCGAATTCGGTTTGATTCTGCGCTTCATCGCGCGATTCAAACACGGTGCATCTTTTGTGTGTCGATATAACTAATGACTAAATACGTGTTATACAAAACAATACAACTTAAACGTTGACATGGCCGAATGGCATTTCCTATTGTCGCGATGAGGTCCATAAAACCTCGTACGGCAGGCGTAATAGTTTTTCCCAAAAGTCGGGAGTCCTCGCGCGTATGTCCAGTGGCGCAAGCCTAAAGGCGCGAGGGAGCGCCTGTCGTTGCTAATTTCTGGCTCCGCACAACTATCTCGATCTCAGAAAGATCCACGGAGAATACGACAGTGAAAGCGGTAACAAAACAGAAGGCGGACAGAGCTTGCGCCAAAGAGTTGATGATTTTGGCGCGGGTCGAAAAGGATCTCGAAAATGCACGCGGCTCCGGAGCGGTTGAAGACGTCTTCCTTGGGCTTGAGGAAATCTACTCGATGCACATGCACACCGAGCATCAAAGCGTTCGAGCAAGATGCGAAGCCATCTTGCGCGCCGGCAGTTTGCCGAAGGTCCAGCTGACGATCGTAGAGCGCTCTACGCATTTGAGCAACGCGGCCGGCAAAGCCGGCATCTGATGGCCCCGGAGTGCTCCTAAAAGGTGGTAATAACTTGTGCGAGACCTGATCATCGAAGCCTTTGACAGCGTCATCCGCCGCGAGATCGCGGAAGGGACGACGTTCGCAAGGAAATCGCCCAGCGCGGCGCCTATTGGGCCGGCGTCGAGATATGGAAGCTGCGCCGCCAAGTCGCCGCGCTGCAAGCGTATCGCCGAGCTTGAACAAACCGACGCGTGATCTCAGCGGACCGCGATGGCGTCTTCACCGCTTGCGCAGCGTGCAAGGGCTGCAATCACCGAGATTGATCTCGGGGCGGTTCGACAACTGCCGGGTTGTCATGAGGTTATTCAATCCGATCGACCGGCCTCCCTTGAGTGACGGCAGAAGAGGCTTCACCGAACCGTGAGCTCCCAGATGATACGAATGTGCCCCCCTTCAATCGATGGTCGGAAAACATGCATGTTTCTAACGCGCAGCTTACTGTCATCGATCACGTTCAGGACGCGCCCAATATCTCCCTGATCAGAAAAGACGACATACATTAGGCCATCAGACTTGAGCCAATTATGCGCTCCGCCGAGAGCTGCGGCCATGGCGCTGTGACCTTCGTCAAAGCAAGAACGCTCCAGGTCGTCCTTTGCTTTTCGGTTCCAGTACGGGGCGGCAAACAGAATAAGGTCGAACTTTTCTTTAGGCCGTAGCGCAGAATAAATGTCACTGAGGCGCACTTCTGCGTGATCGGAATAGCCTAACCGCTCGATGTTTGTCTTTGTGGTGAGAACGGCTTGCGGATTAATGTCGAGAGCCACCAGGCGTTCCGCCCCAGCGCGGAGTGCCGCCAGCCCCAGCACGCCTGATCCGCATCCTAGATCCAATATTGTCGCTCCAGATTGGATGTGCCACTTCGATATCAAGGCGTCGGGAGCGTGACTCAGGCGTGGCGACAGAACGCCAGGGAGAATGTGCAACAGCATACCGCACACTTCCACATCGTGCGGGTGTTCGCACGACCGGAGGTCAGCGATCATTGCGTCTACATCGGACATTTGGCGCCGCGGCGATACGGCGAGGGGTGCAGTCATTTCAACTCTCTAGTTCGCGGCGCGCGCTTTGCCTGATCGTCGTCCCATCCGATCAATGGATCGCCCTATTGGGCGAGTACGGTACCTGTCGCACGCTCGGTACTCTGTACAGGGTCCGTTTTAGAGACGCTGCGAGCATGGTTTTCCCATCCTGTCTGAATGCGCGTCGCGCCTTCGCTGACTATCGTCGCCTCCTGCAACGGCCGTGCCATCGGCATTCAAAGCGCGCTTGGCTTCTGATTTTCCTTGAAGAACGGCTGCCGGCAGGCTCTGGCGTGTTCTGTCGCTCCAGCGAGCGTGTCGGCGCCGGTGTCGCAAACCCAACACCGTATGACCGAGTTGGTCTACGAATGGCTTCGTGTCGGAGCTATTCTCACGGCAGGTTCGACCATAAATCAGAAGTTGCGATCTTCATTGAAAACTGACGTTTCGACGAAAGCTCGTCGTGAACGGGCAAGACTTCGCTCAATTCGCGGTTTTGATGCCGCCCCAAATGACTATCTAGCTGATCTAAGGTGTCAAATGGCTTGCAAATTTGGCTCTGACGCTAAGTTTGGTGCAGCGCCGACTATTCTGCACCGATTGGCCTAGACTGAAGCAGATCTATTTTACCGCGGCCGTGCATTCGTACATTTGACGTCGGACGAGCTTGAGACGCGTGATCTGACCTTCAGTCTGGCCGTTGGACCAGGGTGAAGTGATTGCCGGCGTACCGCCGCCCCTCATCCTTCGCGACTTCGCTGGCAAACCAGGCAACGAGATTGGCACGGGCGCGCTCGATCCATGGGAGGCGCCCCTCGGCGTGGGCCAACGCCGAAAGGGCGCGCGGGAGAGGCGATCAGTCCGTCGGCTGCGGTCCGTCGTAGCCTTCGATTACGATGATGTCGATGTCTACGGCGCCCGCGCGCAATGCCTTCGTCGTGGCATATTCGGGCGACCGGTAGCAGGCGAGCGCGGTCGCATAATACTTGAACTCAAGCACTATGTTGCGGCCGCGCGCCTTGCCTTCCACCGCCTCGAATGTGCCGCCGCACACCAGAAATTTCGCGCCGTATTTGCGAAGCACCTCCTGGAGGGCGACGCCGTAGAGCGCCATTTCGGCTGCCACTTTCGGGAGCGTTTTGGTCAGGAAGTGTGTCGCTCCCATGCGGTTGGTGCCGAACTTATGCTCGACTGTTTCGCGACGCTGACGCATGGCGTGTGGGTTTGCATCAAGGCGAGCCGAAAGGTCAGTTTCGGGCTTGGCTCTGGAACGGCGAAGATCCCATGGACGAGCTCAACCGCCGGATCGCCGCAGCCATGCAACTACGGCCTGCGCGAGGCGGATATCCGTGGGCGGCTGTGGCTGGACAGCGGTCAGCATATGGAGGTTATTCTCGGGCCACGCGGGGGCGAGCTCAGGTGGTGGAAGAGAACGCCACCGCTATGGTCGATGCGCTTCGGCAGAGCCAAATCGATACTCTCGTAATTGACCCGTTGATAAGCTCGCACCGTGTGAACGAGACCTGAGGGCGGGAGTTTTCTCAGTGACCGTCAATCTCGCGCATAAGCAGGTAGGGCCGCAGCACCGCCGCCGCCTGCTTGTTCCGAGACTTCGGTCGTTTGCTTGCCGGGCCGGCCGTCGATGATCGGCGAGTAGGCCGCCGCCTGCCGCATGACCGCGTGAAGGTACCGCAGCTCGTTGTCGGTCACGCGCCGGTTGAAGTAGAAGCAAAGCATCTTCTCATTTTCGGCATCGCGGCCGGCGGCGGGGCAGCGCAGCGGCTCCTGTTTCGCGCCGCTGACAAGCCGCAGTGTGGGCCGCGAGTGCGGTGTTTCGGTCTTGGGGGTGTCTGGCACGAGACGGGCTCTCTCAACGCGTGGGCGGGGCTACCGGCGGGGTTTTGGGCAGGCGGCAGGCGCGCTTCTCCGCATCTACAGCGATCGCTGAGAGCGTTTCGTTCTGATCAATGAGCAGAGAGATCGCCTTCGTCGACCAGTCCTCGTAGGTCAGCGTGCCGGAGTTCCACAAGAAGACAAGCGCGCGGGCGACCGCGTTATGGCGCGATAGTTCCTGCAGTTTGCGGTAAAGCTCGGCGTTCATTTGCTCGGGCATGCTCTTCTCTTGGTCGAGGCCGTGTCGGTGGTTATCAGTCGACGCTAAGCTCGAGCGCGCAATGCCTCGAGCCTGTTGCCGCCATCGCGCCAGTGGTCCCGATCTTTCGTGATGTCGCGCTCGGCCCGCTCGGCGACCGACACGCGCTCACGGAGGGGCTTTTAACATCGCAACCGGTGCGATAATCGGCGCCGATGGGCCACCTTGTGCCGTCTTTCTGCTTAATCAGCCGAGGGTTAACAAACCCAGGCGCGAGCAGAGCGGAGGCGACTGCGACATAACCTCTAGAGAGATCCGATAATGCAGCAGCCCGGCGAGCGGCGGCAAAAGTTAGCGCCATAGCCGACCAGAAGGTCTTTAGCACCGTCGCGAATCTGGCGGACCCCGTGTGGCTCGCTCTCTTGCTGTCCCAAATCCTCGTCCCGATCACGCTTCGACTTCAGCTCGTCACCGGCTGAAATCGGCGTTCTTCACGGACGACGAGCTCGTCCGGGGGGCAGGTTGGCCCGGGCCCTTGCATTGGTGAGCGAACCAAATCGCTTCGCGAAATAGTAGGCGCTGGGCGTGACGCCATTCTGGTCCAGCAGGGTCGCCGACATGTAGCCGTTCTGCTCCTCAAGATGACGCAAGGCCTGGAGTAGACTCACGTCACTCCAGTGAACGCCCTGATAGTATTCATCGCAGCCCGCGGCCTTTCTCCGCTTCCACATCCGCCGCTGGATCTGGCTACGGGGCAGGACAGGAATGCCGGCCTGCTTCATTGCTTCGCCCACAGAACCGAAGTCGCGGCGTACCAAGTGTTGGACGGCAAGTCGGGCGAGCCATCTATGAGGCGGGTCGTAATCTCTCCGTGCTCATCATAGATCTTCAGCAGTCCGGCCATTATTTCTTTCTTGCTCCAATGCCGCGCATTGATGCAAACGGAGGAGTAGTCGGTGGCGAGTACCCCACCGCCTCATATGCCCCGTATAGGGAGCCGAAATAGCTGATGATCGTTTCTGTTGATGGCACCTCTTTACTGCTGCTCACCAGCGCATGCGAAAGATAACCCTCCCGTTCGAGCAACTGTCTTAAGGCCTTGATTGCGCGCTTCCTCTACATCCGAAAAATTCGCCTAACAACGGCGAGCTCTTCCGGTGGTCCTGGGATGACGACGAGAACCCCAGGCGAAGATTCGGGGAGCGACTGCGACCTTCCCCCGCGCCGAGGCCTTCCCCTCAAAGGCCAACCGGCCGACGCGCCGGATTTGACCAGAACGATCTGAAGTTGCTTCGAAAGGCGATCAAGGCGAAGGACAACAAGCGCATAGCCGAACTGACGGCAAAGATTGGCAGGCCTAAGTTCGAAGAACACTAGGGTGACTAGTATCCAGCTCATGGCAAAAAAGTTAGAGACCAGCAAACTTTCCTCAAGGCGACCGTTGGCCGCTCCCCCACGTCCGAAGAGAACTCGAAATCCTGAACACGAACTGCACATACGAGGAGGCAAAATACCGCTCTCAGGAGAGAGCTAGAATCAGAAGCGCTGCAAACCGGATCAAGGAACGCCTCCCGGAAGCTTGGCCCGCATTTGACGTGCGTTGGGATCTCTCGCCAACAAACTTCTATCGCGTATTTGACGGGGCGAATCCTGATAGTGTTGAGGAGAATGAATGTGCGGTCATCCCAGATGTCCCGCTGGCGAATATCGATGCAGCTTTTACCCCGGAGGGGCAAATACGTCCGACTTGCAGGAAAACTGCCGTCTCACCCGAAGCCCCGTCAATGCTGCCTGCTGATGGCGGACGCCGACTGGGTCAGAGAGCTTGCCATCAAAAGAGGAGCGTGGGCGAACGAAAAACAATCGCTGCAATCCGAGTTGCTTTAGCCCGTATCTGTACCGTGCTCGCAATCCGATCGAGCGCTTCGTCAACAGGGTCGCAGCAAATTACGTGCTTTCGTTCAGCTCGCCTCGATTAGGCTATCGCTTCGCCTTAATGAGGCCGCGTCCTGGGATCGGTATTGCGGCAGTTCGTGGGTTGGATTACTCGATAATTTGACGACGATGACTAAATGACTACGGCTAGGGGCTAAGCTGAGGTTGCCTTTCGTATCAATGTCTTCAAAAGACGGGAGTTCGCCATGACTCGTACGCGGTGTTCGTTCCGGTGACGATCGCTCGGTAGATCTCGATCAGCTGCCGGGTGATCGCTCCAGGTTGACCATTCCCCACCACCATACGGTCGATCGACGTCACCGGAGTTATTTCGGCGCCAGTCCCGCAGTAGAACACCTCCTGGGCGAGGATAAGTTCCGTCCGATCGACATCGCGCTCGACAGTATCTAGGCCGATATATTCACGTGCTAGTTGAATAACGGTCTGGCGTGTGATCGATTCCAGTATGTCGTTGGTTCCGCTAGGCGTGACCAACTGACCGTCGCGAACCATAAATACGCACATCGCTGGCGCCTCAGCCAGCTTTCCTCTTGAATTGAGGAGAAACGCGATGTCGTATCCATCGAGTTGGGCCTGCATCACGGCCAACCGTGCGTTGTGATAGTTTGCATTGCATTTGATGCGGGCGGGCATGACGTTGTCCGGCATGCGCATCCAAGAACTGATCTGAGCAGAAGCGCCGTCGACGGATTGTCTAGTGGCCTCGCGAGGCAAGGCCGTAATCGCGGTCCCTACGGGTCCTTTTGCCACTAACTCGCCAAGCCCATCAACGAAAGCCATCATGCGAATATGCACGGTCGTGCGAAATGAATTCGCACGGCATAGGTGGATGAGTGCCTCGACCAGCTTATCACTGGAGATCGGCTGATCGAACCTCATTGCCCTCTGCGAGAAGGCATATCGCTCGAGGTGCTCTGCAACACGAAAGAGGTACAATTGTTGGACGTTCTCGTTCCAATAGCCACGTATTCCTTCGAAAACACCAATGCCATACTTCGCCACGGGCGAGAATACATGCACCCTGGCGTCATCCCATGGGATAATTCGGCCGTTGAGATACGCAAATTCTGGCGCCAACATCTATGCTTACCGATCGTGAGTTGCCATGATCCGCGAGTTTAAGTCCGACTGAGGAGTAAGGTCGCTAGAACACTCAGTCCACGTCGGAGGTCCTCGTGGGTTGACGGAGCGATCAGCGATGCTCTGATGTTCTGCTCGACGTTGGTGCCAGGTGTCGCAAACACTCGCGGATGTCTCAGGATTACGCCCTTCGTGCGAGCAGCTTGGATGAATGGCTCTGCTGTCCAGGGAGATGGCAAGTCGATCCAGACGTGCAAGGACGATTTGTTCGTGCGCATCATCCCTAGATGCCCAAGCATCTCCTGGGCAATGTCTTGCCGGGCTGCGATCTCCTTGGAAATCTGTCCGACAATATGACTCGCGGCACCACTTTCAATCAGGTGAGTGATAATGGCCGCAGATAACCCAGGTACAAACCAACTCGAGACGCTTGGTATTGGTCGAAGAAGATCGGCAAGACCGTCGTCCGACGGCGCAATAAGGTACGCAGTCCTCAATCCGATGCCCAAGCATTTTGAGACGCTCATCAGGTACCAAGTGAGATCAGGAGCGATCGAAGCGAGTGGAGGGGGCGCGTTGTTGGCTATAAGGCCATGTACGTCATCTTCGATAATGGGAAGAGCGTACTTACGGGCAACTCGAACGACCTTCTGTCTGCGTTCAAGCGACATCATTGAAGTCGTCGGATTGTGACCTGTCGGATTAATATAAACGGCCGCAAGATTATGAGCTTTGCACAATGACTCAAGAGAATCGTCACGCATGCCGTCTTCGTCTATGTCAACAGGCAGAACGCTAATCCGCCCCAGCATTGCGAGTTGGCCAATCGCTGCATAAGTTAGCTTTTCCGCGGCAATCGCGGCTCCCTGGGAAGCTAGTCGCGAGAACAGGACCATTAGCGTGTTCTGAGTGCCACCTGTCATCAGTAAGCGCGTAGGATTAGGGGGCGCGCCGAGCCGGTTGCTCAGCCAATCGGCACCAGCCTGTTTGTCACGTGGACTCCCGTGGAAGCGATGGCGTTGTATTATGCTAACAAGGTCCGGCGCGCGCGCCACCGCAGTGAGGCTTCTTTCGACAACTTCGCGGAAAGCTGGCACTTGAGGAGCCCATGTCCGCGTCATATCAATCGGTGCCGTTGTTTCACCACCAGACATTTCAATTCTCCTCGGGCGACCGATACCGCATTACATCAAAGCTGTGGCTGTTGGCCGGTTCTCCGCGGCAAAGGATAGAAGCAAGGTCCGGGATGCGACTTCTCACTATTCGGTTGATTGTGGTATCGACGGTTCCGCTTCGGCCACTGGTCAGCTGCAGTTTCTGTGACCGGAAGCAGGCTTTAAGCCTAATCAGGGCTCTCGGATTTAACTGGGCGGTCGATGACCCCGGCCAGAGCCGCGGGCAGTGACCAACCTCATCAGCAAAAGCATGGGGCATCGTTTCGCCACTAGGAGCTGCTGCATAGAAGTCGTTCTGCCGCTCAGAATCGGCTATCATCGCGAGCCGCGAAAGAGCAACATCGGCGATCAAGGGTGCACCTCGGGGGATTGAAACTCAGCACAATCTAAGCTCCGCAGGATCCGATTGCGTGAAGAACAATTTCCGCTGCATTCCTCCCTTAGTTGCGGCCGGCGTATAAGATATCTAAATGGCATCTTTCAATAAACGTATCAGCCGGCGACAGTTGGTGGAGTAGAGAGCGCAATTGTTCGTCGAATTCATCTCTTCTCTGGGTTAGTACACCTGGACAGGCCTTTGATGTGGAATACATATATTGGACGAGTTTCTCGGAAGTCCACGATACCATGTAAGGGATGTGGCTCCCTGTGATGTTAGAAAACGTCGATTGGCGCAGAACAGCTTCGTGGTCCAGACGCAATTTACGGCGCTTATCGCCACGTCCGGCCGGAAAATAGCCTCCCCACCAGGTGTGGACGAATTCCCAAACCCTGTTCCACCAATCACTCGGTGCGGTTTCGTCGCGGACCCTTGTGATGATCGCTACCTTGCCGGACGATAGCAGGCGACGATCAAGCGTCTCCAGAACGAGCGAGCGGTCCATCCAGTGAAAGGCACTTGCGATCGTCGCCCCTTGGTAGCCGGTCAAGCCCGAATCCATCTCCTCGGCGGTGCTTTCAATCACCGAAATGTTGAGGAGGCCGCGTTCGGATGAAAGTCGGTCGGCCTCGCCCAGCATGGCGCGATTTGGATCGACGCAGTCCACATGTTTCACGCTGGGAGCAATTCCAATTCCGATCTGTCCAGTACCACATCCAAGATCAAGGACGCGACTTTCAGGTGTTAGAGAAAGATGGTCGCTAAGCGATCTGAAGAGTTCGTGCGGGTACTCAGGTTGATAGCGAGCATAGTAGAACGCTGCTCCCTCAAAGATGCTGCTTGCTAACATCCGGCTCTCCTTTCGGCTGCTTAAACGCCCCAAATCGGCGTCTGACGCCTCTCGGCCAGCTAAATCTGGGATGAATTTGCGAAGATCTAGAGCTCCGTACCGACTTGCGCCACGCTTGTTAGCTTAGACCTCGTAATCCCAGAGCCGATGAAGCGGTGACGGCAAATATTGAGATTGCGACGTACATGGTCATATTCGGCGCCGGGACGCGAATCGGCGCAACGTGTAGGCCTGCGAGTAGGACGAAAGTGCTGAGCGTGAAGTGTACGAAGAACTCATCTGAAACCAACGGTCGAGCAAGGAAAATGATCGCCATCACAGGAATGTCGTATGATAGTGGGAGCCCTAGAAAACGGCCATCGCGTAAGCGGCCGAAGTTGGCAAAGTAGCTGAGCCTAATTGCTCCCGCTGCGAGCAGAGTGGTCCCGGTGACTAGGGCAAAAACCGAGGCTCCGCTGAGTTGGATTAGGATTGCCGCGGGCAAGACGGCTCCGTACATGATGTCAGCAAACCCGTCGAGGCTCTTTCCCATCTTGGCAACATCTGGGTGGCGATGTTTCGTGTGAGCTGCCACTATCCCGTCGAGGTGGTCGGACAGGACAGCCCAAAGTGCTGTCGCTATCGACAGTTCGAGGCGATTGGATAGGGCAAGAAACAGGCTGACGGACGAAAAGAGAAGGCCGACAGTTGTTATGGCGTTCGCCGGATCCCAGAGATACTTGAGCATCGAGATTTCACCTTTTGCGAGGCATGCCGCGACCTTGCACTCCACGGAAAAGTCGCTCTGCGATTTGCAGATCTTCAGCGGTGTCGATTTCGTACCATCTGACGTGGTCGCACCGCGTCGTGGCGAGCTGCAGGCCGCGCAGTTCCACAAGGTAGGAAAGAAGCTCCTCAGTGTAGGCCTGGATCGCTCCAGACCCTATGAGTTGGTCCAGCGCTGGAACGATAGTCGCCTTGAGGGTTCGCGCTGAAAGCCGCAATAGGTTCATCGTTTTGAAAAGCCGTGGTCCATTCGCTGCCAGGTTTGCTCCGGTTTGTCTCATACGGAACTCGGAGATGAGGCCGCTATCCGTCAGCAGGACTGCCGAGCCTTCCATCAATCTTTCGAAGGGAACGATTGCTGCCACATCGGTCACCGGGCTGTGCAGCAGATGTCGCAGCGCGTTCTCTTCGAAGAACACATCGCCCTCGAGGAGAAAGCAATCTCCGGAAAGTAGCGCGGCACGCGCGAGCCACAGCGAATAGGCGCTCCCGGTAAGGTCGAAGGCCGATGATTCTACATAGTTGATCACAAGGGTGCCAAAGCGATCCCCGCACGCATATTGAATGGCGTGCTTGCGATAACCGACCACGAGCGTCACTTCTTCGACGCCGACAGCTTCCAGATTTTGGAGGGCGTTGAACAGAATCGGGGTACCGTTGACTTCGACCAAGGGCTTCGGTCGGAGGTCCGTCAGCGGTCGAAGGCGAGAGCCGACGCCGGCGGCGAGAATGATTGCTTTCTTGGGACCATTCATAGTCATTTGATTGCCGCCGCCGCCGAGGAATATGCGGTTTGTCCTAAACGTTAGTCTATTCGACGCACATCTAGCAGTAGTTAGGGGCAGTAAGCGTTGACCTCGCCCTGGACTTGCACCGGGAATGACCCTACTGCTGCAGCTTGTTAGGATGGAGGTACTGCGCTTCAGCGTCGGCGAGTTCATCGTAGCTGAACAGTTCAAATATATCTTCGAGGGGGGCAATATCGGGCTCGATGGTTGCGACGTTCTCTTCAGCGAAGATGCGGCCGCAGACCCGACGCATTGCGGCGACCGCCGCTCGCATGGAGTGATTGGCCCAAATGACCGTCGAGATGTCGGCGCGACGATACTCGCAGGTCGGTGTCCGATAGTATTTCGTTGGAACGATCACGACCGGCAATTTGTTCTGCCAAGCATCTGCGAACGAAAGGATTTCGTCTGCGGAGCTGCTTCGCGAGTGAATTAGGATCGCATCGGCTCCGGCTTCCCGGTATGCGTGGGCCCGTTCGATTGCTTCGTGCATTCCGTGTCCGGCGATTAGTGCTTCGATCCGAGCCACAAGGACGAGCTCGTTCGCAACCCTGTCCTTCACGGCGCGCAAGCGTCCACAGAATTCGTCAACATCCGCCAGGGGGTGACGGTTGCCAACAAAGGAGTTTAGCTTCGGAAAGCAGCTGTCTTCCAGCGCAATGCCCGCCGCCCCTCGCTCGCACAGTTTACGAGCCAGCAGGCGAGCATTGTTGAAGTTCCCGAAACCGCCGTCCCCATCGACGAGCACGGGCAGTTGACTCGAATCTACGATGCGCTCGACCGCGTCAACAAGTTGGCTCCACGACGCTTCGTTGGCGTCACGATAGCCCAGAGAGCAGGCAATCGATAGACCTGAGGCCCAAAGACCCTTGAAACCTGCGCGCTGGGCGATCGCAGCCGAGAGGCCATCATGTGCTTCCATCAGGAAGGAGAGTTCGGTGCTGGAGCAGACCTCTCTGCGCAGCGTATCAGCACGGGAAAAATTAACTTCTTGTCCACTGCCGAGAAGAGAATTTGCGTGATCTTGCATGCAGACTCCGGGCTCGCCGATCGGTCTGTGTTCACGCCAACTGACATGCTTCTAACAACTCGATCAATTGCTAGAACTGATAGGTGACACGGGAAGAAAAAGCGCTGCATTTCGCTATGGATGCGAGTCGGCGGTTAAGGCGGATTGCTCCTGACCTGTGCTTAAGGTCTAACCCCGTACTAGCGTATTGCATGGACGCGAGCGGCGGTGTGGCAAGCCCGCATTGGGCTGAGGTCGTTTTAGGCCAATCTCCGGCTCGCCCCTTCAAGGATATCTGTTTGCGAAATCTGGCGCTACGGCGCTCATGGGCTGGTGCGAATCTCCAGTTCAATCTCACGCGTGACCTCGATGATGCTCTCTGGATGGCCCCCATTCTCGAACAGCGCATATTTCAGGGCTTGGGTGCGGTTGACAAACAGGCCGCCAAAGGAGCCCCCTTGTTCAAGGGCGACCCAGTAACCGGCCCGATTCCTGCCAACAAGAACGGTCCGTGTGGCGGAGCCACGCGAAGTGGACTCGAGGAGCGGAGTCATCGTGTCCCCTCGTGGAACGACGGCTGAGGCTCATGTGACGAAGTCCATAGCGGAGGCATGCCAACTCGCATCACGAACAGTTGCTGAATTGTCAGGCGACTTTCTAGGATAGAGTGACATCAACCTCGTTTTCGCCAGGGTCCACACAGGCTATGGCGCTAGGCGTATGCCGCGCACCGAGCTCGCAATGAATACGACGAATGCGAGCGAGCTTCTCCTACCAGTTCTGGCAAAATGCGAGATTCGCGAGAATGCCCGGCCCGAGCGGGCTAGCGATAAAAGGCAAGGAAAGGCGTTCGAAATGCACTTCGCAGCAATAAGAGAGGTCTCCGCCGATCTAGCTTGCATCGCTAACGGTCGGCTTCGTAATGTTCGAACAACTTACCCTGAGCTCTGCAGGGCCGTGCGCCGTCCGGATAAGTTCAGCGGCTTGTGAGATGGCGGCCTACCATCCTGGCGAAGTGGAGATATCTCGGGGCTAATCTGCGACTGCACCAAACGTAAACATCGTCAAACGGAGTTGCGAGATGGTTCGAATCCAAGACACGCTCGATACGGCAACGTTAGACTCCGACAGCACATCAGCCGCCCCTGGGCAAGATGAAACCATAGGTCAAGCGGCCTTTGACCAGCACCTGGACGACAGACCGCAAGAGCAACAAGCTAGTGCAGGTCCTTCCGATCCTAGTGTATCGGGCGAGGTGGAGGATCGCTTTAATGCCGTCAACCGGCAACCCGATTTGAAGCTTGTCATCATTTCGAACCGCGTTGCACCCTTCGACCCCAATAAACCCCAGACCGGCGGGCTCGCCGCAGCTCTCGAGCCGGTGGTGGAACGTTCCGGCGCGGTTTGGATAGGCTCTTCGGAGACCCGCGGCGACGGGATCGAGCGGCCCCTGCCACTGGTGCCGACTGGTGCAGGCCACGTCGCCAGGCTCGATCTGCCGGCCGCGGACCATCCTGGCTACTATCGAGGTTATTCGAATTCAACGCTGTGGCCAGCATTGCACTCCCTGCCGAACCGGATGTCGGGCTCGGAAGAGGATTATGGCAGCTATCGAAGGATCAACGACTTCATCGCGCGCGCGGCTTTCGACGTACGAGATCGGGACGCATTCTGGGTGCATGATTATCATCTGCTCCCGCTTGGGGCCGATCTGCATGACCTCGGCATTGAGCGGCCAACCGGCTTTTTTCTCCATACGCCGTGGCCCACGCCCGACATGATAGAGTGCGTACCCAACCATCGCGAACTGATGAAATCGATGCTGAAGTACGATCTGCTCGGCTTTCAGACGAACCGGGATCTGAACAATTTCCTGGCCTGCCTGCGAACCCATTTCGGGCTGGAGAGCGAGGATGGCGTTGTGACCACGGAACGTGGCCAGATCCGACTTCAAAAGTTCCCAATCGGTATCGATCCCGAGCAGTTCGCAGCGTATCTTGCGGCAGACCTCTCTCCTGCAGAGCAAGAAAAAGTCTCGTCATTATTGCAAAACTTCCAAGGCGCCAAGTTTGCCATCGGCGTAGACCGGCTCGACTACACGAAAGGCATCGATAAACGGGTCGAAGCGTTCAATGAGCTTTTAACGAAAGAGCCGCAGAGCATCTCGCTGTTGCAGATCGCCCCATCCTCACGCGCCGACGTCGAAGAGTATCAGAAATACAAGGAGGACGTGGAGAATGCGATTAACCACGTCAATGCCGATCATGGCACAGACGAGTGGAGGCCGATCCACTACACGAACGATTCGTTCAGCCAGGCTGCGCTCGCGCGTCTTTACCGCGCGGCAAAGATAGGTGTCGTCACGCCGCTGCGGGACGGCATGAATCTGGTCGCGAAAGAATATGTCGCTGCACAAGATCCGCAGGATCCGGGCGTTCTGGTGTTATCGAAGTTTGCGGGGGCGGCTGAAGACTTCAACGACGATGAGGCGCTGCTGGTGGATCCAAACGATCCCAAAGAGATCGCAGACGCTATTTCAGAAGCGGCCAACATGCCGCTTGAGGAGCGCGTCAAGCGCTGGCGGTCGATGATGGATAAGATTCAATCCTATACCATCCACGACTGGTCGGCGGACTACGTCCGGGAACTGGACAGAAGCCGTGTCACTGTTCCGGCTGATCAGTGCCTCCATCTCGGTCGCGGCTGGACCAACGAGGCTCACATGCCGCTGTACCGGAACCATGCCGAGGCGCTGGCCACCTATAACGAGATCGACCCCACGGATGTCGCCCTAAACGAGGCTGCCTATGCAGACGAGAAGAAGGCCTATGAGGCGTTAGAGGCCCGACTGATGCATACACAGCGCAGACTCTGGGATCTGCCGATACCCACAGCTTCGCTCAGCGGTCGTCCCGAACAAGAGCCCGGTGCCGGGGAGGACTGAGCAGGCGAGGAGCACGGCACGGCAGATGACGCTGTTCTGCAGCAGCACAGAGAAACAATCCAGATCTTTAGCGCTGACGCGGCTCTTGCAGGTTGCGCAAGCCTGGATGATGACGGGGAATTTTGAACGAGCTGCATCAACGTATCACGCCAGCGATCTATAATGGAACGGGAGCAATGCAGCGAACCATTGATCCGTATCCGTAAACGACGCTTCTGACCAGCGAGCTTTGGTCGTTCCGCGGAAAGTGGCGGCTGCTTGTTGCAGGAGGGCCGCAACAGCACCGTTAGAACAGTAGCAGCATGGCTCGCGCTCGCCGAGCGCCTGCCAAGCTGATCCGCCAGCAGCGGGCATTCTCGATCGACAATCTCGCGCCTTCGTCCTTCGCGTGGTACGCCTTCGATGAAGGATCACGGGCTCGTGCGCCCGTTGCCGCGGTAGATTCAGGATCATTGAGCCTGAGCTGGCCGACCATAAGAGCTGCTGATGACGGCTTCGGTTCGTCATCTCACCGAAAGATACCTGACCCGGCGCTTGAACCCGTTTGGCTAGAGGCTCGACCTCAAGACGCGTTGCTACTTAGAGCCGTAGTCGTTGCTTCTGCCCTCATCGTCTTGAGTGCAATCCTCTGAGCAACGCGCTGTTCTTTGCCATGATGAGCCCCGTCGACAAGTCTGCCAAATGAACTCGCTCCGAGGAATCTACCTCATATCGGGAAGTAAGCGTTGCGAATGGAGGCGGGGGCGTGTTCCGTACTTGGCCGCTGAAAATCGGTAACCGCCTGACGGACTGTCCGGCCGACACGCTGTCGGTGTCTGCTTGGCAACCGATGTCGGGAAGCAGACATGGTGCTGCAGCCGGAGCGGCTGAAACTTGCAGTTCTTTAGCCGGCACGCTGTTTGCTGCGCGGCGGCGATCAGGGTGAGACTCCAGCGACAATCAAGGTGAGACTGCGCCGATGGGGACGGACCGAAGGGAGGGCGTAGCCCGACCGGAGGACCGTCCCCATCGGCGTCGCGCGTTTTTGGACCCGTCTGGCGGCTGGGCGGGGCTGGTGCAAGCTTTTGATTCGTCTCGACAAGAGGGAATCGATGCCTTGCCTGGCCTTCACATCACCGACCATCAGATGAGGCTGTACATGACCTACCGACTGACATTGTCCCCCGAAGCGGCCGCGGCCAAGGCGGGGTTCTCGAAAGCGAGTGCGTATCGGATTGAGGGCGATGCGCGCCCGCCATCGCAGAAGAAGGCGCCGAGGGGCCGGC
Source organism: Bradyrhizobium sp. C-145 (assembly GCF_023375135.1). Taxonomy (NCBI): domain Bacteria; kingdom Pseudomonadati; phylum Pseudomonadota; class Alphaproteobacteria; order Hyphomicrobiales; family Nitrobacteraceae; genus Bradyrhizobium; species Bradyrhizobium sp. C-145. Next base: position 6,670,822 of record NZ_CP088150.1, on the reverse strand, counting down.
GACGATCCGATCCACTCGCGCCCTATTGGGACGCCGAGATCGTTCCGATCCTGAAGGCTGCTCCCGGCATCCGCGTGATCGGTGTGCTGGACGAACTGCGCCGGCGGCATCGCGACCTCAACCCCAACATCCGACGCACGCTGGAGCGGCGCATCAATGCGTGGCGGGCGCTCAACGGCCCCGAACAGGACGTGATCTTCCGCCAAGAGCACGAGCCCGGGCGGCTGGGTCTGTCCGACTTCACCGACGTGAGCGCGCTCGGCATTACCATCGTAGGTGAGCCACTCGATCACCGGCTCTATCACTTCCGGTTGGCGTTCTCCGGCTTCGAGCATGCCCATGTCGTGCTCGGGGGCGAAAGCTTCGTCGCCCTGGCGGAGGGCTTGCAGAACGCCCTGTGGGCGCTTGGCGGCGTTCCACGGGAGCATCGCAGCGACAGCCTATCGGCGGCGTTCCGCAATCTGGCGGCTGACGCGCGTGAGGATCTGACACAGCGCTACGCTGCGCTGATGGGCCACTATGGCATGGCACCAACACGCAACAATGCGGGCATTGCACACGAGAACGGCTCGATCGAGAGTGCGCACGGCCATCTCAAGCGCGCACTGGAAGATGCGCTGTTGCTGCGGGGGACGCGCGACTTCGCCAGTCTCGATGCCTACCGGGCTTTTGTCGACGAGATTGTCGGCCGGCGCAACGCCAATCTCGCCAAGCCGATCGCGCTCGAGAAGGAGGCATTGGCGCCGCTGCCGAAAGGCCGCACGACCGACTTCGACGAGAAAGTGATCCCGGTGACGTCGTCAGGCGGCTTCATCCTGCGGCGCGTGTTCTACACCGTTCCTTCAAGGCTGATTGGCCATCGCCTGCGTGTGCGCATCTTCGACGACCGGCTCGAATGCTTCCTCGGCGTCACGCCGGTTGTGACGTTGCGGCGCGGTCGGCCTGTGTCGGAGAGCCAGGGCGGGCATGTCGTCGATTATCGGCACGTCATCCATGCCCTGCGGCGCAAGCCGATGGCGCTCCTCAACCTCGTCTATCGCGACCAGCTCTTCCCGCGCGCCGCTTACAGACGCCTGTTCGAGACCTTGCGGGAGCACGGTGACGATCGGCGCGCCTGCAAGGTGACGGTCGAACTTCTAGCGCTGGCCCACGAGCGAGCCTGCGAAGCCGAGCTCGCCAAGGCGATCGCGATGGATCTGGACGCCGGACAGTTACCCGATCTTGCCGCGCTGCGCGACCGCTTCCGACCCGAGGCGGCCTCGATCCCGCGCGTCGCCGTCAAGCTGGCGCCGCTCGACGTCTACGATGAACTCGCCTCCGTCAGCGTCATGTCGGGCCGCTCGAATCTGGGAGAGGCAGCATGACCAGCATCGCCACCTCCGTCGATGCTGCTCGTGTCGAGTTGCTTCTCAATGAGCTCCGCCTGCCGGGCGTCAAGGCGATCTGGCCGAAGCTCGCCGCACAGTCGGACAAGGAAGGGTGGCCTGCCGCCCGCTTCCTCGCCGCCCTTGCCGAGCACGAGGCATCCGATCGTACCCGCCGTCGGATCGAGCGACACATGGTGGAAGCGCGTTTGCCCGCCGGCAAGACGCTCGCCACCTTCGACTTCGAGAGCGTGCCGATGCTATCAAAGGCACAGGCGATGGCGCTCGCTGCCGGCGACGCCTGGTTGAAGGCCGGCGCCAATTTGCTCTTGTTCGGTCCACCGGGCGGCGGCAAGACCCATCTCGGCGCGGCGATCGGCCTGGCTCTCGTCGAGAACGGTTGGCGCGTTCTCTTCGCGCGCACCACTGATCTGGTGCAACGGCTGCAGGTCGCGCGGCGCGAGCTGGCGCTGGAGTCCGCGATCGGCAAACTCGATCGCTATGACCTCCTGATCCTCGACGACATCACATATGTGAGCAAGGATCAGGCGGAAACCAGTGTGCTGTTCGAGTTGATCGCCGCCCGCTACGAACGACGCTCGCTGCTGATCACGGCCAATCAGCCATTTGGCGAATGGGGGCGTATCTTCCCGGACCAAGCAATGACGTTGGCTGCCATCGATCGTTTGGTCCACCACGCCACGATCCTCGAGATGAACGTCGAAAGTTACCGTCGAAAAGTTGCCCTCGATCGCAAGCGCGGTCCAGGCCGGCCGCCTGTTCACACTACCCCCAACGAACTCGACAAGACTGCGATTGACGCTGGCAGCGCCGCTTGATTGTCGCGCAGCGTCAATCAACGCTTGCCAAGCCGGCGGCCAGCGTCAATTATCTCCTGACTCGGCCGCCTCGTCTCATCTTGATTGACGCGCCGCTCTCATCCTGATTGTCGCGCTATAGTTTGCAGTGAATGGTCCGCAAGATGGCGCAAGCTGCGCTATGTCATGCGCTTGCGTGCTTTCCGCTCCTTCTGCTTGACGCGCCAGGCGTGCGAGCGTGGCCGCCGATCTGATCGGGAGAAAGTCCATGAACACGTCACCCCGCTCCGCCGCGCGGCTTTCGACTGCCCGCGCCACCTCCACGGCGCTTTCACAGGAGCAAACGGCTGGAGCCACCACTGATGATCCATTCCTCTGGCTTGAGGACATCGAAGGACAAGGCGCATTGGCTTGGGTTCGCGCCGAGAACGAGAAGACGCTCGGGGTGCTCCAGTCAGATCCTCGCTATCGGCACTTCTACGAACAGGCGCTCTCCATCCTGCAGGCCAAGGATCGGATCGCATATGTTTCATTGGAACGGCGCGGTCTGGAGAATTTCTGGCAAGACGAGAACCAGGTGCGCGGCATCTGGCGGCGCACCACGCTCGAGAGCTATCGTAGCCAAGACCCACAGTGGGAGACCATCCTCGACGTGGACGCCTTGGCCGTCGCCGAGAACAGGAATTGGATCTTTCAAGGTGACAGCTGCCTGCCGCCTGAAGAGCGCCTCTGCCTGATCAGTCTTTCCGATGGCGGCAAGGATGCCGCGTCCATACGAGAGTTCGACTGCGACGCCAAGACCTTCGTTGCGGACGGCTTTTATCTCCCAGAGGGCAAGCAGTACCTCAGCTGGGTTGATGGTGACACACTCCTTGTTGCACGGGACTGGGGCGAGGGGACTTCGACGCAAGCCGGCTACCCCTTTGTCGTGAAGGAGCTCAAACGCGCACAGCCGCTCAGTGAGGCTCGCGAGATCTTTCGTGGCGAGCCCACCGACGTTCAGACGCACCCCTTCGTGCTTCGTGACAGCGAGGGTCGTATTCATGTGAGCGGCGCGACCCGTGTGATCGGCTGTTTCGAGTACGAGTATGTGGTCTTCCGCCCCGATGGGCCCGTCAAGCTCAATCTGCCGAAGAAGGCCGCGATGATAGGACTAGTGGGTGGTCGCCTGCTTGTGAAGCTTGACGAAGAATGGACGCCGTCCGGCGATATCAGCTTCGCCGCCGGATCGCTGATTTCGTATGACCTGGCCCAGTGGAAGCAGGATCCGCTGCGCGCCAAAGCCTCGCTTGTCTTCCAACCTGGGCCCCGCCAGGCCCTAAGCGAGTTAGGGGCCACAAAGAATTTGTTAATCCTGACGATGCTTGAGAACGTTCAGAGCAAAGCGTTCGTTTATAAGTACGATCAGGGAGCTTGGTCGGCGACGCCGATCCCGCTGCCGGAACATGCCGATGTCAGCCTGTCAGCCGCCTCCGATGAAGCGGACCAGGCCATGTTCACCGTCTCGAGCTATCTCAGACCAACGTCAGTCTGGTATTTTGATGCCGAAAGCAAAAGCCTTGAGGAATTGAAGAAGACACCTTCCGTCTTCGATGCGTCCAACCATGTCGTGGAGCAGTTCGAAGCCACTTCGCGTGATGGCACGTCAATTCCCTACTTTCTGGTGCGACCGAAGAACGCAAGATTTGACGGCGCAATTCCGACGCTTCTCTATGGCTATGGCGGGTTCCAGATTCCGCTTCTGCCCTCTTATCTGGGGCCGGTGGGGCGGCTATGGCTCGAACAGGGCAATGCCTATGTCGTTGCGAACTTGCGCGGGGGCGGCGAGTTTGGCCCGCAATGGCATCAAGCGGCCCAGGGGGCAACGAAGCAGACGACATGGGATGATTTCATTGCCGTTGCCGAGGACCTGATCCGTCGGAAGATCACCAGTCCGGGCCGGCTAGGCGCGGTTGGCGGCAGCCAGGGCGGTCTGCTTGTTGGCGCCGCAATCACCCAACGTCCCGAACTCTTCAACGCGGCGATCATCCAGGTACCGCTGTTTGATATGATTCGATACAGCAAACTGGGCGCGGGCGCCTCCTGGATCGGCGAGTACGGTGACCCCGCCATCGCCGAGCAGCGTGCGTGGATCGAAGGCTACTCGCCCTACCAGAAGCTGGTGGCGGGCAAGATTTATCCCGTTCCCTTAATTCTTACCTCCACCAAGGACGACCGCGTGCATCCAGCGCACGGCCGCAAGGCTGCCGCGAAGCTCGCCGCGCTGGGCCAGCCTTACTTCTATTACGAGAACATCGACGGGGGACACAGCGCCGCGGCCAATCTCATGGAATATGCACGTGAACTGGCCCTTGAATTCACCTATGCATCGAGGCGGCTTTGTTCTGAGTAAATTCGGTGGACGGGCTGATCGAAGCAGATAAAATCGAGACGAATTGGTTCTTTCAACGTCTAACGTTGCTCAGCTGAACTCATCGAACCCAAGGCGAGAGAGCTGACGAGCGTCGGCGGCGCGATGAAGCTCGTCAGATGCGCAAGTTACCGATTTGAACAGCCGCCACCGGTGGCGAGCGGGTTTCCTGGCTTCCCAAACACAACATGACGAGCGGGCGGTAAGTTTCCAGATGCGATTCCTTGAGGATTGTCTCGACAGACCCCTGTTCGTCCGACATGCCCGGCGTGCGGCCGACATCCAAAGGCGAACAGCCAAAGCGTAGCCCTGCGAGTGTCTTCGCGCTTGAGAGAACATGCCACGTAGCTTCAATGCAGGCATGGCGCGGATTGGTAATCCTGCTCCAGGCTGTGCGAAGGAGTTCACGACCGCGCTGTTGTTCAACGTCGATCAAACCCATCGGGAGCTCGGCTCCGGATGAGCGCGGCGCGTTCGAGGTTCTGCTGCTCTTCTGTGAGCCGGTAGCGCGCGACGAGTGAAGCGAAGGTCAAAACGTCATCCGGATCCTGAAGCCTTGAAGCGAAGTGTCGTCGACGTCAGGGAGCTTTCTGTCGTTTGCACAATCCGGCGGCAGCTAGAGCCACGCGACAAAAAACGAGCACGTGACCTGCGCACCGACGCCGGGCGTCTCTTGCCGCCCGTCTTGATAGCCGGGAGACTCTTCGCTAGATCACAACGGTTCACTATGGAGATGCCGCCGTGGCAATGGGTATTGTGAAGTGGTTCAATTCGACCAAAGGTTATGGGTTCATCAGGCCTGAGGACGGAGGTCCCGATGTCTTCGTGCACATCAGTGCCGTCGAAAAGGCCGGTTATACCACCCTCGAAGAGGGGGCCCGGGTAAGTTATCAGCCCAAGGCCGGGCGTTCGGGCAAGGTGTCAGCTGAGGATCTGCGGGTTGGCTGATCCGCCTAGTCTCGGGAAACTGCTCTCTGCAAGTGTGTTCTCGCACCTGTCCGGCGATGCCTTGTCACGGCGCGCGGGGCGTTTGGCTTTTCGACGGTCTCTTCCAGCCATGAGGCTATCTCGCAAACCGCATGACAGCCTTGGTCTCCTGAGGCCGTCGACCGATCACTGCCGTCAGAGTGACAGGAGTTGCAGCCCGGTCGCAGTGTGGGCGTGGCAAGATATTCCTGCCGGCGGGCCACGAACGGTCCGAACTGTACGCTCGTGACCAAGCGCGGGGAAGAGCACGCCGCCGGGCTGGTGCTCCCTGTCCAGGCGTGATGCATGTAGCTCATGAAGGTGCTCGCACAACCGGGCTCGTCCGTTATGGACCATACTCGCCGGCTGCGCTGCGGCTGCAGGCGTATTTCTGCTACGCTGATGCCGTGAGCCTTCGAAAGCCCGGTGTAAACAAGGCCGGATTGGCTTGATGAGGCGCGGCGAGGTCAAATCCGAAGGCGCCCACGACCGGTGCGAACTTTGTGTTTTCGCGATGCTCTCGGCTGGGAAATCACGCAAGACGGGCGGCAATTCCTGTCTGCGATCGAAAAGGCCGTCGCCGGTCGAAGAGCGCGGCCTCAATCAACCATCGATTTCTCGTCCAGCGAAGTCGCTGCGGGTCACGGATGCGACAAAATTACTTATTCCTCCGCGCAGCCGCCGTCAGAGGCCGCGGCGACGCAGGAAAGGCGGATCCAATCGACGCACAGCGTGACGCAGCAGTCGCCTCGACTGCCACCCCGGCTGCGAACGCGCGCGGCACTTATTTCAGGTAAAGTGCTATCGTTCTCGCGCAGCATCGATCAAATCGACAGCGATTGTTGATGGGCCCGGAATGATTGTCTTTCCGAGCTGAGAAAGCGTGCGCGTAATCGTCGCTAGATAAGGTCGTAATCACATTTGGTCGGCTGTCACTGTGCTGCGCCTTTGAGGTATCGCAGCGGAGGGTGCAGCATTGAAGGGCGGCTCTCCATCGCCCACCCCTGACGGTGATCATCCCGCCGAACAGGACCGGCTCGTGCAAAGCCGTCTGGCGGGAACGGAGCAAGGATAAGCGTTTCCGGGATGCGCTTGCCCGTTAGATATTGATCTTAACGGACAGCGGCAGGCTCAAAGAACGGCCAGCGCGACAAGTCCAGCGGTTCGCTCCGCGGATCGGAGCTGGAGCGTGGCCTCCTAGTGGTATGCCAGCGGCATCCATCGCAACGCTCGGGATTCGTATCGTCGATCCGCTGCCGCCTAGCCTTGCGGCGAGGAGGATCGGCCCGTCCTCATCCGGCGCATTGCGGAGATCTATAGCGCGACAATCTGGGTGGGCCGCTTCCACCCAAATTGCCGCGCGGCAGAGATCCTCAATCAGCCCACCGCAGCTCCTCGTGCAATGACGCGCCGTTGATCGACAGATTGACGAGTATTCTGTTGTGCGACGCATGGTCTTTGGGACGAGCGCAGGCGCTGTTGCGCTCGCGTGCTCATGCTGTTGATCAAGATCGGGCTTCGCTCGGTGCTGGGCGTGGTCGCGCCATACTAATGGCATCGGCGCCAATTCTGGCGCCGATGCCGTTACTCGCGAGCTGGCTTCGGATCGGTCGAGAGAAATCTGGAGCTTGGCTTTGGTGGACCTTTCAATCGAACTTATAAGAGACCTGGAAGAACGTACCCCAGCGCTCCATGCTGTACTTCCCAAATACGGACGGCTCACCCATGCAGACGCTGCTGCTGCACAGGGAGTCACCTCGTTTTTTGGTCCACATGGCCGAATAGCGGCCACCGACCCCGACGCTGATGTTCTGGGTGAGGAAATAGGACAAGACGCCCTCAATCTGGACTCCGCCACCACCATTGCCGCGTTGTTCGTCAAATGTGGTCTCGGGGCGCAAGAGATGATAGTCACGCCCCTTGAAAGCGGTCCATGGCAGGTAGGCGACGTCGGCGCTCAAACGCCAGCGCTCGGTCAGCATGGTTTCGGCGCTCAGGCCGATTCGAGGCGCATTCCATTGAGTATCCTCGCTGCCAACGATCCTGTTGTCACCCGGCTTCAGACATCGATTCCGCGGATTAGCGAACTCAACGCAACCACTCGTGTCCGAACTCTGACCGTAATAGGTCCAGCCTAAGAATCCACCGACCTTGTAGTCGGTACCGCGCAGGAAGTCGTAACCGACGTCGGCCGTGTAATATGCGAACCTTCCATTCGACTGACCTGAAAGGGTGTTCTGGTAGGACCGTCCGTCGTGGGGCAACCAGTCTTCATCATTCGACTTCCCTTTGTTGAAGCCCCCGATGCCCAGATTGCTCTTCAGGAACACTCCCCAGGGACTGTCAACACGGCCGAATAACTCCCCGGAAAGTCCGTCCAGTCCATGATAAGTGAGCCTCGATATCAGTGTGCTGGGGTCTTCAGGCCAGCCATACGGAAATGCGCTGTGATCCCACTGGAATCGTCCCCGGCTCAGCCAGAGCCGCGAGCCGCCTTCGAACGACCATCCGGGCGCGTAGGGAATGGGCGGCACGCTGCCGGGTGCCTTCGGGTATGGCGACGTATCGTGCCATTGTGCGGCCTCTGGGTCCGCACCAAAGTGGTAGTTCAGGCCAATCTTTCCGATGTGATAGTTGCTGGTCAGGCTGGTTGTGTTCGCCGGCAGAATTGCAAACGGCGGAAACTGAACTGTCGAAGCGGTCGCGACACGCGGTCCGCCAAAATGCAGATAGTCATACTCGACGTTCACCGACCATGCAGGCGTTAGTGCTTGCTCGATGCCGAGCCCGACGACGCCACCGAGGCGACCATCGTCGAAATGGGTTTTGCCCTGTGGCCAGCCGCCTTCATAGTTGTTGACCACATCGCCCCGGTTGTTTTGCCAGGCTACACCTGCCTTGAGATACGCCAGCGTGTGACCAAGTGCGCCAAAAGCGTAACCAACGCGGCCCGTTGCGGTGGCAAAGAAGCTCGGACCTGCGTTGCAGTTTGCGCTTACAACGAGGCCGGAGGCTGCGAGGCAGGTGTTTGTACCCTCGCCGACAGCTGCGCTGGCATCCAGTTCGACGCCGAATACCCAGCTGTTGTTCTGCCAATTGTAGCCGATCTGGCCACCTGCGACAAACGATGGGATATCGACGGCGCCGCCATAGATGGATGGACCGTATGGATTGCTGAAGTAGGTTCGCCCGTACCCGCCGCCCGCGTGCCCACCAATGTAACCTCCGGACCAGTTCCATACCGCCGGCGGCAGTTGCACTTCTCGCTCAAGGTTCGCCCTGGCTGCACCGCTTGCGACGAGCGCTATTGTCGTAGCACTCCAAAAAAGAACTCTGGATCGCATCAAAGATTGCCTTGCACTTTGCCGGTCCACAGCCGGCCCCTTAAAGTATCGCCGCACGGCAAATCGTCGGGGCAGACACTGCGGCAACGCGCGCCTGGTCCGACCCGAAGATCACCGCCCTGCGATTGGTGATGGTGTCAGAAACAGAGCAAGCCGCATGCCGAACTCAGTTCGTATGTTTTGCAGGAATTCCTAAGAGTTTGTCGCGTCAACTTGCTGACAATGGTTTCAATGCTGACAATCAAGTGCCGACAGCTTCTCCGTCGCCCCCTGAATGAAGAAGTCCAGGCGGTCACGCGCGCCTCATGTTCCCAGGCTGGTCGAGCGGCAATCGGTTCAGCCCGGATGAACGGCTATTTGCAAGTACAATGTGCTTGTCGCGGCGGCGCGAGCTGCCGCCCCTGGCAAGCAGCCCGTCGCTTGCAGTTCACCGCCCCGAATTTTTGCGAAACGTGGTTGCGCGAAAAGTTCAGGAGTAGCGCTTCAATGACGGATGGCAGCCAAAAGCTTCGTGATGAACAATGGAAGAATGCCGCAGTAGATCCGGTTGAACTTGCGATCCATCGAGGAATAGAAGGAAACTGCGCGCCCAGCTAAGCTTGTTGCACGAGGATGCTGGTCCTGGCGTTATTCCTTTTGTCACATGTATCAGCCTCGAGCGCCGCCCAGACATGAAGGCGTGACGGCTCATCCACAAGCCGGCGCGGCTCAGAGCGACCATCCAGTGCATCGCAAAGGGCGCCGCTGCCGCCGAACGTGAGCGAAGCATCCCAGCCAATTCAAACCTGACAACTCGAGTGCGCCCCCGCCCCCTAACAAGGTTGCGTCCTTCCTCGGCTTCGACGACAAGCGGTCCACACGGATCGATTTAGGTTTTGTGAATTGCGGCGGGTCTCGCCAGCTTTTGGGAATTAGGCGCGTTAGAGGTTCGTTGAAGTTGGCGGCGCACGGTAGGGCAGCGCTTTGCCAGAACAGGCAAGGCGTGTCACGCCGCTGCTAGCCTCAATTGCCAGCGCGGGCGCGATACAGATAGCCTGGGCTTTTTTTCGTCCAGGCGCTTTGCAGAGATGGCCTGGCTCGTCAGCTTCTCGAAAGGGTCGCCCGGTAGTTACGACCTTTCAGGCAGCCTAATGAGGTGCACGTGGACAATTTCAACGTGCGGCCGGTGGCGCAAGAGCAGCATGCCAGGCAGTCCGACCAGGTGTCGGCCTTCGAACAGCAAGTGCAGCCGTTCCTGTCCGATGATTTATGTTCGTGCTATCCGGTCTGTCCAACACGGATTGCAGATTGATCGAGCGTGCAATTGGTGCCCGCCTTCGGCAGGGAGCAGGTGGACCGCAAATCCGGAGAGCGGCACGCGAACAGTCTTGCGAACTCGGCGAATGGTCTCGGGTCTACTGGGCTATCGATGGCTGCGCTCGATGACGATCAGCTGTCCGCTTACGTAAAGGCGGGGCACAACCGCGACACATATTTGCCCAAAGCTTTGAATTACCTTCGTGAATTCCGCGGTCTCGCCGCATCTGAAGAAGCTGCGAACTCACGGCAGCCTCGGAGCCGATCCTCGAGCTCCGTCACAGACTATACGAATGAGTTCGTTGCCCCTCCAGCAAAACGTCGGCGACTAAATGATGAGCCGGCTCAATTGACGGTCTCGGTCGATCCAGATGAGCTTCAGCCGTGGCAAGCTGCTGACCCCGCGCCGTTGGCGCTAGTCGATCCAGAGTCCTTCACCTTCGATTCGATGCAATTCCCTCCAGGTGAGCTTCCTGTCGATCCAGAAGGCTTCAGGTTCTCTCCGGGTGAGCTGCAGCAATTGCTTGGAGATGACTCCGCCCCGTTTGTGAGCTCGGCAGATCAGCCGAGTTCTGACCCGGGTCCGCTGCCTGATCAATCTCTATACCTGCCCCAGGGCTGACAGCACTGAGACCAGTGGGCGCCGGAAGACCTCAAAGAAGGAATGCGCTTGCACAACGTGCTGCCAAATATCTCTGAACCAGAGAAAACTCTAACTCTTTGGAACGTGAGCTACACGGCCGTTATCGGACCTCCGGGCCTGGAGCACGAGATTTTTCTCCGCAGGACCTGATCCGCGGCCAGCAAACCGGAATCTGCGAGCAAGTGAACCGCATCAAGCATGATGCATGTTCGTTCTGCCCGGCGCTGGCCCGGAGTTCGGGGCGACTGCTCTGCCTGGACCTCTGCTCGATGATGCTCCAGATTTGCTGGCAGCCGGGGAGGGCAGAGTTGCGAACTCGTCGCTCACTTTGTCCGTGACGAGGCACACCCAGCTGGCAGCCGGCCTTCGGATCTTGCGCGAACTGGACCGCGTTGTCAGCAACGACTGCGCCGCCGGTCCTCGCGGCTGATCGGAAAGGCCGTAGCGGTGACGCTCGTACCTGGCGAGGTTCGCGTTCGTCAGGCATTCAGGTTGCGCTCCACAGGCGATCGCAACTCGCCGGCTGCGGATCGTCCATTCCGTCCGCCTCGATGGGCTGTCAGTTCGAACGGCATGGTCCGCCGACGGCAGCCGCGGCGCAGTGCCGTCGCCTGCTGATCGTGACTTCATCGATCCGCGATGCCGTCATGAGAGCTATCGAGATCGATCAGGTTCGCGAGCAATTGCGATATTCGAAGAAAATTCTTGAGGGGGTGAGCGGCCATGGTCCTCACTTAAGAACTGCGATTAACTGGGCCAGAAGCTTTTCGCGATCTGTGGCACGCTGCTTATTAAGATTGATTTGCTTCGATCGGACTGCGGGAAGCTCTGCCGCTCCATCGACGCCCAACAGAGCCCAATCCGGCTTCCCGCGCTTGAATCCGATCAGAAATTCCCGATGCTCCTTCGGCATCTTCCCAGCTACCTCGGCGATGAGATCCTCGCGAGCCTTCAATAAGTCGTCCAGCGAAACCGGATCTGAGGTCATACCCTCGAAGCCGTGCTCGAATTCCCGGCGGATATCCTTTCGCCGCGGCACCACAAACCTTCGAAATGGCCCGGTCATCGCTGATGAGATAAACGATGAAAGCGCGCCTCAGGTCGTCGCTGATGCCCTCATTCGCCAGAAGATCGCGGATGTCAAACAGATCGCGAGGATGCTGGCGGTCAAGGGCGGCGACGATTTTTCCCGCGTAGAGGTCGGAAAACGAGACGACTTGTGTCTCCGCAAAACCAAAGCTCTCCTCGACGTTCGGAAGCACCGATCGCATCTCCGGATCGAAGAGGCAACCGCGAAGGACGGGCGTGACTTCGATCTTAATCTGGGTGTCGGCCCTTTGAAGTGTCAGCTTGGTTACAATACCTTCCGCGCGGTTCACGATCTCATTCACCTTGACGCTCGGAATTCCCTTGCCAAGGGCGGCAGCCATTCTTTTCATGCCTGCATCAATCGCGGCCAGCGAATGCGGTCGCCCGGTTACAGGCAGGAAGGTCAGGTCGATATCGACTGACAAGCGCGGCATGTCGCGCACGAATAGATTGATCGCAGTCCAGCCTTTGAGGGCAAAATCCTTTTCCGCCGCAACCAATGGCAAGGTCTCGATCAGCAGCGCGACCTGATGCTGATAGCGTTCAGACAGGATCACTGAGATCCTCCGGCACGGTGATCAAGTATTTCGGATCGAGCCTTCCGCTTTTCACCAGCATGCGCTTTCCTTTCCCCAAATCGACCTTGTCACGGTCTATTTGCTTTAGCCATGAATGGTTGTGCCGGTCGGCAAACCAGAAGAACAACCTTTTGACTTTCACGCTTCTGCAATCGTCCAACAGCTTTTGCAGCTTGCGGGGACTGAGATTGCGCAAGCCATCAACAAGCATGTCGACCTGGTGGAAGCTCTCGCTATGCGGCAGCTCGTCGAGCAGTTCAAGCAACGCCCGTTCGGGCGATGAGATGGTGAGTGGCCATTCGCTCTCGTCCCATATCTGCTTGAATGGTCCTGCCTGGAATTCATCGGCCGCTGCAAGCCCGCCGCTTGCGGACGGTGAGCCCTTCTTCCCGACAAAGCCGGTAGATCCGGTTGATCCCCGATGGCTCACCCTCCCGCCGCAGCAGCACGAACAGCCGGCGGTAGCCGAAACGCCGCCGCTCGTTGGCAAGGTCACGCAGCCGGCCACGGAGAGTCGCGTCCGGAGGACGGCTGGAGCGATAGCGGATCATCTTCCGATCCGCTCCGACAATCGAAAAGGCCCGCCGCTCCGACAGGCTCATGACGGCCTGCAGATGCGCGACCGCAGCGCGCTTGGCGGCGGGCCCTACCATTTTTTTGACAGCAGCTCGCGAAGGGCGGCGGCGTCGAGCATCTGCTCGGCTAGAAGCTTCTTCAGCTTCGCGTTCTCGTCCTCCAGCGCCCTCAGCCGCTTCGCCTCCGAAACGTCCATCCCGCCGAATTTGGCCTTCCAATTGTAGATCGTTGCTTCCGAGACCCCGTGCTTGCGAGCCAGGTCGGCCGTCTTTGCTCCAGCCTCATGCTCCTTCAATACCGCGATAATCTGCTCCTCCGTCAACCTTGCTCGCTTCATCTGTCCGTCCTTCTTCGGGCCGGACTCTAACTCCATCTGGAGGAAATACGCAGGGGCAGGTCAAAGCGAACCTGCATCGCCTTGCAGCCCCCAGAGGCGGCACCTTAGTTGCTTCGTACGAGGGGCGGAACGCGTGCGGCTTCGATCCAAATCCTTTGCACGCTGCGGAGATACCGTTTGAGGGCTTCCAATCTCCTTCACAATCTTTCGCAGGCGTGCGCAACCGTTCTTAATTTGGGGAGGGTAATAATTCGATTGTTGACCGATATCATTCCGGATATGCCGCAGTTGCGGCTTCTGCAGGTGCTCCATCACGCATGAAGGCAATAGCCAGCCCGATGCCGATGAGACCAATCAGGATCGATGCCGCAGCCAGGGACGTGACGCCGCTAGTCTCGACAAGGATGCCGCCGAGAAAAGCGCCGATGGCGATCCCCGCGAAGGTGGTCGAGCTGTTCATTGCCAGCACCAGCTTCGACCTATCTCCGGCCAGACCGAGAAGCCGGTGCTGGATCGGGACCAGATACATGTAGCTCACGTTCCCCCAAAAGAAGGCGATGAGCACGGTGAGGGCACCATGCTGTCCGAACGCAACCAAACCTACGAGGAGGATCAGTTGTGCGCCTACAACGGAGATGAGAACTTTATACGGGCCAAAGCGGTCAGTCAGAACGCCGCACGCAGCGTTTCCCGTAACGGCTCCGAAACCGTAGGCAAAGAGTGCGGCTGAGAGCAGCGGCACCCCGGCAAGCAGGGAACCGATGATGAAGACGGTCACATAGGAGTAAACGATGAACTCTGAAACGACAATGAATAGCGTCACGGAAAGGATACCGTAGATGGACCTGGAGAGGCCTTTCGAGATCGGGCCGTTTCCGCGCTCCGGCACCTTGGCAGCTATTCCGGACATCATCGGGGCGAAGATTATCAATGCGAGAAGCCCGGCAATGACGACGAAACCGAATGAGAAGCGCCAGCCGATAGCATCTGCGATCCAGCTTGTGGCGGGAACGCCCGCAACCTGTGAAACAGTCATGCCGCCAAAGATGAGAGACAACGCGAACCCTTTGCGGGCTGGCGGCAGGAGCTCCGCGGCCAGCGCGGTAGCCGACGGGTTGAACATCGCCGCGCCGTAGGCCGAAATGACGCGACCTGCAGCAAGGGTTAGGAGGTTCGGAGCAATCGCGCAGATCAGGTTACCGATGATGAAGATCGAAACGGACAGAATCTGAATATTGTGGCCGCTTGTGGCCTTGAACATCCAGGCATTCAGCGGCGCGAAGACGGCGTAGCAGAGCGCGTAAATCGAGATGATCCAACCCGCCGCGCCGGTTGAAATCGCAAGATCACGAGAGATTACATCGAGCGCCCCAATGATGACAAACGTGTCCAGGCCGATAGCGAACGCAGCGATGGTCAGAGCAGCAATGACGAGTTTCGTTCGCGCGTCGGGAGGGGATGAGGTCATGACGGTGCTCGTTCATGTTGTTGTATTTGTTCAAGGCAGCACGTCATGCAACTCAGGATAGGGGCTGGCGATGATCGTATCTGAGTAGCGGGGACGTGGGCCGTATAGCAGCCACGTCGTCACCACCTCGCCGATTTCCCGCACGATCTCCAGCTTGTCGGGATGTTCGAGCGCCGATCTGCTGTAAGCAACCCCCGCATCATACACGCCTTCAAGGAGTTTTTTCTCGACTACCGGCTTTGTTGTTTCGAAATTCAGCTTATTCCATGCTTTTGGGTCGATATACCCCACCGTCGGCTCGGGGAGTCCCAGCGTCCGAGGCTCCTTCATATGCCTTGCGCTTAATGACCGCGATGCTCTGGGTGGGTAGTATGAAGGTGTCGACGGAGTGAGCACGCTGTATTCTGCCGCTCGCACGTCAGCACAGTCCGTTTTCCTGAAGCGGATTGGTTGCCGTGAATCTTTGTACCTGAGTACCTGACGCTTGATCAGCCCGATATTCTGATCAGCCCAACATTCCTTAACCGATTGTCTCCATATCTTTCATCTCGATCAATCACTAACCTTGGTAGTTGACGGGGGCGGCAAAATTGCCGACCTAAAATTCGGCCGTCGGCGCTCTCACAGTGAGGGCGAAGTACAATCTCATCCGGCGCGAACGTCGGCGGGCGGTTCCCCTCGAACATTCGCTGTGGCAACCGCAGCACGTTCGGCAGCCAGTCCTTGTCAGCCAGCAACCGCTCGGCGGCTCGACCGCGGGCCAAGTCGGCCACTACGCAGCGGCTTGCTCTGACACATGTTCGCTGACGCCTCGACGATAACCGCCTTGGTCACCTGTCCAAGAGAGTTTGCCGGCGTGGGCGCACGCAGCCCGTCGGTTATCTCCGGGTCTGCACAAGCGCAGCGCGGAAGACTGGCGAAACGGGTGCGGCCGAGCGTGCTTAACGGGATCCCTTGCAGGCGCCAGGGGCGGCGCCCCTTAGCTCTTCACGCGAGGGATCGTAACCGATGGTCGGCACTTCTTGGCCGGGGGGCGCTTGCGCGTAGAGCCCGATCGACTTGTCGACGCGCGAGGTGACAGACCAATTTGCGCCGTGCGTGAAAGCGTTCAGCAACTTGCCCCGCATCGGTTTTCCGATGCGGCGCAAACTCGCTCTGTATGTTGCGGGTCATCAGCTCTCAACGATCTTCAACCATACCAGGGACTTGAAGATGGTTTCCCTCGGCGCGCCTGCGTGCGTCCCCGCTGCTCTGGGAAGAGTCGCACAAAGCTACGCGGACGCTTCAGCTTTACGGCGGATAAGTCTGACGAAGACGTTGATCACTCGGCTGGGCAAGCAGTTCGAGGCTGAACCCGCATATAGTGGGAAGATGAACCGTGGCGGATTTTAACCTCGGCCGGTTAGAAACCGCAAGTCACGCCGCAAACACTCAGGCGGCTAAGAGCTCACACGCCCTCTGTTCGAACGCAATCGAGAAGCAGCCCCGCCGCAATATCGCACTGCCGATACGTTTCCGCGGTCGAACCGGCGGCCTCAAAGGGTGATGCCGAAACGTTACCCGGCGGACACCTGATTGTCAGCTTCAGAGCCAATGTCGGGAAGCTGGCATGGCGATGCGGCACGATGCGGCGCAAACCTGCTGTTTGTCGGCGGCATGCTGCTTGCAGAGATCGAGCTGCGGCCGGCGCGACACAGCGCGTGCACGGTCGCAACACGAATTTCGCTATTTCGTCCACTCGCAAGAACTTGCGCTCTCAGCCTGCGTGCCTGGTCCGAGGAAGCCAAATGAAAAAGTCTCTTCTGCGCGCCGCGTTGCTCTCGATAATATGTCTTACAGTCGCGCTGCTCCACGGGCAGTCTGGTGCGACGCCGACGGACGATCCGTTCCTCTGGCTCGAGGAGGCCGAGGGGCCGCGCGCATTGGCCTGGGCACGGGCCGAGAACGAAAGGACGCTCGGCTCGCTGCAGTCGGATCCTCGCTACGATCGCTTTTACCGGGACGCGCTCACCGTCCTCGAAGCAAAAGACCGGATTCCGTACGTTTCGCTGAAACGTCAAGGTCTCGAAAATTTCTGGCAAGACGAGAACCATGTGCGCGGCATCTGGCGGCGCACTACGCTTGAGAGCTACCGCGGCCGGGATCCCCGATGGGAGACCATCCTGGACATTGACGCGCTCGCTCTCGCCGAGAACAAGAACTGGGTCTACAAGGGGCACAGCTGCCTTGGGCGGCGCTGCCTCGTCAAACTCTCGGACGGTGGCAAGGACGCCGTGTCCATACGGGAGTTCGACAGCGAATCCAAAAGCTTTGTTGCAGGTGGATTCCAACTGCCCGAGGGCAAGCAGAGCGTCAGCTGGATTGACCGTGACACTCTCCTTGTTGCACGTGATTGGGGCGAGGGGACCACGACCGAGGCCGGCTACCCTTTCGTGTTGAAGGAACTCAAGCGCGCTCAGCCGCTCGATCAGGCGCACGAAGTCTTTCGCGGCCAGCGCACCGACTTCGGGATCGTGCCATTGGTGTTTGGTGAACGGCGGATCCATGTGACCGGCGTCGCCCGTCGGATCAACGGCTTCGAGCGGCAGTATGTTCTGTTCGGGCCCGCCGGGCCGATCGAGCTCGATCTGCCGAAGAAGGCCTCGATCGTCGGCATCGCGAGTGGCCGCCTGCTTGTGAAACTGGACGAAGACTGGATCCGCTCCGGCGATCCCAGCTTCAAGGCCGGCTCAATGATCTCGTATGATTTGGCCGAATGGAAGCAGGATCCGCTGCGTGCGAAACCCTCTGTCGTTTTCCAGCCCAACTCCCGGCAGGCACTCCGCGGATTTGGCAGCACCAGGAATTTCCTGGTCCTGACGATTCTTGACAACGTTCAAAGCAAGGCATTCGTCTACAGGTACGATCAAGGTGCCTGGCATGCCACACCAGTCCCGCTGCCCGAGAATGCGACCGTAAGCCTATCAGCCACTTCCGCGCAAGCGGATGAAATGACGTTTACCGTCTCTGACTATCTGACGCCAACGTCGCTTTGGTACTTTGATGCTGAAAGCAAACGGCTCGAACTCTTGAAGACGGCAGCTGCGACGTTCGACGCATCGAAGCATTTCGTGGAGCAGCTCGAGGCGACTTCGCGCGATGGCACGCGGATTCCGTACTTCCTGGTGCGGCCCAGGAGCGCAAGATTTGACGGCTCGACCCCGACGCTTCTCTATGGTTATGGCGGGTTTCAGATTCCGCTTCTCCCCTCCTATGCGGGACCTATGGGTCGACTATGGCTCGAACAGGGCAATGCCTATGTTGTTGCCAATCTGCGTGGAGGCGGCGAATTCGGTCCAGCATGGCACCGGGCGGGCCAGGGAGCAACGAAGCAAAGCACATGGGATGATTTCATCGCGGTCGCCGACGATCTGATCCGTCGGAAACTCACAAGTCCGCGCCGGCTCGGCGTGATCGGCGGTAGCCAGGGGGGCCTGCTGGTCGGCACTGCAATGACCCAGCGCCCCGAGCTTTTCAACGCGGCGATCATAGAAGTGCCACTGTTCGACATGCTTCGATTCACCCAGTTAGGGGCGGGCGCGTCCTGGACCGCAGAGTATGGCGACCCGGCCATTCCCGAACAACGAGAGTGGATCGAAGACTACTCGCCCTACCAAAAGCTGGTTCCGGGCAAGGCCTACCCGGAGCCTTTCATTTTCACCTCCACCAACGACGATCGCGTGCATCCTGCCCACGGCCGCAAGGCTGCCGCGAAGCTCGCTGCACTGGGCCAGTCTTATTTTTACTTTGAGAACATCGATGGGGGACACAGCGCCGCCGCCAATCTCGTCGAACGTGCGCGCCAGCTGGCTCTGGAATATACATATGCATCCAGGCGACTTTGCCCCGAGCCACCGGGAGGTGCACCCTAAACATAGGTCAATGGTACCGTGGTCGTAAACTTCAGCTCTTCCATGCTGATGAACGAGCTGACGTCAGCAAAGTCGAGCCGACTGATCAACTTCTTGTAGACTGCATCATAGACCTCTACGCCTGGCACCACCAAGCGGAGCAGATAATCGGTTTCGCCGGTCAAGCGATAGGCTTCGACAATTTCGGGAATGTCTGCAATGGCACGGCGGAAGTCCTCGAGCCACGCCATCGAATGACGCGAGGTGCGTACACCCATGAAAACAGTCATCGGCACGTTGGCTTTGCGTCTGTCAACCAGGGCAACGCGCCGGCAGATCAGGCCACTGTCCTCCATGTGCTTGATGCGCCGCCAACACGCGGACACCGAAAGATTGGTCGATTCGGCAAGCGCTGTGACGGGAATTGCTGCGTCCAGCTGCAACTTGTCCAGAATCTTCCGGTCGCGATCGTCCAACGCCATGTCCTTTCAGCCGGCTTCGGAGCTCGGGTGAGACGAGTTTTTTGCAATCGCAGAGATAAGGCCTTTGACTTGCACTTTCCAGAGCAATTGCGCGAAACAACGCCGAGATTTGCCGCCGAAGACGCGGTAGGCCTGTGTCGCCTTCGCATGAAGTGGAGATCTCAAAGTGCAGCGGACGATTGGGCTGATCGGAGGGATGAGCTGGGAAAGCACAGCCATCTATTACAAGGAA
Organism: Bradyrhizobium sp. C-145; assembly: GCF_023375135.1. Lineage (NCBI taxonomy): Bacteria > Pseudomonadati > Pseudomonadota > Alphaproteobacteria > Hyphomicrobiales > Nitrobacteraceae > Bradyrhizobium > Bradyrhizobium sp. C-145. The sequence goes on along the minus strand of NZ_CP088150.1, from coordinate 6,651,329 downwards.
ATCAATGAAATCGTCCGTCAGCGCCGCGGCGGTCTCGCCTCGGCGGACATCTTGCTGCGCTCGGTTGACTTCGGCTGTATCGTCACCCTTCAGAAGGCAGGAGATTGGAGGCAAGCCGCTGTTTATCTAGCGAGGATAGCCCGACAGTTGGTTGACGCGGGTGCCAGCTGCATCCTGATCTGCACCAATACGATGCATGTGATTGCCGACATTGTTGCTGCCGAGCTGAGTGTGCCGCTCATCCACATCGTCGATGTGACCGCTGCGGCTCTGCTCGCCGCTTCCTTCAAGCGACCCCTGTTGCTCGCGACGCGCTATACGATGGAGCAGCCGTTCTATTGTGATCGCCTGCGGCAGCGCTTTGGCATTTCAGCTGTCGTACCGGCGGAGGACGAACGAATCCGGATCCACGATGTCATCTTCGATGAGCTGTGCTGCGGAGTTATCTCTGATCAGTCGCGCCAGGAATTTATTGACATCATCGCGCGCGCTCGTGCACGAGGCGCCGACGCGCTCATCCTCGGCTGCACGGAGATTGGTCTTCTCATCGGCCCCGAACATACAGAATTGCCGGTGTTCGATTCGGCGAGGCTGCACGCCAGGGCGGCAGCTGATTTCGCTGAGGGTAAGCTGTCAGCTGGTGCTGCTCCATAAACGCGCGGCGATGATCGCCTCGCCGATCGACACTTGATATCGTGCTCGGTGGTGATGCCGACCTCGACCGGAGCCGGGGTCCCAATGCCACTGTATCTGGCCATGTCGGGCAGCGCGGTAGCGCAGGAAGGGCGATTGTCAACTTGTCGCAAGATCAAGCGATTGGTCGATCGCGCTCGACCTTCAAGCTTCGGCTCCGAGAAGTGAACTTAAGTTCGTTGTAGCGGGATTCGGCGCCGCCTCGACGTGCTTAGCACGAAGGCGCGATCGATAGCTCAGGCTGAAGCATCGCTCACGCTTGCAATGGGAGGTCTATTCGCCAAAAGGTGCAAGCGCATTCTGGCCCCGATGTCGGCAAAATCTTCTCTTTATTGAGCGCTGCGATAGTTGAGCGCTGCTATGGAGGTCGTAGTTGCGGCTTTGACTGTCTCGTTCAAGACGTCGGTTGTTTGAGGCGCGACACCGGGACGCCTGCACCAGGTGATGCGAGAAAGCCTACATCGTTTCGTCATGAAAACGCTTAAGCGGCTTTGGCATGCCGGTTGCTTGAAGACGTGACGAAACCACTTGTGACCATGAAGCTCGTTCAGCACCCGATCCAGATATTCAGATGAAACTGCCCGCTTGATCGATCGCAGAGGTCTCCTGATGCGCTTTCCAAACCCCGCGCCTGAGGCGCGAACTCTGCCATCTTCGGATCGCACTTCGGTTTGCCGGCCAAAATCCGATTGTCTTGTAAGGGGGGCGCGACGAATGGCGGTCCTCAACAACATGGTGCAGACCAGGGTAAAGGCGTTATACCTTAGCACAATCGTTTGCGTCACTTTTAGCCGCTGGCTCAAGCGCGGGCATCTGCGAGATACCGAGCCTGGGTTCTTAAATCTGAGCGCCGGCCATGCATCGGTGCTTGCAGATGGTCAATGAGCTGATGCAGGACGATTGGGATCCTGAGAAAATAGTCAGGCAACAGGACGAGCTCAAGGTCAGGCTGCTTCGCGCCCAAGCGGTTGTCGCCGAATGTAAGGCAGGATTGGCAGATCTGGAACGGAGACTTGAGCGTCAAGCAGTCTCATCGCCCATCGGTGAACGCCAGCGCAACTCTGCCGGAAACCATTCAATACGTAACGCACAACCGCGCAAGTCGCGAAGCGTCGATGATCCCGTGGAGCAGGATGCTGCCGCGACGTTTTCGAGTCGATCATAGAACCGTTGAAAGCTGCCGCCGCGCACGTTTAACGGCGAGAAATTTTGGCACGGACCTGGCGAAGATCACGAGACCCATCGTGTTGCGAACCCGGCGGGCGAACTGGACTAGTGGGTACGGCCCTGCCGACAGGCTTGGCTTTTTGGTTGATCGCCGTGCGTTGGCCAGAGGATGGGCGCAGAGTAGCACCACATACGGGACGGATCGCCGCGTTTTTGACTAGAGCCTCCTGTTTCGGGGGCTGCTCACGCAGGTGTCCTGAATCGAATGTCAACGAGTTCTCCACCCTGACCCAGGGCCGGTTCGCTCGTTTGGTCCGTGTTCAAGTCGTTCAAATTACCGGTAGACGTATCTGGAGGTGGGCGCGAGGGGACGCGTTCAATGACCACGATGGTCCGCTATGGCCGTGGCGCAAGGCATGCGACTTCCCGGGCGGTGCTGACGGCGGACGCCGACCATGCCTCATCCGGCATCGCATGGATGATGACGAGAACTGGCTGACCATGTCCCGCAAGCGATCACAATGCGGTCGGGAGGAAACGGCAGTCACCCAGATTCGTGAGACGCCAGGAAGAGAGTTCCCGGTACGAATGCGATCCGGTGCCGGCCGCAGCGTCGTCAGCTTCTCGAAAGCTTGCCCGAATACGGACTAACCCACCGTTCCTGGACGAGAGGCTGGCATGGACTCGCACAATTTCGACCTATCCAATGCAGCACCTCCGCCATCGGTACAGCACGCTCTTCGAGACGATCAGCAACCGAACCAGACGGAACGAGACGCCTTTGAGCAGCAATTGGATGCAGCGCGCGTGGCCGATCCCCGCCGGGCTTGCCCGACGCCCCGGCCGCAAACCGCCGTCGAATGCGTCTCGCGCGGATCATGATTACATTCAGGCGATGATGAGCGGCATCAGTACTCGCCGAAACCTGGCACCGTTGACGGCCGACAAGTATGTTCAAATGCTTTACAAGGTGGCGAATTACCTCGGCGAGCGGGGCCCCAGTCGCTCGAAGCCAGTGATGACAATGCTCAGGCTCGATAGATCCAAATGTTTTCAGTTCCGCTTCCCTGCCGCTTTCTCCAGGGGAGCTTGGTCGACTGCTCGATGATGCGCCCGCACCTAGCGGAGTGGACCAGTTCGCCCGCCACTTGCCGGCCATGGCCGATCCCGAGGCATTCGATTTCGGGTACCTGCCATTCTCACTAGGCGAGCTCCGGGGAGTGCTGCATGATGAGTCCGTGCCGTCGGGCTTGGATCAGCCGGTCGGCAATTTGCCGGCTTCGGCTGATCCAGATGCGTTTATATTCAACGAGGAGCAGATGCCGCCTGGAGAGCTTCGGCGATTGCTTGATGATGAGCCGGCATCCTTAGCGGCGGATCAACGGCCACGCCGGTTGCCCAGCGACTATTAGAGGTCACGAGCCATTGTCGCAGACGCCCTGAACTCGCTATCGTGACCGGTTAAATTCCCGTCAGAACCTGCGACGCATTTAGCTTGTATCGAGAGTATCGCGTTGCCTTTCGGCGAACCGGCTTCGCGTCCATCAGTTGCTGAGCGAGCGCCAGCCGGCGCGGATATCGGCCGTTTTTTTGACCATCGTATTTTCGTGCACAGGCAAGGTGCTACTGCGAGATCGCAAGGTCGAGGCCTCTGCTGCGTCTTATAAATGTCATCTTGCGCGGGCCAGTGACGCGCGCGGCGGCTCAATCGAGCCAGCGCTCAGAAGGCACGCGGCAATGATGCGCGTGACAAAGCACGAGCAGGTCGATGATAAAGCGTTTTCGCAACTGGGCCCTATTGTCCATACTCGCCTGCATGGCTGTCTGCCCCGCTGCAAAGGCGCAAGACCGCCGGACTATCGCCGAACCTGTTGCACCTCATACGGTGTGTGATCGCCCTGTGCCGTCTGGCAAGAACGATACAGTTAGCCTACAGGACGCCATTGAACATTGCCCCGCTGGTGCTGCAGTTTATCTGGGGCGCGGCGAGTTTCATTCAGGTCCACTCGAGATGAAATCGGGCGTGACCTTATGGATCGGACGCGGCGCCGCGCTGATTGCAATCCCCGAACCAGCTGCTTACGACAGGGGCCGGGGACAATGTGGTCGCATCATGGGCAAGGGCGACGGTTGCCGGCCATTCATCAGCTTTTCCAAAACGCGTGGGGGCGGCATCTACGGCGAGGGCATCATCGATGGTCAGGGCGGCGCAATGCTGGACGGCGGGGCCGAAACCTGGTGGCAGCTGGCCCGCCGCGCGCAAGCTGAGGGCGGCAAGCAGAACGCGCCGCGCTTGATCCAGATCGATCATGCGCAGGACATCACGTTCTCTGGTATCACGTTGCGCAATGCCCCCAATTTCCATGTCGCGATGAACCGGGTGGAAGGTGCCACTTTCTGGGGCCTCACCATCGATTCACCGGCGGATGCGCGCAATACCGACGGCATCGACCCCGGCGCGAGCGAGGATGTGACCATCACCCACAGCTTCATCCGCACGGGAGACGACAACGTTGCAATCAAAGCCGGCGACAATGGCTCAAGCAACCATATCTCCATCCTTGATAATTATTTCGGCTGGGGGCACGGCATGTCTATCGGCAGCGAGGTGAATTCCGGAGTTAGTGACATACTGGTACGTAATCTGACGCTGGACGGTACGACGTCTGGCCTGCGCATCAAGAGCGATGTCAGTCGAGGCGGTCTGGTCGAGCGCGTGACTTATGAGAACGTCTGCCTGACGGGCAACCGTTGGCCAGTGGCGTTCGATGCAAAATATGATCCACGCGCACAAGGCACGAGGATTCCGGTCTATCGGCAGATCGTTTTGCGCCATGTGCATGGTGACAATGGCGTGCTGCTGATGCGCGGCGTAGACGAGCGGCATGCCGTCGACGTTGCACTCGAGGATGTCCGATTTGCCAATTCCGCGACTTGGCAACTCGAACACGCGAAGGTGACCGCAAGTCCCTCTGACGTATCGCCGCCGCTGCCGGGACGACCCACAGAACCGCTGCGCGGATCGGAGACATGTGCCAGAGCGTTCCCGCGACGCCCATCCCTAAGCACGACACCCGGCGCCGAACCCGGCCAGTGACTTTCGCATCGGCAGGCCTAAATCGCTGGTCTTGCAGAACCCTCAGCCTCATGTCCGGTACTTCGTTGCGGGCCGCCGCCGGGTTTGCGGGAACGCCCGAGAGTCACGTGGGGTTCTGGGCTGTCGAGGAAAATGTGTTTGACCATGCACGGCAGCTATCCCGAGGCGGTATCTCATATCGACTGCGTCGAACGTGCCGCGAACTCAAGGAAGAGTGAGATCACATGCGAATTTTCGTGCCTTCCGCTGCGCTTCTGGCCGGATGTTTCTGCCCCCCGGCAGCGTACGCTGAGCCACTATTCGTGTCGCATGCCGGAAATGCAGACTATCGCTCCGTGCAGCAAGCCATCGACGCGTTGCCGGCGGAAGGCGGAAATGTCCGCATCGCGCCGGGCGTCTATCGCGAGAAGGTCAAAATCTCCAAATCCGGTATTCATATCCAAGGGACTGGCAGGAAGCCGGAGGATACGGTCATTGTGTATGGCGATGGCGCGATCAATGTAGGAGGAACCGCCCGTTCGGCGACGCTGGATGCTGCTGGCGATGACATGCGGCTCGAGAATCTGACCATCCAGAACGACTACGCCCTCAATCCGGCCAATCCCCCCTCCCAGGCGGTCGCGCTGTCCGTTACCGGAGACAGGGACGTCGTTACGCGCGTCCGCCTGCTCGGTGCCCAGGACACGCTGTTTGCCGGCAAGGGACCAAACGGCAGAATGTCACGACAATACTTCTCGAACTGCTACATCGAAGGGCATGTCGATTTCATATTTGGCAACGCCAAGGCCTGGTTCCGGCAATGTGAGTTGCACGGCCTCGCAAATCAAGCAGTCATCTATACCGCTCAGAGCAAGGCAGCACCTGATGAAGACAGTGGGTATGTTTTTGATCATTGTAGGCTCACTGCCGACCATGCTGCGGGCTATATCGCACTTGGCCGGCCTTGGCGCCCCTACGCCACAGTGGTCTTCCTGGCGGCGAAGATAGATGCCCCCGTGATCGCGCAAGGGTGGCGCGCATGGACGCCCGGCAAGACCAATACCTTGAGGACAAGCTATTATGCCGAATACAAATCCTTCGGCGTCGGCGCGAATCCCTCAGGCCGCGAGCCTCACTCCCATCAACTGACAGATCACGAAGCTGCGAGATGGTCCCTGGGCGTGTTCTTCGCAGGCGCCACAGATTGGCTGCCGAGGCAACGATATGGATGGAAGGCAAAGCAAGGATGATGAGACGACGGCGATCGTCGGATGAATGACGGGAGTGCGGATATGAAGGCGGCGTGGGCTGTCGCCGATATCGCGCTGGGCGCCATATTTGTGGGTGATCGAAAGCCTCACTGGACGGTTACGCCAAAGAAAAGCTCTGGATGTCTCCGTCCTCCACTTCCGATGCGCCGTTGAGGCCCGCTGAGATGTTCAGTCTAGCTGTCGCGCACCATGGTCTTCAGGTACTGGTAGGCCTTGATGATCTCGATCAGGCGATCCTCCGTGGAGCGGTCGCCGCCATTGGCATCAGGATGGTGCTGCTTGACCAACGCCTTGTACTTCGCCTTGATATCGCTGAGCGTCGCATCGGCATTTAGGCCCATCACCTGCAACGCTTTGCCTTCGGCATTGAAAACCTTGCGGGCCTTAGGCTTGACCTTCGCGCGGTGGCGGGCACCGGCGCGTCCGTTCAGCTCGAGGTGCGTGCAGAGGGCATGCCAGCCGTCCTCGAAATTGGCAGCGCTGCCGGTCGTTTTGTGTGCGCTGATGTTCTCGCCCAACTTCCAGGTCGGACGATGGCCGGTCAGCGCGTCCTGCTGGTAGCGCGCGACCGCTTCCGCGTCCATTCCCGAGAAGAAATTGTAGGACTGATTGTATTGGCGAACATGGTCGATACAGAAGTGCCAATAGGCTCGCGCATTGTCGCAGCCCTTGGGCGCGGGATGGGTAGCCTTGCTCTGGCAGCCAGGCCATTCGCATAGCGGAGTGGGCTGGCGCTCCTGCGCTTCCTGCTTATTGATGCGAATGCAGTCGAAGATTTCGGATGTGTCGATCAACATAACCTGGCTCCGTTGGCGGAGCGGCAGTTAAACAGAGCCGCTTCTATGCTAGAGACTTGGTGTGGACGGCAAGTCGGGTCTGACTCGGCCTTTGCGTCGAGTTAGTGGCGTGATGTAGCGGGCACTTCCCAGCAATTGACATGCCAGGACTTGCGAAGTTGATTCAGACCATCATCTCTTTGAGGTTTCAGATCGGCTCAATCGAAATTTCTGTCGGGTTCTGCACATGGAGGTCTTGAATGGGACGGGGTGAGTAATCTAAGTCTAGCGAACGCACTGCTCGGCCGGTATTCTGCGCAACAACAAAGGCAAGTGACGTCTTCTGTATCGTCTTTGGAAGCTTGAAAGTCTTTCGTCTTGTGTAGCTAAACAGAAAGGCTTTGCCTCGATTTGAAAGCGTGCGGAGCTACTCGTTCGCGGATCAACGCAATTCACAGCTTCTGCCCGCCGCACCCTGCTCACCAGCCTACCCAGCAGAGTCTGAGGCGCTGTTGGAGCGGGTGGATGGTGGCGCTGGCACGGCAGCCGGGATGGTAGGAGGTGCTTGGCAAGGCGCTGCAAACCAGGAGATGCTCGGAATGTGCAGCAGTCGGCAATTGGTACGACCGAGGTCGCTACAAATATCGCCGAAGTCAATCGAGGTGCGGACCAGACGGGCACCTGGTCAATGCAGGTGCTTGCCGCTGGCAGGTGCCTTGCTGAGGATAGCAACCGTCTGAGGCTGGAAGAGCAGAGATTTCTGGCCACCGTAGCGGCGGCTTAGCAAACTTTGAGGCTCCTGAAGAAGCCCTGCTCGAGCGCGTGATGTCGCCTTTGCCTGGATCGGATGTATTTTCCACGCCGACCTCTTGGCGGCGCGACTCACGAACAAGACCCTAAGAGGGCTGAGATCACCCTCGACAATAGGTGCTCCATCTCATGCAGAGCGCCGCTTTGCTTGAAACGGGCGCACCTGCGAATGGGATGATCGCCGCTTTTCGTCCGTCGAAGTCCAAGCCAAATGTGGCGACAAAACGTTCGTGGTAGCTCGGAACGTTAATGAGGCGACATCTGTTACTGTGCGTCTGATGGCTCCGGCGGCTTCGATCGCAAGAAAGCGAACCTGCCCGAATGCGTTCAGGTGGCGGTCAGCTCGGCTCGCCTTTCACCGACAAGGGCGGCCAATCGATAGGCCTACAATAAAGTCCCCTGCGGTTGATCTCCGCAAGCAGACTGTCGGCGCGATGCCTCGCCGGAATTCCAACAAGCCGTGTGCCCGCTGCCGCATCCGCCGCCACCTGATCACGAATGAACTCATACATCCGAATAATGAAATGGTCGGAAAGGCCTGTGAAATCCTCCTCCGGCCTCTTGGTGCTCAGTGTAAAATCCACGTGATTAAACTCCAACTCGCCCAAACTATCCCTGCAAGCCAGGCGATCATTACGATGGTTGCAACTCCCAGGAATCCAATAGGAACTAGCTGATTGCCATTTCGCCGACGCTCGCCTGCATTCACGGTAAAGTCCCGGCTATCGAGCATTCTGGTCCTCTGCTCATTTGCAAATATCGGACCTTTCATGCCTCGACAAATACCCGCGTGGTTAACCTCACTCATCAATCTTAAAGGGTCGGAGATCTTGCCCCGAACAACATTTCAACGATCTCAGCCGCGAGCTCTGCCACTGCCCTCCGGCCGACCTCGGTCGTTCCCGAGTCTCGAGCTATGCCGCGAAGCTGTAGCTGCCTCGCCCCGGTAAAAGCTAATCATTGAATATCCTATCTGGCTCCCGCCTGGATTCACACACATTAGCAGGCTTTGGCCACCCGCACATTTTTGCTGCTTCGAGCCTGCCGATTGCGGCCGCGCGCTTGGAACGGAACTCCGACCGATCCTGGACGCTCATTGGCCCCCGAGACCAGCGGCGGGTATTTTTGTAAGTTGCTGGTGACGCCTACCCGGTCGGCCCGCCCGTCCTGTCTCGACACGCCCTCGCAGTGGCTCGCCTTGAATTGAAGACGGCGTTCTGGAGCGCAATCGATTCACGGCCTCAAATAGGACGGCGCCGCTTCCAGCTGCATATCGACGACGACGATTGTAAAGCCAGCACACGCAACCGCCTGAACTCGAATACGAGGTTTTCGGCCATTGCCGGCAGAATTCGCATGCCCAGTCAGGCGAGAGTAAAGGGCGGTCGTGTCGCCCGTACCGGGCGTTTCCGAGATGCTGGCAGATCGCGGTGACCAGGACAGTTGCCGTATTTTGGTTCGATCTGCTCTGGTTAAATGGCACCGACCTTGAGCCGGAGCCGCAGCTGGAGCGCGAGCGGCTAATGAAGGATTGACCGGCATAGGCTAGAGAATCCTATGCTCTATAGCGAGCGTCAAAGAAGGCGGCGCGCAGCCCGCGTTCGCTGCCGCCAGCAAGCTCGACTATGAAGGTGTCGTTCAAAAGCGGGTACATCGGCTACCCCTCCCAAGGGGGCCCGAGGGAGAGGGACGCATGACAGAAAGGGCCGACAAAAAACGCAGGGTTTCAATTGTCGGTGCTATCAAAGATCCACCGGCGTCGCCGCGCTTAGGCTCGGCAAGCACGAAGGCAAAGAGCTTGTCTAATGGGCAAGGTGTCACGGGCGGAAATCGCGCAGCGCCAGCCAAGAACGAGAAGCCAATGGAGACTGAGGCGTAAGGTCAATGAGTAACTTGAGTATGCAGCTCAGAAGGCCAAGTTCACGTTGGTTGACCCAACATTTGCTGCATCTTGCGAAGGATTGTCGCACGCGAGCTCGTTCATAAGTTTGAGCCGAAAATAAACATATGTTCCTGCACCGCGCAGCATGAGGGCGTACGATCGTTGGGGTAGTAGAAGGTGGTCGCAATGGGATTGAAGCGCAGGCGGTTCAAGCAAACAGAGTCTCTGAAAACGAGATTGACGCAATTCGCACAGGATATGCGAGCTCAAGCGGAGCGAAAGCCTTCAGGTGATGAACGCTGCGCCTTGCTCAAGCGCGCTCGCAATGCCGATCAAGCCATTGATCTGGAGCGGCAGCTTCGCGAGCACCGCTAAGAAGCGGGGGAGCCGACCGACGGACCGCACGCGTGGCAAGCTTTCCCAGAGTCTCCATCCGCATTGGCAATCCTTCAGATCCAGTCTCGTTTGCGGATTTCGTAGTCCAGAGTCTCGCCGGTGGAGAGAAGGGCTTCGTTCACTGAAGGTTGGTCCCGACAATATCCGAGAATCAGAGCCGGCCGCCTGGCATACACCGGCGAGCTGAGACAACAATCCGGGTTGAGGACGACCTGGGAGTGACCAGCCCGGAAGCTGCTCTGATACGGCAAAGGCCGTTTCATACGGTGAGGCCGTGCTCATTGAACACCTTATCTGGGAGAGCGTCCTTGATCTCACAGGCGATTTCTCTACGAACTGCGACTCTAGATTTGCATCCTCCACAAGGTCAGCTTCGACCCCAATCAAACTTTTGTCGGTGAGCTGTTGCTGCGCCGGCTGTCGAACTCCGTCCCCACTGCGGCAAAGAGCTCGTCGTGCGCTGTGGCATGGTTTTCGGGTGCGATGCGGCCCACGGCGTCGTCCCAAGATTGCCAGTCCACGGCCAGATAGTCGGAGAATTCCGCCGCCTCTCCGTTGCGCACGGATGTCTCTGCACTGTCAACGTCAGCGTCGGTCACACCGGAAAAGAAGCGCATGTTGGGGGCAATGTGTTGCAGCCCAGCCGCTCGCGCAGCCTATTTCGATAAGCAAGAAGGACCTCAATGGCGTCGATGTCTTCGACGTTGTTGCCCGAGCCTAGCGCGTGAACCCTTCTCGCGCGCAATTCTGTCCAGCGCCTCCAGGCGGAACATGACCCGCCCTAGATCGATGAGATCGGGAAGCCGGCCTCGTTGTTATAGGCTCCGTTCTCGACCTCTGCAATGAGGCGTGCGATCTGCATGCCGTTCCAGGTCAAAGTTCTGCGAGCCTCGCAGCTCTCGTTGGCGTCCAGCGCCAGTTGGAAGTAGGGTTACGCAATTCCGGGTTTTGCGCCACTTGGTGCAGATCATTGGCCACCGACTGCCGGAATTCTTCGTTGCCAGAGTTCACGGAGTCGAACAGTTTACCCAGGAAAAGCGCGTATTCTCGGGCGCCCGGCTCTTCAGCGACGCTCTATCATCTGACGCGCGCGATGAAAGGCTGGTATGGCCGATCTGTTCAGCTAACAAAGAATCGAATCGTTTTGCGTGCATACCGGATCATAGACCGTCGCGGACATATCGACGTGGCCAACACGCCGCTATCGATAGGCCTAGTTGATGAGATCTCGTATCAATTCGAGTAAGCCAGCCCAGAGCAATTCGCGAAACGGAATCCCATGCGCCAGGTCATTGCGGATCTCGGCGAGGCTTGGCTTCGTTGTTCCGGTCAGAAGCCCAATCACGCTGGATGCGGTCCGCAACGTCGGTTCATCGGCACCTGACTATCCGTTAGACCGTCATGCTCGACCATATGCTTGAGCAGATCGGCAAACGTCGCGTTCTCGACCCACCACTTTTCGCCCTTTCGGACGAGGCGCGCTTCCTGCTTGGCTTTTTCCGTGACGAAGCGTCTACGCCTCAATAGCTCTTTGTCGCCATACCTGTCGTTCAGCGCGAGTTCTAGCGCGGTCAAGTCGACCAACTCACCGGCTTTGATGAGGTCGAAATCAAGCCATGCGAGCACGTAGAGCTTCTGAGCGCGTTCAAACTTTGCGCTTACAATTTGTGGAATACCGGATTCAAATTGCAGCAGAAAGGCTCGCCATTCGGCAAGGCTATCGAAGCTTGGAAAGCTGTCGGGCTTTCCTGAGAATTACCCCGCGTCTCCGCGCAGGGACGCAGTCGAATCCAAATTAGTCAGTGGGAAGCAAGCGTCCCTCACTCTATTCTGTCAGAAAGCCCGGATATACGAAGGCGCCTCTGATCGTTTCGGCGTCCTTCTCGCTGACGCCTTGACCGCGAACAACATCGTACCACGAGGCGCGCACTTGTTCGGTCATGCTCGTGACAATCGTTTTTGCCTCTGCGGCATCCAGCAAGAAACGGGCATGTTGCGACAGCACGTTCTTCGCATTTGCAAATCGCCCCTGGTCACCAACCTCCAGCGCTAGGTCACGATGTTCTTGCGAAATTACCGGGGAGGGCGTCAGATCATAGGCTGGCGAAAGCTGCCAAGTCCGCTCCTTGGCTACCAGCGCGTGGTTGCGAGGATGATCGTCGAGGTTGGAAATCAGTGCATTGAACGTCATGCGTCGGAAAAGCTCTTTGGCGTCCTTTTCCGGCTCCTCCGTGACCCGGCGCATCTCCTCCGCCATCAACACATAGGACCAGCGATCGCGCATCTCGACGGCTTCGTCAGCTCGCAAAACGGTTAGTCCGCTGATCATCCGCGAACGCAAATATCCCTCGCCCGTCTTCGTGCGATCGAAGCGCTTGACGAGAAGAACGTCCTTCGCTCCGATGCTGGCGACGCGGCTCTCAACGACGCGAAGACCGCAAGCCTTGGCCAATTCTAGCATCGCGCGTTCGACGCACGTGTTGTTCCAGCGGTCGTCCGGGCGGTTGAATTTTGCGATCCAGAGTCCGTCGTCGTCCTCGACCACAGCTTTCGGACGGGCTCCGCCCAGGGAGGTGCCCAAGAGCATCAAGTCTTGAACCTGGGCGGCTTCCTCGGTTTTTACATCCTCCTCACGCATCAAGGCTTCGGCGATTTCCTGAAGCTTTGCGAGTTCGAGCGTCTTGTTGAATTTGCGACGTGGTGCTGGAGGTTGTTGTCCAAGTCCAAAACCAAGCGCTCCTGCGCGGTCGTCGGCTGAATTCAGCAGGTAGTCGAGTTCGCCAAGCTGGGGAACCCCGGCATGCTTCTCGATGACGCGGCGACCCCAATAGTCCGGGCCTGCATCGCGTAACGCACCAAAGACGCCATTCAGCCGGCCTGTTTCGTAAGTCTCGCCCGATAATTTAAGCTCGATAGGATCAATGGCGACCGCATCTCCGTTTGAGAGGTACGACTTGCCGTAGACGAAGCGGCCCAATGCATTGCCGCGGCGATCCTTGGCGAGCTGGAATCGGCCGGCGGTTATCGCTTCGGTCTGACCGGGCAGCGTGATGTAGACGAAGCATTCGGAGTTGCCTTTAGAAGTCATTGTCGAGCCCTCCGGACTTGCGCGCCCGCTTGCGTTCCCGCGTCGCTTGCAGAGCAATCCCTTCCCTGTCCTTTGAGGGGTCAGCGAGTTCTTCGAGGGGCTGGAGCATATCGTAGAGCCACAGCAGCCCGGCATAGACCACGATACCCGTCGATGCTTTGCCCTTTTCGGCGTCCATAACAGCGCGCAGACCCGTTCCGATTCTGCTTGCTGCGTCCTCCATGGTCATGTTGCGGCGGATGCGTGCGGTACGTAGATCCGCTCCCAATTGCGTGAGAGCCCGCGACACGTGGTAAGGCGGCGCCTTTTGAAGTTTGTTGGTTGCTACCATGCTCTTGAAGGCCAGATAAGTTGATTATTGTGCTCTTAAGAGCATATACCAATTTCATTGATTTGCAATAATTTGCTTTTGAGAGCTTGTAAAGACCTATAATATGCTCTTAAGAGCATCCTCTGGATTTGATGCCTGTGAGCAATACCTGAGATTTATCAACTGGTTATTTGGCTTCCAAGTGCAGCTATGAGTTGCGACGATTCTTGTAATGTTCTATCTGGGAAGCTCTTTTGACTCGGCAGCGGCAACCATACCCGGGACCAGCACGAGGGCTGCCACCAGTCACGCCTAACCAGGCGGGTCGGAAGCCAGAAACATGTCTGACGCCAATGACGAACAGCTTCCTCCGCCGCCGAGCTAGGACAAATTCGAGGAAATCTGCGCAGATCTTTTTTCGCGCATCTGGAAGGACCATCAACTCGTCCGCTACGGCCGTGCCGGGCAAAGGCAACACGGCATCGATATCTATGGCAAGGATAGCGGAGCTGACGCGGCCGTTCAGTGCAACGGCAAGCGCGATTGGCCGCCGACCAAGCTGACGATCTCCGAAATTGACGCGAAATCCAGTAAGCCAAAAAGTTCAAACCGCCCCTTGCCACCTATATCCTTGCAACCACCGCCGACAACGACGTCTACATCACGGATCACGTCAACGCCGTTTCTGCCAAGCATGCCGAGCAAGGGCTTTTCCGTGTGACCGTCTTCGGATGGAAAGAGCTCACACGCCGTCTCTATGACTACCCTGAACTGCTCGAGAAGCACTTCAGCACTTACACGTTTCGCAAATTGAAGGCGGAGTTACCCGACCAGATCGCCACGGGGTGCTAAGCACCAATTTCGTCGCTGGTCCCAGCCCCGCTCAGGTGCCGACGGTTCAGTCAGTCCCACTGGACGCCGAAGCGCTCGAACGCGACTACGCTGCGCGTTACGGACGACTTCTCCAGCGCTCGGTCTTTCCCGAACTCCACAAACGAGACGAACTCGCGCCGCTGGCCTCCGAATTGCTGGAAACGAAAGGCGCGCCGTCTTCAGACTTGCAGCGCAAGAGTGCCGCATTTGACGCGGTCATCCCTGCATCGCTGCCTCCAACGTCACGGTATCAGCCGATTGCCGGAGATCGAAGGACCTTCCCCCAGGTGGCGCAGGAGCTGAACATGACGGCGCTCAGCCAGCTAAACTCCTTCTTCATGAGATGCTAAGATCGATGGGGCTTCCATTGTCCTTCAAGACATTCGCCCGTTGTTGCCCTCTCAGCTCACAGCCCTCGCGCAGGAATTTCTCCTCATCGACATAGTAGCCGTACAAGACAGCTTCGATAGCCCGCTGATAGGCAAGCCGTGCGCGAGGGCGATCGACTGCGGTAACGGCCAGAACAAAGGAACGGTTCCTCACATGGGCTAGCTGCGCATAAGACTGATCGTACTTCGTTCGCTTCCCCGCGATACTGTTGCTAATTGGGATTATCGCACGACGGTTGAATTCATTCAGATCCTGAGGAACCGTTCCAGCGGCTTTGTCGTAGGGAGTGTGCTGCCAGTGGCATGAAGGGGGACTGTAGCCTCGATGTTGAATCCGCCGTGGCTGGTCACGTAAAAGTCTGGAGCCCGATTCGAAAAATCGGCGCTGAGGCCATACTGCTTGAGCACCGCGAACAGGTGGAGTTCCCAGAAGCAAGTATCAAAGGTTCGCTGAAACTCACCGACGAATTTTCCGTCACGATCTTTGAAGCCGCGAGCCCAGTCATTCAGAACGTCGCAATTATACCCGTTTGGTCGAGCGAGGATTGCGCGAAAGTTTGGATGCTGCGAAGCGTCATGTACTACCGGAGTGAAGAGGTCCATGCCGATTTCACCGGGCCAGGGGGATATCCTAAAGCTCACTCATCCACTTTTCGATCTCAGTCAGTATCTCGTCGAAGGTTGGTGCCTTCGCATAATACAGCGAGCTGCTGCGCTCATAAGCGCTAGCGTTGCGCGTTTCTGCGTCGCTCAAGCTGAAGGCGTCGTTTTAGGCGATGTTCAGATTGTCGCCCTGCCGGAAGCGCTTTTGCTTGTGTTCCTTGTATGCGTCCGTGCCGATGAAGTCCTGGACTTCCTTGCGCTGGAGCAACTCATAGACATCGTAGTAATGACGCATGAATCCGACAGGGTCGCTCTTATCGGCCTGCTGTTTGCGGAATTTCGTCGAGATCGTTTGCAGCTTTTCAACGAACGTATAGCCAGGATCATAGCAAGGCACGCCCTTCGCGCGATTGTCTATGATGTCGACATTGCCGGCGACAGCCCGGTCGTATAGCCAGGAGCTGATGTCCCTCGGCGTGTTGGGAGCGACTTTGTCAAATCCGGCCTCAAGCAGAACTCGTCGAGAAGCCCATCCTTTGCTTCGGCAAGCTGGTCGAGGTTGTTAACGAGATCAACAAGCAGGAATTCAGGTGTCAGTGACTTCGGAAATCGCGGCTTCACGCGAAAGGCAAACTTGCGATTGCCGAGCTGAAATTCGCCGTGGCGCTTGTGGTTATAGACGACCGTCTTGTCATAAAGCTGCGTCGTTCCCACGCCAAGACTATTGTAGGCATTCGGCGAAGCGAGCAAAAACGTATCGTCCTTCAGGAACGCGCTCACCACGTCGTTGTCGGATGCCGGCGCCGGACCAAATACAGTTTCTTTCGGACAGGCATACAGGCCGCTGGAGAGCTTCTTCAGAACGCCCTGCTCAACCAACTGCTTCAGATGCCGGTCAACAGACGTCGACCAGCGAGCAAAATCCGCCCGTCGATAGGCTTGGCCCGGCTTCAAGTGCCGTTTGAGTTTCTCAAGCTTCGTCATGGTCAGAATACAAGTCAGAACGGGCATGCGTGCAAGCTTTCTTATTGAAAAATCATGCATTTTCGTGATCTGATATATAGCGAGTGTATAGCTTATCCGATTGTCGCTCGCTCACAGTGGCAAACTGAGCAACTCTGAGGCTCGGCAGCGACGCTCGTCAGCTGATCGACAGGTAGGCCTGCTAACGGCAGAAAACGCTAGCCCGTTGACTGTCCTGCCGGACTTATCTGGTCAACGAAAGGCGGCAAGCTCACAGCAGTATCGATCGATTTGCCGGGCTCGTGCGAAGCTGTGCCCACTTAAGTGGGGCGGGGAGTCGCAGTGCACGTGCACCGGCCTCTCGAATGATCATTGCAACCACCTGCTTCGCGAGCTTGAGAAGCGGGGGTATGGAGAAAATTGATGAACACGGGACAGACACAGTGGAGTGCAGGTTCTTCCTCGGCGCCTTCTGAAGACGCGGACCAGGAAAGCTATCTCGGCGGCTTCAACCGTGCCGTCGCGAATTTGGTCGAAACCTTGACGGGGTATCGGGCCCCAGCCTCCGCGCGCGCGCAGATCCTGGACAATTGGGTTGCCGAAGAAGGGCAGGGCGAAGCCGAGAACAGGCCACAGGGGCGCAGACGAATCAGGAATTCGGATAACACAGGCTCGCACTCGCTCGATTTGTCCTCGCTCTCGCTGACCGCTCTGCCCGCCGCCCTGCCGCCAAGGTTGCTGGAACTGCGCGCTAGGCACAACGAGCTAAGCAGCGTGCCCGCGATGTTCCCACCCGGTCTCCGGTATCTTCTCATTAGCCATAATCGCTTGACCAGTTTGCCGGACGATCTTCCGCCGACCCTCGTTGAGCTGGAGGTCGCTGACAACAGCTTGACGAGTCTGCCGGCAAACCTTCCGGCCGGGCTCGAGATGCTGAACGCAAATGATAACCGGCTAACCAGCCTGCCGGACGCTCTCCCAAGCGGGCTCACCTCGCTTGCGGTCAGTGGCAATCAGCTGACCGACCTCCCCGAGTCCCTCCCCTCGTGGCTCATTGAATTCAATGTCAGCGGCAATCAATTGGCCAACCTCCCTGACCCGCTTCCGAGCACGCTCCAATCACTCAATGTCAGCCGTAACCGGCTGACCAGCCTGCCTGAAGGTCTTCTAGATGCTCTTGTGCCGAATAATAGCCTCTACTACCCGCATCTGGAGAGCCTCGAGCTCGGGGATAACGCGCTGCCGGACGACGTCCTCGCTCATCTCGCGGCGGCTGAAGCGCCACCGCAGCTTGCGCAGCAATCCCTGCATGAGGCAGCCGCACACTGGCTCGCAGACGACCCGGCCGCGCTGGCCGAATGGCTGCACTTTGCGAATGAGCCCGGCGCCCAAGACTACGCACAGTTCCTGGAGAGGCTACGAGGCACCGTGAACTACGGCAATGACGAGTTTCGGCAGGCAGTGGCTGATGATCTGCGGCAGGCCGCCGCCAATCCGACGTTGCGCGAGCAGTTTTTTGCACAAGCTTCCGAGGCCAACGCGAGCTGCGAGGATCGTGTCACCCTGCACTGGAATGGTATGCAGACCGCGCGCCTCAACGCTGACGTCGAGGACGGGGTCTATGACGATCGGCTTGGCGATCTGATCCAGCGCGGCCGTGTCGCCTTCCGCTTGGAGGCGTTGGACGAGATTGCGCGCGACAGGATCAACTCGCTCGCCAGCGGCAACCCGGACGTAGACGACATCGAAGTCTACCTGGCCTATCAACATCGGCTGCGCGAGCGGTTGGAGCTCAGTCATGTCGCCCCTGACATGCGCTTCCTGGCGGTCTCTCACGTAAGCGATGACGATGCGAGGGAGGCGCTCGGCCTGGTCTGGGAGCGGGAAGCAAGCCAGTTTACCAACTACATGGCAAGCCGCTGGCAACCGTGGGAGACGGTGCTGAGGCGCATCGCTCCGGACGAACATGCAGCGATGCAAGACCGGCTGGTCGAAGCTATGGGCGAAGAGTTTCAAACCCGCTTGGATCAGCGACTGGCCGAGCATGGTCTTCTAGGCGATCCGGATGCCGAGCGGGTGCTTGGAGCCCAAGTCCGAAACGAGATCGCTGGCGAGATCAAACGCGAGGTCATGCACCGTGTGCTCGCAGAGCGTGGCCTCGAACTATGAGGCTCCCAAACCGCCGCAGAGGATATTTATCATTGCTCTGCGGCGGTACGTAAAGATCGATCGTGAAGCCTCGCCCATTGCTGCCAACGTGCTTTTGCACCTCGGAAAGTGCGCTGCCGTCGATCAGGGCCTTCGGTCTTTGCCGAGCAACGAAACTTCCCGCACGCGAGGTGAGGGCGTATCTGCGTCCGGTCGAAAGCCGCCTCCGGGACGAGAGCTCCGTCGGTCGAAAAGTTGTTGAAGAGACCAAGGCGCGCAGCGGTGTAATCATCGGTCGCGGAGGCGCTGGCAGCCAACCAGCTCGATTTGAGGAGGCAGCTAACTGTCGGCAGGTCTATTTGAGTTTCGGCCCTTACCGCGAGCTCCATCTCGGCAAGCAAGTTGTGGAGTTCAAGCATGCACCGCGTTGGCAGCTTACGATGGCCAAGCCGTCGTGCGCGGGTCGGTCCCGAGACTGCACGAGAAGCCTTGCGGGTCAGTCAAAGACTGAGCCCGATTCAAGTGAGCGAATTCAAGTCTGCCGGATCTTCACCGCCGACTTGGCTTGCCAGGCCCGTAAGCGACCTGCGCGCTGGATAAACTTTAAACGCATCCGATCCCGAGAGGCGCTCTGCGTTACTGCTGCGAACTCAGCACGACGTGCACATCGTCTCAAAAGAATGTTTAGTAGTTTGATGCCTGAACGCGCTCGTCGCCACTGGGCGAGCATTTCGTCTTCAAGGGTGGAACGTCCCTTTCGAAGGCTTAAGGTGTAGCTCGCCGTTTCTCCGACGACGCGGATCTCACATACGGCATTCGCGCGATGGCTCCGGACCTGGTAAATCATAAGAGAGGACGTTCAGAACCGCAGTCGTCAAACCAAGAGTGGAACTCCAAGGCACGAGAACGCCTCCCGGTCTGGAAGACGTTGTCTGTCATCAATGAGCGCCTGCAAGATGACAAGCTCAGCGTCAAAGTTGAGGCCAGGGACGACAAGATGCTCGTCACGTATGATCCATTCGAGACTGGTAGCGGCTATGTGAGCCCCGCCGTGATCTGAGTTCGGCGCACAATCGACAGGCTATCCATTGTTGTATCGGTCGACGAATTTCGTCAGCTCGAGCAGGGGACCGCGAAGAGGTGCGGCAAATTGGAGCGACTCCGTCCTGTCATCAGGCGGGTGCCGATGCGAGGCCGGTCTCGCGCGCAGCAATATCCTGATCTCGTCAGCTTTTCGACAGGTTGCGGCTACAACAATCGAGAATCTGCTTCTTGCTGAAAGCGCTGCTATCTGGCCGTAACCAGGCCGTGCGGATCGCTGCAGGGTCTATACAAACGTGAGGAGAACAGGATGGATCCGGTTGACCCATTCTTCGATTCCGGAGCCTGGATGCGGGAATACGCCGCCCTGCAGGGGCGGACTGGGCAGCGAGCGGGCAGCTCAAGCGAGCAGGGTGATTTTGAGGGGCGGCTGCAGGACTTGAATCTCGATCCGTTGGATGAAAGCAACTCAACTTCGCCTGATCGGCCTCCCGCAGGAGGTGGTCGAGCAGTCCGGCGCGACGATTTCGGCGGTTCGATGCGGGTGCCGCCGCACTCCGCTTTTAGGGAGAGTGCGCTAGGCGGCACGCGCCGGAGCGTAGACATTCCCAGCTTTCAGCTTCCTGCTTCGGCGCAAGTGTCGCAGTCTAGTTTGCTAGATGATCTGTTCAGCAGCGCACGCTACAGCTTTCCGGATGCAGAGTCTGCCGCGTCGGCCAAGAGCGGAAAAAGCCGTGGAGTATGGTCACGTTTCAAGTCGGGAATCGGCAAGGCCATTGGCGGGAGCAGTAGCGGAAAGTCGTCGCGCGAGGCGGGACAATCTGGCGCCTTTTCGACGAATTTACGAATTGATTACGCCAGGCAGCCAGGCCGGACGCGCGGGGTCTCTGTGGCCGATGAGGAGCTCATTGAAGATTTCCGAAACCGGCGGCGGGTAATCTCAGCGACGGCACCATCAAGAATGCGGCAGCCGATTTGCGCCATTTGAGCGCGCGCCTGAGCGACGCCGGCAGACCCTCGATCGCCGATCGAATTCGCCGAGAATTGGAAAACGCGCAGCTGGAAAATCCCGATGTGGAAAACCACCAGCTCGAAGCTGAGCTCGATGAGGAGGTCGACACCTACGCAAAGGACCGCGGCAGGCGCATCAAGGCGGCCCTGAAGAAGCTTCGTGAAGTCGGTGCCGGAAACACCTTGGCAGCCGATGTCCGCCGGCTCGCTCCTCATGCTGAGGACGCAATACTCATCCGCATGTGGGCGGCGGCGGAAAAGGCAACAGACAGGATCGATCCAAAGACGATCGACAGGCAAACTCGCCGCATGTTCAGGCTGAGTGAGTGGCTGCAGACGCATGATAGACAGCCGATCGCCGGCCGACTTTCCACCCCTGGGCTCGCTCAGGACGTCGAGGAGTACAAGCACGAGACCGGGGACAGCAAGATCAACGCTGATCTTGTCAGGCTTGGGCTCTACCAGCAACTCCTTGAGGCGAACAGGGCACTGGGATTGCCGCCTCCTGAGAGCCTGACCGAAAAAGGGTGAGCGGTTTTGGCGGGCCTGTGATTCCTTCGGATTTGCAAAGATTCGAGGGAGGACACCATGCCCTGGACCAAAGCCGCTCGTATCAAGTATCAGCGCAGTGGGCTGCGTTACACAAGTGATCTGACCGATGCCGAGTGGGCGCTGATCGCCCGGAAGATGCCGCCGCGGCACCGATTGGGCCGGCCGCGGAAGGTTGATCTGAGAGAAATCGTGCAGGCGATCTTCTATATCCTGTCGAGCGGTTGCCAATGGCGAGCCTTGCCGAAAGAGTTCCCGCCATGCTCGACGGTGCAAGGCTATTTCTACGCTTGGCGCGACACGGGGAGATGGCAGCAGATCGTCGACGCTTTGGTTCGGAAGGCGCGCCGCAGACTTGGGCGAAAGCCCAAACCGACAGCCGCGGTCATCGATAGCCAGACCGCCTCGACGACGGAGACCGGGGGGCCACGCGGATTCGACGCCGGCAAGCGTCTTCATGGGCGTAAGCGCCATATCGTAACCGACACCAACGGGCTCTTGCTGGCCGCATATGTTCATCCCGCGAACATTCAGGACGTCCATGGTGCCGTTCCCCTGCTGGGGCATTTACGAGACCGCTTCCCAAAACTTGAGCATGTCTTTGCCGACCGGATCTATCGCGGCAAACAGCTCGTCAACGTACTCTCCGACTGCGGGCCGTGGACGATCGAGATCGTCGAGCGACCGCTCGGGGTCAAAGGCTTCCAGCTCCTGCCCCGGCGCTGGGTCGTCGAGCGTACCTTCGCATGGCACGGCAGATGCCGCCGCCTCTCCAAAGACTTCGAAGGCTCTGCCGCCACCGAGCTCGCTTGGCTCCTCATCGCCCATCTGAGACTCCTAGTTCGCCGCTTGGCTAGGCCCTGAGACTAGGCGCTTTTTGAGTCAGGCTCTGAGGACCCGGGTCAGCCTTCTGCGGAAGCTGCTCGGCAGGCCCACTCGCGACAGGGCTTCCCGCAACGCCAGCCACGCCGAGCGCGGGAGCTTGGGAATGGCTTGGAGAGCAAATGCACGGATCTGGCTCATCGATGCCGGCGCCGCAAAGCGGATGGCAGGCCGGCTCGTCCCAGCTGCTTCCCGCAACGCCTGCGACGCCGAGCGCGGGAGCCTGGGATTGGCTCGGCGACCAAATCCACGAACCTGCCTCACCAGTGCCGGCGCCGCACTGGGCCGCGCAAGCTCATCCGCCGCTCGAGCTTCCTGCTACTCCGGCCACCCCGAGCCAGGGAGCCTGGGCTTGGCTTGGACAACAGATGCAAGAGCCCGTATCGCCTTCGTCCGTGAGGCCTCGATCGTTAAACATCTACGGCGGTCTCGAGTCCTTCGTTGATCTGGATCCACCCACGCCCCACGACTTGCGTGACGATGCGCGCTCTGCGCCAGCACCTGAATTTGCGGCCGCCTCGTCGTTCGCAGGACCGTCAGGGGCGCCTCCGCAGCTGCGGGACATTGGAGCGATCGTTGGCGCCAACTGGCGCCACGGCTCCCAGGCGGCTTCAGACGTGTTGATCGATGTATTGGGCAACATCAATCTGCTGCCAAACCAGTTCGGGCCAAGTCAGTTCACGATCAACGGTGAGCGCTACTCGGCCACGTTTGGACCAGGAGGTGGCAGCGATGTCCACTTGATCCATCATCCCCGCATGAGCCAGCCGGATGAACCTGGCCCGTCTCAGTCGCTCTATCGTCCCCGTCCGATCGTGCCAGCCGCGCAATCCGGTGGGGGGCCAGTTGATCTTGGATATCTGATCCACGGGGGATGGGAGCACCGAGAGCGATTCCTTCCGTCTTACCTCGTCCGCGTCCTGGAAAGCCAGCGCGTCATGCCAGAAGCTGGATGCCCGACCTATTTCGAGATCCGCGGAGTGCCTTACAGGGGCGAGTTGGTGGAAAGCGAGGGCCGCCAGCGCGTACGCATTTATCCTGAACGTCGCTGAAGAGGTAGCAGGGCTGCAATCTCAGTCTATCGGCGGGGCAGCTCGCGTGAGGCGTTCTATAGCGCGGCTTTTTTGGCAGGCGATGATCGGTTGTTGGGGCACGGCCTTAACCGTCCAGCTCCTCTTTGTAGAACCTGCCAAGCTCAATGGACCCTACGAATTTGGGACATGCCCGAACCTGCTTTTTTTTGCATCCCTGATCCTTTCACAAAAGTTCGCCAATTCTTGTCTTGAAAAATCTTCGCTCAGCTAGCGCTGCAGATCGAACGCATTCGTAATCGACGGAGCACAGCGCGGAGTGCAGTCGACGGAACAAGGACCAAGAACATGGCTACCAGACAAAGGTTTGCTGACGAAGGCTTTTCCTGATGCGCGGGCCAAATTCCTCCGCGAGCGCGGTACTTCGCAACCTGCATACGCTTAAGCTTCATGCGCAGTTCAGTTATTGCGCTATGGAAATTCTCCTCCCCGGCGCGTTGCAAACGCCTCTTCCGCTCGGAGCAGAATGCAAGTGCCCGCTGGATCTGGGAAGCCGATGGAAGCGAGGTTGGTGGGACAAAATCGATAAACCATCGTATAGCTCGTTTCCCCTTTTCTTTTTGGTCTTTATCGCGCAGTCAGCTACTGCAGCGTAGACTTTTCGGTGGCAATTGTCTCCGCTGTCATCGGACAGGTCGATTTCCATGTAAACAGGATACGCAGCAGCGACGTGCCCTTAGCAATAGGAGCGGGACCTCAGCTATGTGTTCGGCTGGTTGGAAAAAGTCTGCCGATATGTTGATACATCATGTGATAGGAAAAGGTTGTGCCTGAGACAGCGCGCGATCGCGATCTCGCTTTGGACTTCACCAAAGGAGTGCTTATCATTTTAGTGATCGTCGGTCACCTGATCCAATATATCCTCTACCGAAATGAAGGATTTTGGGATTCGGCATGTTTCAAATGGATCTATATGTTCCACATGCCCCTCTTTATGGCGACAAGCGGTTATCTTTCCTGCCGAGCGGTACTGGGAAAGTCGTTCACGCAAGCCATCGGCGATCGTGCGATGCAGCTCCTGCTCCCGATGCTGTTTTGGTACTCTCTTCTGGAGGCAGTAAAGTTGACGGTGTTTCCCCGACCGGCGGGCGTACCAGACTACGTTTTGCAGTTCCTGAATGATTTCGCCGGCACATACTGGTTCGTCTGGGCCGCGTTCATTTGTTTTATTCTCGCTAAAACTATTTCGATCTTCAGTCATTCGTCGCCCTGGGCCTTGTTCGTATCCGTCATTGTGGTCGTCCTTGCGCCTCTGACTTTCTCCATATTCCCTCTCATAAAGTATACGTACCCGTTTTTCTGCCTGGGATTCTCATTTGCGCAGTCGAGAGAAAGGTGGACGAGCATAATGCGCTCTCACAGGCTGTTCTTGACTATGTCTGTCTCAATAACGGCTATGGTGTGCTTTCTGGCCTGGCGCAACGACACTTATGTCTACAACAATCTCGCTTTCGTCCAGGATTTGCAGTCGGCAAAAAATGTGTTTCTGATGTTTCTCGGCTCCGCAGCTGCCTCAGCGGTGATGATTGAGGTCCTGCTTCGAGCCTGGAATATTGGTCGCTCAAATCGCGTGGTCCGCTTTATCGCCGCGAAACTGGGACCGAGCACGCTGGTGTTGTACTTGATTCAGGGTACGGTATTCCGTCTCATGGATTCCATACAGTATGCAGAATTTTGGGACCCCACAATGAGGTCGGCCGCGGCTGCATTTCTCGGGACGATGATTGTTGCTGTCGCGCTAGCGGTTCGTTGGACCGTGCGCGACATTCCTTATCTGTCCCAGCTCATGCTCGGAGTGCCACCTCGCTCCCTTCGTTTGTCGAACCAGCCCTGCCGATAAGTAGCTGTAACAGAAATCTGATCAGGAGGCTCTCGCAAACCATCGTAGATTGCGTGACTACTAAACCTGCTGTCTACTCATGGCGAGATCGACGGCAGCTCTACTCCGTCACGCTGGGGCGCGATGACGTTCAGCTCATCCATCACTCTCGGCTTGGGGCGACAAGTGAAGCTGCGCCAGCGACCCGGAGAGAGCTCCCTCAGATATCTACGGCAGTCTTGGATCACTGGTTGATCTGGATCCGCTCACATCGTTCGAGCTGCGTGACGATGCTGATTCCGTGCCGGCGCCCGCCTTACCAGCGTCGTCTGCTGGGCCAGCACCGGTGTATCATCAGGTGCCGCGGCTACCTGATATCGGAGAGTTCGTCGGCCACGACTGGCGCCACGGCCCCCAACAGGCCTCGCCGGTCCGGACGCGTTTCTTGATCCACGGTGAGCCCTACACGGCAGAAAACCTTCGCGGCGGGCAGCCTTCTTCTCTTCCATCGCCCGCAAGCTGGTTGAACCGGACACAACGCATCATCTGTAGCCAGGATTACACATCGCCCTGCGAATGGATCGGCGCCTCGTCCTGCCTTGCCTAGGACGCATTGAGGGGCCATGTCACGGAATCCGGAATATCTGATGATCAAAGCCTTTCTCGCCCTTGCGATCTTGATATCCGCATATCTTGCGAGGCCAGCCCGGACGCAGGACGCTGCTGCGCCGTTCGATGGCGACCTGCTGCGGCTGGCCGAGATTCTCGGTGCCCTTCACTATCTGACCGGCATCTGCGGCTCCAATGAGGGCGCCGAATGGCGCAAGGAAATGCAGGCGCTGATCGATGCCTAAACCCGCTCCGGCGACCGCCGCGCGCGCATGGTGGCGGGCTTTAATCGCGCCTACGAAGGCTTCGAACAGACCTACCGGAACTGTACGCCCGCAGCTAGCGTCGTGATCCGCCGCCACATCGAGGAAGGCTTGAACATCTCGCTCGACCTGACGGCCCGCTATTCCAACTGAGCGCGCGATCTCATCGATCTCGACGGCACCTGCCGGCCGATTGCCGACGGACCGCTTCAATACCCGAACAGGGTGATGATTGCGGCTTGGTTAGTCGTGGATCGAATGAGCAACTTAAGCCCTCGCGAGGCTGACTTCGCCTCCAGGAGAGCGAGCATCCGCTGCTGACGTTTTCCTTGCACCGGTCGCAGTCGAGCTGACGTGGCACGATCTGGTCGATCGCGGTGAATATGTTGGTAAGGAGGTAAGCATTCGGTGAAGCTCGGTGAAAACTACGCCCGCGATACCACGCTCATGTCGGATGTGACGGCCCACCACTGCAACACGCTTTCTGCGTCTCGTTCAGAAGGATTGTGTCGTTGTCCGTCTCCACGCCGAGAAGCGGGAACGGAAGCTGCCTGCGCAGCTCCGCAAGCACGTGCTCAGAACCTGTTCGCGGACGAGCAGTGGCGCGGTCCAGCCGGTTTCTATGTCGGTCAGCACCAGCGTCTGAATGAAGCTGCCGCGCGCCGACGGGCCACTGTTAGCGACAAGATCGGCCTCAACGTGACCGGGCGCCGGGTCTCTCCAATCAGCCGACGTCCTTGTCGGAATGCTGTATCGCAGCACGCTTGCCGCCGGCCAACGGCGCGGAGGTCACGATCCGTTTCGGATCGGTCGCCGCGCCGATCGATCGTCGCCGCGCTCATCGCCATCAGCTTGCAGCGGATTTCGGGGGCAAGGCTAAGATGACCACGTCGGTCCATCGCCTCAATAAGCACCGGAAGAAGCGCCTTCAACCGCTTGCCGCAAACTCGGTCCGAGGCCTCCCAAAGCAGCACAGAGGGCATTTCGCTCCGCTTCACCTTGGTGCTGCTGGCGATCAGCTTGGCTCGGCCGGTGGTGCCGAGTCAAAAACGCTGATTACGGCCAAGTTGCCGCCGGTTCTATAGCCGTAAAGGTGACTTCGAGCGGCAGTAGTGTGCAGATCAATAATGCCGGCTCGAATTCCGCGAACCTTGGGGGGCGGTTCATTCGAGTACCCGCACTTGAACAGCACGGCACTCACGTCAACTGGTGCCATCACGTTCACTGATACCGCACAGGGAGGCACGAGCACGCCTGTTTCCACAATTCCGCCAATTATCGTTGCGAACGGGCTGATCCGGATCATTTAAGACGCTAAGTCCGGACCCAGCTCGCCAAAGCCACGAATCCCAACAGAAACCAAATCACAAGAGCAAGCGGCCAGAACAAAGAGGGAGCCTTTTCGGGTTGCGGTTCTGAGTCTTGATGGTCGGTCCAGGCCTTCCATGATCGCCAAGTCTGAGGCGACATCGGTTCGTCAAAGTCACGAAGGCTAGTTTCGTCCACGGCTATCTCCCACCACAACCTGTACTAGATCCACCAATGGTAGAAGAGCCTGCCAATGAGAGAACTCGCGTCTACTCGGTACAAACAACCAACCCCGGCACCATGTGGGGCGGATCGGCCCTCGCCAAGAAATGGAGCGCCACCAGACGGTTGGCCTCAATGATGGACTCCGGCAGGGCAATAACATCGCAGTATTCCCGACGAACGTGAAAGGCGCCGCGGCCGTGTTCGGTTGTGGGTTTTTCTGAGTCGCATACTGAGCGATCGCTCTGTCGATAAGATCCCGGTCTTCTGTAGATAGATGGGGATCGGGCCTCCACCGCCGACGGGAGCGGGATCGGTCTGCCTTGCCTCGGCCAAGTGCTGCTCAAAGGCATCTTGCCCGGCCTGGCTCGTCTGCGGCTCTTCCGAGACGGCGTGCTGCACCTGCGACCAAGCTGGTACATTAAATTGGTCAAAATCTTGCGGGCCCACGCTCACCTCACCTCCAGGATCACCTGAACAGGTCTCCGTAGTCAGGCAAGCTTTCGAGAACCTGACTGGGCCATGGTTGCGAACGAAGAATTATTCGCACTGGCCAACCTCGGAGATGACGACGCTCGGGCCAGCCTCTCTCAACAATGCGCCCGATCTTCCTGGAGAACTAAGCATCCTTTTCCATAATCGCTTGCTGCTGGCGGCCCCTATCGAAACAGCAGATTCTAAACTCCGATCCGGTACTTTCGA
Organism: Bradyrhizobium sp. C-145; assembly: GCF_023375135.1. NCBI lineage: Bacteria > Pseudomonadati > Pseudomonadota > Alphaproteobacteria > Hyphomicrobiales > Nitrobacteraceae > Bradyrhizobium > Bradyrhizobium sp. C-145. The sequence continues at coordinate 6,623,387 of NZ_CP088150.1, read as the reverse complement.
CGCCAGATCGCCGACCAATCTCGCAGCTCGAAGTCTTGTGCATGAATGCGATCCTGGAAATTGCCGGCGTCATTACCTCGCTTCGCAAGGCCGCCCAGCAGAAGGCGGATATGCGCAAGCTCGCTGATCTGTTTGAGGTTGCCGTCGGAAACGTTGTCGAAACCGTCTCCTCTGCGTCCACTGAGCTCGAGGCCCCCGCCAGGTCGCTGAGGAAAACCGCCGATTCGGCCCAGCATCAATCCAGCGCACCCGCATCAGCATCCGAGCAGGCCTCATCGAGCGTGCAGTCGCTCGCTTCTTGCGGCGCTGATGCTGCGAACCAAGACAGCGGCGAGACTCGGCGCTCGCATGTAAACCATGAAAGCGCTGTCCTTACCGACAAGCCGCTTGGGTGGCCAGCCTCGGCCCTTGGATTAGCAAAGCTGAAAATCTCGCCCCGGCGCTTGGAGTGATGCGTAATCCTCAGAGTGCCGCCACGTTCTATCGCGGAGAAGGGCTCCGGGGCGCCTACCAGGATTGGTGGCCGCCCTGATCAACTACCTTCGTCTAAGCTGCCTGCAGATCTAGGAGAGACTAAGATGGCCAAACGCGCACGCATTCGTTGCACCAACAAGACGGGCAGAACGAACCCTCACGAAAGAATCACACATATCGGCGGACTAAACCCCGACGGAACGCCGTGGAAGCGATCCATCGATCAGGCTATCAAAGATATCGAGAGCGACGAATGGGAGTTTTATGTCGAAGAAAACGGCCGCAGGGTTGATGTGGTGTGGGCCACGCACAACGGGCACAAGTACATCAAGACGACGGCAGACGACATTCAACCCGACAATGTTCTCTCGCTCCTCGTCGAGTGTCCCTGATGATCACCGCCCCGCACGTTGAGCCCGCACGCCACTCTGCCAGCGCTGTGTCAGGGTCGTTCGACGCGGTCTCCCCGGCAAGTAAACTAGACGCCCGGTCCAGATACCAGTCAATCGCATTGCGACCCAAGCTCTGAGTGCCGGGCATCGCGGCCTGGCACCGCGTCCTTCTTGCCCCATGTGTCGAAGGCGCCCTCGGAGCAACCGCAATAGGCGGTTGCGTCGGCCTGCGTGAGGCCCCGAAAGGCGATCTGGTCAGCGCGCAATATCCGCTCCGAGCGCCTCAGCTCGGCGGGCGAACGCTTGTGCCGTGTATGGTAACCGTCCACTCGGACCAAAGTGGAAGTTAGCGGCAACGTGACTCGGCGCTTTGTCGGCCCTGAAAAGCGCTGTCCCTGCCACGCGCCGCTAACTTCGGTGGCCTGCCTTGCCATAACAAAGCTACCACCTCGCCTTCCCGGGAGTGTCGTCAAGCTCACGGGCTGCGGATTGTAGCGCCAAGATCGCTCGTGGGGCGCCTACCAGAATTGATGGCTGGCCTTCACTTCGTGAAGGCGCACGATAAGGTGAGGTTTGGCCGCACAAGAGGGGCATAAGCACATCAGGATGAGGCCCGCCTCTGAGGCCGCAGCTCGCAAGCTTGGACAACTACGGGCGCTCACCTCAGCCGCGTAAAAAGACCCCGAGCATCTCCGGCCCTGATGCAGACAAGCCGGAGCTACGGCCCGTGGTGATGCGAGCTCGGTGTGAGCACGCTACTGACTATTCTGAAGCGGTGTCCGCTCGATTGCATTTTCAGCTCCGCGCATGCCCGATGCAAGTTTATCAACCAGCCATAGCGGTTTTCAACGCGGCGTCTTTTACACCATCGAACGCGAGAGCATCGACCGCTGGAATTACTCATTCTCGTTCGACGATAAAGTAAAGTCCGGTACGGTCCAAACGAGGCTCGGACTCCTCGCCGTCCGATGCGTCCGGATACTCATTGACCGAGCACTGAAAAACGGTGAGAGGAGGGAGTCCTTCAATGATTAGGCTGATTTCAATTGCTTCCGTCACTCTGGCTATGACCACCGCGCTAGATAGGCCCAGCAGAGCACGCCGCGCGGAGGCTCCCCCCAAAGTCGGGAAAAATGCAAGCCGCTTGCTGCCGAACGTGGTTTTCGAGTGCAGGTGGAATTATGAAAAGGCAAGGTCGCGCAAAGCGAGAGTTTGTGATTAATTGCATGCGCGGAAAGCAAATCTAAGCAGGTCGAACGGGAGAACTTCGGACGGCTCGCCGGTTCACGCGGGCGGCTGGTTGTCCCACTCGTCCTAAATCAAGACGCTGCCGGGCTCGAAATTCATGTCCCGGCAGCGTTTCCTTCTCAAACTGAGCACTGAAATCCCAGTTCGCTTCGACAGTGCAACGACCATGCCACAGGTGTGTGACACGTGCCCGTCGGTTAGCGCTGGCGGGCTTTTGATCGGGAGGGGGTCCTAACGCCTGGTCCAGTTGGTGCCATTTCGCGAGAGCGTGATTTCCGCAGGCGAACCTTCCAGAATGGACGCGAGTATGGCCGCGAGGAGGACATCGCTTGTTACTGACGTTGTTTCTCAATTGCAGGAAGCAACAGTCGTCAAAGCCGCTAACGGTGTAGAGAAGACTTTTGTCGTCCGCATCTTGCTGATGGAAGCGGTCTAGAACCTGCGGAACGAACGACAGAATGCACACAAGGCCGCGGCGAATAAGGGCAGGGCTATGCAAAAGGCTATAGCGTAACCAGCAGGTAGGGCGGCCTGGCCGGTCAGCAGGTTTATAGAGCCGATGATCCATGCCGAGGAAAACGTCAGCAATGCAGCGTTCTTTGTCTCCGCGAATTTGACGAAGTCGATGTTGCGGCTGAGTTGGGTTGAGAGGATTTTCTCAAACGCTTCTTCCTGGTCATCCTTCATCGTTCGCCATCAGGTTTGTGTGTCGATGAGCGAGTAGCTGGTGCTTCTGCCGCCGGCCGCATCTTTCTTGAGGATGCCGTGTGCAATCAGCTCCTCAATGTCCCTCGCCGCTGTCGCCTGGGACACCTTCGTAAGCTTGGCCCATTTCGAGGACGTTAGCTTGCCCTCAAACCCGTCGAACAGGCGGTTGAGGACTGTCCGTTGACGTTCATTGAGCTGGCGGGCCGCATGACGATCCCAGAAGTCCGCTTTGCGGAGGATTCCCCCGAGTACGGCATCCGCGCCATCAAAGGCACGATCCAAGCAATCGAGGAACCACGACATCCACTCCGTGATGTCGAGGTCTCCTTTCTGGGTTCGCTCAAGGATGGTGTAATACTCACTCCTTTCCCGCCGGATCTGCGCGGACATGCTGTAGAACCTTTGCGCGCTCTGTTCGGACCGGGCGAGCGCAAGGTCGGCTATCGCGCGCGCAATGCGGCCATTGCCATCTTCAAAGGGGTGAATGGTCACGAACCAGAGATGTGCAAGCGCGGCCTTCAAGACAGGGTCGATGCTGCTCGCGTTGTCGTTGAACCACTCCAGAAAACTTTGCATTTCCTTGTCGAGGCGCTCGGCGGCTGGCGCTTCAAAATGCACGCGCTCGCGGCCCATCGGGCCCGAGATGACCTGCATCGGCCCGGTCTCGGCTGTGCGCCACGCGCCGACGACGATCTTGGTCATTCCGCTTCGCCCGGTGGGAAAGAGCGCCGCATGCCAGCCGAAGAGGCGCTCAGCCGTAAGCGCGTCATCGTAGTGTTCGGTGGCATCGAGGACCATTTCCACCACACCTTCGACGTACCGATCGGCGGGAGTGAGGGCGCCAATGTCCATGCCTAGGCGGCGGGCAATGGATGACCGGACCTGGTCACGATCAAGAACCTCGCCCTCGATCTCACTCGACTTCACCACTTCTTCGGTGAGGGTTTGAAGAGTAGCTTCGGCTTTGAGCTGGAAGCCGAGGCGCTCCATCCGGCCGAGCAACCGGCCCTGTTTATGCCGGACCGCAGCTAGCCGGTCCGCGATGCGCTGCAGCTCCCACGTAAGGGCCGGCCAACCCGGCAAGTCATGAATGTAGCTCATAATCCCATCATCCTTTGCAGAGATTATGGGATCCATTCTCGTCATAGCAAGATATTCTCTGCAAAAAATGATGAAAAAATATCATAATCTCTTCAACAACCGGAATTTGGGGAAAACTACCAAATCTTCCCCACGCACCTAAATCTGTTCTTATTATGTTCTAAATATACCCGTTGCGCGTGCAGGTCGATAAGTATCTTCGCGGGCCTTAGATCTAACGCGCTGCCATCGTCGGTCGTACTCCTTTGGGTTCCCGTTCGTGCCGCGCACCCAATGGAGCACCAGAAATGGCAGGTCGGAATTGGAATAAAGAGCGTGCCACGAAGCGGATCGATGCCAAGATTGAGGGCCTTCCGCTCAAGGCGATCGAGATCAAGGAATACGTCCGCGACACGGACCTCTCGAACCTGGCGAACACGGTCGCCTATCGCGCCGATGGTGTGCATCTCTAGCCATTGTCCCGAAGTCGAGCGAAGGTCTGCTTGAGCTGACTGTCAATGTATTCGGGATAGCAGAATGCGCTTCCATCCTTGCTGATGCGCACGGTGCGGCTCTTCCCGGCCCACGGGTATACATCCTGAAACAGGTGATGATGGACGGCACGGTAGTGACGGACGCTCAGCAGCCCGTCCGGCAAGGGCTCATCGAAACCGCTGGGCCGTCGCCGCGGTCTCGAAGCGAGTCAGCGCCCTGTGGGTTCTTAGGTCTCTGAGGTTCTTGAGGACGGTTGTGCCAGGGTAGCAGTACGGATCGTCAATGGCGTCATACAGCGGCACGGACGAGGTTATTTCCCGTATTTTTTCACGATCTCGTTTCGGCGGGTTTGCGCGGAGACACCCTTCTTGTCGAAAGTTGCGAAGGTGCCCTTCATGTCCCGTGACATGCGAATACCCTCGTCTTCGGGACCGCGTGGACGGTGTTGAGGCCCGGCATATCAGCGCAGTGTTTCAAGCTCGCCTCGGCGAATTTCCGCCACTTCCTTCTTTGGCGGTTTCTTCTTGCGGACGTTGATGGCGCTGGCGTCGAGCACGTCCTTCAGGTGGGCGGCATAGTATTTCTCGATCATCTCGACGCTGGTCCGGCAGTTCTTGGCCAGCATGTAGATGTCGGCGCCCTCCATCAGTCGGAAGCAGATGTAGGTATGCCGCAGGCTGTAGAGCGTGCGCGGACGTCCTTCCCGGTCGAACTTAAGGCCCTCTTCCTCGAGGATGCGGTTGAACATTTCGTGGTGGTACTTGGGGAAAATGAAATCATCAGGCTTGGATTTGTTGCGCTTCTTCAAGCGCTCAAAGACGGGCACGGCGTTCTGCGTGCTCTTGCAGGGACCGTAGCCGCGCTTTCCACGCACTTCGATTTCAAGGATGGTTTCCTGGGTGCCTTAATCGAAGGCTTTCGTAACATCGCGGTATTGGAGGCGCCTGGCCTCATCCGGCCGCAGGCCGGTATTGCTCATGAAGAGGATGAGGTCGTGCAACTGCTCGCCCCACCAGCGCCATCTGCTGCTCTTGGGCTTTCGGGTCCAGAAACTTCTCAGCAGCCGCCTGGAAGGTTTTCTCCTTCTTGCGAGCGGTGACCTTTTCCAGGTCACCGCTCCTCACCATCCCGCGTAGTTTGAGATACCACTCTTCGGCGACTTCCTCGGCTTGCCCGCAGATCATCCTTGTTCGTGGCGGACCGATATTGCTTCCCTTCGATCGTTGCCGAGCAATGGTACCGGCCGCGCTTCCCGCGGCGGTACAGATGGACCTTCCCACCAAGGATGATGTGGTTCGTTTGCTTGTCTGCCCTCTGCAGCGCGACTTCGTCCCTGACGCTTGTCTTTCGTTGGCTCCGCGGCCGGCGCACGCCAAAGTGCTAAACCGCGTGTTGTGCTAACATTGTGCTAAGAGCTATTGGCTCCATCAATCCCCTAACCCGCTGATTTGTCGTACATAAATTACCTTAGCCATCGTATGGTAAGATTTTAAGTCCCATCCGGCAAGCCGCCCGAAATAGGTGAGATCCAATCTCCCCGCGCTCAACGGGCGCGACACTGATCCCGTCCGGCCGGCGCGCTAATGGCTGCTGCAGATTTGCTTTGCGCAGGGGGAGTGCGGATTCCGACGAAGTCGCCCGGGTGTACCGATATGAAGTCGCCCGGGGATTCCGAGACGATGTCGCCCACCTTTCCGATTTGATCTCGCCCGGGGGGCGAGGCGTTCTGGCTTCCTAGGTTCTCTGGCATTGGGCGAGCCGCACGGTCAACTGGAATCGCGGCTTGAACCTTTTGTGTTTCTGTTGCGGTTGCTGTGGGCATGTGGGCAACGCCTTGGCGTTGTCCAAGCGCAGCGGCATGTCCACAGCGTTACGGGCTCAGGTCTTTCGGGCGGATTGCCGGGTTCGGCGCAGGCTCTCGCCAGTAAGGTCGAGCCGATGGGCATTGTGGACGAGGCGGTCGAGCACGGCGTCGGCATAGGTGGGATCTCCAATGAGCAGATGCCACTGGTCCACGGGGAGCTGGCTGGTGACGATCGTGGAACGATGACCGTAGCGATCTTCGAGGATTTCCAGGAGGTCGTGACGGGCACCGGCGTCGAGCGGCTCAAGCCCCCAGTCATCGAGGATCAGCAGATCGACACGGCCGAGCCCGCGCAATAGGCGCGGATGGCGACCGTCGCCGCGCGCGAGAGCGAGGTCATCGAACAGCCGCGGAACACGTTGATAGAGCACGGAGCGATTGTCGCGACAGGCCTTGTGGCCGAGCGCCGAGGCGAGCCAGCTCTTGCCGACGCCGGCCGGGCCGCAGATCAGGAGATTGACGTGGTCGTCGATCCAGTGGCCCTCGACAAGCTTGGCAAACAGCGGGCGGTCGAGACCGCGCGGGGTGCGGTAGTCGATGTCCTCGACGCACGCTTGCTGACGCAGCTTGGCGTAGCGCAGGCGGGTGGCGAGCCGTTTGTCGTGCCGCAGCGAGGCTTCACGTTCGAGCAGCAGCGCAAGCCATTCGGTGTGACCGAGGCTTGCGGCCTCACCGGTGGCTTCGATGTCGGCGAAGGCCTTGGCCATGCCGTGGAGGCCGAGGGCGTTGAGGCGGTCGAGTGTCGGATGGGTGAGCAAGGGATGGTCTCCTAATTGTAGTAACGCGGTCCGCGGATGTTGGCATGCAGGATCGGCGCATCGTCCGCGGAGCGCTGATGAGCGGGACGCCGATCGAGATTGTTGGCGAGGATCGACTTGACCGAGCCGTAGGTGCGCGCGCCGATGTCGATCGCCCGCGCCGCCGCGGCGTCCAGCCGTCCGCGCCCGTAGGAGGCGGCGAGCCTGAGGATGCCGAGGCAGGCGCGGAAGCCTTGCTCGGGGTGCGAGCGCTCGTCGAGAATGAGGTCGCACAACGCGCTGGTCGCCGGCCCGATCGCGGCAGCGTCCTGGCGGATGCGCGCGATGGTCCAGCCGGCGTAGCGCCGATGGCTGGAGGCCATGTGCTCCGGCACGGTGGTGTGTTTGTGATTACCGCTCATACGCTGATGCGCGGCGATCCGCTCGCCCTTGTGGAAGATCTCGACGGTGCGGGACGTGAACCGCACCTCGACCTCGGCACGGGCGAAGCGATGCGGAACGCTGTAGTAATGCTTCTCCACCTCGACGTGGTAATCGAGGCTGACGCGGCGGATCCGCCACTCGGCCAGAACGTAGGGGGACACCGGCAATGGCTTGAGCGCGGGCCGGTCGACCTCCTCGAGCAGCCGGCGGCGCGTCACGCCGAGCCGCCGGATCGGCCGTTCCTCGTTGAGCCTTGTGAGCAACTCGCCGATCGCCGCATTGACCTCGGCCAGGCTGTAGAAGGTGCGATGACGCAGGCGGCCGAGCAGCCAGCGCTCGACGATGAGAACGGCCTGCTCGACCTTGGCCTTGTCGCGCGGCTTGCGCGGCCGCGCCGGCAAGATGGCGGTGCCGTAATGCGCTGCCATCTCCGCATAGGTACGATTGATCTGCGGGTCGTACAGGCTCGCCTTGATGACCGCGACCTTGGTGTTGTCGGGCACCAGCAGCGCCGGTATGCCGCCGATCGCCGCGAAGGCGCCAACATGAGCGCTGATCCAGTCGGCGAGCCCCTGCGTCCACGTCGCCTGCGCGTAGGTGAAGCTCGATGCACCAAGCACGGCGACGAAGATCTGCGCCGTTCTGCGCTCACCGGTGAGACGATCGACCACCACCGGCACGCCGTCGCCGGCATAATCAACGAACAGCTTGTCGCCGGCTGTGTGCGCCTGGCGCATCGTCACCGACAGGCGGCCTTCCCAGGCGCGGAAGAGCTCGCAAAAGCGCGAGTACCGGTATCCGCCGGGTTCGGCGGCGATATATTCCTCCCACAGGATCGACAGCGTCACGTGCTTGCGCTTGAGCTCCCGATGCACGGCCGCCCAGTCGGGCTCTGCGAGGCGCCGATGCCCGTGCCGACTGCCGTGGCCTGTCTTGGCGAACAGCCGCGATTCCAGGACCGCGTCGGTCACATCGTCCGGCAACGGCCAGCTCAGGCCCGTCGCCTCAAACCGCCGGATCGCCAGCCGCACCGTCGAGGGCGCGGCGCCCACCCGTCGCGCAATCTCGCGGCTCGGCAGCCCGGCCGCCTTCATCCTGATCACATCGCGCACACGGCGCATCGCAAGCCTCTCCGTCGGCATCCAGGGTCCCCTTCGCAAAGCCGAAAGGGTTGACCTATGGGAGCCAAAAGAGGCCTCGTCACCCGGGCGACATCATCCCGGAATGGTGGGCGACATCATCTCGGAATGGGTGGGCGACTTCAAATCGGAATGGTGGGCGAGATCATCTCGGAATACTGGAGGGTTCAAATAGGTCCCGCGTCGCAGATCTCGCCGCAAGTCCAGCGCGGGACCTATTTGAAGCTGGATTGAACGAAGCCGCGTCTTGTGAGCGAGGACCTATGGGGGCTCGATCTAGGCGCCGGTGGGCGCAGCTGGCCCGATGCTGAGTCCGCGGGCCGGTGAGGTCGCAGATTGTCGCTGATGTTGGCAGCAGAGGATGCCGCCGTCGATAGCGTCGAACGGCGCGTCCAGCATGTGTGGCCGACTATGGCCCGTTCGCCGCGCGTTCTGAGCGTGCTTGATCGTTCCGACGGAGAACGTCGGCATGGCGATGCCTGCAGTGGGAGCGAACAAGTCGAGGTAGTCGGTCATGATGTATCGCAGCGAGGTGCTGCGCGTCGCGGCGTTGGCGCACGCGGCACAGGCCCAATCTCGACCATGCGGCCTCCGCAGATGGGGCACAAGTCAAGGCGGTGACCAATGAGGATGGCGCAGCGCTCACGATAGTCGACAGCTTCGGCAGGCGGAGGTGGTTGCGGCGCCTTTAGCGCCGCTCGGATGCGCGCGAGTTTGGCGACGCGGCAGGCGTTCGCCAGGAAGCCAAAATGGCGGATGCGGGGGAACCCCTTCGGCAATACGTGGAGCAGAAAGCGACGGATGAACTCGTCAGTCTCGAGCGTCATCACTTTGGATTTGTTGCCGGCGCGATAATCCTTCCACCGGAAGCGGACGTGGCCCTGCTCACAGGTGATGAGCCGGCCGTTGGCGATCGCAACGCGATGGGTGTAGCGCCCGAGATACGCCAGAACCTGTTCTGGTCCGCCGAAGGGACGCTTGGCGTAGACGACCCACTCGACCTTGCGGAGGGCGTTTAGATGGCGGGCGAATGCAGCCGCTTCGCTCAGGTGGTCGAGGTGGCCGAAGAACTGGAGCTTGGTGCTATCGAACGCCGCCTGGAGGCGCTCCAGGAATAGCCGACGATACAATCGTGACAGGACGCGAACGGGAAGGAAGAAGCCGGGGCGGCAGCCAACCCAGCTTCCATCGGGGGCAATCCCGCCGCCCGGCACGAGGCAATGGGCATGCGGATGATGCGTCAGGGTCTGCCCCCAGGTGTGGAGAATGGCGATCATCCCAGTCTCGGCACCGAGATGCTTCGGGTCGGCGCTGATGAGACGGATCGTCTCGGCCGCCGTCTTGAGCAGGATGTCGTAGACCACCGCCTTATTCTGCAGCGCGATAGCGGCTACTGGCGCCGGCACGGTGAAGACAACATGGAAATAGGGGACCGGCAGCAGATCGGCTTGGCGATCGGCGAGCCATTGGGCGCGCGCGAGGCCTTGGCACTTTGGACAGTGCCGATCGCGACAGCTGTTGTACGCGACGCGAACCAGGCCGCAGTCGTCGCACCGCTCGACATGGCCGCCGAGCGTCGCTGTGCGGCACGCCTCGATGGCTGCCATCACACGGCGCTGGTCGGATGTGAGCCGAGAGCCCTGCGCGGTACGGAACGCAGCGCCGTGGCGGCGGAAGATGTCCGCCACCTCAAGCACGGGGCGCATATGCGCGGCTTAGTGGGGTGGGATCACCGTGATGGAGAGCCCATCGAATGGGCTGGTCGTGCGAGCGAGCAGATTGGTCGCAACCTGCGCGTAGCGGGCGGTCGATCCGAGGTCGGCATGTCCGAGCAAGACCTGAATGATGCGGATGTCGATCCCGCTTTCCAGGAGATGAGTCGCAAAGGAGTGCCGGAGCGTGTGGACAGTGATCGGCTTGGCAATCCGAGCGCGTCGGCGGGCGGCGCGGCAGGCCGCCTGGACGCAGCGGACGCTGACATGTTCGCTTGGGTCTTGGCCTGGAAATAGCCACAGCCCCGGCCGTGTTCGCGTCCAGTACGCACGCAGAATATCCAGCAGCCGAGGAGAAAGCATCGCGTAACGATCTCTGCCGCCCTTGCCGTTCTCGATGTGGATCAACATTCGCTTGCTGTCGATCGAGCTCACCTTCAGGCGTACGACCTCGCTAACCCGTAAGCCAGCCGCATAAGCCGTCGCCAGCACGACGCGGTTGCGCACCCCTGTAACCGCGTCCAGAAAGCGCTCGATCTCTTCGGCACTAAGCACGAGGGGGAGCTTGTCGGGCTTCTGGCCGCCGATGATCCGCTCGAATGCCTCCGTCTGCCCGAGTGTGATGCCGTAGAAGAACCGCAGCGCGCAGGCCACCTGATTGATGTGGGACCACGAACGCTTTTGGCCGATGAGGTGCAGTTGGTAGGCACGGACCTGCTCGAAACTCAACCGGTCCGGGGCGTCGCCGAAATGGCGGCTAAACTTTGCGATCGCATAGATATAGGATTGCTGAGTCGACGGCGACAGATTGCGGACCGTCATGTCCTCGATCATACGCTGCCGAAGAGGGCTCATCGTAGCCATCTGGGTCTCCTGTCTTGAGAGGGGTGGTGCGAAGACCAACATCCTCTCAGACAGGACACCTCAGTACAGCAGGCTTGCCTCCACTCCCGCGTAGCGGGTTCGTTCAATGCTGGGCGACATCGAGCGGAATCCGCAGGGGAGGGCAGGGACCGCACAAATGGTCGCCCATGACAAGGATATCGAAGGCGTAAAGCTGCACTCAGTCATGGTCGTGTTGCCGGCTGCGCAGCGCGTTGACGGGTACATCGTCCCCACTGCTTCCGGGACTTTCCGGCGGGAAATGCAAGCCGCCGGCGTTTGCAAAGCGTCGAGCGTCCTAGCGGGAGCCTTACCTCGGCTGTCACCGCCAGGAACGAGCGCCGTTTCCGCGGCTTGAGCAAGGTCGCCCCTTGACGGAAGATATTCATGGATACCTGCTGGCGCCGAATATCGCGCACTGGATGTTTTTGTAGGACCGGCAGAGAGAATTGCCCCAGGCTTCGACATTCGCCGCGCGCGGCCTTCTGGCACGCAGGCAAGTTCGGGCAGCAGGTATCGGTATCGACCGCGAGCTTGGTGGCACAGTGCCCGAGGAATGGTCCGCCGACATTCTAACCGTCTCGGTGAATGCCCCAATGTTCACCGAGGTCGAGCTGTTCGACAGGCGCAGCCGAACGCTGATCCTGACGGATTTGGTGCAAAACATCGATCCGACGGCTCGGAAAGCAATCATGAGTCCGGAGGTATACCTGGACAGAGCCGAACATTATCGCGGGGCGAAAGCAACGGCTACTGATAGCTTTTCGCGCCACCATCTGGAGGCGATGGAAAGGAGCTATAGGACTTTAGCCGAGAGCGAAGCTGCATTGCGCCGATCGTCAGCGGTCGATGCCCGGGGAAAGTAAGGCCGCCTCAGCTACCAGGCCTCGTTCACTTCATTGAATGTCAAGTTCGGGCTCGAAGGCGCCCGCAATGGACGACCTTGAGCCTGACCGTCCTCATGATGCGCCATTCCAAGGGTTAGCCGCTTCCTTATTTAGTCGGAACCCATCAGGAGGACTGCTCGTTGGTCTTCCGACTTCTGCCCAGGGGCGGGCCACTACGGCATTCCGTTTGCAAACTGAAAGGCCCGATGAGAAAGCCGATAAGCCGTTCCACCCTCGCCCAAGTTGCAGGCTTTCGGCCTTCGGAATCATTGTTGAGGGCTGTCGTAGCATGGATGGCTCAGCAGGAAGACAAGCCTGGCTTGTCCGAGGCGATAAGTCGGCTCGTGCAACTGGGACTCACGTCCCACGCCGATCAGGATCTCCAGAAGCAGCGTGCACGTAACATGGCCGGCGATACGATCGATCGCACGGGCGACACAACGACGACGGCAGATGATTGGGCAATCTGCAAGCGCGATCTGCTCGACGGACCCAAGGAGTTCGACCGCGTGCGAATTGATCGTCCCAAGCGCAGCAAGCCGAGCCAACAATAAGCCGAGCACGAAGAAACCGCTAGTATCGGACGACTGCAGATCACCCGAAACGAGGAGCAGCAATGAGACAGCATTCCCGATCGGATGCAGCCGATGCGGCGAACAATCTTTTCAAGCAGACCGCGAAGAAGGTAACGGCTGAGTACGAAAAGGCAGAACAGGCTTTCCATGCAAATCGAGAACGGGTGAAAGCTGAACGGTTGGCGAGGGAAGCGGAGCGACGAAGCCAGTCCGACAGGGCGCCCTAGGTGCCGACATTTAAAGGTAAGCAGGGAGAAAGGCCTGACGGCGGTAATATCATGGCGGAGCACTTAATTTCGTGTGAGGGACAATGCCCGCTAGGTCTGCAGACCGGGATCGTGACATCCGCGAACTTACCGACACTGAAGCGGTGTATCTAACGCGCCCACCGCGCCATCGATGAGTTCACGTTGCTATAGCCGAATTGCCACACGTACAAAGGTTCCGCGCGCCGGCACCTGGTTTGGCGCTGCCTTAGACGGACATTCGATTTATGATGACGGTCCCCTTTTGGATGGGACTGCCAGCATGCGGTACAAAGTGTTCGTGGTTGACAGCAGCCGGCGAGTGATCTGCGCCGCAAAGCTTGACTGCATTGACGAGCAGGCGGCGAGACGTCGAGCCGAGCAAATGTGTTGCGAGCACGACGTGGAGCTTTGGGAAGGTGATCGGCTCGTTGCTGTATTTCGAGGTGGAACGTCGGACGGAAGCGACTCCGCCCTGAATAGACGGCCCATTGCGCCGCCAAGTTAGTTCACGGCTCTTGCTCTGCTACCCGGTTTAACACGCCGGCTTCTGCCGATTGTTCTCGCTTCAACGTGTCGGAGCTTACTTCGAAGCTTCTCCACTTCTCTCAGCTCCGCCACAAGCGCTTGGCGTCGTCCATTCAGAACAGCCCAAGTATAAATCTGACGCGTACTGGACATGACCCGCCCCAAAATATCACTTGCACTAAGAAGTCGATGAAAACAGAAAGGACGAGAAATCGCTCGGCCGAAGCTCAGTGAGCCAAAGCCGCAGCCGCCAGATGCTCCCAGTACCCTGCCTCCGCGAGCAGTTTTGAGCTTCTCTCAGGTTGGCGCGCGGCAGTCTGTCGGCAAAGCCGCGCCCTAGCGCGAAAGCGGCCGGCAACTTCCATTCCGGCCTCCCATGTTTTCCCCAAAGATTATTTTTCAATTTTGAAGTGGAGTCATTATCATTAGCGACCATAATCAAATTTATTGTTTAACGGCGTCGGGCTGCAGTGACCGGCCTCAGCGCCCGGCGTTGTTAGGTCGGAAGCAGATTCTAGGGCGTGTACCCGTCTGTGGACGCCCCGCCAGATGCAAGCGCTTTTTGAAGAAGATTGGCACGTGGTCGGATGCTGCCATCTGTCCGGCCTCTGATGCAGCGATGGAGCTGCGGGCCCGTATGGGAGTTCGCAGACCGGAACCAAATCATAAATGCGTGCTCTGGGCACGATGGGTACATCTGGTTCTTCCGGCCCCCGTCTCACCGACTTTGCGCCATACCCCTCCTTCGACCGACTACACCTGCGACGACCTTAGGCCCGCCAGGCTCACGCCTGCGACCGGAGCCCTGTAGTTCTCCTGCTTTATAAGCAGCGCCCAGACGATCCGCGCCATCTTGTTCGCGAGCGCGACGGTTACCAGCATGCGCGGTTTGCGAGCCAGCATCTGTTCGAGTCAAGATCCCTTTGGCGCGCCGCGTTTGCTCGCCTGTTGCACGACGGCGCTGCTGCTGATGATCAGGAGGCGTCTGAGCGCGCGCTCGCCCATTTTGGATGTCGCCAAGCTTCTGTTTGCCACTCGTCGATCTTTGAAGGGGCTTGAGGCCCAGCCAGGCGGCAAAGTCGCGGCTCTTGGCGAAGGTCTCGACCGGCGGTGCTAGGGCCGGCGATCGCAGTGGCAGAGATTGGGCCGATGCCAGGAACGGTCATCAGCCTGCGCGATACCTCGTCCTCGCGAGCGCGTCGCACGATCTCCTTGTCGAGATCTGCGATCTTGCTGTTGAGGCCGGCGAGCAGGTCTAAAATCAATCGGAACATGGTGTGGGCCGCTTCGGGAAGCGAGCTGGCCGTCGCTTCTGCATCGACCAGGTCGGCAAGCATCGCCACATGCGACGGACCTTTGGGTGCGATCCAACCATATTCAGTAAGGTGTCCTCGGATCGCGCTGATGAGCTGGGTTCGCTGCCGCACCAACAGATCACGGGTTCGGAACAGCAGACCCGCCGCTTGCTGCTCTTCGCTCTTCATGGCCACGAACCGCATGCTCGGCCGCTGCGCCGCTTCGCAAATCGCTCCGGCATCGATCGCATCGTTCTTTTGCCGCTTCACGAAACGGTTTTACATAGGCGGACGGGATCAGCCGAACTTCATGGCCAAGCTGGGTCAGCTGACGAGCCCAGTGATGTGCTCCACCACATGCCTCCAGCGCCACCGTGCAACTCGGCTGCGCCGCGAAGAAATCCAGCAGCTCTCCTCGGCTGATCCGCTTGCTGAACATCGCTCGACCCCGCCCATCCGCTCCGTGAACGTGAAAAACGTGCTTGGCGATATCCAGACCGATTTTGATAACTTCTGACACGGACGCCTCCCTTAAGTGGTGCTCAACACCTCCACTTTGGCACATCGATGCCGTCGGGCGGGGCGTCCACATGGGGTAATCGCAGGAGCGAGCTGCCCTACAACCAATCACGAGCCTTGGAGGGCGGCTGTTCCCCGATAGGATGGAAATACGGGCTCACGACTGGACGCCGGGCCCAAGCATCGAATGGAGAACAGCCATGGACGAGTATATTGGTCTCGACGTGTCGATGAAAGAGACGGCAGCCTCAATCCGTCGAGCGGGTGAACGAATCTGGCGCGGCAAGTGCGCATCGGATCCCAGAATGATCGCCGAACTCATCCGCAAGCGTGCGCCGGCCGTGAAACGAGTGGTGTTCGAGACCGGACCGGTGTCGGTATGGTTCTATCATTCTCTGCGCACTGAAGGATTGCCGGCGATCTGCATCGATGCGCGCCATGCTAAAGCGGCACTCGATATGGCGGCGAACAAGACGGACGAACGATGCCGATGGGCTGGCCCAGCTGGCGGAAGTCGGGTTCTTTCGTGAGGTGCGCGTGAAGGGATTCGACAGTATGCTGACCCGCACGCTTGTGGCGGCGCGCACGCGGCTCGTCCGAATCGCTACCGAGCTTTCCAACCAGATCCGCGGTGTCATGAAAAGCTTCGGTCTGGTCGTTCCAGCCGGAAAGGGAAGCACCTTCGAGAAGAACGTCCGGAGCCTTCTTGCCGATCAAGACGGACTTGCATCGATCGTGCTTCCGATGTTGGAAGCCTGGCGTGGCATTCGCATCCGCGCCGCCGAACTCGGACGCCAGTTGGTCGCGACGCGCGACAGAGCCAGGCTTGCCGCATCCTTATGTCCATTCCCGGCATCGGTGTGATCACGCAACCACCTTTGCCACGGCCATTGAGGAGCCGGACAACTTTAAGAAATCACGATCTGTTGGTGCGTGGATCGGCCTGACGACGCGCCGCTATCAATCCGGAGAAGTCGATTATGACGGCCATATATCCCGACGTGGCGACCGTCATTTGCGAGGGCTTCTGTACGAAGCAGCGACGGTCATTCTCACGCGCAGCTCAAGCGAAAGCACGTTGCGCACGTGGGGTTTGCAGCTCCGGGAAAGAATCGGCTTCAAAAGAGCTGCCGTGGCTGTGGCGCGCAAGCTGGCAGTGATAATGCATACAATGCTTAAGACTGGCGAGCTGTTCAATCCGACAGCCGGAGCCATCGCATGAATCCGATTAGCGTTATGAAGCTGAACGCTTGAGGTGTCCCTTGCCGGGACGTGAGCCGAGCCATTCCGCTGATGGGGTTGCACAGCTGACTCAGTAAAGTGCGTCGTCCACATTGAAGGCTCGTCCCGCGAAGCTCCATCATGCGGCGGCTACTGTCGACCGCGAAGACAACCGTGCACCTGGCAAGCACTTCAACAAGATTATATGCTTGACCTTTCAGCAGCGATTAGACAACCCCATCATAAACGGGATGGTGCGGGTCAGAGCGCGTTTAAGGATCAAGAGCGTCATCCTGCATCGGCGCTCGAAGTCGAACGATAATTTCGCCTGCTCGCTTACCGTCCTTAGCGATAGTACCAAGTGCTCGCCGGGCTTCTTCCAGATCTGGCGGTTGAGTGCCCAACCAGTTTAAGGCGGCCTCTGCATTGAGAATCGTGGCTGTGAGCGCGTCGACGACAGCAGCTGAGGTCTGCAATGGCGCTTCGCCCTTCGCCTTGCGCGGATTTCCTTTTGGTTCGCTGAACCGGCTGCGATGCACCTTGCGCCGCCTTAGGTGCAGAAGGGCGTTTGCAGCCTTGCGGATCAGATCGAGTACGAGGTCGGGCTGGGCCCGCTTGGGGACGCGGCGGCCGTCGATCTTAAAGACAGTCGAGCGTTTTGTGACAAGACATTGAAGGGCGCGGCGCAACCATCCCTTCATTTTGAGACCGTCCCGCATGTTGAGAGCAAGAAGCGTAATGTTTGTTGCGCCCGCGACGAGCTCGATCGCCTGCACAGCATAGAACGCGGCATCGAATTCTGCCGCCTGAGCCTTGGACGCAAGGAAGAGCGCAGACGGAATAAGAATCAGGATGCCGTTCCCTGCAATGAATGGCATGCGCTTGAATTTGGCCCCGATCAGTCCGGTCCGGCGCCCCTTTGCCAAGATGACACCTGTACCACCGGTCGCAGCGAGCGCCGGAATCAGCAACAAGAAACCCCACGGTATGGTGCTCTTAACCGCTGCAACTGTGGCATGGGACGCGAACAGCTCGCTGAGTACCGTCGATAGCCAAAATGTGCCGATCGTTGCGATAGCCAAGGCGCCAGCGACAGGATGGATCAACTTGATCATGAGTATCTTCCCTTCCTAAAAACGCAGGGCTAGGCAACGCAGATGCCGGGCACGGCAACTTTCTGGAACAGATGAGGGGAAGCTATCGCCGAGGCCGGATAGCTGGCGATTTTTGCTAGAAAGTCAGGATGGGTGAAGGCCGCGCGGAAGTGTGCGGTGGATTCCCAGACGGCGTAGTTCAGATAGGTCGAGCTGTCGCCGAGAGCTCTGTGCAGCTGAGTGGAAATGAAGCCCGGCTGTCGCTTCATGAACGCTGCGTCGTCCTGCCAGGTCTTGAGAAAAGCCGCCTCATCGGCTTTGTCGAGAGTGAATGGGTTCACCAGGACGACCGAATTTGCCTCGATAGCGTTCTGGCGGTCGATCGGGAATGAAGGGTCGAGTGGGCGTAGCAGCGACATGAGTGCCTCCATCGCTATTTAATATGTGATGCCTAATTGGTATTATGATTACATGACATATTGACACTATGATGTCAATATAAAACAATGGTGACAAATGAAAAGAGCCGAGCGAACCCCCGAGGGTGACGCCCTAACCGACCTTGTTCTCGATCTATTCAGGCTCGACAGCCTACTTCTGACGGCCGGCGACCGTCTGGTCGCCCCGCTTGGCCTAACAAGCGCACGCTGGCAGGTGCTTGGCGCCATTGTGTCCGCCGAACGTCCTCAACCGGTCGCTTGGCTCGCACGCGACCTCGGCGGCAATCGTCAAAACGTGCAGCGGATTATCAATGATCTGCACAGGGAGGGCCTCGTATCTTTTGAGGTCAACCCGCATCACCGACGGGCGCAGCTCGTCGTGCTCACTGAGAATGGACAGCGCGCCTTCGAAGCCGCAATGGAATTGCAGGCTCCCTGGATCAACGATCTTTCAGAAGGGCTGTCGGTCAAGGATATACGGATTGTCCATCGCGAGTCACGGCCTTGCGAGATAAGCTTGAGGGCAGCCGTGAGGACAAGTCGGCCTGACATGGCAAAAGCATTATGCTCGCCCCGGCGCCCGTGATTCAAGCTCCCAAACTGAGGCTTCGAATCATGCGCCATGAACTAACGGACTACGAATGGGCATCTATCAAGTCTATGCTACCAAACAAGCCGCGTGGAGTTCCTCGGGTAAACGACCGACGCGTCCTCAATGGCATCTTCTGGGTCCTGCGATCTGGGGCACCTTGGCGCGATTTGCCGGATCATTTTGGCCCTTACACTGCCTGCTATAATCGCTTTGTTCGCTGGCGCCGGGCCGGTGTCTGGAGCCGAATCCATAGATGCACTCGCCGCTGCTCACGATGCGGCGGTCCAGATGATCGACACCTCTATTGTCCGTGTTCATCAGCACGGAGCGTGCATCGCCAAGAACCAGAGGCAATCGATAGGACGGTCACGCGGCGGGTTCACCAGCAAGATTCATGCGCTTGTAGATGGCAATGGCCTGCCCGTACGGCTGGCACTGACGCCGGGTGAGCCCCATGACAATCGACTTGCCGGAAAACTTCTGTCTCGTCTGAAGCCTGGATCGATGCTGCTCGCCGATCGTGGTTACGACGCTGACTGGATCAGAGATCTTGCCATGAAGAAAGGTGCATGGGCAAACATCCCGCCAAAATGCAATCGCAATGATCCGATCTGCTTCAGCCCGTACCTTTACCGCGCTCGAAACCAGATCGAAAGATTCTTCAACAGGATCAAGCAATGTCGTCGGGTCGCAACGCGCTACGACAGGCTCGCCGCCAACTACCTTGCCTTCGTGCAACTCGCGTCAATCAGATTATGGCTGCGTCTTTATGAGTCCGCGTGCACTACTTTGGGTGCGCCGGGAGACCGGCAAGGAGTAGATGGTGAAAGTCCATTGCGATGAAGGTGTAGCGAACTACATCGGCCCCGAGCCGTGCGCAGGCCTCCGCGAGGGGGTCGGCGAAGCGTCGGTAGGGGAGCATGCAGGCCAGCCATTGAGCCGCGAAACAGTGTTATCCCGGGCGTCGACGCTGTCCAAAGAGCGGAAGGCAACATGGGCGAGTGCGCAAGCGCGAGCACCCGTCCAGCCCGGCGTGGTCGTAGACCCTGGCATGCATGGAAGCTCCTTGTACGGGAACCGGGATATCTCCGGGTCGGCCACCTTCCTCCTCCGAGGATATGGTCCGCAGCGGGAAGGCGAGGAGCCGTAGCCGCTGATGCACGACACGGAGAAGTCTGACTCTGGCATAGTAGCTGAGAAGCCGACGAACAAAGCCGGATTACCGGCGGCGGAGTGGGTGGAGCCAAGGCTGGGGACCAAGGGAAACGCGGAACAGCAGCGCATACACCGGACACAGGGCCGGGCTCGCATGACCCAGTCGCTGGACCGCGTACGGACAGCCGCAAGGCTGAGGAAGAAGGACCGGTTCACCGCGCTCCTTCACCACATCAATGTCGATACACTGCGGGCGGCGTTCTTTGCGCTCAGGCGCAGGGCCGCTCCCGGAGTGGATGGCATGACGTGGCAGGACTACGAGGAAGATCTCGAGCCCCAGCTCGCCGATCTGCACAAACGGGTCCAACGAGGAACGTACCGCCCGCAACCGTCTCGCCGGACGTACATACCAAAGGCAGACGGCAAGCAGCGGCCGTTAGCGATCGCGGCTCTCGAAGACAAAATCGTCCAGGGCGCCACCGTCATCGTGCTCAACGCCATCTACGAAGGAGACTTCTGTGGCTTTTCCTACGGGTTTCGGCCCGGCAGAGGGCCACATGATGCGTTGGACGCGCTCTGCACAGCGATCGAGACGCGGCAGGTGAACTGGATCGTTGACGCCGACATCCAAAATTTCTTTGGCGCAGTCAGTCAATCTTGGCTGGTGCGCTTCTTGGAACATAGGATCGGCGACAAGCGCATCATCCGCCTCATCCAGAAATGGCTGAAGGCAGGTATTCTCGAAGACGGCGTCGTAACCGCTGATGACAGGGGAACGGGTCAAGGTTCGGTGATTTCACCGCTCCTCGGCAACATCTACCTGCACTACGCTCTCGACCTGTGGGCCAAGCGCTGGCGACAACGCGAGGCCTCCGGCGGCATGATCATCGTGCGTTACGCGGACGATGTAGTGGTCGGCTTTGAGCGCGAGGACGACGCACGTCGTTTCCTCGATGCGATGCGCGCGAGACTGGAGGAGTTCGAGCTGACGCTCCATCCGGCCAAGACCCGCCTGATCGAGTTTGGTCGCCATGCGGCGGTTCAACGTAAGCAGCGCGGACTCGGAAAGCCGGAAACCTTTGCGTTCATGGGGTTCACATTCATCTGCGGCAAATCACGCCAAGGGCGCTTCCAGCTTCAACGGAAGACCCGTAGCGACCGCATGCGAACCAAACTCCGCGAGATCAAGGAGGAGCTGAGGCGCCGAATGCACTGGCCGATCCCTGCACAGGGGAGATGGCTCAGGCAGGTCGTGACCGGCCACTTTGCGTACTTTGCTGTCCCGACGAATGGCCGAGCGCTCAATGCGTTTCGGTTCTATCTGACCGACCTCTGGAGGCGTACGCTTCGGCGGCGCAGTCAGCGGAACTGTCTGACCTGGGATCGCATAACGCAGATCACCGACGACTGGCTCCCCAAGGCTCGCATCCTTCATCCATGGCCGAAGCTGCGCTTCGCCGTCAAACACCCGAGGTAGGAGCCCGGTGCCTTAATTGGGCTCGCCGGGATCTGCGCGGGGGGCGCCCAGTGATGGGTGTCCCTACCGCGAACATAATGTGTTTTCGCCACTGCTTTTCAAGGAGTTGCTTTCGGCAATATGGGCACTGCTGAGACCGCGGCCGAAGGATGAGATCGACGATGGCGTGACGTACGGCGGGCATGGTTGGTTGAGGCGGAGGCCCGTTGATTCTTTTTTTCCACCCCGCGTATGCGAGGCGACGATGTTGCAGGAAGGCGTAGGCAATCATTGTCATCAAGGCGTGGCGATGAAGACCTTGCCATGATCGTCCTTCGAAGTGATCAAGTCCAAGCTCCTCCTTCAACTGCTGATGCGCCCGCTCACAAATCCACCGTGCCTTGATGGTTGCGGCCAGCGTGCGCAGATCCGTCTCCGCCGGAAGATTGGCGAGATAGTATTTCTTCTCCCCGGAGGCACGTTGCTCGCCAATGAGCCAGGCTTCGTCGCCTGGGAGATGCTGCTGACCTTTGTCCCATATCCGCTGCGGAGGGCCGTCGGCGGTCCGGACACGGAGAGCAGCAAATTGGGCTTTGAGCCGACCTTTCGTCCCGCTACGCCAACTCACGGTTTTCCATTTGGCGCTGGCCAGCATTTGTTCTGCCGCAATCGATAAGATATCAGGGACGTGGTGCTTTCGTGGTTTCCCGCGGACTTTGGTAATCGGCCAAATGAGCTTCACATCGACCGGATACACTTTCAGTGCCGAGGGATGCCGACAGCCCAGGCCAGCCCGCGCTCTGTTAGACCTTGTCGAAACGGTGCGCTGAGGCCGTATCCTGCATCCGCCAGCACACATCCAAAGCGCAAGTTGGCTGCCATCGCGCGGTCAATCTCGGCCAAAGCAATTTCCGGCTTGGACCGTGGCGTTCGGTGTTCGACGGGCACGCGAGCGCGCTTCAAACGAGACACGTCGCTTGTCCAACTCTCAGGCAGAAAGAGACGCAGTGCGACCATCACTGGCACTTCGCCGCGCGCAAGCGTTAAAGACACCAGCGTTTGGCAATTTGCCGTTTTACCGAGAGCCGACGCGTATTGAGCCGCAACACCGACCGAACGCTCACCCTTCTTCGGCAGTGAGGTGTCATCAATAACCAGCACCGCATCGCTGCCGCCGACAAGTCGGTCCGCCTGGTTGAGCAGCTCTGTTTCCAGCGGCGTCGCGTCCCAGACACCGTCCGCAATGAAATGGTGCAATTGGTCGTAGTTGCTCGTGGCAAGGCGTTCCGCCATCGGCTGAACGCTCTTGCGATCGCCAGGACCGATCAATCCTGCAACATACAGAGGACACATCCGCTGCCGGGTCTTATGACCCAGCCGGTCCAAGAACGGCATCAGCCAGCGTTCGAGTTCGTCTTCCCATCCAGGCATTGGTCAGCCCTCCAAGAGCCGACCACCCATGAATCATTGAAAAATTGATTCGGGAATCCTAAAACGCGACAAAATCAACAATCTGCCAAAGTAGTGCTAGCTAGCTGTCCGGCTTCAGCCGCACGTAGATAACGGTCTCGGTCAAGATCGGCTCCGTCAGCTTCGCAGAAACCAAGCCAAAGCCGTAAGTAGATAACCTTGCCTCCTCAACCGACGTCTCGTTGCCGGCCCCGTTTGGTAACTCCAAGCTATGGCCCTACGTGAGTCGGGGGGATTCATGAAACGGGAGCGGTTGCAGAGCATGTCTGTGGAGGAGCTGTGGCAACTCCACACGCTAGTCAATGACATTCTCTCGCTGAGGCTCTTAGCGAAAAAAGAAGAGCTGTAACGACGGCTTGGGCTGCTTAACCGAGGCGAAAACATTTCCTTAACTCGGTTTGACCCGGAGGAGTGAGGTCGCAGAAGTGTTGCCTCCTAAACTAGATTGACAGCCGATTCCGTCGACTTCCGGCCACGGTGAGCAAGTGGACCGCGTCTCATTTGAAATCACGGCGCCTGCGCCGGGCCGCTGCTCGACGCCTTGCGGAAATGAGTGCCCTAATGGAATAGCCAGCGATGACGCCGATGGTGAATGCGGCCGCCACTATCAAAGGTAAAGAGAACCGCTCCATACCAGCGAATGCGGTACCAGGCTGCAGCGTTCCTACCTGGGCCACCGAACGGCTCGAATCGCCGAGGCTTAGTGCAAAACGCGAGCGGCTTCTGCTAGCCGGACCTTCTCTCTCTCAGCCCATCGAGGTGCTTCATTGCTTACGCGACCTCACCAGATCGGAGACCATGTGTACCAGACGGGGCTTTAGGACTCGAGACTTCTGATTCATCGCGAAACAGCTACTTGCCAGGGCCGCCGGAAGTAGGGGGGTCGGCAAGGACCGTGCCAGCGAAGTGCAACCAGTCACGCCAGAGAGCGCGGGAGGGCCGGCGGGGTCATCGCGTCGGCAGCCGGTCAACCATATTTGCCAAGACCTTCGGCGGCAGCCCAATCCCCGAGAGCTTCCTGCCGATCGAGCAGCTTACTACCTGCAATGGCTATGCGGGTTGCAATGTGCAGCGCTCCGCGACTTGTGCTTCTCTACGGACGCATTGATCTAGTCGTCCAACACAACGAAGCGCCGAAATACGTTCAACGTCCTTGCCCTAAGGAGCGGGCATCGGTTGCACAGCTCGGGTGCCAGGAGCCCTGAAAAAGTTAGCTACCGAAACTGAGACATCTTTTTGGTCAATTTTGTTCGAAGCCATATTGGGAAATGGGGCATTCACAACCATTGCCATCGACGGGTGGCATCGCTGCCGATGATGATCTCATGCGGTTTCTTGGGGATTTCCACCAACTCCTCGACCGAGAGAACTAGTGGCTCTGCACAGTGATTTTGACAGGTTGCGTCGGGCGATCAGATTAGCTCCGGCAGGAGTTTCGGATCAACGAGTACCTCGATGCTGCGAGGAGTTCTTGGCTGCCTCCTGATGAGGCCGGCTCGTTCGAGCGTCAGCACCATCTGGTGGACCGAAGGCGGGCTGACGCGGAAATATTCCTGCATGTCGGTTTCGGCCGGAGATCTGCGGTGGAGCCGCGTGTAGAGGTGGATAAAGGCCAAATACTGCCCCTGCGTGGGCGTGAAGGGTTTTGCCGAACGACTCACGCCGGCCATCCGATTCAGTTGTTTGTGCGTGCCTCGCACATGGAGGCACGCCATGAATGTACGCTATCGGGTCGATCTCAGCCAAATCGAGCGCACGGAACTCAGGGCGCTGCTCAGCAGCGGCAAGCATGCGTCGCGCAAGCTCAAGCGAGCACAGATCTTGCTGGCCGCCGATGCCGGTGCCGGCGACGAGGAGATCGCAAGGAACGTCGGCGTGGGCGGCTCGACTGTGTACCGGATCAAGCGCCGCTTCGTGGAGGGCAATCTGGAACGGGCGCTGAGCGACGAGCCGCGTCCCGGGGCGGAACGCAAACTCACGGTCAAGGAAGAAGCCCTGCTGGTAGCGACGGCCTGCGCCAGCCCCCCGGAAGGCCGCGCTCGCTGGACGCTCGAGCTGCTGGCAGGTGCGATGGTCAAGCTCACCGAACACAAGAGCCTGTCGCACGAGACCGTTCGGCGGCGCCTGGCCGAAAATGGCCTCAAGCCCTGGCGCCAGGACATGTGGTGCATTCCGCAGGTCGATGGCGAATACGTCGCCCGAATGGAGGACGTCCTCGACCTCTACGCCGAGGCGCCCGATCCCAAGCGGCCGGTGGTGTGCTTCGACGAAAGCCCGGTGCAGCTCATTGGCGAGGCGCGTCAGCCCATCCCGGCCAGGCCGGGTCAGCTCGAACGTTACGATTACGAGTATCGCCGCAATGGCACGGTCAATCTCTTCGTCCTCCTCGACGTGCATCGTCCCTGGCGCAAGGTCAAAGTCACCGAACGGCGAGCGGCGGAAGACTATGCCCGATGCATGCACGACCTCGTCGACATCCATTATCCCGATGCCGAGATCATCCGGGTCGTTCAGGACAATCTATCGACCCACTCCGCCGGCGCCCTGTATCAGGCGTTCCCGCCCGCCGAAGCCAGGCGGATTTTGCGACGGCTCCAATTCCACTACACTCCCAAGCACGCAAGCTGGCAACATGGTCGAGATCGAGATCGGCGTGCTGCGCGGCCAGTGCCTGGATCGCAGGATCGACGATCCCAAGCGACTGCGCCGCGAAATCGCCGCTTGGGAGCGGAAGCGAAATGCTGCCCGCTCCCGCATCAAATGGATGTTCACAACAGACAAGGCCCGCACCAAAATGGGCCGCGCCTATCCCGCGACTTCCAAAGAGTCATAATCACTGTGCAGAGCCACTAGTTCATCCCGGGACGCCTCCGCCGACATGGTCGGCTCCTATCACAGACTGGTAAACTGAGTCCAACACTCGAATGTCTTTGATTCGGCTTCACCAACGGGTCGGCCGGCTCTCAAATTTATCCCAACGGGATCGATCGAAAGAATATCAGATCGTCAATGGAATTGACTCCCCGTGCTTCGCGGGCATCCTTCACGATCAGACGCCGCACAGCCCAGCCATTACTGGCGAGGAACGGCAGGAACGGCAGGAAGTTTATCTCGCCAGTCGCCTCACCAGGTGATGCCCGTGGCAGATACGCATCCCACGCCTGTTTCAACGAGGTCACCGACAAGACAAATGTTCCGACGTCGTTCCAGCCACCCGACGCGCAGGTATCGCCTTCTCGGGATTGACGAACGGCGATCAGGCTGGCGTCGGCGTCAAAAACATGCTCGGCGTAGGGCTGGGCGACCGACGCAACAGGCAACACGACTGTTTTCGGTGATCCCCCGTGCAGCGATAGTGCACCGGACAGCGTTTGCGGCGAGACGAAAACCTGATCGCCCCAGATGACAAGAAGGCATTCTGCGATTGACCAGACATCATGGCAACCGAAGACAGCGTCGCCCATTCCGGTTGGCCTCGGTTGTACGCTGGTCGAAATGCGATCTTTTCCCGGGTCGTTGTTCAGGGCCGCGCGAAAGATCTCTTCGCCTTCGGGAGAAAGCACGACATGGACGCGATCAACAATGCTCATGAGCTTGCCCCGGAGCACCGACCAGATCGTCTCGTACTCGTTCAACCGTGTAAGAATCTTAGGATGATCCAGCCCGAGACGAGTGCCTCGCCCAGCCGCCGGAATGACAGCACACGATTTTGGCTTCACAAGACCTCCGCGTTCCTGTTTGCGATCGCCGCATGTAGCTTTCTCAAATCTGGGAAGAAATAATCGACGATAGGTTCAACTTCCCGATTGTTCACGCCGACGACCGCCAGGTTTGCGGCGCGCGCTGCGATCACTCCTGATTCCGCATCTTCGATCACGATCGATTCCGGCCCGCCCAGGCCATTTCGTTGCAGGCACATGAGGAATGGATCCGGAAAAGGCTTCCCCAATTTCACGTCGTCGGCGGTGACAACGTCGACAAAAACATCGAGGAGAGCCATTGCAGCCAAGGCTGCCCGAACCGTCGGACCCGATCCGGATGTGACAAGAAAGAGCCTGTAACCTGCGCTCGCGCCTTCTCGCAAAAGTTCGCGCGCGCCGGGCAGAAGAGATACGCGCCCCCTGTCGACGAACTCCCGATACTGCGCTCGTTTTTTTGCGCCGAGCTTCCGAACCTCGCCTTCATCAACAATTCCAAGCTGCCGAAAAGCATCAGCTGTGGTAAGTCCCTTCAAAGGCTCGTACGAGAAGCCGGAAAGAAGAGCGGGGCGCTCCTGTCGCAATACATCATAAAATGCCTCGGCGTGAAGTGGTGCCGAATCGGCAAGAGTGCCGTCGAAGTCGAACAGAAGATTACGGGCATGCGCTGGGTCGACCATTCTCAGCTCATCAGCCCGACCAGATTCAAAAATCCACGTTTCAGTCGCCATCGCGATTTGCTGAAGCCTTTGAATGTGCGATAGCGGACAGGGAGTTCTGCAATCTCGACGTAGTTTGCGATGAGTTGTTTCGATATCGATGCCGGCGTCAACCTGACGGAGTCCTTAAGCTGAGCAAGACATTCCACATGTTTGCGTCGGTAGACCCGGAATCCCGTCAGCGGATCGGAAAAGATCAGGCCAAATCGCATGACAAACAACACGGTCAATAAGAAGGCGCCGGTACGGCTCAACCAAAACAGCAGATTTTGTTCACCGTAAGCCGCTCTCAAGGACGAATTGAACTGACGTCGACTCTGCGTCCTGGAGCCATATACAGCGCCAAAGATGCTGTCCCGAAGGGCCGCAACACTTGTTTTAACATCGCCAAAGCGATATTCGCCGTCACCTATGAGGGTTACCAGGAAATCGGTATCACCGTCGTCGATCCAGCTCTTGACCTCGCTGACCTCTGGGAATGACCCGCGGTGATGCGTGGTCTCGATCGAGACGTTGGGTGGCAAGTTTCGTTTATCAACCGATATGACGTTGAAACGAAGGCAGACTTTGGAAAAGTCCGACCAGCTTATTTCAAGAAACTCCTCGATGAGCCCCTGCGCTGCGGAAGTGCGATTGAACAGGTCGACGAAGATGCGAAGTGAAGGTTTGTGTTTCACCGCACCATCATCTTCCCAGATATCCAGCAGTTTCTGAACCAGCGCATAGCCATTGTGGACCTTGTACGTATCACCGAGGCCGAACTCGTCCACTATCAGCGATGCGCCGCGATGTACCCCTGCTTTCGCAAGTGAATCATCCGAAAAGCGGAGCGCGTTAACGAGAGTGCCAGGGTTGTTGATGAGCACGTGCGTGATTGCCTGATGCCGGTTTTCGCTATCTCCGGCGTAGCGGAGTGCCTGGTCGACGAGAGACTCCACCGTCCATTGCTGGATGTCGTTGTCGGGCTCCAGATTCGTGACGAAAGCCTTCATCTTTGCTGGTGCTCGTCGCAGCGCATCGCTGGCGATCCGATAACTCGGGAGCAGGGAGGAATGTTGGGTTCCGGGTCCATAAACGATAATGTCAGCCTGCTCGATGGCGTACCTGGCTTCCGGTGAAAGCTGAATGGGTGCTTCTCGTTGCTTGAGCCATGATACTTTTTCAGACAAGGAGCGGTTTGATACTGCGTCCCATTCATGAGGAAGTATCGCTGATTCCAGAAAGAAGGTATCGACGATTGGAACCTCTGACTGTACACCGACAACGTCTGCTTCACGTGGCAGTAGCTGGCCGTCTGCCTTCAACCCAGCCAGAATCCTGTTTTCGCCATTGCTCACGTTCACGAGCACCGCCTGGGAGTCGACCAGCCTGCCTATCTCGCGCACAGCCGCATTGAAATTCCGGCCATTCTCAAGATACGCGCCGGCGAAAATCAGATTTCCTACTGAACAGTCGCGAAAATCGAATCGCTCCGGCGAACTCTGGGCATAATCCAGAAAAATCCCTAAATGCCGACGGAGCCCCGCTAGCGTCGGCGGATCGAGCTTTTTGACGAGCGCGACAAACTGCTCGTCTAGGTCTTCATGGCTCTCTGTCCTAACGAAGGTACGTAACGCGGCTTCGTCGGCCTTGCCGAACTCGGCCGACAGCCGTAACTCGACAAGAGATCTGAGAGCGTACTGCTGGTCAGAATACAGATCCAGTAAATAGGAGAGATTCTTGCGAAAGTCGGATGGTCCCAGCATTCCAGGAATAAACTTGCGCAGCGCTCCGGTTGAGAGTCCATCGTCATAGGCATTCACCAGCAAGGTTAGCTCGACGTCTGGCTGCCTGAGAAATTCCCGAATGATGGTTGCACTGCCGCGCCCTCCGCAGAACAGCGCGACCTTGACCTGTTTAGCGTGTGCTGCCGTTCTCATGGACATCCAGTCTGTTTCAAAGGTTGCTGCAGGATACCAAGCCGGATCAGTAGCCGGCGAAAAGCCAGGTAGCAGACAAAGAGCAGACGGTGGCTTGCATCCCTAACAAGCCTGATACTGCTGGTCCCGGACGTTCGTGGACGATGAAGTATCTCGACCTGCACGATGTCGATTTCGGCTTCAAGGAGCTTGCCGGTGATTTCGGTCGAAGAGTTCATCCCCTTGGCTTCGAAGTTTAAAGAGCGAAGCAGCGGCCCGCTGACGAGCTTGCAAGCCGAGTTGAAGTCCTTCAGTCGGGTGCCGTAGACCAGGTTACAGACTACCCCACTCGACCATGTGCCGAAGCGCCTGAATGTCGAATCCTTCTTCTTTCGAGTTCCGATCACGGCGGATGTTCCATCCCGGCGGAGTCCTGGCAGAAGTAGTGAGAGGTTCTCGATAGGAAATTGACCATCCGAGTCGATCAACATCACCCAATCCAGCAGCGTTGCCTTGATGGCGGCCGTTAAGGCGACGGCGGCTCCCTGATTCTGCTTGAAATCGACCAGCCGCAACTCGGGATTTGCATTGGCAAGTTCGCGGAGTATCTCTCCAGTGTTGTCATCACTGCCGTCGTTACACACGACGATTTCAAAGTCGTGGACATCTGATGACTTGCGAAGAAACCCTATCCACGAGTTCACCACCTCGCGGATACCAGCTTCCTCGTTGTAGGCCGGCGCCGCCACTGACAATCGAACTGGATCATTCCGCGATATCAGCAACAGGCGTCCTCCACATTGTTCACAATTCATCGATACAGATCGTCACGTGAGAAAGCTGAGAGTCCTAAGGGGACCGGTGCTCAAGACAGCAGCTGTATGTGCAGGTCACCGAATTCAGCAATCGCCAGATGCTCATCGGCATGCCTTGTCGCCATTCACCCTTCGCTGTCGCGTGCCCAGCAGGGCATGCTGATCCGCGTGTGGAGCGGCTCTTCGGGTTCGCGAGAGCTTCTCTCAACTGATTTCCTCCGGGCGGGACGGCTCGGCCGGGAGAAGCGCCTGAAGCGCTCGTATTGCGTGATCTGTCCATAAATTGGTCCGCACGCTTTGGAGGTCAGTACAGTCTCACTGCCCATGTTCTGCCTCGGATTGTCAGAGTTCCGCAAGCTCGGTGTAGTACCTGGCAACAGGCGTAGTCGTGCTGGCCGGTTCTGCGTTGCCGGGCATCAATCGCGAAAGCTTCATCGGCAGCTCTTCGAACCATCCTGATCGCTTTGGTGGCCTCCTTTCGTGTTCAGAGTCAGCAAAGGCAATCAGGCAAGTCGGACGTCGCTCCGCAGAGTGGTTATCTCCACGGGCGACTTCTGCCAGCCTCCTTGAGGGCGCGCCTGGGTTTAAACTTGAAAACTTCTAACCGATCTGCAGCCCGCGATCTCCTACAGGAACTGGTAGAGTGGTTATTGCTTTGCAGCGCGACCGCGCCTCGAGAAGGTCTCGACGATGCGGCAGGGGCAGTCGGTGTTATCGCGCTGCTGCGATCGGCTGCTCGCAGGTGATATGGAGCCTAGCTTTGTGGCAGCGGTGCTGGGACCGTGAAATGTTAGGGAGATGATGTCGAGGAGTCACTTCTTGGTACGTTGATCAAGGCCTGGCATCCCTTAAAAACGCCAGACCGAAAGCCATGACACCTGATCTGTGCGGGTTATGGCCGAACGGTTGGACTCGGACTTTCCGAGAGGATCAGGAAGCTGACTTCAGTGCTGAACTCGGAAAACGTGGGTTCGAAAGCGGAATGACACGGGCGGCAGCGCAGCAGGTAGCGCTCCGGTTTCTCCTTCTCCCTGGGATGATCCGACCCAGCGCTCTTGGCGGGCGACTTCCGCGTTGCGAGTGACGAGGTCGTGGATCGGTGCCCCTCTGTTTGGCAAAGATACGTTCCAGCCAGCACCGCGCCGCGGCGGATCGCCGGGCGAAGGCCTCGTCTCGATCAGGATGAGAGGGAAGTAAGTAACCGCGTAGCAGCGCGGCTTGGCCCCGCGGATGAGGAGCGTCAGTGGTTATACTTGAGGTCGCAGGGCGCATTAGTTCCGGCGGTATCTTGGGCGGAAACTGCTGACGGGCTAATTGCTACGCGCCGGTCGACGCACAAGGGCGCAGGAGACACATCTGCCCTTGAGTTCATCCGGAAGTGCACGGGAGCAGGCTGGCGGGCTTCTTCTGTGCTAGCCGAACTGCACGCGACATCGCGGTATGGCCCGTCAGGACCTCAAAAATTCCGTGTAGGCCTCGAAAATGATATCCGTATCGTTCTTCAACGGTTTCCACCCCAGACACTCAGTCACGCTTTCGGTGCTGAGAACATAATCAATATTCGCAACAGTAAACTGCTCCGGATAGAGTAATGTCATACCTGCTCTGTCGAGCAACCAGAGTGCAGGTTGTAGAACAAGGGCAGGTATAGGAAGAAGAATCGATTTTGAACCGGCTCGCCTGATCAATTCTCCGAGCAGATCTTTGACTATTGGTGGATCATCAGAGCCGAGATTAAATGGCCCAAGTGGGCAATGCGCGTCTACGGCAGCTAGCGCAGCAGCGACACAGTCCTCAACCGCGACCAGCTGATAACGATTTTTTCCTGCCCCGATCAGGGGAATCGGCAGCCCTGCTCTGATTAGTCGAAAGAGCTTTGTCAGCACTCCAAGTCGCCCGCTACCAGCAATAAGCCTTGGACGGAATATGCTGGCATGCAGGCCAAACTCTCTGCGGGCCTGCACCAGGAGCCGCTCTGCTTCAACCTTGCTCCGACCGTACGGTCCGAGAGGGCGTTGCCTGTCGGTGGGATGGACTGGCACGTGATCGGGTTTTCCGTAGGTCATGTCCGTGGAAAAAAAGACAATCCGGTGTGTGGATCCTGCCGACATTGCTTCCAGCACACGCCGAGTGCCGCTCACATTGACGTCAGCAAACCATTCGTCCCGATTTCGATACGGTACCGGGCCGCGAAGTTGACGAGCTGCAAGATGATAGACCACGTCATCGCGATCGAGATGAAGTTTCGCTAGGTCACCTTCTTGCCGCACGTCACCTCTTACGAAGTCTACCGCGTGATCGGTTGGAATCGGCTCATCGAGATCGAATACGAGAACCTTTTCTCCCCTGGTGGCGAGGGCTGATGCCAAGTATCTTCCGGTAAAGCCAGCCCCCCCAGTTATGATGTGTCGCATGACTACGCTGTCCTGCCAATCAAAACGACACCAGCGCAGATCAAGGCTATGCCAGCCAGTCTTGCAGGCGGTATGGTCTCACCGAGTATGAGAAAGCCAAATATGGCCGCGATCACATACCCGATCGAGAGCATGGGATAAGCAACGCTAACCTGATGCATTGAGAGAACAGCTAGCCAGGAAAGAATACTTATCGCACAACAGACAAGACCGCCCCACAAATAGACATTGCTGACCAATGTCCAGGCGAATGCTTTTGGCTCGCCGATCGATGGTATCCTGCCGATGGTCAGCATGGCCTTGCGCAAGGCAATCTGGGCGAAGGCATTCGTGCATACACTGATAGCGATCAGTGCGAACGATGAAGCGGTCAAGGCGTGCTCCCGGTCGAGCCATGCGCATAGTGATGTTCTATTCTGTAGCTGGAGATCCGCCCTAGCCCGGTGCCGGGCACCTGGCCGCTGGATGATGTCCACTGGGGATCCGTTTCCTCGATCAGATAGCGCGGTGCACGGCAGATGACGAAACATCCGATGCCATCGTGCGGGTAGATTTTGAGGGCGTCGGACAGAACTTGCCTAGCGCAAATGTCGATCCAGGGCTTGAACGCGGGATCCCGTAGATTCGGATTCCGGGTCCAGCCGGGAGGAATCAAAGGCTTCACCATTGGTTCGCCTTCTGGCTAAGCGGCCGCTGTCGCCTGATTTCGCGGCAGGACTGCTCCGCCAGCGCCGCGGAGCGTAATGGCTTGAGCAGAAGCTGCCTGGCCGCATTCGAATACTCGCCTTCAAAGACAGGGGGGGCGAACGTAGCGACGGCGACATAGTTCTCCTGCGCGGCTCCAAAGGAAGCCATGACACTGGCCTGGTCAAGATGACGCTCGCCCTCTGGCTCTATCAATACCCAAGCTATGGCCAGATCGGCGCAGTTCTCGCTTCCGAGCGTTTCCACCGCAACTGCGTTGCTGCCGGGATGTCCTCCGGCCAGCCATGGTAGACCGAGTGCTCGCGTCTCGAGGACGTACAGCAGGCTTGACGCGCGGCCAGTGAGACAGATCAGCGGGAGTCCGGCCTCGAGACCGGCCGTACGAGCCTGGGCTCTGGCCGTGGAGAGATGGTCGTGGAAGGACTTCGACAGCACCAGTTTTCCACTGCGTGGCATCGAAATCACCTTAGAATAGGTGCGAAGATCTTTCACCTGCGCGAACGGCTTGATAACGGCATCACTTACGACGGGTGCAACGAGCAGCTGCGCCAATACTGACAGCGGCAGCAGGGTCGCGACGCCGCAGCCCTGTTGCGCGAGAGGGCTCAGGAACGCAACGACCGCGAGCATCCAGAACAGGACCTCCATCGAACCAACGGACCAATAATTGAGACGGGAGCCCAATGCGAACACTAGCGGCAAGACAAAAAAGGTTAGCGTCAGGGCGGTGCTGGAGGGGGTCTGGATGCGCACAATCAGCCCCCTGCGATAGAACATCGCGCCAAGGCATGCGAAGGCCGGCGCCAGGAACAGGAGCGAGGGCTCGACGCTGATCGGATCGATCTGCAGCAACGCAATTGCCAGTGTTATGATCAACGCCGCAATGAGAGCTATCGAAATGAGCAACTTCTGCGTATCTCCGATGAGGACGCCAAGCAGAAGGCCTACCGCCATGATAACCGCCATGGCGACTTGGGAGCGACTGGTGGCGAGAGCGTCGATGCGAAGAATTCCACTCATGTCGTGGCCAGAACCCAACGTGGCTTCCAGCTTAACGCTGTTGACCATGCGGCTCACCAGCCCGATGATGCCGCCATCAAGCAGGTAGGCAGTACTGACCAGCAGAGTAAAAGCGACCAGCGCAGCGCCAAGCATGTGCAGCAGCGACTTTCGCCGCAAAATGACAACATAGAGAATAACGACGAGGGCAATGGCCGCAGCGGTGGTCGGCTTGGCCATGAAGCAGCACCAGCCGCTAACGCCGACCAGGATTGCCCCCAGGACCTGGCTAGCGGTCTCTTGCCGCTCGGCGAGCAGCAAGCCGATCATCACCAGCATGAGAGATTGAGACGCTAGTGAGTAGTGGTTGGGGGTGAGCCCCCAGCTCAGCCGAAAGTGGTACAATGCCAAGCTGGCGATCCCAGCCGATAGCACCGCAGCATGCGGCCAGTCTGCTTTCCAGAGGCGCCGGATCACAAGGAAACCAAGAATCCAGCCTAGCGCCGTAGTAAGCACCACGTTCGCCATCCGAAGCACTGCGATGTCGCCACCCACCCACTGATACGGCCAGTGATAGACGAAGCCGAAAAGGGACGCGGAATTATTCATCGCGTAGGGGAACGGGTTCGCGATGAAGTTGAGGTAGAAACCTTCATCGCCGAGGTTGAGACCGTAACCGCAGTAATATAGCAGCCGAGCGAAAAGGATTGCTGTAGTCACGACGGAGAGAGCAAGCAAAGCCCAATAAAGCAAGGCTGACAACATTCTGCCATTCGCGGCGTGGTTGTTTGGTGGCATAGGCCCTTCCTGCCAGCCTCGTAGTGCAGGTCCATTCCAATGGATTTCAGTCTCGAGGAGCTTTTAGCTAAGCTGAGCCTCGCATTCTCCTCCAAGAAATGGTAGAGCCACCTCGTGCAGCGAAACCGAACTTTGGGCGATGATGCCGAAGGTCCAGCGCGCAAAACCAGCACCGGATGGTCGGTAAGGCGATCCCAGCTTGCGAGGCGGGAGGCAAACAGGCGATGTTGACACGGCTGCTGCCGGGAACGCGGTGTCATCTTTGATGTCTTCGCCAGTGTCCAGGGATAGCAGCTGTGTGGCAGTCGCGTGTCGCATCGCGAGTGCCTGTGGCGCGGCGGCCGCGCGACCCGAGTCTTGAGGCTAAGTCGACGATAAGTGCGGAGGGCTACAGGGATGACGTGCCGTTCAAGCGTTGTCGATAACAGGTCTATCCGCAGTGCCGTTGGTCGCAAGCAAACCCAATTGAGTGAGATAGCTTCCGTCGGCAGGCTGGATACTCCGAAAGCCATTTAGAAGATCGAACCATGCGACATGCGCATATCCAGCTGCTTTTGAACGTCCGGTAGCGGCGCTACGGTCACCTCACCCCGGACGACCTCGTGCATCTAAAGGTCGCGGGTACTGCCGGAGAGCACGAATTGGCTACGCAGACGCAGAAAGCGCAGCAAATCGCGGAACGATCTGGCTCTTTCCACCGAACTATCAGGCACTCTCCGAATTGAGCACGAGAGTGCCGTGTGTGCCAACTACAGTAGTGGGGGAGGCTGCTGGTTTTTGTATCCCGCGCCACCCGGGCGCCCGAGAGCGAGGTATCGGCCACCAGCGCCAGACACTCGCGGGTGCAATCGTCGACCACGGTCAGAATGCGGAAGCGACGGCCGTCGGTCAGCTGATCCGACACGAAGTCGAGCGACCAACGATCGTTGGGAGCCATCTGCGCCATCATCGGTGCCCTGGTCCCAATTGCCCGCTTGCGGCCACCACGGCGGCGTACCGCGAGCCTCTCTTCCCGGTAGAGCCGGAAGAGCTTCTTATGGTTGACCAGATAACCCTCCCGCTTGAGCAGCACGTGCAGGCGTCGGTAACCGAAACGGCGACGTTCCTGGGCGATCGCCCTCATGCGCTGGCGAAGGCCGGCATCATCTGCGCGGGTCGCCTTGTATCTCATCGTCATGCGGCAGCAGCCGATGGCTTTACACGCCCGCCGTTCGCTCATTCCGTAGACGTCCACGAGATGGGCGACAGCTTTCCGCTTGGCAGCGGGCATCACCATTTCTTTCCCAGGAGATCTTTCAAGGCCACATTGTCCAGCATGGCGTCGGCCAAGAGCCGCTTCAGTCGTGTGTTCTCGTCCTCCAGGGTCTTCAGCCGCTTGGCCTCCGACACCTCCATCCCGCCGAATTTTGCCTTCCATTTGTAGATGCTGGCGTCACTGACGCCATGCTTGCGGCACAGATCGGCGACCGAAACGCCAGCTTCGTGCTCCTTCAAAATCCCGATGATCTGCTCTTCCGCAAAGCGACTGCGCTTCATGCTCTGGTCCTTATGTGGGCCAGAGCGAACTTCAAACTGGATTAAGCCCGTGGGGCAAGGTCACTGCAGGCGCGCGCCAAAACTATGGGCGTATCGATCGCGCTCTCAGTCCACACGACGGTGGGCGAGCCAATCACACTCAGGAATGTTCGGTCTAGGTGCCTGCCGATCACATAGACGCTACCGCTTGAAATAACGGCGAACTCAGTACATCGCCGTTTTGTGGGCAGCTGTCAGGCGCTAAATTGCGCTTGTTTAAATTTGACGCTCATTTTCGCTAACGTGCAAGGAAAAATTGCGCGCCGTGATCGCCGCTTCACCATACTGAATTACCCGGAAGGGATTGTCGTTTGATCCAAAGAACGTGAGTGCCAAGGCAGCTGCATCAAACAGGCCCGCCCGGCAATCTTCGCTCATCCAAGGTTTGCGAGGTGGCGGAGCGTATTGCTCGAAAGCCGGAATTTGATTCGCAATCAGCTTTGCAAGGCTCTGCTTGTTCGGGCATCCATAGCTCTCGAATTTTCCCGACTCGTTCGCGCGAATATGCAAAAACGGAAATGCCACTGCCTTTCGCGAGCGTAGCGATAGACGCATTAAGGCGGGTTATCAACCGAGCACGTTAGGTGCCCTTGTCGGAGGTGTCCTGGATGACAAGAGCGTCAGGAGCCTAGCAGTCGAGGATTTGCGAGATGCGTGGCAGGCATGTTTCTCGCTTCCGAGGCTCTCGCGCCTCGCGTATTCCCCAATCGTATGGCGACAGATATCCCTCGAATAGAGTGAAGGAGAAACCGCGGGTGTTTACGTAAATCGACAGGGCAAACGTGTTCCGTCGATCATATTTCGGGCGCGACGCGATTTTCTTCAACTCGCTCCAACAGCCGCTCCAAGAAGTCGAGCTTCAGGCGCGTTGTGTTCGACGGATCCCCTTGAAGGAGTTCGTACAGCTCACTGCCACGTTCGCGTATACCGCGATGAAACTCGGACATGAGCCCCGGAAACAGCTCCAATGCTGGTATGTTGAAGATCATCATGCATATGAATGCCGCGTCGATCTCAACGACATCAAACTTCGCGAGCACTTCCGGCCTGTAGCGCCAATATGCCTGGAGGGCGGCTGGAGTTATAGCGGATCATCTTCCGGTCCGCGCCGACGATTGAGCAGGTCTGCCGCTCCGACAGGCTCATGACGGCCTGCAGATGCGCGACGGCAGCGCGCTTGGCGGCGGGCCCTACCATTGTTTTGAAAGCAGCTCGCGAAGGGCGGCCGCGTCGAGCATCTCCTCCGCCAGAAGCTTCTTCAGCTTCGCATTCTCCTCCTCCAACGCCTTCAGTCGCTTGGCCTCGGAGACGTCCATGCCGCCGAATTTGGCTTTCCAGTTGTAGATCGTCGCTTCGGAGATCCCATGCTTGCGAGCCAGGTCGGCTATCTTCGCCCCAGCCTCATGCTCCTTCAACACAGCAATAATCTGCTCTTCCGTGAACCTTGCTCGCTTCATCTGTCCGTCCTTCTTCAGGCCGGACTCTAACTCGATCTGGAGGCCGGCTCTGCACTAGTGGCTCTGCACAGTGATTATGACTCTTTGGAAGTCGCGGGATAGGCGCGGCCCATTTTGGTGCGGGCCTTGTCTGTTGTGAACATCCATTTGATGCGGGAGCGGGCAGCATTTCGCTTCCGCTCCCAAGCGGCGATTTCGCGGCGCAGTCGCTTGGGATCGTCGATCCTGCGATCCAGGCACTGGCCGCGCAGCACGCCGATCTCGATCTCGACCATGTTGCCAGCTTGCGTGCTTGGGAGTGTAGTGGAATTGGAGCCGTCGCAAAATCCGCCTGGCTTCGGCGGGCGGGAACGCCTGATACAGGGCGCCGGCGGAGTGGGTCGATAGATTGTCCTGAACGACCCGGATGATCTCGGCATCGGGATAATGGATGTCGACGAGGTCGTGCATGCATCGGGCATAGTCTTCCGCCGCTCGCCGTTCGGTGACTTTGACCTTGCGCCAGGGACGATGCACGTCGAGGAGGACGAAGAGATTGACCGTGCCATTGCGGCGATACTCGTAATCGTAACGTTCGAGCTGACCCGGCCTGGCCGGGATGGGCTGACGCGCCTCGCCAATGAGCTGCACCGGGCTTTCGTCGAAGCACACCACCGGCCGCTTGGGATCGGGCGCCTCGGCGTAGAGGTCGAGGACGTCCTCCATTCGGGCGACGTATTCGCCATCGACCTGCGGAATGCACCACATGTCCTGGCGCCAGGGCTTGAGGCCATTTTCGGCCAGGCGCCGCCGAACGGTCTCGTGCGACAGGCTCTTGTGTTCGGTGAGCTTGACCATCGCACCTGCCAGCAGCTCGAGCGTCCAGCGAGCGCGGCCTTCCGGGGGGCTGGCGCAGGCCGTCGCTACCAGCAGGGCTTCTTCCTTGACCGTGAGTTTGCGTTCCGCCCCGGGACGCGGCTCGTCGCTCAGCGCCCGTTCCAGATTGCCCTCCACGAAGCGGCGCTTGATCCGGTACACAGTCGAGCCGCCCACGCCGACGTTCCTTGCGATCTCCTCGTCGCCGGCACCGGCATCGGCGGCCAGCAAGATCTGTGCTCGCTTGAGCTTGCGCGACGCATGCTTGCCGCTGCTGAGCAGCGCCCTGAGTTCCGTGCGCTCGATTTGGCTGAGATCGACCCGATAGCGTACATTCATGGCGTGCCTCCATGTGCGAGGCACGCACAAACAACTGAATCGGATGGCCGGCGTGAGTCGTTCGGCAAAACCCTTCACGCCCACGCAGGGGCAGTATTTGGCCTTTATCCACCTCTACACGCGGCTCCACCGCAGATCTCCGGCCGAAACCGACATGCAGGAATATTTCCGCGTCAGCCCGCCTTCGGTCCACCAGATGGTGCTGACGCTCGAACGAGCCGGCCTCATCAGGAGGCAGCCAAGAACTCCTCGCAGCATCGAGGTACTCGTTGATCCGAAACTCCTGCCGGAGCTAATCTGATCGCCCGACGCAACCTGTCAAAATCACTGTGCAGAGCCACTAGAGGGGGTTCGCTTGCTGGGTGTACAGGAACGTTGCTATCGCCGCACGCTGCAGATCTCATTCCGGACGGGAGGCCGGCTTGCAGCATGCTGCATGTCCAGAAACCCGGCGCGCCATCGTTGCGCCATAGCAGCTTCCGACAAATCGAAGGATTTTTCGGGGCCGGCTTCTTCGCGGCCCGGCCGGTAGCTCAAGAGATAAACCCGGTCGTTGTGATCCAGGCTCTGAAGCTCGGCGCGAAGCTGGCGCGCTTCTAAGGCGTGGCCAAGGCGCTGGAAGGTTTGGTTGCCGTAGGGCAGATCGCTTTTGCGCTCGGCCGCAGCCTCGAATCCGTCAGGCACCTGACCGTCACGCGCGAAGAGATCGACGACGTAGAGCCGGAGCGAGGCAGGAGTCTCGAGAATCGGATCAAATGGCGCGTTCAGCGAGAACCCGCCATCGCCAAGCCACCGGCCGGCAATCTGCATCGGAGCGAATTCAGGGATGAATCCGCAACTCGCCAGAATATGATCGATTTCGATCCGATCCGACGCAGAATCGAACATCACGGCGTCGCCGCTTTCGAGGTCCGTGGCGCAGATCGTGATGCGGGGATCACTGTCATTCAGACGGCCGAAATCGATCAACTGGCGAAGGCGTTCTCGTGTAGGGCTGAGATCATACAGGCCGCTGAAGTGAGATGCCGGAACGGGCAGCCGGGGCTGGAAGAACCCGCTATGGCCGAACAGGCGCGTATTGATCGAGCTCAGCCAAGCGAAAAGATGGCGACTTTCGTTCGTCCTTGCGGACGGACCGTCTGCATGCCAGTAGCTGCGCAAATTCCGCAGTCGATCGGCACTTGGGCTCCCCGCGATCAGTGCGGCCGTGATCGCACCCGCCGATGAACCGCTCACCCAGTCGATCGGCAGCGCGAGACCGGTCAAGGCTTCGAACACTCCGCCATGATAAGCACCAAGGCCCAGACCGCCGGAGAAGACAACGGCCGTAAGGCATCGCTCCGAGTTCATGATGCGGCTCGGCTTAGTGGAGTAATGCAGCTAGGACAGCTACAGCTCCTACCGGTATCCTCTATAACGGCGTGCATAATAACGCGGATTGACCCCGCAATAGGCGTTCGTTCCAGATGCGCTCGCCATGCACTGAGCATAACTCGCAAATTGGCAATTACCGGGATAGCCCCAAATCCGGCCCTGAAGGCAATAGCGATCCTGTGCGACGGCATCCGTCGAAGCGCCGAAGCTCGCCACGACCGCAGCGGCGGCGGTAGCCATGAGTAAACGATTTTTCATCCGAACCTCCAATTTCGACATTGAACGCCGGCTTTGAAGCGGCGTTCCAAATGCTCCTCAACCCGCATATGGAGTTCCTTGGCAAGGGGCATCTGCTTGCCGAGCTCTCGGCGATCCTGGGGGGCTCGACATCGTGTCCGGCCGAGGTGGATCGCTGATCGGCGGTGTCGAGATTGGTCTATCTAGCCAGACAGAGGTGAGTCTGCGACATCCAACAGTGCGCCAAGACCCTGCCGGAGGCGGCGCGTCGCGAT
This sequence comes from Bradyrhizobium sp. C-145, assembly GCF_023375135.1. Classification (NCBI taxonomy): domain Bacteria; kingdom Pseudomonadati; phylum Pseudomonadota; class Alphaproteobacteria; order Hyphomicrobiales; family Nitrobacteraceae; genus Bradyrhizobium; species Bradyrhizobium sp. C-145. Next base: position 6,582,577 of record NZ_CP088150.1, on the reverse strand, counting down.
GTTATCGTTGGCAAGCCCAAACACCAAGAGGGATCGCCCGGTCACCACGTAGGCATGCCCGAACTCGAACTCGACCATCCGCGCGTCCGGCTGGTTGGTGTCGATCAGGCCCAACCAACTAAGGCCGTCGGCCACGGCGGGCAAGGTAAAGGTCACAATGTCATGGTGCGCGTTGTACACCAGGGAGCATCCCGAAGCACTTGGTATTACCGTCCTGCCATTGCTCCGTCGTCATCTCCTCGCCGGATGGTGATAGCCAGGTCACGTCCTTGACGTCGAGCTCCTCATTGTGCGAGCCAAACAGGAAGCGACTGCGGTACAGAATGGGGAATGCTTTGCGTGTCGCGATGAGCTTTCGCGCAGATTCGCGGAGGTTGCGGCCGTTCGCGGTGATGCGCATCCAATCGAGCCAGGTCGTGTCGTTGTCCTGGGCGTATGCGTTGTTGTTGCCCTTCTGGGTGTGCCCGAATTCGTCCCCGGCCAGCAGCACGGGTGTGCCATGGGAGAGCAGCATCGTCGCGAGCAGATTCCGTTTCTGGCGCTCGCGCAAGGCCGTGAATTCGGGATCGTCGGTCGGACCCTCGACGCCGCAATTCCAAGAATAGTTGTTGCTGTGACCGTCGCGATTGTCCTCGCCATTCGCCTCGTTGTGCTTGTCGTTGTACGAGACGAGATCATTCAGATTGAAGCCATCATGCGCAGTGACGAAGTTGACGCTGGCCCACGGCCGGCGTCCGCGCTTGTTGAAAAGATCACCCGACCCCGAAATGCGTTTGGCAATGTCGGCGATCGTGCCGGGATCGCCCTTCCAGAAGGCGCGCACGGTGTCCCTGAACTTGTCGTTCCACTCCGCCCATCCCGGCGGAAACTGGCCGACCTGATAGCCGCCCGGGCCGATGTCCCAGGGCTCGGCGATCAGCTTCACGCTGGAGAGCACGGGATCCTGGCGGCAGGCATCGAGAAAGCCGCCGCCTTCGTCGAAGCCGTAAGGCTCCCGCGCCAGGATGGTTGCGAGGTCGAAACGAAAGCCGTCGACCCGCATCTCGGTGGCCCAATAGCGCAAGGAGTCGGCGACCAGCTGGAGCACGCGCTGATGCGAGAGGTTCACGGTGTTACCGGTGCCGGTATCGTTGATGTAGTAGCGCCTTTCGTCCGGCAGCAGGCGGTAATAGCTGGCGTTGTCGATGCCCTTGAATGATAGAGTTGGGCCGAGTTCGTTTCCTTCCGCGGTGTGATTGTAGACGACGTCGAGAATGATCTCGATGCCATGGGCATGGAACTGGTTGACCATGGTCTTGAACTCGTTCGCAAACGGCGTCTTCAGGTAACGCGGCTCCGGTGCAAAGAAGGCGATGGAATTGTAACCCCAGTAGTTGCGCCGGCCTTTCTCGACCAGATAGCTGTCATCGACGAATGCATGGATCGGCAATAGCTCCGCACTGGTAATGCCGAGCGAGCGCAGATAAGTGGGAACCTCCGAATGCGCGAGGCCCGAGAACGTGCCCCGGTCTGCTTCCGGAACGAGCGGATGCAATTGGGTAAACCCCTTGACGTGCATTTCGTAGATGATCGTTCGATCCCAAGGCACTTCCGGCTTGCGCGCTGCGCCCCAGGTGAAGGCGGGGTCGATGACCCGGCACTTCTGCATCAAAGGCGCGCTGTCGCGCTCGTCGTAGGAGAGGTCCTTCTCGGTATGGTCGAGCTGGTAACCGAACAGCTCTGGCCCCCAATGCAGATGCCCGACCAGCTGCTTGGCATAGGGATCAAGCACGAGCTTGTTGGGATTGAACCGGTGTCCCGCATCGGGTTCGTACGGACCATGGACGCGGTAGCCGTAGACGGTGCCCGGACGGGCAGAGGGCAGATAGCCGTGCCAAACTTCGTCGGTATATTCGGGGAGTTCGATCCGCTCCAGCTCGGTCTCGCCTGTGTCGTCGAACAGGCAGAGCTCAACTTTGGTGGCATGGGCCGAAAACAGTGCGAAGTTGACGCCTAACCCATCCCAAGTGGCGCCGAGCGGAAACGGCTTGCCTTCGGTGATCCGGGAGCGGCGCAGGCTTGAGGCCGCCCGTGTCAGGGCGTGGTCTGAATGTACTGGTTGATCCATCTTCCCCCCGAACTAGTCCGTCAGAATGTCGGCGCGGTCGCCGCGACCTCGGTCCGTTGCCGGCTCGCTGGCGGCCGCCGAGGCGATCACCGGGGCGGGAGGCACCTTGGCCGGCTTGGGCAGCGCGGATGCTCTTTGCAGCGCGGCCTCTTTGCTGATAGCTGAAATCGAGTTGCCGATCCGCCCGACGATACTGGTCAGCTCCGCGTCGGATAGTCTGAGACGCTTTTTGACGAGGCGCACCTGGGCGCGGTCGGTCAAGTCGAGTTTGTTGCGGATCGGTTGCGGTTTCGGGCGGCGCATGCGACAGCTCCTGTCCATGACGTAACAGTCGCGCCTCTGATTCCGTTCCTCCTCGTGCTGCAAATCCTCGGCTCCGCACCCAGGAGGAACGAACGCGCACAGCTCCGCTTTGTCGTCCCCTCGGTCTGCCAGCGGACAACCAGGCCGCCCAAGCGTGCACCCTCGCCCAGCAACTTTCGTTGAGACGAAACGAAACCGCGCTTGATCAGCGGCACGATTTTTTTCGCGACGAATCTTCAAGAGTTGGACTGTCAGCACTCGAAACTCGGTGCTGGCTGGAGTCCGATCAATCCGCGTCCAGTCAAGCTTCGATGCCTGGAAGGTTTTCTCGTCACAAGGGTCAGGTATCCGGGCGCGCATCTCTGGTGTCGAGAAAGCCTTGAAATGGGCAAACTCCTTACGCCGTCCCTCGCGTGTCAGTTCGGCAGCCTCCCCGCCCCAGTCCGCGAAGAACAGGAACGGTGTGTCCGCCGCCGCTTCTTCGCCCATGAAAAGCAAAGGAATATGCGGACTCAGCAGCACTAGCGCCAATGTTTGGGAGAGCTTCTCCGGACTGACCAGTTTGGACAGCCGTTCCCCGAAAGCACGGTTGCCGATCTGATCGTGGTTCTGGGCGAAGACGATGGTGGCCTCCGGCGGCAGATGAGCGCTCGGCTCGCCGCGCGGCTTGCCGTGGAGCGGAAAGACCTCGCCCTGATAGGCAAAGCCTTCTGTCAAGGATCGCGCGAGATGTTCGAGAGGCTTATCTGCGAAGGCGCGATAATAGCCTTCATCCTCGCCCGTGAGCAGAACGTGGAGCGCGTTGTGAAAGTCGTCATCCCATTGCGCATCGTAGTATTTCGCGCGCCCCTGTGAGCGCTCGAGCACATGCACCTGATTGGCCTCGTTCTCCAGCATCAGATGCACGTTCTGGCCAGAAAGCTTGTTGCGAACGGTCTCGGCAAGCTCGATTAGGAAGTGCCGCTCGGAATCATCCTTCAGGGCGTGGACTGCGTCGAAACGCAAGCCGTCGAAGCCATAGTCGCGCAGTCACATCGGGGCGTTCTCGATCAGGAACTCGCGTACGAATGCGCCGTTCTGTCCCTCGAGTTTCGTTCCTGATCCCGCCTCGTTCTTCCAGCCCGACGAAGTCGGCGCGCCGAGCGAGGTCGTCGACATGGCAACACTCCACGACTCAGTGCTCTATCGCGGCCGTCCGTGGGCGGAAGCGGTGATCTACGAGCTGCACGTTGGCACGTTGAGCGAGGAGGGCACTTATGCGGGCGTCGAGAGGAAGCTGCCCTATCTGCGCGAGTTGGGCCATCACCGCGATCGAACTGATGCCGCTCAATGACCTCCCTGGCCGTCATAATTGGGGCTATGACGGCGTGCTTCTGAATGCGCCAAACGCCCGCTACGGGAGACCAGAGGACCTCAAACGGCTCCTGCGTGCCGCGCATGCCCTCGACATCATGGTCTATTTCGATGTCGTCTATAATCATTTCGGACCACAGCTGCTATCTGCATAGCTACGCGCCATACCACCCGCTGGGGACCTCCCGTCACATGGGGTGTCGTTCAACCTGTGGGCGCCGACGGCCCGATCGGTCGAGCTGCTCGAGCTCGACCAGCCGCCCCGCAGCATGCCGCGCGATGATGATGGTTGGTATCAGTTACTGAGCCAAACGGCGCGCGCTGGCACACGTTATCAGTTCAGGATCAACCAAGATCTCATCGGATGGAGATGCTTTGCAGATCGTGGCCAATTTCGCCGATCGGGAACTCCCCATGCCGGCGGGGGGACGGCGAAACCCTGTGGCGATTGCACCCACCTGGCACCGAGGGACTATTGCCGGGCGACATTACCGTGCGGCTGGGGCAGCAGGCGTGACAGGCCGGCAAGGAGCGCTTGCGGTGTCTTTCCGTTGAGGTGGCAATTTACTGCCGTCTCGCCGGAAAGAAGGTGAACATCACCGGGAGCTACAGCGGCACGGCCGCGCGGTGGCGATCGCCTATGCCCGGGAGGCGCGGATATCGTCATCTTCTATTTGAGCGAGGACGCGGATTGCGGAAGAGGTCAAGGCGGTGGTGCCGCGAGAAGGGGCGCAAAGCCGTCTTGATGCTAGGTGACATCCGCAATCCCGACGCCGGTCCATCGTCGCGTAGCTTGGTGACATAGACAGGGCATCGATCTCAATGCGGCTGGCGCCCGTGAGCGGGCGCCCTTGCTCTGATTGCAGTCTGACAGTTGAAAGGCCCAAGTCCGGGGAAAACTTGGGCCTCTGCCCCTTTGCTTGAACTTGATCGCGCAGTGCGTCCCTTGCGGGACAAAGCCAGGTCTTCTGCTCTTCAAATCGCGCGCCGTTGTCGTCCGGCGACGAGACCATACACCAAGAGCACGATGATGGCGCCGACCACCGCACCGATGAGTCCGGCACCTTCTCCCGGACGGTACCAGCCAAGGGCTTGGCCAAGGTAAGTGGCAACGAAGGCGCCGACGATCCCGAGGATCGTCGTCAGGATGAACCCGGAAGGTTCGTTGTCACCTGGCATGATGAATTTTGCGATCACCCCCGCGAGAAAGCCGATGATGATGGTCCAAATAATGCTCATTCTCCGCTCCTCCTGAATAAAAACAGCCCAGTTTGAAGGCTATGAGGTCGGTAAACGCTCCTCGGGTGTGTACTTGTCGATCGCCTGTTGAAGCTCGCGCGATAAACTTGCGAGAATCTCCACCTGAGAAAGCCCGGTTTCCTTCTCAAGCTTGTCCAACACGTCGGGGCCGATTGCTTCCCGCAGCTGCGGGGGCGATATGTCCTTGTTCGGCCCCGAGCTGACCCAAGACCGAGCCTCGTCCCCATGGCCGTTTTGGTTGAATTTCTCCAGTAGCTCGCCAATTCCTCCCTGGAGTAGTCCTCCGACACCCGCCCCGCTGCGCATGCCTGTGAGATTGCCGAGCAGACCTCCTAGCGGTTGTTGGGCATTGGCCGGCTCTAAAGATCCGGATCCCGGACCTCTCAGCAATTCCGCCAGCTTGTCTCGATTCTGATAGCCCGCAATAGCGAGCAGCCCAAGAAGCGCAGTCATGGACGGCATTCCGCGGCTCATCGCGTAGCTCCCTGACAAGGTTCGACAGCTCGAACTCGGACTGTCCACTTCTGTTCCTACGATTGTTGTCCGTCAGTTGAATTTGGGTCTGTGTCGATTGCCTCTGGTGCGAGTGGACGGCACGATACTCCACGAACACTGGGCGATAGAGGAGCGACACATGGGGGAGGGGATCTTCCTGGCCAACCAGAAGCTTTGATGCCGGGCTCTCAAGGGTCGATCACGATGGCCGAAAGACCCAAGAGCCGTTCCCGAAAAGTTCAACGAGTGGCCGCCGCTCTGAGGAGGGGCGACGTCTCTAAAGAACGCTCACCGGCCTTGCACTCACTAGGGCTCGAGAAGTCCCAGAAGGCGCTGCCGGTCTCGTTCAAGAACGCCCTCAAGCTCTGCTTGGGGCGCCCCGTCTCCTGTTTACTTCGCTTGAGTTCAACAATACGCGCTTCGCACACGGCCAATCGCCCTCTCCTTCAATGACCTGGCGTTCGACGCGTCTCAGTTGATCTGAAAGCGCCGCTTTAAACGTGCGACGCTGCGTTGCCGCGGAAACGCCTCCTGACCAAATACATGATCCCGAAAACGCCAAACAGCGTTTCACTGAACGCTCGTCTTAAAATAAGTACGGAATGTACGAAGCGGCGGCCGTTCTTGATCCGCTTCCTCGGTCATCTCTCTAGCGCTTGCTTGAAGTCAGCCGTCCGAACTGAGCGACAATTGCGGTTGTGAAACATGCGTTGCGTCTCTCTCGCGGCGAAGAAGATTGCCGCGGGCTTGACGAATGAAATGCAACAATGACTTGAAGTAAGTAGCAGTTATATTACGATACAACCATCGCCGCCGGCTCGCAAGTGTGCTGACTGCGCTATCATCCGTCTCGTGATGAGCTTGCTAGGCGGATTTAGGTTAGACAGTGAGCGGGGCGAGAGGCACGCGTCACGAAACTGTCTTGAGCAACATTGTATCGAGATTTGAAGCTGAAAGTACTTCCAGATGGCTGAGGCACTGGCCGCCTCAACATCATGGTGTTTGCGAGGGGAGCATTTGATGAAGCTGTACCTGCTGGATATGGGTTCGAAAATCTATGGAGACTGCATTCTTGCCGTAGAGGGCGATCGAAGCATTCTCATAGACGGAGCGCATCCGGGAGATTGGAATTCGAGCGGAGATACTCCGTCTATCCCGGATCAGATTTCTAAAGTGCTCGGTAAGTCTCCGTTCAATGTCGACCTGCTGGTCGTCACTCATTGCCATTCAGACCACATCGGATGCCTGCCGAAATTAGTACAGGACGGGACAATCACCTTCGAGCAAGCGCTGGTGGCCGATGGGAACCTCGGTTTTCCAACCGATGGCGAGGATGCCCCGATGGATGCCGAAACGGCAAAGGTCGTGGCTGCAATCGTCGAGGAGCCCCAACCCGAACTGGACGGTCCAGCATTGGACCAATTCCTCGCAGATGCCGCGAACCTTTCGGCGAACTATTCGGCGATGCTCACGAAACTGAAGACCGATCGGACAAAGATCGTACGCTACACCGGCCCATCAGCCAAGGTGACTCAGATCGAGAAAGACTTCGCGGATTTCAATTTGAAAATTCTCGGGCCGAGCGCCAAACACCTCAAGATTTGCAGCGACGAGCTCAGGAGGCTGAAAAACAAAGCTCGACATGCGAGCGACGCTTTGAGACATACCGACGCCGCCCTGCAGGCTGCGGATATTTACAAGAAATTGCTCTCCGCCTCCGGCGCGAAGGGAGCCGACGCTGCTGTCGACGACATCCAGGAGTATTTGGACAGAGTCGGCCCAGGCGCTGCCTTAAACGATCAGAGCATCGTCCTCAGTCTCGGAAAGACCGGGCAGAGGATCCTGCTCACCGGCGACATGCAGCTCGCAGTGCCTGAGGTCCCCGGGCTGGACGAAGAAATGGCCTCCATGATTGAGGAGATCAAGAAGGGCGGGCCATACCAGTTCGTCAAGTTGCCGCATCACGCGTCATATAATGGCTTTGACGAGGAGGTCCTGAAAGCCTTTGAAGAGGCCCAAGCCTTCGGAATTTCGACGGGCAGGGGAGACCCTGGCCACCCGGACCCCGGCGTGCTGAAGCTGCTCGAAAGCATCAGCGATAAGTATCACTGGGCAAGAACTGACAAAAACGGGGTCATAACCGTTTCCTTCGTGCGCACCAAACTTAACGTCGGCATTTCCGAGGGCGACCTCGACGATCCGGCTCCCAACGCAAGGGATGTCGCCCCAACGGAGCAGGAGCAAAATGAAGAGCCGGGCGGGCCTCAACCCCCGCCACCTGCCAAGCCCGTCCTTTCCGAACCTGCTCAACCCCCAGCGAAACGCGGCGAGGCCGTCGTGCGCCGGATCGTGGGTGAGGAAGTGGAAGTCATCGCAAGGATCCCGCACACCAAGACAAAGGTGACGATCACGGTTGAGATCGACCCAGCCGATTCAGGCGCCGCACCAGGTGCGGGACAACACGACTTTGGAAAAAAAAAGATTCCTCCCAACCTGCCGCCCCTTCTGTTCGTAACAAATTCAGAGCGTCTGACTGAGAACATCGGCAAGGCGGAGGCAGCTGGAATTCTCAGTGCGATCGCCCCGGCGCAGCCGATGGTGGACTTGGCACAGGAATCCGATGCGTTCGCTGCGATCCAGCGGGAAGCTCGCAATGCCTCTGTGAAGGGGGTCGTCATTGTCGGAGGCTATGACGTCGTTCCATCCGAGCGATACGACACGCTCCCTCCAAGCTTGCGCGGCAGTATCGGACCAAGCGCTCGCAACGATCCTGATAACTTCATTGTCTGGAGTGACCAGAGCTATGGAGACCTGGATGGTGACCATTTGGCTGACGTGCCGGTCTCCAGAATCCCCGACGGTCACACGGCCCGCGTTGTGGAGGCAGCGTTCAAACCCGGCGCATCGCCGCCAACGAGCCGCTTCGGCTTGCGGAATTTCGTGCGCCCGTTTGCTGACCAGATCTATTCAGGCGTTCTGGGCGCCGAACAGATGCTTACATCCGAACAAGTACATTCGACGGCAATCCCCGGTAATCTATCGGCAAAGCTCATCTACCTCATGCTTCACGGCTCAGACACCGACACCTCGCGTTTTTGGGGCGAGACGCAAGGCGACATGCTTGAGGCGATGACGGTCAACAACGTTCCTGACCCCTGCGGAGCCATCATATTCGCCGGATGCTGCTGGGGTGCGTTGACCGTACGCACGCGGGCAGCGGTATATAGGGCCGGCGATCCGATCCAAGTGGTCACCCCGGCCCAGTCCGTCGCGCTCTCTTTCCTGGCGGCGGGGGCTAATGCTTTCGTGGGGTGTACCGGCGCGCACTACTCGCCAATGGACGGGGACCTCAACTTCTTCGGTGCCCCCATGCATTCAGCGTTCTGGAAGCACGTCAACGCGGGAAAGCGGCCCGCAGAAGCGCTCTTTCAAGCCAAGATCGATTACATAAAAGGCATGCCTCACGGGCGAACGAAAATCGAGGAAATCGCGATCGAAAACAAGATTCTGAGACAATTTACCTGTCTTGGACTAGGCTGGTGAACGAATATATGATGGCAACGAACCCCGTTTCGCAAAGGTGACATCATGGCGGGAAAATCAGACCTTTTCAGTGGCCCGCTCGAAGATTGGGAACCCTTGGATTCACCCCCAAAGGGGCTTGATTCCAATGCTCCGCCCCCCAAGCCAGACCGAGTGGCTCAGGAATGGAGTAAAGTTGCTCGGAAGTATGCCGCAGATTCCGGCGGCTCCGGTTCGCCGTCTGAACACTCCACCCTGGTGCGGGCGAAGAAGAAGGGATCCCGGGATACCGACGTGAACGCCAAAACCTTCGTCTTGTCTGGAAACAAGATCGTCGGCTCACAGGGCTAATTGCTGCAATGCAGCATTATGACCGTCGCCGGTAGCAGGCGGCGGCTTTTTCGTACCGAGTTTCCGGTCTCGGTTTCGCGTCTCTTCAAGTGACGCTTTCCGGATGACCGCGCTCGCGGAAAACTTTGTCAACAGACTGAATCCCAATCAAGTTTGAGCGGCGCCGTTCAGCGAATCTGCTGAGTTTGCGCGGGAGCTCGGCGGTTCCGGCCGGTTCATGTGGATCAACGAGCCCTTATCACAAGATATGATAGTACGGCTCGACCGGGTATCCGGTGTCTGAAGCGCCCTATAGTTGCACCCTATGGGGCGTGTATTTTCTGGTTCCTTTCTGTCTCACGCTGAACTGGCAGTGCCGATGGGCTTGACAAAATATAAGGAATTCCTTATATGCTTGTTTCATTCGAAGATCCCCAATTGGGAGACGCGGCTGATGAGTTGGAGCAGCTTGGGCACGATTTCGCCTGCGAGGTCCTGCTGTACCTCCAGAAAATTCATAGCGGAGCGGTGGACGCCAGAGATCTGTCGCCCTTCTATACGTATAGGGGCATTGAGATGTTCCATGCGGTCGGAGCGACCAAGTTTGCAATCTTCGCTATCGAAATTGATGATGATGGCGACGTGGCGGTGACGCTGATGCTCGCGGCTGAGCATGGCGTGCCGATGTATGCTGGAGGGGCCTCCTGGAATGGCAACGACTATAGTGCATTGAAGACCGGAATACTGAATGCGCGAGCTTCAGTTTGGTTTGTATGAAGAGTGGAGGCTGCAATGGTCAAACTCAAAGTCGAAAAAAGCCACGAACGTAGACCGCAAGCCGTTGCTGAGGTCAGCAGCAAGGGGCGCGGTCGCCCGCTCGCCGACCTTGTGGAAAAAATCGAACATGCTGATCCAGGCCTTGCAACTGAAAAGAAACTATCGAGCGCGGCGATGCGTGCTGGTGAGTTGGTTCGAGCCATGCGCAAGGATGCCGGACTCTCACAGTCTCAATTGGCAGAAAAGCTGGACGTAAGCCAAGCTCGGGTTAGCGAAATTGAATCGGGAGTCGGAATCCAAGGACCAACTTGGGATTTGATGGAACGAATTTCAGTTGCATGCGGCAAAACGCTTGGGGTTGCTGCGTCCAGTGATGATCTAGAACTCGCGGCTCACATGCCTATGGCTATGTAGTCTGGGTCTGTCGATGAGAACCTGAAGTAGATGGGGTACTCTTGGTGGGACGCACTCAAAGATTTTCTGGGCGCCGCGAGTCCAATATTCATTGCAGTGCCGTGGCTGAGAGATTTCTGGCTGCGTCATCGGAAGTCGCAGGTCGAACAAGTCGAAGCAACCGGGCGCCTCGGTCGGTTAAAAGTATCGATCGAAGGTGCAATCCGGCAAAAAATCGAATCGCCGAAAGTCGCAGACTTCGTGTGGACCATCCTTGGTCTCGCGCTGATACTCGCGAGCTTTTTAATCGCGTTTGTTCGAGGTCTCAGTGATCTCCTCGGACCCAGCTAAGTCTCGCGATGGTGCCTCGCATTGAGGCGGTGTAAGTCGTCGGTACCTTCCGGCAATGTCTATGACAGCTGATTGCGGAAAGCGGTTTGTGGACTCGTCCGATCGAGCGGGGCAATTCGCAAATCCAGGCGAAAGCTTCCCTACCTGTTTTCGGTAAACCCGCGGACGCCTGATGATTGGGCCGCATGTACGTCGTTGACATCGATACCGCACCAGGATTGGTGCCGCGCGCGCTTTCGAGAACCGCACGATAGGAACATCGTCGCGCAAGCTCGAACCATCCATAAACGCCTGCAGTGTGGTCATTCGCCCCTTGATTGAGCGGAATCGAACCTCGATCGGCGTCTGCATCGAGGATACCGTTCGCGCCCCAAAGTTCTGTTCCCCAGACGCTCGCCGATCAGCCCGTGTTAGCGATGGCGCACGCGGCGATTCGCGCGGGACTGGATGTGGATTATGTGTGCTCCTCAGCCCGCCAAAATGTAATATCGAGACGGTCACGAGCGTATCAGCCGCCTCTCGGCGCGCTAGAGTTGCCCGTGTGATTTTTGAGAATGTGATGCGATAAGTTGAATTGGGGGCAACGCAATGAAAAAACCTACTCTTTACGATGCGCTCGAACAGTTCGAGGCAATAGAAGCAAATCTCGCGAAGCTTGAAAGACTTTGCGGCGATGTTGAGAGCTTGATTCCAACCGGAATTTCATTTGGTTCGGACCCAGCCTATGAAGACAAATGCCGTGCAGCGGCTGCAATTCTCGAGCACATGCCCGCTATCGACGGCTGGCAGCTCAAGCTTGAGTTCTTCGATCTGGACGAGATTGCGCAGATCAGGTTTGATTTGGCGGAAATTATGGAGCCCGCCGCCGAAGCGAGTTTTGAAAATAGCCTACAGGAGCCTTCCCGGCAACTTCGCGAATATCGGTTCAGGTTCAACCGCAAGCGCCGGCAACTAATAAGACACGCCCTTGACGACGCAATCGATCAAGTCGATCGCCTAATCCGGGCGACTCGTCCTGCCATCGAAGCAATGGAACCGCGCGATTCGATCCCGAAGCCGCACTTGCCGAGCTGCGCACCCATTTCAAGGAAATCACCACGCTAATGGGCAGCAGTATGCCGCGTCCCGATCGTTGGAATGAAATGGGCCGCCATCTGCATTTCGGGCAGGCTTGTGACTTCGATGATGTCGAACGTGTTGACTGGCCGGCCGCCAAGGCGAGCCTACGAAAGAGCCTTTATGGTCAGGATGACCCGATAGCCGTTAACGTCGGCGATCTCCGGGAGTTGATAGCGAGCAAGCCGTCTGGACCGATACCGACGAAGCTCAACTGGGCGAAGCTGACCGAAGAACAGTTCGAACGGCTGATTTTCTCGTTAATTGCATGCGAGCCTGGCTACGAGAATCCGGAATGGCTGACGCAGACCCGCGCCGCCGACAAGGGGCGGGATCTGTCCGTCACCCGCGTGGCCAAGGATGGGCTATCTGGCCATTTACGCGCGCGGGTCATTATCCAATGCAAGCACTGGCTGGAGCGCAGCATTTCGCCAACTGATGTCGCTCTCCTTAAGGAGCAGATGGCCCTATGGGAGCCGCCGCGCGTCGATGTACTCACTATCGCAACAAGCGGCCGCTTTACGACGGACGCAGTGGCGGCCATCGAAAAGCAGGGGCAAGCGGACCGGGCGCTCAGGATCGAAATGTGGCCGGAAAGTCATCTAGAGATGCTCTTGGCGGCGCGTCCGGCCTTGATTGCTGAGTTTGGACTTCGATAGCGCGAACATGATGTCCTTCGCTGAAAGCCCTAATCGGCGCCGATTGGGAAGGTCTCAATTCGTAATTCATCAAAGCCTCGTTGTACAACCTTGGCAGCCTCCGCACTGATTGAGGCTCTTTCGAACTATCTTGCCATCGCTCGATGGGCCGGAGGCTGCCGGTTTGCGTCGATGTCTGCCCGCTCGACGTGCTCAGGATCAGCGATCTCACCGGCAAAGCCCCGGATGACGCCGATGCGGGGTCCGGCTGCAAGCCGCGCGTGCGCTGGGGGACTTTGATGCCGTCGACATCGCCAAGGCGCTGACCGGCATTCTTGTCGATCCCGACCCTGGATCGCGCAGGTGGCTGCGGACATTCTGGGTGAGCTTCGCGACCCTGCGGCAAGTGCGATCCTGCTGCCACTGGTGGTGCATTCGTCCAGCTTCGTTCGGGCGGCGATCCTCCGCGCTTTGAAAGCGCTCCAGGTCGGCGCATCGCTTGGACCGGCCATTGCGGCACTCGGTGACGATCACCCTGCGGTGCGCGCGCAGGCGGTCGGCGTGATCGGCTACCTCAAGCTTACCGAAGCGCTGCCTTCTCTGATCCATGCGACTAGGGACGGACATCCCAACGTTAGGCTTGCCGCGATCGATGCGCTCTCATTTGCACGCAACGACGCCGCTGCCCAGGCGGCCGCCGACGCGCTTTCAGACCCTGAATGGCAGGTGAGGGCAGTCGCCGCCGAGACGGTCGGGCGGATCGGTCAAGCCTCAGTGGCCAAAGTGTTTATCGCCGCGTTGAACGACAGTTATTGGCTGGTTCGTCAAAAGGCGGTACAAGGCCTGGGCAAGCTCCGGTTCGAGAGGCCGTAGGCTCCATTATACCATTCCTCGATCATCAGCTGCCCTCGCTCCGGAAGGACGCCGCTGCCGCGCTTGGCGAGATCGCCGATCCCTCAGCTCGCGACGCGCTAGTCGCACGTTCGCGCGATGACGATCCGGATGTGCGCAAGACCGTGAGCTGGGCGCTGGGACAGATCCGGGCGCGAGTTAGTCCGTGATCGGCAAGTATCGAAAATCGGGAGCATTTTCCGAATGGCATGACTTGGGGATCGAGTCGCGATCAATAAACTCAGTGCTGTGTGCTCGGAGTGCCAAGCGCCGCAGAATCAAACTTTCCGAGCGGCGCCGAAAGCTGTCGTCGGACTTCGGTGATGTGATGCGGTTATGACAGATGACGACACTCAGGTGCCCCCGAAGCATCAGAGGGTCGTGGTGGGTCGATAGTCGCATGCGCCGCCTTCACGGATCAGTGCATGACAATTGCTATTTGACGAGCGTCTGACGACGCCAACTCTCGACGGCCTTGTCGAGCGCGGCTGCAGCCCCTGAACCGGCCCAGCGATCCCAAAATTCGATCGTGCCGCTGAGCGGCTCGTTGACCGGCTTGGCGATCCGAATACGCGTGGGCAACAAAATAGCATCGCCCACCACCAGAGCCTCGCCAGTGTCGAGTACTGGCAGCAGATCACCGAACCCACCAAGGCTGTCGGGCAACAGACGGCGCACCACTGCCTGATCGTCCCCATTGGTAAGCCGCATGGCAATCAGATTGTTGCACTGACTGACGACGGTACGATTCACCTCGGCAGGCCGCTGGCTAATCACAACGAGGCCAACGCCGTATTTTCGGCCCTCCTTGGCGATGCGCTCGAAGGTTGCGATCGCATTCTCAGCAGCGCCGGAGGTGGCATCCTGGGGAATGTAGAGGTGCGCCTCGTCGCAGAACAACGCCACGGGATGGCGGGCGCCCTGCGCGCTCCATTGCTGCACATGAAAGGCCATGCGCGCGACCATGCCAACGATCAGCGGCAAGATGTCCGAGGGCACCTCTGAAAAGTCGATCACTTTCACCCCGCCGTGACCACCCTTGGCGGCGCGTCCGCCCAGTAAGAACGTCACGGCTTCGTCTAGCCACTTATAGTTATCGGCAACGCCCGCGGCCGGAAACAGGAACCCAAGTCGGCGGTCTGTGCGCTTGCCTTCGAGGCGCTGGATCAGGCGGCTGAGCTTGCCGTGAAAGTCGCCTTGCTTCTCGGTTCTAGCGCCTGGGACCATTTCCGTGTTCAGGCGATTGAGCTCAGCAAGTACCGACGCCATCGCGAACGGGACGGGACTGTCGATCGTGAAATTGGCGAGGACTTCGCTATGGCCTCCGGCAGTCAGAAATTTGGTCTTCGCATCAACGATCGCGCGGGACATGACCATGGCCTGATTTGGCGCGTTCTGGTCGCTGCGGTCGACGAACATCGAGACGAGCGCCTCGTAGCTCATTAACCAGTAGGGAAGATGAAGCACGCCGTCGGCGAGACCCTTGCCCGCGTCAATATCGCCCGGACCCGCGACACGAAGGTGTACGAAACCTTTGCCGGCCATGGATGCATATTCGCCGTGCATGTCGAACACTATCGCATTGGCGCTCTCAAGCTCGGCCACTTGTTCGAGGAGACGTGCGGTCGTCCATGATTTACCAGAGCCAGTACTGCCCACGACCAGGGCGTGGCGCTGGAAAAGCTTGTTGCCGTTGACGTAAGCCTCGGCGTTGGGATCGAGAGTATAGGCGCCAAGCGACAGACGCTGGGCTCCCCCAGTCACCTCGGAGATGACGCCCATGAAGCGGGTCAGCCGTTCGCCCTCAAGCGCGAAACAGCATGCATCGATTTCCGGAACCGTTTCGAGCGTGCGCCGGAATACGTTGGCGCGTGTTCCGTCCCGGTCGAGCAGTGTGCCAATCAACGTGATACGGACCAGATTGACCTCGGGATGGGCCTCGTCGGCACCTTCCACGTCCGCTACTTTTGCTTCCTCGAGCGCGGTGCGCGTGATCTTGTGGATGACGCCGATCAGCTTGTGGCCTGCCATGCTGCTCTGGAGTGCGACCAGCCGATTGACCTGTAGTGCGCGCAACGCCTCTATGTCGTCGACACGAACAATCACGGTTGCGGTGTCGACCGATTGGACGCGACCGAGCGCCTCTTCATCAGCAAAGTTGAGGATGCTCATGGGCGTGTTCCTGTTACGTGATCTAGAAATTGATCGAGACGCCAAAGTGGCTTGTCCAGGTCGAAACCTGCCGGCGCATCGTGCATATACGCGCGCGCCCCAGCGGCACCGTCTTCAATGGCGAGATAGCGCCTGCAACGGCCGCCGGTCAGAAAGGCCTTGGCGGTGGTCGTCAACTCTTTCGTGATTACGACGAGGGGTATGGAATCGCGGTTGCAGCGTTCGATAAGTTTGGTCTGGAGATGCTCGTCATTGAAGCCGTAGCCGACGCAGAAATAGGAGCGAGCAGTTTCCAGCGCTTTGTCGCTGCAGCTGAGGATTGTGCGGAACGGCTCGACATGGGTCAGGCGATACTTGTCAATGCCGGGCGTGATCATGAGCGGAGCGTAGCTCGCCGGGATAGTGAGCGCACTTCTCACGCCGACGATCTGGTTGGCGGCGTCCTGAAACCAATCGAGTGACCCATGGACCTTCCAGATGGCCACCGTCCGTGATGGTCGCCCGTTTACGGTCACGCGGGTGTTGGGGGTCCGTGCCCGGGTCTGAAGATAACCATAATTGAAGCCTGTGAACGTGCTCACACCGACCGCGTCGGCGGCATACTCCGCGAGCCGGTCATAATTGGGCGTGACGACATGAATAGTCGTGTGCGTGCTGTCGAACACGTGCCGATAGAGCCTGGTGAGCGGCAGGGCGTGCCGATCGACCAATAGCGACTCAAGAACGGCCAGATCGAAAGGCAGCAGAAACTCCCGGGTCGCGCCTGCGATGAACTGCGTTTGACGTTCGGTAGGGCGGACTGCCTGCAGCGCAGTTTCAAGGTCAACGCCGGCTTTGAGTCGCCCAAGGAAAGATGTCCATTCCGCATTCTCTTCGCCTGTCCATCCAGGAGGAAGCGCAGCCGCAGACAAATGCGCCGCCAAGGCCCACATACCCGGCACACCATGCGCCGCCGAAGCGCCGCTTCCGAGGATGATCACGGGGGCGGTGCTCAGCGAATTCTGCGCAAATTCCTGCGCGATCTCGGCCCTGCTCTTGGCCGCCATGCGTTTCTTCCTTGATTAGGCTGATTGGAGCTAGGCGATTCGCCGTGATGAGCTTCGCGCCGTCATGCAAGCGTGATCCGGCTAGCCTCAAGACCGCGATAGGCACTAGTGCGGCAGCTCAAGACGATGACTTGCATGCGCTCGGCGGCTTCAGCCAATATCTCGAGCATCACGTCGAAACGATCATCGTCCGCAAACACCAGCGCGTCGTCGAGCACAAGTGAAGCCGGTTTCCCCTTCTCGATGAGCAGGTCTGCGAAGGCGATACGCGTGAGGACGGCGAGCTGCTCCTGAGTCCCCTTGCTGAGATCGTCGGTAGCTTCCTCGCGTCCACCACGCAGCAGCAGCGTCGGGCGGAGATCCTCCGCGAAGGTGATCGACGCATTGGGCAAGAGCCGTCCTATGAAGGGGGCGACGCGCTGCGTGATGGGAGCCACGAACCGACGGGCGGCCGCGCGTTGCGCTTCGCGAATGGCCTCCACCAGCATTGCCAGCATTTCTGCTTCTTCCTTCAGCCTGGCATGTGCTGCCGCTGCGGCATCCGCGAGCTCGACGGCGGCTGCCACCCGACTGGCCGGTCCGATGCCGCCAAGCGTCTTGGCACGTTCTTCGAGCTGGGCAATGTCGCTTACAAGACCCAGCCTGTCATTAGCGAGTCGCGCTCGTCGCTTGCGCAGATTATCGCGACGCTGCACCAACACAATCTCATCGAGCCCCTCAACGGCCCGCCGCGCTTCGTCGCGGGCAACGATCGCATGCGCTTCAGCTGCCTTTGCGTCGGCCAACGCGGCGCCGAGTGCAGAATCGTCCAAGGCTTCGAGCTCGGTCGCGAGCTGGTCGTCGAGCCGCGAAACCTCGGCTGCGGCGCGCTCGAGCCGGCCAGCCAAGCGAACATTCGAAAGCTGTGCCTCCTGCAGCGTCTCGAGCGCAGCCTGTCGGCGCCCCTCAGCTTCGTGTTCGGCGGTGCGTGCGGCCTGCCAAGCCTCATCGATATTGCCGTCAATTCGATCAGTGCCATCCCCGGTGATCTCGGATGGCCGTTCTTCGGCGGCAAGCGCTCCGCGCAGAGGATCAAGGCCTGCAGCAATACGAAGCTCTAAATCCTCGGGGCAGGATGCCACCAGCTGAGCCGACAGCAGAGAGGCTGCTTGGGCCGCCTCCTCACGCACTCGCGCCGCTTTCCTGGCGGTCATTGTATCGGCACAGCCGACATCGGCGAGAAATGCGGCGAGATCCTGCTCTGCGGCACGAAGCCGGGCTTGCGCAGGCGCTCCGGACGCAGGCGGCAAAACTGCCACGCTTCCAATCCCGTCGAACTCGAGGGTTTGGATGTCGGTCACGAACACGCGCGCGCTGCCCTCAACCACAGCGCCGTTCAGGCGCACTTGCGGCGCAAATTGCAGCAAATCGACCTCGAGAACGGCCGCGCCGGCGGTGGCGGCCGCCTTAGCCTCGGCCAGGGCCTGCTCGAGCCCCTGCAACTGCGCGCTCGCTTCCGGCGTCATCCGGGCAGCCGCGACTTCGTCGCGACGCGCCTGCAGCTCGACCGCTATCTTTTCGGCGGCTTCGAGCCGGGCAAAGGCGGCGGCAAGCGCGCGCTGACGTATCCGCGCAGTTTTAGCTTGCTGTGCTGAAAGCCGGTGCTCCTCGGCCGAGCGCAGCGCGGCCCGAGCGATCTCGAGCGCTACGGTCGCCTCGCCTTCGGCCTTCCGGGCCGAATCCAAGACCGCGTCATGATCCGCGGCCGCCTGGCGTGACGTCGCCGCAGCTTTCCCTGCGCGCTCCAATTGGTCGCGCAGCTCGCGCCGAGATATTTCACGGGCTTCCAACCGCGCGCGCTCGCCGGCAGCTTCGCGCAGCAATGCTTCCGCGGTGCGCAGTGCTTGTCCAGCTGACCTGGCGCGATCGATGTCGGATTCCAGCTTGACGAGCCGTTCGCTCTGTTCGAGATCCTCGAGTTCGCGAACCAGCCGCCGTCGCTCGCCGCGCTTCGAATCGAGTCGATCCAGCACGCTGTCGAACTGCTCCAACTCGGCTTTCGCGAGGCGCGCCTCCTCGGCGGCAGCGGTTGCTGTTTCCTGGGCCTCAAGAAGGCGGCGGGCAGGGCGGCCCGTCGGGGTCTGAAAATCAGCGAGATTTCGTTCGACGGCCTGCAGCACCGTAGTCGTGCGCTGCCCGCCGGTCACGGCGCCGACTTCGCCGGCCAAGACTTCTTCGAGCGTCCGACGGGCACCTTGCCCCGGGGGGCCAAGCACGAAGGATTGGCCTTGCTCTACCCATAGCAAACCAAGCGCCCCGCGACTGTCATCGTCGGCGCCGCGATTGCTGGCGCGGCTGAAACCGAGCAGTGCTTGCAGGCGTTCTTCTGCTTCGTCGCCTGTCGCGCGCCCATTGGGGCCCTCAAGCTCCACAGAAGCGTTCTGAAGGAAGCGTTTGCGCAGCTTCCAGACCTTGCCACCAATCTCGAAGGTCAGCTCGACGGTGGGCGCCACGTCATCGCCATGCGGCCGAAACGATCGAATGCGATCGCTTCGTGATCCATGCCGTTCGAACAATACGGCTCGCAACGCCTCAAGTGCTGTCGACTTGCCTGCCTCATTCTGGTCGCACACCAGATTCAAGCCATGCTCAAAGCCGGCTAGGCGAATTGGCCGGCGGAACTTGCGGAAATTCTCGATGGCGAGTTCCCGGATCAGCATCGGCGCGCCTCCACGCGGTCGGCCCGGTGCTGCTCCACATAGAGGCGTTCGAGCGCGGCAGCAGCGCGCTTGCCGAGCACACCACCTTCCGCCGCCAACGCCTGCAGACGTTCAGCAGCCCCGCGCAGCACTCCATTGGCATCGATGTCCGCGAACTCTGCATCGGTCGGACGCGCATGAAGATCATCGAGATTGAGGTCGAGCCAGCGCACTTCGTGTGCTAACTCGCTTTCGATCCGGTCGCGTAGAACGACCCGATCTGTGAGCGTAATCAGGCCGGATAGTCTGAGGCGCAGGACAAGGTTTTGGCGTTCGCCGGCGCCGGCGAGGCCAGCGAGCAACCCCTCGAGGTCGGCCCCGCTGCTAAGCGACCAGCTTTCCGCTGTCCACTGGTAGCGTCCGATCGGCAAGTCCGCCACCCTCGGAGTTTCGGCCCGTAGGTCAACGCAAAGCGCGACACCGCTCACTTCGCGGTCAAAATCGTCGGGTTCAGGCGTGCCCGAATAATAGGTATTGGGATCGATCTCGCGTCGGCTGTGCCAGTCGCCGAGTGCAAGATAGGTCAGGCCGGACCGGCGCGCTCGATCTGCCGCAATCAGGTTAGCAGCCATTTCCCCGGAACCGAAATCACGGATCGGGCCATGTGCAAGGCCGATGCGCTTGGCGCCGGCTGGAATCTCCGCATGATCGAACCAGGCAGTTGGATCGTCGAGCGCCCGCTTGAACTGCAGCGGTGCAGGAAGGAGCCAGAATCCTTCTATGAGTTCGAAGGGCTGCGGCTCGAGGCACACGGTCACGTTCTCGGGCGCCTCGCCAACGAGGCGGCTCCAGAGACCATAGGCACGCGCCGGATCGTGGTTGCCCGGCAACAGCACCCAACGGATGTCTGAGGCGGCCTTCATACGCGTAAGCGCCTGACGATAGACGCGGTCACCTGGTTCCGGACTATCGAACACATCGCCGGCCACCAGTACGATTTTCGCACCTTCGCGCCGTGCCGCGGCGGCAAGCGTGTCAATCGCATCGAGACGCGCTTCGAAAAGAGCAGCACGAGCCTGGTCAGGCACTCGGCCAAACGGCTTGCCGAGCTGCCAGTCCGACGTGTGTATGAAGCGCATTAACTTCCCCTACCCAAGCCTAAGCATGCGCTATAGCGCGTCGAGTGAATAGTATGAAATGTCATCCCTCCCGATTTTCTGTTGAAAGGGAGCATTCCGATCGTGATCTCAGTACTGCTTTTTAGTTGCGAGCACCAGGAAGCAACTAGCCCACAGCAGGCATGTGCTCCTACATAGACGCCATCGGTCCGGTCGGTTGAAATGCGTCGAAGAAGGGCATCGAAATGAAGAATTTCACCGTCAATGCGCGGATCATTGCATCAATTTGGATCCAAGAGGACCGCCGCCAAAACGCTGGTGGCGCTGACTTGGCGGCGGGCTCGGATGCGGGCTTGCGCAAGGAGCGCGACCCGACTCTGGTGCACCACATATATGATCTCCACGAAACCGGCTGGCACTACGATACGGCTAAAGTCGCCGCACTCACGCATGACGTGATAGAGGCGGATGCGCAATCGCGGGATATGCGGAATCCCAGCGCGAAATGGTTCATGATGACAAGCCGGATTGCGACACAGCGGTGGGATCGCTGAGTTCATGGCGCGATAAACTCGCGGGTCTTTTTGATTTAACAGAACCCGAAATGGCCCGCTTCATCGCCTGCACGGAGATGCCTACCGGCGAGCCGGAGTGACGCACCTTTGGCTCGTCCTTCACCCAGTTCTGCGCAACGCGGCCGAAATCGGAGATCGGCGCGCCGGTGACCGCGTCGTTCGCGCGCAACGGCAAATGGCTATAGTTCTTCAGCTCGGCATCGTAGTCATGTTCGGCCTGCGAGAAGGCGGCCCGGATGCACTTGTCCGTTACGAACTGGTTGATGTCGAGATCGGTGTCGGCGGGCTTGAGCAGCTTCAAGGTCCTTATCGAAGCGGCTCCATGCGCCAATGGGTAACGATGATGCTCAAGCGCTTTCAGACCAAGCACATCATCAGCATCGAGGGCAGTGTAATCCGCATCAGACGGTTCGATCTGCTCGAGAGACTTCTGTTCAAGGATTAGCTCGCGCCCCGATCTCTCCCAGCGACCAGCTCACGGCTTGTGCACATCTGATCGTAATCGCGCACGTACGACTTGCGCGTCGCGACCGGCTGGATCGTCGATCTCTAAGCGCGGCCGTGTATCGCGCGGCGAATGCGCGACTGCGCTTGGACGGTTCTAAGCAATCATCAGTTTACGTATCTCAGGTAATCGGCGGTCACTGATTTCCCCTGAGCTACATGTATCTGACCTCCAGACTCTCAAGCTGATGTCGCGACCGCGCTAAGTGCCTTATCAAGAGAGAACCTGGTTACGGAGCCATCCTGAAATCGCACTCCAAAACATTTCGTTGTATATCCTTTTGCCCTCTCATGAGTGGCATAGAATGCAGCGGGCGCCGCTGGCACTGGCCAGTTCGTTCTTTTGCAATACTCTTCATATAGATACTTCAATGCTTGGAATTGGTCGGCGGGGACATCTGCGTCCAGAGGGGCGTCCTTTAGCATTGCGCCGAAGTAGGACTTGGCCGAGGAAATGCTGTCGAATTCGAGGTTTGGACCCAGGTCGATTGCTTTGCGAGCCATGCACGGTCTCCAGTAGGGGATTGAGAAGTGCCGTCCACAACTATAGACTGTACTAGGCAACGGCTACCAAGAACTGCCAATGTAGCAGTGTCGTTCTACCGTGCATAGACGTGCTAAAATGCTCGATCAGCGAATCAGGGAGCGTTGCTTAATGTTTTTGAAGATTGGAAGGGACTACATTAACACGGCGCAGATTCGACGCATCCGTCCGTTCATAAAGGAAAATGATGCTGGACATTATGTCTCGGTAGAGATGCTTGATGCGAAAAGATCGAAGGTCACTGCCACGAAGACAGTATTGCAGCGCTCACGCGACACTATCTGCCGGCACCTGCTGGATTCGAGGTTACAAGCTGGGCTGGCAATCCTGACAAGCATCAATCGATCGGAGAGCCATTGAAGGAGATGTTGGTCGGCTTCGCTTACGATGGCTTTGATGAGTTGTGTCCGGTCACCGTCGAATCCGGTGTGGTGGAATCACCTTACAGTTTGAAATTTCCAAATGGGCGTGTCCGGGCGTCTTGGGGCCAGGAGTTCGAGTCCGAAGCCAAGACGATGGAGGCTGCCCAGAAGCGATTGGGGTAGCCTGCCACCGCAACTTCACGAAATTCGGGGAACGCCTCTCGTGAACCTGAGCGGTGGACGGAGGAATCCGGATAGGACTGAGCCACCCCACGTCAGGCGCACTTTTCATCAATTCTCGCGCGGAAGCTTCGCTATTGCTCTACAGCTCTACACGGCCTGATTTCGATGCACCGAGCGCAGATCGGTTCGCCTTCGCCAAGTGGCGGCGCGAGAACCGCAACACTGGCAAGTACTTTTCTTCGCGGTAATCACAGCGAACGCTTCGGCGTAGAACTGAGTGGGTGTAGCGCTTGCGCCTACAATTTCGACCTCATACCAAAAAACAGCGGCTTCCCACATCGGCGCGGCGCAAACGGACAGCCCATTTCGACCTCCTTCCGTAGCAGCCGACTTTGACAAGGGCTCTTCGATGTATTCGGTGGAGCAGGATCGGTCCGCCGGCGGAGAGCCAATTCCAACACTGTGTAGCCGGCCAGTTCTGCGAGGCCTGTGAACTCATACACGAACCAGGAATAGACGATGCATTGCGGGCAGTACTGAATTCGCGCCTATCTCTTCCGGTAGCGCATCAGACAACTGGATCGGCTCGATCATCGCCTGCAGATCGGCAATAGTCATCGAGCGGGCCCCACTCACGTCTGCCTGATTGCGAAACCGAGTATCGGCTGATGGATCGATGAAATGGATTTAAGCATGCTCCGTCCATCGGCACGTCGTTACGGCGTGAACCGCTTTTTGCGGCGGCCCAATTGGAATCGGCTGCCATCCGACGCAGAATACTCGAATGGGCATCGAAACCGAAATTGAAACCCATATTGCCGCTATCGAAGAGGTTTTAGGGGTTGCATGTCGAAAGCCCGAAGTTCCCTCTCAACTTCGGACTGCCCGTGCCTCGCGCTCTATTGTGCTAGAGCGTACCTTTTTCGCGAGATCGCTTCGACGCCTCGAAATCTCGCCGAAAGGTTTTGTACTCGTAGATCAAGCGCCATGTTGCCGTAGAGCTATCACTGGCCGTGAGGCCGAGTTGAATGAAAAGGTTGGAAGTCTCGAAGTTCGTAAACCACCTGGATTGACCGCCGCGTATACCTGCAACGAAGTAACCCGATTGAGCGTATATCGATTCACCGAGCCTGTGAACTTGAGGGCCTTTTCCGTATTTGTCGGACAGTAGACTAGCTAGCTCAGTGTAGCGAGCGACCGCCGCACTACCTGTCGGGTCCTCGCCGAACGGACGGCTGGTTATTAGGACACGCCAAAGCTTGTCGTTAAACCCAAATGACAACAGGGCGGCGCTCTGGTCGGCTAGCGCCTTCTCCATTTTCGATGCGAGTAAGTCTTTCCGAAGTCGGTTCCTTCAATTTCGTTGAGTTCAATCCCTTTAGCTTGGACCTCGGCGGAGGAGCTTCCCCAAACGAGACCAATCGGTGCGTCTGTTACCGACACTTGCGCTTGTGCGAGCGAGGTGACGCATGATGCTACCAGTGTCGCGGCGGAGAACAGGCTCAGAGCATACTTCATAATGCGTCACGATCCTTTACGTCCTTGCCGGGTGGTTGAACAAGCTTGTTGGAATTCTCGGCAAGATTCGGGAGCGGCATTGGGATTCCATGCTTCGCAGAGTAAAATTTCAACCGGAGTTGCGATACGCTTAATTGGTCAGTTTCTGCCTTTAGAAGAGACATCGCTTGAACCAGCCCTCCGGAGTACCTGGCGGCCTCAAGCTTAGAGGCTGCGGCCTTCTTCTCTGCCTGCGATATCTCTTCAATGATCATGTTGAGTTCTTGGTCGGATGCGCCATGAACCGGCCGGCCGTCCAACCTATAATCCAGCGCGATACGTCTGATGTAAGAAGCTCGTTTTTGGTCGAGCATGGCCAGCGTATTGCGCGCGATTGCTAGCCGAACCTCGATTAGAGATTTGAGGAGTCCCGTTCCGTATTTTTCACTCTCCGTTTGCGTGGCCGATATCTGTGCGGCGAGAGCGGCCCTGTCTCGATCGATTTCGATTGTCGAGACCTGTGTCTCTTGAAGTACGACCCCGAGGGTGGCGCTCAAGACGACGCTTACGATTGTCAAAATGGCTATTAAGAATTTTTGCACGTTTGCCCCGGGGTCGCAGATCATCCCGCAACTTATGGGAGTGCACAATAAAAAAAAGCAACAGGCTCGACTTTGGTCGGGGTGTTCTCTTCCCGTGTAGCGCGCATTCATAATCGCATCGCGACCGCTGTACCGAAAACTGCTACAGAATACTCCGACAGCGTTCGATATTGTAGCAATCGTTACATTTTTTTTGCGACTATCACATTGAAGAGTGTCGCCCGTTTCCCGCGCCCTATCACACATAATGCTCAAAATACTGCAAATCTCCCCGAAAATCGCCTGATGCGAACCCGGGCGCCGGTCTAATCTTCCCGCAGGGGCGCTCGCCTCCAGATATCCACGACGCGCTCGTTCGTCGGAGCTTCCGCTGAGGCTGGAGTTGGCAGCCAGGAAATTCACGGTCCGCGCAGCCTGAACCTGACAGAACCGCTTTCGCGAACCCGAGACAGCAACCAATGGGGAGAAACACTGTGGACGGATCAACGGGCATCGTTGAGACCTCGTCCGGCTCTGCGGGCACAAATATCATCATCTTTCCGTTCCGCGAGGCGAGAGGGCATATCTTAGAGACGAGAAGACACTGCGAAACGCTGCGGCAAAGCATTGAGACGCTGCGCGACTCTCTCACGACTATTGAGAAAATCATTGAGAATGTCGACGACCTCCGGGTACGCGAGCGACTTCAATGCCAGATCGCCCGGCTGAATGAGCTACTGCTGCTCAGGCTGGGTCAAGTCGCAGGGATCGATCGCTTGCTGCAGGAGACGGTTCGCAGTTCTTCGCCTCGGGACCGGTGAATGGCGAGACGCGTCTCGTTTCTGCCGCCGAGGCTTCACAGCCAGCAATTACTGGGTGCCTTCACTCCACCCGACAACGTGCCTCCGGCCGCTGTGCGCAGCCGTCGAGTTTTTGGACCTTCGGACGACATACCGCCGTGCACCGCGCGGGCCCGCACCTACTTGATTGAGCAGCCGCAGATAGTCATGCCTCGGTACCGCTGTTGCCCGTACTGGAGCGCGGACGAGAAGGGGCCGATACTTTTCCGATCACATCGGCTCTTCGATCGCGGGCTGACTTAGTTCCTGGAGAACCTGCGTATCCAAGGCGCTGCCGTTTTGCATGCGCTGCGTGGCCAGTCATCTTGCACAAGCAGGCTTTCGATGCGTCCTATCTACCGACGCGAATCATCGAGCCGAGCCGCCTAGAGTAGATGCTTTGGCCGATCACATGCGCGCGCCATTGGCAGTTCGAGACGGATGAAATCAATAACCAGAGCCGTTCGGCGAATGCGCACAGTTCCAAGGCCGTACTTATTCGTCGGGCCGTCGGTTCAGCGTGTCGCCGCTACTGGAGATGATGGCCCAACTTTGCTCTCGGATTGTGCTGAACGACTTGTCGCCGAACTACTGAGAACAATTGACACGGCGGGCTTCAGCACGTCAAGGAACCGCGCCTTGTCGCCTTCGTCGACGACCATGCTCGATTTCGTCAGCTATTTCGCGCCATCGCTCTCCGCTTCCTCAATCTTCTGGCTTTAGGCGATGATCGCCTTGCCCACTGCGTCGTTACTCAGCTTGCTCCAGCTCGCCGCGGCGTTCGCCGGTTGAAACCGAGATATTCGCCACCGGAAACGGCTTCGCGGTGAGAATATCCGACAGCGGATTTCCCAGCCCATCAACTACAACGCCCCTTTGAAGCACAGTGGAGGTTTCTGCCAGAGGATGGGGGGAGGACCTGCACCGAGCTGGCTCGGCCCAGTACTGCCTGGCTCAGCATCCTCAATGAGGCGCCCTGACCAACGGCAGCGGTGGCGCCGGGACGCAACGCAATGGTGATTGCGCGGCACAGGGGCGCATCAGCGTCACGTTCCTGGTAGTCGCCTTTAATCAACTAAAGGAAAATAGCGTCTAAGGTTCGAACAGACATCTCATTGTAGCCTGTTCTCAGCTTCCTCTTCCATTGTTGTCACCATCGAGAGATTGCGAAGATGTTCGATGCTACCACACTGCGCTTCTACGGTCGGTCCCTAACGAAGTCTGCGTGAGCCTTTCCCGCTACGAGACAGGCGCTCGCACCCATGTGGCTTCACAGATTCTGGAAGCCGCCAGCACGGGTGAGACAATGCCCGGCTCGCGTCCGGCACAACCTCTCTCATCAATCCAGAAACGTCTAAAGCTCATGTTGCCAGCTTTCGCTTCATGCACGAATTGCTATGAACTGCATCTAAACCACGAGCGCGTTGCAGCGTCCCGAAATCACGCTTAACAATGTGCTCCTTACGGATTTCGATCTGGTCGAGCTCGTGGACGCACAGACCCAATTCTTCTGGATCAATGGAGACCGAAGGGGCGAAGTGATCGTCCCCTAGTCCGTGAAGCGCGTCATGCAAGCTTTTCCATTTGCTGAAGCTCCTCTGGAGGGACGGAGACTGGCGAGGGGCTGGGTTGATCATCAAGATGATCCGGTACTCGAAGATCTGCCTGAGGGAGCTGCTCCGAATCGGATGCGACTTGCTCCTGGATGAAAGCAGACGTGCCGGGTTGATCAGCTCGCCCTTCAACAAGCTCCTGTGCGTTTTGATCCTCGAGCAGTCGCCGAAGCTCCCCTGGAGAGAGCTGCTCCGGACTGAAAGTAAGCTCTTCCAGATCAATCGGGAACGACAAGACAGGCTGATTGTCCTGTAATCCATGGAGCTCGTCATGCAATTGTTTTTCCAGCCGTTGAAGGTCCTCTGAGGAGACAGAGACTGGCGAGGGGGTGGGCTGATCATCCAGATAATCTAGAACTCGCCGCAGCTGCTCTGAAGGCAGCTGCTCCGGATCGGACGCAACGAGCTCTTGGACAAAAGCCGATCGCGCGCTTTGATCACCCTGATCTTCCTGAAGCTCCTCTGGCGGACTATGGCCTTCGTGCGATGCCTTGTGCGGCGCGGCCTCACCCTCCATGCGGCTCGGTCCAACCAGTGCCGGGCCTTGGGCGCCGAGGATAGTAACGTTCTGGCTGGGAGGGCTGCGCCTCGTGAAAGCGCGTCGTGGGTGCACGATAGCTGCGCCTGAGTTCCGAAAAGTCCGCAGGTGCTCCAATGCTGCAAGTAGTATCTTCTTATGACGATCTTGAGTGAACTCGTGTATGTCACCGCCGTCGCTCAGCGACTTACTGTCCAGCCGAGCAACAATGCCCGGTCTGTTTTTCGCGAACAGCCAACGGCTAAAGCCAATAAGTTTGTTTACATGCTGCTTCGCCGATGTAGCGGTCATGCCACCCTGAATGAGGGTCTCCTCAAGCCTCAGGATATCGGCAGCATCCTCGGGATAAAGAGGCCGCCTATCCCACTGCCCCCGGATTAGGACGCCTGCTGAGGGGACCCGCGTTGCTCCGCTACTTCCTCCTGAACCGGCGTTTGCGCTTGGCTGCCGGTATACCACCACCTCTTCCAGATCGTTCAGCGTCCTCGGTCTCTTCGCTGCTCTCGATTGAGCGATGTCATGCTCATGATTGATGAGGACCTCTTCACTTGCCAGGAGATTGCTCCTGGCACGTGCATCCATCACCGGGGATTTCTGGCTATCGTTAGATGTGTTTTTCGCTGAGGGGAGCGCGCGCGGCCGCCCGCGAGAAACTAAATGGTCGGGTTCATGATACGCACGAAGAATGCTTACGCCTGTCTTCATGGCCGTGTCTTTTAGAAAGTAAGCATTTGCGTGAGCAAGCAAGGACGCGTGGTTCTCTAAATCAGTCGTTTGGCCACGAGCGCGCAGATCATTCGCCAGTCGACGAAGTGCCTGAGTATAGAAACTGACCGTGCTCGGTTGCAGGTTTTTCTGAGCCGCATATTGAGCAATCGCCCTGTCGATAAGGTCCCGGTCTTCTGTAGATAAATGGGGATAGTGGTCGCGAGCGCCGGCGGGAGCGGGATCTGCCTGCCTTGCCTCGGCCAAGTGCTGCTCAAAGCCATCTTGTGCGGCCGGGCTCGTCTGCGGCGCTTCCGAGACGGCGTGCTGCCCCTGCGGCCAAGCTGGTACGTCAAATGGGTCAAAATCTTGCAGGTCCACGCTAACCTCACCTCCAGGATCACCTGAACAGGTCTCCGTAGTCGGGCAAGCTTTCGAGAACCTGACCTCGCCATGGTTCCGAACGGGAATTATTCGCGCTGGCCAACCTCGAAATGACTGCGCTCGGGACCAGCCTCTCCTCAGCAATCAGCCCGATCCTCCCTGGAGAACTAACGACATCCTTTTCCGTAATCTCTTCCAGCTGGCGTCCCGTAACATCCGACTTAACGGCCTCTTCTAGCGGAGATGCAGGCTGATCCTTCGTAAACGGTACGAGAGGGCCACGGACTTGGTGCGGACGGCCTACGCACCGCGCTTGAAGCGTATAGGCATCCAGAACTGGCGCAGGGCCTCGACGGTTGCTGGAATGTCGCGCCAGGCGTTTTGGACAATGGGCTGCGTTCCCAGCGTGCGCCGGGCCGGAGGTAGCAAGGGCCGACCGGCGTCGTCGATGCAATGGACCAAGATCGGCCGCAGCATAAGGTGTTCGGTTCCGTTCGGGGAGAGAAGCCGCGACCAGACGAAAAGCCGAAGCTTCATGACGGCGTAGAAGCCCATGCACCAGGGCTGCGGGTCGACTTCGCCGTCCGGTGATCGCACGAACAGCGGCTCGAAGCTCTCCGGTCTCCCCGTGATCATCTCGATCCGCTGATAGGAGGCGGCATCATGCCTGTCTTGATGTCTGTCTTGATGCATGGAATGAGCGTCCCTCGCGTTGTCAAATCCACGCGCGAGTCTCGCTCATCCCGTCCACCTAAACGAGGTGGGGTCGTCGTACCGCTATCGATCCTTCAAAGAGATCGCGAAGCTCAGGTCCCATGCGTCACGAGAAGGCGGGAACAGAACGGCGCTTGCGATGATCAGAAGAATATCAATGTAGACACCAACAGATTGAGCGCGTGTTCCGTTTCGGGCGTATGTGTGATGCTTGTCGGGTTATGAATGTAAGACAGTCCGACGCTTGCATATATCCCCGGAGCGAGATGCGCGGTGTATGTTCCCGTGATTGCTGTGGTCTCGCGGTGCGCAAGCTGGCCTTTAGCCAGAGCAGCATCCACTGCAAGCTTGCTCCAGGCCGTGTTGGTCGCAACGAGAGCAATCAGATCACTGGGCCGACTATCAAAAGCTCCCTTCGCATAAAGACGCAGTTCGTAATACCGGCTGATCCTGTTGAGGTCAGGTGGAGCTCCCATGACGGAGAAGCCGCCGTAGATGCCGCGAGACGGCGACCCAAGGGCGTCACTCTGCCAGAGCTGCCTGTCCGCAGCGATGTAGTGAAAATTATTTCCGCTCTCCCTTTGTTGCTTGGAATCCGCCAAATTCGTGTAGCGGCTACTGTTCAAACCAACGCCCGCCCGCAGCCACGTGTCGGGTACGCCGGGAGCAGCCTTGCTCTTGTAGCCGGCTTCGTCAACGAGAAGGATGCCTGCATTGGCCGTGCTCCAGTTCAAGCCGGTGGGATTCTCCGTTATCTGGGCATAGGGACCATCTGGACTGATTGAGCGCTGGACCGAGACCTTGTTGTACAAGCGATCGTCAAAATTGTACTTCAAGTTGACCGCCGGCGTGGGCGCGGCATTGGTGCTCATCCCTGCCTGGAACAAAGCAGACATGTTCGATCCTGTAATCCCTCCGAACAATGTGCCGGTGAACTCATTTTGGTTTCTGAGGTAGCCAAGTTTGAGTTCTAGTGTCCTGTCGAAGAAAGTCTGATAGTAGGCGAGCGTATTGATTCCCACTCGATCTGGCCCCGGGCGATCCCACGTCCAGTATTGCTGCTCGGCTCCTACGACAATCTGTCCGTCGGCAATGCCAACCCGGCTGAGATCGTAAGTGACGATCATGAAGTTTGCCGACGCGAAGGTCGGATTTTGGCCCATATAGAGCTGGTTTGCGATAGTGCTTCTGGCTGCGTTCGGCAGCTGGTTGTTTGCAAAGGTGTTGTGTGTCCAGCCGATGTAGCCGATGCCGACATCTGCCAGCGCCGATCTAACGCCGTCCCTGTCCTGATCAATCGTGTCCGCAGGGCCAGGTATGTTGAGCCACAACCCTTTTTCACGCAGATTGTCGTACCTTGCGAAGGGATCGATCGTCTGTTGCGTTCTCGTCTGCCCAGCTCTGTCCGCATTGCCGCGCTTCTCGAAAGCCACTCCGGGACCTGCTGCTGGCGCCGGGGCAGGAGGGTGGATTGCTTGACGGATCAGGTCGATCGGGAGCTTTGCGGCCCGATCGGAAGCCTTTCGTCTTTTGCTGGCCTGATCCACAGGGTGGCTACTAGAATCAAGCCCCCTCGCGGTTTGTGCCAGTACGGAATTGCCGACCAGACAAGCAGCTAGCGAAAGTGCGATAACAAGCCCACTTTGCTTTCCTCTTGGTCTAAAATTGAAACAAAGTGCCGCCGTAGCTGAGTACGTCCGACGTGAGGTTGTCGCAAGAAAGCAATCACGCATGGCGCACTTCGGGTCCATGTCTGTCGGCCATGAGTAGATTGAACTGCGGCCTGATTGGCCCAGAGTGAGCTCCCGGCGTTTCGCATCCGAGGGCGAGGGGGACGAGCAAGAACTCGAGCTATCCGAAGAGAACCACTTAGGCTTCCCGAACCTCTCAGCTCGCGATGCGATGATGATCTGGTCCGAAACTTTGCTTGTGCATGACGCCGGTGCGCCGAGAGCCGGCGGCGAGCGCTGGCTCGGCAAAATGCTCACGACAAGCGCGCGGAGCCTCGCTGTCCTGGCCATTGCGAATGTCCACCTTGCTCACTATGAGTCAGGCGATTCTGGCGGTGCCGCGCATCTGCATCGAAGGCGCTTTTCTCGACGAAACGGTAGCTACCAGAAGGCAAGGCTCGCCGGGCAAGGTGCTTGGCTTCACGAAGCGCTTCATTGGTATCGCTGTCACCAAAAGACGAGACAATTGCCAGGCGCGAAGGCCGAACAGCCTTTGAATGCGCGCCCGGCAACGACACCACAACGTCTAACGTGGTGGCCCAGGAATACGGAGGAAACGGCCATCGAGCTGCTTTGGTAGGTATCGGCGAGCAGTTGATGGCTCCGTCAGAGCCGTTGGCGCGGAAAAATCTGTCTTGCATCCGAGTCCTTGAGGTGCGCGGCGTTCGTTGGTCACGCTTGCCACGTGCCCGTGATCTCGAACAACCTCCCGGAATTGGTAGTTGATAAGGTGATGGTTGCCGGTCCAATCGGCCATTGCGGCTCGGCCGGCTCAGCCGTGGCGCTTACGTCGCGTTCCGGATGGAGTTGCTGGTCGCGGCAAGGCGTGAGGGGGCCATCGAACACACTGCAGGATCAGTGGACGGCTTGCATTGGCAGCGGCAAGGTAAGAAAATCTGCAAGGTTCTTCTG
This sequence comes from Bradyrhizobium sp. C-145, assembly GCF_023375135.1. Taxonomy (NCBI): domain Bacteria; kingdom Pseudomonadati; phylum Pseudomonadota; class Alphaproteobacteria; order Hyphomicrobiales; family Nitrobacteraceae; genus Bradyrhizobium; species Bradyrhizobium sp. C-145. Next base: position 6,550,346 of record NZ_CP088150.1, on the reverse strand, counting down.
AATGGTTTGAAAAAGCTGCGCCATCGCCGACGAAGACGGGAATTATTGCTGGCTAGTGGCGCTATCATCGAGATCGCGCGCAAATTGGAGCGCTGCGTTGCTCAAGAAGCAGCGTTTCATACGAGCAGGGACAGCCGATCGGGAAGCTCGCCAAGATTGATTATTGTCGACGCTGGCGGCTCCTGGAGCGCGTGAGCATCGCAAGCTGTCGCGTCGACGAAATAAGCCTGCTGGAATTGGATGTTGAGCGAGGGACAATGGACTTGATTGATCAAGCGGCCGCCTCAGACTTGCGGCCGCTGTTGCACGGGCCGTCAAGACGGATTCTCCCGGTTTTGGTGCTTCCGCTTGCCCTCGTCGGATCGTGTGCTGCTGGCGCCTGGCTTTGGGCTAACCTTGAAGAGTTTGTCGAGACGCCGGAAGCCCGGGACGTTGCTTCAACGATGAGCCTGTCACTGGAGGACAGGGCGTCCCTGTCCGAGATAAAGTGGGCACAGCAGAAAGCTGGCGATGAGATCGCAGTACTCAACCGCCGGATCGATGCCCAACGGGATGACCTCAAAGCGATTCTGGATCAGATCACCATGCTGACTTCGCGGATCGATTCGCTGCAGAGTTTAACACCTATCCCTTCTGCTGCTTCCGAGCCTCCTTTGTCGTCAGCCCGGGCTGTTCCGTACGTCTCCAGGAAACGCTTCGGGCGGTCCAAACCACAGGGACCTGTTTCCGTCGGAGGCGCGCCAGTGATCGCAGGACCGAAGACAGCCGAGCCTTGAGGTCTGAGACCGCTGCGGGCGTGGTCGAGTCTCCAACTGTGCTCGAGGAGGTGGACCGTAGCTTCACAAAGCTGCCTGCGGCCGTAAAATACCCGAAACTTGTGCGGGCGCCGGCATCTCCAGCGGCATATCGCTGATGCCGTCACCATCATCGAGAGCACTCCAGCGGAGGTGGGGCAGAGCCCTTTCCGCATGATCGAGGCGTGGCCCTGAACGGCGAAGTCCGCTGCGCCTCTCCTTTAAATCAGCTCCCTTTTAATAAGCCCTCGCCAGTTTTGAAACCATATCTGAAACGTCGTGTCATCACACTGCCGCTGCATCCTCGAAATCTGGCCTGTCTGCTCGAGGCGCGTCTTCGGATCGCTCCCTCGCGGGGAGCTTAGAGGTTGGGGATCTGCTCACATGCGTGGCTAAGTTAATAGGGGGTACGGTCGAGATAAGTGTCGAATGCGGCAGCAACAGCACGAATGACAAACCGGTGCTCCTGCTTGACCCGAATGAAGCCCTCTTCAATGTCCACTATCCCGTCTTCGACAAGCATTCCCAGGCCGTCGGCCGAATCAAGAAAAGGAATCGGATCAAATCCGTGAGCAGCACAGATCGCTGGTACGTCGACCTGCAAATCGCACATCAGACGCTCGATGATTGCGGCGCGGAGGCGATCTTCGGGGGTGAGACAGTAGCCTTTTGAGGTCGCTAGACGGCCAGCCTGAATGTGTTGGTGATAGGAATCGGTTGCGATCTCGTTCTGGACGTAACCGTCACGCAGGCGGCCGATGGCTGACGGACCTAAGCCGATCACGGTTTTGCAGGTATCAGCCGAATAACCCAGAGAGTTGCGGCGCAGCTGACCGGCTTTCTGCGCCAGCGCGAGCTCGTCGTCGGGCAGGGCGAAATGGTCGAGCCCGATCTGGCGATAGCCGGCCGAGACCAGCGTATCTGCAATGGCCGCGGCTTGCTCAGCGCGGGCGACATTGTCCGGCAGCGCCGTCTCATCGATCTGGCGCTGACGTTTCATATAGGAGGGGACGTGAGCATAGCCGAAAATCGCAAGCCGGTCTGGCCGCATGGCCAGAGCCGTCCGCGCGGAGTCCACGCAGGATCGCACCGTCTGATGCGGCAATCCGAACAGAAGGTCGAAATTGATGCGGCTTATCCCATGCTGGCGAAGCCTTTCGACGACAGAAGCCGTCTGCACCTCGCTCTGGACGCGGTTGACCGCCCTTTGAACCACAGGGTCAAAGCTTTGCACGCCTATGCTCGCGCGGCTGACCCCCGCCGCTTCTAACGTTTCGACCATCTCGGCCGTGAACGCACGCGGGTCGATTTCTATGGCGATGGTAGATGATTTGCTGAACGCGAAGCAGCGGCGCAGGAGTTCCATCAAGGCCCGGAAGTCGGTCGGTGCAATGGTGGTCGGCGTCCCGCCGCCGAAATGCAGGTCGCTCACCGGCAGAGCGCGCGGCGCTTGCTCTGCGACCAAGCGCATCTCATCCTGCACCGCCGCCAAATAATTGCGCAGCGGTCGCTCGCTGCGAGTGAGGCTTGTAGGGAAGCCGCAATACCAGCAGATCGAGCGGCAGAACGGAACGTGGAGGTAGAGCGATACGGGTTCGTCGGGCGGCAGCCGCCTCAACCATGTCTCACAAGTCTTGGGACCGACCATCGCGGTGAAATCAGGTACGGTTGGGTAGATGGTGTACCAAGGCAGGCGAGCATCGCAATACTTGTTTAGGAGTGAGGTCTGCAAGGCTTAACTTTCCCATGCTCAAACAGCATGAAGCTGACCGATGCCCTCGCTTGTGTCTTTGCGTTATGTCAACCGTGCCTAACCGTTCCTGAGATCTGGTCCCGCTCTCGATGTCAGTCCAACGCGGCTTAGGGGCCGGGGGTGAGAGTGGAGTGAGAGCCCCTCGTTGGCGATTATCTGAATGCTTGTGGGTAGAATGAACTTCTCGTATGAGCACGGTCGAAGCGGCTAGACGTCCTCCGACTAGCCTGCGCGCAGTGTCAATCATTCATTCAAGGGCGCGTCGCTTCCCATCCCCTAACGTGCAGCCGCTTTGCGACGAAAAGGGGGATCTAAAGGCATCACCGGGAGCGGGCCACCCCGGATTTGCCGGGTCTCTCGACTTTCAAGCTGGTTTTCCGTGAAAAAACCGATGTGGATGCGCACAGCATTCGACCTATGCGTCCCGTCCAAGGCCGGCGTGTCACGGAAAAAAGTTGCTTGCTAGATGAAGGAGCCAAGTGCGCGATCGTACAACGTGACGCTACGTGCGATTCAAGTCCTTTGGAGCAGCTCACCAAAACATTTTTGATCTTCAAGCATGAGCCTCAATTCCGCCACGCTGCTTGTCTCATTGCCGCAAGCATCATCACGGATGTACTGATGATGTTGGGGCGGGCCCGGCGCACTTTCACCCCCCGGCAAAGTGCGTCGGGGCGCCTTGGTTCGGCGGCGTCTCGTTCCGGCTCCAATGCAGCTCACCAACTCACAACAACTTGCAGGTCCTGCTTATAGCGAACGCGAGGGCCGGCCAGATATCTCACACGTGACACTATCTGCGATGGTTTCTATTCTGCTTCAGCACTTGATGTCTTCTGTTTTTAACATCGCCTTTGCAGCTATCGGTCGCTGCCAGAGCGCGCATAATTATGCAGTTGGCCCTTCTCATTGGCGTCGCATCAATGCGATGCACCTGCAGCTCTCACTGTTTCACATAAGCCACCTGGTGAGGCGTCGATCATCCCGTCACAAGTAATCGTTCTCCCGCGGCGACCTGGAGGCCATCTAGGAAGAAGCCGGCTGGGAGATGTTGCGCCGCTTCATTACATCAAATGGGATTCGCACCCCCTGGCATTCCAGTTTCACACTGGATCGAAAAAGTTTGTGGTACGTAAGCCGATCGGGCCTGAAGATCATCTTCCGCGAATGAGGGCTGAGCCTATCAAGCCAGCGAGGATGATCGCCGAACAATTTGATAACTTGAAACTGGGCACCCCACGAGATGCCATAATTGAAATGCTCGGCTCGCCGCCAGCCAGCCATCGGTGATGACTACCCGTAAGACGGTAATCAAGAGGGCATAGCGACGGCTACGTACGTGAGAATATGATCGGTGGCGATCATGACCTTCAGTTCGCTATTGAAAACGTTTGCGGCCAATATCGATGCTTCACGCCCCCAAACCGCTTGAGTCTGTCAGCAGCGTTTAGCGAGACCGCGTCGATCTGACCGCGCTGGGCGCTTACCAACCACAAAAGATGGGACTTGAGACTTTCAAGCGCGAACCAATTGGATGCCGGCAACGAGCAGAACCGCCACGAGGATGAACCTGATAGCTGTCTGGTTCAACCATTTCAGGCCGATAACCGTTCCTGCGACGGCACCGGCCAGCGCGGAGATTGCGTAAAGCGCCAAATCCGAGGACGGAAATTGGCCGGTGAAAAGAGCTCCGAGGAAGCCGACTGTGGAATTAGCCAGGATAAAAGGGGGTGATAGCGCGGCGGTCTGCTTAGGTGATGCCCAATTCAGTGCGACAAGCGTCGGGGCCAGGAACACTCCGCCGCCCACGCCGGTCAGGCCGGAAACCAGGCCGAGGACCGCGCCAATGGCCACGCTTGCCCGGAGCGGAGTTTCGCAAATGCGATCGGCAGCTCGTTCGCGCCGCATGATCATCACGGCGCTCGCCAGAAGAAGAGCGATTCCGGTCAGTGTTTTGTAAATGTGTTCCTCGAGCACAATCAAGCCACCGGCAAGCGCCGTTGGCATCGATGAAAGCAGAAGCGGACGCAAGATTATCCAGTCTACGGCTTTGTTGCGGTTGAAGAGCCACGTAGAATAAGTCGCCACAACAATGTTGAGAGCAAGCGCCGTCGGGCGCATCTCTGTCGATGGCATACCAGAAAAGGCCATTAGCGACAGGAATGCGGTGCCACCCGCTTGGCCGACGGTCGCATAGAACAGTGAGGTGATCGCGAAGAGCAGAGAAACCATACTTCACCGATCTTGGCGAAGTTCTTCGCCTTGGTTGCACCAACGGCATCATGATCCGAGCGTGAGGTGCAATTGTCGTTCCGCCAGGGGGCGGATTCCGAGCTCTAAGTCGGGGATCCGCGCGGCCGAAGCTGCCCCTTTCTTCGGCTGAGTCAATTCGTGCCGCGGCTCGCGCAAATGGCCCTGTCGCGTTTCCTCCCGATGTCATGATTGCTTCAATGCACTTACTGCGGAAACCAACCGTCCGCCTTACAAGCCCTTGTTCCGACGCTTGATTTTCACGAAATCAACAGGTGGTACGACACTTGCTGATCTGCTCCAGGGTCCTCTCCCTTCTGGAGATGCGCATGCAAAGTGTCCTCTGCATCAAGCAGGTCTCGCGATTGCGAGTATCTCCCGTGGCGCCTTTGACGTGGCCATTTTCTGCCCGTTCGATTCATTTGCGCCGGACCTGCCTGACGGACACGCTGAAACGCCGGGCAATCGTGCGAGGAGTATGGCTTCTGCCTCGGATGTTACGTGTGGCCCATCGATCGCGTCCACCAACACGGATGAGGGCGCGGTAATCCCGATTTGGCCATCGGCGAGCTGGACCGATCATTTTGCATGTGCAACGGCGCTTCGATTGCGGCGTGCCGTTCAGCCTCAGACCAGGGATGGTGACAGCATCTCGGCTGTTTGACGGGATCATGCCGGCGCAGCCAGGCAGGGCAACGAATTCGGGAATGGCGTCTGACGCAGCGTGCGAGCGCTCAGACTTCACGAAGAACAAACCCAAGAGTTCAGGTCATGGAATGGAATTTGGCTCCGCCTGAAACAAGCGTAATTGAACACAGTGACAGGGAGCTTGATCGGCGTTCTGAGGCACCCATCATGGATCTCTATAGCTTCACCGAATGCGCGAACCAGACGCATTCGCTCAGAGCGCTGTTCGAGCTTCTTGTAAGCTGTGCCACCGAAGAAGGGTTCAGTGAAGTCGCTTACGGCGCTCTCAATTTCGTCGAGCCACTTCGGCTGGCGGAGTATCCACCTCCGACCGTGGCTGTGAAGTGGCCGCCAGACTGGTGCGACCGATACTTCAACCGCAAGTACCATACTATTGATCCGGTGGTGCGGCGGACGCCGATGCATACGCGGCCGTTTTTGTGGGATCAACTCGCCGACCGCCATCAACTTCAACCAGACGAGAGACGAGTACTGGAAGAGGCCAGAGAGGCGGGCCTGAAGCATGGTATGAGCGTACCATTGTTCGGCCCGTTGGGTCGGGTATCTGTGGTGTCGTTTGCATCTCCGTCCGACGATGCTGATCCTCAGGCCCGCATGCGTCATCTTAACGCGCTGGCCTGCCTCTTTCACACCGCCTCTGGCGAGATCGCTCGTCCCTCCAATAATGATTGCGACCGAAAAGTTGCATTATCGCAGCGGGAGATCAGTTGCCTGCGGTGGGTGTCCGAGGGGAAATCGTCATGGGAAATTGGGAAGATCCTGCGAATCAGCGAGAATACAGTCAATTTTCATATCAAAAATGCGATGCGAAAGCTGGACGCGACCAGCCGGATTCAAGCGGTCGTTACGGCTATTCGCCTCGGTGTTCTTTGAATTCATCAGTCGAATGGGACGAGCACCAACTGCCAAATTTTTGTTTCCAGCTTCTGCCAAGTTCAGCATGGCACTCTTGGCCAAATCGCAGATACAAGGGTCATCGAGACAAGCGATCTCAAACCTCACGCGGCGTGAGGTTGTGGAGCTCCATTACCCGTCGATGACGTATCGCATCGACCGTAAACGGTACGAGAGGGCCACGGACTTGGTGCGGACGGCCTACGCACCGCGCTTGAAGCGTATAGGCATCCAGAACTGGCGCAGCGCCTCGACGGTTGCTGGAATGTCGCGCCAGGCGTTTTGGACAATGGGCTGCGTTCCCAGCGTGCGCCGGGCCGGAGGTAGCAAGGGCCGACCTGCGTCGTCGATGCAATGGACCAAGATCGGCCGCAGCATAAGGTGTTCGGTTCCGTTCGGGGAGAGAAGCCGCGACCAGACGAGAAGCCGAAGCTTCATGACGGCGTAGAAGCCCATGCACCAGGGCTGCGGGTCGACTTCGTCGTCCGGTGATCGCACGAACAGCGGCTCGAAGCTCTCCGGTCTCGTCGACAGCGTCTCACCGATTGCGTTGTGGCGCATCAGCGTGGCGGCGATCGCCGAGAACTCCTCGGTGTCGTGATTGAAGGCGTCGGGATCTACGCCGAGGAGCGGGCACACCCATTCCTCGGACGCCATCGAGACCGGCCCGGCGACGACCGCGGCCACCGCGCCGTCGAGCATGGAGAGCGACGTCGCCCGCGGATGCCGAAGCGTCGGCGACCTGGCGCGCTCGCTGATCCATTGCCCGAGCCGTTCGAACGACATGGCATAGTCCGCCATCGTCGTCTTGCGTGCTTTTCGCGTTCCCCGCCGTTGCTTCGGCTTCGTCATGCCACGGCTCGCTTTTCCGCTTCGCGTGCGGCCTTCCAGTTCCAGGCCAGAAGTTTGTGAAGCTGGTTGGTCTTCGTGGCGCCGCTCACCATGCGATCGAGAACGTCGACGAGATACGCCTCGGGGTCGAGGCCATTCAATTTCGCTGTGTTAAGAAGCGAAGCGAGTATCGCCCAGGTCTCGCCCCCGCCTTCGTCACCACTGAACAACGAGTTCTTTTTTCCGATCGCAATTGGCCTGATCGATCGCTCGACCGTGTTGGTGTCCGGCTCGAGCCGCCCGTCATCCAGGAATGCCGTCAGGCCCTGCCAGCGTTCGAGCATGTAGTCGATCGCCTTGATGAGCGTCGAGCGGCGGGAGATCCCGTCCTTCACCGCGATCAGACGGGCCCTCAACGCCTCCATCAGCGGCTTCGTCTCGGCCTGTCGCGTCGCGCGGCGTTCCCCAGCGTCGAGACCGCGGATCCTCTCCTCGATCGCGTAGACGGCCGCAACGCGCTCGATGACCTCCGCGGCGAAGGGTGAGTTCGTCGTCTTGTGCACCCTCACGAAGTTGCGGCGCGCGTGAACGAGACAATACGCCAGCTGGATCTGGCCCGACATCTTCGCATCGCCGGCCAGCGAGGCGTAGGCGGCATAGCCGTCGACTTGCAGCACGCCTTCGAAGCCGGCCAACTGCGCCACGATCTCCTTCTTGCCGCGACCGCCTGCGAACACGTAGGCGACCGCCGGCGGCGCCGGCTCCTTCCACGCCCGATCGTCCGTCGCGTGCGCCCAGAGCTGGCAGATCCTCGTGCGGCCGCGTCCCGGATCGAGAACTGGCATCGGCGTCTCGTCGCAGAACAGCCGCTCGAAGCCATGCATGGTCTTCAGTTGCAGATCGTAGAGGCCCCTGACCAGCCACGCCGCGCTCCCCATCCAGCGCGCCAGCGTCTGACGGTCGACGACGACACCCTGGCCCGCCAGGATCTGCGTCTGGCGGTAGAGCGTCGATTGCCAGGCATATTTGGCCGCGGCGATATGCGCGATCAGCGCCGTCGTCGCCATGCCGCCCTCGACGAGCCGCGCCGGTGCCGGGGCCTGGACAATCGGGCCCTCACAGGAGCGGCAGGCGTATTTTGGACGGATCGTGCGGAGCACACGCAGCCACGCGGGAACCCGATCGAGCGCTTCGCTGCTCTCCTCGCCGATCCGATGCATCTGACCCGTGCAGCACGGGCACAGCGTGGACGCCGGCTCGATCACCCGCTCGACCCGGGGCAGATGCGCCGGCAGCGCGCCGATGTTGCGCCTCGCTTTGCGCCGCTTCGGTCTCGGCGCGTCCGGTTTGTCGTCATTGGCCGGAGGCTGCGCGCCCGCGGTCCGTTCCAGATCGAGCGCGATCTGTTCAGCGCAGACGATTGCCGAGCGCTCCGATCGCGCGCCGAAGATCAGGCTCTTCAACGTGGCGATCTCTGCGCGCAGATCGTCGTTCTCGCCTTCGAAAGCCAGCACCATCTCGGCGAGAGCCGCAGGGTCACAGGGGAGATCTTCAGGGCGAAGCGCCATATCGCAGAGCTACACGAACACACTCGCAATCGCCAGCAAAACAAGACGATTCAGGCAACTTTCGTCGGCCGCTTCGTCACCTTGGGGACCACACGCGACCACTCCGCAAGACCTTCAATCAGCATCGCCAGTTGCGCCCCGTCACCGGCATCGTACCCTCGCGAACAGGTGGCCAGGCGAAGCCCCCATTCTCGAGCCACTTCGTCGCTAGAACCATTCCCGAGCCGTCAAAAACCAGTAGCTTCAAACGATCCGATCGCTTCGATCGGAAGACATAAACGTCGCCGCTGTAGGGCTTGCCGCCTAATCCCTCCGCTACCAGCGCGACCAGGCCATGAACGCCTTTGCGAAAGTCAATCGGCTGCGTCGCGACGAACACACGGACCATTGGACCAAACGAGATCATCGCGTCGACCTCACCGCCGCCAGCACGCGCTCCAGCGTCGCGGCGTCGACGCCGACGGGCACGCGCACCGTCGCGCCCGCGATCATCACCTCGATCCGCTCGGCCGGACTCACCAGAACATGCGCCTTATCGATCGCGTTCGGCTGCGCCTCGACGGCGGCGTCGAGCCTGACTTGCACGAACTGCGGCGCTTCGCTCGACGCGAGCCGCGCCTGGCGCCGCCACACACTGAGCAGTCCCCGGTTGACCCCGTTGCGTCGAGCCACCTCGGAAATGCTCGTCTCCGGATCGGCGCTCTCGGCCACGATCCGCGCCTTCTCCGCATCGCTCCAACTGCGCCGTCGCCTCTCCCCCGTGATCATCTCGATCCGCTGATAGGAGGCGGCATCATGCCTGTCTTGATGTCTGTCTTGATGCATGGAATGAGCGTCCCTCGCGTTGTCAAATCCACGCGCGAGTCTCGCTCATCCCGTCCACCTAAACGAGGTGGGGTCGTCGTACCGCTATCCATCGACCGACCTGGTCCGCCAGCGTTGGAGTCAGTCGGCGTCGTTCCATCCAGCCGGTGATCCAGGCTTAGACGAGCTCGGGCCTGGTGCCTCGGAACTGCGGCAGGGATGTCGCGGGGGAGAGGGGCGTCTGAAGAAGAGCCCCGACCGTGGTCGGGGCCCCCGATTCACGCAGACGCGTGGAGATCAATATTTGGGAAACGTCTGGCCGAACTTGTAATTGAGCCGTGCCGTGATGAGATCGACGTCCTGGTGGACGCGATCGGCGCCAAAGGCCGCTGGGAAGCTTACGTTGCTGCGCTGCATGAACAAGTGGGTATACTCGACGCCAGCTGACCAGTTCGGCATGAGGCTGACTTCGGCACCGGCGCCCAGCGCGCCACCCCAACGCACATCATTGTTTTTGGCAATCTCGGTGCCAGTAGCCACCGAGTTGACGTGATAGGTGTTGCTGATCACCGCAGCACCGCCCTTGCCGTAAAGCAGCACGGCATTGAACGCGTAGCCGATATGGCCGGTGAGCAGACCGAACGCATCTGTTTTGGTGCCAATGGTGTCTGCTGGGAAGGCGGTGCTGACGTTGGAGCCGCTGAAGTCGGCCCAGTTGCCCTGGCCTTCGATCCCGTAGACCATGTTGAAGATGTGCCAACGATAGCCAATCTGGCCGCCAATGGTACCGCCAGTCGAATTATGGCAACCCTCGGGAGTGACGCCATTGAAATCCCAGCAGTTGCGGCTCGTTCCCCAGCCGCCATTCACACCGATATAGTAGCCGGACCAATCGATAATCGGGGCTGCGACCGGCAGCGGTGGCGCCTTGACCTTGACGGGCTGAGCTGCGAAGTCCGCGCCGAATGCGGGAGCGGCCGCACTGAGTGCGCCGATGCTTGCGGTCAGAATAAGAAAATTCTTCATTCGAGTGTCGTTCCTTTCGATGCTCCCCGGCGCCGTGCGTTTAACAATATGATCGCGAATTGCTGTAACTGCGGCACAACATGTCTTCGAAAGAAATGGGTTCAATCGCACGCCGCGTCAGATTGTTGAGCACGCAACTTGCCATGCACTGCCTCGACCGAAATGCGGCCTGACAGTGGTCGCCTCGCGCAGATCCTTCTTTGAATACGATGCGTTCATGATGGCCTGTGATGCGCCGCAATGCTGGCAGGTGCTTGGCTCCTTCTGTCGCTAGAGCGAGTTGTGATCAAAGCGGATTGTATCCGCAATGACGGATGTAATTGGCGCATTGCTCTGGGGTAAAGAGATCCAGAGAGCGGCCGATGAGGTCCCAGAGGGCGTCGACGGTTCTGGCCTGGGCTTGGCGCAATAATTCTTTGAGTTTGGCGAAGGCCATCTCGATCGGATTGAGATCCGGACTGTAGGGCGGCAGGAACAGCAGGTGCGCGCCGGCGCCGGCAATGAGACGCGCAGCCGCTTCATCCTTGTGGCTGGACAAATTGTCGAGGATCACCGTGTCGCCTTCGCGCAGCACCGGGACAAGGACTTGCTCGACATAGGCGAAGAAGCATTCGGCGTTGATCGGCCCATCCAGCACAAAGGGCGCAATCAGTCCCTCGCAGGTCAGGCCGGCAAGAAACGTCGTCGTCTTCCAATGACCGTTCGGGGCGTGGCCGATGGCGCGGGCGCCGACGTCGGCCCAGGCGTAACGCCGCGTCATTGCCGTCGTCGTCCAGGTCTCGTCGAGGAAGATGAGCCGGCCGCCGAGGCTGCTTTGCGCGCACCGCCACGCTTGTCGGCGTTCAGCGACGTCGGGACGATCCTGTTCGCTGGCGTGCACGGTTTTTTTTGAAGCTGATGCCCTCACCAGCAAAGAAGCGCGACAACATCGACTTGTCGGCTTCGACGCCGTGCTTGCGAAGCAGGCGCTCGGCGATCGCATCGAGCGTCAGATCATTCTCATTGCGCCGAAGTTCCAAGAGCCAGTCCCGATGCGGCTTCAGCACAGAGCGCCGGTCCCCGCCAGTCGGCAAAGCCGCCGTGCGCTGCGTTTCCTCAAATGCCTTCACCCAGCGGATCGCGCTCGCGATCCCCACCCGGAATATTCGGGCCGCCTCGTTCCGCGAAAGACCATCCTCAACCACGGCCTTGATGACCCGAATGCGAAGAGCCTCTCCATGCGCCATCCCTGCCGGCCTCCTCCCGGCCTCAAGGATGAATCACGCTTTGCGCCCTTTGGGAATCCCTCCGATTCAACTCGACCCCAACTCGCTCTAACGAGTGCCAAAACCAGGCGCGCCAACACGCCCCATGCCTGCTCGCTGTTCAGGCAGTTCGGCAAATGAAGACCGCTGATCGAGCACACGTCTCGGGCGCTCAAGCTCGTTCTTCCGGCAGGGCGGCCGTGCTGCCGCTTGCAATCGTGAGGGATGCGGTGGTGATCGATCACAGGCCTCGATCGCTTTGGCTCCGGACCTCCTCGATTCCTACCGCGATCGAGGGACGTCAAGAAGCCGATGCGGCTGCGCTCGATGAGGCTCTTGCTTGAAGTTGCGCAAGCTCGTGCCGAGCCAAAGGTCAGGATAGCAAACGGCATGCCATTTCCTGGCGCCAGCGAATATTAGCGCAGCTGTCCCGTCTCGTCGCCGACTTGCTCTGGGTTCCAGCTTACTGGTCTCGGGTCACCAGAAGAGCTGCACAGGCAACAGTCGTCGCGAACGTGCTCGTCTTCAGCGGGGCTGAACATGAGTGGAGGAAGGTCAGCTCGACCACGCTCTGACCCGGTTCTTTTCCCTGCCGCATAAGGTCCCCAAGAGCCTTAACGAAGCCAAACCCATCTGACACTAGAGGTGCAAGCTATTGCTCGGTCGACGGCGCCAGTTCAGCGCGCAAATTGCGTATCGCCTCGTTTGCCAGATTCAAAGTATTTCGTTCGCCGTTCCTTATCGAACACTCAAGGAAAGTTCGCAACCGGCTATGAAGGACGGTCTTGAGATTATGCGCCAGCAACGGATCCTTCTCGACAAAGCGCCAGGCCTTATCAAATGCGACGCTCACGATAGCATCTGGCACCTGCACTTGCTTGGATAAGAACTGATCCATCTCAACACTCCACGACGTCCTGATACAAGGAAGTACCTTGGCAAAAGCTGACCGAGAGTCTGTGGCTTGTCCCAGCAAGTAAGACATCAGGGCCGCAGCCCGCTCGGGTATCGAGCTGCTCTCGGTGCTTCAATGAAGTTTATAGATGTTTGTTGAAGTTCCGATGACCGAATGTCGTATTGCCAGGCGCAATTCGAATAATTTTGAAACGGTTGAAGCGATCACGCGTTGTTCGCGCGCTTCGTTGCCGCAGTTCTCTTGTTGCTTGGCATCGGTCAATAGTTGTGGCTCTTCTTCCTGCAATCGGAAGATCGGCGCCATGCCAATCACGACTAAAGCCGAACATGATGAAAATGGACCGTTCCTCTCCTTTCGCAGTCTCAAGCTAAGATGCGTTCTTATCGCAGCTGCTTGTCATGTCGTTTCTGGAATCGTGTGGCGTTTTCCGAACGCTGCTTGTTTGCCTTCCGACATGTGTCCGCGGCCCGTCGTTCTGTTGCTCGACCTTTCGCGTGGCCTCCTGCCCTCGGTGGGATTTTTGCTCCAGGTGAGTCGCACTAGAGAAGGGAGCGAGATGCAGCGGCAATTGCGATGCTCTCCTACCGAATTCGCTGTCGTCCGGCAAAGGAATGTGGGTGCCGTTCGTTGCGCGTTTGTAGGAGACAATGCCGCAACGAGGGCCGAACGCATGGGGGGATCACAAGCGGCGATAGCCGTGCGATGTCTCGCACGCATGTGTTGGGTTGCGCTTCCCGCTATCAGCCCTTGGAGTTGGCCGCAGGCGTTTAAGACACCATAGCTATCAGGTACTCGAAGAACAGCAAGGTCTAGCTGGATCGAATGTAACTGTGTCATCTCCGGCGCGAGGTGGTTTAATAGGGCGAGCCCGCTTTCGAGCGTGGTGGCGAACAGTTGCGATATGGAAAAGCCAGCGGAACCGGCGCGCTTACGGGACGGTGAACCCATAAATGCCAAGTCGTCAATCCCTGGTGCGTTCGGGCGTAGCAGTCAGCCCAGCGACAAACGCTCGATAAGCGCGCCATCAACTGCAGAAAAAACCACATCTAATCTCAGTCCGCTGCTGCACGTGACAGAATTAGTTTGGCGATCTTCATTTGGTTGGCGGGAGTTCGCAGCACTTCCGGTAATGCCGCCACGGCCTGATCGAGAAGGCGTCCCAAAACCTGAAGGTCTTCTGGGTGGTAAACGCCACGGTCCCGCGACAGTCGCGCTGTTCGCCGGTCGCCGGCGCGGCCCCCGGTTCTCGTATCGCCGAGCTGGCCGAGCTCCAGTTCCGCCGTAATCATTTGGTTTGTGAGTGCGTTTAGCAGTCGGATCGCTTCGAGCTCGTTGCCTTCTTCGCGTATGAGGGCGGCCACGATGTCGAGTTGCAAGTCGATGCGATCCTCGAGGTCTTGTTTGCGTGAATTGGAAGGGTCAAGTTTCACGGTGTTGCTCCAGAGTAGTTAAATGCAGGGCAGCAGGCTGAGTAACGGTTGTGTCGTGCTTCCTCGTTCGCGAGACGGCGGACGCGGCGCTACAACGAATGGCTGCTAGCCAAGTGCGCACGCATAGTCGCCGAAGGGAAAGGGTGGCAGGCACGTGCCGCGAAAAGACCGCAAAGGCGGGATCGAGGGGATAGAACGCCGCGAACAGCGTCTCTCTGCATTCGTTGACAGGCGATGCCTGGCACGCTGAGGGTGCGGATGGGCTCCTGGAAACTGCGCGCGCTAAGATACAAGACCGGCAGATCGCGCACGTCCACCACTCGTTCCAATGGTGATGTAAGGAGTCCTGACAAGGCATAAGCGCGTCGGGATATGGTCGAAGAGCGCCGGCGCATAGAATGAGATGAGGTAACGTCAGTCTGTAGGAAGTGGGTGTGGGCGCCGCCCGCCGACGAAGACTGAGGACGCGAGCGGAGTGAGAATCCACGATCCCACGACGTACGGGGATGGGCAGTAAGATCGCGAGGCTGGTCTCATCACGCGGATCGACATCGGTGCCTCGTCCTGGTCGGAGGATATGTGTCTTGCACTTAGCGTAGTCAGATAGCTGACCGCACCGCTTTGCTTGAAGGCCGCGACAGCGGCGGATTGTCGACGCTACCCGCCTGGTCAGGGCCAAAAGTCCAGCCCGCACCGGTGTAGAGGGCAGTTCGCCTGCCCGAATTCTATGCAGCGCACGCATTTACCTTGGCCAAGCAGTGTGTGTGAGAGCCGATCCTCTTAAAGGGCCTTAGTATGATGGCAAAGGGGGAGGCGACAACGCGATAGATTGCGCGGCGGACGTTGCGGCTGGCCATCCGACCGCATCTGCGCCGCACGTGCGTCGATTTCAAAGCTTGAGGGCTGTCGTTGGGGATGCAGCCACGAGAAGCTTGAATTGGCCTACGACTATGCTGAAAGCAAAAAGGATCCATTGTCACACGACATTCGTGAAATGTTCTTTCCGGAAGCCGGCGATCGACTTATGGGTATTTGGCTGAAATTGGTAAAATCGAAAGTGTTGATGGGATGCATCCAGTGCGTGAATAGCGCACGCGAGTCATCTCATCGCCCACATCAAAAGCGCGGTAATTAGTTTTTTCCCGCCGTCTTGGTTCAGTGAGCTTGAGGAACGTTCAGGCGAGCCTGCTGATTCGTTGATGACCGGACATGATTGAGAAGACAAAAAGGTCGCAGCGGTGACCCTTGGCGAATACCTTTAACTCCAGATGTCACGAAGTTCCCACAAAAAAACCTCGATCGCCGCAAGCCGAAAAGAAGGCGATGGAATCTCGATGGCGACTATCCACCAGCTCCGGCCTCCCGCAGATGCAGGATGACCCTGAGCAATCGCGGGCCTTCGTTGAAGAGGCCCGCGAGATCGAAGCCGACGAAGTGCGTTCGGCTGCGCATGAGTTGATGAAGCGCTTGGCAAAGACTGCCTAAGCCAAAAGCTCCCTTCCAAATAGGAGCCGCCAGGCGGTCAGATATCGCCGATTTTCTCCAGTGTAACGTGTACCGGACTACCCTCAACCATGAGCACCTTTGGCTTCACATCTGAAAAGTTGGCAGGCCAATCGAGTGTGAGGCTCCATCTGCTGTCTGCCGGTACTTGAGCGCCGGTTACAAGCGTACCGCCGGTTGGACAGCCCCTTTATGCGACCGCCTTGCTCGATGTAGGTGCCACTATAGTGAAGGTTTCCAGCGTCGATTCCGACATCTTGCCGTTGCCGACGTAGACGGCACCGCCGCCAGTTCCGCTCATGTCGACAAAGTTCATTGCGCAAAGCGCGCTCACAATCGAAGTATTCCCTTCGAAAGCAGAGCGTCGTGTGTCGAAGTAAGAAGAAGCGCACGCAAGAACATGACCGCTTGATCGCTGCCATTGAGGTTGACGATCGCCTTTGCGCAAGGCAAACGACAACCAAAATCGCAACCAGTTTCGGATACAACCTCAGTGCACCCGTCTACTTGCCAAGTGTATGATTCCCCAATGTAGAGATTATCCGCCAAAGCTATCGAGAATTTCAGTTTTGATTGCGGTTGCGGTGTACAGGGAAATCTCGAGCGGAAGGTTTCCGAATGCAAGCTGGCAAAGCAAATAGTTGGCACCTGCCTCTTCCATCTGGTGAAGAAGGAGCTGTCGGACGGAAGCTGGCGTTCCAACGACGCACAATTCGCTCTCAAGTGCTGCATCGAAGGTCAGCGGAAGGGCGGGCGGTGTCGGAATGGCATTCAGCTCGTAAAGAAACTTAAAGCTCTCCAGCCATCGTCGATACGCAGTTTCGGCCGCCGCATGAGCGTCCTGGTCAGACTCCGCAATCACGACCATGCGGGCCAGCCCGAGGAATGGCTCGCGGCCGTGTGCGGTTGTATTTTGGGCTCGATGGGAGCGGTAGGCGTCCGTAACCTTCCGGACAACACAGGCGGGGCCTATGCACGCCAAATTGGCACCATTTGCAGCGGCCCACTGCGCCGACTCGGCCCGATTGCTCGCGATCCAGGTCGGCGGATAAGGACGTTGATGTGGCCTCAAGGTCAAGGGTATTTCGCTCAGCTCAAAGTGGTGTCCCTGATAAGATAGCGTATGTCCCTTCAGCGCAATATTCAGGATTTCGCTGGCTTCCGTATAACGGCTTGGTGCGGCGTCTGCACTGATGCCGAAATAGCTCCATTCAATCGGCTGGGAGCCGCGGCCTATCCCGAGCTCGAGCCTGCCGCCGCTCAATTGGTCAAGCATGCAGATCTCTTCGAATGCGCGCAATGGATGATAAAGGTTGAGCAACAGCACGAGCGGACCGAAGCGTAATCGCCGGGTGCGCTGCGCGACGCTTGATAGAAACAGGTTCGGCGAGGGCCCTCTGCCATGAGGTGTGCAGTGGTGTTCGGCCAGGTGATAAGCGTAGAAGCCGAGGGAATCGCAGACCTCCGCCAGCTTGAGACGATCTTCATATTGTCGTGCGGCATCTCGGCCGTCGTCATCCAAATGGTCGAAAATGCCGCACGTTAGTCTTGACGGAAGGCGACTCTTCACTCGATCAATCTCCGATTATGGGTTAGGTGGCGAGTCTTGGTTGCTTCATGCCGTCGCGCTCAGAGGTCTCATTCGTCATTTGACCGCTTATGGCGTTCTCTTTGGGAGCGTGGATCTGAGCTTGCACGATGTGATTGGGTCACGAGAACGCGCAGGGGCCGTTACTTTGATCGAAGTTGGCGAAGCGCCTCCACGCCGAGCATGTGCTCGACCAGAAGCATCATTAGCTTCGCGTTCTCCTCTTCCTGGGCCTTCGACCGCTTGGAAGCAGAAACGTCCATGCCGCCAAACCTGGCATCAGATGGCCGCTTCAGAAATGCTGTGCCTGCCAGCCAGATCAGCTCGGTACGCTACTATTTGTCGATCGTCAGACGTAACGTCTCCTTCAGGTCGACATCGGGTAGCTCTGCGAGCGCTGCAACGAACGCGAAAAACGCTCCAAAAGCTGCAAGTATAAGAGAGCTTGCGAGTATCGCTGCTCCAACGTCATGAGGGCGTCTCATCATCCGTGTCACTTTGAGTTTGGGGAGACGGCGTTGATGCCAATCAGTTCAGCTCCACAGTTTCAACACGGCCGTCGCGCCAGCGGTAAACCAGAAAACCAGGAGCCGCGTTGTCTCCCTTTGTATCGAACCGGACTGGGCCAATCACGGTATCGATCGGCCGTGAACGAAGTGCACCGGCGACGCGCGCAGCATTAAAGGAGCCGGTCCGGTTCACCGCTTCTGCCCATGCTTGCACGGCTGCATAGGCGTAAAGCGTGTAGCCTTCAGCGGACAGGTTGGAAGCTTGGAGTCCGGCTACCACGCCGACCGCATTGGCATTCCTGGCGGGGTCCGGCATGAAGGTAAACAATGTGTCATTCCCAGCGCTGCTGGTAATGGCCCAGAATTCAGAGGTCATCAACGGATCGTTCGCCATGACGATGAGTCCCGCTCCTGCTTCTGATGCCTGGCGTACAAACAATCCGATTTCGGTATGATAGCCGCCGATATAGGCAACGCGCACCCGATCCTTCTTCATTCTTGAGACCAGCGCTCTGTAATCCTTTTCACCGGCTACATAGCTTTGCCGAATGACTTGTTCACCGAATCTCTGAAGCTGTGCCTCAACCACGTCGGCAATACCCTTGCCTGCGGTGCTCTTGTCGTCGAGCACCGCGATCTTGTGGTTAGGATAGTTCCTGTGAATGTACTCAGCGGCAACGGTGCCCTGTTGGTCGTCGCGGCCGCAGATCCGAAAGACAGTCTCGAGGCCGCGTTCTGTTAGCTGAGGATTGGACGAGCCAGGTGACAGCTGAACGATGCCTGCTTCGGCGTAGATGTCGGAGGCCGGGATCGACGAAGAGGAACAAAAATGGCCAACGACCATCCGAACCCGCTCTGTTGTGAGCTTATTCGCGACTGCGACAGCTTGCTTCGGGTCGCAGGCGTCGTCGGCGACACTCAATATCACCTTGGTATCGGGAAGTAGGCCCGAAGCGTTCAATGTCTCGACCGCCGCAGCCGCACCAACGCGCATTTGCGCGCCGAACGCAGCGCTGCTTCCGCTCATTGGGCCAGCCACGGCAATATTGACCTCGGAGCCGCGCGCAGCCGAGGCGAGGGCGCAGAAGAGAAGCGCTGCACTCGCAGCAGAAGCGTAAGGCCCATTTAACATTGTAGAGCTCCCAATGCTCACCTGAAGTGAACCGCCAGCAGCTGTGATCAGACGTGCCTGCAGGTCGAAGCCGCCTGCCAAGCGAAGCGTGCGTTAAGTCGGCCAGAGCCTACAATTTGACGTTACGTGCGGTTCAAGCCCCTTCTGAAGGGAGCCTCGATCAATGCGTCAGGGAGCGCGGATCGGCGAGGCCATGACGATCTGCCCGGTGACCGTAAAACTGTCGACCCGCATCAGAGCCGCCGATCAACCACGCTTCATCGCTTTTTCAGCTTGTCAAGGCCGATCGGCAATCCTGTGCGGAGCCAGCCATGAGGACGTCAGTACGGCTGATCCTCCAACCCGCCAAGGGCGAGATCGAGATATTGCATGAGGCAGGGATCCCAACCAGCCAGACTACGGGGGGCGCTTAATCGTGCAAGTACCTTCAGGATCATCGAAACGCGTGAATCGGCCCCGGCGATTTCGCTGATCAGCAAGCGTGCTGCAGCTGCGACGGCCTTTGCCCGCTCGCCGCAAGGGTGCTCGCCTCTATCCATACAATCACGCAGGTCGTCGCGGATCCGCCGCCACCGCTCCTCGCGATCTGCAGCTAACTTGCAGGTGCATCGGGACGTCTGACTACGCGTCTCGACCCGCGACATCGCATTCAGGGTGGCAGGCAGCTCATCCACACTAACCTGGCTCTCGCTGTCGATGGTCATGTTGCGCAAACGGTCGCGCAACAGAGTTGCTCGAGCGACTTGAAGTTCTATCCGCTCTAGATGTTTGCGCAGCAGGTCGATGAGTGAGGTCGTGCCTTCCATAGCTTTACGGATCTCGACAAGGGAGAAGCCAAGCTCACGTAGCGCGCGAATCTGGTGAACCCGCTGCACGCTTTCGCGGTCGTACATCCGGTGGCCGCCGTCAGTACGCTCCGAGGCTGCTAGGAGCCCCGTGTGTTCATAATGATGCAGCGTGCGTACCGTTACTCCGGTCGCCTCTGCAAGTTCGCCAATGCGCCATCGACGCCTTCGTGGTGTAGCTTTGCTCATGTTGTTCAATTTCAAAGCCTACAACCTGACGTCACGTATGATTCAAGCTATTTCAAAGCTCTAGCTGGATCGTCTTCCATTCCAGCGCGAGAATGGTGACTATCCTCAGAATGGCGGGGGATCAACCCTGAGAGGAAATGGTGATCAACAAGTTCGTCAGGCATGCCACTTGAGCCTCGCCAGCCGCTGTACGCTCCAGGATGAGTTTGGCGATTGCTGTGCGATTTTCCGGATTTCGCATCGATGGGGGTAGAGCGGTGACCGCGCCATCATAAAGGCGTCCCAGGACGGAAAGCTCTTCCGGATCGAACACCCTGCTGCATTGCTCCAACGTTCAGCTCCTTATTTGTCATTGCGTCAGGGCAGCGCACGTCGTCAAGACGTTTGGCTGCGGTAGGGCCAAAAGAAGTCAGACCGGCGGCGCAGAGCGACGAAAGATGCGATGTCCTCCAGGGTGATGCGACAGGGCAACACGCGTGCGAGATGCTTGCTTCGACAGCGCAAGAGATCGTGGTCATATGCATGATCGATGACCATCACGCTCACTGTGCGTGGTGGTACTTATCCGAACAAGCCGAATCGTCTCCGCTTATCGGGAGGCACTACTGATTCGGAGAGTTGACGACAGCCCCGTCCCGATCCTGCTGTATCGAGGCGGGTGCGCCCGGCGGCTGGGGTTGCAGCGTAAAGGCCTGGCTTGGCAGCGAACGCGTCGCTCCTGTCTCTAAAAACCAGGCCAACAGTCTGAGCCGCCGCTCGCACGTCGAGCCTAATGCCAACATGTGAAAGAGCTACACAACGTCGCCGTGATAGCCGTCCGCTGCGAGGGTCGTTATCCAGCGACAATGAGCTCGCGCGAGGCGAGCCTGAGTCGTTTAGACATGCGTTGGGATATGATGTTCGCAGACTTTGCGAACGTCCTTACGACAACGGTGAGACAGATCGTACCAAATCTCCGGCAGTATCCGCTCGTTCCGAAGTGATGATGGAGGGCTCTTGTGCAGTTGCTATGCGGGTAGCCTCCTGCAACAATATCTCTCGCATCCAGAGGCTTTCCGGGTCGCTGTTGTGAAGCACGGGCCATTGGACCGCCTCAGTGAAGGCGGGGAATGGCTGCGGAAGCTCGGCAATCCGAAGGAGCATCGTTCTTTGGAAATGCTTTACGAGCCCTAATGGCATCGTCCCTATGCGGTTCGTGCCTACCAGCAGGGGCGGGATCATGCTGAAGCTCTGCACGAGAATGTCGATGCGCCGATTGAGGCCGAGATCGAGTAAAAAGGATTCCTCGACCGGCGTCTTGCACGCACCTCCGAGCTTAACCGCAACGTGGCCCATCGACATGTACTGATCAAATGTAAGCCGCCGTAGTAGTTGGCTGTTCGTGCAGCAGCCTATGCAGACGAGTCTCTCCTCGAATAGGGCCGCCCTGGGGTGCGCGCTGGACATGAATAATTCCGGCAGGATAACAAAATCGACTTCGCCGCGGCGGAGAAGCTCATCGTGCTCATCAATGAGCGCCACCAGTTCGAAGCTGACGGCGGGTGCTTCTCGCGCGACGCGCTCCACGACATTTCGGAAGAATACGACTGTTATAAAATCAGAAAGGGCGATCCTGAATCGCCGATTCGATCGAGCTGGGTCGAACACGTCACGCGCGATAATTGAGAGATCAATATGCATTAGAGCCTCGCGCACAGGAGATGCGAGTCCTTCCGCGCGTGAGGTCGGGACAAGTTCCCGCCCCTTCATCCCAAACAGCTCATCACGGAAATAGGAGCGCAGCCGGGCAACGGCTGCGCTCATGGCCGGCTGACTGAGGTTAATCTTGCGTGCCGCTGCGGTGAGGTTGCGCTCAGTCATGAGAGCATCCAGCGCGACGAGAAGATTTAGATCCAGACCTTTGAAACGCATGTCTTCTTATCCGGCACAAACGTTCTTGCGGCGCATACAACGAGCGGCGACCGCTGCGTCCGAAGCGGTCCTGTCGGCTCGCCCGCATGAACATCGGTTCCATCGTGCGATCGCGTAAAGACGCTCGCGAAATGACCGCAAGGATGGCGAGCTAGACCCACCAACGGCCGGAAACGGTCAGGACTCCCGAAGCTGGTCGATCCCGCCGCTTCCGGCGAGCCACGCACGGACCCGGTCAGTTCGTTAACGGCAGATCATCCCGGTGTCTGGTCAGCGCCGTGAGTTCGCCAAAGCGCCCCGTCGACCGCCGCGCAGCGCAGCATTAGCGGTCAACCTACAACCTGACGCAGTGTGCGGTTCAAGCGATTTTATCGGGCCAGCTAAACATTATTGGACTGGAGGAGGCGTGTTCTGCCGTGATATTGCCGGGCCTCACCTGTTTGCAGTGCAAGCGCATCAAACCACACCCGCGAGGTCGACGCTCACCACTCGGCAAGTCTTCGCAACCGATCCCCGGCTCGCGGCGCTCTCTGGCAGCTTCGCCCCAGAGACGTTGAAGAGACGAAAGGGGCCGAGCACGTCGGAGGATTTATAGCGTATTTGAAGCGTTCGAGCGCGGCATGAGCCTAGCAGCGCCTGCGAGTTGGAGGTTCCTGATGCCCAGATGCCATGTTGGATGCCTCCTCAAGCAATATCCGCCGCATCCAAATGCTCGCCGGGTCGGTATTGTGGAACGCAGGCCACTGCACAGCCTCGGTGAATGTGGGCAGGGGAAGCGGTGGCTCGACGATCCGCAGTGGCATCCGCTTTTCGAAGTGTCTGGCGAGCCGTAAGGGCATCGTGCCGATACGGCCCGTATCTAACAATATGGGCGGAATCAGGCTAAAGCCCTGCACAACGACCTCAATGCGTCTCTTGAGGCCGTGCTCAAGCAAAAACCATTCTTCTAGGTTCGGTCTCAGCGCTCGTCCGAACTTGGCCGTAACGTGCCCCATCGAAATGTATTTTTCGAACGTAAGCTGCCGCGATAGCTGCTTGTTCGCGCGGCATCCCACGCATACGAGGGTCTCGTCGAACAGCATCGCCTTAGGGTGCGCGCTCGACATGAACAATTCCGGCAGAATGAGAAAGTCGACCTCGCCGCGGCGGAGCAGCTCATCGGGTTCATCGGAAAATGGCAGCAATTCGAAGCGCACCGCGGGAGCTTCCTGTGCAATACGGTCCACGATTCTTCGAAAAAAGACGATTGTCATGAAATCGGAGAGAATGACCCTGAAGCGTCGGTTCGACTGAGTCGGGTCGAACACGTCACGTGATATGATCGAGAGTTGGATGTGCAGCAGGGCCTCGCGGACCGGACCTGCAAGCGCCTCCGCGCCAGGTGTCGGGACGAGCTCGCGACCTCTCATGTTAAATAGCTCATCGCGGAAATAGGTGCGCAGCCGCGCGATCGCAGCGCTCATAGCGGGCTGGCTCAAGTTAATTTTGCGCGCCGCCGCTGTGAGGTTGCGCTCCGTCATCAGAGCATCGAGCGCAACGAGAAGATTTAGATCAAGTCCCTTGAACCGCATGTTGTGAGTCTATCCATCGTGTGGATGTGTTCTATCGAAACAATCGATTTTACCAAACTGCGGAATGTTGGATAGCAAACATCAGTTTGAAAAAGTACTCAGGCATACCACGATGGCTGCTGGTCGCTCCCGCGGGCTCAGAGAAAAACTTCTGGACGTGCGAGCACCCGCCGCATCAGTTTCGAGGACGGCTGTGGTCGCGCCGTGCGAGCCCCGTCGCTTCTTATCGGTTGCGAAGCGCGCTCGATTGGACGTCAGGCGGGTCCCCATAAACGTTTGTATGCGTATTCCATCCGTTTCCATATTGGAGGTTTACCCGCGTACACTTGAGAGCGCGTTCAGCCTCATTCTAGTGTCGCGAAATAGCGGCAGGCGCGGATTGCGGATGCCAAGTATTTCCGGCGACTCTCCAAATGGCTCGCCTGTCCACCGCATTGGGGGCGTGTCGAAGATGCATAAGAAAAAGTTTGGTCTGATGCCACTCCGATACGCCATCGATGAGGCTCCTCGCATCGATAGCCTGCCCTCAGACGTCATAACGTCGACAGCGATGCTGGACGAGGCGGAAAAGCTCCGAAGTGCCGACAGGTTCTGGATGGTCCAATCGCCTCGTTGGCATCTTGCGGCATACCGCGCGCAGGGCATTGGCCGGATGACGAGCGCGAACCATGCGATCGTTTCGTCACGAGCGAAGGCGCGCGGCGCGATGCAGGCGAGGGGTGCCGGGCTCCGACAGGGCATGGCAGCGCATTTCAGTATTGATCAGCGGTTCGGCGAGTAACGAGTTCACGTGACCATCTCCGCTCTTAATTCCACTGGCGCAAGGAAGCCCGCCATGAACATTGCCGTATCCCGGACTGCGGAAGCTCCTTCTGCACGCGCTCAAGTGCGGTGGAGCCGTCGCTGGGAAAACGAACTACGGCTCGCTGATCATGCCGAACTCGCCGAGTTCTTCCGCAAGAGTTACGGGCCGACCGGTGCGTTCAATGCGCAGCCATTTGAGGGCAACCGAAGTTGGGCCGGTGCAAGACCTGAGTTCCGCGTTATTGGTTACGACGGGCGCGGGGTAGCTGCTCACCTCGGGCTACTACGCCGCTTCATCAAGATCGGTGGGGTCGATCTCCTCGTGGCCGAACTGGGGTTATATGCGGTGCGTCCGGATCTCGAAGGGCTGGGAATCAGCCACGCAATGCGCGTGACGTATCCGATACTGCAGGAGCTTGGGGTTCCATTCGGCTTTGGTACGGTTCGGCCTGCGCTTGAGAAACATATGACCCGACTGGTCCAAAGGCAGGGGCTCGCCACGCTCATGTCTGGCATTCGCGTCCGCTCCACGCATCCGGATGTCTATCCCAATTTGTCGCCGACCCGCATCGAAGACGTGATCGTGGTGGTTTTCCCGGTTGGACGCTCGATAAGCGAGTGGCCGGCCGGGACGATCATCGATCGGAACGGGCCTGAGCTGTGAAAGAGCTTTTCCCACTATCTGCTGTTCGCTGCGACTATGCTGACGTGAGCGGAAGTCGACCTGTCTATTTGACCTTTGACGATGGGCCAAATCCATTTTGCACGCCAGAGGTGCTCGATGTGCTGGCCCAACATCGGGTTCCGGCGACGTTCTTCGTGATCGGCACGTACGCGGCCGACCAACCTGAACTCATTCGACGAATGATTGCGGAAGGGCATGAGGTTGCGAACCACACGATGACGCATCCGGATCTATCCAGATGCGGACCTGCGGAGGTGCGCGATGAAGTGCTGACGGCGAGCGAGGCGATCCGCTTGGCGTGCCCGCAGGCCTCGCCCAGGCACATGCGAGCACCTTACGGCGTATGGACACAACAGGTGCTCGCTACGTCAGCGAGCGCTGGTCTCACAGCTGTGCACTGGTCGGTCGATCCGAGAGACTGGTCCCGCCCCGGGGTTGATAGAATTGTGAATTCAGTACTGGCAAGCGTGCGCCCGGGTGCAATTGTGCTCCTGCACGACGGATATCCTCCTGATGAGGAGAGACTGTGCACCGATGCCACGCTGCGTGATCAGACCACGATGGCGCTATCATATCTGATTCCAGCATTACAACGGCGCGGGTTTGTAATCCGTCCATTCCCTCAACTTCACTGAAAAAACTGATACCCTATGGACCTGCTCGCTACAACCAGTGCTGTCGCCGTTTCGTCTTATGCGCTGCTCTCGACTATCTACAAGAGCGCGCAAGCGCTTTATGCCCAGCCGCCGATTAAGTCATCGCTGCAGGACAACCTGGAGCAATCGGAGGTCGTCCTTCCCACTGTGGACGTCATCGTGCCGTGCTTCAACGAGGATCCAAACACGCTCGCCGAATGTCTGGAGTCGCTTGCGAGTCAAGACTACGCCGGAAAGCTACAGTTCTATGTGGTCGACGACGGATCTGCAAATCGCGACGTTGTCGCGCCTGTACACAAGATCTATGCGAACGATCCGAGATTCAGCATCATCTTGCTGGCAAACAACGTTGGAAAGCGCAAGGCGCAGATCGCCGCAATACGCAGCTCATCCGGGGACCTGGTCCTCAACGTCGACTCGGATACGATACTTGCTGCTGACGTTGTCACGAAGCTTGTATTGAAGATGCATAACCCGGAAATCGGGGCGGCCATGGGTCAGTTGATAGCGAGCAATCGCAGCGAAACCTGGCTGACCAGGCTGATCGATATGGAATACTGGTTGGCGTGCAATGAAGAGCGCGCGGCACAGGCTCGTTTCGGTGCCGTCATGTGCTGCTGCGGCCCATGTGCCATGTATCGTCGCTCCGCGCTCGCCTTGCTTCTTGATCAATACGAAGCGCAATTCTTTCGCGGAAAGCCGAGCGATTTCGGCGAGGATCGCCATCTAACGATCCTCATGCTCAAGGCGGGGTTTCGAACCGAATATGTCCCCGACGCGATCGCAGCAACAGTCGTCCCGGACAGCCTTGGGCCATATCTGCGTCAGCAACTCCGCTGGGCGCGCAGTACCTTTCGGGACACGTTTCTTGCATTACGCCTGCTGCCAGAGCTCGATGGCTATTTGACGCTCGACGTTATCGGGCAAAATCTGGGCCCGTTGCTTCTCGCCCTTTCATCACTGGCTGCGCTCGCACAGCTCCTAATCGGCGGCTCGGTACCCTGGTGGACGGGATTGACGATTGCAGCAATGACAATGGTCCGCTGCAGTGTGGCAGCCCTTCGTGCTCGCGAACTGCGGTTTCTCGGCTTCTCGCTCCACACACCGATCAATATCTTTCTCTTACTTCCTTTGAAGGCCTATGCGCTTTGTACATTGAGCAACAGCGATTGGCTATCGCGCAAGGTCGCCGATGTGCCGGCCGAAGCGGAAAAGCAGTCTGTCATCCTGCACCCGAACGCTGGCCGAAGTGCTGCAAGTATAGGGGGAATGTCTAGTACAATTCGTAAGGCGGGGTCTTCGCACCGTCCATCGAGCCTGGCGGCGACGGAGAGTGTCTGTGGTCGCGATCGTTCGGCTGCCTACAAAAAGGTGGGTGGCTCATGATCCTGGACGCAAACCGTCAGCTATTAGAGCGAGAGTTGGCTGTCGACGACCCATGGCGCCTTGACAGTAGTTCGTTCGAGCAGGAGCGATACGCGCAAATGCTCCGGATGTCGAGTTGCAACGGAGATGTTGCGTATGCCCTCGAAGTAGGTTGTGCAGCCGGCGCGTTCACGGACATGCTGGCGCCGCTATGCGAACGACTCACCGTGGTCGATGTCATGCCGCAGGCGATCGAGCGAGCGCGACTGCGGACCAGGAAATGGTCGCATATCACGTGGGTGACCTGCGACATTCAGCGGTTCTCGACCACTGAGCAGTTCGATTTGATCGTCGTGGCCGAGGTTCTTTACTACCTCAGGGACATTGTCGAGATGCATACGGCTATCGGCAACCTGGTGAGTATGCTTGTGCCAAATGGAGCTCTGATTTTCGGGTCCGCACGTGATGCCACCTGTCAACGCTGGGGTTATGCTGCCGGTGCCGAAACGGTGATCGCTCTCTTCAACGAGTGCCTATCGGAGGTCGAGCGTCTGCACTGCCGCACCGAGTCGGTCAACGAAGACTGCTTGATCGTCCGGTTCCGGAAGCCGGGTCAATCGTCAGAACAATCAAACGTCGGTCACTAGGCCAGAGGGTCGTATGCGCATCTGCGGCATCAAGTTAACACATGACGGGGCAATTGCTGTCGTCGAGGACGGGCGGCTTGTCTTTTGCAACGAGCAAGAGAAGCGCGGCAACAGTCCACGCTATCAATCCGTCGACAATCTCGATGCTGTCGTGCTCGCCTTGGCGGAGCATGGCCTGGATCCGCGGGATATCGATCAATTCGTCATTGACGGCTGGGATGGGGAGATTGAGTCGCAGTTCCAGGTCCTGAGTGGGGCTGTGCCGATCGCGCTTAAAGGGGCGCCATATGTCGAGCGCCATGCCGAGGGCCTTCTTGATTCCGTCGACGGATTTGGCCTGATCCTCGGAGGCAAGGTGTTTCCATATAAGAGCTACCCGCACGTCACGGGCCACGTCGCGTCAGCATATAGCACCAGTCCCTTTGCCAGCGCGGGGAAACCCGCGTTCTGTCTGGTATGGGATGGCTGCATCTTTCCACGTCTTTATTATGTCGAACCTCGGGGGGCACGGCTCATTGGATCCCTGTTTCCGATGATCGGCCATGCCTATGCTGCCGCGGGCCTTCACTTCGGGCCTTACAGGCAGCCGGATCGCTCCAGTTGGGATCTGGGCATTGCCGGCAAGTTGATGGCCTACATCGCGCTTGGCTCTGTCGACGAAAGCATCGTGGCAGTGTTTCAGGGGCTCTATGAAAAGCGCTTTTCGGCCGACACGGAGCAGGCGCGTCGCTACCGCGCGGACATCAACAATGCAGAATCGTCTCTTGCAGCTCTGCATGACTTCTTCGAGGCAAGCGCAGTGCGCCTGACGGCCAAGCGAGCGGAGGACGTCCTCGCGTCGTTTCACGTGTTCCTGGAACGTCTTCTCGTCAAGGAGATCGCGATGGTTCTGCTGCGGCACTCGTCGCTTCCGGGAGCGCGAAATCTGTGTGTCGCCGGAGGTTGCGGTCTCAATATCAAGTGGAACAGCGCGCTCCGTGCGACGGGACTGTTCGATGATGTCTGGGTGCCGCCGTTTCCGAATGACAGCGGCTCGGCAATCGGCGCTGCTTGCGGCGCGATGGCGGCGCAAAATGGCTTCGGGCCATTGGAATGGTCAGTCTACAGTGGTCCGGTCTTGCAGGACAGCGAGCTTCCGCCGGATTGGGAGGCGGCGCCATGCAGTCTGCGTGAACTTGCGGCGATTCTGGCCGACAACAAGCCGGTCATCTTCCTTTCCGGGCGCGCCGAGCTTGGGCCGCGGGCGTTGGGCGGCAGAAGCATTCTTGCAGCGCCGACCTCTCCGGCAATGAAGGATCATCTCAACGACATCAAGCGTCGCGAGCACTTCCGGCCAGTGGCGCCGATCTGTCTGGAGGATCGGGCGCCAGAAATTTTCAGCCCAGGTACGCCAGATCCTTACATGCTGTTCGATCACCAGACCCGGGCGGAATGGCGCGACAAGGTCCCCGCTGTGGTCCATCTTGATGGCTCCGCTCGGCTGCAGACAATCTCCTGCAACTCTCCGCACAAAATCGCCGCGCTTCTCGTCGAATTTGAGCAACTCACGGGGATACCGCTGCTCTGCAACACGAGCGCCAACCTCCACGGACGGGGATTTTTCCCGGATGCTGCCGCGGCCTGCCAATGGGGGCGTGTCGAGCATGTGTGGTGCGAGGGCCAGCTCTGGACCAACACGGTGGTAAGGAAGCCATTGTCGGCCGAGCGACTTCTGTCAGCCTAAGAGTGACCATGTCCACCGTAGCAATTGAGCTTGCCGGCGTGAAAAAGTCATTTGGCGACAAGGTCATCGTCAATGAACTGTCGTTCTCGGTTGCGCGCGGAGAATGCTTCGGCCTGCTTGGGCCAAATGGAGCTGGCAAGAGTACGATTGCGCGTATGTTGCTCGGCATGATTTCGCCGGACGCAGGCAAGATTACGGTCCTCAATGAGCCTGTGCCTTCCCGCGCTCGTGTCGCACGTGTGCGTATCGGCGTGGTGCCACAATTCGATAATCTTGAACTCGAGTTCACCGTACGAGAGAATCTGTTGGTGTTTGGCCGCTATTTCGGCATGAGCGCTCGCAAGATCGAGGCGGTCGCCCCGTCGCTGCTCGAGTTTGCACGCCTCGAAAGCAAGGCGGACACGCGCGTTGCCGAGCTGTCCGGTGGCATGAAACGGCGGCTGACGCTGGCGCGGGCGCTAATCAATGACCCGCATCTGCTCGTGATGGACGAGCCGACGACTGGATTGGACCCGCACGCCCGTCACCTGATTTGGGAACGCCTGCGGGTTCTGCTTGCGCGGGGCAAGACGATTCTCTTGACCACTCACTTCATGGAAGAGGCCGAACGCCTGTGCGATCGGCTGTGTGTCCTCGAGCATGGACGCAAGATCGCCGAAGGCAAGCCAGACGCCCTGATCGATGAGCATATTGGCTGCAACGTCATTGAAATCTATGGGGGGGATCCACATCAGCTCTGCGAGCTGGTCAGGCCGTATGCTCGGCACATCGAAGTGAGTGGAGAGACTCTCTTCTGTTATGCGCCACATCCGGAGCAGGTACGCGTGAAACTGCGAGGGCGAGCGGGCCTTCGTATTCTGCAGCGCCCGCCGAATCTCGAAGACGTGTTTTTGCGGCTCACCGGGCGCGAGATGGAGAAGTGAGCAATGGGTGAAAGCTATGCGGCGGTAATGCCCGCTAACGCGTACAACTGGATCGCGGTATGGCGTCGGAACTTTCTAGCATGGAAGAAAGCCGCACTTGCATCGATTCTCGGCAACCTCGCAGATCCTATAACCAATCTGCTTGGCCTCGGCTTTGGCCTTGGGCTGATCGTGGGGCGCGTTGAGGGGACGTCGTACATCGCGTTTCTGGCGGCGGGCATGGTCGCGACCAGCGCCATGACGTCTGCGACCTTTGAAACCATGTATGCAGCCTTTGCGCGCATGGATGCAAAGCGCACCTGGGAAGCGATCCTCTCTACTCAGCTCACGCTTGGCGATATCGTTCTGGGTGAACTGGTCTGGGCGGCCAGTAAGTCCGTTCTGGCGGGAACAGCGATCGGGATCGTCGCTGCCACGCTGGGTTATGCATCCTGGCCATCCATTCTGTATGCGATGCCAACAATCGCCCTTACTGGCCTTGTCTTCGCCAGCCTGGCGATGGTCGTCATATCTCTTGCGCCAAGTTACGATTACTTCGTGTTCTACCAGACACTTGTCCTCACTCCTATGGTGTTTCTGTGTGGCGCGGTCTTTCCGATGAGCCAACTGCCCGGCTCATTTCGGCACTTCGCCGGCTTGTTGCCGCTCGCACATTCGGTCGACCTTATTCGCCCGGCGATGCTTGAGCGCGGCGCCGACAGCGCTGCCCTGCACGTAGGTGCGCTCTGCGTTTACGCGGTCCTGCCCTTTTTCGCCTCGACAGCACTATTTCGGCGCCGCCTGCTGCGTTGACGTGAGTTCAGCGAAAACGGAGAAAGTCACATCGATGCAATGTCACGATGCGTTCTGCGGCAGCTCGGGATGACCTGGTCTGTCACAGCAGCCGGTTCAATGGCCTTAAGAGGCCCCGATCGAGCAAGGTCTACGGCCGTCTATTCGGTCGATCGGTGCGGACGCCAGCACCGGTACTTTCTGAGCGCCTGTCGCTAGGCGCCGAGACGGACTTTGCAAAGTTGTGTGTGCTGTCTGGCCCGCGCACCCGACGGAGCGTGACTGTAAAGATTAGATAGGTGGGACGCAGCTGGCGTTCCCGTCATGGTCAAATGGAGAACGGGATGTTGTGCCTGGGAGTGAGTGGCGGACTTGACAGAATCTATGAAAGCACGCCGGAGCTGCCGAATACATTTCTTCACGATGGCGCTGCGGTTCTTGTGCAGGATGGCCGCGTGATTGCTGCTGTCGAAGAGGAGCGCCTCAACCGCGTCAAGCACTCCAACAAGTTCCCGAGCAATTCGATCCGATACTGCCTTTCTACCGCAGGAGTTGAGCTCCGCGAGATTGATCGTATCGCGTTCTACGCGACTGAAGCCTATTGCAACACCATGCTCGAGCGTCTTTCTGTTTCTCAGCCCGTTCCGTTGGACGCCAAACTGTTGCTGCGCCAGCTGCTGGCACGGGAGTTCGGCGCTGAGATCGATCCGTCGCGGCTTTCCTTCGTGAATCACCACGAAGCGCATGCCGTGAGCGCGTTTGCCATGTCCGGCTTCGAGCGAAGTCTCGTTTTTGCGATCGACGGCGGTGGTGATTTTCTCTCCGGCTTATTGGCGGTGGGGTCTGGCACCGAAATTGCGCAACTTGCAAGCTTCCCGGAACATAACTCCCTGGGACTGTTCTATCTCGAGACGATCCGATATCTCGGGTACGGGTTGTTCGACGAGTACAAAGTGATGGGGCTTGCCCCGTATGGTGATCCCGCTCCCTATCGCGAGCTCTTCGCGCAGTTCTACGAGTTGTTGGAAAACGGTGGCTATCGCGTTCACCTGGATCGGATCGGTCCGGCCCTAGTCCGCAACATCGAGGTTCGGCGAAAAGGAATGCCATTCACCCAACAGCATCGAGATGTCAGCGCTTCGCTGCAGGAAGCGCTGGAGCGGATCGTGTTTCACATCCTGCGCCACTATCGCGAAGCGACGGGCATGACTCGCTTGTGCCTGGCTGGGGGTGTAGCCCATAATTGCACGCTGAACGGTAAGCTGCTTTATTCCGGGCTATTTGACGACATCTTTGTCCAACCCGCAGCGCATGACGCCGGTTGCGCACTCGGCGCTGCATTGATGATGTCAAACGAGCTGGGCAGGCCAGCGCCGCGCGAGCGACTGCCGGACGTTTATTGGGGGCCCGATCTCGGAGCCGAGCAAGCCGTAGAGCATGAGCTCAACGCATGGTCAGGCCACCTCGACATTCAACGAAGCGATGACATAGCATCCAGTGCGGCAGAATGGATGGCAAATGGCGCTGTAATCGGCTGGGTTCAGGGCCGCTCTGAATTCGGCCCACGTGCGCTTGGTAACCGCAGCATTCTTGCGGACCCGCGGCCTGCGGAAAACAAGGACCGCATCAACGCGATGGTCAAGAAGCGGGAGGGCTATCGCCCGTTTGCGCCATCTGTACTGGAGGAGGATGCGAGCGAGTTCTTTGAGCTCCCGGACGGCACGCGGCAGCTCCCCTTCATGAACTTCGTGGTTCGTGTGCGTGAAGCCAAGCGTAACGTGCTCGGTGCGATCACGCACGTTGATGGGACCGCTCGGCTGCAGACAGTATCGCGCGAGACAAATCCCACCTATTGGGATGTAATTAATGCGTTCAAGAGGCGAACCGGCATCCCGGTTCTTCTAAATACGTCATTTAACAACAATGCCGAGCCGATCGTGGAGTCCGTTTCAGATGCGATCACCACGTTCTTGACGACTGACCTGGATGGACTTGTTGTTGGGCCTTTCCTCGTCAGGAAGCGGGCAGCATCACTGCAGGATTGGAGTGCACTGGGCGTTTCATTGCCGCCGTATGCATCCCTTCATCGT
The DNA here is from genome assembly GCF_023375135.1 of Bradyrhizobium sp. C-145. Lineage (NCBI taxonomy): Bacteria > Pseudomonadati > Pseudomonadota > Alphaproteobacteria > Hyphomicrobiales > Nitrobacteraceae > Bradyrhizobium > Bradyrhizobium sp. C-145. Next base: position 6,517,219 of record NZ_CP088150.1, on the reverse strand, counting down.
GTTCGCTCCCACACGGGGCCAGATCGTCAGGAAGCGGTCTGCGAGATCCGCACGGGACATTCCGGCCGCGACAGTATGCGTATCTCATATGAGCTTTTCGAGATCTTGATGCGGATCGAGGGCGAGGCGTCGCTCGGCTCGCTTCTCGACGCGACCACGCTGGGCCAGGGCAAGCGTGAAGATCTCGTGAAGGAATTGCGGCTCGTGTGGGAGCTGCGGGGCGTTCGCCTGCATCCGCCGCGCGCGGCTTGCGGCCGCAATAAACTGCAAAGCGAAACATAGCCGGAGCTCAGAGCATGGCCATGCTTATGCCTGCATGTGAAGAGGCCAGGCCACCCGACGCACAAGGTACATCGGCCATCCGACTGAAATCGGCGCGCCGACGCAACACCGCTGAAGAAAGACGGAAAGTGTTGAGAGAACGCGGCCCATCACGGAAAGCGCTGCTATGAAGTTCTACCGACGCAGCTCGCCGGCACCGCGATTTCAGACCATGACGCCGGACAAGATGATACGTGAGATGTCGGCAATGACGTCTCCTATCCAATCAGGAGCCCGGGAAGAGGCAATGCAGATGCTTAGCGGTTCGAGGAATGATCGGTTCGTAGTTTCCCGGCGACGTACGGGGTTCGGCGACTGCCTGTGGTCACTGGCCGCAGCCTGGCGTTTTGCAAAACAGACAGGACGGACGCTAGCCATTGATTGGCGGGGATCTTGTTATCTCGATGAGCCATTCACCAACGCCTTTCCAGTCTTCTTCGAACCGGTTCAAGACATTGCTGGCGTGCGGGTGATTTGCGACGACAAGATCAATCAGTGTTCATTTCCGGGACCATTCTTCCCGACATGGTGGAACAAGCCATCCATCGATTGCGTCTATCGCCCGGACGAGCAGATTTTCCGGGAGCGCGACGAACTCGATCAACTATTCCAGAGCCAGAAAGATAGTGATGCTAAGACGGTTGTGTGTGACGCCTGCCTGATGTGGCGCTGCGATCAGGAGGCCGAACGAGAAATCTTTCGGAGGATCCAGCCACGACCTGAAATTCAGGCTCGAATTGATGCTATCTACCGCGAGCACTTTGAGCCGTACAGCGTCATCGGCATTCATGTCCGGCATGGCAACGGCGAGGATATCATGGGGCATGCCCCCTACTGGGCTGACCCGGAGCGCGCCTTCCGACAGGTCTGTAATGCCATTGATAAGGCCCGGGGTTTACCCCACGCAAAACCCGTGAGGGCTTTCCTGTGCACGGACAGCGCGCTCGTCCTTGAGAAGGTTTCGACTATATTTCCCGATCTGTTCACGATCCCCAAACGGTTCCAGGCACCTCAGGCCGGCCCATTGCACAACGCCGCGCTCGGAGCCGAGGGCGGCTTCTCCGCCCTCATCGAAATGTATCTCCTTGCGCGGTGCGACACCGTGATCCGTTTTCCCCCGACGAGCGCCTTCACGCGCTATGCGCGTCTCTTTGCCCCACGCGTTATAGAATTCGATTTGAACGATCCGAGCCGATTGATCCTGATTGAAGAAACCTCGCAAGAGCTCGTGGCTTCATGAAAGTCGTAGCCCGCTTGATCGATCTGATTGTCGCTCTTTGCATCCAGCAGTACTGGCAGTTCTTTTCGAGGCGGCAATTGTCTGCCCAAAGTGATGCTCTGTCGCGAACTTCCACCGGAGAACAGAACGATGCGGCGGCCGAATGTCTTCCGCTTAAGCTCGACGTCGACAACAATGGCCTTAACGTGCTGCCGCCGCGTTAAACAGGTGGAACACGTCTTCGTCGTCGCCTCGGCGGACCGCAAGTCGAAGCTAATCGGTGGTTGATCGCGGATGAACATATCGAAATGTTCTCCGTTCAGCCGGTGAGTTCCGTCTTGGCGGTCGGGCACTCGCTGGTGCGGACGGGCGCTCTCGAGGTCCACTATTTGGGGCCGAACATTCAGTACGCTACGTCATGGTCCGAAATTGATCCGCCCGGCGATGTGCCAGTGCTGGACACCGCAGAGCAGGGCGCGATGAAGTTAGCATCAGTTGCCGACGAATCTAACGTACGAAGCTGGTAACGTCAGCTTTCGAGTTGACGCGGCTACTGGCCGCGGCCGCTATCCTGATCGATCGTTGTGTACGATCGGGAAAGAGACCGCGGCTCGTAGACTTGTCTTGACGCAGGCGGGTGTGCTCGCGACATTACGTAGCTGATGCACCATCGCTGTCACAAAGCACACACACACCATGTCTTGAATCCGCCAAGCATTCCGCGTGCGCGACATTAGGACGCAAAACGGAAGCGAATTTACGTGCATCGCAGTGGCACAAACCCTGCTACGCGTGCGCCGGCGCAACAGGAGAGGAGGCGGGCGTGGGTCTCGATCTACCAAATGACGATCTGATCAGAGGCCCGGTGCCCGAAACACATTTGGGCTGCCTGTTTCACTCCGATAAAGCCCCTGTTCATCGCGGAGAACAGAAGGCGATGTTGCTGACCGGCGCATCGCGCGGAATTGGTCATGCCACTGCTAAGCTGTTCTCGGAGGCGGGCTGGCGCATCATTTCTTGCGCGCGCCAACCGTTCGACCGCGAGCGATGCCCCTGGGAGGCAGGGAACGAGGATCATGTCGAGATCGACCTCAGCAATCATCGAATGCTGCCGCGCGCGATCACCGAGATCAAGAAACGCTTGGCCGGTGCACCTTTGCACGCGCTGGTGAATAATGCCGGTGTCTCGCCGAAAACGCCCACTGGCGATCGGATGACGTCGTTGACGACATCAACCGAGACCTGGATGAGGGTGTTCCATCTCAATCTGGTGGCCCCGATCCTGCTGGCGCAGGGTTTATTTGACGAGCTAAGAGCCGCGTCAGGATCGATCGTGAATGTAACGTCGATCGCGGGCTCGCGGGTGCACCCGTTTGCCGGCAGCGCCTATGCGACCTCGAAAGCTGCGCTTGCAAGCCTCACACGCGAGATGGCGCATGATTATGCGCCGCATGGCATTCGCGTGAATGCGATCGCGCCCGGCGAAATCAGGACGGACATGTTATCGCCCGACACAGAAGCGCGTCTCGTGCCAAGTATCCCGCTGCGCAGAGTGGGAACCCCGGATGAAGTGGCCAGGGTCATCTTCTTCCTGTGCTCGGATGCTGCGAGCTATGTCACGGGGGCCGAGGTGCCGATCAATGGTGGGCAACATCTGTGAATCGGTCGGCCTTGGCGACGCAGCTGATTTGAGCTGCAGCAGCGGTACTTATGTTCTCCGCTGACGACGCGCACACAATCCGCAAATTGAAATGAAGGCACACTGTAAGTTTACCGTAGTGCCATGAAAAGGTGTTACGGTTCGATGTCATCTCGTCAACACTTGGCGCTAGATCGAGAGTGACATGCAAAACGAAGCTCGCCGACCCGAACAAGGTACCAGGGAGGATGATCAAGGCAACGGAGACCGCCTCATGCTGCATATCCCTTCCTCACGCGGACCTGCCTCGCAACCTGAGCCGGAGCGTAAGCTCTCGGGGGAGCCGTTGCGTGAGAGCGCGCTGACTGGCATCTTCGAAATATCGAAAATACTCACCGCTCCTTGTCGGCTCGAAGTCACATTGGCCAACGTTGTTGGTCTTCTGCAATCGTTTGTGCAGATGCGACACGGCATCGTCTCACTGTTCGACGATGACGGCATGCCGGAAGTTACAGTGGGCGCCGGCTGGAGCGAAGGCAGCGACGAACATTACCGGATGCGCCTGCCGCAGAAGGCAATCGACCAAATCGTCGCGACAGACAGGCCGCTTGTCGCCGAGAACGTGGCGGCCGAGCCGGCATTCAGCGCTGCCGACCGGGAAGTCCTCGGCGCCTCCGATGATATGCCAGTGTCCTTCATCGGGGTTCCGATCCGCATTGATCCGAAGGTCGTGGGTACGCTGACGATCGACCGTATCCGGGACGATAGGTCAAGTCTCCGGCTCGATTACGATGTGCGGCTGCTCGCGATGATCGCCAACCTGGTGGGACAAACAGTGAAGTTACATCGCTTGTTCGCCTCCGATCGCGAACGACTGATGGCGGAGAAGGATCGTCTCCAAAAGCAGATATATGAGCTCAGGCAGCCTGCTCGGGAGCGCAAGAAGCTACACGTCCATGGGATCATTGGCGACAGTCCGGCGCTGCGCGGGCTGCTCGAGAAGATTGCAGTTGTAGCAAAATCGAACAGCACGGTTCTGTTGCGTGGCGAATCCGGTACCGGGAAGGAACTCGTAGCCAAGGCCATTCACGAATCGTCCTCCCGCGCCAAGCGGCCGTTCGTTAAGCTGAATTGCGCGGCGCTCCCCGAGACCGTCCTGGAATCGGAATTGTTTGGCCATGAAAAAGGTGCCTTTACCGGTGCGTTCAGCTCGCGCAAGGGGCGCTTCGAACTTGCTGACAAAGGAACGCTATTTCTTGACGAGATCGGCGAGATCTCAGCTCCGTTCCAGGCGAAGTTGCTGCGCGTCCTGCAAGAGCAGGAGTTCGAGCGGGTCGGCAGCAACCAAACTATTAAGGTCGATGTTCGAGTCATAGCTGCGACCAACAAGAACCTTGAAGAGGCCGTCGCAAGGAGCGAGTTCCGCGCGGACCTTTACTATCGCATCAGCGTAGTTCCCTTGTTGTTGCCGCCGCTGCGCGAAAGACGCAGTGATATTCCGCTGCTTGCCAGCGAGTTTCTCAGAAATTTCAACAACGAGAACGGCCGTACGCTGACCTTGGAGGCGAGTGCGATCGATGTACTGATGAACTGCGGCTTTCCGGGAAATGTCCGCGAACTTGAAAACTGCATCGAGCGGACAGCGACGCTGTGCGCCGGATCATCGATCGTGAGAAGTGACTTTGCATGCTGCCACGGCCAGTGCCTTTCCGCGATGCTGTGGAAAAGCACATCGGACGAGAGGACAGACCAGCCGGCACCCATCCCACCGGTGCCCGCAAAGTCCATCATTCCGCTAGCTGAAGCGACCCCGCCGGTCCAGTCTGTCGGCAGCGAACTGGCCTCACTGGCGCCTCCCGGCACAGTTCTCGTTAGTGGCGCGAAGATGGCCGACCGCGAGCGGGTTATTGCGGCCATGGAAAAATCTGGCTGGGTGCAGGCCAAGGCAGCGCGCCTGCTCGGACTAACGCCGCGCCAGATCGGCTACGCGCTGAGGAAATACGGAATCGAGATAAAGCGGTTCTGAGCGACGACATCGGTCAGAACTGCTACTGCCAAATAGCTATATGAGGACGATCTGCGATAGGCAATCTCATCACAATCTGAAGGGAATGGGTCCGCCCTCGGAGACGACTTGGCCACGAGCGAAACCACCCCGCCTGCTTGCGAGACTGCTGTCAAAAGGCAGGCTCACCTGGTTCAGTGAGAGATGGACTTGCGCGCCATGACAGAGCGTCACCTGCGGGCCATGCAATGGCGAACGGTCGGCTGCTCAACATCTAATGAGCTCTCATGCCTATCCGTCAATCAAGCTCGGATTAATGAGCGGCAATGCTCATTGAACGTCATCCGGTCCGCCGCCCGCTCGTGATTAGCGGCAGTAGTCTGTCGCAAGCTGTCCTGGCGTCACTCAGCTGGCGTGCCCTGCGGAACAGCGCTGTCGCAGCCCTGACTTGTGTCGGCATTCGTTCGTCAGGGAGAGCGGGCTAGAGAGGCGCATCCCCCGGTCTAAGCCTCTGTGATGGCAAGCCGATTCCAGGAGGGCGGCGATGGTACAACACTTGCTGTGCTCTTCGCAGCTGTCGCAACTTTTGGAGCAACACCGTGCACAATGTCGTCTGCATCAAACAGGTTCCGGACTCGGCGCAGATCCGCGTGCACCCCGTGACCAATACAATCATGCGTCAGGGAGTGCCGACCATCATCAACCCATATGACCTATTCGCGCTCGAGGCTGCGCTGGAGCTGCGCGATCGGTTCGGCGGCGAAATTACCGTGCTTACAATGGGACCGCCATCGGCGGAAGATTCCTTGCGAAAGGCGCTAACTTATGGTGCCGATCGCGCCGTCCTACTCACCGATCGCTGCTTTGCGGGCTCCGATACCCTGGCCACAACGTATGCACTTGCAACAGCCATCCGAAAAATTGGTAGGGAATATGGCCCGACAAACCTCATCTTCACGGGAAAGCAGACCATCGACGGCGATACGGCGCAGGTTGGGCCCGGCATCGCAAAGCGGCTGGGCGTACTGCAGCTAACCTACGTTGCGAAGGTCAGATCCTTAGATCTCGCCGCCCATACGATTGAAGCGGAACGACGCTCCGAAGGTGGTGTCCAGGTGCTGCACACGAGGCTGCCCTGTCTCATCACCATGTTGGAGGCAACGAATCGGATTCGGCGGGGCGCGATGGCGGATGCCTTGCGTGCCGCGCGTGCCCAAATCGTGAAATGGAGCGCGCACGATGCCGGTGTCGAAGACGTCTCCAAATGCGGCCTCAAGGGCTCGCCGACCGTCGTCAAGCGAGTGTTCGCTCCCTCTGCGCGGGCTGAGAAGGCGGCGCTCGTTGAGGCCGCCGAGCAACCGGCGCAGGCGTTGATAGACGCAATTTTCAAGCATCAACCGAAGCTCGAAGCCGATCTTGCGGCACTTGTCCGTGACGCTTGATCGGGAGAGTCCTGGCAACGATAGATCGAAACGGTCCAAGGGATGTACCAACACCAAGAGGCACCGGCGTCCAGTGAGCGCGCAAGATGTAGCTAGGCATCTCAGCCCGCGACTTGCGCATTCTGGTCCATGGCGTTCTTCGATTGCTCGTGATCACCCGGGACCGGTGTTTCGTAGACCACGTTATGGCTCGATCGATGCCCGAAGTTGGCCGCGATTGTCAGGCGCATCGACAAAGCGCTGCGCATGCGTCCAGATCCCACTGTATGGTCGTGTTCGACGGCGTTGAGGCCAGTGCGTTGCGCGTAGTTGTCACGAGCGAAGACGGAATACGTCAGCGACTGGGATCACCATGTTAGCGCCCGAACGCCCAAAGCGCTGTCGCGCTGTTCAGGGCGCGAAGCCCACCTATGTGGCACTTTTGGACCAATCTCCGCGATTCGACAGCCCTATACCCATTGTGAGTGGCGGCTGGCTCTTCGCCGTTTGGTTTCTGACGGCCGTGCAAGCGCTGTCAGGTTCAATACACTTGCAATGAGGAGGCGGTCGCGAGCGTTTTGTCAATGTATTCAGAATCTGTGGAGTGAGTGCACTAGTTGGCACGGTGATTGCTCGTAAACGTGCAAGAAGACAGCGTGGCGGCGCTCGCGAACGCGAAAACCTAGCGGCGGTCTCTTTGAGAAGCTCCTGCCGGCCAGCAGCCGGCATTTCGCGCAGCTTGGGGCCGAAGGCCTCAAGAGCCAGGTAGATCCGGATAGTCCTTGCAATGCTGTACGAAGCTCATAGCGGTTCGATCAACTGGCGGGAGCAGCAGCCGCGAGGGATTGATCCATTCACGACAGATCGCGAAAGCTGCAAGCGCGCCGGGCGACCAGACACGCCACTTGCGCATGTGACGTTAGCCTCCCGATGGCGTGCGCGGCGCAATATCTCACCATGATGCAAGGGAATCCTGGCCGTGTCGGGCATTCGCGGCATCGGACTGCTCGTGGACTGGAATCCGTCTGGATCGCCGCCGCTCAGTTAATGAACGCGTTCACTTCGATGCGCGTGAGCAGGACTGAGCATGCCGCTGCCTGCTAACGCCTGGATGGTGAACGCGAATCATAAGCTCATCGAAACCAACAAACTCGCGGCGGCCAATAGTTGGCCCGGACACGAAGTTGCTTCGTCAAGGATCGTTCTCTCCTCATCGTCAGGGGTCAAATGACATCTCAAGCGTCTCGATTTACACCCGATCAGACTCCGCAGATATCCTGCGAGTATTTGACTGAGCAAGCGCGAGCGCTGTTCGGCCCGCACCCGTTCGCTGCGGAGATGTCCCAGGACCAGGTCGCTAGCCTGCTGCCTGAATACCTGGCGATGTCACAGGCGTTCCCGTACCTGCAGGCGGGGTCGCAAAGAGATCTCATATTCGATGCAATGCATCACAATCGAGATCTTGGGAGGGACATTGAACTGACCAGCGTGGTCGCAAATTTCATCTGTTGGGATGAGACGGGTGGCCATGGCCGAATTCTCCAGGGCGGCAAGGCGGCGCTACCCGATATTCTGTTGACTGAGAACTTCCACTCCAACTTGTTTAGAAAGGATGCTTCGCAACTGCTCGGCAGAGCAATACGGCCCAACTACAGCGCCACGACGAAGCGGTACCTGCATTCTCTCTATGCCGGATTGTCATCGAAAGATCCTTTGGTGCGTTGCGCCTACATGGTCGCGTTTGAACTACATGCTGCGGACATGATCCAGTCGCTGTGGACCACTCTGGTCAAAAGCTTTAAGGCGCGATCTGACGATCTTGAGTACTTCCGCAGCCATGTCGGCGGAGAAGATCCCGCGGAGAAGTATCATGGAGAAATGACAAGCCGGCTGATTGGCGAACTTGTCCAAGCTGAGCGTAATGATCGCTTTTTGGATGAATTCGATCGAGCCTATCGGCTCAACCTGCAGTGGTGCCGCGATCTGCTCCGAATTGTCTCACTTGAGGGAGATGATCACTCGGAGATCGAACACTATGGCCGTTGTCATTGTGGTTCTGTCAAGTTCTACGTCCGAGCGCCGCGAGAGCTCTCTGCAGTTCGATGCAATTGCTCAATCTGCCAAATGTCTGGATTTCTGCACTTGCTCGTACCTGGCGACAAGCTTGGCATTGAGTGCGGCGAAGAATTCCTCACGGCGTACCAGTTCAACAAGAACATCGCTCGGCACATGTTTTGCCGGGTTTGTGGCGTAAAGCCATTCTATAGGCCGCGGTCGAATCCGTCCGGATTCAGCGTAAATATTCGATGCCTGGAGAAAAGGACCATCGACCGCATAAGAATAAGCGAGTTCGATGGCGAGCATTGGGAGCAAGCATTCCGCTCGATGCACCAGGATCTAGAGTCCTGCGTCGAAGATCAAAACCCTGGAGTGAACTCGAATGGCGCGTGCAATGAAAGATAAATCCCGTCTGCTTTCAGAAGAAGCTCTGACAAAATACCGCGTAGAGCTGTTGGTGAAGGGGACAGTCGTGATCGGCCCCCAGATATTGTTTACCCAAGATGACTTGGCCAAGATCGATCAGCTGCAGGCCGAGATTGCCGAAGAAGAAGTGAGGGAGGGAGATGCCGGCGACTCGCACAATGTCTTTGTCAAACGCGTGAGGGTAGACCCGCCCGGCCGCGCGCCTAGCAACGTGGGTGGTGCAGCTCCAGAGCAGATCATGGAACTACTTGAAAGGAAAGACCGCAGCTTCGCGCTAAAAAAGATCTTGGGAGCCACGTCAGATTACGTGATTCGTCGATGCCAAATGCATCGGATGCCTCCTGGTTCCTTTGTTGGCATCCATCTGGATGCTGCGAGCGACCCGGATTTCGAGTACTCGGTGATTGTGCAGCTCGCGAGAGACTTCGAGGGGGGTGAGTTCGTCGTATATCCAAGCGGGTACGAACACCAGGTATTCCGACCGCCATTTGGCGCCGTGCTTGTCACCACATGTAAGCTCCGGCATGAGGTGAAGCCTGTGCTGACCGGTGAGCGGCGATCGCTGGTCTACTTCTGTTCAAAACGCAGCGGCGCGAACCGCCGGATCATCGAAAGCTCTACCGCTGGGCTATGAGGTGGGGTGGCTGAAATGCGCTTTCGAATGAATTAGGTAACGGGTCAGGGGAGGTTGGTAGCTTGGTCATGTCGTGGTCAGAGTGTCCCTCGCAAAAGGCTGCCACAATGCCGGTCGGAAGGAACGGCTAGCCTTGATGCCTGTAAAGGCCACTACGCGTAATCCGAGCAGAGGTTGCTCAGGGTAGTTGGGGCAAGTCATCGTCGCGGCCCCGAACCGGGAGGCGTGTCGGCGCGTGCGCGATGGGCACGGCCGACTACGCGCTAGTGGAAGAAGAGTTGCGGAGGAAAGATCCGGATCTCGCCGTCCAGACCCGGTTCCTTCAACCTCGCAAGCGCAGCTCCTGCGCTTGATCCCGAGCCAGAGCGATCGCGTACAAACCTTCCGGAAGATCGTCAATGATCAGGATGGCAACGATACCACCAACCTCCTGTTCGTGCCTGTGAACGATGGTGGCGTTAGTGGCGGCGGCGCCCGCTGGTCGCTTCTGCTGGTTGATCGGCGCGTGCCCACCGCGCCGGTTGCCTATCACTATGACTCCGTCGGGTCTCGCAACAGCACCGTTGCAGAACAGCTCGCAGCACGTCTGGGCTCCCGTCTGCAACCGGCCCGCATGGCCCGGCAGCAGAACGGCCATGATTGCGGAGTCTATGTGGTAGACGCGACGCGAGCGCTGATTGGACGACTGGCGCAGGGCGAGCGGCCAGACAAGGAGCCGCTGCACCTCGAGCACCTCATCGCCGATCGGCCGGCACAGCGCCTGTATTATGGGTTATACAGCTGCGGGCGCGTAATTCGCTTCGCATTCCGCCGGAGCAACCCACAGTCGCCCCTTACATTTCGCTAGATCTGCATCAGCGGCAACGGAACCGCGGCAGTTACTAAATAAGACGCAGACGCCGCGCCTTGACGACGCACTGGGTACGGCTGGTCGTTTCCAGCTTTCGCATCGCATTCTTGACGTGAAAATTGACGGTGTTCTCGCTCACTTTCAGGATGACGCCGATGGCCCAGGATGACTTCCCCTCCTCGACCCATCGCAAGCACTGTCTTTCCCGTTCCGACAGCACAACCCCTTGCACATCCGCCATGACTTTCTCCTGGAGCCGAGAGGACGTGGAATGAGATCAGCAAATGCCATACCAGTCAGTGGCACCTTAAACTCTCGCGGCAGGACAAAATCTTGGGAGATTGCCGGTTCACTTCTCCGGAGACTGCCATCCAACTGCAGCCCTATCGACGGGATTGCGACATATGTCGAAAACGCAACAGCAGTATTTACGACAACCGTAGCAGTCGATATTTGCTCAACATCTGTGAGCTGGATATCACCCTTTGGCCAGGCGTTCCTCCCGCAAGGGGTGAATGCTCTGTGAAGAGCCGTAGCACCCGGCTCGCGAGCCGAGATCCTTCATTTGCACCAAAGCTTTCCTTTCCAACGTGTCGGCTCCGATCCATCCATCACAACAGCCCCGCGTTCGGCGCCCATCCTATGGCGATAATGCAAGCTTTTACGTCCCAATCAACTACAACGCTGCTCATTGATCGGCATCACAACAAAAAGGTATGAGCAGTGAGGTTTGGAATCCCCGATCGATTCAGCCTCGGGCGATCATGCTCTAGCCTACCAAGGGAGGCCCCCCGGCTCTGCCGGGGAGGCAGCAGAAGTTTGACATTTAAGGCAGTCGCCCATCGATGAAACTACCGACTCGTGAGCCACCACGCACACGAGAAGGAGTTTCACGATGGACGATTACGCGAGCCTAAGCCACAGCAAGTGGGACTGCAAATACCATGTAGTGTTCATTCCCAAGTGCCGCAGAAAGACGTTGTACGGCGAGCTGAGGCAGCATCTCGGGGAAGTCTTCCGCAGATTGGCGATGCAGAAGGAGAGCCGGGTCGAGGAGGGGCATCTGATGCCCGATCATGTCCACATGATGATATCGATACCGCCGAAGTATGCGGTTTCGCAGGTGATCGGATACATCAAAGGCAAGAGCGCCATCCACCTGGCGCGTGTTTACGGGGAGCGGAAGCGTAACTTCATAGGGCAGCACTTCTGGGCTCGGGGCTACTTCGTCTCGACCGTCGGTCGAGACGAAGCGGTGATCAGAGAGTACATCAGGAAGCAGGAGACCGAAGATGCTCGCCTCGATCAACTCAATATGTGGCGCTAGGGCCGCCTTCAGGCGGCCAACAAAATCGGGGACGCGTTAGCGTCCCCACGGCCGCTTTGAGCGGCCCAATTCCTAAAGCCCCCGGCTTTGCCGGGGGATACTTACTTCGAGTTTTGCGGTCTGCTGATCGTATGTGCCGGCGCCATTTGTGCAGCCCCGGGAAGTTCGTCGGTGCTAGATGTGATTGCGGCCTTTGTGGGCTTGGGGGGACTTGAGGCGATTGGCGTTGGCCTCAAACTTTTGCCCGCCAGCCAAACGCGCAACCTGTGGCAGGTTCGTTAGGGCTGCGCCGGGCTCGTATGGAAGGCGCTCGATGTCACGACTCCTAAATGGCGCAGCGGGATCTCTCCTGGGCGACCGTGACCGCGGTAAGGCCCAACATCACGTTGCCGGTGATTCCGAAATGGAGGCGGTAGAGCCACCAGATTGCGCAGCACCGGTCGAGATCGGAAATGGCGAGCGCGCGCTTTATTGCTACACCCATCCGCGCCATCGGCTTCATTCCACGTGTCATCTGGAAACCTCGACGTCTCGGGGCCAGTGCTCTCCATTTAGTGCGTTTTCGGTCGGTGATGGCTCGCTGTCGAACGCGTGCATCTGCAATACATTGGGAGCTGATGTTCGCCATGGCATTCTTTTCCGCGTTTTGAAGCTGGTTGAGCACTCGCCTATGTGCATCCAACCTTGCCGTAACCTTATGATGGAAGTACTGCTTCCAAAACGCCCACATCTGGTAGTGACAATTGACAGGACACCTATCCGATAAGTGCGCGCATGCAATCCCACTGCTGCACAAAGCACCTGCGCCACTTGCCACTGTCGTTGCGGCTATCCGAACTTTGCTGCTACCTCCTTCAGAAATACCTCAGCGCCCAAGACAATCTGGGGTCGCACCGGCAGGGCCTACGCCGTTTTCCGAGGGGCAGCCAACGCCATCGTCGCCGGCCGTATCAAATCGCTCAGCATCGGGTCTGCCAGCTGTCGCGCGTCGAGTGCTCCATCGCGACTGTCCCGAAAGACCGCGCAGAGCGATGCCGCTCTAGCGTTGCGTGTCCACTCAGCCTTCGCTCTTTCTTTTGCCGAATGCCGAGGCCACGAGCTCAATGTTGAAGATTGTCGCAGTAGGGCATTTTCCTAGGAGAAGCCCTTTCGCTAATCGCGAAGTTGATCGCCTCAACCGGCGGGCATAGACAACACTCCTGCTGATGTTCGTGCCGATAGCGGTCGGCGGCGTCGTACTCGTCTCAGGATACGCACTCGGCTACATGCTCAGCGTGAGCTTGAGCTCAAGGTAGCAGGCCTTCCTGGCTCGCCTGTGTGACGGCGTCGCAGATTTTGATTGAAGCATCGGAAGGCGCTTTCTTTCACCTCCACGATCGTGTCCATGTGCTCCAGCACCGCGACGCGCTTCTCGAATGGCGCCCCGATCACGAACTGCAGGCCGAGCTTCTTGTAGAAGCTCATCATCTGGCCCTCCGCACGATACGCCAGTCACGAGGAGCAGCAGGAGGCCGAGCGCGAGCCAGCCGTGCCGAACAACAGGAACAACGTCGCGCCGAGGATGAAGTGTACCTCAGAGACCCCGGCCCCCGTTCGATCCAGACCCTATGTGCCCAATGCCGCGCTGTCCGAGGGATGCGATAAATGCCCGGAGTCTTGGGGGTGCGGCCGAAATCTTCTACCCATTTCACCCGCTCTTCGCGTAAGCGCTTAGCTGAAGCGCCTCACGCTTTGCGGGCTCCTCGGGCTGAGAGCATCGATCTGAGACATCGGCTCAGCCTTGTCCGATCCGAGCTTGTGTGACCCAGGTATGCGGGATCGCCGTCACCCATATTTGCCCCTCTGCAGATCGTGGGGATGACCACCTTGCTCCGGCCTCGGCCATGGCTGTACGCAAAGGTGCATTTTGCAAGAAAGTGTTCAGCATATGACCGCCAGAGACTTTGCGTTATGGGATCGCGGTGCGACTTCACCTGGAAGATCACCTCCGCGTCGATCCGGACGGAGGTCATGTCCGAACCTCCAACGTGCCACAAACGATCCACCGCCGTGCTCGCGGATCGCTAATTGCCGCTGGCCCACCGGATAAATGGACGAATTGACCGGTGAGCAGCTCAGATCGTTACCCTTTTTCATCTTTTCTCTCCGGCGCTTGCCCTTTGATACTTTGCGAGACGCCGGGTTGCGGAGTCGCACAAAGAGACCCATAGCAAGCCTTCTGAGCCTTGTAGTTGGCCAACGTTTGGACCAATACCGATGTAACCTGCTGTTTCAGTTTGTCCGGGATAGCTGCGGGGCCGTCCAGCGACTTCAGCGTCACCTCGATCAACTCGATCGCGCGATCCTTGTTGCCGCTCTCGTAATAGTACTGAGCGACCGCCGGATAGGACCGGAACTTAGGGCCCTCGCGGCGTTGCGGAGGATTCACTGCCAGAATGTGTTCGGATAACTCCTTGCCCATCGCAAAGCGCTCGGCCTGCGGCAAATGAGAGTTGTCATTCGCCGGATCAAAGAGTTGCCGCATCGCCCCGACCATCCACAGCTCGGATTTTTTGTTGATCGCGTCACGAACCAATTGGCGCATCACCGGCAGGCCGGCCTGCAAGTCGTGCATTTTGTGAAGCAACAGATCCGCATGGAGCACGCGGAAGTTCACGTCATCCGGCAGAACAGCGACGGCTTCTTCGACCACCGAAAGCGCCTTCGCCCAATCCTGCGCCTTCATCGCCGGCGTCAGTTTGGCGAAGATCGGCATTGTGCGTTCGCCCTTGGCGATCCGCTCTGCATCGGCGGCTTTCGCTTCATCGCTGATGCGCCAGCTGCCGGTCAGAATCTTCGGCAAAACGTCATCGAGTTGCATCGGGGAACCGATAAAGGCGATGTGGCCGTCACGGTCGACGACGAACGAGGTGGGAATCCCGACAGAAAAGCTGGAATCCATCCAAAGCCTGTCCATTTTGCGTGTGTACTCGAACCCGACCCGATAGTTGAGATTCGGCAACTTTTCGGTCAACCATGCGTCCAACTTGCTTCGGGCCTCTTCCGCTGTTTGAGCGCGCTCACGAGCTGCTATTCCGAGGACCTCAACTCCGCTATCTCTGTATTTCTCTTGCAGCTGTACCAGATCGGACAGCGCCGCCAGACAGGGTGCGCACCAAGTTGCCCAAAATTCGACGATGTACACTTTCCCGGGCTGGAAGCTCGTGAGGGGCTGACCGCGCAGCCAGTTCTCCACCTTGATCGGAGGAGCTGGGGATTCTAAGCCCAGCGCCATGTTACTCTCCAAAATTAGTGTCAGAGGTTGCGCGACGTTTTGCGCTAGCTGATCTCTGATCGCGACCGAGAGGGGTGGTGCCTTGACGGGTTGCCGAGCGAGATCCGCAGCGAATGTCGGTGTCGCCGCGCTAAGCGCGACGACACACAAAGTCACAAGCAACAAGCTCTTCCTCTCACAAGCGGGCCACATCGGTTCAAGGAAGGAGAGCATCGCTCGTCTCGCCTCTGGGTGCGCTCAGCACTTTCAGTACTGCTGCACTTTAGTAGCAATGTCCGTGCCAGCATCGTCTGCGCGCATTAAGTGCCTAATTGCGCATGAATAGCTCAACGGCACTCCACGGCGCCCAGTGTTTTGAACCCGACGGGCTTTGTACCGCTGTCGGAATTTGAACAAGAATTGCGAACTTCGCGCCGCCAGAAAACTGATTTGATGTTGTGAGCCGCCGAACGGAAACTAGGTAATCCTTGTCCCCTAGCAGACAGGATTAGAGGCGAGCGACGATGTAGATCGGACTCGAACGAGCCAAAGCCCGTGGACTGGGGACACGTGTTCGGGTCGATGACGATGGAACCATTCGCGGGGAACTGCAGACGGTGCCGCCGATCAGGGAGGCTCTGAAACTGTCAGTGCTCGCCACCGCGCCAAGCGGTCCTGCACCAAAAACTGGTACTTCGATTAGTTTGCTGTCCAGCCGCGTGTACCAGGGGTCCCTGACGCCTCCATCCACTTCGAAAACCGTTGGCCCTCGTACCGAAACAGATGCCGCCGATCGCCTCGAGGGAGCTAAGGCTTATACGGCGTTCACCTCCAGGTTTCTGACCAGGAGGCCGGCTGGACCCACCCGCTAGCGGCGCGCATCACTTCCTCGATTCTTTGCGCAAGCTGCGGACCTTTAGGGTCCATCGTGCTACAGCTGGATGACAGGTATCGAATAGGCAGATGGTGGCCCCTGCAATATGCGATAACCGCGGTACTGCGGAGCTAAACAGTATGGCCCTAAGCAGCGTCGCCGAGGTCGCCTGACAACGGACGGGCCGCAGCGAGCGAGCCTTGGCGCTGCTTTCTTAAGGGGCGCCGCGCAATTTCTGCGTCGTGAGCCGGAAAGTGCTTCGAATCCTGTTGATCGTTTCGATTTGGACAAGAGAATTCACACGTCTGCGCGGCACCCAACGCACAAAGCGCCGAGCAAATTGCTCCGCTGGAAGCGCGGTCGCGAAACGCGCCGCGCCGTCGTCTTCGGCGATGCGACGCAAGGCATCGCAACTTGCGATCATTCATTCAACAAACACGAATGTTCGTTTTGTTCGCAACTTCGCCAACGAGTAGAAGCCGTCAACAATCCTGCGTCAAACTTCAGGTGCTCCCCTTGTCTTTCGTTGAAGAACGGATCGAGGCTTGTCCGTTCCTCCGAAGCCGAGGTCATGACTGCGCGAGCCGCCGAGCTGCGCGAACAAGGCGTGGACGTGATCACACTGGGTCAGGGCGAACCCGATTTCGAAACCTCACTTGCTGCCTGCGAGGCCAGCATCTGCGCAATCCGCGACGGGCCAACGAAATGCACCGCGCTCGTAGGGAGCAGGCAGCTGCGCGGGCCGTCCGCGGGACTTCAGTCGCGATCACGGGCTCGATTCCAGGATCGATCAGACCACAGTCTTTTGCGGCGCGAAGCAGGTCGTGTTCAACGCGAACTTTGCGAGTCTCGATACCGGGGCAACGGCGGTTCGGAGGCCGACGCAATGACTGGTTGGTGCGTTCTGTATGGCGCAGGACCTTTAACTCTGGTCAAGGCCATCAATCTCGTCCAGAATCTGACCTTTTCCCGCCGGAGCGCGATCGCGCAGCACGCAGCCGTCGAGGCGCGGTCTGGCGTCCCGGGGCATCTGCGGCAATTCGCGCGCCTTTCCGCAACGCCGCGAACTCGTGGTCGCTAAGCTGAACCAGGCGGAAGGACTATCGTGCCTCTTACCGGGCGCATTCTACGCGTTTTCCTCCTGCGCCGGTTTGGTCGGAAAACGCACCCGGGCGGCAAGGTGACAGAGGCTAACAGCCATGTTCGCCAGGTAGCTTCTCGATGCGTTTGGGTCCCTGTAGTGGGCCCGGCGGCTTCCTGGCCTCGCCGTACATTCGCATCTCCCATGCTTCCTCGCTTGAGGATCTCACGCGCGCCTGCGATCGGATCATCACCGCTCGCCGCCCTATCTTGAAAGACTTCCGATCTCCCCTGCCAAACGCCAGCGCGCCCGGATGGCCGAAAGCGCTCTTGTCCACATTATGCCAGCTCATAGCCCGGTTTCAGCGATCCTCGCGGAGGAAGCCGGTTTCGATGGGCTGTGGGCCTCCGGTTCGAACTGACATGAGCCTGATCGCGATGGCAGAGCATCTGGATATGCTGCGTGCAATCGCCGGGCGCACGACGATACCGATCGTGGCCGACTTCAGGAACGACTTAAGGATGGCCGCGATTGGGGCTGACAGAGCTCGAGCAAGACGAAGCAGACATTCACGTCACGTCGTCAGCTACCGGTTTGGGCGCCCGACCGAAAGCAGGGTCAAGTTCGGATGAATTGACCGGTTGAAGATATGGTCGCTGGGATCTCAATCAAACCATTCTCAGTAGCCGGTGCTGCAGATCGCGGGCCGCGGGCCTATCGCGCGCAATCACAAGGCACTCCACCGTGCCAGCCTCTTCGTCGGCGGCAAGCGGAATCACGCCCTCCTTGCGTGTGCGGTCGAACAGAAATCCTTCCTTGACGAAACGATCATGCGCTGTTTGGAGGGATCGTGATCGAACATTCCTCGCGGATAAAATAACGTTGCAACCGGAATAGTCGAAGCCCAGCAGCCGGACGGCAATGCTGTGTAACACCGAGCCGCCACCCCAGCGGCCGTTCGCTTCATTAAACAGTAACCGTCCGTCATCCGCGAAAATGGCGTCAATGTTGATCATTCCGCGATATCCCAGGTCTCGCGCAAGCGCCACAAATCGGTAGGCATGCGCCTGGGCAGTCAACCATTGCTCGTTCCCCAGGTCGCTTGGAAGCTCGAGTCCTGTCCAGATCAGAGCTCTTTCGGATCGATCCGTGCTTTTACGCAGACGTATGTTTCCACTGTTCATGAAAACGATTGAACCATCATCCTCGAGTTCATACTCGAGATAGAACAAAGACCGGGCCAGGTGGTACGATTCCACGACCAGCGTCTTACACGATGCTGTTGTCATCTCAGACCAAAGCGCGTCAGGATCGAACGAAGGCCATGGAATTCGCCGGGTATCTCTTGCCCCAGGTAGTGGATCGCTTTCATTTCCGGTCAGGATGACATTTCCGACTCCACCGGCTCCATTGTCCAGCTTTACAATGACGCTGCCGGTCTCGGATCTGAGGGAAGCGACCGCTCTGAATAGTTCGTTTGAGTCCGTCGTGACGGATCCATTGGGCAGCGGAAGTGCGACGCTGGTCGCCAATTGACGGAAGTGGCTCTTGCGGTTCAACAGATCAGGCCCTCGCTGCAAAGCGAAGTCGTCGCCGGTCTGCGGTATGCCCAGCATGGCCGCCAAGCGTGCGACGCCTTCGGTAGAGTAGCAGGGATACAATCGCCAGGTTGATTTCTGACGAATATGTCTGTTGATTCGTTCAACGACAGACTTGGACAGCAGTGTGCAATCATCAAGGACCGGCGATTGGCGGCCGCCTTCAGGTACAAGCAGACAAAGGCTCGATGCGTCGAAATCGAGCGTCGCGCCAATGAAGGATAGCAGATCCGCCGGGATGACTATCGGGGAGACTATCAGATCGCCCTCCTGAGCAAACCACGCCGAACGGTATGCCGAGTTGGCGGCCAGCGAAAGTTGAGCTGGTGTCAGATCGCCGCCTGACATTTGAGCTGTACCGGCATTCATGATCAAGATCCGCGGCATCCGCGACCTCCGGGCATTTGGACGCGATCAGACAGGGATCGTCATGCCAACAATGGTGAACTTGCTGCGCCGTGGTGAGGCACTGAGCGAAGTTTGATTTGGCGCCGTCTCGACGTCACCTGCGATGTAGCGGGAGAGCACGGCCCGCCTCGTCCTGCCGATCTCAATTGATACCTTCTTTCCGGCTTGATCGCTGGGCGATTTCCTTCAGCAGAAAATGCTGGATCTTGCCCAACGCGGTTTTCGGTAGTTCTTGCGTGAAAATGATTTCGCGCGGCACCTTAAAACGGGCGAGCTGTGACTGGACATGAGCTATCAGCACTTCCGCCTCGATCCGGGCCCCCGGTCGCCTGATCACATAAGCGACCGGTACTTCTTCCCAGCGCGGATCGGGTCGACCGACCACGGCGCATTCCGCGACATCCGGATGGCCCGTAAGCACACGCTCTACTTCTGCCGGATAGACATTCTCTCCGCCCGAAATGATCAGGTTTTTCTTGCGGTCGTGGACCCAAAAATATCCATCTGCGTCGCAGCGGCCAATGTCCCCAGTGCGATACCAACCATTGCTCAAAGCCTCACGCGTTGCCTGTGGATTGCCCCAATATCCGCAAAAAACGTTGGGCCCACGGATTGCGATCTCGCCTGGGGTACCGGGCGGCAACTTGCTGCCCGAATCACCGATGATCGCCGCTTCGCAGCAGAGACCTGCCTGGCCGCTTGAGCCCTCAGGCACGAGATCTCCGCCGAGCTTCGTATACACTGCGATCGGGCAGGTCTCCGTTGAACCGTAAACCTGCAGGACTGGCACGCCACGCGCGACAAAGCGTTCGACGAGGTGCTGAGGCACCATCGTCGATCCGGTACAGATTGCTCTGAGCGAGGATAGATCGGTGCTTTCCCATCGACCATTGTTGGCCAGGGCTTGCATCATGGCTGGCACCATGGCTGCCAGCGTCGGCCGGTCATGCTCGAACGCGTAAAGCATGGTCTCCGGCGCAAAGCGGGTGTGGATAGTCACCGTCGCGCCGTGATGCAAACTCGGCGTCGTCTGGATGTTCAAGCCACCGACGTGGAAGAACGGCAAAACAGCCAGCGCGTGATCAGCCGAGGTGAGGTCATGCATGTGCTGACTCATGATGCCGTTCCACAGCAACGCTTCCTGAGGCAGCACGGCGCCTTTCGGTCGCCCTGTGCTGCCCGAAGTATAAACGATCAGAAGCGGGCAAGACGCGTCCACCCGTGGATTGCGTCCGTCACCACAGTCTCCGTCCAGGAGATCGTCCAACTTGCTGCCGCCGAGGGGCGTAAAATCCAACCCGATAAGGGAGGCATGGGGCACTTGCTTCGTCAGGACAGGCAAAGCTGCGTCGAACGACTGCTCAAGAACGAGCGCTTTTGCCCCCGAGTCTGACAAGATGAAAAGGTGCTCGGCGGCCGCAAGGCGCCAATTCAATGGTACGAGGATTGCGCCGAGCCTCGCGCAGGCATAGAGCAGCGCTAGATAATCAGGCCTGTTGAGGCTGAGGATCGCGATTCGGTCTCCCCTTTGGACGCCAAGCTGGCTCTTGAAGGCGCGAGCGATCCGCTCGATCCGTCGATTGAGGCTGACGTAGCTAAGAGTCTGCCCTTCGAAATGGATCGCGGTTTTGTCGGGAGTGTACGCAGCGTTTCGCTCGATCAGTGTGCAGAGATCCAACTTGTCCCCCATGTGCCTCAGGCCCGCACAGTACGTTTGTCCGATGCGCTTCAGCCGCAACCCGGAATTGCTTGGCGAGATCCCGATCACATGCTTCAGTTGGTCCAGGCTATGATCACACGGCCTTGGCCGGACCCGGTTCTCGATCGTTGTCATGGGTTGCGAACAATGGGTATTGCTTGAGGGATCTCAGGCGATTGATCACTCACGCCGTTCTGCTGGGCGGCAGTCGTGTGCATCTGTCGGTAGTGATAGGCACACCACGAAGACAGTTTCTTGCCGCGTCTTTGATATACAGGCTCGCCGCACATATAGGCCGCCCTGGCATCTCCATCTTTGAAGCCGATAATGCAACGGCATTGGCCTTCAATATGGTCGATTAAAAGGACCTTCTTGACGCCGTCGGGCTCCTTCAACTTGCTGCTCCTGAATGCCAAGCAATATCTTCCGAGGCCGCGCTGTTCACGCGGAGCGACACTTGCAGCTCAGGCTCTTTGAAAACCCGCGCCGTTCTGAGGCCCGCCGTCCGTCGCACCTTCGCGCGATGGAAATGCCTTGCCAGTCACGGGAAAGCAGTTTGAACAGAGCGGAAAGCCGGTTCGGCGAACTGATTTTGGCGCGGTGTCGCGCCAGAGGAGGGGCTTGTTTCAGATTCGGGAAGCTGCGCCCTCCCGTAGGGGCTTCGGATGGAGGTCGACGTCGATCAATTCTGACCTCATCGGCTCTCTGGTGGCCCGGCCCAGAACAGCCACATAGTCTCGGGTCCGGAATGGCGAACCATTCAAAGCTACGTGCGAGCCATCGCGCCGCAATCGGGACTCGCTGCATAGCCCTTCCGGCCGACCCGCCACCGGAGATGAGGATCATGACCGACCGTCGGGGCGTGGATCTGACCAGCTGAGACATTCACAATCCTTCACAATTCCGGCGGCAGACCAAGATCCAACCTCAAGACCGTACAACTTAACGTTACGTCCGATTCAAGCCCTTTTGGGCTGCCTGTGTGAACATGGCCAAGCTCTCAGGCTGCCGGAAACGGGCCGCCGGCCGGTCTGGGGTCGCACGCATTCAGCGTTGCGATTTGCGTCAAGAAAGTTCGTCATCCCCTTGAGATCAGGGTCGCTGCCGATGAGCCCATTGTCGGAAACGCTCGCCCTTTCGCGACCAAGTGCTCGCTGCCTTTGCAGCCGATTGCGCGCCTGACCTCCGCTGCGGCGTCATTGAATAGCTCAGTCACTTCTATCCGGCGCTGACCCTGGAATGCCAAATGCGGCATCCGACCGATAGTTTTCGATGAGGTCGGCTTGATGGGGGCGCAGCCTGTAGCCCTTGGGGGCGGGCGAGGAACAATCCCGCAAATATGCCGGCGGCCATCATCCAACGCACGTCGCGATCGCTGACTTCGCCTGGTGCCGGGATCATCGCAGCGTCTGATAGAGGCGGTACAGCAGTCGCGCGCGAGGTTCAATCGACGAGATGGAGAGTTGCTCATAATGCGTATGCGCGCCCTTGCCATCGACGCCAAGGCCGTCAAGGGTTGCGGTATGCGGCGCGGTGAAATTGCTATCGGAGCCGCCGCCGCTGAACGCGTCGAGCAGCTCGAAGCCAAGCTCGGCGGCAAGCTTTTTGGCGTGTTCGTAAAGCGCGGCACCGGCGCTGGTTTTCTCATATGGCGGACGGTTCAATTTGCCCAATACCTTCACGCTGACGCCCTCGGTGCGCGAGCTGATGCCGAGAATCTTCGGCACCAGCTCGTCGGCATGGGCCATGGTCGGGACGCGCAGGTCGACTTGCGCATAGGCCAGTTCCGCGATCACGTTTGGCCTGGTGCCGCCGCGGACGACGCCGACATTGACGGTGATACCGCGTGTGAGATCGTTCATCGCCTCCAGCGTCTGGATCACATGGCCGAGTTCCCGGATCGCGCTGCGGCCGTCCTCGGGGCGCGTGCCGGCATGCGCGGGTGCCCCCTTGATGAATACGTCGAAGCGCGCGACGCCCTTGCGCCCCGTGATGACCTTGCCGCCGTCGCGCGCCGGCTCGGTCACCAACACGTATTTGGCCTTGCGTCCCTCGGCCTCGATCAGCGCGCGCGAGGTCGGGCTGCCGATCTCTTCGTCCGAGACGTAGAGCTGGGTGATGCCGAGCGGTGGGCGTACGTCATCGGCGCAGATTTGCCGGAATGCGTGATAGGCGAGGTAGGCGCCGCCCTTCATGTCGTAGATGCCGGGGCCGAACGCACTGTCGCCGTCGACCTTGAATGGTAGCCGTTCGATGGATCCCACCGGATGAACGGTGTCGAGATGGCTCAACACCAGAATGCCCGGTACGCCCTGCCCCCAAGAAGAGCGGGTGACCAAATGATCGCCGCAGCCGTCACGCCCCGCAACGCGCTCGACGCCGGCCGGCAGGTCGCGATAGCCTGCTGCGACGAGATCAGCCAGTTTGTTGATCTGATCCGGCCGCTCCGTCGGAGATTCGATCACGACCCAGCGGCGGATGCCCTCCAGAATCGGGGCGATGTCGAACGCGTTGCTGGACATAGTTGTCTGACGCCTTTGAATTCGATTGTCATCGCTTCTGCAAGATCATGACATCACGCCATGTACTCACATCAGAATCGAGGCCGAACATCTAGAAAGTCGCCAACCGTTGTGACCCAGGTGTGCCTCTGGATCCGATCTTGCTGCGGCAACGATGTACGCGCCCGTCGATTTTAACGGAGCTACCAAAGCTGGTAGTTTTCGACGCGATTATGCGGCCCCAAGAAGAAGGCCGTTCTGGCTTGGCCGTTCTGGTGAGCTGTAATTATTCTGATCAGGACCTTCCTGCGACATCCGCGCTAATCGCGTTGTCTTGACCAGATGACCCCGCACGACTTAGAGCGGGAGGTCGCCGGCCAGCGCCAGCATAGCACGAGCGGCGAAGCGCCGAAATCGCCGGAGCTGAGGGGACCCGTCAATACGAGCTCTACTCTGTGAAACCAGTTGCAGGCCGGGCGATTGTTTGATGACTGTCGTTAGAAGCCACTAGGCATTGAGGCCATCCACCGTTCTGCTCTCCCGACGGCATCTGCGCAAGCCGCACTCAGTCAAGCAGTAACGTTCGAAGCGCGCCCCGGAAGTTGATCAATGGATTGCCATGGCCTTCTCGGGCCGCGATAATTCGTCCGATAAAGATGGTATGTGTCCCAAGCACCTTGTGGTCATACAAAACGCACTCGAGCGCGCAAAATGCGCTCGGCAATAGCGGTACATCGAGGACGCCCTGACTCCAGGGTGCGGTATCGAAGCGGTGAACGCCTTTCGCCCCCTCCCGACCGCCAAAACGCAGTGCAAGGTCCTCCTGGTCACTGCGAAGAAGACTGACTCCAAAGCTGCCGCTGGCAAGTATCTCATCATGTGCCTCGGAGCGGGCATTGATGCCAACGACCAGGCACGGCGGCTCCATGCAGATGGACGTCACAGAACTCACCGTCAGTCCACGTCGTCCGCCTGCCGTTCCGGTCGTCACGATGGCAACACCGGTCGCCAGACTTCGCATGGCCTGACGGAACTCTGCCGGTTGGATAGACGGCATTTCCCGAATCGCAGGAGAGAACTGGTGGCTCATGATCTGCCTCTGGAGTTGTACCCCATTTCTAATGTCTCCGTATCCAGAGAAGACTTTGGCCCCTATTGGGTCTGTAATGGGGTACCCGGTGTCGGAATTGCGTGCTCAGATTGAGACCGGGTGTGACTTCGATGTCCTCTGGATCACTACGATCATGACTGGACGGACGTGCAATATCTCGGCGCGTTACGCCGGATCGGCGATCGCGGTGGCAGAACTGAGAATTGCCGCCGCCACGCTAGGGCCTCTTCAAGCAGAAAACCGCGCTGAGCGGCCAGCGACGCGCCAGTGCACATGGAGTCGTGGTCGCGATCCGACCAGCTGGGCTGGAACCTCGCTGGACCCCCGTGCGGATGAGGATGCCGATTGCGGTACCGGCGCACGCCTGCCAGAGTTTCTCCGCATGTAGAGGGCATCGACGCACCTAATGCACGTTTAGGAGAACACGTTTTTTTGCCTCGAGAAGATGCTCATCGAGCGTCGCGTGCAGCGCACCCCGCAGCTCCGGCGGGATCGAGCTATCTGTATCGATCAATTCCCGAAACTTCCGAATGATGTGTTCTATCATTGCAACAGATCCGAGTGTTTCAATCTTCTGCCAGGACATCATCGATTGTCTCCTTTGGCGCGCAGCGCGCGCTTGGTCGCGGGTCCTCACCTCGGCAACCCCGGCCGCAACAGGCACTGGTCGATAAAAGCCGCGTGCTCAGCGCGAATTGCTTTGATCAGGGCGAGGGCAGGCGGTGCACGCTCCCTCAAATCCCGCGGAAGGGACGCGCATTCGCGGCCCCAATATTTTCGCGCTCGTGCGCAGCAGTCTTGGTCGGAATACTGGAACATCGGCCAGCTCGGCTGTCACGCGTTCGAAACCGCGATCAGCCGCTTCAGTCGAGCGGCTGCGGCGCCGCCATCAAGTGATTCTTCTCCAAGTGCTACGCCTTCCTGCAGGGTCGAGGCCCGTCCGGCCAAGACCAATGCCGCCGCCGCGTTCAAAAGCGCGGCGTCGCGAAATCGACCTGGTTCGCCATCAAGCACATTTTGCAGGGCAACGGCATTAGCCTCGGCATCGCTGCTCTTCAGCGCGTCGTTGGGGCAGCGGGGAAGCCCGGCTTCTTCCGGCGTCACTTCGAAGGTGCGGACTATACCCGCCTCAAGCGCAGCAACAAAGGTTGGGCCGGTGAGGGTTATTTCGTCGAGTCCGTCCGAGCCATGAACAACCCATACCGACTCAGCACCAAGGTTCTTCAAGACGTACGTCAGAGGCTGGACCCATTCGGGAGAGAATACCCCAACGATCTGCCGCTTGACCTTGGCCGGATTGGACAGAGGCTCGATCAGATCAAAGATCGTGTGGGTTCCAAGTGCGCTCCGGATCTGCCCGACGCGCTGCCTCGCCGGATAATGGGCTGACGCAAACATGAAGCCGATGTCGGCTTCCTGCACACAACGTGCGATGACCTCAGGCTTGAGATCGACCTTCACACCGAGGCGCGCCAACACGTCTGCGGCGCTTGAACCCGAAGACGCAGCGCGGTTGGCATGCTTGGCCACAGGAATGCCGGCCCCGGCCACGATGAAGGAAGCACATGTCGACACGTTGGCCGAATACATAAGAGTGTCGCTCGCGCCAGCGATACCGACGGGATCGCATGCCGCCTCGACGCGCGGCATTCTATTCCGCATCGCCGAGGCGGCGCCGGTGACTTCTTCGACCGTCTCGCCCCGGACCCGCATCCCCATCAACAAGGCACCGATTTGCGAGGGAGTCGCGTAACCCGACATCATGCTGTCGAAGGCTGACGCAGTTTCCTCACGCGTCAGAGTGGCGCCCGTGGCAACTTTGCCGATGATCGATCTAAGCACTTCCATCGAACTCTACAGTTCCTTGTCCAAACCTGGGGCTCGTCCGTTCAACGAGGCATCGTGGAGACCTGGCACCGGTAGCTTTGATGCACTTGCCCGCCCCATCCGCACGCGCCATGGCCTCATTGATGCTCGAGGCGGCAGTCGGTTGAGTGTGGGCACCCTTCGTGAGGCTACAACCTGACGCTACGTGAGGGTCAAGCTCTCCATTTCGGTAGTGCCGTCGAGAGGAGATCGTCGGCCAGTTAGAACACTGCAGTTGCTTGACGCCAGGACCAATCGCACTGTCTCGCGCCCGCTTGCCGCGTCCGCAGCGGCCTCTTTACCGTGGTGTTCCGGCCGGATCACCGCATCCTTCAAAGCCTTTTAACTTTCCGGCGCCGCCGTGGTGGAGGGTTGAAGCGGCTTCCTCTACCTGCTTCGAATCTGGGTAGATCGATGCCGATCTCAGCTGGCTCTACAAAATGCCCCCACCTGATTGTAAATGAAGCTGCGCAGGGCAGCCTTCATAGAGCGATCGACGCGTCCCGTTGATCCGCCCGCATCAGGCGGTGAGCCGCCCGTGTTCGGTCCTGCCTTACAGTCGGAATACGCCGTACTGCGGCGCGTCGATCGGCGCATTGAGCGAAGCGCTCAATGCGATTGCAAGGGCAGTTCTGGTATCGACAGGATCAAGAATCCCGTCGTCCCAGATTTCCGAGGTCGCATAATAGGCACTCGACCGCTCGCGATATTCTTCAAGAATCGGTGCTCGAATGGCTGCCAATTCCTGGTCCGAGAGGCGCCCTCCGGCCCGAGCCAATTGTCTCGCCTTGACGTGGGTGAGAACTCCGGCGGCCTGCTCGGCGCCCATCGCAGATATCTGAGAATTCGGCCAGCTGAAAACGAATCGAGGATCAAACGCGCGTCCCGACATAGCGTAAGTTCCTGCGCCGTGCGAGCTATTACAAATGATCGTAAACTTCGGCACGGACGCTCCGGACACCGCCATGATCAGCTTGGCCCCGTCCTTGGTGATCCCACGCTGTTCATATTCGCGGCCAACCATAAAGCCCGTGACGTTCTGCAGGAAGAGCAGGGGCGTCCGGTTCTTGTCGCACAGTTGAACGAAATGAGCCCCCTTTAGCGCGCTGTCACCGAACAGCACGCCATTATTGGCAAGAATCCCAATTTGATATCCATGAAGCCGCGCAAAGCCGCACACGAGTGATGTCGCATAGCGCGGCTGGTATTCTTGAAATCGGCTGCCATCGACCAGACGAGCGATGATCTCTCGCATGTCGAACTGCGCTCGCGCGTCCTTTGGAATGATCCCATAGAGTTCGGACGCACTATAGGCGGGCGGCTCGGGGTCCAGTCGATCGATCGAGGTCTTCGCCGGTTGGTGGAAGCGAGCAACGACGTCGCGGGCAATCGCAATTGCGTGGATCTCGGAGCTTGCGAAGTAATCACTGGTGCCTGACATGCTGGTGTGCATGAGGGCACCGCCAAGTTCTTCGGCGGACACTTGTTCGCCGGTGGCAGCCTTCACGACCGGAGGGCCGCCGAGAAAAATCGCTCCAGTGCCTTCGACGATAATGTTGTACTCACTAAGCGCCGGGACGTAGGCCCCTGCCGCGGTGCAGTGGCCCATGACGATGGCGACCTGCGGCACTCCCATCTTGGAGAGAACGGATTGATTGCGGAGGATTCGACCGGCATGGTAGCGATCAGCAAAGAATTCCGCCTGCAAAGGCAGGAATCCCCCGGCGCAGTCGCACAGGTGAACCACCGGCAGACGGTTTTCGATGGCTATATCCAGGGCCCGCACGATCTTCTTGACCGACAGCGGATACCATGCGCCGCTCTTCACGCTGGCATCGTCGGCGTGAACAATAACCTCTCGCCCCGCCACAATGCCGATGCCGACGACCTGGGCGGCGCCGGGCACCTCGCCATCGTAAGCCTTGTTAGCCGCCAGCGTCGAAAGCTCTAGGAACGGAGTCTCCGGATCGAGCAAGGCCGCGAGTCGCTCACGAACAAACAGTTTATTCTGCCGACGCAGCCGCTCGAAGTCCCGCTCGGGCCGGTGGAAGCGGGCAACGCGTTGGCGCTCCTTCAATTCGGCGGCAAGTTGTCTATTGCGCAGGTCGTTGCGACGAAATTCCTGCGAGTTTACGTTCGCCACGGAACCGATCCGCTGCATTTCAGCGCCCTTCTTTAGAGAGCGTGACCAGCACAGCGTCGTGCTCGAAGCTCTCGCCTTCCTTGACGTGAATTCGATCGACGATGCCATCGTGTGGTGAGCGTATGATCGTTTCCAGCTTCATGCTCTCAATCATCATCAGCGCCATTCCCGCCGAAACGGATTGACCAGGCGAAACTTTGATCGCAACAACAAAGCCAGGCATCGGCGCCCGGGCCACCAGCGCGTGAGTCTCGTCATTCCCGGAAGAGCACGCCCGCAACGGGTCATTGTAGCGCAAAATGCGCGTCCTGCCGCGGATGTGGAGGTGAATGAGTTCGCCATCGATCGCGAACCTGACCGATTCATTCTCGCCCGCAATGGTCAAGATGCCGCTACTGTCGCCGCGATGCGTGAGCGCGACAGGGGCAATCACCTGGTCTCGCAGATGAAGTCGATAGCCTTGCTGGCTGCATGAAAGCCACAATTCATGATCTACGCCGTCGACCTCGAATGAGTGATACACGTCAATTTCTCCAACTGCCGAGTGCTGCGTGAAGCTCGGGCACGGCGTCGGCCGCTTCGCGGACAGGTCTCGTCAGGAGAGCTGCGGATGCCAGGAACGCAGACATTCCGGCAGCAAAGTTGCCCGCTGCGAGATGTGGGTTTTCTTCCAGGTACCCCGTATGGAACTGACCGCCGAGAAATGCCTCGTCGCAAAGAATCCGGGCGAGCAAGTTCGCGTTCGTCTCGCACCCAAGTAGAACCAGTTCGCGAACGGCGCGATGTGCTTTCAGAGCGGCCTCTATGCGGCTCGGTGAATGCACGATGATCTTGGCGAGCAAGGGATCGAACGCCGGCGTGATGTTCTGGCCTTGCATTATGCCGCTGTCGATCCGTACGCCATCCGGATACTCGAGAAGAAGTACTTTGCCGGTGGTCGGGACATTTCCGCGTTCGGGAGCCTCCGCGCAAAGCCTGAGCTCGATTGCATGCCCATTTGAAACAATGTCGGACTGAGAAAGTGAAAGTTCGCGACCGGCTGCCGCATAGACCTGTTCGGCGATCAGATCGGCGCCGGTGATCATCTCGGTCACCGGATGTTCCACCTGAATGCGTGCATTCATTTCCAGAAAGTAGAACTCTCCGCCGCTGAAAATGAACTCGACCGTTCCTGCATTCTGATAGTTCGCTGCACGGGCGATGCCGACGGCGGTCTCGCAAACGCGGGTCCGCAATTCTGGTGATAGCGCTGGCGAGGGCGTTTCCTCGATGATCTTCTGGAAACGGCGCTGCACCGAACATTCGCGCTCGAAGAGATGGACCAGGTTACCGAAGGAGTCACCGAGCACCTGTACTTCAATATGTCGCGGGCTTTGGATATATCGTTCAACATAAAGTCGTCCATCTCCAAAGTAGCGACGCGCTTCACTGCTCGCCTGCTCAATGGCTGCCTCCAACGTAGCAAGCTCGTGTACAATCCGCATTCCCTTGCCGCCACCGCCCCTCGATGGCTTCACGAGCAAAGGAACTCCAATAGCCCGCGCTCTCGAAACGAATGTCGCCGGATCATCTTCCTCGACGGCGCAGGGCACGACTAGAAAGCCCTTGCCCTGAACGAAATTACGGGCGCGGATCTTGTCGCCCATTAGTTCGATAGTTTCTGGAGCGGGTCCGATGAACGCAATACCGGCCTTTATCACTGTCCTGGCGAATTCCGCATTCTCAGAAAGCATTCCATAACCCGGATGTATCGCGCCGGCGTTTGCCTTGTGAGCGGCAGCGATGATCTGCGCGATGTCCAGATAGCTTGCGATCGGCGTGCGGCCGCTGATCGGAATAGCCAAGTCGGCCATTGAGACGGCCGGGCTTCCCGCATCAACCTCGTGGTAGGCAATTGCAGAACGAAGTCCAAGCTTGTGCAACGTTTTGATGATACGTACGGCTATCTCACCCCTATTGGCGATCAGAACTGTATCGAAGGGCAATTTGTGCATTCGCCTATCCGGACAAGCGCGATTGAACCAGAGCATTCGTCAATTGTGGGCGGCCATGCTCGTCGCCTGACCTCGCGTGACCGTCCTGCAGGTCAGGCTGGGACCACGTCTGGGCATGAGGCAAGCGAAACAGGCCGCCACATTCTTCACTTCGAGTCGCTGCTTCGCTTGTCAGTGTCTCGCACGGAGATCACGTAGCGACATTGCTGACTGAGGCTCGCTTGCTTGGATCTGAGGCAGGCAGTGATAGCGGTGCGATCTGGTATGTGGTTGCTACAAAGGCGGAACACGTCCTGAGTGCAAGCCTCTTTCTCCTCTGCGGTCGGCGTTTGATCGCGCGCGTTGACCGGCCCGGGGATTACAGCTGTCATTGCGAGGGCAAGAGCGATGGCGCAGTGGTAGATCTTGAGGCGCGAAACCAACTGAGTTCCTTGAGTTTGAGTCATGATATCCCTTCAAGTCGGTGGGTCTGCGGTATTGTTGTTCCTGCGCGAAGCGCAACATGGCCTGTCAACCGGGAAACAGGCCGGAACTGCTTAAGTACGGTGCCCCGGCAGGCTCGTTCTCCCGCTTTTGCGGTCCTGACTGTACGGTGCTGGTCATCTGTCCGGCACGACAGAAACAAGACCTGCCGTAGTGGCGGAGTCCCACGAAGAAGGGAAGCACTGGCGGCTGAGCTGGCCGAGCAAGTGATCATTTTGGAGCTTCCGGTGATTGTGCGGTCGGTGCATGCCTGCGACGCCCGGTCGAAGGGGCCCGGGCCAGCAGCTATCGCGAGGCAGAGAGAGCAGGCAAAAGCCAAGTGCACTCAAGCGATTCTTGATGATGCATGCGTCGTGCAGAGCGAACCATGATGGCGCGCGTCGAGGCTATGTTTGGTGTAATCGCGCCCGTGTTCCACCTTATGTGAAGACGGCGGGTGGGGTATCTGGGATGGACCCTTCGTCTTGCGTCCGTTCCGGTGAGGCTACGGTGATGGGAGCGCCTGCCGTGCAGATCTCGAAACGCGCGATTACGTCCAGCCGCGACAGGAGCAGCCTCCGATGAAGCGCGGACAAGAGTGCATCTGGAAGATCGTATCGTCCTGATTGTGTCGTGCCATGTGAGTTTAGATGTTTGAGACATTCGCAATTCTCATGACCTGTCAGGAAGCGTCTGGATTGTCGGACGTGGTTCCCACTTGTTTAGGATCGTACAATCTGACGCTACGTGCGATTCAAGTCCCTTCGTGCGTCCGATCGTCTGAGAATGTCAAAGCTGTGCATCGTTCGTATGAGCCTCGGATGCAACGCGCACTTTGGCGTTTCGGAACAGCGGCTGTTCATGGCGACTGTTCGGTTCGGAAACCGGGCCACGAGCGTCGCTGTTACGTGATTATACGGAGCGCTGCTGTCGCATTTCTTTGATCTGCGAATTGCATGCTCGCGGCATGAATCCGAAAAGTAAACTCTACCAGCCCGACCACTGGCGAGCCCGTGCGGAAGCAACGCGAAAGAAAGCAGAAGCGCTCGCTGACGGCAAACCCAGAGACAGGCTGCTTAAGATTGCCATGGAATATGACAACCTGGCTCGGCGTGCCCAAGTGTGGCAGACGCGCAGAGACGAGGACGATACGTGGCCTGAGCAAGAGCTGTAAAGCGTCGCTGCGGTTCGATAAAAAGCGCCCCAATCGGTTGATGGCTACCCCCGATGGCTAGGCAAATGTCGCTCAGCAGGCAATTCAGTGGCGCTTGCACGGGACTTGAGGCGGCACCGTAGGACGAGGCATAGGCATACCGACGGTCCTGTGCCGCGCTCCAGATCGCGACACGTACGTCGAGGGCGGAGCAGGCCGCCTGCCCAACGGCCACTTCAGGTCTACTGGTTTAGTCAGCTTTTCGAAAGCTAATCCTCTTATGATGAGGATGCGGAACCATAGACCTCCATTCGCAGTCAATGCGTCGCGCTGAACGTCGAAGGCCGCATGCCATCCGCGCGTGGCAGTGTTGAGCTGTGACAGGTCAGTGTTTGGCACTTCGTCGCGGCTGCAATCCAGGCTGGCGAGCTGGCGGCATATCGGTTTCGCCAATTCGAGACATCTGCGTCATGCCTCACTATTTCGTTTGCGTCGGTCGGAGGGGCGGATTTTATATCCAGGTAGCCGCGCCAAGTGTTGACTTGAACCAAGTCTGTGAAAGAGGTCTCCACGCCCGATTGATGGTGCGCCATACGTTGCGTCCGCGGCATGCGAGAGGCATCGAAAAGCCCCTCGCGCCTTTGCTATCGGCGAGATTATTTCAGAAAAGTGCTCTGATGATCCAATAGATACCGACCCAAAGCAGCGCATTTAGGAGGAGTGCCGCGAGAGGCCACAGGTTCCACCGCCTTTGCGCCTGCCAGGAGCGACAATCGGCGCGGTAATGCTTGATCGTTCGGTGCTTTGGTGCGCGCCAATGTGTCATTTCATCACACGCTGCGCTGGTCCACGGAAAAACGCCAGGCTTTGCATGCTTCGTATCGCTCATAACGTCGCAGTCCTCTTTCAAAGCGCGAGTATCAGAATCCTTGTTTGTTGCGCGGCGAGCATCCGGCCGATGATATGCTCGCGCATCGTCGGTACAGGGAGGTCGCGTTCCGTCACCACAGCAATCTGCATGCCACGACGGAGAAGTTCCGGCTTCGCTTTGATAGAAGAAAAAGCGCGGCTGTCGGCGTTGGCGACACGGAGTCGCTGCCCGTGGTCGGATTCGCGACGTCGACGTCTGAAAGACAACACTCGCATTAGCAGCAAAAGGGTGAGCGCTTCGCGAGCGCCATACCGGAAACAATGCGTTAGGAGTTGCATCGTAGTTACACGGGAAGATCGGCCGACGGTCCTGTTGCAGTCAATGAAATCGACTAATCATTTTCTCTAATCATTAGCTTGCAAGGAGGCAGCGAGATGGCAGGCGATCCGGCCCCCATACAACTCAATCGTGGTCACATAGATGGCGCATTGGCTCTGTTTCAGAGCCCGGCGGGACGGCTGCGAATGATCAAGTACGAGTCACGAAGCAGCACTATCGCCGCGAAGCGTCACCTGGTGCCGCCACTGGTTTTGCGAGGCCATCATGGAATGTAGATGTCAAAGGCCATTATAGGGAGCATGCCATGATGACGATCGATTCATTGAAGACGAGTTGACGGGCCAAGAGCCGTCGATTTCATGTACTCAAGCAGATCGCCATGAGACATGAATGGGCACGGGCACGAGCGCTTGCTTGAAGCGCGAAAGCTCGATGGCATATATTACTGTTGCTGATGCGCGCGCTCTGTTCGGCGATGTGCGGCCAGCACTGGCTGGCATCGATGAGCAAGATGCTTCGCATGAGAGGGGCTCGAAGACGCAGTTGTCCGGTGAGCGAACCCGTCGGGCCACCAAGAGCGCGAAGGTGCAATCCGCGGGCTGATTCGCCATCGCTTAGATCTTGCACGGCTCATAGTCAGGCAATCGGCGGCCCTTGAGAGCGTTCGTCGGCCACAATGCGAGCGTTAGAAGATTAATAACAGGAGAACGAGTGATGATGGACATCTGCAGCTTTCTCGGATGGTTCGCTGAAGAGTGGCATAGGAACACTGGGCCGAAGACCGAGCCGGTTGATGAGTTGCGAGACAACGTCATCTACGTCGAATTCAAGGCCATCCGAGAGGCAAAGGAGGGGGCGTGCGAGCACAGATCATAGAGAAGCTGGAGGCCGGCCGCGTGCAATACGGCCAGTTCGCTACCGTTCCGGGATCAGGCCCTTGCGGTCTGTTCTTTGTGCAGGGGCCTTGCGGGTGTGAACTCAAGATAAGTGGACTAGTCCGTCCTGGCTGGGAGCATGTCGCCGTCTCGACGCCGCGGCGCTGTCCGAATTGGGACGAGATGTGCTTTGTCAAAGACCTGTTCTGGGATGAAGAGGAGTGCGTCATGCAACTGCATCCGCCACATTCGCAGTATGTGAATAACAGCCGATATTGCCTGCACCTGTGGAGACCCACTCATCGGGACATCCCAATGCCGCCGCCGAGCTTTGTAGGCATCGTTGGGCTAGGGCCATCAGAAGCGGCAATGTTGTTTGCGCGGATGAGCGCGACAGCATGATGAGCCGAGTTAACGATATCCGAGCGGAAGATGAGGCCGAGCGGGTGCAGAAGCACCGGTTCAGCACCGCCGGAATGAGGCGTCACAAGCGGATATATGTCAGGACCGATCGCCTGTTGCAGTGTGCGCAGGGTGGGCTGAGCTGAATTCGCTGCTGTCAGGAAAGAGAGCCGCTGACAGTGCACTGATCCGGTTCAAGAGATGTCTCGTATGTCCAGGCCCCGCCTCGGCCACCAGGCGGGGTCGCCGTCACCCCTGACTGCATCCGGAATTGCTCAAGCTAGGCCTACCGGTCGCTGTGCAAGAGCCGTTAGCTCGTCGCCCACTACCCCGCATCTGGAGCGGGGCTGGTGAGCAGAGACGGTCGAGTCACCAAATAGCCAGCTGGGGCAGTAGCTTCTCGAGCTTATCTGGTTGTCAGCTTGTCGTCAGCTTGCCGCGAATATCATTCGCAGGCAGGGTGTAAGCAGCCCGCGCTAGCTTTGACGAAACGTACGCTGAAGAGGCAGGCGAACCGGCATGTATAATCGAGTTAGTGGCCAATCCACGCGCCCAAATCAAACTGACGAACCGAGTCAGTCGGCAGACAGTAGCGAATTTGCGCAAACACTGACGGATCTCGCTCAACGGGAGAGCGCGCCATCCGGGGAATTGTCTGACAAAATGGGGCTCTGCTGCAGCAAGCCACATACCTCAGATGCAAACATTTACACTCCAAGCACCTCGGACCCCAGCACATCCTCTCTATCCTCCAGCTCAAATCCATCCTCTCCAGCGAGGCCTATCCGTCCTCTGTTCGAATACAGGACTGCTGAATTGCCCGAAGCCAATGTCAACGGAATCTGCGTTGGATTGGCAGCGGAGTGGCTCCTCAATCTCCCAAGCAGCCCTTCATCCCGGATGAGGGCGCTGCGCTCGGGTACTCAAAATCACAGCTCAGCGGCAGTGCGGCAGCAGCGGTACGAAGACCTCAAGACTCTGTTGCGAAGCGATAGGGCGGAAGGTTCTCACAACCTTCAGGCAAGAAGCACGATGTTACGCGAAGCCGGCCTAGAGCCGTCGGCCGAACAAACGCGATATAGGTTTGGTACATCTTCGCGCATTGACCAGATCGTGAACGAGGTCACCCACGATCCATCGATCTACTTGGTCAGCTTGCGTTTCGCCGCAGGTGGTGCCCACATGATCGCAACGTCGACATCGAACGGAATGACGACCCTCTTTGATCCTAACTATGGAGAATTTACTGTTCGGTCAGATCAGATGAGTGATCTGTTCAAAAGTCTTGCCGACCGTTACAGCAACCCGCCGAACAGACTTGATATATCGACGGTCGTCACACAAAGGATGACGTGAGTGTTTCGGATGTTCCAACGGACCTTGCCGATCCCACGCGCGGATCCTTTCGTGTTCGTTACTGGACGGCCGCATCGCCTCTGACAGTGCAGCACCACGGCCGGGAACACGGATTTTGCCGCCCTCAACGTGCGCCCGACGTGATACCGGAGCTCACCGCGGCCCTTCAGATGTTGGGAGCGGTACGCTCGACGGAAGCTCTCGGAAAGTAGTGCACCGAGGGGGGCGAATGTTCAGAGATAGAGGCTAGCCTATCACAGGTTGATGAGCTCGTGCCCTTGCGCGTCAAAGCCAAATGGCCGGGGCTTGCACTCAAGCGGGACGAGGGCCCGTTAGAGCTTGCCTGAAAGCTGGCTGAGTTCCTCGTGTGGGCTTCGATCCCTTACGCCCCGCTTGCACTCAGGGCTAAGAGCGGGCACCAGGCACCCACCACAGACGGCACAAGCTGTAGTTCGTCTGCTTCGGAATCATCGCAGGCCTCTTCTCCACTGACGTCGCCAGCCAAACAGCTGGTGCGGCGGCAATGCATGCCGTCGCACCACCGAACAAACCGAGTCGACGCTTGCCGCGAGCTCCGCAACAATCTGCTCCTTCTCGTCGCTGCACTTCCGCTGACGTCCGGTTCTGGTGAAGTCCTCAAGCCTCGAACCGACTCAGTGATAACACTATGCACTGTGTTCGTTCTAAGCCTCACGGTTCAAACAAACCGTCAGCGATGTCCCAAGCCTGATCCATATCTCTTTGGAATTGTTCCAGCTTTGCGCCGAGCTGGACTAGAAGGTCATTTGCCCCGAATAATGCGAGGTGAAGCTCCACTCCGCGGAGCGGGCGCAAGCTGGCTATTAAGCTTGATCTGGAAGACCGTCTCCCGGTGGCTTGGATATGATCCCAGTCTCACATCGGAAGCAGCGCGGGCGCGACTCGGCGCTGGTCGGGCTGGGATGGATCAGACGCTGTCCCTGCCACGCCCGCACTACTGATTGAAGTTAGCAGAAACGTGACTCGGCGCCCAAAAGCCCCACGCATACACAGGGCAAGCGCTGTCCCTACCACGCGCCGCTAACCTCAACGGCGTTGTACGCGGACTAGCTTTCCGAAAGCTGACGAAACCCGACGCGATTCAGAAAACGAAAAGCGGCTGGTGCGGGTCGATGCCCTCTGTCTGGAACCCACCATCTGGCCAGCGGATCGCCCGATGCTGTTGACAGACCTGAAGCCCCCGATCACTGCCAGTGTCGATTACCACCGCCGCTAGCTAGCACATCCGCCCTGCTCGGATCGACCAAGTTGACGTTGGCGTGCCGGTAAAGACGGACCGCACATTCAGGTAGGACGTAAGCGTCGTTCTCAGGCCACGGCTTTGAAGGCTTGAGCTCGGTAGGCCCAGGGCAGTAACTGGTCAGTGTCGCGGTTTGGATGTCCGTTCACGATCCTTGTCAGGCGGCGACGTCGTTGATTTTTCAAGTCTCGAGCAGGGTTGCGACGACGGCCCAATGTTCGGCGCCCTAAGCCAGACCATCAGACCGCTTACACATGGCTGATGGGGTTCAGTATATCTGGCTTGGCCGCTCATGCCCAAAATAACAGAAGCCTCGCGGCACTGGCTAGGTCATGGCGGCCATCGCGTTGCAGCATGCGCTTTGACGCCGGCGTCGCAACGGAGCGTTACAGGACCAAGGATGAAGGGCCTGGGCTTTTCAGTGTGGGGCGGCACTCGTGTGGTAGATGGCGTTTCTCGGGCGCATTACGAGAAAAGTCAGAAGACGCATCCCTATCGCGCAGTCGCCAGGCGCAAAAGCACTGTGGCGTCAGCATCGACCATGGGGGACCACGAAACGGTGGCTGGCCATCATGGACAAGGGTCGGAACGTGCTCGAGTTCATGGGTTCATGGAGGCGGTCCACCGTTGTCGAGCGGCAGCCGGTCGAGGAGGGGGGCCGGCTCCTCCTGAACGCGCAAGCCTTTGCTGCGGCCGCGCGCTGCCCGGGAGCGAGCTTGGGTTAGGCCCTCATAGCAGAGCCTGCCGGACTCAGAGGTGGCAGTGCTCAGGGACGCCTCGGCTTTCCGCAGCTGCGTCGTCGCGCGCGGCACCACTACGTGGAAAGACGTGCGGCATCCGCTAGATGTCAGACATACTGCAACAATTTGAGGTAATCGTCTGTGAGGACAGGTGAGCGAATCGAACGAGCCGCGTCTTGAAGGAAGGTGGTCAGGGTTCGACTGGCCCGATTGCGGCCTTCGAAAGATTGCCTTGCCGGCGCGCGAGTACGGAGAGTTGCTAGTTCCGAACTGACCAGGTCAGCCGCTGCTGCGGTGCAATCTGAGGCAGAGAAGCAACCAGCAGACATGACAGCCTGTGCCAGTCCCAGCGTGGTGAGCCAACCCGCATAGATCAGCACGGCACCGTCTGTCTCATTGAGCGCAGAGAGCTCCTCAATTGCAGCAGCATGGACTGATGCCGCACCAACAGACCGAAACAGATCGGCTATCTCGTGACGCGTGGCTTTAGAGAGGAGGCAGCGACCGAGATGTGATAGGAGCGCCTCAGTGGGACCTTCGAAGATGCGGAGGATGCGAGCGTCTCGATAGATCTTGGCTAAAGGCGTTCCCTCATCGTAACCACGGCCACCTAACAGCTGGACACATTGATCAGCGACAAGGCCGCACCACTCCGAGGACAAAACCTTCGTTGCCGACGCAAGGTGGACGTTGGGCGCGCCCTGCGCTGAAACAAGTCGGCAGGATGCGGCCAGCATCGCCTTCACGACTTCCCGCCGCAGCACCATCTGCCCAAATAACTGCTCGATGTAGCTGTTCTCGATCATGCGCAGTTTACCGAGTCGACGATGGCTTGCATAAGAGGCTGCGACCTGGATAGCGCGCTCAAGCGCTCCAAGACCCATAGCAGCCACACCGATACGGCCGCGGTTCATACTAGATGCCGCCGCGCCCCAGCCGTCTTGATCGCGAGAGAGCACGTAAGCACGCGGCACCTCGACATCCTGGAACTCCAGAGTATTCTGAATAATGCCGCGTAGACCCAGTGTGCGATGCTCGTGCGTTACCTTCAGGCCTGGAGCCTGCCTGTCAACGAGTACACCAACGAGCCGACCTTTCGCATCGGGACCAGACGCGCGTGCAAAGCAAACGATCCAGCGAGCCCAGTCAGCGAGGCCGATCCAGATCTTGCGGCCAGAGATACGAACTTTATCTTCGCGCATGAGAGCCGAAGCCTCTATATGCCTCGGGGCAGAACCAGCTCCAGGCTCCGTCAAAGCGAAAGCGCAGAGATCGCCGCGTGTTGCACCCCAAATGATATTCTTTTGTTCGGGGATGTGCGGTGCCGCTTCGATGCAGGGCAAGGCCAGGAAGTTATGGATAACGAGCGTAGAGGCAGCGGAGACATCGAAGGATGCAGTGGCGGAGATGAGGTTGATAGCCTCTTGCAAGGGAAGAGCTAATCCGCCGTGCTCTCCTGGTGTGGTGAGCCCGAACAGTCCATGCTTTGCCAACATGCTGTGTAGGGTCGGAGGGAATGCTCGGCGGTCATCCGCGTCTGCGAAATTCAGCTGACTGAGGTCAGCGATCAAACTAGAGTATAGTGCATCTGCACGGCCTTCAGCTGTGCGTTCCTGCGCCTCCCCGCATTGGGCGTAAACCTGAGTGTACATATCCATAAGGCCTACAATGATCCCGGCCGCGCTTAGTGCCAATTCATCCCCGTGGCTAGCTCGGCTACACATTGGTATAGTGTGGATGCAGGCGCAGTATAAGCACGTTGTCTGGAACGGCATTTATTGCGGCCGCCGCGCGGGCTCCCATCAAGATGCGTCTTGTCGATATGACCTATCGGAGGCGCACGCTCGTTTCGGTGACCTCCCATTCTCCTCAGGACTCACTCAGGTTGTCGATTGGTGTTTCGTCCCAAAGAGAGCCGCCTGGGGGGAGATCCGTCATGGACCGATCGCCAGCATAGCGAGGCGATACGTGACATATGGCATTTTAAATCATGTTCACCGCCACTCCGTGGCTGTTCGGCTTAGCGCGGACATACGCGCAGCACCAACGAACCGAAATGATCTGTCGCTCAAGACTAGCAAGCGCTAGGCGGGTCCAACCCCGCTCCGCAAGCAAGAGACCTCTCGATAGCCAGACTTGTTGCAAAGCGCGCGCACCGTGTCCGAGGTGCGACGATTGTGAAGATGCGCACAGGCTGCTTTGGGCGACAAAGTTGTAATTCAAAGAGTTCCTTCTTGGCACGACTAATGCTTTGGGTTGGCCGGCGACGCCGCCGGACCAGGATAATACCCTCGAGCAAGCGCGACCTGGCGATATCCAAAGCATGGAATAGCAGATAGATGATATTGATCATGATCCCATTCCTCATCCAGAAACAACTGCAATGGAGCTTGCAAAAACTCGTGCCGCTCCAGCGGCGGACGAACCATGCCGCGTCCAACCACCCGCCCCACCGTGCTTTCGTTCCAGTTCGAGTGCTGTCAAGGCTGTCGACATCTTCATCTCGATCGGTTGCGTGCCTTCTAGCGCTGGTCCTGACCAGCGCCTTCTTGACAGATGGCATGTCAGCCGAGGCTCCTTCGAGCTCCGTGCCGCTCTCCAGCTTTACGCTTAACAACGGCCTGCAGGTGGTTGTGATCCCGGACCATCGCACACCCGTGGTGACGCAGATGATCTGGTACAAGGTAGGCTCTGCAGACGAAACGCCGGGCAAATCGGGGCTCGCACATTTCCTCGAGCACTTGATGTTCAAGGGCACCGAGAAACACCCGGTCGGCGAATTCTCCCAGACAGTGCATCGCACCGGAGGCAACGAGAACGCCTCAACCTCGGTCGACTACACCAACTACTATCAGCACGTGCCGCGCGAGCAGTTGCCGACCGTGATGAAATTCGAGGCCGATCGCATGACCGGGCTCGTGCTCAAGGACGACAACGTGCTGCCCGAGCGCGACGTCGTGCTCGAAGAACGCAACATGCGCGTCGCCAACAGCCCCGCGGCGCGGCTGAGCGAGCAAATTCAGAGGGCACTCTACCTCAATCACCCCTATGGACGGCCGATCATCGGTTGGCGGCAAGAGATCGAAAAATTGGATCGCGAGGATGCGCTGGCTTTCTACCGCCGCTTCTATGCGCCGAACAACGCGATCCTGGTGATCGCTGGCGATGTAGACGCCGCTGAAATCCGCCCGCTGGTCGAGCGCAATTTCGGCTCCATCCCGGCGCAGCCCACCATCCCAGCGCGGCGCATTCGTCCGCAGGAGCCGGAGCCGGCCGCCCCGCGCACCGTCACGCTGGCCGACCCGCGGGTCGAGCAGCCCAGCGTGCACCGCCATTATGTGGTGCCCTCGGCGATGACCGCCGCAGCCGGCGAGAGCGCGGCCCTCGACGTGCTCGCGCAACTGATGGGCAAGGACTACAACTCTTATCTTTACCGCGCGCTCGTCGTCGACAAACCGCTCGCGGTCTCGGCCAGCGCCAGCTATTGGGACATCTCGCTCGACCCGAGCGAGTTCTCGATCTCGGCCTCGCCCAAGCAGGGTGTCAGCTTCGCGGAGGTCGAACAGGTGATCGATGATATCATCGCGGACATCGTAAAGAAGCCGATTGGCGCCGAGGATCTCGAGCGGGTCAAGACCCAGCTCATCGCCCGGGCAATCTACGCCCAAGACGATCATGCGGTGCTGGCGAGCTTGTATGGCAGCGCGTTGACGATAGGCCTGTCCACCGATTACATCCGCAGCTGGCCTGATCGCATCCGCGCAGTCACTGCCGAGCAGGTTCGCGCCGTTGCGCAAAAATGGCTCGAGAAGAAGCGCTCGGTGACGGGCTATCTGATCAAGGACACCGCCACCGCCAAGCGCGAGGAGAAGCGTTCGTGACCTATCCCTTCCTCCGCGCGCGTCACTTCGCGCTATCCTTCGTCACCGGCGCGGCCCTCGCACTGGCTGCGGTCTCGCCGTCGCATGCAGCCGCAAAGATCCAGCATCTGACCTCTCCGGGCGGCATCGAAGCCTGGTTCGTGCAGGACGCAACCGTGCCGCTGATCGCCATGGAATATTCCTTCGCCGGCGGCTCGGCGCAGGATCCCAAGGACAAGTCGGGCGTCGCTAACCTCGTCGGCGACCTCCTCGACGAGGGCTCCGGTGATCTCGACTCCAAGACCTTCCATGAACGGCTCGACCGCCGCGCCATCGAGCTCTCCTTCAACGCCACCCGCGACACCCTCCGCGGCAGCCTGCGCATGCTGCGTGACAACAAGGACGAGGCCTTCGATCTGCTGCGGATGGCTTTGACCTCGCCGCATTTCGACACGGCCGACGTCGAGCGCATCCGCTCGCAGGTCATCTCGGGGCTGCGCCGCGAGACCACCAATCCGACATCGCTGGCGAGCCGCAAGTTCCTCGAGGTCGCCTTCGGCGATCACCCCTACGGCCGGCAGACCAACGGCAACCTCGACAGCGTGCCCACCATCACGGTCGCCGACTTGAAGGATTATGTCGGCCGCGTTCTCGCCAAGGATGGGCTGAAGATCGCGGTCGTCGGCGACGTCGATCCGGCCACGCTCGGCAAGCTGCTCGACCACACCTTTGGTAGCCTGCCCGCCAAGGCCAACCTCACGCCGGTCCCCGACGTCGAGGCCGCAAAGCCGCCGCAACGCGCCTTCGTGACGCTCGACGTGCCGCAGACCGTGATCACCTTCGGTGGCCCCGGCGTGAAGCGCAGCGATCCCAACTTCATGGCGGCCTATGTCG
This sequence comes from Bradyrhizobium sp. C-145, assembly GCF_023375135.1. Taxonomy (NCBI): domain Bacteria; kingdom Pseudomonadati; phylum Pseudomonadota; class Alphaproteobacteria; order Hyphomicrobiales; family Nitrobacteraceae; genus Bradyrhizobium; species Bradyrhizobium sp. C-145. The sequence goes on along the minus strand of NZ_CP088150.1, from coordinate 6,474,560 downwards.
TCAACCACATCCTCGGCGGCGGTGGATTGTCCTCCCGGCTCTATCGCGAGGTCCGCGAGAAGCGCGGGCTGGCCTATTCCGTATACGAATCGCTGCTGTGGATGGAGCATTCGGCGCTGTTCATCGGCAATACCGGCACGCGCGCCGACCGCGCCGGCGACACCATCGACGCCATCGAGAAGGAAGTCCGCCGCATCGCCGAGGAGGGCCCGACACAGAAGGAGCTCGATGAGGCCAAGTCCTACCTCAAGGGCTCGCAGATGCTGGCGCTGGACACCTCCTCCAAGCTGGCACAGGCGCTGTTGCAGTATCAGCAGGACAAGCTGCCGATCGACTATATCGAGAAGCGCAACGCCATCGTCGATGCGGTGACGCTGGACGACGCCAAGGCCGCCGCGAAGCGCCTGTGGGACCAGGGCCTCCTTACCGTCGTCGTCGGCCGGGCACCCCAGGCTGCGCAGCCCGCCGCAGCGACCCCGCCGAAGTCGGACTGAAGTGCCTCATTGCCAGCAGAGCTCCATAAGTCGAGTTCGGCACCTCCCATCTGTAAGATATGTGGCGCTTCGCGGCCCAGCGGAAACCGCATCGCGCCGCGTAGCGTTCTCAACGGCAAAACAAGGAGACGATGCATTTTGTCTCTAGAGGATCGCTGGCACGGGGCTAGACTGCATTTGTTGACAATGAGCATTTTGAACCCGGAGGGCCGCCGGCAGTATCGTCGGCGCCTCCTTCAACGAGAAGCGGATGAGGATTGGGCTGCCCTTTGTCGCCACCAGCGTCCGGGCCACGTCGCGGCTTGTGTAGCGGGCCGTACTGCGCGGGAGAGCGTCGATGCGTGATTGGAAGAGCGAACTCGATGCGCTCGTCGCTGAAGCGATGGCTTTCGCGCTGAAGGTGGAGATCGGGCAGCCCCGGCCTCAACTGAAAGAAGTCATCGACCGGGATGGCGTCAGCCTGCCCGACTATGGTGGCAGCGAACGCGATCAAATTAGGAAGCGGGTCGAGAGCTTCAAAGCGCACCAAGAGCGCTTCATGCGCGAGCGCGAGGAATATGCTAATTCGCTGCTGCGCCGGATCAGGCCGATCACCAAAGCTTAGAAGAGTTCGTTGAACCTTTTCACGAGCCCGGAGGCAGCTTTAGTTATGCAGCTCAAGCAGTGCTCGAGGGCAAACCTGTGGGCCGAGAGTTTTCCGCCATTTCGGTCATTGATAAGCGGGCCCTAGACTTGCGGACCTCTCGAACCGGCTCATTCCGGAGAGTTAAAGTACTCAGGCTCTCGCGGTGCCAGGGTTTTTCCGTCGCACATGTGCCCCCATTACTCTAAAAAGACGCGTTCTTTTCTACAAGTATCGCGGATCTTGCTCCGAGCTGCGGCGTCGTCACGCTCGGGTGTTTTTTCGTGAGCGTCATCCCGGGACCACGGGCTGAGGGCTGATCTGGTGGGTTAGGAAGATCTCGTGGAATGGTTAGTCACGAGGCCTGCATGTCAAAGGATAGTCGTAAGGATAGCGATAAGGATAGGCATACACCTATCCTCGAAGACGGCGCCGACACGCTGCAGCGTGTCGAGATCATCACCGGGACCGGCCGGCGCCGACGCTGGTCGACCAATGCGAAGGGGGCGATTATCGCGGAGAGTTTTGCGCCGGGTGCAAGCGTGTCCGCGGTGGCGCGGCGACATGACATCAGCCCAAGCCTGTTGTTTCTGTGGCGTCGTCAAACGACGCGGGCGAAGGTCGCGGAGCGTGGGGCTGGAGACGTGCCACCTGGCTTTGTGCCGGTCGCGATCACCGGCTGCGGGAGCAAATTACGGTCGTGTGAGGAGCAGGCGGCAATCGAGATCGAGGTCGGCGCGGTTCGCATCCGTGTCAGGGGGACGGTCGACCGGCGGGCGCTGTGCGAGGTGCTGGCGGCAGTCGGGACGGTTTGCCGATGATCGGGCTGCGACCCGGATTGTCGATCTGGATCGCGACGCAGCCGGTCGATTTCCGTCGCGGCATGGACTCACTGGCGATGCTGGTGAGCGAGGCGTTTGGAGCCGATCCGTTCGACGGCGGACTTTATATCTTCCGCTCCAAGCGCCGAGATCGCGTGAAGATCCTGACCTGGGACGGAAGCGGCCTTGTCCTTTACTACAAGAGAATCGAGGGGCAATTCACCTGGCCGCCGATCAAGGAAGGCGTCATGCCGCTATCTCATGCTCAGCTCTCGGTGCTGCTCGATGGCTCAGACTGGAAGCGTGTGCCAATGCGTGTTGTGGATCAGCCAGCACGAGCTGGTTGATCCTTATCAAGAGTAGTTCGTCATTCATGCAGAGTTGTTGTACGATTACGCTGCATGATTGATTTGCCTTCCGATCCAGCCGTGCTCCGACAAGCCGTGATGAAGCTATCGTCACGGCTTGCGGCGTTGTCGGCGGAATGCGGCACGCTGGCGGCCGAGCGTGATGCGGCGATCGCCCAACGCGACGCTGCGGTTCAGGAGAACGACAAGCTCCTGATGATCCTGTCCCAGTACAAGCACACGATCTTCGGTCCCCGCTCCGAGACACTGGATTCCGGACAGCTGTCTCTCTTCACCATCACGGCGCAGGCGGCTGGTGCCGCCGCCAACGACGACGTGACCGGAGGCAGGCTGCCTGATGGAGCGGAAGGCCGTAGCAAGCGACCGGCGCGACGCAACCGGGGGAAGCTTCCGGAGCATTTGCCGCGCATCGACGTCATGATCGATATCGAGAGCCACATCTGCCCCTGCTGCGGCGAGCCGCTGCACAAGATCGGGGAGACCGTCAAGGAAGCCTTCGACGTCATTCCGATGCAGTACCGGGTCAAGCGCATTGTGCGTCCGCGGTACGGCTGCCGGGGATGCCGCCAGAGTGTGCAGCAGGCACCCGCGCCGGCCCAGGCGATCGACGGCGGGATGGTGACGGAAGCCTTGCTGGCCCACATCGCGGTGATGAAATACGGCTACCAGCTGCCGCTGTATCGGCAGGAACAGATGTTCGCCGCGCAAGGCATCACGCTCGACCGGCAGACGCTGGCCTCGTGGATGGGCCGCGCCGCCTGGTGGCTGAAGCCGCTTCACACGCTGTTGCGCGACACAGTGATGTCCTACCCGCGGCTGTTTGCCGACGAGACGCCGCTGCCGGTTCTCGATCCCGGCCGTGGCAGGACCAAAGTCTGCCAGTTCTGGGCGATCGCCACCGACGACCGTCCGTGGAGCGGCCTGGCGCCGCCGGCGGTGGTCTACATGTTTGCCGAGGATCGCAAGGCGATCCGCGCCAAGCAGCTGTTCGGGAACTACCACGGCATCCTGCAGGTCGACGGCTATGCCGCCTACAAGGGCCTGATCAAGAACGGCGGCCGTCTGGTGCAGCTGGCGTTCTGCTTCGCGCATGCGCGGCGGAAGTTCTGGGACGTTCACGTCGCGACGAAGTCGCCGATTGCCGCGGAAGCGCTGCAACGGATCGCGATGTTCTACGCCATTGAGGATCGCATCCGCGGTCTGCCGGCGACGCATCGGGCTGTGGTGCGGCGAACCGACACCAGGCCGCTGATCGAGGACTTCAAACCCTGGCTCGAGGCGCGACTGCTGGAAGTCTCGAAGAAGTCCGGTCTGGGCAAAGCCATCCGCTACACCCTCAACCATTGGGACGGCCTGACGCGCTTCATCGATGACGGACGCATTGAAATAGACAACAATACGGTCGAGCGCAGCATCAAGCCGATAGGCCTGGGAAAGAAGAACTATTTGTTCGCCGGCAGTGAAGGCGGTGCCGAGACATGGGCCATTCTCGCGTCGCTTATCAACACGGCAAAGCTGCAAGACATCGACCCGCGGCACTATCTGACCGATGTTCTCGATCGCGTCGTCTCCGGTCGTACAAAGATCAATCAGCTGCACATGCTGTTGCCGTGGAATTGGAAGGCCGAGCGCGATAGTCCGCAGGCAAAGCTCGCCGCCTGATCAGTTCGACGGCAGGGCATCTGGAACTTCCTGCGCATCGCTGGTGTCGTCATAGATCTCTTCGCGGATCACGCGTTGCGTCACCTCGTGCAGATAGACTTGCAGCGCCCTCTCCAGCTCGGTGAACTCCGGTAGCAGAACCTTGTCGACGAAGCCTCGTGAGGCACGGATCATCACCGTGTTGCGTCGCTGGCGGTGATAACGAAACGGCCGCAGCCCGTACCGGCGGCAAAGCGCCAAGAACAGGTGCCGCGACCATTGGTCGGGAAGTGACAATTGCTGCTCGATTGGCGGATCGTGGCGAGCCAGCTCCTCGACCCGAGCACGCACCCGCTGTAGCGCAGCTTCCGCCGCGAGGCGCTCACCGGCAGTTCCCGCACCCGCGAACAACGCCTCGATCTTCCGAAGCTTCTCGCGCAGCTGCGACTCGCTGGTCATTCCGAGGTCCCCCGTCGCCCGCTCTAACCCGCGGTCACCCCATCATCACGCAACGGCAGCGTCAATCACCTCGATCGGGCAATCCAAAGCATTCCGCGCAAGTCAAGGCCGGGCACGGTGATCCTCTCGTGACGCTCACGTTTTTTCGAGGGTGACGATCGGCAGACGGATTGCGACCAGCTATTTGGCACACAAGTGATCTCCCGCGGCCATAACGCGCAAATTCCCGCCGCGCCCTCATCTCCGGCCAGAAGCGCGGGTTGTTCGGCGCGATCACGCGCGAGGTACGCCGCCATTTTGAAATTGACCCCACCATCGAGACCTCAAGTGGCGGCTTACGATTGCCGAAAGCTTGTCAGTCTCGCAGCTTCGACATTGCAAAGCGGCGATTGGACCGATCCCGACGCCGCCGACGTTAAGAATTCTTTGAGAGCACGCTCATCTTGAAAACGCCGAACGAGCGTCAGACTTCCGCCCGGCCTCCGAAAGGAGGCCGGACTCTTTCGCCACAAACAGCTCTGGCAAATCCCGAACGATTTGAATCGGATGCTAACGCTTCACCGTGGCCGCTGTTCGCAGAAAACCTTCAGCCACAGTTGCCAACCAGAGCTTTGTGGGGCGTAGGCGCTGGCTTCAGTCGCTGTCGGCGCTGCCACCATTTGCCGAATCGTCAATAATCGCTTTGGAGGGGGCCGTGCCGGTGGCGCCGGTCGTACCCTTAGTCCCCTTAGTTGATTTTATGCCCACCTTTCCGCCCACGGAGCCGGGGTGCGCGCTCAATACCTCATCATCGATCTTGGTGCCCTGTGTTTTCTTGCCTTGCATGCCGCTGTGGGGCTTCGTGGATTCGGAAGGAAGTGCTTGCGCGAGGACAGGGCCGACAAGCAAGGCCGAAAGGGCGCATGCGATGGCAGAGGTTTTAACTAAGTTCATCCAAATCTCCTGGATTGCTTCGCGATGAGACGATTCGGTGACTTCCCGCCATTCGCATGCACCGGACCGATCGCATCGCATAAGATGGTGCGAATGGCGCGGGGGTCATCAATCTGCTTCGTGTGGTCATCGTGTAGGGATTTCGGGGCAATTTCGCGGAAATGCCCACCGCATATGCGGCGACACGCAACGCGCACGGCAACGTGCGGTTTGGGCGACGTGGCGGTGCTTTGCTGAAGCCTTAGTCTCACCTTTGGATCAATCCAAGATGCTCGTCTTTTCTATGGCGGCGGACAAACGGAAGTGTGGCTAGGTCTCGCGGAAATCATGCTCAAGCAAGAACCAGGGCCCATCCATCTCATTGCCGAGGCACCACAGCTTGATCCATGAGAATGGGCATTCTCGCTTGGGGGGTTCAAACAAGCCATCTGGCCATGAGATGTAAGTGCGAAATTCCAGGAAAGGGCATTTGGGCGCTTGGGACTACGCGTCAGGACAGGAAAGTAGGCAAGTCGAAAGCGGGTAGGCGGCACCAGACCCAGACGAAGGGTTCGAACACTCGGATGAGCAGAGGCGGCTTTGTGAGAGTCAAATAACGACAGGCTCGTTTCCATCGCCGTGCTGGACCCGCTTTACCTTGGCCGAGGCCCTGTCGCCGCCGAAGGAAAAGTCACAAGCAAATTAGGTCTGGACCTACCGCCGCTCATATGGATAGCCCGATGGGTTGGGCCTTTGGGGCGACTTGCAAGGGCTACGTTGGAAGCTCGCCCGAAGCAAAAACCCTGGCATTCCTGCCAGGGTTTTGCATGTCATCGACACTTTGAGAGGGTGGATCAGAAGTCCATACCGCCCATGCCGGCGCCCGGAGGCATTGCTGGACCAGCCGCGGCCTTCTTCGGCAGCTCGGCAACCATCGCTTCCGTCGTGATCAGCAGCGCCGCCACTGAGGAGGCGTTCTGGACCGCGATGCGCACGACCTTGGTCGGGTCAATGATGCCCTTGGAGACAAGGTTGCTGTACTCGCCTGTCTGCGCATCGAAGCCATAGGAGTACTGCTCGTTGTCGATGACTTTGCCGACCACGATCGAGCCGTCTTCACCGGCATTGATCGCGATCTGGCGGGCCGGCCAGGACAGCGCCTTGCGCACGATCTCGACGCCGGTCTTCTGGTCGTCGTTCTTGGTGCGCAGGCCCTTGAGCTGCTCGGAGGCACGGAGCAGGGCGACGCCGCCGCCCGGTAGGATGCCTTCTTCCACGGCCGCGCGGGTCGCATGCATCGCGTCATCAACGCGATCCTTGCGCTCCTTTACCTCGACCTCGGTCGCGCCGCCGACGCGGATCACCGCGACGCCGCCGGCGAGCTTGGCCAGACGCTCCTGGAGCTTCTCACGGTCGTAGTCCGAGGTGGTCTCCTCGATCTGCGCCTTGATCTGGGCCACGCGAGCGTCGATGTCGGCCTTCTTGCCGGCGCCGTTGACGATCGTGGTGTTCTCCTTGTCGATCATCACCTTCTTGGCGCGACCGAGCATGTTGAGCGTGACGTTCTCGAGCTTGATGCCGAGATCTTCCGAGATCGCCTGGCCGCCGGTCAGGATCGCGATGTCCTGCAGCATGGCCTTGCGGCGATCGCCGAAGCCCGGAGCCTTGACGGCCGCGACCTTGAGGCCGCCGCGGAGGCGGTTCACGACCAGGGTCGCAAGGGCTTCGCCCTCGACGTCCTCGGCGACGATGACCAGCGGCTTGCCACTCTGCACCACAGCCTCGAGCAGCGGCAGCAGCTCGTTCAGCGAGGAGAGCTTCTTCTCGTTGATGAGGATGTAGGCGTCGTCCATCTCAACGCGCATCTTGTCGGCGTTGGTGACGAAGTAGGGCGAGATGTAGCCGCGGTCGAACTGCATGCCCTCGACGACGTCGAGCTCGGTCTCGAGCGACTTGGCCTCCTCGACCGTGATCACGCCTTCGTTGCCGACCTTCTTCACGGCGTCGGCGAGGAACTTGCCAATCTCGGCATCGCCGTTGGCCGAAATGGTGCCGACCTGGGCGATCTCGTCGTTCGAGGTGACCTTCTTCGAGTTCTTCTGGAGATCCGCGACGACGGCTTCGACCGCGAGGTCGATACCGCGCTTGAGGTCCATCGGGTTCATACCGGCGGCCACCGACTTGGCGCCTTCACGGACGATCGCGGCCGCCAGGACGGTCGCGGTGGTGGTGCCGTCGCCGGCAGCATCCGCCGCCTTCGAAGCCACTTCGCGCACCATCTGGGCGCCCATGTTCTCGAACTTGTCGTCGAGTTCGATGTCCTTGGCGACGGCAACGCCGTCCTTGGTGATGCGAGGCGCGCCGAACGACTTGTCGAGCACCACGTTGCGACCCTTCGGACCGAGCGTGACCTGTACTGCATTGGCGAGGATGTCGACACCGCGCAGCATGCGGTCCCGCGCTTCTACTCCGAATTTGACTTCTTTGGCTGACATAATTTCCTCAGTTCTTATTTTCTCATCCTTCAGCGCGCCCGGTGGGCGCTCGTCAGGGGGTGAGCTGTGCGAGTGCTGGGTTAGGCGGCTTTTTTCTTGGAAAACACATCGGTGAGAACGCCCATGATGTCGCTCTCCTTCATGATCAACAGGTCCTGCCCGTCGATCTTGACCTCGGTGCCGGACCATTTGCCGAACAGCACGCGGTCGCCGACCTCGAGGTCGATCGGGATCAGCTTGCCGGCTTCGTCGCGGCCTCCCGGGCCAACTGCAATAACTTCACCCTGCGAGGGCTTTTCCTTGGCTGTATCCGGAATGATGATGCCACCAGCGGTCTTCTCATCGGCGTCGATGCGCTTGACCACGACGCGGTCGTGAAGCGGACGGAAATTCATACAGGACTCCTGAGCGTTTGAACAAGTTGGAGATAGGCACATTGTGACCAACCCAATGATAGCAAGAGACAGGCCAAAATGAGCTGAACGATCCGTGCCTGCAGTTCTGCTGAATCATTGCCTGGCCTGCGCGTGTCTTTGTCCGGAAGCAAACGCCCTCAGGTACACAGCCCGCCAAGCTGTTGCGAAAATGACATTGCGTGTCGTAGAAACACCGGATTGAGCCCAGGGTTCCTCAACATTGCACGGGCGGCCGTTACACCGATCGCAGCGTCGGGTGTTTCGACGACGGCGGCCGGGCTGCACATGATTGCTTCGTCTGACGGCAGCATCTAGCAGCTGACGCCGGCGAAGCGTGCGGTGCACAAGACTCATCGAAGAGCGGCGCTCGATGAAATCTGACGTAGTCGCGACAATAACAATATACTAACTATCTCGAAAACCCAGGCTATGTTTCCTGTAAGAAGAGGCGGCAAGAGAGGCCATCATCGAAATTGTATGGAATTGTCGATGTCCAGCCGTGGCACGGTCGCTCAAAACCTGTTGACGTTATCCCGATTGTTCGTAGACCGATGATGATCGAAGAGATCTGCGACGATCGCTGCGGAGGCTTGCTTGCGCGCAAACGCGTGCGTCAGGGCTTTGACGGCGTACGCTCTTCTTGCGTCAGCGAATCTGTGATGGCGACCGTCAACCGGTAGAGCCATTTCGCGCACCTGTGATCGAAGTGATTGGCTATTGCTGCGCACGAGAGATCACTCTGCCCGGCACGCTCCAGGGAGAATCGACGACAGGTGAAATTCGAGCGAAGCCGATCTATCGGCCGCCCGAAAGAACCGAAGACGACGATCTGGCTCACAGAGGGCGCGTCTGCCGACGCTGGGTTGCAATTTGCATTACGGGGCCAGTCGCTGCACCTGTCGGTCCGACAGGTTTCCCCTTTGATGTCGATCATCAAAATAGCCGTCATGGATCAAGGGACTGACGGACACTTGAATTGTATACCTTGATATACGTTGTACCGGCGCGTCTGGCGTGTGATTGCGGCTTCGAAGTCGAAAATTCACCCGATCTCAGCGCCCAATGGAAAAAGCACCTGTGTCGTCTGTGGAAGTACACCAGCACATCGTCTCACTTCTTCAGAAGCCGAATCCCGTCATCCTGGATATCGGCTGCAATGACGGGACCGATACGCAACAGTTTCTCAACCTGTGCCCGCAAGCTCAGCTCTACTGCTTTGAGCCGGACCCCAGAGCGATCGCGCGCTTCAAGAAGAAGCTGGGCCCATCCCTCAATAGGGTGAAGCTGCTTGAAATCGCGATCAGTGATCGAAACGGCATGATCGACTTCCATCCAAGCAATGCAGATGGTGATGCGAAGGAATGGGACCTCTCCGGCTCAATTCGCCGCCCGAAGAATCATCTTACTGAGTATGATTGGGTTCGGTTCGATCGCCCTGTCTCGGTCGAAACGCGGCGACTGGACGACTGGTGCAGCGAAGCCAAGCTGAATACGATCGATTTCATCTGGATGGATGTTCAGGGAGCCGAAGCTGATGTTATCGCCGGCGGCATGCAAACCTTGAGCAACACGCGCTTCATCTACACGGAATATAGCGACCGCGAGCTCTACGAAGGGCAATTGTCCCTTCAAGCCATTCTTGACCTGTTACCATCATTCGAAGTGGCGGCCCACTATCCCCGCGCAGTGGAGGGTGATGTATTGCTCAAAAATAAGCGCTTGTAGTCGCTACTCATATCGAGCGCCTCATTCATTGCTGGAAGACCTGACTAGCGCGTTTGTGCCGTCAAAGCTGCACAACTGTTGATCATTAAGGCGAGGGGATATCGGTAGCCGAACGGGCAGTCCGGTTTCCGCCTGCCATTGCAGACCCCACGCATCACATCCGCGTCGGGCGGGTGGTGGGTTTCTGACAATCAGTTCTTTGACGAGCCGGCACGACCGACGGCTTCGCGGTCAGCAGCCCGAACCGTTTCAGGCTGGAATCAACCACTGCCAGCCGGCTGCTAACCGAAGACTGCGCCATCAAGATCGCGCACGACTGAAATCTCCCAGCGAGCCTTGGCCTTCGGGCGCGCTTTGAGGTCGCGTGACTTCCCCGCGAAGTACGACGTGCAAGAGGCTGGCGGTCGCTCACATCTGGAGTACTGGATTCCGGCCGAAGATCTCGATGCCTTCAATGCCGCACTCGTCGCCGTATCGAGGTCGTTGGGAGTTTCCCCTAGCTGCGCCGCCCGATCACCCGCAATTCCAGATCGGGCCGATCGGCGTCCGCGTCCAGCACGGCCCGAAACTGCCGCCGTTGTAGCGGCCGCCGCCGAAGCCGGGGCGGCCGAAATAGTGCCACTCGCCATCCCAACCGTAGTACTGAGGAACCGGGTCAATATACCAGTGGCGCCGGTCGGCGCGCGAGAGCCGACGCATCGCGTCCTTCTGCTTGTAGAGCGGAATGCTGTTGCTCAGCGGCTGCTGGTAGCCGGGCAGGAAGCCGAAACCTTGCCAGACCGGCTTGGGCCGCTTTTGAATTGGCGCAGCGTTCGCGACGACCGGCAGCAGCGACATGATGATAGTAGCAGTTAGACACACAAGGCGAGACATGGATCGACAATAGTCGGTCGGTTGCGCGGAGGCCATTCAAATTTGGGTGCAGAGTTCTGCGCAATCTGCGCAGAATTTTTCTTTTAGCTGATCACGCCCTTGCTGATCAGAAAGCACCCATATCCCTGCTGTCCCCACCTGCACGACGCCGAAGCCCGAAGCCGCCGCGCGATAGAAATCCGGCCGCGAGAGCTTGACGGGACTGATGAGCGGCCGAATGGCTTATGCCCCGCAGCTCGATCAGGCGATGCGAGGAGAGCCGTCGCGGCAATGCGAGTAGGGCCCATGGAGGCGAGCAGCCAGAGCAGGTCGGGGGGCAGGATCGGATCGATCGATTACAGCATGTGACGAACTGTCCCAATCGATCGTTTACGTTTGTCTCTGTCTCCCTAACCCTTCGTCAGACACGGGGGCCAGAACACCCAAACTGTCGTTCATTGCTGGCAAAAAAAGCCCGGCCTCATTTCGATGGCCGGGCGGAAGTCAGCCATCGACAGAGGGAGAACTGCCGACGGTTATTGCGGCAAAACGTTCACCGCAAATTCTAACTACGATTGATCAATGATCGGAGAAATCTGGCGTCATTCCTTCTTATCAAAACGATGTTGTCGGAATGCGGCTCAACATTGGCTCGCACAAACCTGGAAGGAGGTGTTCTCCGTTGTCGTGAGGATCGTCAAAGTCATGCTGATTAAAAGAGCGGCGCCGAGAGATGATCCGCGGCTGTTCGCACGGCTTCAACGTTCCGGCCCAAACAAAACCCAGCATCCCCTGGGGCCGGGAAGAAGTACCTTGTTGTTCGCATGCGAGCACTCGGAGCTCGTTCGCGCGATCCTGCAGGCCGGGCGTCGCCCTCTGCTGTACACACATCGACCGCATTGGTATCATCGTCTCACCGATGTCAGCAAAGCCGGTCCGGCTTGCCGGGCATCCTCGTCAGCTACTTCAAAATGGTACAACGTGACGCTACGTGCGATTCAAGGCCTTTTGAGCTGATCTGCATAAAATTCAAGCCGCCGACCTCTCGCAGACAGCTAAGTGATCCGCCAGCACTCGACGTGCATATCGCATTCCATTTTTGGATGGGCTTATACACGTGAGCGCTCAAGGCACATTGCACGTTATATTTGTTGTGTGATGTCGTACGTGTTCGTGTTTTCCAGAGGATCACGTGGTTTGTTGGCGACCACGAATCTTCAGGTCATCATTTTGAAGATTCTTGTTGGCTATCCGACTGGGATGGCCAGCGTCGACGATCTCAAAGTCAAGATGGTCGTTCTGGCCAAGAGTGGACAGGATTGGTGCGAGCCCCGTCTGAGAATCTTTTACAATGTGGCTTGTGGAACGTGCTTATTCGGCTGGTCCCATCACAGCGAGATGCCGAGCGGTATTGGCCAACATGGAAAGCCGCTCTCCTGTGGTCGAGAGCTCCTCATTGCCTGACGAGGCAGATGTTCCGGAGCGTGCTGGCGTTCTTTGCGGACGCCGAATCCGCCTCGACGAGCACGGCCAAGATCGGGGTGGAGGTGCCGTCCACGTCCTGGATTGCCTGAATTTGACGTTCTCCACACAAGCCACTACACCGAAGCTTTGGATCATACCTCAGCAAGGTTGTGTTTTTGATACGCTGTGCCCACGCTCAAATATTTAGAGCAAATCAGGGAGGCAATTGAGCTCCAATGTGGCTCCTTGCGCGAGAGCCGGCCCGAGGAGGACAAACTCGATCTATTCGTCTGGTGAGCGAGTTTTTGTACGATACGCTCAGATCTGTAGCCGGGATGGCACACTAATCGGATGCGGCGAGATCGTGGATCGCTGCGTACGATGTTTACTGGCGCAAAAAGACCGGTCTGCCGGTACAATACAGAGCAAGATTATACTTGAGCCGTCGTTCGCGCTTACCTGGTCGGATAGAGGTTCAACATGAGTTATGCGGCCGGGAACCGCTGTAAAGTATCGAGAATGACAGATGAAGAGCGCGAATTGGCGCGGTGCAAGCAAGAAATAGCGAGACTCAAACAACTGGTTGTGCAGCTTTCTGAGCTCGTCTTGCGCAATGTCGCGGAAAATACCGAGGAGCGAAAGTCGCAAGGCGGGTGAAGCGCTCGGCCTTATATCGAATAATCAGTCGACAGATAAGCGACGGTAGACAAAAGTCATTGTAATGCGATTAAGGAACGGACTGCTAACTCAGAACCTTTCGCTGCGAACTTGCGGGCCATGTTGAGGGAGATGCCGCTCTCCGATAGACAATGAGAGTGGACATTTTGAACTCTGACAGCTTGCCGAGCAACTGCACCTTAACGCCGGCTCATAAGTCGCAAACGGCAAGCCGGGGTCGTCAGTTGGCGCCGCTCAATGGCAAAGCGCAGATCACATCTTCGCCCGCGATCTTCACCTTGAGGTCACGGTCCAGTCGTTGAAATTGAAGTTCATTCCCCCCGGGGACGAGGTGATCTCGACGCCGTATTGGACGCTACCGACGTTTATGTCGCCGAAGTAGCCCTTTGACTTGATCCACTGCAGGATACTCTTGATGTCCACTGTCCCGCTGTTCGTCTTCGAAGTGCGCAGGAGTGAGATGACCTTGTGACCATTGAAGCCTTCAAAAACGTTCCAAGTCGCCCCGCCCACGTCGACGTTGGTGTAGACCGGGATCGCCGCCCCGGAAGGATCCTGCCGATAATGATAAGAAATTGGTTTGACGTTGCCGCTGCCGTCCGGATTTCCGGTGTAATTGGTCCAGAGCATTATCTCATGCTGGTTTGAGCTGTCCCAGATATCGTAGGCGACGTCCCAGGCGCCGCTAGTCGGACCATCCTGATTGAAGCTCGAGCGCAGAGTGTTAATTGAACTCAGCGGTTTTCCGATATTGAAGGCCTCGTGCGGGTAACTCTTGATGCCAGCAGTATTAGGCTGGTTCGACCACACGCCCCATTGGTTGGCTGCATGCACCGAAATTGTTTGAGGCCCAGCGCCCGCACCCCATACGTCGTTGTTCCAAGAGTAGCCATCGCGTGAGAAGGTCCCGTATGGATCGCTCGAACGCCAAATCGGAGCCTTTGCCGATGCAGGCGCAGCAGACGATGGCCTGGCTTCACTCACAGCCTGCCTAAATAGATTATGGTCGTCCTGTGTGCGAACGTACCCCATTGGGGACCCTGGCGAGCCGGCATCGTTTATCCGATTGGAATCCATAATTGCTCTCCTTGCTCTTATTCGAACAAAGTCTCTTGCCGATCCGTCGAGCGGGTACCCCAGGCTCGTCACCAGTCCCGGTCATAGGCGGCATCGGCATCTAGAGACCAGGTTCGAATGCTAGGAAGGTTGGCTGTCGAGAAGCTGACTAGTGCCTATCTGCGGTGATTATGATTCTTTGAAAGTGTTGGGGTAAGGTCCTCCAGCGGCAGACCGCATCATACGCAGTTCCGGCAATCCGTTGCTGCGGGCGTGCAGAATTGCTCGTGGATGACTACTTCATGGAAAGCCCGGCTGTGCTGCACTTCCGAGCAGGAGGCTGCCGGCGCTCTGGAGAGTTCCCTCGTTTAAAGCTGCGTGCTGGGCAACCACGAAGCTGTCGCACATGGCGCGCGCTAAATTGCTGGTGGTATAGAGCGACGCAGTTCCAGCGAGACCGCTCGCAATCTGGCAGACCTCAGCGCTCTGCCGCGCGGCGTTCGTCGCGGCGAGCCGCATCAGCGTCGCCGTGCTCAGGTTTACCGCACCCTTGAGCGCTTCCTTCCACAGCTCCTCGGTGGCCTCATAGAAGAAGGAACGGGCGGAACGCAGCATGGCCTCGGCTCTGGCCATCTCCAGCTGGATATAACCGCGCTCTGCCATCACGGGCGCTCCAGTGATCGAGGCGCGGCTTCCGGCCATGGCGATCACCTCGTCTAGCGCGGAGCGCGCAATACCGATGCCGACAATCGCATGCGCCTGCGCAGCGAAAGCCACGGATGGATAACGATAAACCGGTCCGTCGAGTGTCGGCGGACCGCCGCGGATCAAGGTCCATTCCTCTGGCACAATGACGTCGTTGACAACGACGTCGTGGCTGCCGGTGCCTTGCAGGCCGATGACGTCCCAATTGGGGCGGATTGTCACCTTCTCGGCCGGGATCACGGCTACACGCGCAAGACCACCGGTCGGTTCATCTTCCACAGTGATGCCAACGCCTATCAGATCCGCGCCCGGTGAGCCGCTGGCGAATGGCCACACGCCGTTCACGACAAACCCGTCGGTGCTTCGCCTGGCGGGCTGGAGCGGGAAAAGCGCACCTGCCAACACCACGTCAGGTCCATTCGCGTATACCTTGCGAAGCGTGTCGTCCGGAAGAGCAGCGAGGTAGCGAGCTCCATCGCCGAAGCTGGCGACCCAACCGGCGGAGCCATCGGCTTCGGAAATGCGCTCGATCAGGCGACAAAAATCGGCCGGCGTTCGCTCCTCGCCGCCGAATCGTCTGGCGGCCATTGCCCGATAGACGCCAACGCGCTTGAAGCCCTCGATGATCTCGTCTGGAATCTTCTGCGCGCGGGCGAACTCGTTTCGACGCGCGCGGATATCGACCAGTAACGGCGACAGATTATCCCAGGTCGCAGCCGTAGCGTCGGTTTCTGGCGTGATCTTTTCTGGTGGAGCGTTCATAAGCTGTCCTCGCTGTCTTGAGTCGATCGAGCCGCGCGTCATTGATATGGATTGCGCGCATGGCGAAGCCGGCCGGATTGATGCCCCAGCCGGAGGGGATCGTCGAGACTGTCGCAGTTGATATCGACTGTGATGAGATTGCAGGCGGTTGCGACTCCAAACCGCGTCCCGAACGGATTGGCTCAAAAAAAAGGTCTTGAGGGCTGGGAAGGCTGACCGAGATATGGCTGTTGATGTTTCTCATTGTGGCTGAACCGGCAAAGCGGCCGATATGCGGCGGCGAGATCGATCCGCCTCTGCTGCACTATGTCTCCGATGGTCGAGGGCACCGCAGGTCTTATGTCTTCTCCAACCGACGGTTTGTCACACTCGGGCCCGGGCCGGCTCGAGCCACGTTGTGAATTCCTGAGTTGCGACGGCGGGGTCGCCCAAGGCTGCAGCTCCGTTTCCATCTCCCCAGCAATCGACGTGCCATCAAAGTGGTCTGCCGGCCTTGTCTGAATCGAGCGAGATCACGTGGCCCGTGGCGCGCCGAGCAGGATGCTCGCGCCTCTGTGGTCTGGTTCCAGGCACAAGGCGTCATCAATCGGACACGGCGGTAGGAGAACGACTGAAGTGGACCTCGACCGCGGACCAGTCGGGCTCGGCTTGCTACTGGAGTTTCAGGCCCGCGCCGATCTAATTACCAACAACGCAATTTACCGTTGTCGCGACTGTGGGTGAGCTGTCGGTTACGAGCGGACGTCAGACGGCAGGTGTTCAACAAACGCGACGGCGGCTTCAGACGCTGCCATTGCATGATCAAGTCGCTGTCACAGGTGCTGCAAGAGTGCACCCGCTCATGCAAGCGAAAGAAAAAGCTTCCAGCAGGCTTTGAGATTTTCGAGGTTCGCCACCAACTGATCCGCCTGTTCGCGTTCTGCCGTACCGAACGCAAGAGATTTGCGCAGATTCCTGACGTGACTCGCCCTTTTCCGGCCGCTGGCGCCTGCATTTGGGTCCGATGCTTCGGATCATGGCTGAGCTTGTCCAACTCGTCCAGCAACAGCGTCAAAAGGGCCTGCCGGTCCTTCTGAGACCACTGCTGTACAGGACGCCGAGATCGCGATCGACGTTCGCGCGCGCGACGTATCCGTACAGTCGCCGTCCTTTGCCCGGGACGGTCCCGCAAACCTAACGTTGGCGCCTAATACCAGCAAGCCCCAGCAATTGTCGCGGTTTGGGCCAACAGCCATCCGGTAGAGCGACTGAACTCCCGCGCGTCTGCCGGCTGCTAAGCGCAACACGATCTGATCAGGCTGCATCGCCAAGTGTGCCCGTGCAAATAGCGAAAATATTGTCCAAAACGGACGATGCGCGCAGCCACACCTTCGACGATCTCATCGATGTGAGCCGCATCCTTGGCGGCGAAGAGACGATGTAACGAAGCACGGATACGAAGCTTGTGTCGCAATCTGTCAGATAGCTCGTGAGATTGACCGCATCGCAATGCTGGTGTGTTGCCGTGACGCGCGGCGGGGCGGCCGGTGGTTCGGCACGCCGAAACTGGAACTCTTCTCACACTCGGTACGCACCGTACGCTTATGATACGATCAGATCACTCTCGCTGAGAGAGTGTGCATTTGTCCGGTCAGTACGAAGGTTGCGCGCGCATGCCGAAGCGCAATCTGCCAAATAACCATGCGGAGAGGAATCGTCGCACCGCAACGGTTCCTTCTTTCGGCGGGGCTTTGGAAAGGTCCTTAGGCGCAAAGAAGTGAGGGCGCAGTGTCTCCGTGCAGCGGCGGCATCACCGGCACGGGCGAGGGTGGCGCGGGCGCGGGATAGTTGATCAACAGACATACTGTGACCTGCCAAAATCGAAACCGAAGCGCGATCAGCTACGTAATCGAAGCACTCCAGTCGCCAATCATGGTGGCGATTAATGGGCGCGCGACTGGCTGCAGTTAAGCGTCCTTCGAGGAGGGAAAAACGTGCAGGCCGCGCATCGTGCTGGTTCATGGGAGACGGTTGCGTCCGACCGGCTTGAAAGAGTGCACGGCGGATCCTTCATCTTCTTTTTGTAGCCATCACAGTCGTTTCAGGAGTGATGGCATCGGGCGGATTGAGCAATGTACCCAACCCATATAGGCAAGCTTAACAGCTATGCCGCGTCCCTTGAAGCCTTGAGAGGAGACGATCGACTGCGTGGCCTAAAGCCGCGCGCAGGGACTGATTTTGCTTCGAACGATTATCTGGCCCTGGCGAGCGCGCCGCGTATGAAAAAGGCTCTGCTCACCGCGCTTGAGGCCGGCACGCCGATCGGAGCTGGCGGCTCACGGCTGCTGCGCGGCAATTACGAGGAGCACGAAGCTCTCGAAGCCGAGGCGGCGCAGTTCTTCAGATCGGAGACAGCGCTGTTCTTTGGCGGCGGCTATATCGCAAACTTCGCTGTTCTGACAACGCTGCCGCAGCGGGGCGATCTGCTCGTTCTCGATTCGCTCGTGCACGCCAGCATTCATGAAGCCGCGCGAGCGGGCCGAGCCGAGTTTCGGATAAGTGCCCATAATGATCTACAGTCGGTTGAAGTTACGATTAGCGACTGGCGCGCCAAGGGCGGAATGGGGCGCATCTGGATCGTGGTGGAGAGCCTCTACAGTATGGATGGTGATTTCGCGCCGCTTAAAGATCTGGTCGCAATCGCCGAGCGCTACGAGGCGTTCCTGGTCGTGGACGAGGCTCATGCCACAGGCGTTTACGGCGAGCAGGGACGGGGGCTCACCGCTTCCTATGAGGGGCGCGAAGATCTGGTGGTGGTCCACACCTGCGGGAAAGCGCTGGGCGCGGCGGGCGCGCTTGTCACTGCTTCCGGCGTATTGCGCGACTTCATGGTCAATCGGTACCGTCCATTCATTTTCGCCACCGCGCCATCACCCCTTATGGCTGTCGCGGTGCGAGAAGCACTCTTGATCCTACAGGAGGAGCCTGAACGGCAGCAACGCCTGATCGATCTGGTCGACTTTACACATCGTCAGCTCGTTGTGTGCGGGCGCCCGAGCCGTTCGAACTCTCAGATCATTCCTTACGTCGTGGGCGACAACGCCCGCGCGATGCGGCTCGCCTCTGCACTACAGGCGCGCGGCTTTGATATCCGCGGGATACGGCCGCCGACAGTGCCTGTTGGAACGGCAAGGTTGCGGATCTCGCTGACGCTTAACGTCGGGCAAGTTGATGTATCCGATATGATTGATGCGTTGGTCGAAGAGACTTGGGGCGACGTGCGATGACGGCGCGAGCCGCGATCATGAGGCTGATGCCCGCGTCGGCAAAACGATCTTCAAAGGTGCGCGCCGGCGCGCGATAATGCTCCTTTTCGATGCGCACTTCGGAAATCCCAATGCAAAGACTCGCCTGCGCAGAGCCAGGACCGCTCTTTGGATGGCACGTCAGGCGTTCGTCGATAGTTGACCGCCAGGCTTGACGAACTCCGGCGAGGGCACAAAAGATTGTTTTCCGCTCGAACCGCTGGTCGCAATTGTCGGACGCCGGACAAGTGTCTGTTTATGCTGATCCAGGGTACAGGCCCAAGACAGATGCAACGAGGCTGCTTTTTCGACACTGGCGGTTTCCCAAATGGCTGATGCAAGAGAGACCGTCCGATGCCGACGCGAGTAGCATTATTCTTTACATCCGCAGGCTGGGCCATCATGGTGGTCGTAATCCTGCTCTATGTGATCTTCGGCCCTGGCTGAGCTGATGATCGTAAGCAGGACCATAGGTGGCTTGCCGGATCGCGGGTGAGAGTCCGCCGGAATTGTCGCGTGTTCCGCAGGCCGAGAGCTCACACCCAGTATGCCTCGCACCGCAATCTGGCGCTTGAACCACCTCTGTTGGCCTAGCGCATCAACGTGGAGGCATGAATGATGTCGGCCGCGGTATGAGTGTTTCTTGGTGCTGGCCGCGCGTTGCCAACATGAGTACGTAGAATACGAGGAGAATTAAGCAGCCGCGCATACCAAAGGTCTTCCCGAAGCTATGACAATATGGAGCGGATTGTATTCGGTGCATTTTATGCGTCCGGTGGACGAGCGAATTGTGCGGAACTCGATCGAAGCCCTGTATCAGGCGGCAAACGACTGGCCGGCCGCGCAAAGGTGCCAGCGTCAGCTCACCAAATCGACCCTGCCCGTGGCGAGCCGATACAGGCCCCCGACGACCTTCAGTCTGTTCTGCTCAACTGCCGCGTTCAGAATCGGCCCCGCCGATTTGAGTTTGTTGACATTATCGATTACATTTTGTCGGGTTGCTTCGGCGAATGTGTCACCGGTTTGCTGGCGAGATGCTTGTACCGCAGGCGCAAGCGCAGCGACGAGGGATGAAATGTGGCCCGGCGGCGGCTTATCGTCCTGGAGCGACCTGATCGCGGCGTCTATCGCGCCGCAATGATCGTGGCCAAGTACCAGGATCAGCGGCGTGTTCAGCACGGCGACCGCATATTCCATACTGGCGAGCGTGTCATCGTTGGCGAAGTTGCCAGCGAGGCGGCAGACAAACAGATCACCAAGTCCGGTGCCGAAGACAAGTTCAGGCGCCACGCGAGAATCGGCGCAGCTCAGAACCGCCGCATATGGATTCTGCCCATCGACCAAAACCGGGCGCTCGCGCTTGAAATCGTCGCCTCGTGATGCGCTCTGGACATAGCGATCGTTCCCCTCCATCAGCCGCTTCAGGGCAGCATCCGGCGAGAGCAGGTTATGTGGCTTGGGCGGCGCTTTTGCTTGCTTCGCATCGACAATGTTGTTGCCAAGCCGCAGGCAAACCGCCGAAACAGCGAACAGCAACAGCGAGCGGCGCAAAGGTGCGATCTTGGTGAGATAGGACATATTCGGAGAACGGCCGGCATACATGCGTCTCACCTCATCGCGCGGCTTTACGCCACCCGGTGGCTTCGGCTTCCGCTTCGCTGCAGAGCCAGCGTCCACCGGGCTTCTTTGTCATGTCGATTTGTCCGTAACTGAGTTGCCCGGGCAGGTGATAAATGCGCTCGCCGTTGAGGTCCGCGGTGCCTTTTATCAGACACTCGGGCGAGGGCGGGTCCAATAGCAGAGCGGATCCGAGCAGGAGTTCCTGAGCGTCGATCGGAATCGAACTTGCGCCGACGATGATCGTCCTCTTGTTGCGGCGACGCCAGTCCCAAGGCGCGATGAACGCCCCCGACCACAGCCCCGCATAGCCTGTGCTCGCCACCAACTCATAGATAGCATAGCTATGGTTAGATGGACCCGACGATAGTGCCCAGCCCGAGCGTACCATCCAGGCGTTCACATCTTCGCCTTCGATAAAGCAACTGCCGAGTGACCTCCTGTACTCATCAACTCCTGTGGTATGACAATCCCACGTTCGTCCGTTCGAATGCTTGATAAGCTCGTCGCGAGCAGCTACGCCGCAAGCCCATTTCCTGCCGTGGGCGTCGAGGCAAATCTGATCAGTCTCAGGAGCTTCGATCCCTGAGAGCCGAATCTTGGTTTGCTCGATCTCGATCATATTGCCGTCGACGATGCGCGGAGCACCGCTGAGTTTGCCCGCGCAGACCGGAGATGTGATGAGAGCGAGCAATGCGACCATCATTACGCGGTGTTTCATCCCGACAATTACCTTTCGCTCTTGATCCACGTTCACGCACGAGCCGGTGCCGCCACATTCGACTGCTGGACGCATCATGTCCGTTATTCGGCCGGCATCGTTCGACGTGTGCTTTATGAAAGCTTGGTCGAGATTTCGAACCTACGACCTGACGCTGCGTGAGGTTCAAGCGATTTCTTCCGGTGTGCGTGTCGCGGTATCCTTCGAGTCTCGATGGGCTCTCTCAGTGGGCGCGCACTGCACCCTCTCGACCTGAGGAGGAGATTCCCATCGCTCAGCGCCGAACTCGCGATGCAGGAGAAAGCCGAAGCTCGGAACGCTGTTTCTGCCGCGCTTGAACAAAAAGCGCCTGTGAATTTTCGGCGGTGGAGTGGAAGTCAGGCGTGGAGGAGCGACCCTGCTATGCTTCGTGCCAAGTTCCATCGGCAGACAGAAGGCTGCCGCCGGTCTCGACGAGGGCGATGACATTTCGCCGTAAATTCTTGTCACGAAAGACCGATGTTCGAAAGAAATCTGGTCTCGCTTCCTCTGAGATTTGGACCGCCGCGGAGTTCAGATCAACGTTCGCTGCGGAAATGATCGGTATCGTTTGCGCAAACCGCGCAGAACCCGGAGCTCTCTTTCGTAGAGCCAGCCGGGATGGGTCCTTGATGCCAATTGCATTGTGGCTTTTCGTACCTCCGCGCTGCACCATGATCGTGCGCCAGGGCAGGTGGAGCAGAACTAAAGAAGCGTTTTCCCATGCTTCAAATCCGGATCTATGACGCGCAGACGAATGCGCGCGAGAAAATCTAGCGCCGACTCAGCTCGGTCCTCGATGCCTCGCGCACGGCTCCGGGGCTCCTCGCCGGGGCTCTCGGAAAAGGGTCGGCACTCAGGGGGTATGCCGGCATCGCTAACCGTGCCCCTGTTACCCTCTTAACCGGTTTCGTCGCAACACTCGATCCCGCGCGCGGCCTCCGCGTCGGCATGCTCACGCTCTTGCGGGTGCCAGTCAGTCGCGCGATGCGCGGCGCGCACGCCGGATCGGGCTTGGGCCCGAGGCATCTTCAGGCCCGCTCCCGTGAAGAATGGCATGGAGAGTGGGTCCCTCGCAGATTGGTGTGCTCTCACTGCCTGGGGTGCGCCGGGGGCCAAATCTCGCTAGCTGGCACGCGCCGCTGAGCTCGACTCCTCGCAGAAAGAGTCGAGGTAATCGTGCTGCCCGATTTTTTCGATGACGGGCTGAAGGCTGCGGAAAGGCTCGCGACTGTTGCGGAGGCGTAAACACCGCGACTTTAGAGCTGATATGTCTTGCAGTTGCTCTGAGGCGTTCGGCGCTAAAGGAGCTGCGGTGCGATCTTGCTCTGCGGGACCATTTACCGAGGCCTTTCGCTCCCCTCTAACTCGTCCCGTTCCTTTGGCTCCATGCGAGCGAACCAGGAGCCAGGAGGAAAGGCCGCGATACGCTTGGCAAAAGAGGATTGCGGCTCCCAATCTTGTCCTTCGCTCTTCTCGAAAGTGATGACTCCGTTATGGGTAAAATAACGGGGCCCTGCGATATTACAGTTCACCAAAAGCAGAACGCGCCACAGATCACCGTTCTCGGTGGGCTTGTCATTCTGCTTCGGCAAGTAGTTCACTCCAACAGGTTCAACGATGTTGCAGCGGCCCTGCCGCAGAAGATCGCCGAGCTGGCCCTGCGCGGTCGTCACAAAGTTGAAGTTGGTCGGATCATGCAGAAAGCGAAGATTTGCGTCCCTTTCGCCATCCGCGACTTCACTGGCGATCAACGAGAGCGCCAGGGCGCGCCAGCCCAGTTCCATCGGCTTTGCATAGGTCGACGCAAGTTCAATCGTCCCGTCGAGCGCGATCTTCCAGGTGATAACGTACTGTTCGTCTGATTTATTGTCCCGGTGCCTGGTCCACGAAACGAAAACATACTCATTTCGGTCAAGTTCAGCGACGCCCCACGTTCGAGGGACGAAGTGTGCCACCTTCGAGACGTTGGACAGAATTTGTTCTATCGTCTCACCATCTTGCGCTCGCCACGTTGACTTGACTCTGTCGACAAGAGGGCTGTCGTTGGCGCGAACACTGTTGCTCATGGCAGCCAGCGCGGCCAGGCAGATCAGCGGTCCACCGAGACAAAACCATAGCGCGCGTCTTCCAGACATTCTCTTCATAACCGTCCGCCCATCTGGTCTTTCATCAACACGTCTTTCAAAGCGGGCAACCTTCAACTTGTTATGCGCGAGCGCAAGAAGTTAGCGGCTACGCGACGGGGCGACCGATGGTGTCCCGCGCGAGCAGGCGCTCCCCTCTATGTCACGCGCCGCTAACTTCAGCCGCCAGCGACAGCCCCAATTTGCTGTGCTGGACATGCCCAGCAGGAGGAGCCTGGGCATGCCGAGGACTTGCATTCTCCGTGCCAGGTAATAGACGGCAATTCTCACCGGTTTTGTGTCCTCTTTGTCGACTTTCCGACTTGCACTCGTTTCGATCGTTCCATTCAGCCTATCCATCGCGGCTTATCCATCCTCGTCACGCACTGGATATTCGACGGCGCAGGGGAACGCCTCGGTGTCCTGATGAGAATGGGGAGCACGTTTGCCGCAATTGAACCGTTTGGTTTATCGTTCCTGGAATGTGGCCTTCGATCTCTGCCATGCCTTGGGGCACTTGTGGCCAAGGAGCCGCGGCGCGGTTGGCGCTCCTTTCGCGATATGCGGCGCTCCGGAAGTCGAGGGCAGCCTCCGTCAGCTGCGCTTTGCACTCGATGGCCAAGGACGCCAAGCCAATCTTCACCGCCGAGCATTTGGAGTCTGGTTGGCACGCAAATCAACGTGCTCGCCGCGTATGTTGCTGGCTTTCGCCAGGTGTCTTGGGCCTAATCAACACTGATCCTGTTGGTCGAGAAGGCGGCTGGGGCGGACGTGCTCGAAGAACCGCTGGGAAGCCGGGACTCGCATCAAATGCGTTCTGCTCGAGGCAGCAGTTCCGGCCGCGCAAGCCGCATTTGTCCTTTCCACCGATCTGGCATGCGGCCCCACGCGCAGGTAGCCACGATGGTCATTCTGATATCGCTGATTGGAGAGCGCTTCTACATCGTAGTCAGCGATAGAGATGCTCAGTCATTCGCGTAGCAGATGTTCGCAGCATTAGCTTGCGACATAATCTGAGAGGTTGACGGAAGAGTTCTCTTGCCGATAATCCAAGTCGTCGAGGTTCTCCGGTTTGCATTTGATCCGGAGCTAAGAGGGAAGCCGGTGAAAATGCCGGCGCTGCCCCCGCAACTGTGAGCGGCGAGCCGCTGTCCAACGATGTCACTGAAGCCTGCGCGGCTTCGGGAAGGCCGGACAGCAGCGATGACCCGCGAGCCAGGAGACCTGCCCCGACAATATATTCGTCCACGGGCGGGGTGTCCCGGTGGTGCGCCAAGCAGCCGTCGCACCGCGCGACTTCCCCTGCCTGCGTCCGCCATGGCCTTTGCCCCCAACATGGGGTTTACGCTATGTCTCTTCTCTCCCTTCCGGTTGCCACGCTCGGAACGCCACGCATCGGTCCAAGGCGCGAGCTCAAACGTGCTCTAGAGAGCTACTGGGCCGGAAAAAGCAGCGAACAGCAGTTGCTCGAGGACGCAGCTGGCCTGCGTGCCGCGAACTGGGCTCGTCAGAAATCTATCGGCGTCACGGTCATTCCATCGAATGATTTCTCGCTGTATGACCAGGTGCTCGACACAAGTGTCATGGTTGGCGCCATCCCGGAGATCTACGCCTCGAAAGCCGAATCCGTTTCGCTCAAGACGTACTTCGCCATGGCCCGCGGTTCACAATGCGACGACCAGGGTGCGAGTTGCGGTCATGGACCCCGCGGATTTGGCGCACCCGCGCAGGAGATGACCAAGTGGTTCGACACCAACTACCACTACATGGTCCCCGAGTTTCACAGGGGACAGACTTTCAGGCTATGCTCTCGCAAGCCGATCGAGGAGTATGAGGAAGCCAAGGCCCTTGGCTTTCAGACCCGCCCTGTCCTGATCGGGCCGGTCACATTCCTAAAGCTCGGCAAGAGTGCCGATCTCGCGTTCCAGCCACTCTCACTGCTGGATGAACTGATACCGGCCTATATCGAGGTTCTGGAGGAATTGGCCAAACGTGGGGCAAATTGGGTTCAGTTCGATGAGCCCTGCCTGGTTCTTGATCTGGATGAGGGGGCGCGAAAATCTCTGCTCCATGCCTATGACCGGCTCGCCAAGGAGGGGCCGGCCATCAAGATCATGGTTGCCAGCTATTTTGGCGACCTCGGCGACAACCTGGATACCGCCTTGAGGCTGCCAGTTGCCGGACTTCACCTCGATCTGGTTCGAGCGCCACAGTTATTGGACCAGATCATTGCTGGCCGCCGAAGTGATCTCGTCATCTCGCTCGGCGTGATCGACGGCCGGAATGTATGGCGGTCGAATTTGTCCTCGCTGCGCCAGCGGCTCGAACCCGCGATTGCGAAGCTTGGCAAGGATCGTGTACAGATCGCCCCATCCTGCTCGCTGCTTCATGTGCCGGTCGATGTTGAACTCGAGACCGGGCTCGCTTCCGACGTCAAGAACTGGCTTGCTTTCTCGGTCCAGAAGATGCGCGAGCTTGCGATCCTGGCGCGGGCACTCGCAGGCGACCAGAATGTTGCGCTAGCTCTTGCCGAGTCGGAATGTGCTGCGACTGTCCGCCTGACTTCGCCGAAAATCCGCGATGCCAATGTCGCTGCCCGGATGAGAGCGATCGACCAGAGCATGCGCCCGCGCGCCAGCCCATTTGCCCGTCGTGCCGAGATCCAAAGCAATCGTTTCGGACTACCGGCTTTTCCTACCACGACGATCGGATCGTTTCCGCAGACCACAGAGGTCCGGAATGCCCGTGCGGCGCATGTGCGAGGCGCGATGAGCGACGAGCAATACGACAGGTTCCTCAAGGAGGAGACTGCGCGCGCCGTACGTTGGCAGGAGAACATCGGTCTTGACGTCCTCGTGCACGGCGAGTTCGAGCGCAATGACATGGTGCAGTACTTCGGCGAGCAACTCGCCGGCTTCGCATTTACCAGGAACGGATGGGTGCAATCCTACGGCTCGCGCTGCGTCAGGCCACCGATCCTATTTGGCGATGTCTTGCGGTCGAAGCCTATCACCGTAGACTGGTGGCGCTACGCGCAATCACTAACGAGCAAGCCGATGAAGGCGATGTTGACCGGACCGGTGACGATCTTGAACTGGTCCTTTGTTCGCGATGATATTCCCAGAAGCGAGGTCTGCCGCCAGATTGCGCTCGCGATCCGAGACGAAGTCCGTGATCTCGAAAATGCTGGTGCGACCATGATCCAGATCGACGAAGCTGCACTCCGCGAAGGATTGCCATTGCGCCGATCGGAGTGGACGGCTTATCTCGACTGGGCCGTAGATTGCTTCCGCATCTGCTCATCGGGCGTCGCCGATCAAACGCAAATTCATACGCATATGTGCTACTCGGAGTTCAACGACATCATCGGTGCGATTGCTGCAATGGATGCGGATGTCATCTCGATCGAGACGTCGCGCTCGAAAATGGAACTACTCGACGTGTTCAGGAACTACGAATATCCAAATCAGATCGGGCCGGGCGTGTACGACATCCACTCTCCACGCGTTCCCGAGACGGGCGAAATAAAGGAGCTGATGGCGTTGGCTCGGACACGGCTGCAGGATTCGCAGCTCTGGGTCAATCCGGACTGCGGCCTGAAGACGCGGAAATGGGAGGAGGTTCGGCCCGCGCTAGCGAACATGGTCGCTGCCGCCCGCGAACTGCGCGCTGCATCCGATCCGCGAGGCCGTTAATCCCGGGTTTGGGTCTTTTCTCGACAAAGCTGATCCGCTTGTGCTCATTTGGGCTCTCGACAATCGAGGGAGCCTTGGGAACACAAAAAGATGCCCGGCCCCGCTTAGCGGGCCGGGCGGAAGTAAAGTCTGGGAGGAGCGACGCTGACGCATCGCGCGGACTTCCATCGGCGGAGGGAGGACAGCCGCCGGTTCGATCACGGCGAGGACATTCGCCGAAGATCTGAGCCCAGTTGAAGCACAAGCTCAGCTTAGCTCAATTATGCCGTGGTATGCGACCGATATAGCTTGAGATTAGAAATCTACACCAGCGTTTGTCGCTCATGAGCACGTTGGCAGCGGTTGCCGACAGCAACGAGGGGCAGTGATGCCGGGCGGTCGCCGCAGGGCACCAACCGCAAGCTCGGTGCGCTTTCCTGCCTGGAAACCTTATGCTCGATCAGCGCGACGATACGAAAAAACCGGCTCCAAGAATCTCCCGAGCGTAGCCAGTGCATGAGCGGTTGCTATTGATTTGGACCCTGCTTAAGGCAGTCCTTGGTCGACCGGTTCCACCCGATAGTCGGGTTTCGGCTTGGGCCTCTGTTTGAGATCTATGAGCGGGCCACGCAGAGCATGTCGCGAACTTGAAGGTGGCGTGTGCCGACAGGGTGCTCCTCGGCCGTGAGTGTGGTCCTGCTCGGCCTAGCCGGTTTAGACCGCCGGACTGCGTGTAGCCGCGCCCCGAGGAAGATGAGCGTCGAACGCCGATGCGACGCTCCGGACCAGGAACTCTGCGCCATCAGCTACGGAAAGCCGGCCATCGTCAATCACCACGACGCCATCTGCGATAAGGCTCTCGATTCGAGAACGATCGACGACGGCCAACTTCGGGTCCAGTCCGTGACGACGGGATGTCTCGGAGAGATCGACTGCCATGTCGCACATGATTCGCTCGATGATCTCGGCGCGGAAGCGATCCTCCTCCGTCAGCAAATAGCCCTTCGCGGTAGCGAGCCGATCCTCGGCGATGCGAGCAAGGTAGTCCTTGGTCGAGACAGCGTTCACGACGAACCCTTGCTGCATGCGCCCGATGGCGCTAGCGCCGAGGCCAATGAGGGCGTCAGCGCAATCGTCAGTATAGCCCTGGAAGTTGCGCTTCAGCCTGCCTTCCTGCTTCGCCCGGGCAAGACTTTCGTGCGGCAGGGCAAAGTGATGGATGCCGACGCGTACGTATCCAGCATCAATTAAAGCTTCCGCGATCGTTTCGAATTGGAGGTAGCACTCGACACTGTCGGGCAGAGTGAATTCATCGATCTTGCGTTGATGCTTCTTAAATGCAGGAATATGCGCGTAGCCGAAGGCCGAAATCCGATCCGGATGCAACTCGAGGCATTTGGCGACGGTGTCCAGGCACGAAGCGACTGTCTGCTGGGGCAGGCCATAGAATAGGTCGAAATTGATCCGGCCGACGCCGGCGCGGCGTAACCGATCGACCGAAGTCGCGGTCTGACCGAAGCTCTGCAGACGATTGATAGCCCGCTGAACAACCGGATCGAAGCTCTGGACGCCAAGGCTCGCCCGGTTGACCCCGCAATAGCCAAGCGTCTCGGCCATCGGCTCGCTCAACGTGCGCGGATCGATCTCCACAGCGATCTCTGCATCAGGTAGGACGGCGAACGAATAACGTAACGAACCGACCAGATCAGCAAACGTTTCAGGCGTCATGACCGTGGGGGTACCACCCCCGAAGTGGATATGAGAGATCGGTTGTCGTTGCCCGGCTACCTCTGCAACGAGGTAGGCTTCAGTCCGCAGCCCAGCCGCATAGATCGCGATCGGCTCGTCGCGTTTCGTAGCAGACGTGTGGCAGCCGCAGTACCAGCACATGCTTCGACAAAATGGCACGTGCACGTAGATCGAGGCGGATTGCTGGCCGCCCAAGGACTTGAGCCACGCTTGATAGTCTAACTCGCGAACTGACGCTGAGAAATGCGAGGACGTCGGATAGCTGGTGTAGCGCGGTAGGGGGCCGGGCCATAGAATTGTGCCAGGTCCGGTCGCATTCGGATGCCTTTCTTGCTTTCTGGACCCGATTATCGGAGTGTCGGCTGATGGCTATGGCCACTCCAAGGCGCAATGGAGGGGCATGCTACACGCCGCATACACGAATGTTGGATGGCGATGAAGCGGTCACACACCAGAAATGAGCATCCATTACGATGTGTAGCCCCATAGCTCGTTGTAATCCAATCGCGCCAGAACTGGTGGTGGCGATTGACGTCCAGCGCCTTGTTGTTCGTGCTGAACGTACCCGGCGTGGCAGTGCTTCGCAGTTGGCGTGCAGTGAGTCGAACCGGCTGCGGTCGGATGATTAAGAGCGTGCTGGGCAGGGCTCAAGGATTGGGAGTGCTTCGCCGCACCCGCCTGGCCCCAATCGTCCGTCCTTATCGGTCGGCGGACATGAGAGGCGTCCGTTTCGCGCGATATCACTGCGCAACCGCCAGGCCTGCGACGGTCACATTGTGGAACGTGCCGGAACCAGAGCTCAAGAAGGCCTCGACCATGCCGTTTTCATTGATGGTCGAGATCATATTGCGCGGAAGCCATTTTGGCGGCACGGCAGCCTACGCGCCCGCGAGCACCCCATTTTTACTTCGACAAGATGAGCATGAGGTCCACTTCCTGCTATGAAACGGCAGCGATCAATACGGCCCATCCTTTTCGGCGCCGTGTCACGGGTTGCCGGCCTTGGCGGACGAAAATGCGACCGAGCTCCGTTCGGCCTCAGCTTCTTGCTCCAATTGCAGAATATGGGCTCTTAGCGCATCGGAAGTCGCTGCCGCTGTCTGGCTGAACAGCGGATCTCCATGATCGGTGAGGGCGGAAGCGATTTCGGTCCAATCCTGAGCCGAGAGAGCCTTCAGGGCAGCGGGAAAGAAATCTCGTTCTTCCCACATCATGTGGTGCCGCTCGCGTACTATAAAGTCGCGTATGATATTGCCGACGTCTTGCCGAAGGAGTTCACGATCCGCGAGGATGGCGTCAATAGCTTGCGCGAAGTGGTGCAAACGGTCGACGACTTCCTGGTGTTCAAGCGCGAGATCGCCGACGATTGCAGCTGCATCCGGATCGCGAGCCTTGAGCTTGGAAAAAATCAAGTCTTCCTGTGGATGATGGTACACCTCGGGGTAAACCTCGAAATAGCTGATAATCGCGCGAATGACCTCATAGTCGGGGCGGATCCCATTCCCAAAAATCTCCAATTCGCGTTGAAGAGCGACCAGAAGCAGATCAATGTTGCGATGCTCTCGAAGCAAAAGATCGATGATCATTGGGGTGCTCCTGGAGGCACAATGTAGGCTGGAAGCGTTTCTGCCATTTGCAAGATCGCCCAAGCCGAATTCGGTGTCCTTCGCTGCGCTGCAATGTCCGCGCTGTTCGACGCAAAAAGGAGCGCTTCAATTTGAGCGAGCGTAAATCAACTTAGCCGAAGTGTTGCACAAAGCTCCTGGGCAATCTGTCGTTACGCAGCTCGACTCGGCGTGAGGTCTGCAGGGCGATCACGCCATTTTGCTCAAGTTGGGTAAAGGTGCGCGACACCGTTTCGATCGTTAAGCCAAGATAATCGGCGACATCCTGCCGTGACATGGGCAGTTCGATGGCAGCGTTCTTCGTAGCGCGGCGAGACATATCGAGCAGAAAGGCGACGACCCGGTCTTCAGCGCTGCTGATCAGGAGCATCATATGTTCCTGAAAGCGGCGGAGCTCGAGCGCCATCGCGTCCCACAGCTGCCGTGTTAGCTCCCTCTCGTGACTAGCGTGAATAATGAGGGCGGTGCGCTTCACCATCAGCAGCTGTGTCTCACAAATCGCTCCGGCCGAAGAGATATGGCTTTCTCCGGCCTCGAAGCCGAAGATGTCACCGGGCAGATAAAACGCGCCGATCTGACGGCGTCCGTCTTCCAGAATCTTATAGGTTCGCACAGCGCCCGACACCACCTGATACAGGTATTCCGCTGCCTCATCTTCGCTGTAGATCTCGCGATTGCGAGTGAACCGCATCAGTGTCGCAATCATCCCAAACGGTCCACGACGATGAGGTTGCCCACGCAAGACGCTGGTCGGATAGCGGCTGGTCTCGGTAAAACTGGCGGCCTGGGCGTGCATGGCGGACCCTATCTTGCGAACGTCGATGAGACGCAGATTGGCCGCTCGTGACGAACTGGGAAATTTGGATGTTTTCCCTAGGTAGAAGCCCCTAAGTATTTACACGTAAGTCCCATGAGGAGCGCGTCTTGAATGCGGGCGGCGCATTGGTTGCTCAAACATGCTCAAATCGGGTTAGAAAGCTGAATGCTGGCTTCGTCGGCCGCGTCCATGGAAACAGTCGGAAGCGCACGGCCGCAGCCGTGAGGAGCTCCAGCCAACCGAAAGTTGTCGTCCACCGCCACTGTCCGCTCGCCGCAGGAGGTCTTGCTCGGACGCCTTGACTCTGATCCTCGTCAGCATCGGTCGGCCGCAGAGGTGACGAGCCGGATATTGACAGCATCCTCATCGATGTACGCTGGCCGACGTGGTCGACGTCTTGATGATCATGCAATACGTGCGCATGTGGACCGAGTTGGGACCCACCCGGATCATAATACTCGGCTCGCGTGACATATTGACGTAGCGCAACGGCCGGCCTTGCGGCGCTCCAGCAATTTTTGAAACCGCAGGAAATCGTGGCTGGCCTGGCTTGTCGCTGAGCTCGGGGCATCGCCGGATGGCCGGTGACAGACTGCGAGCAGTTCCTGCGGCATCTCGATCGTTAGCGCACGTGCAACGTTCGGAGCAGTGTCGCATGATGGCGGGCTCGACCGCACCTCGTCGATGGAGCGCCGGCGAACGCGCTCGCGTCGTGCAACGCGCGGGCCGCACGGCGGCTGCCGCCCCAGCAAATCCAGATTCGTCTGATCCGAAAAGCGCCATTGAAGATGTATGGCAGGTACAAAACAGGGCCGCCGGCCTGGCAAAGGGAATAGAGTTATCGTAGCTGTCGTAGCCCCTCTGAGGCTGTATGACGATGGTTAGGTTGTAGATCCGCGCTCTGGCGCAGATGATCCGGCGCGCCTCGGCCGGAACCGCACTCAGCGCGCTGTTATGCCGGCGTTCTGTGCCCGCAGTGCCGCTTCCCCCCGCTCCAACGCACGAGACCGTTTGATTTCGAAGACCGAAGTGACTGCGGCCCAGCCGAGCGCAACGACCGAATGATGGTCCTCTCGTAACCGATCGCCACAGTGTCAAAGATGCGCACCCGTGCCCAATGCGAAGGAAATCGAACCGTTTACTGCAGCCCTCACCGGGAGCTCCGTTGGCGGATGGATCAATATATTGCCGAACTATGCCGTTCTCTGGGATGACAGACCTGCTGTCCATCGGAGCACAAACCGGGGCCGACGCAATTGATCTGCTTCATGTGCCGTCGTGATTTTGTTTAAGCACGATCGATCCGGCAAGCAGCAGCTCTCGCGATGGTCCGGAGGCAAGAAACTAGCGTCGCGTGTGTTGCATCGGTAGTCGTCACCAAAAACATGATCGGTGCGGTGCGCCCGAAAGCCCTGCGTTCGTCGTCTGGACTGCGCAGGTTGAATGCATGAATACGCCATTCGCGCCATTTGCGCTGCTGCTAGAGTCCCGCGGTAATGGCGATCCGCATCAACTCGGACATGCTGCGGACATTGGTCTTGGCCATGAGGTTCGCACGGTAAACCTCCACCGTCCGGGGACTAATGCCGAGATCATGGGCGATCACCTTGTTAATCTTGCCGGCTAATAGTCCCTGTAGGACGTCACGCTCGCGCGACGAGAGGTCCGCGAGGCGGGCTTCCGCCTGCAGTTTCGCTACGTCATCCGTTGGCTTTGTTGGTCGTACTTCCAAAGCACTATTGATCGCACGCAATAGCACCTCCTCTTCGAACGGCTTCTCAATGAAGTCGACCGCACCCGCTTTCATCGCTTCGACTGCAAGCGATACGTCGCCATGACCAGTTATCAGGACGACGGGGCAGTCGACGCGATCGGCCTTCATTTTGCGGACCAGTTCGAGGCCGCTCATACCCGGCATGCGAATGTCTGACACAATGCAGTTAGCCGGACCGCTCGCGACGTCATTGAGAAACGCGGTCGCCGTTTCATAGGTTGCTACGTAGAAACCGTTAACATCAAGCAGAAACGCGAGCGAGTCCCGCATCGCGGCGTCATCGTCGATCACAAGAATGCGCCGGCCAATCATGACTAAGCTCCGCGAGCGCGGTGAACTGAAAGATCGTGCCGCCGCCCGGATTCGCTTCGGCGACGATGTGGCCGCAATGTGATTCGAATGGTCCGGCAGATCGATAGCCCCACACCCATGGCATGGTCTTTGGTCGTGACAAAGCCGGCCCTATCTGGGCCAGATACGCCAGTGCGTCGGCTGCACGGCTACGTGTTCTCCGGTCTTTGCCTTGATCCAGCCGCCGAAGATCCGGCGGCAAGGAAAGACCACCCGGTGAATCGTATTACCCTCGATCACGGCGATCTCCAGATCCCGATCAAAGGGCGGCGCCGTTTCGAGCCGCTCCCAGGTCAGGTCGCCGTTAGATCTTAGACGGCGTTCATCGCTGCCGGCTGACAAATTCAGGCAACCTTCTGAACAGTACGGACGAGATCGCTTGGCCGGCGCGCGAACAGGCTCAGCCCAATATTACCCAGGCGCCGCGTGGTCTCGATCACGTCAGCCGCGGCCGGCGTTTTATCGGCCGTCGCGCCGTTGAACCTATCGTGCCGGGACATGATCCGCTCACCAACCGAAATATTAGGATTGGCGCTGCGAAACAACTCCGGGGCTTCGGTCGAATCGATCTGGATCAGCTCAAGCCCGCGGCGGTTGCTATTGATCGCTGTTCTGCAGAAGTTAAACTGGACTGCCGCTCCCGCAATCTGGCCCGCGGCGGGACAAATGGCGCCGTGGTCTGTCATGTCGAAACATCCTCCGTTGATG
Organism: Bradyrhizobium sp. C-145; assembly: GCF_023375135.1. Taxonomy (NCBI): domain Bacteria; kingdom Pseudomonadati; phylum Pseudomonadota; class Alphaproteobacteria; order Hyphomicrobiales; family Nitrobacteraceae; genus Bradyrhizobium; species Bradyrhizobium sp. C-145. The sequence goes on along the minus strand of NZ_CP088150.1, from coordinate 6,440,626 downwards.
AGAAATCTCCTTGTCCCACGGCGTCAGCGTGGGGCGTTGGATTGTGATAACGTCAGCCGCGCCCTTGCGAGCGGGGCGGCGTCCCCAGGCGAGAACGGGAAGACGCCGGAATTCGCTTGACGACATTCGGATGGGCCGAGCTGCGCTCGGCGCCGATCATCGCGCCGGTCCGCAGGTCGATGAAGTGGACGCCATCGCAAGCGGCGCAGGTTATCTCGCGCAGGTCATCGGCACGCAGCTCGGGTGCGTCCGGCAGCAGTCCTTGAACTCGGTCGCCGGTATCTGGACATGAAAAGATGATGGGGCGCCAAGTCTTTCTATCTGCCATGTGTCTGACCTTGGACTGGAAGACCACTTCTATCAGTAAGCAACCGCCGCAGTATTGATACAGGTCAAAAGAGCTGATGCGCGTCCAGCATGGCGGAGCTCGAGCGGCCGCTGTGAGCCGGACAGGCCTGCGTTGGCGGACGACATGTCCCAATTCGGGCGATCCGCCAGGGCCTCGCGTTGGTCCGCAACACGCCAGCGTGTAGCCGGGTTGATGAGGCGCACCGCACGCGAATGGGCCACGAAAGCATTTGTCCTCAATGCTGTGATCGGCCGGCAAGCAGATGGTCAATTGATCGCTCGCCTCGCATTGTCAGTAGCCTTGCCGGCGCTGATCGCGCATAGCTTTTGGCGCTGAAGTCCTGAACCTTGGCCTATCGAAACGTTGGCTGCGACAAGCCTGATCATCGGCTTTGCTGTCGCGGTGGCAGGGTGGACCGTCAGGAGCGAAATCGGGGCGGTTCGCCTCATTGACCCAAGATCACGTGCGCGTAGGTCTCGCCGTCAATAGCGCCCGACCGACGGCGTGCGTCAGAAATGGCTTTGCCGAGATTGGCCAACGACCCGGTGTTTGCGGCAATGCCTCGTGAGACCACGAAGTATCGCGTGCAATGTTCGCGGCCTCTCAAGGTTCCATATTGCCAGCGGTTGAGTATGGGATCGATAGAGATCAATAGCCCTCATCTCGGGCGTGACGGCGCATTCTGCTCTCGATCGTCGATTTAAGACATTCCTCGATCATCGACTCAATTTTGTTGGTCGAAGGCATGAGCAGACCAGAAGGCGCTGTCGCTCGGCTCAAAACAGAGTGCGGTCCGCCAAGCCGGACAGATAGCGATTGCGGGGGCTGCGGGACAACAGGAGCGCTCGAGCCGTGCCGCCCAAGTCTCGACCGCATCTCCGAGGAGCGGACAACCTCCTGGGGATGCTGCTTGAGGCAGATCAAATACTCTTGTGGCGCGAATGGCAGAATGGCGGATAAGCAAACCCACAGGAAGACGGTGCCATGCCTTCATTTAACGTTCGGTTCATTAAGACCGTTTGTGACGATACCGGCCACGAGCATCGTGCCTGTCAGGCAGCGTTCAAGATCGATGCCGCCTCGCTGAGTTCTGCTGCACAGCAGGCGGAGACCGATTTCTGCAAGCAAAAGAGTGTCCGCGATTGGACAGTCTTCGCCGATGTGATCGAACTTCGAACCCCGCCTGCATTGCCGCCGGCATGGGGTGGTTAGCTTGAGTTTGGCCAGGGAAGTCTGCGAATTGAATTGTGAGTCAATCCATGAATCTAGGCGCGATCCCGGACAGCGTCGTGCCGACCGTCGATTCGAGAGGACAACTCGTGACGCTGTCGTCAATTCGGCAGGCGCCATGTTGTCTCACGACACCTAAGCGGACCTCGCTGGAAGGTTTGCCGGCCTGCCGTTCAACTGGCTCTGCAGCGCTCCGCCAAGCGTCGTACCGGCGCGCCATCCGGATCGAAGGATTTGCTCCCACAAATCGGTCTTATTTGATTGATGTCAAAAACAAGTCGGCCTCCTGCAGCTATGGCTTTTTCGAAGAGTATGCATGTTTGGCCAATCTGCACATATCGATGCCCTTGTCGGTTTAGGAATCTGCTCAGCCGGTTACGCGCGAGCCTTCCCGGAAATCCGAACCGACTCACTTGAGCCCGCAGGACATCGATGCGATCGCACGTTAGCTGCCGCCAAGGAGACGTATTGCGCGAGGCAGCGGGTGTGCGGCCTGTGTCAGGCCAGACCCGCTGCGCCGCCGACCTCGAGAGGCAGAACCATGCAATCCGCTTAAAGACTGCCCAAACAAACAGGCCCCGCGGCTCGGTCGTGAGATATCCTCCCGCTGCGCTTTCGCGATCGATCGCGCTCAATCAGTTCCTCGCCGAAGATCTTGACTCCTGAGCAAGCCCCATTTCAGGCCAATACAGGACAAGCCCATCGCCGCCTCGAGATCCACGACATGGGTGAAGCAGGCCTGATGTCTGTATTCGTTGTTTCTGCCTACGTTTGCTTCTTTGCCGGAGCGGGTGGGACACGATCCGGCGTTTACCTTCTGCGCATTGCTGGCTTTCGCCGCCAGTCTGGCCGCCCCCGCCGTCATTCTCAATCGCCACTATGAACAACGGGCGTGACTACTGCCGGCGCAGATGAACGGTCGGCCGAGCTACAACTCGGTCCGATCAAATTCGCCTGGCGATGTGGCATCGCTGGGTTTTCCATCGGTCTTCTATCGCGTCACAGCTTGCTTGGCCTGCACTGATTTCGGTCTGTCCTGGACGAGCTTCAGGCGACTCCGCCCGCTGCATACGTCGGCTATGATCTTTGCGTTCGGCGGCAACGTGCTTATCGCGACCTCGTTCTACGTCGTGCAGAAGACTTGCCGCACGCGACTGACTGGCGATCTCGCGCCGTGGTTAGTGGTCGTCGGCTATGGTGTGTGTCAATTTTTTTGTTCTGGTCGCGGGCACCGGCTATCTGTTCGGCGCCACCCAGTCGATGGAATACGCCGAGCCGAAGTGGTACGCCGATCTCTGGCTCACCATCGTCTGGGTCATCTATCCCATTGTGTTCCTTGCGACATTGGTGAAAAGGAAGGAGCCGCGGTCTTTAAACGCGACTGTTGCTTCGATGTCACCAAATGGATGAACCGGCGATCTACGCTCGTGTCAAACGAGGGACGACATGTTCGATATTTATTTGAACGGAAGACACGATCTTTTGGTCGTTCCGCGAGGCTTTGCGATCCCCGCGGGATTGGACGGCAATTGGAAGCGAAAGAAGCGGGCGGTGCGTTCAGTGAGCGATGTCATTCGCCAAGATGTGCAACAGCGCGGTTACCACCGACGTAGTTTGATTTCAAATCGGTCGAAGGTGGCAGTTGAGACCTCGTCACACGCGTAGCCAACGCGGCTATCCACGCTGACCCATTCTTCGAAACACTCTGGGCAGGATGTCGCCGATGCGGTCGAGAAACTTGCTTACCGCGTCGACGGCAGATGGGGATCCTGCTTCATTAGGCTTAGGAAGCAAGGTTTCTTTTGAAAAGCGGCGCACGGCGCTACGGCTTCCCTCAGGATAAGTATTATGGAGCTTTTCCTTGAGTCGATGGCGAGCGCGCGTGAGTTTTCAGCTGTCCATACTGAAGATACTTGCCGGCCAGCCGCACGGACGGGCGAGCATCGAAGTCGTTAAACAGCATTTGGCCATCTATTATAGCAGCGGCTCAGAGTGGCCGGCGCGTATGAAGCGCATCGCGAACCGCGCGCCCCAACTCGATATTTTCGGCCAAAGGCTGATCGAGCGAGAGGCCGGGTGCTGGATGATCACCGAGGAGGGAAGGAAGTTTCTTCAGACGCTCGAACAGCTAGATCGGGGTGCTATGCAAGGTCAGGTTGAGCGGGAGACAAGCGATTGAGCCTGCGCAAAGGGCTATTGGCGTGAGGGCTTGCCGCCCAATCCCTTGCTCATGGCGACGTACTCCGATTAGATCGCGCAAGTTCAGTTCGGAGATCATGCAGCGGCAATGGGTACGGTGAACTGGTTCAATGCGACCAAGGGATATGGCTTCATCCAACCTGAGGATGGAGAAGCTGATGTCTTCGTGCACATCGGCGCGGTCGAGAAGGTCGGCTACACCAGTTTCGCGGAAGGCGGCCGGGTCAGTTACGACATGAAGCCGATCGTTCAGGCAAAATCCGTGCGGAGAACTTGCGGATTGGTTGACGACGTCGCCTGGCGAGCTCTGCCCAGTCCTTCAGCGCTCTGACCGCCTCTGGCGTTCTGACCTGGGGTCTGGCTTCCTTATGAAGCCAGCGATATGGCCTCAGCATGTCATCTCGAAGACTTGTCCTACTGCTTTTTCAGCAAACATCTTATCCTCGAAATTGGGCATGATGATCTTGAGGTTGGAGCGAAGGGCATCAATTGCGCGGGGGCATGCGGAAGATCGAGCGCAATCTGTCGAGCATTCCGGATGTGACCTCGGCACGCGTGAACCTCACCGACAACCGGATCGCTCGAGTCGAGGACCATCAAGGGGCCGCGGTCTACGCGAAATTGGATACATCACACCGAAAGCGAATTGGACGAAGAGCGTGCGATCAAAGCTGAAGCGTGGCCCGTGCTCTTCACGTCGGCCGCCTCCTCTAAGAAAACATAGCGCACGCTGAAACCACAACGTTTTCCGTTCTCTGTCCTGCTTTAAAAGAAGTGAAAGCTGTTCATCCGGCCACGCTTTCCCCTCGAAGGGTTGAGCCGAGCCCGGACGACGCACGAGACCGATCTGGCGTCTAGATAACGCAGCGCATCGTCATAAGGCGACATAGTAAGAGGTCGCCACGATGTCTCACAGGGTCTCGTGTTTGATCGCTCTAGGCTTAATACAAATCACGCACCTCCGCGAGTTGCAGGTGTTCAAGTTCATCGCGATTGGCTTGCTCATCCCAGAACATGTTAGTCTACGTGCTTAGCTTCGAATAGAATGGCGTCGATTGGGGTGCATTCAATTATAACGAAGCCTCTCAACACGGCGTCTGTACGAAGTTTACAATTCCACAGCTGCACTAGTCCAGACGCCTTGTCTTCCGAAAGCACGACCGAGCTTATACCCTGGCGCAAGTTTCTATGATTGTCTCTTTTTTACGGTCGTCGCTCCGAAAAAACTATGTTACAAGCCGCTCCTCTCAAAAGGAGCATTCATCGTGAAAAAAGCAACCAAGAAACGCGTTAAGCGGCGCGAGTGGACGAAGGCAGATATCAAAGAGCTCAAAGTCCATTCGAAGGCTCGGACACCGGTCATAAAAATAGCAAAAATGACCAAACGCACCGTCGGTGCGCTACGCCAGAAGGCCTTAAATCTCGGAATCGGACTCGGACACCAGCGGTAATTTTGAGCAACGCTGGCTACTGGCGCGGTAGGGCGGCTCGCGGGCCGCCCTCCATGGCCATACAAACTTTGTCGCACATTAGCTTTGCCGATCCGCGCTGAGAGCTGGATGGCCTTCAATGTCGCGGAACGGGCTCCAACGCCTCCTCATCTTTGATCGTTTCGACGGCCGCTTGCGATGTATGATCGCGAGTGAAGACATAGTCTTAGCCATAGCCCTGTCTCGAAGATAAAACCCGAAACACTCGGTCCCGGCACGGATGCGATGGGGCCACAACGCCCAGTCCGAGGCGCGTTAGCTTTCGAGAAGCTGACCACTCTCAGACGAACTCCCGTTGGGGCCGAATCTAGCATCCGTTCGGCCAGCAGCTTATTCAGCTTCGGCGAGGCAGCCTTGGCCCCGCTGGGCCTAACACATCGGCTGATCGCTTTAGCCAAATGGAAACAACCTCGTGAATGGGGCATTCCTCGAAGCTCATGCCAGGCTAAAGTTTGGGCGTAAGCGGGCGCCGCCGAGCCTGTCGGTTAGCTCGAGCTCCAAAGCGATATGGCGCGCTCAGCAGCAATTGAAAAAGCGCTCTGTTAGCTTGATAGATGGCGGCGGAGCGGTTACGTCCTGAACCCGTCATCACCTGCGCGCCCTCGGCGTTGTGAACAGACCACAACCACCTGCGACCGCGCTGCTTCAAGAAATACTCGAAGGATGGCAGACTGGACATGGTTAGCGACCTCCATTTCTGACGGTCGTGCGTTGTCTTCTGAATGCCAGAGCGGGCCCTCTCCAGGCGATGCCTCACTGTAGCAGGCTTGGCAATGAACTCGCTTGATCGGTGAGCGCCGAATTCATCAAAAGCGAGCTCATCCCGCGCTTCCTGTCGTGGCGCCAAAGTCGCGAGATGCTTGCGCATTTTGGGCGTCAGCGACATCTGCCCGATCCGGGCATCGCTTGCGGAGGACTTGCGCCGCAGGAAACGTTTTTCTCTAGCAGCTTTATAGTGGTGCTAACGAAGGAAGGTCGACGGGCATCGATCGTGACACCAGGTTGAGCAGTACACCCGTTTTTTCTTTGCCCAAATAGGCTACCGCCATCAGGATCGTCCATCGTGGCCCAGATGCCCAGCACATTGGCAGAATTTGGCAAGTTCTTCGAGAAACGCATTGATCAATCTGATCTCCCACATGAACGGCCGGACAATCTCATCTCCGTCAGTAGAGATGCGGCCAAGCGCGCTTGCTGGATCAGGTAAATCCGGCGGCATCTTAGGTCAGGTTCCATCCTTGACAAGCCTCCCTAGCGCCGAATAGGGAGCAACTACGCTGCAAGAGCAGGTAAATCAAATACTTGGTACTATTCGGAGGGACGGGCTTGCGAAAAACAGGCTGGCCCGAGCTATGGCTCACTGTCTTGACGGGCCAACGGCAGCATTCAGGGAAGGTTGCGTCAGGATCAATACGCGCTGACAAGATTGATGCGTCCTGCCAAGTGAGATGTCCGCGATATGATCTGCTTCTTTGCCCCGCTCGCCTTAGCCGAATTTCATTATAGGTAGCAACGTTCCATCTGCCGCGGACAGTTATCCGGTGAACCTCCGTATAGTTCTTTCCAACCTTCCCATATCCGCAGGCAATCTTCGTGCGATTGAGTTGGCCCTTGACTTGGGCTCAGCTGTCGAGCAACCAGGGCGCGATTGCCGGTGTCGAACCTTTCTGTGATCCGGCCAATCGATCAAACTGAACGGATCTCACATCATGAGTGGCAGGAAAGATTCTTGTCGTATTGACGCTTGATACGCAAGCAGTCGGCCCCAAGCGATCCCGCGGTTGGCTTTATTTGGCTCGATCGAACGAGCGGGGACGAGGTTCGCTTTTCAAGCACGAGGGTCTGAACGATGAGCGGACGTTTTGGCCGTTCGCCTGCGGTGTGCTTTCTCCTCGGTCTTCCGCGATCGGGGACGACACTCCTGGCGCACTTGCTCCAGCACCACCCAGACATCGTGGCTCCGCCTGAACCCTGGTTGATGTTGGCGCTTGAAGCATTTGGCAGGGTGGATCAGCGTCACCCGGCGGGCAGCTCACTGATTAAGGCCGCGACCTCCGAATTCCTGGGGCGGATAGATCGCACGATCGTCAGCCGCGCTTTTGCCGATGCAGCATACGATCAGTATCTGGCAGAAGCGGGCAAGCGCATCATCATAGATAAGACACCACGCTATTGGACAGTGCTTGAGTTTCTTGAATCTGTCTATCCAGACGCGCCACACATCCTTCTGATGCGCAATCCCTATGCCATCGCCGCTTCACTGAAATCGACGTGGGGCATCCCACTGCGGACAGAAAGCTCGCATTCGGTTAGCGTATCCAGTCTCGCCGATCTCATCCTCCGTCTGCCCGACGTCATCATAACTTCACTCGCCGATTTGGTTCTGGGCCTTCCCAAGCTCGCCGCGCACCGCACTCGCCCCGAGACACAGTTCGTGCAATACGAACTGCTCGTGGCGCATCCGGACGAGGAAATCCGGCGTCTGTTGACGGGGCTCGGCTGTGACCCAGCGGCCGTCGCATCGGCTGGGATGAGACAAGCAGATTATCTTCGATCCAGCAGCTTTGGGGATCGAAAAATCCTGGAACGAAACGCCGTCGACGAAAGCTCTGTCAAGTCATGGCAATCTCAATTGAGCGTCGAAGAGATGCAAACCGTGACTGATTTGGTCGGCGCTGAGCTTTTGCTAGAACTCGGATATCAGCAGGAACTGCTGCATGCACAGAAAGCCGGGGTGCTGGATAGGGGAGGGGAGGTAACCGAACTCTATCGTCGGATATTCCGAACCTGGTGGGATTTGCGAAGTACCAAGGCGGGAGCATTATCCGGCCCCTCTCACGCTGGAGAGCCGGTCCACACTGCTTGGAACGTTTCGGAGAACCGCGACGCGGCTATCGAGATGTTGCGAGGCGAGGTCGCGCGGCTTGAGCAAATCCTCAATATCTCCTAGGACGATCTGAATGCTTGCGATCCAAACACGCTGGTTGATTTAGCCAAGATCCTTAACCCGCACGAGCTGATCTCCCGATCAGGTGTGACGCAGGCGCCGGCCGCACCAGCGGCGGAATGCGATATGCTGCCGCGTCTGCAAGTCTGCTGTCCAATGGGGCTTGACCTCATGGACGAGCCTGCCTCTTGGCCGGCCGTTTCCGCCGCGGATATTCCCCACTCTGGGCTGAAGCCATAGAACGGCGAAGAACAGAGATCCTGCATCGAAAAGAAGATATATGCTGCCGAAACATCTGCGCCGTCTCGAAGCTGAATCGATTGAAATCATGCGTGATGTGGTCGCCGAGTTCAAAAGGCCGGTCATGCTTTACTCGATCGGAAAAGACTCAAGCGTGATGCTGCACATTGCGATCAAGGCGTTCTATCCGGCAAAATTGCCTTTCCCCCTGCTTCACGTCGACACGACCTGGAAGTTCCGCGAGATGATCAGCTTCCGAGACGCGACAGCCAAGCGGCTCGGCCTCGACCTGATCGTCCATGTCAACAAGGAGGGCATCGCGCGCGGGATCAATCCGATCGATTCCGGCTCCGCGCTCCATACCCAGGTGATGAAGACAGACGCGCTGAAGCAGGCGCTCGACCTCCACGGATTTGATGCCGCCTTTGGCGGAGCCCGGCGCGATGAGGAAAAGAGCCGCGCAAAAGAACGGATACTCTCCTTCCGTTCGGCCGGACAGGTATGGGACCCCCGTAACCAGCGGCCGGAGCTTTGGAGCCTGTTCAACACACGAATCCGCCAGGGCGAAACCATGCGCGTGTTTGCGATGTCAAACTGGACCGAGCTCGATGTGTGGGAATACATCATGCTCGAGAAGATTCCGGTCGTTCCGCTCTACTTCGCAAAACAAAGACCGACAGTGCGTCGAAATGGTGCGACGATCATGATCGACGACAAGCGATTGCCGCTTAACTGCGACGAGACGCCGGAAATGCGGATGATCCGCTTTCGCACGCTTGGATGTTATCCTTTGAGCGGGGCTATTGAATCCGATGCGATGGCGATCGAAGACATCGTCGCGGAAATGCAGACTGCGACTGTGTCGGAGCGCCAGGGACGCCTAATTGATACCGATGAAGCCGCTTCAATGGAGAAGAAGAAGCGGGAAGGCTACTTTTGATGTTTGTAAAGCCGACAACGGAAGCGGTCCCGGCCAGGACAAAGGATCAGCTGCGATTCATCACGTGTGGCTCGGTGGACGACGGCAAATCGACGCTGATCGGCCGATTACTGCACGACAGCAAGATGATCTACCACGATCAGCTCACGGTGCTGGAACGCGACAGCATCAAGCACGGTAGTTGCCAACCTGGTTGATCAAAAGCTGTGTGGCATGTCGCGGCATACCATGCTGCTGGATGGCGACAACCTCCGGCACGGATTAAACGCGGACCTCGGCTTTTCGGAGACGGACCGCGTGGAGAACATTCGGCGCATCGGTGAAGTTGCCAAGTTGATGGCGGACAGCGGCTTGATCGTGATCTGCTCGTTCATCTCGCCCTCTAGGGCCGAACGGGACAGGGTGCGCGGCCTGGTTGGCAAGGAAGAGTTCATAGAAGTCTTTGTCGATACGCCGATCGAGGAATGCGCGCGGCGAGACCCAAAAGGCCTATATTCAAAGGTGAAATCCGGCAAGATCAAGAACTTCACCGGGATCGATTCGTGCTACGAAGCACCAACAACACCGGAGATTCATCTCAGAACCATGGAGCAGACCCTAGAGCATTCAGCGGAAGCGGTAGTGGATGTCTTGATGGCGCGCTCAATTCTTGATGGTTAGATGACGCACCATCGTTTCGCAGCAATATCCTGCTGGCCCGGCCAAGGCGATTCGGATCAGGCGGGCCTTCGATCGGACTTTTCGCTCTAAAGGAACAAAATGGTCGCACCCACTCCTCGACTGCCCGCTTCCGGTTACGTGCTCGAAGTGGATGGTCAATTCAAGACCGAGTACGCGAGCAGAGATGGAGCATGGGCGGGAGCGGAGGAGCTCAAGAGGCGCCGTCCCATGCTCCAGATCAGAATCTACGACGCGATGACAAAGGCCAGAGAGGAAGTCCGACTCCCTGTAGGTTGAGTTTCGCTTAGCGCTTCTTGCTATGCGTGCGGCCAGCGACACGCCGAGCTCCCATTAAAGCCGAGCCAGGCAGCGTCTCGGCCGGCTTCGATCTCTCGCGCAGTATGAGGGTGGGGCCTCGGTTTTCCGAGCTGGCCGCATCCAGCGAGCGGGCGCTTGCTTCAGTATATTGACCAATCCGAACTTAGCAGTCGGCCACGACTCCCTCCTGTCGCGACCGTGCCAGCTTTCGGCAAGCTTGCTTCCTTCTGGCCCGCCGCTCGTCGACCGATGCGGCCCGCGTACGCGCCGCGCCTTCGCATCGCGAGACAAAGCAGCCGCGAACCTTAGCCATCCTGCGCTGCGCTACGGGCCTCCGCCATGCTTCGGGTTCTGCTCCGCTCCGCCTGCCGCCATTGATCGCCATAAAGCCGGCGATGGGCGCGGCCGAAAAGGCAAGGGAGCTCATCCATGGCAAGCGACAAGGACAATCTCTTGAGATCTGCTCTGCTCAACCGTCAACCTGCTCGATCGCGCGGTAGACCGCGTCGAACGCGAGCTCGCCATCAACGAATAGGCGCTGCAGAGGAGCCAACGCGAGCAGAACGGCTCGGAGATGCGATCCGTCGAACCAGAGCGCCTCACGGCCGAGGTACTTGCGCTCATTGAGTGCCGCGACGCGATAGACCTCCGGCTCACCTTGGGGCTCACGCTTTGGACCAACTGTCAACCACGGCACGCTCACCACGGCGACGATTGATCCGTGAGACGTTCTCGCCGAGAAGCGGCGCGCAGAACCGAGAGATGCTGCCAGCCTAGCGATCGCTTTCAGAGAGGGACACGTGCCACTCATCTGGAGTCCGCTCGACGTATTCCTAGCAAAGCAGAGCGACATGTTCTGCTTCACGACGAATCGCCGAAAAGTGTCGAACTGATCGTTGCTAACGGCCAGCGATCCAAGGTCGCTCAATTCCCTTCAAGCCGGACTCGACCACAGCCTGCCAAGGCCGCTCCATTCATGCGCAACGACGTGATACCGGAAGTCATGTACGACGAGGGCGTTCAGTTTCCAGGCACAAGCATCCAGGAGGATCTCGCAGGCTGGGGCAGAAGCTCGGTACCTCCATCTGGGGTTGGCGAGCAATCGTACGTGAACGGGAAGATTGGGCCATCACTTACCTGCAGGTAGCGAGCTCGCAGGCGGAATGCCGACAGTCCTGATGTCGAACTCTCAAATGATTCTATCTCGCTGTGAATCTCCGCATTCTGCTGCCTACGTCGGCTTGTCGGCCGCCAGATAGGAGTAGGTCATGAAAAATTCACGCGAGAAAATCGCGCGAGAGGGTTGAAACGCCCCTAACGTCAAGTTGTACGATCTCAAAATGGACAACGACAGTCATCAGCGTCCCAAACCCTCCAACCCGCGACCGAGTGCGAATGCATCAAGTCTCAAGCCCACGCATCAGACTCCCGCTGCCAACGACGATCATCAAGTGTGCCATGCCTTGATCTGCATCCGGGCGCGATGATCCGACTGAATCGCTTTCCTAACGTCAAGTTTGCCTGAATGGCGCAGGTTCACACGTAGTCGGTCGGCCGACCTGCCGCTTCGTGACGCAAGAAGGCGACCGCGCTCAAGCCCGCGCATGCGTGATGGCCGGATGAGAGCGCGCGTCAGCGCCAATTGCGTTCGAGAGCGCGGTGGCAAAGCCAATTTCTGGGAGGTCTGAATGGTATCAGTGAGGAGCTTTGTGAAAGATCGTTCTGCATCTGGGATTAGATATGGAGGTTGTCACCTGACAGGGTTTTCGGACAGCGACCCGAAACGCGCCCGCGATCCATGGCGTTTGCCCCGAAGCTGTTGAGCCGAGGAAATCGACGCTCGCCATAGGGGCTCCCTGGTGGGGTGGGCGTACTCCAGATCCATGCACGAATACAACTTGAGGAGGAATGGTTTGACAAGACAGCGTTCTTTGCTGACGCCTGGTCCATTGTCGTTATCGCTGGCGGTCAGGAGCCAGATGCAGCTTGATCTCGCATCGCGCGATTGCGAGTTCAAGGAAGTGACCGCCTGCATGAGGCGGCTGATGCTCGACTTGCTGGGAAATGCTGACGACTATTCGGTGGTGCCTATTCAGGGAGGCGGCTCCTTCGCAATGGAAGCCGCTCTCTCTTCATTTATCTCCCGAGCCCACAGGCCGCTCGTTTGCATAAATGGCATCTATGGCGAGCGCATTTTACAAATTTTGCGGCTGTGGGGCGTCGACGCACTGAAGCTTGTCAAGCGAGCGACCGATCCTTTGGATCCCCAAGAAATTGGCGAGCATCTGAGCCGAAATCCTGGCGTTACGCACCTATGTTTCGTGCATTGTGAGACGACAACCGGAATCGTCAATCCGCTGGACGCGATCGTGGAGGAGGCGAGGCGACGTGGCGTAAAGACCATCATCGATGGGATGAGCTCTTTCGGCGCCCTTAATATCGATCTGAGCCAGCGTGGACCTGACGTCCTGGTCACCTCGAGCAACAAGTGCATAGAAGGGCCGCCGGGAGTGGCGTTTGTCATCGCGTCTCGCGAGCTGCTGGAGAAGGCGGTTCAAGAACCGAGATCGTTTGTGCTCGACGTGAGAGATCAATGGCTCTCGCTCGAGCGCACGGGTGAGTGGCGATCGACCCCTCCCACCCACATCGTTCAGGCAACGACAAAGGCCTTGAAGATTCTGCACGAGGAGGGCATCGATGCCAGGCGCTCTAGGTACGAGAAGGTCAGGGACGATCTCGTCAAAGAACTCGAAGGAGTTGTGTCTCCGCTGCTGTCCCCGGACTTGCAGTCGCCGGTCTGCGTCGCGTTCAGTGCGCCGTCCGGAATCGTGGACCAGGCAGGATTCGATGGGCTGTATCGCCACTTGGCGGCCCACAACCTTTACGTCTACGCGAAGCTGCATCTTCCGACGCGGAGTTTTCGCGTCGGTTGCATTGGGGAAATCCAATCCAGCTGGATCGAGCAGTTGGGGTGCGCTTTTCGTACATATTTCCGGTCCGCTCAGGCTCGGTCAGCAAGGCCAATGTCGGGCCAAGAGGCATGCGCGGCTCGCGTAAAGATGCCGGCTCGAGCGGCTGGGGACCCGCAGCTGCCGTTTTCCGCGGAGACTGCTGTTCTGCATGCGGGCTATCGACGCGACCCGGTGACGAAAGCCGTCGCAGTGCCGATTTACCAGAATACGGCTTATGAACTCGATGGCGATCTAAACCACATTGCTGACGTCTACAACGTCAAGGCCGATGGGTTCACCTACACGAGGATCATCAATCCGACGACCCGCGCGCTGGAAAAGCGCTACGCCGCCGTCGATATGGGAAGCGACTCGCTCGCCGTTGCCTCAGGTCAAGCGGCGACGTTCCTGGCTATCGTCAACCTGTCAAGTGGCGAAGTGGGGGACAATGTCGTCGCCTCTCCCTATCTATATGGCAATACCTGGAACCTGCTCCACAACACATTAAAGCGTCTTGGGATCAGTGTGAGGACGGCAGATCCTCGAAGGCCCGAGACGTTCGAACGTGCCATTGATGATCGCACGATATGCCTGTTCGGAGAGGTGATTTCGAATCCCTGTCTGATTCCGCTCCCCGTCAAACAGCTGGCGGAGATCGGCCGAAAGTACGGCGTGCCTTTGGTCGTGGACAATACGACGACGCCACTGGTATGCCGGCCGTCAGATCTCGGCGCTGCGATTACGACGTACTCGGCAACGAAATATATATGCGGCCATGGCACGACGCTCGGCGGACTGATCGTTGACAACGGCGAGTTTAGCTACCGGGGAGCCTCTCGCTTTCCCTTGTTCAACCGTCCCGACGATGCGCATGGCGGAATCGTCTGGCATAACGCGGTGCGCGATGTCGACGATCTTGGAAAGAGCGAGTTTCTGCTCAAGGCTCGGATGACCTGGTTGCGCGATACCGGCGCGGCCATCGCCCCCTTTGCGAGCTTTCAACTGATCCAAGGGCTTGAAACGCTGCCCCTTCGCATGAAGCAGCACTGCGCGAATGCCAGGACCGTGGCCGACGTTCTCAAGGAGCATCCTAAAGTGCGCCGTGTCTTCTACCCGGGGCTCTTTGAAGGCGCCGATCGGGAAACCGTCGAACAGACACTCAATACCGCATACGGACATGGGGCGATGGTCATGTTCGAAGTGGAGGACGAGCAGGCTGGGCGCAAGTTCATCCAGAACGTCGACTTGATGTATCACGTTTCGAATGTAGGCGACGCCCGCACGCTCGTGACTCATCCTGTCTCGACGACCCACACCACCGTCCCGCGAGAAAAGCGTGAAGCCGCCGGCATATTTGGCGGCTCGATCCGACTTTGCGTCGGCATCGAAGATGTCAGCGACATCGTACGCGATCTGGACAAGGCGCTTTCCGCAATCTGACAACCAGTAAGGCGATCAGGAAGAGGTTCTCATGAATCAGGCAGACGCTTGGAAACTGAGGTCATCACGCTATGAGGCCGTTCAATTCAGCCGGGAGATTAATAAGCAGCTTTCCGAGCTAAGGCCCGACAACATCACGGGAGCCGCCTATATTGCCAAAGATTACGCTGTCATCGCAGCGTGCACGCTCGCGACCGTGTCCATCTCATGGTGGCTCTACCCGCTCGCCGTTCTTCTGATTGGTGCCTATCAGCGCGGATTGACAACCATCGCCCATGATGCGGCTCATCGGACGCTCGCGAAGAACACGAGCTGGAATTACGTCCTCGGCATTCTGTTCGCTTCCTATCCCCTGTTCCAGCGCCACTGGGCCTACCGGATCTCGCACGTCTATTTGCATCATCCCTATCTCGGGGACCCGGACAAGGATCCCGACCTGAAGTTTTTCCTGGCCAGCGGCGTTTACGACGTGCAGCCTCCGGAGCGGTACGCTTTCAATATGATCTGGAAGCCGATCTTCGGCGGCGCGACAGTGGCGTATCTGAAGTATCTTTGGACCAATCGGTTTTCGATCACAGATGCCGAGGATCAGAGCCGCTCAGGCATACTTATCGACAAGTATGGCTTCTATCTCTTCTGGATCAGCATCCTGGCGGGGTCATATGCTCTTGGGGTGCTCCATATCGTCGTCCTATTTTGGATCGTGCCCTATCTCACCACGTTTCAGGTCCTCGGCTGGTTTATCGAGCTCGCCGAGCACTCACCTATGTGCGAAACCGAGACGCAGAACGTCTATCTCACCAGGAATCGGAAAGGAAGTTTCCTTGAGCGGGCCATCCTCGGACAGAATCTGGATGAGTACCACCTCGAGCATCACCTTTCGCCGGGTATCCCGTTTTGGCTGTTGCGCAAAGCTCAGAAAATCCGAATGCAGGATCCGAACTACGCGAAGGTTGCCGAGACCTGGGGCGGGCTCTTTGTCAAGGGACCCCAAGGTCAACCTAGCGTCATAACTCAGTTGAAAGAGCGAAATCGACGGTTGTATGAGCAGTCCGTTGCCGAGGTTCGCACGCGAGGGCAGGTGGCGTGACGTTGCTACAGCCAGAGCGCGCCCGAGCCGTGGTCGGCGTCACTTCGAACCGTCTTTTGGTGGATGGCGTGCATCGCGACTGGTTGCGGCGCAAGTACGTGCAGGCACTCCATCGTCATGCGGGAGTTGCGTGCGTCATATTGCCGACGGTCGACGGGGAAGATGCGAGGGAGGAGGTCGCCCCGGCGATCATAGGCCGGCTCGACGGCCTGGTGTTGACTGGTGATGAATCGAACATCGACCCCGCCATCCTGAGAGCGCCTGCGTCCTTGACGGAGGCTGATGGGCAGGACGTTGAGGTTGGGATCCTTGACCGTCCGCGGGACAGGCTCTCTGCCGTAACCATAGAGACCGCCATCGCGCTCGGACTGCCCATTCTGGGCATCTGCCGTGGGCTTCAGGAACTCAACGTCTATTTCGGCGGTACACTCCGCCCATCGCTTGCGGAGTGGAGGCCGGAAAGTGGCGCGATGCATGCCGAGAAGCCAGATCGTCCAAGAGACCGTCAGTATGACGCCGCGCACAGCGTCAGGATATGTTCCGATGGCGCGCTCTTCCCAATCGCGCGGACGATCGAAGCGCAAGTCAACTCGCTGCACAATCAAGGCATCGAGGCGCTTGCCCCGGCGCTGAGGCGGGAGGCGTGGGCGCCTGACGGCCTGGTCGAGGCGGCTTCGGTCATTGGCGCGCCGACACTGCAAATCGGCGTGCAATGGCACCCCGAATGGCACGTCTCAACCGATCTCCTCAGCAAGCAACTGTTCAAGACATTTGGTGAGGCGTGTGTTGGGTACTGCAGAGCTAAGAAGCACTAGAGGCGGATTGTGACATTTCAAACCAAACGTGGTCCGTGCAGGTCGAAAGCAGAGTCCCTCGGAGCCGATGCACGCGCCTGGTCCTCCGCGGGCCGTGCGCCGCCGCGCGGGCAGCGATTGACGAATCGCTTCGCACTAGGAGTGTTCTTTGTGGCGCTTTATGTCGTCGTGAGCGCGGCAGGCGAGGTTTATGCGGCATCGTATTTTCAGCAAGCAGATGTGTTCGTCGCGCTTCTGCTATCCTTCGCTGTGGTTTGTCTGACGTTCAATCTCCTGGCTCGCCACGAGGAAGGCGAGGCAAGGGTGGCGAAATGGTCGCTCCTGGTCTTCGTCGCGCTCAATGTTGTGACAGCGATCAGCTGGATCGGCCTATTTATCGGACTGAAATACGCTGAACCTGCGATCGTCGTCGCCTTCATGGTGGCGTTGGGGCCCACCGCAACAGTGTGGTTAAACGCACTGGTCAGGCGCCAGGGCACCCCTCCAGCATCCGATATCGTCGTGAGCGTTACGATCGCGACGATCGGGAGTTACATGATTTGGATCTCGGCCAGCGGCAACGCGGGCGTGGAATGGGGGGCTCGATCGTCCTTTGGCATCATCTTGGCGATCGTGGCCGGCCTATCGCTGGCCCTCACAAATATACTGGTCAAACTGCTGTTCGACCGTGGGTTTTCTGGCCGACAAGTGCTGGCGCATCGCTTCTATGGAACGATTCTCTTGCTGCTGGGCCTGGTCGACCATTCATCTATCGTGCCCGAGATCTCGCAGCATTGGTTTGCGATCGCAACGATTGGGCTGTCGACGATCCTTGTTCCTTTGCTCTTGATCCAGCAGGGCATTCGCCGCGTAGAGCCCTTCACTGTCAACATGGTCCTGTCCACCGCCCCTATCATCACCTTCCTGTTCCAGTACTTCGATTCTCGCATCGTGCCTTCGTCACATACGTTCGTTGGAAATGTTCTCATTACGGCTGTCGCTGTCAGCAACATCTACTTGCAGTATCGGAGATCCGCATGAAAGAACGGAATTGTGTAATCGTAGACGCATACTCAACCGGCCGCTACCTACCGGAAGAATTCAAGCGCTATGGAATTGGAACGGTGCATGTGATGTCGGCTGCACAGATTCCACCCATATTCCAATCGCATTTCAACGCGGATCTGTATGATGAAGTCATTCGCCCCAGCGAGCGCATGGGGTATGACGAGATCGTTGAATATCATCTTCAGGCTCTCCATGGCAGGGAATTGGAGTTCGTTATCGCGGGCTGCGAGACCGGAGTTGAGCTCGCCGATTCTTTGTCGGAGCGGCTGGGCTTACCTTCAAATGGGACCGCGCTATCGGCTGCTCGGCGTGACAAAGCGCGATTGTCTTGCGCGCTGACCTCTGCAGGCGTGCGATCGATCAGACAAGTCGTGTCCGACAGTGCTGTAGAGATCGCAAGCTGGAAGCGTGACGCGAAGTTCGATCAGATCGTGATCAAGCCTCTGAACAGTACGGGTACCGAGGATGTATTCTTTTGCTCGACAGATGCTGATATTCAGCGGGCTCTAAGCGCAATTGTCGGGAAGACGAACCGTGTCGGAGCGTTGAATCATTTTGCCCTTGGGCAGGAGAAAATAAACGGCCAGCAATACACCGTAAATGCCGTCTCGATCGACGGGGAAGCCTTCGTTACGGAGGCCTGGACCTATGACACCGTTCCTGTTGAGGGGGCATCATCGGTCTGCTCACTTGAGAGGTTGTTGGGCGGCAGCGAACCAATCGTTCAGGAGCTGTCTGACTACTTGGTGCGTGCGTTGCAGGCGCTTCAGATCGTCGACGGACCGGCTCATGCTGAGATCATTGTCGATCATCGGGGGCCGGTTCTGGTGGACTTCGGAGCGAGACTTCAAGGGACCATGTCGGCAAAAGCACGAACTATGGCGTTGGGGCACAACCATATGACGCTGACGGCCTGGCGCTACGCAGATCCCAAGGGCTTTGGTGAGTACATGAGGCTGCGCGGGCCCTACAAGCGGCAGGCTCACGCACTATGCGTCTCGCTGATCTCCGATATAGGCGGTGTCGTTGCCGGTTACCCGGGACTCGAGACAATCCGCAAGCTTCCGAGCTTCGCGGATGCCATTGCATTCGTTCCGATTGGTCAAGAGCTGGTTCCGACGATCGACTTGGCGTCGACACCAGGCATCGTTTATCTCGTGAATAGCGACTCGACACAGCTTGAGGATGACTATCGCAAGTTGCGCGCAATGCGGATGGATCAGGTGTTCGATTTAGTGGATCGCGACTAATGCCAACTGGTGCCAGGTTGACCGAGACGAATCCAGCCCGCGCGGCGATGATCGGCGTAAGCGACTTCGATGGCGTCCTGCGAGGCAAACACGTCTTAGGTGAAGATCTCTCGGATGGAGATAAAGTTATCAAGTTCTCTGAAGCGGTGCTGGCGTGGGATTGCTCGGACCGGGTCATTCCGGCCAGTTTCACGCAAAAACCGCTATCAGCATTCGGAGATGCTGATGTGCGTATCCTGTCAGGCACCGGCCGTTCGGTGTCTTATGTCGGCGATCAATATCTCTACCTGGCCGAGTTCATGGGCGCACATGAGAACATCTGCCCGCGAGGTATTCTGCGTAAGGTCCTGAGAAGGGCCGCTGATCATGGATACGGCTGCGCTGCCGGGTTCGAGTTTGAATTTATGCTGTTCAAGGAGAACGCCGACACAATTGAAGACAAGCCGTTCGGCGAATGGGCTCCTTTAACACGGGGCCCGTTCGGCTACTCGATTGCGCGCTCTGTCGCGCAACATGAGCTGTTCGATGAGATCTTGGCGCTTTGTGAGAAGGCGAGAATACCTCTCAGCGGACTGCACTTTGAAACGGGGCCTGGCGTGGTCGAAGCGTCACTTCGTCATTGTGATGCGCTGGAAGCTGCCGATCGAGCAACCATATTCAAGTCGATGATAAAAGCGTGGGCGCAAACGCGAGGCATGATGGCTACATTCATGGCCAAGGTTTCCGAGAAATGGCCCGGCCAATCCGGCCATATTCATATCTCGATGTCCTCGGATGGTCAGAACGCCTTTTACGACAGCGATGCGTTCGGTAACGTTTCGAAGCTTATGAGGCAATTCATCGCCGGACAACTAGAATACATGAATGAGTTCTGTGTGCTCGCTGCGCCGAACTTCAATAGCTACAAGAGATTGGTACCTGGCTGCTGGGCACCGATCTGTCCAAGCTGGGGAGTTGACAACCGCTCCTGCGCGGTTCGGGCGATTCCGGGAGATTCGTCTGCCCATCGCTTGGAGTATAGGCTGGGTGGCGCAGACGTGAACCCATATCTCGCGCTCGCATGTGCCATTGGTTCCGGAATACTGGGCGTCGAAACAGATGTGGCACTACCGGCTTCGATCGTCGGTGATGCAGGCGTCGAGATGTGTCGTCCGTCTGCGAGATTGCCTCAAAGCCTATCAGAGGCAACATCTCGGTTTGCACAGTCTCCAGCGGCCAATGATGTTTTCGGAGAAAGGTTTGTTGAAGCCTTTTCTTGCTCCCGCCGTTGGGAATGGGAAGCCGTTCAACATCGGGTTACCGACTTTGAACGTCGGAGATACTTCGAGATCATTTAGCTTGAGCTCTTCGACAGTTTTCATCTCAGTCCTGTCGTCATCATGTGAATGGCGCCGGAGGGCTGGTGCGACTGTCTGTGCCGTCGATGTTAGACTTCAATACAGGGCAAATGTGGGTCACTCGTTAAGCGTTTTGATTCATATCGGGATCCATTCGCATAATTGCACGCGCGGAACTTTGGATGCAGTAGGTGTGGACACGCTGATAGTGGCGTTACCGATGGCACGCCATCCCGGTCGACGTGCAGATCAACGGCTTGAAACCGTTCAAGCGAATGCCAAACTCACGATTGATCACGCCATCGCCACGCTGGAGCAGAACCATCGCCAGATACGAGCGACCATACAAAAAGATTGCGACGCTTCAGCCAGGGCTAAGCTGGAAACCGGCCTCAACCTGATTGAGCAAGACCTCAAGCTCGCCAAATTGAAATCTTTAGAAAGCGACAGCAAGTGCTTGCAAACAAGAAAATCGCCGCTGGGCTGATGGTCGATTTCGGATTGCTCCTTCTGATGACGGCTGCAATTGGCGCTTACTCGATCCATGCTTCCCCGAGCGCGAGCGGATCGTTGGGTGGTCCGCCAAAAGAATCACGAGGTCGAAGACAAGCGCATCGAAAAACGTGTGTTTGAATCATCTCGGATGCATGTGTAGATGACGCCGCGCGAATAAAACTAAAAGCCGCCAGCGCTGCCTATCGTGGCCTGAAGGAGCACGGTGACTTGGGTCCCCTAATAGACGCGTACTTCACAGACAGCGAAACGAGGACAGGGAAGCGGCTCGACGCGCTCCTCAATGTGACCGACGCTGTTATCGAACAAATCACCGACACCGAAGACTCAGGATCGGAAGTGCTGTCGCCGGTGCGCGATTTGACGCGCAAGAGTGAACAGGCCGTTTTGCTGGAGCTTCGCCTCTCGCGCCCAAGCCCCTCTTTGTGCCGGTGTCCGACGGGCGAATCGCTCGACTCCGGGTGGAAAAATCCGCTTGCATCTCTTGGTGTCCTCTCCGCCGTTACGTCTCGATGGATGCCAGGAATTTAGCCGCATTCTCCGCGGCCACAGCCAAGGCGCGAGAGAGTTTGAGCGCCTGATCCGCCGTTACCCGGAAATGAACGCCGACAACGCTCGCAATGGTGACGGTGATCTCGTCATCGATCTGCCCAACTATGATCGCAGTCGACTCGTCGATTTCGATCTACTCGACACGCGGACGTCGTCAGGTTCCTTCGTCATCGCTACATTCTCCATAAAGTCCCTGGCGACCAGCATATGGGAGATCTTGGTTCCTCCGCCATCAATTCCGGAGACCTCGCTTGGCAAGAAAGGCGGGATCGACTTCGCGACCGGCAGGCGCCAGGATTTCGACGAGATTGCCGTCATCGTCGCGGCAACGTCGGATCGTGTAGGCGAACCTGCCGAGACTCGGAGTAGGAACGTGTACTGTCGCAACGCGCGGACGCGTCATCCTGGCTCCATGTGCGGGGCCGCCAATGAATTCAACGAGGGCTTTGGTCATGGGATGATCATCCCGGGTTTCTGCGTGGCGGAGATTATGGCCCGCGACAATCGAGAGCCATCTGCCAATCTTAGCTCTCGAGGAGGTCGCTCTCCTCGAGGCGTGCTCGCCGGTCAAGCTTGCCGCCGGTCCGGACGTTCGGCGCATGTTCCAGAAGGCCAGCGCGTCTGCGAGCGTCGGCGAATGAACGATAGGATTAAGGCAGTCGACCTCGATGCAGGCGATCCTTGCCGTCAGGCCTAGCTCGACCTCGGGCATCTCGCCGCAGAACGGGCAGGCCTTGGCGCGTTCATCGCCGCGCAGCGCGGCCCGTTCGTGCGTTATTTCTCTCTTTGGCTTATCGGTCATAGGCGGGGCTCTGGTACGTGGGCGGGGCCGGAAGCGGAGTTTCTGTCCCGGCTTTACGGCGATGTGCTCCGGGGTCGGCGCCTCCTCCGGCACGGTGGTGATCGCGCTCGGCGCCTTTTCGCTTATCGCTTGTCCGGCCTCTCAGGAGGTCCGGAGTTTGGATGCCACACGCGCAATTTCCTCATCCGCTGAACGACAGCGAGTTCGCTTCTCTCCAGTAGGATAGAAATGCGCTTCGGTATTTCGTTGTTTGACGTAAGTTTGAGCAGGCGCTCGTCCTCTTCCTTGCATCGTCTAGAGCGGTTCCTAAACACGATATGATTGACTGTCATTCCTTCGCCTTGGCCGTTGGGTGGAACGCGATTGCCAGATTAGCAGTCTCCGGCGCGCCAGTCCGCGTTGTGAGGGCGGACCATCTCGCGATGAGCACATTTGATCAAGGCCCGCTCGAACCAAGGGCCAGTATCGAATGATGCGGTGAGCGTTTGCATGCGGCGAAACATAGCTATTCACAAAATCCCAAGTCGCATTGCCAGCGGCGACTCCGAGGAAAATGCCTAACATGACAGTATTGCGAATACACTGACCATATCGATCCTGGGCAAATACCAAGCGCACCTTAGCATTGCAATCACAGCGATAATCAGCGCAAAGCGATTGTCATCCGCTGTCTTTCTGCACGGTGGGTGGAAGGGGCACGGGTTGGCGGCCACAAGGCAAGCCTCATGTTCGGCGCCAATTCGATGCAGCGCCGATACAGTGTGCTCCAAGAATGTAATGGGGTTGGCGTATTCACGGCCGAACGAAGTGGAAGGGGCCGACTACCCAATCAACCTCCGACGCTGAGATCGTCAAAGCGAATCGAAGATGACGAAGTTGCCTTTGTTTTTGCTGGTCAGCCCTTGAGCCTTGAACCCGCAGTTGCTGACGTGGCCTGATGGCGGCAAGGTTCATCAAGGCGCCACGATTGGTGAAGACCTTGACAAAGACGAAGGCTGCCTGCGCGGCTGGAAAACTCTGACAAGTTTGAGGCTTGTAGCATCGCTGTTCTAAGTTGACTGGGGTGCATCGCGCCCCGCAAGTTCCCGAATTCGAGGAATTGATCGCGGCCGTCAGCTTTTGGTCAGGGGACGGGGTTAATCAGGCGCTGACCGAAAGATGGCTCGGCAGTTTCCTTCACCGGTCATGCTCGATCAGGTGGAGGGGCAATGTCGTAGCGTTTGACGAACACGTATGGCGCCTCGCGCGCGACGTTGATCGGCAAGGCGTTAATAGACAAATCACATATCTAGGGTGTCCAAATGCCGCATGACTATCGCAGCCTTAGTGTTATCGTTCGGTCCCCGTCGGGCGCCAAGGGCGATACCGGCGAGATAGCGGAAGGACAATACAAGGTCGAGGATGGATACGTACTGCTTAACAAGTTCAAAGATAGTGGCGTTGCGTATCAGGCCGCCCTTGGCAACGACGATGATCCCACCGCTGTCGCGAAACGACTCTTGAAATCCTGGGCGCAGACGCAGGACGTTTAGGGCGGGAGCCTGGAGCCGCCTAAGCGGATTGCTTGAGCCAATATTGGCGCGTTCCGGACCGGGACGCCGTGGCTGGGCCGCAACCGCAGGCGCAAATGAAGAGATCTCGTGCCAAGCGGTGTTCTTTTGCTTCTTCCCAGCGGACGATCTCTTCGTAACCGTTGATGAGCGGGACTGGAAGTATTGGGGGAGCCGCGGGACGCGAATCCCGCATTGACGCGACCGTCTCCGGTCTCACGACCGCCATCGAGGACGTGATCGGCGCGGCCCGAGCAGACAAAGGGAATGAGACAATGGCTACCATCGGCACCTTCACCGAAAGCGCTCGGCAATCCCGAAAGGGGCCCTCGAGCAGCGCGCCGAACGCTCGACCAGGAGCTTGCCGGTCATTGATGCCGCGCAGGCGACCAAATACGCGGAATGGCTTTTTGCGCTGCCGAATGCTGCTCGGACATCCGGGGTTCGAGCAGCGGCTGCGATCTCTCTAGGGCGAAGCGAGACAAAAGCATGATTGAAGTCGGTAGCCGCAGGTCGGATACGGAGCGGTTTGTCGAGGCCGCAATCGTGCAGGTCCAGGTCTGGAAGGGGCGCCGCTTGTCTTATCAGCCGGTGTCCGGCGGCAACACCAATTTCCGCGTCACGGTCGCGCACGATCCCGTCGGATATTTTGTGAAGATTCCGGGGCGCGGCACCGAGATCGATCGGGGCGCGGCGCGGGCCGCGAGCAGACAGGCCGACGATGCCGGGCCAACCTTCGACTTCCTCGACCATCTGAACATCGAGGTCTCCGAATTTCTTGATGACCGGCGGCCGTCGACCCATCGCGATTTCGTCGATCCGGCATTCCGCGCCAATGTGGTGCAGATCAATGGCCGCTTTCACGAGGCTCCGCCGCTGCCGCTGACCAAGACCGTGTTCGACATGATCGAGGAGCACTACGAGCAGGTGAGGCAACTCGGCGGTTTCTGGCCCGAGGACATGCCTGGCTCTACCGCCAGTATCAGCAGGCACGTGCAGCGCTCGAGGCGGCCGGGCTCGATCTCGTTCCCTGCTTCAACGATCCCATGCCCGGCCGCCTCAAGCGCCGGCACGCGCGCTCCATCGTTCACAAGGCACTGGCCGACATCAAGTGGAGCACCTGGGCGATGGTGCAGAACCGGATCTCGACGCTGGATTTCGATTTCTACAAATACGGCATCTGGAAACACATGCGGGGCGCGCTCCATCATCCGCGATCCGCGATGGCCGCTGTTTCTGAAGGCGCTGTAATGGCCCAGCATGCCGACACGGCAGACGATGCCGACGTCTATCTGTCATTCGCCGCTGAACTCGCAGATTCGGTCAGGCCCATCGTGCTGTCTTATTTCCGCACTCCGCTGGATGTCGCCGCCAAATCCGATGCCAGCCCGGTGACGATTGCCGATCGAGCCGTCGAGCTGCGTCTCAGGGAAAGGATCGAGGCGCGCTTTCCGGAGCATGGCATCATCGGCGAGGAGATCGGAAACAAGCCAGGTGGCGCTTTCACCTGGGTCGTCGACCCGATCGACGGCACCAAGAGCTTCATCAGCGGCTTTCCCTTGTTCGGCACGCTGATCGCGTTGACCTATCAGCAGCAACCATTCTACGGCCTGATCGACGTCCCCTTTACGGGCGAGCGGTGGATGGCGAAGCCCGGCGAAGCGCGGTTCGGCGATGGATTGGCACGGACCAGCGCATGCGAGAGCGTCGCCGATGCGCGCTTCTACACCACATCGCCTGACATGTTCCGCAAAGGCGAGATGGAGCCATTCGAGCGGCTGTCGCGAGCTGCGCGGATGCGCCGTTTCGGCGGCGATTGCTACATCTATGGCCTGCTTGCGTCGGGACACTGCGACATCGTTCTCGAAACGGGGCTTCAGCCATATGACTACATGGCACTGGTGCCGATCGTGCAGGGCGCCGGCGGCTGCATCACCGATTGGGAGGGATGCCCGCTCTCGATTCACTCGGAAGGGCGCATCTTGGCAACCGCAACGTCGCGGCTTCATGCCGAAGCGCTCGCCTTGATCCGGGGATAACCACCGATCATGCCCTACAGAACGACTATCGGAGGGACGGTCTTCGGCTTTGCTGACCTCAGGGATCTGATGGCCAAGGCGACGCCCGAGCGGTCGGGTGATCAGCTCGCCGGCATCGCCGCTTACGGTCCGGTCGAGCGGCTTGCGGCCAGATGGCACTCGCCGATCTGCCGGTCAAGGCCTTCCGCCGATTACCCTCCATGGTGCGATATGGCTGCCGATCACCGCATCGTCACCAAAAACACCGATTCCGCGCTGTGGCCTGATCGATCTGGGCCCAGCGATGGATTGGCGCAGCGCAAGTAACGGCGGCTTACGACCTCATTCAGGAAGTTCACGCGCGTGTCTGTGTCTTCCGGAAATGGCCCCCTTAGGAGAGGAAAGGCTGCGTCTGCTGTACATGCGGGACACCCGCCCCTTAGTCTTTAGGGGCGTCGCCAGTAAATATCTGAATACGCGGGCGTAGCCGTGGGGTAATCGCTATGCTGCCCCGGGAGCTGGCGTTTTCCCGACCGCCGGAAACGGCGTCATCTGGGTCCATGGCGTCGGCGTCAAGGCGTTTACCGACTTCGGAATCGAAAACCTGATCCAGCTCATCAAGTTCTACAAGGAAAACCCCAAACTGCTGAAGCGGTGATCCTGCGGCCTACGTCGCAAGTTACAGGCTATCATGCCCAGAGGACGAAGCCGAAGACGTGATCCGCGACGCTCTAGCCGAGCCGCGGGGCCTCGCAGGACGCGAGGCGCATCGATGCGGCTCAGCGCGACCGGATGAGGCGTAGCCGCCACCGACCAACGACGAGGTTGGCGTAGTTCAGCGCTGACCAGGATGCTCTTCGCCAATTGGCGATTGGCGTCGGTTCCGGGATTCCCTGATTGCCGACGATATCGAGCGAGCCATAGCCGCTTGCGACGGAGAAAGCCGTATCCACAGGCATCGGCGCTGTTTGGACGTACGTATCCGGTCAAGCTCCGCCCGCGGACAGCACGATGTGAAACACATTGCGACCGGCGCTATCCTCCGGGTACCAACGGTGCGGTAATCCGACCATGGTCATGGCGTCACCGGTGCCTTCCATCGCATGAAGGCCCGGAAGCATTAGGATAGGATAGTTTCACTCGCATCACTGGAGGCGGCGATCTGCTGGGCTAGCATGATCCCCCGCGCCATCTCGTCGTGCCGGTAGACAAAGTCGCGGGCCTCGTCGGCCACCGTTACGAAAATCTCTGCGATCAGTTCCGGTTCCGGCGGCAGCGGGATATATTCCTTGGCGCCGGCACGGATCGCCGCGGCCGCGGCGCGGGCGTCGTTGGTGATGCCGCAGGCGACGATCGGCACGTAAATGTGCTCGGCTTCCAGCCGCATTACGAGGTCGCGGATGTCGAGCCCGACGTCGACCAAGAGCAGGTCGGCGCCCTTGCCGCCGCGCAAAGCCCGCATCGCCAGTTCATGATCCTCGGTCTGGGTAACGGTCGCGCCGTTGTCGATGGCGATTTTGGTGGCTGTCGTGAGCTGGCCCTTCAAGGTGCCGACAATAAGAAGCCGCATGCTATTATCCTATACGTCTGTTCGCGTCGTCCACGACGCGAGTCTATGAAACGTCACAATATGCTTTGCATTGTCATGGTGACGCCGAGCTTTTCTTTCAGCACCACCTCGACGCCACTAGGCGGTGATTCCTCAGTCAATCTACGTATGGTTGCTGAGTGCCGGCCGCCGGTCAAGCTCAAATCTGCACTGTGCGGTGCGCTCGGAGCACCACTTCTATTGGAGTATCAATCGGCGTCCCAAAATTGCACGCCGAATGACACGGCATAAACGGCTTAGCGACGTCGATACGAAGACGGATTGGCGAGCTGGGCGGGCTCTTTGTAGTGATCCAGAAGTATCACCAGCTCCCTCTTCAATTCGCATTTCTTCGATTTTCACGAGGGATGGATATATGTCCTCGGCGTGGGAGTTGTCGTCGCAAATGAGCTTACAAAGTCAACAGCGGGCCGTAATCCGCGCCCCGCTACTCATTCGCCAGGCCGCGTGGGATCCATCCAAAAAAGATACCCGATGTAGCGGAAACGAAGACGGCTAAAGCAAGCGCCACTCGTCCGGCCGGCAAGAAGCCCATGACGCCTCCTGAGTGTGCTCCTATCGCCATGCCAGCCAACAGCACAGGATAAGATTGCTCATTATCACTCTCAGCCGGGTGAGATTGCTCCGTATCGCTCGTCCGGCTCTCGGCTCTTTTCTTCACGCGGCGGACCAATCAGATTGGAGGGGACCGTATTCGCTTATTGTGCAAAGGCCTCCACTTTGGCTGACCGTCCAACACATTCGCCCCGCCCCATGGAGACTCCATGGAGACAAGGGCGGGGCCGCTCCGCCTGCCCCCCAAGGGCGGGGAGCCACGCTGCCGCGAACCGCGCGCTACTATGCAACGTTTTCCGCCCGGCTTATTAGTCCGCGGGGCGTTCAGAGACTCTCTGGCACTCCGATTTTCGAGCCCCGGCGCTCGTTCTGACGTGGGTCTAACCGATCGGACGGATTGCGACCCAGCGTCAGCTTCAACTGTGCCAGGTCGATAAATTCGTCCGCCCGCCGTCGAAGTTCGTCGGCTATCATTGGCGTCTGGCTCGCGATCGTGGACACGACAGTCACCCGCACGCCGCGCCGCTGCACGGCCTTGACCAGGGAGCGGAAATCGTCGTCGCCCGAGAACAGGACCATCTGGTCGATATGCTCGCCAAGCTCCATGGCGTCGACCGCCAGCTCGATATCCTTGCTGCCCTTGACCTTGCGGCGGCCGCTGGCGTCGATGAATTCCTTGGTCAACTCGGTGACAACCGTGTAGCCGTTATACCTGAGCCAATCGATGAGCGGCCTGATGGACAAACTCCTCAATAATCATCGTGTAATAGAACGCGCCCAGCACTATGTCGCGGCTCTGAAACTCCCCGAGCAAGCGCCTGTAGTCAATGTCGAAGCCAAGCGCCTTGCAGGTTGCGTGAAGGTTGGCGTCGTCGATAAAGAGCGCGATTTTGTCGAATGGTGACATTGGCGTTTGACCGCTCCCACCACTCATTCGCCTAGGCCGCGTGTGCGATCAAAAAAACGGTTGAAATGGCGTGCCACGGCAAATCAGAAGCAATCGCTGCCATCAGCTACAACAAGACGCGCGCTTGATCAGTCCATCCCGTCATCAATGTGTCTCCTGGCCTATCCTACGCTTCCAACTAAAAATTAAGAGCCCTGCCTCATGGAGCATAAGGGCAGGGCCGCTCCCCGTGCTCCTCAAGGCGGGAAGCCACGCTGCTGGGAAACAGCGCACTAATTCGACGTCGCTCAGAGACTCAGCTGGCGTTCCGATTGTCGCCCCTCGTCGCTCTTTACGACGTTGCGCAAGACAATTTCGGAAAGCTCCATAACCAGCTGTTTGAGACGCGCAATCTCTTGCTTGCAGCGCCTCAATTCGCGCTGGTCATCTGTCATCTCCGATGTTCAAGGGTGGCTGCTATTGCTGTCTTTCATGTTAGGACCATCGGACCAGCGTCACCTTCCGAAAGCAAGGGATGACTTCACCATACGACGCTAGGGTCGGACTCCAACGACAAATATCTTAGTCCCGCGGTCCGTGCTACGACAGATACAGTACGTAACGAACGAACAATTTCGTTTCTCGCCTGAGTCCGTCACCTCGGCGGTGCGTTTCGTACAAAAGGGCATCATAAACATCACGACCGCGCCGTCGGTAACGTATAGAACGAAGTCCGCACCTCCCGGGATATCGAATCCGTTGACGACCTCGGCTGACGATTTGATGGCCTTCTTGAATCTAGCGATGATATCTGAACGCTCCCGCTCCATAGTTCCTAGCACAAGCACTTGAACAGGCGGTCCTACCACCTTCGTCGAAAGGCTGCGTAAGAGCCCCATCAGTTCAGAGTTGTAAGTCAGGGATGTTGGCGTGCACGGGGGGGAAGGCTCAGAACCAGATTCAGCGCAGGCAGGCGCGGAGGAGAGAATGACCGTCAGCAAATGTCAGTTCAGGCACGAGCTGCGGCAGCTTATCGAGAAGCACGTCAGCGCGGCGAGCACGTTCGAAGACTACGTCCTCATCGTCGGGCAGTTAAAAGAGGCGAGGTACATGTTGGACTTGGAGGCCGAGAAGTTTCCGGACGAGGAGGTCGATGCCTTCGAATTGTAGCGAGCGCTTCCCGCTCGCTTAAAGGACAGTATCCGCAGCGGATCTAGACATGGCCCGGACCGCAGTCATTGTCTTCGGCTTGAGGTACTGAAATACACTGGAGAAGCCGGCCAAATGGAGGATTAGGTGCGAACGTGCGTCTCGTTGCATTAATCGATTAAACAAAACGCTCCAATGTGAAGCCGAGACGACACGTTCAGGTAAGAAAGGAGATTGTTCGTTCGTTTCGTACAGTGTTGGTCGAGCAAAAGCGCCCAAAGCGCTGGCAAAGTCAGTGTGCCGGCCAAGCCCGAATAGGGGCAACGCGGATGGAAGATATGAAGATATAATGTTCGAGCGCGATGGTGATTTGATTTCTCAACTTCTGCTTTACGCGATCCTGTTGCTTATTCTTGCGTCTCTGATGATCGCTGCATGGCAGACTGCAGGATGACAGAAACCGATCGCCGCGAGTTGCTGGAGACTTTGATCGAGCGCGATCGCGGCAGGGAAGTCGGGTTCGGGCGGCAACACTCTTTGCTGCGTAACAATCATTCCGTTGCCGCGTAGATCCAATTTCAGGTTCGTGCCCGAATGACAGCCCCTTATGCGAGACTAACTTGCTCGCTGTTCGCAGGCGGCCGTATCTGGGAAGAGAAACCAGGGTTTGATGCTGATCCCTTTGCGAAGCGAATACATGTAGAAGATTGGAAGGCTTTGGGGAAAAAGCCCTCGAAATTCGCTTCCGTTGAAGGTGATGAAAATTGAGTCAGGAAATGCGCGTTCGACCGCACGTTTTTCGACCATGTTCATCCGGTAATATTCTAATGCGCCCTCTTCACAACTTCCATTTCCACGATACCATTTCATCGCGCTAGCAAGCAGCCGCTGGAACGTCGGCTCCGGTACGGTTCCATCGATTAAAGGACTTGTGTTATCCGCTTCTGCGGCCTTTGTGAGGTCACCCAACCAACAGCTCTCGAAACCGCGTTCGCGGGCGCCATCGGCAACCTCATCAAAATATTGGCGTATGTTCTGTGATGAATGTCCGTTCAATTCCGCATGGGTATCGGTGAAAATCAATCTTAGTGCTGCCCCGGGCGCGTATGTTTTACTGATTCGGTGGGTGAAGGCAGCCAAATAGTTCAGACATTCGAAGTCTGGCTTGTCGATGTTGGACCGCGGACCTTTGCCCCAATAGAGCACAAACGGAACAGGATTTCTGACCGCAATTGATTTGGAAATGCTCTGCAACATTGCAACAGAGTTGTCAGGTTGCTCACGCTTAAAAGCCCAGGTGTTGAAGGCTTGCAGGACCTTTTCTGGCGCGATCTCCTTGGCTCGAGGAGTGACAGGCACCGCGATTTGGATTGATCGTCCGTCAACAGCTTTGTTGCCAAAGGGTTGCGGACAAGCCGTTATTTGAGCGTTGGTTGATGTGTCTTCCTTCGAAACAATCCTATCGCAACCCGACATATGAACTCCGAAAGAAGATCTTTTTATCGCGAGTTAATAATCGGTTATTTTTCGCAACGTCAACTCGGAGGAGTGGTGACTTATCTATTAAGGTTAACCTTTCACGCTCCGGTGGCCGATCAATGAAGTTAAGTCGCCCGAAATATCCGACGAGTAAGCCCTGCCGATAGGGGGCCTGTTTTCGGTATGAATTTACAAATCCTAGAGCTGCCAAAGCTGATTGCTGAGCGTCGAAGCTCGGCAATTTTCGGCCTGGTGATCATCGCCATGGTGTGGGCAGGAGTTGCTGTAAAATACTTCGGCGATGTTCGGGGGGATCAAAGAGAGGCGCATCGGGACGCCCATAACTTTGCGCTGGTATTCGAAGAGAATGTTCTTCGATCAATCGGAGAAATTGATAAGGCGCTCCTATACTTGCGACGGAGCATTGAGACCCGGAAAAATTCGGTTAGTTTCAGCGCTATTGCCAACACGACCGACGTGCTGAGCGACATTATCGTCCAAGTCGCCATTATTGATGACAAGGGAATTATGCGCGCGTCGAACAGCGGTCCTCAACCCGCGCCTGCCCTGGATCTGAGCGATCGGGAGCACTTTAAGTTTCATTTGAACAACATCGCGGATCAGCTTTTCATCAGCAAGCCGGTGGTTGGCCGTGTCAGCGGAAAATGGTCCGTGCAATTCACGCGGCGCTTCGTGAACAGTGACCAGACGTTCGGCGGCGTCGTCGTGGCCTCGCTCAATCCAGACCATTTGACGAAATTCTACAACAATATCAATTTTGGATCGGCGGCGGCGATCGCCCTGATCGGAAGTGATGGCGTGGTTCGTTCGAGTGGCGGGAGCGCGGTCAGTTACGCACTTGGAGACGATCTTAGCGGAACAGAACTGCTCGACCAAATGCGAGACGGGGTGGAAACTACATTTGAGAGCATTGATCCTGCCAACAACGAGACGCGTTTCATTACTATCCGAAAGGTCAAGGGCTATCCATTATGGGTCAGCGTTAGCTTGAGCAAAAGCCAGATCTTGGAAAGCTCTCGGAACGCCCTCAAGTTGAATTCGTTGCTGGGCACCGTACTTACTTTGCTGGTTCTCATTGCTCTTGAGCAGCTTCTACGGATAGACGCGAAGGCAAGACAAAAAGCGAATCAGCTTGATCTTACGCTCGAGTATATGAACCAAGGAATTATGCTGGTTACCTATGACCAGCAGATTCCGATTATCAATCGTCGCTGCGGCGAGTTGCTCGATTTGCCCGTAGAGTTCATGCAGAACCCACCAAGAGTTGATCAGCTCGCCGAATACGAGACCCCGACGGGCAGATTGACCGCGGCGTCTGTTCGGATCTTGGCAGATCTTGTCGCAGGAGAACTCGGCGTTAGCGAACGAACGATGCCGGATGGATCAATCATCGAGATTCGCAGGGAAAGTCTCCCCGATGGTGGATTCGTCCAGACCTTCACTGACGTCACGAAAAGATCGCGCGCTGAAGCAGATGCAGTCCGCCTTAGTTCCGAGGATTCTCTCACCGGTCTCCCAAACCGGCGGATGTTCCGCTCCATGCTCGACCAGATGAGCCGCCGGCAACCACCGGCAGTAGACAACGAGCAGCCACCGGCGGAATTCGCCGTCCTGTTTCTTGATCTCGATCGTTTTAAAGCTATCAACGATACGCTTGGCCATCAGACCGGCAACTTGCTCCTGCAGGAGATGGCCAGGCGCCTAAAGAGTACGCTCGGTGCAAATGAAGTGCTGGCGCGCCTCGGTGGCGATGAATTCGCAGTTGTTGTGGCGACGGTTGAGTCTCGACCAGCGCTCGAGGCCCTGGCGAATAGTATGATCGAGGCAGCACAGAAGCCCTTTGAGATTGGCGGCCACCGAATCCGTTCTGGAATCAGTATCGGCATCGCCATTGGACCGTGCGATGGAGTAAATTGCGACGACCTTCTGATTGCCGCCGATCTGGCACTATACGCGGTCAAAGCCCAAGGTCGGGGCAGCTATAAATTCTATCATGCTGCAATGAACAGGGAGCTTAGGCAACGACGGCGGCTTGAGATCGATCTGCGTGAGGCGATCGAGCAAAATGAGATGGAATTATACTATCAGCCCATCCTCAATTTGCGGAGCAACATCATAACCGGATTCGAAGCCCTGGCGCGATGGCGCCATCCGGTCAATGGCATGATACCGCCGGCAACATTCATCGCGGTAGCGGAGGATACTGGACTCATTCAACCTCTTGGCGAATGGGCTCTGAGAGAGGCGTGCCGCT
The DNA here is from genome assembly GCF_023375135.1 of Bradyrhizobium sp. C-145. NCBI lineage: Bacteria > Pseudomonadati > Pseudomonadota > Alphaproteobacteria > Hyphomicrobiales > Nitrobacteraceae > Bradyrhizobium > Bradyrhizobium sp. C-145. Next base: position 6,406,935 of record NZ_CP088150.1, on the reverse strand, counting down.
GCGCCGCGCACTGGCCGAACAATCTTAAGATAGCGGTCAATCTTTCTCCGATTCAGTTTGCAGCTTCCAATCTCTCCGAGGTCGTGAGACACGCCCTGGAGGAAACCGGACTTCAGCCGCATCGCCTTGAGCTTGAAATTACCGAGGGAGTATTCATGACCAATAATGAATCCACCCTATCTACCCTCCGTCAGTTGAAGCAACTCGGCGTCCGTATTTCGTTGGACGATTTCGGTACCGGGTATTCCTCTCTCAGTTATCTGCGCAGCTTCCCATTCGACAAAATCAAGATAGATAGGTCGTTTGTTTCTGACCTTGCCGAAGGCACCGAGCACGTTGTGATTGTGCAAGCCGTGGTGAGTATTGCTCGCGCTCTGGGAATGACGACGTTGGCAGAAGGCATCGAAACCGTCGGACAATACGAATTTCTCGCGGCGCTCGATTGCGACGAAGGGCAAGGCTATCTGTTCAGTCCGCCTGTTCCAACAGCGAAAGTTCCTGAAATGATTGCCAAATGGTCGCTCGGGCGCAAATTTGTCGCCTAGAGTTTGGGACCAGCTTAGCCAGCGACTTTCTGAAGACCGTATTCTCCAGTTTGTTCACTGGAGATCGGCTTCTTGGTTGGCCGCCGAGCCTCGTGCACGAGCAGGAACAGGCCCGATGCAACAACAATGCCGGACCCGATCAGAAGCCAAAGCGTCGGTACGTCGCCCCAAACGAAAAATCCGATCGCAAGTGCCCAGACGAGCGTCAGGTAATAGAATGGCGAGACGGCGGCGGCCGGGGCTAGGTGAAGCGCTTGCGTCCAAAAATATTGTGCCGCGGCGTTTGTAAGACCGCTCAGGGTCAACATGATTGCGTCAGCCGGGGCGGGCATCCGGAATCCAAACAGCAGCAAGAAGGAGTGAAAGAAGGTTACCGTAAGCATCTGCCACATCAACAGCGTCTTTGCAGACTCAGTTGCGGTCATTCCGCGAACGGCAACCGTGACGCTGCCATACATAACCGCGTTTGCCAGCGCAAACAATGCGCCAATCTGCAACGAATCTGCACCTGGATTTACCACAACGAGAACCCCGACGAATCCCGTTACCAGCGCACTCCAACGCGCGATTCCGGCACGCTCCTTAAGCCAGATAAACGACAGCAAGGCCGCCCACAACGATGCAGAAAAATTGATTGCGATCGCTCCTGCAAGCGGCATCAGACTAACGGCGATGACAGTGAACGTCTGCGAGATCGACTGCGACAGCCCGCGCGCAAGGTGGGCGCGGGGCCGCCGAGTCTTAAAGACTGACATGCCCGTTGCCGGGAGGATCAATGCGGCGCAGAGAACAAACGCAGAAACGGAGCGAAAGAACATAACCTCGCCAATTGGATAGAGAGCGGCTTGCCATTTCGATAGTGCGCTCGATAGTGCGAACATCACGCTCGCGGCGATCATGCAGTATATTCCGCGAACAACGTCATCCTTCCGTAAGCTGGGAATGGCAATTGGGTTCTGCGGATGGTGGGCGGTGTCCGTAAGATCGCTCATCATGCGTTCCATGAAATTGGAAAGATAGCGTCAGCGTTTGCCGCGCGACTATTGCTCGCGACCCACTAGAAAAAGTTGGTCTCGCTTAGCTTTAAGTCTTAAGGAAGTGTTATGGGTAACAGAAACAATTCTTGGTTAATTTTCGCGAAACATGACGGCGTCCGATTGCCGAACAGCCGAGCCAAACACCCCTTGCCTGGCCCCGTGCCCCAGGCAATTGCCGAGGAAATGTCTAAAAGTGTTCATTTTCTTCCAACTAAATCTGGAGCCATTCGGGATACGTTGCCGACACTGAAATCTGAATTGGGTGGGAGCGGAAATCGTGAAAGTTGAGCTTAACGACGTGCGTTCTGGCAAGGGAGGTAAAAGTCTCGTCTCATCACCCTTGATATGCTTGGACGGAACGTGGTGGGCAATTGATGTCAACGATCCAGATCTAGAAGCTCATTTGAAGCAGTCGGCTCGCTGCGGCGTTGTGCTGTCAGCGGTGCGTGAACGGCAAACCATTAATGGACCCGAACGGCCGCGCAAGGGGCGCCAGCGTCGATCGGCTCAAGACAGCGGTGATCGAGGAGCAGAAGCTCGATGCGGTCGAGATCGTACAATAGGCGTTGATGGCGACTGTCGTCGCGCGCCAGGCGAGCTCGGCGAACAGTCGCGGTAGGCGCTTATAGAGCACAAAACGATTGTCGCGGTAGGGCTTATTTGCCGAACCTGAAGGTCGCCCCAGTAGGACGCCGCCGGCCCTTCTGGCCTCTGGTTGAGATGGCCATTTTGACAGTCGCACGCATCGCGCTCCCAAAGGTTAGGTCCTCGTTGAGCGGGCTCCGTTCATTTTCCGCGGAGCTTGTTGGGTCTCGCCGGAGATCTCAGCCAGCTGTCGTCAGTGCATGGATGTCGCTTCAGCTGTGGCGCTGGATCGACGTGGAACGGCGGAAGCTAAGGTCGAGATAGGTTTCTAAGATGGCAGAGTTCCTATCATCTTCATAATCATGGTCTGATCCCCACTGCGATGAGATTGCCTGTCCCGATCTCTTCCTCCAGCAGCTTCATGGGGGCGCAGCGATCTCGGTGCGCTGCGGCTCGGGCAGCGAGTCCACGTGCGGCTTAGTCTATTCGACGAGGTTCAGAAGTCACGGAACGCCAGCGGTTCAAGCTAGTCGAAGACGTTGGTACGGCTATTCGTACGCAAAGTGACACGCAAATTATCATCGTGGAAGTGGTTCGTTATTTGCGGGATGCCCTGCGGAACGGCGCCTTCGCGCCTCCGATGTACCTACCGATAGATCTTCGACCTAGTTGATCGATATCGGTCTTACCCTTGACGCTGAACAACAAGACGATGTGACGAATTTGGTGCAGTAGGGTGCTATCGCAAGTTGGTCACATTCCTGTCCTGGGAGTGATTCGGCTAGCAATGCCAGCGTCGCGCTTCATGATGGTCAGTCGGTTTGCCCAAGGCGTTTCAAGCAGCAGGCGTCGACCATTGCTTATTTTGGTCGAGCAGGGCGAAGATGCGGTCGGCTGATACCGGCCGACCGATGAGATATCCTTGGACTTCATCACAGCTGGTTTGGCGCAAACACTCGAGGTGCTCGGTGGTCTCGACACCTTCCGCGACCACGCCAATGTGCAGATCCTGCGCTAGCGTGATTATTGATTTTACGATCGCCGCGCTGTCCGGCCGTGTCAGCATGTCGCGTATAAAGGACTGATCGATTTTGATGCGGGTGTAAGGCAATTTGAGCAAATAGGTCAACGACGAAAATCCCGTTCCGAAATCGTCTAGCGCCACCGTCACCCCCAGTTGCAGGAGTGAACTCAGGATCGATGATGCCGGCCCGTACTTTGAGATCAGCATCGACTCCGTTATTTCGATTTCAAGCCGGCTAGGGGCGACTCTGGCCTGCGTCAGGGCCTGCACGATTGTTTGCAGGATGCTGGTGTTATGGAATTGCGCTGCAGAGAAGTTCACCGCGACCCTGAGATCAGAGGGCCAGTTCGACAGCGTTGAGCAGGCGCGTCGGACCACCCACTCACCGATCGGGTGGATCAAGCCGGTTTCCTCGGCAATTGGAATGAACTCTGCCGGCGAAATGACTCCGCGGACAGGGTGTTGCCAGCGCAGCAAGGCCTCAAAGCCGGTTACTCGGTTTTCGCGAATATCAAAGAACGGTTGGTAGACGAGAAAAAGCTCGTCTCTCCCGATCGCCTCCTCCAGATCCCTTTGCAGCGCCCTGCGATCGCGCGCTGATTTGTCGTCGCTGACCTCAAAGAAGCGAACCGTTCCGGGCCCCGCTTTCTTGGCGCGATAGAGCGCAAGGTCGACATTTTTCAGGAGCTCATGAGGCGTATCGCCGTCGCGTGGGGCCAACACGATTCCGACGCTCGTCGTGCCCGCGACCTCGCATCTTTCGATCAGGAATAGCTCGCCGAAAGCGCCGACGAAGCGCTCGGCGATTTCCAATGCGTCTTCTACTTTGGCCAGATTGGCCATAATCAGCGCAAATTCGTCCCCGCCGATCCGCGCGACAGTATCGGTCTCACGCGCGCATCGCTGGAGTCTCGCCGCGGCCTGAACGAGAAACTCATCTCCTGCGGGGTGGCCGAATTTGTCGTTCACCTCCTTAAAGCGATCGAGATCAAGGAGAAAAACCGCAAATTCCTCGCCCGAGCGAGCCAACCGGTTGAGGGCAGCTTCGAGGCTTTCGTTGAAGGCGAAACGGTTCGGCAACTGGGTCAGGGAATCCCGCCGGACCCTCCGTTCGGCTTCCAATTGAGCAATGGTGCGTTTCGTGAATTCGAAAGAATGGGCGAAAACGCCGCGCAGAAGCACGAAGCCATAGGCCACAACGAGGATAGCCACGAGCAGATAGACGAAATCGCCGTTTCTGCCGAGGCAGATTGCCGTACCCACGAAAATCGGAGCCGTGAATGCAACGGCGGCCACCGGAATCGTAGCGAAGGCGAATGCTCCGCCCGCGAGCATCCCGGAGCAAAGACATGTGATCACGAGTTGGCCGCCATTCGAGGCGTCGGCGAAGAAAGCTACCGGAACGACCGCCCAGGCGGTTCCAAGAACGAGCGCATTTCGCACCAGCCGATGCATGGCCTGTCGGGAGACGAACTGCGGCTTCGTAATCCGTCGGGATAAACGCGCCTTCAAGCCTATCGATAACGCGCCGCAAACCACGGCAGCTGCCCAGATCAGGGCATAGTTTCTGTTGGGCGAGTGCCAGAGGGCAATTGCAAGCACCGTCGCATTGCAGGCGTTGGCTAGCATTATGCCCAGGGAATAACCAAGCACGAGGGAGATCTGCTCCGCGCGAATGTGCCCTGCGACCGCTTCATCAGTCGCCGGGCCGCCGAAAGCCGCCAGATCCCCCGCGAATAGCTTCGAGAGATACGAGCTCAGATATGTCCTCATCTGGGACCCCCGCAGGACTGGCTCTAACGTTGCCGCCAGTACTGGAAGGTCGCGGCAAACATTTGAGAAAAGATAAATTCTTGAAGTTCGCCACGTTCGGCGCGGCATGGGGTGGCCGAACTCATTATTTCGGTGGCTAAGGCGGGGCTGAGAGCTGGGCCGCCCCTTTGTCGTCTGTCACCGCAAACCCGGCGGCATAGTTCTGTACGTTGCGTACTGACCTATGCCTTTAATCGATCGCCGAATTCAGCTCAGCAGCCATGATGGCAGCTTGTGCGCTAACCTGCGGTGGGGCGGTATATGATCGACGAAAATGAGATGCCGAACGCATCGTAAGTTGCGGCCGCCCGCGCCGACGACTTTCTCTATCGATGACGTCGGTAGGATGACGCAGCTTGTGCCGATCGTGGCGGCCCCGAGATCTCGCCGCTTTCCCGCGCCATGTCCGATAGAACGAAGCAATGCTGCGAGTTCAATCCAAAACACGCACGATACAAACGCAAGGGCAGGTCTAATGTCGCCAAGGCCATAGAGGTGATGTGGGCACGACGATCTCCACATCCCTCTAACCGATGTCCCATTCCCGAGACCTAAGTACGAGCGCTAGCGGCAGAAGGCGTTGAGGCGATGGCCGGCTGTTTTCTCGTCAAGCCAAGGCGGGATTGCTGCCTTCGCTCCTAGGAGCAATCGTGGGTGTTTCATGCGCAATCGTGACCTTGTCTCCGACAGCTTCCTGACACTGACTGTGGTCGGTCTGGTGGTGCTCTGCTCGAGCCTGCTTGCCTTTGCGTTCGCTTAAAGCGAACGCGCTCGTTGCGTTTGGCGCCTTGACCAGTGTTTCCGGACAACAGGTGCCCGGATCACACTCTAACCTTCGCGGAAGCGGTGAGATGAGCAACTTCAGCCAGGAAAGCGTGCTGAGCGTCCATCACTGGACCGACAATCTCTTCAGCTTCACCACCACGCGGAATCCATCGTTCCGCTTCCGCAGCGGCGAATTCACTATGATCGGGCTCAAGGTTGACGAAAAGCCGCTGCTGCGCGCCTACGGCCTCGCCGGCGCCCATTACGAGGACCGGCTGGAATTCTTCTCGACCAGGAAGCCGAACGATCCCTTAACCTCGCGTCTGCAGCATTTGAAGGAAGGTGACAAGATCACCGTGAGCCGCAAGGCGACCGGGACGCTGGTCATCGACAATCTCGAGGATGGGCGCAATCTCTATCTGATTGGCACCGGCACCGGTCTTGCTCCGTTTCTGAGCGTGATCAAGGATCCTGAAACCTATCTGCGATTCGGAAATGTCGTGCTGCTGCACGGCTGCCGCCGCGTTGCCGAGCTTGCCTATGGCGAAATGATCACCGAGAAGCTACCGAGCGACGAGCTGCTCGGGGATTTCGTGCGCTACCAGCTCATCTACTATCCGACCGTTACCCGCGATCCTTTCCGCAACCGCGGCCGGATCACCGACCTGATCGCGTCAGGCAAGTTGTTTTCGGATCTCGAACTGCCGGAAGTCGAGCCGCAGCATGACCGCGTCATGATTTGCGGCAGCCCTGCGCTGGTGCGCGATACCCGCGAGCTGTTGGTGGGGAGGGGCTTGGTTGAGGGCAGTCACGGCAAGCCGGCGCAATTCGTGGTCGAAAACGGCGTTTGAACAGTAGCGCTAGATTGTGTGAGATCCAGCCAGGGCCTCAACTGTCACCGTCGCCCGCCGGTGGCCCTTTAAGGGTGCTTGTTCTTTACCCAGTTTGCAGGCTCGGAACTCCGGCACCTTTGGCGATCTGGCCGCGCACTTGCTCACGCTGCACTCGCACGAGGGTCCGCTCTCATGTGGCCATGCCGCTATCGCTATCACTGGCCCTCCTGTCGGGTACCCTTTTAACCGGTCTAGTCGCCCGCGGGGCACGATCAGCAGAAGTCGGAGGACCTGCAACAACACCTCGAAAGCTTTAGCAACGAGTCCGAACAGGACGGCGCAATGCGATCGATTCCATCTGTGTTGACTACCACTTGCCGACGTCCGCTGGTTGGAGCCATTCGAGTCGTCGAATACTGCGCGCTATTCGATCTGACTTCACAGCCCGACCCGCTTCAAGTTCTGTTTGAGGGCGCGTGCGGCTGGCCGACAGGGGACACTACCCGTCGAGATCATGGAGCTGCCTCTTGGTGGAAAGCTCGCCGACGCCCTTAAATCTTCTGATTGCACTGGCCGACTTCCTGTCAATCGGCCCTTTAATTGCGGTTTGTTGTCAAGCTACCATTCTTTTTCTCTCCAGTGACACGCCGGTAGCGATTGCTCCGTCGGAGCTGGTCAGATTGCGGAGACGGAGCGATCGCGGATGGCGAGACGATTGCCTAGCGGGATTGGCAACCCGATGTCGTTGGCGGCTTCAGCGGAGTTGGGTTGATGTCGGACGCTGGGGTCATGGTCCTTTCCGAGGTCGCGAGCGCCTCATGATGATGTCCGGATCGGGCGCCTCAACGTTTGCAGCGGAGTGCGGGCGAACCGCCACCAGCCGATTGACCGAGGTCACCACGACCACCGTCCCGGCGGGACATCGCCAGTCCGGCGGACCGGACCAGGAACTTGCGGGCAAATATCAGATTGGCTTCGGCTGGCCCAAGTCAAACGATGTACCATCGACCCAGATGCAGTGGAGGATCACGGCGATCTTTCGGGCGATGGCGACCTTTGCTTTCTTCATGCCGATCCGCTTGGCGAGCTTCATGCCCCAGGCCTTTAGGGAAGACCACTTTTTGGTTCGATAAAGAAGGACAGTGGCGGCCTCGAACAAGTAAGTTCGGAGAAGCCGGTCGCCCCATCGAGATATCTTTCCATTAGAGTCGGTTTCGCCGGATTGGCTGCGCCTCGGCGTAAGGCCGAGGTAGGCGCCGACCGTCGAAGCCGATCGGAAGCGCGAGGGATCATCGATCGTGTGGCGGAACGTTAGGGCCGTCACGATACCGACCCGCGGGACCGTCATCAGGCGACGCGTCGTCTCGTCCAGCTTTGCCAACCGGCGGACCTCGTTGTCGAACTTACCTTGTTGTTGACAAACGTTCTCATGGATCGAGAGCAGCGGCGATATCACGCTGAGAAGCAAATGATCAACGCCCAAGAGTTCTCTGACCTGGTTGCGGAACTGTTGGCCGATCGCGCGAGGGAATAGTAATCCACATTCCTTGATCAAACTGCGAACCTGGTTCTCAATGTCTCGGCGCATGGACACCAGCCGAGACCTGGCGACAAGGATCGCTCGGATCTTCTGGCTCTCCTCACTTTTGACTTTGACCTCTCGATACCATCCAACCCTCACCAGTTCGGCAAGGCCTCGCGCATCATTCTGATCGCTCTTGTTCATGCGGACCGACAAGGCTGCGTGCGCATGCCGAGCGTCGATGCAGACCACCGGAAGCTCAACCCTGCGGAGTTCATGCCATAGCCAACTCGCCATCGCACCTGTCTCGAAGCCGATACGCTCGGCATGAGGCGCATGTTTGCGAAGCAGGTCCGTCAAGGCACCAGGATTAGACTTGGCTTTTCCTTCGAAGATTACTTGACCAGTCTCGTTGACCGCGCACACAGCGGTTTCTCTCTGTGAAACGTCAAGCCCGACGTACTGCTTCATGGGAGCTCCTTCGAATCATTTGATTGCGAGGGCTCGACGATAGCGGAGCTTGCCTGCCACGAGCGCCGACCGCAATTACGTCATCGTGTTCAAATTTGGCTCTCGTCTGCTCTGACGAGGCTTTGATGCAGCACCATTCTATTCTGCGCCGATTAGTCTGGCCTGAAGCAGATCGATTTTCCCGCGGCCGTACATTTGCCGTCTAACGAGTTTGAGGCGGATGATCTGCCCCTCGGTCTGCCCGTTAGACCAAGGCAAAGTGATTGCCGCCCGAACTGCCGCTTCATCAATCGTAACGCCACGAGCGAATGAGCAGATGAGACTGGCACGAGCGCGCTCGATCCATGACGATAGCTCGGCGGCGGCTCCGCGCCGGATCATCAAGTGGAATTCGGCTATGATCTCTCGAGCTTCGACAAGGGTGGGAGTGACCGCGGCTTTAGCGAATGCTCAGACCAAGATATCGGCGGCCTCAAATGGACGCGAACCCACTTTTCATCGGCTTAAACCCGGAAGGGCCTTCCAATGCGCAAGCGTTTGAAACGACGATGCGGTGTACAGCGGAGCTAGAATAGAATGCAATAGCCGGCGAATGGCAGGTGGTAGAATCTGTTTCAATGCAGGCCGAATGGCACATGGAGGGGTTTGCTGCTCCGAGCTCCTCCATCTTGAGCAATCTCGGCAACCGTAAAAGCGCCAGGCCGAAGCAAAAGAAGTCTAGTCCGACTTCGTCACCGGGCAATGCCACGACAGTTTCCGTCGCCGTGCGAAAACTTGCTCAGCATGATCGCGATATTTGCCGTGTCAGGCACCGTGCTGCTGGGCTTGCTAGCCGCCAAGCACTTTTAGCTTGGCATCGGGTCCGGCGCACCAGCGCACCCGACCCACCTAACCGAACATAGCGTCTCGCAGCGGGCTTGCCGTTCTGGTAGCGCCGCGCGATTTACGCCAGCAACTCCCGCTGACGCGCGTCACGTTGCGCTTTGAAAGCAGCGACGAAGGTCTCAAGGCCGGCCGAGGTTAAACCGTTCTCAGTGACGAGACCCAGCCGCGTGAGGTTGACCGTCTCGATCAGGCTGTCGCCATGCGTGGAACCTCCGCCGAACAGCTTAATGACAATTCTCTGCTCCTTGCGAGTCAGCTTGTTCCAGAGCGTCAAGTCGGGCATCCCGTGCCTCACGCGAATCGCTGCATGACACTGATGAATTAGCCGATCTCCCAGAGGCGAAATCGTGGCAGCGGCCTCAACGCTGTGAGTAGAGGCTAGTTTTTTGTAGATGCCCTGATGGTACCGAGCTCGCAACGCGGCGATGATGGTCGTGCACGGAGCCGACCCGCGCTAGAAAATGCGAGTTCGCTTGCGCATCTTACATCGCCGACGCTCGATCGCCAACACCTTGCGCGCGAGCCGACTGGCGTAAGCGGGAAGTGGCGCGAATGCGCCGCGATTCTTGAAGATCGCCTGATGCACGCATCCCAGTGTCTTTGGTTCGTCCAACTCTGGTCTTGACGGCTATGCCCGGCTCAGGCGAGGACAGTACATACTCTACATTCACACATTCACCCATAATTCATTTGGCAGGCCCGCAATTCTGATCCGGCCGCAAGTGCCCCTCGTTACCGCAAGCACTTCGATTTTGAGGCCGGATTTTGCTCGATGCTGTTGAACTGAGGCTTTGCAAGAGATCCCGAACTGCCCGGAGTTAATCAATGCTGCCAGCCCATCAACGAAGCTGTGCTTTGTAGGTAGACCCGCAAGCTCATCGATCCCCGCAGCTTCGAATAAGCCCTAATATTCCGGGCTGCACTCACTGCGGCACTTCTTCGCGAGCTGGTGTATCAACCGCAAGGTCGATGGCCGCCTCGAATTGCCGCCGAAGGTGGTTCAGGAGCGCCTTGGTCATTCGAGCATCGCAATGACCCTAGACATCCACGGTCACCTGTTTCCGCGTCATGATGACAGCGGGGAACTGGCCGCAGCGGAGCGGGTATTGCTTGGTTAATGCCAGGTTATCTGGTTAAGCTGTTGAAAAGGTTGATACTCCCGGACTTTGCAATGTCGTCGATCGATGACGTCCCGAAATGTCGCCGAACGACGACTTTTTCGGTTGTCAGCGAACGGTGACATACGCTAAAGTAAGCGAACGCTGACATTTGGATTGCCCATGCTCATACGTACACCTGCCGAGCTCGGCGCCGTCATTCGCGACAAACGCAAACGCCTCAAGCTCGACCAGTGGACACTGGCCAAGCGCATCGGCGTCAGCCGTCAATGGGTGATCGAGGTCGAGCACGGACATCCGCGCGCAGAGCTGGCGCTTGTCCTCCGCGCTCTCGACGTCCTCGGCATCCCTTTGGACGCAAACAGTGGAACGCCCACCAGCCGTGGGTCAACCTCCGCGGTTGATATCAACGCCATCGTCACCAAAGCCAAGAAGGGCAAAGCATGACGAGTGAACTTGTCGCGCTCCTGGACGGCAATGAAGTTGGCCGGGTGCGCAGCGATGCCCGCAGCCGGCTGACCTTCGTCTATAACGACGACTGGCGCGGATCAGCGGGAGCTTACCCTCTCTCGCTGTCCATGCCCCTTGCCGCACAGGAACACGGCCCTGCCGCCGTGCAGGCCTTTCTTTGGGGGCTTCTGCCGGACAATGAGCGCGTACTCGATCGTTGGGCAAAGAAGTTCCAGGTCTCAGCTCGCAACGTCTTTGCTCTCATTTCCAATGTCGGCGAGGATTGCGCCGGAGCCGTCCAGTTTGTAACGCCGGATCGGCTGGAAGATCTAAAGACAGGCAAAGACGACAAGATCGAATGGCTGGACGAGCCCGAACTAGCAAACCGGCTTCAGGCGTTGCGTGAGGATCATGCTGCCTGGCGTCTGCCCCGCGACACGGGCCAATTCAGTCTTGCGGGCGCCCAGCCGAAAACGGCTCTTACCCTGAAGAACAAGCGATGGGGCATTCCGTCCGGACGCATTCCGACCACCCATATCCTGAAACCGCCGACAGGCCACTTCGATGGTCACGCCGAGAATGAGCATATTTGCCTGCAACTGGCGCGCGAACTCGGGCTGCCGGCCGCTGAAACCAAGGTGATGTGGTTCGAAAAGGAAATCGCGATCGTGGTGGAACGCTACGATCGGCAAGTCCGTGGGAACGATATCATCCGCGTGCATCAGGAGGACATCTGCCAAGCCATGGGCATCCTCCCGACCAAGAAATACCAGAACGAGGGCGGACCAACGCCCGCCGATGTGATCGAGCTCCTACGCACCTACTCGACGGACCGCGAGGCTGACCTTGAGACGTTCGTCAGCGCTTTGGGCTTCAACTGGCTCATTGGAGGCTCCGACGCTCACGCAAAGAACTATTCCTTGCTTCTGGCTAGTGGCCCGCACGTACGCCTCGCACCGCTCTACGACATAGCCAGCATTCTTCCTTACGATCACGTCGACTTGCGGAAGGTCAAACTCGCCATGAAGGTCGGAGGCGAATACAAGCTCGATCAAATTGGGCTGCGCCAATGGCAGAAGTTCGCGCGCGAAACGCGGGCTGACGCGGATGTGGTCATTGGGACCCTGATCTCCATGGCCGGGCAGATCCCCGACCTCGTGAACGACATCCGCGCGCGCGCGCAAAAGGAGGGGTTGGAGAACGCCGTTATCGAGCGATTGGCAATAGCTTTGACCAAACGAGCGCAGGACTGCGAACGCCTTTTAAAGGGAACCTAGCTTTTGGGGGCTGGCAAATAGACCAGCATCAGCAGCAGCATGACGATCGTCGGCGTCGACATCGAGACCGCGATCATCGCGGCCATGATCGGTGCCGGCATTGCCGGCGCCGCTGATCATGATCTTCATGCAGGTTGTCAGCGGCAGTTTCGCGGGTCGTGAATGTCGCCGAGTAGTCACCCGCCCACTCGCGCTTCCACCTGGCAAGCGCGGCGTCGGCCACCGTGCGGCAATATCCGTCCGGGGTCATGAACCGGTGCTGCTCTCCGGCGGAGGAAATCCCGCCGATGCGCGCAGTGCCCTCCATGAAGACCTGAAGATCCTGGACTTCGTGCTCGCCGAATGTGTTCAGCCGACTGCGATTGAACGCGAACTCATACGCCCGCTCGAGCGAGGCCGTGATGTCCGCAAACAACAATAGGTCCAGCTTCGAGGGCGGACTCGTGGACGTACGCGCCCTTGTCTCCGGCCGGGAATCCGATGAAGGCCTCCGCCTTCGCCATCCGGAACTGATCAGGACCTGGTCGGCCTCGAACAGGAAGATGGTCCGCAACTCATCGAGCATTTGGTCATTGGTGGGAGGTGAGGGATGCGCAAAGCAAAATATGCATAAATGTTTGCATATATGCGTTTAATTGCTTGCCGAATCTACGTATGTCGAGAAAGCAAAATGATTTCAACAGCTAGGCAGTAGTATCGCTGGCCGACACCCGTCGAACCTTCGGGAGCCTAGAGCCGCTGAAGCCAGCGGCGGTGGGATCCCTGCTGCAACTTTCGGAGACTCGACAACGCCGGGACTGGAAAGCGTATCAGGAACATAGTAAGAACTATTCCCTTGGTTGCACCCTATTGAACCCACCCTCAACCAAAATATTCTGCCGCATATCATGAGTTCAGGGGCCGACTTGATGAGTCCTTCGGGATGAAGCCGGTCCAAGGAGCAGCGCCCATTGTCCTTGTTCCGCCATTTGCATGACGACGCGTTTCTGGCCTTTTCGCGCGATCACAAACACCTGTACGCAGCGTGTCTGCTCGAGCTGCATGAGCGCTTCTTTTCGGGCGCGCCGGCGTTTCCGACGCCCCAACAGGTCGTCCACGCCGTCTACGACGTCATGCGAGCGAATCCTGCGTTGTGGAACGAGGGCGATGATTTCGGCGCGCTGCCGGAAATGATCTCGGCGGGCCGCCGCCGCATCCGGAAGGCGGATGTCGCGCTCGCCTCCGAGAAGGGCGACAAAGCACTCGCCCTGGCACGGCAGCTCTACGCGCGGTTACTCGCCTGGGGATGGCTCGAGGAGGAGGAATACGGTCTGAGGGTCACCGTCGACATGGCGATGGGACCACTCCTCGTCATCCAGCGGTTGGCTAGTCTCAACAAGGATCTCTCGCAGCGGTTCGGCGGACTGATCGTGCAGATCCGTCTCAATCTCGAGGCAGTTGAAAAACTCACGCCCGAGATCACCGACCGTAAGCAGCGCGAAGCCGCACTAGCTGTCCGCGAGGCGCGCAACCAGGCCGACCAGTTCACCAAGAGCTTGCGGGCAATTCTCGCCGACCTGAAGCGCATCCGCCGGACGGTCATGGAGTCGAAGACCGTGGGCACTCGCCTGGAGGCCTTTTTCGAAGAGTTCGTCGACCAGCTCTTGTTGAAGGATTTCGAGTCCATCCTGACCGTCAACCATCCGTACCGGTTCCGCGACGCCATCGTCGACCTCGCCCGACGGGTCTCCTACACCCCCGAGACCATGCAGGTGCTCGCCGAGGAATACGTGGCAGCCAGTATGGCGTCCGATGTCGAGGACGGGCGAATGGCCGCTGCGGACGATCTGTTGGCGATCGAAAACATCTTCGAGCAGATCGGCGAGATGTTCGATCGGACCGAGACCTTCCGCAGGCAGCTCGAGGCCCGGGTCCGCAACACGATCAAATACGCCGAACGCGGAGCCCAGGGGCTCGTCGGACGGGCCGGCGACTTGGTACGTCGCTTGGACGCGCTGCTGCGCGACGGCCGGCACGACAAGGCGACCGTCGAGTGGAGCGTCGAGCCGCTGCGGTCACCCTGGTCGGAGCATCATCAGGCGCCGACCAGGCAGCCGCGCCGTCCCGTCGAGGCGAGGGCGCTCGCCGGACCGCCATCGGATCCGCTGTACGAGCTGCGCAAGAAACTCCGTCTCGAATACATCGCGCGCATCGCGCCGAACCCCGAGGACGTAAGACGCTTTCTCGAAGGGCAGGTACCTCCCTTCGCGACCAAAGAAGCCCGCTTCATGGAGATCGACACCGTGGACGACTTTCTCGCATTCGATTGCGCCCGTCGTTATGCGCTGACCGGCGAAGTGCCGGTGCAGATCGCCGCCGGATTCGAACTCGAGCCGTGTCCAGACACGCCGCCGCACGACAGCGACTGGCTTCGGTGCGCCAACTTCCTGGTCCGGCGTTCGGGCCCGCTCCGGAAGGGCAGGACGGTCCATGCTTAGTGAATTCGAGAACATCGAGAATTCCTCCGGCGCCGACAAGGCGGCCGATCTCCGCAAGGCGCTGCACTTCCTGTTGCGCCGACAATTCGTGTTCGCGGGAGACCCAAGGACCGGTAGCGTCTTCAACACGATCATGGACGGCCGCTTCCGCGATGTGATCGACGGCTTCTTCGACAGTTGCGGCTATCGGGTGCATCGCGATCCGGAGGCGCAGTGGGCAGGCATCGTCGCCATGGACGAGGACGTGCCACTGCCCCGGATGAAGCTCGACGAAACCATCGTGGTGCTGGTGCTGGCGGCATATTGGCAACAGGAGGTCAACATCGGCGCGGTCGAAGATCGCGCGGTCGTGGTGGCGACCTTGAACGACCTCTTCGACCGTTATCGGGAGATGGCCCAGCACAGTGGCGGAGGGGCGATCTCCGCAGCCCGTTTCCGCGACATCCTGCGCGAGGTCGCCCAGCGCAACCTGGTCGAGATCGGCGACTTCGACGACGAGCAGCAGGATTGGGAGGTCAGAATTCGCCCGATGATCAAGCTAATCAGCGGCGGTGACGCCCTTCAGCGCCTGGAGCGTTACGTCCGCAGCGAGGAGGCTCGTTTCCCGCAAAGGACGGGAGGAGAGACATGATGGAGCTCCGCCATCTCACGATGGTGAACTGGCATCTATTCGATGTTGCCGACATCGAAGTGGCCGGTCACGTCGGCGTGCTCGGCGAAAACCGCTCCGGCAAATCGACGATCCTGGACATGGCGCAGGTCGTTCTCACGGGCGGCAGCCGCCGCTTCCTGCGCCTGAACGCGGTCGCCGGCGACAGCGGAAAATCTCGCAGCGCCTCGAAACGCAGCGTCGTCGACTACTGTCTTGGAACTCTCGGCGAAGACCAGCGGCGGCGCGACGAGGCGCGCACCTACATCGCGCTCGGCTTCGAAGACGCGGACGGAGAGCGGCCATCGGTCACCATCGGCATGGCACTGGAGGCCCGAAAGTCAGACACCAGAGAGACCGTGCTTGCACTGTTCGTCGCGGTTGGAGCGATCCTGACATCCAAGGACTTCATCGAACAAAAAGGAAAGTCGCAGTACCCCGCGCAGTGGGACGACGTGCGCGCCAGGATTGTCGCCGCGGTCGGCGAGGCGAATTTCGTCAATCACCGCGACCGGGCGGGCGACTACGTCCGCGAGTACATGCGGCATCTCCTGCCGCACTCGCCGTGGGGCGAGCAGAACGCGAGCGCGCTGCAAAAGTCGATCGTCAACGCCATGACACTCGACCACAATCAGACCGCCACTCAGTTCGTGCGGAACTACATCCTCGAGGACAGTCCGATCGGGATCAAGGAGCTGCGCGAGTCGATCCAGACCTACCGCAACATCAGCGATACCATCCGGAAGATGCGCCTGAAGCTGGAGGCACTCAAGCAATTGAGGGAAATCCTGGCCAACCTGGAGGCGACATTCGAAGCCATTTTCCGCGAACAGTGGATCGCCAAGCGCGCGGAATGGCTCGCTGCGCGAGCCGCCAACCGCGAATTCAGGAACAAGCTGCGACTGGCAACGGCCCAGCGCGACGCCGCCACTGGCGAACTCAAGTTCCTGGACGACGACATCAAGGCGATCGACGACGAGATCGAACGACTGACCGAGGCCATCGCCCAGCACGATGCCAAGACCGGCAGGAAGTCGCTGCAGCAGAGCGCCTCGGTAGCCGAGCAGGCAGCGCAGCGCGCGACGTCCGATTTCAAGGCTCGGCTCGAGACGATCCGCCGGCTGCAGCCGCTGCGCGCGATGGCGGGCCACGGATTTGACGATCTCATTCCCGTCGTCGAGAGTCTCCTTGCCGCCGCAGGGACGAGCTCCGTCACCTCAGTTTCCGGGGAGCTCTCTGCCGCGGAAGCTGCTGTGACGGGCTTGGGCGCGCAGCGGCTCGCGAAAGTGGACGAGGGGCGTCAGACGATCATCGCACAGCTGTCGAAGCTACGCAGCGAGCGGAACGAGCTCCTCGAGCGGATCCGGCAGCATGCATCCGGAGGACCCGGAGCGCACCTGGAGGATGATACGAAACTCCTCTGCCAACGGCTTCGGCAGAAGGGAATGGCGCCGCGCGTGCTTTGCGAATTGATCGATGTCGCCGAGTCCGAATGGGCAGGAGCCGCGGAGGCCCTACTTGGCCGCGACCGCGATGCGGTGTTCGTCGACCGGACGCAGATCGAAGTCGCCACGGCAATCTTCAAGGAAGGACGCCGCGAATTCCGCCGTACCTCCCTTGTGAGTCTCAACAAGCTTGAACAGTTCAGGGCCAAGCCGGAGCGAGGAACTTTCCCCTCGATCTTCCGGACGCAGGATCCGGACGCGCTTTCGTTCATCATGCGCCGGTACGGCTCGGTTCGGCTTGCCGACACGCCGGACCAGTTCAATAGGCCCGGCCGCGCCATCATGAAGGACGGCCTCTACGACGACGGTCTCGTCCGGACGCATCGGTCGATCGACCCGTCGCAGCACAAGATCGGCAAGGCGGCGCAGTCGAGCGCGCTGCGCGCCCTGCAGGAGCGAGCCGAAGATCTGGCGGACTCGCTGGCGCTGGCCGAAAAGGAAGCTCAAATTGCCGACAGCGCCTTCATGGCGCTGAAGACGCTCTGTGATGCCCCTTCCAACGACCTGAAGGCCGCAGCCACGGCGTTTGCCGCAGCCCAAGCCGAGGCAGCGGACGCGCAGGCGAGGCTTGCGGCCCTCAACGGCGCCGGCGACGGCGGCCTCCGGGACAAAAAGCTGGCCCAGCACCAACACAAGCAGAGAAGACTTACGGAGCGCAAAACCCAGCAGGATGCCTTCAACAAGCACGACGGCGAGGTGAGGACGGCGCGAAGCAGGTTGAGCGATGGTGAAAACGTGCCTGGCTCTCAGCTCAACCTGAAGATCGCTTGGTCGCTCTTCGCCAAGAACCTCTCGCTCTACTCGGTGGCGAAAGGCCGCCCCGTGCACCGGGCGCGTCTCGACGCCCGGCCGCACAAGAACGAGGTCGAACGCCATCGCGTCATTGCGGAGAAGTCCGCCAAGGATGTCGAGGCGGCGAACGACAAGCGCAGGGAGATCGAGCGGGAGGTGCGCGAGGCGCTGGAGGTGTATTTCGGGGAGTTCGGCGTCAGCTCTCAGGTCGGCATCGAGAGCGAGCCTCTTCAGGAGGTGAAGCCCTGGATGACGCAGTTGATCGACGACATCGAGTCGAACGAGTTGCGCCAGTACGAGCGGCAGGCGCGTGAAGCGGCCGAGAAGGCCGCCACGCTGCTGCGCGGGGAGTTCATCAACGCGCTGACTTCGCGGATCGGCAAGATGGAGCGGGATCTGCAGTCCCTGACCCGCAGTCTGCATGCCCACCCATTCCACAACGAGCGCTATTCGTTCCACCGGACCCAGGTGGTGGAATTCCAACCAATCCTGAAGATCATCGAGATCGGCAAGACATCTCCGGAGGCATTGGACATGCTATTCCGCGGCGACGTCCCCGACGACTTTCCGCACAAGGACACGATCTTGGCGCTCGAGGCGTTGCTTGAGGATCCCGATAAGGACTTCACCCAATTCGAGGACTACCGAAACTTCTATACCTTCGAAATCCATATGGAGGACGTCGTGACGGGGCGGTCGAGCCGCTGGGAGCAGCGGCGCGGCACCGGATCAGGCGCCGAACAGCAGGTGCCGATCTACGTGGCCATCGGCGCCTCGCTTGCGGCCGTCTACGGCAGCGCGGAGCGGCGTGCCGGAAAGCCTTCGGGTTTCGCGCTTGCCATGTTCGACGAGGCCTTCTCCAAGATGGACGGCAAGAACCAGCGGCAGATGATGAGCTTCTACAAGAATTTGGGGCTACAGTTCGTGATCGCGGCGCCATTCGAGAAGCGGGTCGCGGTGCTGGAGCACATGGACACGATCGTGGAAGTGGATCGCATCGGCGAGCAGTCGAGGGCGACCGTGGTCGCGCTAAAAGAAAAGGCCAAGCGCGAACTGATGGCGATCGATCCGGATCTGATGTCCGAAGATGAGCTCGCCACGCGCCTTGCCGCCGAGTAGCCATGGCGCGGCGCTTCACTGACGCAAACGAGCTACTGAACGACCTCCTCGACCGATACGAAGGCGGGGCCGCGAGCCCCATAGCGCATCCGGACTACGACGCGTTTTCTTCTGTGGTAGCTGCCGATACATTCCTAAAGCAAATCGCGCGCGCCGAAGAGGCCGGCGCAGTCAGTCTCGGAATGGGGAAGGGCGCCAGACGAGACCAGATCGCGCACGTCAGGCTGCGCGCGGCCAATGCGCTTTATGGCCATCTAGGTCGCGTTCCGGCCGGACAGCTCGCGCAAGATGCTGGTATGCGACTCGTCGCCGGCCTCGCCTTGGACGGGCGCCTGGTCGAGGCAATCCCGTCGATCACAGATGCTTGGGGAAGAGGGAAGAGCTGGCATGGATTCGGGTCGTCGGATGTCAACAAGCTGCGCGATGCCTTCGCTCTCGCTCAGGCGATCCTGGACAACAAGCATCTCGACGTCGATTACAAAACATTTTCACGAAGGACGGTGGGTTACAGCAAGACGCTCGAGCACATAGAAGGCGTCGTCGTGCGGCTTCTCAACGGAATTCTCGAATTTCCGCCCGGCGCCCGCCCGCGAGAGGCGCTGCGAACCATCGGGTTAGAGCGCTTCGCTCCGCCGCTCCTGATCGCGGGGCGGATTGATCTAGATGGGGCCGATCTGTCCCGCGCCTCACCCCACTATCTCGGAATTACGCCCAAGGAGGCAGATCGTATCCGCTTTCGGGAGCCTCCGACTTACGTCCTGACGATAGAGAACTTCGCAAGCTTCAACAGGCACATTGCCGAGGCGGACCCTGGTCGACTTGGCACGACGATGTACGTGGGTGGCTATCCTTCGCTCGCCACCCAACAGGCGCTGCGAACGATCGCGGGCATGGTGTCCGAACGCACGCCGCTCTTCCATTGGTCGGACATCGATCCGGACGGCACCTGGATCTTCCATACGATCGAGCGTGCCGTCGGTCGCCCGGTTCGACCTCATTTGATGAGCGTCGAAATAGCTGAAAGATTCGGCGAGGTGCCGTCGAAAAAGTCGGCCCCGGCGAGATGTCCGCCGGAGTCCGGGATTGCAGCTCTGGCGGCGTACCTAGCGAAGGAAGATGCCAAGACGCTGGAGCAGGAGGAACTCGATCCCATCCTGCCTCTGCTTTTTTCCAACGAATAGAGGATGCTGAGACTGTGCGGACTTCGACCATCTTCCGATGCGGAGCGACGTTGTCACTCGCTTTCTATTGGGCTCTCCTTCGGCAAGCTTCAGCTCTAGCGAATCAGCAGGAGTTCCAAACTTGAGCCGTGGTCCTCAACACCCTTCCATAATCAGCAGAAGCAGCAGCAGAGGGGATCATGTGATCACAGTCGCAGGCTTCGACGAAACCAAGCTTGTGAATGTGCTGACCGAAAAAAGGCCTGTCATCGGCAACGACGCCGGCGCAGCCCAACGGGCCCATGGTCATAGCCATCTTGTTCGCCATGGTCTTCCTGGCGACCATGGTTTACGGGCCGCTCGGAGCGCTTCTCGTTGAACTCTTTCCGGTCCGCACTCCATACAGCGGCGTTTCCGTAGCCCTGCAACTCGGAAACGGCTGGATCGGCGGATTCGCTCCGTTCGTCGCGACCGCGGTCGTCATTGCGACCGGTAACATCTTCGCTGGGCCCTGGTACACGGTGGTGTTTGCCGGCCTGACGGCGATCGTCGGTGCGCTGTTGTTGCCGGAAACTCGTGGCCGCGACATCACTGTCTGATCGGGTGCGATCTGCGACACGTGGGCGTCAATGTTTGGCGCCGCGGGTCGTCGTACGTGCGGGCAGGGGGTGTCGCCGCGTTGCCGATGGCTTCGTGGTGGTCGGGGATGGTTTAGTTGGATGCTACCAGCAGGGTGACAAGAAGTAACAGCCTAACGAAGCGTTAGGCCAGTAGCTTAGGCAAGTTCTCAGCTCTCGCGGAGTGGAAGCTGTCCAATTGTGCAGCGGCTTGCTTGCTGTCGTACCTTGATTATGAGGCGCTGCCCGATCGGGCGCCGATGCTGCTTCCGACTAGGCAGCCTCGGCGAGGCTACCATCAACTGCTTATTCGGCGGACCGCCGACACGAGAGTTTCAACCTCCTGGAATGTATTGTAGTAATGCGGCGACGCGCGAACGACATCAGGAAGGTCTCTCCGCGTTGCGTCCAACGGGGTGCTTGTTGGTGGCGAGACTGACACATTGATTTTCCCTGCTGCCAAATGACGCATGACCTCGCGTGCACCCACGTTGCGAATTGTGAAGGAGACGATTGAAGCGGGACGTTCTCCCAGGTCATGAATCGACACTTCAGCGATTGCAGCGAGCAGTTCGCGCAGTCCATTCGCAAGCTGACGGCAACGTCGTTCGATTCTCTCGATGCCGATCGAAAGCGCGTAATCGACAGCTATCCCAAGTCCAAGCCGCGCTGCATAGTTTGATTCCCACGTCTCGAATCGTCGCGCGTCGGATCTAAGTTCGTAGCGCTCAGGTCCAACCCACGGTGCTCCGAACAGGTCGATCATGGCAGGTTCGACGCACTTCAGGAAATCGCTACGTATATACAGGAACCCTGTCCCGCGCGGACCGCGCAAGAACTTCCGGCCTGTTGCGGTAAGCATATCGCAACCAAGTGCACAGACATCGATCGGCATCTGCCCAACCGCCTGACACGCATCTAGCAAGTAGGGGATACCATGTCGGCGCGCGATCCGTCCCACGGCCTCAGCCGGATTCACGAGGCCGCCATTGGTCGGCACCCACGTGATAGCGATCAGTCGTACGCGAGCATCAATCATACGCTCGAGCGCTTTCGGGTCGAGAACACGATTTGCGTCGTCAGGTATGACCTCAACCCGTGCACCGGTACGACGCGCTACCTGCAACAACGCAACGTAGTTGGCCGCAAATTCGGCTGAGGTCGTGAGAATTCGGTCTTCTGGGCCAAAGGAAAGCGAATAAAAGGCGCGCTGCCATGCCAGAGTGGCGTTCTCGGCTAGCGCGATCTCCTCCCGTCTGGAGCCGACGAGCCGGGCGATGCTGTCGTACACGCCGTCCAGGCGAGCGGTGTTCTCAGCGCTTGCCTCATAGCCGCCAATTTCCGCTTCGCGCTGCAGGTATTCGATCATGCCGCCGACAACCTGCTTCGGCATCAATGCCGCGCCCGCATTATTAAAATGGAGTCGATTTGCGACGCCTGGTGTATCTTCCCGCAAACGATCCACGTCGGAATCGGAAAGATCCGCGAATTCCGAACAACCTGTCGGCTGTGAAAAAGACGGCTGCACCGGAAATCACCTTTCCTCAACTTAAGGCCCCGTTCGGCCAAGTTCAGTGCACGAGTCTTCGAAGCGTAACTGGAGCTTCAGGCCCAAACCGGGCGTTTTACATCGAACAATGCCCAATTCTGTCATCGAGCAGCTCAAACTTTGCGGTAATCGCCATCGGGTTTCGCCAGAGTATGGTCTGACACGAGGGAGGACGAATTGCGAGCGCCCCTACAGCCTGTCAAGGCTGCATCGACCGATCCATCCAGCCATCTTCGACCCATGCTGCTGCGTCCGTCCTCGGACGTAAAGCACATTCCTTGGTGGTGCGACCGAAACGCAGGGGAGGAGCCGCTCTGCCTGCTTCGAGCTTGTCCGCGCTACGCTCCTACCAAACTGATCTCTCTGCCGCGTACAGCCGAGAAGCTGGGCGTAGGCGAGATCTGGATCAAGGACGAGACACAGCGACTCGGCATAGGCAGCTTCAAAGGGCTCGGCGGTGCATACGCGGTGCTGAAGCTCGCTATGAAACACGTTGAGGGACGGACGGGACGAGCGAGTCTGCCGGCAGAGTTGTTGGAGCCTGGTGTGCGATCCATGCTTTCCGAACTCACATTTTCCTGCGCTTCGGATGGGAATCATGGTCGTTCGGTATCGGCAGGAGCGAGGCTCATCGGAGCGCGGGCTGTCGTGTATCTCCACGAAGGCGTGAGCGACGAGCGAGCCGCTCATATCTCGAGGCTCGGCGCTGCGATCGTGCGTGTGGCCGGAGACTATCACGACTCTGTCGAGGCCGCGGCCAAGGCAGCTTCGCAGGACGGTTGTATTGCTGTCCCGGATACAGTCGGGCCGGGAGAAGATGAGACTGCCTGCACGCTCGTGGTCCAGGGCTACTCAATCCTGATCGACGAAATCATTGCAGCGACGGCGGGACAACCAAAGCCATTTACGCATGTTCTGGTTCAGGCTGGCGTAGGAGGCCTTGCAGCAAGCGTGTTCGGCCACGGCTGGGCGCGAGGTCTATTCGGGCGCGATACCCATCTGTGGATCGTGGAGCCAGAACGGTCGGCATGCCTCTACGAGAGCGCTCATGCAGACAGGCCTGTACGTCTTCCGTCGGGGCCGCCCACGAACATGGCCATGCTCGAGTGCCAGAGCCCGTCGTTGCTCGTTTGGCCCATCATCGAATCCATGTCCACTGGCTTCCTTACTGTCACAGACGAGCAAGCGGCCGATGCGGTTCGTCTACTAAATGCAGGCGTGTCCGACGATCCGCGTCTTCGGGTTGGCGAGTCGGGAGCGGCGGGATTTGCCGGTCTCATCAGAGCAGCTGGCGAAGATCGAGACAGGCTCGCACTCGGACAGTCTTCGAAAGTTCTGCTGTTCGCGACTGAAGGCCCCACAGACCTCTCAGCCTGGAGCGGGAGCCGTTAGGCTGCGGCGAAGAGAGCGCGCACGTCCAGTCAGGAAACGTCGAGATTGATGCGCGTCGTGAACTTGACTGTCTGCATCGCAACGAAGGTTGTGAACGACTTGATATTCTTGTCAGGGAAAAACGCCCTTTCAGTGAAAGCTCCATACTCTTCCATCGAATCCGTATTGACGACCAATATGAAATCGGCTGCCCCGGTCACGTAGTAACATTGCGTGACCTCGGGATAGCCGCTCATTCGGCTCTTGAAGGTGTCGAGCAGAGGAAGGTGTTCCTGTTCCAGAGCGACGAGCACAATTGACGTCACCCGCTTTCCCGTGACCGACGGGGCTACGATCGAAACATCAGACATGATCGCGCCGCTCTCGCGTAGCCGCCGTAGTCGACGCAGGCAGGATGTCGGTGACAGGCCTACACGCTCCCCAAGCTCTTCCGAGGTCTGCTGATTGTTCTCCTGAAGCAACATCAGCAACTTGAGATCGAGGCGATCGAGATCCGCGCGCGTGACGGCCATCCGAACTTCCCTCAAGATTGCAACTTTCCGGCACGGAGGAATGAAAAACGGCGAATTCCGCCGCCGGCACGTCACATTATATGCGCGAGCAGTGTCGGAGCAAGTGTCGTCATCAGGTAAAGGGAGAGCAGCTATGGTCGACATCGTGAGACGCAGACTTCTTCAGGGCACCGCGCTCATCGGAGGCCTTGCGGCGA
Organism: Bradyrhizobium sp. C-145; assembly: GCF_023375135.1. NCBI lineage: Bacteria > Pseudomonadati > Pseudomonadota > Alphaproteobacteria > Hyphomicrobiales > Nitrobacteraceae > Bradyrhizobium > Bradyrhizobium sp. C-145. The sequence continues at coordinate 6,382,642 of NZ_CP088150.1, read as the reverse complement.
CGCGCTCGCTATTTCCGGCTCCCGCGATCGCTCAAATTCCAAAAGGCACCGGCGAAGTCGTCGTCTATGACGGCGGCGGGTCCTGGGGTGAAGCAAAGCGGATAGCCTACTTCGAGCCTTTCGAGCGCGAGACCGGCATCAAGGTGATCGCGCAACCTCGCACCGATACGGGAGCTGTGCGCGCGAGCGTTCTCGCGGGGGCGCCTCGGTATGACGTCACGATTCTGCCGGGTGGTAAGGCGCCGACATTCGAGCGAGATAATCTGCTGCTCCCGATCGACTACGGTTATTTCGACAAGTCCGACCTGGAGGCGTTTAGTCCTGTCAAGGTCGGCAAGTTCACCGTGCCTGCGATCGTCTATTCGCTCTTCATCGCGTACGACGCGTCGAAGTTTACATCCAATGCACCGAACTCGTGGGCTGATGTCTGGGATGTCCAGAAATTTGCAGGCCGACGTTCGTTGATGGCCGGTACCTGGGCCTCCGATGGCGGGACGTTCGAGGCAGCGCTGATGGCGGACGGTGTTGAGCCCTCGAAACTCTATCCAATTGATTGGGATCGGGCGTTCAAGAGCCTCAGTCGCATCAAACCGAACATCGTGAAATGGTGGAACAACGGGGCGGAAGCGCCCCAGCTTATCATCGACAAGCTCATCACAGCCGGCAGCGCCTGGAATGGCCGGGTTTCCGCGGCGAACGAACAGGGGGCGAAAATTGGCTACACCTGGAATCAGGGTATCTTGCAATACGACTGCTGGGTCGTCTTGAAGGGTACCAAAAACGCGGAAAACGCGTTCAAATTCCTCGCCTTCTCCGCGCGAGCTGAAAACCAGGCGAAATTCGTGCAGCACATACTCTATGCACCGCCAAACTCGCGCGCCTACGACTTCATCCCGCCTGACCGCGCCAAGCTTCTGCCCACCTCGCCGGATGCGCGGAAACAGCAGTTCGTGCAGGACTATGAATTCTGGAACGCTCGGTCCGCTGGGGAGCGCGCGAACAACGAAATCGCCGTGGCTCAGTGGGAGCGATGGCTGGCTGGTGCGCGGTAGGATCGCGATGTCGAATTCGAGCGCAACCATAGGACTGAGGCGGAGCTGGTCGATTGGATGGGACAAGCTCACGCCTGTCCTGTTGCTTCTTCCGATCGTGGTGCTGTTCGCGTTCGGCTACCTGATGCCGCTGTCCCAGCTTGCGCTCAAGAGCCTGCAATCGGATGGTGGTTGGTCCCTCAAGAGCTATGTCGAAATCGCGAGCTCTTCCTCATTCTTTTGGATCGTGCTGAGGACGCTCACGCTTGCCTTGACAGTGACCGGCATCTGCCTGGTGATCGCATATCCACTGGCTTATACGATCTCTCGATGTTCACAGAGAGTGGCGACGCTTTTGCTCTTCATCGTCACTCTCCCGTACCTCACAAGCGTCCTCATCCGAACATATGCCTGGATCGTTCTGCTTAGTCCCAACGGGCCGATAAACAAGGCGCTTCTCGCGCTTGGTGCGATTTCCGAGCCGCTCCAGATGGTCTTTAATTCCATCGGAGTCTATATTGGCATGGTGCAGGTCCAGCTCCCGCTTATGGTATTTCCTCTGTATGCGGCGCTGACACGAGTCAATCCGAATTTGACGAGAGCCGCACAGGGCTTGGGAAGTCCACCATCGGATGCATTCCTTCGCATTACGCTTCCGGCATCGATGCCCGGCCTTGTCAGCGGATGTACGCTCGTTTTCCTCTCCTGCCTGGGATTCTATATCACGCCGGAGCTTCTTGGCGGGCCGGACGACTATCTTATTGCGCAAGGCATTAGCCTTAGAGTCCTTATCCTCGGGAATTTTAGCGAGGCGGCCGCGCAATCCTCTCTGCTCTTGCTCGCAGTCGTTGTGATCTTTCTTATATTTCGGCGGCGCATTGCGGAAGAGCTCGACGACCGCCCGGGATCGGATGTTATCCCTGCATCGAGCGTCCTCGACTTGCGGTCTCCCGTCAGACGACCATTCGCAGAGCGCTTGTCCTCGCTGTCGCACGGTCCCATTTTACGCCTGCACGAATTTCTGTCTAAGATTCGTAAGCCGGTACTGTACGCGTCAGCAGGATTCGCCCTTCTCCTGCTCGTCCTCCCCTTTGCGGCGGTCATTCCGCTGGCGTTCAGTGACGCTCCGTATCTGACGTTCCCGCCGCCAGCCTATTCGCTTCGGTGGTTTTCTCGGCTGTTCAGTAACACCCAGTGGCTGGATGCGCTGAGCTTCAGCTTGCGCTGGGCGGGCTTGTCGGCGCTCTTGAGTGTTGCGGTTGGCGTCCCAGCCGCCTTCGCATTGGTCCGTCATCGCTTTTTCGGGCGACTTCCGATCTACCTTCTTCTGATCTCGCCCCTTATCGTTCCGCATGTCGTCATGGCCGTCTCGCTCTTCTTTGCGCTTGCAGGATCGCCGTTGATCGGCTCTCCCCTGGCATTTGCACTCAGCTACACGATCATCGGAACGCCATACGCTGTCGTCGTTATGATTGCCGGCTTGAAGCGCTTCGATCGTAACCTCGAGCGGGCGGCATCGAGCCTTGGCGCAGGCCCGATAACCACCTTACGGACCGTGACTTTGCCTCTTCTGTTTCCGACGCTCGCGAGCGCGGCGATATTCGCCTTCATCGTGGGCTTCGACGACGTGGTGTTTGGCCTTTTCCTGAGTGGGCCATCCGCGACGCCGCTGCCTATGCGAATGTGGGACAATATCCGCCTGGAGATCAGTCCGCAGATCGCGGTGATCGCTGTCTTGTTCCTGGCCGTGCTGGTTCTGCTTTGCTTATTGCGTCTCTTCGTCGGAGCAGCCCTTGAAGGACGCCGGACGCAGGTTGGAGCTTGACAATGAAGATGACGACTTTGGGACGCGTCGCATCGCATTGGCACAAGGGTGATCTCGTTGGTGTCGCTAGGCAATATTTTAAGAGCAGAAAGTTGTAACATGGTTCGCGATCTCACCTTCTCTGTCGACGAGTACAGGCGGCGATTGTTGTTGGTTCAGGCGCTGATGGCGGCTCGTCGCTTGGACTGCGTTATTCTCGATGAACCGGAGATGATGGCGTGGCTGTCTGGCTACACCGTCTCTGAGAACCTCTGGCGTACATGCATCGTGCCGGCCTCGGGCGAGCCCTTCCTTCTGGTTCGCAAGCTCGATATACCGCCGGCGCGCCAGCGGAGCTGGATGGAAGATATCGTCGGCTTCGGCGACTGGGATGATCCGCTGGTCGCCCTGGTAGATGCCTTGCGCGAGCGGAGCATCACCCACAAGCACATCGGTGCCGACTTTCAATCGAACTCCTTCACCGTTCAGCGACACAATCGCCTTCGCGAGCTTCTCCCTGGCTCTGACATTTGCGATCTCGAACGCTCTGCATGGAGCCTCAGAGGACGAAAGTCGGCCGAGGAGATCGCCCACATGAAGCGCGCGGGCTCCCTTCTGGACAGCGCCCTGCAAGCGACCGTGAGGGAGATCGAACGTGGAAAGAGCCAGCGCGATGTCGCGGGGGCCGCTGCAAGCGCCTATTACAAACTCGGGTTTGACGATGGCTTCGTCGGTCCGCTGAATGTCGGATCCGGCTGGGACTCTCTACATGGATTTCTCGAAGAGCGACCTCTGGCGGACGGTGACATCGTTCACATCGAGCTCCTGCCTCGCCTGCGCTTCTATACTGTTCGCATTATGCGCTCTGTCATCGTGGGGCGAGCAACCGATGAGCAGAGGGCGGCTGCGGAGACCCTAATCTCGCTACAGGACCAGCAAATTGCTGCGCTTCGGCCTGGTGCGGCAGCTGCCGACGTCGATCGCATCGTGCGGGAAGGTGTTGTGGCGGCGGGCTTGCGTGATTCCTACGACAATATCACCGGCTATACGCTTGGAGTGACGCCACTCGTCTCTCAGCATACCAGTGATCTATATCGCTGCTTCACTCCCCACTCGGACTGGGTGATTGAGGAGGGCATGGTCTTCCACATGTATACCTCGGCCGCAGGTCTTGCGATCAGCGATTCCATCGTCGTGACCAGGAGCGGAGGCGAACGACTGACCAAGACGCCACGACAGATCTTCGAAACGGACGCAACATGACAATCATTGCAGCGATGACCGCCGAGCATTCGACTAGCATTCCTGTGTCCAGCAAGGACAAGCGGGGCGCGGTGTCGGTCGACGCGATCACCAAGATGTTCGGTTCGGTGAAAGCAGTCGACGGCGTCTCGTTGTCGGTAGAGCCCGGCGAGTTCGTCGCCCTGCTCGGATCCAGTGGGTCCGGGAAGTCCACGCTCCTGATGATGATCGCTGGCTTCGAGATTCCTTCTTCGGGCGATATCAAGCTTGATGGCGTCCGGATCAACGATGTTCCCGGACATCGCCGTGGTTTTGGAATGGTGTTCCAAAACTATGCACTCTTCCCGCATATGACCATCGCGGAGAACATTGCGTATCCTCTTCGTAGACGCGGCATGAGCGGCCGCGATGTCGAACGTGAGGTCACGAAGGCATTGAAGCTGGTCGCGCTCGACGGTTACGGTGCGCGGCTTCCAAGCCAGATTTCGGGAGGGCAGCAGCAACGTGTCGCGCTGGCCCGTGCATTGGTGTTCCGTCCGGCTCTTCTGTTGATGGACGAGCCGCTCGGGGCTCTCGATCGCAAGCTTCGGCAGCAGCTCCAGATGGAGATCAAGCTGATCCATAAGGAGGTAGGCAGCACCATCATCTTCGTCACTCACGATCAGGAAGAAGCCCTGTCAATGGCCGATCGCGTGGCCGTTCTTGAGCATGGCCGCCTGCAGCAGTTCGGATCTCCTCGTGAACTGTACGAGGAGCCGGCTACGGCCTTCGTCGCTGATTTCATCGGCGAGACGAATTTCTTGCCCGCCGAGCTAAGCCGGTCTGGCGAAAATGTTGAAGTAGCAACGCCGGATCTCGGGCTGTGCGTTGACCTACGCAAGGAGCAGGTGCTCTCTCAGCAGGATCGAGGGCTGCTCGCGGTGCGCCCCGAATTTATCCGTTTGGAGATCGATGACGAGGGCAAAGCGACGGTGCTGGAGTCCGCGTACACCGGCACCAACCAGAGCGTTTTGGTGCAAGTGGGCGGGCTGAGGCTGACCGCGCGGATTCCGGTCAAGCCAGGACGGCCGCTATTCCAATCCGGTCAGCGGGTCCGCGTTGAGATCGAAGCTGTGCATACTCGCGTGTTTCCGGCCGCCCGTTGAGCTCCCTTTGGCGTAAGGAGGTGCGCTAGATGAGCCGCAACGCCGCAATCTCGCGCGCGAGAAGCCATCTCGATTCTGGGGACTTCGAGACCGTGCTTTCGCGGCTCGTCGCCATTCGTTCCGAGAGTCAGAATCCGGAGCGAGCACTTCAGATAGTCGAATATCTCAACGAACTCCGCTGCATGCTTGAAGAGCTCGGCTGCGATTTCCAGCATTTGACTGCTGCAGGCACGGATTTCCTGTATGCAGAGCGCAGAGAAGCGGGAGCGTTACTGACGGTGCTCGGATATGGGCACGGCGATGTGGTTCGAGGAATGGACGAATCGTGGGCCACAGGAATATCGCCTTGGCGCCTCGCAAAGCTCGGTGATCGCTGGTATGGCCGTGGTGTCGCCGACAACAAAGGACAGCATGCCATCAATATTGCCAGCCTCCGCGCTGTCCTCGAGACGAGGGGTCGGCTGGGGTTCAACCTGAAATACCTCATAGAAATGGGCGAAGAGGTCGATTCCCCTGGCCTGCGCGAACTATGCACGATGCACAAGAACCTCCTCTGCGCCGATCTTTTCTTGGCGTCTGACGGACCCCGTCTATCCGAGCATCGGCCTACTATATTCCTGGGCTCGCGCGGATGTGTCACATTCGACATCTCAATTGACGCGCGCGAGAGCGCATATCATTCGGGCAATTGGGGCGGTCTGCTTTCCGATCCTGCAATCCAGCTTGCGCATGCCCTGGCCTCGATAGTCTCTCCGACCGGCCGCATCCTGATTCCAGAATGGCTTCCAGGTGGGCTGCCTGACTCCGTCCGGAGGGTGCTTGCCGATTGTGTCGTTGACGGAGGACTTGGCGGGCCTGATATCGATCCGGCTTGGGGCGAGCCGGGACTGACTCCGGCAGAGCAGGTGTATGGCTGGTGCTCGTTTGACGTTCTCGCCGTCACTTCCGGAAATCCGCAGACGCCGATCAACGCCATTCCCCCGAGTGCTTGGGCACGGTGTCAGCTCCGCTTCGTGGTTGGCGTTGATCACGAGGATATTTTACCGTCGCTTCGACGACACCTCGCGAAGTCCGGTCTCGACATGGTGCAGGTGACACTTAGCCCAGACGATGGCATTTTTCTTGCCACGCGCCTCGATCCTTCGGATCCCTGGGCTAGGTGGGCCCAAGCATCGATCGCTCGGACGACGCAGAAATCGCCGGCAATCTTGCCCAATTTTGCAGCATCGCTTCCGAACGACATCTTTGCCAACGTGCTGGATTTGCCCACGTTGTGGGTACCCCATGCCTATCCTGGATGCCGGCAACATGCAGCCAACGAGCATCTGCCGATCGGACTCGCGCGTGAAGCTCTGGAGATTATGGCGGGGCTATATTGGGATCTTGGTGAGCCAGATACCTTGCCTTCAGTTCGACGAGGATGAGCTGATCGGCTGCGCTTTGCTGGCGCCCGTGGGCCGGTGATCGCTTTTCGCGAAGGCCGTTGCGCATTTTCGAAGTACCGCTTCCCGGCTGATACGCCAAGCTCCGTCAAGGCGGCGCCGAGCGCCATCTTTGAGTTCGCACGCTGAAGGGGGCAAAGCACATGGGTGATGCATCGGATCGTCATGGCTTCGCTGGCAAGAGTTGCAATTGCTGCGAGCTTGGTCCTGCTCAGCCGAGCCTTGAGGCTGCCGTCTCGAACCGAGTCGAGCAGGCGCTGCTGCAGGGGCTGTTTCCGCAGCCGATGTTGCGGCGCGAATTGTTGCCAAAGCCCTCACATTAGCATTCGTGATCGAGTTCAGCCTCGGGACTGTCATTGCTGCACGGAGAACAAAATCTCACGATAGGCCTCACGAGGGTGACCCATTGCTCCCTTGACTGAAGAAAGGAGCCATCTCAGAAGTCCTCAACTCCCCCTGAGATATCGGAGGTCGAAAGCAAGAGAAACGACGGCGGTGCGCTCGATGCGCTGATCGACTTTTATCGCTGCCTCAACGCGCGGGACCTCGATGGTCTCGCGGTAAATTGGGCGGAAGGCGATGTGCCGAGCATGAACAATTCTATTGGCGGAATTCGTCGCGGTTGGCCCTCCATCCGTGATGGCTGTGCCAAGCTGTTCGGAGGAGCCGCAGTCGTGAACGTGACGTTTTATGACTTTTCCTCGCAAGGTGGAAGCGACTGGCACCTCTTCGTGGGGCGTGGGAAGGGCGCCTGCAAGACACCGTCGACTACCATCGACCTGCACTTCCGAACTACGCGCTGGTTCACGAGGATGAACGGCGTCTGGAGGCAGCTCCATCATCACGGATCGATTGAGGATCCCGCTCTGCTCGCCGAATATCAGCGAGCGATCTTCGGCTCTCCTCTACAGAAGCCGGTGTGAGGCCTCAAGCCAGCCCATCCCATGCAGGCCGGTCTGCCCAATCTGTGAATCGCTGACTTCGGAACCCGCATCTCCGCACACCGCGCAGCGAGAGCGTTGGGTCGCTCGCGCGGATAAGCCAGTCTCCGAGTTCAATTTGCGCGACGCGCAAGTAGAAGCGTAGCTCCCAGGCTAACCATCACGGCGCCCGACGCCCGTCGCGTCTTGGCAATGAATGACGGTCGCTTTGCAAACCCGGCTCTCGCCTTCGCAGCCCAATAGGTCACGATTAAGTCGACGCTTGTGTTCAGTGCAACCGAGATGAGCCCATACACGATGAACTGCGCGGCGACGTACGCGCTTGGGTCGACGAATTGCGGGATGAAGGCGAGAAAGAATGCGGCCGTCTTCGGGTTGAGCGCCTCGACCACGATGCCTTCGCGAAAGGCGCGATGCGCCCCCGTCGTTTGAACCCCTGTTGGTTCGAGGACTCGGGCTTCGCGCCATGTCTTGATCCCGAGCCAGATGAGATACAGGGCTCCCGCGATCTTCAGAAAAGTGAACGCCTCCGCACTCGCCATGACGAGCGCAGATATGCCGACGGCGCCGCCGAGAACGTGCACAAGCCCGCCCAGACCGAGGCCAACGCTCGATGCCAATCCTTCCGTGCGCCCGCCGGCAAGCGTTCGCGCCACGATGTAGAAGATGCCTGGCCCCGGTGTGATTGCGACAACGACGGCCGCTGCCAAGAACAAAACGAGGGTCTGAAAGCCAAGCATCGTTTACCCGTGATCGTGTTAATTTGGGGAACTCTCGCCTCAGCCCTGAACCGAAATGAGCAGTCCCACTTCTCGATCCCTCGGCTCCTCGCTTGCCGCAAGGCCGACGGCGACGCGGGTGCGGTCAGCTTCGGGACGGTTCTGGCTCATCTTGCGCTTGCCTTCGAACCTGGTGACGGGAATGCGCACCCCAACGATCCCGCGCAACTGTGCTGCGATGTAATCCGTGGGAGCTTCGTTAACGGTCCAAGGCGTCGCGCGCGGCCTCTCGTGAATGTTCGTAAGGCGTGTGACAACCTCCAGCAAGCGTTCGGGATCATGGAAGAAATCAACCGGGCCATGGGCGTGGACAGCGATGTAGTTCCATGTCGGCACCACCTTCCTGGTTTCTTGCTTGGTGGCGTACCAGGAGGGCGTCACATAGGCTTCTGGACCCATGAAGATTGCGAGGGCTTCGCCGATCGAGGAGGCCTTCCATTGTGGATTGGCCTTTGCCACGTGCCCGTACAGCACGCCGCGCTCGCCTTCGGTCTCATCGAGGAACAGCGGCAGAGGCGTCGCAATTGGACCGTCAGTCGTGGCGGTGACCAGATTGGCCAGCCGGGCAGAGCGGATCGTCGCTCGGATATTGTCGAGGTCATCGTCCCTGAAGGCGGGGGGCACATACATGGTGTTTCTCCATTCTGCGCCTGAGATAACGCCGGCCTGGTATGCATGAAACTGCCAGTTACTGAAAATTGTGGTAGTCCAGTTAGCCGCGCCGCTATCGGCGCTAACGAAGCTGCTCCACCGCTTGAGCCAGTAGTTGACAGCCATGCTCAATCTGGCGCGGCTGCAGGGCGGCATAACCCATGACCAGCCCAGCAAGTTCCGGCCGGCGCCCACGACCGGCATGACGTGGATCGAAGAGCGGAGAGACGGGGTAGATACCTACACCCCTCGCGCGCGCAGCCTCGATCAATATTGCTTCGGACGCCTGGGGCAGATCGCAAAACCAGACTACGACATGCAAGCCGGCTGCGGCGCCGTCGATCTGGATACGATCGCCAAATTTGCGCCGTAAGGCATCGAGCAGCATTTTCCGACGCTCGCCATTGCGCCTTCGGATGCGATTGACATGGCTCTCGTAGGTGCCGGTCTCGAGCATCGTGGCAAGCGCCTCCTGCTCGAACAACGGCGTGTGCCGGTCGATGCCCTGCCTGGCGGCAGAGAAGATGGACTGTAGTTCGGGCGGCACAACCAGGTAGCCGATCCTCAGCGTGGGCGAGAGCGTCTTCGAAACGGTACCAAGATAGATGACATTCTCGCTATCTTCGAGGGCGTGCAGCGGGGGAATGGGCTTGGTGTCATAGCGGTACTCGCTGTCGTAGTCATCTTCGATCACGTAAGCGTTGAATTTCTTTGCCCAGTTGAGTAACTGCTGCCGGCGCCCTATTGGCATGACGCTGCCCAACGGAAATTGATGCGACGGCGTCACGTAGGCAACGCGTGCTTCCGTTGTTGCGAGCCGCTCTGTGAGCAATCCGTCCTTATCGACCGGGATTGGCACAGCGGTAGCCCCCGTGGCCGAGAAGGCGTGCTTTGCCATCAAGTAGCCGGGATCTTCCATGACGAACCGATCGCCGGGGTCTAGCAGTAGACGCGCGCACAGATCGAGCCCCTGTTGCGAACCATTCACGACAATGATCTGATCGCTTTCGCATCGCACAGTTCTCGAGCGCCAGAGATAGCCCTGGAGCGCGGCGCGTAACCGCCGACATCCGCACGGATCGTCGTAGGCCAATCTTTCGGGCCGCTGCGTAATCGCGGCAACCATGGCCTTTTTCCACGCGAGCACGGGAAAATCCGACGGAGAGAGGTCGCCATACCGAAAGTTTGCCACGAGGTCGCGAACTCGCCCCTCCGGCCGCGGCGCTGCCTGCCTCACACGCTCGCCATACATCGACAGCCGCACCCTCCGCGAGGACGGCCGGGACTTCGTCCCGGTGTGCTCCATTTCAGCAACAGCTCTTGCAACGCGCGGGCGGGCGCCATGACGGATATTGATGAAACCTTCGGCCGCGAGTTGTTCGTAGGCGACTGTCACGGTGCTGCGCGACACGCCGAGCTCGCCGGCAAGCCCGCGAGACGACGGCAGCAGGCCATCGGCGCCATAAACATGCCCCAGGATCTGGCCCTTGAGGGCGTCGTAGATTTGACGTGCTCCTACGCTCCCAGTGCCCTTTGGCGTGGACGTCTTCATCTGGCCATCAAAGTGAGTTAGCGTCGCTTCGCAGTCGGGCTAGTCTGTAGGCTTTCTTGCTGAATGCCAACTAACTTTGCCCAAGTCGGAGAATGGAGCAAAGAAACCTCAATAGGAGGGTTCTTGTCGAAAGCCGCATGCCTAAGAATCGAACGTTGTCGCTTGCAGCCGCGGCATTGCTGCTCGGCATTGACACTCACAGTTCGTCCGTTGAGCCTGTTTCGCCGTCGATTGGTCAGGTCTAGACCTAGCAGCCCCAAATCGCGCCAGCCACCAGATTCTCGTTCAGGTGTTGTCCGCAGATCGGCCAGCCCTTACCAGCAGGCGCGTCGGATTTAGCGACGACATGTAGCCTCGCGGCCCAGTCAGGACCGATGCGCTTGGCCGCCCGTCCTTGTCGGCTGACCCGACTAAGACATAAGTCAGCTTGGTGAAGAAATCCCGATGCTGTACCGGCATCTCCTTTCGAATTGCCACCTTTGCATGCTTGCGGATGTTGTCATCCACACCAGCCCGCCGCTGGACTTCTAGTTCACCCGAGTGAAACGGAGACGAATCGCGTTCCGGCATCATGATGCACTCTCTACAAGCCTGCTATCGGGGCGCTGGCGGCATTGACTCGAACTTCGGCAAAGCCTCGATACGCTCAAGCCATCGAACGATGTTCTGATGGGCTTCAACGACACGCCGCCTTCCGGTGCGGCGCGCGTATAACTGTAGTATGCGATGTCAGCCACAGTGGGCAGGCCGGTCGCCACGAACTTAGGTTCTGCGAGATGCTCGTCCATCACCTTGAAGAGCCGATCCGCCAACTCGATGGACCGCTCACGATCTATCGATCGTCCAAACACGGTGCCAAGACGAGCGGTAGCTGGGCCAAACGCGAGCGGGCCGGCAACGACGGAGAGCTTACGCGTCTCAAGGAAACCCAGACCGAAACTCGCGAGGCGAGTTCGATCTAAGGTCGCGGCGTTGCAAGATTGAACACTACCATACGCGCGTGAATATATCCGCGCCCTTCAACTTGCTAGGCTTGCCGTTCTTATCAACGTAGAACAGCGTCCATGACGTTGGCATCTGAGGCCCGTTAACTTTTCCAACCCACTGGGTGAAAGAATTGCACTGGGCAAAAGTAACAACAAAATACAGTCCGGTTGGACGAACGGCTCCCGATGCAGGATAAGGGATACCCTGGCAAGCAAACCCTTGAGCATGGTTTGTGAAAGTCCCTTGTATTGACCCGCTATTAGCGGACCAAACAAACAGTTCTGAACCCCGTTCATTCTTCCAGTATGAGGGAGCAGGAAGCCCTTGCGCCCTGGCCTCGGCGCAAAGCAAGCAAAACTGAGCGATCAACAAAAATCCCAGAAGTCTCTTCATATTGAAGCCCCAAGAGAGTTCGCTTAAAAGTAGCAACTTAGATAACTACTTTGGTATAACTTGAGGTGACGTTCGCTGCTCTTTTCTCGCATTCGGCAACGGAATGCGGCGCATATGCACGAAATCAGGCTGGATCGCGGCGAAGTCAGCGTCCCTCGATCCCAGCGGCCTTGCTTCCCTGCGTCGGTTCGCCTGGGCGGCCGAGGTCGAGCCGATGCTCGGTTATTTTGGTGAGGCGCGCTTCCCCCGACGGGCGGGTCCTACTTCTTGATCTGCACCCGTTTTGCGGACCCGTCGAAGACGATGGATGCATCGGCGAACTGCGGGCTACGATGCTCTCACCGAAATCGTCGATTGATGGTGCCGAATGCAAAAGGGCGCTTCACCTGCAGCTGCGCGACGAGGTTCTGATCTCGAATCGCTACATCGCAACGCCATTGCTGACGCGATGATAGTGAGATTGCGGTCAGCACCCGTGCTTCACGGGCAGCTCTTGACGGTTGCCCGTTATCACGTCAACGAGAAAGAGCGATGAATGGGAATGGCAAGCTGAGGATGATGGATGTGATTGATCAAGCGAGCGCCTCGGAGTTGCCGCCCGTCTTGCATAAATCCTCACGACGTTTTTCCTGGATTCTCGCAATCGTGGTCATCTCCTTTGGTCTGTGCGCCGGGGCAGCCTACTATTGGACTGACATCGAGGCAGTTTTCGCGACATCGTCGGTGCATGAAGCTGCCTCAAAACCAGGCTTGCCACCTGAAGATAGGGAAGCTCTCTCGGAGATTCGATTAGGGCAACAAATGGCGAGAGATGAACTTGCAGAGCTCAATCGCAACATCGGTGCGCAACAAGCCGATTTGAAACGGATGGCGGACCAGATTGAGGCGCTCACCGCGAAGATCGAATCTTTGCAGAATATACCCGTGCCTGCCTCTGTGCTGTCGGCTCCTTCTCCGCCGGCCGCCCATCCCACTTTGAGGCCAGCGAAGAGAGTGGTTCAACCATCTAAACCAGAAGGGCCAATCTCGGTCGGGGGCGCGCCGCTGATTCCTGAGCCCGGCTCCGACCAGCGTTGATCCAGAATACGGCTCTGGCGTGTGAGGATCGAGCCGGAAGTGCCTGACCGCCGCCGGGTCGACTCTGGCTAGGATGCTAGGGGAGTGGCTGGAAACCAGGGCTTGCGCCCGCGGCCCCTTCGTCAGATCCCTGATCTGCTGAACAATGCGAGACAGGTAGAAAGGAGCGAGATTGTTCTCCGGTTCCTCGACGGCGATAAGCGTGAGGGCCGGCAGCGGCACTCCACCCGCCTGAAAGCCTGCTGCGGCGGGATCGGCGACAATGCCGGCTTCCACGTCGAGCGTCGCCGCCGTCATTGCCAGGTGAAAGAGGGAGCGTTGGCCATCGCTCAAATCATCCAGGCGCGCTCGCGGCCCGCCTCGTCGGGCCGGAAAACCACCTCTACCTTATGGATGAATTCCTGGAAGCGCAGATCGATCGGGCGGAACAGCGGCGTTGTGTCAGTACCCGCTGTATGTACCTCTTGCCATCGCCGCGTAACCGCTGCGGCGATCACGTCGACCGCCGGCTCGCCAGCGAAGGCGCCGTTCAGAATCGTACCGGTTTTGGTGAAGGTGTCGCGGACTCCTTGCGACCAGTTGATCGCGCGCCAGAGTCGCCCGCGCAAAAAGGCTGTAACCTGGGAGGCGCCATCGCGCGTCGCCGGCACGTAAATCATCTGAATGCGGGCACGGTCAGTCGCCTTGAGCTCAGTGCAATCAGCTTCCGTGTACTGCCCGAAAGCCCTGATCGCCCAATATTTCTGCTCGATCGTCCCGTCGAGCGATCCATCATCCGTCCACGTTGCCTCGAGACGCAGGCGGCACTTAAGCCTGCCGGCCTCGTCAGCGGCCATCTGGTGGAAGAATTCCGGAATCGCGGCCCCACCGTCGCCATCAAGCTCGGGAAAAGCGATGATAGCTTCCAGCACGAAATTCCGCTGCGGTGGGGCCACGAGTTCGCTGGCAGGGACATGAAAATCTTGACGCCGTAGTCTTCTTTGCTCGCCGGTCACGCCGAAGAGGCGCTGAAGCGCCTGCATGACGGCTGTCTTTCCCGCCCCGTTGACGCCGACGAAGGTCGTGAGCCCGCCGGTCAGGTTGATCGTTGTCGATGCGGCCCCGAAGCAACGGAAATTGGTCAGAATGAGCTGTTCAATATACATTGGTGCGCGTTCCCCCAAGAGCTGCGCTCGTTTGCTTTGTTTCGGCCACGACGCCCGCGTACGTCATCTGACGGTGCGTTTCCGAACCACGGTCTGGCTCACGATCCGGCGATTGATTTTGACTTTCCACGCACTTTGCGCGTCTGAGAGATTTCTCTTCCGCATCGTCTGCTTCAGGAAGGTGTATTCCTTCTCACTATACAGGTAGCCCATTCGGAAGGCGTGTTCGATTAGATCGCTGTTGGCGTTGGCAGTCAGGTCCTTAGCGATCCGCTTTAGACCGTCAAACAAATTGCCCGTGTCAATCTGGATGAAGCGGTTGATGCATACATTACCGACGTAGGTCTCGTTGCCATTGAGGCGGTTGCGGATGTAGCAGTGCTCTTTGATCTCCTGGCCGCACGGGCATTGGTCGAATTCTTCGCTTATCTCGACCGCGACAAGGGACCATTCGCTGCGGGCGATGTCGAAGCGGCGCGACACGGAAAGGGGCAATATGTGTGCTTTCAGTCTCTCGAAGTTGCGTCCCTCCATGTTGTGCCTCGGCTACATCTGGATACGCGGATGCGACGTCCGCTCACCGAATACGGCATCGTCACCCTTAGACGTCGCGGCGTACATTGGTCGGCACCCTGCGATGATGCCAACTTGGAGCCCTACCAGTTCTTGCATCGGCCAACCATCGTACAACGGACGATACTGCGGCCAGACCCCCAACGCGGTATCAAAATCGCGGGCGTTGTCTCCCCATTTCATTGGCGGTCTCCGAAGCGAGCAGCTGTGGTTTGTCCGCCTTCCGCGCGGCGCCATACCGGTTGTTCTCATCGAACTTTTCTGTGTCCGGAGATTGTGGGGGATCCACGAAGCCCGGATAAGGAAGTCTTCGTCATCGTGCCAATTGGCAACTCCAACAACACCATCCGTGTCACCCCAAGCATTCCGGTCTGTGTGATCGAAACTATAATCTGAACCCGGATAAAAATAGGTATTCTTGGACTGTGTCGCGTAGAGTTTGAGCATGAGAACGCCATCAGCGATCTGCTCGATATAACCGCTCCCCCTGTAGCTGACGGCGCCTCCTGTTCCGGGAGGCCGCACTAAGGACAGCTCGGGAAAGTCGATATACAGCTTGCGCTGCTTGAAATCGGATAAGGCGCGATTGGGGTCCATGAAGCGTTATGCCCATTCTGCTTCGAGCGCCGGCAACGAGCTATGTTCGGTGGATGTGAGGTCCAGATAGGTCGGGCCTGGTCGGCTAAGATCCGCGGGCATTCGAGCTGGCCTTTATCCGCTCGCGCTCGCGCTCGATTTCGGGAATGAGATGCCGCGGAAGGTGGATATTGTTCTTCACCCACGCCCACAATGCGTCGTTCTGGGCAAAGTGGGCGGGTCCCGCCGTAAGTGGATCGTAGAGACGCCGGACCAGGACGGGCTCCCGGGAAGACCAAAGATAGGACGTCGGCGGATGCTCGAAACCGGAAGGCGCGAATGGGAAATTCCAGGTCAGTGCGGCACGCATCAGCTCGTCGCCGCGCTGCCCCCCATGGTGCTCTCGAGAAGTGAGTTCAATCGCCATCGGCCCGGATAGTGCGCGAGAACCTCTCTGTTTGAGAGGTTTGCCGCACCATCATAGGGTTTGCCGAGGACATAGGCCTCCAGCGGACAGCACATTCGTCGTATCGCGAAAATCGCTTGGTCGAGTTTCCAGAGATCTTCCGGGCGCCTGCTGTAGCCAAACAGCTGATAGCGATTGTCTGCGCGGCCATCGCGATATAGCCGCTCGATGAAGTCTCTCACCGTCTCGACATGCCAGTACGGCTCGGGCATATCATCGTCCGGCCTTTGAAAGGCGGCGGGAAGCAGCTCGGGCGCAAGAGGTGCTACGTCCGCAAATAGAGCGACATTGTCGTGGCCGTGAGGCTTTGCGCTCCGTCCGTTCAAGAGCAGAACGGCCTTCAAGTACTTCTCCAGCGCATGAACGGCGAGCCAGTAGAAGTCGACGTTCAACTGCTGATGAAAGCACCAACGAGCCAGGACGTAGTTGTCGTCGGCGGTCCTGATGAAAAGCTCATCGATGATGCTCTTCTGATCCGAAAAGAGGTCGTTCAATATCTCTGGCACAAATCACGCGGTTGCTGAAAAAGGGACGCTCAACCGCCAATTATGACGGCAGACAAGCCGGCTTGTCGAGCTGCCCGGACGGCGGCCCGGCTGTGGCATTTCACCCTCCGCAGATATACGGCACGCATTTTAGTAGGTGAGAAGCTCGCGCTGCAGCGAAAGCAACCCCTCGTGATTGGCGGGCGCCGCGGCGCGCAGCTTCTGCGAGATCGGAGCCTATAAGATCACTCCCGATCCGGACGGCTTCAAAGTCAGCATCTGAAACTCAACTCCAGGGGGCGGTGGGCCAGGATCGCCGTCGCCCGCGACGAGGCCCGGGCGCGATGGCGCCGCTTTCCGCCGGTGGGCATGGGTGCAGAGCTGGAGGTGAAGACGAGTGCCCCCGGGCAGTTACAATGCGACATAATTTAGCCATATTTATAATTACAATAAATCCTATTCAATTTGGATGAGGTTATGCCACTCAACCTTTCGAACAACGAAGCGCTCGGCCGGACTTATGCGGCCGCGCGCATGTTGGCCGGCCTGGACCAAGCAACGCTGGCCGCGCGAGCAGGGCTTTCCGCGGGCACCGTCAGCAATGTTGAGCGCGGCCGGGATTCGAAGGCGGACACGCTGAAAGCGATCCGCCGTGCTCTCGTGAAAGAAGGAGTTCTCCTGGCCTTCAGTCGAAATAACGGTCTCGCATCGGTGGCGATCTCATTTGCGAGCGAAGATGAAGAAGAGGAGGGTGAATGATGAGCCGCTACTTTGGCGAATTCAACCGCGTTAAGGGCGACAATATCCGGAATGCCGCCCGACGTCTGCGCCGCCGCGGAATCGATGCTACGGTTCTCGCCCATCGAACGACTTTGGAGATGATAAGGCCTGACAGGATGCCGTGGGCCGACTTTGCCAACGCTATCCGATCCCAATTGCAGCCACGACGCGGCTCAGCGATGATCTCGAGCGAGCGTACAGGCAACACCTTCATCTGTAGTTTTGCCGGCAACCAGACCGGCCGATTTAGGCTTCAGTGATCGGAGCCACCCATGTCGCTCGCCTTCCACGAGACTGAGGCGTGTGAAGGGGTTGTGCAATATATCGAGCGTCGTGAGGGCGCTATCCGCCACGACGTAAAGGCTCAGGATAGGGATCCAAATACGCCACCGGATGTGCGGGTGGAATTGACCCTCAGGCTCCAAGGAAGCCTGTACGCGATTGAACACACGGGGATCGAACCTTTCGATGGATTCATGGCCCATCAAAACCGGGCCGCGGATCTTTTTGACCCCATTCAAACCCTTGCGACATTGGCATTGGGCCCCTCCTGACGAACGGCACTGTCATCGAGTTGCAAATGCCGCTCGACGGGTTGACCGGCCTCAAGATGGCGGACGTTCGCGCAGTCCAGACTGCACTTGTCACCTGGATCTCGTCCACCACCCCGACGCTTCCGACGCGCAAGTACGCTGACTATAACGGAACGCTCCTGACCGTGCAGCCTGCCGGCGTTCCCTTTTCGGTATCTATCATCCGCTTCGCGGGCGTCGCCTCGCTTCCCGGACGAGTCCAAATTAAACATCTCGTCCCGCCAGAAACGCAAATCTCGCGAGTCGAACGGATCGGGCGTGCCTGTGAGAAGAAATTTCCGAAGCTTGCTCGCTGGAAGCAAATGCACGGCGCCCGTACAATCCTCGTGCTTGAAGACAACGACATGCAGCTCACGAACCCGTCGGCCGTGGCCCATACATACTTGCCTATCGCTGCCACGCGCAGCGATCGACCTGACGAAACCTATATGGTTTCGACATTCACTACGCCTTGGTATGCGTGGCCACTTCTGATTGACGGGCGGACCTATTTTGACCTCGCTCAGTTTCCATGACCACACCTTCTCCAACCAACATGCTCCATTCGCCGCTCCAGAAGGCTATCGATTCATTTGCGGAGTGGCGGGACAAGCACCTTCAGATCGAGCAGGACACGAGCGCGATAACAACCCCACTGTATCACTATACGAATGCGGACGGCTTCAAAGGCATTCTTGAATCCGGCAGCATCTGGTTCACGGACTATCGGCACC
Source organism: Bradyrhizobium sp. C-145 (assembly GCF_023375135.1). Taxonomy (NCBI): domain Bacteria; kingdom Pseudomonadati; phylum Pseudomonadota; class Alphaproteobacteria; order Hyphomicrobiales; family Nitrobacteraceae; genus Bradyrhizobium; species Bradyrhizobium sp. C-145. The sequence continues at coordinate 6,364,267 of NZ_CP088150.1, read as the reverse complement.
TGAATGACCCGACCGAGTTGCTTCACGGGATCAACCTGTCGCATGTCGCGGCACAGAAGATTGCCGCCGGCGCGGACGGGCGCGTCCGGCTTTTCCTGGAATGCCTGGCCGACATGTTCCGGCGGGATAATTTCACCGGCGCGCTGGAGTTCTTCATTACGTGTTTTAGCCGCGCGCGCGACGATCTAGGCCAGTGGCGGGCCTACGCGGACAATGGCCGGGGCGTCGCGATCGGCTTCTCTCCATCTCTCTTTGCGATCACAGCACATCCTCCATTAGGTCGCCTTCCAGAATTCGTCGGATCCGTCCACTACGCCGATGCCGAGATCGTCTCTCGCCATTCGCTGCATCTGAGGAAGGCCGCGGAGCTCTTCCTGGCCGCGGCCAATGCCAATCGAAATATGCTTGCTGATCGGGCCATCGGAATCCCGTTCATGCAAGACTTTGCGCGTGAACTAATTGCATCGCCGCTCATCTGGAATTGCCTCACCTCGAAGCATTCAGGTTATATCCACGAGCAAGAGGTCCGGCTTGTCATCATGGGGACGCTCTCTGCGCTCTCGTCTCATATCAAGACTCGCTCAAGGGCTGGGGGAACCCTGCGATACATTGCCCAGCCGATACAGATCCGAGCGCCCCGGATGATCAAGGAAATTGTGATTGGTCCCGCAGCCCCACCGGATGCAGAACGGAACATACGTGCGTTCCTGGTTACGCTCGGCATAGATCAGGACGTTGAGATTGTGCGCTCCGCGATTCCCTATCGGGTGTCCTGAGGATCAACTTTGCCTGAAGACGTGGCCGGCCGCCTGTGGCGACAATGACGAGTGAGTTTTCATGCGCGACGAGTTTCCAGCTCCCATAAGGTCTGCGCTTGCGCTCCGAGCTGCTTATCGCTGCTCGATCTGCGAGGCGCCCACGGTCGGTCCGAGCGACAAGTCGACTGCGGCGGTTTCGAACATAGGTACGGCCGCCCACATCTGCGCCGCCTCCGAGGGCGGACCTCGCTACGACCGGACGATGACGAGCGAAGCACGCGGTCGATCGACAACGGCATTTGGTTTGCGCTGATCATGGTCGAGCAATCGACAATGATACTGTCACCTATACGGCCGAAATCCTACTTCAAATGAAGCGCGAACATGAGAGTCGAAGCAAGCAGGCCCTCATGGGTCGAACGATCCAGCCACAACCACCTCACGATCTTGTTGCTCTTGGACCCGATATTGTCTGCGTTGGCGACCTAACCGGCGCAATCGGCGCACACTGGCGGTTTACACTCCATCATTTCGTTGCTGGTGCATTTGCGGACTTACTGCGCTTCAGAAAGAGCGACCCTCAGCACCCCCTACGATCGCTACGTTGTTGCCACGAGCCTCGGAGGAGGACGCTCCCTCATCGGTCCATTGAGAATCGAGCGCCACTTAGGAAAGATCATCGTCGAGGGCGTCGTCGCGCCTGACTTTCCCCGAGATCTGGCCGCGACCCTGCCGACGGACGTGGCGTTATCCGTCGAGCACGATCTTTTGGCCGACGCCGGAAGAAGCATCACAACCGTCAGCGGGCTCGACGCGCTGCCGCAGACGCTGATTACCTGCCTGTCGATGATGCGGGGCGAGAGCCCCTTTCATCCAGACTATGGGTCCAGGCTAGCTGAATACTGGCACTGCTACGTTGGCTCACCCTGGCTGAATACGCTTATCAAGCTCGACGTAGCCCGCTTGGCTTCGATACCTTACGGAGACCCAGTCTTGAACCAGCGGTACACACCATTGCGGTGTGTTGAGCGCGTGGAGAAGGTTGAGGTGATTGGATCGCTGGAGCGCGGCCGGTTGCCTATCCGCCTCGAACTGATGATTGCCGGCGTTGGTTCTTGGTCGCGCGCCTGCGGATTTTTGTGGCCCCGATGATCGACGAAGCAGCGGGAGAATAGAATGGCGGGTTCGCGCGGTTGATCAGGTGCCATACTCGCGAAAGAGAGTTTCGCTCGCCGTGGTCTAGCGCTTCAAGTCCTCCTTCCAAAGCTTTCCCAGTAAGCCTGCGATTCGCGTTAGAAGAGAGCGTATGATCGGGCGACTGACGAAGTTGGTCTCTTGAAATGTCCCGTCTGGCAGCACGGAAACCTCTTTGCATTCAAAGAGGCCAGTCGGGAATGGCTTGCGCGCCCAGTAGTTATGAACAAGAAGTGGCTGTCCGCTATTTCGAACATAAAGGACCGCGCCGGTTGTTCGATTTTTCTCGGGTGTCCAGCCACCATCCTTGTCGAAAATCAACTTGCCTTTGTCGGGACGTTGCTTAGGTAAGACGAACTTCAGATTCCCGTAGAGGGCACTCTTGATGATCGTTTCGTCTGGGACATCTAGCCCGTCGTGAAAGATCGTCAGGAGGCACGGAATGTTCTTGTATTTCGTGCCATTCTTGAATTGATCGTTCGCGTTGCCAAGTACTTCGCGGATTCGTTGGGGATTCTTCAGCCTCTTTGCAGGCAAAGCTGAGGCGGCCGTGATCAGAGAGAAGCGATCCGAATGCTTCGAAACCACGATGGCCGCGAGAAATGTCTCGTTCGGCTGCAGGAAAGCACCTGCTAAGGCGGTGCGCTCCGTTCCGAATGAGAAGTATTGCGTCACCTGCTGCTCGAAAGGATCAGCATAGATGCTATCCGGACTCCCATAGATTCCCGTTAGCGATACGCAGCTGTGAAATTCGACAGCGCCATGTCTTCCTGTCGCGACAGAGAACCGGACAAATTGCTTTCGATTTGGACTTCTTGGAACAAGCGCGACGATTACATCCGGGGAGTCGCCGTCCTCAAAGCGCTTCAAGCCGCGCTTCAGAAGTTGCACAACGCTTTTGGCGTCGCGCTCGGAGAAGTCGTCATGGACGTAGGCAATGCCCTGTCCGGTTTGCTCGATGTTAGCGGTGCGGTCTCTAAGATCCCGAAACGCCCTGCTGAGCTTCTCGGAATCCTCTGGCCTTTCTAGAGTCTTCACCTCGCACCAGAACGGCTTTTTCCCTTTGCAGTAAAAGTCGGGCTTTTGGCCCTCCTTGATCCACTTGGGTTCCGGTTCGAAAGAAATGCCTGCCCTGTTGAGAAGTTGCTCGGCTCTCGCGTTGCTCAATAACTATCCCCGTGCCTGTCACAGCTTGAAGTCGATGAGTGTCGCTTTCTTCTTTCGTCGCTCGCTATCAACTCCGAAGGCGATAGCTGGTCGTCGCGGTGCTGCGAACTTCAAGTCTCAATCAAGCCGCGGCTGTATCAGTTGTTCTCGTCAGGCTCGTCTGCGTCTCGGGATTCTCGAGGGATCCACGAGGCCGGGATTAGGAAGTCCTCGTCATCGCGCCAATTGACAACGCCGACCACACCATCCACGTCCCCCCAAGCATTCCGGTCTGCGTGATCAAGAACGATAATCTGAACGCGGCCCTCGAAGCTTTGATGAGCGCGCGAGAGGCTGGAGAAGATGCGTTGGGTGCTTTCGATGTCTGTCAGATGCCTGCGGCGCCTAGGCCGCTGGGCCTGTCCGCCTGCCGGCTGTTCCCCCTTGATGAATGCATCGAATGTGTCGCTCGGAAAGTACACCTGGCTGGGCTGATCGATGACAAGGAAGGACGGTACTGGGTTGGTTGTGCCGCGGGCTAGGAACACCCCATGAAGTGCTAGAAGCGCTGCTAGATGGTACGCCATCCAATTCTCTCCGCTGCCGATCTCCCATAGATAGTCAGGGCGATTTGCACCCTCGCGTTCGAACTTGATGTTTAACTCACGTTCGTCGAGGACTGGTTTGCCTTCCGCACCTGCGACGCCCATCGCTTCGATAAATCTCGGGATGTAGCCTGATATCTGATTGTGAACTCGTTCTGCTCGGCTCTGTCGCTCCCGCTCATTGGCTTGGGCGTTGAGATCCGCGATCTCCTTGCGAAGCGCCTCTGCGCGGTCGGCGAGTCCGCTTTCGCCTTCGACCTCTCCGAGCATGTTGAGAGCTTGCTCAGTCGAGCCAATAAACCGATAAACGTTCTCTAAGCTCTGACTGCGGCCTTGCTCGACATCGACTTCTGCTTCAAAGGCCTGTCGCGTCTGCCGCAATGCCAATAGGTCGCGCTCATGTCTCAACAGCTCTTCTTGGATCGCGATAATATCTCGATCCACCATCGGCTTGGTCGAAGTCGTGCTTGCCGCAAGGGCAGAGAGTTCGGCAATGGGCTCTTCTAAATTAGCGAGTGCCTGTTTGGCGGCATCGGTGTCCGATCCACACAGGATGCACGTCTCTGCATGGGTTTGAGCCCTGAACCATCCAACACCAACCACACTGGCGCGCTGCTCTTGCAGGATTTCGTCATAATCAAGCACGGAACGGGCTAGGCTCTTCAATTTGCGAAGCCGCCGTCGATCGGCGCTAATCTTGGCATCAAGGGTTTCCTCGCGACGGCGAATTTCTTTGAGCCGTTCCACGGCGGCCGTCACTCTGCCTGCCGTAGCGATCGTATGGCCGCCGGCGTCCACGACCTTTTGAAGGAGTCCGATCAAGAGCTGCAGGCTTTCTGGCGGTTCGCCAGGCGGAAGCAAGCTAAGCTCTTGAGCCCGATAGAAAGCGCCTCGTGCATTCGCCTTCCAGTTGTCGATCGCATCGCGTCGTGTCCGCAGCTCCGTCTCTATCTGGCGAAGCTCATCGCGAAGAAGCCTTAACCGGTGGGCGCGAACTAAATCTTCATTAGTCACAATGCCCATGGCCAACGGAAGCACCTGCTGGAGTTTGGTGCGGTGGGACTGTGAATCCGCTTTAAAGAGAAGCGTGTAGGGATTAGCGACTATATGCTGTGGCAACAGGTTAAAAGATGCCATGTCGCGGAAGCTTGCCCGGCTTTGCTCCCCTTCCGGCACGACGCCAAGATTTGATAGGCCTGACATCGCATCGAACATTGCTTTCAAACGTGCAACATTGATTGTCATCGTTGGCCGCCTTGGGAGTGGTCCGTCCGTGTCGGCACCTTGCTGTAGCCAGATATCGTCCGAAACCTGCCGAGCGGCTGGTTTAGGACGAGCGATCCGCATCGGACCTACGTCAGTCTCGATCTCCAGCCCGTACCAAGATGCGAGATCGCGAATGTAGCCAACCGGTATCGAACAGGTTCCCGACCCCAGAACGTAGTTGATAATGTCGACGATCGAGGACTTACCCGTACTGCTCCAACCGGTCACTACGGACACTTTCTCGACGTCGAAGGGTACCCTTCTCGGGTCGTGGTTTGGGTCCTCCGGCCATACGACGAGCTTCATTGACTTAAAACTCTATGACGAGTTGTCGTTGGATTACCTCGAAGGGCTCCAGCGCAAACCATGCGCCGAGCCTTTTCGCTGCGGCGATCATTTCTCCTGAGCTGGAAGGCTCTCGCAGAGCCACCGGCAAATCTGCCCCACCCAAGGCCCGAAACGTGGGAAAGCCACTCCCGCCGTCGCGCTGGAGAAGCTCTGACGCAACACCAACCTGCAGCGCGACGAGTGATGCGCCAAATGCCCCTTCTACCCTCGACTGCAGGCCACCTAGCAAATCCGGTCTTTCGGCGACTACCTTGAGAAACCGACTGTCGAAGTTCATGCGGTGTACTTTGTCGACAGTATCTCTGTGAAAGAGAAGGCCTGCACCCACGAGAAATATCGGTAAACCCGGAGCTGGTCCCTCCGCCGTTTCTCCGTACTTTCGGGCCAGATGCCAGAAGCATCGGCTGAGGAGAGCTGGATTGCGCGCAAGAAGCTCCTCGTGGTCATCTCTCACGCTGTGCCTCCCTAAAAAAGTTCGGATCCCACCAAACTTCATCTTCCTCAGCCAGACGGTGATAGTGCCCGGACGTCATGTAGAGTTCGTCGCACATTTGGCCATCCAGGCTTTCACGGTGCTCGTAAGTAGTCTCAGCTAGCACAGCCTGGCCAATGGTGTTGTTCGTGGATCCCTCGAGTTCTCGTCGTTTTCGGCGCATTAGGTTGCTCCAACGTTCCCTCAGCCGATTTGAGCGGTTGCGCCACTCGGCATCGGGCACGTCTCCGGCCCGAACAAGACGGTGCTTTTCGATACTGAACTTGAGGAAATGATCGACGGCTTGAACTACGTCCTCATTCTCAGCGCGGATCCGTCCAAGATGTTCGACGAAATTTCGTGCAAGCGCCCCCTTGCGGTCCTCTTCGTTGACGATGATGTCAGCCGACGGCCGAGGAAGAAATCGGCGCTTAGCTTGCTTTTCTTGCAACGCGTAGCTTTGGATGAGGATCTCTCGGCGCGTGATCACACCTGGCCGTCCCTCCGACCATTCGATGCGAAGCTTCGTCGTCAACCAACCCAGTAGGCCCTCTATGATGTCGTCTGCATCGGCGCGAGGATTCAAACCGAGCCCATTTGCTAAACTCGCTCGTTCGCTGGAGGGATCCTCGGCCTCGACGATCTCAATCGTTTCGATGAGCGCAGCTAGATCTGGATCGCTCCTGGATAATACGTCATTTATAACACCTTGGATTTTCGACTTAGAGCGCGATGCTCCGATCTCTCGCATCGCCCTGACGACTTCCGCGCTTTCGATCTCTCGCTTGGCTCGCTTTTTGAGCAGAAGCGCAATCGGGGAAGACACCCACTGATTGACGAAGAACAGCCGGCGCTCGACGTGGCGACCGTCTGGACTTTCTCGGTGGCGAAGCCAAATTTGAAGCGTCCGCCAAAAAGCTCGGCTACGATTAGCCAACAACTGAACGGTAGTCTGAAATGAGCTCTTGTCCTGTTCAACCAGGATAACCTTGCCATCGCGCATGATAACGACGTCGTCGACGTGTTCCACTGCGACGGCAACGTCGCTGCTCGCCGCAAGCGCCAAGTGATGCAATGCACGATCAAGCTGCAGGATGTAGCCTGCAGCCTGTGCGGCGACAGTATTATCGTACCTGGAATCCAAGACCTTCCGGCCGTTGCAAATCTGTCAGAAGAACATACAAAACATACAGTTGTGGAAGCGATTTGCCTATCGTCTGAGTAAGCCTATCCCCAAGTGGGATCTGGACGGCAGCCGCCGCCCACATCAAAGTGCGTGAACGCGGTATTTTGACGCGCAAAGCGCTCCAAGCCTATCAGGCAATGCAAACACTAAGATCGTGCGACGAATGCCCACTTTCAGCCGGGTAAGCCCGGTGGTGCGACCGGTAAGTCATTGATTGTTCTCAGCCCGGGGCTGTCTCTTAATCAGCGGGTCCCAGGTTCGAGCCCTGGTGCGCCCACCAAACAAATCAAGACCTTAGCGAGAGAAACCGTTTGAGAGGACCGAACTAAAACGGTTTTTCAAACGGTGATTTTGGCGGCCGATCGGCGGGTCCACTCTCGGCATTGTGATCTACTCTGCTCGCCTAGGCAGAGGCGAAGCCGACTCGAACGCTGCCGGACAGAACCGCTTTCCTTGTTCTAGCTGTGTTAGAGCCGCCCGACATGGCCGGCATTTTCCCACTTCCGTTCTATGTCGTCAGCGACGCATTGGGGCGGCTGCGCCGCGCTGCCATCGAAATAGTGTTTGAAGTCGACGTGAACCCTCATGTTGTCCGGTCGATAAGCCGCGATGCGGTCGTACAGGAGAACCGACCCTGCCTCGAAGCGGCGATAGACCGATTTGTGCATGGGTGATCTCGACTCCTCAGTCTTCGGATCGATGGGAAGCTCGCGAACTCCGGCCTTGAGGAAGCCACCCGCCTGTTCATTGTGTTGGGGGCCGGCAGGATCGGGTGACAGCCGCAGGACACTGCTGTCATGTTTCAGGCCGCCCGGGATGAGCGAGGCTCCGGCGAGCAGCCAGTTCAGCGCCACATCCGACAAGCGGGCTTCATTTTCCAGATAGCCGCCGCCGACATCAGCATGCACGCCCGGAAACCAGACCTGCTCGAAGTAGAGGTTGCCGAGCGCGTCGCGTACGTCCTGCTTCTCGGCCGTGGGCGACCAGCCGACCCGCTTGAAGTCGGCGCGGTTTTCGTCGATCGAGATCGCATGCTTGGCATAGCCGACATTTGGATTCAGCGTCGTGTCGTAGAACTTGTGCTTCGGTGGGGCGAAATGCACGGTCCGGAGGCGCCTCAAGAACCCGTAGCCGGGCAAGGATGGCGCGATCTTGAGATAGTTCATGAGAAAAGCGATCAGGGCTGCGGCGACGCCGAGGTAACTCAGACTCCAAGCTCCCCATCCCGCCCATGGAAAGACCGGCTGAAGGAAGCCACCGAGCCAGTGCACTCCGATCAGCAGTGCAATGCCGGAGGTCACGAGCGCCGTGCCGAGATATTTGTGCCCGAGGGCGGCGACCGTATCGAACACGCCGACGAAGTATGGAAAGACGTTCGCCCGCTCGGCGCCGTTGATGGTGGTCGTGCTACCGTACTGCTGTCTGAATTGTGCGGCGATCGCGTCTCGGGTCTCTAACAGAAACTGCCGGTATCCAAGACTCTTGCGCGAATAGGATGGGCAAAATTGATAGACATCCTTGACGGCGTGCTCGGCCAGCTTGTGGATGCTCTTTGGATCGCGGTGCAGGGGCGAGCCATCGGGCATATGGCGCGGGATGCCACAATAGGTCATCACGCCGGCAACCGATCGCACAGTGTAGGCCCCCCGGCTGAAACCGATCAGAAAAACGCGGTCGCCTTCCTCATAAAGGGCAATGATAGCGGCGTAGCAATCGACGATGTTCCGCGTGATCCCGAGGCCGGTTGCCATGCTGGCGAGGTTGTAGAGCCAGCGCATCCAGCCGATCTTGAAATGACCGCCATCCGAGGCCGAACCGAGACCGGCATCGTAGAAGGCGACCTGTTCGGATGGTTCGACCTTCGTGTCCGGGCCGACGCGGCAGGCGCGGTAGAGCTTGTAAACGTTCGTCCGCGCTTCGTCGAAATTGATTCCGCCGGCTTGGCCTGTGCCGTCGGAAAAGATCACAATATTCTTCGGCATCGCACACAATTCCCCCAAAGTGCGCCAAAGGCCGATCTGTATCACAGATTGCAGGGGTCGGAATGTGAGCTGACCCACTTGCTCACAACTCGACTGAATGCGGGTTCTGGTTCCAGGGTCACACATCACGAGATGTTTGGCGATTGGTTTCCGAGGCAGCAGACACAACGTTGCAAGTTGTGTTATTTCAGTACCGCCGATCGATCAGAAGTGAAGGCCGCCGAGTCGCTGGCTGGGCTTAGCGAGGAATTTTCCTTGGTGGCACAGTGGCGAATATCTATCGCTGCCGAGAATGTCATAACCTAATTGGGAAGAGTAGGGGCCGCCCGGTCGGGTCCGTCTCCATTGATTAAGTCAACGGTCTCGCCGACCTCTGAACGACAGTTTCGCCATGTCTGAGCCCGACCAACAGAGCGAAATGAAAGAGCCCAGCCCTCCCGGCTGGAGGAGGCGCGGCGCGTCATCGAGGAATATGCCGCCGATCTCCGAGAGCTTATCCAGAAGCTACGCCGCAAGATGAACTAAGAGCGCACGCAGCCAAGACGCGGCTCAAAACAACAGTCCAAGAAGAAGTAAGGCGGCCTCCGCTGGCCGCCTCTTTCACACACAACCCGTGTCCGGTTATTGCGCTTCGCAGCCGTGCTACTAGGCTCACTGTTGGTCGGCTTCTCGAGAAGGCCTGTCGCCCAAACTGCTCATCTTGAGCCGTAGCGGACTTGAACGACCCAAGTCGCATTTCGCGCTAGCGTGTGAGGCGGTACAAATCACCACGGAAATGCTGAGTCTTTCGCTGTTTCCGAGTGCTGACTGGCCGACTCACCGCTTTGGCACCTCTCGGCCGCATGGGCGTTAGCTGGGATGCTGGAAACGATAGAAAAGCTGCGGCGCCATGTTCGAATCCTGGTAGATCTTGGCCGCATTGCCGGGCAGAACTCCGACATCGATAGATTTCTCGATCAAGCGGTCGTGCAGGTGGCTCGCGCTGTCGAGGTGGATCACGCTAAGATCATGCGCTATCGCAGGTCAACGGCAGACTTGCTGATGGTCGCCGGCGTCGGCTGGAAGACTGGCGTTGTTCGAGCTGCGACCTTTCCGGCCGACCTCAAATCGCCGCCCGGTCTGGCGTATCAAACAGCGGAACCTGTCTGTCTCGCGGATACAGCATCGGCGCAGGGTTCGTCATCTCCTCCATTCTCCAGGAGCACGGCATCGTTTCCCTGGCAAACGTACCCGTACTGATCGATGGAGCGGCGTGGGGCGTACTTGAAATCGATAGTTCCGTCGCCTGTGACTTCACCGAGGATACGACCGACTTCCTGACTGCAGCTGCCGCAATCATCGGCGCGACCGTGCAACGCCGAACGGCCAGCGATATTGACGCCGCGGCAATGGCTGAAGCGGCGGCAAGCGTGCAGCACCGCGAGATCCTGCTTCGGGAGCTTCAGCATCGGGTCAAGAATAACTTCCAAATAATCCTTTCCTCGATCGGAATTCAAAAACGTCGATTCGACGACCCGGCGATCCATCGTGCCCTGGACCATGTCGCCAATCGCATCAACGCAATCGCGCTGGCACATGACCAGCTTGCTATCCGTCAGAACGTCTACGTGGTGAACGTCGCCTCTTACCTTCGGGCTCTCGTGATCTCAATCGAACAGCAGGTCGACAGAATCGTCATAGACTTCGAAGCCGACGAGACCGAGCTTTCGATTGAGCGAGCGGTGCCGCTTGGATTGATACTCAATGAAGTCGTAACGAACAGCATCAAACATGCCTTCGACGAAGCTGGCGGCAGGATCTCGATAACTTTGCAGACAGGCGTTGGCTTCGGCGAGGGCCGGCTCACCATCTCCGACAACGGGGGCGGCATCAAAAAGCCCAACACAGACGGTTCAGGTCTGAAGCTTATAGACTCGCTGGCGCGTCAAATTGGCGGCGAGGTTCACCGAGAGAGTAGTCCGATGGGAACCTCAACTTCGATCCTTTTCCCGCTCATAAGTTGATCACGCGAGCCTTGGGTAAGGATTGGGCCAGCCGGGTGGAGCCACTTAGAGCGGGTAGCCCTCGGAGCTATAGCTTGGAATCCAGTGCCGCTAGGTTTTTTGCCAGTCAGAAGGAAGGTCGGCTTGCATTTTCCGTCTCCATCACGGGTTAGAGCAAGCACTTCAGCCCCGATGACGTTGGAACCCAATCGTTTGAACTAAGCCGAGGCTGATAGGAACGACTTAACAAACGTTGCATTGCCCTTTCTAAGCGAAGGGCCAAACATGACCCGGTACTACTTGGATATCCGGGACGACGCTGGCCTTTGGCCGGACGAGGAAGGTTGAGTTCCATTCTCAGCAAGAGGCAGAGGTGGATGCCGCTGAGTCGCTGGATGGCGTGGCAAAGGAGTTTGCCTCGACAAGGCAAGACGTTGCGGTCGAAGTGCGGACGGACATTGAGCGTGTGTTTCAAGCCGCGTTCATCTTCGACAGAAGCACGATGAAGCAGTAAAGCTTGGCAGCCTCGCATCGAGTCGCGTGGCACGGTTCACGCTGCGCCGCATCTGGAGGTCGCGCCTAGTTCTTGCTGGGCGCTCGGATCGTCTCAAGAACTTCGCCGTTGGCATCCCGGACGGTTACGGTCCGCCCGGTGTGCTCGGCGATGCGCTCTGCTATCGCCAGTGCTTCATCTGGATCGGCGAGATCGAGCGTGATCATTGAAAGCTTCGTACCCGATCCAACAACGACAAGCCTCTGACTGCTCCTTTGGGCGGCTGCACGCCAGGGGATCGCAGCCAATCGTTCAGGTGGGATGCCGCCTCCGCTTGCCTCGCTCGTCGGAGAAGCAATTCCCGAGACAGGCTTCCCAGTGGTTCCGTTTCAGCCGCGTCCCTAAATCGTTTGGCCTCTACCGCCAACCGTTCTTCAAAACTCAGCGTGTGTTTAACTCGTCGCCGCAATTGGCCCATGACAAGCCTCCTCGCAAACTGCTCCCTCGCTTCTTAGCTCTCGCGCATCAGGCATGTCTGTCCGGCGTTTGACTCAAGAGGTCAAAAATCGACCAAGTTCGAAGATGCGGGCAAACAAAGCGGCTATTGTTGAGGCGAAATGCTGCGCTGCGAAATCGCCCTGCTAAGTCATCCACCGTACAGAGCTGCAGTTCTTCGCGTGTTAGGGTGTATCATTGCTGGCCACGACATTGGGCGTCGGCAACTGAGAGTTCTTGCACTCCCGCCTTTGAAACGGGAGTGCACGATGTTTCAGTCAAACGCTATCCTCGCATCTCTGTCAGACAGCGACCGAACGGCCCTTCGGCCTCATCTCAAGGCCACCCATCTGGAGCAGAAGACAGTACTCTATGAAGCCGGCGATATCATCGACGCGGTCTATTTCCCTATAACTGCGGTCATATCTCTTGTTGTGTCGCTTGCGACGGGCGAAATGACGGAGGCCGCGATGGTAGGCAGGGACGGTGGGTTTGGTCTCGCCTCTGCGCTGGATGGAAAAGTCGCAATGTGCCGCGCCATCGTCCAGTTAGGTGGTGATGCCATGGTTTGTGAGCCCGCCGCATTCAAGAGCGCGGCGATGCAGTCGGAGAGATTGATTTCGATTGTCATGCGTCATGAGCAGACGTTGTTTGCGCAAGCCCAGCAATCAACGGCTTGCATGGCGCACCATGAAGTCGAGGCCCGACTCTGTCGATGGTTGCTGCGCGCCCGCGACCTCGCGGGAAGCGATCAGCTTCCTTTCACGCAAGAGTTTTTGGCTGAAATGCTGGGCGTCCGGAGAACGAGTGTAACAACCGTCGCGCGCACTCTCCAGAAAGCCGGGATGGTCAAGTACTCCCGGGGCAAAATTGAAATAGTTGACATTGAGGGCATTAGTGAAGGCGCCTGTGAGTGCTATGAGACGAATAGAGCGCAGTATCAGCAACTGCTGCCCATGGCCGACTGAGTCTGTAGCAACTGATGTTGCTCGTGTCCGTGTGTGGTACGCAGCCGAACAACGCTCAAACATTAGTCACAGCGGTTATCAGCAGTAGACCGGACACCGGCTGGGCCTCAACCGCGGTCGCCCCTCATACGAGCCAAAGATGTGTTTACGGTGACACTTATTACAGCCTTCCGACCCAAAAAGCGCGCAGAGGCCATTAAAGGCAACTGCGACCGCAGATCTCATGGCATCTTTGGTTTCGGCCGCAACACGAAGATCGTCGGCCCTGTTCTATCGGCGCTCGGGTGTCGAATGCCCTACGAAGCGGTATCGCCGATCGGCAGCCTTTTAGCGCTCGCTATTTTCAAGCGGCAGGCCTAGGGTTGCCTATCACCGCCCTTTCCACGGCTTCCATCGGTGACTGAGGGCAAAGAACGCTCCCGCCGAAGTGGAAGGAGCGTGCATGTCTCGATTTCGTCTGGCCGACTGGATCGTCCCGCCAGTCGTTATTCCGCCGTTTCTCTTGATTCTGGTGTTTGCAGCGGCTGCATAGCGTGGATAGCGCGACGCAACTGCAATACCTGGTGGGCGGGAATGACCGGTTCGGCCGCATCAACGTCGGCCGTGACACGGCGGCAGCTGCGTTGAAGAAGGCGCAGGAACTCTTGCGGGAAGGCTATGCCGACGTTCGGATATGCACGCCGCACGGCCGCATCCTGCTGCCTGACGAGTTCGATCAGCTCGAAGGCTAAAGCAACGCCAGCAGCTCGTTTCGTGCTTGCGCCTGCAACGATCAAAGAAGGGGCGAAAGGACACGGCATGTTCAAATCTAAGCAGCATCGCGCAGAAGCGGCCGAGTATGCCGAACGGGTGAAAGATTCGAACGATCCGGACGAAGGCCGAAAACTTCGGGAAGCGCAGGGCCGCCTCGTCTCGCTCGTCGATAATGAGCAAGGCTTGGCGGACAACTATGACGATGCCGTGCATGTCGAAGAGCAGGACCGATCTTGCGGCGCCGTCCTTGCCAGCGAGGAAGAGCGCGTTCTGCGGTGTCTCGGCGCTGCCGTCATCATGCAGTGGGACGCCCTGCCGACGACGTTTTCAGCGGGAGATCTTTGATACCGCCGGGTCCGTTGGCAGCTTGCTCGAGACGGCGGAGCTTCGCGGGCAAATCGCCCGATTTCTGCACAAGCACAAGAACGACGCCGACTACAATGCGCATTGAGCGGAGGCGCGGCGCAAAATGGTAGATTGACTGCCGCTGCTTTGTACCGGGGGGCTGCACGGTTCGCGGTGAGCCGCTGACATGAATTAATGCAAACCACAGGAGGACCTACCTATGCCACTAACACAATTTAGCGTCGATGTCGGACTGCATACGATGGACGGGCTGAGGCTTTGTGCCCGAGACGGCACTGAACCGGTCGAGGCGTTCATAGGGCGCAAGGTGCTAGACGTCTGGGTTGAATCTGTCGAGCACAGCGGCGGACGTCAAAGCTTGTTCCGTGATCAGTACAATGCGCTCGGCCAGCTGAACCTTGCTGCGATCGGGCGAGTGGTGGGCGCGAAGTATCAGCGAGGCGCTGCGTAGCGCCAGCACCCGTTTGTCGAGGTCTTGATCTCGGACATCGAGGACAGCGGCGAAGCCCTGGATCTGAGTGGACTCATGCGCAAGCCTCTGCCGCCGACGTTTCAGAGGATTTATTGAGCCGGCACGTGAAGTGCGTCCTTGCTGCAAGATCGCGCAGAACAATCGTTCAAGTCTGCCGGTGCGTCCGCCGCCGTGCATTCTGCGACGTCAAGAAAGAGTATTGAGGCACAGACATGACGCCGCTCCGCCGCATCGTCGTTATCGGCAACTCGCTACCTCGCCGCTGCGGTATCGCAACCTTTACCACCGACCTGCAGCAGGCCATATCGAGTTCCGACCGCGGCTTGGAGACCTGCATCGTGGCAATGACCGATCGGGGGCAAGCCTACGACTATCCCGCGTCGGTCGCTTTTCACATCAGGGACGACAACATCGAGGAATACGTGCGCGCGGCAGACTTCCTGAATGCAGGCCGGTTTGACACCGTCTGCCTGCAGCACGAATTCGGCATTTTTGGCGGCGAAGCCGGTGCCCATATCCTCGCGTTGTTGGCGCCCCTCAGAATGCCGGTAGTGACGACGTTCCATACAGTGCTGGCCGATCCGGCGGGCAAGCAGCGCACGGTGATGGAGCGCATCGTCGATGCGTCTTCCAAGGTGATAGTCATGGCCCACAAGGGGCGCGAGCTATTGCGTGACGTCTATCAGGTGCCGGACGACAAGATCGAGGTGATTGCTCACGGCATTCCCAATGTCGCTCTTGTCGGGCCCGATGCGGCGAAGGCCATGCTCGGGTTTGCTGGCAAATCAGTCATTCTGACATTCGGTCTTCTATCGCCCGGCAAGGGCATCGAAGTCATGATCGATGCCATGCCATCGGTTCTGACACGCTGTGCTGATGCGGTTTATGTCGTGCTAGGCGCGACACACCCCAATCTGGTTCGAGACCATGGCGAAGCCTATCGCGACAGCCTTGTGGCGCGGGTGCGCGAGCTCGGAATCGACAACCACGTGGTGTTTCTCGACCGGTTCGTCGACCTTGCCACGCTGCTCGAGTTCATCTCGATGTGCGACGTCTATGTCACGCCTTATCTGAATGAGTCCCAGATGACCTCGGGAACCCTGGCCTACAGCTTTGGACTCGGGAAGCCGGTCGTTTCGACCCCGTACTGGCACGCACGCGAGCTCCTTACCGATGGATGCGGCGTATTGGTGCCGTTCGGCGACGCGGCGGCGATCGGCCGAGAAATCGCAAAACTGCTTACCGATCACCCGCGACGGCATGCGATGTCTCGGCGCGCCTATGCCGCCAGCCGAATGATGACGTGGGAACGCACGGCCGAGCGTTACATCTCTGTCTTCGAGAATGCTCGTCAAGGCCACCGACTCAAGGTACTCGCGCGCGCCGACAAGGGACCGCCGGAGCCACGTGGCTCGGAGCCACCTGACATGCAAATCGCCCATTTCCTGGCGATGTGTGATGATACCGGCCTGTTCCAGCACGCAGTGCATTCGGTGCCCGATCGCTCGCACGGATATTGCGTCGATGACAATGCCCGAGCGCTGCTGTTGGCCTGCGCCCTCAACGATCCGGGCGAACAGCCCCTTCCGGAAATTCTAACGACCCGCTTTGCCGCCTTCGTGCAGCATGCATGGAACCCCGACACCAGGCAGTTCCGCAACTTCATGGGCTACGATCGAGTCTGGCTTGAAGACAGGGGCTCCGAAGACAGTCACGGGCGAACTTTATGGGCATTGGGTGAATCGGCGCGCAGAGACACAAGCCCCTCGCGGCGCAGGTGGGCCACCGATCTGTTCGCCCAAGCTTTGACGACCGCGGAAAGCTTTCGTTCACCCCGAGCATGGGCATTTACGCTGCTGGGGCTGGACGCTTATTGCACTGCAGCTCCGGACGATCTTCACGCCATGACAGTCAGGCATTCTCTTGCGGGCAGATTGATGTCATGCCTGGCGTCAGTTGAGACGCCGAGCTGGGGGTGGTTCGAGGAAGGCCTTGCTTACGACAACGCGCGATTGCCACAAGCTTTGATGCTGACTGGCGTAGCGACGCAAACATCGGTCTACCTCGATGCCGGATTGCGATCACTGCGCTGGCTGATGACGCAACAGACGACCACAGCAGGTCACTTCCGGCCCGTCGGCACCGCCGGTTTCGGCGACCGGCGGCAGCGTCCTCGTGCCTTCGATCAGCAGCCTGTGGAAGCAACGGCGACGATCGCTGCATGCCTTGCGGCGTGGCGCGCGGATGGCGACTCCGATTGGAAATCGATGGCAACGCGGGCCTTCGCCTGGTTTCTTGGCAGCAATGATCTGTCCGTGGCGCTGGTCGATCCGGATACCGGGAGTTGCCGCGATGGGTTGCACCCTGATCGGGCCAACGAAAACCGCGGGGGCGAGTCGGTTGTTTGCTATCTCCTTGGACTTGCGGAAATTCGTCAGCTTGCGCGCGTAAACATCAGCCGGGCAATGCCCGCGCCCGTGCGCGCCGCGAGCGCCTGAAATTCTTCCTGATTAGCGAGCCGAGGATATCGTGTCACAAGCCACTTTCCTGAATCGGCAGGCACTTCACCTGCGCCCCGATCCCACGCGGGTGATCGTGCGACCATTCAAGCCGGCGACTGAACCGCGCGATCTGAACCCGACCGACAAATTGCGAGCAAATCACATCGTCAACCGGGTTCTCGCGCTCGAGCCCGAAGCAGTTGCCACTCAGCTCGCGGATGTCCTGGATAATTTCGAAGGTCGTCACCGCAATCTGCTGGAGACGTTCGAGGCCCGTGCGGATGAAATGGAGGAAGCTCTGGCAAGCCACGGAACCTTTTCGAAAGCCCAGCGTCAGCTGATCGGGGCCTACTTTCTGAGTGAGTATTCGTTCGAAGCGTCCGCCTTATTCAATCCCAGTATCGTGCCGCATCCCGATCAGTCGGGTTCGCCAAAAGGTGGCGTTCGCTTCATTCTCAGTCTACGTGCGATCGGGGAAGGGCATGTGTCATCATTGACATTTCGAACGGGAATAATTGCAAAGGATGGCAGTGTGATCGTTGATCCGACGGCACGCCTTGCCTCGATGCCGCGGATTTGTCATCGCGTAGCCGAACCGGATGGCGAGCGTGTCGAGTTGATTTTCAAACCTGAAGAAGATCTCACCGAGCGCGTGATCTTTCCTGTCACCGAATCTCAATCGAACGGCATTGAGGATGCGCGCTTTGTCGAATTCAAGGACGACAATCGCAAAACCTACTACGCGACCTACACGGCCTACAGCGGACGGGCGATCCGCTCCGAATTGATCGAGACCAGCGATTTCATCTCGTTTCGGTTGGCGCCCTTGAGGGGGGCTGCGGCACGGAATAAGGGCATGGCCCTATTCCCGCGTAAGATCGGCGGCAAGTTCGCCATGATCGCGCGGCAGGACAATGAGAACCTTTATCTGATCTATTCAGACGACCTCTACACATGGGAGGGCGGTCAGGCCGTTCTGAAGCCGGAATTTCCCTGGGAGTTCGTCCAGATCGGCAATTGCGGGTCGCCGATTGAGCTTGACGAAGGCTGGCTGCTCCTAACGCACGGCGTCGGTCCCGTACGCAAATATTCGATCGGCGCTGCGTTGCTCGACAAGAACGACCCCGCCAAGGTGTTGGCTCGTTCGCCTGAGCCGCTGTTGCGGCCCGAACCAACGGAGCGCGAAGGATATGTCCCCAATGTTGTCTACACATGTGGCGCTATGCGGCACAACGACCAGGTCATTTTGCCGTATGCAGTGTCCGACACCTTCTCGAATTTCGCGACTATCAAGATCGCGGAACTCATGGAGGCAATGAGATGAGCGCCGCCTCCACAACGTGGACGTCCACTGCTCGCCAATTCAAGGAGCCATCATGGCGCGCGAGACGACCTACGTCGTGCAAGCATTCAATGCTGGCGAGAGCGGAAAATTGAAGCCGGAGTTCTCCGATCGTCTGCAAATCGGAAAGTGGCGCCCTTCGAACGGCGGGAAGACTCGCATTGAGCAAATTCGCCGTCGTTGCATTCTCGTCTACAGGCGACCCCGAGATGGGCGACTATGACGATGAGCCTACCATTTTCTTCCGGAAGGGCGACCTTCCGGAAGACTTCGACTGAGTACTTGGTCCCCATCGAGATCAATTTGCAAGGGAGTCCACATGAGCGAGCGACTTGAGACACTGAAGAAAGCCCGTGATCGCATGCTCGCGGACAGAGACGCGCACGTGAAAGTGTTGGCGGCTCCTTTTGAGTGGGATACGGCTGAGCGTGCGCGCAACAAATTCGTCGAAATGCAGGCACTGATCGATGCCCTGGACCGCGCGATCAACGGTGAAAATCTCATGTCAACAGGAAGCTGAAGCGCGTGGAAGACGAGACCAGCGGCGACTTCGTTGCAGGTAGGACCGCGTGGCTCGCCAAACCGCACCTCCGGCTCGATCGGCAGCAACACCACGGACCGCCAACTTCCGCGGTATCGAAGTCGTGCCCAAGAGACGCCAAGCTGACGGCACGCTGTGGCGGTTCTCAACCGGTGGGAACCACTTCTCTTGTCCGGCAGCCGATGTAGGGCTCGCTATTGCGCGGGGTTAGGCGCATATTTTTCCCGACCGAATCATCTTAGAGTGGCCGGTGACGAGAGACGGCCACCGCGCTAGCGCCTTATCGGAGCAAGCCCTGCCGCTCTACTTCTTTCACGTTTCCGATGGAACCTCTGTGCCCGACGAGATAGGCACCGAGCTTGCTGACGTTGCGGCTGCACGTGCAGCAGCGGTCGACATGAGTGGACAGATCCTCAAAGATGGCTCGACCGCTGAGTCGTGGGACGGCGTTCCGTGGCGGCTCGAGGTCACGGACAGTCCGAGACGAGGCGGCCATAGTTTCTTCGTCCTTCATTTCTCGGCGACGAAAAGATAACGTCTCGGTACGTGGGGCGACGTGCCGGAATTCGGGAAGTGAACCCTTGCGCACTACTCGGTCCAGGGAGGATCAACCTCCCGCTCTCACTTCGTATACCGCGGTCGTCAGCTCCGTGGGCTCCAGCGCAACAGCTCGTCATCCTCAACGACAAGCACGACTGGCCATTTGCCGGCGTCTTCGTTGCATCCGGTCCGGCTTCCCTATGCGTTCGCCAGATTGTGCGCGGGCCCGCTCTCCGCGCCAGCCGCGCGGCCCGGCTAGAGCCTATTGGTCTGCTGCACGATGAAATGAATCGAGCCCGTACCACTCCTATTCGTTAAGCGCGCATTCTGATCCCAGGCGATCCTCGACCAGGCCTGCGGGTGCGCCCGTCAAGTCTTTGTCGCTGTCTTGGCAATCTCTGTTTCGATCCCGGTGGCACATGCCTTGGCGAACGAGTAATCCATGCTGGTGGACGCCACATCTTTCACGAATTCGCTGACGATGTTTCCCCTTGAATAAGGGCTGGCCGCCTTGAACTTGGCCAGAGCGCCGTCCGCGGCTGTGAACTGCGCGACGCAAAGCGGTACCAGAATGGACATTCTGCCATCGCTCTCCGCCGTGGCGCGCATGATCCTGGCGGTCTCCCCAGTGATCCAACCACCCCAGATAAATCCAATGGCCATGGTCGCCACCGCACCGAAGGCGATGCCTTGAAGCACGCGCGTCCGTGCCTCGCCTAGCAAGATTGCGGGAAGTTTCATGAAGGTCGCCTTTGTTGAGCGCACTGATGCGCGCGTGCGCCGCCGGCGCGCCGTGGTGGACATGATTCTTATGATTGCGCCTTCCGATGGCACGGGAGCTGCTGCTACGACGTGTGGCGGCGACTTCGGAGGTCGCTGCTTCATGGGCAGCTTCAAGGTGAGCATCTGCTAACCTGTAGCCGAACGCTATACCGCTAACCTGGTCGTGTAAAGGACGCTCTGTTCTAAGACGGGCTGCGTGTCCAAGTTGCCGCTTGCGTCGAGACTGCGATGGCTGGTGCGCCGTCACCGAACCGCTCTTTGGCGGGCACGACTGGTAGGATTGGTTGAAGACATTTCCCGCTCTCCGACCTCGCGGGAGCATGTAGAGCTGTCAGTCACCGATTCTTGCCAAGGCTCGGGCGGTGTCGGTCCGAAGCTAAGGCAGAACGCGGCTCCGAAATAGAGGAACTTTAACCAGATCCCGGTGCGCCTACTGCAGACGCCGCACAATCCAGCCAAGGTGCGCTTCTGCGACCTGCCCGGCGGCGTTCCGCACCTCGATCGAGAGGTGCTGCATCTCCGCACCTCTACTCATGTCCCTGGCCAAATCAGCAAGCGAGTTGGCGGCTTCTCTTTGAGCCGCTTCGATGCTCGGCAGCATCATCCCTTCCTCGTCAAGGGCCAATTCTTCCCTGCCGCGAATATCGAAAGAATACCGCTTCATCCCAGCGCTCCATTTGGCGGGAGCGCTGCAGCGCCTCTCTGTCACCGGCAATCGCCGAGTTCGGGACCGGTGATAGACCCCGAACCAGTCATGCGGACCAACGTTCCTAATTGCTTGTCGAAGTCTGCTACCGCTCCGCGCCTTGCCATGAGCGATTTCAGAGTAAGCATGGCAACTGCGCTTTGCCGCTGCTGCTTTGCCATAGCTTGCCGACTTCAAGCGTCGCTTGATTTCGCCCTCTCGCGCGCCAGCCGCTCAGCTCTTAGCCGTTCTAGGTTCTTGCGGAGGGCCTTTTGCTCCTGTTCGTATTCAGTAACGGGTCTATCCGATGGACGAAAAGAATTGTCCGCGTCATATTCGCGTCTGCTCATGACGACCTTTCATTTCGTTAGCGAGGCCTTAGCCGATCTCTGGATCGAGGCAGGAGATAGGCCGGCGCCTCATCTTGTTAGCATGGTGGCTGTAGTCCCGGGGAGGTCTGCCACTTATTGACCTCTACGGCGACATCGATCTGCCGGGCTTTTTGCAACAGCTCAATGCGGCGGATGCCACTAGGCATTCCTTGAGCCTGCTGGCGCAAGTTTGTTGCCTCTTGCGTTAGACGGTATTCGAACGTCGATGATTGTTCTGAAGATCGTCGAGCTGCCATGTTGGTGCTCCGCTAAGGGGTGAGCGGGAGCGCAGCTGCGTTCTCATCACCGATAGATGCTAGGGGGCCGCTCGATGGTACCGCGATTATGCGCCTCGATTAGCCGAATAGCGAGGGCTTTGTTTCATGCTATGTCGGGAACCATCGGCAGTTGCCGAAAGTGGGCCGCTGGCTGAATCATCGTCTCTTCGAGTCCTCTGAACGGCGTTTGACCTGCAGTGGCCATAGCGCGGACACTGAAGCCGTCGGCGAGATGCTGCGCGGCGCCGACGGTCGGGTTTGGCCACGAGCAAACATTGCTGGCCGTTCAAAATGAGAGGGGCCCTCGACCGAGGCGGCCTTAGTTGTAGAACCGACGCAGGCTTTGATGATCTCGCGATATCGTCCGTTGGCAGGACATTCGTGCGGCAGATTGGGATGCGCACAACGCAACGCCGCCTAGCGTTGAAACGTTCGCCGGCGGCGATGGGTGTATCCCCCGAGAGGGTACTAACAAAATCCCGGATATGGATTGGTCTATGCCAGCCGCCAAAGGTTCACTCTCGGACCGCAATTAGGACAACTCGCCGGCGCGCAAACACTGGGCGAGAAATTCCATTGAAGGGGCTGCTCGAGTAGTGCTCCGTCGCACGTGCGCAGCAGGGAATATTTGCCAGAACCCAACGGCTCACCGTCTCGTAGCATTTCGCGCACGCGCCGTCTTGCAGCCATTCCATACCGAGGATGTGGCACGCCCCTACTTCGGCGGATGCAAATCGCCTTGAAGGCACCGGCCCGCCTTGGAATGCATAGGGTCTTCGCACGCGGCAAGGATCGTTAGTACATGATTGCACACGGCACACTGAAAGCGATGTAAGTCGACGCCAGGACGTTCTGACTCAATGCTGACAAGCATCATCGAAGATTTGCAGATCGGACAGCCCGGGCGCTGCAATGCGATGGGCCCAACGTTAGGTAAACGGTCTTGAGATTTGGGCATAGGGGCTCCCCCTCCGAAACAGGCGGGAGCACGACGCTCTCGGTCACCAGTAATGCCTGGGCGCGGACCGGTGATAAGTGCAAGTGTGCGCCTGATCGGTCTCAATCGCGAGTCAATCGCGGCCGTGCGACCGCTGCTTTCAGCACGCCCGATTGTAGTGCAGATGGCGAAAGTTCCGACAAAGCCATTCCATCCAGGTGGCAGCGAGGAGCGAGGCC
Organism: Bradyrhizobium sp. C-145; assembly: GCF_023375135.1. Lineage (NCBI taxonomy): Bacteria > Pseudomonadati > Pseudomonadota > Alphaproteobacteria > Hyphomicrobiales > Nitrobacteraceae > Bradyrhizobium > Bradyrhizobium sp. C-145. Next base: position 6,341,564 of record NZ_CP088150.1, on the reverse strand, counting down.
TGACGATCCCTCGGCGGCCCTCAAAAGGGATCAGGGTAGTAGCACCTGACATTTCGAGCATTGAAAACTGCTAGCCTCGGGATCAATGCAGGCAAAGCCGACCGGCACATGATCGGCCCGGGTAGCGGTGTTCCCTCTCACATAGGCGTAGCCATCCGCCTGCGAGAGCCGGGCCACGTCGATCCTCCCGCAGCGTGGACACTCAAGATCTACGGTCCATCTATCGCGCGTTGTCATTTGCCGAACCGGGCTGCGGACCGACTTGGTCGCGGGCGATAGACTTGACGACATGATCGAGGATCGGCTCGCTCTGCGATCCGAAGACGTGACGGCCAGTTCGGCAATCGCGCGCGAGATCGACATTGCCGCGCGCGTGGCGGCGGGGGCACCAAGTGTTCTTGAAACGCACGGCCGCCCTGCTGCTGCGTTGGTCAATCACCGGGAGGAGGGTCATGGCCGACGCCGATTGCGCAGATGGCACACCCAAAGAGGCCGCTCATTCTCCAAACCGTCCCTTACTGAGGCGACCTCAGTTCACTGTTAATCCAGCGCAAGGCGTTGAAATCGATCGGATCTGCAGGAGCTTGCGCTTCGTAGACCAGCCGGCATTTTAAGCACCGAAGTGTTCGACGCTCCAATCCGGGCCGGCCCGCTACAACGCGCAGGGTCTCCATGCGGGCGCCGCAGTTGGGGCAGCGGGGACGTACGGTCTCGCGTGGAGAAAGCTTGTTCGTGAGTAGGGCGTCGGGCATGGCACTCCCTCGTCACGGCGGGAGCACGACACTCTCAGTCACCGACAATGCCACGAACCGGTCGATGATATACAACCCTATCCCTAATGCACCCCGCCGTATATGGCGAATGCAGACGGAAAGGAGGCGATGTCGCCAAGAGGGAGCGCCGCAGGATATGTGGGTGAAGCAGCGCCGCCGCGGCCAGAGGCAGATTAAAGATGCAGGTCGGCTGACGCTTGAGCAGCGCGCTTGGCCACCGCTTGTGACCCGAACTGAGACATCGGCTCTCCCGAACTCACTTGCACTCGAAACCGAATTAGGCCACATCGCAGCCAGGACATGGGCCGCCGTATGCTTTCCGACGCTGCATATGTATAGGCACACAGCTCCTTGGTTCATGCTGGGACAGATTGTCCACGCCGGCACGGTGGCAAAGCCGATCGCCTCATCAAAGATGGAACGCAAAGGCTTTTTCAATGGCTGGATACAAAGAACCTACCTTCGCGGATCGGCATAATGCGGCGCAAGAAGCCAGAAGGAAGATCCTCGATAAGTTTCGCAGCCAGCCTGGACCCGACGATCCTGTGGTGAAAGCGCGGCAGGCCGAGCGCCAAGCGTTCGCCGCCGCGCGGGCCAAGGTCAGTTCGGCGCGCGAGGCCGCAAAGGCCGAGAGTGCCCGCCTAGCGAATGAGGCCACAGTCGCTGCCGCAGCCCAGCTGTTGCGCGAAAAACAAGAGATCGCGATGCGGCAAGCAGCTATCGAAGCCCAGCAGAAAGCTGCACGCGACGCGCGTTACGCCGCGCGAAAGAACAAGAAAAGATAGGAGGCGCGGGTCCGGCGTTGGTGGGCGGGTCATCAACCCGAGGCGTGCACACTCCAGAATGGAATCCCTTTGATGGGAGAAGGGGAAGCGGCTTCCCACGCAGCGCAACATGGTACGTTCTTTGACGACGCGAAATGGCCAAAAGCGGAGGCCGAGAGAATCCCCGCCACGAGCGGTTTTCGATAATTGAAGAAGGTGCGCGAGTTGATCGGGTCTGGGGAAGGGCGGTAGCGGTCCACTGGCTCGACCTCGGGCTCCTGGGCTTCGTGGGCCCGACCCACGAGAATGGATTTCGTGGTCCTTCAACGTGCGTCTCTAAGAGCGTAAGAGCTGAACTCGGCAACGGCTCAAGAACTGGCTCATGCAATGGATGACGTATCGCAGGTTTGGTTGGTGTGGGGAAAGTCGGTAGCGCTCCAGTGCCTCGAACCCCGGACGTGTGCCTGGACAGAAGCCCTTGGAACCCGAGCCGGCTGGCTTCAGCTCACGCTGCCTGCCGAATGCTTTCTTGCTCCTCGCCGAGATTGCTTGGCTTCGATCGGAATTTGCTCACAGCTCTTCGGCTTGCCCGATGACCAAGCCAATCGATCAGAGCTCCCTGTTCTGTGCGCAACTTACCGAGTGCGGAAAACACGACGGTACTGATAGCTTGTTGCTGGCTGCGCAGATGGTCTTCAACTAGCTTGTGCCGAGTGACATAGCCTGCATTCACTCCAGGGATTGAATGGTTCATCAGGAGCTTGGCGTCGAATTCGGAAACGCCAGCAGCGGTGGCAAGTGTCCGAAATGTTTGACGAAGGTCATTGCCCCATTTTGACAATATATCTCGGTCCTCCTTGGTTTCCGCCAGGTGTCCGGAGGCGCTTTCGGCTGGGAATAACCATTCTTGCGCCTGAGTCGGATGCATTTGCCTGCCGAAGCGAAGCACTCGAATGAGGCTCAGGATCATTTCCCGAGACAGCGGGATGTCGAACGCTCGCTTGCTGCCTCCCTTGGGCCTAGGGATGTGGAGCGTTCGCCGCCGAAAATTGATGTGTTCCGGCTTAGCCTGCTGCAATGCGGTTGGCCTAGACCCACACAGCAAAGTGAAAAGATGGAATTCGCGCCGGATTGGATTGTCCAGATTGGCCAGCTCTATGAACCATCTTTTCAAATCGCCGGTGCCCATACCGGTGTTCCTGCGCTCCTCCTGATTCCAATCGACAGCATCCGCGGGATTGTCACGCGGCAGCGATCGATTGGTCTTCCGAGCATGATTGTAGATGGCTCGCAGCGTCCGCATGCTCCCATTGGCCATGTAGGGACCGTTCTCCCTGGTAAGCTGATCATGCTTTTTGGCGACGCGAGCCGGATCGTTCGCGAGATCGAGCAGAGGAGTGTCGAGCCATTCCGAAAAGAGACGTTCGACGTGATCCCGATAACCACTTATCGTTTTCTCGCTACGGCATTTTCGGATTAGGTGGGCTTCCAAATAGCGTTGCCAAGCTTGCTTCAGGGTAGCGCCCGTTACGCCACTATTCCCATCGGTCTCGGCCTGTCCGGCCTTTCCGTCTAGCCTCGCTTTCGGGTGCTGTCCTTTGCTGATCTGAGCAAGGTATTCCTTGGCAATTGCGCGAGCCGCTCGAGTCGTTAATTCGGTGACATCTCCAATCGACACTCTTACGGAAGAGGCCCGCTTTCCCCGTTGTCTGAGGTCACCTTGGACAGTGAAGGTCCTTTTCCGCTTCCCCACGACCACGAAGAAGCCTTTCAACTCGGTGTCGCGAGCCAGATACCAGCCATCTTCAGGAGTCGGTAGCTGAGCGATGGCCTTGTCGCTGAGAGCAATGCGAATGTCGGTCATGGGGGGCGGATGTGAACTGCTAAAACGGTTTTCAAACGGTTTTGGCGAGCCGAGGTGTTTGAAGGTCTGGGTTCGCTGGACTGCGAAGCTATGCGACAAGTCCCTAGAAATAAAAGACCTTCTTGGCCGCTGTCGTGGCGTGGCGTAGATTCAGAAATCGTAGAGAGGCGCCCGTTTTGAACTCTTAATCAGCGGGTCCCAGGTTCGAGCCCTGGTGCGCCCACCAAGCCTTTCAAGGGCTTGGGTACCCCTCGCGATAGCCATTCCGACAAGCGGTCAGCGGCTGGACGTGGTCCAGCCCGCATTCGGTAGCCGCGAAAATCCTTTCTTTGAGCCTGTTGGCGGACGCTGGGTTGCATACATTCCCGACGAGCGGAGCCGACCGCTCTGCGTCATCCGAGCCAGCGCTTGCGACGCTTGTAGTGCTTCACGTCGCGGAATGATTTTCGCCTATCACCGGCAACGCCAAGGTAGAATTCCTTGACGTCCTCATTTGCTGCGAGCGCCCGTGCCTCGCCGTCCATCACCACGCGGCCATTTTCGAGGATATAGCCGTGGCTCGCGTATTTGAGCGCCATATTGGTGTTCTGCTCGGCGAGAAGAAAGGAAACACCTTCCTTGACGTTGAGATCCTTCACGATCTCGAAGATCTCCTCCACGATCTGCGGCGCAAGGCCCATCGAAGGTTCGTCGAGCAGGATCATCTTCGGGCACGACATCAGCGCGCGCCCGATCACGCACATCTGCTGTTCACCGCCTGACGTATAACCGGCGGTGGAATCACGTCGCTCTCTGAGGCGGGGGAAATAGGCATAGACCCGCTCAAGGTCCTGCGTGATCGCCGACTTGCCGTCCCTGCGCGTGAAGGCGCCAGTCAGAAGATTCTCTTCTATCGTGAGGTGAGGGAAGGCACGTCGCCCCTCCATCACCTGGATGCAACCGCGCTGCACCAGATCGCTCGGCGACAGGGACTTCACCTCGACGCCGTCGAACAGAATCGACCCCTTGGTGACTTCGCCGCGCTCTGCATGCAGCAGATTCGAGATCGCCTTCAGGGTCGTGGTCTTGCCGGCACCATTGGCACCGAGAAGCGCGACAATGGCGCCCCGCGGGACCTCCAGCGATACGCCTTTTAGCACTAGGATGACGTGATCGTAGACAACCTCGATATTGTTGACCGACAGAACCGGGGCTGCCGCTTCCGTCGCCGGAGCGAGCTTGGGGGTTGACACGGCAGACCTCCAAACAGTTGCACCTTCGGGGATCCGGGAGCAGGCAAACCTGCCTCCCGGATCAGTCAGACTGGTTCAAGTTTCTTTCGCGCAGTCGCGCGGCTGGATCTTCTTCTCCGCGGCATACTTCGCGGACACATCGGCGACGAGCGGTTCGATGAGCGATTCGTCTGCCGTGTACCAGTCGGAGATTACTTTCCAGGCCTTGCCATCCCACTGCTGAACGCGCCCGTAGCGCGCACCCTCGTGATCGGAGCAGGAAATGCTGACCGGCTTCAACATCCCCTCAAATCCGATTTCCTTGATGCGTGCATCGGTGAGGATGAGGTTCTCCAGCCCCCAACGGACCTGCTCGCCCGTCAGCGGTTTCTTGCCGAACTTTTCCTGCGCCTTCCGGATCGCCTCCACGCCGAGCATGGCGTTGACCATGCCACGGTTGTAGAGAACTTCGCCGACCTTGCCAGATTCCGTTGAACCTTTGCCTTTCGCGTAGACGTATTTCTCTATGTCAGCATGGACGGGAAACCTGCCAGCACCATGCTGAAGCATCAGTGATTTGTAACCTGTGGCCTGATCGCCTGCCGGCGTCACGTCGGGCTCTGCGCCCGACCACCAAACACCGATCATCTTCTCGCGCGGATACGCAACGGCCGCCGCTTCCTTGATTGCCGTGCTGTTCATGACGCCCCAGCCCCAGACCAGGACATAGTCCGGTCGATTCTGGCGGATCGCCAGCCATTGCGACTTCTGCTCGACACCGGGGTGCGTGACCGGGATCGAGGTGAACGCAAAGCCGTACTTCTGCGCCAGCACCTGCAGCATCGGAATCGGCTCCTTGCCATAGGGGCTGTCGTGATACAGCAGCGAAATCTTCCTGCCTTTCAGCTTGTCGAAGCCACCGAGTTCCTTGGCGACATGCTGGATCGCGATATCCGCCGCCGACCAGTAAGTGCCGAGCAACGGGAAGTTGTAGGCGAACACCGCGCCGTTCTTGGAATCGGCACGGCCGTACCCCATAGTGATGATCGGGATTTTGTCGGTCGCGGTCTTCTCGGTGAGGGCAAAGGTGATCCCGGTCGATAGCGGGTTGATGAAGGCCGCGCCGGTCGGTCCCTTGCCCTTGAGGCGCTCGTAGCACTCAACGCCCTTGTCGGTCGCGTAACTCGTCTCGCATTCTTCGGTCAGAATCTTGACGCCGTTGATACCGCCGTCACGCTCATTGATCAGGTTATAATAGTCCACAACGCCGTTTGCGTAGGGCGCTCCGTTCACAGCGTACGGTCCGGTCCGGTAGGACAGAATTGGGATGAACTGCTCGTCTTGCGCTGCGGCCGGTGCACTAAACGCCGCGCCCGACAACGCGGCCGCCAGGATCAGTACATTGCGTGTAATACTTGCCATGTTGATATTCTCCTCCTTTGAGCCCCTCTTTTTCCGTTCGGGGGATTGTTTCCTTCCTCCTTTGTCAACAGCCGCCATCCGCTCGAGGCGCGATCGCAACTTCAATAGGGAAACGGCCAAAGTCTGAGCTTCTCCTTGCCGATTGATATCAGCCGGGCGAACCCATGGGGTTCTTTGATAAGAAGATAGCAGATCAACGACCCAAAGATAATGAACTGCAGGTGAGTGATCGTTTCCGTCGACAGCGGCACGCCGAGCTGGGTTGGAAGGACGTTCAGCATGATCGGCACAATGAGGATAAACGCCGCCCCGACGAACGGGCCCATGATGGATCCTAGCCCACCAATTATCACCATGAACAAGAGCTCGAGCGAACGGTCGATCGAGAACGCGAGCGGCTCCCATGAGCCAAGGTAGACGAACGCCCAAAGTGCGCCCGCCACGCCGATGATAAATGAAGAGACCGCGAAGGCGGTGAGCTTTGCATAGAGTGGCCGGATGCCGATCAGCTCGGCAGCGATATCCATATCGCGAATTGCCATCCATTGTCGGCCAAGGTTGCCGCGGACGAGATTCTTCGCCAAGACCGCGATCACCGTGACGAAGATCAGGCACAGCAGATAGCGTTCGATCGGCGTGCGAACGACCACACCGAAGAAATTCAGTTCCGGCGCATTGACCGACCCTGACGGGGCGTAGTTGGTGAACCACGGCACCCGCAGGAATACCCAGTCGAAGAAGAACTGCGCCGCGAGCGTTGCAACCGCAAGATAGAGGCCCTTGATCCGCAGACTGGGAATCCCGAACAGGATTCCGACACCCGCCGCCATGAACCCGCCAAGCAGAATGGATACCAATACGGGCAAAGGCGGGATCGAAATCGCGAAGCCATGCGAGGTGAGCGGGACATGAACGCCTGTCGCCAGCTTGTAGGCGGAATAGGCGCCAATGGCCATGAACGCACCGCTGCCGAGCGAGATTTGGCCGCAATAGCCGACGAGAATGTTTGTGCCGATGGCAGCGAGTGCGAGGATCAGGAAGGGCAGTAGAATCGCCCACAGCAGATACTCGCTACCAAACGGCCAGATATGGAAGCTGGCCAGCACCGGCACCCCAATGAAAGCGATGCCGAGCAAGATCGCGAGCGCAATGCGGTCCTGACGGATCGGGAAGATCGCCATATCCTCTGCGTAGGTTGTCTTGAATTGGCCGACCTCACGATAAAGCAAAGCTAGCTCCTGTCTCAGATACGCTCGATGATCCGCTCGCCGAACAGGCCCTGCGGCCGCACAAGCAACACTGTTAACGCCAGCACATAGCCAAACCAATATTCGATACCGCCGCCGATAGATGGCCCGAGGTACACCTCTGCAAGTTTCTCACCCGCCCCGACAATGAGCCCGCCGGCGATGGCTCCCGGAATGGAGGTGAGGCCCCCGATGATCAGGACCGGCAGAGCCTTCAGCGCGAGAAAGGTGATGGAAAATTGCACACCAAGCTTGGTGCCCCACACGGTCGCCGCAACCAGCGCAACGAGACCGGCAACGAGCCAGACCACGAACCAGATCCAACTGATTGGAATCCCAACCGAGTGCGCGGCCAAATGGTCATCGGCCACAGCCCTGAGTGCGCGACCGGTCTTGGTACGCTGAAAGAAGATCGCGAGGCCGGCGACCAGGATGCCTGCGATCAATGCACCCCAGACGTCCAGCTTGTTGATCAGAATTCCACCCGGGAAGAGGCCCTCAAACACGAACCAGGCGTCCGTCGGGAATAGCCGCAACGGATAAACATCCGATCCGAAGATCATTTCCGCCGCGCCCTCGAGAACGAATGTCACGCCGATGGTGGACATGAACAGCGTGAGGGCGTCCTGGTTGATGAGGGGGCCGATCACGAACCGCTCGATCAGCCAAGCCGTTGTCGCCATGATCACGGCGGCAAAGCCGATGCCGAGAACGATCGCAACCCAAAGCGGGAAGCCGTTGGCCATGAGGAGATCGAGCGAGCGAACCAGCGCCAATCCCGCGAGCAATACCATTGCACCCTGAGCAAAATTAAAAACGCCGGATGCCTTGAAGATCAGCACGAAGCCGAGGGCGACCAGCGAATAGAGCACGCCGGACATCAATCCGCCGATCAGGACCTCGAGAAATTGACCCAATGCGATCACGAACGCACCTCAGTGTGCGACGCCAAGATAGGCGTCGATGACGGCCTGGTTCTCCCTCATCTCGTCCGGGGTGCCGTCGGCGATCTTTACGCCGTGATCGAGCACCGCCACGCGATCCGATAGATCCATGACCACAGCCATGTCGTGCTCGATCAGCACGATCGTTGTGCCGTAATGGCTGTTCACATCGATAATGAACCGCGACATGTCCTCCTTCTCCTCGAGATTCATCCCTGCCATGGGCTCGTCGAGGAGAAGAAGGTCGGGCTCCATGGCGAGAGCGCGACCAAGCTCGACGCGCTTCTGCAAGCCGTATGGCAAGCGCCCGACAGGCACCTTGCGGATCGATTCGATCTCCAGGAAGTCGATAATCTCCTCGACCCGGTGCCGATGCTCGACTTCCTCTGCCAGAGCAGGGCCGTAACGCAGCATCTGCCATAAGAGGCCCCGGCGCACCTTCAGCGTGCGGCCAGCCATGATGTTGTCTAGCGCGCTCATTCCCTTGAACAGGGCGACGTTCTGGAAGGTGCGCGCGACGCCGCCGCGGGCGGCCTCGAAAGGCTGCATCCTGGCCCGGGTGCGCCCCTTGAAGGTGATGGCGCCACGATCAGGGTGATAGAAACCGTTGATGACGTTGAGCATCGAGGTCTTGCCGGCGCCGTTGGGGCCGATGATGGCCCGAATTTCGCCTTTTCTCACGTTGAACGAAACATCCCTCAGCGCCCTGACGCCGCCGAAGGCCAGGGCTACGCCCTCGACTTGAAGCAGGATCTCGTTCGTGTCCGGCGCTCTCATGCTGCCTTCCCCAAAGATTCCGCCGAACCAGTGGCCTGCATGTCGCGGATCTTGACACGAGCCGCGATAGTGCCCTTGCGGCCATCCTCAAAGGTGACTTCAGTGGAAATGTCGGCCTCATGCGAGCCGTCATAGAGTGCGGTGACCAGTGGCGCATAGCGCTCGGCAATGAACCGGCGACGCACCTTCTGCGTGCGGGTCAATTCGCCGTCATCTGCGTCGAGTTCCTTGTGCAAAATGAGAAAGCGACGAATTTGAGCGCCCGCCAGCACCCTTTCCTTGACGAGAGAGTGGTTCACCGCGGCAACGTCTTTCGCTACCATGTCATAGACCAGCGGATGCCCGGCAAGCTCCTGATAGGAGCCATAGGCGATATTGTTGCGCTCCGCCCAATTCGCGACAGCGACCGGGTCGATGTTGATCATGGCGCAAACAAACTCTCTCGAGTCGCCGAAAGTGATCGCTTCCTTGATATTGGGAAAAAACTTCAGTTTGTTCTCAAGGTACTTCGGCGCAACCATCGTGCCGTCAGCCAGCCAGCCGACGTCCTTCGCCCGATCGATGATCTTTAGATGTCCGGTCTTCTCGTCGAAAAAGCCCGCATCGCCGGTCTTGACGTAACCGTCGAATGTCATGGTTTCCGCGGTCTTTGCTTGATCCTTGAAATATCCGACGAACATGCCGGGCGAGCGAAATTGCACTTCGCCCGATTGCGCAATGCGGATGTCGACGTTCGGGGCCGCCGGACCAACCGTATCGGGGTAGATCTCGCCATCAGGCTGGCACGTCACGTACAGGAAGGCTTCGGTCTGGCCGTAGAGCTGCTTCAGATTTAGTCCGATCGAGCGGTAGAACGCGAACAAGTCCGGACCGATGGCTTCGCCTGCAGTGTACGCGACACGCACCCGGGACAGGCCGAGAACATTCTTGAGAGGTTCGTAGACCAGCAAGCGCCCGAGCGCATAGAGCAACCGGCCCCGCAGCGGCACCTGTTTTCCGGTCAACACCTGCTCGCCATACCGGCGCGCTACGTCGAGAAAGTAGTTGAACATTCGACGCTTGACAGGCGCAGCGTCCTCCATGCGGATCATCAGGCGCGTCAGCATGGCCTCGAAACCACGCGGCGGCGCGAAATAGAAGGTCGGTCCGATCTCGCGCCGATCCTGCTCGATCGTTTCACTACTCTCGGGACATGCCATGCAGAAGCCAGCGACAAGGCCTTGCACATAGTTGAGGTAATGATCGCCCACCCAGGCCAGCGGCAGATATGCGAACACCACGTCGTGGTCGGCCAGTCCGTCGAACCTGGTGGTGTCCGACGCGGCGTCAATGCAGCCTCGCGTCGACAGCATGACGCCCTTCGACGCGCCGGTCGTTCCCGAGGTGTAGAGGATGACCGCGATGTCAGAACCATCACCCTGCCGGACGAATTCATCGATCTGTCCACAGAGCGCCGGATCCGCCGTAAGCGCTGCGCGACCGTCCTCGATGACATCGTGGATTGCGATCAGCCGGCTGTCCGCGTAGCCATCAAGGCCGCGCGACTCGTCATAGAGAATCTTTTGAAGATGCGGCACTCGCTCGCATACGGACAAGACCTTGTCCACTTGCTCCTGATCCTGTGCTGCAACAAAGCTCGCCTCAGCGTGCGCGAGAACAAAGGCAAGCTCTTCAGCCACTGCGTCCGAGTAAACCGGAACCGGAATCGCTTGCAGCGCCTGCGCTGCCATCATGGTCCAGTAGAGCTTCGGTCGGTTGGAACCCACTACCGCGATCTTGTCTCCTGGCTGCAGTCCAAGTCGATGCAAGCCCGCGGCGTAAGCCCGGACGATCGCAGCAACCTGGGCCCACGTCCACGTCTGCCAAATGCCAAGATCCTTGTGTCGAAACGCCGGACGCGTGCCGAACTGCGTCGCATTTCGCAGAAGCAACTTGGGGAACGTATCAAACGATCCGCCATCGGCCATGTCGCTCTCGATCCCAAAAACCGACGCGTTGGTTCGCGCCTGCTTATGGTGACGCCGCGCCCTTTATGGGAAGCAGCCATGCGAACGCCGCACGTTCCAACATTACAACGGTTCGAAAGTCCTACAAGTCCCGGTTTGCCGGGCCGAGATTGTCGTGACCGTCCGGGCGGTCGGTCATTGAGGGGGCCGCCTGCCAATAACCGATTGCGGTGTTGACGGCTAAACTCGAGCGTCCAGATTTATGTTGCGTTGCGGTATTGAAGCTGCGCTCCAGTCCGACAGGGGAAAATCCTATTCTGCGTAGCGCATTGGTCGGCTGCAAAGGCGGTGGAGGGCTGCCTTGCCGCCCTGACCAACCGAGGCTTCGAGGGCCGGATACATGACATCGGCAGCTTTTTTGCGCAAACCGAACGTTTAAACGGTCCACTACGACGGCAAATCGCGTGGCCTTCGTTTCTTTGGCCGGCCGGAACGATGTAGACCCCGCACTTCCTGCTGTTGAAAGAGCTCACCGCACACGTCACGCAGCCATTGGCTTGCCGGATCGTGATGGAAGCGGGCGTGCCAATATTGCTTCACCGTAAAGCCGACGATCGCCAGCGGGCAGTCGAGCACGCGCAGTCCGTAATAGTGAGCCAACGTTTCGCCGATGTGCCTTGGAAGGGTGGCGATCAGGTCAGTCGTTCCGACGATTGCGGGTAACCCCAAAAAGCCCGGCAGCTCGAGCGCAACGTCAAGGACTATCCGCTGCTCCTGTAGCGCGGCCGCGAGCAACTGATGTCCGGTGCCGGAGCGAATGAGGACGTGCGCCTCACGCCTGAAATCCTTTGCGGTGATGCGGTCGCGGATCCGGGCATGTTTTGCGTTCGCCAAGCAGACCCAATCCTGCGGAAAGAGTGCCTGCTGGAAGTGCCCAGCGTCGAGGTCCGAGATGTAGCCGAGCGCCAGATCGGCCTCGCCAGACTGCAGCATTCGCGGGGTATCGCCGCCGATCTGCGCCGCCTCGATGCGGATGCCCGGAGCAACGCGGCGAACGTGGGCGAGGATGGCCGGAAGCAGCGTGATGTGGCTCGCATCCGTCATGCAGATGACGAAGCGGCGCTTTGCAGTCGCCGGATCAAACTCGGGGCGAAGCTCCGCCAGACGACGCAGCATCTCCAACGCCTGTCTGGCCGTGCCGATGAGAGCCTCGGCGCGTGGGGTCGGCAGCATTCCCTCCGCCGACCGGATAAAGAGCGGATCGTCCAGTTCCTTTCGCAGGCGCGCCAGCCAGATCGAAATGGTCGGCTGGCTTTGACCGAGCTTCTCGGCTGCCTTGGTCACGCTACCCGTGGTGAACAATGCATCGAAGAGCCGGAGCAGGCGCGGCTCCAGCAGGTTCGTCTCGGAGAGGTCCCGGTGCTTCATTGCATTCTGCAATAATGGATATAAGGATCATAGCATATCCAAATACGGAGCCGACTGCTACCACGCTTCCAACGCCAAAATGGGCGAGGGAGAAGCGTTCGGATGAGGATCTGCTTTATCGGAGCAGGAGCCCTGGGCTCGACCATCGGCGGCACGCTGGCACGCGGCGGTGCCGAGGTTTGGTTGATCGATCCGTTTCAGGCTCATGTCGACGCGATCAATGCCAGTGGTCTCCGGATGCTCGAAGGTGACGCCGAGACCGTTGTGAAGGTCTCTGCCTGCACCTCCGCGACAAAGGTCGGCATCGTGGCGGACCTCGTCATCGTCCTCGTCAAGTCCTATCACACGCGGGATGCGATCCGGGCGGCAGCGCCGATCATCGGACCGCAGACGGTCGTGATGTCGCTTCAAAACGGTCTTGGTCATGAGGACATCCTTTCGGAGGAAGTCGGTCGTGACCGGGTCATGGCAGGCAAGACCTACGTAGGCGGCGTGCTGCTCGGCCCCGGTCATGTCCGCTCCGGGGTCATCGGCAAGGAAACCATCATCGGCGAGCTCGAAGGACGCCTGACGGAACGCGCTCAGCGAATTTCCGAGACGTTCAATCGTGCCGGCATTCTCACGCTGCTCAGCGACAACATCTTGGGCACGATGTGGGACAAGCTGTTCATCAACGTCGCCGGAGGAGGAATTACCGCCGTTACCGGGCTGACGTATGGCGGTCTCTATTCGCTGCCGGTCCTGGAAGATTGCGCGCTGGCCGCGATCTCAGAGGGCATCGCGGTCGCGCAGGCGGCCGGCGTGAAGATCTCGATTGCCGATCCGCGTCGTGCCTGGACGATGGCATACGCTGGTCTGCCGCCCGAGTTCAAGACGTCCATGTTGCAGAGCTTGCAGTCCGGCAATCTGACCGAGATCGATTACATCCACGGCTCCGTCGTGCGTTGGGGCGCCAAGCTCAATGTGCCGACCCCCGTCAATTCCACCCTCGTCGCGTTGGTCAAAGGGCTCGAATACGCCCGCAGCGATTATCCAGGAAAGGCCTGAGACAATGTCGTTGCCCCGCGCTTATGTCGAACACGTCGCGATCCGTGTGCCTGACGTTGATCGTCACGTCGACTTCTTTCGTGAGGTGCTTGGTCTTGCCATTCGCGACGAGCAACCCGCCGATGGCGCGCGCCCACGTCAGGTGTGGGTGCTCGGAAGCGTGCAACTCATCGAAGATCCGAACTTCGTGGGACCAGAGGGGCGTCTCGCCCATCTCGGCATCATGGTCGACGATTACGAAGGTGTGCTCGCCCGTGCGGCCGCGTGGGGCGCCAAGGCGTTGCCTGCCGGGCCGAACTGGCTCGAGCTACCGGGCGGGCTCAACGTCGAAATCTTGCAAGCCAGTGCAGGCGCCGTGGAAGCCGCCCTGGCGATCAATCCCCGTGCCTAGAGTTAGAGGAAGACGCGACATGACCGGTGAGCGCTACTGGGACGATGCCAGGGTCGGTGACGAATGCATCACCCCCTCGGTGACGGTCACCGAAGCGATGGTGAATGCCTATGCCGAACTGACGGGTGATTTCACGCCGGTCCATGTCGACGAGGAATACGCCAAGACCACACCATTCGGCACGCGCGTCGCGCACGGGCTGTTCGGTCTGTCGCTGGCCGACGGTTTGAAGACCCGTGCCGACTACCGTTTCCTGCCGGGAATGTCGCTGGGCTGGACCTGGGATTTCAAGCTACCGATCAAGCTCGGTGACACCGTGCACGTGAAGTTCCGCGTCGGTTCAATGCGCGCCACGAAGCGTGATGGATGGGGCATCGTGGTGCTGCCGTCAGAACTGATCAATCAGCGCGGCGACGTGGTGCAGACTGGTGAGCATCGACTGATGATTCCGATGCGCCCGAAGACCAACGCCGCAGGAGAGCAGGCATGACGGCACAAGATCTGCCGCTCAAAGGCATTCGCGTCATCGACTACAGCCATTTCCTGGCCGGCCCGTTCATGGGCCGTTGCTTAGCTGCGATGGGCGCGGAAGTCATCAAGGTGGAGCGTCCGAAGGAGGGCGATGCGGGCCGAGCCCATGGGTATTTCAAGGACGGACAATCCGGCTACTTCCTGCAGCAGAACATGGGGAAGCAGGGATTGTGTATCGATCTGCGCGACACGCGTGGTCTCGACATGATGATGAAGCTGGTCGACACAGCCGACGTCTTCATCGAGAACTACCGCCCCGGCGCACTCGAGCGCCTCGGGCTCGGTTACAAGGCGCTGTCGACGCGGAATCCCGGACTGATCTACTGCTCGGTCTCCGCCTATGGCCACACCGGTCCCTATGCTGACCGTCCGGGCTTCGGCCTGATCGCAGAGGCGATGTCGGGCGCTCTGGCGCAACTGGGCTCCCCCGGTGAAGCGCCGCCGCTGCTGCGGATGCCACTGGCCGACATGTATACCGGCATTCACGGTGTGGCTGCCATCAATGCAGCGCTGGTCGGCCGCGCGTCGTCCGGCCGCGGCCAGCATATCGATCTGGCGCTGTACGACTGCATGGTCTCGATGCACGACTATGCGGTTCAGCGTTACTTCCTCTCCGGCGGTACCGACCTGCCGAAGCAGACCGGTAGCGGACAGCCGGACTCGACCGTTTACGGGGTCTTTCCGGCCAAGGACGGCAATCTTGTCATCGCTGCGCAAGTCGATGATGCGTGGCGACGATTGGCGGCGCTGATCGGAGGAAGCAGGTTGTCATCCGACGAACGCTTCACCACGCCAGCCGCGCGGAACGCCCACTATGCCGAGGCGATGGAAATTGTGCGCAACTGGACGCTGTCGCAGCCGTCTCGGGATGCCTGTCTTGTCGCACTCGAGCAAGCAGGTGTGCCGTCCGCTCCTGTGCAGACCATCGAAGAGGTCGTGAGGGATCCGCAGATTCACGCGCGTGGCATGCTGGTCGAGCAGGAGCATCCTGTTCTCGGCAGGGTGACGTTGCCGAACCTGCCCTTCCGCTTCTCCAGTTGCGACATCACGGTGCGCACTCCGGCACCACTGCTCGGCCAGGACAATCGCCGCATTGCAGAGTCGCTGGGACTGTCGGCCCAAACCATCGACGCGATGGTGCGAGACGGTGTTCTCTACAACGAAACTGCAGTGCAGGAGTAAGCCATGAGCGATCGTTATGCGGTGATTGGCAATCCGATCGGCTTCAGCAAATCACCCCTCATCCATGGCACTTTCGCCAAAATGACGGGACAGGACCTTGTCTATGAGGCGATCGAGGGACCAATCAATGGCTTCAGCGAGCGGGTTGATCAATTCCGGACGGAGGGCGCCAAGGGGCTGAACATCACCGCCCCGTTCAAGCTCGATGCATTCGCCTACGCAAATGAGCTTTCAGAGAGCGCCAAACGAGCAGGCGCCGCAAACTGCCTGAAATTCGACGGCGATCGGATCATTGCCGAGAATTTCGACGGGATCGGCCTGGTGCGTGACATCACCGTCAATCTCGGCGTCAAAATGGCCGGCCGGCGCGTCCTGATGCTCGGCGCTGGAGGAGCAGCGCGTGGCGCGTTGCTGCCGTTCCTGCGCCAGGAGCCGTCCGAGCTGGTTCTGGTCAACCGAACGCTGTCGAAAGCGGTGGCATTGGCCGAAGAGTTTGCCGGCTGTGGTCCGCTGATCGTCAGCGGCTATGCTGAACTGGCCGATCTTGCCGAGGGCTATGACGTCGTCGTCAACGCGACGTCGGCCAGCCTGCGGGGTGAAATGCCGCCGCTTCCAGGCAATGTCTTCCGCGGTGCGGCGCTGGCGTACGAACTCGCCTACGGCAAAGGGCTGACGCCCTTTTTGCAAGCGGCTCGCGCCGAAGGCGTAGCCAAGCTGGCCGACGGCGTCGGCATGCTGGTCGAGCAGGCGGCCGA
Source organism: Bradyrhizobium sp. C-145 (assembly GCF_023375135.1). Lineage (NCBI taxonomy): Bacteria > Pseudomonadati > Pseudomonadota > Alphaproteobacteria > Hyphomicrobiales > Nitrobacteraceae > Bradyrhizobium > Bradyrhizobium sp. C-145. Next base: position 6,325,282 of record NZ_CP088150.1, on the reverse strand, counting down.
AGCTTTTTCCTGGTGGCGCGGCGTTCGACCGAGCACGGCTCAGGTCATCGCCGAACTGACCGTCCCATTGAGCTGACGGGCGATGCCGAGCATGCATCCGAAGTCCAGCTTTCTCGTCGGCCTGATCGGCAGTGGCATCGCTGCGTCCCGCACCCCGCCCATGCACGAAGCGGCCGCAGACGCCGCTGGCATCCGCTATATCTACAAGAAGATCGATCTGACAGAGTTGAAGCTCGGTGTGGAGGCGTTGCCGGAGTTGCTCACGGCCGCAAGGCGGATGGGCTTTGACGGGTTGAACGTGACCCATCCCTGCAAGCAGGCGATCCTTCCACTCCTGGACGAGCTTTCGCCTGACGCAGAGGCGCTTGGCGCCGTGAACACCGTGGTCATCAGGAATGGCCGAATGACCGGCCACAACACGGACTGGTTCGGCTTCGCCGAGAACTTTCGCCGCAACATGCAAGGTGCATCGCTCGGTCGCGTCGTCCAATTCGGCGCGGGCGGCGCAGGCTCGGCGGTCGCTTTCGCGCTCATGAAGCTGGGCGTGCGGGAACTAACCATCATCGACGTCGACGTGGCCAAGGCGCAGAGTTTGGTGGATAGCTTGTCCCCCCGATTTGTAGAGGGGCACTTGAGGGCCGGCCATGATGTCGCGGCGGCCGTCGCTGCCGCAGACGGAATTGTCAACGCGACGCCGATCGGCATGGACAAGTATCCGGGCACGCCGCTGCCGACGGCCCTGCTGCATCCCGATCTGTGGGTCGCCGAGATCGTCTACTTCCCGCTCGAAACCGCACTGCTGCGCGCGGCGCGTGCCCTCGGCTGCCGCACCGTCGATGGTGGTGGCATGGCGATCTTCCAGGGCACCGAGGCATTCCGCCTGTTCACGGGCATCTCACCTGATCCAGACGTCTTCTTCGCCACTTTTGCATCCCGGGGAGGGTGACACCCGGCCGATGGGCGAGCGGCACGTACAACGCCCGAGAGGAAACGCAAGATGGGCTACACGCTCGATTTCTCGGTGGTTTGGCATGCGATGCCCGCGCTGCTGTGGGGATGCGTGGGTACGTTGGGCCTGGCGCTTGCCGGCATGACGCTCGCAATGATGATCGGTGTCGCCGGCGTCGCGGCACGCGATTCGAAGGCGGCGTGGTTGCGTGCTCTCGTGATCGGCTTCGTCGAGACCGTGCGCAATACGCCTTTCCTGGTGCAGATCTTCTTTCTGTTCTTCGCTCTGCCGCTCGTCGGATTGAAGCTCAATCCGACAGCCACCGCCGTCATCGCACTCGGTGTCAATGGCGGCGCCTACGCCATCGAGATCATCCGCGGCGGGGTGCAGTCCATTCATAAGGGACAGGTGGAAGCCGGCTACGCACTCGGACTGCACAAAGGGCAGGTATTCCGGTTCGTTATGCTCAAGCCAGCGCTTCGCGCGATCTATCCCTCGCTCACGGGTCAGTTCATCATGCTGACGCTGACCTCGTCGATCTGCTCGGCCGTATCGGCTTACGAATTGACGTCGGTTGCGCAGCGCATCGAAAGCGACACATTTCGCAGCTTCGAGGTCTACTTCTTCGTCACTTTCCTCTACCTCGCGATCTCCTGGCTGTTGATGCTGGGCTTCGCGGTCATCTCTCATCGCTTCTTCTCATATCCGACACGCTGAGGGGGAGATCATGGCACCGCATTTTGGCCTCCCTGAGTTCGGTTTCCTGATGCGTGGGCTGCAATGGACGATGCTGCTGACGCTGGTTGCGTTTGCGGGCGGCTGCACGGCGGGGCTGGCTGTCGCATTGCTGCGCACTTGTGGTCATAAGGGCGTGGAATGGGTCATCCGCATTTACATCGGGATATTCCAGGGTACTCCGCTGCTGCTGCAGCTTTTCGTCGTGTATTACGGATTGGCGCTAACCGGGCTGAAGCTCGACGCCTTCGTCGCGGTGGCGATCGGCTTCACCGTGAATGCCTCCGCCTTCCTTGGTGAGATTTGGCGCGGTGCGATACAGGCCGTGCCGCGCGGCCAGACCGAGGCGGCAATGGCGCTTGGACTGCATTATTCGTCGCGCATGCGCGACATTGTGCTGCCGCAGGCGATCCGTATCTCGCTGCCGGCGACCATCGGCTATCTCGTGCAGCTCATCAAAGGCACTTCGCTCGCCGCCATCGTCGGCTTCATCGAACTCGCCCGCGCCGGTCAAATCGTATCGAACCAGACCTTCCAGCCGTTGCTCGTCTTCGGCGTGGTCGGCGCGATGTATTTCATCCTCTGCTGGCCACTCTCATGGTGGGGCAGCCGGATGGAGGCCAGGCTCGCCCTGGCTAGTCAAAGGTAGGAACGGCGCACTTGCCCAATCAAACAGAGCCATCACCAGGAGGAGGAAACATCAGATGTTATTTTCGATCAATCGTCGCCAGCTCGGCGCCGCGCTGCTGATACTGGGGACCGTCGCCGTCGCAGGTAAAGCGCATGCGGGCACTCTGGAAGACGTCAAGAAGAAGGGCGTCGTCGTCATCGGCATCCAGGGCGACAATCCTCCTTGGGGCTATGTCGATAGCTCAGGAAAGCAGGATGGCATCGATGCTGATATGGGGCGCGCCTTTGCTGAATATCTTGGCGTGAAGGCCGAGTTCGTCCCGCTGGCGGTGGCCAATCGCATTCCGGCGCTGACCACAGGCCGCGTAGACATTCTGTTCGCAACCATGGCGATGCTGCCGGAACGTGCAAAGGCGGTGCAGTATTCCAAGCCTTATGTCGCCAATGAGATTACGCTCGTCGCGGCCCAGGCAACGCCGATCAGCAGCAATGCCGATATGGGCAAGTACGTCATTGGCGTTCCGAGGTCGTCCACGCAGGACACCCAGGTCACCAATAGCGCTCCAGCGGGCACCGAAATCCGCAGATTTGATGATGATGCGGCCACGATCCAGGCGCTGCTCTCGGGTCAGGTGCAGGCCGTCGGCGCAAACAGCTTCTACCCGCAGCGTCTGAACGCCGCAAAGCCGGAATTTGGGTTCGAGCCCAAGCTTCACTTCACCGCTCTGTACAACGGAGCCTGCACCCGCCTGGGGGAGAAGGAGTGGAACGAGACCGCCAACAAGTTCATCGACCAGATCAAGTCGAACGGCAAGTTGGCCGGCTTCTACGCCAAATGGATGAAGGCGCCCGTGCCGACCTTCCCTGACTCGGTCCCCGGCGTTCCGTTCACAGCCCAGTAAATACCGTTAAGCGGCCGACGCGCTGCGCGCGTTGGCCGCTGTCGATGTTGGAGGCCGAATCCATGCAGGACGATATCCTGATCGAAATGAAAGGTGTGCAGAAGTGGTACGGCGGGTACCAAGCTCTCCGCAACGTTGATCTCACTGTGCGCAGGGGTGAAAAGATCGTGCTCTGCGGTCCGTCCGGCTCAGGCAAGTCGACGCTGATCCGCTGCATCAACCGCCTCGAGGCGATCCAGCAGGGCAGTATCGTAGTGAACGGTCATCGGCTGGACGACAGCATCAAGGCAATCGATGTCGTACGTCAGGACGTCGGCATGGTCTTTCAGAGCTTCAACCTCTTTCCGCATATGACGGTGTTGCAGAACTGCATGCTCGCCCCCATTCGCGCGCGCCGCATCAGCAAGACCGAGGCGGAGGCGACCGCGCGAAAATATCTCGAGCGCGTGCGCATCGGTGACCAGGCCGAGAAGTATCCGGCTCAGCTCTCGGGCGGTCAGCAACAGCGCGTCGCGATTGCGCGTGCGCTCTGCATGCAGCCCAAGGTGATGCTGTTTGACGAGCCGACCTCGGCTCTCGATCCCGAAATGGTCAAGGAGGTGCTCGATACCATGATCGGCCTCGCCAACGACGGCATGACCATGATTTGCGTCACCCACGAGATGGGCTTTGCCCGCCAGGTTGCCGACCGGGTCATCTTCATGGCTGAAGGCCAGATCATCGAAGAAGGCGAGCCCGGCGCTTTCTTCCGCAATCCCCAGCATGCCCGCACCAGGCAGTTCCTTGGCGAGATCCTCGCCCATCACTGAACGGAGTACTTCCATGAGTCATCTTGTCTACGTCCTCAACGGGCCAAATCTCAATTTGCTCGGCAAGCGCCAGCCCCACATCTATGGCCACGAGATGCTCGCGGACGTGGAACGGGATTGTCGAGCGTTAGCCAAGGAGCTTGGCTTGGAGGTTCGCTTTCATCAATCCAACAGGGAATACGAGCTGATCGAGTGGATCCACGAGGCGCGCGAGACGGCTGCCGGTATCGTGATGAATCCTGCGGCTTTCACCCATACGTCGGTCGCCATCCTGGATGCTCTAAACACGTTCGAGGGGACAGTGATCGAGGTGCACATTTCCAACGTGCACAAACGCGAGGAATTCCGCCACCACTCGTTTGTCTCCAAACGAGCTGATGGAGTCATCGCAGGCTTCGGGACCCAGGGTTATCTGCTCGGCTTGCGTCGTGTGGCCAAGCTGCTTGATGAGAAGAAGGGATAGCATCGTATGAGTCCGTCGTGATGCGCCAACGTCTCACGCCGATCGCTGCGGATGTTTGGTAGTCTGCGCCGGCGTCGGCGGAGGGCGTAGTGGTCGGAACCGCTCGCTTGATCTGGATCAAGTCTCCGGCCCCCGCGGTCTTCAAGCTGTAAGCTGTCTGGCCTCTGAGATCCGGCACAAAGCCTTGAAGACACTTCGCCAACTTCTGTCCACCGACGATGTTGTCCAGCTTGTGATCCGGCTGGCGCTGCTCGGCCTGCTGATCCTATGGACATTTCTGATCATCCGACCGTTCGTGCCGATCCTGACTTGGAGCGCGGTGCTAGCGGTGGCGTTCTACCCTGTTTTTGCCTGGCTCGCCCAACGCCTCGGCGATCGTCCCCGGATCGCCTCGGCCGTTCTCACCCTCGTCACGCTAGGCATCGTCATCGGTCCCGCCGCCTGGCTGGGCCTGAGTGCGGTTGAAGGGCTCCGGGACCTTGCGGGCCAGATCGGCAGCGGGGATCTCGTGCTTCAGGCGGCGCCAGAGCAGATCAGGGATTGGCCCTTGATCGGTCCGCAGCTCTACGCGTTCTGGGATGAGGCCTACACGAATATCCGTGCTGCGTTGCGCGAGGTGGCGCCGTATTTGAAACCGCTCGCCGGGACGATGTTGTCGTTTGCGGGCGACACCGGCATCGGAATGCTCCAATTCCTGCTGTCGGTGGTCGTTGCCGGTTTCCTGCTTCCGTACGGGGCGCAGCTTGTTGCCGCGCTCCGGGGCTTCCTGTTGCGCATCGTGCCCGACCAGAGCGAGCACTTCCTGGAGCTCGCCGGGGCCACCATACGCGCGGTCTCACAGGGTGTCATCGGTGTCGCCATCGTGCAGGCCCTGCTGGCGGGCATCGGTTTCAAGCTCGCTGGCCTCCCAAGCGCAGGGCTGCTCGCAATCATCGTGCTCTTGCTATCGATCGTTCAGATCGGCGCGGCTATCGTGCTTCTTCCCGTGGTCGTTTGGATATGGATGGACAAGGACGTGACCGTAGCCCTGCTCTTGACGGTCTATCTCGTCGCCGTCGGTCTTCTTGATAACGTCCTGAAGCCGCTTCTCATGGGGCGAGGCCTGACGACGCCGACGCTCGTGATCCTGATCGGGGTCATCGGTGGTACGCTCGCGCATGGGATCATCGGCCTGTTCATCGGGCCGATCATCCTGTCGGTTGCTTGGGAGTTGGCGGCTGCATGGATCGGGATCGGCCGGGCTACGCCGATTCCGGTGGACCAGGCTGCCGTTGCCGAAACGGAAACCGTCGACGCGCCGTTGACCTAGATCAATCGTCCCCTTCGTCGATGGGCGCGAGCATGGTCACCATAGATACGATTCTCGTCGTCGATCATAACGAATTGGGTCTGCCGAATTGAGGTCGGGTTCGACGCTATGATGCTACAATTCCTTGTCGGCATCCTGGTCAGTGTGATCAATATCGGGCTCCACGCGCTGGTGACGGTGGTCGCGGTCGCCATCGCCCGCAGTGCGGGCCTGCGTCATACCAATCGGCCGAGGTTGCATCTCATGGGCGTCATGATCGCGGCCGCCGTCGTGTTGAAGATCGCCCACATGTTCGAAATCCTGATGTGGGCCGCGACCTACAATGTTGTTCAGGCCGCTGCCGCCGACACGGACTTGCTCTACTTTGCTTTCGTCAACTACACCACGCTGGGCTACGGCGACATCACGCCGGTGCGCGAATGGCGGCTGATCGGCCCGTTGACCGCCATGAATGGTGTTCTTCTGTTCGGCTGGTCCGCCGCCATTCTGTTCGAAGTCCTGCGCAAGACACTCGAACATCTCGGGCTGACGGAAGCGCCCGGCACAAGTTTACCACGGACCCAACGCAGTCGCGTGGACCCATCTTGATGGTCGTGGATTGTGGACCAGCACTCCGCCGGTTCAGGGCTGCAGATCGAGACTGGCGAGCTGGTGCCGGTCGAGCAGCACGATCTGACGCTGAGTGTTGCCGACGAAGCCGAGAACGCCAAGCTCATGGAGTCGCGACAGAGCGCGCGAGACAGTCTCCAGCGTCAGGCCGAGATAGTCGGCGATATCGCGCCTCGACATCGGAAGTGCCATGACGCCGGCGGCCGTCAGGCGCTTGTCCATTTCAAGCAGGAACGCTGCGACCCGCTCCAGGGAGGTCTTGCGGCCGAGAAGCAGCATGTGGTCTTCCGCATGCTGGAGGTTATCTGTCGTCATGCTGAGCAGGTTTCTGGTTACCATGACATCGCTCTCGGCCACGGTTTCAAGGCTTTGCCGTCTGATCAGGCGTACCGTGGTGTCGATGATCGCTTCCGTCGTGAACCGGTGCTCGCTGCCATTCTCGAGCCCGAAGATGTCGCCAACGAGGTGAAATGCGCCGATCTGCCTGCGGCCATCCGACAGCAGCTTATAACTTCGTACCGCTCCGGACTTGACCTGGTAAACATACTCGGCCGGCTCTTTCTCGCCATAGATCTCAGATCCCTTTCGGTAGGAGAACTCGCTTAAATTGACCAGCGCATTTGAATGATTTGTCATGCCGAGGTCGCGGAGGGTATTGGGACGCAGGGTGGAATCCGTTGTGATGCGAACGAACATGGGCCAACTCCTCAGCTTGTCGCCGAATTGGTCGGTCGGATGAAATATTCTCAGCCGGAAATGCGCCGCGCTACCCCACTCCCGCCGCAGTTGATTTTCGATCAAGGTGGTAGTTCAATCCATTGTCCCAAGGTTCATTGTACCATAGGACAGCAGCACTGGCGATTGCTGCGCAGGATGAGAAGTTTGCCGCGGTGGAGATGCGACATATTGCGAAGCAGATATTCCGACTTCCAAACGCGAAGATGTGACTTTGAAGAATAAGAGGGACGTCGAGCCGTCCTCATTAAATTGAGCGAGAGGTAAGAAAGTGCCAGGCCTCGTTCACGTTGTTGACGACGACGAGTCCTTTCGGACCGCGATCGAGCGCCGGCTGAAGCTCGCGGGATATGAGGTCGCGACCTATGCCTCAGCACTGGAGCTCCTGGATTCGGCGCCGGATGACGAGCAAGTGGGGTGTATCCTGCTCGACGTACGGATCCCGGGACTGAGCGGTCCCGACCTGCAGGCCCGGTTGATCGCGTCCGGTTCCGTGCTGCCCATTATCTTCCTGACCGGTCATGCCGACACGCCAACTACCGTGCGCGCGATCAAGGCGGGTGCGGAAGACTTCCTGACCAAACCGATATCCTCCGAGCAGTTGCTCGATGCGATCGAGCGCGCGTTGGCCAGTCAGCAAACGGCGCGCACCCAGCGCAGCAGGCTTGATGCTTTTCGTGGTCATCTGGCCACGCTGACGCAGCGCGAGCGACAGGTGTTTGATCTCATTGTGCGCGGCCGAATCAACAAGCAGATCGCGCATGAACTCGGAACCGCCGAACGCACAGTGAAGGCGCACCGTCACCAGGTGATGGAGAAGATGCAGGTTCATTCGCTGGCGGAACTCGTTTCGATCGCAGAGCGGCTCGGAATACTCGATTCGAACGAGCATTAGCCGCATCGTCGCAGCGGTACGGTTCTCCCCGCTCTGACTGCCCCAAAGGACAATACGGAGGCGTGTTGACAGTGCACGGCGAGCCGTATGCAATAGTGAATGTCCGCTCGTAAACGCGGCGCAATCGTATCCAGTATCCCACCGCCGTCTCCCGGAAAGGCAATCCCCTTGCCCCTACGCGAGTCCGTTTTCGTCGTCGATGACGATCCGTCCATGCGTGCCAGCATGGACAGACTTCTGCGCCGACACGGGTTCGACACTACGCTGTTCGACACCGCGGGTGCCTTGCTCGATCATGGCAAGTTCTACACCGCGATTTGCATCATCCTCGACATCAATCTTGGCGCAAAGTCCGGCATCGAGGTGCGGCGCAGACTGGCTGAGAACGGCGTCATCGTGCCGGTGATCTATGTAACCGGTAATGATTGCCCCGCGAACCGTACCGCGGCGATCGCGTCGGGCTGCTTCGCTTATCTGACAAAGCCATTTTCCGCAGAATCGCTAATCGAGTCGGTGATGCGCGCCGCCGCCGCATAGGCCGCGAGCGCTCACTCCTCGACATATTGCTCCAGCGTCTTCGCCGGCGCACCGTTGCGCACGGACGCGAACTGAGCCAGCGGAACCGAGGTCGTGAGGGCCAGGAGATTCGAATCGACGAGCTCGAGCGTCAGCGCCTTGCCTGATGCCATCTCCTTGAGGGTCTTTGGCGACGCCACGTCGGCTGCGATGCAGAGGTTGGTGACACACCAGGTATAGGGCACGCGGAAGGGAGTGCCTTGGTCGACCGTCAGCTTGGGGGCTTGTTGCAGGTACATGCCGATGGGCACGAACAACTGCAGCCGGGCTGTGGAAGCATCCTCGCGCTCGATCAGGTCGACGCGCACGGCCGTCTGACCGGTCGGGAATTTGCCTGTTATCGAAGTCCGGCACAGCATCGGCGCACCGCCGGCCTTGAAGCAGAGTTTCTGCCAGGCGCCATAGCTGATGTCCTTTGCTTCGCGCTGGCCGCGCGTTGCGACCTCGGCGGGCTTGTCGGCTTTCGCGGCCTCCTGCGCGGCGACGGTTGCGCTTGTGGCGGTCCCGACGACTGCAACCATCAAGAGACCGCAGAGACAATCAAGAGGGCGGGGCATAGTCGCGTGTCTGAAGTTTGCGCTCACTTCTGCGCATCCAAGAACTTCGTCACCAGCGGCGACCAGAGTGGGATCGCGTCCGGCGAGCCGATGAAGAAATGACCTTCATTGCCGAACGGCGGCATCAGATGATATTCGGCGCGGCCGCCGGCGGCGGTGAAGGCGGCATGCATGCGCTTGGACAGATCGGGTCCGAAGAACGTGTCGTTCTCGATGTAGATCCACAGCATCGGCACGCGCGAGGTGCGGCCGAAATCCGCGGTGGCCTCGACCAGCTTGTCGGGCGCGCAATTGTTGTTGGGCTTGCCGCCGACCCGGCCGCCGCGGCCTGCGGCGAAGGTGATGATTGCCTTCACCTGCGGCGGGTTCACGCTCGACAAGGCGATCGAAGCCCAGCCGCCGGCAGACTGCCCAACCACAATCACGTCCTTAGGGATGATCCGCTTCTCGGCGGCGAGGTAGTCGATGATCCAGAGATCGACCTGGGCGACAGCAAGGCCCGCATCATGAAAGTTGGGATTGGTGCACTTGCCGACTTTGGAGAAGAACGGGCCAAACAGTGCGCGCTCGGGAATGTCGATGGCGGCTGCGCCATAGCCGGTGCCGACCGGCGCCACCACCAGATAGCCGCGCTTGGCGAACCATTTGGCGGCATCACGGAATTCCACCAAAGGAAAGAAGCTGCGGTCGGTCGGGTTGAGCGAGACGCCGTGATTCATGATGACGAGCGGGAAGGAACCGTCGCCGACCGGACGCACCAGATAGGCGAACATTGGCAGCGGCAGCGGGAGCGCCCAGATCTCCTCCTGAATGCGGACCTCGTCCTCGGCGCGGGCAGACGATGCGAAGACAAGGATGAGGAGGGTGGTCGCGAAAGAGTAGAGGATCGCAGGCAAACGGCGCATCGCGACCTCCCTCAACCTTCAAAAGTTGCGGCGACCACGATCGGACCGAGCACCGTCAGCACGACGTTGCCGACCGCGTAGGGCACGGCGACGCCGAGCACCGGCGTCTGACTCTCGGCGACGTCGCAGGCGCCGGTGACGGCGGCATCGACCGTCATGGCGCCGGCCAGCGCGCCGCAGGTCACGACCGGGTTCATGCGCAGCAGGTAATAGGCAACGAGCGTTCCGACCGTCATCGGGATCAACGTGACGACGATGCCCATGCCGACCAGCAGCAGGCCATGGGCCTGGATCGCCGACCAGGCGGCAAGACCGTTGCCGAGCCCGACCGCCGCGATGAAGCCGCCAAGGCCGATGTCGCTCAAAGTCTGCTGCGCCGCCGGCGGTAGCGCGCCCATGGTCGGCTTGCGCGAGCGCAGCCAGCCGCAGACGAGACCAGCGATCAGCGCGCCGCCGCCGCCACCAAGCGTCAGCGCGACCGCGCCGATCTTGAAGCTGGCAACCCCGGCCAAGAGACCGACGGCGATGCCGGCGGCAAGGAAAGCGATATCGGTCCGGTCGCTCGCGTTCAGCGCGTGACCGACCTGAGCCGTCGCCCGTGCGATATTGCCGGTGCTGCCGACCAGCGTCATGACATCGCCGAGATAGACGCGCGTTTCGGGCCCGAGCGGCACTTCACGCCCCATCCTCGTGAGGGCGCGAAGGAAAACGCCGCGTGCACTGTCGCCGACGATATCGGCCACCTCCTTGATCGAGCGGCCGTGCAGCCTGCGGTTCTCCACGAGCACGTCGATCACGTTGCCTGGCAGGCTGCGCAAGAGCTCGTCCGCGTCGATTTCCTCGCCGATGACGGGCTTTGCCGCGACGATGGCCGCAGTCGGGCCGGTCAGGACGATGTCGTCGCCATTCTCGAGAGCGGTATTGCGGTGCGGCGCAATATCGGCGCCGCGGCGCACGATCCGCTCCACAATGGTGCGGCTGCCGATCTCCGCCTCGATGGCTTCGACCGTGCGGCCCGCCGCGGCCGAGATGCGATAGGCGCGGGCCTGGAATTTGCGATAGGACAGATTGTCCGTCTTCGCTGGCGCACCGCCGGCAAGCTCGGCCTCGAGCTTTTTCGCTTCCGCCTTCAAATCGATCCGCATCAGCCGCGGCGCGACGAAGGGAACGAACAGCAGCGTCAGGATGTAGCCGAGCACGTAGGTTACGGCGTAGCCAGCCGCGATGTTGGCCTCCTGCTGTTTCAACACATCGCCGGAGAGGCCGAGCTGCGCCAGTGCGCCCGATGCGGTGCCGATCACCGAGGATTGCGTCAGCGCGCCCGCGGTGAGGCCTGCGGCCGTTCCGGTGTCGAGCTTGAACGCATGAGCGAACATGAGCACGAGCATGAGGCCCGTCGCGCCGATCACCAGCGCCAGCACGACCTGCGCCAGCGTCCGCACACTCAGCGAGGCAAAGAATTCCGGTCCGGATCGGTAGCCGATCGTGAAGACGAAGAGGCTGAACAGGATCGCCCGCAGGATCGGTGGGAACGTGAAGCTGCCGAGCTGTCCGATCAAGACGGCGACGATCAGGATGCAAGCGGTGGTGCCGATCGAGAAACCGCGAACCTTGATGCGGCCGAGGATGGTGCCCACCGCAATCGCCAGCAGCAGGAATATCTCCGGTGCGGTGGTGATGATCCACCTGACGGTTTCCATGGTCGCATTCCCCCGGCGCTTTGGTGCGATTTGATTGGCGGTGCGGGGGACATTGCTTGATCCAGATCAAGCCTCGGCAGAGACGAGGCGATGCCTATGACCTCATGAAATGTTTGCGACAGCCCGTATTGCCGACATGAGCACCCTGTACGTCGCCGCCGGCGCGATCCGCCGCGATGAAACGGTCGAGATCGTCCTGCTGCTCGCCTTTGCCGGCGGCTATATCGACGCCTATACTTGGATCATCCACGGCGTAATGGCGAATGCCCAGACCGCCAATGTGATTCTTCTTTGGGTCTATGCGACCGCCGGCGATTGGACGAAGGCCTTTCACTTCGTGCCGCCGATTTTGGCCTTTGCGGTGGGAGTTGTGATAGCTGCATGGTTGCGCCGCATCGCCGGCGAACGAGCCAGCGCCATCAGCACGCTGGTAGAGATACTGCTTCTGGTTGCGATCGGAATCCTGCATAACCGCTTGCCGGATCTCGCAGGCACACTCGGAATCTCGGTCGTGGCGGCAATGCAGGCCGCGGCTTTCACAAGGGTCGAGGGCACGGCCTGCAGCACCGTGATGATCACCGGCAACATGCGCCAGGGGATCGAGACCATCTTTGCTGCCGCATGCAGGGGGGCGCCAGTCGGGGCGCTGCGCCGGTCGGGCATCTTCTTCGCATTATGTGCTGTGTTCGGGTTAGGCGCCGCAGTCGGTGCCTACGCCACCAAGACCATCCCCAACCTCGCGCTCGGCATTCCCGTGGTGGCGTTGCTGATTGTCCTGCTGCGTTGCGAAGCGCCGCATCGCGAGGTCTTGCGATGAATACTATCCTCAAACTGACCTGGACCCGGTTCTTTCCGCCGGCCGGCTGGCTTGGCGCTTACAAGCGCGAATGGCTGCCATCCGACGCGATCGCCGGCATCACGCTCGCCGCTTACGCCATCCCGGTCTCGCTCGCTTATGCCGCGCTCGCCGGCTTGCCGCCGCAGGTCGGCGTCTACGGCTACATGCTCGGCGGCATCGGCTACGCGTTGCTGGGGTCATCGCGGCAGCTTGCGATCGGCCCGACCTCGGCGATCTCCCTGATGATCGCCGCCACCGTCGGCGCGCTGGCCGGCGGCGATGCACTGCGTTATGCCCAGATCGCGAGCCTTGCAGCCTTTGCGGTGGCCGTGCTGTGCTTCATCGCCTGGCTGTTCAAGCTCAGTGTGCTGGTCCGCCTCGTCAGCGACAGCATTCTGGTCGGCTTCAAGGCCGGTGCCGGGCTCACCATCATCATGAGCCAATTGCCGAGTCTGCTCGGTGTTGCCGGTGGCGGCCACAATTTCTTCGATCGCGCCATCAAGCTGGGCGGTCAGCTCGGCGGCATCGAGCCGCTTGTGCTCGCCATCGGCGCAGTCGCGCTCTTGTTGCTCCTGCTTGGCGAGCGGCTTTTGCCGGGCAAGCCCGTCGGCATCACCATCGTTGCGCTTGCGATCATTCTGGCAACCCTTCTGGGCCTACCGGCCCTCGGTGTGCCCGTCACCGGGAAGATACCGGAAGGGCTGCCGGCGCTGGGAATCCCGACATTCGGCCTGTTGGAGTTCGACGATCTGTTTCCGCTCGCGGCAGGTTGCGTGCTGCTGGCCTATATCGAAGGCGTATCGGCAGCCCGCAGCTTTGCTGCCAAGCACGGCTATCCGCTCGATGTCCGTCAGGAGTTCCTGGGATTGGGCGCGGCGAACCTCGCCGCTGCCTTAGGCCATGGCTATCCCGTCGCCGGCGGCCTGTCGCAATCGGCCGTCAACGACAGTGCCGGCGCGCGGACACCGTTGGCGCTGGTGATCTGCTCGGTAGCGCTCGGGCTGTGCCTGCTGTTCTTCACGGGGCTGCTAACCAATCTCCCCAAGGCGGTGCTCGGGGCGATCGTCTTCGCCGCCGTCTACAGGCTGGTCGATGTTCGTGCACTGCTACGAATGTGGCAGGTCAGTCGGATCGATTTCTACGCCGCGGCGATTGCTCTGATCTCCGTGCTGCTGCTCGGCATCCTCCAGGGCATTCTGCTGGCATCGATCGCGTCGATCTTCCTGCTGCTGGCGCGGGCCTCGCGGCCAAACGTCGCATTCCTCGGACGCTTGCCCGGCAGCGGCCGGTATTCGGACAGTGCGAGGCATGAGGGCGTCGAGCCGCTGGTTGGAATCATCGCCTTCCGGCCCGAAGCGTCGCTGCTCTACATCAATGCCGAGACGATTCTGGAAACCGTCCTGATCGCCCTCGCGGGGTCGCCGGGCGTCCGGCTGGTGGCCTGCGACTTGTCGGCGTCGCCCTATATCGATCTGGCAGGCGCGCGCATGCTTCACGATCTCCATGACGAACTTGCATCACGCAGGGTGACCTTCTGCATTGTCGGCGCTCATGCGCAGCTCCGCGACCTCCTGCGCGCCGAAGGACTCGCGGCCAAGACCGACAGCGGCCAGTGGCTGCGGTCGCTCGATAGCCTGCTGAGCGATGATCAGGCGAGCACCGCGCAACGAACGGCCTGACGCCTTCCTATTGCGTTGCGAACGGCATGGCATTGGCTGTCACAATGCAACCGACCGTTGACTTGGATCAATGGAGCGACCGGCGCCGCACTCACGATCCCGCATCACCTTCGCCCCAAAGGATCGGGAGAGACAGATGTCCAAAGAGCCCAAGGCCGCGCACAAGCGCATCGACCAGTTCTTTTCCGGCCCCGGAGCGCGGGCGGACGACTGGCGTGATCTGGTCGAGGCCGCCAAGACCTGGGCCCGGGTCGGCAATCGCGCGATCTACGACGCAGCGCTGGCCGAGCTATCGGTCACGGAGGAGTTTCACGGCTATCCCGGTCTGCAATTGATGGCGGCGCTGCGGGAGGCCGCGGCTGCGGGCGACGGGGCAACCTCGTTGGCGCTTGCGAGCCGGATCAGCCAGGCACTGGCGACGCGATCCTTCCGCCAGCATGCCGGCGACTGGAGCGTGAAGGACGACGGCACTGGCGATGCGCCCGAACTGGTGCCGCCGAGCTTCGGCGCGCACACCGCACGCAGGCCCTATTTCGAGACCCTGATCGTCACCGGCGTGTCACCCAGCCAATGGCCGGCGCTCGCCGCCGAATGGCGCAAGCTGCGGCGTCCCGTCGATGGCTTCATCTATGAGCCGGTCATCGTCGGGAGCCTGGAGGATGCCTTCTGCGCGACGATGCTCAATCCCAACATTGGCGCCGTCATCATCAACGAAGGCTTCGCCCTGCGCTCGCGGCACGATGCCCCCGTGCTCCGCTCGATCACGGCCGCGGCCGGTCTCAATGACGAGGCCGACGCCTCCGCGCTGCGGCTCGCCCAGATCATCAAGCGCGTCCGACCCGAGCTCGATCTCTACATGATCTCGAACCGCGACGTCGAGGAGCTCGCTGGCAATCCTGAGGCCGACGTCGTCCGCCGCATCTTCTATTCCGTGGAAGAGCTTTTGGAGCTGCATCTATCGATCCTCGAAGGTATCCAGGATCGCTACGACACCCCATTCTTCGACAATCTCAAGAAGTACGCGCAGCGCCCGATCGGGACGTTCCACGCGCTGCCGATCGCCCGCGGCAAGTCGATCTTCAAATCCGACTGGATCCGCGACATGGGCGAGTTCTACGGCCCGAACCTGTTTTTGGCCGAGAGCAGCGCCACCACGGGCGGCCTCGACAGCATGCTCGAGCCGACCGGCAACATCAAGAAGGCGCAGGAGAAGGCTGCCCGTGCGCTCGGCGCCGATCGCGTCTTCTTCGTCACCAACGGGACCTCGACCTCCAACAAGATGGCGGTGCAGGCGCTGCTCGCGCCCGGCGACATCGCGATCGTCGACCGCAACTGCCACAAATCGCACCATTACGGCATGGTGCTGGCCGGCGCTCAGCCGCTCTATGTCGAAGCCTTCCCGATGACGGAATATTCGATGTATGGCGCGGTTCCGCTGAAGACGATCAAGCAGGCGCTTTTGAGCGCCAAGGCTGACGGCCGGCTGGACCGCGTCAAGATGATCGATCTCACCAATTGCACCTTCGATGGCCACATCTACAACACCCGCCGGGTGATGGAGGAATGTCTCGCCATCAGGCCGGACCTGATCTTCCTATGGGACGAGGCCTGGTTCGGCTTTGCGCGCTTCTCGCCGTTCCTGCGCCGGCGCACCGCCATGGGCGCCGCCAACGAGATCGAGGCGTGGATGCGCGATCCGAAGTCGGTCGCTGCCTATGAAAAGCAGCAAGCCGAGCTCGGCAAGAATCCGTCCGAAGAGGTTCTGCTCAAGACCCGGCTTATTCCCGACCCCCGGCAGATCCGCCTGCGCGTCTACCAGACCAACTCGACCCACAAGTCGATGTCGGCGATCCGGCAGGGCTCCATGCTCTCGGTCAAGGACATCGAATTCCACACGGTCGAGCAACAGTTCAAGGAGGCCGTGTTCACCCACGCGTCCACCAGCCCGAACCAGCAGCTCATCGCCAGCCTCGATATCTCGCGGCGGCAGATGGAGCTTGAAGGTTATGGGCTCGTCGCCAATGCGATGGAGATCGCGCTCGCGATACGCCAGGCGGTTAACAACAATCCGCTGATCTCGAAATATTTCCGCATTCTCGGCGCCGATGTCATGGTGCCCGCGCAATACCGTCAGAGCGGTTTTACTGACTATCTCGCGCCAGGCGTGAACTGGGTCACTGCGCTGAAGAGCCTCGACGACGACGAGTTCTGCCTCGACCCGACCCGCATGACGCTGGTGTGCGGCATGGCCGGCTATGACGGCACCCAGTTCAAGGGCATCCTCGCCAACGAGTACAACATCCAGGTCAACAAGACCTCGCGCAACTCGGTCCTGGTCCAATCCAACATCAACAACACCCGCAGCGACGTCGCGCATCTCGTGCGCGTGCTCGCTGAGATCGCGGGCGAAGTCGATCGCGGGCTGGCGCAAGGCGGCGCCAATGCGCGCAAGATGTTCGAGGCGCGGGTCAAGAGCCTGATGACTGACGTGCCGGACTTGCCGAATTTCTCGCATTTCCACCCGAGCTTCCGCGGCGATGCCGGCGCCAAGACCAACGAAGGCGACATCCGCTCCGGCTTCTACGCGGCCTATGACGTAGCGGGTTGCGAGCACATCCGCCTCAACGATCCCGAGATCGACCGGCGGCTGAAGGCCGGCCCCGAGCTCGTCTCGGCGAACTTCGTGATCCCCTATCCGCCGGGCTTCCCAATCATGGTGCCGGGCCAGGTCATCACCCAGGAGACCATCGACTTCATGCGCAAGCTCGATGTGAAGGAGATCCATGGCTACGACGCCAAGGAAGGGCTGAAGCTCGTGCGCACGGAAGCTCTGGCGAAACTCGGCCGGCCGAAGCCGGCCGCATCGCCCAAGCTCAAGGATGCCTCATAGGTTTGGAGGGGACGAACATGCAGGGCTTTTTCCAGTTTTTGCAGCAGTATCCGTATCTGCTGCTGTTCTTCGTCGTCGGTCTCGCCGTCTATATCGGCCGGGCCAGCATCAAGGGTTATGGCCTGGGCATGGTCGCCGGTGCCATCGTGGTGGGCGCAGGCATCTCGGTCTGGGCCTCCAGTTATGGCGTGAAGCTCGAGCTGAACAATTTCGCCAAGAGCCTGTTCTATTACCTCTTCATGTACGGGGTGGGCTTGCGCGTCGGTCCGTCCTTCATCAACAGCCTGAGGGGAGATGGCGTCAAGTTCCTGTTCCTCGCAGTCGTGTCCAGCATTCTGGGCCTGACCCTAGTCGTGCTTGGTGCGAAGCTCTTCGCGTTGCCGCCCGGTGCGGCCGGCGGCATGCTGGCGGGGTCGCAGACCATGTCGGCGGCGATCGGTTCGGCCGAGCAGGCGGTGACCTCAGGTGTCGTCAAGCTGCCCGAGGGCATGAAGCCCGAGGAAGCGTCCGGCATGATCGCGCTGTCCTACGGCATCACTTACATCTGGGGCACCGTTGGCATCATCCTGATCTGCAAATATCTGCCGCGCTGGTGGGGCGTCGACGCCAAGGCTGCCGCGAGGCGGTATGAGCAGGAGTTCGGCGTCAAGGATCTCGAAGGCGGGGCCCTGACCGGCTATCGGCAGTTCGGCCTGCGAGCCTACCGGCTGGAGAATCCAGCGACGGTCGGGATGAGCATCGCAAAATTCCGCTCGGTCAATCCGGAGTACCGGATCGTCAATGTGGGTCGTAACGGCGAGCCGCAAGGCGCCGATGCCGACCTTGTCCTACAAAAGGGTGACATCGTCGCGCTCGGTGGCGCGACCGAGCATCTCACCGAGAAGATGGGTCTGATTGGTCCGGAGGTCGCAGACGCCAAGACGCTCGGCGTTCCCATGGACCAGGCGGATATCCTCGTCACCAACAAGGAGATGGTGGGGCGCACCTTCGAATCCTTCCGCGACACGGCGATCGCCGGCCAGTTGCAGGTGACCAAGGTCGAGCGCGGCGGCGTGCAGATCCCGGCGGGTCTCAAGACCAAGCTGGAGCGAATGGATATCGTCTCCGTGGTCGGCTTGAAGTCCGCGGTCAACGAACTCGGCGAGATGTGGGGCCGCATCGCGCGCGCCAACACGTCGACCGACCTGCTGACTCTGTCTGTCGGCATGATCCTCGGCTTCCTGATCGGCATGATCGAATTCCCCGCGTTCGGGGCCAAGGTCGGGCTTGGCAACGCAGGTGGCCTGCTTCTGTCAGGCGTGATCGTGTCCTCGATCGTGTCGCGTCTGCGCTTCTTCGGCAACACGCCGAATGCGGCGCGCAACGTGCTCGAGGATCTCGGTCTCGTCGTCTTCGTCGCCATCGTCGGCGTCAACGCCGGCGCGGGCCTCTTGGCACAGCTCACCGGTGCGGTGGCCCTGAAGATCTTCATCGTCGGCTTCATTGCCTGCACGATCCCGCCGTTCATCGTCTGGGCGATCGGTTTCCACGTCTTCAAGATCAATCCGGCCGTGTTGATGGGCGGCGTCGCCGGTGCGCGGTCGCATTCGGGCCCGTGCCGCGAGGCCGCAGTCGAGATCCAGAGTTCCGTGCCCTGGATCGGATTCCCGGTCGGCTATGCCGTCTCGGGCATCCTCCTCACCATCTTCGGCTACTTCGCGATGATCCTGGCGCAATGACCATGACCACAAGAGAGGAAAGAAACGTCATGAGGAAAGTTACTATCGGCGCCGTCCTGATTGCATCGATCGCAGCCGCTACCGGATTCAGCACGCCGTCGCGTGCAGATACCGGCCAAGTTGCCGTCGTGTTCACCAAGGGCGGATTTATCGTCGGTGTCGGGGGTGGCGAAGGTGTCCTGCTATACCGGGGCAAGAAATATCCCTTCACTGTGTCCGGCATGAGCGTCGGCTTGACGGTCGGAGCGTCGACCACGAAGTTCGTCGGCCGCGCCCTCAATCTGAAGGGGCCGGCGTCCATCGAAGGCTCTTATGCCGTGGGGGGAGCGGGTGGGGCAGTCGCCGCAGGCGCCGGTGCCGTTCAGTTGCAGAACAGCAATGGCGTGATCCTCCAGCTCAGCGGCCCGCGGGTCGGCGCGGAAGTATCGGCGGCCGTCGGCGGCGTCACAATCCGCTTGAAGTGATCCGAACAGGCAACGGGCTGCGCCACCGCAGCCCGTTCGCGTTTCAATATCGCTCGGCGACGAAATTCATTCCCTTTAGGCTGGCCTGGTCGTTGTAGCGTCCCTTCTCGGAGCGCTTCGGCAGCTTGATCTTGTCCTTATTGATGCGCTTGTAGGGGATCGCGCCGAGGAGATGCGCGATGCAGTTCAGCCGTGCCTTTCGCTTGTCATCGGAGCGGATGATGTACCACGGCGCTTCCTTCGTGCTGGTCTGCTTGAGCATCAGATCGCGAGCTCGCGAATAGTCGTACCAGCGCCGGTAGGACTCTAGATCCATCGGGCTCAGCTTCCATTGCCGCACGGGGTCGTCGATGCGCGCATGGAAGCGGCGTTCCTGCTCGTCCATGCCCACTTCGAGCCAGATCTTGATCAGGATGATGCCGCCATCGATGACATATTTCTCCATCTGCGGGCACAGCGTGAGGAAGCGCTCGTGCTCGGCGGGGGTGCAGAAGCCCATGACGTATTCCACGCCCGCGCGATTGTACCAGCTTCGGTCGAAGATCACGATCTCGCCGCCGGCCGGAAATCTCTCCATGTAGCGCTGGAAGAAGAGTTGCGTCTTCTCGCGGTCGGACGGCGCCGGCAGGGCAACGACGCGGAACACGCGCGGGCTGACCTTCTCGGTGATCGCCTTGATCGTCCCGCCCTTGCCGGCGGCGTCCCGGCCTTCGAACAGGACGATGACCCGCAGCTTGTTCTCCCGCACATAATCCTGGAGGTGGCACAGCTCGACCTGGAGCTTTTCAAGCTCCTTCTCGTAGTCCTTACGCTTCATCCGCTCCGCAGATACGTCCTTGGCCATGCCGATCCTTCCTGTTGCTCGTCAATCGTCCCAGGAGATGGTCACGCCGATGTCGCCGGGCACACCGCCGGGGAACTCGATGATCTGATAGGAGATGCGATAGCCGCGCGGTTTCAGATAATCGGTCCAGAGCTGGAAGATCTCTTTGGGGATGCCGGTCAGGGTGTTCTCCCAGCCCTTTTCCATCTGGTTGATAGCGCGTCCCTTGTCGGTGCAGAGGGAGTTGGGGAAACGATAGACCAGCACCTCCGTCAGGCCATTTCGCACCGCACGCTGGATGATGGTCGAGGCGAGCTTGATCTTCTCCTCTTCGGTCTTGCCGGAGGGCTTGCGCAAGCGCTCGATCAGCGCGCGCTTCTCGGCCTCGGCAGCGGTTGCGAGACGGACATATTCCTCCGCCTTTTCGGCCTCCTTGAGGGCGGCTTCCTTCCGAATCTGGGCGGCGTTGGGGATGAGATCGTCGAGGCCGGGCATGGCTGCGGCTCCTGATGGTTATCCAATCAGCATCCGGGGAACGCTAAGTCCGGCGGAGGGCGTTCCCTTGATTCAAATCAAGCAAACCGGAAGCCTGTCCGAACACAGTGGCACACATGCGCATTTGACCGGGAGAGACGTTTGAGCGACCAGCTTCATCCGATGGCCCCGCACCATCTGCCATTCTATCTCGCGCCGGGCAGCGGGACCGATACGCTGATGGTGGTGATGGGCATATTTCTGATCGGGACCGTGCTCTGGGTCGGCACGCTCTATTGGAAGCTGCACAGCCTGCCGGAGCGGATGGCGCACAAATCGCAAAAATTGCAGTTCGAGCTCGTTGCAGTGCTCGGCCTGATCTCGCTGTTTACGCACATGCATATCTTCTGGATTGCGGGGCTTTTGCTCGCATTGATCGATCTTCCCGATTTCGGCACACCGCTGCGCAGCATTGCCGGGTCGGTCGAGAAGATTGCAGAGGCGACGCCGGCCGGCAGTGGCGAGGAAATCCCGACAGACGCTGCGGCTGCGCCACCTCCAGCGGAAAAGCTGGGACCCGCCAAGGAGAAGGAGCCGAGCCATGCTTGAGCTGCTGATCTGCTCCCTCGTCACGATCCTGCCGGACTACCTCTACCGTCGCTACGCCCAGGGCAAACGCTTCGGCAAGGAGATCACCTTCTTCTCGATCTGGTACGAGCTGCGCTGGGGCATCACCGCCTGCCTGATGCTGACGGTATCGCTGATCACGATGATCTTCTATTTCCATCCGTCCACGTCGTCGGCGGCTCTCTATTTCCGCACCGTGCCGATCCTGCCCGAAGGCTCGGGCCGCGTGGCGGAGGTCAAGGTCGGCTTCACTGCGCCGGTCAAGAAGGGCGATGTGCTGTTCACGCTGGACGCCTCGAAGCAGCGGGCCGCCTACGAGACGGCGAAGCGAAAGGTCGCGGAGGTCGACGCCGCCATGCAGACGGCGCAGGCCGACGTGGTCAAGGCCGAGGCGCAGATCGGCGAGGCGAAGGCGAACTATCAGCAGGCCAAGGACGAACTTGAGGTCAAGAGCGAGCTTCAGCGTCGCAATCCCGGCATCGTCCCGCAGCGTGATATCGACAAGCTCCAGGTGCTGGTTGACCAGCGCCAGTCCGGCATCGATGCCGCAACGGCCGCGAAGCAATCGGCATCCTTGCAGGTCACCACCCTGCTGCCGGCACAGAAGGCCAGTGCGGAGGCCGCGCTCGACCAGGCCCAGGTCGATCTCGACAAGACCCTCGTGCGCGCCGGCGTCGACGGGCGGGTCGAGCAGTTCCTGGTTCGTCCCGGCGACGTCGTCAATCAGCTGATGCGCCCCGCCGGCGTTCTCGTTCCCGAAGGTGCTGGCCGCAAGGCGCTTCAGGCCGGTTTCGGCCAGATCGAGGCGCAGGTGATGAAGGAAGGCATGGTGGCGGAAGCAACCTGCATCTCAAAGCCATGGGTGATCATCCCGATGGTGATCACGACGGTGCAGGACTACATCGCTGCCGGACAGTTCCGATCCGGCGAGCAGCTGATCGATCCACAGAACGCCGTCCGTCCCGGCACCATCCTGGTGTTTCTGGAGCCGCTTTACAAAGGCGGCCTGGATGGGGTCACACCCGGCAGCAGCTGCATCGTCAATGCCTACACCAGCAATCACGAGGAAATCTCGGCCAAGGACACTCCGACCAGCCGGAAGATCGCGCTGCACGTCGTGGACGGCGTCGGCCTCGTACACGCGCTGCTGCTGCGTATCCAGGCGCTGTTGCTGCCGATCCAGACACTTGTGCTGAGCGGTCATTGAGCGGGATCTGATCGCGTCTTCGGGCCTGTCCGCGTACCGCAATTCTCGCTAGAATTAACCGCAATGCAGCCGTTGGAAGCCGCGGGAACGGAGCTGAGCGGGCGGATGTCCAGTGTTTCGGTCAGGTCGTGGCCGGGCGCGGCCGCGTTGTTATGCCTAGGCCTGTTCGTCGCCCTGTGCCTGTCGCCCAAACGCGCCGAGGCAGTCGAGCGAAGTCTGCGCGGCGAGCTCAAGCGCGTGCTGGTGTTGCATTCCTTCGGTCGCGAATTTCGGCCGTGGAGTGAGTATGCGCGTGACATCAAGGCCGAACTGGAGCGGCAATCGCCCTGGCCGCTCGATATCCAGGAGCACGCGCTGCTCACCGCGCGCTTCAACAATCCTGGTCCCGAGGCGCCTTTCGTCGAGTATCTGCACTCGCTGTACCAGGGGGCGATGCCCGACATCGTGTTGAGCATCGGCGCGCCTGCCGCCCGGTTTGCGCAGAAATACCGCGCCAGACTGTTCCCCCATACGCCGTTGATTCTCTCGGCAGTCGAGCATCGACTGATCAATCGCGCCGATCTCGGCGACAACGATGTCGTCGTGGCGATCCGGAACGATTTCGTGGCGGCATTCGACAACATCCTTCAGGTTCTGCCGGACACCAGGTCGGTTGCGGTCGTCATCGGTGCCTCGCCGCTCGAGAAGTTTTGGCTAGAGGAGGTGAAGCGGGAGCTGAAATCTTTCGGCGAGCGGGTAGAGCTCGTCTGGTATTCGGATTTGTCATTCGAGGAAATATTGAAACGCGCATCAAAGCTCCCGCCGCACACTGTGCTGTTTTGGGGCCTGATGTCGGTCGATGCGGCTGGGGTCGTCCACGAGAGCGATATCGCCTTGCGCAGCTTGCACGCAGTCGCGAATGCTCCGATCTTCTCCTACCAGGAGCCGTTCTTCGGTAACAGCACGGTCGGTGGGCCGATGCATTTGATTGCGGACACGAGTTCGAGGACCGTCACCGCCGCGCTCGGCGTTCTCGGCGGCGCGAAACCGGCGAGCATCCATTATGAGCCGATCGGCTTCGCTGCGCCGAGATATGATTGGCGGGAATTGCAGCGCTGGGGCATCAGCGAGAGTCGTTTGCCTCCCGGCAGCCAGATCCTGTTTCGCGAGCCGAACATCTGGGTGCGCTATCGCTGGCAGATGTTGATGATCGCGGCGGTATTCTTGGTACAGGCAGGTCTCATCAGCGGGTTGCTGCACGAGCGTCGCCGCCGCCGCGTCGCCGAAGTGGAATCGCGCCAGCGGCTTACCGAGCTGGCCCACGTCAATCGCTATTCGACTGTCGGCGAGCTCACGACCTCGATTGCCCATGAATTGAACCAGCCGCTCGGCTCTATCCTGACTAATGCCGAGACGGCGGAGCTCATGCTCAAGGCCAGTTCGCCGGACATCAACGAGATTCGTCAGATTCTTGCCGACATCAGGCGTGACGATCAACGTGCAAGCGAGGTGATCCGCAGGCTGCGCAGCGTTCTGAGAAAGACGCCGTTTGAAGTCAAGGACATCGAGCTCAACGATACGGTCCGCGAAGCGATCGGCCTTGTGAAGGCCGTCGCCGACGGACGCCGGATTACGCTGATCTATATGCCTGTGCTTGCCGATCTGCACGTCAAGGGAGATCCGGTCCAGCTTCAGCAGGTTGTTCTCAACCTGATCATCAACGCGATGGATGCGATCTCCGATGCGGACACCGGAAAGCGCGAGGTCAGCGTTTCAACCCTCCGTGCCGGCAATCAAGCCGAGATCAGGATCACCGATACGGGACCCGGAATAGCCGCCTCCGATCTCGCAAACGTCTTCGATCCATTCTTCACGACCAAGCCGCAAGGCATGGGCATGGGACTCGCGATCGCCCGAACCATCATCGAGGCCCACCACGGCGCAATTGTCGCGGCGAACCAGCTCTTCGGAGGAGCCCTGTTCACGATCCGGCTTCCGATCACCCGCTGACAGGCGGTATTTTGATGATCATGCCTTTGGATCGGTGGGGGAAAGTCGTCCTGGCCTAAAATCTGGGGCGCATGATCGTGCGTCCTCGCGCTGCAGCAGCCGCGACGAACTCGTTTCGTTGATCTCGATCAACAAACGCCTGCGCTCCGGCTTGATCTTCCCACGTTGGAAGTCTGAGGGAGGATGTGATGTTTCGCTGCGGCACGACCCTGATGGCGCTTGCGCTCCTCATGGCGACTGCGGTCGCTGCAACGGCGCAGACCACAACGACACCTGCAGCCCCAATCCCGCAGGCGCAACCAGCGAGCCCGCCTGCGGCGACTGCCGAGCTCTTGAAGCCCGAGCAGCTTGAAGCCTTGGTTGCGCCGATCGCGCTCTATCCCGACGAGCTGCTGGCCAACCTGCTGGCGGCCTCAACTTATCCGCTGGAGGTGGTGCAAGCCGATCGCTGGCTGAAGGAGCGCAAGCAGCTCAAGGGTGATGCGCTCAAGACGGAGGTGGACAAGCAGGGCTGGGACGACAGCGTCAAGGCGCTGACCAGTACCGCCGACGTGTTGACCATGATGAGCGACCAGCTCGACTGGACCAAGAGGCTCGGCGACGCCTTTCTCGCGCAGCAACCCGATGTGATGGACGCGATTCAGCGCCTGCGCTCCAAGGCCTATGACAACAAGAAGCTGGTCACGACCAAGCAGCAGAAGGTCAGTGTCCAGGCCCAGGAAGGCAAGCAGGTTGTCGTGATCCAGCAGGCCGATCCTTCGGCGATGTACGTGCCGTATTACGATCCGGCGACGGTCTACGGCACCTGGCCCTATGCCGAGTATCCGCCGTACTATTGGGGCTATCCGTCCTATATCGGCGCCGGCATGGTTGCGGCCGGAATCGCCTTCGGCACCGCTTGGGCGATCGGACGCTGGGGCAATTACTGGGGCGGCGGCTGCAACTGGGGTAACCGCAACGTCTACGTCAACCATCGCACCACCAACATCGGCAATGGCTGGCAGCACAATCCGGCGCATCGCCAGGGCGTTCGCTACAATAACACCAATGTTCAGCAGCGCTTCGGCAACAACAATCTGAAGTCTGGCGTGTCGGACCGGATGGATTTCCGCGGTCGTGACGGCAATCAGGTGCTGCGTCCGAATCAAGGTGCGGGAGACCGGGCCGGTGATCGTGGGGGTCCGGGTGATCGCGCAGGTGACCGTGCGGGCAACCGCGGCGATCGGCCCGGCGGTGGCGATCGCGCTCGGGCCACGGATCGTGCCAAGGGCGGCGGCGACCGGGCCAAGGGCGCAAACAAGGGCGGCGGAGATCGCGCCAAGGCTGCCAATCGAGCCGGCGGCGGTGCTGCCGCCAACCGTGGCGGTGGTGGCAACCGCGGCGGGGCAATGAACGTTTCGTCGGCCCGATCGGCGGCCGCGGCATCGGCGCGCGGGCGTTCGAGCATGGCAAGCATGCCGCGCGGTGGCGGCGGCGGTGGCTTTGCTGGGCGGGGCGGTGGTGGCGGAATGGCCATGCATGGTGGAGGCGGTTTCCGTGGTGGAGGCGGAGGAGGCGGCTTCCGCGGCGGTGGCGGCGGCCGGCGCTCCGATATCGCGCTGAAGCACGACGTTGTCCTGCTCGGTCAGCTCTCAAACGGCCTCGGCTACTATCGCTTCAGCTACATCGGCAGCGACAAGGCCTATGTCGGCGTGATGGCGCAGGAGGTCGAGCAGGTGATGCCTGCCGCTGTGACCCGTGGCAGCGATGGATATCTGCGTGTCCATTACGAAAAACTCGGGCTGACATTCCGCAGCTATGCTGAATGGCTCGCCGGCGGCGCGAAGATTCCCGTGGAGGTGACGCCATGACGGGCCTGAAATCGTTCCGCCGCGCGGTGCTGCCGGGCATCATGGCGCTGGCTCTGCTTGGCTCTGCGTCACAGGCACAGCAATCCTATAAGACGCCGGAGGACGCGGCGGCTGCGCTTGCGGCCGCGGTCAAGAGCGGACCAAGCGACATTCTGAAGGTGCTTGGGCGCGCTGCCGAAGACATCGTCGCCTCCGGCGACGAGATCGCCGACAATGACATCCGTCAGCGCTTCTCGTCGATGTATGACGCCAAGCACGGCATCAAGGCCGAGGGCAACAAGACTGCGACCCTGATGCTGGGGCCGGACGATTTCCCGTTCCCGATTCCGCTGGTCAACACCAGGACCGGCTGGGAGTTCGACACCGACGAGGGACGGATCGAGGTGCTGCGCCGTCGCATCGGCCGCAACGAGCTCGACGCAATCCAGACCGCGCTCGCCTTTGTCGACGCGCAGAACGAATATGCCGACAAGGACCGCGGAGAGGGCGCCGGCGTCTATGCGCAGCGCATCGTCTCATCGCCCGGCAAGAAGGACGGCCTGTTCTGGCGCGACGACAGCGACCCGAGCCCGCTCGGCGCGCTGGCGGCCGAAGCCTCGAAGGAGGGGTATCGCGCGGGCGATGTCGGACCTGAGCCCTATCACGGCTATTACTTTCGCATCCTCAAGGGGCAGGGGCGGGATGCACCCGGCGGCGCGCTCAACTACGTCGTCAAGGGCAAGATGATCGGCGGCTTCGCCTTGATCGCCTGGCCTGCGGAGTACGGCAATTCGGGCGTGATGACCTTTCTGGTCAACCATGCCGGCACCGTTTACCAGAAGGATCTCGGCAAGCGCACGGCCTTCATTGCCGAGCGGACCACGCTGTTCGATCCCGACGAGACCTGGAAGAAGGTCGATGCCCAAAAACCGTGAATGGCGCCGGCGCGCATTTCGCCTGATCGCGCTCCTGCTGCTGGCAGTCGGACTAACCATGCCGGCGACGCCGTCCTTCGCGCAAGCGGCCGGTCATGTCAGAGTCAAGATCGTCAAGGCGGGCCTCCTGGTCGGCGGTGGCGCCGGCAACGGCGTGCTGACGTACCGCGGTAAGACCTATCCGTTCAAGATCAGCGGCCTGAGTTTCGGCATCACGGTCGGCGCCACGGTCGGCCGTCTCGACGGCTGGGCCTCGGGCATCCGCGAGATCAGTGATTTCGCCGGTACCTACAGCTCCGTCGGTGGCAGTTTTGCGCTGGTCGGCGGCGTCAGCGGCGTTCACCTCCGCAACGAAAAGGGCGTGACGATGGTGCTGCAAGGCCCGAAGGCGGGACTCGAGCTGGCGGCCAATATCAGTGAGATCACGATCGCCTTGAGATGAAGCTCAAGCCGGGCGCGGGGATGCAAGATCGAGAGTCAGGCGTACTGTCCTCGGATCATCGCTTCTCGCAGGCTTGAAGCCTGACTTCGCGAACACGCTGCGCATGGGCGCATTGTCGGACAGAACCTCGGCCGTAAGCTCTTGCATCCCATGCTCTTGCGCGATGTCGATGAGGTGCCGCAGCAGCAGGGAGCCGATCCCGCGGCCTTGCCAGGCATCCACCACGACGAAGGCCATCTCGGCCCGTCCGGGATCTGTGACGACATATCGCCCGCCGCCGATGATGGTGAGACGACCCTGTTCTTCGACGAGGGCGGCCAGCGCAACGTGATTGCTGAAATCCACGTCCATGAAGAAAGCGCGTTCCTTCTCCGAGAAGTATCGTTTCATGACGAAGAACCGGCTCTGGAGCGAGCTCGGCCCGGTGCGCTCGATGGCAGCAAGCATATCCGCCTCGTCGCTCGCTCGAAGCGCGCGGATCTGGACCGGAGTTCCGTCCTTCAGTACGGCTTGCGCGCTGTAACTTGCGATTTGTGACATGCCGATATCGTCCGGCGAAATCAGCTCGTCAAGTGAGCCGCGTCTCATGAACTCGATTGCAGGATAAGAGTCCTTCGAGCGTGCAGATCATCTTGACCTAGATCAACGTTCGTCCTTGCCCGGCGCCGTCAATTGTCGAACCCGACAAAGAGGTCGAAACATGTCAATAGACAAGGTGCAAATTCCGGGCGGTCCAATGTCGGGGCTGTTCGCCTCGGCGATCGAATACTTGGTCGATGCGGGACAACGCAGTGTCCTATTCCTGGATATCATGCGCCGGCGCGGTGATCAGTACAGGGAACACCTCGCGCAAACCGCGCCGCATGTTCTCCAATATGCGGCCGAACTGATCATGGACGGCCGCAAACTCGTCGAGCCGGTCAATTACGCGCTGGTGCGCATCGTTCCGCCGGACAATGTCGAGATCGACGTGAACCGTCGGCCTTTCATTGTGATCGATCCGCGCGCGGGCCACGGCCCCGGCATCGGCGGCTTCAAGGCGGACAGCGAGATCGGCGTGGCAATGAAAGCAGGCCATCCCTGCTATTTCATCGGATTTCTGCCGGATCCGATGCCCGGTCAGACCATTGAGCGTATCGCGCGTGCAGAAGCCATATTCATCGAAAAGGTCATGGGCCTTCACCCGGATGCCGACGGCAAGCCCTGTGTGATCGGTAATTGCCAGGCCGGATGGGCCGTCATGATCCTGGCCTCGCTGCGTCCTGAACTGTTTGGGCCGCTGATCATCGCCGGCGCGCCGCTCAGCTATTGGGCCGGCGTGCGCGGAAAATATCCAATGCGCTACTCTGGAGGCCTCTTGGGCGGGAGTTGGCTCACGGCGCTCACCAGCGATCTCGGCGCCGGCAAATTCGACGGCGCCTGGCTGGTGCAGAATTTTGAGAACCAGAACCCGTCGAACACGCTGTGGACCAAGCAGTACAACGTCTATTCGAAGGTCGACACCGAGGCAGATCGTTATCTCGAATTCGAGCGTTGGTGGGGCGGCCACGTCAATCTAAACTCTGAGGAGATTCAGTTCATCGTCGACGAACTGTTCGTCGGCAACAATCTTGCGGCAGGCAACATCGAATTGCCCGACGGCCGCAAGGTCGATCTCCGCAACATCAGGTCGCCGATCGTGGTGTTCTGCTCGGAGGGCGACAACATCACGCCACCGCAACAGGCGCTGCATTGGATCTTGGATTGCTACGCCGACGTCGACGAGATCAGGGCCTATGGGCAGACCATCGTCTACACCGTGCACAAGAGCATCGGTCATCTCGGTATTTTCGTCTCCGGTGGCGTTGCCAAGAAGGAACATGCGGAGTTTTCCAGCAACATCGACCTGATCGACGTTCTTCCACCTGGGCTTTATGAAGCCACCTTCGAGGCGAAAGGCGAGGAGACCGCGAGTTCGGATCTGGTGGTCGGTCAGTGGGTAATGCGCTGCGAGGCGCGGACCCTCGATGATATCCGTGCCATGGGCAGTAATTCTCCCGAGGACGAGCGGCGCTTTGCCACGGCCAAACGCGTCTCGGAGATCAATCTGGCGGCGTACCGGAAATTTCTTCAGCCATGGATCAAGGCCATGGTGACGCCCCAGATGGCCGAATGGGCCCACAACAGGCACCCGCTGCGGCTGCAATACGAGCTCTTCAGCAGCCGGAATCCCTATATGGCGATCGTGAAATCGTTGGCCGAGAAGGCCGTCGAGGAGCGCAAGCCGGTCGCGAAGGACAACCCGTTCCTGGCGTTCCAGGAGCAGATGTCGAAGCAGATCGTGCATGCCCTGGACAGCTGGCGCGATTCACAGGAGGCGCTCAGCGAAGCGATCTTCCTCAGCGTCTATGGGTCGCCGGCGCTGCAGGCCGCAGTCGGAATTGATCCCACTTCCGTGCCATCCGGGCGGCGTGAAATGTCCGTCGAGCATCGCGCCATGCTCGAAAAGCGCATCGACGATCTGAAGTCGCGGATCGGCGAGGGCGGCCTTCGTGAAGCGGCGCTGCGCGCCTTGCTCTATGTCGGCTCGGCGCGGGGGATGGTCGACGAACGAAGTATCGAGGCTCTGCGCCAGATCCGCCGCAAACATGGTGGCGCACGCATGAGCCTTGCCGAATTCAAAATGCTGGTGCGGGAGCAGTTCTTCATGCTGCTGCTCGATCGTGACGGGGCGCTCGGCGCTATTCCGAAGCTGTTGCCTGACGACATGAATCGTCGCCGCGGGGCTTTCGAGGCGATCGAGCAGGTGCTTTCGGCCAGTGAGGATGTCACGGGCGAGCGCGCAATCCGCCTGCGGCAGGTCGCCGGCTTGTTTGGCATCGACACAATGGAAGATGCCGAAAAGGCGTCGAACGTTGCCCCTTTCGATCCGAAAGCGAAGGCCTCGTAACGCGAGTTGCAACGATCGGGAGCGACATCATGTCACTAGATGCGACGGCCACGCACTCTCCCAGCAAGTATGATCGCCTGATCGCCGCGGCCAAGGCGATCCCGCCGACGCCGACCGTCGTCGTGCATCCCTGCGACGAGACATCGTTGCGGGGCGCCGTCGACAGCGCGGCGGCCGGCATCATCCGGCCCCTGCTGGTCGGGCCAGAACGGAAGATCAGGGATACGGCCGCCAGGTTCGGACTGAACATTTCGGGCTATGAGATCGTCGATGCCGCTCACAGCGACGATGCCGCGGCGAAGGGCGTCGAATTGATCCACGCCGCCCGCGGCGAACTGCTGATGAAGGGCAGCCTGCACACCGATGAGTTAATGCGGGCCGTCACCGCGAAGGCCGGAGGTTTGCGGACGGATCGACGTATAAGCCACGTTTTCGTCATGGACGTGCCGGCCTACGCCGAGACTATCTTTGTCACTGACGCCGCCATCAACATCTTTCCCGATCTGGATGCCAAGCGGGACATCATCCAGAATGCGATCGACCTCTACAACCAGGCCGGCTTCGGCCAGTCGCCGCGGGTCGCCATCCTCTCTGCGGTCGAAACGGTCACATCGAAAATTCCATCCACGATCGAGGCTGCGGCGCTCTGCAAGATGGCGGACCGCGGACAGATCACCGGCGGCGTGCTCGACGGACCGCTGGCGTTCGACAATGCGATCGACCTGGAGTCCGCGCGGATCAAGGGCATCAAATCCGAGGTCGCCGGCCGGGCACAGATCCTGGTCGTGCCTGACCTTGAATCGGGCAATATGCTCGCTAAGAATCTCGCCTATTTCGCCAAGGCCGACGGCGCCGGCATTGTGCTCGGCGCGCGCGTGCCGGTCGTCCTGACCTCGCGTGCGGACAGCCCGCGGGCACGGATGGCGTCCTGCGCGGTCGCGGCACTTTATGCTCACGCCCGGCGCCAGAAGGCGCCGACCATTGCGGCGTGACCGTCATGGACAGCATCCTCGTCGTCAACGCCGGCTCGTCGAGCGTCAAGTTCCAGGTCTTCGTGATCGAGGGGGAAGGCACGCTTCGCCGGTTGATCAAGGGGCAGGTGGACGGCATCGGCAGCCGCCCGCGCCTGCGGGCGAGCGGTGCGGGCAGCGATCCCATGGCCGACCGGGCGTATCCGGTCGAGGCCATTCCGGACGTTCCGGCGGCGATGAACGTGGCAGGCGAATGGCTGCGGAACGAAGTTCGTATCCATCCCATGGCGGTCGGGCATCGCGTGGTGCACGGTGGAGCGGACTATGATCGGCCGGTTCTGGTCGATCATGGCGTGGTGGCGCGGCTGGAGCGCTTCGTCGCCCTGGCGCCGCTGCACCAGCCACACAATCTGGCGCCGATCCGCTCGATCCTGGCCAATTTCCCGACCGTGCCGCAGGTCGCCTGCTTCGATACCGCGTTTCACCGCACGCACGGCCCGCTGGCCGATCATTACGCCATTCCGCACCAGCTCCATGCCGAAGGCGTGCGGCGTTATGGCTTCCACGGGCTTTCCTATGAATACATATCCAGAACGCTACCCCAGACTGCACCGGAGATCGCAGAACGGCGCGTGATCGTCGCCCATCTCGGCAGCGGCGCATCGATGTGCGCCATGAAGGGCGGACAAAGCGTCGAGAGCACCATGGGATTCACCGCGCTTGACGGGCTGCCGATGGGCACGCGCCCCGGCCAGCTCGATCCGGGCGTCGTGCTGTATCTAATGTCCGAGAAGGGCATGACTGCCTCGAAAGTGCAGGATTTCCTCTATCGCGATTGCGGATTGAAAGGTCTGTCCGGCGTCAGCAACGACATGCGCGAACTGGAGGCAAGCACCGATCCGCAAGCAAAGCTGGCAGTCGATTATTTCGTCTATCGCATTGGCCTCAACGCCGGGATGCTCGCCGCTGCGCTGCAAGGTGTTGACGCGTTCGTCTTTACCGCCGGCATCGGGGAGAACTCGAGCGGCATTCGGGCCCGCGTTGCGGCACACCTCGGTTGGCTCGGCGCCGCGCTTGATGCAACCGCGAATGCCCGCCACGCACGGCTGATATCGACGAAGAACAGTCGCCTCCCGGTCTACGTCATCCCGACTGACGAGGAGCTGATGATCGCGCAGCATACGTTGTCGCTGCTGATGAACGGCCAATCGCCGAACCCCAGACATGAGAGGGTGTCATGATTCCAGTATATCCGGACAGCAAAGTCGCCCTGAAGGGGAAGAAAGGTCTCGTCGTCGGCATCGCCAACGACCAGTCGATCGCCTGGGGCTGCGCCAGGGCGTTTCGCGCACTCGGCGCCGATCTCGCGGTCACTTACCTGAACGACCGCGCCAAGAAGCACGTCGAGCCGCTGGCGCAGGCACTGGCGGCGCCGATCTTCCTGCCGCTCGACGTCATGGTTGAAGGCCAGATTGAAGCGGTGTTCGAGCGGATCAAATCGGAGTGGGGCCAGCTCGATTTCCTGCTTCATTCCATCGCATTCTCGCCGAAGGAGGCGCTGCACGGCCGCGTCGTCGATGTCGGCCGTGACGGCTTCCTGAAGACCATGGACGTCTCCTGCTGGTCATTCCTGCGAATGGCACATCTTGCCGAACCCTTGATGAAGAACGGCGGCACGATGTTCACCATGACCTATTACGGCAGTCAGATGGTGGTGGAGAACTACAACATCATGGGCGTCGCGAAGGCAGCCCTCGAGGCCTGCGTCCGTTACGCTGCCGCCGAATTAGGCCCGAAAGGCATCCGGGTCCACGCGATCTCGCCAGGACCGCTCGCCACGCGCGCAGCATCAGGCATTCCCGAATTCGACGAGCTGATGGACAAAGCGCAGTCGAAAGCTCCCTCGCGCAGCCTCGTCAGCATCGATGATGTCGGCAATGCCACAGCGTTCCTGGCGCTCGACGGCGCCAAGCTGATCACCGGTGGTGTGCTCTATATCGATGGCGGCTATCACATCATCGATTGATCGCGCCGCCGCGTTGCCAAGCCGGGCTGGCAGTCTGGGCCATGGGCTGACGATGGCATATTGCCACTGTGTTGCCCGACGGGTCAACCTCTTTCGTAAAATAAGAAATCGTAATGCCCGTCAACCTCATGGCTACTGTGCATGGGGTTGTTTTTCGACTTTTTTGATTCAGCGATAGTGCAACGCGATCAACTCGGCGACGCAAGCAGGCTTCTTGCCGTGCTCGATCTCGATCACGAGGTGATAGTTGACGCGCAGCCCGTCCGGCGGCACGTCCTCGGCTTCGGCAATCGTGACGCGGCCGCGCAGTTTCGAGCCCGCCGGCACCGGCGCAAGATACCTGATCCGGTCGGCGCCGTAGTTGAGCGTGTTGCGCAGGCCCTTCAGGCCGATGACCGAGCGGATGAAGAGTGGGGCCAGTGCCAGTGACAGTAGGCCGTGGGCGATGGTCTTGCCGCCGGGCATCTCCTGCTTCGCGCGCTCCTGGTCGACATGGATCCATTGCTCGTCGCAGGTCGCCTCGGCGAATTGGTTGATGCGGTCCTGCGTGATCTCGATCCAGTCGCTGGCACCGATCTCGGAGCCGACGGCAGATTTGATCTCATCGAAGTCGCTGAATATTCGCATGGGTTAACCTGCTCAGAGTCTCATTTCCGGAACACTGTCGGGGATGGCGAGCTCGGCCTCCGTTAGCGCCAAGACCTCGCCGACGCTCATGCCGGGCGCGGTTTCGAGCAACGTGGCCTTGCCATCGGGGAAACCAATCACGGCCATGTCGGTCACAACCAAATTCACAGGACGCGCCGAGGTCAGCGGCAAGGAGCATTTTGCCACGATCTTCGACTTGCCCTTCGCCGCGTGCTGCATGGCGACGATCACGCGTTTGGCACCGCTGACGAGGTCCATTGCGCCGCCCATGCCCGGCACCATCTTGCCAGGGATCATCCAATTGGCCAGATGGCCGTGTGCATCGACCTGAAGGCCGCCGAGCACAGTGACATCGACGTGGCCGCCGCGGATCAGTCCGAACGACATTGCGCTATCGAAGGTGGAGGCGCCCGGCAGCGCACTGATCGGGCGCCCGCCGGCATCGGTGAGTGTTGGATGGGCCATGCCCTGCTCTGGAATCGGCCCGGTGCCGATCAATCCATTCTCCGACTGGAAGAAGACTTTCAGATCGGACGGCACGTAGTTCGCGACCAGCGTCGGAATGCCGATCCCGAGATTGACGAGATTGCCGCTCCTCAACTCCTTGGCGACGCGCCGGGCGATGATGATCTGGGGATCCACGATGTCACCCGTTGGTGATGAGATAGTCGACGAGCGGCGCGGGGGTGACGACGTGATCGGGCGCAATCACGCCGACCGGGACGATATGCTCTGCCGTCACGATGACGGTGTCCGCCGCCATCGCCATGACCGGGTTGAAATTGCGCGAAGTGAGCGCGTAGGCGAGGTTGCCGAGATAATCGGCAAGGAAGGCGTGCACCAATGCGAATTGCGCCCGCAGCGCCGTTTCCAGCAGGAATGGCTTGCCGTCGACTTCGATCTGACGCTTGCCTTCTGCAACCAGCGTTCCGACGCCCGTGGGTGTCAGCACGCCGCCGAGACCACATCCGCCGGCGCGGATGCGCTCGACGAACGTGCCTTGCGGAACGAGATCAACGGCGATCTGATTGGCGAGCATCTGCTGCTGCGCCTTCGGATTGAGGCCGATATGCGTTGCCGTCAGCTTGGATACCAACGCCTGATCGAACAGCTTGCCGACGCCCTTGCCGGGCGTCGCCGCGTCGTTCGAGATCAAAGTCAGGCCTGCCTTCTTCTGGCGAACGACTTCGTCGAGCAGCCGCTCCGGGGTCCCGACTCCCATGAATCCGCCAACCATGACGCTGGCGCCCGCCGGGATCATCGCAACGGCTTCTTCGACGGAAACGGCCTTCATGATTGAAACTCCCGGTCGGCCGACGATGGGCGGAAGGGCGGCAATGAGCTGATGTTGGAGCTCGACGATTGCTCTCCCTTGATCTGCATCAAGGCTTCCAATCATTCAATTCGGGGTGCGTGGATGCCGATGCTTCCGAGTATTTCGTGCCAGAGCTTGCGAACGCCGGCGTGACGCTGTTCGAGGACCGCATTCACCGCATTTCGATGCGGCGCCAGGTCCGCACCCGCTCCGCCAGCCGATAAGTAGCGAAGTTGTGTGTTTCTTTCCCTCCAGGAATGCGATCAACGAATCCATCTGCGGCCGGCTTGTGAACGAGATCGCCGAAATTGCCTTTGCGAGAACCGGCCCCGGAGAAGCTCGACCAACTCCTGACTGCCATTCACGGCCATACCAAGATGACGCTGGTCAAGGAAAGGTACATGCATGACTTGATTGCTACTGCCACGCGGGAGAACTTGGCGATCGCCAAAGCGCATATTGAGCGGATGGTAGCGATCGTGGAGGCGATCATACGCCAGGGCATCGAATCCGGCGAATTCCAGGTTGAAGATGCCGCGGAAGCCGCACGAGCGGTCAGGTTGGCGTTCATGCCATTCTTCCATCCGATTCTGATCGAGCACTGTGTTCAACAGCGCGGAGACACGGAGGCAGACATGCGCGGCCAGATTCGCTTTATCCTGAAGGCGCTCGGCAGGTCTGACCAAGCAGTCTGCCGTATTCCGGCATGATGCATTCACGCGCCGGCCGCGAGAGGTGGGACGCTCTTCCCCCGGAATAAACGTTTCTGATCCAAGAGTTCATCCTGACCCGTCGGCGAGCGTAGATTGAGGGTGCCGTTCTGGAACAAAGTCCCTCCTGGGCGTTGTTTTGGTATGGTTCGTGAAGGCCCAGCAGAGCCGCCCCCTCCGCCCAAGGAACCCTATCCGGCAGAGAAGGCAAGGGGCGGAGAGATCATTCTTCGCACGCCGGCGAGAAGAGCGATCTTCTTGGCCGGGCTTATCGGTGCCCTGGTGCTGGCGGCATTCTTCTTCGTTTTGGCCCGCTAGGTGCCGAGATCGGGCGGAGAGTAGCGGATGGCGCAGTCCCGAAAGGCTGGTGGCAGCTCGCCCGCGTTTCTCTTCGTGATGACGACGGGTATTGTCAACCTGTTCGGAGATATCACCTACGAAGGCGGCGCCAGCATTAACGGGCCCTTCATGGCGACGCTGGGCGCGAGTGCGGCCGTCGTCAGCGTCACGGCGGGGCTGGGTGAGTTTCTCGGCTATGCCTTGCGTCTGCCCGCCGGCTACGCCGCGGACCGCACCGGCCGCTATTGGCTGATCACCTTCGTCGGCTACGTGATCAACCTCTTCGCGGTGCCGGCGATGGCCCTCGCCGGGAGCTGGCAGTTGGCCGCCGCTCTCGTTCTCGCCGAGCGGATAGGGCGGGCGCTGCGGAAGCCGACGATCGAAGCCATGCTCTCCTACACGACGGGTGAGCTCGGCAAAGGCTGGGTCTACGCGCTGAACACCGCGCTCGACGAGATCGGCGCGACCTTGGGGCCGCTCATCGTTGCGCTGGTGCTCCTGCTGAAGGGGGATTTCAGGGCGGGTTACGCCTTCCTGACGATCTCGGCCGCGGCGGCGCTCATCGCGCTGGTGGTCGCCCGGGTGAACTTCCCGACACCGTCGCATCTGGAACAGGGCCGCACGGCACCGGCCAAGGACTTCTCCAAGGCCTATTGGCTGTACATGCTGGCCGGCGCGCTGTTTGCGTCCGGGTTGATGAGCTTCGAGCTGATATCCTACCATCTATCCAAGGCGAGGATTGCCTCCGAGCAGTGGATCCCCGTGATGCTTGCGATCTCGACGGCATTCGGCGTTCTTGCGAACTTGGCTTTCGGAAAGATCTACGATCGCATCGGGCTTCCCATCGTGATCGTCGCGGTGTGCATCTCGGCCGCGTTCTCGCCCTTCGTGTTCTTGGGTGGCTTCTGGCTGGTGCTGTTCGGCATGCTGTTCTGGGGCGCCGGCTATGCGATTCAGGACACGCTGCTCAAGGCGATCGTTGCCGAGGTGCTTCCCGAAGGAAAGCGAAACTTCGCGTTCGGGCTGTACTATGCGGGCTACGGCGTTGGGTGGCTCCTCGGCAGTATCGCGACCGGCCTGCTGTACGAAAACTCGCGAGCCGGATTGATCACGTTCTCGATCGCGATGCAGCTCGCCTCGGTACCGGTGTTTATAGTGGCGGAACGGCAGGGCGCCCCAACTGATGCTTCGAGGATGGTCTCCTAGGTGGTGCTGCTTCCGTAGACGATGTTCTTGATCGCATCCACGAACGCCTTCGGTGCTTCGCGAGGGACGAAGTGACCGACACCAGGAAGCAAGTGCCGCTCATAACGGCTGGTGAAATATTCCTCTTTGTTCTCGGAGGTGATCGGAAGATTGTCCCGGTCCTCGGCCCCCTGAAGCATGATGGTTGGCACGCCGATAGCGGGCGGCTCCGCCAGACGACACTCCACCCCTTGGTGCTCAGGAGCGCCCTGGGCATCGTGCCAGCGTTGGCGATAGGCATGGATGCTGATCGCGGCCCAGTCGAGATTGTCGAGCGAGTCTGCCATGGCATCGAATTCGGAGTCTCGGCTCGGCCACGCCGGCGACCAGGTCTCCCAAAGATAGTGACAGAGCCGCCTGCGATCGTCGCGGTAGGCTGTTTCGCCTCGCGACGTCGAACATACCATTCGTACCAATATGCCTTCGCTAGCTCATATGGCATTTCTCGCGGAGGAACGGCAGTGGCGTAACCTGCCGCCGCAGCAACCAGAGCGGCCACTCGACGTGGAAACAGCGCTGCCACGCCGTAACCGGCGCGCGCACCCCAATCGTAGCCGGCCAGCACGACATTGTTTAGGTTCAATGCATCCAGGAATTGCGAGAGGTCGAGCGCAAGTGCCGCAATCGCGCCGCTTCGCATCGTGGACTCGCGCAGAAACCGGGTTGGGCCACATCCTCGGAGATAAGGCACGTAGACACGGAAGTTTTGCTGGGTCAGTCCCTCGATCACCCTGTCCCAGCATCGGATGTCATCTGGCCAGCCATGAACAAGAACAAGCGGTTGCCCGCCGATCGGTCCGGTCTTTTCATATGCAATTTCCAGTTCATCTGTGCGGCAAGTGAGCTGCTCGTGGCGAGCCATGATTACACCTTCGGTTGGAACGGCGGTTAGGCTGGACGCGTCTTTGGAGCAGTTTGGTTCAGCGTACTTTGGTTGGTCGGTCAGGCGATGGCTTGCCATGCAGGATCGCGATGTTGTCGAGACCAGCTTCGCTGTTTCAACGATGAGCGCGGTCAACACCTATTGGCCTGGAACCGAAGTGCACAGAAGCCGGCTGATCTTCACGTCGGAGTGCGTATCTCGATCGTGCTGACCAGCCAACGCCTCAGAAAACCGCGACCATCGTATTCAACAGGACCCGCCCCTACCCGTTCCAGGTGATGCGTCTATTCGGGCCAACATCCCGCAACATAGTTCCAAATCGCCGATCTCGCCGAGTTGATCTCCACTGCGTCAGCTCGCTTGGATTGAGTTCATCAACGGCACCGCTTGCACCCAGTGGCACGAGGGCTGCCGTCAATCGGGGATCACTTATCCCGGTTTGACGGCTCCTCTTTGCAACCCCTCGAACGTCCGGGCGTTCGGCCCGCATGCGATGGACCACATTGAGGCGTTGCGAGATCTAAGAGGAGAGAACAATGGACGATAGGACGCTGCCGAGAAACTTGGTTACGGCCGGTTCGACGCCCGTCGAACGCATGTACTTTGCCTGGAATGATGCGCTGTCGCACAATGATGCGGATGGTCTTCTTGCACTCTATGCTGAGGACGCATGGTTCGAAAGCCCGCTTGTGCCGCACCTCATCAAGCAATGCTCTGCTATTACTCACAATCATAGATGTAAGGAGCGCTTGCCGCCGGACGTCTGCGGGGACGGCGAGCAAGGCCATCTGCGTCCGGTTCAACAACTGGGGAGGCGGCCGCGATACAGAGCTTGGGGATTAACTTGCATGTTCGCGGCAGCGCAGGTTCGGAAGCATGAGCAGGCGTTCGAGTTGGGTAGGCCGATCAGCATCCGCCGTATGAGGTAATCGGCTCCCCTGATCAATGATTCTCTGCCTAGTGATCAGTGTCGGCGGCTGCCGGTGTGAGCAATTGCAAAAACGATATTGCTTGCTCTCGAGCGCCCACGCGATACGCTGCATTCATTTGCAGATCGGGTTCATTTGAGACGGGCTAGGGCATTGCCGTGACCAGTGATACTGCGGTTTTCGATGCGTTGCGTTTTGATGCGGAAAGTGGCGACAGAGTCGCGACGGGTCTGATAGGCACTCGCGAAGCGATCGTTCGAGACGGGCTTATCATCGATCCGTTATCGCTCGGCTATTGTCCCCACGAATGGATCGATGGGAGCGGGTACGTCGACCCTGAACTTGCGCGGAAGTTCTGCTACTTGCTGGCATTTTGAGGCCGCGGCCGTTGAATCGGCACAGCAATCATACCATAAGCAACGTCCAAGCCGGAGACTGACAATGCGAACGCTCCTTCTACTCTGTGCTGCTTTGGCATGTTTTTCTGCATCGATCATTCTGAGTACGTCCGGCGCTCATGCGGTATTCTGGCGCGGCCTGACTGCACCAACCAACATCGACTATCACGGCTGGGTTATCGTCAGGGAGCTTCCGCCCAGCCCCTGCCAGTGGATACGGGTGAGTGGCGGCTACTACGTCCGGCAGTGCGTCTACTAGAGACGTGTCTTTCTAGCTGCAGGCGTAAGCGCTTACCTTGGAAGGCATTCGCTTCCTGCGGGGATCTGGTCGCCCGTCAAGTACTCGAAAGCCTAAATGACCAACGACAATCGTCGCATCTGACACGGCCTTGGCTGGTATGTGAAAGCATCCTGACCGGCCGTGGAGGAGAGGAAGGGCGGCTGCCGGTGGGCAACAGAGTTGATGGAGAAGACTTGCCCGACGTATCGATCGAGGATGTGGAGGCGACCCGAAGAAGACCCGCCATTGAAATGGAGGCGACCAACAGTCGCGTTAGGTGATCTTCTGCCTACGCGGCGATGTTGAACGACGCAATCAGAGCACGCACGTGGGTTTGCCAGCTCACGATGGTGCTGGCCCGCACGGAGATACAGCTCGCGTTACATCCATCCACTCGTTTGGCGATCAACTCGCATTCGACAGCGAGGTTTTCAACACGTTCCAGCTTGGCTTGGAAACCGGTCATTGGGCTTGAACTCTTTACTAAAGGAAGGCAACCGCACAGTTTTCCAACTCAGCCGGAGCCGAGCCCTAACGCGTAGCTCTTATTGCGCCTGGGATTGCACCGGATCCAGCGTAAGTGTTGGCCAGCCGGCTGGCCTGTTGCCTGGCTGCGTTCCGCGATGCGGCCGGTGAGTTTGGTCGCAATCATCAACAATTCTATCCCGTTCGGGATTGCTCGGAATACCGGGCCGGCGCCTGTATGCACCCTCTGAGGCGCGCGGCCGTGCGCAAGCGATCCCGCCAGAACTGTACTTCTAGGATTATCGACTTGGGTAAGTTCACGATCCTCGCTTGTTAGGATGGCAACTCGACAGATTCCAGCCACAGAACACGGCGTACAGCGACTGGTCGAATCCGTGCGCCATTTTATTGAAGCCGACAAATTAATGAGGCTGCGGAAAAAAAGAGTGAGCGGTTTAATTTGACGTCGCGCCGGCGAGGTTGCTGCATTCTTATCCTTGAAATGCGCTCTGCTTCAGTGAGGGAAAATGCCGTAGATTCCCGGGGTCTGTCGGAATCTTTTGGCATTAACGAGTAGATAATTTTCATATAGACAGCGTTGAAAATTTAAGTCACGTTGAATTTAATTTAGATTATTGGACTCGAGAATCGTGCTGCTGCGGATGAGCAGACCAAGTCTAAAGCTAGTTGCCAACAAGGATTGCGGTGTGTGCGGTGTGCAGCGCCGGACACAAAACAGGGCAGGGATGAGGGCGTTCCGAGTCTTTTCACGTTAGGTCGATACGCAAATCGAAAACAGGCAATTGCCTGTCGACCGCGCTTGCGACTTTTTGGAGCAGGCGTCGGCAGTGAATTGATTCTTCGTCGCACCCGCTCTGCGGCAGCGGAGTTTGAGGGAGTGCGTATTGACCAGCGTAAGTTTTTTCCTGCGGCCCCCAGCATCACTTGGCTGGTCGACGATCGAATCGCGCCTGCGAGCGCTAACGAGCTCCACTCCTTCCTCATCATTCGATCATGTGATCGACAGCGTTTTCCACGTGGACAATCCGCCGGCTCTGACCAATCGGGCGGCTCTCGAGCCGGCCTCTGATTGTGGCGAGCGATCGACGCCCACCGATCGGGAGCCTCTTGGCGACTTGTCCATCGTAACACCCATTCGATCTAGGCAACCGTTGCACGTGATTTTGTGAATTGTGAGGACCTAAGCCATGGCGACGCAGACGAGCGGTGGAAGCACGACTTCGTTTGGAAATACCCCTCAAGCCAACAACGACATCTTCACATTCACGGAAGAAGCCAACAACATTCTGATACTGAATGTGATGGCGAACGATCTGGGCGGCGCAGCAAAGACGCTGTTCTCCCTGGATGATGGAACGAGTACCTCGGCGTCGACCAAGTCCTATGCACCTGCGGATCTGCTGGTCAAAGACGTAAGCTACAGCAGTGACGCAGCTGGTGCGGCCGGAACGAGCGATCATAGTGCGCTGGGTGCGAGGATCTGGATCGAGTCGGATGGCACCGTTCACTACGACAAGGGCGACATCAATTCCCTTCTTCAGGGGCTCGCCGTTGGTCAAACACTGAATGATTCTTTTACTTACGCCATTCAGCTCGGCAACGGTACGCTCAGCTGGGCCACGGTGACGCTGCAGTTTAGCGGCGCAAACGATTCGGTTTATATTACGTCGAGCCCACAGAGCGGCGCAGTTGTGGAGGACGCGGCGACGACGCCGGCCCCTTCAGATTCGCTGACCGCGGCCGGAACGATAAGCTTCACCGATGCGGACCTGAGCGATACGCACACCGCAAGTTTTGTGGCGTCGCCCACGAATACGACCTCGCTGGGGATGTTTTCGCTCGATCCGGGTAACGAGGCAGCCAACGCAGCGGATGGTTCGGTGCAGTGGCACTACGCGCTGAATAGTGCCGCTGCGCAGTATCTCGCACAAGGCCAAAGTGTGGCCGAGAGCTATGTAGTGACGGTCAATGACGGCCACGGCTCGACCACGACCCAGACGGTGACCGTCACCATCACCGGCACCAACGACGCGCCCGTGATCACCGCGCAGGATCTCAGCGGCGCGGTCACCGAGCTCGTCACCC
Source organism: Bradyrhizobium sp. C-145 (assembly GCF_023375135.1). Lineage (NCBI taxonomy): Bacteria > Pseudomonadati > Pseudomonadota > Alphaproteobacteria > Hyphomicrobiales > Nitrobacteraceae > Bradyrhizobium > Bradyrhizobium sp. C-145. Next base: position 6,282,349 of record NZ_CP088150.1, on the reverse strand, counting down.
CGGCCGGCAACCTGGCCGACAGCGGCACCATCAGCTTCACCGACGTCGACCTCACCGACGTGCATCTGGTTTCCGCCACCGGCACCCCGATCGGCTCCGTGCTCGGCTCGCTCACCGCGGTCAAGGACAGCGACACCACCGGCACAGGCACCGGCGGCCAGCTCACCTGGACCTACACGGTTGCGGCCTCGGCCGTGGAGTATCTCGCCGCCGGCCAGACCAAGGTCGAGAGCTTCACCATCACGCTCGACGACCAGAACGGCGGCCTGATCACCAAGCAGATCGACGTCACCATCACCGGCACCAACGACGCGCCCGTGATCACCGCGCAGGATCTCAGCGGCGCGGTCACCGAGCTCGTCACCCCGGCCGGCAACCTGGCCGACAGCGGCACCATCAGCTTCACCGACGTCGACCTCACCGACGTGCATCTGGTTTCCGCCACCGGCACCCCGATCGGCTCCGTGCTCGGCTCGCTCACCGCGGTCAAGGACAGCGACACCACCGGCACAGGCACCGGCGGCCAGCTCACCTGGACCTACACGGTTGCGGCCTCGGCCGTGGAGTATCTCGCCGCCGGCCAGACCAAGGTCGAGAGCTTCACCATCACGCTCGACGACCAGAACGGCGGCCTGATCACCAAGCAGATCGACGTCACCATCACCGGCACCAACGACGCGCCCGTGATCACCGCGCAGGATCTCAGCGGCGCGGTCACCGAGCTCGTCACCCCGGCCGGCAACCTGGCCGACAGCGGCACCATCAGCTTCACCGACGTCGACCTCACCGACGTGCATCTGGTTTCCGCCACCGGCACCCCGATCGGCTCCGTGCTCGGCTCGCTCACCGCGGTCAAGGACAGCGACACCACCGGCACAGGCACCGGCGGCCAGCTCACCTGGACCTACACGGTTGCGGCCTCGGCCGTGGAGTATCTCGCCGCCGGCCAGACCAAGGTCGAGAGCTTCACCATCACGCTCGACGACCAGAACGGCGGCCTGATCACCAAGCAGATCGACGTCACCATCACCGGCACCAACGACGCGCCCGTGATCACCGCGCAGGATCTCAGCGGCGCGGTCACCGAGCTCGTCACCCCGGCCGGCAACCTGGCCGACAGCGGCACCATCAGCTTCACCGACGTCGACCTCACCGACGTGCATCTGGTTTCCGCCACCGGCACCCCGATCGGCTCCGTGCTCGGCTCGCTCACCGCGGTCAAGGACAGCGACACCACCGGCACAGGCACCGGCGGCCAGCTCACCTGGACCTACACGGTTGCGGCCTCGGCCGTGGAGTATCTCGCCGCCGGCCAGACCAAGGTCGAGAGCTTCACCATCACGCTCGACGACCAGAACGGCGGCCTGATCACCAAGCAGATCGACGTCACCATCACCGGCACCAACGACGCGCCCGTGATCACCGCGCAGGGCGGCTCGCTGTCCTATACCGAAAACCAGGCGGCGACAGCCATCGACACGGCACTTCTGGTGTCGGACGTCGATAGCCCGACTCTGATCGGGGCAACGGTGTCGATCACCGGCAACTTCGCATCCGGCCAGGATGTGCTTGACTTCACCAACCAGAACGGCATCACCGGCAGCTACAACGCCTCGACCGGCCTGCTGACGTTGAGCGGCACGACGACGGTTGCGAACTACCAGGCGGCCCTGCGTTCGGTAGCCTACTTCAACTCGAGCGACAATCCGTCCGGCGCGAGCCGCACCATCAGCTACCAGGTCGATGACGGCTCCGCTTCGAACCATGCCAGCAACGTCGCAACCGCCACGGTTGCAGTTACCTCGGTGAACGACGCGCCGACGCTGACAGCGACGGCATCGAGCCCGGCCTTTACGGAAGGGGCGGGCAGTTCGCAGGCGGCAGCGGTGACGGTGTTCTCCGGAACGAGCATCAGCACGGTTGAGGCCGGCCAGACCATCAAGACCCTGAAGTTTACGGTGAGCGGGCTGGTCGATGGCGCCAACGAGAAGATTGCCGTCGACAGCTCGACGTTCAGTCTGACCAACGGAACGAGCGGCACGACGACAGGTGGCAACAGTCTCGGCTACAGCGTATCGGTGAGCGGCGCCACCGCAACCGTAACGCTCACAAGCGCGGCCGGTATCTCGGCGTCCACGGCGCAGACGGTCGTCAACGGCATCGCCTATCAGGACACCAACATCAATGACCCGACCGCAGGCACACGGACGGTCACGCTGACCTCGATCCAGGACAGCGGCGGGACCGCCAACGGCGGCACCGATACCACAGGTCTGTCGATCGCATCCAACGTGACGGTCACGCCGGTGAACGACGCGCCGACGCTGACAGCGACGGCATCGAGCCCGACCTTTACGGAAGGGGCGGGCAGTTCGCAGGCGGCAGCGGTGACGGTGTTCTCCGGAACGAGCATCAGCACGGTTGAGGCCGGCCAGACCATCAAGGGCCTAACCCTCACGGTCGGTGGCCTGGTCGATGGCAGCAACGAGAAGATCGTCGTCGACGGCACCACGTTCAGCCTGACAAACGGGACCGCCGGCACGACCAGCGGTGGCAACAGCTTGGGCTATAGCGTCTCGGTTAGCGGTGCGACCGCAACAGTGACGTTGACCAGCGCAGGCGGGATCTCGACCTCTGCGGCCCAGACAGTCGTCAATGGCATTGCTTATCAGGACACCAATGTTGGTAACCCAACCGCGGGAGCGCGGACGATCACGCTGACCTCAATCCAGGACAGCGGTGGGACGGCAAATGGCGGTGTAGACATCAAGAGTCTGTCGACCTTTGCTGAACTAACCGGATCCAACAATCCTCTCAACGGTGTCGATGTCGGGGATTATGCGAACCCCGCATTCGTCGACCTGAATGGTGATGGCAAGCTCGATGTGGTGATCGGGGCTGACAACGGGACGCTGCTGTATTACCGCAATACGGGGACTGCCACCGCTCCGGCTTATGTACAAGAGGCCGGACCCAGCAACCCATTCAATACAGTCGATATTGGGCTACACGCCGATCCGACCTTTGTCGATCTTGATGGTGATGGCGACCTCGACGCGGTGGTAGGCGAGTTCGGTGCGACGCTCCTCTACTTCAAAAATACTGGCACGGCGACCGCACCGGTATTTACCCAGCAAACTGGAGCCAACAATCCATTTAATGGGATCACGGTAGGCGGTTCGGGCAGCCACTATTCCGCTCCAGTTTTCGCCGATCTCGATGGCGATGGCGACAAGGATGCTGTCGTCGGAGCGCAAGACGGCACGCTCTACTACTTTAAGAACACGGGAACGGCATCGGCGCCCGTTTTCACCGCCCAAAGTGGCGCTAACAATCCCTTTAATGGCATCACTGTCGGATCCTATTCGAACCCGACGCTCCTCGATGTCGACGGTGACGGCAAGTTGGATGTCGTCGTCGGCGCAAGCGATGGAACGCTCCACTACCTTAGAAACGTTGGAACCTCCACTGCACCGGCCTTTGTTGAGCAAACCGGTAGCAACAATCCATTTAATGGGTTGGACTTTGGAGATTTTTCAGGCCCAACGTTTGTCGATATCGATGGAGATGGCAAGCCGGATGCCTTCATCGGTACTTCGAACGGCCAACTTCATTACCTCCACAACGTTACGGCTTCGAGCACTGTAAACGTCTTTGCCGTGAACGACGCACCGGTGAATTCAATTCCTGGAGCTCAAGGCGTCGGAATCAACACGAGCTTCTCGTTCAGCAGTGCGAATGGAAGTGCGGTTTCCATCTCAGACGTTGACGTCGGCGCCGGGAGCGAGAAGGTAACGTTGAGTGTCAGTCATGGCACGTTGACGCTTTCCACGACGAGCGGTCTCTCCTTTACTGCGGGAGACGGTACATCCGATGCGTCGATGACATTCTCAGGAACCATCACTAGCATAAACAACGCCTTGAATGGCTTGGTCTACACTCCAACGGCGTCGTTCACCGGGACAGATACCTTCACAATCACCACCGACGATCAGGGCAGCACGGGTTCCGGCGGCGCCCTTTCCGATACAGACAACGTCACAATCAATGTACAGAACACGGCGCTCACGTCCGGTCCCGATATTCTAACCTTTACGGCAGGAACGAATTCGGTGACCGCAACAAATAACACCCTAAACAATGGGGATAAACTAACCGGAGGAACAGGCGTAGATACCCTTACGATTCCGAACAACCAGCCAGGGCCATTCACGTTTGGCGATGGGACTGGGAGCACAGTGGGTGTAAGGAACTTCGAGAAGATCGTGCTGAATGACACCAGCACGGGAACTCATACCGACACCGTGACTTTTGCCGCCTCATTCAGCAACGGCAGCACCATCACAATCGATGGGACGCCGATCACGGGCAACGCGAAGCTTAGCTTTGATGCTTCCGCGACCTCCAATGCCTTTGTTGTTCTGGGAGGATCGAACAATGATACGATCGTGGGTGGTTCCGGGAATGACATATTTATTGGTAAGTCGGGCAATGACACGCTGACCGGGAATGGTGGTGCCGACCAGTTCCGTTTGCAAACCAACGGTGGTACGGACGTTATAACCGATTATACGCAGGGCACCGATAAGATCGGGCTTCTCGGCGGCGCTGCTTTGGGTGGCGTTAGCTTTACAAATACTAGCGCCAGTGCTGCTGGTACGACGCTTAACAGTGGTGACTTTAATAACACACGGACAAGCATCGCTGGCATCAATGCTGCCGACGACAATCACGTAGATGTTCTAACTTCTTCGCAAACAACTTCCAACATCACGACCAACAATGGTGGAGCTGCGACCAATGCGTATGTGATTGTGTTTAACTCAACGACGGGACACGGGGAGATTTGGTTCGACACGGACTGGAGCAATACAGCAAACAGAGTCCAAGTTGCGACGCTCAGCAACATCATGACCTTGGCTGGTGTGACAGCGATCACGAATACGGACCTGGTCGTTTACGATAGTACCCTTGGGCCAGCTGGCGTAGCTGGTTCGTCGATGAACATGGGTCTGCTCGGTTCGATCTCAGGCCTTGTTGGACCGGCAACTATCGCACTAGACGCGGTGCCCGCGGATTGGGTGCTATCCGGCGGGATTCAATCCGCTGGTAGTTGGACCATTCAAACTAACGATCTGTCTTCGGTAAATTTGAATACCCCGGTCAATTTCACCGGGGCGGCTCTCCTAAACGTGACTGTGAGTTGGTCTAATGCGGATGGAAGCGCAGGGCTGGCAACGCTTCAGGAAAACATCGAGGTCTATGCCCCAGGCACACCGATTTTTGCTCTTTCTGGAGATGATCATCTCACTGGGCACCCAGGTAGCGATCTCTTCGTGTTCTCGCAGCCGATCGGCAAGGACGTCGTGCACAGCTTCGAGGTGTCCTCCGACGTCATCGACCTGATCAGCTACGGCTGGCAGAGCTTCGCGGACGTCCAGGCCCACACCGCGGACGACACGAGCGGTAATGCTGTGATCACGCTGGCCGACGGCCAGACGATCACTCTCGATGGCGTGCATGCGGCGGACCTGACCGCGGCGAACTTCGAATTCGACGTGACGCCGACTGTCGACAATCCAGGCGCGATGACGATCGGCGACGGCGCGATGCTGCCGCTGTCCGGGATCATCCACAACACGGGCGAGATAGACCTGCAGAGTTCGGGCGATGACACGCTGCTGCAACTGATCCAGACCGGCATCAAACTGGAAGGCGGTGGCCTCGTGACACTGTCGGACGATGACCACAACATCATCGCCGGCACGGCTTCCAACGTCACGCTCGACAACGTCGACAACGTGATCTCTGGCGCGGGCCAGATCGGCCAGGGCAGCCTGACGCTCAGCAACGAACGCACCATCGATGCCACGGGCACCCATGCCCTGGTGATCGATACCGGTGCCAACGTGATCGCCAATGCCGGCACGCTGGAGGCGACCGGTGCGGGTGGGCTCGTCCTTGAGAGTGCTGTGGCCAACAGCGGCATGATCTGGGCCAATGGTGGCACCGTCACAGCAGAAGGCGAGGTTACCGGCAGCGGCAATGCACTGATCAGCGGGGCCGGCACCATCGAGTTCGGGGCAGGCTCGACGGCAGGCGTCACCTTCGATGTGACGGCCGCCGGCCACCTGATTCTGGACGACGCCTTCCACTTCTCCGGAGCGGTGAGCGGCCTCGATGGCAATGACGACATCGGCATCAAGGGCATCGCCTTCGGCGCGGCCACGACGGTGAGCTTCACGGAAAACGAGGCGGGGACGGGCGGTACTCTGACGGTCTCGGATGGCGCTCACACCGCAAACATCATCCTGCTCGGGCAATACGATCCGACGGGTTTTAGTACAAAAGGAGACGCCACGAACGATGCCGTGATTGCCTATGACCCGCATCACATCGCCTGAGCGGCATAACGGCTAGTGGATAGCTGCAGACTTTGGATGTTCTTAATGAAGTCGATTGCGTGAGGTATCAGACTTGATGAAACCGTCCAAAAGACATGATGAGTTGCGGCGACTGCTGAAGCCTTCGCAAGGCTACTTCGTCACCGCAGCCATCTTCAGCCTGGCGATCAATCTGCTGTATCTGGCCGGGCCGCTGTACATGCTGCAGGTCTATGATCGCGTGATCTCGAGTGCGAGCGAGATCACGCTCGTGATGCTCACGATCGCGCTGCTCCTCGCACTTGTCGCACTTGCAGGGCTCGACGCGGTACGCGCACGGGTGCTTACGCGCACCAGCATCCGCCTCGATGGGAACATCGCGCCTCGCGTTATGACCGCCATCGTCGAACGCTCGGCAAATTCCGGTGGAGCGCGCAGCCACCTGCTGCGAGATTTCGATACGTTCCGCCAGTTCATCACCGGCACAGGGGTACATGCCATTCTCGATTTGCCCTGGACGCCGATCTACATCGCGGTGATTTTTGCCCTGCATCCGTTCCTGGGCGCGTTTTCGCTGGGCAGCGCGATCATTTTGATCCTGATGGCTCTCTTCAATGAGTGGATCGTCAAGCCTCCATTGTCGGAGTCAAACGAGGCCGCAACCCGAAACTACAATTTTACCGAGATGAGCTTGCGCAACACCGAAGTGGTGCGCGCGATGGGCATGACGGCAGGACTGCTGAAACGCTGGAGCAGGGACCGCAACCGAATGCTCGAGCGCCAGGTCACCGCAAGCGACCGCGCCGCGACGATGCAGAGCATGATCCGCTTCTTGCGGCTTTCGATGCAGTCCTTGATCCTTGGCCTTGGCGCCTATCTTGTAATCGAGCGGCTCACCACCGCCGGCGCGATGTTCGCCGCCAGCATCCTGCTTGGCCGGGCCCTGCAGCCGGTCGAGCAGATCGTGGGATCATGGCGCGGTCTTGTCTCGGCGCGCGGCGCGTTCTTGAGGCTGCGCGAGCTACTGGCCGGCCAAACGCAGGATCCTCGGCTCATGCTTCCGCGCCCCGAGGGCCGCCTTTCTGTTGAAGCACTTTCTTGTGCACCGCCCGGCCTTTCGAAGCCGATTCTGCGGAACGTCTCGTTTCAGATCGAGCCGGGCGAGGTGCTGGGAATCATCGGGCCGTCCGGTGCCGGCAAATCAACACTGGCGCGCCACATCGTGGGTGTGCAGGTGCCATCGGCAGGCGCCGTTCGCATTGACGGAGCCGATGTGTCCAGCTGGATCAAGACCTCGCTCGGCCAGCATCTCGGCTACCTACCGCAGGACGTCGAATTATTCGCCGATGGCGTCGCAGCCAATATCTGCAGGTTCAATGACGGAGGGGACAGGGAGATTATCCTGGCGGCTCGTATGGCCGGGGTGCACGAGATGATTCTGCGACTTCCCGAGGGCTATGACACGCAAATCGGAGAGGGGGGTGCGATCCTCTCAGGGGGTACCGCCAGCGCGTTGGGCTGGCGCGGGCGGTCTATGGCAACCCCAGCCTGGTTGTGCTGGACGAGCCAAGTTCGAACCTCGATTCCGATGGCGATGCTGCCCTCGCCGACTGCATCATGCAGCTCAAGAAGCGCGGAACGACGGTCGTGATCATTTCCCATCGGCCATCCACCATCGGCGTGGTCGACAAGATATTGGTGCTGCGCGACGGCGTCGTCGAGATGTTCGGGCCGCGCAGCGAAATTTTGGCTCGCTTGACACGGCCCGTACCGATTCACGCAGTCCGGGAAACGACTAGCTAGGACACAGCAGATGGCGCTGTTGGATTTTGCACACCGATCGCAACGACCCGCTCAGGCCCCGGGCTGGACGAGAGATGAGAACAAGGACAAGACGCCGAACGATTCTATCCGCCATGTGGCGCTCGCAGGGTGGCTGATCATCGCGATCTTCTTCGGCGGCATCGGCACCTGGGCGCTGACCGCACCGCTGAACGGCGCCGTGGTCGCCAACGCGGTCATCAAGGTCGACGGTAACCGCAAGAGCGTCCAGCACCTCGATGGTGGTATTGTCAAGGAATTGCATGTCAGGGAAGGCGAGCGGGTGCTGGCGGGCGACCTCCTGATCGTTCTCGACGAAACTCAAGCCCGCGCCGAGTATGAGGTGCTCACGCAGCAATACGCCGTGCTTCGTGCGACTGAAGTACGGCTTCTGACCGAGCTCGATCATGGATCCGATCTCGGCATGCCATCGGATCTGAAGGCACGCTCCGCCGATCCCTATTTCAAGAGCGTCTGGAGCGGTCAGCTCAGTCAGTTCGAAAGCCGGCGGGCGTCGCTGGAAGGGCAACGAAGCGTCATCCGCGAGAAGATCAACCAGCTTCGGTCGCAAATCGTTGGTGCGGAGGCGCAAGTCAAGGCGTTTACCGATCAGATCAACTCTGTCCGCAACGAGGCAAAGGATATTGCGCCGTTGGTCGAGCGCGGGCTGATCGCGCGTCCGCGCATCCTGCAATTGGAGCGGACTGCGTATGGGCTTGAAGGCCAGATTGCCGATACAAATGCCAACATTGCCAGGGCACGGCAGGCGATCGCCGAGCAGGAGCAGCAGATCTCTCAATTGGACAACGATCGAATGACCGAAGTCACCAAGGATCTCCGAGATACGCAAGCCAAACTCCTGGAGGTCATTCCGAAGGCGCTGAGTGCCAAAGCAATATTGAGCCGAATGGAAATTCGCGCACCCTATACCGGGCGGGTCGTGGGACTGAATGTCTTTTCCATGGGAGGCGTGATTCAGCGCGGCGACAAGATCCTTGACATCGTACCTGACGAGGATTCGCTCACGATCGAAGCGCAGGTTGCCGTCGAGGACATCAGCGACGTGCATCCGAACGCGCGCGCAGAGGTCCATCTCACCGCCTACAAGCAGCGCATCGTGCCGATCATTCACGGCGACGTCATTCAGGTCTCCGCCGACCGCCTCACGGACCCGAAAACGTATGCGCCGTACTACACGGCCTTTGTCCGGATCGACCAGGGCGAATTGGCGGGCATGCCGAACATCCGCCTCTATCCGGGCATGCCGGCGACCGTTATGATTCCGACCGTACAGCGCACGGCATTTGAATATATTGTCGGGCCGCTCGTGATGTCTTTCAACCAGTCGTTCCGGCAGAAATGACGCAGATGCCAAACCGGAAAGTCGTGTGCTTGCTCAAGCGTGCGAATGGCGCAGCATGAAAGCTGATGCGCGCAACCATGTGCTAGTTACAAAGAGTAGTGTTCCAGTTGCTTTCACCACGCACAGTGGTGGAACTCATCGCGGCTGGTTAATTACGGCGCAATTCAATGAAACAGCGATCTTGATCATCTACTGCTTCCGCAATTTTTAATATATTGTCCCATCTCTTCCGTATTAATACGGCGATTTTTATTTACTAGATGTCCATCTCCGAAGTTGAGCGCATTACGATCTGATGTTTATTATCTCGTTATATGCCGTGGGTTTTTCACCAGAGTTGCGTGCGACCTGTCGATGATTCATTTTTAGGAATATCAAAGGTAACGTTAAATGCCGCCGTCGATTTAATTTTCAATATTAAATATTGACTCGCTTCTGGATTTAACACAAAATTTATAAAGTGGTGCATCGGACATAGTCCGCAGCCGCTGAATCACCTGGCTGGCAGTTGCCCGCTAATGTTGCGATCGAACATTTCATCTCAAAAGAAGGAATTCTTCCTATGTTGAAGTACTATATTCAGACCACGGAAGCCTTGAAGCGCCTGCGCGCGGACACGGAAGGCGTTGTGTCGTTCGAGTACGTGATCGTCGCCGCGTGCATCGTCGCAGCAGTTGCCGCGGCGTTTGGCACCACCACTGCCAGCGGCATCGGCGCGGCGCTGACTACCGCGATCGGCAAGGTCACGACTGCGGTCACCACTGCCGCCTAATCCACAGCCTGTAGCCGGGAGGCCAGCTCTGGGCTGGTCTCCGACCGGATGCCGTTGGCAGCGTTTCCTGCCAACGGTCGCCTCGCAATTTTCACAAGGCACATTCTCAAAGCAGGATTCACTCTTAATTAGGGTTCACTCCTATGCGAAAATATTACGTTAAGGCGCAAGAAGCCCTGACACTTCTGCACAACGACGAGATCGGCGTTGTGTCGTTCGAGTACGTGATCGTTGCCGCCTGCATCGTCGCTGCAGTGGCTGCTGCGTTCGGTACAACGACTGCCAGCGGCATCGGCGCGGCGCTGACCACCGCGATCGGAACGGTCACCACCGCCGTCACTACTGCCGCGTAGGGTAGCGACCGTCCGGCGCTCGGGGGCGTTGCAACGCGCCCCCGTCTCGTCTGGGGCAAATTCTCATGAACTGGATTGCATCCACGACCGCGTGTCTGGAGATCGCATTGTTGTTGTATGTCGCAACGATCGATATCGCGACACGATTGATCCGAAACGAAATTTGTCTGGCGCTGGCGTTCCTTGGGATCGTCTGCCAATTGGCCAGCCCGATGCAAGTCGGTCAGTCGCTGATTGTCGCCTCGATTCTGTTTCTGTTTCTCTTCGTGGTCTATCAGCGCAGAATGATCGGCGGCGGCGATGTCAAGTTGCTGATCGCCCTGGCGATCGGTGTCCCGTTGACTGGCGTGATTGAGCTGTTGACCGTAACCGCACTCGCCGGTGGCGTCCTGGCCGCGATGCATCTGATGATGCGCCGCCTGCCGCACCCGAAGCTGGCGCCTGCGGGATCGTCGCTGATGCGCCGGGTTTACGCCGTCGAGCGCTGGCGTCATTTGAGACATGCACCGCTGCCCTATGGGGTCGCCATTGCATGCGGCGGTATCTGGACCATTTTGAGCAAAGGATTTTGACATGTCGTCGGCACTGCGCGTCTCGATCATCATGGTGCTGCTGCTTGCGGCTACGGCGCTCGGGATTATTGCCTATAACGTGAACCAGCCGAAAGCTCCGGTTGTAGCGGAGGTGGTCGCCGAAAAGCCGCCGGCCGCGGCGGCGACCGTCGGCTACTTTGTTACGACACGTCCGCTGTCGAAGGGAACGTTGGCGCGGGACGAAGATTTCAGCGTGCGTCAGGCGGCACCCGATCGCGTCCCTGCAGGAGCGATCCTCGAAACGCCTGACACCAAGGCCGGACTTCCCGGTTCTCTGGTTCGCAAGTTCGTCGACGCCGGCAGCGCCATTACATTGCAGGACATCCTGCGCCCGAAGGATCGCGGTTTCCTCGCCAGCGTCCTGGCACCGGACAGCCGCGCCATCAGCATAAAGGTTGACGAGGAGACTGGCGTCTCGGGTCTGATCAGGCCGGGCGACAATGTCGACGTAGTGTTGACCCAGGTGTTCGAGAAGGCGGATCCGGTGCGTCGGGCTGTCAGCGAAACCGTGCTGTCAAACGTGCGCGTCATCGCAATCGATCAGGAGATTGCGCAGGGCGGGCGCCCCGTCAGCAGTGCTCTTCCCGGCAAGACGGCGCAAACTGTATCGTTGGAGCTGAAGCCGGAACAGGTCAAGAAGGTCGCCGTTGCAAAGCAGCTTGGAACGCTCTCACTCGTCGTCCGATCTGCGGCCGAGCAGTGGGAAAAGGCCGACACGAGTGCGACATCCAGCTGCGATGTGTCGCCAGAACTGGCGCGCCAGAGTGCGGTTGCCGGTCAGAGCACGACGGTCGCGATCTATTCTGGTGGCGGGGTCAAGCAATACTCGGTCAGGAAGCAGGATGCGGACGATGACGCTCTGGCGGGCTGCAACGGGCAGTCCGAGGTCGAACGTCAGACGACGGCGGCGGCAGGTGACGTTGGCAAGGGGGCGGAGAAGCGCTGATGAGTGTGAACATGGCAGTGGTGGAATCATCTGAAGACACGACGTCTCTTGTCGCGCGCAACCGGATCGTCTGCTTCGTGAACGACGAGCTGAGCGCTGTGGCCCTTCGTAAGGGCCTCGACGGCAGCAATTTGGTGATCCGGCGCGGCAGCATCCGTCATGCGACACGAATGCTCGAGACCGACACCGATTTGTACGCGCTGGTGACCGACATCAGCGGGATGGATGATCCTTTCACCGAACTGGAGCGCCTGGCCAGTGTCTGTCCGCCAGATGTGAAGGTGGCCCTGATCGGCGACAACAGGGAGATCACCTTCTACCGAGAGCTGATGGAAGTCGGTCTCACCGAGTACCTTCCAACGCCGATCACCCGCGATATGGTGCTGGACCAGCTCCGCCCGAAGCTGCTTGGCGACGTCGCGCCCACTCACAATGACCGGGGCGGGCATGTGGTGTCGATCTGTGGCGCGCAAGGTGGGGCTGGAGCGACGAGTGTGGCGATCAACCTCGCGCTGCAATTGGCAGAAACCACTAAGGCCAAGGTCGCACTGCTCGACCTGCATCTGCAGGGCGGCGAGACAGCGGTGATGTTGGGTGTTCGCCCCGGGCCCGGCCTCCGCATTGCCCTAGAAAATCCGATTCGGGCCGACACGCTCTTCCTCGAACGGGCGGCGATCGAGGTGAACGATCGGGTTTGCCTGATTTCCGGCGACGAAGACCTCGATGCCAAGCTCGATATCACCGAGGCGGGCGTGCGGCACGTGCTGGGTCTGCTCCGGCAGCGGTTCAATTACGTCGTTGTCGACGTGCCGGTGCCGTTTCCGGCGTCGATCTATCCGGTCATTCAGATGTCCCGTCATGTGCTGGTGCTGCTGGAGGCCGAGGTGACCGGCCTGCGCAATGCCCATGCGCTGCGCAACGCCGTCACCAACATCGCCGGCAAGGACCGGGTCTTTACCTTGCTCAATCGCGCCGATCGCGCCGGCGGCCTGCCCAGGGCGGCAATCGTCAAGGCGCTGGGCGCAGAACCGGACATGGTGATCCCGGATCTCGGCAAGGGAATGACTCAGGCGGTCAACCTAGGCGTTCCGGCTCTCAAGCACGTATCCGGGCTACGGCGTCACCTCGCTCCGATCGTACGGGAGATTACTGGCGTCGGCACCAAGAAAAAGGCAGGATGGAAGAGGTGGCTCGGGCTATGAAAAAGTTCGGCAGGCGCGCAGACGAGATGCCAATACGTTTGCCTACGCTGATGGCGACCTCGCCGGCGGTGGCGCCCAGCGCGCCGCCCGAGTTGCCTCCCACGCCGCCGACTGCGCCAAGCGTGATATCGTCGGCGCCGAGTGCGGAGCCACCCGCGCTGCCCGCGTCGGCGCCGAAGCGCGAGGAATCTTCGAAACATCATAGCGTGATGTCAGCGTCGTTGCGCGAACGGGTCATCGAGCAGATCGAGCCGGCAGTGGCCGCGTCGGTCTCGCGCGATGTTCTTCGCCGGCAGATCGAGGAAATCATCCACGGCATTGCCAACCAGGAGCGGCTCGAGCTGTCAGGTCGCGAGCAGCTTCTGCTGGCGGAAGAAATAGCGGACGATATGACCGGTTACGGTCCGCTTCGTCAGCTTTTGCTGGATGAGACGATCAACGACATCATGATCAACGGGCCCAGCAATGTCTATGTCGAGCGCGGCGGCAAGCTGGAACGCGTCGCGGTGCGATTCCGCGACAACAACCATATTGCCGCTGTCGCGCAGAAAATTGCTGCGCAAGTCGGCCGACGCGTCGACGAATCCAGCCCAATGGTGGACTGTCGCCTGCCGGACGGCAGCCGCGTCAACATCATCCTGCCGCCGCTGGCCATCCATAGCCCCTGCGTCTCGATCCGAAAATTTCCAAACCGGCGCTTGAACATTGCCGGCATGATCGAAAACGGCACGATGACCGCTGCCCTCGGACAGCTGTTGGAGATTTCCTCTCGCTGCCGGCTCAATGTTTTGGTCTCCGGAGGCACTGGTTCGGGCAAGACGACGCTGCTGAATGCTCTCAGCCAGTTCATCGACCACAGCGAACGCATCGTCACAATCGAGGATGCGGCGGAGCTGCAATTGCAGCAACCGCATGTGATCAGCCTAGAGACGCGGCCGCCCAGCCTCGAGGGTACGGGACAGGTCACGCAACGCGATCTGCTGTGGAATGCCCTGCGCATGCGCCCCGATCGCATCGTAGTGGGTGAGGTGCGCGGCGCCGAAGCATTCGACATGCTGCAGGCGATGAACACCGGCCATGATGGTTCGATCTCGACGGTGCATGCCAACAGTGCGCGCGATGCGCTGACGCGCGTCGAGAACATGGTGCAGATGGGCCAGGTCAACCTGCCGTCGCGCGCTATCCGCGCACAGATTGTCGCTGCCCTCGACCTTATTGTGCAGGTCGAACGCATGCGGGACGGACAGCGCCGGATCGTGCAGATCACCGAGGTGATTGGCCTCGAAGGCGAGGTGATCACCACCAATGACGTCGCGGTGTTCGAGTACAAGGAGGAGGATGTGCACGGGCGCATATCGGGAACCTACCGATCCACCCATGCAGTTCCGAAATTCAAGAGCCGGCTTGTCTATTACGGACTTGACCGGGCCTGGGCAGAAGCGATGAGGCAGATCTGATGTCGACGCCCCTGGTCATCGTGCTGGTGCTTTTGCTGTGTGCGACGGTCAATACCCTGTGGCTCGACGCGCGGGAGCGGCGGCTGGAGCGCCGGGTCGAGAATGCTCTGCCGGAAGACGTGATCGCGAGCCTGCCGTCTATCCGTCGTGCGGCGCAAGCCGAGCGTTGGGATCTGCTCTATCGGCTCGTCAACTACCGCACCGACATCGTCTACGCGTGGCATCCGGCATACGTGTTTCTCGCCGGCGTCTTGGCCGCCTGCGTCGTTGTTTACGCCAATCGCATCCTGGAATTTTCGGCGTCCACGGTGTCGATCGCTGCTACTGTCGTCGCCATCCTCGTGGTGCGAGGCCTGTTCGGATGGCAGCGCAATCGCTTCATCAATCAGCTTTTCCGTCAGCTCCCCGACGCAATTCAGCTGGTGACCAGCACTGTCCGGTCGGGCTTGCCAGTCAACGAGGCGTTTCGCACCATCGCGCGAGAGATGCCACAACCGACCTCCGGCCAGTTCGCGATCGTCTGCAGCGAGCTGGCTCTGGGAAGGGCTCCGGAAGAAGCTGTCGAGGGGATTTATCGGCGAACGCGGGTTTCCGAATACGCCATGTTTGCGGTGACGCTCGCGGTCCAGTTGAAGGCAGGCGGCAGTCTGGCTGAGACGCTACAGATACTGGCCGAGACCGTGAGCCAACGGGTTGCGCTGGCTGCGCGCGCGAAGGCGCTGGCCGGAGAGGTCATCTTCTCGTCGCGTGCACTTTCAGTGTCGCCGCTCATCGTCGGCGGATTGCTCTACATGGTCAATCCGCAATCGATCGACATGCTGTTCTATGACCCGACCGGAAACACGCTGCTGGCTTACGCGATCGCGTCGGTTATTGTCGGACACTTCGTGATACGCTGGATGATCAAGAGGGAGACTGCACTATGACTGCGGGTCTCGGACTCGCTGCCCTTGCGACGGTCGTTGCGGCCGCGACGTTCATCCTGATCATTCGCGAGATGCATCTTCGCGCGCTGGATGCACGGGTATCGAACGCTGTGCTGGGCATTCCTGACCGGAAGGGCTCCTCGCCGGACGTGATCGGCTGGCTTTCTTCGATAGGCGTCCGCTACAAGCGCTTCTATGCGGAGGAAAATCTTGAGCAACTCCGGACGATTATTCAGTCGGCGGGTTTCAACCATTATCGCACCTTGCCGATCTGGATCGGCGTCAAAGCGGTCTGCATGTTCGCGTTTCCGCTCGCGGCTTACTTTACAGCCCTGGTTCTCGGAAAGCCGCTGTCCGATGCGATGATCTTCACGCTGCTTGGCGTCGTCGTCGGAATCATGGGACCACGTCTGATCCTTTTCTTCCTGAAAAGGCGCTTTGATACGGCCGTTCGGCTGGGGACCCCGGATACCATCGATCTGCTCGTTGTATGCAGCGAGGCGGGGATGGGTCTCGAGGGCGGCCTCGAGCGTGTTGCGGAGGAGATGAAGGAAACCAATCCCGCGATGGCTCAGGTATTGCGCGGACTGCTCGACGATCTCCGCATATTGCCAAGTCGCACTGAAGCGTTCGAGAAGTTGGGCGCCAGGTCGGAGGGGCTTCGCCGCTTTGGAACGGTGATCGGCCAAAGCCTGCAGTACGGAACGCCGCTGGGTCAGGCCCTGCGCGGTATCGCCGTCGATCTTCGAAGAGAGCGCATCACCAAGCTGGAGGAGCGAGCCCACAAGCTCGGCGCCAAGCTCACCATCCCGATGGTGCTGTTCATGCTTCCGGCCATGTTCGTCATTCTGGGCGCGAGCCCGTTCCTGCACCTCGTTCGTGCATTCAAGTAGGTAGTCGTCTATGAGTACCCTGACTTTATCCAACAGGTCGACTTACGATCGGACGATGCAGTTGCTCGGCGGCATGTGGTTCATGCTGCTGGCGCTTGGCCTCGCCATCAAGATCGGATCGCTTTCCGAGCCGTGGCCCCAACTCCTGTCGAGCCTTTGCCTCGCTAGCTTCTACATGCTTCTGGGGTTGCTGGTCATGACGCGGCCACCTGCAAAGGCGCACGCGGATGGCTTGCTGCCAAGAATAGCGGCATTTGTCGGCACCTATATGCCATGGACGATCGGCTTCTTCGGCGACACCGACCAGGCGCTGCCAAACATTGCATCCACGGTCTGCGTGTTCATCGGCATGACCATGATGCTCGTCACGATCAGGCATCTCGGCAAATCGTTCAGCCTGGTGCCGCAGGCGCGCTCCGTAGTGCAGACGGGTCCGTACCGGTGGATCAAGCACCCGCTCTATCTGGCGGAGGAGATCGCGGTGTTGGGTGTGGTGCTCAAGAGCCTTTCGTCGGTGACGCTGGCCCTGTTCGTGCTGCACATCGGCGTTCAAGTGTGCCGGATCTACTACGAAGAAGACCTGCTGCGTCGCAATTTTCCGGAGTACGCGAGTTACGAAGAGTCGCGCTGGAGAGTGATACCCTATGTCTGGTGAACGGCGTGTGCCCGCCGGATTTGTCGCGGGCAATGCACGATGGGATGCATCGGTCTGGCTGTAGCGCAAAGGTGCTAACGTGCTGATTTTTATGCCCCAGCGAGAAGGACCTGTGAGACGCCGACAATCTCTGATGACGGATCAACGCGGCGCCGTCGCGCTTGAGATGCCGTTCGTTTACCTTTTCCTGATCATGTTAATTCTTCTGCCTTTTGCTGATCTTGCGGTGGCTGGCTTCCGGTACATCTCAGCGCTGGCGGCACTGCGCGCATTCGGGCAATCCATCCAGTATTCCCCTCCACCCGACGTCACGAATGCGTCCAGTTGGGCGTCGGCAGCGCTCGCCAAGGCCGATAGCCGTTATCCGATCCCCAGCATTCAGCTCATTTGCGGCGAGAGCAACGCGGTCTGCTCTTCAGCCAACTCTGATCCTTCGCAGCCGAAGTACTATGTGTACTCAACAACGGTCACGCTGACGCCCATGGTGTTGACGTCGGTGTTGTGCACGAGCGGCAATACCAATCCCTGTTCTTTCACGTTTTCTTACTCAGAACGGTTTCAATAGGATGTGCCATGCGTAACATGCTCCGTTGCCGTCGAGGATCAGCCGCGTTCGCAACCGTGGTTGCGTTGGTACCGTTGATCGGAATGATGGCACTTGGTGGTGAGGCCGGGTCCTGGTACGTCACCAAGCAGCGCGCCCAGGGTGCGGCTGATGCGGCCGCCTATGCGGGCGCCTTGCGGTTGGCGTGCGACAACGCCCCACAACCTGGCGTGACCTGCAACAATACGCAAACAGTCGATTATCGCGGCAAGCAGGTTGCAGCCCAGAACTCGTTTTGCAATTCAGGCGACACCAGCTATCCCGGTGCCACGTGTGCCGTGAGCCTGCCGCAAGGCGTGTCGAAGTCGGTCCAGATCGCCTCGCTGACGTCGTGGAACGGGACCGCGGGAACTTTCGTCCAGGCCACCGTCAGCCAACAGCAGCCAGCATACCTGGCTCAGGTGCTTAACTTATCGACGGTGAATATCGTCGCGACGGCGGTCGCCCAAGTTGATAGTTTGGCGAAACCTCCATGTGTGTTGGCCTTGAAGGACGCTGTTACCTTTCAAGGTAGCCCTACCGTATCGTCGGCAACGTGCGGTATTTCGTCGGACAGTGCCGGTTCAAATGCGATCGGCTTCGTCGGCAATTCCGGCATCCAGGTGAACGCGCCGAGCTACACGGTCGGCGGCTGTTCCCAGACAGGCGGCACCCAGTGCACGGGCGTGTTAACCTACCAGCAGCCGATCCCCGATCCACTCAGTGGAGTGGGCGCGGCGATAGCCAATTTGAAGGCGTCGGATTTCCCGGGCGGGACGGCGGGGCAATGCGCATCATTGCAGTCGTATGAATCTGGTTTCTGCTACAACGCCGGCAACCAGACCTTAAATGGCACATTAAATGGCACCTACTACTTCATGAGCGGAAACATTAAAATTACTAGCTCTTCGACGACTCTAACATCTGGCATACTTGGGGCTACCTTGATAATTTTCGGAAGCGCAACGCTGACGATCAATGGGGGGCCATTGATTCAGCTTACGGCAGTGAAGAATCCTGCCGGGCCGCCGGCGCTTTCGTCGGTCAGCAGTAAGATGACAGATCTGCTCATCTATGATGGTGAGGCCTATTCGAAGCAAGGCGTTAACATCACTGGCAACTCAAGTAGCTATTTCAATGGCACGGTTTATGTACCAAATGCTCCCGTCACGTACGGAGGCAACAGCTCGTCGAGTGCCCCCACCACCGGTTGCTACCAGGTCATAGCCTATGCGGTGAATTTCCAGGGCGATACGACGCTCGACAACAGCAAATGTAAGTCGGATTCGGCAGCGACGCCGACTGTTCAAACTGTGCGTTTGGTGCAATGATGAGAACGCTCGACCAGCGCGGGGTGGCAGCTTTCGAGTTTTGCCTCGTCGGCGGAGCCTTGTTCATCCTGATCTTCGCCATCTTTGATTTCGGACGCTATGCGATCACGATGCAATCGTTGCGCATGCTTGCGGATGCCAGCGCTCGGGCGAACATGCTCAGCTGTTACTCGCCTGCAGTGTTGGCGTCCAATTCACCATCCAGTTGTACGGGTGACTATCTGACGGCCGCACAGAAGCAGGCCATTGCTCCGTTCCTGTACAATGGCGGTCTGTCGCCGACAGTGACGACGACCGCGGGGACCTCGGTGCTTACGGTGACCGCATCTCAGTCGGGCTTCACCATGCTATTTCCGGTGTGGGGCACATCGCTCAACGCCCCGAGCGTGTCGACCCAGATTCCGTTCTGAGGAGAGCCGAATCGTTCGGGCTGATCGGGGTCGGTTGTTCGGGGCCGGCAGCCCCAGAGCGGTCGTGGCCCGTTGCGTGGCTGGCGATTGGCCCTGACGGGCTACGAAGTGGTGCGCGCTGGCAACATCGGAGAGTTTTCTCAGGGGGGGCGCGGCTTGGCGAAGTTCTTTCCTTGCAATCAGGGCGCGTGGCGGAGGATGATCCTAGAGCCGCCATTTAGCGGCCTGGCGCGGGGGACGTGTCCGTCTGGAACCGGGGTGTACCCGGCTTGGGCGTGCCAGGGAATCGGAATTCGTTAGTAACTATTTGTAGTCGGACAGACTGTAAGCTCTAGGTCGTGGTGCGAAGGAGAGCGATCAGGAAGTCGTAGGCCGTGAAACTACGGATTTGGCCGTAGGTAACACGGCGAAGGGGATTCGGATGCGCGTTTGGGGTAGCGCGGGACGCGCGATTGTCGCCTTGGGAATGACAGCTCTTGGCGCTGCGGTTGCCTTGTTTGATTCCACCGACCGCGCAGGGGCCGCGGACCGCCGGGCTCCTTCGTCGGGCGGCGTCTTCGTCAGCGAGATGAACGACGTCCAGCGCGTCAGGGTGACGGTCAACAAGTCACGCACCTTCAGGGTCGATACGCCGTTCTCGACGATCGTCGCGGGGTCGCCTGATATCGCCGACGTGAAGTCGCTGAGCGACCACCTCGTCTACGTCCAGGGCAAGAAGACCGGCACCACCAACGTCATCCTATTCGACAGCTCGATGAAGCAGATCGGCATTCTGGATGTCGAGGTGACCGTCGACATCGGCAATCTGCAGCAGAACATCCAGTCCGGCACCGGCACGCGTGGCATTCGCGTTTCTGCATCCGAAGGCCAGGTGGTGCTGAGCGGCATGGCCGCCGACGCGGTCGCGGCGGAGCGGGCAATGACGATTGCCAAGGGCAGCGTTCCCGAGGGTGGAATCGTCGTCAATGCGATGAGCGTTGCGGCGCCGCAGCAAGTGATGCTTGAGGTGCGCTTCCTCGAGGTCGCCCGGCACGCGGGGCGAGACCTCGGCGTGAATCTTTATGCCGCGAACGCGAACGGGACCAACGTCGGCGTTTCGGGGCTGGGCGGCACCACAAACGTGGGCCGGATCCCGATAGGCGGTATCAATACCACCAACGGTGCCCTGGGTGCCGGGGGAGGGGCCGTTGGCTCCCCTCCCACCGGCAGCCTTCCTGTGCTTGGAACGCTGGGGACGCTCATTGGCTCCGCCGGCGGCGTAGCTCCGGCCCCGTTCGGAAGTCTGCTGACCAGCCTCGTCAGGACCAGCAACGGCGGCTCGGTGGACCTGCTGATTACTGCGTTGGAAACCAAAGGACTGGCGCGTCGGCTGGCGGAGCCGAACCTGACCACGCTGTCCGGCGATCCCGCGCGCTTCCTGGCCGGCGGGGAATTTCCGGTGCCGATTCCGACCCAGACGTCGAACGGCTTCCCGACCGTGACGATCGACTACAAGAAGTTCGGCGTCGAACTGGCCTTCGTGCCGACCGTGCTCTCGCGGGGGGTCATCAACCTCCGCGTCGAGCCTTCGGTCAGCGAGCTCGATTTCTCCAATGCGATCACGATCCAGGGCACGACCGTTCCAGCACTGACTCGTCGCGACGCGCGCACCACGGTCGAATTGCGCGACGGCCAGAGCTTCGCCATCGCCGGCCTGTTGCAGACCCGCAATCGACAGGACGTTTCGCAATTGCCGTGGATCGGCTCGGTGCCCGTGCTTGGAACCTTGTTCAGCAGCAAGTCGTACCAGCAGGAGGAAACCGATCTCGTCATTATCGTCACGCCC
Organism: Bradyrhizobium sp. C-145; assembly: GCF_023375135.1. Lineage (NCBI taxonomy): Bacteria > Pseudomonadati > Pseudomonadota > Alphaproteobacteria > Hyphomicrobiales > Nitrobacteraceae > Bradyrhizobium > Bradyrhizobium sp. C-145. The sequence goes on along the minus strand of NZ_CP088150.1, from coordinate 6,260,836 downwards.
CGCCTGGTCGCGCCGGCGGCACCCGGTCAGCAACTGGCGTCGCCGCTCGACTCGCGCCTGCCGGCCAACGATGTCGACTTCTTTCTCAATGGCCAGATGGAAGTCCGCAAGCGTTATGACGATTATGTCAATTCGGGTGGCGACGTGAAGGGTCCTTATGGCCACATCATCGCTCCCGAGGTTAGGACGCCTGTCGTGGCCCCGGCCGCTGCTGCGAACCAACCGGTCGTGAAAACTCTCAACTAGAGGAAGCGAGAGATGACCATCAGGTATCTGGCTCTGTTCGCGCCCTTGCTGCTCGGGGGATGCTACGGCCTCGCCGGTCACGATGAGATGGACCGCTACGTCCAGCGTTCCGACACCATCACGATGAGTGCCGGCAATGCCAAGGAGGTCAACGCCGTCACCCACACGATTCACCCATGGCCGGCATACGTCGGCGATCGCAGGATCGCTTACGACGCTCGGCGTACGGGTGAGGCTGTAAAACGTTACGGCAACACGGTTCGGCCGGTGGATCAGCTTCCCGACATGGGCGATCCGACCAAAGCGATGGGCCAGCCGCCACCCGTCACCACCATTCAGAATGTCAACGCAACCGGATTGGGAGCAGGGACCGGAGGATCGGTGGCCGTCGGGGTAGGAGGAGTTAGGTAGTGAGCTGAAGGGGCCAGTCTCCTAACCAGTCGCGGTTAGGATGTCGATTTCTCGATAAACCCCATGCGGTGTGGGCCTGAGGCCGGCCAGGGACTTGGAAATGGAGATGTCACGTTGGCTTCTTGCGCTGACCTCAATGTTTCGGTCGTGCTGTTCGTTATTCGTAGGTAGTTTCGCGATGGTTCTTCGATTGATGCAGGCAAGTTGTTGGAGCTGGAGCGTGGGACGGGGACTACAGCGTCTCATGCCGGCGCTCACCTGCTGTTGGCTGGCGACGGGCCTCGCGGCCTGCGACTACACGACGCGGGAGGCCGCGATCGTAGCGCCCGTGGATCCGCCAGGTGGCGACCCCGTGCAGGAGCCGACCGACGTCAAATACTATCCCTCCGACGAGCCGGTGCGGATGGGGTTGGAGCAATACAACCGCGGCAACTACGGAATCTCGCAGCGTTATTTCAAGGATGCCGTCGAGAAAGCACCGAAGGACGTGACGGCCTGGATCGGGCTCGCGGCGAGCTATGACAAATTACGTCGCTTCGATCTTGCCGATCAGGCCTATGCGCACGCGATCCGGCTTGGCGGCGAGACCGTCCAGATCCTCAACGATCAGGGCTATTCCCTCATGCTACGCGGCAATCTGAATGGCGCGCGGCGGAAGTTCGAGAAGGCTTATTCGCTCGATCCGGGCAACCCTGTCATCGCCAACAACCTCGAGCTCCTCAACGGCAGCCGGAGGTTCATCGAGAGGCCGCCGAACAATCAGCCGTAGGGCGATGGCCGCGCGAGGTGGCAGCAACGTGCCCGCTCAGCGCTCAACGTCCTCGTCCGTGATCGCGGGAGAACCCGGAAGTTTGCCAAAGGCGACGAGGCCTTCTGCAGTGCCGATCGCGGATGGTATCTTGCCTTCGGGGGGCAACTCAATCCGGGATTCGGGACCACATCGTAGAGACGAGGTCGACGTACCCCAACAGCACGGTGAGGAGCAGCAGGAGATCTCTATTCCAACTCACTCTGGGACTGTCGACTGATCCAACTCATTCTTGGAATTCGATGCCGCAGATGTCGAATTGGCCAGATCACACTGTTGATAACATCCACTCGTTCAGCTGGCACAAGTCCCGTTGAAGGATACTCGTCTGCTTTCGGCACCCACGCCGTGCCAAATAGAATGTCCCAGAGCGGAAAAAAGGCGGCAAAGTTCTTGTCTCGATGCTCCATCTGGACCGAGTGATGGATCCGGTGCCATTGCGGGTTGTTTATCCATGTCACGAACCGACCGAGCGGGATGCGGACGTTCAAGTGAGCACAAGTGTCTGGGACGAAGAAGATAAATCCTGCGGCCAATGCCATATCCGCTGGGATCCGAAACAAGATCGCCAAAATTGGAAGAAAGGCGTCGGAAAGGACCCTCTCCAGCCAAAAATGGCGGCCAGCAGTGATGAACGTAAGGGCATTCGCGCTGTGATGAAACGAGTGCATAGCCCAAAGGAAGGGAATTGCGTGTTGAAGACGATGGATTGTGTACTTGTAAAGATCGAGAGCAACCACGACGAGTGCGAGAGAGGCGTACCACCAGTAACCGTCAGTCGGTAGTTGAATCCAGCCAAGCCCGGTGAAGCTCACAATCGTACCTGCGCATATCGCCGCGATCGGACCGAGCAGGTTTTCCAATCCGATGCTCACGATAACGGCGAGCCAATCATCGCGAAACTCGGGGCCCGGAACGTGCGCAATGGGCCACCATGTCTCCAAAAGACGAGTGCCGTAGATGACACTTAAATAAATCGCCGCAAGACGAACGGCGTCGAAAATCTCACTCGACATGACGAATGACTCGCCGATCAATAGGTCTCTGGTTGGTAAGCTAGCCCTTTGGCTTCGCCAGCGAAAATTTTAATGCCAATAAAACAGGGCCAAAAACTTAAAAACTCTGCTTTCGCCAATATTTCCTGAAACCTTGGTCGAGCGCAAGCAGCGATTTTTGCCGGGATTTTCCTTGCGTTAATTCCATCTGAGAGCGCACGCGCAACGCGCGGTCCGCGACCACCGTTCGCGACGACAGATTCTAGCTTGGCCGAAATACCTGAAGTGTTCGTGGTTCGTTCTTTGGCTGCCGCCGTGAGCCTCATTTCGGCGTCGCGCGTCGATCGCCGGGACTCGCTTTCCCCGGTGAGTGTCGGTGGAGCGTCGGACCATCCTTCAGCTCGACATCTCCTGTTAACGTTACGAGAGCAGCGAAAGCCCGCCCTCATCAGGTTACGGGCGCCGAAAATCTTCTTCAGGGCCGTCCAAGCGACCGCCCCCGAACTCCCTGGTCCGACACGACGGGACGAGCCGTTGTCTTGCCGTCTTTGCGGTCGGCTCGAGCCGGAACAATCCGGAGGGGGTGAAAGTGAAAAGACTGTAATCTCGGGTGAAGCGCTCGGAGCTTGAGGATGTGTAAAGATTTTTGGCTTAGAAGCCGAAAATTGCATCTTCGCGGATTCGTTGAATTGCCGGCTCAGGCATCTTCAGCATCGAGGGTTTACAAATGAACCGGGCCAAGGCGCTTCTGTTGCTCTTCTGCTTCTTACTGGGTTGCGCCGACCTCGTGACAACGAACGTGATCCTGGATCTCGGAATGGGCGAACTCAACCCGGTCATGAGGCTGGCTCAGACATGGCTCGGCATGTGGTGGCTTGTTCCCAAGCTCGGTTTAACACTTCTCGTGACGTGGCTGCTTTGGTGCAGCAAGAACGTCTACAACGTGGCCGTTGTGGTGGCCTTCTGCTCTACGCCCGTACTCAATAACCTGCTCCTCATCATCGCCGGCACGACCTGAACCGATTACTTCGCCCGTTTGCAGCGATTGGCGAATGAGGATGCAAGTGGTAGGCTTCTGCCATTTTCAAGGCGGCGGTTTGAATGGACGAGCTTTTTGGACTTAGTAGGTTTTTGCTGACGCTTTTGATCTTCGTTCCGATCGAACGACTATTTGCTGCGAGGCCTCAGAAAGTTTTCAGACGCGGCTTGCTAACCGATTTGGCCTTCCAGTTTCTCAACGGATGGCTGATCATTGTCGGCGTGATCGCCGTCGTCACGATGGCCATCGTGGTCAATCAATCGGTACTGCCGTCGGCAATGAAGCAGACGATCGACGGTCTTCCCTTTCTGGTCCAGGTCGTCCTGGTGATCCTGATCGGGGACCTCGGGGTCTACTGGACCCACCGCGTCCTGCACGCCGTGCCCACGATGTGGCATATCCACGCCGTTCATCACGCGGTCGAAGAACTGGATTGGCTTGCGGCCGTGCATCAGCACCCGCTGGACGTGATATTTATGAAGGCAGGCTCGCTGTTTCCGCTGTTCGCGCTCGGCTTCTCCTCAGAAGCAATCGGGACTTACATCCTCGTCTACTACTGGCAGGCCTATCTCGTTCATGCCAACGTGCGCTTGAACTACGGCCCTCTACGCTACGTCCTGGTGTCGCCGGAGTTTCATCATTGGCACCACAGCAGCGAGATGGAAGCCAGGGACAAGAACTTTGCCGGAATGTTCTCGTTCTACGACTTGCTGTTCGGAAGCGTCTATCTTCCGAAAGGGCAGAAGCCGAAGACGTTTGGCGTCGACCATCCGATGCCGTCAGGATATCTTGCACTTTTGGCGCACCCGTTCCTCGAATGGAGATCGAGGCAAAGATGCCGCAAATTGTCGAGTAAGACCGAAACCACAAGACCTTCGATCTGACACCAAGCCTGCGCGCTTCGTTTCGGAAGACCTCGACATGCGGCTGGTAGCCAACGTTATTTTTCAGAGCTTCATTTCATCGCTCGGATAGCTCTTCGGCCTGGCCTCAATCGTCGCTTAGTGCCGGCCAGCCGAACCTACCATCGCCAAGGGAGTCAGTTCGGCTCTGGCGAATCTTCTTTTCGCGTAGTTGATCAAGGGAGCTTCGACCACGCGCCAGCTTATTTCCGCGAGGAGGCATACGACGGGAAGCGCGACGAAGCCAGAAAGCGGCCGGCCGAGGTCGAAAAATATGTCGTAGACGACCATGTGGAACAGATATAGCGAATAGCAGCGGCGTCCCGGCCAGATGAGCGGGCGAAACAACTGGGGCCGCTCGATATTGGCGCCCAGCCAAACGATGAGACAACATGCGAACGCCGTTACCGAAAGAAAGGCGAACGCCTCAGCCGTTGCGGCATATGCGATATCGCAAAGCGGCGGAACAAAAGCCAGCATTGCCCATCCGATGACGGAACGGCAATAGCCGCGCGCGAAACAGGCGAGCAGAACGCCACCGAACAATTCATCCAAGCGTGCCGGAAGCAGGAATTGCCACGATTGATCCGGCAGATATGCGTGAAATAGCCAGCGCCAGCCCGGCGCAAGCAAAATCCCACCCCAGAGGATCCGGCCCAACCATTGCCGCGGTAGCCAGTAAATGAGGATCGGCAGGACCAGATAGAATTGCTCCTCGATGGCCAGCGTCCAGGTGACGAATGTCAGATCGGATTGAGAGAACCCGAACTGTAGCCAAGGCACTGCTTGCATGAAAATCAGATAGTAGCCCCAATGAGCAGGCGGCAGGAGCGCCAGCAGCAGCCAGTACAATGGCAGGATCCGGAACGCCCGTCGGCCGTAGAACGACGAGAAGTAGCCGGGCCGGTCGCGGCTATCGAGCAAAATGCCGCCAATCAGATACCCGCTGAGAACAAAGAACAGGTCGACGCCCAGCATGCCGTATTTGAAGCCGAAATAGTGGCGGGCGATGACGAGTGAAATGGCCAAGCCGCGGATCGCGTCAAGCGACTCGGAGCGCTTTTCCTGGGGAGTGAATTCCAATCCAAAATTACTCATGAAATGAGGCCGGGAGTCACGAAATGACGCAGGCTACCATCGCATTCAGCAACCGCCAAGCTCGCACGTCCTCGTCTCTGGTGGTTCTTCGTTGCGGACGCGGCGATCCAACTCAAAGCGCTTCGTCCAGTCGGCGGCGGCCCTCAAATCCGGTTGCCTCCGTCTGCCGTTTCAACGATTGGTTGATCAATGCAGCAACCGGCACAACAGCCAGACCGGCGAAGATGTCGATCAGATAGTGGCCACCTGATGTGAGCGCCGAAACGATCATCAGAACATTAACAGGTAAGAAGATTGGAAAAAGGAAGGTCCGCCTCGTGGCAATAATGAGTATCAGAGCAAGCGCGGCGTGAAAGGAGGGGAATGTGATCAGCCCGTTAGCCTTGGCGAGCACGATCTCCTTCATCTGTCCCGCCCGCAGCGCCGTGAAATCTGCCAGATGGTAGGCATCAACACGGGCCACGACACCGAAATGCACCCAGGCACTTTCGGCTGGAAACAGCCATGCAAAGACGATGATGATCAGGAGCGTCAAAACGAACAGCCACGTGAAGTCTCTCGCCTGTTCAAACCTACCGGTGACATTGAGGATCACGAGCAGAAGGAATATTTCGAATATGGAGCTATCGTAAGCTATACCGAGTGCTCGATCCAACGCTGGATGATCTTTCACCCAATCGAAGTACGCGAGCCAGTTGAAGCCAATTGCAGCGTCGGCGGTCTCCAACTGGCGGTCGATTAACGGGAATTTGGAAGTCACGGTCAGGTAGACGACAACCGTGCCGGCAGCAGTAAACGCGACCAACTGCATGGACGTCAGTGCGAATTGTGCAATGTGCCTGTTGGGTCGAAGTCTAGTGTAGATCAGATAAAGGGCAACGAGAGTTGTCAGTCCCACCACAAACGCTGGTCCGAGTGAAACTCCTATGCCAGACAGTCTGGCCCACACCGCGTCGATGGCGATCATGATGCCTATGATCAGCCAAAGCGCATTCGCCTCTGTAATCGCGGATTGCTTCCGGGCGGCTGAAACCGACGGCAATACCGTTTCGGAGCTGCTCATTAAAATAGGCCAAAGTTGTGAAATGGCGGCCAGTGTATCATTGCACTCCCGGGCTGGGCAACGGAGCAGCGACCCGTGGTTAACACGGAGCACCCCTGATGTGCGGCAATCGGCCAATGTTGATCTTGGTCGGGACCGCACTATGCTGCGGCATCGAAATCGATATTTTTGAGCTGATTGCAATGAAGGTCTGGATTTATACTGACAGAAGCAGGGTCGTCGGCGATCCGGGGCACCTGAAGGTGTTTGAGACCATCGAGGCAGCTCGGGCCTGGTTTGAGCATAACGAGCCGGAGGGCGTCGCGTTCGAATACGAGACCGTTGCAGCGCAGCGCTCGAACCGTCCGCTCAAACAATCTTCGGGAACGAACCCTAATGCGAGGCGGATCAAGGCGCTCCTTGTACTTTTCATCCTGTTCCTTGGCTGCGCCGACCTTGTCACCACGAATATCATCCTGAATCTCGGGCTCGGCGAGTTGAATCCGTTCATGCACGTCGCTCAGACATGGCTCGGTGCCTGGTGGCTTATCCCGAAGCTAGGTCTGACGTATATCATGATGTGGCTACTCTGGCGCAGTACCAACCCTTACAACGTCGCTATGGTAGCTGCGTTCTGCTGTGCGCCCGTGCTGAACAACCTCCTCATCATTGCCGGGACGGCCTGAAGCAACCACAGAGGCTGTAGAGGCGCCTAGACACCTCTCTCCGGTTTGGTTGCCGGGCCGTACCAACGCCAGAAGTAGGTGATAAACGTACTACGCTCGGTGAATAACAAAATATCAAATGGCGGATATGAACGCGAAGGGACAAGACGGAGAATTAGGACGCGGACTCATTAAGGCGCAGCCATAGCCTGATTGACGCGAGTTGAACGAAGGGAAGGTAGTTGGCGGCAAGCCTGTCGTAACGCGTCGCCACCCGCCGAATTTGTTTGATCCTGCTGAAGAAGCAAGCATCTAAGTCGTCATGGGAAATGTTCCTCGGAACGGTTGAGTAGCCGCGGCGCTGCCCTGCTTCCCTGTGATTTCCCTGTTCGCTGGGAAAGGATCCTTCCTCTGATTTAGTGCCTTGGTTTTGCTTTCGGATCCGAGCGGGGGATTGCCGGGGACTTCGGCCAAGCGTCAATTAGACCCGATCACAGCATCGACCTGACGGCTGCCATTTCTTGAAATGGCAATGATGCCGTTGCGGATCGTGAATCTCGCGCCAACCAGTTTCGGCACCTTCTCCGTGATCGGAGAAGGGAAGGGGATGGTTTCTCCCGCGACGGGATCGCCGACCCTGATCGACTCAGTGAAGGACCCCGTAACCGGGGCGGGCTTGATATAGTCGCGGATCAGCTGAATCTCTTCGCGCGACAGGTTGAGCGAAGCCTGGTCAGGCCGGGTCTCTGCCGCCGGCTTGGGTGTTTCACTGCTTAGCTTCTCACGAGTGTTATTGGCGCTTGCGGTCTGATCAAGCCTAGCAACGCGGAGCTTGAGCGCGATGATCTCGCGTTGCAGCATTGCGATCTCCACTTTGAGCGACTTGACCTGCGTGAAGACAATGGTCGCGCAAACGCAGCTCACGAGGACGACAACGCTCAGGAATCCGAGCAACCAGCGCTCGATATTTCCCATCGACCCTGTGCCCCCCTCGGGGAGTTGATCGTGCTGCAAATGCCTGTACCAAATTTGGCGTCCTCGCTTCATCCAATCTGTAAAGGCGGTCACAAGTTTGGCCTCACCTCGTCCAGAACCGAAATGCGAGGATGACACAGCAGAGGCCTCTTAGGCCGGATGGACCATGGGCGCTTTGTTGCTTTGCTCGGTGCGTGTCTCCGGCTTTCGGTTCTCGGCGCGGTGATGCTCCACGGGCCGATGAGCGGCAGTGTGGACGGATCACACCCCATGTGCTGATCAGCCTTGTCTATGTTTTTTCTCGAAGGATCCATCTATCAACTTTAGCGGGTGACGAGGCGCCTTTAAATAGGCGCCAAACGGTCATTTGCACGTTGCGTTTGCGTGCCGACGTCGCCGGATCTGCAAATCGTTCAGCATTTGCGTGGGCGCAAAGCGTGCCGAAAGGGGAAAGCGGGAGTTCATAGCGGGCACTGCGGCGCTGCTTAAGGTCCGCGCGCGCCCCAGGCTTGATGCTACGACTGCGAGCGTCTCGTGTCCCTCCCAAGGAGTGGCGGTCGACTTAGAGGGAAGCAACAAAGCCCAGGTGGCGAATAAGCCGCGATTAAACGATAGCCCCACCATCCAGATTTAATTGGATAGAAGGCAGCGAAAATGGCCTGACAGCGGTAACATTGAGGCAGACCGTGAAAAAAGGACCTTTCTTTGGTCTAGTGTCGGGAGTTGCCCGCTATGACGAATGCGCTCGTAATTCGTAAGCCCTTGCTTCCGAGCCAGCCCTATGCCTCCCGAGCGGCTCAATATGTTCGTATGTCGACCGATAAGCAGCGGTACTCCATTCAGAACCAGGCGGCGGTGATCGGTGCCTACGCTCACGCCCATAGCCTGCAAATCGTTCGGACTTACGCAGATGAGGGGAAGAGCGGCCTTCATATCAAGAACAGAGCCGGCCTTCAGCAACTCATCGCGGACATCAGCAATGGCGAGGCGGACTATAGCCACGTCCTAGTCTACGACGTGAGCCGCTGGGGAAGATTCCAAGACACTGACGAAAGCGCGCACTATGAATTCCTCTGCAAACAGTCCGGCATCAAAGTAGCCTATTGCGCCGAGCAGTTCGACAACGACGGAACGATGTTGTCCAGCATTGTGAAGAACCTCAAGAGAGTCATGGCTGCCGAATATAGCCGGGAGCTATCTGCAAAGGTGCACGCCGGTCAATCGCGCACCGCTGGGCTCGGTTTCCGGCCGGGAGGCCCGATCACCTATGCTCTGCAGCGTGAATTGGTGGACGCGAATTTGCAGGTGAAGGGGCTTCTTAAAAAGGGTGAACACAAATGTCTGAAGACCGATCGTGTCAGGGTCAGGATTGGTCCACCGGATCAGGTTGCCGTCATTAGATGGATTTTTGAACAGTGCTTGCAGTCGAAGCCAGCTACAAGGATCGCCAACGAGCTTAATCAGAAGGGGATTCCGACACCCCATGGTCGCCCCTGGAGTCCAGCCATTATCCGGGCGATATTGCACAACGAGACTTACATCGGCAACATCGTCTACAATCGTCAGTCACAAAAGTTGGGAGGACCACGAGTCGACAATCCATCTGATATTTGGATCCGTGGGGAGCGGTGCGTGGAACCGATCATCGAGCCTGAGGTGTTCCGACGAGTGCAGCGGCTAACCGAGCACCAGCGCATCGACCTTCCCGATGGGGAAATGCTGTCTCGACTGCGCCGGGCGCTCCACAAGATAGGACGGCTAAGCTCCGAGATCATCGATAAACAGATCGAACTGCCCTGCGTGCATACGTACATCAAGCGATTCGGCAGCCTCCGGAATACATACCGCCTGATCGGATACACTTCGGGGCGGGACTACACTTTCATCGATGCCAAGCAACGTTGGGCTGAAGTTACGGCCGGCCTCATATCAGAAGTGGCAGCTTGGTTTAAAAACTCAGGCAGGCACGTCCTCATCGAAAGTTCGAGCGACGCGCTGTGCATTGATCAAAACATCCGCGTCCTGTTCCGGGTTGCTCGAGCGTACCCGAGAGGAAGCTATTCGACGCAGTGGCGGATTCCTCGGATAAATGACACGCTGTGTGACTGGATCATCGCCATCCGGCTGGCGGATGATAGTAACACGGTCATCGATTATGTCGTTATTCCAGCAAAAACTATAAAGAAAACCCCCACAACGCAGACATGGCTCAGCGAAAAGTCTCGCGTCCGACTCGGTTACGATCAAACCGAAACTGCCGACGCTCTGGCTCGTTATCTTAGTCTGCGGGCTACGCCTTAGCTGGCCGCTTTGCACCATTTGCGTCAAACGCCGCCGCCACAACGAAGCCATCGCTACGGCGGTTCTTCCGTTTTTGTTTTCCCGCCCGCTCTGTTGGGCAAGATGCGCGGCGCGCAAGAGGAAGACGCCAATGAGTGCGCCGGCGACGGAAGGCGCATAAGGAATGCGACGCCGGCCTGTCTCGGTTTGCTGGCTCCTCACCCCAACCAGCTTTTGCTAGAACGGTGTGGGCGGTCGAGAACAGGCGAGCAACACAGCGAGCGACAGGGCGCCCGACAGACCGCTCCACAGGAAAGCCACGCTCAGGATCTTGACGTCTCCCCCGCCCATCCAACCGCGGGCATAAACTGCGAGCAGCATCGCGAACATCAGAGCCGCGAAGGCGAGGTCCCACTTGATGTCGGACCAACGTCGAAACAGAACCGCGTCGAGAACGAATATGGCCGCGAGCGCCAGTACAAGGTCATTCCGGATATTATATTCGCGCAAGTCGGTCCGGGGCGGGACGCTCCAAAATCGGTGTTAGCGCTTCTGGCATTGCGAACGTCATCTTCTGCTGGAAAATCATCTGAAATGCCGCTGTATTTTTTTGATTTCCACGATGCTGGTGGAGTTACTGTCGAGAATGTGGGAGTTGAACTTCCCGGCCTGGATGCTGCGCGCGGCGAAGCCCAGCAAACGATTGGAGAGGCCGGGCGGGCCTTAATGGCGAAGGGTGCTGACGGGCGAAGTATGGTACAGGTCAGGGACGAAGGCGGCCCCCTCATGACCGTGACGGCAACCTTCGTTACTACCTTCAACTGAGCGGCCTTGCCCGCAGTGGTTCACGCTGCCTACGCAGGCAGCCCTGGGCTTGACCTATCGCAAGTTGGCTCCCTCATTCCTCGCTCATGGGCACCGTACCGCTTCGCCTGGAGCGAGACGATGATCGCGTGCGTCTGATCAGCCGGGGTGGGCACAACTGGACCGGCCGCTATCCTTGGATCGTGGAGGCCGCGCGAAAGATCCGCCAAAAGCGCATTGTACTCGATGGCGAAGCCGTTGTGCTCGGTGTTGATGGTGTAGCTGATTTCAATGCACTCCACTCTCGCAAGCATGACCACGAAGTTCAGCGGAAACTGCCGTTGCATCTTCGCAAGACTGCGCTTTAACGGCTGCTGGCGCGCAGGCCGGAGGGGTTTTTCGTCAACCCGTTTGAACGCGGCGAGATTGGTCCGGAGCTTTTTTTGCGCTGCCTGTCGAATGGATCTAGAGGGCTTGGTCTCCAAGCATCGCGACCGCCCTTACCAGGGCGGCAGGTCTAGGCCCTGGATAAAGGTCAAGAACCGCGCGCATCCCGGCATGGAGCGGGTTCTCTAAAAGGACCGGGCAGCGCAGTCGAACTATTGGAGCAACATCAACAGCAATCCAAATCACGCGGCTGCAAAGTGAAGCGCCATCGCTTGGACATCGTTACTTTTCCTTTGAAGGCGCCGCCCCTGGGCTGGCGCTGACTGAGCGCTTAGTTCGTGATAAAGGGTCTTAGAGTTGTCATTCCAATCATTTCATGCCGCACCTTCCGAACCCTAATCCCGTTCGACCCGGTCCCCGTCCTGAACAGCGACTGCGCAAATTGCAGCGCCGGTTCCGTGCGGTATCGGCGCGCCATGATCGTGCTGTCAAGCTGCGCCGGGTCACGAACGCAGCGATGGCGATCTTAGCCGTTACACTGTTGCGGTCTTCGGGGTTTTGGCTTCGAGGCCTTGGCCGGTCACGACAATGCTCAAACATATCGCGTCCGCGCCCAACTGTGAGTTTGCTCGCTTGTTTGGCTTGGCACCCGCGAGACTGGGAGAGCCGGGGTACTGGAGACATCATGATCGCGACAGGGACGGAGTTGCATGCGAGCCACGGCCGCGGCGGTAGTTTAAGGTTCGCGTTTGTCGGCTAACTCTTTAGCCGCCAAGCTAAGCTCCAGCTCCCTAAGCTGCTCGATCAGCAGTTCTACGATCTCTTCATAGTCGGATGGCGTCAGTGCATGCACACCACGCAATCGCATTTGGTCTTGCAGAATGTTCGCCATCATGGCTTTGACGCTCATGAACCCTCGTCCGAAAATTAGATCGTCATGAAAACAATCTGAAGTAGATGCCGAACATGGTGGATGCGCAATGTCCGTAGAAGTACTGGGCCGTATTTGCAAGCACATAACCCATAATTCTTGAATGGCCGGACGACTGCGGGAAATTTGGCGAGGCTTCGGGTTGTAAGTCGGCCGCCTCGAAGGTTCGCAACACGCCGCTCCTGATGGCTACTTCTTCAACAGTATCCTCATCGACCGCGCCATCCGCCGGCCCGCTTCCACGTGACGCCGCGCGGCTTTGCCGGGCCCAACCTCCTGGCCATGATCCTGTTCACGCGCTCAAGCTTCGACCACTTGGTCGTTTCCGCGGATTTGTAACGCTGGAGCAGCGTCTCGGAAAATTTTCGCGGGATGTTGTTCGATCTTGCTGTCTCTTGCTTGCAAGGCAGGAGGCTTCTCCGCGCATGAGGTCCAGCTATCTTCCTGCGACATGGACAATCAGGGAGTATTCCCGCGGTCCTCAAAAAAATAATGGCTTAATTTCATTCCCATAAAATTGAAAATCTTGTGGCGCGTAGCATGGGAACGAGCGGTAATGCCCCGCGCTTTCTTCGGTCTCGACCCCAAATCCCATCCACGAAAGCGAGCGTCGAAGCCGAACCAGCTCCGGGCATTGGCGCGGCCCGTGTTGTCTGAATGGTGGGCCGCACTCTGAAATTCAGTACGTCTTCAGCACCGTGAGCTCGCCTCCGTCGGCCCGGTTCTTTGCAGCGAGCAAGATCTCTCTTATCTGCTTGATAACCGGCGGTTCGAGCGCCTCGATTTTTGCTGCGATCTGCGGATCAAGAATGCCTTTGCGACCATAACGCCCACGAACGTCGCTGGCGTGTCCCAGAATGCGATCGCGTGTGCGTTGTGCAATCGCTTCGTTGTCGAGCCAGTCGGCCATCAGATGCCGCGTGGAGTAGAGGGTAAGGTCCGCGCGATCGAGTTTCAGCTTAGTCTTCACGTATTGCCACGCCTTGCTGAGCGGCTGCGACCAGCGGATAGTACCGTCTTTGCGGGTATAGGCGTCCCATTCGGGGAAGAGCCGTTCCTCTTCCTTGTCCATCAGGTCCTGCATTCGGTCCAGCCGCCCTAACTCGATGAGAAGCGGATGGATTGGAATCACACGGCCGGCGGCGTTCGTCTTGAGATTGCGCAGATCCTTGACTGCGACGCGGCCGTTACGGGCGTCGAACGGGCGCAAGTCGAAATAGTAGAACTCGCCGTCAGTGCGAATGTCGGCACATTTGAGCTGGCCGACCTCGCCCGGCCTCATGCCGGTGAGGATGCAGATCAAGAAGCCCCAGTAGATATGCGACTGCACGAAATATCCGCCCGGCTGCCAGACGTGCACGCGATTTTTGCAGCCCGTGAAGAGCGGCAAGTTCAAGAGCGTCAGCAACTCGTCGTCGTCGAAGGCATCGCGCGGCAGCGGCGCCAGGTTTTCGGGATCGATACACACGAACTTGGGACGCGGTCCGCGGTAGTGCTTTTCGGCGATGGCGAAGTCGACGTACTTATAGAGCCCGGCCCAATACCGGCTCTTGATGGTCGTCGTGGTCACGCGCTCGAGCTTCGACCACTTGGTCGCTTCCGCGTATTTGTAACGCCGGAACAGCGTCTCGGAGAATTTTCGCGGGATGTTGTCGCGATTGGGAATGTCGGGCAGCGCCTCGTCGAGCAGCTTCCACTTCGCTTCGGTCAACTCGTCCATCCGGGGATCACCGAGAAAATCGACCGCGAACTGGACGACCGGCGCTGCTTCCCCACGGCCCTTTGCGGTGTGCTTGCGCTTGCGGTCCAACGGTTTGAGAAACTCTGCCAGCACGTCCGACATCCGGCAGGAATTATTTTCGGCGGCCTCGTCGGTGCGGGCCGGTACCGCGGGCTCGTTGGCGGGCGAGATCGAGCCCACCTGCGGTGCCGGAAGCAACGGAAGCCTTTGGGCGACAGCATCCTGGACGAGGCGATCGATCATCGCGATGGGATCGAACGGTTGCCATCGCCGGGGTGGTGGGCGCGGTCCAGCCTTCCTTGACCGCCTCGGTCGCCTCGTGCCGGCCGCTTTCATAGGCGCGCCGAACGTTCAGGCGGGCGATCTGGCTTTCGGCCGCCTTGTTTTGGTTGACGAAATCGACCCAGGTGCTCGGCATGCGGGGAAAACGCTGCGGGTAGGCATAGCCGCGCTCCTGCGCGCGGGTCAGGTAGCGCCTGACTTCGTGCTCGAAGGCGCAGCGCTCGGCCAAAAGCCGCTCGTTCGCCGGCGGGCCGCGATCGACATAGGCGTGCAGCCGCGCGTCGAGCACGGTCCCCAACGCCTCCAGGTCCGGAGCCTCGATCAGCTCCTGTACCCATCCGAGATTGTCCACCAGCCGGCGCCTCGCCTCATCAAAATTCCCGGTCCTGAGGCTGACACGGAGAAGGGGCAGCCCAAAGAGCTGAGCGGCCTGTTTCCCCAGCCGAATCTGCAGGAAATAGCGACCGTCGCCGCGCCGGGCGAGGTAGGAGGGACGCGCCACGCGTAGGCCTTTCCGGGCGGCGGGCCGAGTGAGACATCCGGGCGGGATGTAACACCGTCTAATCCGCTACCACATTCCGGCCAACGTACTGGAAAATATCAGGATTTCGGTTCGGATTTGGACCTGGTAGCGCGTCGCCGATCGCTATCAGCAATGCTATGGGCCGATCGGCAACTACGCAGTCGAGCGGAGCGCAGGCTCGATTGGAACATTGCCGAAACGGCAGGCCGTGCTGGCCGCGCTAAGCAAGGTCCGATTTCAGGGCGTCGCCTATCCCAGGCCGGTCGTCTGGGACGAGAAGGGCGATAACCTCTCTGCTGTCACCGCGCTCAATGTGGTCGACGGCGGCGAGTTTCGGGAGGTGGCGGAGTTTCCTCGTTCAGGCTGCTGACGACCTTTGCGCCAGCCACAATGATCGGATCTCCTCGGGCAGCGAGTGTTGCACCTTCTCTATCTGATTTGGATCGACATGGTGACTTAGCACGCGGAACACTGCACGCGCCGCTTCGACGGTATCGACCGGTTTCGCCGACTTCATCTGTGCCGATACGAGCGCAATAAATTCATCCACCGACCTCCAGGTTTGTGGCGTGTCGCTCGGACGCCATTGTTCGAAATAGCTGCCGCGCACCAAGAGCGGTAGTTGCGCCCCAAGGTGAACGGCGAGGTTGAGCGGAACGCGATCACGCACGGTCCGTAGTACCGCCCCCAAGGCGTGCCACGCCAATTGTCTGTCGCGCGGCAGTGTCGTCATGATCTCATCCAGCCAGACGTTCGTCAGGTGGATCGTTCTGTCGAATACATCGAGACCTGTGGCGCTCATGGGATCACTCCATCGCTGGTTTGCGAAGGCAATGGAGCGTCCGCGGATACGTCCCAAAAAGGCTCAGCCAAAGTCGAAGATGTGAAGCCTGCGGTTCTTCCCAAGGTTCTGACGGGCCGTGCCAACCCGTCGTCAAGCCGCCCGTGGCGCAATGGACGATCCTTGCGACCCGCTGCCCGTCAAACCAATCTTGACACGCACCACCTAATCTCGATCCTGCAATTCGGGCAGGTCGGTGGCTCCAAAATGGGTCAGCGAGCTCCTGAGGCGATGCACGACGCCAGCGTGTGTCCACGCGTCAAGCGCGTTTCTCTTCCTTCGGGAATAGTTCGAACGTTCGGCGGCCCAGAAATGTGTCCGGGATGGGTGGACGCAGCACCTCGGCGGCTTCCCTGGCCATTTCGTGCATGCGAGCGAGCTGTTCGGCATCCCCGCGCTTCGAATGGTCGAGGCGATAAATCCGTGTGGCATGCTTCATGATTTGGCTCCGCCTTTCGGGATCTTCTCCGCCAACACCACTACTCCAGATGGTTCGCAAGGGAACAGACATTCAGCGATTCACATTTGGTTGTGCTGTGCCTCGAACGCATCTCGCGAGCTATCCTTCCGGTGTCGGGGCTAGATGGAGGCTGCAAGGAATATTTTCTGTATTGTGCGGACGAGCCTGCTGAAGTGGCGTGCCGGACTCATCCGGTTCGGTCCAAAACTCGTCGAGTCATCGCTCGATCGTTCCGGTTCGCCGAATCTTCTTCTGAAGGAGAACGAGTCCGTAGAGCAGGGCTTCAGCCGTCGGAGGGCAGCCGGGCACATAGATGTCAACGGGCACGATACGGTCGCAGCCGCGCACGACCGAGTACGAATAGTGATAGTAGCCGCCCCCGTTGGCGCACGATCCCATCGAGATGACGTAGCGCGGCTCCGGCATCTGGTCATAGACTTTGCGCAGGGCTGGCGCCATTTTGTTACAGAGCGTGCCCGAGACGATCATGACGTCAGACTGCCTTGGCGATGCGCGCGGAGCGGCACCAAATCGTTCAATATCGTACCGCGGCATCGATACCTGCATCTGCTCGATCGCACAGCACGCAAGCCCAAATGTCATCCACATCAGAGAACCCGATCGCGCCCATGTGATGAGGTCGTCGAGCGGAGCCACGAAGTAGCCACGGTCACCGAGATGGTCCTGGACATTGTCGAAGGGAACGTTTTCGAGATAGTTCATGGCGATATCGCCTCGCAAGCCCTGCCCGTTGCTGCAAGCACTGCTCCGTCTCGGTGTTCCTAATTCTCCTCCGTCCTAATCGACTTCAAGCTCAAATGTTTTTGGCAGTTCGGCCGGAGAGGAACAGTCTGGCGGGATAGGCAGTTGACCGCCAAATCTGGAACTCGGGTCATCCTAAACCCAAGCCATATGGCAGCGCAGCCGCTCTTGCCGGGCAGCTCAAGTTCAGGGAAGACCAGAACATCCTGCACGAGAGCCTGGGAGGAGGAGAAGGCGACCGACGCCATGCTGACGACGCTTGCGAAGAGCGAAGTCAACTCCGACGCTCTTGCAGCCTGACTGGAACGCGAACGACTTCCCAAGGAGGCTTGATCGCCGCTTGTGGGTTTGCCGTGCCGGTCCAGTTCTCTGCCAATAGTTCTCTGCCAATGACCAATGTCGGGAATACGGGGCTTGGTGGTGCAACTAGCGCGACGGGCCGACGCCCAATCGGTGGTAATTAATACGGTCCAAAACCCCGTAATACTGGCGGTACGCCTGTTGGCGCCTCTCCTACGGGAAGTCTTCCGATACTCGGAACTTTAGGAACGCTCGCCGGGACCGCAGGCGGCGTCGCTCCGGCTCCGTTCGGAAGCTTGTTGACTCGCATTGTCAGGACCAGCGGCGGCGGCTCGGTGGACCTGCTGATCTCTGCATTGGAAAGCAAAGTATTGGCACGCCGGCTGGGGAGCCAAACTTGACCACGCTTTCCGGCGATGCCGCGCGCTTCTTGGCCGGCGGTGAGTTTCCAGTGCCGACCGACCCAGACGACGAACGGCTTTCCCACCATCACGATCGAATACAAGAAGTTTGGTGTTGAGCTCGCCTTCGTCCCCACCGTGCTCTCGCGCGGCGTGATCAATCTTCGGGTCGAGCCGTCGGTCAGTGAACTTGATTTCGCCAATGCGGTGACGATCCAGGGGACGACCATTCCTGCGCTGACCCGCCGCGACGCGCGAACCACGGTTGAGTTGCGCGACGGCCAGAGCTTTGCAATCGCCGGCCTGCTCCAGACCCGCAATCGCCAGGACGTTTCGCAATTGCCATGGATCGGCTGGGTGCCAGTGATTGGGAGCCTGTTCAGCAGCAAGTCGTATCAGCAGGAGGAAACCGATCTCGTCATCATCGTAACGCCGCGCCTGGTCGTACCGGCCGCACCCGGCCAGCAATTGGCGTCTCCGCTCGATTCCCGCCTTCCAGCCAATGATGTCGATTTCTTCCTCAATGGCCAGATGGAAGTCCGCCAGCGTTATAATGATTATGTCAATTCCGGAGGTGAGGTGAAAGGACCGTACGGCCACATCATCGCTCCCTGAAGTCAGGGCGCCCGTTGTAGCTCCGGCCGCTGCTGTCGAGCAGCCGGTCGTGAAAACACTTAACTAGAGGAAGCGAGAGATGACCATCAGGTATCTGGCTCTGCTCGCGCCTTTGCTGCTCGGAGGATGTTACGGGCTCGCTGGTCATGACGAGGTGGACCGCTATTTACAGCGTTCCGACACCATCACGATGAGCGCCGGCAATGCCAAGCAGGTCAACGCCGTCACCCACACCATCCATCCGTGGCCGCGATACGTCGGCGATCGCCGGATCGCGTACGACGCTCGGCGCGTGGGGGCAGCCGTTTCGCGTTACGGCAACACGCAACAGCCGGTAGTTCAGCTTCCCGACATGGGCGATCCGACGAAACTCATGGGCCAGCGACCTCCGGTCACGCAGAATGTCAACGTAACTGGATTGGGCGCGGGAGCATCATCGGGAATATCGGTGCCGGTCGGCGGGCCAGCAGCGGGGGCTAGGTAGCGGTTTTTTTGGTAAGTGAGTCTAGCGACGCGTATTTTGCGCTCGGTGGAGTGAGACCGTTAGGCCGGGCTGGGGACAGGGTTATGCGACGTGCCATTGTAATGCTGACCTGTTGTTGGTTGGCGCCAGGCCTTGCAGGCTGTGACCACACAACGAGGGAGGCCGCGATCGTGGCTCCCGTAGATCCGCCGGGCGGAGACCCCGTGCAGGAACCGACCGACGTCAAGTATTATCCATCGGACGAACCCATCAGGCTGGGGCTGGAGCATTTCAACCGCGGCAATTACGGGATCGCACAACGCTACTTCAAGGACGGCGTGGAGAAATCGCCCAATGATGTGACCGCTTGGATCGGGTTGGCTGCGAGCTATGATCGGATACGTCGTTTCGACCTTGCCGATCAGGCCTATGCCCAAGCGATTCGGCTAGGAGGCGAAACCGTTCAGATCCTGAATGACCAGGGATATTCGTACATGCTGCGCGGCAATCTGAGTGCGGCGCGACGGAAGTTCGAGAAGGCCTGTTCGCTCGATCCAGGTAATCCGGTCATCGCCAATAACCTCGAACTTCTCAACGGCAGCCGGCGGTTCATTGAAAGGCCGCCGAACAACCAGCCATAACTATCCGCCCTGCGATCACGGCCAGTTCTCGTCAATTTGGCCCAATCACAGCATCAGCGTGACGGCTGCCGCTGCGGATGATGACAATGATGCCATTGCGAATGGTGAATCGCGCCCCAAGCAGTTTCCGGCGACGGTTTCTCCCGCAACGGGATCGCCGACCTTGGTCATCTCAGGCGCGGTGCCCGCAACTGGCGCAGGTTTAATATAGTCTCGGATAAGCTGAATCTCTTCACGTGACAGGATGAGCGGAGCCTGGTCAGGATGGGTCTCCGACGGCTGTCAAGCGACGTCCGGATTTGACCCCGCAGCGACATGAGGAAGTGACCCCCTTGTTGTTTGCAGGACTGTAGCAAGCCGCTCGCGAAGCGCGCCCGTCATAGCGCTGTAGCGAGCGAGCGGCTTGCTACACGACTTCTTCTCCGATTTGGCTTCTGGTGCAGCGGGCTTCTGCAGCAGTCCGCTGCGGCGCTTCTCCTTCAAGCGATAGCTGTCGCCGCGGATCGTGATGACGTGACTGTGGTGCAGCAGACGATCAAGGATCGCGGTGGCAACCACGGGGTCGCTGAAGACCGAGCCCCACTCGCCGACACTGCGGTTGCTGGTCAGCAGGATCGCGCCTCTCTCATAGCGACGGCTAACGAGCTGGAAGAACAGATGCGCGGCATTGGGTTCAAAGGGCAGATACCCGAGCTCGTCGATGATCAAGAGCTTTGGCTTGGCAAATTGCGCGAGTCGCTCCTCGAGCCGCCCTTCGCCGTGACCTTTAGCAAGCTGCGCAACGACAGTCGTGGCTGCGACGAACTGAACGGAATGCCCAGCCAGGATCGCTTCGCGACCAAGAGCGACCGCAAGATGCGTCTTGCCAACGCCAGGTGGCCCAAGCAGCAGCACGTTCTCGCCATTGGCAATCCAGCGGGCGCTCGCAAGCTCGCGTATCTGCTTGGGATCCAGCGAGGGCTGGGCCGAGAAGTCGAAGCCCGACAGATCGCGAACGAACGGGAAGCGAGCAAGTTTGAACGTCATCTCGACGCGCCGCTCATCCTTGCGGGCGATCTCGCGCTCGCACAGCAGCACCAGGGTCTCGCGTAGGCTCAGCTCTTGCCGGCCGGCCTCATCCAACAGCCCATCCAGCTGGTCGCGGACAGCCGTCAGCTTCAGGCGCGTCAGCATATCGCTAAGGCGGTCGGGGACAATGGCTCGCATCAGAAGCCCCCTCCCACAATCGCTTCGTACTCGCCGAGCGGCCGCAGCAGCGTCGGCGACGGCGGCGCGACAGGCGATAACGCGAGATCGCCAGCACGACTCGGTTTAAAGCCAGTCAGGCCCTCAAAGTGTTTAGGGTCGACGACGCGACGGCGACGGCCGACACAGATCGGATGAGCGGCCACCTCATGGATCCCGTGGTGGATGCACACCACGCCATCGGCGATCGTCGCTCTCACCGTCTCGCCGATCAGCCGCCATGGCACAGAGTAGGCATTGCCATCGATCTCGACCGCGCAGTCGGCCTGCACGCGACGGATCAGTTCACGTGCGGCCTGGAAGGGCGGCCTCCCGGCGATGGGCTTCAGCGCAGGCGCCTCAGCGCGCCTGAAGCGCTCAATCGGTACTTCGCCCGTCGTGCCATGCTGGCGTAGGTCGGCGATCTCCCGCGTCCAAGCCTCAAGGTGCGCCTCAAAGGCCTCCCAGCTCGGGAAGGTGCGGCCGGCGACCGCATTCCGCTTGACGTAGCCGACGCCATTCTCGGTCTTGCCCTTGGTGCGGGCTCGATATGGCGCGCAGGCCCGTGGCCGGAAGCCCCAGTGCTTGGCAAACGCGGTCAGCTTGTCATTAAACACGACGGTGCGCGTCGCGGCATCGTGTTCCACGACCAGCGCACGCGCATTGTCGAACAGCACCTCCTCGGGCACGCCGCCAAACTTCACGAAGGAGCTTTCCAAGCCATCGAACCAGCTCTCTTGCCGTTCGTTGCGGAATGCCCTGACATGGTGCCGGCGCGAGTAGCCCAACGTGGCGACGAACAGGTAGGCGCGAACCTTGCTACCGCCGATCTCGACCAGCCGCTCGCCAAAATCGATCTGCAGCTGTTTGCCGGGCGGTGTCTCGAACCGCACCGTCGCACGCGCCTCGGCCGCAAGCTCCTGGCGATAGCGCTGGACGGCCCGCTCGACCGTGCGCAGGCTGACGATGATGCCTTTCTCGGCTGCCAGCTCCTGGCGGATCACGTCGGCATTGCCGTGGTGCTGCCGTAGGCGCTCCTTGAGCCAGATCTCCTGGCCATCGAGTGCCTTTTTGCGGTGCGGCTGCCGATACGGCGTCCAGCCGCCGGCCGCCACGTAGTCCTTCACCGTGTTGCGGCTAATCCCGAGCTCCCGGGCAATCCGTTTACTACCCCACCCCAGCTCGTTGAGCCGGAGTATCGCCGAAACCTCGTCCGGCTCCAGCATGGCCTCCCTCCGCGGATCTTTGAACCGCAGAGGACCTGAACTGAGTCGCTGAATAAAACCCCCGTTCTGACCGTGTCGCGAGGGGGGCAATTCCTCGTGTCGTCAGGGGGGCAATTTTCCACGTCGCCCGACAACGGCGGCTTGGGTGTTTCACTGCTTGCCTTTTCACGTATCTCATTGGAGCTTGCGATCTGATCGAGCCTGGCTACGCGTAGCTTGAGCGCGATGATGTCACGTTGCAGTGTTGCGATCTCCAATTTGAGCGAGTTGACCTGCATGAAAACGATGATCGCTCAAACGCACCAGCGCTCAAAGTTTCTCGTCGACCCTCCGGCCGTCCGGGGGGTTGATCGCGCTGGAGATGGCTCTCGGTCCATCCAATCTGTAGAGCCCGTTACGCCGGCCGCCGCCCGGCCCGACCCAAAATGCGCGGGCGACCAGTGGCTCGCTGGTGATTGAATAACCACGCTTCCGCGCCCAGCTCGGCGCATTCGCCACCGCCGGCGGAGGGCTTTGCCTCCATATATTTGGGCCGGCCTGGTGGTTTGCATTGCGAAAAAATCGAAACGAATATCGCCTGGGCCGCTTAAGGGATCGCTGTTCGATGTATTTGACGAGATCCACGTTAGTCTTGCGAAGCAAAGTCAATACAATGCTCTCGCTGCCTGCGCGGCCGGCGCGGCACTTATTGCAAGCGATCCTAATCTTCTAGCTCCGGTTCCCCCGCGTTCGCCATCTCCGCCAATGGCAAATTCTATGCAAGCGCGCATGGATACTGACGCGCGCTGTGCGCCCATGTGATTATCTCGATGCCCGCTACTGCTCTGGCTAACCTGACAGCCGCACTAAAGTTTTTCCGAGTTTCTGCAAGCTAAGAAACAATCCGGACGCCTCAATCAAAAAGATGACCACAAGTGCATGGACAATATACATGCGACTCTCAAACAGGATCAGCGTGCGCTCAAACAGCGTCCGCAGGTATGGAACGGTGTTGAAGAGAAGAACGCATGCCAGTCCCAAAACTAGAGAGCCAACGATGTCGGTCGGATAGTGCCAACCAAAGATGACGCGCGGGACTGCTATGATCACGGCGACCCAGAGAAGGCAGAACAGCCCGACCAATCGATTTTCTAAGAAGATCACTGTAGCGAAGGCAAAAAACAGTGTCGCGGTGTCGCTCGGAAACGAGTCTCTACGACCCCAATCTACAAAGCGCCATTGTGGGTCGATGATATCCAGCTCGGCCATGTTTAAAGGAATGGCTGGGTCCAGAAGTGGGCGTGTATGCGTGGCAAGATGAAATTGTATCCACACGGAGAGGACTGTCGCCACACAAGTCGCAAGGAACCCGGCCAGCATCCGGCAGCGTCGTTCTCTGCTGTCGTCGGCGAACCACAACGCGACAAGAGAAAACAAGACCGGAAATCCCCTGAACAGCGAATTGTTAGCAAGCTCCCACAGGTACCCGTGACTTGCAGCGAACGAGTTGAGCCACAGTAGGAGGTCCCGATCCCAACTGCTGCCTGCCGCTTGACTGAACCTCGCGGAGAAAAACAGAAAACCGAAGATTGCGGCGGCGGCGATGATTAGCGCCGGTGCTGCCTTTTTCGTCATTCCGTCCGCCAAGACCATCGAGCCTGTAAATGTCCCGCCCGGTTGATTTGCGAGTTTCTCAATCAAGGACCGATCCCTTGCGCCCAACCAACCAATGCTGAGCGCTTCCAAGGAGTAGACCATATCGGCCCTGTGCGCCTGGAGGTCCGCACCGAATCCGCAGCACAGGGCCGAAAGGTCCGCTGCTCAGGCCAGCCCCGAGGCAGACGCCTCTATCATGAGCGACCGCGGCCGCCTGTGCACTAAGAAAAAAGGTGGTGGGGAGTCCCCCATGCCGACGAAGAGGCCGATTTGTTGCAAGGCTCGTCACTGCCAAGATCGAGCCCGTCAGAGAGCTGGGACCGAACACGCGAAGTCATACGAACAGCTCGCCCTTTCGGAAAAAGCACTCCAAATTGTCACGCAAAGACGGCCCCGGCCCAAGGGGCTATGAGAGGCCGGGGTCGCTGGAGTGGTGCTTGGTCCTCCGGCTAGCAAGGCCAAGCGAAAACGAGACTCGCTTCAGCACTGTTCCGGGCAGGAACTTAAGGAGATTCGTAAATCCTCTGCGAGCCCCTATCTTCGTTAATGCGTATGGCGTATGAGCTCTGCCTCTTTACCGCCGGCAAGCAGGTCGCCTCAGGGCCGGATTGCCTTCATGAAGTGAAACACGACGGCTACCGGATATTGGGCATCCGGGAGGACAAGCGCGCGCGCCTACTATCGCGCAATCGTGCCGACTGACCAGGCGCTTTCCTTGGATCGCCGAGGCGGCGTTGAAGAACCGCACCCACCCAGCGACGGGAAGGGAGCTATGACAGGAGCTGAGAGCCCTGAATGCCGATTTGGAGCCTTGCCACCTCGCGCGACTGAAGCTGGCGGAACGGGCTCCCGGCCGATCCCAAGAGCCCCCTGCAGCCGGGGCCTTCCCAACTGAGGCGACCTTGTCACATTTCGTGATTGAACTGATTTACTATTGAAAGTTATTTAAATCGCGTTAGGTTAATACATATGACCTGAAGTTTTGGAGATTGCAATGACCGAACGGGACGACGACGATCGCCGCGAATTCCTGAAGACCTGCGGCAAGTTCGCCGCCGTCACGCCTCCGGCCATTACGCTCCTGCTGTCGACGTCTCTCACGTCGGATGCAATTGCTAGGTCGGGCGCCGGACCGGCCGGTCCTCGTGGCAATAATGGCAATGGCAACGGCGGCGGTGACGGCAGCCCTAACGGCAAACCTGATAAAGATCGCTGACAGCGAGGCCGAGAAGCGGCAAAGCGATTCGGGCTTCTTGGATAAAGAAAGAACCTTCCGACAAACTAGAACAAGGCCCGGCCGCTCGTTATTGCCTCAGATACTCCGCAAGCCGCCAGTCCCATGGGACTGGGCCGTGAGGGACATACGTGCGGCCTTGTGCTTGGGGAAGAACCTTCTCGACATAGACTTCGAAGGCGTCGCGATTGATCGGTCCGTCGAGGACCCAGGGGGCGATGATGCCGCTGGAGGTGATTCCGGCCACGAAGGTCGTGGTCTTCCAATGGCCGTGGGGGATCCCGACCTTCAGCCGCTCTCCACGCGGACAGCGGCCGTAGCGGCGGGCCATATTGGTCGAAGCCCAGGTCTCATCGATGAAGACGAGGCGCTTGGGATCAAGCGCAGGCTGGCCCTCGAGCCAATCCTGGCGCCGCTTTACGACGTCCGGCCGGTCCTGCTCGCTGGCGTGTGCGGTCTTTTTTTGCGCGTGATGCCGTGCCGCATCAGGAAGCGACGGAGTGTGCCTTCGCCGAACACCAGCCCCTTTTGGGCCAGGCTCCGGCGCAGCTCCTCGATCGAGACATCCGGCGTCGCCTTCAGCATCGCAAGGATCGTCTCCTTGTGCGCCTCGATGCGGCCGGACCTGCGGTCTCCACCGAGCGCCTTCGGGCGTGCATCACCCTGCTGGCGCTCGCGCATTCCCCACCGGCTCACGCTTGCCGCGCTCACCCCAAACCGTTCACCTGCCTCGCGGTGCGATGCCCCCGCCTTCACCGCGGCCAGAACCCTAACTCGAAGATCCAGCGAAAGAGCCTTCGACATGCCCGCCGGCCTCCAGCCCCGGCAGGCAGTTTGAATCACCTCACAGCTGATTTGGGAATCTTGAGGGTTCTATGAGGTCGCGGGGCAAAGGCCAACCGCGCGCGCGATGGCGCGTGCGACTCATAGAAGCCGGATTGAACGAAGCCGCGGAGTTGTGGCCCTATGGGGATAGTGCGGCGGGTTCGCCTGCGGCGAAGGCGCGCCTGTGATCACCGCGCGTCCGCGCGACCTTCAGCTGATGTGAGGGGTTCCATTGATCGGGCCAAAGGCGCGATCCAGTGAGAGATTTGCGGCGCTGGGATGCGTGGTCGAACGATCGGCCGGGTGTTCGGTGACGAGTGCACCTACGGCGGCTTCGGACGTTGCCACCGCGAAGGTGATCATGGACGGAGTGGATGGTGCAGGCGTGGCTCATGACGTGTCACAACGAAATGGACGGTCGCGGGCGCAGGCTCGCGGGACGACGTCGACGCGCCGCATGGTGCCGCCGCAATGTGGGCAGGCGGGTATCTCGCATTTGGTGAGGGGATCGTCGCCGGCTTCTTGATCAGTCGGAGCGTTGCGGACGGCAAGGAGTTGACGGCAGAGGACGATTTTATCGTTGCGCCCGCCATTGGCGAGGAAGCCATAGTGGCGGATGCGATGGAAGCCGTCCGGCAGGGTGTGCAGGAGGAAGCGACGAATGAACTCACCGGCATCGAGCGTCATCACTTTGGCTTTACGATTCTGCCGATAGTCCTTCCAGGCAAAGCTCACCTTGTCGTCGGCAAGCGAGATCAGCCGACTGTTGGCGATGGCGACGCGATGCGTATAGCGGCCGAGATAAGCCAGCACCTGTTCAGGCCCGCCGAATGGCGGCTTGGCGTAGACGACCCAGTCGGTCCGTCGGAGCTGAGCGAGGCGCTCGGCGAATGCGGCGGGATCGGCGAGATCGCCAAAGAAGCCCAACTGGCCAGCCGCGAAGGCAGCTTGCAGCTCTTGCAGAAACAGGCGGCGGAACAGCCTGGAGAGGACGCGCACCGGCAGGAAGAAGCCGGGCCGGCAAGCGACCCAGTGTGTGCCGTCGAGTGAAGGTCCACCACCAGGCACGACGCAGTGGATATGCGGATGGTGTTGCAGGGTTTGACCCCAAGTATGGAGGACGGCGGTCAGACCGAGCTGAGCGCCAAGATGCTTGGGGTCGGCCGCGATGGTGGTGAGCGTCTCGGCCGCGCAGCGGAACAGAATGGCATAGACCACCGCCTTGTTCTGGAAAGCAATCTCTCTGGCCGGCGCCGGCAAGGTGAAGACGACGTGGAAGTATGGCACGGGAAGGAGTTCGGCTTGTCGCTCGGCAAGCCATTGCGCGCGCGCCGAGCCCTGGCACTTCGGGCAATGCCGATTGCGACAGGAGTTGTAGGCGATCCGGGTGGCACCGCAGTCGTCGCATTGCTCGATGTGGCCGCCAAGCACAGCCGTCCGGCATGCCGTGATCGCGCCCATGACGCGCCGCTCGGCGCGGCCCAGATGTCCGGCACGAGCTTGCCGAAACGTTCGCCGTAGCGGCGGAAGATATCCGCCACTTCCAGAACCGGAGCCATCAGGTTCGCTCAGCCGGGCGGCACGACCTCCAGGCGGAGCCGGTCAAGTGGACTTGGCGTATTGCTGATGGTCTTTGTGGCGACTTGGGTATAGCGCGCCGTGCTGGCCAGACTGGCATGGCCGAGCAGCACCTGGATGATGCGTACGTCGGCCCCGTTCTCCAGCAGATGGGTCGCGAATGTGTGCCGAAGCGTATGCACTGTCACCGACTTGCTCAAGCCAGCCGCAGCACAGGCTGAGCGACAGGCGGCGTGCAGCACATTTGGGACGAGCGGACGCTCGTCGTCGCGGCCGGGAAATAGCCATCGTTTGGGCCGAGTGAGCCGCCAATATGTCCGCAGAATACTCAAAAGCTGCGGCGAGAGCATTACGTAACGGTCCTTGCCGCCCTTGCCGTGCTCGACCCGGATCAACATCCGTTGGCTGTCGATGTCGACAACCTTCAAGAGGACCACTTCCGATACGCGCAAGCCTGCGGCATAGACAGTGGTCAACGCGGTACGGCTCTTGAGGCTCGGGATTGCTTCCAGGAAGCGGACGACCTCGTCGGCGCTCAGCACGACCGGCAGTTTGCGCGGTTTACGCGCATAGGCGATGCGCTCCGGAACGGTGTCATGACCAAGCGTCACACCGTAGAAGAACCGCAGTGCGCAGACGATCTGGTTCAGCGCCGGCCAAGACATCCCCGTCGCAACCAGATGAACCTGGAAGGCGCGGATATCCTCCAGGTCGAGGCGGTCGGGAGAACGACCGAAATATCGGCTCAACTTCGCTACGGCGTTGAGGTAGGATTGCTGCGTCGCCGGTGACAGATTGCGGACCGTCATGTCCTCGATCATGCGGCGGCGAAGCGGACTGATCTCAGCCATCGGAAAACCTTCTGTCTAAAGGGTTGGGCTTCGAAAACCCGCAATCCTCTCAGACAGGAGGCAATCCTTGCTATGCCTCCCTACATGCCGCGCCAGCGGCTTCGTTCAATCCCTTTCGATTCATTCAGCTCGGCGGATGCTCTAACAGGGCGTAGGAGCCAGAGAGCAGAGCAGCAACTCTCTGAAATATGGCGTGAGGAGAACGATCACGAGGGCGTAGCTTTTCGAGTAACGAGGTGATCGGAGCGGCGGCGTAGAAGAAAGAACTATCAGTCCCGGTTAGGTTCGTGCCGAAACCGTCGATAGCGTCGCGGCGCGGGCTCAATGTTCGACAAGTCACCTTCGCCGAGAATCGTATGAACGAGTTCATCGTTCACGACCTTCTCCATCACAAACCGCACAAGCTTGGAGCGAGAAATTCCACGGTCCTTTGCTGCCTTTTGCAAATACTCGACTTCCAAAGGAATGACGATGTTCTTGACGACCACTATCTGCCCTCCCGTGCCTTCTTGCCGTCTTTCCTTTTGGAATGTGCGGCAAACTTGGTGAGAATTGGGGCGCATTGTGACGTTAAACCAATGTATAGGGGCGCATTCCTCCTCTACTGGTAGTCCGCACCAGTACACCCTCAACGACTCGCGCAAAGATCGGAAAAGCGTACAGTCATCGCTAACGGAAACGACACCCGCAAGACTACTGGTGATCGACGTTATCCACGTCTGCCTGTTGCGTATCCCCGCATCGTAGTGTCGGCGCTGCTTAGTATTCCTTCAGCTCCAGGCACAACGAGCAACTTACGACATGCGAAGGCTCATTTTTTCGACGACGGCCCAACCCCGATGGGAGCAGCATCAAAAGAAACACCAATGCGATTTTGCATGGCCCAAACCAGGCGGCATTTCCTTACGGAGCGATCATGTTCAAGCATGAGTTCGAACCGAGAACGTGCGAGCCTCGCGTCCCGGAGTTCGATAGCGGCGCCCTGGTCAGACAGGTTTACGACGCGACACCTGATGCTCGAGCCATCCCCGAACATGATCGCAGGTTCGCCTTCTCTTGGCGGTTGCGCCCTGATGTCGCGAGATTGGGCAGCAGCAAAATCTTTTTCGAACCTCATAGCGTTGAAGGAATTGCGACGTCTCTTTGCGATCCTATGCAGATCGTTGCAGCGTGCACTGCATATATCTCTAGGTGAGACGCATCTCTCTTGCGGGTTGCAGCCAGCGTGCTGTCCGCGTTTCCTTTGGCGTAGTCGCGAAAGGTGTGCTCGGTCTCATTTCTGGACAGCGCACGACCTGGCGCCTGTCAGCTTGGCTTCCTTTAGCTTGGTCGTGGCGCCGGGCTGCCAGATATCCAGCGTGAACAACTCCTACTTGGCGTCAACTTTCTGGCGCATCTGCCGCCCGACTTTTTCCATGTCAGCCGGCAAGGTCATTCGCATCCCTGCAGTGAAAACCTGAGCTGACACCGAAAGAGGCGGAATTCACAGATATCCACTCCACGCCAACTCGCAGTTAGTTGCCACCTCGCACAGTGTAGGCCCAGCCTATGAGGAGCGTGATTCGAGAAGATGATGAATCTGGAGCAATTCAAGGACATGTCCATTGATGAGCTGTGGGATCTCCACAGCGTCGTCGAAGCTATTCTTGCGGCGAGGCTCATTGCCAAGAAGGACGAACTTGAAAAGCGTTTGGGGCTACTCCACACGAAGTCCCCGATCGGCCGCCAGTCAGAGCATTGATCTGCCGAAGGCTGCAAGATCGGTTTAGATCGGCGCCTGGACAACGGCGCCACGCTCGTCGCAAGTTTCGCCAAGCGGCATGGCGGACTGAAAAATCGCCGAATCCGAACGGAGACGGCAAAATTTAAACAATTAAATGCGCGATAAAACAAAAAATAATATAGAATAAACATTTAATTTGGGTTATGATGAGCCAATTGTGCCGGACGGACGCACAAGGATCTCGGAAGAGACGACTCCAGCATCCCGCTTTAGCCCCAGGATGCAGGAGCCGTTTCTCCGAGTACTCGGGTGAGAAGTATCGGTTTGAGCGTGCTCCAGGCGCTGGCCAAGATGCGAAGACAAGATTTTAGAAGCTGGTGAACACTGAGCGTCACCGGGCTTTGTCGCTCAACTTTGAACTTAACCGGAAACGAGTTGAAGAGGCGAGGCTATCTCCTCGATTGCCGCTGGCCATGCAGAAGCAAATCGCAATTGCCCTTTGGTCGTTGGCCGCCGCATGCGTGCTGGCCTTTATCTTCGCGGCGATCGTCTCGGGCCGCGAGTTCCGTAGCGCCCATAAGCGTGCGAGCACGGGAACAACCCAAGTTTCAAGTTCGCTCAGCGGTGGCCTGTAACCGACAGGTGAAGCATGCAGAAAGACCGTGATCATCCCGGACACGTTGCCGCGCGAAGATGGGCGATCGCTTGGTCAGCAGCTCCGAGCCTTCCACACGGCACAGCCCCGTACCATAGCGGCCGATTGAACAAGTCGGTCTTGAGTACATGCCGAGATATCGAACCGGCTCGTCGCACGCTCGCGAACGAAAATGACGGTCATGAGCCATTAGAGCCTTTCCCGGATGGCTGGTGGGCTTCGTCATGAAAGTTTTCCTCCCGGTTTCACCTCGATGCGAGAACCAATCGTAGATTGGTCCTTGATTGTAGGTGGCTTTTGCATCGCCTCCGTCTGCCTCACATCGGAGCTTATTCGGGTCCACTTCACGGCCGAGAAACAAGGATCGGCGGTACGGAAATTGTCTTGACCAGCGTACCTGCGAATACATTGACCTCATCGAGTCGCAAATTCAGGGCGAACGCAACGACCTCCAGTTGTTGGACCTAGTTCTCCAGCCGTACTCCTGATGCTGGATCGTTGTGGCAATATCGATGTCTTTGCCGGCCGACAGTCGCCAGGCTGCCACCCCGAAGCACAAGGTCAGGGTCAGTGCGAGGGCGAGCAGAAGCATGGAGAGGAAATGGCTCACGCGTGTATACCCGCAAGATCTGAAACTAACAGTGAGAACGAGCACATAGGCGCGATTCGGAAAATGCAGGCGATCTGACCCATTGGCCGTTTTCCATTGGCCAAAGGCGCTCACGATCGCGATCGTGATTGAGACGTGCGCAACAACCGTCCGCCAAGTTGGTAAGTTGGACGACAGCGTCAATGACGACTAGTATGGGATACCTCATGCCCGCGAGGACCCCCGAGATGGCCTAGACGACTGCTTTTTCGATCTGCCCCACAAAAACAACGAAAGATCGATTGCATGCGGCATGCCGGCCGGCCGAAGAGACGGAAACCAGCGGTCCGCCGCTTCACGTTGGAGAGCCCTCGCTTTACGGAAGACAAGCGACGATCGCGAGAACTACGTCGGCGCCGAGGTCACCCGAATACATCGACAAGAACAACTCGGCGCCAAACTGCAATTGCTTTGAGCGTGATCATTTTGAAATCCCTCGCCAAAAGAGGGGCAACTAGACCCGCACTGTTTCCGGATTGCTTCGGGGAAGCGGCAAATGATTTCGTTCACCAACCCGTTATCTGCGAAGGTATCCACAGGCTGGCGATGGGAGCATCAGCGAGCCTTCAATCCAAAACACCAGGCCTTATCTGTCCCACGGCCGTCCCAGGGTCACGTTCAGAGACATTTTTAACAAAGATCTGCTGACCGCGCAGTGTGAAATAGGTTATTTCCACAACCACAAAAGAGGCTAATATGATGGCATTAACTGGTAAGGTCATTTGATGCTATATATTGTGAGGGGCCAATGGATGTTTATAGTGCGCGTCTCCATCGCGTTTTTCGGAAAGGCCAAAAGCTGAAAGATACAATGCTGGAGATCCAGCGGCTACGCAGGCTTATCAACCTGGCAGAGGCCGAAGTGAGAAGCAGACATCAGCACGGCCGGCACAAGACGGAACAACCTCAGGCTCGTTATAGATACGAGCGCCGCAACGAGCGCCAATTCTCACTGACCTCTCTTCGAGGAGGATTCCGATGAGACTAGCTCTGCCTTATACCGGCCTTGCAGTTTGTCTCGCAGTCTCGGCCTGGCTTACCTTCGTTCACATTTTATAGGGCGATCAAAGCAAGTGCTCCGCCATGAGGCCTCAATGGCGACCAGCCAACAGGCTTGGCTCGCTGCCGCCGCGCACAATTGCGCCGCGTAGCCGTAAGCCTCGCAGATGACCCGGTAGCTGCGGCTCGTCAGCGAGTCGACGAGGGCCGGTCTCAGATTCTCCTTGTGGCTTTCATCGGTGTAGCCCTGTCAGAAGGCGAGCAGGTCACGGGCGCCGGTTCGCGTATTTCACCCAACCTCATCTTCACGGGACGGCCGCGAGGATGCAACGAAGGTCGGACTCTCCCCTCAGGCTCAAGCACGGCTTTTGGAGCGGATGGAGCTCGAGCTCGAAGAGCTGGAATCGTCAGCAATCGATGATGAACTGGCGGTCGAAGTCTGCGGCTCGGAAAGCAGTCGCCGTGCTCAGGTTTCCACGGCGCTGGGCCACTCATTGGAAATTGGCGCTGTCTGGTGGATGTGGCCCAGCAATGACCGGGCCGCCTGTTCAATGCCCGCCGGAGCGCCGCCGCGCGCTCAAGAACCTGCGGAGCCGGGTGTCGAAGGTCGAGGAGAGCAAAGTGGCAAGACGCCGGCGACGCCTGCTTCTCCATAATGCGCCTTGTTGGGCTGTCACCCGGCAAAGGGCGAGCGGCGCGTAGAGATCAACGAAGCACTACGCAGTGATGGGCGCGCTCGATCCTGCGGGATTCGGATTATCTGCGATTGGCGGGAGTGAGGAGCCGGCCGTGCGCTGTTCGACATGCTGCCGAAGGGCGTCATTAGCCAAGTGCTCCCAGAACTCAGCCTCGGCGAGAAGCTTCCAGCTTCGATCAGGATAATGCGCAGAAGTCTGTCGGCACAGCAACGCCATCGCGCGCAAGCGGCGTACGGTCTCCATCCACTCCTCCCATTAGTTTTCCCCACCTTATTTTCCGTTTTGCTTGGGAGCAATTATTATTATACCGAATAATCAATTTTAACTTTCAAGGTGGCACGATTCGAAGGCAAGCAACTCACGCTTTGCTTTCAAATCGCCTCTCGAGCGCCCGACTGCCGGACATAGTTGAAGCGACGCCTCAATAAAACGAGATAAGCAGATCCAACTCAGTTGGAGCGCATGATCAGCGGCAGCGCGTCGCCGGCGGTCGTGTAGCTCGGTAGAGCAAAGCCACTTGGAAGCCATCGCTAGGATTGGACGCGCGTGCGGTAACTCGTCCCACACCGGTGTCGTCGCATCCGCGAGGCCGAGCCCGATCTCCGTCTTTCTCCGGAGCTTCGCGCTTCCGCCCTTCGTACTTTCTCTCGGAGCCTCTCCAATTGAGCAAGCAGGCTAACGAGTGCGATGGCCGTGTGACGCAGAACAGCCAGGCGGCTGCAAACCCCGCTACTCACTACAGTACCCCCAAACACGTCCTTGCTGGATCAGCGACGGGAACCTTGATCTTGTGACAACGTACCGGCGTGACGTCTAGCCGAGGGATCGTCAGAACGTTCGCTTTGCGACAATGCGCCGAAATATGGACGTCTCTTCAAAAACCTTCTTCAATATAAGAACTTCATGGATGCATGCGACATGACGCGAGTGAGGACTGAGCGCTCGATGATCAAGAATCTCCTGAAGCCCGGCTCGCAATTGAGCCGGTGCATGCCGGCGGCAACGCCGCTCCAGCTGAATTCAGCAAGCGTGGTGTCAGATGAGGCCGTCCGCCCGAATTGGCGTGATGTCGCTTAGTTCGGCTCCGCGTCCGTGTCCAAACACGCTACGCATCGGCTCAACGCGCGGCAACGAACATTTCCACGGCCCGAACGATCGGCTGCTCGACCCAGGCCTCGCGAGCGAACCAGTTGTGATTGGCACGACAGTCCGGGCAGTGAGTATTGCCAAAAAACACAACGCTCCGCAGGAAAGTCTCACGGTCGGACTTGATACCAGTTGGAATCACACGACCAGTTTGCGGGCATTTGACCATGACCATACCCATGTGAGCCTCCCTTGGAAATTTATTCGTTGTTGAAGCGAAGAGGACCGGCCGGCTGAGGTGCATCGTCATCAGTGCGGGTTACTTGGGGGCATCGCGCACTGGGGGTCGTTTGTTCGAGCAAAGGGCGGCGTGCTCGTGACGGTGCTTCTCCAACCGGCCGGATCGCTGCTTGAGCGATTCCTTGGATGCTGCCGGAATCTGGCTCGGCAGCGCGTGAGTATCGATTATGCGGCCGCGCCCGAGAACTCCTTGGGCGCCATTGAAAACTGGCCTAGCTGAGCGGATGCGGAATTGTGTCTCGCGACGAAAACGATCATGTCGCCCGTGATGGGCCAATCGGCTAACTCGATCACTGGCTTCGCTCCCACGCTCGTCTACCAGGCAAATATTCGTTGTCGGATTTTAATGTGCAAACTAAAGTCGGCGCTGTCGGTCTGGTTTGCGACTCTTGTTCAGATTTATTTTGTGCCGTTGTTCGTGCGGCGAGGAAGGCAATTGAAGGCGTCAGGCTCAACAGCGCCGGGCCCTTGATCGACGGCTTCCGTCCCCTCTATCGCTTCGATGCAATGTGCTTCTTTGTCTTTGAATGGTCGCGTCCGGTTCGAAGATGAAACAAATTTTTATTATACGGTAAAGATATAATTGCGTTGTTAATTGCCGCCAATGGCGTAAGCTGATTTCTTCAGATTTTTCGGTCGGAGGTGACGATGTGGGAATCAATTCATAAGCACGATTCCGCCTCGGCTGCGCAGCAATTGGCCCAAATGCGCGAGGAATTAGCGAGCATCGGCGAAAAGGAGCGCGTTCTAAGAGAGCGGAGTGCTGCTCGAGAAGTTTACCGGTATTTGCTGGAAGCTCACCGGTTGATCGCGCGGACGAGCTTTCTCGAAGAACAAGTGTCGAATATTCCTCCACCTGCGGCGGGCGAGGGTAGTCAGCTGGCGGCATGACTGGGGTCAGGTTGTCATTTTGAAACGAAGCGCAGCCGGGGACGTGCACCCGCGCCGGATGAGGACTTGCATCGCGTAGTGGTCAGGCTGAATTTCTGGGCAACAGCAGTTCGTTTGATCGCGGTGAACAATGCATCTCAGGAAGTTGTCGCCGCCGCGTCGAGACCACGGCGAGACAGATATCGTTCATATTGGTCGGAGCCGTGCTGGAAAAATCATCGGTAGAGATGGCGTTGAAACCGGCCGTGGGTGCAGTCTTCGCGCTGCTGGACGGTCGATCAGTGCTTTTCAGCGAGACAAGTCAAAAGATCTATGAGCTGGACCAGGTGGGGGCATTCATTTGGTGCAAGTTGGCACAGGGCGCTTTTTTGGAAGACATCCATCGGGAACTCGGCCGGCTAGGCATTGATGAGCACGCAGCGCGCCAGTTCACGCGGCAGGCCATGAACATCTGGATCGATCGAGGGTTGCTCGACATCGACTGGCGAATGCCGGCCAATTGTACCTTCTCAGCGGATCTGGGGCGGCGCAGGATCAGTGTCCGGGCCGCAAACTGGGACCTCTTGCAACAGTTGATCCCGCTGTTTTGCGCTCCGGACGACAACGGCGGCGAAGAGGATATCGTGATCGAGGCAATGGTGCTGGACGATCAGGTATTCTTCCGTGGGAATGATGCTCGGGTCCACAGGTGCGAAGCTGGTGCCCTGGCACCTACAATCAAGGCTCACATCACCGAGCGACTTATCCGAAGCGATCGTTGGGTTTTCGCGCTCCATGCCGCTTCTCTCGCGAAGTGCGGTACGGGCTTGCTGCTGTGCGGCCAACCGGGAGCCGGAAAATCGACTCTTACACTGCGACTGGTGAACGCTGGATTTCAGTATGCCGGTGATGATGTTGCGCTGATCGGGGCTGACGGAACGATCTGTGGAATCCCATTTGCCCTCACCCTCAAGGAGGGGTCGTGGGAGGTGCTGTCGCGACTATATGGCGATTGGAACGACGTGACGCATTGCCGGCCCGATGGCGCTCAGGTGCGGTATTTGCCAATTCCCGACGCGCACAAGGGATGCCTTTCCGCCAGTTGGATCGTCTTTCTGAACCGGGTTGCCAGCGGTCCCGTCGAACTGACCCCGCTGGATCAGCTTGATTCGATGAAGCGGCTCATTGAGGGGGCATTTGCCGCGGACGGGAGACTGTCGCATGCCGGCTTTCTCGCTTTGAAGCGCATAGTTGCGGGCGCGCGATCGTTCCAACTTACCTATTCCGATTCGGCTGAGGCTCGGGGGCTGCTGATGGACTTGTGCAATGGCAAGGCATAGTGCGGCACTGACGAGCCTTTGCAATTGCTTGCGAGGCAAGCCGACCATCGATGTAGAGTGGACGTCCGTAGTCGGACTCGCAAATCAGACGTTGACGACGCCGGCGCTTATCGATTTCGTCGACCAATTTGCATCGGAGTTGCCGGAAGACGTCTGCACGTATGTCCGCCAGATCTACCGCCGAAACGTGCTGCGGAACGACCGCTTGGTCGCTCAACTGGAAGAAGCCGTCGTCGCGATGAATGGCCACGGAGTTACGCCAATCCTGCTCAAGGGGGCGGCGACGCTGGCTACCTCACCCAGTGAGCGACGAGGCGTTCGGCTGATGTGTGATCTGGATATCATGGTCATGCCGGAGGAAACGGAACGAGCAGTTGCCGCTCTGGGCGCGATCGGCTATGGAATACATCACCAGGCTCCTCCCGAAAGCGAGAGATGGCATGTCGATCTGAATCGGTCGCGCGATGTCGGAACTATCGATCTGCAGCAGGCCGCTCCCGGCCCGGCGTACCTATACCATGGCTCCGGACATGCACTGAACCATTGCGTCCCTGCGCTCCTGGGTCGGGGAAACGTATATATCCCAACCCCAACTTACCAAGCGCTCATGTTGATCATTCATGATCAGTTCCAAGATTATGGTTACTGGCTTGGCGAGCTCGATCTGCGACATCTTGTTGAGTTGCGCGACCTGAATAATTCTGTCGAGGGCCTGGACTGGAAGGAGCTTGCTTCTCATGTCTCAGGCGAATTGATGAAGAACGCGGTCGAAACCCAGCTGCTCGCTCTCGCTGCGCTGCTCGGGGTCGAAGTCCCGCACTCGATGCGCTCCCGACTGATTCCTCGTCTGCAGTTCATGCGACAATTGATGCAAGCGCGCTTTCCGGCCACACGTGTGCCCTTCCTCGCAATGACGGTCCTGGACCTCAGAAATTACCGGAGGGAGGCGGTCACCCGCTACACGCAAACCAGCGTGCGCCGGCCTGGATTGTGGTCCATGCCAAGAGCGGACACCTTACAGTTTTTGTTGAGGGCGGCTACCGCAGTTCGTGTGGGAAAGGTCTAAAACCAGCGACGGTCAGACG
Organism: Bradyrhizobium sp. C-145; assembly: GCF_023375135.1. NCBI lineage: Bacteria > Pseudomonadati > Pseudomonadota > Alphaproteobacteria > Hyphomicrobiales > Nitrobacteraceae > Bradyrhizobium > Bradyrhizobium sp. C-145. The sequence continues at coordinate 6,223,246 of NZ_CP088150.1, read as the reverse complement.
AGCGCTTTCGAGGGGTTTGGCGGCAGATTTCATGCTCGGAACGGATTTGAATTGGCTGCGGTCCGAAACCTAACCAGGTCGGCATATGGCTTTCCGGAATCCGCAGGAGCCATAGGCAGCCTAAATCTGTGCAGTTGCGCAGAGCTAGGAATGCCCTCGACCACCGGCATTCCGATCGGACGATTCGCCGTTCTCGCGAATCCTGAACTCTTCGAGCGTGTGCCCCGATTGGAGCGCCGCAACCAGCCAGCGAGGCTGTTTACCGCGTCCCGACCAAGTCTCCGTCGGCTGGAGTGGATTGAAGTATTTCGGCACGACCTTCGGGTATTTGCGGCGCGGCGGCTGGCCCGTTCCCGTCTCGGCGGCGCCGCTTTCAGCTGCAGCGGACTGCTCCGGCTGGTTGAGCTGCGCAAGGCGTTTTTCGAGTTCCCGCTTCTCGGCCGTGATCTTTTCGGCAAGTATCTTTGTTAGCTCCTCGTGGAGGAGCCAAAGTTCTTCAAAGTCCATGGCTTCGAGATCTTGCCGATGCAGCATTCACGTCACCGTTTGCCTGACCCCTGATCCATCATCCTCCACCTTTCGGAGTATCGTTGTTCGAGCGGCGAATGAAACGATGGACCCCGGTCAGCGCTTCAATTGACGCGACAATAAATAAATAGTATATTATTTAATAATTATTGCGAGGATTATTTTATTAAATTGGCTCGACGAGTGAGCAAAAGTGGTGGTAGGCACAAGAGCAAAATGGATATTGTCGATTACCCTCTTAGACGTCTCGAGAGTTCGATCAGCCGGTTTATCGTTCCCTCGGCTGCATTGATGGACGTCCGGGCTCTGAAGGAGCAAATTGAGCTTCGACGGCGCGCGCTCAGCGACATCGAGGCTATTTGCCTCCAGTTGCAGCTATCGGACGGGCGTATCATAAGAAGTTTCCCCAGAAGGGGGAAAAGCCGCCTCGCCCGCCGTGCACATTCGCTGAGAGTGCGGCGTGCCAGATTGGCCTTGCGGCCCGCCTAATTGATTCCTTCATTTTTAGAATCGTCGCTTGCCTGCGGATGCGGCTACACGTAAGGCGACGCGATGTTCGCTTCCCCGCAATTAAATTCTGCGGATAGCTTATTTTTCCGCCTTGATTAGCTCCGATTACTTAGTTAAGTGGAACGCGAATTTCGGTTCGTGTTCCATACATTTTTTTGGAAAACTGACACCTCGGACTTGATTAATCAATCGGGGCCGTATCAAATGGGCGCAACTACAGGATGCTCGCATGACGACTAAGAAGCTTGAACTAGAAGCAATGTCCCTCGACGATCTTTGGTCGCTTCATGAGGAAATTAGCGGGATTTTATCAGCCCGGATTAGGGCTGAAAAGCAGGAACTAGAGAAGCGGCTGGCGGTGCTCGGGGGCGGTATGGGCACTTTTGTCAATTCCTCGGCGGGACCCGAAATTTCACCCCCCGGAAAGCCCAGACGCAAATATCCGCGAGTGCTCCCGAAATACCGCAATCCTCAGACGTCCGAAACCTGGTCGGGTCGGGGAAAGCGGCCACGATGGCTGGTTGCAGCTATAAAGTCGGGCCGCAAAATCGAGGAGTTCCGATTGGGCGAAACAAATTCGAGGGTCCGGCAGCGGGCGTGATTTGATCCGATCGCACCATCCAGTTTCGCGCGGCTGAAAAGTGACTGCCGGGTGGCCGCCAAGAGTAATGCAACTCAACAGGCATTGCGGCCCCGCAAAACCTCAAGAGGAGTCCGCAGCAGGATCTCGAGATCAAGGCGAAGACTCCAATTGTCGATATACCAGAGATCGTACTCCACACGCCTCTCAACCATGGTCGCTGTAGGCGTTGGTCCGCGGCAGCCATGGATTTGGGCCCATCCGGTCAATCCGGGTCTCACTCGGCGCCGGAAGGCGTACTTCCGGACGAGCTTGTCGAACTGTCCGTCGTGGGCCAAGGCATGGGGGCGTGGGCCTACCAGTGACATGCTGCCGTCAAGAACATTCAACAACTGCGGCAGCTCGTCCAAGCTCGTTCTCCGTAGCCATCTGCCGACCCTGGTGATGCGAGGGTCAAGAGGCGTTGCCTGAACGACGACAGGTCCATTCTCAAGCACATGCATCGTCCGAAACTTTCGGATGGAGAATATTCGGCCATTGAAGCCGCATCTTTGTTGCTTGAAGAGGATCGGACCGGGAGAATCCAATCTGATCGCGACCGCAGCTATCGCGAGGAATGGTGCAAAGACTGTCAAAGCAAGTCCCGCACCGATGATATCAACTACTCGCTTGCTTGCGCACTCGATTGCGCTGAGGGGGCCGGGCTGGATCTCTACGCAAGCGGCACTTCCCAAGCTCCTCGTCGGATGTCGAAGCAGTTCGGATGCAGCACCAACCGGGACGAACACGATAGGGAATGGCAGCACTCTCAAATCGGAGATAAAGGCACGAAGGTCGGCCCAACGTTCCGGATTGGCCTCCAGCACGATTTTATCGACTTCGGAGTTACGAATATGTTCGATCACGCGGGAGCTGAGCCGTTTTCTGAAACCAGGGTCCGAACCTATCGCAGGCAAACCAAAGCGGCCCTTAACGCGATAGCCGAGGATCGCGAGAGTCTCGGCCAGACCAGCATGAGTCGAGGGCGGCTGATCGGTGATCAGGACGAGATTCGTCCGAGCGAACCTCCTGCCACTGAAGCATTTTATTAGCAGTATCCTGGCAACGCACCGTTGCGCAATCAAAGATGCCAGGCCGAGTGCCGCAAACAGGAGCCCGGCACCTCGGAAAAACTGTGGATTGTCATCGAGCATCTCCACGGCGGCGGCCAGGACATGCAACAAGATCCACGTGAGGCAAATGGCGCGAACTTGGCTTCGGAATACGAGGAGTTCGGTTGGCCGATACAGTCCCCTGCCTTTCAGAATGTAGACAAAAGATACTGATGCTGCTGCTGCGTAGGCGCATGCCTGGGCTAGTCCAGCTGGTGCCGGGCTGCCAGGTGAAAGAAGCGCGGAGAGGAAGCCGGCGAATAGAATGGTCGCGATATCGGCGCAGACCGCTACAAATTCGACAGAGTCGTACCGGACGGGCCATTTGCCTTCATCAGCAATGGACGATTGTGAGCTGACGAGAGTTAGATCGCTCTCATGGTCGCCGATATGCCGGTTGATAAAATTCATGGCTAATCAACAAGGAGCGCAGGCGGTTAATGATTAATATACTATAAATTTAAATGTATTTAATCAACCTGAATTCGTTGCGAGTTCGATAAATTTAATCGGAGCTGTTAAACGCGTCGCGACCAGGACCGATTTGGGTGCAATTGGGGCATACCGCTGAAAAAAGCTATGGGCCTCGCGAGCGCAACTTCTGAACGTAACCTGGGTCGAGCTCCGAAATCGAGCTCTCGGCAAACGCCCTGCCGTCTGCTGATGCCGACCGGTATGCGGTGGCGATGGCTGGCCGGAGTGCGGCCTGGCCGGTCATTGCAACTTTGAGGTCGCGTCGGATAAGATCTCGAAGCTCAGGCTCCTTGATCGCAGCATCAGTGCCGAGAGCAACGGATAGCCGTAGTGGAATAAGATCCAGCGCGTTTGGTGCAGTATAGTAGGACATCTTAAGTAAGCTTGTCGTGTCATAAGTCGCCGCGTGCTGCTTTGAAAGCGCCGCAAGCATGAGCCAAACGTCGCCTCGAAGGGGTGAGTATTCCAGCACTGCAGAAAAAGCATTCAAGTCCGCGGACCGGCCGGTATTCTGCGGGTCCGTAGCCTTGTCAGACTTAAGGCGCACAGTTGCAGATCCCGAGATGGTCGCGATGTTCTCGCGCGTGGATTGGAGCGCTGAGGTCCAGGCTTCGTTCGAACCGGCAACCGATGTAACTGAGAGGCGATCACCAAAAGGCCAGCTTTGCGAGACCAAAGCTGCTTGCGCAGCTAACAGCAATCCGATCATTGTCAGAGCAACGCGCGTCAGAGGCCATGGGCAAGCGAAGATGGTTGAAGGAATTCGTCGCGCTGCCGTGGTCCGGTCGCTGGTTTCCTGCGTAAGCTGCCGCAACTCGATGGACTTCACGTCGCGGGCTGTACCGGACAGGCTTTGAGCAAAAGCCAGGCCGTAGACCGCCGCCACCAATAGTGATGCCCATAAATCGAAAAGGCTGCTTTCGGCAAAGGCCAGTATTGTCAACGATATGGAAGCCCCTGCGCCGACGGCTGGGTACAAGTAACCGTGATTGCGAGACAAGGCGCGCCCGAACAAGATGCAGGCGCTGATGACGGTGACTATCAACAGGCCGCAGAGGAACGTCCGTCCCATTTCGACCGCGACTGCCGCGGCAGCGGTCGGCCGTTCGCGCATTGCGAGCATGCCAACATCCCCATAAATCGGCAGAAGCGCAACAAACGTGCCTGCACCGGTCCCGATCGGGTGAGTGTCCTGTAGCATCCGCTCAGTTGCTGCCCGAGCTTGCGTCGACAAGGCCATCGTCAGGTCAGCATTCCGATTAATCGGAACGAAAGTGAAGCTGGCGACGAACAACATGGTGGCGCTCGCAAGAACACCAGCTCTGCCCCACAGGCCAAAAAACCATTTGCGAATAGCGACCACCGTGAGGATGGTTGTCGCCCCGAGCAGAACGGCAATCAGCGCGGTCGAACCGCTAAAAAGCGCGATCGCCGCAACGGAGACGATCAATGCTAGAATTGCGCAGGTAAGAATGACGAGCGGTGCTGTCGGCGAGCGAGGCGAGCGTCTAGGCAGCCGCAGCTGGTCGACCGCACGGATAGCCATTGCAGTGGAGAGAAGGGCACCAAGTGCCGCCGCGGTCGAGCCTGTCCAGGCTTGTTCGGCGGACCAGGGGCCACCCAGGTTGCTTTTTCTCCATATAGAAAATATGCAGATGACGGCGGTGATCGATACGAGGATATAGAGGACCTGCGCCGCCCGATGTTTGTCCAGAGCAACGATCGCGGTGACGAGGGCCGCTGCGAGGACAACGTTATAATGTGAAAGTGCCAGCATCGTCTCGCGTACATCAACCGAGAACCTCTCTGCGAGAGGCTGGTCCAGGGCTGCCGACGCTGTCGCCCAGATCTGATTTCCGAGGCCGCGGAGCGGGATCGGAACAACTTGCAAGGCGATCCAAAGCACCGGTGCGGCTAGAGCCAGAATGAAGAGGGGCCGCAGAAGCTTCGCGAAGCAGGCGAGGGTTGACGAGCTGGAGAAGAGGCCGACAGCCAGTATAGCTGCCGCAAGAATGCCCGATACCCCTGGACCCCATAGGTTCTCAGCCGCAGCAATGGCCGCAGGCACAGCGAGCATTGTAGACTGGACAACCATTTCACACCAAATCTGACCCTGCCCCGCTCAAATCGGAGAGCATACTGCTGAAGGCGCTGACTCCATCGTTAGGTCTGACGTATGTCAGAGAAAGTCATCCTAAGAGTCCGACAAGCCGTATCTGACGTAGTGGCTGTCATCGTAGTAATCACTTCGGTGAGCGTCGTACCGTGCCATCGCCCTTATATCAGTCTTGTTGAGGACTACGCCGATCAAGGAATCAGAGATGGTCGGCGCAGTATGCAGGGCATGCTGAACCACATCGATTTTCGTCCGCCCCCATTCGACGACGAGAACATAGCAGTCGACCAAGGGCGCAGTGACGCGCACATCCACCAGTGGCGAGAGTGGAGGGAAATCCACAATGACGTAGTCATAGGCCTGCCGCAAACGATCGAATAGCTTGCTTATATTTTCGGCAGAAAGGATCTCGCTCGTGTGAAGCAGGGGCCCGCGGCGGACGGCTGGCAAGAATGCGAGATTAGTTTTGGGATCGTGCCAGATCGTCTCTTCGAGGGAACGCTTTCCGCTTGCAACCTCGAGTAATCCGAATGTAGCGTTTGGAGCCATGGCAGCAGAAAGTGAAGGGTTTCTAAGATCGCAATCGACCACAATAGCCCGCTTGCCGCTATGTCCGATGAGGTGAGCTAGAGAGGCTGCAATCGTCGTCTTGCCCTCATTTGGCAGAGCCGACGTGATTCCGATCACCTGATTGGAAGCCTTCGCGGAGGTGTGATCTATAGCAAGCTTGATTGAACGGATGGCTTCCGTGAAGCGGGAAAGGGGCATTCCGATGACGGCTCGGTGAAGCGTCGGCACGTTTGACATCGTGCGTGATCGCAGATCTTCATTCGATTGCTGGGATCGGACGGTCGACTTCTGCGCCTTCGGAGACGACAGCAAAGGGACCAACGACAAGCACGGTAGCTCCAGTGCGGCCTCCACCTGTGAAGACGTGCGAAAAACTCTGTCCATAATATCTCTCAGAAGAGCCAAGCCGATCCCGAGTGCGAGCCCCGCGGCTAGGCCGAAGCCCAGCACCAACTTTGCCTTCGGCTTGCTTTTGCGCTCTGGCGGGGAGGCGGCAAGGATCACACGTGTTTCCGAAATCGGAAATGTCTCCTGCTGAGCCGTCCCCATGGAGTGCTGCAGAAACGCCTCATGCATGGCGCGCAGACTTTTCGCTCGGCTCTCCAGTTCCCGTATGGTTAGTTCTGCGGAGTTCGTTAGGCGCGACTGCGAGACGGCTCGAGTAAGCTGCTTCTCGAGTTCCTGCTGCCGCTGCTGAGCAGCTTCCAATTCGTTTCTGCTGGTTTCAGCGAGCCTCTTAACCTCTTCGAGGATGGATGTGCGAATGTCACGTATCCGGTTCCGCAGGTTGACAACGGCCAAATGGTCGCGCCCGAACCGGGCTGACCAATCAGCTTCGCGACGTGATAACTCGAGATATTGCTGGCGAAGCGTATTGATAATCGTACTCTGCAGGACATCGGCGCTCGCCGCGTCAGGAGTGCTGATGGTGGATGAGCCAGCTGCATTAGCGTGCAGGATCGCGCCGTAGCGGTTGAACTTGACCTGTGCATCGGAAGTCTGGGTTCGGGCGGCTACCAATCGGGCGTTGAGATCGTTGACGGGCTGTTCGTCAATTGATTTTCCGCCGGTCGAGACGATGTTGTTTTGGGATTTATATGCGCTCACGGCTCGTTCGGCCGTCAGTGCTTGCTCATTGAGATTATGCAGACGTTCCTGCAACCAACTGGCTGCCGTTCGCGTGGCCTCGAATTTGGCATTCATTTGGTCGTTAATGTACGCGTTAGCCACGGCATTAGCGATCTCCGCCGCGCGTTCCGCGTTGCTCGAACTGTAGCTGACCTCGATGATCTTGCTAAATCCGATCCTGTACGCGGTGAGCCTATCCAACAACGCGTCGATCGCGCCCTCCTTGGGCGTATCAGCCTTCGAACCGTACTCCGGCTGCTGGCCGTGGTTTCGAATGCGATGTAGTAGCAAGCTGAAGGACCACCACGAACCGGTAAGGTCTGGATCGTTGGCGAGTTCCAGCTGCGTTATGACTGCCGCTGCAATGCCTCGCGATCTTATCATCTGCAGTTGCGTTTCGATTTGGGCCGCGTCGACGACGGGCTCCGGAAGAAAGGACTGTTGCTGAACGAATTGAGCTCGAGGATTCGACAACAGGAGTTGTGCTTGAGCTGTGTAGGTGGGGGGAGCGAACCGCAGGTAGAGCACCGCGCCAGCGAATACGAGAGCCGCGGTGACGATGATCATAAGATATCGACGTCTTACAAAAACGATCGCGAATTTGACGAGATCGCCGATCCCCCCGCCGTCGATTTGGTTCGACTGGGCCTGCCCACCCAGAGGCAAGCGCGTTCTGTCAGTCTGTAGAAGATTGCTCTGAAGCATGGGGTACCTGTCTGGGTCGGGAGCATGTCGGATCGGTCGCCCGCATGCGAGCGTTCGGTGCATGATTTATTAATTGAATATAACGCAGAAAAATATGATTGCCAAATTAAATATTATTCTGATATTAATCGAACGGCTCCTGTGGGGAAGGGTGTTTGGCCGTTTTGCGCAGTGCCGCTGTTGCGCCTGACAGGGATCGGCGGATGTAATTAAATGCGATTTGAATTTCGGTGGTAATGGTGCCCCGGCGGGACTCATGGGTGAAGTTAAAAAGCGCGTCGGGCCGACACGATCATTCAACGACGGTCGAACGGCTTGAATGGGCCGCGTTTTTGCTGACATGGCGAGGCACGGCGAGTTGGCTCAAGGCCTCGGATTCCTCTAGCGCCGCAAACGCGTGGCATCCGCGAGCGCCCATCATGACAGCTCGAATGACAACGGCGAGAGCAGTTTCGACGAGAGCAATTCGGTGCTTTGAAGATCTCGTTGCGACTACGTACCTGAGGACGTTTCTATGCTGGAAGTACGGTCTTTAGAGATCCCAGATATTAAGATGATTCACACGGATCGAGTATGCGACGCCCGGGGCTATTTCTGCGAGACATTTCGGCGATCGGCGTTCGCAGAGAAAGGGATTCTCGTCGATTTCGTTCAGGACAATCAATCCAGCTCAGATAAGGTTGGCACCGTCCGAGGCTTGCACTTCCAGCGACCGCCGTTCGCCCAGGCCAAGCTCATACGAGTGCTAAGCGGCGCTATTCTGGATGTCGTGGTCGACCTTCGGCGCTCATCGGCGACCTTCGGAAAGCATATAGCTGTCAAGCTGGATAGCAAAGCGGGTGAGCAACTGCTTGTCCCGAAAGGCTTTGCGCACGGTTTCTGCACGCTGCAACCTGAGACCGTCGTGTTCTACAAGGTCGACCAGGTCTACGCTCCAAGCCATGACGGAGGGCTCTATTGGGCCGATCCGGCACTGGCGATCGAGTGGCCGGTGACAACAGTCGAGGCCCAAGTGTCGCCAAAAGACAGGTCCCTGCCCAGGCTGGACCAGCTTACGGCCATTTTCGAGTGACGGAGAGCGGTCAGATGCGCGTTCTGGTGACCGGCGGAGCGGGATTTATCGGCTCTGCAGTGTGCCGTAGCTTGGTGCTGCAGAAGGGCGCCGCAGTAATCAATGTCGACAAGCTGACCTATGCGGCCAACTCAGCCTCGTTGGCGTCTATCGAGGGGCTAAAGTCATACTTGTTCGAGCAGCAGGATATCTGCGACCGCGGGGCCATGGATTTCGTGTTCAGCAGCTACCAGCCCGATGCGATCATTCACCTCGCAGCCGAGAGTCACGTCGACCGCTCGATCACCGGATCGGCCGCTTTCATTGCCACGAATATCGTGGGCACCTACACGTTGTTGGAAGCAGCCAGAAATTACTATGAGGGCCTCTCGGTGCCACGACGAAAGCGGTTTCGCTTCGTTCACGTCTCGACAGACGAGGTCTACGGCTCACTCGGACTTGCCGACTACTTCCGGGAGGAAACGGCTTACCAGCCGAGTTCGCCCTATTCGGCGAGCAAGGCAGCCTCGGATCATCTCGCGCTTGCATGGTTCAAGACCTATGGCCTGCCGGTCATTGTGTCGAATTGCTCGAACAACTATGGCCCGTTTCAATTTCCAGAAAAGCTCATCCCTTTGATGATTCTTAATGCGATCGAGCGCAAGCCGCTGCCGGTGTACGGCGACGGCCGAAACGTACGCGATTGGCTGCATGTTGAAGACCATGCGGCAGGTTTGATAACGCTACTGTCGGAAGGCAAGCCCGGCGAGAAGTACAATTTCGGCGGCGATAGCGAACGCTCCAACCTCGACGTGGTCACCCAGATCTGCGACGTCGTCGACAGACTGTATCCCGGTCCGGCAACGAGACGATTGATGATTACCTTTGTGCCGGATCGTCCGGGACACGATGTCCGCTACGCGATTGACGCATCGAAAGCTCGCCGTGAGCTCGGCTGGCGTCCCACAAGGACGTTCGAGCAGGGGCTGACCGAAACAGTCGCATGGTATCTCAAGAACCGCGCGTGGTGGGAGCGTGCCCGCAGCAGGGTTTATGACGGCTCACGTCTAGGGCTCTTGGCCACACAACATTGAGGCTGCAAATGACGGAAAGGCCCATTTTGATTGCCGGTCGCAATGGTCAGTTGGCAAGGTGTCTTCATGACCTCGCGGTGCTGGACAGCATGCCCGTGGTCTCCCTTGGACGCAGCGAATTCAATCTGGAGGCTCATGGGGAACTCCGTCGAGCGATCGATCCATTCGCACCATCCATGATCATCAACGCTGCCGCTTACACGGCGGTGGACCTAGCAGAATCGGAAGTAGCAAGAGCATTCAGCATCAATCGCGACGCAGCGGCCGCGTTGGCCGATGTCGCATGGCAAATGAATATACCGTTCATCCACATTTCAACCGACTATGTCTTTGACGGCACAAAGCTGGATGCTTACGATGAAAGCGATGTTCCTGCGCCAATGAATGTGTACGGCGCATCGAAGCTCGCTGGCGAAGCTGCAGTTCTAGCGGCTCACCCGCTCGCAACGGTAATTCGCACTTCATGGCTATACAGTCCTCATGGCAACAACTTTGTTCGGACGATGCTGCGGCTCTGTGAATCGCAACCGATCGTCAAAGTCGTTCAGGATCAATGCGGAAATCCAACTTCCGCGCTCGACCTTGCGTCGGCGATCCTTCAGCTCTCGGCGCGGCTGCTAATCCACGATCGTAGAGCCATGGCCGGCATCTTTCATCTTGCCGGACAAGGTGAGACGACCTGGCATGGGTTTGCCCAAGCGATCTTCGACTTGCTCGCTCATCGCGGAATCCGAGTGCCGCAGCTTGAGGCTATCACGAGCGAACAGTACCAGACGGCCGCGCGACGGCCGCGGAATTCGCGCCTCGATTCATCCAAGGCCGAACGCGTCTTAGGCATTCGATTGCCGCTATGGCTTTGTTCTCTCGAAACTTGTCTCGACCAACTCGTGGAAGGTAGCATCGATGCTGAAAGGAATTGTGCTGGCCGGGGGCAGCGGAACTCGACTGTATCCAATCACGAGGGCGGTCAGCAAGCAGCTACTGCCCATCTATGACAAGCCGATGATCTACTATCCCTTGTCGACGCTGATGTTGGCAGGCGTGCGCGAGATCCTTATCATAACCACGCCATCAGATCGGTGTCAGTTTGAGCGCTTACTGGGGGACGGCAGTCAATGGGGAATTAAGCTCAGTTACGCGGAGCAGCCCCGACCCGCCGGTCTGGCGGATGCGTTCATTGTTGGCGCAGACTTCATCGGGAACGATCGCGTTGCGATGGTGCTTGGAGACAACATCTTCTTTGGCGACGCCCTGAGCGAAATGCTCGCAAGGGCTGCCGAGCGTGAGGAAGGTGCAACCGTTTTCGCCTATCATGTACGAGACCCGGAGAGGTATGGCGTCGTTACGTTCGATGAGGACGGTCGCCCGCTGCGAATCGAGGAGAAGCCGAAGCAGCCGAGCTCGAACTGGGCGATCACCGGTCTCTATTTCTTCGACAACAACGTCGTGCGCTACGCACGGCGCATCGAGCCGTCGTCTCGCGGAGAACTCGAGATCACCGATCTGCAGATGCGGTATCTTTCGGCCAAGGCACTCCATGTCGAGCGGATGGGGCGGGGTTTCGCTTGGCTAGATACTGGCACAGTGGAATCGCTGATCGATGCGGCGATGTTCGTGCAGACGCTCGAAAAGCGCCAGGGGATGAAGGTTGCCTGTCTTGAGGAAATTGCGCTGAGGCAGGGCTTCATCGATCGCGACCAAGTCGCCACGCTGGCCAGACCCTTGGAGAAAAGCGGCTATGGCATGTATCTGAATGAAGTCTTGCACTTCGTCCGATAAAACCGAGATGACAGTCGACTGTCTCGGAGCCGGCTGCAGATTGGGATCGAAAACTTTGCGCTGTCCATATGGTCCCCTGTCGGGCAACTTCTGATGGCTGGCTTTCGGCCGATTTAAGCCGACCCGCGTTATGTGGTGCAGCTTGAAAATATGTTATCGGAATTTTGTCATTTATGATTTGAATTAAAATAAGTAATGATATTAAATCGTCTGAGTTGTCGGACCAGCGAGCATGGTACCAATACCTTTCTTGGACTTGAAGGCACAAGCTCAGACAGTCGGTTCGCAAATCGACGTTGCGATCGCGCGTGCCATTCGAGGCGAGCGGTCTGCATCGAGGTCTGAAGCGGGCTCTTTCGAGAAACGCTTCGCGGATTACTGCAACGTCGCTTGCTGCTGCGCCGTTAACAGTGGCACATTGGCGCTCCGGCTCGCATTGCTGGCCGCTGGAGTGGGCCCGCGCAATGAAGTGATCACGGTCTCGATGAATTTCGTCGCGGCGACGGCTGCCATTATCAGCTGCGGTGCAACACCTGTCTTTGTGGACGTTGATCCAGTTACCTGGACAATGAACCCTGCTCTAATCGAGGCTGCGATTACGAACAAAACGAGGGCGATCCTGCCGGCCCATCTGCATGGACTCATGGCCGACATGGATCCAATCATGTCGATTGCCCGCCGCCATGGTCTCTTTGTAATCGAGGACGCTGCGCAGGCGCATGGTGCTGTGTATAAGAGCAGCCGTGCCGGCTCGATCGGAGATTTCGGCTGCTTCAGCTTCTATCCCGACAAGAACCTCGGAGCCCATGGTGAGGCCGGAGCAGTTGTTACCGATCAGCCGGAACTCGCGCGACGTGTGTCGTGGCTTCTCGATCGGACTCAGGATGACGAGCGCAATCACGTTTTCGCAAGATACGATGATCGAATAGACGAATTGCAGGCGGCAGTACTGAACGTAAAGATGGACCACATCGAAGCCTGGACCGAGGCACGTCGATCGATCGCCGCGCAGTATGATCAGGAACTGTCCAATCTGGCACTCGCGCGTCCGCGGCCACCCAGCCACAGCCGGCATGTCTGTCATATCTACGCCCTTAGGCTTCAGCATCGCGATCAGGCTCTTGCCATGCTAGGCCGCGCGGGGATCGGCGTCGGCATTCATTACCCGGTTCCGGTCCATTTACAACAGAGCTACGTAGAACTTGGATATCGCGTCGGCGATCTGCCTGTAAGTGAGAGGCTTGCGCGTGAATTTCTATCGCTTCCGATTTATCCCGAGCTGTTGCCGGAGCGAGCCGGCATTGTTGCCGCCGAAGTGAGAAAAGTCGCTCCACGAGAGGCCCAGATATTTCGGAGCGACTGGGCATTTCACGACAAAAGGCCTCGATATGGCCGATTAGCCTAGAACCAGGAGAGCGGTCAGGATGGATCTCAAGGGTAAACGCGTTCTCGTTACCGGAGGTGCCGGATTCATCGGTTCGCATATCGTAGATTTGTTGTGCGACGAAGGCTGCGTCGAGATCGTCGCGCTCGACAATATGACGACCGGCCGACCGGAGAATCTTAGGAAGTCGTTTAATCGAGGACCCGTGCGATTGGTCCGCGGCGATTTGCGCGACACCAAGTTGGTAGAAGCTCTCGTAAAGGGAGCCAACATCATCTTTCACCATGCTGCACCATGCAGTGCCCATTGCATGGCCGAACCGCGTCTTGCCATGGAGGTCATGGTGAACGGTACCTTTGACATGCTTGAACTTTGCGTCAAGTATGACGTCGAGAAGTTCATCGCCGCGTCTTCCGCTTCGGTGTACGGCGCGGCGGAGGAGTTTCCGACGACGGAGCATCAGAACCCGTATGGAAACCGTACGTTCTGTGGAACAGCGAAGGTCTGCAATGAAGGCCTGCTCCGCGCCTATAACGATATGCATGGTCTCGACTATATCGCTTTGAGATATTTTGACGTGTATGGCAGCCGAATGGACGTGCACGGTCGATACGCCGAGATGTTGATCCGCTGGATGGAGGAAGTGGAGGCTGGAACGCCGCCGGTAATAGTTGGGCACGCCCAGCAGACCTTGGACTTAGTGCATGTCCGTGACGCAGCACGCGCAACCATCCTTGCTGCGAGGGCAAAGGTCAGCGACGAGGTGTTCAACGTGGGGAGCGGTATCGAAACAAGCTTGGTGCAGCTCGCTTCGGCCTTGGCTTCCGTTATGGGCCATGACGGCGTGCTCCCGCAAATCGCGCCCGAGCACTCGATCAATCCTGTACCGCGCCGGGTGGCGTCGACAGGCAAAACGGAACGTCTGTTGGGCTTCCAAGCCACAGTGCCGCTCGAACTCGGACTGACGGAGTTTGTGAAGTGGTGGCGCTCCGAACGAGGACTTGCAACCGCGCGGCAACGACAGGCTCTGGCTTCATGAGTCCCCCTGCTGTGCCACAACATCCCGTGAAGAAGCCGAAGCCGTGCGTGCAGCCGTCCTGGCACTGCACTTTGCGTGCTCGAGGCGGTCTTCCCGATAGGAGGACCGGCACTTGACAGAAAGCTGGCCGAAACACGGAAGCCGGGCAAGTTTCGTTCATGAAATTGAGTGCGATGGAGAATGGCAATGCGAGTTCTTGTAACAGGTCATCTTGGCTACATCGGCACGGTCTTGACGCCAATGCTGGTCGGCGCCGGTCACGAGGTGGCTGGAATGGACAGCGACATCTACTCCCGGTGTACATACGCTGCTGGCGGTAGCATTCTCGAGGTCCCGACGATTTGGAAGGACGTCAGAGACGCGGAGGTTGCGGATCTCGTTGGCTTCGACGCTGTGCTGCATCTAGCGGCGCTCTCAAACGATCCGCTCGGCAATCTGAGGCCTGAACTGACCGACGAGATCAATCATCGTGCAAGCGTTCGCATGGCCGAGATAGCGAAATATGCCGGCGTACGTCGTTTCGTGTTCGCCTCGTCTTGCAGCAACTATGGAAAAGCCGGCGAGGAAATGATCGATGAGACCGCCGCGCTCAATCCGGTGACGGCCTACGGGGAATCCAAGGTTGCCTCCGAACGTGATATTTCGACGTTGGCCGGCGACGGGTTTTGCCCGGTGTATCTGAGGCCAGCGACAGCGTACGGAGTCTCACCGCGGCTGCGCTTCGATATTGTCCTGAACAACCTTGTTGCATGGGCGTTTACGACGGGACGAATTCACCTGAAATCTGATGGCTCGCCCTGGCGGCCGATCGTCCACATCGAGGATATTTCTCGAGCTTTCATCGCCGCATTGGAGGCGCCCGCCGAATCCGTCTTCAATGAGGCATTCAATGTGGGTCAGACTGCTCACAATTATCGAATTCGGGATCTAGCCGAGATCGTCGCGAGTGTGGTGCCGAATTCTACGGTGGATGTTGCCGAGGATGCGAGTCCAGATGAGCGATCCTACCGAGTGAGCTTCGAGAAGATCCGCTGCAAGTTGCCAGGGTTTGAGCCGCTGTGGGACGCTCGAATGGGCGCCGAACAGCTTTACAGAGTCTATCGTTCCTCGAAGTTGACTTTGGAGGAGTTCGAAGGGCCGCGATATCAACGTATCGGCCATATTCGGAAGCTGCTGGCGGAGCGAATTCTCAGTAGCGACTTGCGCCACTCGAAACCGCGGCTTCAAGCGGCATCATGAACGGTCCGCTGACGGTCGGCGAAAGGCTGGTAAGCGGGAATCTTGGCGAGGATATATTCGCCTTCGCGGCCGAGATATATCCGATCTGCCGCAGCATCACCGGCAAAGGGGTGCGGAAAACGCTGCAGGCGATCCGTTCACATATCAATCTTGAGTTGCACGAGGTTCCGACCGGAACGGAGATATTTGACTGGGCGGTCCCGCGGGAATGGAACGTCCGTGAAGCGTACATCCGCGACCAGCGTGGCCGAAAGATCGTGGATTTTGCCACGTCAAACCTTCATCTGATGAGCTACAGCGTCCCAGTTCATCGTTGGGTATCGTTGGCAGAACTCAAGCAACATGTGTACACGCTACCGGACCAGCCGGACCTGATTCCTTATCGGACTTCTTACTATGCCGAGAATTGGGCGTTCTGCATGCCCCATCGACTGCTTGAGAGCCTCGAAGACGAACGGTACGAGGTGGTCATCTATACCGAGTTTTCTGATGGCTCTTTGAGCTATGGCGAATATTTGCACAAGGGCGAAACGGACGATGAGTTTCTGCTTTCCGCGCACATCTGCCACCCTTCACTTGCCAACGACAACTGCTCGGGAGTTGCGCTACTAACCCATCTCGCAAAACGGATGGCGGGGCTCAGAACCCGACACAGCTTCCGATTTCTGTTTGCGCCAGGAACGATCGGTGCGATCACGTGGCTTGCACGCAATGAGGATCACGTAAAGCACATCAAGCATGGGCTCGTCGTGTCCATGGTCGGAGACGGAGGAGGTCCAACATATAAAAAGAGTAGGCGAGGCGACGCCAAGATCGACAGAGTGCTCACTCACAGCCTTCGGCATTGCGGGCTAACCCCGACGATTCTCGAATTTTCTCCGTATGGTTATGACGAGCGTCAGTATTGTTCGCCAGGATTCAATTTACCTGTTGGTCTCTTCCAGCGCAGCCAGTTCGGCGGAGTACCACAATATCACACCTCAGCCGACAATCTCGATTTCATCGCGCCAGATCATCTGGCTCAGTCCTACCGCCTCATAGCCGAGACTATCGATATCGTCGAAAACGACATGGTGTATCGTAACACAAACCCCAAATGCGAACCACAACTGGGGCGGCGCGGACTTTATGGGGCCATCGGAGGGGACAAGGACGCCGTAGCTGCCAATATGGCCATGCTCTGGATCCTCAATCTGTCTGATGGGATACATTCGCTACTTGATATTGCCGAACGCGCCAATTTGCCGTTCGGCCTAGTGCGAAAGACGGCGCAGCTGCTGCATCGAAACGGGCTCTTAACGCCGTATGGCGATGTCGATCCGAGCAAGAGCTGAGCGCAAAAGCGATGGGTCGAATCTTTTAGAAACGACCTCGGGCGGCCTGAACTTGGTCCGCAGGGTTGGTTTCGAGAAGTAGAACCCAGTCACCATCGCCAGCGCTATTGGACCCCGGCGGAGAAAACCTGCGAACGCCTCCGTTTATGAGGGGGGACCGGGCTGCCGGCCGGTAGGTGGCGTTGGTTGGGTCATACCAGCGGGCTGTGGCCGGCGCGGCCAGTTTCGACATGTCGATCGTGATGGGGCGATTGGTCGGAAAATAGACAATCACGAGCGAACCGTCGGCCGTTCGAGCCGTGGGTGCATATGTATTAGTCGCTATCGATCCGAAGTGCGTGAACCCTCTGAATTTGGAGAAGAGACCTTGGACGAATGTGGAGACCCGACAGCTGCCGAGATAAGCAGCCAACTTCGCGATGTGCTCGGAAAGCCAATCGTAGCCGTCAATCGTAACGGTATGTGTCCGATCGGGAACGAGATCATGCCACTTTCGGTGAACGAACAGATTTCTCATATAGCTGAGCTCAATCACGCCTCGACTATCCAACTCCTTCTCCCAGCCCTTATCGAAACGCCAGGTGCGCGCACCGTAGAGCTGCCCGGTCGCACCGCTTAGCATCGTCCAATACTCCTGTCGTCGCAGATTTTGCGTCGTCCCGCCATCCGTCCCGGCATTGTGCTCAAACTCGTAATTTGCTTCGACTAAGAAAACGGGCTTGTGGTCGGTGCGATTGTATTCGGTCAGTATCTGAGCGTAGGTTGGGAAGTACGTATATGCGGCACTCAGATCGATCAGCGGTCGCCAGCTTGGATCGTCCAGCGACCCGCTCGTCAGAAAATTGAGCTCCACTGTGTGGAGGTGGTTCAGGTCCGCATCCCGGATTCCCTGTGCGACAGCCTGCACCAGCGAGCGGTCATCGCTGTCTTGCCAGGACCGGAAATCGTTGCCGTGCATCCAGATGATGTTCGGAACGTCTCGGTAGCGGCTGCCAAGGTATTGGCCATAACCGTATGCCTTTGCAACGCCATTTGCCCTTAGAGTGGCCAGCCACCCGACGGTTTCGATAGGGTCGAGGATCACGACCATCCCACGCTTGTCGGCAAGACGGATCATATTGTCGGCGCGCCGAAAATAGGCTGGGTTTGGACGCGAGAGATCGGCCGGCACCGTAAACGGCACAAGACCGTCCGCGGTGGCGCCATCGGACCGGCATCCGGTGCCTGCATTGCACAGCAGATTTATCCAAAGAGCGTTGATCCCGTACCTTTCCCGGTTGGCAATGTACGCCGCCGCTTCGTCTTCGGATAAATTGCCGATGAGACTTTGGGGAGAGTCGCCAACCATCAGGAACGGTGCGCCGTCTCGGTCGACCAGGTAGCGATTGTTTGCACTGACCTTGAGGGGAAAGGCTGGCTTGGTCGAGAGAGAGACGGCAATTGGTCCCGAATTATGTACCCACGAAAGATCAAGTGCAAAAGCTTCGGCGCCAAACGACAGCAGCGCGCAAACCACGAGAATGCGGCTAGCTGGCGTGCGCATCCGCCTCTCCTGGGGTGGCATTGCTTCGGCCACGCGGGAGCGGATACGCCCGTCGTCGTGTTTCGGCGAGCGGTACGAATGTGGCTGCGTCTGTCATCCTCTTAGCCGAAGGTTCAGCGCTTTCAGCGCTCAAATCGGGGCCAATGCAGATCCTTTTCGGAAATTTCCGCTATCGGCAACGGCCATTCAATTCCGAGCGCGGGATCATCGTAGCGAATGCCGTCAGCATATCCTGGTTGGTAAGGTGTAGAGATTAGGTAGCTCACTTCAACGTCATCGCAGAGGGTTTGAAAGCCGTGTGCGAAGCCTTTTGGAATGTAGAGCTGGCGGCCGTTCGCAGACGAGAGCTCAAATTTCTGCCAGCGACAAAAGGTCGATGAACCCCGTCTGACGTCGACTATGACGTCGAGAATGGCACCCTTCGTACAGCGCACGAGTTTTGCTTCACGATGAGGATCGCGCTGGTAGTGCATTCCACGCAGCGTTCCCTTGCGCGCTGAGTACGAAATACTGTGCTGCGGATAGCCGATTTCAAGTCCGTGGGCTGCAAACGCCTCGACACAGAACGTGCGAGCAAAGAACCCACGTTGGTCATGCACCGGCTCGAGTTGAACTAGGTAGGCGCCCGCAAGATTTGTGGAACGAAATTCCATCGTCTAGTTCCGGGAATTCTCGGAGCTCTCGGTTCGCGTTTGTTCGGGCATTCCGCCTATTCCGATAAAGTCGTCCTAGTACGATTTTAAATGCGGACGAATTTCTATATTTGTGACCTCTGCCGTGCGCGGCAGGAGCAACGAGTTTAGTACGACCTCAGCTATATCCTCTGCTTGAAGTAGAAGCTCCGGCTGATAGCGCCGGTCTTCATTTTTGTAGAGCGCCTTCATTCTTGGGGTCGCGGTGCGCCCCGGATAGATGCTGAGCACTCGGATCCCGTCGACATTGATCTCCTGGCGCAGACTATCAGTGATCGCCTTCAACGCGTGCTGAGTTGCCGCGAACGCTCCGCTATTGGCCTTGGGGTGAAGTCCCTGGGATGAATTAACAAACACAATCTGGCCTTGTCGAGCTTTGAGAAGCGGTAGTAGCTCCTGTGTAAGCAGGAATGGCATTCGGACATTCGTCCGATAGAGCAAGTCGAGTTGTTGCACCGGTGTTCTCTCAACGCTTCCGGTCGCGAGGGCTCCAGCGCAGTGGACCAAGACGTCGAGTGCCCCAAATTCGTTCCTGAGGTGTTGACCCAGTTCCTTGACGGCGCCATCGGCACTCAGATCTGCCTCATGCACCAACACCGTCGGAGCGGTCGCACGGGCAACATCGGCAACAGCCTCTAACCGCGCCAGATCTCGACCAATCAGACATACAGAGCTGCCTTGAGAAGCGATCGCGGTGGCTATCGCCCTGCCGATTCCGGAACTGGCGCCGGTGATCGCTGCTTTCCATTCGCTACTCATCGTCGGATCGTCCGGCCGTTGGGAAACTCAAACAAGCCAAACAGGGCAAGCTTCGGCTGGAGGGCCGATCGCAAGGGCGCTCGGCTTCGGCTGGCAGAGTGGAATATCCATGACCTGCTGTCGCTACGAAGCCTGTGCACTCTCTTCGCGCGTGGGCTTGGGCACATAGAGCAGCTCTCCGCCGCTCTCGGTGCCATCGTCATAGAGCGAAATGACCTCCTCGGGTATTCCCGAGAGGTCCGAGCAACGGAGATAGTCGCGCATGACGGTGCCGCTGCAACCCGAATCGATGTTCGGCGCGCCGTGCTTTGCGGCAGCGTCGTCGAGATGAACGGTCCGGAAGTCGATACTGAAGCGAGTGACGCCCGACGTGTTGGGCACGCTTGAGTGCATTTGCGCAGCGGAGAACTGTATCAGGCCGCCTACAGGGCAAATGAGTCGCAGCTGCGGATCCAGCTCGAGCGGTTCAGTAGCGCGCGGCAGCGGGCGTGGGTCACTCTTGATCAGCTTTGCGACGCTTTCTCCGCGATGCAGTTTGTTCCACACATAGTAATTGTATTCGGAGGAGCTGTTTTTCACCGGCTGGCTCCAATAGCGCGGGTGGAAGGCCATCGCGTTGTCCGATTCGATCTCATAGATCGGCAGCCACCAATTGATCTGGGAGGCTGGGGCTGAGTACCAAGTATCGCGGTGGGGGTGCCAAGCGAATGCGATACCCGTGGTGAGATAGTTATCGCTCGTCGAACTGCGCATTCTGGGCACATCGAAAAAGGTCTTCTCTGGATCGCACCCAAAGTCCTCCAAGATCCGTCTCAGGTAACGCTTCGATTCAGGATGATGAATGAACTCTGGCTTCAACTTGCCCAGAAGGTCGGCGTAACGTTCGACCTCCATGGCCTTCTGCGCCGTCCTGGGGTCAACGCCGCCGAACGCATCTTCGACCATCGACCTCGCGAAGTTGACGAGATCTAGAACGGTTTGCCGTGTCGAGTAGACAAACAGCTGTCCATCGTACAGTCGTTGACGGCGGATATCGTCCGAAACGTTCAGGTCATAGAAGACTGTGTTGTTCATGAGAGTCACTCGGTCGTAGTTGCGGCGGAGTTAATTTATTTAATGGTAGGACGATCGCAAATATAGATCCAGTTAAAAAGTAATGTTTCGATAATAGTGAGCGGCTGGCGTTGGCGGTGGTGGAGTTCCCGGAATTTCTTTAATTTTATCACGGGATCGATGCGATTTCAATCAATTTGGCGAAGCTAAAAATATTTGTTTGATTTAAATTTGTATTGATCCTAAATAGAGACTGCCGCGATTACCAGGATCTAATGCGGGGTGAGCGGCTCAACGACGTGATTCTCACCGCGAACCGGACAGAGCTATGCACGCCAAACTGAAGGAAGGCGAAATCGGGGGCAATGGAGCGCCCAGGTTTGGTTGTTGCCGGCTATGCGGCGCACCGCTTGCAACGACTTTCGTGGACCTCGGCATGTCGCCGCTCTGCGAAAGCTTCTTGCCGGTCGGCGCGATCGACAAGATGGAGCCTTACTTTCCGCTCCACGCGCTGGCTTGCGGGGAATGCTTTCTCGTGCAGCTCCGGGAGTATGTGCAGCCGGAGCACATCTTCAGCGAGTACGCATATTTCTCGTCATATTCCACGTCATGGGTCGAGCACGCGCGCCGCTACTGCGAAGCGGTCACGGCGCGGTTCGGGCTCGGACCCGGCAGCCAGGTATTCGAGCTTGCGAGCAACGACGGATATCTTCTTCAGCATTTCCTGCCGCTCGGCGTGCCCGTTGTTGGAATCGAGCCAGCGGCCAATGTTGCTGAGGCAGCTCGCCGCAAGAGCATTCCGACCCTTATCGAATTTTTCGGATCGACGTTGGCTGATCGCCTCGTCTCGCAAGGCTGCCGCGCCGATCTCATCATCGGAAACAACGTCCTGGCGCAGGTCCCGGATCTCAACGATTTTGCGGCTGGAACGGCCCGTCTGCTTGCCCCGGAAGGGGTCATCACACTGGAGTTTCCGCACCTTGAACGGCTCATTGCGGAGAACCAGTTCGATACGATCTATCATGAGCATTTCTCGTATTTCTCATTGCTCACGATTGACTACCTCGCGCGACGGCACCAGCTGAAGCTATTTGACGTTGAGCAACTCGCCACGCATGGCGGATCGCTGCGCGTATATCTGTGCCATGCCGATGCCAGCCACAAGCCGTCTGTACGTGTGGACGCGCTTCTGGCTCATGAACGCGAGCTTGGATTTGAGAAGATCGAGAGCTACTCGCGGTTCGCTGAAAAGGTTCATCGCACCAAGCGCCAGCTCTTGTCATTCCTGATTGAGTGCAAACAGAACGGCGCTAAAATATGCGGCTATGGCGCACCCGGCAAAGGTAATACTCTGCTCAACTACTGCGCCATTGGCACAGACTTTCTCGATTTCACCGTTGATCGCAATCCATACAAGCACGGGCGGTATACGCCCGGGATGCACATCCCCATTCATCCGGTATCCGCGATCGACGAATTTCGACCGGATTTTCTGTTAATTTTGCCGTGGAATTTGAAGCGAGAGATCGTCGAACAAATGCACCATGTCGGCTCGTGGGGATGCAAGATGGTTGTGCCCATACCCGACGTGGAGGTGATTGACCCCAGGGACTTCGCACCATGAAAGTCGTTCTGTTCTGCGGCGGGCTTGGCACGCGCATTCGCGAATACTCAGACAGCATTCCGAAGCCAATGGTGCCGATCGGTCAGCAGCCGATCCTGTGGCACGTCATGCAATACTATAGCCAGTATGGGCATCAGGACTTTATTCTTTGCCTTGGATACAAAGCGAACGTAGTCAAGGATTATTTCCTCAACTACAAGCAGACCGCGAACAGTGACTGTATGGTCTCGAATTTCGGCAAGAAGATTGAGATACTGGGAGAGCGACCGCCCGATTGGCGCGTCTCGCTTATGGACACCGGAATGTGGCGCAACATCGGGCAGCGCTTGATGGCGGTCCGTCACTTGGTCGAGGACGAGGAGATGTTCCTGGCCAACTACAGCGACGGTCTGACAGACGCGTACTTGCCCGATATGATCGATCGCTTCAGGAAGAGCGGCAAGATCGCGTCCTTCATTGCGATCCATCCGCCTATTAGCTTCCATCTTGCTGAATTTGACGAACAAGGCGGCGTACGGCGGATGCGGGCCAGTCAGGAATCCGACATATGGATTAACGGTGGATATTTTATCTTTCGCAACGAGATATTCGACTACATTCGGGATGGCGAGGAGCTCGTGGTTGAACCTTTCAAACGCTTGATCGAAAGCGGGCAATTGATGGCCGTCAAGCATGAAGGATTCTGGCGTGCGATGGATACGCTGAGAGACAGGCAGGTGTTGGAGGAAATGGTCGAACGCGGTCACATGCCGTGGCGGCTTGACGTCGGCGCTCGGGTCGCAGCAGTACCATGATCGGATCTCGGCTCGTTGCACCGGGGGATCATTTGTCGGTGCTTTGCCTGGGCGCCCATTCGGATGACATCGAAATTGGCGCGGGAGCGACACTGTTGAGCTTACTGGAACGCGGCGTTCGCCTCGATGTGCACTGGTGTGTTCTTAGCGCAGTAGGCGAGCGTGAGCGCGAAGCGAGGGAATCTGCCGCAGACTTCCTGTCCGAAGCGGCCAGCGCTAAAATCGAAATGATGAAGTTTCGAGATGGCTTCTTTCCGGAGCAGGGCGAGCAGATCAAATGCTGGTTCGAGACATTAAGAGAGCGTGTTGGGCCAGACCTTATCCTCACGCATCGACGGGAGGATGCTCATCAGGATCACCGACAGGTATCTCGCCTGACGTGGAATACCTTCCGAGATCACCTCATCCTTGAATACGAAATACCGAAGTGGGACGGAGATGTTGGACAGCCGAATTGCTACGCGCCAGTCTCGGCCCGAGCATTGCAACGGAAGATCGATCTCATGGTTTCACACTTTGGAAGTCAACGGTCCAAACAATGGTTCGATCCGGAAGTCTTTCGTGGGTTGGCGCGGCTCCGGGGAATGGAATGTCGGGCGCCGGAGAAGTATGCGGAGGCATTTGTTGCCCGGAAGCTCACTATGGTCTGATCAGGGGACCATCTTTACCGAGGTATACGGACGGAATTTACGTCGCAGGTGTCCTCTCTGATTCGCGGAGGAGCACATTTTGATGAGCCATATTCGCAAGTAAGTAGAGCGCGCGTCTTCCCAATTCAACGTGCTGAGTAACCGCAATGAAGGACTTGAAGGAGCGGGCAGTTCGCGGAGGCTTCGCAAAGCTTTGTGGGCAGGCTGCCAATTTCGCTCTTCGTCTTGCGTCAATTGCCATTCTGAGCCGCCTGCTCAATCCCGAAGACTTCGGTTTGCTCGCGATGGCTACTGTTGTCACCGGCGTGTATGGATTGTTCACCTCTGCCGGCCTTTCGTCAGCTACGGTTCAGAGGGACACCATCACCAACGCGCAAGTTTCGACCTTGTTCTGGATCAACATAGCCGTTGGGGCAGTACTTGCACTCGCGTGCGTCGTGACTGCCCCGGTTCTTGTCGCGTTTTTTCATGAGCCTCGGCTCTTTTGGGTGACTGTCGCAATATCGGCTGGATTTATCTTGAACGCGGCGGGCGTGCAGCACTTTGCACTGCTTCAGCGGCAACTGCGGTACATCGCTCTCGCAGTTATCGAAACGGTAGCCCAGGTGGCTAGCAGCGCGGTTGCGATCGCAATGGCGCTCGCCGGCTTCGGTTACTGGGCACTCGTGGCCATGGCTATTGTTTCGCCCGCTGTTACGACGGCGTGCATGTGGTTGACGACATCGTGGATCCCGGGGCTACCCCGCTTAAAGGTAGGGACCGGCGCCATGCTGCGCTTCGGTGGAACCCTGACCTTGAATGGCCTGGTCATCTATGTCGCCTATAATCTCGAAAAGGTTTTGCTCGGGCGCTTCTGGGGCGCAGACGCCCTCGGGCTATATGGAAGGGCGTACCAACTCGTTACTATTCCCACTGAGAATCTTAACTGGGCGATTGGCGGAGTTGCGTTTTCAGCGCTCTCGCGTCTCCAGCACGACCCCGTTCGTTTGAAGAACTATTTTCTGAAGGGCTATTCTCTGGTCGTCTCCGCGACCATTCCAACCACCATCTTCTGCGCTCTATTTAGTGATGATATTGTGCTAGTGGTGCTTGGACCCAAGTGGGTAGAGGCAGCGGTTATCTTTCGACTGCTGTCCCCGACAGTTCTGATATTTGGGATGATCAATCCTCTTTCGTGGCTGCTTCTGTCCAGCGGACTGCAGGGCCGTAGCTTGGCGGTCGCTCTGGTCATTGCTCCACTGGTCATTTCCGCTTACCTGATTGGATTGCCCTACGGCCCGAACGGAGTGGCTCTGGCGTATTCGACGGCAATGACGCTGTGGCTTGTTCCTCATGTTCTGTGGTGTCTTCACGGTACGCCGGTATCTCCGTGGGATTTGTTTCTAGCAGTAAGGCGTTCGTTTCTCTCAGGCATCGTGGCTGCGGCTGCGGCATTCATTGTCCTCTTGTATTTTGGACAACAAGGGCATTCACTCTTGAGGCTTACGTTGGGCGGTTGTGTCATGGCCGGCGTATATTGCTATATGATTTTGCATGTCATGGGACAGAGAGCGTTTTACCTAGATCTACTTGCGGTCATGAGAAACCCGTCCCTTGATCGAAAGGCTGAGTATTAAGGTAGGCCGTGGCGGGGTCCACCTTGCTTGATCAGACTTCGCTTGACGCGGCGAAGCCAGGTGATGATTGATTTTGGAAAGACAATGATTGCCATCGGCCAGGCCAATCTGAAGACATCCACTATTGCGATATGGCTAAAGCCGCGGCGAAAACGCCAAATCGTTCGAAGCACTTCGGCCAACGTGCCGCCGTTGTCTCGGAAACGCGACAAGATTAAAGCATTGCGACGGGCGAAACAGCGTCTGGCATGTTGTTGTAGCCGACGGCGCTCCAGCAGCTCAGGAACGGAATGGTTGGCGTAATTGGAGATCAAATCGGCCGCGTTCCAACCGTCCCGCATCAGCTGCTCGATACCCAGCCTGGAGCTGTCACTGTCGCTGTGAAAGCTGAACGTGGCGCAGGATTCGTTGACCAATCCAGCCTTGCCCATCAACAAAAGGGGAGCCCATGCTGCCACATCGCCGGCATGGGGCAAGTCGATCCGAAAGCCTCCGATTGCGCGGAGATGAGCAGTTTGGAGCATGATGCTGGACATTGCGATGTCTATCTGATCCTTCAAATACTCCATTAGAATATCCGAGCCATTCCAGATCCCTGTTCCAAGCCGTAAGCTGGTTTGTCCAGGCCGTGTCCGAGCGAGTACCGCGGAGCGCACATCGCTCAATGCGATAACGACTGAAATTTGCGGATGCCTTAAGATTAGGGCAACACAACGTTCCAGCATCCAGGGCGCCAGTCTGTCGTCATCAGAAACAAAGACTATATAGTCGCCTTTTGCCTCGGCTAAACAGGCGTTCCAATTTGGAAGAAGACCGATATTAGTCTTTTGCCTGACCACACGCATTCTAGGATCGTTGAATTGGTTCAGCACCTCCGGTGTGTTGTCAGTTGACGCGTTGTCCGATATGACCACTTCGAAGTGTGAATACGTTTGCGATAATGCCGAAACAACGCAATCTCCAAGCCACCAAGCCCTGTTAAATGTTGGAATCGCTATTGTAACCAGCGGACCTCTTTCGAACTCTGGCACGGTATTTGAGAATGCCATTTCGACACCATGCTCCACTTATCCTGCGCGGTAGGCTGTCGGTTGGATTTGTCCGTTCTGCCGGGATGAGCGATCGGGGCGGCAATACATCGTTGAAGGATTACGGCTCAAGCCCGCCGTGATCCACCGACGTCATCGTTGGCGTCGTCAGTCGCTCCTTCGCCTCGTCTACCTTGGCATCGCGTTTCATATCAACCGAGGGAGGGTCGGAAACTCTCTCCAACCAAGCTTCGCGCCACCAGGAATAAATGCTTCTCGGGCAAAACATTCGGCAATTGCTGTAATGCGAGCGACAATAGACTCCCTCCAAGATGACGGCAGGGAACTTCATTGTTGACATCGTTCCCGTCGTCTCATTTATAAATTTCGTCACCCGGGTGCGGACCCGATAAACTTTTCCGCAATACGGAACCATTTCAGCGTCGAAGTACATCCCGCGATTCTTGTATCCATTGAGAGTTGCGAGAATCTCCCAGTACGGTTTAATTCGAACCAATTCGCCGGGCTGCAGATTTAGATCCGCGAGCGGAGTAGGCTGACCGGGTGCAAGGGTTCCTCTATGTCGCGGGTAGGGTACGCCGCCCACGAAGGCCTGAAACTTGTCATAAAGCCAACGCGCAGGAATACCCAGCCGCCCCCTCTTCGCGAGCGTTAGATGGTAGTAGCTGAGATACCCGAAACCGCGGCATATCTCGCCCAAGCTCGCGTTCCCCGAAGTGTAGTCTTCGATGTATTGCCTGATGTCCCACCATGAAAGAGGGGTCGTGAACAGGGGCATTTGCGTCGCCTGGCACATGTACCTTGTATCAGCGTCTTGTTGGCCGCGGACGTACGTGGCCCGCCGGATATCATCCTCCGAGCAGCCGTTCCCGTTCGTCTGTGCTTGACGCTCAAGCCTTTTTCCATCGGTCGGCACCTCAATGGAAGTGGCTCTTTCCTCCACAGGCCTGAGCCAAGCCTCCTTCCAGAAGATCAGACACGCGGCCTGACAATCGCCGTATGCCTTGCCATTGCAACGCGTTTCGAGGTGCACCGCGTTGGCAAGCCGCCGACTTGCGATTTCAACATTAACCGTGTCGCAAGCCTTGTGCGCGCGCTTGTAGACTTTGAAGCGACGTCCGCAATAGTCAAACATCTGCGGCATGAAGGGGAGGCCTTCCAAGCGGCCGTCCTGGTCAAGCGACCGAAGAATCTCCTCCTTACTTCGGACCTCGACCCAATCCCCTACTTGCACTGTTCACACCTCTCGCGGTCCAGCGTTGCGCCATGACATTGGGTCCAATGGTCCGCCAAGGCAGCTCGCGCCCTGCGAATACTCGAAAGCTCAATCGCTGGACCTTCAAATTCAACAAAAGTCTTTTTAATCTGATGCCCTAAATTAATATCAAAATAATGATTTTTCAACAGTTAAATCAAATAATGGCGTGCCCCAGGGCATATTTGTTTTTCCTGCCAGTGCGGCGGCCTTTGTAGCTTGTGTGCCGGCCAAAATCTCCTCGACTCGGCTCGCCCGAACCAAATTCCTGGCAGTCCTTTATTATGCTTTGAGAATTCTGGGACATCACCAGCCTGTGCGGCCGATACCGCAATACTCCTTGCGTACGCACGCCGACGCCTCTCCTTGGCCGGGTCGATCCAAAACTGGCGTTCCTGATGGAGTGGCTGGATCAACTCCCGCGTGGGCGAGCCAGCGTCCTCCGATCCTCAACTTGTCTTTCGGTGCGGCGATCGCAAGGGGGCGCCGGCGACCGTCCGGCTTGGGAACATACACCCGCCGGGATAACAATGCCCGATATGCTCCCCGGTTTGCCATCTTGACTCATGCCTCCATCAATTCGGCATCCCTAGAGCAAGCCGCTGAGGGGTGCTCACCGGCAGCATACGATGCGCCGTATGCATTGCTGGACCACATCCCCTGCTGCTTCCCAAGATGCCGAGGACACGCTGGCGGAGGCGGAAACCGCCAGCGCCGCAAAATCCTTGGTGGCAACCACGTCGTCGAGAGCAGCGGCCAGAGCGTGGGGAGTCGGGGGGGCGTACCGCACAAAGGGATTATCGAGAACGGCTCGGTTATGCTCGGCATCATTGACTACGGGGATGCAACCCGCTGCCAACATTTCATGGGGAACAAGGGATACATTCGTCATCGACAGGCTCAATCCGGCAAAGCAGCGATTGTAGATGCGGTTCAGATCCTTGGGTGACATCAGGCCGTGGTCGACGTAGCTGAACGGCAGCTTACCAATCCGTTTACCGTAAAAATGTATTGTGAGCTCAGGATGACGCTCAGCGAAGAGCTTGAGCGCTATTATTCCAAGCTCGAAAGCCCGTCGCGGCGTTTCCGGCCTCGCGTAGAAAACTATCCCGTCTCGAGGACGCTCTTTTTCTAAAAGATGGTAGTGCTCAGTGTCGCAGCCGAAATCGAACGACTCCACAGCCATCCCGTACTCGTTGCTCAGTTTCTTTGCGAGAAAGCGACCCGCAGTGATCGCGTGGAAGTTCATGCGATAAGTGTTTTCCGCGAGCACGCTACACCCCCCAACAGGGTAAAACCACGGCTCAAAATCCTGTATGAGATAGAATCGGATACCCCGACACACATCGCTGTACACGCAATACGCGGTTTCCCAGGCAGTAGCAACGACCGCATGGGCGTCAGCCATGCCCTCTCTAACGTCGTGCACCTCGCCTGCGAATCCAGGAAAGACCTCCCGAACTCTGGAGGCATAATAGGTGGCGTCACCGCCGTAAACGTCGTAGAGATAAATGCGACAAATGTGTCCAGACCGCTCCAAGTGCTCTATAAGGCGAAACATCGTTGTGTGGCCACCAGAACCCGCCGCAGGAGGTACGATGACCCAGTTGACGATGAGGCGCTCGTCTCTTTCCATGCGGAGCGGCACCCACGTCCGTGGCACGGTTAGGTCACAAGCGAGTACGTCGGACGGCCGCACGGGAAGAGGCGTCACTGGCGGCGCGAGCCGGTTCGCCAGGGCGCGCCGCAACCGATCCAGAATCGGTTGAGCGCCATCCTCGCGCCAGATCCGGTGAACTTGGCGATAGCGGCGACCAATCTCCATACGGGCACGCCTAAGTGTCGCAGGAGTAAGTTTAGCGTCCGTTGCTGCGTGCGGCATCTCGACCGCTCCTTCCTTCTGTCATATCCGATCTCCGGCCCGGTGCGATCTTGCGAGAATACGTTTCGTCCCCACGGTGCGAAGACAGACGATCGAGGGCGTAACCATCGGCGAGCAAACGTAGGAATGCACACTTCGGTCGGCCGCTTGCACCGACAGCTCGCCCGACAGATCTCGGTAGGCCTCCTCGACCGAGCTGGCATCGCAGATAGCGCTCAACAATGTCATCTTAAGGTTGGCCACGAAGGTTCGGCATCCTCAGCCGCATGACTGTCTCGGCTACGGCTCGCGATCGTAGTGCCCCAATCCACGCGTAGCCAATTGAAGTCTGGTGCTCGCGGGTTTCGAACTGGGAAGCACATCTTTCCTGTCGCGACCTTGATCGCGGGCGTGCCAATGCAAGCCGTACTCCAGTCGAGAGCAGTCAAGGACGGACGCGAAGAGCTGGCATAATGGCTCACTGAATGTATCCTGGCCGTTTCATGGGAAACATTTGCCTAGGTTGCCGATCACCGCGCGACGAGGGGGCACCGCAATCCGTATCCGCAGTTGCGCAAAGCAAAAGGGCCATCATCTGGATACGGGATGGGGTCTTTTCCGTTATCCCATGCGATATTGTTGCGGATGGCCGCGGGCGCCATATTCTGCTGCAAGATATATCCGTATTCCCCTTTCTCAAGGTAGTTGTTCTCGACCACGACGTTGGTGATAGTGCCGGGTAGGTTGGCCTTTTGGACCAATTGGATTGTGTACGCCGGGTCACCATACAGCAGGTTGTCTCTGATGATGACATCGTTGACGGAACCAAAGTCGTTATCGAGAAAGACCTCTGCCGTGCCGCCGTAACCGGAGGGTATGGAAATCGTATTGTGCTCGATTACCACATGGTCTTGGCCACCTAGGGCGGTGATGCCGTCATAGTGCGGCTGGATAGAGTCGTAAAATAAGTCGTGGATATAGTTGCCACTGACGGTGCTCGCGCCGTCCGTTAATTGGATGCCAATACAGGTATGCGAAATGTCGTTGCCGGAGAACGTTCCGTTGCCGAGAATGCCCGAGTTGGTTTGGTCGCCTCCGATGATTTTGCAGTTTTGAACCGTAAGGTTGGGCGATTGTTCGCCATGGACACCAAACCAATCATTAGTCTGGATGACGCAGTTACGGACCGTTACGTTCGCAGCATCGACGGTGAGTTGGCCGTTAATGATCACGTTCTCGATCACTGCGCCCGGCGTCGTGATGGTCATTGGACCGTTGTAGTTCGTCAGGGTAGCGCCAGCCGGGACACCCGCCGTATCCGCGGTAGGCAGGCCGAAGCGAGTTGGATCGACGTCGATCGGGGTAGTCATTGGCAGGTTGGGCGGCACGATCGGCCCGCGGAGATTTCGTGGAGGATGGTCGCCGATGCCCGAATTCCCAACAGAAACGGTAAGGCGAATGGTTGAACTTCCTTTTACTCTGTTGATTGTGCCCGAGAGCGCGATAGTGAAAGAATCCTCTCCTTCATAGCCCGACTTGGCCGTGTAGGTGAAACCCGGACCCTCTATTGTAACTTGTCCGGTCCGAGGCAGAGAGACCAACTCCAGACTTTCAATTATGACATTGTTGTACCGGAGACCACGAATGCAACTCTGACCAGTGCCAATCTTCATTGACCAGTTCACGATCTCCGCTGTCAGGCCGTAGCGCGGTCCATTAACAACGCACCCAATGGCGTGTGCTGCTGGTGTGCTCATCAACAAGAGCGCAATCAAAACTAACGCTGTCGTCATGGCGGATGTCCGCTGCTTAGAAATCCTTGAGTCATGCAGCCTCACTTGTTCCTCGAAGGTGCGCAGTGCACGATAAACTGACGTGCGGCCATGTTGATGTTAAATCTTCGTCGCACGAGGAGCGCTGAAGCGAAAGGACGCCAAACCGGCATCGGCCCGGTCGAGGTGGCGCGGGCGAGGGTCCGCGAGCGCGGGGCGTCCAGCGGGGGCAGCGGATCTCGGCGATCCTGCCGTTATGGGCACGGCCGACCTGAACGTGTACGCGTGGGCCGATGGCGTCTTCCTGCAGGCTCGCATGGAAGACCAGGGCGAGTGCATGCTGGTGCTGATCGGCGCGACGCCGGAAGGCACGAAGGAACTGATCGGCTTTCAAGTCGGCGTGAGTGAGAGCGCGCAGAGCTGGCGCGAACTCTTGATCGACGTCAAGCAGCGCGGGTTGCAGATCGTGTCGGAAATTGCCGACGGCGACGGCGCGCTCGGCTTCTGGAAGGCGCTCGACGAGGTCTTTCCCGGCACACGGCACCAGCGATGCTCGGTGCACAAGAAAGTGAGCGTCCTGGACAAGGTGCGGACCAGCATGAAGAAGGATCTGCGCGAGGTCTATTGGGCGCCGAACCGGGCGTCCGCCGAAGCGGAGATCGACGTCTTTGCCGAAAAATACCGCGCCAAATACGGTCAGGCGGACGCATGTCTGGTCAGGGATCGCGACGCGCTGATGGTCTTCTACGACTTTCCTGCCGAGCATTGGGATCACCTGCGCACCACCAATCCCATCGAGAGTGTGTTCGCCACCATGCGAAATCGGACGACGCGCACCAAGGGTTGGTTGTCGCCGACCGCCGCCAAGCTGATGGTGTTCAGTCTGGTCATCGCTGCATCAAAGACCTGGCGGCGGCTCTGCCGAATCGCAGATGTCATTCAACGACGGCATCGAGGTCATCCAGGTGCCGGCAAACCACGCCGTCTGATCACCTTGTCACCAAAATCCAGCATAGCTCATAACCAATCTTGCAGGAAGGTGTCGATTGCTCATTAAATTTAGAGCACTGCCGGCTCTTAATTTATATAGTGACATGCTCGGTGGGTGATAATGTGGCCACAGCCGGTATTGAGCGAAGTTTACCCCAAAAATCTTTTTCCGGGCGACCTAGGCAGGAACGGAGTAGTAGATGGGCATTGAAGTGGGGGTCTACGCCAGGTCACGGCGTTACCGAGATCTGGAGGGAACGATTCCCGGTGCTCCGCGGCGGCAAGCCATCAGTGCGGATCGGCCCGGCAAGAAGACGTTGCCGTGGCCCGTTCGTCTTTTCTTGGCCTCCTTGGTCGTCCCCTGGGTTGGGACAATCGGTTCTGTCTCGCTGTACACCTCCCGGGTGATCCTACTCGCGATGGTCCTTCCCTGCCTGGCCAAGTGGATGCGCGGCGCGTCAGGACGGATACGGACCTCCGACATAGCCCTGCTGCTGTTCTGCCTCTGGAGCGTAGTGAGCCTGGTCGTGGTCCATGGCCCGGAATTTGCCGTGAAGCCGGCCGGCATCCTGTTTGTTGAAACGATGGGCGCCTATCTTGTAGCCAGATGCTACATCAGGGACGCCGACGACTTCTTCAATATGGCACGCATGCTGTTCAGGGTCGTGGCGTTTCTCTTTCCGTTCGCGCTCTTAGAGGCACTGACCGGGCGCAATGTTCTCCTGGAGCTTTTCGCCGCCATTCTTCCGTCCTTTCCGAATGCCGGCAACGATATGCGTGCAGGTCTTTGGCGAGCCCAGGTTGTTTTCGAGCATTCGATCCTGTTCGGCATCTGCGCCGCTAGCGCCCTCGCCGTGACCCATCTGGTCCTCGGCCACCGCATTCCGCTGTTTCAGCGGTGGCTGAAGACTGGGCTCGTTGGAGGAACGGCATTGCTGTCATTGTCGTCGGCCCCAATCGCGGCCATCGCCGTGCAGGCGGCGTTGATGATGTGGAGCGCACTCTTTAGGAAGAACCGGTACTGCTGGAAAATTCTCTGGTGCGTGGCCTTGGCAGCTTATCTCGCCGTCCTATTCGGCTCCAATCAGAGCCCGATCCAGTTCTACATTTCAAAGTTTACCTTCGAGCCGGCTACAGGCTGGCATCGCCTACTGATTTGGGAGTACGGCTCTGCTTCGGTCCTGAATCAACCGCTTTTTGGCATCGGATTTGAAGACTGGGCGCGATCTAGCTGGATGCCGCCAAGTGTCGACATGTTTTGGCTCCTAACTACTATGAGGTTCGGCATCCCGGGTGGCCTTCTGATGGTATTGTCCTTCTTCGCGGTGTTTCTCGGCGTGAGCTTCAGGAAGGGACTGGATGAGCGGCTGGTCGCCTATCGAACTGCTTATCTGATTATGATGATTGCATTCTTCCTAGTGGGCTGGACAGTCCACTATTATGGAACGGCTTATCTCTGGTTCATATTTCTTCTTGGCAGCGGGGTATGGCTGCTGGATGTGGGGATCGACGATGGTGGGAAGCGTCAAGGAAACCATGGCGCGGTTGATTGAGATCTGAGAGTCTCCGGCTGAAGTGGACCCCGAAAATCGGACCGGTTGACTAATGGATTTTGCGCCGTTCCCCTCGCAACAGGCGGAGCGGAGAATGACGCAGAGGACGAGACGGAAGATTGGCCCGGCGCTGAAGGCGAAGATCGCGCTTGAGGCGTTGGCGAGCATAAGCGGGACCACGCGGGCGAGATTGAAAAGCTGCACGCCAAGATCGGCCAGTTGATCGTGGAGCGGGGTTTCTAGCGAAGAGGTCCGGACGATGAGGCTCCCCGGACCGCCGTGCGCTCGTTGACCGCGGCCAGAGTGAACTGTCGGTTCGCCGGCAGTGTCAGTTGCTCGGAATTGCCCGCTCCGGCATCTATCGGCTGCGACCTGCTGCGAATGGCGATGACGATCCGGCGTTGTTGCGGCGGATCAACGAGTGCTGCGGGCCGAGGGGCACGCGGTCAACCGCAAGCGCGATTGCGGCGCTCGGGCCGAAACCGCGCACCACGAAGCCGGCGCCGGGGCACAAGGTTTTCCCTTGTCTGTTGCGCGGTCTTGCGATCGAGCGGCCGAACCAGGTCTGGTGCGCTGACCACCTATATCCCGATGGGCCGCGGCTTCCTCTATCTCGTGGTGATCATGGACTTGGCGAGCCGGGCGGTACTGGGGTTGCGGCTGTCGGCTGTCGAACATCATGGACGTCACGTTCTGCCTTGACGCGCTCGAGGGGGCGCTGCCCGCTTCGGCACCCGCAGATCTACAGATCTTCAACATCGACCGGGGTAGCCAGTGGCCTTCACCGGCATCCTGGCGGACGATGGCATTCGCATCTCGATGGACGGTCGTGGCCGTTGGATGGACAATGCGCTCATCAGGTCATCAGTAAGCGCTTAGCCATGACCCTATTGAAGCTGGCTTGACGTTTTGCGGAATCGCCACGGCATGAGGTCATCGATCCTGCTGTGGGGATGGCCGTCGATGATCGCCTCGAGTGTTTCAGCGATGTAGGCAACCGGGTTGACGCTGTTGAGCTTGCAGGTGGCGACGATCGACGCCAGCATGGCCCAGTTTTCGGCCCCGATTTCATGGCCCGCGAAGAGCGCATTTTTTCTGGTTAGGCAGACCGGCCGGATGGCGTTCTCGACCGGGTTGGTGTCGAGTTCGAGACGCCCGTCTTCGAGGAAGCGGGTCAGCCCCTGCCAGTGATTGAGCGCATAGCGGATGTCCTCGGCGAGCGTTGAGCCGCTGGAGATCATAGAAAGCTGCTTCTCAAACCACGGTTTTAAAGCCGCGATGAGGGGCAGCGAGTGCTCCTTGCGCGTGGCCAACCGGACGTCCGGCGACGAGCCGCGCACCATGGCTTCGATGGCGTAAAGCTGCGCGATGTGTCGAACGGCGGCCTCGGCGATCGGAGACTTGCTGTTGCGCACCAATTTGACGAAGCGCCGGCGCAAATGGCTCCAGCAATGCACGAGCGTCCACGGCCCTTGCGGTCGAACGACCTCGGTCAGCCGGTCATAACCGTCATAGGCATCGCATTGCAGGTAGCGTCCGCCAAAACCGTCGAGGAACTGCTCAGCAAAGGCACCGCTGCGACCAGGGGCATATCGGAACAGCACGATCGGCGGACTTGGCCCGCTGTGGCCGCGGTCGTCTGAGGCGATCGCCCAGAAGTAGCCTTTCTTCGTTTGGCCGCGCCCCGGATCGAGTACCGGCGCCCTGGTCTCATCCATGAACAGCCGATCCGCCATAGCCAGGTGGTGGCGCATGTG
Organism: Bradyrhizobium sp. C-145; assembly: GCF_023375135.1. Lineage (NCBI taxonomy): Bacteria > Pseudomonadati > Pseudomonadota > Alphaproteobacteria > Hyphomicrobiales > Nitrobacteraceae > Bradyrhizobium > Bradyrhizobium sp. C-145. The sequence goes on along the minus strand of NZ_CP088150.1, from coordinate 6,187,596 downwards.
GTCCGCGATGGGCTGAAGATGGAAGCAGGCGCGGCCAGACCAGTTGCCCAGTGTCGCCCGATCAAGCCGGATCCCCTGGCGCGCATAGATCTCGGCCTGACGGTAAAATGGCGTGTGGTCGCCAAATTTGGAGACGATCACGTGCGCGATGGCCGCTTCGGTCGGCAGCCCGCCGGGCACGACGTGCTCCGGTGCGTGCGCCTGCACGACGGGGCCCGAGCAGCGGCGACAGATATATTTCGGGCGGCGCGTGACCAACACCCTCCATTGCGCCGGGATCACGTCCAGGCGTTTGCTGACGTCCTCGCCGATCTTCGCCATGGCGCCGCAACCGCACGGACAGAGCGTGCTTGCGGGCTCGATGATCCGTTCCACCTGCGGCAAATGGGCAGGCAAGCAGCCGCGATTGCGATGAGGACCTTGATCCGGCACGTTCCGCGATCGGCCGTTGATCACAGCCTCGGCTCTCTCCTGCGCCGCGTCCAAGATGCCTTGCGCGATCTCCACGTCTTCCAGCGGTAAGTGATACTGATCTGGCCGCAGCTTCTCGGACTTCGAGCCGAACTTCTCGCGGCGCAATTCGCCGAGAATGATCTCTAGCCGACGCCGCGCTTCCTCCGACGCCGCCAGCGCCCCCTGATGCTCGCTCAAGGCCGCCTGCGTTTGCGCCAAAAGCGCCTTGAGGCGTTCGTTTTCGTCGCGCAGCGCCGCGATGCTCATGTGCTATTTCGAGCACATCGGCGCCACACGTGCCACGCTCAAAATAGCGGCCGAGTCATTCTGCCGCAGTTATCCAGCGACCTGCGGCCGCCGCGCTTCTTCCGGGCGGACCAACCTCCAATCCAGCCCCTCGAACAAGGCCGCGAACATCGCCGGCGACATCCGCATCACGCCGTCCGCGATCGTTGGCCAAACGAACTTGCAACCTTCGAGGCGCTTGTGAACCAACACCAGGCCCGTTCGGTCCCACACCAAAATCTTGATTCGGTCCGCTCGTTTCGATCGGAACACGAAGGCTGCGCCGCTGAACGGGTCAAGACGAAGCATCTCCTGCACCTTCACCGCAAGCCCATCGTGGCCACAGCGGAAGTCGATCGGCCGCGTTGCAACGTAAATCTTCAGATCAGCACCGGCCGCAATCATCGTGATGCTCGCAGCACGCGGATCACCCGGGACAGCTGCTCGGCATCAATGGCCGTATCCGTCCGCAGCACGATATCACCAATCGCGATCTCAAGCTTGATGGCCGGAGCCTGACGCTCTTCCAACGCACCTCCCACCACCAGCGGCGCGAATGTCGGCTGGGACGCTTCGCACGCCGGCAGCAGGCCTCGCTGTCGAAAGCGCCGTCGCCAATCGTAGATCTGCCAGCGCGTCGCTCCGTGCTTGCGCGCCACCTCGGCCACCTGGGCACCGGGCAACAGACTCTCGGCGACGATCCGAGCTCTCTCAGCTTCCGAGCGCACGCGCCGCCCCGACGGTCCTTCCAGAACTTCCAACCGGCTCAGCGACCCTGGGCCGTCTAAATGGACGTCCTTTTTGCTGTCCAATCCCATCTCAAACCTCCGTCCAACCCGGAGGCTTCTTCGCACAGCTATTCCGATCCCGAAGCAAGGGTTCCGGCTAAGCGCTTACGGTCATCAAGCGACTATGGCGCTCGTTCAAGCATGAGAATATCTACCTTAAAGGCTCCGCCGAGGGCCGCGACGCCCATGCCGGCGCCGCTTCGTGGCTCGCGTTTTTACAACGCCGTGCGTCCCCACCAAGCCCTGGCCAATCGCACGGCGATGGAGGTGTGGCACGAAGGCATGGCCGCTACTCTGGCGGTGGACATGACGCTGCGCTTGGACAACGCTGCCGCGTTGACCACATGCCCACAGCCGCAACAGCTACAGCAGACAGTACCCTTCGCGGCGTGATATCAGGAGATCAGGGCGGCCGACAATCCACCTAAAGAGATTGGACCCCGTGGCTCACGGATGGGGTCCACTTCACCATTCTTTGCGCAACATAGGGGCGCGCCACATCGACGCTTCAGCTGAAGAATTACTTTCACTCATAATAATCCGTCCCGTCTCGATAAATGTTCGAATGGTGACGATTAGGTGTGGCGATGCTTCTGCACTTAACCGTTCGGTTTTGTTCAACATCTCAAGATGATCAAGCTTGTCAAATAGCTCCTGTTCATTGAAAGCAGCCAGAATACGGCCTTGCTCAGCGAAGCGCTTTGCGGTTGCGACCTGATGGTCATTCCGGTGCTCGCCTAAATTCTTTAGGCGAGGCATGACAATAATCTGCTTTCCCAGCTCGAGCGCAGTAATGATTGAACCCATGCCGGCATGAGCTATCACAAAACTTGCTAACTCTACGCGCTTCCTGAACTCGGTAGGACTCATAAACGGTTCGGCGCGAAGGTGTGTGGGGCAGTAACTTGACAGGCCAGTCTGCGCGAACACATCCGTTTTTCCGCGTAGGCCTGCCCACTCGTCAACCGTCCGGATCAAACGGTCAAATCGTCCTTGCGTGCCGACTGTAACAAAAATCATAGCACGGAGCCAACGTAGTGGGGACCTTTCGGGCGTGCCAAGTGGGGCCACTGAGTCAGCCAAAGGTCGGCGTAACGACTAATTTTAGACCCGGAAATTGAAAGCTTCTCGACGTTCGCGATGCTGTCCAGCCATATCGTGCGTGCCCCAATCAGTCGCGCAAGTCGTAATGCAAAGTAGCCCGGAGCGGCGCCTGTTGAGATGACAACGTCAGGCATCTCGGCCCAGATGATCCGAGTCAACTGCGCGGCGGTTTTCGCTAGACCGAGTTTGCTAGAAAGGTTGGAATCATTGACCGTCCAAAATCTACAATCCTTAACTTGCGATCGGTATGATTCATGCGTTGTGACGAATGTCACTTCGCAGGTGTCAAATGCGGCGCTGACGCGGAGCAATTGGATCCAATGGCCTCCGCCCGAAGAAACTGCCAGGAGCTTATGACGCTTTCCGCGCGGAGCGATGTTTCGGAGTAAAGCGCTTGAAGCGGCGAATTCGCGCATTTTCCTAACCGCCGTATAATGGCTAGGCTGATTATGTTTAAATATTAAAAATAAATCAATCTAATATTTTATTAAATGGTGATCATGGAACGTGAGCCAGCCTGGATTTGGCATTTTTTAGGCTGGAACGGTGCGCCGGCGCCCCACTATTTTAGGTGCGTCTCGAACGGCCGGGATGGCTTACTCAAAGCGATCCATATCCGTCGCATTTGGCTTCTGTACGCCTACGGACAATTGTAGCATTGCCACGTAGAAACCTAAAAGCGAGTTTTGAGTACGATTGCGTCTGCGCCGCAGGGGCGGCGCGGCTGCGTTTATCAAGACACCAGCTGATAGACGAGCTCGGCCATGCCGCGGTGCAGATTGCCGCAACCGCAGAAGGCAAGCCAGGAAAGGATCAGAACGCGGACGTATTTAGCTTCATGGCCGCGGGCCCTGCGCGTGGCAGGTGGCAATTGTCCGATCTTAAGCCAGTATCCGTCTTCTATTTCCGATTCCACGCTGCCGAGAGCTTTAAACCGTCGGCCCGGAGTAGCACTCCGATCATGCGGCCACTGCGATAGAGCCTGATCGCGGTCAGACAGAGAAATGCCAAGATGCGCTCCCGGGGACCTGAGACACGGGGCGAGAAGAGCAGTGTCCGAAATTCAACAACTGGAGATCCGGCAACTGCGATCGCCCTGCCGAACCAACGGAGCGCACCAAGGCGTCGGGACCGGATGCGCTCATAGTCATGAGCGATGTGCCTGTCCCATTTCCTTGTCAGCTCGGCGAAGGTCTTCCGAGCGGGATGAAACACGATCATCTCCGGTACATACCGTATCGCATAGCCTGCCGCGCAGGCGCGCAGCCCCCAATCGCGGTCCTCGGCAATCTCGATCCCCGCAAAGGATCCGATCTCGGTGACGACCGCCGGTAACATTGCGAGATTGGCAGTTACCGAAAACCCTTCTGCGATGTGTTCGCTGTTGCGGTAGGAATAGATGCTTTCATATGGTTCGAGAAATGTAGGCCGCGACGGATTTTCATAACTGACCTGAACATCGCCACCGATGATCCGAGTACGTCGGTCGGCGAAGGCGGCCTCGATCGCAGCGAGCCAACCCGGATCGGCCCGGCAATCAGCATCGGTAAATGCTAGGATGTCACCGCGCGCCTCCCGGATCCCGCGGTTGCGAGCCGGCCCCGGGCCCGGAATGGATTCTGAGACGATTCGGACATCAGGCCAAGCAGAACAAACCGTGCTGGGCAACCTCGCCGACCCGTTATCGACGACGATGACCTCGACCTTGCTAGTGATGGCATGCTGGGCGTGCAGGGCTTCCAAACAAAGCGTGAGGTAGGCTTCCTGGTTGAGATGCGGAATGATGACTGAAATCAGCATTGGCGGTCCAATCAAAAGAACTCGCGCAGGAACGTTTCCAGCGCGAACAGAGCCCAGAGCGTCTTGTCGTGATTCTGCTGTCCTTTTGCATGCTCGTCCAGATAGAGCCTGACCGTCCCGCGATCGAGATAGTGACCGCTAATGCTATCCGACCCGAGCAGGAGTTCGCGCGCCGGATCGCGCAACGGGCCGCGAAACCATTCCGTCACCGGCATTCTGAAACCGTTCTTTCGCCGGGTTAAAACCGATTTCGACAGGCGCGGGCCCAAAGCCTCGCGTACAATCCGTTTAGTAACACCCCACTTGATGCGTTGGCTGTCCGGCAAGGTGCTGGCGAACTCCGCGAGCCGAACGTCCATGAACGGTGCGCGCGCCTCGATTGAGGCAGCCATTGTCATCATGTCCATCCGCTCGAGCAGGTTGTCAGGCAGCCAGGACGTCTGATCGAAATGCAGGACACGGCGCAAGGGTGTACTTCCCGCCGCCGCACTGAAGGGGCGCGCATCGGGCTGGCGGAAGACCGCGGGACCGGTCCACAGAGTCTTGCGTTCTGCCGCGGTGAGCGCGCCGAACCAGGAGATCATTCGCTCATCGAACCGGGGGGTGCTCATTGCTCGTGCGGCAATTCTCAATCTCCGGCCCACCGCAGGAGCCGGAGATGTCGCTGCGAGTAGAGCATGCCCCGCGAGCGACAGCAGTCCCGGTCCGGCAAGGCGGCCAAGATGCCCCTCCACAAGGTGCTTCGGATAGCCACCGAACATCTCGTCAGAACCCTCACCCGACAGGATGACCTTCACGTGTTTCGCAGCCTCCACCGACATCATGTAGATCGGCAGATCGGCGGTCTCCGCGATTGGCGCGGCACGATGACGGCTGAGCACCGGTAGCAGCGCGGTCAGGTCATTCGGCACGAGTTCCAGCGATGTATGGGTCGTGCCGATCCGACGCGCGGTTTCGGTGGCGGAACTCAGTTCAGAAGCTGGATCATCCCGGAAACCGACCGAAAAGGTTCTTATTTCGGGGGCGCCGAGATGGGCCAGCGTCGCTACGATCGCCGTAGAGTCGAGCCCGCCCGACAGGAACGCCCCGAGCGGCACATCGGCTCTCAGGCGCAGCTTCACCGCCTCATCGAAAACGGCAAGGAACCCGGCGACCGGGTCATCGGGTGCTGTATGGTGTAGCGCTGTCTCTTCCGGAGCGGTCCAGTAGCGCCGCGTTGTCATCTCTCCGTTCCGCCATACAAGATAGCTTCCCGGTGGCAGCTTGCGGATATTACGAAAGAAAGTAAATGGGCCCGGGGCGTAACGCCAGCAGAGGTATTGGTAAAGCGTGTCGATGTCGAGTTCGGCACGCACTTCCGGATGGGTAAGCAAGGCAGCTATTTCGGAGCCGAACACCAGCACCCGTCCGGAAACCGTCTGCCGCTCGGCGAGGAACAGCGGCTTTTTGCCGAACTGATCCCGGGCCAGCACAACGGTCCGCGTGACGTCGTCATGCAGCACAAACGCGAACATGCCCCTGAACCGGGGCAGACACTCGGCGCCCCATGTGCGCCAGGCTTCGAGGATAACCTCGGTATCCGAGCAGGAGGTGAATCGCGCGCCCCGCTCCAGAAGCTCCTCTCGGATCTCGATGTAGTTGTATATTTCGCCATTGAACACGACGGTGAAGCGCCCATCGTGGCTGGTCATTGGCTGGCTACCACCTGAAATATCGATGATCGCAAGGCGACGGTGACCCATAGCGGCCACTGCTCCTCCGGAAAGGGGGAGCGTCACCTGCCCTTCACCATCCGGCCCGCGATGCCGAATGGCGTTCGTCATGATTCGAAGGCATCCAGGGTCTGCTGGCGGTCCTATCCATCCCGCAATGCCACACAAAAGCTGCTCCTCGGATTACCTTGCAACAAATGGCGCGACGCCGACACATAATTCGTTGAATAAATGGCTTTAAATATTTTGTTCGGAATTAATAATGATCAGGATATTAGGACAGTCAAGATATGTAGTATATATAATTCTCATCGATTCCGAGTGGTGTTGCTCTCGGTGGCCGCCGGTCGGCAGAGCAGGGATGGTTGTGCATGGTAGACGCGGCTGGCAAATTTGAGATGCGGGATGCAATTTATCGAGGCGCTGAGCCGGACATTTCGATTGTCATCGTGAGCTACAACACACGCGTCATGACGCTAGAATGTATTCGTTCTGTTTTAGCGCAAACAACGACAGTACTCTACGAAATCATCGTTTTCGATAACGCTTCAACAGATGGATCTCCAGAAGCAATTCGCGCAAACTTCCCTCAAGTCGAGCTCATTGCCTCGCAAGAAAATCTTGGGTTTGCGGGCGCGAACAACATGGCCGCGATGCGGGCGCGCGGTCGCCGGTTTCTCCTGCTCAACCCGGACACCCTGATCTTGAATCACGCAATCGATCGTCTGAACGAGTTCGCCGATGCGAATCCGCGCTTCGGGATCTGGGGCGGGCGCACCGTGCTGTCTGACGGCAGCTTGAACCCTGGCTCGTGTTGGGGAGATGCTACATTATGGAGCATCTTCTGTTTGGCTACTGGTCTGACCAACTTGAAGCGCAACAGCGCAGTTTTCAACCCCGAAGGATACGGTGGTTGGAAGCGTGACAGCATTCGCGCCGTCGATATTGTCACGGGCTGCTTTCTTCTCATAGACCGCGAACTTTGGGAGCAACTTGACGGCTTTGATCCTGATTTTTTTATGTACGGCGAAGAAGCGGACTTGTGCCGCCGGGCGCGCAAGCTTGGTGCATGCCCGACCATCACGCCTGCAGCTACCATCATTCACTACGGCGGGTCTTCTGAGCCCGATCAAGCAGAATATCGCATCAAGGTCTTTGCTGGCCGGATCACGCTGCTGCGGCGTCACCATTCTGCTGCAACGATTCTCGCAGGCAAGATCCTGTACATGATGCTTCCCGTCCTGCGTTTGCTTGCGTACGGAACGGCCGGCGTGGTCTCGGGCAGAAATGATTTCCGCGAAAAGGCGCGAATTTGGCGCCATTTCTGGCAACATCGTCAACGCTGGGTGAACGGGTGGAGCGACGTCGGCGTGAGGAGCGCACGCGGCAATCTGCGCAACAACGTGTCAAATGAGACAGGTGCTGCTGAACATCCGTCAGAGGACGCGCTATCCCGCTCGCGCCACCAGGGGTAGCTACTGATGCGGCGGGAAGTTACTATTGTGGTCTATCATCACATCGCGGAGCACGAACCGCCCCCGAGTCCGGGACCACCCTCGCTGCTAAGAAGCCGATTTGTTGCCCGGTCGCGTCGTTCGGCTCGGGACGAAACAATTGCCGCCATCGCAGCAGCAATGAGCGCGAAATGCCATATGGCCGCGCCGTCGCCGCGACCTGGCGCGGCGCTTGTAAGCTCTCTAAAGCGGGATGGGGTTTGGTTGAATCGATTTGGGATTCCCAAATCAGTGTGTTTCTGATTCACCATGCTGGCTGGATAGGAGGCCAGCATGGATGGGCAAACCTTATTCTCTGGATCTCCGCAAGCGTGTTGTGGCCGCGATCGAGGGCGGGATGTCGCGCAATCGGGCCGCCAAGCAGTTTGGGGTGGCGATCAGCACTGCCATCGGCTGGATGCAACGGGTCGAGGAGACCGGCAGCGTTGAGCCTGGCCAGATGGGTGGTCACAAGCCGAAGGCGGTTTCGGGAGACCACGCAGTCTGACTGTCGCAGCGGATCAAGGACGGCGATTTCACTATACGTGGCCTCGTTGCCGAGCTTGCCGGTCGCGGCCTGAAGGTCGACTACCACTCGGTGTGGGACTTCGTGCATGCCGAGAAGCTCAGCTTCAAAAAAAGCGTGGCGGCTGGCGAACGCGATCGTCCCGAGGTCGCGCGGCGGCGAGCCCAGTGGACAAAGTATCAAGGTCGCGTCGAGGCTGAGCGGCTGGTCTTCATCGACGCGACCTGGACCAGAACCGATATGGCCCCCTTGCGGGGATGGGCGCCGCGGGGGTGCAGACTTCCCGCCAAGGTTCCTCACAGCCGCTGGAAGACCATGACCTTCCTGGCGGCCCTCCGCCATGACCGGATCGATGCGCCATGGTTCATCGAGGGACCAATCGATGGCGTGAGCTTTCGCACCTATGTCGAGAAGGTTCTTCTGCCCGTCCTTCGACCCGGCGACATCGTCGTCTTGGATAACCTCGGCAGCCATAGGAGCAAAGCAGTGCGCCAGCTCATCCGTTCGGTCGGTGCCAAACAATTCTTCCTGCCAAAATACTCGGCCCGACCTGAACCCGATCGAACAGGTCTTTGCCAAGCTCAAACATCTGCTCCGAAAAGCTGCCTCACGAACCGTCGACGCGGTCTGCGCCGCAATCGGCCAGGCACTTGACGCCTTCACTCCCGAGGAATGCGCCAACTACCTCAAAAACTCAGGCTATCAAACCTAATGCCATCACGCTTTAGGACGATGTTAAGCTTCTCATCCTCAGCTTAACGTCGCCGGTACGCATACGACGAAGACCGCCTGATTGACGCATGCGCGCGGGCACAGTGAGCTCTATGATCGGTTGGGTGATGGTCAGGCGGCCTGCTGACCGGCGGGCTTATCGGCCTGGCGCAGGAGCTTCCATTCCCAGGGCAGCTCGTGCATGCGCGACGCGGGAAGATCGGCGATCCGGGCGAGGACCTCGGCGAGCCAGGCCTTGGGATCGACGTCGTTGAGGCGACAGGTCGTGATCATCGTCAGCATGATGGCGGCACGCTCGGCGCCACGCTGGCTACCAGCGAAGGTCCAGTTGCGCCTTCCCAAGGCGATGCCTCTCAATGCGCGCTCAGCGCAATTGTTGGTCAAGCAGATCCTGCCATCATCGAGGAAGCGGCCGAAGTCGTCCCAGCGCCTGACGTCCGTTTTTGTGAAATTAACGCGCTCAAAACGCCGGATCGAGTTCAACCGGCGTGGTCAAATATGCCTGACGCAGCACCGGGTTGTTATTGTCCACAACGTATCGGCGCGAAGCGCTTGGCCACGCAAGCAACAGTATTCTTCAATACAATCTGTTGTTGGCACCACTGGCGCTAGAGCCGCCCCAATTTCGCCTGCCGATTTTGATCGGAGATCTTCAACTGAGTAGTTCAGGATCGACTGGCAATAAATCTGCGGGGACCGGCACGTTCAAAATGGTTGCGCAACACTCATCGCATTAACGCTTTGGCGCTGCGGCTGCAGTAGTCAGAAGGCCGCATAATCCGGCCCCCGTCTTACGGTGGTCGTACTTCTGGCGCTTGCGTTCTCGCCACGTCATTAGGCCCGAAACAAGGCCAGCCACGAGTAGCAAGGTAAAGCCGATCACCGTAACTAACGTTCCTTCATGCAGCCCTCGCTACTAGTTCCAATGCGTTCGGGTACTCGACATTGGTATTCTTCGGGTTGACAGGCGATCCCGCCAGATCCTCGAACTTATATCCCATGCCTGTTAGATCGGCGTAAAGTCGATCGAGTTCACCGTTCTTGTAGAAATAGGGTGCGACCTCGAACAGCAGGATCGGCTTGTCTCGCTTTAGGATTTCCATTGCGCCAGTAAACACGGTAGGCTCGAAACCGTCCGTATCGCTTTTGATGAAATCAACCCTCGGCAAATGCTTCAGAGCGGTATCGAGCCGGACCATAGGCACCTTCTGCACTGCCGCGGTCGGCGCGCCATCAAGGCGGTAGCCGCGCGGGAACTGTATTTCCACCTCAGCGATATCAGTGGCTCCCGCTGCTGCTCGCATCGTCTCTACCCAAGGGAAATCATTGAGTCTAAGATTCCGCTGGAGCCTGTCATAGGTCCAGTCTGACCCCTCCAGGGCAACAACCTTGCCGTCCCTGCCTACGCGGGCGGCCAGATGCAAGGCTTGCCAGCCGATATTTGCCCCAACATCGACAGCAATCATTCCGGGCTTGACTAGCCGCTTGATGGCCGCGATCGTCTTCGGTTCATGTCCGACGCCGCACAAAATCTTAAAATCGATGCTGTGAGAGGTAAGCAATCCTATCCGAAAGTCCGGAAATGTCTTGATGGTTTCAAATTCGGGGAGGTTAGCAGCAATCTTGCGCGCAACGGATCTAACAAAACTCATGGAGGACTCCTATTTGGTTACAACCTTTGGGCGGTCAACGTAGGCGGCGCTCACCAAGGCCACTCCCCGTGCCTCCGTCATTACGAGCCGACGGGTCAGCGCATACTCCGTCCCATCACAGGCTCCATAAAACATTCCAAAACTGAAGTCGGGCAGCTTCGGATTGCTTCATTTCTTCGCTCCTCACAACAACTAAGAGAGTCGTGTGCTTGGATTCGCTCAGATAGGCGCGATAAGCCGATCGAATACCGTCCGCGAGCGAGGTCCGCGCACGCCAGCCCAGACTGGCCAGCCGGCTGACATCGAGCAGTTTAAGCGGCGTGCCGTCGGACCGCGAGCGATCGAAACTGATCTCGCCGTTGTATCCGACGGTTGCGGCAACTACGCGCGCGAACTCGGCAATGGTGCTATCCTCCCCGGTGCCAATATTGACCAGCTCATCACTGGAATAGGTCTTCATCAGGTGGACGCAGGCGTCGGCGAGATCGTCGACATAAAGGAATTCCCGCCGGGGCGTACCAGTACCCCACACCGCAACGTTCCTTGCGCCCGAAACCTTCGCTTCCAGGAAGCGGCGGATCAGCGCGGCGACGACGTGGCTATATTCGGGGTGATAGTTGTCGCCAGGTCCATAGAGATTGGTCGGCATCACATTTATGAAATCGGAGCCATACTGGTTGCGATAGGCTTCAATCATCTTGATGCCGGCGATCTTCGCAATCACATAGGGCTCGTTGGTGGGCTCCAGCGGCCCCGTCAAGATGGAATCCTCGCGCAACGGTTGCGACGCCAGCTTGGGATAGATGCAAGAGGAACCAAGAAACATCAGTTTCTCGGTGTTATTGACGTGGGCTGAGTGAGTGACATTCGCCGCAATCACTAGATTTTCGTACACTTTAGCGCGCAGCGTGTTGCTGGCGATGATGCCGCCGACCTTTGCCGCGGCCAGAAGTACGACTTGCGGGCATTTGGCGGCGAACCACTTGTTCACCGCGGCCTGATCGCGCAGATCGACCTCGCTGCGCGTCACTGTGAGCAGTTCGACGAGCCTGCGCACCAACGCGCCGCCCACCATCCCGCGATGCCCAGCAACGAAGACCGACTTGCCTTTCACTTCAAACGGGGCGCTTGCCATTGGCAATCTCCCGCCGGGCTATCGCAAGATCACCGGCGACCATCTCCTTAATGAGTTGCGCGAAGGTTGTCTTTGGCTTCCAGCCGAGCTTTTCGCGCGCCTTGCTCGCGTCGCCGACCAGGAGATCCACTTCGGTGGGTCGAAAATACGTGGAATCGATGCGAACGACGGTCTTGCCGGATTTCGAATCGACACCGGTTTCATTAAGGCCCTTGCCGCGCCATTCGATCTTGCGGCCGACTTCCGCGAATGCAAGTTCGACGAATTCGCGCACCGAGCGGGTCTCGCCTGTCGCCAATACGAAATCGTCCGGCGCATCCACCTGCAAGATCCGGTACATGCCCTCGACATAATCCCGGGCGTGACCCCAGTCGCGTTTCGCCGCAAGGTTTCCGAGATAGAGGATTTCTTCCAGACCGGTCTCGATGCGAGCGACGCCGCGGGTAATCTTGCGCGTCACGAAGGTCTCACCGCGGACCGGGCTTTCATGATTGAACAGGATGCCGTTGGAGGCGAACATGCCGTACGCTTCGCGGTAGTTGACCGTGATCCAATAGCCGTAGAGCTTGGCGACCCCATACGGCGAGCGCGGATAAAATGGCGTCGTCTCCTTTTGCGGGACCTCTTGAACCAAACCGTACAGCTCCGAAGTGGACGCTTGATAGAATCGGGTTTCCTTTTCCGTGCCGAGAATTCGGATCGCTTCCAAAAGCCGCAACACACCGATGGCATCGGCATTCGCGGTGTATTCCGGGCTCTCAAAACTGACGCCGACGTGGCTTTGGGCTGCGAGATTGTAAACCTCGGTCGGTTGAATTTGCTGCATCAGCCGGATCAGGTTAGTCGAGTCCGTCATATCGCCGTAGTGCAGCCGGAACCGCACATTGCCGGCGTGCGGGTCTTCATATAGATGATCGACGCGCGCGGTGTTGAACGAGGACGACCGCCGCTTGATGCCGTGCACGCTATAACCGAGGCCGAGCAGATATTCAGCGAGATAGGCACCGTCCTGACCGGTGGCGCCGGTAATCAGCGCAACGCGCCGTTTCGAGTCGTGTAGCGACATGTCCTCTCCAACGCCCCGTCAGTCGCCATCCTTGCCTTCGCCCGGACTAATCGAGTGCGCAAGAGGCCTTCCGCTTGCAGCGCAGGTATAGCATCCGATTTCAGCGAAGTCTAACGCCAACCGTTTGGAAATCAGGCCTTTAGGCCTCCGGGTTGAAGCCCAGCGGAATCGATTTCGGATGACGCTGGAGTTCGGATGGACAAAATTGCTTTTGGTCTGAGCCTCCTGCTCCAGCGATGGGGTCCCGATGCGAACTGAAGCGATCGCCGCGGGGGCGCCGTAAGCCATCGACAGTGACATCGGCGCCAGCGCGTTATGTGGCCCGCTGCGGAGTGTGTAATACCTCAGGCGTAACGCTGGAACAGAAGCTTGGCGCGAATCTTCGGATTGTACCGGTCGACGTCGATCTGGCGGCACTCGGGAATGCCACCCATCAGCGCGCCAGTTCTCGAAAAGGTAGAGCGGGCGGCGTGGACCAGCCGGTCGCATTGCGCGAGAGTCCACATGTCCGTGAGAGCATTCTTCGCTTCCTCAATAACGCCTGATGAATGGAGGAACAGTGCCTCGCCCGATTCCGGCAGCAGCTTGGGGTGCAACACGATGCGCGAAAACTCTTTGCGCAACTGGCGCTCGACATGCAGATTGTCGGTGGCGAGAAAGATGGAAGCCTCGGGCACTGACCGAAGCTGCCTCCGAATAGCGTTACGGATAGGATCGAGCGGCGTCTTGAGATCGGTGTAACGGACATGGACGCCGATGATCGGCCGCGGAAGGCCCGCGAGAAGAGCCTCAGCGCGAATCTTCACATCCGCGACCGGCTGGAAATAGGTGCGCAGATAACGGCTCAACGTTTCGCTTTGTGTCTCTCGGGCGAAGCGGCTGTCCCGCGCCAGGTGACGTCTCAAACGCGCAAGCTTGGGCAGATAGGACCAGAAGACGGCGACCGGAGTGTCAAAGTCCAGCTTCCCGAGGCTCGCAGCGGTCCTGCGATAGATGAACGGATCCGAGTGGTGCCCGGGAAAAAATACCTCGACGAAGTGGTTGGGGTGCAGCCTGACCTTGCCGCTCCAGACGGCTGGGTGGACGTCCTCCGCCATATCGTAGGCGGAACAATCGGTGGCCAGACGGGATTCGAAAAGCAGCGGATAGGAATTCACTCCCTCAGGGGCATATGTGCCGTCCCGCCAATCGATGAAGGGCGTGCGATGCGTCAGGTCGGCGAGCACGAGCCCGGTCACAGCCGAGAGGATACGGTTGCCGAGCCCGGCCTTAGCCTTGATAATCAGCACGCGGTCTGTAACCTTCTGATGCACAGCTCGTGTACTCCTCTTTAGGCTGCTGGCGTTGCTCTTTGATGCTGCCAGATTAAACATTTAGTCACATCGTATTTTGGCTACCAAATCCGCCGAGCGTTCGAGGTCTGATCTCCCCGAGCCTCCTCACGTCTCATTTTCAGATCAGCGTCGCACTCTCAAGTACGGGCTCGCGTTTCAGCCTATCGGCCACACCAATCGGCCACGCCACACACATACGACTGGGCCACTCGCTCCGGGCAGATCGCAACGAGGACCGGAGCTACAACCAAGATCAGTGGGCTATCTAGTGTTTAGGCTTTCGAAAGAGTCGTGGGATCTGCCAGACGATTGGCGGAAGAAAAGGCTTGAGGTTGTCGAGGAGTTTGCGCCTTCTGATTTCGTTGGGACGCATCCTGAATATTGTCGTGTGTCTTTCAGATCTCTCCTCTTCCGGACGGCCGTTTGTATAATAGTACATTGCAATGGATTTTCGATACCGTCCCTTGGGGCTCGTCAACGGGTCCGGATGCCCATGATACGCACTGTCGGTCGTTGTGAACACGACGACACGATTTGCAATAGGCAGGTATTCCTTCACTTTCACCTTGACGTCCCTATCCCACAATTCGAGCGCGCCGCCCCATTCTTTCTTCCAGTCGTAGTTAAGGTAGAGCAACAGGTTCAAGCGACGATCAAGCCTCAGCTTTTCGTGAGTGTTAAAGTCCGCGTGAACGCCAAGGCGGCCTCCGCGCGGAATCATGTGTAGGCCTCCGCCGAAAAGGTGTGGATCGGGGATCAAGCCATCGATGCCCGTAAGCCGTTCGAGAAACTCGACGAACACACGTGAGTTCAAAGCGTTGACAAAGTGCTGAATGGAGGGCGGGAAGGCCTCCAGCCGGTCGAGCCCAAGCTTTTGCTCCTCGTACGTGCCGGCATCGAGGAAGGTGCGGTTCCACGATGCGTCGAACTCGCCGGGATAATCCGAAACAAGATTTCGAATTATGCTATCATCGAAGAAATCGTCGATCCCAATATGGGGGAAGGGCTGATTCTCCTGGTATTGCTTGGCCCATGCAGCAACATTCTGCATCTTTCCGAGCGGAAGAACCGACTTCATGTCTGGATACTGAGGACGTAGGGACAGCAGCGAAGCTTCAGCAGCCATTCTTTCCTCCCAAATGGCATGTATTAAATTCCAGTTAAATTACTATATCGCTTCCGATATTGTTGTCGATTATTAAGTTTAAATATGGTCACTAAATACCGATGCCGGCCACTTTTGTTCGGCGCGAGGGTGCTCTGGTCCCGACGACGGACTGCTGCTGCCAATATTGCTGTTTTTGGTTGCTAGAATAAAAAAACTGTGCAACAATTAAATACATGTCTCACTAACTATATTATTTAATGATGTAAAGCTATTCCTCGTTCCGACCCAGAGACGGGAAGCGCATCTCATCCCGAACTGAAGTGGACCCTGAAAATCGGAGTGGTTGGATTTCAGGCCGTTCCGTCGCAAAAAGACGGAATGACGCAGATGACGAGACGGAAGATCAATGCGGCGCTAAAGGCGAAGATGCGCTCCGGGAACAAGCGACAGCGATCTCGCCCGGCTCTATCAGGTACATCCGAACCAGATCTATGCGTGGAAGAAGCAGCTCCTGGATCAGGCTGCGCGCGCTTCGAAAGCGCAGCGGCGATGCCGGGGTGGACCGCGTGCGCGAGGTCGAGAAGCTGCACGCCAAGATCGAGCAGTTCATCATCGAGCGGGATTTTTTAGCGAAGAGGTCCGGAAAATGAGCGCACCCCGGACCGCCGAACGCTCGTTGACCGTGGTGGCGAGTTGTCGATGCGCCGGCAATGCGCGTTACTCGGCGTGGCGCGCTCCGGCGTGCATCGACCGCCGCCGGCCGCCAACGATGATGACGATCTGCCGCTGCAGCGGCGGATCGACGAGTTGTTCACCGCCTGGCCGTTCCTCGGTTCGCGGCGGATGACCGCGTTGCTGCGGGCGGAGGGCCATCCGGTCAATCGCAAGCGGGTGCGGCGGCTGATGCGCAAGATGGGGATTGCGGCGCTCGGACCGAAGCCACGGACGACCAAGCCGGCGCCCCGACACAAGATATTCCCCTATCTCTTGCGCGGACTTACCATCGAGCGGCCGAACCAGGTCCGGGTGCGCGGACATCGTGTACATTCCGATCCGGCGCGGCTTCCTCTATCTCGTCGCGGTCATGGACTGGGCGAGCCGAGCGGTGCTGGCGTGGCGGCTGTCGAACACGATGGACACCTCGTTCTGCGTCGCGGCACTGCAGGAGGCGCTGGCGCGTTCTGGCAGGCCGGAAATCTTCAACACCGACCAGGGCAGCCGGTTCATCTCGATGGATAGTCGCGGCCGCTGGATGGACAACGTGTTCATCGAGCGGCTATGGCGCTCGCTCAAGTACGATGACATCTACCTCAAAGGCTACGCCGACGGTCGCGAGGCTCACGCCAGCATCGCTTTGTGGGTTGCGTTTGCCACGCGCCCGCACCAAGCCCTGGGCGGCCGCACGTCGATGGCGATTTTGCGCGAAGGCGTGACGGCTGTGGACATGACGCTTAGCTTGGACAAACTATCGCGTTGCCCACATGCCCACAGCCGCAACAAAGGAGCAGCAGCAGACAGTGCGGTTCGCCGCGTGATATCAGGAAGTCGGAGCGGTCCAGAATCCAACTAACAAACCGGTCGCCGTGGTCCCACCCATGGGGGACCAGCTCGTGCGGGAATAGAGGAGGAAACAACAAATCAGAACTCGAGCAAACGAGAGGCGAAAATCACCGACGAAGAAAGATGGGCCTCGAGCAGAAAACGCGACGAATAATAGTTTCAGAAATAGTTCCGTTCCTAAGAGCGAGCCGCGGTTGAGCGAATTGGCTGCACTGCCCGTTGCAGAAAGCCAACTCATTGTGCTGCGAGAGTGGGGGCGATCAAGTATGCAGTGCGCCGGCCGACATGAGCCAGCGTCAACATCATTGCTCTCCGCCCGCGAGTTGCGTCTCTTCACGTGGCCCCCTCGGATTGCACTGCGTGATCCTTCATTAATTGGTCGGTCGGAGTCGGCGTGCGATGGCTTCGCGGGTCGCTTCAGTTATTAAATTCGGAATTTAAATTATGTGCTGCCATGTCGAGTTATCAGATCTATCGATGAGATAAAACTAAACATAATCCGAAAAGCAACTTTTGCGGTCCCTTTATGCTGCGCAGGCGAGTGCCGCAAGCGTCAAGATGATCAGCTTACTAAGCCGCATAAATCTCGGTACGGCAATGTTGCAGCAAGAGCTTTGTTCGTCGAGTATAACGTAACGCCGCGATCGCGCGCTGCTCGTGCGCAATTGGCGCTTCGCACAATCCCGCAAGCATAAATATCTCTGAGGTTTAGTGGAGCAACGCATTTTTCGACGATGTCAAGCACACGATCGAAGAGAACGAAAATGACCCCAGCTAAGCCCATGTCTGGTCCCAAATAAGCCATCCCTGTCCGACCAATAGCGGACACACCTGCTTGAGGCCGTTTGCATGAGCAGGACAAACTTGCGCTGATGTGAAAAGGACGGCGGATCCAAGGGGCCGCCACACAATAGGGAAAAATCTACATGACTGGTACCATTGATCCTGCACTCTTCGGGATGCCGGACGCGACGACGACCGGCCCACAGGCTGGCGTGACGCTCACCCCCTACACGGGGCCGATGACCATCACGACGCCGGGTACGGTGATCGAGGGTAAGATCATTACCGGCGAGATTACCATCGCCGCTGCTAACGTTACCATCAGCAACTGCGTGATTCAGTCTAATAGTCCATCCGGCACCATTGCCTCGGGCGGTGTCATCAACTGCGAACAACTGCCCAGCACTACGATCAAGAACTGCACGATCATCGGCGACCCCGGCACCGGCAGCGGCATCCTTGGCTCCGGAACGTTTACCAACAACGACATTTCGCATGTCGCTCTTGGCATCCAGTTGACGGACGGCGCGAGCACCATCACTGGCAACTATATCCACGACTTGGGCCCCTCTAATACGAACCAGCCGGAAGGGACCCACTGGGACGGCATCACCCTCCTAGGTGGCCAAAACCATGTGTTGATCGAGCACAATACGATTTTTCTACCCCCCAATTCCGGCGGCACGGGAGAGATCTTTCTCGATAACGACTTTGGTTCCGTCAACGATGTCACCATCAGAGGCAACCTGCTGAATGGTGACCCGGCGTACACAATGCAAATTGTCGAGAAGGCCGGGCTGCCCGGCACTATCACCAACGTCGTGATCGAGAACAACTTCATGGGGAAGGGGGAATACGGCTATATCTTGCAGCAGAAAGGCACGTCCTACGGCAACGACGCCGTCCCCGTGACCACTAGCGGCAATGTCCAATGGGACAACCACACCGATCCGATTCCTTACCCAAGCTCGGTGCCTAGCTCGCCGACCGCGCCTTCCGCACCGACAGCGCCTTCCGCTCCAACGATCGCTTCGTTTTCGGACGATACGGGAAAGGCTGGCGACGGCGTCACCAACGACAGTACCGTTGAGCTTAAGGGCACAGCAGCTGCCGGAAGCACTGTCAAGATTTACGATGGTACGACCCAGATCGGTTCGACGACGGCGACTTCGACCGGGAGCTGGGATTACATCACCCAGGTCCTGACCGACGCGAAGCACACGCTGACGGCGACCGCGACCAACTCGTCGGGCCAGACCAGCGTGGCGTCGGCTGCGGTGGCTGTCACCGTCGACACCAAGGCGCCGGCTGCACCGACGATCGTGAGCGACACCGTCAACTCTGCCAATCAGGTGGTGGCGACGGGGACTGCCGAGGCGAACAGCGCGATCAAGGTGTATGACGGAACGACGCAGGTCGGAACGGCGACGACCAACTCGAGCGGCGCGTGGAGCGTCACGACCTCTGCCTTGTTGTCCGGTTCGCACGTTCTGACGGCGAAGGCGACTGACGTTGCGGGCAATGTCAGCGTTGCCTCGACGCCCGTGGATCCAGTCATCGGTTCTGGAACGTCGGGCTCCACCGGCTCGGGCAGGTCCGGTTCAGGCACCTCCGGTTCAGGCACCTCCGGGACGGGCACCTCCGGCTCAGGTACCTCCGACTCAAGCACGTCGGGCACGGGCACCACAGCGCCAGCCGCGCCGAAGATCGCGTCTTTTTCGACAGACAGCGGTGTTGCCGGTGATCACATCACCAACGACAAGACGCTGACCCTGGAGGGGACTGCGGCTGGCAACAGCACGGTCAAACTGTTCGACGGCACGACTCAGCTCGGATCGGTGACGGCGGACGCGAACGGAGCGTGGCACTACTCGACTGCTGCGCTGGCTGACGGCAAGCACAGCTTCAGTGCGACGGACACGGTCTCTGGCGTCACCAGCAAGGCATCGGCTGCGCTGGAGCTGACGGTGGACACCGTTGCTCCCGACGCTCCGGTCCTGTTGAGTGATGCAACGACCCACAATCGTGCAACGGTGACCGGAACGGCCGAGGCGGGCAGCACGATCAAGGTCTACGAGGGTATGACCCTACTAGGTACAGGGACGGCGGCCGCTGACGGAAACTTCAGCGTGACGACGTCCAACCTCAAGCACGGGTCTCACACGTTCGTGGCCGCCGCCAGCGATGCTGCCGGCAACACCAGCGCTTTGTCACAGCCGATCGATCCGCCAATTGGCTCGCACGGCCCCAAGGAGAGCACCTCGACGGTGGACTTCACCAACGTGCGCTCGCACTGGGATCATACGGCGACGATCAAGGGCACTGCCGACCCGGGCAGCCAAGTCAAGCTGTTTGATGGCACGACTTCGGTCGGTTCGGTCACGGCGGGCGATGAGGGCAAGTGGAGCTTCCACACCGCCGATCTGTCGGGCAAGACCCACGCCTTTACCGCGGAGCAGGTCGACACGACCGGCCACGTGGTCGGAACGAGCTCGGGCGAAGCGATCATCGGCTCGGGCCGCAGCAATACGCTGACCGGCACCACGGGCAATGACATCATGGTCGGCAAGAGGGGGGCGGATACGTTTGAGTTTGCGTCGAACTTCGGCCACGATGTCATCAAGGACTTCGCCGCTCGCGGACCTGCTCACGACACGATCGAGTTCAGCAAAGGCGTGTTCGACAGTTTTGCGAGCGTTCTCTCCCACGCGGCCCAGTCAGGCCACGACGTCGTCATTGCGACTGGGAACGACACGCTCACGCTAAAGAACGCGCAGCTCGACAAGCTGAACAGCCATGACTTCCATTTCGCGTAGTCACGAGTTCAGCGAGAGGGTGTAGCCACCACTCTACGGTGCAGATAACGGAAGGCGGGGGATGGTCCCCCGCCTTCTTTTTATTCTGGCTGCCTCTATTGATCTACGCGTGAGCTGCAGCGCTCGCGGGATACAACGCCCGGACAGGTCGATACGCGTGACTTTAGCCGTTCGACGCTTCGCGCGATGGTCATTCTCGGACCGACGAGCAACCGAGCGCGTCGTGTCGCTACACTTTCTTCGCACCGATCGTCTTGTTCGGCTCTCATCGCGCTAAGAAGATCTCGAATGCGTATAGATGAATATAATTAAATGGGATGTGAGAGTCGGCCTCGTACTCAGATGGGCTCGCCGGGCCTTTCAGCAAACGATTTCTGTGGGCTACGGCCATGCCGCAACAGAAGCGTATTGAGACTCGCCGTCTGGCATGACATCAGAGAAATGCGCGACGATTTAATCGAAGGAAAACCGCGCGATTATTGCAGTACCGTGAGTTGACGTGCTGGTTAAAAATACCTCAGCCCGGCCCCCATCTTGTCCCAAAAAAGCCCATGGCGACCGGCACGTGAGGCCAAGCTGATTAACCATGAGGTGGTGGATACAGATCGCCACGACATCGCGCTCTGCGAACAACTTCCTCGTGGAGTACGTGTCGAAGAGGCTGGGAGAGCAGATTAAATGGCGGGATGCCATCATGTCACGCTGGTACCGGCAGGCGACACGCTCAAGTTGGCCAAGCTCGGTGTGCAAAATCGATCTGACTTCTACTTCGCGTAACAGTAGCTCGATTACAGGAAATCAAACTTAGGACTGCCTTGGGGATCTTCTTGGGGATCATCACATCAGGCACGTTTCAAGGGCGGGAGTCATGACAAACTTTGAACGGTGGGGGGTAATCCCTCTGCCAGCAAGCCGTTATCGGATCCAACTTTCGCATTTGACGAGACTTGGGGCTGTCGCACGACAGTGGGCGGAAGACGCTGAACTGCGGACGCAAGGGCCAATCGCCTGGGCAAAGCGCCTCGTCGACGTCTTGCGGCGACGACTGTTCTCCGGTCTCCCGCGGCCGGCTAGCGACTATGATGAGCCGCAGTCGGAGCTGTCGGCTTTCCTGCGGTCCTGCCGCCGGATATTCTGGGCTCTCGCGGCCTTCAGCGGGATGAGCAATCTGCTCATGCTCACCGGCTCGTTTTTCATGCTGCAAGTCTACGATCGGGTGCTACCCGGGCGCAGCATACCGACGCTGGTCGCCTTGATGGTTCTGGCCACGGTGCTTTACCTGTTTCAGGGCGGGCTCGACCTCGTCAGGAGCAGGATCAGCGCTCGGGTCGGCCGATATTTCGATGAAAAGCTCGGCGTTCGCATATTCGACGCGCTCGTTCGCCTGCCCTTGAAGACCAGAGCCGATGGCGACGGCCTGCAGCCAGTGCGGGACCTTGATCAGGTCCGCAGCTTTCTGTCGAGCGGAGGGCCGACGGCGCTGTTCGACCTGCCCTGGATGCCGATCTATCTCGGCGTCTGCTTCCTCTTTCACTTCTGGATTGGCGTCACTGCGCTGGCCGGCGCGCTGGTGCTGGTCGGAATTACGATGGTCACGGAAAGACGCACGCGAGGCCCGGCAAAGGCGAGCTCGCGTCTCGCCGTTTCGCGAACCGCACTGGCGCTCGAGGGGCGGCGAAATGCCGAAGTTCTGCAGGCCATGGGAATGCGGCAGCAGGCGGCCTTGCGTTGGCAGGATGTGAACGCGAAGTATCTCGCGGCCCATGAGCGGGCCAGCGATGTCGCAAACGGGCTCGGTGGTGCCTCCAAGATCTTTCGAGCGATCCTGCAATCGTTGGTTCTTGCCGTTGGCGCGGTCCTCGTCATCAACCAGGAATCGACGGCCGGCATCATCATTGCTGGATCGATCCTCACCGCGCGGGCACTGGCGCCCGTCGAAATGGCCATTGCGAACTGGAAGGGATTCGTCGCTGCGCGGCAATCGGGCCAACGGCTCGATCACTTACTGAAGCTTCTACCTCACGAGGAGGAACGGTTGGCACTGCCTCCTCCTGCTGAAACTCTCGCGGTCGAGCATCTCTATATCGGCGCACCAAACTCGGAGAGGCCCACTCTCAGTGAGGTATCGTTCCAGCTGCGGAGCGGCCAGGCGGTTGGAATCATCGGGCCGAGCGGATCTGGCAAATCGACGCTGGCACGCGCGCTGGTCGGAGTGTGGCCGTGCATGCGAGGCAGGATCCGGCTCGACAACGCCGCGCTCGATCACTGGTCTTCGGACGCCCTGGGCAAGCACATCGGTTATCTTCCCCAGGATGTCGAACTGTTCGACGGTAGCATTGCAATGAACATCGCACGGTTTGACCCTCAGGCAACCGCTGCCTCTGTGCTGGAAGCCTCGCATGCCGCGGGTGCGCACGATCTCATCCTTTCCCTGCCTGACGGCTACAGCACGAAGATCGGCGAGGGTGGACTGGCCCTGTCCGCCGGGCAGCGGCAGCGCATCGGTCTCGCGCGCGCCTTTTACGGCAAGCCGTTCCTGGTCGTACTTGATGAGCCCTCTTCCAATCTCGACGCGGAGGGCGAGGAAGCGCTGACCGAGGCGATCCTGAACGTGCGCCGCCGCGGTGGGATTGTCGTCGTCGTCGCGCATCGACCGAAAGCGCTTGAGGGTGTGGACCATGTCTTGTGCCTTGGGGAGGGCAGGGTTCAGTCCTTCGGCAAGAGAGAGGAGGTTCTCAGGAAGGTGTTGCGAAATCCGGTGCCGCTCAAGGTCGTCGCGGAAGCTCAAGGAGGGGGCCGATGAGCGGTCAGGTAGCGCCGGCACTGCAATCCATCCAGCGTTACATGATCGTCGGAATGATCATGCTCGCTCTGGTGACCTTTGGGGTCGGCGGCTGGGCGACAACGACTCAATTGTCGGGCGCGGTGATCGCCCAAGGCGTGGTCGTGGTGGATTCGAGTGTCAAGAAGGTTCAGCATGCCACTGGCGGGATCGTGGGAGAGTTGCGCGTGCGGCAAGGCGATCGGGTCAATGCGGGAGACGTTTTGATCCGCCTCGACGAGACTCAGACGCTTGCGAATGCGACCATCGTTACCAACAGCATCGATGAGCTGCTCGCGCGGCAGGCTCGTCTCGAGGCCGAGCGCGATGGCGCCGAGGAGCTTAAGTTTCCCAAGCTGCTGCTCGACCGGGCCAAGGAGAACAACTCCGAGGCGAGCCGAGTAGTCACCGCTGAGCGGAAGCTGTTTGACCTGCGTCGTCAGGCGAGGAGCGGCCAAAAGGCACAGCTGCAGGAGAAAAGCGCGCAGCTGGAAAACGAGATCAAGGGCTATACGGGGCAGACCGAAGCCAAGCAGAAGGAGGTCGATTTTATTCGCCAGGAGCTGGAAGGCGTGCGCAGCCTTTGGCAAAAAAATCTGGTGCCGATCACGCGGCTCAATTCCCTGGAGCGCGACGCGGCCCGCCTGGAAGGCGAGCGCAGTCAGTTGGCTGGCATGATCGCTCAGTCGAAGGGCAAGATCTCAGAAATCGGACTCCAGATCATTCAGATCGACCAGGACCTGCGGACGGAGGTCGGCAAGGATCTGATCGAGACGCGCTCGAAACTCTCCGAACTGGGCGAGCGCAAAACTGCGGCGGTCGATCAATTAAATCGGGTCGATATCAGGGCACCGCAATCCGGCCGCGTCCACGAGCTCAGCGTCCACACGGTCGGGGGGGTGATCTCTCCCGGCGAGCAAATCATGCTGATCGTACCTGACGCGGATTCGCTCGCAATCGAGGTCAAGATCGCACCGCGCGATATCGACCAGGTCTATGTGGGGCAGACCGCGACAATGCGCTTTGCAGCGTTCAACCAGAAGACCACGCCCGAAATCGATGGGGAAGTCAGCATGGTCTCGGCAGACATTACGCAGGACCAGCGTGCCGGCACGAGTTACTATACGGGCCGCGTCTTGTTGAAGCCCGAAGAGTTGGCGAAGCTCGGCTCGGCCAAGCTACTGCCCGGCATGCCGGTAGAGGTCTTCATTAAGACCGCCGGTCGGACAGCGCTGTCCTATCTGCTCAAGCCACTGCACGATCAAGCGGAGCGTGCATTCAAGGAGCGCTGATACTTAATCAGTCCGTTCGTGAACGGGGCGTGGGCGGGCCGCAGCTGGACTGTTCGCGGCGGCCGTTGCGCGGCTCAAGCGGTCGCCTAGTCCCGTTTGCGCTGACGGCGCTTCATCATCCAATACGCGCCATAGGCAACCGCGGCGAACGATAGCCCTGCGCCTGCAAGAGGCCCAGGTGCGCCCTGGGCTGTTCCCTGGCCGACATACGTGTAGCTTTGATCAGGAGGAAAGAACAGCGTGGCCGTGAAATAGACGCCGGCCGGCACCGCTGCGGCCATTGCAAGGAAAATAGCGAGGGCCCATGCAGGAATGGTCATTTTCTTGTCCTCTCGAATGCGCTGCGATTGGCTAGATTAATAAACGACGTTTATTAATCTAATGAAAATATAACTAGAATTTAAATATCGCGTCAATATCAATCTTAAGTCGATGCCCTCTCAGGTGTGGCTGGCGACAAAATGACGCCGGTCAAGAAGAACCGATGCCGCGCTGCGACTGCCGAGAGTTTCCGAGAACAGGTCGCGCCGGGTCAGGTGAGACGATCTTGAAGTTCGGTCCAGGGGAGCCGTTCTGCATTGCAAGATATGCTCTCCGCCACGTCGATAACGGGAGTGATCTGCTTAATCAATCCAAGCTCGCGAAGAAATCTGGACCACAGATAATGCAACACCGTCAAGGCGATCGGTTGCTGGGTGTACACTTTAGCGCGAAATACGACGAACGAGCGATCCAGGCCTGTCGCAAGATGTCGAACGAGATTGCGGTTCGATCCGTCGGGAGTGAGCTTTGCGACCTGCAATTGGCATGACGCTCTGGTCGCTCGAATGATCGGCGTGTCCGTTGCTATCTCGTCGGTCACCACGACGTTGAAGTGATTCCGTTCGAGAAATCTGACCAGATCCTCCCTTAAATAGCTTGGATTCTCGAATGGTACCGCAATCTTCCATCCAATGGCCAGGAAAAGCGCGGTCGCGATGCACCATCTAAATGCGTTGGGAGAGCTCACGCCTCACCCCCAGCATGCAGAAGCCGACCATAAGGCTCAAAATGGTTGTGTTCGCGACTGCATCACCCCAGGAACTATGGAGCATGGCGTAGTGCCATTGGCTCAATCCCATAAAGCTTATACGGGTAACATTCACCGCTACAACGGAGAAGCAGGCCATCAGAGACCAGAATAGGTCGTAAACAGATTTCTTGTGGCTGACCAACTGGCTCAGCGTAACCCAGCACAGAAATGCGAGTGAGACGTTTGCAAGCGAAGAACACGCTGGCAGAATGACCAGAACGCCGGAACCATCGGCAAACTCGACGATGTCTCCAGTCCGGCGGGTGCGCAGTAGCCAAGCCACAAGCGATGCGTCGATTCGCAATATTAACTCGGCACAAAAATGAAAGAGCAATCGGCTCCAAAGCATGGGAATGGTGACGGCCAGCATTATCAAGGCGCCGCGCCGCGACGAAAAGACATTGGCGGTATTGATGATGTAGAGGCTGAGCGCAGTTACCGCCAGCCAACTAACGGGACCGATCGGTAGGATGACGAGCAGGACAAAGGCTGCTCCTAGGGCGAGTTCTGAAGGACGAATCCCAATCGTTCGATCCTGAAGAACGAGAGAAACTCCCGCGGCACACGATATCCAGACAACTACACTGATCTCAAAGCTATCGAGAAGCGCCTCTACCCATCCATGCCGGTGGATCGATTGAATGATACGTGATGCGAGGCCACTCGCACAACCGATAGCGAATAGTCCCGCGAAGAATTCACCGCGCGTTAGGTCCTTCGCCAGTAGCGGTACGAAACCACGAACATTCGGTTCTTCTAAAGCAGTCACAATGTAATGCCTCGTGCGGGTTCAACTTACCCGTGAAAGCCTCGGACGACAACAGGAGTGTAGTTTGACAACCGTCCAGAGTATCGCCGCCTGGGCGGCGAGATTAGCGGTTCTGTCGCGGCGGCGGTGGGGCATGAGTCGCACGCCGGTACCTCGATGCGTCAATTCGACGACTTGGCCGGGGATTGACTTGGACACGACCTGGGTGCGTTGCCGATCAGGCTCATCGTCGCACTGAATGATGCAGCGCGACGGCGCTGCCGCGTAGCTCGGGTGCCGCCATCTTTCAAGGCAGGACGGGCTTCGTACCCTGGTTCAAAGGCTTGACCGTGCGCTTCTGATATGACTGACCGTGCCTCCAGGGCTTGATGTACTGATCCTGACGAGACCGACCCATGTGCTTGTCAACCGCGACAAATTCGATGTGGGTGCGCGGACCGATCGCGGAGAAACTGCGGGCCGCTCGAAGAGCCGTCTGTTCATCGCGTCTATTCGCTTGACGTGCAAAGACATTGCTGTGACGAAGACAAGCAGGGCGGCTTCCGCCCCCCAACTGTTGCCGAAAACGCTGTTCAGAAAAGCTCTCGAACGCTCCCACCAACAATTCAATTGGCGCGCACCGGGGTACTTATTCAGCCGGAGGGCCGGCTAAGACGCGTTGATTGTTAGCAGCGGTTCGCGAAGGCTGCGCCAACAGCCGTGACACCCGACTAGCTCACTGCTTTAAAAGTCGCGACCTGCATCACCCATGCTGCGGAGCCCGCGAGAGATGCGGTGGCACTGTAACTCCCCGCCGCGGTCACAAATCGGTCTTGAGCAATATCAAGATCGGGCGACGTGATAACGCGCGTGGTAAAACCACTGCCAGCCGCGGTGAATCCGCCGAACGTTGTTCCAGCACCGAAGATCAGTTCGTGGGCGGTGGAGGTCGTAACCGTGCCGCTGTTTGCCGTATTACTTGTACCTGCCGCCGAGGCCCCAACATCGAACGGATTTGTGAGAACGAGACCACTATATTCCAGAGCGCGAATGTCTACATACTGAGTCGCGGTATTGAAGTTCACAGTCACGGTGTTCGCGCCGGCGGCGGCCTGCTTGATATTCGGGGCATAGTAGATGGCCTGGCTGATACCGTTGCCTCGCGCGGTTGGGACGGCGATCTGATAGACATTGCCGGCCGAGTCCGTGACGGACGTAATATTCGATGTGGCATTATTCCATCCGATCACGAGGATGTTAGTATTCCCTGCCGTCTGCGCATTCGTGTAGGCGACTGATACCTGGGTTTGGTTGGTTTGTGGCGTTGCGTAATTCACCTGGACGAATGCAAATGGCGCTGGCGCCGTGACCGCATTGTACGTGGCCGTGTAAGTGGCACCGCCAACTGGAACAACAATAGTGTGGTCCTGAGTGCCGCCATCCGACCAAGAGGCGAAGTTGTAATTGGTCGTTCCGATGGTTGTATTTCGCGCTTCAATCTCGTGATTGAAGCCGATCAGCGTGTCGTACGTGAATGGCGTCGCGTGCGCGATGCCGTCGAGATACAGTGTGACTCCGGCGGGTGTCGTGTTGAAATTGAGATTGACCTTATCGGGGAAGATGGTGACGGATTGGCTGGATTGCAGCCCGCTGGAATCCGTGACCGTCAGTGTGATCCGATATCGCGTGAATCCACTGAAGTCATGACCGCTGGTCGGAATCGTGAACGTGCCGCTGGTCACGCCGGTGATTGGAGTGCCCGGATGAACGTGGCTTTCGTGGAGAAAATCAATATTCCAAGTATAGGCACTGGCGGGAAGTGTGCCGTCTTCGGCATCACTCGCGGTCCCGCTGAACGTGATGACATCGCCCGCCCTGAAGATTGCGCCGCTGGTCGGTGCAAGGATGCTTACGACCGGACTGTTGCCAACGCTGATTGCGATCGGCGTCGAAAGCGTCGAATTGACGCCGTCGGACACCGTGAGCCGAGCCTGATACGGCCCGGCGACTGTATATGTATGCGATGGGTTGGCTTGCGTTGATGTGACGCCGTCGCCAAAGCTCCAGGAATAAGTTAGAGGCTGTCCTTCCGGATCGGATGAACCGTTACTGGAGAAGTTAACGGTGAGCGGGGTTGGCCCTTTGACGGGATTGGCCGAGGCTGAGACAACCGGCGGAAGGTTGCCGTCGACAAAGCTGATGCGGTGGATCTTGCTGACGCCGTAAGTGCTTGGTCCGACGTTCTGATCAGAAAAGCCAATATCGACGTAGTACAGGGCGCCTTCGGGACCTTGGACGATCTTTACGATATCGCCATATGGTCCGTCGAGGCTTCCATCGAGCGGCTCGAAATTGAAGACGCCGGTAACGTTGCCGTTGGCGTCGAACGTCATCCGCTTGATCCAATTCTGGACGTAGTCAGCAAAGAAGAAATTGCCTTCATACGCAGCAGGGAATTGAGCTCCGTGATAGACGATGCCGGCCGTGATGGCCGCATCGCGAGGCGTTCCATTCACAATGTGTGTATAGTAGTAGATCGGCGCCGTATAAGCTGGATTGCCGTTGGGAGCCTCGACAATGGGCCAACCGTAATTGGCGCCCCGTGCGCCGAGATTCAACTCCTCGATCGCCGTTGTCCAATCGTTACCTCCGACGTCGCCGATCAGGAGTCGGCCGGTCGGTGCATCGTAGAAGGCCCTATAAGGGTTGCGCAGACCGAGCGCCCAAATGGCATCGTAGTGGGGCCCTGCGCCGTCGTAGAAGGGGTTGTCCGTTGGGACAGTGCCGTCCGGATTGATACGCAGGATCTTGCCCCGTGAACTATTGAGATCTTGTGCGGCGGTAGCGTCAAGATCATCGCCGGTTGTGAAGTATATCTTTCCATCGTTGCCAAAGGTGATTGCACCACCGTGGTGGTCGGCACCACTAACCTGCGTGTCTTCGTAGAGAACCAACTCGCTGCCGGAGACGATGCCCGTCATGGTCGCGTTGATCGTGAACCGCGAGAGCCGATCATGGTTCGGCGAGCCGAGTGTATAGCTCACGTATAGGTAGTGATTAGTGGCGAAATTCGGATCAATCGCAATATCATAGAGTCCCTGCTCCACGCCATTCCTGCCGAGGTTGGTGATTTGCAGGAAAGGAGTTGATTCGATCTGGGTATACGGCGGCAACACGAGGCGTATCGTTCCCCCAAGCTCTCCGACGAGCATCTTTCCGTCGGGCAGGAACACCATGGTGGTCGGCAGGTCGAACCCGGTCGCGAGGATTTCATTCTGAAAGTGGCTGACGTTGGCCACGTTGACCGACACCGGAGCGGAGAACCCGACGCTGCCTGTGACGTCGCGAGCGCTTACGGAAAGCATGTGCATGCCGTTTGTGACGGTCCTCGTATCCCATGTAAACCCATAGGGATTGGTCGTGTCCTCGGCGCTCGCCGCTACGCCATCGACGAAGAACTGTACTGCGGTAATCGCCACGTCGCTGTCTACGTGGGCGCTGACAGTGATAATGTTGCTGACTTGAGTACCCTCGGTCGGAGAGTCGATGTGAGGCACCGGTGCTGCGGCTGTTCCGACAGGCGTGGCCATATCGGCCTGGATCTGTGCCTGCGTCAGTACGTTATTGTAGATGCGTACGTCATCAATCGAACCCTTGTAGAATTGCGCTGGCGAGGCGTCGGCGCCGATGTTGACCGGATTGCCTCGAGCCACAATCGTCGCGCTCAGTGTCTGGGTACTGACGAGCGCGCCATTAACGTAGAATTGCACCTGAGCGCCATTGAAGATTACTGCGAGGTGGCTCCATTGATTAAGTGGAAGCTGGCCGCTCATGGCGGCTTGCTTGACCCCAGCTGCGGTTCCAACCTGAAAGCTCGGTACGGTACCCCCCGTGAGCTCCAACCCGTACTGGTAGTAGGGCGACGACATCGTCGTATTCCAAAACTTTCCGATTAAGATGGAGTCTCCGCCTGCAAGAGGCTGAGGATTGACCCACATCGACAACGTCAACGCATTGCCGGAAATGTTGGTGGACGCGGAGTTTGGAATAGTAATGTAGTCGTTCACTCCGTCGAAGCTCGCGGCCTTGCCGTGCTCGCTTTGGCTTGTTGCCCAAGTGACTCCGTTGTTGAGCGTCGCCGTATTCGCTTGGCCCGAAGAATCGTTCGCAATTGTTCCGCTGCCTTCATCGAATGAATAGGCCGCAACCAGACCTGCAACTTGGGTGTTGGACACCGTCACGCTGACGGGGGCAGAATCACCGGTATTGCCGGATGTGTCACGCGCGCGTGCAATTATGGAGTGGACACCGTTCGCCACCGTGGTCGTATCCCACCTCACGCTATAGGGTGAGATTGTATCTTCACCTCCGCCGACCACAACGTTATCGACCAAGAAGGTCACGCCAGCCACTCCAACATTATCGGATGCATTGGCACTGATTGTGATCGTACCCGAGACGGTTGCAGATCCCGTCGGCGCGGTGATCGTGGCGGTCGGCAATGTCGTGTCGGGCGTCAGCGTTGTGGCGCTGGCCGGCGCGGATTGTCCGGAGAGGTTCGCCGCCGCGTCCCTGGCCCGAACGGTGTAAGTGTAGGATGTGCCTGGCGACAGGCCGGTATCGCTGAACGTGGTTGTCGTCGGGGTGCCGACTTGCGCACCATTGCGGAAGACCTGATAGCCGGTGACCGCTACGTTGTCGGTCGAGGCGTTCCAGGAAAGATTGATCTGCGTTGTCGAAGCCGCGGCCACCACCAGGCCTGTAGGAGTCGATGGCGCCGTGGTGTCCTGGGTGGCCGTCGTCGTGAAGGTGGAGTTTGAGCCGATCCTTTCGTTCCCGGCGGCGTCGATCGAATGGACGCGGTAATTGTAAGTGGTGTTGGGAGCAAGGCCGGTTAGCGCAACGCTGTGTGCCGTCACCAGGGTCGCATCAAGCGTCGTCGACGATCCGTAACTGGTCGTCAGTCCATACTCCACTCGCGAAGTCGCGGCCTCATTGGTTGTCCACGTAACTCGTGCGGTGCTGCCGGTAATGTTCGTTGCTGTCTGCCCGGAGATCGTTGGTGCGGTCGTGTCAAGCACGATGGTATCGGTCGCCGCCGCCGACCAGTTGCCCGCGGCGTCCATGAATTGGACGTAGACCGTCTTGGTGCCCGTTGCGTTCGACAAGGTCCAGGCCTTGGTCGAAGCGAAGGCTTCCGCCGTCGAATACGAGCTCCCGTTATTGGAGAAGCGCATTTGCTTAACGGAGGTCACGGCATCGGCCGCGGTGAGCGTCAGTGTGACCGAGGTGCTCTTAGTCGCTGCGGCACCGCCGTTGATCGTCACCGTGCCGGTCGGCGCTTGATTGTCGACCGTAACGTTGACCGCCGTCGATGTGGTTATGTTGTTGGCGGCATCACGTGCCTGCGCGGTTAGCGCATGAGAGCCGTTCGATGCCGTGGTCGTGGTCCATGAGACACCGTACGGCGAGGTGGTATCCTCCGTGCCAATCAGAGTGTTGCCGTCGAGCAGGAACTTGACGCCGATAACGCCGATGTTGTCCGAAGCGCTCGCTGTAAGACTCACAGTGCCGGATACGATCGAGGCAGGAGGCGTGAGGGACACGGTCGGGGCGGTCGTGTCCGCCGTTGCGGCGAGAGGCGTTGCCATGTCGGTCTGGATCTGCGCCTGAGTGAGCGCGTGGTCGGCGATGCGCACGTCATCGATGCGGCCGGGGAATTCGTAGCCCGTGATGCCGGCCCGGCGGCCGACGTTCACACTGGCTGTCGAATTCTGCTGGGAATTCGTAACGGTGCCGACCAACTGACCGTTGTCGAGCGTGCCATTGACGTACACGTCCATGGTCTGGTTCACAGCGTCGTAGACGCCGGCGATGTGGTACCACGTGTTGAGTTGCAGCGGCGTCGCGCCATACCGGAACATCGGCTGGCCAGCACTGTTGGTGAGCTTGAATCCGATGGTGCGGGGACCGGTATCGGCGGTGATATCGAGCTGATATCCGGACTCGCTCGAGCTGCGCTTGGACACGACCGCGGCATCATCGGAGGGGAACGCACTGACGTAAACCCACGCGCCGATCGTCATGCTGCCCGTGAATTGCAGCGCAGTCGGATTGCCGAGATTGACGAAGTCATTCACGCCATCGAGTGCGACCGCATTCCCGTATCGTCCGGCTGTGAAGGTTGGACCGTTTGTGAGCGTGCCGACGATGCCGTGACCGGACGCATCCGCCGTCGTGGTGCCGGAGGCCTCGTTAAAGGCGTAACCGGCCGTGATACCGAGCGGATCTGCGGCCAGCAGAACGCGCGGTTCGAGAGGCTCGAAGATCAGCGGCGAATGGCTAGCATCGCGTTTGCCGTCGACGATCGTCTTGCGATCGCTCCTCGCGCTGCCGTGGACGATCCGTCGTGCCAGATGGCTGAAAAGGCCCCAGGAACCCGACATCGTTGTCTCCGAATGTCAGAACCGAAATCGCTGCTTGATAAATAAATTATTTAAGTTGCACTTTATTAATACCACAATGCTCCGCCCTCGCCACATGTTTATAATACAAATATAATAATAAAATTGTGTATGCTTCGAGTGGCTGAATTGCAGGGTAGTCCTTGGGGGCTGTTCCATAAACCGAACCCTCATTCAGTCCCGGCGAAACTGAGAATTCTGTTGACACGAAGATCTTCGGCGAGGGCGGTCCGTCTGGCTTGCCCGTGAAGGCGTTCGGCCACGTGCTGGCCATAGCTGCGTAATGCGCGTCCTAATGCTCCTTGAATTGGCTGTGTTCGTTTCGATCGTTTGCCTAGCAACCGAAGAAGCTTCGGGTTCATAAAGCGTCTGAAGAGCTCATCATCGAGCGCGACGATCGTTTCGTAGCTACCGGGATCACCCTGGCGGCCGGCGCGCCCAAAGAGTTGGCGGTCGATGCGGCGGGACTCGTGATATTCGGTCAGGATGACATGCAGGCCGCCTCGGCTCCTAACCGCAGGATGTAGTTGTATGTCGGTGCCGCGGCCGGCCATGTTGGTAGCGACGGTAATCCGGCCCGGTTGACCCGCGCCCGCAATGATCTCGGCCTCTGCATGGTCCTGTCGCGCGTTAAGAACCACGGATTCGAGTCCCGATCTGCCAAGCAACTGCGAAATTTGTTCAGAGGCTTCAACCGAGCGGGTCCCGACAAGCACGGCGCGACCTTTGCGAACGATGTCGTGAACTGAATCGATCACGGCGTCCCATTTGAGGTTGGCCGTCGGAAACAAGCGTGTGCCGGCATTCGTTCGTCGTAATGGCCGGTTTGTTGGGATGCGTACAACGCGGAGGCCATAGGTGCCGTACAGTTCCCCTGCCGGCTCGACCGCAGTCCCAGACATGCCACAAAGATGTATGTAGCGCCGAAAGAAGCGCTGATAGGTTATTTGCGCAAGGGTCGTGCGCCGCTCCGTGATGGTGCAATGTTCCTTGGCTTCGATGAGCTGATGAATGCCGCCTTCCCACGAGCGGTCGGGCATGATGCGTCCGGTATACTCGTCGACGATCTGTACCTTGTCATCAGCGACGATATACTGGACGTCGCGTCGGT
Organism: Bradyrhizobium sp. C-145; assembly: GCF_023375135.1. Lineage (NCBI taxonomy): Bacteria > Pseudomonadati > Pseudomonadota > Alphaproteobacteria > Hyphomicrobiales > Nitrobacteraceae > Bradyrhizobium > Bradyrhizobium sp. C-145. The sequence continues at coordinate 6,153,741 of NZ_CP088150.1, read as the reverse complement.
AGAGATGAAGGGCGGCAAGTGCATGCTGCGCGAGTTCTTCGCGCGCGCGCCGGATTGCCCATAGCCCTGGTAGTCCTGCAGCGAGCTGAGCGATCCGGCTCTCGCCGCGGGTGGTCAGCCGCACCGACTTCTCGTTTGCGCGCACATGAAAGTCGTCGCCGGGAACCAGGCGTCGAGCGAGATCTAGAGCGGTCTCGTGCAGGCCCCCGGCGTTCTCGGGTCCTTCTTGCGTTCCGGAGAGGATCAATGGCACGCGGGCCTCATCGATCAGGACGCTGTCAGCCTCGTCTACGATCGCGAAATGCAGACCGCGCAAGAGCGGTGATTGATGGTGGCTAGCAAGTCTGCTGTTGAATATTGTGTCGAGAGAAAGCCGAGAACGGGCACGGCGGGAGCCGAGCGCGAGCCGATCGCGGAGATAGTCGAACACAAGCTCCTTGTTGGTGCAATAGGTGACGTCACTTGCATAGGCTCTTTGCCGCTCTTGCCGCGACTGCCCGTGCTCGACGAGCCCGACCGTGAGATCGAGCGCATTGTAGATAGGTGCGAGCTGCTCGGCGTCGCGGCGCGCGAGATAATCGTTGACCGTGATGACATGAACCGGACGTCCCATGAGTGCGGCGGTGATCGCCGGCAGCAGCGCCGTCAAGGTCTTGCCTTCACCGGTTTCCATTTCGGCGATTGCGCCTCCCATCATGGCGGCGCCGCCGAGCAATTGTACCGGAAAGAGACGCATCCCGACGTGACGACGCGCCGCCTCGCGCACCAGCGCAAACGAACGCGCCATTTGATGCGAGTAGGGGGGAGTTGACAGCAATAATGCGCGCAGCTCCTCCGCGGTTTCGCGCAAACGTCGGTTCGTCAGGACAGCGAACTGCGGTTCCAGATCACCGACCAACCGGACAAAGCGGCCGAGGCGGTCACGCGCGAGGGCCGGCTGCAGGAAGGGCAAGACTCGGCCCCAAGCGTCGAGCAGGGTAGCATCGAGTGCAATCTCTCGACGAGCGGCTTGCTCCGCATAGGGTGCGTCCACCGCCACCGATGTGAAACTGGCGAAGTTTCGTTTGCGCTTGAGCATACGGATGCCCTCAGACCTGCAGCTGAGACAGCAATAATTGTCGTAGACGGCGCCAGATCTGCTGGCCCGGCGGCTCCCAGTTGAAGTTGAAGCGGATGTAGGCGCGACCGCCGAACGCGGTGGCTGCCGGTGCATTTTCGGGCAGCACAAGATCAATTTGGAAGACGCGTTGCAGCGTCTTTACGCCTTCGGGATCGCCTGGATCGACGGAGAAAGCGCCGCCGCCGGCGCCGCCCAAAGCTCTGCTGGGGAGGACGTCACGGCCTGCCGGTATTTCGCGAATGGACTCAACGGGCAACGTCTCATCAGGGCGCTCTGCGAGTTTAACTTCGGCGCTCTGCAGCCGATGGCGAACGAGGTCGATGTCGTCCTGACGGATTGTTGCGCGCACGATGCGTGAACCGGGAGTAAGTACGTAGCCGATCTGTTGCCCTTCGCGCAGGAAGCGTCCCGGCAGATCCTCTGGTTTCATAACGGCAAAGGTGCCATCGCTGCGGCTGTGCACGATGAGGCGCTCGGCGCGATCGGTCGCGGTGGCGAGCTCGGCGCGTGCCTGACCCAATTCCATCGTGGTGATCTCCGCGCTCGCGCGATCGGTAAAACGCTCGGTGGCAAGCCTCGTCTCGAGTTCGGCGACGCGTGCGCGGAGAATTGAGAGTTCGGCCTGGAGTGTTGATTCCTCGCTTTCGACCAGCGCTTCTCCGGCTGTGACGTTCATGCCCGGTTGGACCAGAAGTGCGCGCGCGAAGCCGTCGGTTCTCGCGCGCACGATTGCATTCTCCGGCAACCAGACGACGCCTTCCGTCGTGGTGTAGGAAGGGACCGGAATTAGGAAAATCATCAACCCGGTGGCCAGGATCGTGCCGAAGGTCGCCGCCACGACGCGGGCGCGATTGCGGTGAAGGCTCGGGTTCGCGACCACGAACCACAGTGCCTTGCCGATCGGAAGCGCAACACCTGTTAGCAGGCTCCAGACCGCGATCGAGACGCCGAGGGCGAGATACTGCGAGGCGACGAACACGGCGATCGCGAGCATCACGACCTGGCGGTAAAGGAAAGCAGCCGGTGCGTAAAGAACGAACCAGATTCGTTCGCCAGTCGTGGCTACGAAATCCTTCGATCCATCCGCGCGAAACGCGTAGCGATTGACGAGGTAGGTCCAGTACCGGGTAGCACGCAGCGCCAGGTTCGGGATTTCCAGCAGATCCGCGAGAATGTAGTAGCCGTCATATCGCAGAAGTGGATTGCCGTTGTATACCAGGGTCGAGACTCCGGCCACGGCCAGCGCGTCGAATGCGAGCGCGCGGACAAGTCCAGCCTCCACGGTAAGCCATACGTAGAGCGCGAGCGCAGCGAAGAATACTTCGACAATCATTCCGGCCGCGCCGACAAGAGCGCGCCTCCACTTGCTGCGGAATGCCGATGCGGCAGAAGCGTCGACATAGGGCAACGGGGCGAACACCAGGATCATGATTCCAAATTCGGGTACTGTTCCCCCGAACGCTGTGACCGCAAATCCGTGTCCAAATTCATGCAACGTCTTGAGCAGGAGATACACCAGCGCGAGCGACAGAAGGTTGTCGGTGGCTAAGATTCGGTCGGAGGCGTCGGCTGTTAGTTCCTGCCAGTGTTGTGCCGCGAGTAGAGGCGCCGGCAACACCACCAGTAGCCACAGCACGGCACCCGGCAAACCGAATAACCATTCTGCAAGCGGCCGCGTACGCTCGAAAAACCTGATCGGATGCCAGAGCGGAATCCGCAGGGCCAGGGGGTAGAGCACGTTGCCGAGCCACCTGGATCGTTTGGCTTTCGCCGCACGCGCGACCAGCGCGCTTGCATCTGGAGTCACTTCGGTTTGTAACAGGTCGAAAGCGCTGAGTTCGGCCAACAATTGGATGGCGTCGGTCTGGCTCGGCGCCTCCTCTGCAAGAGCGGATCCGACCTCATGCCAGATCTGGTCAACCGTTCGCACGCCGTCCATCGCGGCCACGATCATGTAGCCGGCAGGCGACAAGCGGTGCATGCGGCCGGTCGCGTGATCCTGCACGACGTACCAAATGCAGCCCCGATACCGATGTCGGTAGACCGAGGTGTGGTCGCGAAGCTTCGGCCTGCGTTGCGCGACGCGATACCAGGACGAGCTTAGAAACGGGGCTGTGGTCATATCGCCCCTCTCACGGCAGGTACTTCCAAGTGGCGAGGCGCAGCCAATCGCTGACAGGATGCATCCAGATCCACGCAAGCGAGCGTCGTCCGGAATTGATCTTTGCAACGCCTTCCATCCCGGGACGCAATGCAAGGCCCGCTTCCGAGAGGCGGGCCTCGATCCGAAAAGCATTGCGTCCTTCCTCGGCGAGCGTAACCGGCGTGATCTTGCTCAGGGTCATTGGCACCGGTTCGCCGGGCCTGCCTGCGAGCGCGACGGTGCCGCTTTGCCCGACCGCCACGAAGCGAACGTCACGTTCGTCGACCTGAACGATCAAGCGATAGGAATTGAGTGGCGCCACCTCGAACAGCGTCTTTCCCTTCTCCACGGGGGAGCCGAGCATCTGGCTCAGGTCGCCGGAGACGACGACACCGTCGAATGGAGCGAGGATCCGGGTGCGGGCGAGCTTCTCTTCGGCGAGTGCCAACTGCGCCTCCGCCTGCCGGATCTGCGGTTCCAGCACCACGAGGCCGTTGCGATTGTGCTTGGCGAGCGCCTCGCGATCGCGCTGAAGCAGCTTGTCGAGTTCGGCTCGCCACTTCAACCGATCGAGCACGAAATCCCGGTCCTCAAGCTGGGCGAGAAGGTCGCCCTGCCGCACCGTGTCGCCAGCCCGTGCCGGGGCCGATCGAACAAATCCGTCGAACGGAGCCACGGCTGCGCGCTGCACTTCGGCCTCAAGCACCGATTTCGCGGTGACGCGGTGCTCGCCTTTCGCAAAGACCACGGTCAGCGCAAGCACCATGACACCGCCGACGCAGAGCTTGAGGGTCGGCCGCCGTGCGCCGAACAGTGCCGCGCATCCGTCACCGATACCGTCAACCACACGTCCGCCCAAGAGCCGGTTCGCCCGCAGCTGCAATCCAATCTGAGGTCCCAGCAGCGCCGCAATCCCTTCCACCAACTTCAGCGCGTCGTCCGTAAAGGGCTCGGCGCGGTGACGTTCGAAGGTGAGAGCGCCGGTCGGTTCTCCATGGGGGCCGACCAGTACAGCTGACATCGTCGACGAGCCGGACGCTTTTGCTTCCTCCGTCAGTGCCCGATGGGCGATGGTCACGACACGTCCCATCCTCGGCAATGGCGGATAAGCGACGCAGCCACGCTGCTCGATCGCCTCTTCCATTGCGTTCTCGATCGCATTGACGAGGCGGCTCTCGCGTTTGAAGCTGGCCGAGAACGAAACCGCGCGCAGGCGGATTGTGCCATTCCGACCGATAATGCCCAGCGATGCGCGCTCGCACCGCAGTCGGGTTGCCAGCTCATTGACCACCGCGATTGCCATACCGCTCAACCGCGGCTGCGCGTTCACTGTGACGAGGAGGTCGAGGCACGATGCGGCTCGCGTTACGTCAGACGAGAGATCCTTAGTGTGCCTGGCCCAGGGCAATGCCTCGAGCCAGCCCGCGCCCCAGCGCAATTGCTCAGCTACGACGGCCGGGGTGACCAGGGGCTTGGCGGCCGTCGTCGTCAATGCGATGGCCACAGCCGCAATCGGCTCGTTCGCAGTGCCCAGCGGCAGGGCGACTATCAGGGCCACAGGTTGCGCTGGCCTGGAATCAGGACCGACGCGACCGGGAGCAACGACCAAGCGGCGCTCTGCGTAGGCGGTTTCGGCCAGGCGTTTGAGATCGCTGGTGTCCACATCCCGAGGCGGCCACGTTACCGATAATGACGGCGCAGTTGAATCAACCCGCCGCATGAGCAACAGACCCGCTGACACGCCAGCAATACGGCTGCATTGCAGCGCCAACCAGGACGAAACAAATGTCGCTTCGTTTCCCGCGTTCAGCAATCCTTGCCAGTACGGCGACGTCGCCGTGTCTGTGGGCACCTTCCGCAATTGTGGGGCGGGGCCCCCGCTTGCTGTCAGGTCGGGCTCAGACATGTGCTGTCCAGAAAAAGCACCGACCAATGACTTGGTGGTGCTGTCGGAGGGGGGGCCGCCATCTTGCGCCAATCCATTGGTTATATTATTTTTCCATTTATACCATTTTAAGTTTATTAAATCCAATTAATATTATATGCAATAAGCCTGAAGGCGGAATTCGATGGGAACTCGCATGATGCGTCCGATTGAGGGAATTGTCGGCAGAGCTCGACGGATGAATTACATCGTGTTGTGCTTGTCGCTGCCTGTGGGGATCTTGCCTGCCTGTTCCGGTGCAAGGGCAGAGACCCCAGAAATCTCGGCGGGGGAGCGAGAATTCAATTGCGTGATCGAGCCGCAGCAAACCGTCAAGCTGGCGAGCCCGGCAGTCGGCATGATCGCGCGCCTTGATGTCGATCGCGGCGACATCGTTCGGCAGGGCCAAATCATTGGCAAGATCGAAGATGGAGTCGAGGCCGCAACGCTGGCGCTCGCGCGGGCCCGCGCGACCAATGATGCCCCCGTGAAGTCAGCCGAAGCCCGCGCGCAGTTCCTACGTCAAAAACATGAGCGTCTGAAAGAGCTTCACACAAGATCCGTCAGCCCACTCGCTTCACTCCAGGAAGCCGAAGCGGAGGTGCAGGTTGCCGAACAGCAGCTCAAGGAAGCGCAACTCAACAAGGAGCTTGCTCGCTTGGAAGTCGCGCACGCCGAAGAGGTTCTGAACCAACGCGCGCTGCGCAGCCCGATCGACGGCGTGGTGGTCGAGCGGCTTCTCGTTCCAGGTGAATATCGAAATGACCAGAGCCCAGTCCTCACCCTCGCACAGATTGATCCGCTGAGGGTCGAAGTGTTCGTGCCCACCGCATATTTTGGTCAAATCCGTGCCGACAGCAGAGCCAAGGTGCGACCGGAGCTGCCCATCGGGGGCGTCTATACTGCCTCTGTCACCGTTGTCGACCGCGTCCTCGATGCTGCCAGCGGAACGTTCGGGGTGCGTCTGGCCCTGCCGAACCCGCGTTTGGCGCTGCCTGGGGGAATTCGCTGCAAAGTCGCATTCGTATTGGAGGGTGAAAATCCGGCCCTGATGGCCGGTGACGCGCTATCATCATTTCAAAAATAGAGTGGGTCGATCATCGCGAGAGCCTGAATCGGTTGTTTCTGTGATGCCGAAGTGTGGTTCATTTAGTCTCTGAAAGAAAATTTCACTTGTATTAATTGTTTTATTTAATAGTGTAAATCGATGGCGGAAATTATTAAATTTGGAATTTAATATGACGCTGAGTTATATCGGAGACATCGAGTTCGTCGGCGAGGTCGAGTGGGATGGCAAGGCCATCGTGGTCGGGGTAGCGACCCCATTTGGGCACGTGTCGTGTAGAATCCCTCGCGAGACAATCCACGCGCTCCCGATCTATTCGGACGCCCTCGAACGCGAGATCCGTTTGGAGCGGCACCTGATTCTGGAGCGGCTCGCCCCCGCCCTACGCGCAAAAATTTCTATTTCGGGAACGGGCGAACCAGTGGATTTGTGGCCTTGGGAGATCAGTCGCGCACGCCCTGCGGCTGTCGCGAGCGCACTCCCCGCTGATCAAGAGACCGCCGGTAGATTGCCGGAGGTGATCGAAAAGGTGCAGCCGTCATGATCGGTCAGTGGGTTCAAATCGGCTGTTTTGACGAACAACGCGACCAACACTCCGCATAGCTGGACCTGAACGCTCAATCCGAGCGTTCGAACCCCGATTCCAAGGCACCATCGCAGGCTTCTGTTAGGGGGCGTCCTGCGCGAGAAGCAATGGTGCTGGCGATTTCGACTCGCGTCCCCGCCCTGCGCACAAATTCGGCGCATAACCGCGGACCGAGTGCGCCGTTTGCCTGTTGCAAAAAAATATGTCTGCTCATTGCAGCCATTCGCTTGGCGAGCGAAGCCATCGCGACGATTGTCGGCTGAACTATGAAGGGACGAAGTTGGAGCCAGCGCTCCTTCGGCGCCGTCCGCCCGATAACAGCGCGATGCTCGCGACACGAACGGCATCGTCGCTGACAGATGGCATAGCCGCATAAGCAGCAGCAGCGCTCCCGGAGAGAAGCAACCAACGCGCATTTGAACCTGCTTGTCCACTGGCAGGCCAACTTTTTTCGTCCGAAGCTGGATTATTTAATCTCGCAGTTATTTGGTTGATAATTGGATAAAATTGAATACATTTGAATAGAGATATTAATCGCGCGGTTCTGGCCATGGCCTCGCTGCGGCTGGATCCGAGCCTCAGTGGTGTTCGCAAAGGGGATCGGCAGATGTATCGAGTCTCCGGCTCCGTGTTGGTTCTAGCGGTCGCCATGATGACCGGAGGTACTCCATGGGCGGGCGCAGGACGCCTGGCGATGCCCATGACTTCTCAAGCAGCACTAGGGCGCATCGAACTCGGACGGCCCACGCTCCCGCCTTTGACGTACACGATGTTCTGCCTGCGCTATGAGGCCGAATGCCGCTCGCGGCGTGGCTTCCGGGGCGGCCCGGTCCGGCTGACCGAGGAGCGGTGGGCGGATCTCTTGGAGGTCAACCGTGCGGTCAATCTGGCCATTATGCCGGTCCCCAACGACCTCGGCTTGGCCGGCGAGGCGTGGAGCGTCAATCCCGATCGCGGGGACTGCAACGACTACGCTGTAAGCAAACGTCACGAACTCCTTCGGCGTGGCTGGCCGGCGCGGGCCCTGCTACTGAGCGAGGTCATCGTCAGTTCCGGAGAACATCATTTGGTGCTGCTCGTCCGCACCCGGAGCGGCGATCTCGTCCTCGACAATCTCGCCCCAGAGATCAAGCTCTGGTCGCGAGTCCCCTATCGTTGGCTTCGCGTACAAATGCCGAGCAGTCACCAGCTGTGGGCGACGATCGAAGGGAAAGGGGCGTAATCGTTACCGGGCGAGCGCGATGCGGATCGCCATTTCCTTTCCCTTGGCGCCGCGCTCCCGTGGATCGGGCTTACTGCTCATCGGTGGACCGGCAGCGGCGAGATCCGAAAGCTGCCCACCATGGCCGTCGTTGCCGGCCCCGTGCAGTTCGGCATTGCGGTCAATGGGCTGCGCCTCCTGGTGGCAAGGACGGCCCGAACCGCGGAGTAAGCCGCCCGCGGCAAAGGGCATCGTCTCGGCGCGCGGCGTCGAGACACGGCCGTGGCGCTCAGCCGGTCCGGCGGCGGCTTTGTCCGGATGGGCGGTTGATCAGTAGATCGGTCAGCTTCTTGCCGGCTCGAAGCTGCGCTTTCAGCCATCGAGGCTGCTTACCGCGACCGGACCAGGTTTCGGATGGGTCCTTCGGGTTCCGGTACTTCGGCAGCACTGGGGGGTAGGGACGGCGCGCACGCTCCGCGTTCGGGGCCCCGGCAGTTCCCTCAATCCTGCGAAGCCGTTCTTCGAGCTTGGCTTTTTCCGCGATCATTCTCCGACTGAGAACAGTCGTCACCTCATCGTAAAGCCGCCACAGCTCGGCTGTGGTCGCGGATGCCCAGTCGTCCTTCTCCATGGAAGCCGTCCCCACTACTTCCGATTTGAAATAGGAGGGGGACTTATCAGGTCGAACCCGGGTCGGGCAAGCACGATCGGCTCACGCGCAGCCCAGTGTGCAACGCGGTCCTTCTTGATGCTACCGGCCGGGTCCGTGCCTCCGACCGACCGGCCGCCTCTCGGCCGCTCTCCGCCGACGGCCCCTTCGCATTGGACCAAGCAAGCGCTGCTCGGCCATCAACACGCGACTACGTAAATTCTGCAATTCGGTGAATTGAACGATCAGTGCCTCATGCGTTTGACGCAAGATAGCCGAAGAATACATGTGACCACCTACTCATGACCAGCGATGAGCCCGTGACTGCAGATTAGAGGTTGCGGGTTGACGAAAAGCCGCCCCAACTTTGCTGACAAGGTTTTCATCGGTGCTACTACTGAAGCAGTACAGTTATCGTTCGAGATCCCTGATCAATGGTTGGAAATAAATTCGTGCCCCTCATTTGAGCCTCGCGGCTGGCACACGACTGAGATCGGAATGATTCCAGCCGTTGTCGCGCTTGATGACCAGTCCTCGCATTATCTTAATGAATAGTATTACTTTTTTGTGCCTCCTCTTTCTGGGCTCCCTGAGGAGCCGAGTCTTTTCAGATTGCCTCGCTCCGGTGAAACTTTGTTGAATGTTAGATTTGAATCCTGAATGTCCCTATATATCGTTCGTAATAAGTGGCCGGTGACGAGTTAGATGATGTTAACCAACACTGACGAAGCGGCCAAATTACTGCATCAATACATTCTGTGGGAGGATTTTCATGTAATTACAACCCATAATTGCAGTAGAAATCGCGGTTTAGTCGATGAATATGCGGTTTCGGGTTTCCTTGAGGAGACCCGCATTCTTACGGTACTGCACGCATTCTCTAAGCGAGTTACGTTGATGCGGCCATCAAGCGTTGCCGATACGTGGCGTGGCGAAGTTGGCACTGCGACGTTTTGGCAGAACGGATTGGTTATGCCTCCTGCGCGTCTCTATAGAGGGAATGGTGGATTAAACGGCTGCATGCGAAGTTGTTAGCGATAGGCAAGGGAAGCATGCGCCGCATCAGAGTCGTCATCGCGGATCGGCACCCGATCGTTTTGCAGGGCATCAGCAGCGTCCTTGCGACGCAGCACGATTTTGCGATCGTGGCCTCCTGCGACGATGCTGCGAGCTGCATCGAGGCGATCCGACTCCTCGTGCCGGACATTGTGCTGGTCGATAACGCAATGCCCGACGTCAGCCGACCGGATCTTCTTGCTCTGGCAAACACCGCTGGACGAGGAGCCCGGGTCATTTTCTTCGCCGGTAAGGCCGGCGATCGCGAGTTGCAAAGGCTGGCCGCGGACGGCGCGTGCGTCGTTCTCACGAAGTATGCCAAGCCGGAGATGCTGGTCGCGACTCTGCGGAAAGTTGCACAGAACCAAGGACTTGCGTCGGGGTCGACGGGCCCTGGGGGGGAGATCAGTGAGGCGCCTCGCGCAGGTGAGGAGAAGTCCCTGACACAACTGACCGACCGGGAGCGGCAGATCATGAGGCTCGTATCGGAGGGGTTGTCGAACAAGGAGATTGGGCGCCGCCTGAACATTGCCGACGGTACGATCAAGGTCCACCTTCACCACATCTTCCAGAAGCTGGATATCAGCAATCGTACAGTTCTCGCGGCATTGGCGATTTCGCAAAACGAGCAGCATGCAGCTCCGCGTGAGTTCGCCCCCTCCGCTGCTCCAGCCGGATCCGGTGGTTCGAGATGACGAGGACGCCAAGTGCAACGGTGTCCTTCCGGAACGTTCGCGTTAGCTGCAAATCGCACTTGATTGGATATTGTTGCCGTTAACCTCGCTGCACCATCGGTGTAGGCCTTTGCTGTCGCGGGGGTGCAACGGGGCCGGTGCACGCAAGCAGGACAGGACGATTTTACCCGCGGCCTGCCGGCCCCAGCAGCACTAAAGAGGGAGTTTGATGCCGAAGCCGGCGGCTGCCTCAGAGACCTGCGAACAATCGTCGATTGTTTTCGGGCATCCTGTCCGAGATGCGTCGTTCATTACGTTAAGTGGGGGAGGTCGGTTGTCGCAGCCAAGATGCTCAGCCATGTTGCGGCAGGCCCCCTCGGCCTCGGCCAGCGTTCGGAAGGGTGAGCCGCTGATCTTGATCGCGCCATTGTTCTGGTAGAGCGGTCGCCAACTCGCCAGGTAGCCGGAACGTCCGTGAAAGCCCGGACCCGTGGGGCTTTCGAAGCTGATCACGAACGAGAAGCCATCGCAGCTCGCGCTCCATATCTCCATGCGCTCAAGGGATCGATGAAACTGCAGTGGCATGGCAAATCCTGCGGTGTCTTGGTGGTCGCTCGATTAATACAAATTAGAAATAAATACATTAAATCCTCAATTTGCAAGCCCGAAATTCGACGGCCGCCGCCGCGGAGAGCCGCAAGTTCAAGAGGCTGCGGAAAATGGCGAGAGCTGCCGGCTCGACACACGCTTAACAGTTGCCCATTTTCAAACAAAAGTCTTGGTTGAATGCATATTTAATATATAATAGGAGGAAATAAATATTTAACTCGAGGAGAGCGCATTGTGTCCCGTGACTGCACTGAAGACGATGATCGGCGGGCATTCCTCAAAACCTGCGGAAGATTCGCTGCCGTAACACCCCCCGTCATGACGCTGCTTCTGTCGACCTCCCTGACCTCGACCGCGATCGCACGTTCGGGCGGAAAGACCGGTGTAACCCGAGATGACGACGGGGGCCGGTCATTCTTCGACGACGATCGTCCGTCCGGAGCAGGGTCGAGAGCCTCTGGTAGCGGGTCACCTGGAGGTGGTGGAGGTGGAGCATCAGGCGGTGGCGGTGGTGGTGGGGCACCCGGAGGTGGCGGAGCATCTGGCGGTCGCCGTGGTGCGTCATCAAGTGCCGGAGGGACCTCCGGCGGTGGCGGATCCGGTGGAGGGGGATCCGCTGGTAAAGGGCCGTTCGCGACCGGTGGGAGTTCCGAAAGCCCGATCGCAGCTGGCGGCGTCGATTGTGCAGATGAAGATGACGAGGCGCGGAGACGCAATCCCGATTGCGAGCGACCCGCCACTCGAGTTTCGACTGCAACGGGACCTGAGCATTAGTGCATGCAGCTTGGTCTATCGAGCAGGAGACCTGCCATGCCTATCCGCGCTCAAGCGGACGACCCTGCTGCCGTTCTTCGCCAGCGTCTCGAAGCGCTTGCCTCCGAACTCGCAGAACTTGAGAGTCTCAGAGGCCGGGTAGATCGGGCAGAGCGCCGTCAGCGCAACCTGCGCAACCGGGCTGACCTGGGAAAGCGAGCGAGCTCAGAAGGCAAGCAGGCGGTCGTTGCAACCTGGCAGATTTAAATTTCATCCCTGCGCCGCCTGATCGCAATCCGTCGAATTCTTGCAACGAGTGTCCGAAAGCGAACGGATGGTTCGACCTTAATCGATCATAGTTGGCCTCGGTGGGGGAGCGGTTCATCCGCAGCCGCATCCCCACCACGCCGAGAACAGGGCACTGGTCTTCCGGCGCAGCACGTGCCGGGAGCCGTTGGGGGTCTTCAATCCATCACCTAGTTTCGCTTGAAAGGATGAATGCTCGTGAATGATGCCAATGTGAAAGTCGAAACGCATGCCGATCCGGTGACTGAGAACGCGAACGGAGCCAAGCTAAGGTTCGAGTTGCCGCTTTTAAATTTCCAGGAACTCTTCCGCGGCTTTGCCGAGCAGGGCGCCGCGCAGGCCAGGAAAAATATTGAGAGCATGAAATCCACTTCCGAGGAGATCAGCGACGTTCTCCGTGAAGCCTGTTCTATGAACGTCAAGGGAACCATCGACTACGGCGCCAGGGTGATCGAGATCTCCAAAAACAATACCAGTGCCACCCTGGAATTTTTTTCCCGGCTCGCTGAGACCAGATCGCTGCTGGATATCGTACATCTTTCGACCGCCCAAAGCCGCGAGGCTTTCGAAGCCGCTTCCGTACAGAACCGGGAGCTTTGGGCGCTCGCGCAGAAAGTCGCGATCGATACGACCGAGCCCATCAAGACTGGCTTCAACCGGGTATTGCAAAGGACCGTCGCATAAGACCGTCTGAATCGAGGCTACAGGCCGCGCGGATCGGCTGGACAAGCCTCTCCCCGACAAGGAGAGGCGCGATCCAGCCGATGGCGGGCGAGCGTGCTCAGAGCCGGCAATAGATTGCAGGAAATCAAGATGGGTATCGTAATGATTAAGTGCCCGGAAACGGGGAGCGCCATTTCGACGGGGATCGAGACCGATCGCGAAAGATTCCGGTGCAGCGCGGTATTCTTCTCGCGCACCTATTGCCGGATCTGCGCGGCCACACACGAGTGGTTCGCGAGGGAGGCCTGGGTCTACGAGCCTGCCTTGGATAGTCGGTTACCGGTCGGCTGGCAGGCTCGCGCCGGCGTGGCGTGAAGAACCTCGGCTGCGCCCTGCGAAACGATCCGATCGATCCTGCGGCTCATCACCTTGTAGCACTCGCAAGCCACGGCTTCGAGCCGCGGCCGATCAATCTCGAGCTGACCGCGCCGGTTCGATTTCAACGCTCTTGACGCGCGCAACGCGCTCACGACGTGCGTGACGGTGGTGCGGCGGACCCCCAGCAACTCCGACATGGTCTCTTGCGTCAAAGGGAGGAGATTGCCGCCATCCGCTCGGTCGTGAATGTGAAGCAGCCAGCGCGCCATCCGGGCCTCGACGGAGTGGAGGGCATTGCAAGCCGCGACGTGCTGGAATTGCGTCAACAGCGATCTCGTGAAAATCTGCACCATGGATGTGATCGCAGGGCTGCGACGCAGAGCCGGCATGAATTGCGCCGCCGGAATCTGCAGCACTGACCCTGGGACGCGGACGACCGCCGTCACGGGTGAGCGGGATGCGCCAAGCGCCGACGTCAGACCGACGGCACCCTCATGACCGATCACCCCCGTGGCGGCCGTCTGCCCGTTCGGCAAGTCCACGATAAAGGCGATCGCGCCACCGCAGGGGAAGTGAAGGTGTTCGATCCGATCGCCTGATCGGACCAGTACGGCGTCGCGCTCGAGCGCGACTTTCCGCAAATGAGGTGCAAGCAAAGCAAAATCCGCCGGCGGCAACGCTGCTAACAAACGATTACCAACTCTGGTCGCGTGGTCCATCACGGGATTCACCCCCGACGGATAACCGGCGCTGAGACTCGTGCCGGTCGTGCCAAGCTGCTCTGCAGAGTGACAGCTCAACAGCAAGCCAACCGGCCACCTCAGATATGGTTCCAGTGATGGATGGGCATGCATGCGCTGGCCGGACAGCCGCCCCCTGCGGCCGAGATCCTGTCGCGGCTCCAGTGGCGTCCGGCAGGGCCACCGCGGCATCACAATTGATCGCATCAACCTTGTGCTCACCAGGCCTACGCGGGAGCCGAAAGAGGGTTGTGCCAGCGACCACTCTCCGAACAAGCACGTCGGCCGCGATCAGTGACGCGCAAGGTGCGGACTGCAAGCGCGCTCTGAGATTATTCGGGGGCGAGCTAATTCCCGCAAGAATGTTCTGACCCGGACCAGCACTGGTGCAATGACGAGAGCGCCGAATTGAATCTTACGATCTACTCAGGGCGAGGGAGAGGGAGGTCAACGATCCGCTTCATCAAATCGCGCAGATCGGCGGCTTCCTGTTCGCCCATGGCCTCTTCAAAGGCTGTCTGCGCGCGCCGCCATGCAGCCAGGGCTCGCCCATGCGTCTTATGACCCTGCCTTGTGATCGTAACGATACGCTCCCGCCGGTCATTCTTGCCGACTGAAATCTCGACGAAGCCGTCACGCACGAGCGGCCTCAGGTTATGCCCCGTGGTCGCACGGTCCATGGACATCAGCTTGGCGAGCTGGGCCATGGTCATCGGCCCTGACGTTACGAGATAACCCAACAAACTGTATTGCGTCGATTTGAGCCCGCTCGAGGCTAGCGCGAGGTCATAGTACCGGGAGAGACGTCTGGCTGCGCGGCGGACTTGATTGCAGTTACAGCGCGCCGGGTCATCGACCAGATTGGATGCTTTTGCTGCTGCTCTCGGCATCAATACCCCTCTCAGCGTCCAACATATCACATGGCTCCTATTTGTTGTCGATAGTTCCAGAACCGCAGCGCGCGAGAGAGCGTTGCGCGCTGACGCTTCATGCTGTATATCCAAATATAATTTGATATGCCCCTATTTTGGATCGGACTCTCAGCGCGTTCGCTCGGCGCGCCGGGCGCGGCCGGAGGAGCAAGACACGGAATCTCCAGTCTTGATCACGGGTGGCGCAGGAACCGTTGGTCATTTACGACGTCGTCTTGCGATAGGTCGATGTGTACACGGCTAGAAACCAGGGCTACCCGCCATGAAGCGCATCGTGTGGTCACTGGCCCTCATCATGCTGGCAACGTCTGCGCCGGCGCGTGACGATGGCCGCTACGCCAATTCACCGCTGAAGGAATGGTTCGAGAGCTTGTCCAGCGATCTCGGACCATGTTGCTCGGACGCTGATGGATATTTTGTCGCCGATATCGATTGGGAATCCGACCACGGCCACTACCGTGTGCGCATCGATGGCGAATGGGTGATGGTGCCGGACGGCGCCGTGGTCACACGGCCAAACAAGACTGGGCGGACCATGGTCTGGAAATACTATATCGACGGTCATCCGCAGGTCCGCTGCTTCATGCGGGGCACGATGATCTGACATGGGAGAGCTGGCTTCAGGGCTTGTCCGACTTGAGGGCCCGATAGAGCCGCGTAGCCAGATCGCAGGCGCACCCAAATAAGTACAATAAAAGAACTTATAATCTCGACGACGGGGCGCTCCGCTTCCCCGCGCGGCATTCCGATTGAAGGCGCTTCGCCTACGCGGGGGGTTTTGCGCGGAGATTGGCACACCTCACCGAACGCAGCATGCGCGCTCCACCCCAAAGCGATGATCATCAAAACCGCTTGACGAGTTCAAAAAAAGAACTGTAGATTTTGTGGCAAGACGGCCGAGCTGAACGGCCGCAGGGCCTGCCGCGCTGGCCAACCACGCTTGGACGGCGCGGCGCGCAATTCGCTTGCCACGGTGCCGGCGGGGCGGTCGGGTGATGCCGCAAAACACAATGACGTGCCCGGATGGGTGCGCATCAGGGAGGACGGGTCATGTTGGCGCAATGGAAGAGTCTTGCGGCTCTGGCTTTGCTTTTGAGCAGCCCAGCGTTCGCAGCCGATGAGCCGGGAGTTACCGCGACCGAGATCAAGATTGGCGGGGTGTTTCCGTTCAGCGGACCTGCATCATCGATCGGTCTCGTGGGCAAGGGCCTCATCGCCTACATTCAATCGGTGAATGACCGCGGCGGCATCAATGGCCGCAAGATCAACTACATCGCTTATGACGACGCCTACAGTCCTCCGAAAGCGGTGGAGCACGTCCGCAAGCTCGTCGAGAGCGATGAAGTGGCGTTCATGTTCAGCCAGCTCGGCACGCCCGGCCTTTCGGCCACAGCAAAATACCTGAGGGCGAAAGCGGTGCCCAGCATCGCAATCATCAGCGGCTCGTCGAAATTCACGGACGTTGGCAGTCATCCGCTGACGACGACAGGCCTTGTCAGCTACGACACCGAAGGAAAAATCTACGCCAAATATCTGACCCGGACACTGCCGAACGCCAAATACGCGATCCTCTATCAGAACGACGATCTCGGCAAAGATTACGTTAATGCCTTCAAGAGCTTTCTCGGCAAGGACTACGACCGAAAGGTCGTCAGCGCGTCCTATGAGGTCACGGAGCCAACCGTCGATTCGCAGATCACAACCCTGAAAAGCTCCGGTGCCGATGCCTTGATGATCGCGGGAACGCCGAAATTCGCAGCGCAGGCGATCCGGCAAGCTTCTGTGATCGGCTGGAAAGCGACCGTGATTATCAACTTTCCGTCCGGTTCGGTCGGAGGCACGCTCGCGCCGGCTGGCCTCGACAAATCAGTCGGTGTGATCGTTGGGACGATCAACAAGGACGTCGTGGATCCGACATGGAAAGACGATCCCGCCATGCGGGCCTATCGGGTGTTTCTCGACAAGTACTTGGCCGGCGTCGATATCACCAACGGCAGCTACCTGACCGGCTATCAGCAAGGCATCCTGCTCGAGCAAATCCTGAAGCAATGCGGCAATGACCTGTCCCGCAAGAACATTCTGGCGCAGGCCAAGAACCTCAGGGATTTCGTCGTCCCGACCGCGCTGCCCGGAATCAAGGTGAACACGAGCGAATCCGAGAACATGATCTGGACGCAGATGCGTTTGCAACGATGGACCGGATCGACCTGGGAAGCCTTCGGCGAGGTGTTGGACGCCAGGTCCGAATGATTTCGCACCAGCCAGCGTGACGGACGCGGCATTAGTTGCGTCCGAGCTTGCTCTGCGCCGGCCAAGGCCGCCGCTGGGCATGACAGGACTGCAACGCCTGCGGTCGCCTTTCAGCAATTCGGGAGATCATTTTCGATGTCGACGACCGCACTGACGTTTGCACCACGAGAGGTTTCCATCGAGCGTCGAACCGACGGCACGCTTATCTTGAGCTCGCCACTTGAATGGACGCCGTGCGACTGGCGCATCACCGATTGTCTGCCGCGCTGGGCCAATGCCGTTCCGGATCGGGTTTTCCTTGCGCAACGCAATGCGAAGGGAGGGTGGGACGAGATCACCTATGGTGAGGCATGGTCGCAGGTTCAGGCGGTCGGCCAAAGCTTGATCGATATGGGCGCTGAGCCTGCCGACAAGCTTGCGGTCCTTTCCGGAAACTCCATCGAGAACGCGGTGATCTCGTTTGCGGCGATGTCGATCGGGGTCGTTCTGGCGCCGATATCGCCAAACTACACGCTGATGCCGGGGGGCCTCGCACGTCTCAAGGACATCGCGGAAGTGCTGCGCCCGAGCTTCGTGTTCGTTCAAAGCGGACGCGACTTTTCCGCCGGCCGCGTCATTCCCGAATTGGCGGCCGCGACCTGGATCAGCGTCGATGGCGCGCCGGATACGGTGCCTTTTCAGGCTCTGGCGGCTCGAACCGGGAGCGAGGGATTCGAGCGCGCATCGCGTGAGGTGCCTTGCGACGCCGTCGCAAAGATTCTCTTCACGTCCGGTTCGACCGGCTTCCCCAAAGGGGTGCTCAACACCCATCGCATGATGGCAAGCTCCCTGCAAATGGGCAGCCTGCTCGTGTCACCTCCGGCCGTGCCGGTGCAGGTCGAATGGCTGCCCTGGCACCATACGATGGGCAGCAATGTCATCCTTCATGGCATCCTGAAGAATGGCGGGACGCTCTATATCGATGATGGCCGGCCGCTGCCGCAGCTCTTTCACAAGACGGTCGCAAATCTCAGGGAGATTTCACCAACCGCCATGTTCAACGTGCCTGCCGGCTATAACCTCTTATGTGATGCGATCGAGAACGACCTCGACCTTGGCGCCAGCGTGTTCAAGCGGATGGACCGATTGAGTTATGCCGGCGCCGCAATTTCACGGGGCACTCTGGAAAAACTCTATCGATTGACATTCGCGGCCACCGGCCGACGAATTCCTGTCATGTCGGGCTATGGCACGACCGAAACGGCGCCGACAATCAGCTCGACGCATTGGGCAACGGATCAGCCCGGGGAGATCGGTCTTCCCGCGCCGGGGCTGCAGCTCAAGCTCATCCCGGTCTCCGATACCTACGAGGCCAGGGTCAAGGGCCCTAACGTCACGCCCGGCTATCTCGAAAGGCCGGATTTGACGGAAAGGGCCTTCGATGAGGAAGGATTCTACCGCATCGGCGACACTGTCTCGTTTCTGGATCCACAGAAGCCGGAGCTTGGGCTGCGCTTTACGGGAAGAATTTCCGAGAACTTCAAGCTTGCGAATGGCACCTGGGTCTCGATCGGAAACATGCGCGCGGCAATCCTGGCCGCGACGCGCGGCGTCTTGCTCGACATCGTCGTTGCGGGCGAAAATCGCGAGGCGTGCGCGCTGCTGTGCTGGTTGAACCCGACCGAGGCAGCGCGAGTTTCAAAGAGCCCAGCCGCAGATCTGACCTGCGATCCCTTCGTGATTCAATTTCTTAGAGATCGTTTTCAGGAATATAACGAGACCGTCGGAAGCAGCGAAAGAGTTTGTTCCTTCTCTCTGCTGAAGGATCCGCCATCAATGGCTGCCGGAGAGATCACGGACAAGGCCTACGTCAACCAACGCGCAGTGCTGAAAGTTCGCTCCGAACAGGTTGAGCGTCTCTACACCAACGAACCGGGCCGCGATGTGGTCCGAGTGTAAGGGCGAGTTGAGCGACATCGCGTGTCGGCCTGACGGCGCCCGCATGCGCTTCCTCGTGTTGCTATCCGATCCGCGGTCCCTCGAGCAGCATTCCGTGGGCGGCCATCTCAAGCGGCGCGCGAGCGCGTCTTTGTCTTCCGGACCTCCGGCGCCGCCGTCGCGGGGGTGCCGCGGGCACCTGGTCCAGGGTGAGTATGAACCTCCTTGGCTGACAGCGGCTCGCCGCATTCAGAGCACACCATGACCGGATCGAAGTCCTTTCCGCACTTGCGGTGCTGGTGCAGCAGCGGTCGGCCGCGCTCGTCGACCATGTGGGTATCGCCCCAATGCACGATCGCCATCATGATCGGATAGAGGTCGAGCCCCTTCTGGGTCAGGATATATTCGTGGCGCTTCGGGGATTCCTGGTAGGGAATGCGGCGCAGGATGCCCTGCCGAACCAGCTTTTTCAGCCGTTCGGCGAGCAAGTGTCGTGTGATTCCGAGCGCCGACTGAAATCCCTCGAAGCGGCGCGTGCGCAGGAAGCATTCACGCAGGATCAGAAGAGTCCAGCGATCGCCGATCACGCCGATGGTTCGGGCCATCGAACATGGCTCTTCCTCGAGTTCTTTCCACTTCATTCACCCACTCCAATCGTCCAGCATGGGCTGTCTCCAATCGTCACGGAGGCTGGCACGAATTCTTGCATTCTAGATAGGTACTTGATTCCAAACAATACCCCTCCTGGTAGGCCAAATCAGCGGATTGTAGGTGCATTTGACAGTTCTATTTTAGAACTGTATGGTTGCCGAAAGTCGCGCTGGCGATCGGAGCGCCAGTGACCGCCATTCGCTCTCCGGGAGAAGCCGAGATGACCCTGAAGGTTGAATTCCAGTTCGATTTCGGTAGCCCGAACGCCTACCTGGCGGAAGTGGCCATCCCCGGCATTGAGCAGCGGACCGGCGTGAAATTCGCGTACATCCCGGTTCTGCTTGGCGGCATCTACAAGGCGACCGGCAACATGTCGCCGTTCGACTCGCTGCGCGGCATCAAGAACAAGCCGGAATATCAGGCGCTGGAGACCCAGCGGTTTATCCGACGTCACAACATCACGAAATTTCGCCAAAATCCCTTCTTTCCGGTCAACACGCTGATGCTGATGCGCGGTGCTGTCGCCGCCCAGTTCGAGGGCATGTTCGAGCCCTATTTCCGCGCCGCCTATCATCATATGTGGGAAGAGCCGAAGAAAATGGACGACCTCGAAATCTTCCGTCGCGCGTTTGTCTCCTCGGGTATCGATGTCGATCGGCTGTTGGCGCGTGCGCAGCAGGATGACGTCAAGAAGAGGCTGATTGATCTGACCAACGACGCCGTCAACCGGGGAGCATTCGGCTCTCCGACCTTTTTCGTCGGAAAGGAAATGTTCTTCGGCAAGGATCAGATCCGTGACGTCGAGGAATCGATCGTCGAGCAGACCAGGCAACCTGTTCCCAAGACGGCCTGACGGCGCCGACTGTCCGGGCTGAGTGGCGAAGCCGCTCTCGGACCCACAGCAAACGTAAATTCAGGGAGAATGCCCATGCCCGGCCCACTTCACGGCGTTCGAGTGCTCGATTTGACCGGCGTGGTGTCGGGCCCGTTCGCGACCATGTTTCTGGCGGATCAGGGCGCCGACGTGCTGAAGATCGAGCCGATCGGCGGCGACATTACCCGCCGCAGCCGCGCCACTATCGACAAGGAGGGCGAGTTCTCCGCGCTATTCATCTCTTCAAACCGCGGCAAGCGCTCGCTGTCGATCGACGTCAAGAGTGTGTCGGGGCGCGAGGTGCTCACCCGGCTGGTCGCGCAGGCCGATGTCCTGGTGCAGAATTTTCGGCCAGGCACCATGGAACGTCTCGGCCTCGGCGTCGGCGAATTGCGCCAGCGCCATCCGCGCCTGATCTACGTCTCCATCAGCGGGGTCGGCGATACCGGCCCCTATGTAAAGAAGCGCGTCTATGATCCGATCGTTCAGGGATTGTCGGGCTTCGCCGATATCCAGTCGCAGCCGGTCACGAACCGGCCGCAGATGATCCGCACCATCGTATGTGACAAGACCACCGCAGTGTTCACCGCTCAGGCGGTGGCGGCGGCGCTCTATGCGCGTGAGAAGACGGGGCAGGGCGACCACATCCAGGTGGCGATGCTGGATGCGATGATCTCCTACCTCTGGCCTGAAGGCATGATGCAGTACACGGTGGTCGGCGCCGAGGCGGCCACTGTCGATCCGAATGATCGGCCGGACCTGGTGTTCAAGACCAGCGACGGCTTCATCACCGCGGGCACCATCTCCGACTCCGAATGGCAGGGCTTTTGCCGCGCTTCCGGCGATCCGGAGCTTGCCAAGGATCCTCGGTTCGCGACCCCGGCGGCGCGCTCGGTCAATGCCACCGCGCGGATCAACAGGATGGCGGAATACATCAGTCAGCATACGACAGCCGAGTGGCTGGAGCGTCTCGACGCCGCGGACGTGCCCTGCGCACCAATCCTGCGCCGGAGTGAGATCATTCACAATGAACAGGTGGTGGCGCGCGGCATCATCGCCGAATTCGATCAGCCGAAGGTCGGTCGTGTCCGGCAGCCGAAGCCGGCAGCCCGTTTCGAGATCAACCAGACCGCGATCGGCGGGCCGGCCCCCCGGGTCGGCGAGCACTCGCGCGAGGTGCTGCGCGATCTCGGATACGACGACGGCGCCATCGACAAAATGATCGCCGAGCGCGCCCTGCGCGTGGCCGTGTAGGCAGAAGCGTTAGCGCTGCCAGCGATCGCTTAGAGCTTTGCCGGACCTACCGCGACGGGGGCCGCAGGAGCATTAGCCGCGACCGCTCGCTGATAGGCCGCCCGTCGCTGGATACGTTCGAGGTAGGGCAGCGCATTCTCGCAAATGCCGACGCCGTAAGCGATGGCCCAGTCGAGGCATGTCGTAAGAAGGATATCTGCGCTGCTGAAGCGCTCGCCCATGAGAAACGGCCGGCCGTCAGCCAAGGCGACTTCAACGTGGCGCAACTGGCTGCGAAAGTACTCCGCGGCTTGAGCGACGACTTCAGGTGCGACGCCATAGATGTGTCCCAGCGCATCCGCCCGGTGGCGGCGCATGACGTAAAGGCTGGTGGAATCGAGCTCGGCCACGACAAAGAAGCACCATTCGAGCCACGCGGCATGGTCGCGGATGGCCTCCGGAATCAGCGAGCGTTCCGGCGTGGAATACATGCGCGACAAATAGGCAACGATCGCGGCGCTCTCGCCGATGCAGAAGTCGCCATCCTGCAACAGCGGGATCTTCTGGCGGGGATTGAGCCGGGTATATTCAGCGGTTTTGGTTTCGCCCGTCCGTGGTCCGATCGGCTTGACCTTATAGGATAGGCCAAGTTCATGCATTGCCCAGTGTGCACGAATGGTACGGCTTGTGCCGGCGCCCCACAGCGTGAGATCGGGTGTCGCGTTCATCACCACTTCTCCACCGACGGACGAAGATCGAGTTCATGGGTCCAGCCGTCGCGGCTCTGCTGGTGCGTGAACCAATAGGCTTCTGCGATAGAGGAGGTCTTCGTCAGGCTGTCCGGCGGGATCGCGCTTGCCTCGATCCCCTTTGCCGCTTTCATGCGCTGGTGGATGGCTTCGCTATCGACGCCGGCATCGATGATGAGATGAACGACATGGATATTCTTCGGCCCAAGCTCGCGCGCCATCGCCTGGGCCACCGCGCGAAGGCCGAACTTCGCCGATGAAAACGCCGCAAAGCCCTGACCACCGCGAAGGCTGGCGGTCGCCCCGGTAAAGAAGATGGTGCCGTGCCCGCGCGGCAGCATGACGCGCGCGGCTTCACGGCCGACGAGGAATCCGGCGTAGCAGGCCAGCTCCCAGGCCTTGAAGAAGAGCTTCTCCGTGGTGTCCGCGAGCGGCTTGTTGACGTTCGATCCGGCATTGAAAAGGCAGACCTCGATCGGTCCGATGTTGCTTTCGACGTCGGAAAAGAGCTTCTGCACCTCGGCTTCCTGCCGCGCATCGACACTGAAGGCGTGGATACGACAGCCGGCAGCCGTCAGCTCGTCCACGAGCCCTTGGGATTTGGTTGCGTCGCGCCGGCAGATACAAACTGTGTATCCGCCTTTGGCAAAGCGCCGGGCGACGGCGGCCCCGATCGCATCGCCCGCGCCCACCAGGATTGCCACGCCCGGATCTTCCATCATGATCGCTCCTCCAGTAAGTTCTTATTTGATACTTATAGCTAGCTGTTCGCCGCAGCGTTGTAAACGACGTTCTGCAAAGGCCATGCAAAGCGACAGCTACTCTGCCACTCTGCCGATAAGTTGCCAGACGGCGATTTAGCGATTGACGAGTTCTAAAAAAGAACGTTAACTCCAATTCGAATAGGCCGGCCAAGCCGGGCTCGTCGTTTCGGGAGGTTGGCAGTGGCGGGATTTTTCAGGCGCGGCCGATATCGCGGGCGACCGGGTGATCACGGTGCGCGAACAGCGCATTGGGCTGGACGCTCCGGCACGGCAGAACAGCTTCAACAGGTCTAATTTAACCGGGAGACGACCCTTGCAAAAGAGAAACGCAACCGTGGCCGTGATCGGTGCCGGCGACTATATCGGCGCCGAGATCGCAAAGAAGTTTGCCTCGGAGGGCTTCACGGTGTTTGCCGGGCGCCGGAACGGCGCCAAGCTCGAGCCGCTCGTCAAGGAGATCGAGGCGGCCGGCGGCGAGATTCACGCGCGCACGCTCGATGCGCGCAAGGAGGAGGAGATCATCTCCTTCCTGGGAGACGCCGACAAGCACGCACCGCTCGAGGTCTGCATTTTCAACATCGGCGCCAACGTCAATTTCCCGATTCTGGAAACGACCGAGCGCGTCTTCCGCAAGGTCTGGGAGATGGCCTGCTATTCCGGCTTTCTCGCTGGCCGCGAAGCCGCGCGGCTGATGCTGCCTCGCGGCAAGGGCAACATCTTCTTCACCGGCGCAACGGCGAGCCTGCGCGGCGGAATTGGCTATGCAGCCTTCGCCAGTGCCAAGTTCGGTCTGCGGGCCGTTGCCCAGGCCGCGGCGCGCGAGCTGGGGCCGAAGAACATTCACGTGGCGCATCTCATCATCGACTCTGGGGTCGACACCGAATGGGTGCGCCAACGACGGATCGAGGCGCTCGGTCCGAACGCCCTCGATAATCCTGATCTGTTGATGCCGCCGGCGTCCGTCGCGGAATCCTATTGGCTGCTGTATCAGCAGCCGCGCAGCGCCTGGACCTTCGAGCTCGAGATCCGCCCCTTCGGTGAGAAGTGGTAGCGGAGACTGTTGCGATGGAGCTCAATCTTTCCAGCGAGGATGCTGCCTTTCGTGATGAGGTTCGCACATTCATTGCGGAAAACTATCCGCAGGAAATGCGCGTTCCAAATCCCGAGACCGATTTGACCAAGGAGCAGTCGCTGCTCTGGCATCGAATTCTCTACAAGAAGGGCTGGATCGCGCCGCTCTGGCCCGAGGAGTACGGCGGTCCGGGCTGGTCGATCACGCAACGCTTCATTTTTGAGCAGGAAACCTCTCGGGCCGGAACGCTGCCGCCGCTCGCGTTCAGCGTGACCATGGTCGGGCCGGTGATCTACACGTTCGGCAGCGAGGCGCAGAAGAAGAAGTTTCTGCCGCGAATCCTGTCGGGCGAAGATTGGTGGTGCCAGGGCTATTCGGAGCCGGGCTCCGGCTCGGACCTCGCGACCGTCAGAACCAAGGCGGTGCGCGAGGGTGACCATTACATCGTCAACGGGCACAAGACCTGGACCACGCTGGCGCAGCACGCCGACTGGATTTTTTGCCTGGTGCGGACGGATCCGAGCGCGAAGCCGCAATCCGGCATCTCCTTCCTGCTGATCGACATGAGGTCGCCCGGGGTGACGGTGCGGCCGATCATCACGATCGACGGCAGCCATGAAGTCAACGACGTCTTCCTCGAGAACGTCCGCGTGCCGGTGGAGAACCTTGTCGGCGAGGAGAATAAGGGCTGGACTTACGCCAAGTTCCTGCTCGGCAACGAGCGGACCAGCATGGCGGGCATCGGCCGGTCGACCCGTTACATCGGGAAGCTGAAGCAGATCGTGAAGGCCGAGATACCGGCGGACGATCCGGCACATCTCGAGTTTCTGCGGAACATTGCCCGTATTGAGCTCGATGTGCTGGCTCTGGAGGCGACCGAACTGCGCGTCGTCGCCCAGATGGCGCGCGGCATCGACCCGGGGCCGGCGGCGTCGCTGTTCAAGATCCGCGGCACCGAGATCTTCCAGAACATCACCGAACTTACTCACCGCGCGATGGGCAATTACGGCCTTGCGATCCGCGAGCATCCGGCCAGCGCCAACCATTTCATGCCGGGCCCCGACTACGGACATACCGCGTCGGAGAAATACCTGAACGCGCGCAAGCTCAGCATCTACGGCGGATCGAACGAGATCCAGCGCAACATCATCGCCAAAGCAGTGCTCGGCCTTTAGGCGCGGCGCATCGGGAGGATCGGATGGACATCCAGTTCACGGAAGAGCAGGACATGCTGCGATCCAGCGTCCAGCGTCTGCTGCGCGATCAATACGATTTCGACACGCGCCGAAAGATCGTGGCGAGCGAGCAGGGCTTCAGCCGGAAGCAGTGGGAGGCCTTCGCGGAGCTCGGCCTGCTCGCTGCGCCGTTCTCCGAGGACGCTGGCGGTCTCGGCGGCGGCGCGCTGTCGACCATGATCATCATGCAGGAGTTCGGCCGGCACCTCGTCGTCGAGCCTTTCGTCGAGACGGTCGTGCTGGCCGGGGGCCTGATCGAGCAGGCGGGCACGTCCGAGCAGAAGCAGAGCTTCATTCCCGGCATCATCGACGGCAGCAAGATCTGGGCGCTGGCCTGGACGGAGAAGGCATCCCGGTTCGATTTCGCTAACGTCGCGACCAGGGCGCGGCGTGAGGGGAGCGACTACGTTCTGAGCGGTCAGAAGACCATGGTGATCGCCGCGCCCTGGGCGGATCATCTGATCGTCTCGGCACGGACCTCTGGCGACGATCGCGACGGCGGCGTCAGCCTGTTCGTGGTCGATCGCCGCGCCGTCGGCGTCGATCTTCGGAGCTTCAAGACGATCGACGGGCGCCGGGCCGCCGAGGTCGACCTGCGTGAGGTCCACGCGCAATTGCTGGGCAGGGAAGGCGAGGGCGTCGCCGCGCTGGAGGCTTGCCGCGAGCGTGCCATCGGCGCCCTCTGCGCGGAGGCCGTCGGCGCCATCGGCGAGCTGAATTCCGCCACACTGGAATATTCCAAGACCCGCAAGCAGTTCGGCGCCACCATTGGCTCCTTCCAGGTGCTGCAACATCGGATGGTCGAAATGTTCATCGCGCATCAGGAGGCGCTCTCCCTGATGCAGCATCTCAACCTCAGCCTCTCGACGGGCGGTGCGGGACTTCCGCGGCTCGCCTCGGGCGCCAAGTCGAAGATTGGTTATGCCGGCAAGTTCGTCGCCGACCAGGCGGTGCAGCTTCATGGCGGCATGGGAATGACCGACGAGCTCAACGTCGGACACTATTTCAAGCGAATCTCCTCCATCAACATCCAGTTCGGAGATCCCGCGTTCCACCTGCTGCGCTACGCGCAGCTGGACGCGGCCGCGTAAAGAGAAGAGGCCAGCATGACGACTGAAGCAGTCATCGTTTCCACCGCAAGGACGGCCGTCGGCAAGGCCTATCGCGGCGCGCTCAACAACTCGGACGGCCCGACCATGGCCGGGCACGTGATGGGCGAAGCCGTGAAGCGCGCAGGCATCGAGCCGGGCGAGGTGGAAGACGTGGTGATGGGCTGCGCGATGCAGCAAGGCACTATGGTGATGAACGTCGCGCGCAAGGGCGCGATCCGCGCTGGCCTGCCGGTCACCGTGGCTGGCACCACCATCGACCGCCAATGTGCCTCCGGCCTGCAGGCCATCGCCGTTGCCGCGCGCTCGGTGATATCGGATGGGGTCGAGGTCGCGATCGGCGGGGGCATCGAGTCGATCAGCCTCGTGCAGAACGACCACATGAACCGGTTTCATGCCGTCGACGATGAATTGATGGCGATGAAGCCTGAAATGTACATGTCGATGCTCGAGACCGCCGAGGTCGTCGCCGAACGCTACAAGATCGGTCGCGACAAGCAGGACGAATACAGTCTCGAATGCCAACGCCGCGTCGGCGCTGCCATGCAGGCCGGCCGCTTCAACGACGAGATCGTGCCATTCACGACCAGAATGGCGCTCGTCAACAAGGACACGAAGGAGGTCACCTACGAGCAGGTGACGCTGGCAAAGGACGAAGGCCCGCGCCCGGAAACGACCGCCGAGGGCCTGGCCAGGATCAAGCCGGTGTTCGAGGGCAAGACGATCAGCGCGGGCAACGCCAGCCAGCTTTCCGACGGTGCTTCGGCCTGTGTGATCATGAGCGATAAGATTGCAGCCAGGAAGGGCCTCAAGCCGCTCGGCATCTTCCGCGGCTTCGTCGCTGTCGGCGTCGAACCCGACGAGATGGGCGTTGGTCCGGTCGCCGCGATCCCGCGGCTGCTCAAGCGCCATGGCCTGAAGATCGACGACGTCGATCTCTGGGAGCTGAACGAGGCCTACGCGGTCCAGGTGATCTATTGCCGCGACAAGCTCGGCATTGACCCTGACAAGCTCAACGTCAATGGCGGCTCGATTGCGATCGGCCATCCCTACGGCATGACAGGGGCGCGGCTCACCGGTCACCTCCTGATCGAGGGGCGGCGGCGCAAGGCGAAATACGGTGTGGTGACCATGTGCATCGGTGGTGGCATGGGCGCGGCGGGACTGTTTGAAATCATCCACTGAGCGGAAACGCGGGAGATCATTCGTGAAGACAGCGATCACTGAACTGTTCGGCATCGAGCATCCGATCATCCAGGGTGGCATGCACTATGTGGGGTTCGCCGAACTTGCCGCCGCGGTATCGAATGCCGGCGGCCTGGGGATCATCACGGGCCTGACGCAACGGACGCCGGAACTGCTGGCCAAGGAGATCGCGCGCTGCCGCGACATGACGGATAAGCCAATCGGGGTGAACCTGACCTTTCTGCCCACCTTCAGCGCGCCGCCCTATCCGGAGTACATTGCAGCGATCAGAGAGGGTGGCGTCAAGATCGTCGAAA
Organism: Bradyrhizobium sp. C-145; assembly: GCF_023375135.1. Taxonomy (NCBI): domain Bacteria; kingdom Pseudomonadati; phylum Pseudomonadota; class Alphaproteobacteria; order Hyphomicrobiales; family Nitrobacteraceae; genus Bradyrhizobium; species Bradyrhizobium sp. C-145. The sequence continues at coordinate 6,125,585 of NZ_CP088150.1, read as the reverse complement.
CAGCCGGGCGCAGCCCCGAACAATACATGCCGGCCCTGAAGGCAGGCGGCATCAAGGTGATCCACAAATGCACCTCCGTCCGTCATTCGCTGAAGGCCGAGCAGATCGGCTGCGATGCAGTCAGCGTCGACGGTTTTGAATGCGGCGGCCATCCGGGCGAGGATGACATGCCAAACATGATCCTGTTGCCGCGTGCGGCCGAGGAACTGAAGATCCCGTTTGTTGCTTCCGGCGGCATGGCAGATGCGCGCAGCCTGGTTGCAGCGCTGGCGATGGGGGCCGCCGGCATGAACATGGGCACCCGCTTCATCGCCACCAAGGAGGCTCCGGTGCATGAGAACGTCAAGAATGCGCTGGTCCAGGCCTCGGAGCTCGATACCCGGCTCGTCATGCGCGCGCTCCGCAACACCGAGCGGGTCCTCAACAACAAGGGCGTCGAAGATTTGCTCGAGATCGAGCGAGAGAAAGGTAAAAGCCTCAAGATCGACGACATCCATGACCAGGTGGCGGGCGTCTATCCGAAGGTGATGATCGACGGCGATATGGACGCGGGCGCTTGGAGCTGCGGCATGGTCGTGGGACTCATCCGCGACATTCCGACCGTGAAGGAACTGGTCGACCGCATCATGGCGGATGCCGAGCGACTGATCAGGGGCAGGCTTACGGGATTCCTGGACGCCGACAGCACGGCAGCCCTGAAGGTCGCATGAAGCGACGGCGAGCGGATTGGCACCTCGTAGGGCTTGCCAAGCGCGAAATGCATCCCTCCAAAGCGGTTGCAAGACCCAGGAGAACGCCGCTTCATCTGATTGCTAAAGCGCCGGCTGCGACGGCGCGTTCACGTCAGCTGGTGGAGCTTCTTCAGCGGATTGAGTTCGCTCGGCTGGCCCTGTTCCTCGCGGCCGCGCTCCGCCTCGGCCTTGCCGTCCTCGTGGAGTTCCTGATCCCCGACGATCTCGCCGACGGCCTGTTTCGCCTTGCCGGCGATCCGCCGCTTAAGACCTTTCACCTTGCCCATGGCAGCCTCCAAGCTCACGCCGCTGCCCCGGTGCCAAACGGGGAATAAGCGCCGGGGCCTGCGGTTTCGTCCAAAGTGCGTCCGACAGCAGGGGGCAGTTGCCGGAGGCGTGGGTCAGACTCCTTGGCGCGCCGATGGTTCCTCCGATCATCGCCGCGCGAGCTCGATGATCACGCCTTCGTTGCCCCGAAGCAGGATCGATGCGTCCGGCAATGGCTCGCGCGGCCGGTCCAGATGTGTTGACATCAGCAGGCGGCCACGGCCGTGCCAGTGCCATCTCCGCGGCTCGGCGGCGATGTTGAGGGCGACCAGCACTTCGCCCGTGCCTGTCACGCGCTTGAAGGCGAGGACGTCGTTTTGCGATCGCAGCGGCGCGTGGCTGCCTTCGCGAAGACAGGCATGCTCGCGCCGCAGCGCGATCAGCGCGCGAAACAATGCCAGGATGGAATGTTCGTCCCGTCTCTGCTGCGCCACGTTGGGCGCATCGCCCGGCCCCAGCGGTAGCCATGGGCTGCCTGTGGTGAATCCACCGCTCTCGCTGTCATCCCAGCGCATCGGCGCGCGCTCGGGATCGCGGCAAAGTTCATATCCCGGCACGAGCTTCTCGAAGGGATCGCGTATGCGATCGGCTGGAATGGGGACCCGTTTACGGCCGATCTCGTCGCCCATGAAGAAAAACGGCGTTCCCCGCAGCGTCATCAACAGCATCGCGAGCACGCGCATCTGCGCCGCACCGATCTTGCTCGCGATCCGCTGCTTGTCGTGCCCGCCGATCACCCATACCGGCCAAGCGTCCTTGGGAATGGCGTTGAGATAGGCATCGATGGTCGCCTGTAGCGACAGCGCGTCCCATTGCGAGTCCAGCAGCGCGAAATTCAGCGGCAGGTGCAGGCGCGGTCGATCGTTGCCGTAGAAGTGCCCGATCCGGTCGGTCTTGCCCTGAACTTCGCCGCACAATAGCCGGTCCGGATAGCCATCGATCACCTCACGGATGAATTCGATGCACGACATCGTCTCCGGACGGTCGTCGGTAAACACGGACGTATGGCGTTGCGGCGGCGGCTTGTCCTTGGCTTGCGGGTTTGGTGGATTGTCGCGCAACAGATCGTCCTTGATCAGCACGGCGCTGGCATCGACACGAAAGCCGTCGACTCCGCGGTCGAGCCAGAAATGCATGACATCGGCGATCGCAGCCCTTACGTCCGGATTGCGCCAGTTCAGGTCAGGCTGCTCGACCAGAAAGGAGTGGTAGTAATATTGCCGCCGCGCGTCACACCACTCCCAGGCGCTACCGCCGAAACGACTCAGCCAGTTGTTCGGCGGTCCGCCATTCTCGGCCGGATCGGCCCAGATGTACCAATCGGACTTTGCGCTGTGGCGCGAACTGCTGCTCTCGACGAACCAGGCGTGGTCGTCGGCAGTGTGATTGGGGACGAGGTCGAGAATGAGCCGGATCCCTTCCGCGTGCAGGGCGCTGACGAGGCGATCGAATTCGTCGAGCGTGCCGAAGCCCGGGTCGATTGAACAATAATCGGAGATATCATAGCCGAGATCGCGAAAGGGACTGCGGTAGATCGGCGTGAGCCACACCGCATCGATGCCGAGCCATCTCAAATAGTCTAGCCGCGACATTAAGCCGGCGAGGTCGCCTTTGCCGTCGCCATTGGAATCCTGGAACGAGATCGGCGCGATTTCATAGATGACCGCGGATTGCCACCACGCGCGTTCGTCACGGGATTTGGTCATTGCCTCGATTTCACCTCGTTGCAGGTGGCCTCTCGATAAAGCTCTGGAAACGGACAGCGATGGCGCAGCTCGTGAGCTTGATGATGGCGTCGCGCGGGTCCTGGATTTCCGGGTCGGTGACGGTGTCGCACCGGATGTCCGCCTTGCCATGCCAAACGAGCGCCTTGATCTCGGTCCTCCGCCATCAATCATGTGGCATCTAAGTTCAGGCATGAACGATGGTTGCTATGCGGCGCGAAATTCTTCGCACTGCACGGGCCCCGTGCGGGAATAGGAACAGCTGGCCGGTCGAGCGATTGGGCATCATCATCCCAACCCGCGAGGATACGCCCTATGGCCGCCAATCAATTCGCCGTCGTCACCGGCGCCTCAACCGGTATCGGCCTGGAACTTGCTAGGTGCTGCGCCCAAGCAGGTTTCAATCTTGTCATCGCCGCGGACGAGGCCGCGATCGAGGGGGTGGCCGTCGACCTCCGTAGGTTCGGCGGCAGCGTGGAGCCGGTCGAGACCGATCTCGCCACCATTGAGGGCGTCGACAAGCTCTGCGCCGCGGTCGCCGACCGTCCGATCGACGCGCTGCTGGCCAATGCCGGCATAGGCCTTGGCAGGGCCTTCCTCGACCAAGACTTCCAGCGCATCAGGCACGTCATCGATACCAACATCACCGGCACGCTCTATCTGATCCATCGCGCCGGCAATGCGATGCTGCGACGCAACTCCGGGCGCATTCTCATCACGGGCTCGATCGCCGGCTTCATGCCCGGCAGCTTCGAGGCGGTGTACAACGCCTCCAAAGCTTTTCTCGACTCGTTCTCCTTCGCTCTGCGCGAAGAGCTGCGCGATAGCGGCGTCACCGTCACTTGCCTGATGCCTGGCGCCACTGACACCGAATTCTTCCGCCGCGCCGACATGATGGACACGAAGGTTGGCACCGAGCAGAAGGATGGCGCCTACGAGGTCGCCAAGGCCGGCTTCGATGCAATGCTGCGAGGTGAGGCCGACGTCGTCACCGGGCTGAAGAACAAGATCCAAGCGACGGTCGCCTCCATCACGCCGAACGAGATGCTGGCCAAGCAGCATCGGAAGTTGGCCGAGCCCGGCACGGCGAAATCGTAGCGCGAGAGTGCACCAACTCTCGCGGCACGCCGTAGACGGTGTCTGCTGTGATGGCGCTGACCTTCTGTGCGTAACGACGGGCCCGCCGACCGCAGAGGAGGACTGGCCTTGGTAAACATGGCCGCTGCATCATCATCGAAGACCACGGTCTATGCCGCACTTGCCGGCAATGTGCTCGTCGCGGTCACCAAGATCGGCGCCGCCATCTGGACGGGAAGCTCGGCGATGATGAGCGAGGCCGTGCACTCTGCGGTCGACACCTCCAACGAGGTGCTGCTGCTCTATGGCTACCGTCGTGCCAGCCGCCCAGCGGACGAATCCCATCCACTCGGCTACGGGCGCGAGCTGTATTTCTGGAGCTTCATCGTCGCCCTGGTGATCTTTGCGCTCGGTTCGGGCGTCTCGCTCTATCAGGGGGTCGTGCATGTTGCCGCGCCTGAGCGGATCGAGGATCCCATCGTCAGCTTCATCGTGCTCGGGCTGTCGTTCCTGTTCGAGGGCGCATCGTGGCTGGTCGCCCTGCGACGTTTCCGCTTCGACGCGGCGCGGTTCGGCTACTATCGGGCCTTTGTCCGCAGCAAGGACCCGCCTGCATTCATGGTGCTGCTCGAGGATAGTGCGGCGCTGGTCGGCATCGTCATTGCGGCAGCGGCCACGGCGGCGGCGGTGTGGCTGGAGCAACCGGTGTGGGACGGCGTCGGCTCGATCCTGATAGGGATTCTGCTGGGGATCACGTCCGTCGGGCTCGCCCGCGAGAGCAAGAGTCTGCTGATCGGTGAGCCGGCGCACCCTGAGCTTGCGCGGTCGATCCTCGAGATCGCCCGGCGCTCGCCGGGGGTGCTGCAGGCCAATGGGCTCCTGACGGTCCAACTATCCCCGGACGAGATTGTCGCCGCCCTCAGCGTCGAGTTCACCGACGAGAAGCGCGCCGACGATATTGAGCAATGCGTGATCTCGCTCGAAAGAGAAATCCGCAAGCATCATCCGAGCGTCGCAGCCCTGTTCATCAAGCCGCAGACGAACGCGCGCTTTCACGCCGTTCGGGCGAAACGCAGGGGTGGAAGAGCCCAGAGCCATCAATGACCCGAGAGGCGCTCGCCCCGGTGCGCTCCCTCTGCGGAGCGGACCGTTCAAGCCTTCCGTATCAACTCCCCTGGCCGGCCTTGGCCGAATAGAGCTCTGCAAAGCGCTCCCGCAATAGGTTTTTCTGTACCTTGCCCATGGTGTTGCGCGGAAGCGTCTCGACGAAGATGATGCCCTTAGGCTGCTTGAATTTCGCCAGCCGTCCGGACAGCGCTGCGAGAATGGTGCGTTCGTCCACGGACGAGCCCGGCGACCGGACGACGGCAGCCGTGACGCCCTCGCCGAAATCGGCATGCGGCACGCCGACGACGGCACTTTCGGAGACCCCCGGGACGGCGTCGATCTCCGTCTCGATCTCCTTCGGATAGACGTTGAAGCCGCCGGTGATGATGAGATCCTTGCCGCGGCCGACGATGTGCAGATAGCCATTTGCATCGAGCTTGCCGAGGTCGCCGGTGATGAAGAAGCCGTCGCTGCGGAATTCGGCCGCGGTCTTGTCCGGCATGTTCCAGTAGCCCGCAAACACGTTCGGCCCCTTCACTTCGATCATGCCGACCTCGTTCGTGGGCAGCGCCGCACCGCTCTCGGGATCGGCGATCCGAACTTCGACCGCGGGCAGGGGGCGACCCACGGAGCCCGGAATGCGCTGGCCGTCATAGGGATTGGAGGCGATCATTCCGGTCTCCGTCATGCCGTAGCGCTCCAGGATCGCGTGTCCGGTCCTCGCCTGCCAGGCGCGGTGAGTCTCGGCAAGGAGCGGCGCCGAGCCGGCGACGAACAGCCTCATGTTGGCGGTCGTGCGCTCGTTCAGGTTCGTGCTCTCGAGCAGGCGTACATAGAAGGTCGGCACGCCCATCAGCACGGTGCTGCGCGCCATCGTCGCCAGAATGCGCTCTGCGTCGAACTTCTGCATGAACAGGATGCGCCCGCGCGCGGCAAACGTGACGTTGCAGGCCACGAAGAGCCCGTGAACGTGGTAGATCGGCAGCGCGTGGATCAGCACGTCCTTGCTGGAATAGCGCCACTCTTCAACCAGCGTCAGGGCGTTCGAGGCCAGATTGCCGTGCGTCAGCATGGCGCCCTTCGAGCGGCCGGTCGTGCCGGAGGTGTAGAGAATGGCGGCGAGGTCGTCATTCCCCCTGGCCACGGTGTCGAATGCAATCGGGAAGTCCGCCGCGGCATCGGCGAGCGAGCCCTTGCCGTGGTGATCGAGCGTCTCGACCCGGCCGCCTGCCTTGGCAGCAATGGCGCGCAGGTCGGCTTCTTCCTTTGGATCGCACACGATCAATGTCGGCTGCGCGTCGCGGACAAAGTACTCGGTTTCGGCCGGTGTATAGGCGGTGTTCAGCGGCAGATAGACGGCACCGGAGCGGAGCGTTGCGAGATAGAGGGCGATGGCCTCGACGGATTTCTCGACCTTGGCAGCGACACGGTGGTCCGGACCGATGCCAATCCTGGCGAGGAAGTTCGCAAACTTGCCGCTGAGGGCGGCGAGTTCGGCGTAGTTCAACGTCGCGCCGTCCTCCTTCTCAATGCAGATGGACTGATCGGACTCCGCAGAGCCAAGCAGGCGGTCGTACAGGTTCCAGGTCATGACGAGATCTTCCGTTGAGAGTTGGATTGGGGACTCGGAACGAGGTCGCGCGATGACAATTTCGCGCGGAGCGCCTTCTTCACCTTGTCGGACGCCACCACGGTGCCGGCTTCCGCAAAAGCTTCGTGGTTCGCCTCGATGTGCTCGAGCGCGTAAAGATAGTTCACCATCAGCCCGTAGGACTGCTTCATGCCCTTGGCCGAAGCATCCCCCAGGAAATTCAGCCGCTCCAGGCGCGCGCCGTTGCCGAGATGGAAGCGGGCGACCGGATCGACCGGCTTGCCTGACGGCAGCTTCGCCTTCAGGAAGTAGTAGGCCGCAAGCGCGGTGATGGCCTCTTTCGCCTGCGCGATGTCGCCGCCGTCATCGAGCGCGGCCAAAGCGCGTCTCGTCTCCTCATCGATCGCGCCGGAGGCCTCTGTCTTGAGCTCGCGTCGCACCCAGCCGGCAAAGCCGGGAGCGGGCGACAGCGTGACGAAGGTCTTCAGGTTCGGCAGCTCGCGGGCGAGGTCCTGCACCACCTGCTTGATCAGGAAATTGCCGAACGAGACGCCTGCTAGGCCCTTCTGCGTATTCGAGATCGAGTAGAACACGGCAGTTGTCGCCTCACGCGCGGCAATCGCCTGGCGCGATTTGTCGAGCAATGGGCCGATCGCGCCGGGAATCTCCTTGGTGAGCGCGACCTCGACGAAGATCAGCGGCTCGTCGACGAGCTGCGGATGAAAGAACGCGTAGCAGCGGCGATCCGGCGGCTCGAGCCGGTTGCGTAAGTCCTCCCAGTCCTGGATGGCATGGACGGCCTCATACTTGATGATCTTCTCGAGGATGTTGGCGGACGTCGTCCAATCGATCGGCCGCAGCACGAGGAAGCCCCTGTTGAACCAGGACGAGAACAGATGGACGAAATCGTCGTCGACCGGCTGGAGCTCGGGATGCTCGCGCAGCAGCGAGAGCAGCACCTCCCGCATGCGAACCAGCGACGAAGTCCCGCCGGGCGCCAGATTGAGGCGCCGGATCAACTCCTGCCGGCGCGGCTCGGCGGCGGCATGGAGCGCCTCGAGCTTGCTTCCGTCGCCGCCCTCCTTGCGTTGGTAGGCCGCGATCGCGAGCTCGATCGCGCGACGGTCGGGCCCGAACCGGTCGGCGAGCGAGGCGAGGAATTTCAGCCGCTGCGGCTCGCCGGCCTGCTCGAAAGCCGCAAGCAGCGATTGCGCGATCGCAACGCCGGAGGCTTCGCCGCGCCTGGAGAGCAGCGCTTCACCCAGAAGGGCGAGATCGCGATCCTCGCCTGGCTCACGATCCGGTTTGATGCCCAGAACCGCGCGGCCACGTTGCGTCAAGGTATCGATGAGCCCTTGCAGGAATTCGGGCGCCGTGATGCGTCCGGATCTCGTGTCGTTCAGCATCGTTCATGCCTCCTCGGTTAACGCGACGGGGCGCCCATCACCAGGTTCGGCAGCCAGGTGGAGATCGAGGGCGCCAGGCAAAGCAGGACGACCGCGAACGCCATCAGGAGCACGAAGGGCAGCGTCCCCCAGATCACGTCCCGCAACGGGATGTCCGGCGCGATGTTCCTGATGACGAAGATGTTGAGTCCGACCGGTGGATGAATGAGGCCCATCTCCATCACGATCGTCATCACTACGCCGAACCAGATCAGGTCGAAGCCGGCGTCCTTGAGCGGCGGCAGGATGATCGGCGCAGTCATCAGAATGATCGAGACCGGAGGCAGGAAGAAGCCGAGCACGACCACCAGCACCAGGATTGCGGCCAGTAGCACCCAGCGCGAGAGCTGCATCGCGACGATCGCCTGCGCCGCCGCCTGGCTGATGTGGAGATAGCTCATCACGTAGGAGTAGAGCAGCGACATGCCGATGATCAGCATCAGCATGGTCGATTCCTTCAGCGTCGATTCCAGGATCGGGCCGAGATCCCGCGGGCGCCACACGCCATAGATCGAGGCGATCAGGACCAGCGCCAGGATGCCGCCGAGGCCTGCGGTTTCCGACGGCGTGGCATAGCCGCCATAGAGTGCGATCATGACGCCGCTGAGCAGCACGACGAAGGGGAGCACCCGCGGCAGCGCACCGAACCGCATCGCCATGGTGAAGCGCTCATTCGAAAGGATCGGATGCTGCGCAGGGTCCGCGGCATAAGCGCGCTCTGCCGCGGCGTATTCGGACTTGAATCTCAACACCGCATACGTCGCAAACAGCAGCACCAGGAGAAGGCCCGGGCCGATGCCGGCGAGGAAGAGACGCCCGAGCGACTGCTCCGCTGCGACCGCGTACAGGATCATGGTGATCGAGGGCGGCAGCAGGATGCCCAGCGTGCCGCCGGCTGCGATGACGCCCGCAGCAAAGCCGCCGGAGTAGCCGCGCTTGCGCATTTCGGGAATGCCGGCCGAACCGATGGCCGAGCACGTCGCCGGAGATGATCCGGCCATCGCAGCGAACAGCGCGCACGCGAACACATTGGCGATGCCGAGCCCACCCGGGATGCGGCCCATCCAGACGTGCAACGCGCTGTAGAGGTCCTGTCCCGCCTTCGACTTGCCGATCGCGGCGCCCTTCAGGATGAAGAGCGGGATCGCCAGCAGCGTGATCGAAGCCATCTCCTCGTACACGTTCTGCGTCACCGTATCGAGCGATGCAGCGGGCATGAAGAAATACATGAAGATAACGGCGACGGCACCGAGCGCCAGCGCGATCGGCATGCCCGAGGCCATGACGGCGAGCGTGGCCCCGCCATACATCAGTCCGACGGCAAACGTGCTCACTTGCTCCTCCATCCGTCGACGCGCGAGGCGAGCTGAAGCGCGATCTGCACCGTCATCAGCGTCATCCCGAGTGACATCATGCTGTAGGGAATCCACAGCGGCGGGGCCCAGGTCGATCCGGACACCTGTCCGTCGACCCATGCCTCGTGGAATAGCGTCCAGGATTTCCAGGCGAAGAAGCAGCAGAACAGCAGGCTCACGGTGTCGACCACGAGCATGCGGATCGCATTGCCGCGCTTCGACAGATAGCCGGTGAGAGCCTCGATGCCGATGTGGCCGCGTCCGGCTTGTACGAACGCGGTCGACAGGAACGTGGCGCCGACCAGCAGGAACACCGCGGCCTCGTCCTGCCAATAGGTCGCCGCGTTGAAGAAATAGCGCGCGGCCACGCTGTAGCTCAGGATCGTGCTCGCGACGATGAGTGCGATCGAGCAGAGGACGACGATCGTCCTGTTGAGCAGGGTCATCGCGCGATTCATCCGTCCCACCGTGGAGCCGGGTCGCGCTGCCGTCATGACGACGGAGTGGCCGAGATCGACGCCGTGCGCGCTCATGATCCGGCCTCCATGGCGAGCTTGATCAGGCGGGCGCAGTTCTCGTTCTTTTTGGCGTAATCCTTCCAGGCCGTGTCGCGCGCAAGCTCCCGCCACGCCTGAACCGTCTTGTCGTCGAGATCATGCACGGTCGCGCCGGCGGCCTGGTAGACCTTGGCCACGCGGACGTCGTCTTCCATCGCCGCGGTGCGGCCGAACGCTTCCAGCTCGGCGCCGACCGAGACGATGATGTCGCGCTCCTCGCTCGAAAGCCGATCGAACACCGCCTTCGACATCACGAGCGGCTCGAGCATGAACCAGTAGCTCTTGGCGCGGCCGGTCGTCAGATGCTTGGCGAGCTCTTCCAGTCGGAACGAGGTCAGGCTGGTGGAGGAGGTGAGGGCGGCATCGCAGGCGCCGGTCTGCATTGCCGCATAGAGTTCATTGGAAGGGAGCGACAGCACCGAGGCGCCGGCGGCCTGGAGCACGAGATCCATCTCGCGCGAGCCGCCGCGGATTTTCATGCCCTTGGCATCCGCGACCTCGACCAGCGGTCGCGCACGGCTGGCGACGCCGCCGGCCTGCCAGATCCAGGTGATGATGACGAGGCCCTTGGCGGCGAGAAACTTGCTGAACTCCTGGCCGATCGGCTTGTTCTTCCAGCCGAGGCCTTCGTCGTAACCGGTGACGAGGCTCGGCATCAGGCCGATGTTCAGTTCGGGAAGATCGCCGCCGGCGTAGGAGATCGGAATGAGGCTCATGTCGAGCGCGCCTTTGCGCATCGCCGAGACCTGCGCGTTGGTCTTCATCAGCGACGAGCCCGGATAGGTCTCGGCGGTCATCGCGCCCTTGCTGCGCTCCTGGATCAGGGCCGCGAAACGCCGGCAGAGCCGGTCGCGAAAATCGCCCTCGGTCGCCGTGCCACCCGGAAATTGGTGCGAGATCTTCAGGGTCGTGGCCGCGCGCGCTTCTCCGAACCGGAGCAGCGCCGGGGCTGCGATTCCCAAGGCCAGGGCTCGGCGTCTTGAAATCCTCATTCCATACCTCCCGGAGTTGAATTGCATTTTTTATTTCTAATATTGCATACAATCAACACATGAACTGCATGCTGTTCGTCTTGTCAAGTATATGGTATGGAATTGTGGGATCAGGTGTATGCAATGAGCCAGGCCTTCAGACTTAAGCAGTCGATCGAAGACGCTGTGATTGCAGGAGAATTCCTGCCGGGTGATCGCCTGGACGAGGCCTCGCTGGCGGAGCGATTCGGGGTGTCGCGCACCCCTATCCGGGAGGCGCTGCTCCAGCTCGGCGCCGAGGGCTTCATCGATGTTCGCCCGCGCCGCGGCGCGATCGTCAGCGTCCCGTCACCGACCAGGCTGTTCGAGATGTTCGAAACGATGGCGGAGATCGAAAGCGCCTGCGGACGCCTGGCGGCGCGTCGGCTGACCCCGGAGAACGATGCGGCAATGGAGACTGCTCATCGCGCGTGCGAGATAGCCGCGCGCGAAGGCGACAGCGAGCAGTACTACGCCGACAACCGCAATTTTCATGAAGCGATCTACCGCGCGAGCCGCAACAGTTTTCTCGCTGATCAAGCCTTTGCTCTGCACAAGCGGCTGAGCGCCTATCGCCGTATCCAGCTACGTGCGCGCAACCGCCTGCTGCAATCGCTCCAGGAGCACGCGGGGATTCTCGAAGCGATCCGCGCCGGCGATGAGCAACTCGCGGCAACGCGACTTCACGATCATGTTCTGGTCCAGGGTGAGCGGTTCTCGGACATGGTGCTTGGCCTTGCCGCGGATCGACGATCCGACGCGACCGGAAGCAAGAGCGGAACGTCGAGGTAGAGGCTGCGTCAGCGCCGGCTAGAGCATGATCCGGAAAAGTGTGCAGCGGTTTTCCGAAAAGATCATGCTAAAACAATAGCCTAAAGCGCGATGACGATTCATCCCAATCTCATCGCGCTTTAGCGTTGCCTCTCGCCGCAGCCATTCGTCACTCTATTCAGGGTGTCCGCGCCGTGCTGCCGGTCGTGCCGCCAGCGAAGAATGCCAGGAGATGTTGAGAGACATAGGTCGGATTCTCATCCGGCAACCAATGCCCGGTGCGTGGTGCAACATCTCCGCGCACATTCGTGGCGAGCTCCTTCGCCATCTCCGTTTCGGCCCAGCCGTTGCTCTTCTCGCCGGCCAAGGCGAGGACGGGCATCGGGAGCTTCTTCTGCATGAATTGCTTGAAGCGCCGTTCATCCTCGGGAAAAGCCCGATAGAGCTCAAACCCCGCGCGAAGGCCTCCGGGGGCCGCATAGGCACGCGCATAGATCGCGATGTCTTCGTCCGCAACAGGCGCTGCGAGTCTCTTCTTGTAGAAATCCGAGATGTAGGCTTGCTCGTGACCGCTCACGAGGAGCTCAGCGATATCGCGCTGCTGATGCAGGCCGAAATGCCAGAGCTCGGGGTCCGGCTTGTGCTTGGCTTCATCCCAGATCCGCGTGGCCGGCACGGGAACGTCTAGCATCGCCAGCTTGACGACCTCATCCGGCCATTGCGCGGCATAGGCATAGGCGACCATCACGCCGATGTCGCGTCCGACGAGGTTAACATGGCTTCCGCCCAGTTCGCGGACCAGTGCGCGAATGTCGGCAGCCATCGTCGCCTTGTCGTAGCCGCCCTGCGGCTTCTCCGACTCGCCAGCGCCGCGATAGTCCACCGCAACGACACGGTACCCCGCGCCCGCGAGCGCAGGCATGACATTCCGCCACGTGTACCAGGTCTGCGGCCAGCCGTGCAGCAGAACGATCAGGTCGCCATTGGCCGGACCGCCGATGACATAGTGCAGTCGAACTCCATTGGCTTCGGCAAAGCCGTGCGTGAAGATTCGTTCGAAGTTGGCCGGCAGGCCAGTGCGCGAGGCAAGAGGGGATGGAGTCTCCTGTGCCAGTGCGCCGGTGACCATCAGAATGAATGTTGCTTCCAGCACAGGCAGGAATCTGAGCAAGCGTCTCATTGAGCGGGTCCATCTTGTTGAGAGACGAGGATATCCCTGAGCACCGCGACTTGTTGTTGTTGCGGAGGGCCCCAACCCAATCTGCCCCCAACTGAGCTCGGCTTCGATGGTTCCGAGGAAACTGCTTCGCCGGAACTCTCCGCTTCAGATCCTTATCAGCGAATGTCGGCGGCACGCCGCTCGCCAGTCGCTCTTCGCATGTAGGCGTGCGGACTGGATCCCATTTCCGTCCGGAATGCGTAGACGAACGCGGATGCGGATCCGTAGCCCAGTTGCAGCGCGGTCTCCGTGACTCCCGTGCCGCTGCTCAACAGCTCGATGGCGCGCAGCAGCCGCACCCGTCGCCGCCATGATCGCAGGCTCGAACCCATTTCCGCTTCGAACTGGCGCGTCAGCGTGCGCGACGACATGCCGAGCGCCTTGGCCCAATCATCCGAAGTTCGGGAATCGGCCGGATCGACGTAGAGCGCTTCGCAAAGGCGCAGCAGGCGTTCGCCGCGCGGCCACGGCAATCCCACCGTCAGCGCGCGGGCCCTGCCGAGCTGATCGAGAATGAGTGTCGCGACACGATCGGGGTAGCCGTCGGTATCCTGGCTTCCTTCGATGGCTGCGGCCTCCACGATCAACTCCTTCAGCAGGGGAGATACGGCGAGCACTGTCGGAGCCGATGGCAGATTGCTCCCGGCGTCGACGGCAATCCACAGGCTGCGAAACTCGGCGCCGAGAAGGGAGCCCACCCGATGGCGAACGCCGCGCGGCAGCCAGACGGCCTGTTCGGGCGAGATGACGAAGGAACGATTCTCCGCGGTCACCATGAGCACGCCGTCGATGGCGTAGACCACTTGGTGCCAGTCGTGCGCGTGCTCCGGAAATTCGTGCCGCGCCGGGATCGACTGGGCGCGCATGGTGATGGGGCGCGGCGGCAAGGCATCCGGCGGAGCCGATAGTGGGGTCCAGGTCATGTCGTTTCCGATTGGCCGATATTCTATATAAATTGGCAAAACGTCGAAAGACAGCCGCTTTTCGCTCTGCTAGCGCTCCGGGTTCAAGGCCGGCCACACCGCGGACTTCGTTGGCCGGACCCGTCTCGTCCCTCGTATCAGGAGCGGAGCATGGCCGAGTGCGACAGCCGGGGCCTGCCGATTTCGACAGATTCACCGCAAGCGGCCGGTCAATATCGGATCGGCATCGATCTGCTTCTGTCAGCGTGGCCGGGCGCGGATGACACGCTGCGGCAGGCCGCGGAACTCGATCCACATTTCGCGCTGGCGCACGCCGCCCTCGCACGTCTGCACGCGATCAAGGCCGAGCCCGCGGAAGCGCGCGCAAGGATCGCGACTGCACAGGAAATCGTCGCGCGAAACGGCTCGCCGCGTGAGATCAGTCATGTGGCGGTCCTCGCGCTCGCGGTGACCGGCCAGTCCACCCAGGCGTTGGAGAGCGCGCTCGCGCATCTGGACGCGTGGCCGCGCGACGTCCTGATCCTCTCTCTGCCGCTCGGCGCGTTCGGCCTGTTCGCGTTCTCGGGGATGATCGGTCACGACCAGGCGCGCGTGGATCTCTGCGAACGCGTGGCGGGTCGCTACGACGCGGACGACTGGTGGTTCCTGACCTATCGCGGCTGGTCACATGCCGAGAACGGATCGGTCTCGAGAGGTCGCGACCTCGCGCAACGTGGTCTCGAACGGCGCCGCGCCAACGCGAACGCCGCGCATGCGGTCGCGCATGCGATGTTCGAGCAGGGCGCCAAGGACGAAGCCGAAACGCTGCTCGAAGGCTGGTTGCCTGAGTATGATCGGGCAGGGATGCTTCACGGTCATCTGGCCTGGCACGCGGCGCTCTCGGCGCTGGAGCGCGACGATCCGCAACACGCCCTGGCGATCTATTCCAAATACGTTCGGCCTTCGGCCTCGCTCGGTCTGCCGATCAATGTCTTGAGCGACACGGTCTCCTTGTTGTGGAGACTTCAGGCGTATGGCCACGAGGTGCCGTCCGGCATGTGGGAGGAGGTCGAGAGCTACGCCGGATCCCGCTATCCGACTCCCGGTCTCGCATTCGTCGAACTGCACACGGCCTTGTTGGCCGCCGCGACCGGAAAACACGCCGCTGCCGTCGACCACATCAAGGCGAATGCGCAACGTGTCGCGGACGGCGTGCTGCCGGCTGGTCCCGTCGTGCCAGCCATCGGCCGGGCCGCGCTCGCGTTCGCGAACACCGACTACGCCGAATGCATGCGGATTCTCGAGCCGGTGGCCGCAGACGTCGCGCGGGTCGGCGGCAGCGGCGCCCAGAGGGAAATCATCGAAGACATGTTGTTGCTCGCTTTCATGCGAAGCGGCGATTCCGCCAAGGCACGCGATCTGCTCGATCGCCGCCTTCACCGCCGTCCGTCGCAGCGCGATGCGCGCTGGCGCGGCCAAATCGAGGTCTGAATGTCAGAAGTTGCCGTGCAAGGGCGGGTGGAGGCTCCGCCCGCGTTCCGTTTTGAGCGCAGCAATGTCGCAAGGCTCGCCGTCGCGCAGGCATTGGCCGGCGCGAATTCGACGATCGTCTACGCCACCGGCGCAGTGATCGGTGACATGCTGGCGCCCACCAAGGCGCTGGCAACTCTCCCGATCTCGATCTTCGTGGTCGGGATGGCCGCCTGCACCTTGCCCGCCGGAGCGGTCGCGCAACGTTACGGGCGACGCGCGACCTTCATGATCGGCACCGGCTGCGGTGTCCTCTCCGGCCTGATCGCATCGCTCGCGATTCTACACGCCTCGTTCGGCCTGTTCTGTGCGGCGACGTTTCTCGGCGGTGTCTACGCCGCGGTGGTGCTGTCCTTTCGCTTCGCGGCCGCCGATTGCGCGGCGCCAGAGCGGCGGCCGCGCGCGCTGTCGGCGGTGATGGCAGGCGGTGTCTTTGCCGGCGTGATCGGGCCGCAACTCGTCACGTATACGATGGGTCTGTGGCCGCCCCATCTCTTCGCGGCCACCTATCTGGCACAAGGCGCGGTCGCTGCGATCTCCTTATCGGTTCTCGCCGGGGTCCGTCTGCCGATGTCGATCGCGGCCGACAGGGGCAGAGGCCGTCCTCTTTCCGTGATCGCGCGCCAGCCGCGTTTCATTGCGGCGGTGGTCTGCGGAGTCGTCTCTTATCTGCTGATGAACTTCCTGATGACGGCGGCGCCGCTCGCGATGAAGTTCTGCAATCTGCCGCAGGAGGCTGCCAATCTTGGTCTGCAATGGCATGTGATCGCCATGTATGGACCGAGCTTCTGGACCGGCAGGTTGATCACCCGGTTCGGCGCATCGAGAGTGGTGGCGACCGGGCTGCTGCTCACAGCCGCCTCTTCGGCCATCGGTCTGTTCGGTATTCAGGTCGGGCACTTCTGGGCGACGCTGATCCTGCTCGGCGTCGGCTGGAATTTTGGCTTCGTCGGAGCTTCCGCGATGGTCCTGGAGTGTCATCGCCCGGAGGAGAAGGCGCGCGTCCAGTCGCTGAACGACTTCATCGTGTTCGGCACGATGACCTTCGGCTCGTTCCTGTCGGGTGGGCTGCTCTCCGCCTACGGTTGGAATACGGTCCTGTGGGTCTCGTTTCCGCCTCTGTTCCTGGCCGTCGCCGCGCTGGCGCTGGCATCACCACGAGCGCGCCGCGGCGATGCGGCGTCGTGATATGCTGGAGCGCGCCGCGGAGGCCGTCGCACGGATGCGGTCCGGCCAGGCTAATTTCAGAATGGTGTTGACCATGAGGGAGAAGAGCCATGCGCATCAATGACAACCTGACAGTTCCGGTGATCGTTCAGGCCGGGCAGCTGCCGTGGATCCAAAGCCCGGCGGCAGGTGTCGACCGGCGCATGCTGTTCCGCATCGGCGACGAGGTCGCGCGCGCCACCTCGATCGTGCGATACGCGCCGCACAGCGCGTTTCCGCGCCATACGCATGGCGGCGGCGAAGAGATCGTCGTTCTCGATGGCGTCTTTCAGGACGAGCATGGCGATTACCCCGCGGGCAGCTACTTCCGCAATCCGCCCGGGACCTCGCACGTTCCCGCATCGGAGGCTGGCTGCACGATCTTCGTGCGCCTTTGGCAGTTCCGGGATGGCGATCGCGACCAGATCGTACGACGGCCCGCGGAAGGTCGTCAGCGCGAGCCGCGATCGGGGGCGGCGAGCGCGCTCGAACTGTTCGACGATGGATTTGAGAACGTGCGTTTCGAGAGCTGGATGCCTGGCAGTTCCGTCACGGTCGAGAATGCACGCGGGCTCGAAATGCTCGTTCTCGCCGGGAGCCTGTCGATTGGTGATCAGACGCTGCTCCCGCAAGGCTGGGTCCGCTTGCCCGCCGGACAGCCTCTGCGCGCCGTCTGCGGTGCGGACGGCGCGAGCGTCTGGCTGAAGGACGCTCCCTTGCTGCATCCGGACGTCTGCCAAATGCCGTGAAATGCGGGGCGACCCGCACGTCGTTGAGGGCTCATCGACAGACGCCGGGCCTCGATGACGACGCGGGATTGATTTTGCAAGACGATCGGTCTAATAAATCGCCATGAGAGCGATTTTGCCGTCAGCCGAACCGCGTCGCCGTGGCCGTCCGCCCAAGGACCAGACACGGCCAGACGCGCCGCGCGCACGGCTGCTGCGCACCGGCGTTGCGATCCTGACCGAGAAGGGCTTCAGTGCCGTGGGCGTCGAGGAGATCCTGGACGCCGCGGAGGTACCAAAAGGTTCATTTTACCATTACTTCGACAGCAAGGAGGCCTTCGGTCTCGCACTGATCGACGCCTATGCCAACTATTTCGCGCGGAAGCTGGACCGATGGTTCGACGACACCGAGCGTGCTCCGCTCGACCGTCTGCGTGATTTCATCGCGGATGCTCGCTCGGGCATGGCGAGACATCGCTACCGGCGCGGCTGCCTCGTCGGCAATCTCGGACAGGAGATGGGTGTTCTGCCCGAGCCGTTCCGGAAGCGCCTCGCTGCTGTGTTCCGGGATTGGGAAGCGCGGACGTCCCGTTGCCTGCGGTCGGCGCAAGAGGCGGGCGAGATGTCCAGCGAGCTCGACTGCGAGGATCTCGCGCAGTTCTTCTGGATGGGCTGGGAGGGCGCGGTGTTGCGCGCCAAGCTCGAACGGCGCCCGGATGCGCTCGACGTCTTCGCCGAACGCTTTCTTGCGATGATCCGGGCGAAAGGTGAGGGGCGATGACCGTCATGCCAATCTTCAACGAGGAGCCAAGCTCATGACCGAAACACGCGCCGTCAGTCGCTTCCCTGTTCCCGATCTCGCCGATATGCCGGACGATATCCGTAGCCGCATCCTGGCCGTGCAGGAGAAGTCTGGCTTCATTCCGAATGTCTTTCTCGTGCTCGCGCACCGGCCGGAGGAGTTTCGCGCATTCTTTGCCTATCACGACGCGCTGATGGACAAGCCCGGCAATCTGACCAAGGCCGAGCGCGAGATGATCGTCGTTGCGACCAGCAACCTCAATCAGTGCCAGTATTGCGTAGTGGCGCATGGCGCGATCTTGCGGATTCGCGCCAAGGACCCGCTGATTGCCGATCAGGTCGCCGTCAACTACCGCAAGGCCGACATCACCGATCGTCAGAAGGCGATGCTGGATTTCGCCGTTCGGGTCTCGACCGAGGCGCACAAGACGTCTGAAAGCGACTTCGCCACGCTGACGGCGCACGGATTCACCGAAGAGGACATCTGGGACATCGCGGCGATCTCGGCCTTTTTCGGCCTGTCGAACCGGCTCGCGAACGTGACGAGCATGCGTCCGAATGCCGAATTCTATACCATGGGCCGCTGAGAGAAGGAGCGACGCCATGGAGCTGTCATCCCGGCAATTGGCTTTGAAGGAAAGAGCCGCCGCCTTCTCGAATGGGCTGCTGCGCAAGCGCGGCGCCGAGATCGATCAATCGCGCGAATATCCCTTCGACGTTGTCGAGGCGCTGAAAGCCGAGCGCTTCATGGGCATGACCATCCCAAAGGGATATGGCGGGCAGGGCCAGAGCTTCCTCGACACGGTGCTGGTGATCGAGGAGATGGCGCGCGCGTGCACGGTCTCGGCGCGTATCGTCGTCGAGGCCAATATGGGCGCGATCTCCACCGTCATGGCCTACGGCACCGATGCACAGCGCAGGCGCGCTGCCGATCTCGTCCTGGCGGGCGATAAGCCGGCCATCTGCATTACCGAGCCCGAGGCGGGTAGCGACGCGAGCGGCATGAAGACCCGGGCCGACAAGCGCGGCAATCGCTTCGTGCTCAACGGCAGGAAGCATTGGATCACCGGTGCCGGCGTGTCGCGCCTGCACCTGATCTTCGCTCGGGTCTTCGATGAGAGCGGTGAGGAGCTTGGCGTCGGCGGCTTCCTGGCCGTGCGCGGCGAGGCCGAAGGGCTGCGTATCGGCAAGCGCGAAACGACGATGGGACTGTGCGGCATGCCCGAGGGTGAGCTCGTGTTCGAGGATCTGGAGATCACGCCGGACATGGTGCTGCTGCCTCCGTCGGGTTTCAAGCGCGGCTTTGCCGACCTCATCAATGCCTACAACAGTCAGCGTGTCGGCGCAGGCACTGTCGCGATGGGAATCGCTGCGGGTGCGCTGGAGCACGCCATCGAATGGGTCAAGACGCGCGAGCAGTTCGGGCGCCCGATCGGCGAATTCCAGGGGCTGCAATGGATGCTCGCCGACATGCAGACGCAGCTCACCGCATCGCGCTTGATGCTGCATGCGGCCGCCGCGTCGCGAGGCCCGGGCGGCAGCGCATTTCCCGATCCGACCCTCGCGGCGCAGGCGAAGATCTTCGCGTCCGAGGCGGCGATCAAGATCGTCAACGATGCACTTCAGATGTTCGGGGCCCGCGGCTATTCGCGCGACTTCCCGCTCGAGCGCATGGCGCGCGACGTCCGCATGTTCACGATCGGCGGCGGCACGGCGCAGGTGCTGCGCACGCTCGTCGCGAGCAAGGTTCTGGGCTGGAAGCTGCCGCAGACCCGTCATTGAGCGGGGGTCATCCAGACTGCTTCAGCCAGTTCTGGGCTCGGCTCGCGGTCGGCTTGCGGCTGCGATCACTAGCTCGCGTCATCATGGCCGCTTCAGCGGCCCTGACGCGCCGACGCAGCTCTAACAGTTCGCAATATGCGGCACGAAGCGGATCGTCAGAATCGAGCGTCGGCGATTGCTTTGAAGAATTCGTCGTGCCGTAGGATGAGTATCTGATCATCTTGAACACGCTGCGTTTGATATGCGCAGAGCGTATCAGGGCATTCTCTTCGCGCAACGAAAGTCGCTCGTTAACATTGATGTCGGCGCAAAAAGTTAAGACCGGTACAAGGATGCCGTGGCACGACTAGTGTCGCGCAGCGATGGCGGTCATCTCAAGCTTGACGCCCGGACCGAGATCGGCGCCGCCGATTGCGGCGCGCGCCGGCAGATGAGCTTCCGCAAAGCGTGCCTTCCAGGCCGTGTTGAACTCGGCCTTCTCCTTCAGGTCGGTCATGTAGATGGTCACCTGCAAGACGTTGGCCAAATCGGATCCGAGGGTCTTCAGCAACTGCGCCAGCTGCCGGAGGACATCGTTTGCCTGGCCCGACATGTCGAGGCTCGTGTCTTCAGGGACAATTCCGCCGATGTAAAGCACGCCATTATGCTCGACCACTTCGTGGAGCAGACCTTCGTAAGGCAAGATGCGCTTGATCATGATGAGACCGATGTTGCTGGTGAGGAAGGGGAGGCGTATCGCACATCTGCACCACCAATACGAGACCCTGTGGCGTACCGAGTGGCACCGTCGACATCGGCGTGAGTCTTGACCTCGCTATTCGGCGGCGTCGGCTGCAACAGAGTGCACGGGAGCCCAGCGTAGACGTCAGCTCTGATCTCGATGACATCACAGTGTGGATCGGTATACTGCCACCACGTACTGGAACAAGGATCAGGCGATGGACGATACGATTGGCTTTCCCGACCCCGGCCTCGACCTGTCCGACGGCTTCAAGCCGCACACGTCGCATTGGGGCGTGTTCTCGGCGCGCCAAGGCGCGGCCGCACTCGAGGTCAGGGCCTATGCGGGGGATCCCGATCCGAACGGCATCATCGACAATTTCCCCGGCGCGCTGCGCCACCGGGCGCGCATCGCCCAGCCGGCGATCCGCCGCGGCTGGCTCGAGCGCGGTCCCGGCCCGGACGATCGCCGCGGCCGCGACGAATTCGTCTCCGTGAGCTGGGAGAAGGCGCTCGATCTGCTCGGGGACGAACTGGCGCGCATCCGCGACACGCGCGGCCCCGGCGCTGTGTTCGGCGGTTCCTATGGCTGGTCGAGCGCGGGCCGCTTTCATCACGCCCAGAGCCAGGTGCATCGCTTCCTCAACATCGCGATGGGCGGCTATGTGCGTTCGGTCAACACCTACTCCTCCGGCGCGTCCTCGGTGTTGCTGCCCCAGATCCTCTGCGGATACGAGGACATCACCAAGCGCAACGTCACCTGGGAGCAGATCGCGGCGGATACCGAGATCGTGCTGGCGTTCGGCGGCATGGCGCTGAAGAACTCCATGGTCGCCGGTGGCTCTATCAGCAAGCATGTCGAGCGCGGTGCCTTGGCGGCGGCGCGCCGGCGCGGCTGCGAGTTCGTCCTGGTCAGCCCGCTGCGCGACGATCTGCCGGTCGAAGCTGGCGCCGAATGGATGAGCTGCGTGCCCGGCACCGACACCGCGCTGATGCTCGGCATCGTCCACACGCTGGTGAGCGAAGGTCTACACGACCAGGCCTTCCTCGATCGCTACACGGAAGGCTGGCCCGTCTTCCTGCGTTATCTCACCGGCGAGAGCGATGGGCAAGCAAAGCATGCTGGATGGGCCGCCGCGATCTCAGGCGTCGACGCGGACACCATCCGCGCGCTGGCGCGCCGGCTCGCCGGGAAAAGGGCGCTGATCACCGTCTCGCATTCGCTCCAGCGCGCCGAGCATGGTGAGCAGCCGGTGTGGATGGGCCTGGTATTGGCGGCAGCGCTCGGCCAGGTCGGTCTTTCCGGTGGAGGCTATGCTTATTCGCTGGGGGCGATCGGCTATTACGGCCGCCGCGTCAACGACGTGCCGGGCCCGACGCTGGGGCAGGGCCGCAACGGCGTTGCCGATTTCATTCCGGTGGCGCGCATCGCCGACATGCTGCTCAACCCTGGAAGCACCTATCGCTACAATGGCGAGACGCGCACCTATCCGGACATTCGCCTCGTCTACTGGGCCGGCGGCAATCCCTTCCATCATCACCAGGACATCAACCGCCTGCGCAAGGCGTTCGCGAAAGTCGACACGCTGGTCGTGCACGAGCTCGGCTGGACCGCGACGGCCCGGCACGCCGACATCGTGCTGCCCGCAACGATGACGCTGGAGCGCGAGGACATCGGCTATTCCACCAACGACCCCTTGATGGTCGCGATGCACCGGATCGCCGAGCCGTTTGGGCTCGCGCGCGACGACTATGATATCTTCGCCGATCTCGCCGAACGTGTCGGCGCGCGCGAACCCTTCACGGAAGGCCGCACCTCTCGGGAGTGGCTCGAACATCTGTATGAGCCCACCCGCGCCTCGCTCGCCAAGCGTGGCGTGGAGGCGCCCAGCTTCGACGAATTCTGGCAGCGTGGCAGCCTGGTCGTGCCGCAGCAGCCCGATGACGGCGGCCGGCTGCGCCGCTTCCGTGAGGATCCCGCAGGTCACGCCCTGCCGACGCCGAGCGGCCGCATCGAGATCTTCTCGGCGAAGATCGCGGGCCATGGCGATGCGGATTGTCCGGGCCATCCGGTCTGGCTCGACAAGTCCGATATGCCGAGGCCTGGAGCACCGTGCTTCCTCGTCGCCAACCAGCCGGTGACGCGCCTGCACAGTCAGCTCGATTTCGGTGGCCATTCGCTTGCCGCAAAACATCGCGGCCGCGAGGTCGCGCGCATGAACCCGCGCGATGCGGCCGCACGCAGCATCAAGGATGGCGACATCATCCGCCTGTTCAACGACCGCGGCGCCTGCCTTGCCGCCGTCCACGTCACCGACGGCATCGCGCCCGGCGTCGTGCAGCTTCCGACCGGAGCCTGGTATGACCCGATGGATCCCGAGGACGACGCGCCGCTCTGCGTTCACGGCAACCCGAACGTGCTCACCCGCGACGTCGGCACCTCATCCCTGGCGCAGGGCTGCACGGGGCAGTTGACGACGGTCGAGGTGGAGAAGTTCACGGGCAATCTGCCCCCGATCCGGGCGTTCGATCCGGTGTAGGGCTTTTATCGTAGCCCGGATGGAGCGTAGCGCAATCCGGGACCGCTCTCTTCATCGGCACCTTCCCGGATTACGCTTTCGCTCCATCCGGGCCACGGCATCTCGCAATGATGAAGTAGAGACCGCGTGCGCGTCGCTACGCGGCCACGCTGGCGATCCAGTCCCTCTCCCGAGCAGCACGCCGCTGCGGAGGCGCTTCTGCCTCAGCTCGCTCACCCTTGCTGGCGAGGCGCCAGCGTGCCGGAGACTGGCCGCTGATGCGCTTGAAGACGGTGGAAAAATGCGCCTGCGTGCTGAAGCCGACGGCAAGCGCGATCTCCGCCAAGGGCCGCTCGGTGGTCGTGAGCAGCGCCTTCGCACGTTCGATCCGGTGATTGAGAAGATATTCGCGGGGGCGGTAACCGGTCGCGGCGCGGAATTGGGCCGCAAAGTGCATTCTGGACAAGCCGGCGACATGGGCGAGCTCGGCCAGGCTGATGCAGCGGTCGAAATGATCGGCGATGTATTGTTCGACCCGCCGCAGCCGCCATTTCGGCAAGGCATTGACCCTGACGCGCGGCGGCTCCAACCGGGCGAGATGCATCGCAAGAGTCTGGCCGAGGCAGCGCATGAACTGGTGGTCCGCGGCGTGACCCCGTTCGATCAGCGCCTTGGCAAGCTCCGCAGCGAGCGGGTCGCGCAACAGGACGAGGTCATTCAGTCCTTGGGTCGCGGGGAATTGCGCTGGAAAATGATCCGTGGAGATATGAAAGTGCAGGAAAGCGCATGGCGACTGGAATTGCGCGCGGAGAGGCTTCGACGGTGCTGTGACATAGAGCGTGCCTGCGGGCATGGTACCGTCGAAAACGATTTGACGGTCCCGGGTCAGCCTTGCGCGCGTGGTCTTCAGGGCGATGCCAACGAAATAGCGATCCTCGGGGGTCGTCGCTTCGTGCGACGAAGCGCCACGGGAATCTTCCCATCGCGAGATCGTGATGTCCTCGCTTGACGTCTCCGCGCTGCGGTCGATTTGACGCCATCGGCTTTCCCGGGCGAATGCCTGCGTCGCTCGAATGGCTTCGCGATTCCGGTTGACGGCTCGAAGATCGGCCCAGGCGTGTGCCTGCATGTCGGTGAACATCGTTCGTTCTCTCTCGTCTCATCGGCGGCTTGCGGTGCGCAAGTTCGCTATGGTCCGAGAGTACGCGTGTGCGCGCCAGGGCGCCCGTTAGTGGTGATTAGGAGTTGTTAGTTGTTGTGTGAGTGCGAGCGCTGTGACAGCTCGCCGCAGGAGGCTGTATGAACGTCCCAATTCGTCGCATCGGTTGACGTCGTCGGCGCAGGTTCGAGCACGTGACGTCGTTTGCGCGCGCATGCGCCGCTACTCGAAGACGGCGTCGAAGATCTCGACGTCCATCAGCACAGGCTTGGCGATCACGGCTCCATCGGACTGCAGCGTCTGCGCCCGTCGAAGCGTCGGCACCACGATGCCGCCGAAGCTGTCATGGGCCCAGGAGGAATGTGCGACCTTCATCCCGAAGAGATCGTGATCCGTCCGCCGTTGCAGAGCGCTCTCGTCGAAATAGAAGATCTGCTCGGAAGCGAGCGTGACCAGGCGCGGGGGGAATTGCGCCCGCAGCCGCCGCCAGGTCTGGGTGCTCTCGCGCCACGGCGTCAGCTCTTCCACCACGACATCGGGGTCGGCGAGCAGGAATGGAGTCGTCAGATAATTCCAGATCGCGACGCCGCAGAAGAAGACGAGGTGCAGTTCGTCCGCGAGCGCAGGAGAGCCAGCCTCGGCAGACGCGAAGCTCGGGTTGCGCCAGGTCCGCAGGACCTCACCATCCAGGCTCTCGATCGTGATCGCGTCCGGTTGAAACGACCCGGAATGTTCGCCTCCCGTGATGCCGGTGAAGCGGATGGATTGGGTCCGGGTCGAGCCTTCTGCGGTCACGTCCTTGAATTCCCGGGCGTGTCCAGCGCTGGAGAACAGCGTCCCGCCGACGGAGAGGTGGAGCGTGAACCCCTTCAAGCTGTTCCAACGGGCCATACCGCCATTGGCATCGATTACGTCGTCAAGAAGCGCCATGTCCCGCCATATCCACCGTGAAGTGCCTCCACCATGGCGGGGCGTGTGCGGCTTGGCGTGTTAGAAGTTGTTAGGACTTGCGAGCGCGCGGGATGGCGGTATCTCGTTGAAGATGCTCTCAATTCAGGGCGGCAAGGAGGCCTCTTGCGGCAACCAGATCGCGGGTCTGGAGGCCCTCCTGATACTGCGCGACGAGTGGGGTGAGCAGGTCGCGCGCGTCGGCGGCCTTGCCGGTGCGCTCCCAGATGCGGCCAAGGCTGATCGCGCCGCGGAGTTCCCAGCCGACCGCGCATTGGCGCCGCGACAGATCGAGCGATCTGCGCAAGACGCTCTCGGCCTCCGCAATGTTGCCAGACCGTACGAGGATGTCGCCCTTGACCCTGAGCATCTCCGGCATGTCGAAGGACTCGCCATGATCGGGGATTTCCGCGATGGCCTCATCGATGGTCCGCAGGGCCTCGTCGGGCTGGTTCTGGGTCAGCAGCCCCTCCGCGAGCGCGGTCGCAAACACCGTCGTCATGATCCGGTGCCGCGTGGCGTACAGCGTGGCCTGGCTGCGCCGAAGATGCTCCATGCCGGCGGCGACGTCGCCGCGGCGCAGCAGCAGCTCGCCTTTCTGGCCGATGCCGACCGCATGATAGGGGCCGAGGAAGTGACGCGCGGAATGTTCGATCAGCCGCTCGATCAGGATTTCGGCATTGGCCCAATCTCCGACCCAGAGGAACACGTAGATCGTCCAGATCAAGGAAATACCGAGGGTCAGCGGCTGCTCCAGCAGCTCGGCCTCGCGAACGGTGTACCTGGCCGCCTCAATTGCACGATCGGGCCGGCCGGTGAGCCAAAGCCCGCGCGCCAGTGCCACCAGCGCCACGATGCGGTCGTCATAACCGAGATGCCCGATGTTCAGCCGCTGCGAGCCGGGATTATGCATCATCGCGCTCTGGCAAAACTGCACGGCCTTGTCCTGATTGCCGATCAGATGATGCGCAACGCCCAGCATCCATTCCACGTTCAGCGCGGCGGCGGGATCGTTCAGCCTGCGCGCAACGCTTTCGCCCTGTTCGCCCGTGCCGAGCGCGCCGTGAAAATCTCCAACCCTGGTGAGATAGATGTGCAATCCGCGCAGCAGCCAGAGCTGCCAGTGCAAATCCTCCAGTTCCCCTGCAAGCTGGAGACTGCGCGTGAACGCCGCCCGGACCGCTTCCGTATTGCCCTGCGTGAACATCACGGAGACGCCGAGCGCGGCCTGCAACGTCATCTCCTGGCGGCTGTCGATCGAATCCGTGAGCGAGGCCAGCGCCTGCCGGGTCCAACGGTAGCATTCCGTCAGCAATGTCAGCTCGAGGAAGAACTGGGCTGCCGAGGCCGCCAGATCCACGCCGATTGTCCGGTCGCCGCCATCCGAAAAGCTCCAGGTCAGCGCGGCCCTGACATTGGGCAGGTAGTCGGCATAAGGAAGGAAGCCGCCGGCGCTCTGCATGCCCGCTGATTTGACAGCAATGTCGCGCAGGACATCGCGGAAATATTCGGCATGGGCGCGCGCAGCGCGGGCCGCTTCTCCGTTCTCGACGAGCTTGTCCGCGACGAAGGCGCGTGTCGTGTCGAGCAGGCGATAGCGCAGCCGCCGCTCCGCGGGCGACGTTGCAATCAGCGATTTGGAGAGCAGGTTCGAGATCGTCTCGACAGCTTCGGACTCGCTGATGCCCTGGCTGGACGCGACAGCAATTGCGGCTTCCAGCGTGAACGGGCCGACGAACACCGACAATCCGCGCAGTGTCGCGCTTTCGGCCGGCGGCAGCAGATCGTAACTCCAGGCGAGTGCCGCGCTCAGGGTCTGGTGTCGCGGAATCGCAGTGCGTCGTCCTCGCCACAACAGCGAGAAGCGGCTGTCCAGCAGCGAGGCGGTCCCGGCAATGCCATAGGCGTTCACACGCCCGGCGGCGAGCTCGATCGCAAGCGCAATGCCGTCGAGACGCCGGCAGATCTCGGCGACGAGCGGGGCATCCTCCTCGCTGAGCTCGAACTCGCTCAGGCTCTCGGCAATGCGTTCCACGAAGAGTTGGCTTGCGGGATAGGCAAGGATGTCGGCGATGCTGAGGCCGTCGCGCTGCGGCGGGCAATCCAGTGGAAACAGCCGGTGGACGCGCTCGCCTTCGGTGCGAAAGGATTCGCGGCTGGTGGCGAGAATGTGCAGCTCTGGCGCCTCCTGGACGATGCGTTCGGCCAGAGGGGCGAGCTCGTCGAGGAGATGCTCGCAACTGTCGAACACCAGCAGCATCCGCTGGCTGCGCAGGAACGTCAGCAGGCCCGGCATGGGATCGTCGGAGTTGACGGTCAGGCCGAGAGCGGCCGCGATCGTTCCGGGCACGAGGCGGGCATCCGTCAGCGCACCGAAATCGACGAAGCTCACCCGACCGTCGAAGGCCCCGAGCTCGCAGTGCGCGACGGCGAGCGCAACCGAGGTCTTGCCGATCCCGCCGGGGCCGACGATGGTGACGAAGCGGTGCTGAGCCAGCTCTGCGGAGATCTTCTCGACCGCATCGTCGCGCCCGATCATCCTCGCAAGCGGCGAGGGAAGCGCGTGGGGCGAAGCGGCAGGCAGGCTGGTGCGGTCCTCGAATGGTGCTGTCCGGAGCAGCGGGGCCGCGAAGCAATAGCCACGTCCGGGGACGTTGACGACGTAGCGGGAGCCTTCGCCGGCATCGCCCAAGGCTTTGCGCAGATTCGTGATGTGGAAGCGCAGGCTGCCTTCGTCGACATTCACGTCGGCCCAGACGCGCCGCATCAGCTCCCGTTTGTCCACGACCTCGCCGGCGCGCTCGGCGAGAAAGATGAGGATGTCGAGCGCGCGGCCACCGAGGTGAAGCGGCGCGCCGTCCTTCTCAATCAGCCGCGACTTGGGAAACAGCCGGAACGGCCCGAAAGCAATGGCCGAATCCTGGTCGTTAGTGTCCGGCACGAGCAACGGTCCGCTGAAAAAGGCTGATGTCTGCACGTTGATCTATCAGAACGAGATGTCCAGTAAACTGACCGAAAATGGCGAAATCGCGTGGCGATCACCGAATGCACGGGCAATAGCCGTCACAAATTTTGCTTAAAGGCGAGCGATTTACGACGATGACTGCGACAATTCGTCAGCATGCTTGACCGTCGAGGTCGCAGTGTCCGCCGCCAGATTGCGATGCCGCCGATCATAACAGAATCTTGCAACGTCTAACGGGCAAAACCCGAGCGATGCATTCAGTATGGCCTTCGGGTTAAATCCGACTCCAACGGGGAGGTTATCATGGCCACTATCGAAATCGACCGTGACGTCGCGACCAAGCCTTCGACATCGCGTAGCCTTGATCTGAAGCTCGAAGTCGTCGTCATCCCCGTCTCCGATGTCGACCGCGCCAAGGCGTTCTACACGCGCCTCGGCTGGCGACTGGACGCCGACTTCGCGTCGAGCAGCGAGTGGCGCGTGATCCAGTTCACGCCGCCGGGCTCGGCCTGTTCGGTGATTTTCGGCAAGAACGTCACAGCCGCAGCGCCCGGTTCGGTGCGTGGCCTGTATCTGATCGTCTCCGATCTGGAGGCTGCACGACAAGATCTGCTCGACCGCGGCATCGCGGTCAGCGAACCCTTCCACGGTGCCGGCGATGTTCACGCCGGTCCGGACGAGCCGTATCTGTTTGGCAGCGTCCGGGTCAGCGGTGCTGACCCGGAGCGCGGCAGCTACAGCTCGTTTGCCTCATTCAGTGATCCCGACGGCAATGGCTGGCTGTTTCAGGAAGTCACGACACGATTGCCCGGTCGCATCACGGCAGACGGCACGACGTTCGCCTCGCAGCGCGATCTGGCGGCGGCGTTGCGCCGTGCATCGGTCGCGCATGGTGAGCACGAGACGCGGATCGGCGGACACGACGAGAATTGGGCGGATTGGTACGCCGATTACATCGTGCGCGAGCAAGCCGGTCTACCGCTGCCGTCCTGAGTTGAAGGCAGTCTTCCATCTTGCGCCAATCATCGGACAAATCGAACGGAACCTCGGCGCCGCGTGACCGGTTGGAGAGGCGGCAGGCGCGAGGCCGCCGCCGTCTTCCACCGGCGCGGGGCGCCGGGACCGGGCTGAACGATCCACAAACAAACAAGGAGAACCAGGATGATCCGCAAGGCAAAAGCAGTATGGAAGGGCACTGGTCGTGATGGCACGGGCCATCTCTCAAGCGAATCCGGTGTGCTCGCTGAGACGCCCTATTCGTTCAAGACCCGCTTCGAGAACGAGAAGGGGACCAATCCCGAGGAGTTGATCGCGGCGGCCCATGCCGGCTGTTTTACGATGGCGTTGGCCTTCGGCCTTCAAATGGCAGGCTTCACGCCGGAGGAGCTCTCGACCGAGGCAGCCGTCACGCTCGAGCCCGAAGGCAAAGGCTTCAAGATCAGCAAGTCAGCGCTCACCTTGCGCGCGAAGGTGCCGAACCTCGATGAAGCAGGTTTCGCGCGCCTCGCCGGCGAGGCCGAGAAGAACTGTCCGGTGTCCAAGGTGCTCAACGCCGCGATCACGCTCGACGCCAAGCTGGGCTAGCGGCGAGCTTTCAACTCGTGTCCATCCGGTTCTGGTCGGGAAACTGAAGCGGTCGAAGCTTTGGGCCCACGAGAGCGCCGGGTGGACACATACAGGCAATGCTTGTCTTTCGGCCGGGCCGCCGAAAGCATATGATACGACAGGCGCAGAACGGACAGAGCGATCAATTGGGAGCGGACAGATGACGACAGAGCGCGCAGTTTTGGCCGGAGGCTGCTTCTGGGGCATGCAGGATCTGATCCGCAAGCAGCCCGGCGTGGTCTCCACACGCGTCGGCTACACCGGCGGTCAGGTGAAGAATGCCACTTACCGCAATCACGAGGGCCACGCCGAAGCGATCGAGATCATGTTCGATCCCGCAAAGACCAGCTTCCGGACCATGCTGGAGTTCTTCTTCCAGATCCACGATCCCACCACGCTCAATCGCCAAGGCAATGATCGGGGCACGAGCTATCGCTCCGCGATCTTCTATACCAGCGAGGCGCAGAAGCGGATTGCCGAGGACACGATCGCGGACGTCGAGGCGTCGGGCCTATGGCCCGGCAAGGTGGTGACCGAGATCGCGCCGGCCGGCGAGTTCTGGGAAGCCGAGCCCGAGCATCAGGATTATCTCGAACGCTATCCGGACGGCTACACTTGCCACTTCATCCGGCCGGGCTGGAAGCTGCCGCAGCGCGCGGCTGCTGCCGGAGGCTAGAGCATTTTCGAGCGAAGTGGATACCGGTTCGCGTGAAGAAAACGCGTCAAAACAAGAATCTAGAGCTTCGGTTCTGATTCAATCAGAACCGATCATGCTCTAGGTCGTCGCGGGCTCCGCTCGCGGTCAGGCGCGCAATTGCGCGATCAGGTCGCGGGCAGTGCGCATATCGGCGATGTCTGCGCCCTCGGCGAACCTCCCGCAGACAGGGGCGAGAACCGCCAGTGCTTCTGCGCTTCGGCCAGCCCTGAACATGAATCGCGCGAGACTGATCGCGCAGCGCAGCGCCCAGAAGCGAGCGCCTTGCGCAACGGCCATATCCATGGCCCCGCACAAGCGTGCTTCGGCATCCGCCGAGTGACGCGCGCTCCTGAGCATCAATTCTGCCTTGATGCGGGTCAGTTCTGGCAGATACCAGAGCTCCTGCCGGTCGTTGCAGCGGGTCAGGACGTCGTCGATCACGTCGAGGCCGCGGTCGATCTGGTCGGTCTCCAGGAAGGCCGCCGCGAGTTCGCCGAGCAAGGGAAGAAATCGCGGCAGGAAGCGCGCATCGCCGGCGCGATTGAGCTCTTCGCGCAGCAGCGGCAGGCCCGTCGCGACGTCGCCTCGCTTGGCAATGACCGCTGCGTTGAAGGCCTTTGCCCACAAGCCCCACAGCCGGATCGCATGGCGCTCGGTGTGCTCGAGCAACTCGGTGCCGTGGCGCTCGGCGGCGTCAAAATCGCCGGCCCAGAATGCGATCGGGCAGGCGGCCTGTCCCAGCACGCTGCAGAAGGTCAGGGCGTGACCGTTGGCGCGGCCTTCCTCGATGTTCCTGGCGGCGAGTGCCTGGGCCTGATCGGCCAGGCCTTGCAGCCACAGGATGCGGGCGCGGAAATATTGCGTCGATATCCTGAGGTCGAGCGGGAAGATTTTCGGCTTCTCCGCCAGCACATGCAGCGACACGTTGACCCGGTCGATGCGCACGCGCGCCTCGTCCTGGTCGCCGAGATAGTGCAGCGCGACGGCCATCAGCCGGTCGCCCAGCATGACATCGGTCTTGTCGGGTGAGTTCGCTGCCGCGTCGGCAAAGCGCTCGGCAAGCGCGCGGGCCTTGCCGAACTGCCCGTTGTTGAACTGGTCGATGCACAAACCCCAGAGCGCGCGCAGCCGGAAATCCTTGTCATCGAGCCTGTCCGACAGCTCGAGGGTCGTCTCCAGGATCGGGCGCGCCTCGCGCGCGCGGCCTTCGCCATACATCAGCGACCAGCCGAGCGCCGACAGCAGCTGCATGCGGACACGGTCGTTGTCGCCGGCGTCGCCGAGCGCGGCGAGGGCCGTTCTGGTGCGCTCGCGGCATTCGGCGAACAACGAAAGGCGCACCCACAGTGTGACCGCAGCTGCGGTCAGGGCTATTCCCAGTGCAGCGTCGCCGTCGGGCGCGAAGGCCCAGTCCAGCGCCGCGCGCACATTGTCCAGCTCTGCGCCGTAGATGTTCAGCCATTCGGGCAGCGGCGTTGTCGTGTCGGCCTCGGCGCGCTCGAAGAAATCGCGAAAATGCTCCGCATGGCGCCGCGCGAACTGCCTGTTTTCGCCGAGCTCGTGCAGCTTCGCGAGCGCATAGGTGCGCGTGGTGTCGAGCAGGCGATAGCGCAGCGTTCGCGAACCGGACGGCGAGATCAGCGATTTGGTGACCAGGCTGTCGATCGCCTCCAGCGTCTCCGCTTCGCTGAGGCCGTCGCCGGCCGCGACCGCGGCAGCCGCCTCCGGTGCAAACGGCCCGGCGAAGATGGACAGCCGTCGCAAGGTGGCGCTCTCCGCCGCGGGCAGCAGATCGTAGCTCCAGTCGAGCGCGGCGGCGAGGGTCTGGTGTCGCGGCACGGCGGTGCGGCGTCCCCGCCATTGCAGCGAGAAGCGGCTGTCGAGCAGGGATGCGGTGCCGGCGATGCCATAGGCATTGACGCGGCCTGCCGCGAGCTCGATCGCCAGCGCAATGCCGTCGAGGCGCCGGCAGATGCTAGCGACGAGCGGGGCCTCTTCGGCGCTGAGCTGGAACGGACCCGAGCTCTGCGCGATGCGCTCGACGAAGAGTTGAGCGGCAGGGTAGGCAAGGACATCGGCGACATCAAGGTCCTCGCGCTCCGGCGGACAATCCAGCGGGAAGAGCCTGAATATCCGCTCGCCTTCGCTGCGGAACGACTCGCGGCTGGTCGCGAGAACGCGAAGCTGCGGTGCTTCGCGAACGATGTGCTCGACCAGCGGCGCGAGCGCATCCAGCACATGCTCGCAGCTGTCGAAGATCAGCAGGGCCGGGCCGGTCTTCAGAAATGTCAGCAGGGCCGGCGTCGGATCCTCCGAGCTGATGGTCAGGCCGAGCGCCGAAGCAATGGTGGTCGCGATGTGGCTGGCGTCCCGCAACGGACTGAAGTCGACAAAGAAGACGCGCCCACCGAAATCCTGGGATCGGCGATGCCCGACGGTGACGGCGACGGCGGTCTTGCCGATGCCGCCCGGGCCGACCACGGTCATGAAGCGATGGAGCGAAAGTCCATTGGAGATCTTCTCGATGACTTCCTCTCGTCCGATCATCTTCGCAAGCTGAGCGGGCAGGGAGCGAGGAAGCGCGGTTTCGACGGAGGGTGGGGCGACCTGCGGCGGCGCTTGCGCGAACGAGGCGACGAAGCAATAGCCGCGGCCGGGTACATTGACGACATAGCGGGCCGACTTGCCGGTATCGCCGAGCACCTTGCGCAGTGCTGCGACATGAAAGCGCAGACTGCCTTCGTCGACATTAACATCGGCCCAGATGCGCTTGACCAGCTCGCGCTTGTCGATGACTTCACCGGGACGCTCGGCCAGGAAGATCAGAATGTCGAGCGCGCGGCCGCCGACGTGAAGCGGCGCGCCCTCCTTCTCCAAGAGCCGGGACTTGGGAAACAGCCGAAATGGCCCAAATGAAATGGCTGAGTCTTGGTTACTATGTGCTGGCACGCGCCATTGCCCCCTCGCGGGAGTCAAAAGGTATCTCGTTCTGGTCTAGCAGAACGAGGCGCCGAGTAAACTGGCCGAAAGCCGCATGGCTGGCAGACCTGCGCAGATGGCTTGGGTCGGCCTCGGCTGATTGAAATAATTCTTGAAAAGGAATGGGTTAGACCAGCATGCCACGGCGGTGATGCTGCCGCTCGATCGGACCGCAGCATTGACGGCGGTCGCGGATTGCTGCGATGGGATGACGGGGAGCCGGTCCCGCCTCGACAGTAACTACCGCTTCCGGGATTCGAACATGCCTTCCTTCTCGCGGCGACGGTTCGTCTCTGCGCTATCAGGCGCAGCGGCGCTGGCGACCATCCCACGCAGCGGACAAGCCGCCGACTATCCGTCCCGTCCCATTCGACTGGTGATCCCCTACGGGGCTGGCGGATCGGGTGACCAGATCGGGCGCCCATGGGTCGACAAGATGTCAACGCTGCTCGGGCCGACCTTCGTCGACTATATCGGCGGCGCAGGCGGCGCGATCGGGACTGCCGCGGTCGCGCGCGAGGAGCCCGATGGCTATTCGCTGCTGCTCGGAAACGGCAGCACGCAGGTCATCATTCCCTTGACCTCGGCAAATCCCGGCTATTCCGTCGGCGATTTCCGCGCCATCTACCGCCTGATCAACAGCGCGCTGGTTTTCGCGGTCCATCCTTCATTGCCCGCGGCCAATCTGCGCGAGTTGATCGCCTATGCGAAGGACAATCCGGGAAAGCTGTCCTACGGGACGCCGGGCGTCGCGACGGGAAATCATTTGGTCGGCGAATCCTTCAAGCACCACGCCGGCGCGCTCGACATCGTCCACGTGCCCTATCGGGGCATCGCGCAGGCGACCAATGATCTCGTCAGCGGCCAGATCTCGCTCGTCATTGCCGTCATGTCGGTCCAGTTGCAGCAGCTGAGCCAGGCCGGCAAGATCCGGCTGCTTGCGGTCACCACCGAAAGGCGGCTGAGCGGCGCGCCTGATATCCCGACGGCGGTCGAATCCGGCATGCCGGATCTCAGATATGGGGGCTGGTTCGGGCTGTTCGCGCCCAAGCGTACCGATGATGCGATCATCGATCGGATCGCCCAGGCTACGCGGTTGGCCATGGCCGATGCGACGCTGCTCGCGAATTATCGCGCGCAAGGCATGGAGCCGGACGCCGCTTCAAGCCCCGAAAAATTCCAGCGCATCGTCGAGGCGACAACGGCAAGCCTGGCGCCCGTGATCAAATCGATCGGGCTCAATCAGTTGTGAGGCCGCTCACGCGCTGACGCGCGATGTCCGGCGTTGCTCCTTCGTGACGACGCCTGCCGATAGCGTGACGAGACCCATCAGCGCGGCCAGCAGCCAGAACGCCGTTGGCAGCCCACTGACGCGAGCAACGAAGCCGACGCCGGCGGGACCGATGAGGATGCCGGCATAGCCGGCGGTCGTGATCGCCGCGACGGCGAGGCCCGTGGGCATGGCGGTCTGCTTGGCCGCCCGGCGGAACAGCACCGGCACCAGGTTCGATGCGCCGAGGCCGATGAGCAGGAAGCCGGCTATGGCCACCGCCGCAACGGGTGCCGTGAGCAGGACCACGAAGCCCGCGATGGCGATCAGGCTTCCCCACAACAGCGTCGTGCGGTCGCCGATGCGCGCGACGACAGCGTCGCCGCCGAGCCGCCCCACCGTCATCGCGATCGAGAATACGATATAGCCGGTGCCGCCTTGCGCCTCCGAGACGAGGCCCGCGCCGATGACGAGCAGCGCTCCCCAATCGAGCATCGCACCTTCGACGAGGAAGGTGATGGCGCCGAGCAGCGCGAGCAGGAGCACGGAGCCGTGCGGCAGCACGAACAGCGGACCCTCCTGCACCTGGGCCGAGCGGAGCAGGCGCGGCCAGGTGACCAACATCGCGATCAGCATCAGGATAGAGCAGATCAGCGTGCAAGTGAGCGCGCCGAGTTGCAGCGAGAGCAGTGCCGTCATCAGCGCGGACCCGGCGAAGCCGCCGATGCTGAACAAGGCGTGGAAGCCGGACATCAGCGGGCGTTTTGCGGCGCGCTCCACCTCCACCGCGTGGATGTTCATGGCGACGTCGATCGAGCCGAGCGCCGCGCCGAACGCAAAGAGCGCCAACGCCAGCGCTGCGGGCGAGCTCGCGATCGCGAGCAGCGGCAGGACCAGGGCAAGACCGAGCCCGCCCGCAATGATGATCGGCCTGCTGCCGTAGCGCGCACTCAGGACGCCGGTCAGAAGCATGGCGAGGACCGAGCCGATGCCGAGGCTAAGCAGGAGCAATCCGAGGATGCCGTCGTCGACGCCGAGGCGCGTCTTCGCGAACGGCACCAGCGGCGCCCAGCACGCGATGCCGAAGCCCGCGACGAGGAAGGCGAGCCGAGTCGCAAGGCGCGTCGCCGGCCGGTCGGCAGAATGCATGGGAACTCCGGGGAAGCAGGCAAGGGTGGGATGCTCCAGAAGCCCCAGAATTGCCGCGCCTTTATGTCCGAGGCTTGCCCGAATTGTCGCAGGCAGCGCCCGAAAGCTGCAAGCGGACGCCATCGTTCCGTGGAAGAGGTTCTGATGGCTCGCGGACGGGCCGGGCGAAGCGAGACCAGGCCGCGGCTGGCGCTCGGCAGGCGGAATGTTGCTGGATATGAACAGATGTTGCCCGACATCTCGGCGCCGGGCGAGACTGCCCGTCGGGCAAAACACCGGGCTATTCCGACACGCATCG
This sequence comes from Bradyrhizobium sp. C-145, assembly GCF_023375135.1. Classification (NCBI taxonomy): domain Bacteria; kingdom Pseudomonadati; phylum Pseudomonadota; class Alphaproteobacteria; order Hyphomicrobiales; family Nitrobacteraceae; genus Bradyrhizobium; species Bradyrhizobium sp. C-145. The sequence continues at coordinate 6,089,413 of NZ_CP088150.1, read as the reverse complement.
GTGTCAAGCCGCGCTTGCAAAAATATTCCACTTTACCGAAATTCGGAATTGGCGTATGTGTTGGCCCAACCCGGCTTACCCTTGAGGGGCGATCATGTGTCGTGATGATCGCAGAGCCGGGCTTGCGGTGGACGCGGCAGCGTCGGGCGCGAGATGTGCGGGCAGGGCGGATTGCTCTCCGTGAGCCCGAGGCTTCGTGCGGACGAACGGCGCTGTCAGGTTCGTCTCGCCAGCAAGTTTCCGGCTCCGTCGACAGGGTTGGAAAAACTGCGGCGAATAGCGAACCGAGCGTACGGCAAAACCGTGTGGTCCTGGCCGTCGTTGCTACGGTCAAGCCCTGGCGGATGCGGCATTCGTGTCAACCGGCGCGATGCCGGCGACTTTCGCCGGGGTGAGGGAGGCCAAAAGGAACTCGGCTCCCGGGAGAGCGCGGCATAAGCCGTCCGACCACTGCGCAGGGAAGGCCGTGTGTTCGGCTTCACCTGTATGCCGCTGTGCAGTTTTTCTGCGTGTGCCTTCGCACAGCGGACCGTGGGTGCCAGCCGGCACCCGGCCTTCCCTGCGCCCTCTTGGCTTAGAGGGTGGAGAGATCGAGCAAAGCTCGGGCGAAACGCGCCGCGAGAATGAGAAGGCGCGTCTGGCGCTGTCATCGCCCGCGAAGGCGGGCGATCCAGTATTCCAGAGACGGTCGTGATTGAACCGAGAGGCCGCGGCGTACTGGATTCCCGGCTTTCGCGGGGAATGACAGTGGCAGTTGGAGGACGACGGCGGCGCCCCTTGCTCCGTCATTGCGAGGAGCCCTTGCGACGAAGCAATCCAGAGTCTTTCCGCGGAGAGATTCTGGATTGCTTCCGCCTACGCCAAGGCCGGTGGCGGCGGCATGTGCGGTGAAGGTCGAAGCGAGGACGGCGACCAGCACCGCTCTGGTCATGGCAATCGCGTTCATCGGCAAACACCCCTGCAAGTTCCTGATGTCGCCGCCTCTCGCACCGGCTTAAGGGCCTGTAAAGAATCCGGGCGTTGCGCGATGTTGCTGAACGTGAGCAAGGGCAAGCCGCCTGCGCGGCAGCTTCGACGCCGGTCGGTTGCCATTGACAGCCCGCGCGCTTGTCGTGGCCTCCACATTCACGCCACCGATCAACCAATCAAATTCAACGACCGGAAACACTACAGCAATCTCAAAGCCACACCGCGGCCACAGCCGTCTCGTTTCAGAGCAGGCGAGGTACTGTTGAGGTGTGGAATGTCGTTTTTGCGGGCTTGGCTGGTCGTTGCGGCGGTGAGTGGCGTGTCGATTGCAAGCTCACTGCCGCTTGCGCTGTTGCCGCGGCCGGCGGCCGCGCAAGTGGTGGAGACGATCGTCGTCGAAGGCAACCGTCGCGTAGAGGCCGAGACGGTCCGCTCCTATTTCAGGCCGGGGCCCGGCGGGCGTTTCGATCAGTCGGCGGTCGACGATGGCCTCAAGGCGCTGATCGGCACCGGGCTGTTTCAGGACGTGAAGATCAGCCGGGCCGGGGGCCGCATCGTGGTGTCGGTGGTCGAAAACGCCGTGATCGGTCGTGTCGCCTTCGAGGGCAACAAGAAGATCAAGGACGAGCAACTCTCGGCCGAGATCCAGTCCAAGCCGCGCGGCACCTTCTCGCGGTCGCTGGTGCAATCCGACACGCTGCGAATCGCCGAGATATATCGCCGGTCTGGCCGTTACGACGTGCGCGTCACGCCTGAAATCATCGAGCAGCCGAACAATCGCGTCGACTTGATCTTCACGGTCGAGGAGGGCGTCAAGACTTCGGTCAAATCGGTCGAGTTCATCGGCAATAGCACCTTCTCGGCCTCACGCCTGCGCGATGTCATCAAGACGCATGAGAGCAATCTGCTCAGCTTCCTCGGCAGCAACGACGTCTACGACCCCGATCGCGTCGAAGCCGACCGCGACCTGATCCGTCGCTTCTATCTCAAGAATGGTTTCGCCGACGTCCAGGTCGTGGCCGCGCTCACCGAATACGATCCGGAGAAGAAGGGCTTTCTCGTCACCTTCAAGATCGAGGAAGGACAGCAATATCGGGTCGGAGCGGTGAATTTCCGCTCCAGCATTCCCAATTTCGATGCGGGCTCGCTGCGCACCTATTCGCGCGTCAATGTCGGCTCGCTCTATAACGTCGAATCGGTCGAGAAGTCGACCGAGGAGATGCAGATCGAGGCCTCTCGCCGCGGTTATGCCTTCGCCGTGGTCCGTCCCGGCGGCGACCGCAATTTCGAGGCGCATACGGTCTCGGTCGTGTTCAACGTCGACGAGGGACCGCGCACCTATATCGAGCGCATCAATTTGCGCGGCAATACTCGCACGCGCGACTACGTAATCCGCCGCGAATTCGACCTCTCCGAGGGAGACGCCTACAACCGCGCGTTGGTCGACCGCGCCGAGCGGCGACTGAAGAACCTGGGTTACTTCAAGAGCGTCAAGATCGTCACCGAGCCCGGCTCCTCCAGCGACCGTGTGATCCTGATCGTCGACATGGAAGAGAAATCGACCGGCGATTTCTCGATCTCGGGCGGTTACTCCACGACGGATGGCGCACTGGCCGAGGTCTCGGTCTCCGAGCGTAACCTGCTCGGCAAGGGACTCTACGCCAAGGCGTCCGTCAGCTATGGCCAGTATTCGCGTGGCATATCTCTATCCTTTGTCGAGCCCTACCTGCTCGACTATAGGCTGGCGCTCGGATTCGACACCTATTGGCGCCAACAATTGTCGAACAGCTATACGAGCTATGGCGTGACGACGCTGGGCTTCTCTCCGCGCCTGGGCTTTGCGCTGCGCGAGGACCTCTCACTCCAGCTCCGCTACTCGCTCTATCAGCAGAGCATTACGCTCTCCAGCGCGTACAATAATTGTAACAACGACTCATCGAACACGTCACTGGCCTTCAACCCGACGCCGGCCTACATCAAAAACGTTCTGGGCGGCGTCGACCCGACCAATTCCACGGACTCCGGCGTTTACGGATACGGCTGCTACGGCGACGGCGAATCGAGCTTGCCGGTCCGGAAAGAACTGGCGAACGGCGCGACCTGGACGTCGGCGCTCGGCTACACCTTGAATTACAATACGCTCGACAACACCAAGAACCCCACCGACGGCTTGCTCGTCGACTTCCGGCAGGATTTCGCCGGGGTGGGCGGCGATGTGACTTACCTGAAGACTGCGATTGACACGAAGTATTACACGCCACTCGTGTCCGAGATCGTCGGCGTGATCCACCTTCAGGGCGGCATCCTCAACAAGATCGGCGACCAGGATCTGCGCATGCTTGACCATTTCCAGATGGGACCGAACCTGGTGCGCGGATTCGCTTCGAACGGCATCGGTCCGCGCGACATCACTTACTGGAGCCTGGGCGCGAGCGGCGATGCGCTCGGCGGCACGAAATACTGGGGCGCGTCGATGGAGTTGCAGATGCCGTTCTGGTTCCTGCCCAAGGAGGTCGGCCTGAAGGGCGCGATCTACGCCGATGCCGGCTCGCTCTGGGGCTATCAGGGGCCGACGTCATGGACGGCCACCGGCGAAGTCAACACGGCGGCCTGTCCGACATGCGGGCTGCAATATGATGACGGCAATGTGGTGCGATCGTCGGTTGGCGTCGGCCTGATATGGGCCTCGCCGTTCGGGCCGCTGCGCTTCGACTACGCCGTGCCGATCACCAAGGGCAAATACGACGTCGTCCAGGAGTTCAGGCTTGGCGGCGGCACGTCGTTCTAGCGATGCGGCGCCGCCACCGCGATTCTCGTGTCGCGTGACGCACGTTCGCCATTTGATCGTGCGTTTGTGAAAACGTGTGAAGCTCGCCTCGTGCGCGCACGTGGACAGTCGCCTGCGGATGTTGGATAATATGAGCCTGAAATTGCAGGACACTGTGGCCTGCACTCGGCTTCCACAGAAAGGCAAATCCGATGACGCAGGCAGGCGCCTATGGACAGAGGCTCGGGCAGTTCCTGCGTCTGAAGGAGGCGCCGCCCGCCCTGGTCACGCGCTCGCTGCGCAGCGCCGAGCTCGCGGTCACCGAAACCCGGAATGATCACCCGGTGCCCGGCCTGTCCGGTTCGCTGACCGCCGAAGATGCCTTTCTCGTCAGCCTGAAGCTTCACGATTACCCGGATTGCGAGCTCTGGGAGCGCGGCAAGTGTATCATGAAGGCGGACGTCCACGCCGGTACGACCTATCTCTACGATCTCAAGCGCGATCCGCGCTATGTGATCGACAAGCCGTTCCACTCGCTGTTTTTCTACATTCCGCGATCGGCACTCGACGGCATCTCCGAACAGTGCAATGCGTCGCGGATCGACGAACTCGACTGTCAGATCGGCGTTGGCCATGACGACGGTATCATCCGCCACATCGGCGCGTCGCTGCAGCAAGGCCTGCGCAGGCCGGACGAGGCCAACCAGCTTTTCATCGACCACATGATGCTCGGGCTGACTGCCCATGTCGCCCAGACTTATGGCGGGCTCCAGCGCACGGCCGGACCCACCCGCGGCGGGCTCGCTCCGTGGCAGGCGAAACGTGCCTGCGAGAGACTGGAATCCGACCTCGGCGGCAAGCTCTCGCTGCAGAAGATCGCGACCGAGCTTGACCTCTCGGTCAGCCATTTCTCCCGCGCATTTCGAATTTCCGTCGGCATGCCGCCGCACCAATGGCTGCTTCATCAGCGGGTGAAGGCCGCCAAGCAGTTGATGACCGTTCGCGACCTGCCGCTGACGGAGATCGCGATCTCGGCCGGGTTCGCCAACCAGAGTCACTTCACGCGCGTGTTTTCATCGATTGTCGGCGTCAGCCCGGCCGTGTGGCGCCGCGAGGCGCTCGGCGCCTTGCGCGCGGGCACGTGAACCCCGGTATGTGGGGCGCCAGTGCCCTCAACGGCGTTTCGCCAGTGAAATGGCGTAGGCGGTGCGCCGCGCCGCAAAGATCTCATCCGGCGGATGACCGATGCCATCGGCGAGGTTGGCTGGATTGAAAATGGACGCGTCGCAAGCCTGGTTCGGCTCGAATCCCGTGATCACGATCGTGCCCAGGCGCACTTCTTCGCGGCAGTCCTCGTCCGGCCAGCGTATGGTCACGTCCATGACGGGGTCGCCGGGACGGTCGAGCAGCGCCATCAGGTTGAAGCGGACATCGCCGGTAGCGATCCGTGTGTTCAGGTCGTCGTGCAGGAAGTCGGCCGGCTTCGTCCCGGCTTCCTGCTCGGTCAGCGTGATGTCGTCGCCAACCGGGGCGACCTTGAACTTGATGAAGCGCGTCTCGCCTCGCGCGCTGGTCGCAGGAAAGGCGTGCACGCCCCAATAGGTCGTGCCGGCAAAACTCCCGGGCAGCCGGCGCGCGGCGACATAGTTCGTCTGATTGAGCGTTTCAGGGTTGGCCGTCGAGAAAGCTGCGACCTTCGCCTCATCCGGCCTGCCGTCCGGCCCGGGGATGCGCGCCTCGAGGAAGGCCAGCATCTGGTCGGGCGTCCTTGCAAAATGCATGGGAGCGCTTTCCGTGAGGATGTCGGATCGATGATCCCTGTCGCCGAGTCTGAAGCTGAAGCCGCGCAGCACGCGGTTGTTGGTATCAGCCACGTCAGGATTGCCGCCGCCCACCGAGAAGCGTGCCAGCACGCGCGATGGCCTCGTGAAGCTCTGCGATCTCGTGACGTCCCCCGCCCGGTCCGACGGGGTGTAGGTGCCGCGAACACACCGGCCCTTCGCGAAGCTCGCACGCACTTTCGGCGGATTGCCGGCGACGGCTTTCAGGGCGTCGACGATGGAGGCGGGCGTTGCGACGCCGTTCGGGCTCTCTGACAAGGCGGACCTCTCGCATGCGAGCCCCGCTTCTAGGCACGCTTCGGGTCATGAGTCTTTCCCAAAGCGGGCGCGATTTGCCCGATCCCGCCACGATCGATGCCCGATGGATCAGGCAATGACGGCCCGCGTGCTCAGCCGCCGAGAATGCGGCGGCAGGCGTCGACGAATACCTGCGCGCCGGTGACGATGTCGGCATCGGCGGTGTTCTCGGTCCAATGATGGCTGATGCCGCCGATCGACGGCACGAACAGCATCGCCGCGGGCATGATCGTTGCCAGCATCTGCGCATCGTGGCCGGCGCCGCTGGGCATGCGGACGGATCGACCGCCAGCCAGGGCCTTGCTCGCCGCTTCGATGGCATCCTGGAAGCCGGCGTTCATCATGGCCGGCGCGCCGGTGCGCAGTTTCTCCACCGTGACGGTACAGGGGCCCTTCGCGTTGACCTCGTCGGCCATGGTCCGCAGCAATTGCTCGAGCCGCGCGATGACCGCCGGGTCGTCGTCGCGGATCTGGAACAGCATTTCTGCTCCACCCGGAATGATGCTTGGAGCGCCGGGATCGAGCGTGATGCGACCGGTGGTCCACACCGTGCGCGGGCCGCAGGCATCGGGGAAACGTTCATCGATCGCGACACAGAATTTGGCCAGCGCCAGGCCGGCATCCTTTCGCACGGCCATGCGGGTGGTGCCGGCGTGGTTCTGCTCGCCGACGAAATTGATCCGGTATTGCCAGATGCCAACGATGGAGGTCACGACGCCGATCGCGAGGCGGCCGCTTTCAAGCGTGTCGCCCTGTTCGATATGCGCCTCCAGATACCCGACGTGCCGGCTTGGCGGGGCGGTGATGCGCGGGCGCCCCGAGAGCCCCATCTCGGCGAGTGCATCGCGCATGGTGCGGCCGCTGGTGCGGTCGCGGGCAGCATCGACGTCGGCCTCGGTCACTTGGTCGACATAGGAGCGCGAGCCGAGAAAGTGCCCGAAATGTCCTTCCTCGTCGCACCAGGCGGCGACCTCGACCGCGCCCTTGAACGAGGGATCAGCATTGAGCACGCGCGCGGCTTCGAGCGCATAGACGACGCCGAGCGGACCGTCGAGCCAGCCGGCGTAATTCTGGCTTTCCAGGTGCGATCCCGCCAGCAGCTTCGGTCCCGGCTTTGCGCTGGTACCGAAGACATTGCCAATGCCGTCGATCGTGGCGGAGAGGTCGGCGTCGGGCAGCTTCCGCACCAACCAGTCCAGCGATTGCTTGTGCGGCTCGGAGAAGGTCGGCTTGTGCACGCCGGTCTTGTAGGCGCCGATGGCGCGCAGCGCGTTGAGGTCGGCGAGGACGCGCTTCCCGTCGGCGCGGGGCGGGGTGTCAGGCATGTTCGGCAACTTTCAGCGCCTCGGTGCGGATCTCCTCGACCAGCCGCTCCTTGAGCTGGACGAATTCCGGCGTGGTCTTGATCTTGTAGGAACGCGGATGCGGCAGGTCCACATGGATCTCGGCCTTGATGCGGCCGGGGCGCGCGCTCATGACGATGACGCGGCTGCCGAGGAAGATCGCCTCCTCGATGTCGTGGGTCACGAACAGCACGGTCTTCTGGTCGCGCTCCCAGATCCCGAGCAGCATCTCCTGCATCAAGGCGCGGGTCTGGTTGTCCAGCGCGCCGAAGGGCTCGTCGAGCAGCAGGATTTTCGGATCGTTGGCGAGCGCGCGGGCGATCGCCGTGCGCTGCTGCATGCCGCCGGAGAGCTGCTTGGGCCAGTGGTTCTCGAAGCCGGACAGTCCGACCTGGCGGATGAAAGCATCGGCGATCCTGTTCCGCTCGTCTTGCGACACGCCGCGCTCGCGCAGGCCGAAGGCGATGTTCTCGCGTACGGTCAGCCAGGGAAACAGGGTGTAGGACTGGAACACCATGCCGCGATCGGCGCCCGGGCCGGTCACTTCGCGCCCATCGAGCGTGACACGTCCGCTGGTGGGGCGATCGAGGCCGGCGACGATACGGAGCAGCGTGGACTTGCCGCAGCCGGACGGGCCGAGGATGGTGACGAAGTCGTTGTTGCCGATGACGAGATCGGTCGGCTCCAGCGCCCTGGTCGGCGCATTGCCATGGCGCGCGGGAAAGGTGCGCGAGACCTGCTCGATCTTGAGGATCGTCATGCGAGCCTCCACGGAAACAGCCAGGCGTTGAACGCCTTGAACATGAAGTCCGACAGGAGGCCGATCAGTCCGATCACGATGATGCCGAAGATGATCTGGCCGGTGTTGAGCAGCGCCTGGCTGTCGGTGATCATGTGGCCGATGCCCGAGGACGAGCCGATCAGCTCGGCGACGATGACATAGGTCCAGGCCCAGCCGAGCACCAGCCGCAAAATTTCTGCGATCTCCGGCGCGGAGGAGGGCAGCAGCACGCGGCGGATGATGCCGCGGTCGCTGGCCCCGAGCGTATAGGCCGCTTCGACCAGATCACGCCGGGTCGCGCCGACGTTCACGGCAACCATCAGGATGACCTGGAACACCGATCCGATGAAGATGACGAGCAGTTTCTGCAATTCGCCGATGCCGGCCCAGAGGATCAGGAGCGGAATAAAGGCGGACGCAGGCAGATAGCGCGCGAAGGAGACGAACGGTTCGAGGAAAGCTTCGACCGGCTTGTATGCACCCATCAGCACGCCGAGCGGCACAGCGATGATTGCCGCGAGGGCAAAGCCGCCGACGACGCGCCAGATCGTCATGCCGATGTCGTAGACGAAGCCCTGCTTCGTCAGCAGGTCGTAACCTTCCTGCAGCATAGTCAGCGGGTTTGCGAGGAATGTCTTCGACACATGGCCGCCGAGCGTCGCCCAGGACCAGAGGGCAACGAACAGCACGAAGAATGCAAGGCCGTACGCCATGCGTTGCTTCGATGTCACGGGATCCAGGGGACGCATCAAACTGTCTATCCGAATAGTCGATCATGTGCCGGCTCCGCCTCTTGGCGGAACCGGCCACTTGCAGAAGTTACTTGATGTAGCTCGCGTCGAAGAGGTCTTCGACCTTTGGCGCGGTCTTGATGATGCCGATCTCGAGTAGGAGCTCGGCGGCCTCCTTGTTGAAGGTCAGGAAATCGCCGGCGAAGAACTTCTGGTTCGCCGCCTTGTCCTGCCAACGCAGATATTTCGCCGAGTTGCCGAACTGCTCGCCGGACTGCTTCACGTCGGCGCCCATGATCTCGTAGGCCTTTGCCTGATCCTTGGCGATCATGTCGAGCGCCTCGAAATAGCTGTCGGCAAGCGCCTTGGCGGCCTTCGGGTTCTCGGTGAGGAACTTCGGCGTGCAGCCGAACGTGTCCATGACCATCGGGTAGTCGAGCGTGGTTGCGATGATCTTGCCCTTGTCGGGCGCGGCGCGAACAGTCGAAAGATACGGTTCATACGTCATCGCGGCATCGTTCTGGCCGGAGACGAAGGCCTGCGCAGCCGCAGCCGGCTCGAGGTTGACGACGGTGACGTCCTTCACCGACAGACCGTTCTTCTTGAGCATCCAGGCCAGCGCGAAATAGGGCGAGGTGCCGGGCGCGGAGGCCGCGACGGTCTTGCCCTTCAGATCCTTGATCGAAGCCAGGTCGTTGCGCACGGCCATGCCGTCGGCGCCGTAGCTCTTGTCGAGCTGGAAGATCTGCTTGGTCGCAACGCCGTTGGCGTTCCATGAGATCCATGTCTCGACGGTCGTTGCCGCGCACTGGACGTCGCCGGAGGCGATCGCGAGGTGACGGTCCTTCTGCGGGATCTTCTTGATGGTGACGTCGAGGCCGTTCTTCTTGAAGATGCCGGCCTCCTTCGCCAGCGTCAGCGGCGCGAAGCCGGTCCATCCGGAGATGCCGATGCCGACCTTGACGTCGTCGGCGAGCACCGGAGTGGCGGTCGCGAGGGCAATGATTGTCACAAATACTTTCGAACTACGCATGATTGTCGTCCTCTTGCCGATCGATGGATTGACGTCCTGTTGATCCTTGTCGGTCCATTTGGACCGTTGCCCGAAGCATTGCACGAATTGTGCCGACATTATTCTCTCAGCCTCCCTTGAATCGGGCGACAAGGCGGTGAGAGTCACCGGGATAAAGCAGGCGCACCGCGGTGATCGTGCGCGCGCTGCGCCAGGTATAGCGGTCGATCACGAGGCAGGGCGCGCCGATTGCGATGTCGAGCGCCTTCGCCGCGCGATCATCCGCAACGATGGCGCTGATGGTATGCTCGGCCTCCGTCCATGGCACATGATGGAGCAGCCACGAGCCGGGCGGCTCGCGCGAAAAATCCGCGGTCGCAGCATTCGGCACGGACGACAGATCGATCAGCCTGTCCTCGACGGCGAAGGGCACGTTGTCGGCGCTGTGCCGGCAGGCGATCGCGACCACCTTGCCGGCCTTCTTGACGCCCAGGCGGTCGCGGTCGGCGGCGGTCGCCGTGCGCAGCTTGCGGCCGATCAGCTCGTAGCCGTAAGCGCGGCCGAGCGCGATGATTTCGGCGCGGATGTCGGCGATCTTGAGCACGGCGGACTGGTGCTGCGGCCGGCGCACGAAGGAGCCGGCGCGCCGCCGCCGCTCGATCAGGTCGGCTTGCGCCAGCTCCGACAGCGCCTTGTTCACCGTCATGCGCGAGCAGCCGTAACGCGCGACCAGCTCGTGCTCGAAGGGGATGCGATGTCCGGGCGGCCATTCGCCGGTCAAAATGCGCTTTTCGATATCGGCGCGGATTCGCTTGTAGAGCGTCGGCTTGTCGGTCGCACCGGTCGCGAGGCTCATGCGACGAGTCTCCGGATGGAGGCGTTGAAGCGCTCGCGTGCGGCTTGGCGCAGCTTGTGCCGGCCATTCTCGACGACCTTGGCGCCGCCGGCCCAAACGCAATCGATCGCGCCGCCGCCGACCGCGAAGATCCAGCCGTCGATGATGGCGTCGCGTGCGCGCCCCGCCAGCGACGAATGTGCCGTGTCGAGCGTGACGATGTCAGCGTGCGCACCCGGCGCGAGGCCGACTGTCGGCTGCGCCAGCGCTTGCGAGCCGCCTGCAAGCGCATGATCGAACAGCGTGCGTCCGGTTGAGCGCCCCGCGCCGCTGGAGAGCACGTTACGCTGGCGATGCTTCAGACGCTGACCGTATTCGAGCTGGCGCAACTCGTCGGCGACACCGATCAGCACGTTGGAATCGGTGCCCACGCCGAACGCGCCGCCGGCCGCGAGAAATTCGCGCGCCGGAAAGATGCCGTCGCCGAGGCTCGCTTCCGTGATGGGGCAGAGACCCGCGACCGCGCCGGTCTTGGCGAATGCGGTGACTTCCTCATCCGTCGTATGGGTGGCGTGGATGAGGCACCAGCGTTGATCGACGGGCGCGTGCTCCAGCAGCCATTGCACCGGCCGCCGGCTCGACCATGCCAGGCAATCCTCGACTTCCTTCACCTGTTCGGCGGCATGAATGTGTACCGGCCCGCCATCGGCCAGCGGAATGATCGCGGCGAGTTCGTCCGACGTCACCGCGCGCAAACTGTGCGGCGCGATGCCGATATTGGCGCCCGGCAATGTTGCGATGGCCTTGCGTGATGCGGCCATCAGAGCGGCGAACTGATCGACCGAGCAGATGAAGCGGCGCTGGCCGGCATGCGGCGCTGCGCCGCCGAAGGAACCATGCGCATAAAAACTTGGCAGCAGTGTCAGGCCAATGCCTGATGCCTCGGCAGCCTGTGCGATGCGCGCGGCCATCTCGCCGAGATCAGCGTAGGGCGAGCCGTCTCGATCATGATGAAGATAGTGGAATTCGCCGACGCGGGTGAAACCCTGCTCCAACATCTCGACATAGAGCAGCGTCGCGACGGCGGTAACGTCATCCGGCGTCATCGCCAGCGCGAAGCGATACATCGTCTCGCGCCAGGTCCAGAAGGTATCGGTGCTGTCGCCGCGCAACTCGGCGAGGCCCGCCATGCCGCGCTGGAACGCGTGGCTGTGCAGGCTCGCCAATCCCGGAAGCGCGATTGCGTGGCGCTCGTCGCCGGCTGCCGGCGCCACATTCGGCGTCACCGCCACGATCGCGCCCGCGGTGATGACCACCTGCACGTCATTGGCCCAGCCCGAGGGCAGGAGCGCGGAGGCGAAATGCAGTCGGGTCATGATTACACGCCGGCTGGACAGAACCGCCCCACGATTATATGTCTAGACATATAAGTCAAGCATCCCACGAAGGGGCCGTTGCATGGCAGAGCGCTTCGACCGGATCTGGCACAATGCCCGGCTCGCCACGATGCGGGCTGACCGTCCTGACCTTGGCGAGATCGAGCGGGCCGTAATCGCCGCGCGCGGCGGCCGTATCGTCTATGCGGATGCGCAGACCGATTTTCCGTCGGATGCTGATGCGCCCGAGAGGATCGATTGCGAGGGACGCTGGATCACGCCCGGCCTCGTCGATTGCCATACCCATCTGGTCTATGGGGGCAACCGCGCGCACGAGTTCGAGCTGCGCCTGAAGGGGGCGAGCTACGAGGAGATCGCGCGCGCCGGCGGCGGCATCGTCTCGACGGTGGCTGCGACGCGGAAGGCGAGCGAGGCCGAGCTCGTCGCAGGCGCGCTGCCGCGGCTCGATGCGTTGATCGCCGAGGGCGCAACCACGGTCGAGATCAAGTCCGGCTACGGCCTCGATGCCGAAACCGAGATGCGTCAGCTTGCCGCCGCGCGCAGCCTCAGTGGCCAGCGGCCGGTTGCGATCCGCACCTCCTTCCTCGGCGCGCATGCATTGCCGCCGGAGGCGGAGGGCAACAAGGATCGTTACATCGATCTCGTGTGCAAGGAGATGCTGCCCGCGGTCGCTAAGGCAGGCCTTGCCGACGCCGTCGATGCCTTCATGGAGGGAATCGCGTTCTCCGCCGAGCAGACCGCGCGGGTGTTCGAGACGGCGAGGGGGCTTGGACTTCCAGTCAAGCTCCATGCCGACCAGCTCTCGAATCTCGGCGGTGCCGCGCTTGCCGCGAAATTCTCGGCGCTCTCGGCCGATCATCTCGAGCACACCGACGAAGCCGCCGCCGTCGCGATGGCGAAGGCCGGAACGGTGGCGGTGCTGCTGCCCGGCGCCTTCTACTTCATCCGAGAGACGCAAAAGCCGCCGGTCGAGACGTTTCGCAGGCTTGGCGTGCACATGGCGCTGGCGACCGACTGCAATCCCGGCAGCTCGCCGCTGACCTCGCTGCTGCTCACGATGAACATGGGGGCGACCCTGTTCCGAATGACGGTGGCCGAATGCCTTGCTGGCGTGACGCGCGAGGGGGCGCGGGCGCTTGATCTGCTGGATGAGACCGGCACGTTAGAGGCCGGCAAATGGTGCGACCTCGCGATCTGGGACATCGAGCGGCCGGCCGAGTTGGTCTACCGCATCGGCTTCAATCCGCTGCACGAGCGGATATGGAGGGGGCAGTGACGGAGCAGGACACAGCGATCGTCGTCAGACCGGGGACGGTCAGTCTCGATGATCTCGCCTGCGTGCTCGATGGTGCGCCCGTCGTGCTCGATCCCTCATTCTGGCCGCGCGTCGAAGCCGCGGCGGAGATCGTCGCAAGAGCCGCGCGCGCGGATGTCCCAGTCTATGGCATCAACACCGGCTTCGGGAAGCTTGCGTCGAAGCGCATTCCGCCGGACCAGACTGCGCTGCTCCAGCGCAACCTGATTGTCTCGCACTGCTGCGGCGTCGGCCCGGCGACACCGGAACCGATCGTGCGGCTGATGATGGCGCTGAAGATCGTCTCGCTCGGGCGCGGCGCCTCTGGCGTGCGCTGCGAGGTAATCGAGCAACTGCAGGCAATGCTGGCGCGGGGTGTCTATCCGCTGGTGCCGCAGCAGGGCTCCGTGGGCGCCTCCGGCGATCTTGCACCGCTCGCGCATATGACGGCAGTGATGATCGGCGAGGGGCAGGCCATCATTGACGGGAAAACTGTATCTGGCGCCAAGGCACTAAAGGCCGCCGGTCTCGCGCCGCTGACGCTTGGCCCCAAAGAGGGCCTCGCGCTGATCAACGGCACGCAATTGTCGACGGCCTACGCGATCTCCGGCGTGCTGCGTGCGTTTCGCCTGGCCCGCGCAGCGCTCGTGACCGGCGCATTGTCGGTGGATGCCGCGATGGCCTCGACAGCGCCGTTCCGCCCTGAAATCCAGGCGCTACGCGGTCATGCCGGGCAGATCGCCGCGGCGGCGACATTGACGGCGCTGCTCGACGGCAGCGACATCCGCCTGTCGCATCTCGAAGGCGACGAGCGCGTGCAGGACCCCTATTGCCTGCGTTGCCAGCCGCAGGTCGCGGGCGCGGCGCTCGACCTGATCACGCAGGCGGCGCGCACGCTCATCATCGAGGCCAACGCCGTCACCGACAATCCGCTGGTGCTGGTCGAGACGGGCGAGATCGTCTCCGGCGGCAATTTCCACGCCGAGCCGGTGGCCTTTGCCGCCGACGCTATTGCGCTGGCGCTATCGGAGATCGGCGCGATCAGCGAGCGGCGCATCGCGACGCTGGTCGACCCCGCGCTCAATTTCGGCTTGCCGCCGTTCCTGACGCCCGACCCCGGCCTCAATTCCGGCTTCATGATCGCCGAGGTCACGGCGGCCGCGCTCTATGCCGAGAACAAGCAGCGCGCGCTCGCCTGCTCGATCGATTCGACCCCGACCAGTGCGAACCAGGAAGATCACGTCTCGATGGCCGCGCATGCCGCGCGACGCCTGTCCGACATGGCCGACAATCTCGCTGCCATACTCGGCATCGAGCTTCTGGTCGCCGCCCAAGGCATCACACTGCGCGCGCCGCATGCGACCAGCGCGCCGCTCGTTGCCGTCATTGCCGCGCTTCGTGAGCAAGTGCCAGCACTCGGTGCCGACCGCTACATGGCCGGCGATCTCGCCAAGGCAGCTGAACTGATCGAGGCCGACGCGCTGCCGGCGATCGCGATCACCGCACTTCCATCCGATCCGTTTCCGAGACTTGACTAAGAGGTCCGCATGAACCGCCGACTGGACAATGACCGTACCATCCGCGCGCCCCGCGGCAGCGAGATCAGCGCCAAGAGCTGGCTGACGGAAGCGCCCTTGCGCATGCTGATGAACAATCTCGATCCCGATGTGGCGGAGCGGCCGAGCGAGCTCGTCGTCTATGGCGGCATCGGCCGCGCCGCGCGCGACTGGGAGAGCTTCGACCGGATCACGGCGGCCTTACGCAAGCTCGAAAACGACCAGACCTTGCTGATCCAATCCGGAAAACCGGTCGATGTCTTCCGCACCCATGCCGACGCGCCGCGTGTCTTGATCGCGAACTCCAACATCGTGCCGCACTGGGCGACCCTCGATCATTTCAACGAGCTCGATCGGAAGGGCCTGATGATGTACGGCCAGATGACTGCAGGCTCCTGGATCTATATCGGCAGCCAGGGCATCGTGCAGGGCACCTACGAAACCTTCGTCGAGGTCGGTCGTCGCCATTATGGCGGCAGCCTCGCCGGCAAATGGATTCTCACCGCCGGCCTCGGCGGCATGGGCGGCGCGCAGCCGCTGGCTGCGACCATGGCCGGTGCTTCGATGCTCGCGGTCGAATGCCAGCCGAGCCGCATCGAGATGCGCTTACGCACCGGCTATCTCGATCGGCAGGCCGCAACCCTCGACGAAGCGCTCGCCATCATGGAAGAGGCCGCGAAGACGAAGAAGGCGGTCTCGGTCGGCCTGCTCGGCAATGCCGCCGAGATCTTCCCGGAGCTGGTGCGCCGCGGCGTGAAGCCCGACGTCGTCACCGACCAGACCAGCGCGCACGATCCGATCAACGGTTATCTGCCCAAGGGCTGGACGCTGGCCGAATGGGAAGCCAAGCGCGCATCCGACCCGAAGTCGGTCGAGCGTGCCTCGAAGACGTCGATGGTCGAGCACGTGAAGGCCATGCTGGATTTCCACGCGCAGGGCATTCCGACGCTCGACTACGGCAACAACATCCGCCAGATGGCGCAGGATATGGGCCTGAAGAACGCCTTCGATTTCCCGGGCTTCGTTCCGGCCTATATTCGTCCGCTGTTCTGCCGCGGCGTCGGGCCGTTCCGCTGGGCCGCGCTCTCGGGCGATCCCGAGGACATCTTCAAGACCGACGCCAAGGTCAAGGAGCTGATGCCTGACGACAAGCATCTGCACAATTGGCTCGACATGGCCAAGGCGCGCATCAAGTTCCAGGGCCTGCCGGCGCGGATCTGCTGGGTCGGCCTTGGTGATCGCCATCGCCTGGGCCTTGCCTTCAACGAGATGGTGGCGCGCGGCGAATTGAAAGCGCCGATCGTCATCGGCCGCGATCATCTCGACAGCGGCTCGGTGGCAAGCCCCAACCGCGAGACCGAGGCGATGAAGGACGGATCGGACGCGGTATCCGACTGGCCCTTGCTCAACGCGCTGCTCAATTGCGCCAGCGGTGCGACCTGGGTCTCGCTACACCATGGCGGTGGCGTCGGCATCGGCTATTCGCAGCACGCCGGCATGGTGATCGTCGCCGATGGCACGCCGGAAGCCGCAAAACGCATCGAACGCGTGCTCTGGAACGATCCCGCCAGCGGCGTGATGCGCCATGCCGACGCGGGTTATGACATTGCGATCGACTGCGCCCGTGACAAGGGTCTCGATCTGCCGAGCTTGGCGAAGTAGCCGCGCCTCAGGCCACGACCTTGGCGTCGGCGCCGTCGAGGCGCAGCTGTTCCTTGGCGAGATAGTCGCCGATCGCGTCGGCCGGCATGGGCTTTGCGAAATAATAGCCCTGGATGAAGTCACACCCCAGGCGGCGCAGGGTGTCGAGCTGAGCACGAGTCTCGACGCCCTCGGCAACACAGGCGATCTCCATGTCGTCGCACAGGCCCGTGAGCGACTTGATGATCTTGTAGCTCACGGGATTGTCGTTGATGTCGGCGACGAAGCTGCGGTCGACCTTGATCTTGTCGAGCGGCAGCCGGTGCACGTGGCTCAGTGAGGAATAGCCGGTGCCGAAATCATCCAGCGAAATGCCGCAGCCCATCGCCTTCAGCGTCGCGATCGACTGCTGCGCGCGCACGAAGTCGAAGGTGACGGCGGTCTCGGTGATCTCGAAATCGATCTGGTGCGGCGGCAGCCCGCTCCTCTCGATGATGGCGATCAGCGGCAGAATGCCTTCGGCCGCGCAGACATCGTGCGCGGAGAGGTTGAACGACAGGCGGATGTGATCAGGCCAGGTCCTGGCGGTCGCGAGCGCGCGAACCAACAGCGCCTGCGTCAGCGGCCGGATCAGGCCGATGCGCTCGGCAGCCGGAATGAAATCGGCCGGCGAGACCAGGCCGAGGCGGGAGCTGTGCCAACGCGCCAGGACCTCGAAGCCGGCGGTGTGCTCGCTCATGGCGTCCACGATCGGCTGGAACACCAGGTCCATCTCGGTGCTGAAATCGGCACTGCGGAGCAAATTCTCGATGACGCCGCGGCTGCGGATCTCGGCCTCGAGCTCGCTCGAGAAGATCACCGTGCGGCCGCGCAGATGGCGCTTGGCATGATACAGCGAGTAGTCGGCGCATTCATAGAGCGCTTCCGACGTCGTCGCCGAGGTCGGGAACAGCGCAAAACCAATCGAGCAGCACAGCCCGGTATGGGCGGTATCGAGCTGGTAGGGAAGCTTGACATGGTTACCGATGCGCTCGCCGAGCCGCATTAGATCGGCATCATCGGGATCGCCGCACACGACGAGGCCAAACTCGTCGCCGCCGAGTCTTGCGAATTCCACGCGCTGCGGGCCAAAGCCTTCGCAGACTTCACGGATGCGGCGGCCCGCCTCGATCAGGACGCGGTCGCCGACACTATGGCCGTAATTGTCGTTGATCGGCTTGAAACCGTCGAGGTCGATGATTCCGACCGCGACGCGAACGCTCCGGCGCTCGGCGTCGGTATAGGCGCTCGACAGCTCGGCGAAGAAACGGCGGCGGTTCGGCAGCTCGGTGAGGGAATCGAGATTGGCAAGGCGGAAGTTCTCGTCCGAGAGCGCCTGGGTCGCCGCCTGCTGCGCGAGCAGCGACTTGCGGCTCGCGACGAGATCGGCGAAGTCGCGGTAGTAGATGAACAGCACCGTCACCATCGCGCCCGAGACCAGCAAATTGTTGACGGCGATCGCCTTCAGCGTCGGCTCGCCCGTAGCGAAGAAGAACAGCACATAGGGCACGTCGACGATCAGCGTCACGATCAGCGCCGCCGAGCGTAGATGCATCAGCGAGAAGATGCAGCCGATCACGGTGACCGCCATGTAGAAGGCGACCTGGCTCTTGGCGAACGGATCGCCGTAGGGGTAGAGCGCGAAGGACCAGACGGTGAAGCCGGCGCCGATCGGCAGTGTCAGCCAGTTGGTGGCGCGCAGATTGCGCAGGATATCGGCATCGCTGCGCACGAGGTGGCGCTGACGCAGCCACCAGAACGTACGGAGCGCCGCGAGCACCGTCAGCACAGAAGGCACGATCATCGTGAGCCAGTCCGGCGCAACGTTCACATAGGTGTAGGCGACAGCGATCGAGTTGCTCATAAGCAGGAAGTAGAGGAGCGGGACCTGCTTGGAGAAGGCGTCGAACTGCGCGCGTGTCAGATCCGGGTTGTCGGCCGGCACGCGAAACAGCCGCATCGCGGCGGCGAGATGAGACTTCAAATCGGCAACAGGCATTGCAATACGCGCCCCGGGTCCTTCAAAATCGGGCGATCTTGCATGGCGCGGGTAAAGGTCGCGTTAGGTGGGTTCCACGGGAAAAGCCAGCGCAGGTTGCTCGTGATTGCGACATTTTACGTCGGCGTGCATTGGTGAGGGTCTGTTAAGGATGTTGCGGCGGCAGAGCCGGGCGCTTCGCCGCCGGTCAAGCCGTGCGTCTACGTTCTGCTAACCATGTGCGGCGGCATAACGTATGCCGCACCACGCCTCCATTCGGGCGACGGTGTGGTGCGGCGTCTGATAGCCGCTATTTTTGCTCCAGCGCGGCCGTCTGCTTGGCGAGTTGCTTGTCGAAATCCTCCGACAGGCCGGTGACGTAGGTTGCAAGCTCCCCCGGCGTGACGAACGGGTTCGGCGCGCCGTCCTTCATCTGGGCGCGCTTGGCCTGCATGCCATAGACCTCCGGATGCGGCCCGAGCAGCACGTCGATCTTCATCGCCTTGGCCTTGGCGAATGTCGCGCGATAGTCGTCTACGATGCCGGGATAGGTCGGCTGACCGACCAGCCTGTTCAGCGCAACCGTGCCGCTACAGAAGAACAACACCGCGCGGTTTTGATCGCCGTCCTTGACGCTCATCTCCCAGCTCGTGCAGCCCGGCGAGTGGCCGGGCGTTGCATGCGCCGTCAGCGTGACGTCGCCGAGCGTGACCTTGTCGCCTTCCTTCACCGTACGGTCGACCTTCACCGCGGGGAAGGCGAGGTCCTCGTTCTTCTCGTCGCCGGGATAATAGCCGCCTTCGAGCAGCGGCTTGTCGCGCTCGCCGGCCACGAGCTGCGCGCCGGTCTCCTTCTTGATCTCGGCAAAACCGCCGGTGTGGTCGAGATGCGCATGCGTGTTGAGAATGATCTTGATGTCGGCGACCTTGAAGCCGAGTTTCGCGATATTGTCCTTGATCATGCCGGTCGACTGGGGCATCGCGGTATCCATCAGGATCAGGCCCTGCGATGTCTTGATGACGTAGACGGCGATGCCGCCGGTTCCGACATAGTAGATGTTGCCGATGAGCTGGAACGGCTCGAACGGCGCTGTCCACTTCTGCATGGCGGCCGCCAGGAAATCCTTGATGGTCTGCGCCTGCGCGCCCGTTGCGAACAATGCCAGCGCGCACAGCGCGGCCGCGAGCTTCGTCATAGTTTGCCTCCCACAGTGTTCTTGTCGTTTTGATCGGGCGCGGACGTCGTGTGGCGCGACCCGTTGTGCAAGTTATGTCGTGGCCGGCGTTGCGGGCAACTGCTTCGTGCCTGGAAATATCGATGTGCCGCGTGGGAACAACGCGGGTCGGCCGAAAGCGGTGCGAGACGCCTAGCGCCCGATCGTCACGCCGGCGGTCGAGCGCATGGCGTCCCGAAGGCTCGTCGCGTTCATGTCGTGGAGGACCTGCCGCGTCAACACGGTGGTCTGGCCGGGCGTGTTGAGGATTGTCTCGCCGCGTGAGGAAGAGAGCCGATCGGCCTTGTAAGGCGCGGCCGGATCGGTGGCAGGAGCAGCCGCATGACGTGGCCGTTTGTCCGCGGCCAGAGCGGGCTGCGAGATGCAGAAGGCGGCGATCAGGATCAGAGACAATGACCTTGCGCGCATATGCGATCTCCCATGTCGGGACATCAACCTAGCACATCGCACCGGTGGCCGCAGAAGAAAGGATCAGGCGAGGGCGGCCTGGCGCTCCCGCACCGGCTCGCGGGCGCGGTCGTGTTTCCCAGGCTCGGCGAGCCGGGTGAAACTGCGCTGGCTCGCATGCGCAGGCGCCTCGACGATGACGCCCTCGCAGACGATCTGCCCGCCGAGCATCCTGAATTCCAGCTTGTCGTAGCGCGGCATCGTCTCGCCGGGCGCCGGCGGCAGCAGTCCGACACTGCCCTGGATGTTGAGCGTGGCGTCGCCGGTGCCGTGCAGGCGCGGATTCCACATCCTGATCCCGGTCTCGGCCCAGCGCTGCCGGATCAGGGCTGCGCGGTCGGTAGGCTCTGCGACCTTTGGCCGAGGCTTCCGCGTGCTGGGTGTCTTCGCAGCGGGAGACTCGAGGATCGGCTCCGGCGCGACATCCGTGACGACGCTCGGTGTGTTGGAGGAAGCGTCCGCTGCGATGATCGTTGCGACAAGCGCGGAATCGCCAGCGAAGCCGGGCTCGATTTCTACGGCGACACTGGGAGACGGAGCCCTGTCGATGCTGCTGTTGGCAATATCCTCCGCCGAGACTTCGCTATCAGCAAGCGCGACACGCGAGTCGTCTGCGACGGCCAGCTCAACGTCCCCTGGGAGGTCGGTGGAAGTGTCATCGTGGACGATGAGAACGGGTGCGTCAGCCGCGGCAATCGCGACCTCGGCGGCCGCGACCGGCGCCTCCTCCGCGATGGGGCCGACGTTGGCCTGGAGTTCGCAAGTTGGATTGCTGCTGATGAGGGGCTCAGGAATATCAACCGGCTCGACCTCGACGGCGACGGTTGCGACCGCTGCCTCTTTCACGACGGCGGGTTCAGGGTTCGCCGAGAGTTCTGCGGGCGGATCGTTGCTGATGACTTCAGGAACATCAACCGGCTCGCTCTCGGCCGACGAGAGCGCAACCTCTTCGACGACGACCGGTTCGACGTCTACCGGCATCTCCAGGGTTGGATGGTCGCTGACGTCGACATCGATTGGCGCTGCCGACGAGCTTTCCGCGATGACGGTATCATTCCCTGCGACCGGAGTCGCGACCGCGATCTCGGCATCGCTGCAGCGCGGAGCGGTGCTGAGACCGGTGTCGAGAGACGGAGCTGCTTCTGCAATGTCGGAGGTGACGGCGGGTGAGTCGCTTGCGGCACTCGGTGCGACGTCGACACTGCCGCTGTGCGGCAGGGGCCGAAGCCGGGTGAACGCCCATTTCACCGCAGGGATGCGGCGCAGCAACGATATCAGTCTCGAAAGCACTGGGAGTTGTCCAAGAGGTACTCGGCGTGAGGCAATCGCTGATTCGTCAGCAATGTGAAAAACTGCCCCGGCCGTCACACCGATGTCAATCTAGGTGGGACCAATTGCAGAACATCCGCCACCATCGTGCGCGTTGGCGCGATCGTCTGGTGACGGCCCAGCTAACAAGAGCAAATTCCGAAGCGGACGCCAAACGTGCGAATAGCGGTGGTTAGCGATCGACATGAGCGGGGGCTCGCGCTTGGCAGCGAGCCCCCAGAAATCTTCAAGCTGCGCGCAGCTGCAACGTCATCTCTCGCGCTATTTCCCGCCGGAGCCGGCACCGCCGCCAGAACCCGCGCCGCCGCCGGCCTGGTTGCCCATGTTATTCGTATTGGTGCCACCTGCGGATGGCGACTGTGCGCCCTTGCTGTCGCTGGCCTCGTTCTGCATGTTCGATGCGCGGCCCGTCGTCATGCCTTTGGTCGCGGGCCCCCGCGATGAGGGACCAACCTCGCCCTGACTGGATGCGCCAGGAGCGGGTTGTGTCTGCGCGAAGGCGCTACCGGTCGCCAGGGCCATGATGCACGCGGATGCCAGAATGATCTTCTTCATTGGATTCTCCTTGACTTAACATCCCGGACAATCCGCCTCCACCAACGACGTTCCTGCCGATCTATCACCACCGCTTCAACTCTTTGCGGCCGAAGTCGGGGTTCCCGTTTTCATCGCCAGCGGCTATTCAGGCCCCTCATCATTCGTTTAGGGAGGACGTATGAGAAGGATTGCTGCCATCGGAGCGCTTCTGCTCTGGTCCACCATCGCGTTCGCGCAGGATCGCACGATCACCGTGGCCTCGACGACGTCGACGGAACAGTCGGGGCTGTTCGGTTATCTGCTGCCGCTGTTCTCGAAGGCCGAGGAAATCGAGGTGAAGGTCGTTGCCGTCGGCACCGGCCAGGCGCTTGACATCGGGCGGCGCGGCGATGCCGACGTGGTGTTCGTTCATGATAGGGCTGCCGAGGACAAGTTCATGGCCGAAGGCCAGGGCGTGAAGCGCTTCGACGTCATGTACAACGACTTCGTCATTATCGGTCCCAAGAGCGATCCCGCGAAAATCGCCGGCGGCAAGGAGGTCACTGATGCGCTGCGCAAGATTGCGGCTGCGAAAGCGCCGTTCATCTCGCGCGGCGACAAATCCGGCACCCACGCGGCCGAGCTGCGATTGTGGAAGGAAGCGGGTGTCGATATCGCAGCGGGCAAGGACGGCTGGTATCGGGAGATCGGCCAGGGCATGGGACCGGCGCTGAATATGGCCTCGTCGTCGAATGCCTATCTTCTGTCGGACCGCGGCACCTGGCTCTCGTTCAAGAACAGGGGCGAACTTGCCATCCTGACCGAGGGCGACAAGCGGCTGTTCAACCAATATGGCGTCATGCTGGTGAATCCGGCAAAGCATCCGAACGTCAAGGCGAAGGACGGGCAGGCTTTCATCGACTGGCTCATCTCATCGAAGGGGCAGGATGCGATCGCAGGCTACAAGGTGGGCGGCGAGCAGCTATTTTTCCCCAACGCGTCCCACTAGCAGGAACGCAATGGTCGACACCGCGACGCTGAGCGCGAGCAGGATCAGCCCGAGCCCCAGCGCCAGCGGCAGGTCGCCCTTGCTGGTCTCCAGCGCGATCGCGGTTGTCATCGTGCGCGTAAAGCCGCGGATGTTGCCGCCGACGATGATGATGGCGCCGACTTCCGCGATGGCGCGGCCGAAAGCCGCGAGAAAGGCCGTCAACAGCGAGGTCCGTCCCAGCGCGAACAGCAGTGCCATGCTGCGCAGGGTGGACAGTCCGTCGATCCGCGCCAGATCGCCATACTCCGCCCACAGCAGGCTGGCCGGACGGTGCACCAGCGCCACCACGATCGGTGTCGCGAGCAGCGTCTGCGCGATCACCATGGCCGTCGGTGTGAACAATAGTCCTCCCGCCCCGAGCGGGCCGGACCGCGACAGAAGAAGATAAAGCGCGAGCCCGACCACGACCGGCGGCAGGCCCAGCAAGGCATTGGTCAGGATGATGATGACCTGACGTCCGCGGAAGCGTGTGATCGCAAGCAGGGCCCCGAATGGTGCACCGATCAGCAGCGCGATGATGCTCGCGGTCAGGCTGACCCGCACCGACAAGGCGACGATGCCGAGCAGTTCGGCGTCGGCTTCGCCGATCAGCGTGAAGGCGGCACCGGTGGATCGTGCGAAATCGTTCATCCGGCCGGGCGCTTCCGCGTCGGGCAGGATGCCTCGGGATCGTCGATGTCGCGCAATCGCATCACGGGTCGGTCTCTGCGAGTCTTTTTGACATCGACAGAATACTCGGGCGAGACGATTTGGACAGGCGATTTAGCGGAAAATAACCGTCAAGTGCCGCGTTATGCAGGCTTTCCCGACGCGATCTGGGCGGCGTTCGCCTTTACAGAGGCTCGGCTCCAAAGCCAGCGCGCCAGCACAACGGCAAGAACTGCCCCGACGAATTGAGCGGCGATGAAGCCTGGCACGTCCCGCGGGGCGATACCCGCGAACGTATCAGACAGCGCGCGGGCGATGGTGACCGCAGGATTGGCGAACGACGTGGATGACGTGAACCAGTAAGCCGAAGTAATATAGAGGCCGACGGCGTAAGGAACCGCGGCGGGTGTCCGATACCGGACGCCAAGGATCGTCGACAGCAGGCCAAAGGTCGCCACGGCCTCAGCCAGCCATTGTCCGGCGCCGGCGCGTTCCGTGAGCGAACGCTGGAGGATTGGAAGCTCGAACATCAGATGTGCGATCTCAACCCCGGCGATGCCACCGGCTAACTGAGCGACAAGATAGATCGCGGCGTCCGTCCATGACGTTTCGCCGCGCAAAGCCAGGGCCAGCGTCACCGCTGGATTGAAATGCGCTCCCGAGATCGGAGCGAGCATCAGGATCAGCACGACGAGGATTGCGCCCGTGGCAATCGTATTGCACAGCAGTGCCAGCGCGACGTTTCCGCCGGCGAGCTTTTGCGCCATGATCCCCGAGCCGACGACGGCGGCGAGCAGGAACGCCGTCCCAAGCGATTCGGCGAAGGCACGCTGTCCCAGGCCCGGCATCAGGCGCCGCTATCGAGCCTGACGCGCTCGCCGTCTTCCTTGACGAATTCGCCCTGTTGCGCCGGCAGCAGATCGAGCACCCGTTCGGGGGGACGGCAGAGCCTGACGCCGTTTGGCGTCACCACGATCGGCCTGTTGATCAGGATTGGATGCGCCATCATGGCGTCGAGCAGCTGATCGTCGGTCAGTGTCGCGTTGTCGAGCCCGAGCTCCGCATAGGGCGCCGCCTTCTCGCGAACGGCGTCGCGCACCGAAATTCCCATGCGCGCGATGAGCTGCTGCAACAGCGCCCGCGATGGCGGCGTCTTTAGATATTCGATCACGTGCGGCTCGATGCCGGCGTTCCGGATCATCGCCAGCGTGTTGCGCGAGGTGCCGCAATCGGGATTGTGATAGATGATCGCATCCATGGTGGAGTCCTCGTGCTCAGCAGCACGCCTGCGACGGCGTGGGTGCTGCCTGCGGCGTGCAGCAGGCCGATTGCTGCTCCTGCTTTGCGTGAGCGACCCGCGCCCGGTTCTCGCCGCTGCCGTCGCCGTAATCGGTGCTCTCGCCCGTGGTGTAGAAGGTTTCCCAGGCGATGCCGGCCGGATCGTCTATCCAGGATTTTTCCGACTTGGCATAGCAGCAGGTGGTCTGCCCTTGCTCGACCACGTTGCCGCCGGCCTGGCGCAGTCGCGCGTAGACTTCCTGGAGTTCCTCGCCGGTCTCGACCTGGATGCCGAGATGGTCAAGGCCGGCCGCGCGGCCACGGGTCGAGATCGCAAAATTCACGCGAGGGTCTTCCAGCATCCATTTGGCATAGTCGGATTTCACGACCGAGGGCTCGCTGGCGAACAAGGCCGAGTAGAACCCGATCGAGTGGGAGAGATCCTCGACGGACACGTGAACGTGCAGGCGCTTCATGGTCGGTCCTTTCAGGCTGGCACTTTGCTGCGCTTTCGCGCGGGTTTCGAAGGCGTGGCCGGAGCGCACGACACGCCGCCGCAGCAGTTCTCGGTCAGGAAACCGACGAGCGCGTTCATGGTCTCGAACCGCGCCGCATAGATCATCGAGCGTCCCTCGCGCCGGACGGTCACGAGTCCGGCCGTCCGCAGCCGGTCGAAATGGAAGGTCAGCGTGTTGGGGGCGAGATCCAGCGTTTCGGCGACCGCGCCGGCAGTCATGCCGTTCGGGCCGGCCTGCACCAGCAGGCGGAAGACCTCGAGACGGTTGTCCTGTGCAAGCGCTGCGAGCGCCGCGACGGCATCTTTCGTTTCCATATTTCAACGATTATGGAAATAATGAGTGGCTGTCAATCGGGATTGTGCTGGGTCTACCCCAAGCTCGATTTGACGGTCGGTCGCCGCCGTTTAGCGCTTGGCGCTTTATTCCCGCCTCGGATGCTTTATGGAAGGGGCACGATCAGGTCGCACCCGCCCGGTGGGGGTGCTAGACCCTGGCGCAGGAACAACGGGCTGGGCCGTCCTGGCCCCCAAGAATGAAGGATGTGACGCAATGATCCAAACCGTTGGCATCATCGGGGCAGGGACCATGGGGAACGGCATCGCGCAGGTCTGCGCGGCGGCGGGGCTTTCGGTCGTGATGGTCGATATTTCCGATGCTGCAGTGAACCGCGGACTTTCGACCGTCGGCGGCAGCCTCGAGCGGCTGGTCAAGAAGGACAAGATGTCGGCTGCCGATCGTGAGGCGACGCTCAAGCGCATCACCGGCACAACCGACCGGGCGAAGCTGTCGGATTGCGACCTCGTCATCGAGGCGGCGACCGAGAACGAGGAGCTCAAGGTCAAGATCCTGAAGGATCTTTGCGCGACGCTGTCGCCGCGCACGCTGGTCGCGACCAACACCTCCTCGATCTCGATCACCAAGCTCGCCGCGGCGACCGATCGTCCCGACCGGTTCATCGGCATGCACTTCTTCAACCCCGTGCCGGTGATGGCGCTGCTCGAGCTCATCCGCGGCCTGCAGACCTCCAACGACACCCACGCCAAGGCGCTGGATTTCGCCAAGCGCGTCGGCAAGGTGGCGATCACGGCCAAGAACAGCCCGGGCTTCGCCGTCAACCGCATCCTCTGTCCGATGATCAACGAAGCGATCTTCGCGCTCCAGGAAGGCATTGCGACAGCGGAAGAGATCGACGCAGGCATGAAGCTCGGCTGCAACCATCCGATCGGGCCCCTGGCGCTGGCCGATCTCGTCGGCCTCGACACCATGCTTTCGGTGATGGAGGTCTTTTACAAAGGCTTCAACGACCCCAAATACCGCCCGGCCCCCTTGCTCAAGGAAATGGTCGATGCCGGCCATCTCGGCCGCAAGACCGGGCAGGGCTTCTACATCTATAGCGCCTGATGAAGGTATCGGCGGCGGCACTCAGCGTCCGCCGCCAGATCCCGCAATTTGCGCTGCGACAAAGAAGCCGCGCGCAATTGGCCCGACAATGTCGAATGGGGCGGCTCGCGGGAACATCGGAACGGATAACGAAGGACATGTCGGATCGACTGAAAGCCGAGCGCGAGGCGGCGGCGGCGCGGCGGAACCTGCTGACCCAGGATGCGATCGAGCGCACCGGGATCACCGAGGAAATGATCGGGGAACTCGTCACCCGCTTCTACGGACGCGTGCGCGAGGACGCACGGCTCGGTCCGGTCTTTGCGATCGTCCAGAACTGGGATGAGCATCTCGCCAAGCTCAAGGATTTTTGGTCGTCGGTCGTCCTGATGAGTGGCCGCTATCATGGCTCGCCGATGCGGGCGCATCTGCCGCTGAGCCTGGTTGGTGATCATTTCGATCGCTGGCTCGACCTGTTCGAGCAGACTGCGCGCGAGGTCTGCCCGCCGGCGGCGGCCGCGCTCTTCATCGACAAGGCACGGCGCATCGCCGACAGTTTCGAAATGGCGTCGGCGACAGTCGCGGGCCGTATCGCGTCTCCGCGTCATGTGCTCCGGTCCTGACGACGAGCGGCCTGCCTGCAAAATACGCAGCTCCTTTGCTTCGCTCGTTGCGACTGAGATCGCGGTGCACCAATTCCAACAGCATCGGCCTGATCTGCAAAATCATCATGCCAATCGCGCGGCATGACGTTGAAATTGCGAAAACGCGCTTGAATGCGTTCACTCTCGCTCAATCAAAGCGAGCAAAGCCATATTGATGCACTGCGGCGCCAACTCTTCGCCTTGTTTTCGGCAGAGTTCCAGCGCCTGCTAGCGTGCATGTCACGCTCATCGTTCACTACCAATTCTGCATCCCCCGAGAATTCCACGGAACCCGAAGTCGACGCGGGCATCGAGCAGACGCGGCGAACGCTGCTGCTCGGCGCGCTTGCGAGCACCGCTTGCCTCGGCTGTTCGCCGCCGGCGCGCGCGGGTGAAGATCCGCCCGGCTCCGACGAACGGCCACAAAAGGGTGACGTGCTGGTCTTCTCCGAAGGCGACAAGGAGGGGAAACTCATCACTGCGGCCGATGTGCAGGCCGGCGGACCGCCGGTCCATGCCTGGCCGAAGGATCCCAACACGTCTGTGGTGCGCAGCGCCTCGCGTCTCAACGAGATCCTGATCATCAAGCTCGATCCCGCCGAGCTCGACGAGAAGACCCGCGCGCGCGCCGTCGACGGCATCATCGCCTATTCGGCGATCTGCTCGCACGCGGGCTGTCCCGTCACCGCCTGGGTGAAGAGCGATGTCGGCGACAAGGAGGTGTTCAAGTGCATGTGCCACAATTCCGAATACGATCCCCGCGCGGGCGCGCAGGTCGTGTTCGGGCCGGCGCCGCGACGGCTTGCGGCGCTGCCGCTGGCACTCGCTGACGGTTCGCTCAGCGTCGCCGGCAATTTCATCGGAAAGGTAGGTGGCGCGCAGCCAGGATGACGGACGGTGCGGGCCGTGCCCGCGTCACGAGAGGCCGCATCCGCCGATGGGCGGACGGGACGAACGACAAGAATTCACAACAAGAATTCAAACGGATGAAAAGGGGAACGTCCATGTCCAGGAAGCAATGGTTAATGTCCGGCTTCGTCGCCTTCACGTGTCTTGCCTCGACCGCCGCCATATCAGGCCCGATCGAGAATTATTCTCCGGTCACCACGCAACGGCTGGAAAATCCGGAACCCGGCAACTGGATGCTCTACCGGCGCACGTATGACGGGCAAGGCTACAGTCCGCTCGACCAGATCAACGCCTCGAACGTGAAAAACCTCACGCCGGCTTGGACCTTCGCTACGGGCGTCGTCGAAGGCCACGAGGCGCCGCCGATCGTCAACAACGGCGTAATGTTCGTGGCGACCCCGATGGGGCAGGTGATCGCGCTGAACGCGAAGACCGGCGACGAATACTGGCGCTACAAGCGGCAGCTCCCCGACGATCTGTTCCAGCTGCATCCGACCAGCCGCGGCGTCGGCCTGTGGGAGGACAAGCTCTATCTCGCCACCACCGACGACCACGTCGTCGCGCTCGACGCCAAGACCGGCAAGGTGGTGTGGGACACCAAGGTGCAGGACTACAAGAAGGGCCAGTACATGACCCTGATGCCGCTGATCGTCGACGGCAAGGTCATTGTCGGCGGCTCCGGCGGCGAATTCGGCGTGCGCGGCTACGTCGCCGCCTACGATGCCAAGGACGGCAAGGAGCTGTGGCGGACCTTCACCATCCCCGGCGAAGGCGAGCCCGGTCACGACACCTGGCAGGGCGAGGACTGGAAGAATGGCGGCGGCTCGGCCTGGATGACCGGCAACTACGACAAGGAGACCAAGACGATCTACTGGGGTGTCGGCAATGCCGCGCCATGGCCTGGCGAAACCCATCCCGGCGACAATCTCTACACCTCCTCGGTGCTCGCGCTCGATCCCAACACCGGCAAGATCAAGACCCATCATCAGTACCACCAGAACGATTCCTGGGACTGGGATGAGGTCGATGCGCCGATGCTGATCGACCTGCAGCGTGACGGCCGCAATATCAAGAGTCTCGTCCATCCGGGACGCGACGCCATCTTCTGGGTGCTCGAGCGCACGCCGACCAAGATCAACTATGTCGCCGGCTGGCCGTTCGTCTCCACGGACGTCTGGAAAGGCATCGAACCGGAGAGCGGCAAGCCGATCGTCGATCCCGCGCATAAGCCGGTGATCGGCAAGCGCGTGGAGTTCTGTCCCTCGCTCTGGGGCGGCAAGGATTGGCCGTCGGCGGCCTACAGCCAGAGGACCGGCCTCGTCTACGTGCCCGCCAACGAGAATTTCTGCGGTGGGTTCACCGGCGAGAAAGTCGCGCTGAAGCCCGGCGAACTCTGGCTCGGCACCAAGCCGGAGGATATCGGCCTCAAGGCGAAGCCCGGCGCGGATCATTTCGGCGAGCTGCAGGCCTGGGATCCCGCGACGGGCAAGAAGGTGTGGCAGCACAACTTCCCGAAGTCGCAGCTGTTCGGATCGGTGACGGCGACCGCAGGCGATCTCGTCTTCGTCGGCGGCACCAACGACCGCAACTTCCGCGCCTTCAACGCCAAGACCGGCGAATTGTTGTGGGAGCAGAAGACCAACTCCGGCATCATGGGCATGCCGGTGTCCTATGAGATCGACGGCACGCAGTACATCGCGATCCAGTCGGGATGGGGTGTGGACGCACAGCGCATCCAGGATGCACTTGCGACCAACAACATTGGCATCGAAGCCAACGTCCCGCAGGGCGGCGTCATCTGGGTGTTCGCGTTGAAGAAATAGCTCCGCGGGCGGATCGAAGAAGCGGAGCAGCCGGGGGGTGGCGAATGCGGCGGACGGCAACGTCCGCCGCATTTTTGACGCCCTTGCTGCGTGATCTCGTCATGCCCGGGCTTGTCCCGGGCATCCACGTTCTTCGTGTTGAGACAAAGGTCGTGGATGGCCGGGACCAGCCCGGCCATGACGGCGTGGCAACATCAGTGCACCAAACTCGGAGCGCTACTTGCCCTGGCGCTCGACCTTGTCCTTTTCCTTCTGGTTCATATCCTATCCCGAACCTTCGGATCAGGGTTGCGTTGCCCGGTGGTCTGGCTGGTCGAAGCGGGCGGTGCGTTTGCGTTGGGCAGGGAGTTCTGGTCCGGCGCGGTGGGGCGCGTCGCTGTGGTTGGCGGGGCGGTGTTGCTCTGGGCGAACGCACCAGCGGTCGTCAAAAGAAAGGCGCCCGACAGCGAGACTGCGAGCGCCTTTGAGATGTTGGTCATCGATCCGCTCCTGTCAGATCGATGCAAACGGCCCGAGGCCGCTTGTGTTCCGGCTCACGCTTCCAATTGCTTGCCGATCGGAAGCGAGCGGATGCGTTTTCCCGTCGCCGCGAAGATCGCATTGATCAGCGCCGGCGCGAACGGCGGAACGCCGGGCTCGCCGACGCCGCTCGGCGGCGTGTCAGGTCCGGGCGGCACGATGTAGACGTTGGTCACCACAGGAGATTCATCGATCCTGACGACCTGGAAGTCGTCAAAATTCTTCTGCTGCACCTTGCCGTCCTTGAAGGTGATCTCGCCATATTTGGCGATGCTGAGCCCCATGATCGCCGCGCCCTCGATCTGCGAGGCAATGCGCTCGGGGTTGACAAAGGTGCCGCAGTCGATCGCCGTGTCGACCCTTGGCACGGTCAGCTTGCCCTTGTCGTCGACCGCGACCTCGACGATGGTTGCGATGTAGCTGACGAAGCTGCGGTGCACGGCGATGCCGAGGCCGTGGCCCTTCGGGACCTGACGGCCCCATTCGCCCTTTTCGGCGACCAGCTCGACCACCTTGCGCAGGCGCGCGGTGTCGATCGGATAGCTGTCCTGGGGCTCGCCGTAGTTCCAGAGGTCCTTCACCGCGGGCTTGACGATCCGCGGGCTGCCGATCAGCGCGAGCAGGGTCTCCTTCTGGTCACGGCCGGTCGCCTGCGCGATCTCGCCGACCATCGACTGTACCGCGAAGGCGCGCGGGATGTTCGAGACCGAGCGGAACCAGCCGATGCGGGTATGTGCGGCCGCCTCCGGATTTTCGCAGGAGATGTTGGCGATCTCGAACGGCATGTCGACGAGTCCCATGCCGATCTCGAACGGCGCCTGGTGCACGGTGCCGGCGGCAAACGTCGAGGCGATGCTGGGCGCCACGCTGCGGTGGCGCCAGGCGATCACCTTGCCGCTCTTGTCGAGGCCCGCCTCGATCCGTTCGACCGAGACGGTGTGCAGGAAGCCGTTATGGATGTCGTCCTCGCGCGTCCACTGCACCTTGACCGGCGCGCCGAGCTCCTTTGAGAGCAGCGCCGCTTCGAGCGCGAAGTCGCATTTCGATTTGCGTCCGAACCCGCCGCCGAGCAGTGTGACGTTGACGGTGACATTGCCTTCGGGAATGCCGAGCGTCTTGGCGACGTCCTCGCGGGTGCCGCCGGGGCTCTGCACCGGCGCCCAGATCTCCGCCTTGTCGCCCTTGACGTCGGCGACCGCCACCGGCGGCTCCATGCTGACATGGGCGAGGTGGGGGATGTAGTACTCGCCGACAATGACCTTGTCGGCGCTCTTCAAGGCGGCGTCCGCATCGCCCTCCTGACGCAGGACGAGGCCGGGCTTGCGCGAGGCCTCCTCGAGCTCCTTGCGGTAGGCGACGGAGTCGTATTTGCCGTTGGGGCCGTCGTCCCACACGAGCTTGAGCGCGTCGCGGCCCTTGATCGCCGCACCGGTGTTGCGCGCGATGACGGCGACGCCGCCGAGCGGCTGGAATTTCGACGGCCATGGCCAGCCGCGCACCTGCATCACCTTCTCGACGCCGGGAATCTTCAGTGCGTCGTCCGGTTCGAACTTGACCAGCTTGCCGCCGGTCACCGGCGGACGGGCGATCACGGCATATTTCATGCCGGGCAGTCGCACGTCGGCGCCGTAGCGCGCCTTGCCGGTGGTGATGTCGTGGAGATCGACGATGCCGATCTGGCCCTTGGTCAGATAGCGGAAGTCCTTGGGGTTCTTCAGCTTGAGGCCTTCGATAGCAGGCACCGATTCCTTGGCGGCATCGGCGGCGAGCTCGCCGAAGCCGAGCTTGCGTCCGCTGGCGCTGTGGACGATCTCGTGATTGACGGCCTTGACCTCGGTCGCCGGCACGCCCCAGCGCTTGGCCGCGGCCTGCTCGAGCATGGTGCGGGCGGAGGCGCCGATCTGGCGCATCGGCATCAGATAGTGCCGCGTGCTGCGCGAGCCGTCGGTGTCCTGGTTGCCGAACTTGACCTCGTCGCCATGGGCCTGCTGCACCTTGACTCTGGACCAGTCGGCCTCCATCTCCTCGGCCACGATCAGCGGCAGGCTGGTGCGCACGCCGGTGCCCATTTCCGAACGGTGCCCGACGATGGTGACGATGCCATCCGGCGCGACCGAAACGAACACGCGCGGATCGACCACGACGCCGTGCGGCATCTTTCCCGCGCCTGTTTCATAGGCGAATGCCTGGCGCGACATCACGGGTGCTGCAAGCACGAAGCCGCCTGTGACGCCGAGCCCCTTCAGGATGCTCCGGCGCGAGACTTTCTCGACCCTGATGTGCTTTTCGAAGCCGCGAAGCTTGCGGGGATTGTCGATGAAATTCATGTCACACTCCAGTCGATGCGAGATGGACGGCGTTCTCGATGCGCTGGTAGCAGCCGCAGCGGCAGATGTTGCCGGACATCGCCTCGCGGATCTGGTCGTGCGAGGGCTTTGGGTTGTCCATCAAGAGTGCTGCGCCCTGCATGATCTGGCCGGCTTGGCAGAAGCCGCATTGAGGCACGTTGAGCTCGCGCCAGGCCTTCTGCACCGGGTGATCGCCGGTGGGGTGCAGTCCCTCGATCGTCGTGACCTCGCGTCCGGCAACGTCGTTTACGGACGTGATGCAAGCGCGGACGGCCTGCTTGTCGACGATGACGGTGCAGGCGCCGCACAGGGCCTGGCCGCAGCCGAATTTGGTGCCGGTCAGTCCGGCCTCGTCACGCAGGAACCAGAGTAGCGGGAGATCCGGGTCGCCGTCCCAGCTCTGTTCCTGGCCGTTGATCTTCACCTTGATCATGATCGTCCCTCGCTCTTCATAAGCCTGTTCAATTCAAAACTAACGACGCCGACCGGGCGTATGCCGGTTGCGTCGTGTCGCCGCATTCCGGCCGCATTATCCCGCGCGGGCAGATCCCGGCGGGCGGCAGGAATACAAATCGCAATGTCCGGATGTGCTCGATACCTCCCGTTTTGTTCTAAATTGTTTGCATTTCGCGCGGCATCGTGACGGCGCGACCGTAGCAGAGATCGCGCCGGACCGGCGTTCACAGCCGAGTGTTCTCACCCGGAGAGATTGCATCGATGGTTTGTCAAAAGCAGGGCGCGGCTTGATGCCGCGCTGCTTATGAGACGGGCGCAACCAAAAAAGCTTCGTCCGCCAGGAAGACTGCACGGACGAAGCAGGATGCCTCAGTCGAGGGAGGGAGAACGCAAGCACCGCGAACCTCAAGCCGGAAGCCGACGGCCCTGCGCAGTCATTCAGAGACCAGGACTGAGGAGCTGATGGCCCTCACATACGCGTGGTGCAGAAGCGCGGCATCGCCGCGATGGTCCCGGACGGGGACCGATCCGGTTCGCTGGCGGTGGTCGGCACCAGCGAACCGATAGGGCTTGAGAGGGCTCGGCGGCCCTCGCTCGGGCAGCCTTCTTAGGCGGCCTTGGATTTCGCCACGTGGGTCGCGATCGCGTCCATCAGCGCCGGCGACAGGCAGTCATAGGGCTCCAGCCCGATCTCCTTCAGTCGCGCACGGATGCCCGCCATTTGCTCCGGCTTCACGCCCGATTCGATCACAGAGGAGACGAAGGCGGCGAATTGCGGCGCCTGCGAGCCCTGCTCCTGGAACAGCTCGGGATGGATGAAGTCGAGTCCATAGAACGGATGGCCCTTGTTCTCGATGCGGCCGTACATGTGCGTGCCGCAGGCCTTGCAGGCATAGCGCTGGATCACCGCGGCGGGATCGACGATCTGGAGCTTGTCGCCGTTCTCGAGCACGGTGACGTTCTGGCGCGGCACCACGGCGACGACCGAGAAGGTCGCGCCCGGCGGCTTCCAGCACTTGGTGCAGCCGCAGGCGTGGTTGTGCGCGACGTCGCCCTTGATGCCGACCTTCACCGGATGGTCCTTGCATTTGCAGACCAGCGTGCCGCCGGCGAAGTTGCCGCTGCCTTGTTTGATGCCATTGTCGATCGATGGATGGAGTGCAACAGTCATGGGTCGATCCTCCTGGGTGTGATGGCTGTGACCTAGAACACGACGACGGAACGGATGGATTTGCCCTCGTGCATGAGGTCAAAACCTTTGTTGATCTCTTCGAGCTTGAGCGTGTGGGTGATCATCGGATCGATCTGGATCTTTCCGTTCATGTACCAGTCGACGATCTTCGGCACGTCGGTGCGGCCGCGCGCGCCGCCGAATGCCGTGCCGCGCCAATTGCGTCCCGTAACGAGCTGGAACGGACGGGTGGCGATCTCCTTGCCGGCTTCGGCGACGCCGATGATGATCGAGGTGCCCCAACCGCGATGGCAGGCTTCCAGTGCCTGGCGCATCACCGTGGTGTTGCCGGTGCAGTCGAAGGTGTAGTCGGCGCCACCATCGGTAAGGCCAACGAGGTGCTGGACGACGTCGCCGGTGACCTTCTTCGGGTTGACGAAGTGGGTCATGCCGAAGCGGCGGCCCCAATCTTCCTTGGAATCGTTGATGTCGACACCGACGATCTTGTCGGCACCGGCCATCTTGGCGCCCTGGATCACGTTGAGGCCGATACCACCGAGGCCGAACACGACGACGTTGGAGCCCGGCTCGACCTTCGCAGTGTTGACGACGGCGCCGACGCCGGTGGTCACGCCGCAGCCGATGTAACAGCTCTTGTCGAACGGCGCGTCCTCGCGGATCTTGGCGACAGCGATCTCCGGCAGCACGGTGAAGTTCGAGAAGGTCGAGCAGCCCATGTAGTGGTAGATCGGCTTGCCCTTGTAGGAGAAGCGGCTGGTGCCGTCGGGCATCACGCCCTTGCCCTGCGTCGCGCGGATCGCGGTGCAGAGGTTGGTCTTCTGGCTGAGGCAGCTTTTGCACTGCCGGCATTCCGGCGTGTAGAGCGGAATGACGTGGTCGCCCGGTTTCACCGAGGTCACGCCGGGACCGATCTCGCGGATGATGCCGGCGCCCTCATGGCCCAGGATCGACGGGAAGATTCCTTCGCTGTCGAAACCGTCGAGCGTATAGGCGTCGGTATGGCAGATGCCCGTGGCCTTGATCTCGACCAGGACTTCGCCGGCCTTCGGTCCTTCCAGGTCGACCTCGACGATCTCGAGCGGCTTCTTGGCTTCGAAAGCAACGGCTGCACGTGTCTTCATCGTAAACTCCTCAAATCTTCGTAGGACGCCAAGACGTCGTCGCGGCGATCCTGGCAACGTTCATTTCTTGCCCATGCAGGCGTCTTCCGCCTTGGTGTAGGCTTCTGTCTTCTCCTCCTTCTTGGAGGGACGCTGCCGGCCCCACGCGTCGGTGGAGCGGGCGCGCAGATAGACATAGAGATCGTCCATGTAGCAGGCGACGTTCGGGTTGTCGCCGAAGGCCGGCATGACGTTCTCCTGCGCGGTCGAGATGTTCTTGCGACCGGAGGCGATCACGCCGATAAAGTCGCCATAGCTCATCGATTTGACGGAATCCTTCAGCGCCGGTGCGTAGGTCGATCCCATGCCGTCGGGGCCATGGCACACATGGCAGTCTGAGTGATAGCGGCGGTATCCGGAATAGGTGAACCAGTCCACGGTGCCGTCGGCCGAAATCTTGTAGGTCGGGTTTCCTTCCTTATCGAGCCACTTCCCGTCGTCTTCCTTCTTCACCGCGGTCGGGTCTCCCGGACCGTCCGCGACCGCAACCCCTCCGGACGCAACGAAGATTATCACAGCAATGGCAGAGCAGATTTTACGCAAGAGATTTTCCTCGAAGGCGTTCGGTGGAGACGAGCCGGCGCGTGGAGTTGATCCACGCGCCGGAGCGATGCTGAGCGGGGCCTAGTTCGGCAGCGAGAACACGGTCAGCGTACCGCCGAGCGCCGTGTAGTTGCTGAGGGCCGCGTAGCCACCGACGGCGCCGAGACCGGCGGTCGGATCGGTCAGACCTGCTGCCAGACCGATGCCGGCCCAGCCACCCACGCCGGAGAGCACGGCAACGTACTGCTTGCCATTGTTCTCATAGGTGGTGACGTTGCCGATGATGCCGGAGGGAGTCTTGAACTTGTAGAGCTCCTTGCCAGACTTGGCATCGACTGCCTTTAGGTATCCTTCGAGCGTGCCGTAGAACACCACGCCGCCGGCGGTTGCGAGCGCACCCGACCAGACCGAGAACTGCTCCTTGTTCGACCAGACGATCTTGCCGGTCTTGCCGTCCCAGGCGATGAAGTTGCCCATGTGGCTTTCACCCTGCGGCGGATACATCGAGAGCGTCGCACCCACATAGGGCTGGCCCGCGGTGTAGCTCACCTTGAACGGTTCGTAGTCCATGCAGACGTGGTTGGTCGGAACGTAGAACAGCTGCGTGTCCGGCGAGTAGGCTGCCGGCTGCTCGTCCTTGGTGCCGAGCGCGGCCGGGCAGATGCCCTTCACGTTGACGTCCTCGCCCGCCTTGTCGGTCGAAGCTGCGTCGAGCACCTTCGGACGGCCGTAGGTCGGCGAGCTCTTGTTCATGTCGACGCCGGAGGTCCAGTTCACCTTCGGATCGTACTTTTCGGCGACCAGCAGTTCGCCGTTCTCACGGTCCAGGGTGTAGGCGAGACCGTTGCGGTCGAAATGGGTCAGGAGCTTGCGAGGCTGCCCATTGATCTGCTGATCCGTGAGGATCATCTCGTTGACGCCGTCATAGTCCCACTCGTCATGGGGCGTCATCTGGTAGACCCACTTGGCCATGCCGGTGTCCGCGTCGCGCGCGAAAATGGTCATCGACCATTTGTTGTCACCGGGACGCTGCTTCGGATTCCAGGTCGAGGGGTTGCCCGACCCGTAATAGACCATGTTCAGAGCGGGATCGTAGGAGATCCAGCCCCAAGTGCAGCCGCCGCCGATCTTCCACTGGTCGCCCTGCCAGGTCTTCAAGCTGGAGTCAGGTCCGACCGGCTTGCCGAGCGACGTCGTCTTGGCCGGATCGAGCTTGATCTGATCATCCGGACCTTCGGAATAGGCGCGCCAGACCTGCTTGCCGCTCTTGAGATCGTAAGCGGTGACGTGGCACTGCACGCCGAATTCACCGCCGGAGATGCCGACCAGGACCTTGTCCTTGACGACCAGCGCGGCCGACGTACCGGTCTCGCCCTTCGCAGGATTGCCGTTGGTCGCCGACCAGGCCACCTGGCCGGTCTTGGCGTCGAGCGCGACGAGGTTGGTGTCGGCCTGATGCAGGATGATCTTGCCGTCGCCGTAAGACAGGCCGCGGTTGACCGTGTCGCAGCACATCACCGGGATGACGTTCGGATCCTGCTTCGGCTCGTACTTCCAGATGATCTTGTTCTCGTTGGAAAGGTCAAGAGCGTAGACCTTGTTCGGGAACGGCGTGTGGACGTACATCACGTTGCCGATGATGAGCGGGCCGCCTTCGTGACCACGCAGCACGCCGGTCGAGAAGGTCCAGGCGACCTGGAGCTTGCCGACGTTCTGTGCATTGATCTGGTTCAGCTTGGAATAGCGGGTATTGGCGTAATCGCCCGCCGGCATCACCCAGTCTTTCGGGTTCTGCGACATCTTGATCAGCTCGTCATTGGCTGAGGCGCTGCCGACGGCGAGAGCCGCCGCGGAGCCAAGATAGGTCGCCAGTAGCACCTTGCGCATAGTTAATTCCTCCGTTGGTCGTTTATTGTTTCCGAAGCATTGCTTAATCACCGGGCTTCTCGTCCGGCGTCTGCTCGTGCAGGGCGGTCACGATCGAGACCAGAAACGATGCTGTGCTGTTTCCTCCTCCTGATGAGAGCCACGGGTCCGTGTGCAGGAGCGGCCCGTTCTTGTTGTTCCTGCCGCAATCCCTAACGACTTCGTCAACGGGAAACTTGCCCAAGAGAGAAGCCGGTTTGCTCGACAGCGCACGGGCGCGAAGATTTTGATTTTGCAGTAGCGAATTCAGCGGTTTCCGCGCCGGCTTGCGCGGCGGTCCGCGCCTATGTTCCCCTTGACGGCGCTGCAACTAAGGCGGAGGATTAAGTTTCAAAGGTGGCAGTGGAACGGAGGCGCAAGTTCCAAAAGATCGCCTAAGTTTGAGGTAAACGTCACGCAATCACGGCTGAGGGCTCCAGCAGCGCTGGTCGCGATTCGCGTCGAATCTCCGGATCAAACCAGTGGCTGGATCAATGTCCGACACAATTCACACGCTCTCGACGACCGGGCTGACGCCGAAGCGGCAGATCCAGAGCTGGATCGATGGGCTGACGAGCCTGTGCGGCTATTTCGACGTCGATCCGCTGGAGGCCTCCTCGCTCGAAGGTCGCATCGACTATACCACCGTTTCGCGCCTGAAGCTCTGCCAGATCGAGGTCAGCCAGCACCGCATCGCGCACACGATGGCGCGCGCCAAGGCCAACGAACATCCATACATCAAGATTCACTTCCAGACCTACGGCGTGTCCTATTTCGAACAAGAGGGCCGCCACATCGAACTCAACCCTGGCGACATCATCGCCTATGACGTCTCCTGCCCGCATTCGATCATCAGCCCCGCCTTCACCCGCCACGACGTGGTGATCGTGCCGAAGGCGCTGCTGCGCGACCGCGGCTTCCCCTCGCAGCGGATGCCGGCGTGCAAATTGTCGGCGAAGACCGGGACGGGGCGGATCGCCCATGATTTCGTCCACGCCACCTTCGACGAGGCGGCGAAGCTGTCGGCGAACAGCGCGGTCGGTGTGGCCGATTCGCTGATCGACCTCTTGCTGCTGCCGCTGCGCGAGGCCGACACGATGTTCGACCGTGTCGGACCGGAAGCGATGTATGTGCGCGCGCAGTTCTTCATCCGCGAGCATCTGCGCGATCCGGATCTGTGCATCGATCAGATCTCGACCGAGCTCGGCTGCTCCAAACGCTATCTGCACATGCTGTTCTCGGAGCGCGGCACGACGGTGAGCGACTACATCTGGCAGGCGCGCCTGCAGAACTGCCGCCAGGAGCTCGAGGCCCACGCCGGCAAGACCATCACCGACGTCGCGTTCTCCTGGGGCTTCTCCAGCTCATCGCATTTCAGCCGCGTGTTCCGGAAATATTTCGGCGTGGTGCCGTCCTCGATCCACAAGGCGCAGCAGGGCACCGCGAGCTCGAACGAGCATTAGAGCATGATCCGGAAAAGTGTGCAGCGGTTTTCCGAAAAGATCATGCTCAAACAATAACCTCAAGTGCGACGACGACTCGTCCTAATCCCATTTCGCTTTAGGCTCGTCGCGCTGCGGCCGGTCGCCGACAATGTTGTGCGAGCGTACTGGATTCCGCGCCGGAGCCTGTCATCGGGCTCGCCGAAGGCGAGACCCGGTGGCGGGGAATGACGGCGGAGTTGATGGATACGCCCGGTGCCATCGCTCTTCGCGACGAACTCTCACCGCTGAATGATCCTCATCCAGACATCGCCGAGGATCGCAGGCTCGCGCGGCGGCAGATAGGTGAGGCCGGCCTGCTTGCCGAATTCGGCGATCTTGCCTTCGGCGGCAAGCTGGCCAACCGCCGTGTTGACGGCCTCGATCAGCGCGGGATCGCTGGCAAGCCCGACATAGCCGCGATTGGCGCCGATCGGATAATAGTAGCCGGACGCGGTGATCGCCGTATCGGGGTGCGCGGCGCGATGGGCATCGAAGCGCGCAAGATCGATCAGCGTCGCGTCATGGTCGCCGCGTTGGAGCGCGCCGAGGAGGTCGTCGCGGCCGGGCACGACATGGGTGATGTTGTCGATCAGGCGGCCCTTGTCGAAGGTCATCAGGATGGCATCGCCGAGCGAGCCGCTTTCGATGACGAGGCGAAGGCCGGCGAGATCGCCGATGTCGCCGATCTTGCGGCCCTTCGCCTTCGGCCCGAGCACCACCGTCATCGGCGAATAGACGTAAGGCTGGCTGGGCGCGAGCAGGCCGAGCGCGACGCGGCGGCGCCGGTCCTCGCGCGTGGCGCCGGCGAAATCCGGCAGGCGCGCCGTTTTCATGCCGGGCTTGACGAGCGAATCCAGCGTCAGCGCGTAGCCGCCGACCAGCGCGCAGCGTCCGTCCGAGAGCAGCGCATTGGCCTCGAGCTGTGGGCTGGAATCCTCATCGAGCTTGCTCTCGAACCACTGGATCGTCAGCGGCCGTCGCAGGCGCTGGGCGACCGCCTGCGCCAGCAGCACGTCGAAGCCCGCATCCGGCTTGCCCTTTTGATGCACCGAGAGCGGCGGCCGGCCTTCATCAAGACAGATCCTCAGCGGGTCATCCGCCGCGTGCGCAACCGTAGGCGCCGCCGCGAGGATCGCCGCAACGCTCCACGCGGCGAGCCAACGCCTCAAGGCTTCCTCCGGCTGGAGATGAAGGCCCAGAGGTCCCCGATCTGGTCGTCGTTGAGGATGTCGCCCCAGGGCGGCATCTTGTTGTTCTTGCCGTTCTTCACCGTGGTGACGAAGCGCGTCTTGTCGTCAGGGATCGCGCGCAGGTCCGGCGTGATGGTGCCGGAGTTCATCAGGTTGGGGCCGTGGCAGTGCGAGCACTTTTCGGCATAGGTCGATTTGCCGTGGTCGATCTGTGCCTGCAGAGGATTGCCGGTTGCGTCGTCCGCGGCACGAACGGTCGCCACAAACGCGACCGTCAGCACCGCGACGGCGGCGAAGATCGCCGCCGTCTTGTGAGATATCTCCTTCAGCATCGTGCCTGTGGTCACTGCTTGACTGCAAAGACCCACAGCGAGCCGCCGGGCGGCACCTTGGCCAGCCGCTCGTCGCCGGAGAACAGCGAGTAGACGCCGCCATAGCCGCTCGTCACGGCGACATATTGCACGCCGTCCTGCTGCCAGGTGACCGGCTGTCCCTCGATGCCGGAGCCGGTCTGGAACTGCCAGAGCTTCTTGCCACTGTCGGCATCGAAGGCCTCGAACTCGCCGGTCAGCGCGCCCGTGAACACGACGCCACCTGCGGTCGACAGCACGCCGGAGAAGCGCGGAATGTCGACGGGGGCCTCCCACTTCGCCTTGCCGGTCAGGGGATCGATCGCCTTGAGATGGCCGCGCGGGCCGTCTCCGTACTCCCAGAGGTCGGTCAGATCCATGCCGAGATACCATTCACCCTGCTTGAAGGTCACGGGCTCGGTCTTGTACCTGCCGCCGAAGGCGAGCGTATTGGCATAGGCCAGGCCGGTCTGCGGATTGAACGACATCGGCTCCCAGTTCTTGCCGCCGAGGATCGACGGATAGACGGTCACCTTCTTGCCTTCGCGCGCGTCCTTCGAAACGTCGGTCTCGATCGGACGTCCGGTCTTCATGTCGATGCCGGTCGCCCAGTTGACCTTCACGTAAGGGTTGGCCGCGAGCAGCTTGCCGTTGGTGCGGTCGAGCACGTAGAAGAAGCCGTTGCGGTTGGCGTCCATCAGTACCTTGGTCGGCTTGCCCTCGACGTTCATGTCGGCGAGCACCATCTCGGCCACGCTGTCGTAGTCGAACGGATTGTTCGGCGAGAACTGGTAGTGCCACTTGATCTTGCCGGTCTTGGGATCCATCGCCAGCACGGAGCAGGTGTAGAGATTGTCGCCGGGGCGCACCGCTGAGTTGAACGGACCAGGATTGCCGATGCCCCAGTAGACCGTGTTCAGCTCGGGATCGTAGGACCCGGTGATCCAGGTCGAGCCGCCGCCGAGCTTCCAGGTATCGCCCTTCCAGGTGTCGCCGCCGGGCTCGTCCGGTGAGGGGATCGAGTGGGTGCGCCAGAGGTGCTTGCCCGTCGCCGGATCCCAGCCGTCGATGAAGCCCCGGGTGCCGAATTCGGCGCCGGAGATTCCGGTGATGACGACGCCGTCGGCGACCAGCGGGGCCACCGTCATCGAATAGCCTTCCTTGATGTCGGCGGCCTTCTGCCGCCACAGCTCCTTGCCGGTCTTGGCGTCCAGCGCGATCACGTTGGCGTCCAGCGTGGTGCGGTATACCTTGCCGTCGTAGAGCGCCGCGCCGCGATTGATGATGCCGCAGCAGACGATGCGCGGCGTCTCGGCGGGATACTCAACCTTGGTTTTCCAGATCTGCTTGCCGGTCTTGGCGTCCACCGCCATGGTCGCATTGTGCGAGGTCACGTAGATCACGCCCTGGTACACCAGCGGCTGCGATTCCTCGCTGCGATCGTCATTGAAAGAGTAGTTCCAGACCGGGACGAGGTTCTTGACGGTGTCCTTGTTGATCTGGTTCAGCGTCGAGAAACGCTGGAGATTGTAGCCCATCCCGTAATTGAGAACGTTCGATGTATCGGTCGCGCCCTTGACCAGTTGCTCGGTGGTCTGTGCGCTTGCACAAGTCGATGCAAGCATGACGAGGCTCGCGGCCATCGCAAAGCGTTTCATCCGTTCCTCCCAATATGCGCGTCTTTTGACGCTGCAGGAACAACACTCCGCCCGAATGCAAAACGCGTCAATACGAAAGTCGTGAGTGCGACGCCAACCTGTTGAACGCCAGAGGCCAGTCACCTGACGGAAACCTGACAACCCGTTCTCACTTGTGCGCAGACGCTGGAGAAATTCCGTGACGCGAAGCGGCCGGGGACGGAAGCGGCCAGCTTGGCGCGGCGGAGTTCCGCGAGTTGTAGCGCGTGCAGGTTGCAGTTTCCGATTTGAAGCAGGGCACATTCATGGGATTTATGTCGGATCCGCTCGAATCGAGTTCTCAGGAGGTTTCGATGAGGTCACGTCGCTCAATTGCGTTTGCGCTCACGATTGCATTGCTGTCCGGTCCGGCTCTCGCGGCATCCGGCAACGCGATCAAGATGTTCGATACAGATAATGACGGCACGCTCGATCTCGCCGAGGTGAAGAAGGCGGCCAGCGCATTGTTCGCCAAGCTCGACCCCGATCACGACGGCACGCTCGATGCACGCGAGTTGCGCGGGCGGTTGTCGGCGAAAGAGCTCGCCGCCGCCGATCCCGATCATGACGGGACGCTTACGCTCGACGAATACCTGTCGGTGGTGGAGCAGCGCTTCAATGCGGCCAATCCGGACAAGGATGGCACGCTCGATGCAAAAGAGCTGAGCGCGCGGGCCGGCCGCGCGCTGCTGCGGCTGCTGCGCTGAGCGCGTATGCCTGGAACGGACGTGGCGGCGGCAGTGCGATTAATTCCGCTCCGACGCTCGGAACATCGGGCTGCCGGGCCTGTTCTCCCCGAAATGGCCTGCCTGGCACGTTGGGGCTGCGCGGCGGGAGGAGAGGAGATCATGCAGATGAACACCAAACGATCCGTTCTTGCTGCCTGCGCGATCCTGACGTTGAGCGCCGGTGTCGCCGTCGCGGGCCCCTGCAAAACCGGCAGTGCAGCCACTGACAAGGATGCCGGGTCTGGCCCGGTCACCGTGGGCTCGGCGCAATCCCATCCATCGAGTTCGGCGAGCGACACCAGTCAGCATCCGCCGACCAGCACGATGAATCGTGCGAGCGGCGAAACGCCGGCTTCATCCGAGGATGCGCAGCGGCAGATGCAGAGTGAACCGACAGCGGCTCAGCAGGCCGAAGGTGCCAAGCCGAATCCGGCAATGGCCGACAAGGACTGCTGACGACGCGGCGCTGGTCG
Source organism: Bradyrhizobium sp. C-145 (assembly GCF_023375135.1). Lineage (NCBI taxonomy): Bacteria > Pseudomonadati > Pseudomonadota > Alphaproteobacteria > Hyphomicrobiales > Nitrobacteraceae > Bradyrhizobium > Bradyrhizobium sp. C-145. The sequence goes on along the minus strand of NZ_CP088150.1, from coordinate 6,045,131 downwards.
TGTCGATTCGAGGCGCGGTGTGTCGCGCAAGGTGATATCCTCCAGGTCTGTGCTTGACCAAGAGGGAACTGGCTTTGCCCGAGAGAGAAATGCGGCCGCGAAGAATCGACACAGACGCGTTCGGCATTCGAATCGGCGCTTGAACTATAGGGGACCGAGCCCTAGGTTTTGCCCCGCGCGATGTCGCGCTCAATACCTTGGGAGACCCCGAATGGCTTGGAAAGCTCCGAAGATCGTGGAAGTGCCGGTCGGCATGGAAATCAACATGTACGCCTGCGCTTCGCGCAAGTAAGACTGACGACCTGCCGCGGCTTCGATGGCAAACGCCGTCGAAGCCGTGGCAGTGTCGGATCCTCGTCAGCCGTTGTGTGTCACGCGTTGTTGTTGACGCGCTTTGCCATTGATGCAAAGCCACACCCGGGCAGCGCTTTACTGCTCTCGCCTTCAAAATCTCGACCATGCTCCGGGTCTGTGTGTTACGATGATGCCGGGTCAGCGCTGCTGCCGCATCAAAGCGGGGGCGCGCGTCTTCAGGGCACGGGATGCGCGGCGGAGCTCGCAAATTTTGGCTGATGATTGCGTGCGCGGGCGTGCTGGCACCGGCGTATGCGTACGCCGAGGAGGGCTTCGATACCGAGCACATCTTCGGTTTCATGATCGGCACCGATGTCGGCACTGTCGGCGAGCGCGAATTCCAGAGCGAGACGACGGGGCGATTCGGTAAGGGCGGGGGGACCTATCGCGCGCTCGCGCAGGAGGTCGAGATCGAGGTGGTGCCGCTGCCGAACTTCCGCATCGAGGTCGGCGGCACCGCCAGCCTGCACGACATCACCGGCGTCCCCGACATCGACGATCGCCGCCAGTTCAACTTCCAGGGCGCCTCGCTCGACCTGCGCTATCGCCTGCTCGACCGCGAGCACGCGCCGTTCGGCCTGACTGTCGCCGCCGAGCTCCATGGCAGCCGCATCGACGAGACCAGCGGCGCGAAGGGACGGATGTACGGCACTGATTTCACGCTCGCCTTCGACCGCGAGCTCGTGCCAAACTTCGCCATCGCTGCGCTCAATCTGATCTATCAGCCGGAATGGGCGCGCTTCGAGGTAGCTGGACTCTCCGAGAAGAGCTCGACGATCGGGGCGGCGTTCGCCGGCATGGTGCGCGTGCGGCCCAATGTGCTGCTCGGCGGGGAGATGCGCTATTTCCGGCAATACGAAGGCATTGGCCTCGGCGAGTTTTCGGGCCAAGCCCTATTCGTCGGCCCCACCGCTTACTTCCAGCTCTCCGAGCGCTCGCGCCTGACCTTGAGCTGGAGCATGCAGGCCTGGGGACGTCCGGCCGGGTCATCCGCCAATCTCGACCTCGTCAATTTCGAGCGCCACCAGGCGAGGGTTGTGTTCGGGGTCAACTTTTAGGGCGCAAGTGCGCAAGGTAAGGAAAACACTCCAATTTCAGCCCCGGATTGAAACTTCCCGCTCCTTGGAACGTATCCTTTCGTGCTAATCTCCATCGCCTCTTGCGACAGGATCCCGGCATGAACCCGATTGACCTGGTGGTGACTGTGTGTGCGGTGCTCTCGCCTGCGACCTGCGAGGAGCAGCATCTGGTGTTCAACTATTCCGGGTCGCCGCGGCAATGCGCGATGGCCGCGCCGCCCTATATCGCGCAATGGGTCGGCGAACATCCGAAGTGGCATGCGGTGCGGTGGCGCTGCGAATATCCGCACACGCATGACAAGGCGTGAGCGGCGGCGCTACCTGGTGCAATCCTTCAAATCCTTATCGGCGATTGAGAACACCGCGTCGGCCCTGATCTCGATGCCGCGGACGATGCACTGCCGGCCATTGGGATAGCTCACCCTGGCGTCGTAATGGCCTGGCTCGACGCCGGTGATGCGCAGCCGCTCGTCGTGGTCGACCTCCTTGTCCTTGTCGTTCAAGCATTGGTTCGGACCCCAGTCGGTCCTGCCGGCGGGAGCGAGCTGGAAGCCGGAGATCGTCTCGGTCGTCAGATTCCAGAGCCGGATGCCCTTGCCCTTGGCCTGCGCGGCGGCTTCGCCGGCAAGCGTCAACAACGCGATCAAAGCTAGAACCCAACGCATCAGCCAGTCCTCCCAAAGGCGGGCCGTCATTCCCTGATCAGGCGCTCGCGGTTCTTTGCCTTGTCGAAATTTTTGGCGCGGTCAAGGCCGTTCGGTGCGATCAGCTTCGCCGAGACGAGATCGGCGCCGTCGAAATCGGCGTCGATGACGATGGCGCCGGTCAGATCGGCTCCGCCGAGTTCGGCGTTTTTCAGTGATGCGCCGCTCAGGTCGGCGCCCCTGAGGGCCGCGAATTGAAGGTCGACGCGCGACAAATCGGCGTTGCGCGCGTCCAGCCGTTCCAGGTTGGCGGATCTGAGCATCGCGCGCATCAGCCCCATCGACTGGTTGCGCATGTCGGCGCCAAGCTTCGCGTCCGCGATTGAGGCGCCGACCATGCTTGCGCCGGTCAGATCGGCAGCGATGCGCGCTCCCGACAGGTTCGCGCCGTCGAGACGCGCGCGGGCCATTTGCGAGGCGAACAGATTGGCGCCCTTCAGGCTTGCGCCGGTAAGATCCGCATCCAGCAGCCATGCCTGATCGAGGATAGCACGGTCGAGCTTGGCGTCTCGGAGTATTGTCTTGTTGAGCCGCGCGGCGCGGAGAACCGCGTTGGACAGGTCCAGCCCCGAGAGATCGAGGCCCGACAGGCGTTTGCCGGTGAAATCGGCAGGCTGCGCGGCGCTCGCTTTGGCCAGCACGGCCTCGACCTCTGGCCTGGTCATTTCGGCCGAGACCATCGCGGGGGAGGTGAGGTCGACGTCACGCATCATGTCCTGCGCGCCCGCCGTCATCGTGACGAGTGCAAGACCAAGCGTTGCAAGCGTTGAGAGGGCGACCGTCCGCGTCATCATCAACTCCGCTGCCAGCCTATCTAGCACATCCGCCAAGCGACCGGCTATGAGATATCTCGCTCGGCGCGGTCGCCTTGAGTTCGTTGGGCGAGGCCGGCCTTGATGGCCGCAATCTCGGCTTCGCCGCGAGTGTCGCGCGGGATGTCGATAGGTACCTCTGCCACGATCCGCGTTGGCCGGGGCGACAGGAAGAACAGCCGATCGCCTAGGTGCACTGCATCGTCCAGGCTGTGTGTCACCAAAAGCGTCATCACTGGGCGGCTCGCGACGAGCGTCGCAATCTCATCCCGCAGGCGTCCAGCGAGAGCGTCATCGAGCGATGCCAGCGGTTCGTCAAGCACCAAAATATCCGGCTCGACGGCAAAGGCGCGGGCCAGCGCGACGCGCCGGGCAAGCCCCAGCGACAATTCGCCGGGGAAATGGCTGCGATGTGCCTCCAGCTCCAGGATTTTGAACAGCTCCGACAGCCTGGCATCGGTGACATCGGGTGCAGCGAGCCGCACATTCTGCTCGACCGAACGCCACGGCAGCAGCCGCGGCTCCTGGAATACCATGCCGATCCGCGCCTGCGGCGGCCGTTCGATCCGCCCCTGAAACTCATGATCGAGCCCCAGGATGATGCGCAGCATCGTGCTCTTGCCGCAGCCGGAGGGGCCGATCAGCACACCGACCTCGCCGGATTCAAGCGTGAACTTGACCGGCGCCAGCACCTCGTGCGTTCCGCCGGCGGCACTTTTGAACGTCTTGCCTATGATCTCGACCTCAAGCCGCACGGGGGCGCCACCGTGTTGCGCGGGCTTCGAACGGCTGCACCAGCAAGGTTTCGATGACGAGCACGACTGCGGCGAAGGTCAGCGAATAGGCGAGCAGCCGCGGCGTGTCGAACAGCTGGAAGGCGACGCCGATCTCGAAGCCGACGCCGTTCGGACGGCCCAACAGCTCGGCGACCAGCACGATCTTCCATACCAGCGACAATCCGGAGCGCGCAGAGGCTGCGATATAGGGCGCAAGCTGCGGCAGCACGACGTGGCGGAAGGCACGCCAGCGTGGCATCGCGAATACGCTCGCCATCTCGTCGAGCGAGCGGTCGAGCGCGCGCGCGCCCTCGCGCAAGGTGACGATGGCGGTCGGCAGCTTGTTGATGGCGATTGCCGCGATCGCGGCGGCCTCGGTGAGGCCAGCCCAGATATAGGCCAGCACGATCACGACCAAGGCGGGTAAATTGAGCAGCAGGATCAGCCAGGGATCGCCGAGCCGGTCGGCAAGCTTCACCCGTCCCATCAGATAGCCGATGGCGCTGCCGAGCGACATCGCCAGCACGAAGGCGAGGGTGACGCGCGCCAGCGTGGCGCCGAGATGCAGGAACAACGCGCCGCTCGCGGCCTCCGCGATCATGACCTGGAGCACGGCGGGCGGGGAGGGCAGCTTTGCGCCGCCGGCGAACAGCGCGGCGATCCACCAGATTGCGAGAAACAGGACAAACGACAGAAGACGCAGCACCTCAGTCTCCGGGGACCGCGTGATAGAAGGTGCCGGGATCGAGCTCGGCCGCCGGCCCGACGAGGTCGCGGCCACCGATCTCGGCGAGCACGCGGTAGAGCACGCGCGCATCCGCCTCCTCGTCGCCGATGCTCCGGCGCGGGATACCGTCGCGATAGCGGTCGCGATAGGTCTTGAGCATGGCCGGATCGGTGGTGCCGGTAAGCGGTGCGATCTTGTCCCAGGCCGCGTCCGAGGTCACCAGCAGCTCTTTGGCCTTCCGCGTCATCGCGATGAATCGCGCCACGGCGTCACGATGGCTTGCCGCCCAGTTCTCGTCGAAGACATAACCGACCGCGGCGACCGCGCCCTTGGCACCGAGTTTTGGTAGGATGTCCTCGATGCCGGCGAGGCGGCGAAAGCCCTTGGCCTCGAGCTGCGCGCAGAAATTCCAGAAGTTGAGGCTCGCATCCATCTCACCGTCGAGCGCCTTGGCGGCGATCAGGGGCGGGGCGCCATAGACGATGGTCGCCGCAGACTTCAGGTCGATGCCGTCCTGCTTCATGCGGGCCTGGAGCATCAGCCAGCTCTTATCGATCGCTCCGCCCGCGACGGCGAGCTTGCGTCCCCTGAGGTCCGCGAGCGTCTTGATTGGCGAAGCCGCCGGCACCATTACCGCGCCGAGCGCGCTGGAATAGGGATAGAAGGTGAGCTTGGCGCCGAGCGCGCGCTCGCGCGATACCCACAGCCAGTCCGACAGGATGATGTCGGCGCTGCCTGCGCGCATCGCGATCTTGCCCGCTTCCGTGCTCGCGAGCTCACTGACCTCCAGCGACAAATCGGCCTGCTTGTCCAGACCGTTCGCGCGGATCGCCGCCAGCTCCCAGGAGAATGTTCCGGTTTTCTGCACCGCAAGGCGGATGGTCTCCGCGGCGCGGCCGGGTGCGGCTAGCGTCAACGCCAGCGCCACCGCGAGCGCCAATGTTCGACCAAGTACCTTTGTCGCACCAAGTGCTCTCATCACCTTGTGAGCCGTTTCCTCTGACGGAGTGCTTTTCAGGACAATACGCATAGCATAGCTTTGGTCGCAACCATCGGGAGGATGTGCATGAAACTGGCGGGACGGCTACGACCGATTGTCGCCGCAATGGCGGTATTGGCGGCGACCACATGCGCGGCGCAGGCCGAGGATGCCAATGATTATCCGACGTCGGCGCGCGCCGAGTACGTCTATGGCTGCATGAAGGCCAATGGCGAGGCGCGGTCTACGATCGAGCAATGTTCCTGCTCGATCGACGTGGTCGCCTCGATCGTGCCCTATGCGCGCTACGTCACCGCGGAGACCGCGCTCAGCATGTCCCAGGTGCGCGGTAATCTCGGCGTCCAGTTCCGCACCTCGGAGCAGGCGAACTCGGCGGTGAATGATTTGAGGCGCGCGCAGGCGGAAGCCGAGGTGAGGTGTTTTTAGCTATCGCGGCACAGACGGTGTCATCCCTCTCCCCTTGTGGGAGAAGGTGGCGCCAAGCGCCGGATGAGGGGTATCTCTCCTCCTGCTCAGACGTTGAGAGTTGCGCTCGCGGAGAGAGACCCCTCACCCGCCTCGCTTCGCGAGGCACCCTCTCCCACAGGGGGAGAGGGTAAGAAATCTTCACGTCCCCGGCTTCTCCACGTCCCACTCGTTGCGGAACACGTGCCCATCGGTGTCCTTTGCCTCGGCGCGAAAGCGCTTGGCGCCGTTGGAGACATAGGTGAAGCGCAGATTGGGATCTTCCGAGATCGAGATACCGCCCTCCATCGACAGCACGGGGCTGTCGTCCTGCGTCAGCTTGAGCTGGTTGATGAAGAAGGCCGGGATATAGAGCTGCGTGACCTGATCCATCTGCAGGCCGGAATTGTTGGGATGGCCGATCATGATCTGCGCCTCGCGCACGCGACTCGCCGGCGCCTCCTCGCGTGCGAATTGCCGGTAGCGCATCTGGCCGAGCCGGTTCCTGGCTTCCTCGATGTTCTTGCCCGCCGGCGCCGAGCAGCCGCCGGAGGCCTTTACATAGACCTTCGAGACATAGAGCTGGCCGTCGCTGAGCTCGGCCACCGCATGCACGTCGGTGTAGTTGTTGACGCGCACGCGCGTCGAGATCTCCGTGACATTGGCATCCGGCCCGAGTTCGAACTTCGCGGCCATCGGCGCCGGGTTGCGGTCGATCACCAGCGTGATCGAACGGATGCGTCGCGCATCGCCGGGTGACAGCTTGCTGCGCAATGTCACCGGCACGATGGCCGCGTCCTCGGCGCGATAGGGCATCTCGATGCCGATGACGGTGCTGCCGTCGTTCATCGGACGGCTATTGAAGATGTCCTGCACCAGGCCCGGCCAGGGATCATAGGCCTCTTCCGCCGGCGCCGGCACGACGAAGGCGATGCCGAGCAGTACGGCGGTCAAGGTCAGGCGGCGAGTGCATGCCATCATGGTTACGGTCCTGCGGGCGTTTTGCCTATCGTAGCGTGCCCACTACTCCCATTCAATTTCCGAGAATGCTGCGGTTGCGTTGCGGGCATTGTACTCCTCGAACAACTCCCAGCGCGGCCTTTCCGACGCGGCGGCCTTGTCGGCGGCGGTTCGGATCGGCTCGCCCTTCTTGTTCAGAGCGCGGACGTCGGACAGCAGCGTCGACAGGTAACGTCGCTCATCGGTCAGTGCGGCAGGCCAGTCGCTCACGGGGCCGTGACCGGGAACGACGCGCAGCGCCGGAACGGCCTCCAATCCCTTCAACGTGGCGAGCCAGCCGCGGATGCTGCCGTCCATGACCGGAATGTGGCGGAGAAAGACGAGATCGCCCGCGAACAGGGTTTTGCTCGTCTCATCGAACACGGTCAAATCTGCGTCGCTGTGCCCGGCCGGCCAGGCGCGCAAGATCAGTCGGCGCGACCCGAGATCGAGGGTCGTCGTGTCCGAAACGAGCAGGGTAGGAGCAATGATCTTCACGGGATCAATCAGCTCACTGCCCATGATGCGGCGGAAATTGTCGAGATAGAAAGGCCCACGCGCCGCGAGCGCCTGCGGAAGCTTGCTATGGCCGACGAAGGTGGTGGTTCCGGCGGCGAACGCGGCATTGCCGAAAACATGATCGGGATGACCGTGGGTGTTGATGACGTAGCGGATCGGCTTGGGCGTCTTCGCCCGCACGGCGGCCAGCAGCGCCTCGCCTTCGCGGTAGCTGCCGCCGGTATCGATCACAGCCACCGCATCATCGCCCACGATGAAGCCGACATTGGCGATGTCGCCCTCGTTCGCGCGGGTCATCAGGGCGATGGTCCCGGAGTGTACGAAGATTCCCGGCGCGACTTCGCTCACAGGCAATTCGGATGCCTCGGCGCGTGCTAGCGTGACGATCCCCAGCAGGGACAAGGCTGCGATCATTGAAGCGACGTAAGACACTTTTCCGCCTCAGTTCAGAGGGTTTGCTGCATTGCGCTGCAGCAAAGCAAGCCAACACCAAGCTGGCAAAACTTGGCGCGTCATGCGTTGCATGGATAACATTCAAACAAAACGAGGAGGAAGCGCGATGACGGAGGCCGGACGACATCGTCGCTGGTTGTTTTCACTGTGGATCCTGATGGCATCCTGCGCGTTCGGCGATGCTGCGATCGCGCAGACCAACGACACCGGCGACCTCTCCTTCGAATTAGTGGACCCGAAGGTGCTGCGTGTCTGCGCCGATCCGCGCAATTTGCCGTTCTCCAACGAGAAGGGCGAGGGGTTCGAGAACAAGCTCGCCGAGTTCTTGGCTGACAAGCTCCAGAAGAAGCTCGACTACGTGTTCTTCCCGCAGGCCACCGGCTTCGTGCGCATGACGCTGGGTGCGCATCGCTGCGACGTCATCATGGGCTTCCCGCAAGGCGACGACCTCGTGCAGGGCACCAATCCCTATTACCGCACGACCTATGCGCTGGTCGTCAAAGCCGGCAGCGGGCTTGAGGACGTCGATACGCTGGAGGACGCGCGCCTGAAAGGCAAGCATGTCGGCATCGTCGCTGGCACGCCGCCGGCGACCAACATGGCGATCGCCGGTCTGATGGGTGATGCAAAACCCTATCCACTGATGATCGACACCCGCTTCGACAATTCGGCGCAGGCGATGATCGACGATCTCGCCGCCGGCAAGATCGACGCCGGCGTGCTGTGGGGCCCGATGGCCGGCTACTATGCGAAGAAGATAGGCTCTTCGCTCCACGTTACGCCACTGGTGAAAGAAACCACCGGGCCGAAGCTGGTCTATCGCATCGGCATGGGCGTGCGCCCGGCCGACCAGAACTGGAAGCGGCAGCTGAACAAGCTGATCCAGGAGAACCAGGGCGAGATCAACAAGATCCTGCTCGACTTCGGCGTCCCGCTGCTCGACGAGAGCGATCGGCCGCTCGGCGCGGAGACGGTCAAGAAGACGCCATGAAGCGGCATCTTGCCGTTGCGCTGCTCGTCGCTGTTCTGGCAGGGCCGGCAGGGGCGCAGCAGCAGGAGCCGTTCGAGCCCGAGGGATATCGCACCGACAATTACCGCGCGCCGGTGCCGGCAACGCTCGCCGGCGCGCGCGTGCTGACGACGGCGGAGGCCGAGGCGATCTGGCGCGCGAGGAGCGGCGCCTTCGTCGACGTGATGCCGCGGCCGCCAAAACCGAAGAACCTTCCCGCCGGCACCGTCTGGCGCGATGCGCCGCGCAAGAATATTCCGGGCAGCCTGTGGCTGCCGGACACCGGCTACGGCGCGTTGCCGCCCGCCATGGACGATTATCTCCAGCGCGGCCTTGCGCTTGCATCGCACGGCGACAAGGCCGCGCTGCTCGTGATCTATTGCATGGCCGATTGCTGGATGTCCTGGAACGCCGCCAAGCGCGCGATGGCGTACGGCTATTCCAACATCGCCTGGTATCCGGACGGCACCGACGGCTGGGAGAACGCAAAACTCCCGACCGAGGAAGCGCAGCCCGAGCCGCGCCCGGAGCAGTAACGATTGGCCGAGGTGCGCTCTCTCGCCCCGCTTGCGGGGAGAGGGTCGGGTTGGGGTGAGGGGAGCCTCCGCGATCGCGCTGTCAGCAATAGACACAGCGCTCCCCCTTCGTCATTGCGATCCAACGGGTCCGCGCGAAGCGCGGCCCGATGACAGGCTCCGCGAAGCAATCCAGAATCATTCCGCGGAGGAACTCTGGATTGCTTCGCTTCGCTCGCAATGACGATCTGGACCAGTGCTACGGCTTCTGCTTCTCCAACTTCGTCAGCGTGCCGGTCCCGTTCGTCTCGGTGGCTGCATAACTCACCCTGTCGCCGGCATGGACGGCGTCCAGCATTGCGGCGTCCTTCGCCTTGTACTCCTGGAGCGCGCCGGCGTTGCCTGAGCTGGCGCCGACCGTGCCTTTCTGCGTCTGCTGGATCGAGATCGTGCCATTGAGCCGATCGATCCGCGTGACCATTCCGGTCATGTCGTCGGCAAAGGCGCTGGATGCGAGCATGGTGATGACCGCAGCGCCCGCGAAGATGAATCTTGTTGTTCCCATCGAGGCCTCCCGATGTGCTGGATTGGATGTCTTTGGATTGACTTCGACAAGACATCCTGGAGTGATTTGGTTCCGCCAGACAGCGCGGCGAAAAGGTTAACGATCGCGCTGATATCACGGGAACTTTGGTGAGCCGTCAGCGAGGCTGACGCTATTCCATTTCCTGCTGGATCACGCGCCCGAGCGCGAACAGGCGCTGGTCGATCGTGGTCGGAACCTCGCAGACGAATCGCACCACTTTGTGACGATCCTCGAAAATGCGGGTCTTCCAGATCAGTTCGTTGCTGAGCGCCTCGACCTTGGCATCGTCGCGCGGCGTTGCGCCCTGGAGCGCCTGGAGCGCCAGCGTCTCCTCACGGATCTTGTCGGCGGCCTCGCGCTGCTTGCGGCTGACGCGTTCGAGCCCGTTCATCACCTGGGAGCGCTGGGCGTTGAGCGTGTCGAACAGGCCGGCAAACAGCAATTTGGCATTCGCGGTCTTGTCGGACGCGGAGGCGGCCAGAAACTCCTTCACCGACTTCTCGGCCTCGTCGAGCGGCGTCTTGCGCGCCGACAGCTTTGCGACCAGCGCGCTGATCTTGGCATCGTCCTTCCATTTGTTCTGGACGTCGTCGAGCGGCGGGCCGGCCCAGACAGCCGCCAGCGAAATCTCCGGCACCTTGGCCTGGGTGCAGGGCCAGTCCGGATAGCGCGAATCGGCCGCGCGCGCGGCCGTGCTCGACAGCGCAATTGCCATGGCAGCCAGGATCAGAACCTTCATCCTTCGCCTCCCGCAGGCCCGCGTCGCGCCAGCCCGCGCGACGGATCATAGGCGAAAATCGCACCGATCATGAAGACGATTGTGCAGATCGCGACCACCGCCAGCGAGACCCAGTTGATCTGTCCGTACAGCGCAAATCGTATCAACTCGACCGCATGAGTGAACGGATTGGCCTCGCAGAGGTAATACAGATAAGGGCTGCCCTCCTGGACCCGCCAGAGCGGATAAAGCGCGGAGGAGGCGAAGAACATCGGGAAAATGACAAAATTCATCACGCCGGCGAAGTTTTCCAGCTGCTTGATGCCGGATGAGATCAGCATGCCGAGCGAGCCCAGCATCAGCCCGGACAGGATCAACGCCGGCAGCACGGTGAGATAACCCGATGGAGGCGGGGTGATGTCCCAGAACCAGGCGATCAAGAGGAACGCATAGACCTGGAGCAGCGACACCGCGGTGCCCGCGAGCAGCTTGCAGAACAGCAGGAACCCGCGCGGCAGCGGGCTCACCAGCAGCGTGCGCATATTGCCCATCTCGCGGTCATAGACCATCGAGAGCGAGGACTGCATGCCGTTGAAGAGTTGGATCATCGCCATCAAGCCGGGCGCGATATAGACCTCGTAAAGGATGTAGGTCTCGTAGGGCGGGATGATGGAAATGCCGAGCACCTGGCGGAAGCCGGCGGCGAAGATGAACAGCCACACCAGGGGCCGCACCAAAGCCGAGACGAAGCGCTCGCGCTGATGCAGGAAGCGCAGGCCCTCGCGCCAGACGATACCGGTGAGGCAGGTCATGTACTCGGCGAACGAGAAGCCGCGCGGCGCTTCGCGGGTGGTGATGCTGCTCATGCGCCGCCTCCCGGCATGGTTTGCGCGCCGGTCAGGCGCATGAAGGCGGTGTTGACGTCCTGCGCGCCAGCTTCCGTGACGACGCGGCTCATCGGGCCCTGCGCCAGCACCTTGCCCTGGTGCAGCACCACGAGATCGTCGCCGGGCATGATCTCGTCGAACAGGTGCGTGGCCCAGAGCACGCCGATGCCTTGCTCAGTCACGAGCTGGCGGACATGGCCGATGATGTCGGCGCGCGCCTTGACGTCGAGGCCGACGGTCGGCTCGTCCAGCAACAGCAGCCGCGGCCGGTGCAATAGCGCCCGTGCGATCTCCAGTCGCCGCATCTGCCCGCCCGAGAGATCGCGCACCTTGCTGCCGGCGCGCTCTTCGAGGCCGATGCGCCCGAGCAGCTCGGCGCTACGTGCAGCCGCCTCACGCCGGCTGATGCCGTGCAGCGCGGCGTGATAGAGCAGGTTCTGCGTCAGCGAGAGGTCGAGATCGAGCGTGCGCGGCTGGAACACGACACCGAGCAGCCGCAGCGCCTCGCCAGGGCTCTTGCTGATGTCGTGACCGAAGATGGAGACACGACCAAGCTGGATGCCGAACAGGCGCGTGATCAGTGAAAATAGCGTGCTCTTGCCGGCGCCGTTGAGACCGAGCAGCGCCGTGAAGCTCGCCGGCTGCACGTTGAAGGAGACGTCGGTCAGCGCCCGTCGCGGCCCGTAAGAATGGCTGACGCCGTCGATCGACAGCGCCGGCACCGCGGCCGCTTCCGGCCTCGGCGTCTCACGCGGCTCAGGGGTGGGGGCAGGGCTGGTCATGGCGCGATCGCGACGCCCCAGGGCAGTTCGCCCACCTGAATGGTCTTGATCACTTTTTGCGCGGCGACGTCGATAACGGACACATCGTTCGACACGCCGTTGGTGGTGAGCAGGTATTTTTCATCCGGCGTGAACGCCATGTGCCAGACCCGCTGCCCGACCAGCAGATATTTCGTCACCTTGCGCGTCGCGACGTCGACCACGGCGATGCGGTTGGCGGGGCCGAGCGCGATGAAGGCGGTCTTGTCGTCCTTGGTCATGCCGATGCCGACCGGCTGGATCGCCTCTTTCCGCAGGCCGGGAATCTCGAAGGTGACCTTGCCGATCACCTCGTGCTTCCCGGGATCGATGATCGAGACGGTGCCGCCGATCTCCGAGGACACCCACAGTTCCGAACTGTCATGCTTGAACTCGGCAAAGCGCGGCCGCGCATCGACCAGCACATTGGCAACGATCTGGCGCGAGGATGTGTCGATGAAATGCGCCATGTTGGTCGTCTCGGACGTGTTAATCAGCGTTTTGCCGTCGGGGCTGATGGTCATGCCCTCGGGCTCGACGCCGACCTGGATGTCGCTGAGCCGGGCGCGCTTCTCGAGATCGATCACGGTCACCGTATTGTCGTTCTCGTTGGCGACGTAGAGGACCTTTCCGGCGGCATCCTGGGCAAACAATTCAGGGTCGGGGCCGGAGGGCAGGCTGTCCACCACGCTTTGCGTCTTGGCGTCGATCACCTGGATGGTGTCGTCGTCGCCGACCGCGACCATCACGAACTTGCCGTCGCGGGTGAAATCGATGCCGCGCGGGCGCTGGCCGACCTTGATGGTCTTGGTCACGGTCCAGCTGTCGGTATCGATCACCGACACCGTGTTGCTCTTCTCGTTCGAGACATAGGCGATGAACGCATGCGCGGGCGCTGTGACGAGCGCTAGAGCCACAAGCAGCGTTGCCTTCAGCATACGCAGGCGGGCGGTTCTTACCTCCCCAGCTTGCGGGGGAGGTCGTATCGCATCGTGAGATGCGATACGGGAGAGGCCTCGCTCCGCTTGGGGAGTTTTCTTCGTGGAGACACCCTCTCCCCAACCCTCCCCCGCAAGCGAGGGAGGGGGCGCAGTGTCGTCGCGGTGGCAGCTTGACCTCATCTCACGATTCTCATTTCAACTTGCATTTGCTCTCCGGACGGTCGTAGCCGAGCGTGTCGAGCTCGGAGACCTGGTGCAGGAAACCTTCTTGCGGCGACACCGACACCACCATGCGGCCGTCGACCAGCAGGATCGGCTGGCGAAGCTGGAGATTCCAGTCGCGCAGGGTGAGCCGCGTCCCCTTGAAGGCGGCGACCGAGAAATCCGGGCCCTTGATGAAGTCGGTGACCTTCTTGACGTCGCCGGAATTGGTGCGCGAGGTGGCCTCCCCAATCATGCGCACCGCGGTCCAGGCCTGCATGTCGAGCGCGGTCATGCGCCGCGAATTCAGCTTGACGAAGCGGTTCTGCATCTGGATCGCGCCCCACTGGTCCTGCGCGGCATCCCAGCTGCGCGGCACGAGGCCGGCCGAGCCCGCGACGGGACGGGGATCCCAGGTGCGATAGGGCAGATACGCGCCGAACACCTCGCTCTCGTCGGCGACAACGAGCACGTCGTACGCCGCGGCCTGCTGCGTGAACACCGGCATCTGGCGCTGGATCAGCGTCACGCCGGAGTCAGTCCGGCGCGCGCCGCCTTTGTCCTCGAAGGTGCGCTCCTGCACGATCTTGGCGCCGAACCGCGTTGCGGTGCGCCGGAGCGCATCGGCGAACAGCTTGTCCTCGTCATGCGAGCCGACCACGAGCAGCCAGCGTTTCCACTGCTTCCACACCAGATATTGCCCGAGCGCATCCGCCAGCATCGCGCGCGTCGGCGCGGTGTGGATGACATTGGCGCGGCAATCGGCCTCGCGCAGCCGCTCGTCGATTGCGCCGACGTTGAACAGCAGCGTGCCGCGCTCCCGCAGCGCATCCGAGACTTTCAGCAGCGCATCGGCTGGCAGGTCGGCGATGACGAAGCCGTTCTTCTCGGCGAGCACGGTCGCGGCCTGGACCGGATCCTCACCTTCCTTGATGCGGCGCTCCTCCAGCGTAAAGCGCTGGCCCAGGAATTTTCCGGTGGTGTTGTTGTCTTCGATGGCGAGACGGGCGCCGGCGAAGCCGTCATTCTCCGCGGGCTGCTCGACCAGCGACAGCGTCGATCTGGTGCCGGCGACGCCGAGATAGCCGACGCCGATCGTAACAGGGTCCGCCGCGAGCGCGCTCGTCGCGGCAACACCCAAGCCGATCAGGCCGACCAACCATCGGATCATGTTTCCTCCGGACGATCTCTCCGGCTTGACCGCCGTTGGAGAATTGTCTCTGCTAAAGCATGACCAATTTGTCAGGGCATGCAACCCCGCATTTCGTCCTCGCGCGTATGGGGACTGGAATCACGATCGTGCGAGCGCTGATATGTCTCGCCGCTTTGCTATTGACCGGATCGGTCGCGCTCGCCGACCCGCCGAAACTGGCGGTGTTCGATTTCGAGCTGATCGACACCAGCCTGCCTGGCGAGTTCTACGGCTCAAGGCCCGAGCTGGCGCGGCTGGAGCGCATCAGCGAGCAGCTGCGCAAGGAGCTGGCTGATTCAGGCAGGTTCCAGGTGCTCGACATCGCCCCAATCAGGGATGCCGCCCGTCACGCGAACTTACAGGCTTGCGGCGGCTGCGACCTCAAGCTGGCCGGGCAGCTCGGCGCCGAGCTGGAGATCACCGGGCTCGTGCAGAAGGTCTCGAGCCTGATCATCAACCTGAACATCTATCTGCGCGACGTGAAGACCGGCACCATGATCACGGTCGCCAGCGCCGACATGCGCGGCAACAGCGATGAATCCTGGACGCGAACGATGAGCTATCTGATCCGCAACCGCTTGCTGGCCCCGAATTACGGGCGGCCGTGAGGTCTTCGCCTCTCCCCGCCTGCGGGGAGAGGCCGGAATTTGCGAAAGCAAATTCCGGGTGAGGGGGAGTCTCCGCGGCTCCAACTGTTACCGTTTTCGCGGAGGCGGCCCCTCACCCCAACCCTCTCCCCGTAAGAACGGGGAGAGGGAGAGCAGAAAGCTCACCCCTTCAATCTCTCCGCATGCCAGTGCAGGTGATCGCTCATGAAGGTCGAGATGAAATAGTAGCTGTGGTCGTAGCCTGCCTGGCGCCGCAGCGTCAGCGGGATGCTCGCCTTGGTGCAGGCGGCTTCAAGCAGCTCCGGCTTGAGCTGCTCTTTCAGGAAATTATCGGCCTCACCGACGTCGACCAGGAAGCCGGAGAATTTCGCGCCGTCTTCGATCAGTGCCACCGTGTCGTGGCTGCGCCAGGTGTCCTTGTTGGGCCCGAGATAACCGGTCAGCGCCTTGATGCCCCAGGGCACGAGCGAGGGCGCCACGATCGGGGCGAAGGCGCTTGCCGCGCGGTAGCGGTGCGGATTGCGCAGCGCCACCGTCAGCGCGCCGTGGCCGCCCATCGAATGGCCCATCACCGATTGCCGCTTGGCATCGACCGGAAAATTCTCCGCCACCAGCTTCGGCAGCTCGTCGGTGACGTAGCTCCACATGCGATAGTTGCGTGCAAACGGCTCTTGCGTCGCGTCGACGTAGAAGCCGGCGCCGAGGCCGAAATCATAGGCGTTGTTGGCATCCCCAGGTATGTCGGGCCCGCGCGGTGAGGTGTCGGGCGCGACGAAGATCAGGCCGAGCTCGGCGCAGGCTTTGCGGAATTCGCCCTTCTCGGTGACGTTGGCATGCGTGCAGGTGAGCCCGGAGAGGTACCAGACCACGGGCAGCTTGGCGCCATCCGCATGCGGGGGGACATAGACCGAGAACACCATGTCGGTTCCGGTCGCCTGGCTCGCATGGCGGTATACGCCCTGCACGCCGCCATAGGATTTGTTCGTCGAGACAGTCTGAATCGTCATGCCCAAAAGCTCCGTGGCATCTCACCACATCAAGATTGCAACGCTTGTGTGACCGAAATTTGTGGCGGTGTCAGGCAACGCCGCTGTCGATCGCCAGACGCACCAGCTCGACCGAGGTCTTCACCCCGAGCTTCTGTCGCATGATCGAGGAGGTGTTGGCCACCGTCTTGTAGGACGATTGCACCAGCCAGGCGATCTCGGACAGGCTTTTTCCGGCGCTGAGCAGCCGCAGGATCTCCATCTCGCGCGCGTTCAGCTTCGACAGCGGGCTTTGCGCCAGCGTCGGTCCCGCAAAGGCAATGCTGCGCGCGATCGCGCTCGGCAGATAGGTGCCGCCGCTTCCGACAGCGCGGATCGCCTCGACGAGATCGTCGGGGTCGCCGGTCTTGGAGACGTAGCCCTTGGCGCCGCATTCGATCGCGCGCGCGGCGAAGGCTGGATCGTCGTTCATGCTGAACATGATGATGCGGGCCTCGGGCGCGCGCTCGAGGATGCGGCGCGCGAGCTCGAAGCCGGAGACGGTCGGTAGGTTGATGTCGATGATGCAGAGGTCGGGGCGCTCGACGATGAAGACGCACTCGCCGTCTTCGGCGTCGGCGGCCTCCAAGATCTCGATCTCGCCCTCGTCGGCCAGCACGGCACGGCAGCCGGAGGCGACGATGGGATGATCGTCGACGATCAGAATGCGCATAGGCGTTCCCCGCGACAGCCGAGGCCTGTTCTGCGCCGCATGAAGCCGACTAGGCAAGACGCGCGCGTCTTATGTCGCCTCATGCAACCCGGCCGGGATTGCTGTACGCTTCCGATTAGATATCCGCCGCTTCGCCTCTGTCAACGTCATCGGACAGGCGCGGGCAAAACCTTCGCGGGGCACGAGCGATACCAATGTGGCAAAACCTATCTTTGCGCGGGCGCATCAACCTGTTGCTGGCGCTGCTGCTGGCACTCGGGCTCGCCGTCAATATCGGCCGCCAGGTTGCGGAGGCGGGGCCGCGCGTGCAGGCCGAGGACCAGAGCGTGATCCGGCTCGCGCGCGAGTTCATCGAGATGATCGTTGCCGATCTCAACGAGGCACCCGATCCGGATGCGAGATTGAACCAGATTGCGCGCGATCTCAGCCGTCTGCGCCATGTCAGCATCGCGCTACGGGATGCCGGCGGAAATCCGCTGACGCCGCCCCGGTCTGATGTCGACGCCGACACGCGCGGGCCGCCGGCCTGGTTCGTCAGCCTGGTTCATCCCGAGCAGACCGCGGTCAGCGTGCCCGTCTCGATCCATGGCAAGCCCGGCTCGCTCGTGATCACCTCGCATCCGAACGACGAAATGGCCGAAATCTGGGACAGCATCGTGACCCAGCTCGAGGTCGGCTCGGTCATCGCGTTCGTGCTGTTCCTGGTGATGATGAATGTGGTCGGCCGGGCGCTGGTGCCGCTCCAGTCGTTGGCCGAGACGATGGCCGAGATCGAGGGCGGGCATTATGACGCGCGGGTCACGCCGGGCGGCGCGCCCGAACTCGCCGCGATCTGCGGCAAGCTCAATCATCTCGCAGCAGCGCTCGGCGAGGCGGTCGAGGACAAGCGGCGCCTTGCCGAGCGTGCGGTGTCGCTCCAGGACGTCGAGCGCAAGGAGATCGCGCGCGAGCTGCATGACGAGTTCGGGCCGTATCTGTTCTCGCTGCGCGCCCATGCCAGCGCGCTGGCGAAGCTGGCGGACGGACGTGCGCCGAGTGCGGAGGCCGTCCGCAAGCACGGCAGCGCCTTGCTGGAGCAGATCAATGCGCTCCAGCAGTTCACCCGCCGCGTGCTGGAGCGACTGCGGCCCGTCGGCCTCGCCGAGCTCGGCCTGCGCCAGGCGCTCGAATCGCTGTCGCGGCTATGGCGGGAGTCGCATCCCGAGGTCACGATCGAGACCTCGATTTCGCCTGCGCTGGGCGCGACCGGCGAGACCGCCGACCTCACCATCTACCGCATCGTGCAGGAGGCGCTCACCAACGTGTTCCGCCATGCCGGCGCGACCTCGGTCAACGTCATCATTGAACCGGCGGTGCTGGCGACGCGCGATGGCCGCGTCTGCGCCCGGGTGAGGGTCAGCGACAATGGCCGCGGCATGGAGCCGGGTCAGAAGCTCGGTTTCGGCCTCGTCGGCATGCGCGAGCGGATCCTGGCGCTGGGCGGCACGCTCAATGTCGTCTCCGGCGAGAGCGGTTTGACCGTCGAGGCGTTGGTTCCGACGGCGGCGGCCTGATCGCGCCCGAGATCATCGGGAAGAATTCCCGATTTGGTCGGGAAAACGGGTGCGGATATCTCCCGACCTTTTGTGGCTGGCGCACCCACTGCCGCTGATTACACTTGTCTCGACCAAACGGCGAAAATCAAAACAGCCGGTGGTCACGGATGGGAAGGCGGGGATGGGCAAGGGTCTTTCGTTCAAGCGTCGTTTGTTGATGGCCTCGGTGTCGACGGGGCTGATATCGGGTTTGGTCTTTGCAGGCCCTGCCGGGGCGGCGCAGGACGATGAGACCAACGTTCAGAACCTGCCGCCGGTCGAGGTGACCGCACCACCGCCATCGACGGCGAAGCGCACTGCGCCGTCGCGACCGGTCGCGCGCGTCGGGGCGCCGTCGTCCGCGAGCCCCAGGACACGCATTTACGTCTATCCGACCGCGCCGGGCACCGGCCGGGGTCTCGATGTCGACAAGGTCCCGTCGGCGATCAATGCCGTCGATGCCAGCCAGATCAGGCGCACCGGTTCGCTCAACGTCACCGATGCGCTGCGCGACAACATCGCCGGCGTCAATATCAGCGAAGTCACCGGCAATCCGTTTCAGCCCGATGTCGAATTCCGCGGTTTCGTCGCTTCGCCCGTGACCGGCACGCCGCAAGGCCTCGCCGTGTACCAAAACGGCGTCCGCATCAACGAAGCCTTCTCCGACGCCGTCAATTGGGACCTGATCCCAACCGCCGCGATCAGGTCGGTGACGCTGGTGACCAACAATCCCGCCTTCGGCCTCAACGCGCTGGGCGGCGCCATCAACCTGCAAATGAAGGACGGTTTCACCTATCAGGGTGCGGAGCTCGATGTCATGGGCGGCTCGTTCGGTCGCATCCAGGGCTCAGCACAATGGGGCAAGCAGGTCGACAGGAATTTTGGCGTCTATGCCGCGCTCGAAGGCCTGCACGACAACGGTTTCCGCAATTTCTCCCGATCGGACGTGCGGCGCTTCTACGGCGATGTCGGCTACAAGGCCGGCGACAGTGAATTCCACGCCAACATGGGCGTCGCCAAGAACGATTTCGGCGCCAGCGCCACCGTTCCGGCCGAGCTGCTCGACAAATATTGGGGCGCGACCTACACCACACCGCAGACCACGAGCAATCGCGTCGGCTATCTCAACCTCACCGGCAAGGTCGATGCGACGCCGACCTGGACGCTCGAAGGCACCGCCCATGTGCGCCGCTACGAGCAGAAGCTCGTCGATGGCAATCCGACCGATGTGCAGGAATGTGCCATTGCAGGGCTGCTGTGCTTCGGCGACGATACGACGCCGGCGAACGGCACGAACGGTCTTCAGCTCGCCAATCCCTTTGCCTCGGGAACCATCCTCGGCGAGATCGACCGGAGCACGATAAGGTCGACCACCCTCGGCGTGTCGGGACAGGCCACCAACACCGATCAACTGTTCGGCCACGACAACCGCTTCGTGATGGGCGCAACCTATGACGCCAGTGTCACGCGCTATACTGCGACCGCCGAGATCGGCTCGATCGGAGAAAACTACGTCGTCAGCGGCAGCGGCGTCTTCTTGGGAGCGACCGGCACGCCGGACCCGGTTGCCGGTCCGGTCTCGCTGCGGACCGTCAACCAGTATAACGGCATCTACGCGAT
Organism: Bradyrhizobium sp. C-145; assembly: GCF_023375135.1. Taxonomy (NCBI): domain Bacteria; kingdom Pseudomonadati; phylum Pseudomonadota; class Alphaproteobacteria; order Hyphomicrobiales; family Nitrobacteraceae; genus Bradyrhizobium; species Bradyrhizobium sp. C-145. The sequence continues at coordinate 6,024,915 of NZ_CP088150.1, read as the reverse complement.
GGATACGTTCAACGTCACGGACGCCTTCGCCATCACCGGCGGCGGCCGTTTCAACGTGGCGCGCATCACGCTGGAAGATCAGCTCGGGACCGACCTCAACGGCGATCACACCTTCACCCGGTTCAATCCGGTGGTTGGCGGCACCTACAAGATCACGCCCGAGCTGACCGCCTATGCCGGCTATTCCGAGGCCAACCGCGTGCCGACGCCGCTCGAGCTCGGTTGTGCCGATCCAGCCCGTCCCTGCCTGCTTGCGGCGTTTCTCGTCTCCGACCCGCCGCTGAAGCAGGTCGTGTCCAAGACAGTAGAAGCGGGCCTGCGCGGCACTAAGGAGCTGAACATCGGCACGCTCGGCTGGAAGATCGGCGGCTTCCGCGCCACCAACTATGACGACATTGTTGCGGTACCCGCCGTCGGGCGCACCGGCTTCGGCTATTTTTCCAATGTCGGCCGGACGCGCCGGCAGGGGTTCGAAGCCGAAGTCAGCATCAAGTCTCCCACGCTCCAGTTTCAGGCGAGCTACGCCTTCCTCGACGCGCGCTTCCTTGATCCGCTGGAACTCGGCTCGGAGAGCCCGTTCAGGGATCCCGTCACCGAGACCATCCAGGTCTCGCCCGGCAACCAGATCCCCGCAATCCCGCGCCATCGCGTCAAGATCGGCGTCGACTACGCCGTGACCGACGTCTGGAAGGTTGGCGGCAACGCGCTGTTCGTCTCCAGCCAGTATCTGGTCGGCGACGAGTCGAACCAGTTCGCGAAGCTACCGTCCTACACGGTGTTCAATCTCCACACCTCCTATCAGGTCACGAAGAACGTCCAGCTCTACGGCCGCGTCGACAACGTCTTCGATAAGCGTTACGCGACCTACGGCCAGTTCTTCGACCGCGAAGCCTTGCCCAACTTCACCAATGGCGGCGCAGAGTTCACCGACCCGCGCTCGCTCAGCCCGGCACGGCCAAGGGCGTTCTATGCGGGCATGCGAGTGACGTTTTGAGTGTGACGAATTGCGCGACGGATATTTCGTCGGGCGCGCTCCGTTCCCTCTCCCACAACAGGAGGGAAGGAAAGACCTTTAACCGATCAGAAACCATAGAAAATGATCCGAAAATTTTAACGAAACTCCCCGGCCGTCTCTGCGTCGGTTCGTCGGAGGGCCCGTCTGATGACAGAGCACCAGTTGAAAGAGCAGGAATTCCGGATCGCGCGTTACAGGCGCCTGGAGCGGGAGGTGACAGATCCGCTCGCCGCGTGTCTGCTTCACAGCATCATCGAGGAGCTTGAAGCCGAGCTGCGCAAGGACAGACCGGATTGGCACGGGCCGCGCGATTAACGCTTTCTTAGCGCTAATGATGCGGACTATCCGCTTGGGAATACCAGGGGAGACGGCTCCCATGCTGAAGGACGGCACCTACGCGGCTTGGTACAAGACGCCGCTCGACCAGGGTACCGGCATCGTCCATGTCGCAGACGGACAGATCTGGGGCCGCGACAGCCTGATGACGTATCATGGCTCCTGTCGGGTCGATGGAGATCGCTTCACTGCCACGGTATCGACGAAGCGTCATACCGATGGACGCGCAACGGTGTTCGGCAACGATGATGAGCTGACGCTGACCATCGAAGGAAACTGCCCCGGCAAGATCGCGACCTACACGGCGACCGCCGTACAAGTCCCGGGAATGATCCTCCAGGGCACGCTCATCCTGACCGAAAAGCAGCCACCGGCACCTGAACGAACCGAGCAGATGCCGGCGTTCAATCCCGACAAGCTGCCGAAATTGCCGAAGCGCTCGCGCTGAGCGAGGAGAGGCATCGCGCTGGCCTCCGATACCCGGGTTGATAGCGGCAAACGGCAGAGGGACAGCCTTGAGGGCGTGAAGCCACTTTACAGGTCTTCAAGGACGAGAGCGACAGACATGCGCAATACCACTGCTCGGTCATTGCGCACTTCGACTGCTATCCGCGTCGTCTGTCGATGCTCGCTGTTGGTTGCGGGCGTCCCGCATCGGCAGAGGAAACGCTCGCCGGGGCTGGAGCCTGTACCAAGCCACTTGACCGGGCTCGAATTGGGCGCGGTCATGTCTCGACCAGAACGGCGGGGCATGGTCGCCGACCACCAGGATGTCGGCCGGCGCCACGGCTGGGTCGCGAGCTATCTTTGCGACGACGGCAAATACGTCGTGCCAAAGTTCGGCCATCCTGCAAACCTTGGGTCGACTGAAGACGCCGCCGTCGGTCTCGCAATGAAAATCCGTCAGAGCTTGGCCAGGCGCGACCGGAATATGGGTATTCAATGTGAGCCAATAGATGAAGCGTGGCTTGCCTTGCTTTCCCGCTTCGCGGGAGGCCGCGGAAATCACGGGCGCGAGATCTGCATCGCACGCGCCAGCGAAGGCGCTGCCGCATACGCGGCGGGTCGTTTTGACCAGCTCGTCGCGGAAGAGTTCCTGGTCGAAGCCGATTGTCGGATACCACTGCTCACGCTCGAACATACCTCCAGCGAAGCCGTGCACGGCGATGTTGCTATACCCTCGCGCGGCCAGCAGATCCGGCAGGCAGGTGTTGGTGTCATTCTGAACGTACTCTGTATAGAATGTGCGCGTATTACATAGTTCCCGCATCTCGCCCGATGTCGTCGAACCGAAATAGACCGTTTTTCCGGAGGTGATGGTGTAGTCCCTGGTCAGACTTTGATCATACAGGGGTTCTGCTATGCGCGTTCGGGCGTTCTGGTCCTTCAGGTAGCCCAAGCTCTCGACGATCACCAGGACGACGTTGTTTCCGTCGGCCCCTGCTGCCTGCCTAAAACCCGACACCTCCGCAGCGGATTGGATCGGCTCGTTGCGTGCCATCGTGGAGCCGAAATGGTAGTGTGGCGACGCGTTGCTGACATAGTCCATCACGCCGAACGCCTGTGCCAAGAAGAAGAGAACCGGTATGTTCGCATTCATAAGCATGGCGCGCGGCCTTAAGCATGCCAGGCTTAGGCCCGTGGTCATGACGAGTGTGACGATCAAAGCGAAATAAAGCGGTGAGGCGAAGAAATTGATGCGCCTCGCGTGGTCGACAGCTGCCATTAGGTCACTCAGCCCGATGCCGAACATGAGAGACAACGTTTGCACAATGTCGAAGGTGAGCACGGCAAGAAACAGCGCGACCGTGAGCATGAAGGGAATACGCCGCGCCAGGATGGCAATGCTGGCATAGAGAGCGATGGCGATGGTCCGCGGCGGCAAGCCGATATCGACCAATGAAGCCATCGTTGCGAGCGAGATTAGGTTTGGTATCAGGAGCCCGCCCGCGAGGAGCCGCACGTTGGGCGAATCGAGCGTGCCAAAGAACGTGGCCCACTTTTCGCGACCTTGCGCGGCCCGCCGCGGATTGGCGGCAATTGACGACGGAGGCATTTTCGCAACCAAAAAGGGACTGTTTTTTCTGAGTGCAGCCTATAGGCGAGACCTGAAGCTTAGATTAATTGCGCTGCGGAAAAGGCGTTGAATGAGTTAACTATGGGGAGGCGGCCCCGGCTTGCCGACTTTCCAGGACGTCGAAGTCGGACATAATGCCTGAGCGTCCGCGACGAAGCTCGGGCGTCTCGCCCAAACCATCCCAGGAGGCAGCATCAATGTCGGACAAGGTCTCGCGTCGCCAATTCGCGAAAATCGCGGGGCTGTCCGCAGCCGGAATGGCAAATCCCGTTGGGGCCGTCGAGGTCAACCCGGCACCGCCGCCGCGCGCCGGCACCGGCTTTCCGGCAGGCTTTGTCTGGGGCACGGCGACCTCGTCCTATCAGGTCGAGGGCGCGGTCAACGAGGATGGGCGAGGGGCTTCGATCTGGGACAAGTTCGTGCGCATCCCCGGCAAGATCGAGGACGGCACTACCGGCGACCGCGCCAATGAGCATTATCACTGCTACAAGGAGGATATCGCGCTCATCAAGGAGCTCGGCTGCAAGGCCTATCGCTTTTCGGTCGCCTGGCCGCGGGTGTTTCCGGATGGCGATGGCAAGCCGAACCCGAAAGGGCTCGACTTCTACAACCGGCTCGTCGACGAGCTCCTCAAGAACGGCATCGAGCCGTGGCTGACGCTCTATCATTGGGACCTGCCGCAATCGCTCCAGGATCGCTTCGGCGGCTGGCGCTCGACCGAGACCTGCAAGATCTTCGGCGACTACGCGGCCTATGTCGCCGAGCATCTGACCGACCGGGTCAAGAACGTGTTCACGCTGAACGAGAGCGGCCGCTTCGTTTATTTCGGTTACGGCATTGGCATCGACGCGCCGGGCCTGACGCTGCCGCAGGCCGAGCTCAACCAGATCAGGCACAACAGCGCGCTCGCGCACGGGCTCGCGGTGCAGGCCGTGCGCGCCCATGGCCGCCACGGCACCAGGGTGGGACCGGCCGAGAACATCGATGCCTGCGCGCCCGCGATCGACACGCCGGAGAACGTCCGCGCCGCTGAGATCGCGCTACGCGAGATGAATGGCGGCTATCTCAACGTCATCATGACCGGGCAGTATACCGACGCCTTCCTGAAGTTCGCCGGGCCCAACGCGCCGAAATACACCGATGCGGAGCTGAAGATCATCTCTTCACCGGTTGATTTCCTCGGCCTCAACATCTACGCGCCGCAGAACTACGTGGTGGCTTCCGACCAGGGTGCCAGCTTCATGCCGCTGCCGATCCCGAAATCGTTCCCGCACATGAATTCGGACTGGCTGCGCGTCGGACCCGAGACGATCTATTGGGTGCCAAAGCTGGCTGCCAAGATCTGGAAGACGGACGCGATCTATATCAGCGAGAACGGCACCTCCGGCGACGACGTCGTGAGGCCCGACGGCAAGATCTACGACACCGACCGCATTATGTATCTGCGCAACTATCTCGCCCAACTCCAGCGTGCCACCAGTGAGGGCGTGCCGGTGCGCGGCTACTTCCTCTGGAGCCTGATGGATAATTTCGAATGGGTGTACGGGCTGAACAAGCGCTTCGGCCTCTACCACGTCAATTTCGACACCCAGGTCCGCACCCCAAAGCTCAGCGCCAGCTTCTATCGCAACGTGATCGCGACCAACGCGGCGGGGGTGTGATCTCTTCGCCTCTCCCCGCCTGCGGGGAGAGGCCCGGAATTTGCGACAGCCAATTCCGGGTGAGGGGGACTCTCCGCGAGTCCATCTGCCACCGTCCTTGCTGAAGCTCCCCCTCACCTGGATTTTCCGCTGCGCGTAAAATCCAGCCTCTCCCCGCACGCGGGGAGAGGCGAGGCGAGCCACCACGCATTGACTCACCTGTCCTCCTGATTCACAACGCCTCTCAACACCCATCAACAAGAGGACAACGCCAATGGTTGACGCGCTGATCATCGATGCCTGCCGCACCCCACGCGGCATCGGCAAGGCCGGCAAGGGAGCGCTCTCGGGGATTCATCCGCAGCAGCTCGGCGCAACCGTGCTGCGCGCGCTCGCCGACCGCACCGGCATCGACACCGCCGATGTCGACGACATCGTCTGGGGCTGCAGCGCGCAGGTCGCAACGCAAAGCGGCGATCTCGGCCGGATGTCGGCGCTCGATGCCGGCTACGACGTGCGCGCGAGTGCCGTGACGCTCGACCGTTTCTGCGGCTCCGGCATCACCAGCGTCAGCATGGCCGCAAGCTCGATCATGGCGGGCGCCGAAGACCTCGTTATCGCCGGCGGCTGCGAGATGATGTCGATGGAGGGACGCCGTGGCGGCGGTCCGATGATGATGGACAACGGCAATCTGCGCCTGCGCGCGCGGCACCCGCAGTCGCATCAGGGCGTCTGTGCCGACGCGATCGCGACGCTGGAAGGCATCACGCGGCAGGACGTCGACGCGCTCGGCCTCGAAAGCCAGAAACGTGCCGCGCATGCGATAGCAAATGGTCACTTCAAGAAGAGCCTCGTGCCCGTCCACCGCGAGGACGGCAGCCTTGCGCTCGACCATGAAGAATATCCGCGGCCGCAGACCACGATGGAGGGCCTCAGCAGCCTGAAGCCGGCGTTCCCCGCCATCGCCGACTATGCGCTCGATGACAAGGGCACGACCTATCGCAGCCTGATCCTGCAAAAATATCCGGACCTGAAGATCGACTTCGTGCACCACGCCGGCAACTCGTCCGGCGTCGTCGACGGCGCCGCCGCGATCCTGCTGGCCTCGCCGGCCTACGCCAAGGCATATGGCCTCAAGCCGCGCGCCCGCGTGGTGGCGATGGCCAACATGGGGGACTCGCCGACCCTGATGCTGAACGCGCCGGTACCGGCGACGCGCAAGGTGCTGGCGAAGGCGGGGCTGACCGTCGACGACATCGACCTGTTCGAGATCAACGAGGCCTTTGCTGTGGTTGCGGAAAAATACATCCGTGATCTCGAGCTCGACCGCGCCAAGGTCAACGTCAATGGCGGCTCGATCGCGCTCGGCCATCCCATCGGCGCGACCGGCTCGATCCTGATCGGCACCGTGCTCGACGAGCTCGAACGGCGCGACCTCAAGCGCGGTCTCGTCACCATGTGCGCGGCTGGCGGCATGGCGCCGGCGGTCGTCATCGAGCGCATCTAGCTTCACTCTCTCTCACCTCTCCCCGCTTGCGGGGAGAGGTCGGATTGCATCGTCAGATGCAATCCGGGTGAGGGGGACTCTCCGTGCGTCCGGCTGTCACCTTGAGCGCGGAAGCAGCCCCTCACCCCAACCCTCTCCCCGTAAGAACGGGGAGAGGGAGAGCAACTGCGATGGCGGCAACACACCAATCTAGCCCTTATTTTTCAGGGTGAATCGCGACCGGCCTCCGGCAAAGAGGCCGGTCGTCGCTTGTCGAAAGCATCGAATCAGCTTTAGCAAGGTGGCTTGCGGGCCTTTGAAACAAGGCAAAAACCGCTGCCTGAGGCTTCTTTCGCTCCGGAAGCAGCTAAAATGCAGGGTTTTTTGTCACAGAGGGCCAAAAAAGCCCGTAAAAACGCGATAAAACTGTGCAGAAGGCTATAGGCCTTCGCCGCTTGGTCTAATATGCAACCGGCAACGAATCAGAGGAGACACGATGCCAACCCAAATGTCCAAATCGCAGCTGATCGAAAAGATTGCGACCGCCACCGAGCTTTCCAAGCGTGACGTCAAGAGCGTCATGGAGACGCTGACCGACGTCGGTCACAAGGAGCTCAAGAAGAACGGCCTGTTCCTGGTGCCGGGCTTCGCCAAGTTCGTGGTCATCAAGAAGCCCGCCACCAAGGCGCGCAAGGGCACCAACCCGTTCACGGGTGAAGAGATGATGTTCAAGGCCAAGCCGGCCCGGAAGATCGTCCGCGCCCGCCCGGTCAAGGCTGCCAAGGACGCCGTGGCCTGACAACGCAAAGGCCCCCTCGGATAGGAGGGGGCCTTTTATTTGGGGCTGCCGCGAGGGCTCGAGACGGAGGGCTCAACCCTTGCGGCGCTTCACCCGGACCGGGACCGGCTGAAGCCGCGGTCCTGGCGCCGCCAGCGCATCGCGAACCCGATCGATGGCGCGATCGAGCAGCTGGCGCAGCCGCTGCGTTTTCCGTGATCGCTTCGCTCCTTCCAGCAATCCGCTCATCGCATTCACTCCGCCGCCTCGACCTTGGCATCAGCGGGCTCGAGCGCCGCGGCGATGGCTTCGTCCACGCGTTCCAGCCAGATGAATTCGAGGTTGTCCCGCGCGCTCTTCGGGATGTCGTCGTAATCCCGCTTGTTGCGCGCCGGCAGCATCACCCGCTTCAATCCGGCAGCGGCCGCAGCCACCACCTTCTCCTTGATGCCGCCGACTGGCAGCACCAGGCCGCGCAGCGAGATCTCGCCGGTCATCGCGGTGTCGCTGCGCACCGTGCGATTGGTGAGCAGGGACGTCAGCGCCGTGAACATCGCAACGCCCGCGCTCGGCCCGTCCTTCGGGGTCGCTCCCGCGGGAACGTGAACGTGGATGTCGCTCTTCTCGAACAGCTGCGGATCGATGCCGAGCTGGGTGGCTCGGCTCTTCACCAGCGTCAGCGCAGCTTGCACGCTCTCGCGCATGACGTCGCCGAGCTGACCGGTCAGGATCAGCCCGCCCCGGCCGGGTACGCGCGAGGCCTCGATGAACAGGATGTCGCCGCCGACCGGCGTCCAGGCGAGACCGGTGGCGACGCCGGGAACGCTGGTGCGCAGCGCGATCTCGCCCTCGAAGCGCGGCTGGCCGAGCACGATGGCGATGTCCCTCGGGCTCACCACGACCTTCGCGGCCGTGCCCTCGGCGACCTGCACCGCGGCATGCCGGAATACCTTGCCGATCTCGCGCTCGAGGTTACGCACGCCGGCCTCGCGGGTGTAGCTCTTGACGATCAGCTTCAGCGCCTCCGGCTCGATCTCGGCCTGTTCGGCCGAGAGGCCGTTGGCCTCCAGCTGGCGCCGCACCAGGTAGCGCCGTGCGATCTCCAGCTTCTCCTCCTCGGTGTAGCCGGCGAGGCTGATCAGCTCCATGCGGTCGAGCAGCGGACCCGGGATCTGGTCCAGCATGTTGGCGGTCGCAATGAACACCACGCGCGACAGGTCGAAGGGCACGCCCAGGTAATTGTCCCGGAAGGTCCCGTTCTGCTCGGGGTCGAGCACCTCCAGCATCGCGGCGGAAGGATCGCCCTGCACACCGCGGCCCATCTTGTCGATCTCGTCCAGCATCATCACGCAGTTGCGGGCGCCCGCCTTCTTGATGCCCTGGATGATGTTGCCGGGCAGCGCGCCGATATAAGTGCGCCGGTGGCCGCGGATCTCCGCCTCGTCATGCACGCCGCCGAGGCTGACGCGCACGAAGGGACGATCCATCGCGCGTGCGATGGATTGGCCGAGCGAGGTCTTGCCAACGCCAGGAGGGCCGACGAAGCACAGGATCGGCGCCTTGCCCTGCGGGGCGAGCTTGCGCACCGCCAGATATTCGATGATCCGGCTCTTGATCTTCTCCAGGCCGAAATGGTCGGCATCGAGGATGCGGCGCGCCTCCTTGATGTCGATCGGCTTCTCCGCGGGCAGCGCCCAGGGCAGCTCGATCAGCCAGTCGAGATAGGTGCGGACCATGCCGGCTTCGCCGGCGGCCTCCGGCATGCGCTCGTAGCGGCGCAGCTCCTTCTTGGCGTGCGCATCCGCCTCGGGCGGCATGTTGGCCTTGGCGATGGCAGCCGTCAGCTCGGCGACCTCGGCCGCCTTGCCGTCGCCTTCGCCGAGCTGGCGCTGGATGGTCGCCATCTGCTCGCGCAGGATCGCCTCGCGCTGCCGCTCGTCGAAACTGGCGCGGGTCTTCTGGCCGATTTCGTTGCTGATGCGCAGCACCTCCAGCCGTTCGGCCAGGTGCTTCGACACCTTCTCGACGCGCAAGGCGAGGTCGATGGTCTCCAGCACCTCCTGCTTGTCCTGCGGCTTGATGTCCATGAACGAGGTCGCCAGGTCCGCCAGCGCGCCGGGCGCGCTGGTGCCCCGGAACATCGCTGCCAGCTCGGGCGGGGCCTGCGGCAGCAGCTCGATCGCCTCGATGGCCAGGCGCTGCAGGTTCAGCGCGCGCGCCTCGATCTCGGGCGAGGTCGTGGTCGGCTCGGGGATCTGCTGGATGCGGGCAGCCGGGAAAGGCGTACCGGGCAGCAAGTCGAGGATGCGCGCGCGCTGCACGCCCTGGCAGACGATGTGGTGAGTGCCGTCGGGCGCGGTGATGTAGCGCACGATATTGGCGATGGTCGCGACCCGGTAGAGGTCGTCCGGACCGGGCTCCTCGATCTCGGGGCTGCGTTGCAGCACGATGCCGACCGGCCGCTGCTCGCGCAGCGCCTGCTGTGCGGCGGCGATGGACTTTGCCCGGCCGATCGAAATCGGCGCGATCGCGCCGGGGAACAGCACCATCTCGCGCACGGGGATCACGATCAGCGCGTCTTCGGGGACCTTCACGTCGGAATTGTTTTGGGAATTGGTCTGGGCGTTATTCATCTGTTCGGTGGCCATGATCGACCTCAGGATTTGGCGAGGCGCAGCGCAACGCAGCCGTCCATCACGAAGCGGCTGATGGCGTAGCGGCCAAGGGGGAGCGCGATGCGCCGCTCGAAGCGGCCCTGCGGTAGCTCGAGCCGGTGGATGCGGGCGTTGCGAAGCTCCGGCGGAAGGGTGCGCTGGCCGGAGATGACGAGCGCGCCGTCATGGATCACCGTCTCGACATTGTCCGGATTGACGCCGGGAAGCGCGACCAGGATCAGGAGCTCATGCTCGGTTTCGAGCACGTCGATCGGCGGCTCCCAGCAGGCTTCCTGGCGGCCGAACTGCTGGCGCAGCCGTTCGGCGCGGGTCAGCGAGTCCAGGGCTTCGGACAGCATCCAGTCGAGGGGATTTTTGGGTTGCATGATGCGGGCTCGGCGGTGGGAAAGGCTGCATATGGGGCCGGTTCCGCGGAAATCCAGCCCGACGATGCGGGCGTGCCATGCGCCATCGTGTGATCCCGAACAGGCAAACGCCGCGGCTCGGACCGCGACGTTTCGTCATTGCGCGGGTACGGCTCAGGCCGCCGCGCGGTACTCGTCTTCCGCTTCGAGGTTGATCACGGACGTCGCTAGCTCGGTCAGCGTGTGGTCGGTCGCCTCTTCCTCGTCCAACGTCTCCTGGAGCAGCCTCGCCGCATCCTGCATGCCGAGCTCCTCGGCCCAGGTCCGCAGCGTGCCGTAGCGGGAGATTTCGTAGTGCTCCACGGCTTGCGCCGCCGCGAGCAGACCGGCGTCGAGGGCAGGCGCGTTCTTGAATTCCTTCATGATCTCGGCGCCCTCGTCGGTAATGCCGTTGATGGCCTCGCAAGTCTTGCCACGTGCGGGCTTGCCCAGCATCTTGAAGACCTGGTCGAGACGTTTGACCTGGCCCTGGGTCTCGCGCAGATGCTTGTTGAAGGCCGCCGCAAGATCCTTCGAATGCGCAGCCTTGGCCATCTTCGGCAGCGTCTTGATGATCTTGTTCTCCGCGAAATAGATGTCCTTCAGCGTCTCCAGGAACAGGTCGCTGAGCATCTTCGGCGCCTGACGCGGTCGGCGCGCGGCGGTCTTCTTGGTTGTGCGTTTCTTCGCTCGTTTAGCCATACGTCCTCCTCTTGAGGTCACATCGGAAGGCGTCGCCTCCCTCAATCCTCAGGCGATCAAAGCCCTTTGAAAAACGAAAGTTCCAAACTGCAACCGGCGCTCACGGCGATCTCTCAGGTTGGATGCTTGTAGGGGTCCTCCTGCCGTTGCCGGGCCTCGGTGTTACGGTCGAGCTGCGCGCGTTCGCTGCGCCGCAGGCGTCCGGCCTTCATCACGCCGTAGACGAGGACCGCGCCGAGCAGGAAGGCTCCAATGAACCAGAGCCAGAGCAGGTTGGCCGAGAGATGGCCGAGCAGCATTCCGATTCCACTGTCGCTCATTGATCGTCTCCAGTGATTTCCAAAATGGTTCTGCCGGGCTAAGTCAGTCCGCCTGCCATCGTTCCTTCCGCGGAGCCCCCCGAGACATGATCGATTTCGCCCTGTCGGCCTTCGTGACGCTGCTGCTGGTGGTCGATCCCGTCGGCCTTGCGCCGGCCTTTCTGGCCGCCACCGCCGGCATGCCAGACAAGATCAAGCGAACGGTCGCGTTGCGGGCGCCGCTGATCGCCGCCTCGATCCTGGTCGTGATCGCGCTGGTCGGAAACGGCCTGCTCCGCCAGCTCGGGATCGGCATTCCCGCCTTCCAGATTGCCGGCGGGCTGTTGCTATTCGGTGTCTCGTACCAGATGATCTTCGGTGACCGTCCGCATCGCGAGGCCCGGAGGCCGACAAGGCGACATCCGAGCATGCCTCAGATGTCGCGGTGTTTCCGCTCGCCATTCCCATGGTGGCCGGCCCCGGCGCGATCGCGACCACGCTGCTGCTGGCGGGCGGCTCGTGATCATCATCGCCGTGGTGCTCTCGGTCTGCCTGCTCTGCATGCTGTGCTTCGTCTCCGCGAGCCTGATCGCCCGCACTCTCGGGCGCACCGGAAATGCCGTGCTCTCGCGCGTGCTGGGCATGCTGCTCGCCGCCTATTCGGTGCAGTTCGTCATCAACGGCATTGCAGCCGTTCGGGCGAGCCTGTCGTAGGGGTGCGACCATTTGCTAATTTATTGATTTTACGGTTCATTTCGAGAAGCCGCGGATCCGTCGGCAAGATGGCGCCCGATCAGGTCGCTTTCGCTTGCACTGCGACATTGCTTTGCCGTACTTCCCCTCTGACGTTCATCGCCAAGAAGCCGAGAAGAAGAGAGTTGTCGATGACAGCGGACGAGCTCGACAAGAGACAGGCCATCATCGACGCCTGCCGCCGCATGAATGCGCTCGGCATCTACCAGGGCACCTCTGGCAATATCAGCGTCCGCATGGCCGGCTACGGCCTGTCGGAAGGGTAGGGCGGGCAGAAGGTGTTCGTTCGAATCAGACATCTGATCGATAGCAAGAGAACGAACCGCACTATGGTTCGGCTGCGTGCCCTGCTGCGCAGCAACGAGTTCTACCTGATCCCGCTTGCGCTCGTGATCGGCACGCTGGCGGGCGCGATCGTGACGCTGATGGCCGAGATCGCCCAGATCGCGCACGTCGTGATCTACGGCATCCCCATCGATGTTCGCCTCTCGTCCAATGCGAGCGTCAGTCCCTGGGCGGCGCTGATTGCGCCGGCGCTCGGCGGGCTTTCGCTCGGCATCATGGAATGGTCGCGGCGGCGCATGAAGATCTCGAACGCGGTCGACCCGATCGAGGCCAACGCGCTGCGCGGCGGCAATCTCTCGATGCGCGACAGCCTGGTGGTGTCGAGCCAGACCTTGATCTCCAACGGCTGCGGCGCTTCGGTCGGCCTCGAAGCCGGCTATACCCAGATCGGCTCGGGTATCGCCGCGCTGCTCGGCAAGTTCTTCAATCTCCGCCGCAACGATATGCGCCTGATGGTCGGCTGCGGCGCTGCCGCCGCGATCGCGGCGGCGTTCGGCGCGCCGATCACCGGCGCCTTCTACGCCTGCGAGCTGATCGTCGGCGTCTATTCGGTCGGCAGTGCCGCCCCGATCCTGGCGGCCTCGCTCGCCGGCGCTCTCACCGCGCAATGGCTGGGCGGCGCGCCGTACTCGCTGGAGATACCGAAGGTCAGCGCCGTCGGTGTCGAGCAGTACCTGGCCCTGATCGGGCTCGCCCTCGTCACCAGCGGCGTCGGCATCGCCGTGATGCGCTCCTCGCCGACGTTCGAGCGCCTGTTCGCCTGGATGCCGGTCTGGCTGCGTCCGGTGATCGGCGGTCTCATCGTCGGCGGCTTCGCGATTGTCACGCCGCAGGTGCTGGCCGCCGGCCACGGCGCCATGGTGCTCGATCTCTTTCACGACATGACGATCGGCTTGATCGCGCTGATCATCGCCCTGAAGGTGACGGCCTGCCTGGTCTCGCTCGCCTCGGGCTTCCGTGGCGGCCTGTTCTTCGCCTCGCTGTTCGTCGGCAGCCTGATCGGAAAGTTCTTTGCCGTGCTGCTGCTCTTGATCAGCCCGAATTTCGTGATCGATCCGCTGGTCGCGATGCTGACCGGCATGGCGACGCTCGGGGTTGCTATCGTCGGCGGTCCTTTGACCATGTCGTTCCTCGTGCTCGAGATGACGCGCAATGTCGACGTCACCGCCGTAGTGCTGGCCGGTTGCATCGTCACCTCGATCTGCGTCCGCTTCATGTTCGGCCACTCCTTCTCGACCTGGCGCCTGCACCTGCGCGGCGAGACCATTCGCAGCGCCAACGACGTCGGCTGGCTGCGCAATCTCACGGTCGAGCGGCTGATGCGCTCGGACGTCGGCAAGGTGCCGTCGACCACGACGATCGCGGCCGTGCGCCGCGAATTCGCGCTGGGGTCGCGGCCCGGTATCGTCATCGTCAATAATGCGGACGAATATGTCGGCCTCGTCCTGCTGCCCGACCTGTTCTCCAGCGACCTCGACACCATCGCCGACGAAATCCAGGTGATCGAGCTCGCCCGCCTGATCGACATCGTGCTGATCCCGGAAATGAACGTGAAGTCGGCGATGGCGGTGTTCGACGAGGCCGAGGCCGAGATGCTGGCTGTGGTCGATTCCACCGACAGCCGCAAGGTAGTCGGCTTCCTCACCGAGAACTTCGCGCGCCGCCGCTATGTCGAGGAGATCGACAAGGCGACGCGCGGCGTGCTGGGGGCGCTGTCGTAGGGGCGCTCCGGCTATTGGCCTAGTTGAGGTGGGTCGGCGACGAGGCAGGCCACGATCCGGCGGACCAGCGGCAGCACCATGAGCAGCGTCGGGAAAGCGACGAGCCATGACAGCCCCCAGGCGCCGGGCCAGGAACGCCGGCGTTGCGCCGAGGCTTCGCAGCGTCGAAATGACCGACACCACCGCCGTCATGAGGATCGACGGCACGAATGGCATCACGATCGGCGCATAGCGCGCCGGCAGTTTACGAACCGCAATCATCTGATTTCTTTCGAGGAAAAGGACGCGTCGATCACGGTGAACCTTCGAAAATGGCATCGATTCCGACGGCGTCGGTTGATGCGTTGGTTCACGTGACACGCTTAGGGCGACCGAAAAACGGCGCGGCTGTTCATTATCCGCTCAGGTTGGATGGTTCAAGCTGGATCTGATCGTCCGGTTTACAATCATTCAAGGCGTGGCAGATCGCCGCGATCAGGAAACCATTTCAGTGGTTTGCGCGTTACGTGTCGTTGCCTATGTCGCTTTGGCGAGAACAGATGCGAGAATAGGGGAAGGTCAGAATGAGTGAAGGGCCGATGATTTCCGCAGCCCGCCGCAACATGGTCCTGGCCGCGTTCGCAACCCTGGCATTGGTCGCAACCCCCGTATCGCCCTCGGCAGCGGCATCCTTAGCACCGGCCACGGCGGTGTCCGCAAAGGGTGTCGCGGCAGGGCAGGGCTCCTCTGACGTCACTGATTTCAGCGCTGCCCGTCGCCGCCATTACTATCGACGCGGGCCAAACGCCGCAGGTCTCGCCTTCATGGGCATGGCGGCCGGTCTGATCGGAGGCGCGATCGCCGAGAGCCAGCGCCGCGAGTACTATGAGAACCGCTATTATTATGGCCCAGGTCCTTACTACGGCGGCCCCGGCTATTACGGCGGCGGTCCTTATTACGGCGGCCCGCGCTACTATTATCAGCCATATTAAGCGGTCGTTTTCGTCCAAAAGGGGTGGTGCTTTGCACCGCCCCTTTTTGCTGTGTCGCCCCCTGTCAATCCTCGTTCGCGAAAATATTCCACTTTACCGAAATTCGGAATTGGCGTATTTGTCGCTTATCGCGGCTCACCCTTGAGCGGCGATATTATGTGTCGTGATGATCGCAGACTCGGGCTTGCGGTGGACGGGGCAGCGTCGGGCGCGAGAGCCAAGAGCAGGGCGGATTGCTCTCCGTGAGCCCTTAAGGTTTCGCGTGGACGGACGGCGCTGTCAGGTTTCGTCGCGCCAGCATTTCGATGGCAACGTGCACAACGCCGTCGAACCCTGCGGTGCCAACGAACCGCGCGTACGGCAAAACCGTGTGGTCCTGGCTGCAAGCGATTTTTTCGGCCTGTTGAAATCGCCGGAAGCGCCTGAAGATAAAAGTATATTTCTGTTGCTGCCGACGGGCGAGAGGCCCGTCCGAACCTGCTGGGCCCTAACAGGCCCTAGTTTCACGTGGCGCGGGCCGGTCCCGTCCCCTGTAAGCCCGGTTGCCTTGTGCGGCCTTCCTGCGGCCATTGGAACGCCGGGACCGGCACGATGTTAGATGGATTGTGCACCATCGCGGCGGCGGTGACCGCGCGCTGGATCGGAGGCAGCACATGATCATCGTGGACGAAGACGGCGAGATCATCGCCACAGCATCCGATGACCATACTCTAATCGGCGGCCACCACCGCCTCGCTGTGGCGGCCAGCCTTGGTAAAAAACTGTTCTGGCGACATACCGGCGAACCAGTGAAGCTTGATAACTTCTTCAAGCATTATGGAAGTTCTCTTCGACATTCAGCCTAAGCCGCTCGACGAGGGATAATGTCTCGCTCACTTGCCCTGCATCGTGTGCTGAGCAAGGGCCCAGTCGGAGATCTTCGGCGCGCGCGCCCAGGTTACAGCCCATCGTGTGCCTGATCGCGCGCGCCGAAGCCGCCCTCTGCCCTGCCACGGTTCGGATCGCACTCTTGACCGCGTTTCCGCCAAGCGACGATCTCATCCTCGTGCCCCCGCTGAACCCCGATTACTTGCGCCGCTCCCCCGGTCGTCGTCTTCAAGAATGTCCGCCCCACCGATCAAGGACGTGCCGAAGGGACTGCTGTTCGGCCTCGTTGACGATCCGGCACCGCTCCCATGCCTCGGGCTCGATGTGCTCGTTGATTTCGGCTTCGACGCGCGCCCGCAGGTCGTTCGGGTCCATTGCGTCCAATTCCCAGCATCGCTGACCGAATGTTTTCCGGAACCACGGAGCGCGCGTGGTCCTTCCTCTTGTCTGCGACGTTGAAGGCAGGCCTTCCACCGTTGTCCGACGCAATGGTCACGACGAGAACGATCCCATTTTCGAGATCATCGACCACAGCGATGACGACGCGTCCTGGCCGGGTGTTTTTGTTGAAAAGAACGATGTCCCTGTCGTGGAGCCGAAAGTACGGAAGAACGATATGGACGACGATATTCCGTTCTGAGTGTCCGCACCGGCGCAGTCAGGCGCCGCTCCGATGGGATGCCGAAGCAGTAACCGATCAGGAGCATCCGGATCATCAGCTCGGGATCGATCGAAGGTCGACCGATGCTGCTGTAGAAAGGCGCCAGGTCCCGCCGGACCTGTTCAAGATCGACAAACCTGTCAATCAACCGCAGCAAGTGATCAGTCGGGATATGTCTTTCGAGCGAGAACTCATAGAACAACGTGGCCTGTTCGACTTGCCGATGCCCCATCATGATCTTCAGTCCTGCCAATTAGACAGACTGAATCACTGATATCTCTGCGTCGCAACAGCCGCCTTTTTCAACAGAATCGGCCAATTGCAGAAGTTTCACCCACCCGGGAGCTAAGGGGCGCTCGCGCGCGATCTCGCGCCTCCATAAGGTTCGGCACGCCCTCCGTTGTCTATGACTGGCGCTGCTGCCGAGGAGTGGGCTCGGAAGTTGCGCGCTTCGTCAGGCAAATCGATGATGGGCAAATCTGGCAACTCCCCCTCCGCGTATCGGTTGAAACGAAACGGTTCCGTCGAACTCCGTAACGCGATCCGGGCGGAAAGTTCAAAAGTGAACATTAGTCGGGGAACGATCGGGCAGTCCCGTCCTTTGTACTGTGGCAGTCCTTCTTCCATGGGGGCGTGCCATGAGTGATTGCGACAACAAGCTAAACGGTTGCCGTGTTCTCATCGTCGAGGACGAGTATTTTCTGGCGAACGATCTGGAAGTAGCGCTCAAATCCCACGGCGCGAGTATCATTGGACCCTTTGGTGACTTTGATGCAGCGTACCGCCGAGCCGCACGCGATCACTTCGACGTCGCCATCATCGACATCAATCTCCACAATAGGGCGGCTTATCCCATCGCAGACGAACTGATCCGGCAGGGCGTACCCTTTGTCTTCTATACTGGATACGGCGGCGAAATCATCCCGGAGCGCTTTGCGGGGGTGAAACTGTGGCAGAAGCCTTTCGATCCGCTAGAACTCGTTGAGGATATCGGGCGGCTGTGTCGGCGATGATCGTTCAGGCCGAGCATCGTGCGGTGTCGCATCAGCGCGGTCGTCGTCTGTCCGACTTGGGTCAAAATCGGCGGTCCAGACCGCTGCAATCAGTTTCCGCTCCACGCCCGACAGCCGACACCCCAACGACCATTCCGCTGGGCGGTGATGGGCCAACAGGAGACATTCGCAGTAAGAGGCCGCCAGCTGAGGCGGCCTTACTTCTTTCGGGATCGCTCCAGTATCTCAAGGACCTTGCCGGATCGGTCCAAGACCAGCGTGCTTTTTGCCAGCGTCATGTAACTGTCCGCCAGCATCTGAAGCTGGTAACGAGAATGCGAGTCAGAAGCCTCTTCGGCCGCTCTGCTGTAATGGGCCGCTAGTTGCGCAAATTCGTCCGGCATCATCATGGCCGGGCGTGAAGGAAACGGTCAGCGGGCGCGCCGACGCCATCAATTTGAACACGCTCCTGCTTGCGCAATTCATTGACTAGACGTTCGAGGTAGGGCGGCAGAGGCGAGGCTTCGAGAAATAAGTCCTCTTGCAACCTGTTACCCACCTCGTCGCAAATCGACTGGGCAGTCAGACGGTCGATGTGGTCCGATGCTCGACTGGTCGGTTCCATATCGCGACCTTTCGATTTTGGCCCCACGATTCACTTAAGTTTCAGGGGTGAAGAATGTTTCGCGTAGCTTCGAAGGATGCCGATGGTTCCAACGGAACGAAAGCTCAACCCAAATCGAACCTGGCGCAGCCTTTATAGAGCAGCATTCCGTAGGGACGTGCCTTCGCAATGTGCGTCAGGCTTATTGCCATCGTCAGCGCTTGTGCCAGCACCCCCGAGTTAGTGAAGCTCTAGGCGCGCGACTTTCAACACTTTCAGAATGTCTGTTCCGGATCAAAATGCGAAGAACTCAGGCTGAGCACATGAAGTCCGCTACGGTCCACTGAGCCGACCTCATGAGTGTGCAGCCACATCAACGCTGGCGCTCGTCTCAGTCCGAGTTTGTATGAACAGATTGGCGGTCCCGGTTGTGGGTTATCCCATGATAAACAGATCGACGGGCAAGCTGATCAGCGAGGTCGCCGAGACTCCTCTTACCGAAGCAAAATCGGAAAAGTTCGGGGCCAAATACGCCAAACGGGGGCCGTCGCGCGTCCCCGCGCCTCAAGGCCCGTTTCGAAGGATCCGCCAAAGCGCCGACACAAATTTCGAGAGTAGCCGGGATGGGTAAGCATCGTCCTGGCGATCCGGCGCGGCCGACGGCGCGCCGCCATCCAATTCGGTCAGCCGCTCCACCATGCCTTGCAGTCGCAATGGTAGCGGAGTGAGATCGTCCGCGAGCGTCCCGCGAAGCCGCTGGCCGATTTCGTCGCAGATCGCCCGGAGATGCTCCGGCTCTAAGTCGGAGGGTGAACCATGGGCGCGAGTTGGAGGGCTGTCCGCCACGGCTGCGACCGTTCTGGATTGCACAGCTTCCCTGCCGCCTTAAACGCGTATGACCCTTCGTTGCTCCTACGAGGCTGTTCTTTTGTTCGTGATCTCGAACCGAGCTACCCGTGCTATCAATCCGTGATAGGCTTCCGGCCAGAGACGATGCCGGAGAGCGGCCATGCCGAAGGCTTACGTGATCGCTGAGCACCTCATCACCGAGCCCGCCGTATTCGAGGAGTACCGGGTCAAGGTCGGGCCGATGATCGAAAAATATGGCGGGCATTATCTGACCAAGGGCGGCGCGCATCAATTCCCCGAAGGCGGTCACTGGGAGCCAGACCGCGTGGTGATCATCGAGTTCCCCGACAAGCAATCGCTCGATGCGTGGTACAACTCGCCAGAGTATCAGCCACTCGTAAAATTACGCAAAGAGAGCACGAGTGATCTCGATATGCTAATCACGCTTGAGGGCGTGTAGCCGCCGCAATCGGTACAGTGGAATTCGAAGTTGAAGTGATATTGATCAGGACAGTTCGGAATTTGCTGATAATCTCTGATCGAGATCGATAGCACGGGTACGGTTCGCCCGTTGCCGCTCTAGGCCTTTTCGAAGATGGAAAAAGTAGCTCTCGATATTGCGGGTATCGACTGGCTAGGTCTGTCAGCGTGCCGCCTCCGTGCTCCACTATCATCCGATACTCTATCAGGAACGGCAGAAAATCCCCGCCATTGACAGGTATCTGGCCAATTTCAGAGGCCATTGTCGTCTCGCGTGTTTCGTCCACCTCGATGCCAAGGGAACGCCAGGACCGGGTGACGGGCACCCAACATGCATGCTGCATCGGCACGATCTCTCTCGGTCGGTCGCTGCCTTCGTGGAATTCACCGTGTCGAAGCAGCCATGCGAGTGGCGTGCGCCTCTGCATCGTCACTGACAACTGCCAGCCTGCGATAATGTCGTCGTTGGACATGGGGGTCTGTCGCGCTGATCACTACGCCGTGCTCGGACCGACGCCGGTCTACTGCCGGTGGTGGACGTTGGACAACGCTGCCGGGGATTGCGGCTCACTGTTCGCGGGTCAGGGTCGTAACTTCCGCTTCCAAGGTGGTTGCGGCACGGCAGAGTGGACGCTTCGAGGCTCGATCGGCGGTGGAACGCCCAATGGGCGGCTGTCCTTGATCCGTTGGAGTTCTTCCTCTTCCTCTCGTTCCATTTGGTCGAAAGCCCGATGCAGGCGCGCATTCTCTTCGAATTCCCTGTCTTGCTCGGCTTGCCATTTTGCGAGTTCGACCGGGTCCTCCGGATCGGCACACCCGTTCCTGCGCATTTCTTCGACCCATTCGTCGAACTGCGCCATTCGCTCAAGGTCTTCTGCTTCCACCTCTGCTGCGTCTTTCGCCGCATCCTTAACGTCACCTACGGCATTATGTACAGCGCCCTTGGCCTTGTCAGCCTTGCCTTCCATTTGCAGGTCCTTATCGCCGGTCAGCTTTCCGGCGCCTTCCTTGATGCTGCCCTTGGCCTTGTCGGCGACCCCCTTCACGTGCTCGCGATCCATAACGTGCCTCCGTCAATCTGGATGACGCCCCAACACACGAGAAATTTCAGCGTTCCGAATAGCGCTATTGAAGCAAAGCCGATCGGCTGAGGTTGATCTCTTATGCGGCAATAAAATTGACCAAAAAAGTGTATCGTCCTCGGTGGCTACTTATCAGGGGGGCGTGGCACCCGAGGTGCGCGATCCAAGCTGAACGTTCCACCGCATCTTTGCTGGTGTGGCAACGTGAAGCAGAAGTCGCGGAGCGTTGCACATTTACAACCCGCACAGCCATTCGAGATAGTAAGCTGATCGATCAGAATGATTGAAACATATTTCGTGTTTGCTTCGATACGATCGGCGGGGACGCAAAATGTTTGATGTCTATCGCAATGACAAGCGCGACTTGCTTGTTCTAAGCAATGGCTCTGCAATACCCGTCGTTTGCTCTCGGAGTAAGTGGCGTAAGAGCAGAAAAAGAGTTCTCAAAGTCAGCGACGAGATCAAGTCAGCCGTTCAGAGACAGGGCTATTACGTTCGCAGCTTGCGGGTCACCAAGGAGCGGATAATCTAGGTCGAGCACGAAATGTCTTTGGGTGGTTGGGGTCTTGGCCGCACCATCCAACCGCGCGAGCCCAGCCTCGATCACGATGATATCTTCCTCGATCTGCTGAATGGTTGTCCGGCAGTCAAAGTCGGTGCGTGCCTTCAGGTCCACAGCCAGCTTCCGGCGCTGTATGCGCAAATCGTCGAGAGCTATCCTGTCATTGAGGCGAAGGTAAGCGTCCACAATAAGCTCGATTGCGCATGGCATCCCCGATCCTAGTCTCAATGACCACCCGCAACGATTAGCCCGCGACACTCTTCACAACGGCATCCCTTCGCAGATTGTGGCCAGCGGCTGTCAAATGGGACCCTATGATAAGGCCGAGACGCCTTAACGTGAGGAGAGCAAGAGGGTCGCACAATTCAATGGAAAGTCCGGCTCCTAATATCGCAATGGTGCGCTGTTCATCGCTATCGAGATCAGCCCATGAGATGTCCATCACGCGCCTCCGCGCTAAAGAATTATTAAAACCCAAACGCGTGCCTGATTTGTCGGAGCATAACCGCGTCGTTGTACCGACCGTCGGTTAGATATCGACCATTTGCGCTGTGCTAATCAGCGCCACAACTGCCACCGTGATGCCCCCCTAAACATTGGGGCTCTTCCTGAAGAGACCGCCAACCGGGGGTATCGAAATTAAACCGTACTCAGAATGCATCGCCGCATATAGCGACGACCTATATGTAATGGTGACACCGACTCGTAACCAGCTCGTTAATGGGGCCATGTCTGGATGCGCGCACCGTGGGCTTGGGCTCAGGCGCGTATCCGGCGAAGCGTTGAAGGGGCACGAGGCAACGGTTCTCGGGCAACCGCGCCAATTGCAGCATGGTCTTACTTCTTGAGAATGCCAATATCGGTGTTGCCCAAGTTCTTCATGGCGCGTTCAGCGGCGGGCGTATCCACCGCGTTGTCATGCAAGGTTGGAGCCTGAGTAACCGAGGAAGCATCCACGTCGCCGCCAGTCGCTGCATGGCTGAGCGCATTGCCCACGTTGGGACCGGAGGAGCCCGCAGTGCCGCTTAAGGTATGGCCGGTCGATAGGGTGCCGCCCGAATAACCTGTGGAGCCGGTGGCCGCAGTTCCACTCGGCGTAGAGCCGCCACTGCTCGATCCACCCGCACTCTGGGCTAAGGCGAGCGAAGAGCCGCCAACGAACAAGATCAAGATAAAGGCGATGTGGTTCAAAGAACGGTCCTCGATACGAATAACCGCTCAATGAGTTGCACGTCCGATGGTTCCGTAGGGGCCTATCGCTCTCCCGGCCACCAAGTCGAAGGCGGATCACTCGCCGAAATCTTCGTCGGCCGCAGCGCCACCAGATGGCTCCGCTTGTACGGATAGCCGCGCATCTCCGAGCAGTCCTTGCAACGCATGTAGCGCTCCAGCTCATGGATCCGCGTCGTCTTCGGTCGCCGCACAATATCGAGCGCAACAGTCTGATGGGTGTCGCAGCCGAGGCACTTCACTTCAAGATAAAGATACCCGGCGTTGAGGGCATCCCCGAGCGCTGGCGACGGCTGGGCCGGTCCTTGGAAGGCAAGCATGCGTTTATTCCACGCTTCACAGGCAAGCCGGTCGGCGACCTTGCGCGCCTCCACCGCCCGCTCTGCCGATGCGCGGACTGAGGCGCCATAGATGCTCTCTCGTGACTTGGTACCCATGCGCATATGAAAGCGCGGCGGCGGCCGAGACGCAAACTATCGATATGTTGGGGAGCACCCCCGGAGCGGCATACTGCTCGTCGTGGGTGTGGATAAAACCCGGCGGGTCCCGTAGCATCGGCAAGCGTTCAACGTCTCACCGGGATCAGACAAATGAGCCGTTTCCTGCTGTGCTGTGTAGGCGCTACCTGCTTCGCCGGAGCTTTGGTCTTCCAGTGCTCCGAAGCAAATGCTGTCTTTTGGCGCGGCATCACCGCGCCAACAAACATCGATATTCACGGGTGGCCGATCATCAAAGAGCCCCCGCCAAGCCCATGCCAGTGGATACGGGTGAGCGGTGGCTACTGGGTCCGACAGTGCGTTTACTAGGCCAGTATTGGCCCATCGCTCAACAGCGCTCCATTCAGAACATTCCGATCAAGATGAAAAGGCCGATCTCGGCCACGAACGTCACGGCCATGATTGCGACCGTGAGGAACACATCGCCCACCGGGAGAGGGGGTCATGGCGCGCCTCGCATGTTGCGAAGCTCCGAAGCCCAGTAGCCAACCTCTCGCCTGCGCTGAAATCTGTGCAGGGTCTTTAACCCCTGTTTGGGCGATCTTGCGAGAGGCCTTACGGTCCCGGACGGCCCGGATTGGCTTCATGAAATTAAATATGATGGCTATCGCCTCCGCTTGGAGCGCGACGGCGACCGCGTGCGGCTGATCACGCGCGGCGGCTACAATTGGGCAA
Source organism: Bradyrhizobium sp. C-145 (assembly GCF_023375135.1). NCBI lineage: Bacteria > Pseudomonadati > Pseudomonadota > Alphaproteobacteria > Hyphomicrobiales > Nitrobacteraceae > Bradyrhizobium > Bradyrhizobium sp. C-145. The sequence goes on along the minus strand of NZ_CP088150.1, from coordinate 6,001,235 downwards.
GCCGTTATCCTTGGATCGTCGAGGCGGCGGGCAAGGTCCGCCAGCAGCACTTCGTGCTCGATGGGGAAGCGGTCGTGCTCGGCGTCGATGGCGTCTCCGATTTCAACGCCCTTCACTCGCGCAAGCATGACGATGAGGTTCAGCTTTGCGCTTTCGACATCCTGGTCGAGGGCGAAGATGATCTGCGCAAGCTGCCGCTTCATCTGCGTAAGACCAGTCTTGAACGCCTGCTTGCGCGGCGCCCTGAAGGAGTGTTCGTCAATCCTTTCGAACGTGGTGAGCTTGGGCCTGATCTGTTTCGCGCTGCCTGCAAACTGGGGCTTGAAGGGCTAGTGTCCAAGCGGCGCGACCGGCCGTATCAATCCGGACGGTGCCGGTATTGGGTCAAGGTGAAAAACCGCGCTCATCCGGCAATGGATCGGGGCGACATGTTTTGCCCCCAGCAGATCCCTCGCGGGGATGACAGTCGCAGACGTTTTTGATCGACGGGGAGAACCCCCGTAGGACTACGTCGTTGAGCCGCGTAGTGGACGCGTTTATGCTCGAATTTTGGGAGAGCTGCCTACCCTCGGGTTTGAGCCCGACATATCGGCCAGTGTGCCGCAATTTTACATTTATGGGCGGTCTTGTGCCTTCGGCGAGCACGCTTTTGTTGCCCGCACCAATTCGGAATTCCTTGCAGAGCGAAGGCAGGACTTTAGCGCCTGCCCGACAATGCCTTACAGGAGGCCGACATGACGAGTTATTCATATACAACCATCGATGATCCGTTCGCCGCTGCCGCCGGAGGCGACACTTCGAACGACACAATCACGTTAACTGGCGTCGCTCTCTCACAACTGCGCGCGAGCGACTCCTTCTTCGTTTAACCGGGGAAACGCGTTTTCAACTTACAGAGGAGATATCCCATGCGTATTACCCAAGCATCAGCGTTAGTCCTTTGTCTGCTCACTGTCGCTCCGACGGTAGGGCTCGCCGCAGACGCCAGGACAGAGGTTGAGAAAGCCTACGCTACCTTTAATGCCGCATTTAACAAACAGGACGCGAAGGCCGTCGCCGCCAACTATGTCCCGACAGCCAAGGTGCTGCCGCCGACCCACGAAGTCGCATCCGGCCCAGCGGAGATTGAAAAGTTTTTTGCCGGTTTCTTCGCAAATGGTGTGACCGGTCATAAGCTGGAGGTCATCGACGCTGGCGGAGACGACAAGGTCGTGATTGGCACGGCCAAGTGGAGCGCTACAGGTAAGGACAAGGACGGCAAACCGGCGGCATTCAGTGGACTTGCTATGCACGTCTTCGAACGCCAAGCAGATGGTTCGTTAAAGCTGAGGTTTCATACCTTCAACTGAGTTGTCCGAAGACGTTCAACTGAGTGACGCCGACCGCAACAAAGGCCCCGACGATGTTGCACGTCGGGGCCTTTCAAGATCATCAAGCCGGTTACATCCGCCGTGCCCTACGATCCTTGATGTCGTGCTTACCGCACGCGATCTGGTGCAGAACTGGCACGGCGACGGCATCAGCGTGATCACATGCGGCGCGAAAGCGGCACGCGTTTAGCTCGGCCTTGCGCCACTCTTCGCGCCGCCGGGGCTCGGCCGCCAGTGCCTTGCGCGTCTCCACGCCCCAGATGATCTTGTCGATCTCGGCGCCGTCCAGCGTGCGCTTGATCCGCAACACAATGGACAGCACCATCACAACATCGCCGTAGGGCATGAACAGGTCACGCGCAGCGATATCGAGGTAAGGCGATGAAAGCTCTGGAATGCTTCCTCACTGCGGCAGATCAGCGGACAGGCCCTGCGTGCCAGGCGTCGTTTCCGCGGACAAGGCTTTCAGCCTTCGATTTGGACAAGGCCATCAGGCGTTGAGAAGGCCCCCTGCGCGCCGGAACTGTCATGCCACGCTTGGTCCACGCGTGCCTCCCATCTCCGCTGAATGCGAGAGCGGGAGCCTAGCCAAAATTTACGCATGGTCCTACCATCACGGCTAACGCCCGGAGAAACAAGCCGGCAGATCAGCAGGGAGGAGTTCAAATGCCGATGACCTTGCAGCGTTATTTGCAATTCGCTCTTGCACTCGTCGCCTCGAGTTTCGCCGTGAGTCAGGCGCTGCCGCAGGTTAAAGCCCGGGAAGCGGTCTGGATCACGCTCTTCGACGGCAAAGGCCTCGAACAATGGGATCAGGTCGGCACTTCCAATTGGCATCTGGAGGACGGTGTGGTGATTGCCGACAAGATGGACGGCAAAGAGGCTGGTTATCTCGTCAGCAAGAAGCCGTACAAGGACTTCGTGCTACACGTCGAGTTTTGGTCCAGCGACGATGCAAACAGCGGCGTTTATTTCCGCTGCCTCGACGCCAAGAAGATCACCGACCGTACCTGTTACGAAGCAAATATCTTTGATCAGCGCCCCGATCCGAGCTACGGCACTGGCGCGATCACACGTTACGTCGAGATCAACCAGATGCCGAAAGCCGGCGGTAATTGGAATACGTTCGACATCACGGCAAAGGGACGCGACATCACCGTCGTGCTCAATGGAAAGAAAACGGCCGAACTGCGGAACGGAATGTTCGATGAAGGCTGGATTGCCCTACAACACGGCGCGGGAGCGATCAAATTTCGTACGGTGAAAATCCAGCCCTTGTAACGCCGCGCTAAGGACCGACGCAGACGAGTCTCGCCCGCGTCGAACCTAGGTCGCACCCAAAAGCCGACGTCTGCGCCAATAAGTGACACGAAAAAAGCAATGACCCTGGCGCCTATCCACCGCCAGCCCATTCGCGACCATCGGCTCAAGCCGGTTTGCGCTTCCGCCAATCGGTACGGCCGCTTGGCGCCGCCATCGCCAACCTACGCGTTCCGTGGGCCGGCCGTCTGCCCTGGCGGTCAGCAGGCCACGGCGCTCGGCGGGCGACCTGCCATCAATCAGTGAATGGTTGACTTCACCGGGTTTGTCGATTGATCGAGAGCTGTATTCTCCTCGGCCTCTTGCACTCGGCCTCGAGGGGTCTCAAGTTCGGCAGCTGAGAAAGAAGCGCCTGAGCGCGCAGGCACAGGACAACGCGGTTGTGCGCCCGATTACGTTTACTCATTGCACGCCCCCGATGTTTGAAGAGTTGGCCCATTGGGTCGATCTCGCGTTGCAGGAGTTTTCTCACCCGGCGGATCAAGCGAGCTGGTCGAGCTACCGACGTTGCATTCCCGGAAGTGGGACGACAGCTCAAGCTCAGCCAAGTGCTCCCAGCATTCCGCGTCCGCGAGGAGTTTCCATTTGTTCATGCTGTTGTACGCGGCCTGTTGACGGCAGAGCGAACCCATTGCGCGCAAGCGTCGCACCTTCTCCACTGCGAACCTCCTCCGGGCTTGTTCTTCGCAAGCCTATTACTTCTGATGTGTCCAAGACAAATACTTCGCAAATTGAAATTGCGAGCGATAGTCCGGTCTTTGACGGTCAACTTGATGACAGCGCAATCGTCTTACTTTTGCTTTGGCTTTGGAGCGTTGACGACGTTAAAGGCTAAGCGCAAAATGATGCCCTTTGCCGAGCGCTCCAGCCCCCCAAAGTCGAGGCGCTCTTCAGGAAGTTCACGGCTCCAGTCCCACAACTGCAGCCGTTTTCTTTGTTCACGAAATCAACCATGCTGCGCTAGAACGCGCGCAAGTTCTCAAGCGGCAAGCGCACTCCGCTCCATTTCAGTACTGCAACCAAATTTGTGAAGCAGCGCGCGATGAACGATGGTTAGCTGTAGTCAGTCTGGGCCAAGTACGTTTGATCCCGATCTATTGTGGCCCCGGCGCATTGCACTAAAAAGACCGCCTTCGGGCGGTCTTTTTCCGTCTGGTCCTCGGTATTCGCATCGTCCGGAAATCTCACGTAAACGGCTTGGATCGTGTCAAAGGCCCCGACGCTATTACACGTCGGGGCCCTCAAGATCATCAGGCCGGTTACATCCGCCGTGCCTTACGATCTTTGATCTCGCCGATTCCGCATCTGATCTGGGCTGAGGCATAAAGCGCTCGGCCGCCAGCTCGCCCTTGCGCCATTCGGCGCGGCGCCGGGCACTCGGGCGCCAACGCCTGATTACTCCGTGGCCTTGCCCACGATGTGGACATGTTCGTCGGCCGCGTTGCAGGCTCCGCGTACTGGTTTGTAGACGCAGCCAACCTTGCGAAGCTCCGGGAAGTGAGGCTCGTAACAGCAGGCTAACGGTGCTACGAACTCCTTGATGCGCTTAGAAGCCATGATCGGCCAGTTAGTGCAGCGTCGCGGACGGCCGCTCCATCATCGCCTCGACAAATTGCCGCAAGCCCTCCATAGCCTTGCTCCGCCACGCCTCCAGCTCGCCGGCGTATTTCGACAAGTCCGCACGAAACTGTTCCCCGTGAATGTCGGCCCCGCGAGCGAGCAGGCGGCGCGCATAGGCCGTGAGCGCAAGATCGCGATGGCGGCACAACTCGGCGTTTGCTTCGTCTAAGATTTTCATTTTGAACCGCGCTTCACAGCCAGTCGCCAAAAATTTCCGCCTTCACCCGGCCGAACGCTGGTGTTTTCCGCGTCGGTATGCCAAACCGAACCCGCATGCGTGACGAAGGATCCCGGCGGATACGTCCGCGATGCATCCCAAATGCCCAGGTAGCGCAGTGTCGGGCGCGACTCGAGTTCCTTGATCCGCTCTTTCAACCACGCGCTGTCATCGCCCGCGAAGGCGGGCGATCCAGACTCCGAGACGGCAGTGATTGAACCGAGAGGACGCGGCGTACTGGATTCCCCGCTTTCGCGGGGAATGACAGTAGCATTTGGAGGATGACAGCGGTGCCCCATACCCCGTCATTGCGAGCGCAGCGAAGCAATCCAGAATCCCTCCGCGGAAAGACTCTGGATTGCTTCGTCGCAAGGGCTCCTCGCAATGACGGCGTTGAAGCAGTTGCGCTCCCCGAATTCGTCTTGGCCTCCGCCCAGAGTGTTTGGCGCATGCCGGCTAAATATTCGGCAATCGTGCCCGCGGCGCCGATGGACTTGACCGCTGCAATCCGGTTCAATAGGGCCAATTGAGTTTCCAGGCGACAATGATGTCGAGATATCTGCTGGTCCTGCTCCTGATCGCCTCGCCGGCGGCGGCGCAAGTGAAGATGACGCCGAAGACCACGGCGGCGCATCCCGACCCCTGTGCCCCGATCGGGCGTACCGCGGACGGCAAGCTGGTCTACTCCATGAAATGCGAGACTCTGCCGGCGCCGCCCCTGCCGCCGCTGGCGGAACTGAAGGAGGCACCCGCGCCGGTCGCGGAGCCGGAGCCGGAGGTCCGGCGGAGCGGCATTTTCGGCTGGTCCTACGACCGCAGGTGAGGGCCGCGCCCCTTGCGCGAAGCCCGATGGAATGCTCTTTGCCGAGGAATCCACCGTGGGGCCCATCGCCCCCGACCCAGAGAGATGAGATGAGCAAACTCGTTATCCGCGCCGGCGATTTCACCTTCGATGCCCGCTTCGAGGAGCAGCTGGCACCCAAGACCGTCGCCGCGTTCCGCAAGGCGCTGCCGTTCGAAAGCCACATCATCCATGTGCGCTGGAGCGGCGAGGGGGTGTGGATGCCGCTCGGCGACCTCGATTTCGGCGTCGGCTACGAGAACCATACGAGCTATCCCGCGCCCGGCCAGATCATCCTCTATCCTGGCGGCATCAGCGAGACCGAGATCCTGCTCGCCTATGGCGGCGTGCACTTCGCGAGCAAGATGGGCCAGCTCGCCGGCAACCATTTCATCACGCTGACCTCGGGCCTGGAGAATCTGGCAACGCTGGGCAAGAGCGTGCTGTGGAAGGGCGCCCTGCCGATCCGCTTCGAGGAAGTCTGAGTGACTGAGACAAGCTACCCGCGCGATCTTCGCGGCTACGGCCGCAACCCGCCGCATCCGCAATGGCCCGGCAATGCGCGGGTCGCGGTGCAGTTCGTCGTCAATTTCGAGGAAGGTGGCGAGAACAACATTTTGCACGGCGACCGCGCCTCGGAAGCCTTCCTGTCCGATGTGCTCGGCGCGCAGCCCTGGCCGGGCCAGCGCCATGCCAACATCGAATCGATGTTCGAATATGGCTCGCGCGCCGGCTTCTGGCGGTTGTGGCGGATGTTCGGCGAACACAACTGGCCGACCACCGTGTTCGGTGTCGCGACCGCGCTGAAGCGCAACCCCGAGATCGTCGCGGCGATGAAGGAGGCGGGCTGGGATATCGCCAGCCACAGCCTGAAATGGATCGAGCACAAGGACATGACCGAGGCGCAGGAGCGCGCCGAGATCGCGGAAGCGATCCGCGTCCACACCGCGGCGACCGGATCGCGGCCGCTCGGCTGGTACACCGGACGCTCCTCGATCAACACCAACCGCCTCCTGATGGAGGAGGGCGGCTTCCTCTATCTCTGCGATTCCTATGCGGACGATTTGCCCTATTGGGTGAAGGGCGCAGGCGGCAAGCAGCTCATCGTTCCCTATACGTTAGACGCCAACGACATGCGCTTCATCAACCCGCAGGGGTTTGCCGAAGGCGAGCAGTTCTTCACCTATCTGAAGGACGCCTTCGACGTGCTGTATGCCGAAGGGCAGACCGCGCCGAAGATGATGTCGGTCGGCTTGCACTGCCGCCTCGCCGGCCGGCCCGGCCGCGCTGCGGGGCTGATGCGCTTCCTGGATTACATCGGCAAGCACGAGCGCGTCTGGGTGCCGACGCGATTGCAGATCGCGCAGCACTGGCACGACAAGCACGCGCACCTTGCGGCCGATGCATTCGAGATCGGGTGAGAGAGCGATGTCGCAGATCTCGCTGGCCGATCTCAACGCTGCAAGCAAAACCGATTTCGTCGCGGCGCTCGCCAACGTCATCGAATATTCACCGTGGATCGCCGAGCAGCTCGCCGGGAAACGGCCGTTCAACGGCATCAACCAGTTGCATGCTGCGCTGATGGCGGCGATCCAGAGCGCCGAACCGGACGTGCAGCTGGCATTAATCCGAGCGCATCCCGATCTCGCCAACAAGACCCAGCGTGCGGCAGGGCTGACGGCAGAGTCGACCGACGAGCAGAACAGCGCCGGCCTCGACCGGCTGTCGGACGCCGAATACGCCGCGTTCGAGCGCGTCAACACCGCCTATCGCGACAAATTCGGCTTCCCCTATATCGTCTGCGTGCGCCGTCACACCAGGGATTCCATCCTGCGTGACTTCGAGACGCGGCTGCTCAACATCGTCAAGACCGAGATAAGGCGCGCGATCGAGGAGATCGGCCGTATCTCCGCGCTGCGGCTCGATCAACTCATCATTGCCGACGACAAGCTGAAGGTGCACGGCCGGCTGTCGACGCATGTGCTCGACAATCACACGGGCAAGCCTGCGCAGGGCATCCCGGTTGAGCTGGTCGAGCTCGCGCGCCTCGGCGAGAGCCGCGTCATTGCGCGCACTGTCACCAACGCGGACGGCCGCACCGATCAACCGCTGATCGGCGGTCGCCCCTTGCCGATCGGCCGCTACGAGCTCAGGTTCAGCGTTGCCAGATATTACGCCGAGCGTAACGTGCCGTTATCCGACCCGCCGTTCCTCGACGAGATCCCGCTGCGTTTCGCCATCAGCGAGCCGGAGGGGCACTATCACGTGCCGCTCCTGGTCACGCCATGGAGCTATTCGACCTATCGCGGCAGTTAATCACCGAACTTGTCGAGCAGCGCCGGAAACAACCGGTCCGGCTTGAAAGGCGGCGCGGTGAAGCGGATGCCGGTGGCATCGGCAATGGCGTTGCCGAGCGCGGCTGCGACCGGATTATACGGACTCTCGCTCATCGACTTCGCGCCCAGCGGTCCGATCGTGTCGGACGTCTCGGCGAAGAACACCTCGGTGCGGGGCACGTCGGCGAAGGAGGGCAGGTGGTAGTCGCGGAACTTCGGGTTGGTGACCCGGCCGTCTGCGTCGATCACCATCTCCTCGTAGAGCGCGGCGCCGAGTGCCTGCGCGACGCCGCCTTCGACCTGCCCGCGGCATTGCATGGGATTGGCGACGACGCCGGCGTCCGCCGCCTGCACGCTCCTGAGAATCCTGAGCTCGCCGGTGCCCTTGTTCACGGCGACGCGAAAGCCCTGTACGTTGAAGCCGACCGAACGCGGTGTGCCGGTGGAATTGCCGGTGCCTGCGAAGGGCTGTCCGCGGTCGCGTGCGAGCCTTGCCAGCTCCACAAAGGACATGCGGCGCACGCCGCTGACGACGGCGTCAGCTTCGAGCATGCAGATCGCGGCATCGCACAGCCAAGCGTCCGCGGCCGCCGCCTTCAGCTCGGTCGCAAGCTGGAGCGCCGCCGCATGAGTCGCCTTGCCCGCGACGAACATGCCCGCGCTGCCATAGGCGCCGGTATCGTGGCCGCCATGGGCGGTGTCGGATTGGCGCAGGTGGATCCTGTCGACGTTGGTCGCAAGCGTCGTCGCCGCGATCTGTCGGTGCACCGTGCTGGTGCCGTTGCCGAACTCGGCGGTGCCGACGGTAAGGTCGAAACCGCCGTCATCGCGCAGCACGATCATGGCGTCGGCGAGGTGGCCCGCCGGCGGCGCCGTGTCGATCATGGTCAGCGCGATGCCGTCGCCGATCAGCCATTCCGGCGGCAGCTCGGGCTGCGGGCCATCGGCCTGCATCGCGCGCTCGACAAGGTCGAGGCACTGGTCGAGCCCGTAGGAGCCATAGTCGACGTCGTGAAATTCGGACGGTGGCGGCGACAGCATGGGATCGCCTGGCCTGACGATGTTGCGCCGGCGCATCTCGTAGGGGCTGATGCCGAGCTGCTTCGCCAGCTCGTCGATCGCGGCCTCGACCGCGATCAGCGCCTGCGGCAGGCCATAGCCGCGAAACGCCCCTGCCGGCACCGTGTTGGTGTAGACGGCAAAGCCGTCGACCCGCTTGTTCGGGCAATTATAGACGCTGATGGACTCAGCCAGCGCGTGGAACATCACGGGCCCGGCGTGATTGCCGTAGGCGCCGGTGTTGGAGAGCACGTCGAGCTGGAGCGCGGTGAGCTTGCCGTCGGCATCGGCGCCGGCCTTGATGTGGACCCGCATTGGGTGGCGCGTCGACGTCGCGATGAACTGCTCCTCGCGGGTCAGCTCCAGCTTCACCGGCCGCCCGGTCTTGAGCGCGGCAAGCGCCAGAATGTCCTCGACGAACATCTCCTGCTTGCCGCCAAAGCCGCCGCCGACGCGCTCGCAGAACACGCGGACCTTGTCCATGGGAAGCTTGAAGATATCGGACAACGCGCGCCTGGTCAGGAACGGGACCTGCGTCGAGGTGCGGACATTGAGCACGCCGGCCTCATCGAGCCAGGCGACGCCGCCATGGGTCTCCAGTGCGGCATGCTGCACACGATGACTGTGGAAGGTGCCCTCATAGGTGACGGCAGAGGTGGCGAGCGCAGCCGCGACGTCGCCGAATTCGCCGTGCGTCTCCGCGACGAGGTTGCGCTGGGCGTCAGTGACCCGGTTCGCGACGGTGCGGTCAGGATGAATGACGGGTGCGTCCGGCACCATCGCCTGCTCCGGATCGATCAGCGCAGGCAGGATCTCGTAGCTGACCTTCAGCCGGCGGCACGCCTCCTCAGCGGCAGCCTCGCTCTCGGCGACGACGGCCGCAACCTTCTGGCCGATGAAGCGGACGACGTTATCGAGAATGCGGGTGTCCTCGGGATCCATCCACTCCTTCTCGTGCCGCGCGGTCGACATCAGGACCGACGGCGCATCCTCATGCGTCAGCACGGCGTGCACGCCGGCGACGCGAAGGGCTTCCGACTTGTCGATCGCCACGATCCTGGCGTGCGCATGCGGTGAACGAAGCAGCTTGATGTGCAGCAGCCCGTCGATGGCGGTATCGAACGTGTAGCGCGCCTTGCCGCGCACGATGTCGGGACCCGCGGGGGCCGGAAGGCTACGGCCAAATGCGGCGCCAGCCTCGACACTCGCCTCGACATTGGTGTTGCCGAGGATCGCGTCCTCGATCGAACGATAGCCGGTGCAGCGGCAGATATTGCCCTTCAACGCCGTGCCGAGATCGGTGCGCTGCGCCTGGTTCAGCGAGGCGCAGGTCAGGATCATGCCGGCAGTGCAGAAGCCGCATTGAAAGCCTTGTGCATCGAGGAAGGCCTGCTGCATCGGATGGGCGCCGTGGTCGCCGCCAAGACCTTCGATCGTGGTGACGCTTCGCCCCTCGGCGCGGAACGCCGGGATCAGGCAGCTATGGACCGGCTCGCCATCCAACAGCACGGTGCAGGCGCCGCAATCACCGGCATCGCAACCCTTCTTCACGCCGAAATGGCCGAGCTCGCGCAGGAACGTGCGCAGGCACTGGCCGGCACGCGGCCCTTGCGAAAACGCCTTGCCGTTGATCTCGAAGCTCATGATGGCACTCCGCCCAGGAGTTCGCCGCGGATCTCCTCGGCGAGCCGCAGCGTCATGTGCTTGCGCCAGAGCGGCTTGCCATGGATGTCGGTATGGTACAGATCGTCCGTGATCTGCTGCGCGATCACATCGCGAAGCGCACTCGCGTCGGGGGCCTTGCGGAAGGTCAGCTGGATCGGCCGCACCGTCGATGCGGTGACCGTTAATGTCAGAGTGCCGTCCGGATCGAGGCTGCCGATCAGAAGCGCCGCCGAGCGGCCGACGGGCGCCAGCGAGATCTGGCGAAAGGCGGTGCGGCGCTTTAAAGCGGCAATCGGGATATCGATCTGCCGGATCAGGTCGCCTGGCGTCAGGCGGTTGCGCTGGTTGCCGGTGACGAAGTCGGCGACGGAAATCCTCTGTTCACCACCGCCGGCCTTCCAGATGGTGCAGACGCCGTCGAGCGCTGATGTGAGCGAGATCATCGGTCCCGCCGGCAGCGACATGCAGAGATTGCCGCCGACCGTTGCCGTCTTCCAGATCTTGAACGAAGCAAGGAAGGCCCGACAGCACTGGCCGATCAGCGGCGCGGCGAGCCAGTCGGACGGGCAGGCGAGACCATCGAGCTCTGCGATGGTGCAGGTGGCCGCCATGCTGAGATGGCTCTCGGTGACCGTCAGCGCCGGCCATTTCAGGTCGGTGAGATCGATCAGCCGCCTCAGATGCGTTTGCGGCTCCGAGAACAGCCAGGTGCCGCCCGCGAGCCAAGCATCGCCTGCCATCCAGGCAGGGAGTTGCGCGCGTGTTTGCGGATGGGCGACTGCTGTGATGGTATTCAAATCCATGGCTGCGCCAACGCTTCCGCCGGGTGAATTGGACAAGAGAAAGTCTTGCAAGACCGGAGCCAAGTCGCAACAACAAGTCGCAGCCAAGAACGCGGTCGGACCGGCCGCCGCCTTGCAGGCCTGCCGTCAGCGGATCTGAGGAGAAGCAGGATCATGACCGACGCAAGTCCGATCTGGATCAGGGATCCCCTGGCCATCCTCGCCGACGGGGCCGAGCGCGGGGTCGTGGTGAAGGATGGCCGGATCGTCGAGCTCGTGCCGGCCGGCGGGGCGCCTGCGACCGCGGATGTCGCGGTGTTCGATGCGGGCGACCACGTCGTGCTGCCTGGCCTGATCAACACGCACCATCACTTCTACCAGACGCTGACGCGGGCCCTGCCGGCGGCGATGGATCGCGAGCTGTTTCCCTGGCTCCAGGCGCTCTATCCGGTGTGGGCGAAGCTGACGCCGGAGGCGCTGGAACTCGGCGTCACCGTGGCGATGTCCGAGCTGCTGCTATCAGGTTGCACCACGACGACCGATCATCACTACGTCTTCCCGGCAGGACTCGAGGACGCCGTGGATATCGAAGTGGCGGTGGCGCAGCGGCTCGGTGTGCGCGTGCTGCTGACGCGCGGCTCGATGAATCTGTCGCAACGCGACGGCGGCTTGCCGCCTGATAGCGTCGTGCAGGACGAGGACACCATCCTCGCCGACAGCGCGCGCGTGGTCGCCAAGCATCACCAGCGTAGCGCGGATGCGATGGTGCAGATTGCGCTCGCGCCGTGCTCGCCCTTCTCCGTGACGACCTCGCTGATGCGCGCCACCGCCGAACTCGCCGAAAAGCTCGACGTGCGCCTGCACACCCATCTCGCCGAGACCGAGGACGAGAACAAGTTTTGCGAGCAGATGTATGGCTGCCGCCCGCTCGACTATCTCGAACAATGTGGTTGGCTCAATGCGCGGACCTGGCTCGCTCACGGAATCTTCTTCAACGCCGAGGAGATGAAGCGACTCGGCAAGGCCAGGACGACCATCAGCCATTGCGCGTGCAGCAACCAGCTGCTGGCCTCCGGCTGTTGCCCGGTGTGCGAGATGGAGGAGGCCGGCGTCGGCATCGGCATTGGGGTCGACGGCTCGGCCTCCAACGACGGCTCGAACCTGATGCAAGAAGTGCGTGCCGCCTTCCTGCTGCAGCGAGCCCGCTACGGCGTGACGAAGGTCAGCCACAAGGACGCTCTGCGCTGGGTCACCAGAGGCTCGGCGGCGTGCGTCGGCCGGCCCGAGCTCGGCGAGATCGCCGTCGGCAAGGCCGCCGATCTCGCGTTGTTCAAGCTCGACGAGCTGCGCTTCTCCGGCCATGGCGATCCCCTGGCGGCACTAGTGCTATGCGGCGCGCATCGGGCCGACCGCGTCATGGTGGCAGGAAAATGGGCCGTGGTCGACGGCGCGATCCCGGGCCTCGATGTCGCGGACCTCATCCGCCGCCACAGTTCGGCGGCGCGGAGCATGCAGCTGGGATAAAAGAGGGGGCAGCCACAAGTGCCGGGTGCTTCTGGCCACCCCCTCCGAACCTCCTCCGGGAGGAGCAGGTGATCTGGTCAAAGCAAGAAGCGTGCTACCGGCCCGGCAGCTTGTCGTCGATGCCTTTGACGTAGAAATTCATGCCGAGGACCTGGCCGTCATCGAGGTGATCGCCGCCCTTGCACTCGACCGGCTTGCCGTCCTGCCCAACGATCGGGCATTTGAACGGATGGAGCTTGCCTGCTGTGATCGCGGCCTGGGCATCCTCGGCCATTTTCTTCACGTCGTCAGGCATGTTGGTATAGGGCGCCATCGCGAACATGTGGCTGTCGAGGCCGCCCCAGGTGTCCTCCGACTTCCAGGTGCCGGCGAGCTCGGCCTTGACGCGCTCGATGTAGTAGGGGCCCCAGGTGTCAAGGATCGAGGTCAGCTGGGTCTTGGGTCCGAACTTGATCATCTCTGAGTCCTGGCCGAAGGCGAGCTTGCCGCGTTCGCTGGCGATCTGCATCGCCGCCGGCGAATCCGTGTGCTGCATGATCACGTCGGCTCCCTGGTCGATCAGCGCCTTGGCGGCGTCGGCCTCCTTGCCCGGGTCGAACCAGGTATTGGCCCAGATGATCTTGACCTTGATGTTGGGGTTGATGGTCTGCGCCGCCAGCATCGTCGCGTTGATGCCGGAGACGACCTCGGGAATCGGGAATGAGCCGATATAGCCGAGCACGCCCGACTTCGACATCTTGGCCGCGATCAGGCCTTGAATGTAGCGGCCCTGATACCATTTGGCCGAATAGGTCGACATGTTCGGGTTGCGCTTGTAGCCGGTCGCGTGTTCGAAATGCACGTTCGGATACTTCTTGGCGACCTTCAGCGTCGGATCCATGTAGCCGAAGGAGGTCGTGAAGATCAGCTTGTTGCCGGCACGGACGAGCTGCTCGATGGAGCGTTCGGCATCGGGACCTTCGGGCACGTTCTCGAGATAGGTGGTCTCGATCTTGTCGCCCAATTCCTTCACCAGCGCCTGCCGCGCGAGATCGTGCTGATAGGTCCAACCGAGATCTCCGATCGGACCCAGATAAATGAAGCCGACCTTGAGCTTGTCGGCGGCGGAGGCTGCACCGACGCTCCCGGCAAGCAAAAGCCCGGCAGCCAGCGCAAGAAGTGATTTCCTCATCATCAATCTCCAAACATCAGGGGAAAGCCACGATCCGCAACGCGCGCGCCCCATCGCGCACGCTGCGGAAACGAAACTCAGCGGTCAGGCACGAACACGGTGCCGAGCGCGGCGGGCGCGGTCGAGCCGCCAGTGCGCGCGCGGGAGAGCAGGACCAGGACGATGACGGTTGCGAGGTACGGCAGCGCCGACATGAACTGCGAGGGAATGCCGACGCCCCAGCCCTGCGCATGCAGTTGCAGGATCGTCACCGCGCCGAAGAGGTAAGCCCCAATGACGAGCCGGCCCGGCCGCCAGGACGAGAACACCACCAGCGCCAGCGCGATCCAGCCACGGCCTGCGGTCATGCCGGGAATGAAGAACGGCGTATAGGCAAGCGGCAGATAGGCGCCCGCAAGACCCGCGCAGGCGCCGCCGAACATCACGGCGAAGGTGCGGATGCGGAGCACGGGGTAGCCGAGTGCATGCGCGGAGACATGATTGTCGCCGCAGGCGCGCAGAATCAATCCCGCGCGCGTGCGGTACAGGAACCACCAGACGCCAACGATGAGCGCGACCGAAAAATAGATAAAGGCGTCCTCGCCGCACAGCACCCGGCCGATCAGGGGGACATCCGTGAGGCCGGGGATGGTGAGATGCGCGGCCGGCGTGATGCGCTCGCCGACGAAGCCGGCGCCGATCAGCCCGGAGAGCCCGATGCCGAGGATGGTCAGCGCGAGACCCGTCGCGACTTGGTTGACGGCGAGCCCGAGCGTCATCAGCGCGAAGACCAGTGACATCAGTGTGCCCGCGACGATGCCGAATAGCGCTCCAATGAAGATCGAGCCGGTCAGCCAGGCGCCGGCAAAGCCGCAGGCCGCGCCAACGATCATCATGCCCTCGACGCCGAGATTGAGCACGCCGGAACGCTCGGTCACGAGCTCGCCGGTCGCCGCGATCAGCAGCGGCGTCGATGCGGCGAGGATCGCGAGGATGATGGCCTCAACCAGCTCCATGGGGCACCTCTCGGTTCGGGAAGGTCAGCTTGAAGCGGTAGAGGATGAGGGAATCGCAGGCGAGCACGTAGAACAACAAAATGCCCTGGAAGACCTTGGTGACGTCCAATGGGATCTTCATTGCGATCTGTGCCTGCTCCCCGCCGATAAAGGTCAATGCGAGAAAAAGTCCTGCAATTAATATTCCAAGCGGGTTCAGCCGGCCAAGGAAGGCGACGATGATCGCGGTAAAACCGTAACCAGGTGAGATGCCGGGCTGGAGGTGCCCGACGGGTCCTGCGACCTCGATGATGCCGGCAAGGCCTGCCAACCCGCCGGAGACGGCGAAGGTCAGGATGATCAGCTGGTCGGCATTGAATCCGCCGAACCGCGCGGCACGCGGCGCGGCGCCAACCACGCGGATCTCAAAGCCCTTAATGGTGCGTGCGAGCAGGATCGCGGCTGCAGCGACGACGAGCAGGGAGATGATCGAGCCGAGATGCAGCCGGCCGCCCTCGATCAGCAGCGGAACCGTTGCCACCGGATCGAACTCCGCCGTGGTCGGGAAGTTGAAGCCGTGCGGATCGCGCCAGGGGCCGCGCACGAGATAGTCGAGGAAGAGGTCGGCGACATAGACCAGCATCAGGCTGGTCAGGATTTCGCTGGCGCCGAACTTCACCTTGCAGATCGCGGGGATGAGCGCATAGAGCGCGCCTGCGGTCGCGGCGAGCACGAGCATGGCCGGCAGCACCCAGGCGCCGGCATCGGTGCCCTGCGTCTTCACCGCAATCCAGCTTCCGGCGACCGCGCCGATCAGGAATTGTCCCTCGGCGCCGATGTTCCAGGCATTGGCGAGATAGCAGAGCGACAGCCCGATCGCGATCATCACCAGCGGCGTGGCCTTCACCGCGATCTCCTGAAGCGAATAGCCGTCGGTGAGCGGCGCGATGAAATAGGCATGCAAAGCGAGCAGCGGATTCTTGCCGAGGATCGCGAACAGAATGACCATGGTCACGATGGTGAGGCCGATCGCGATCAGTGGCGAGATCAGCGCGATCGTATTGGAGCGTTCGGCGCGCTTCTCAAGCACCAACTGCATGCGTGACCTCCTTCGGCTCCAGGCTGCTGCCGCCCATCAGAAGACCGAGCTTTTCGCGGCTCGCTTCGCTCGCGGCAATCGGAGCCGACAGCCGGCCGTGAAACATCACCGCGATGCGGTCGGCGATCTCCGTGAGCTCGTCGAGATCCTGGCTGGTCACGAGCACGGCGGCGCCAGCGGCTGCGAGATCAAGCAGCGCCTGGCGGATCACGGCGGCTGCGCCGGCGTCGACGCCCCACGTCGGCTGGCTGACCACCAGAACCGCCGGGTTGCGCAGGATCTCGCGGCCGACGATGAATTTCTGCAGATTGCCGCCGGAGAGGGATGCTGCTTCCGGATCGCGTCTGGCCTTGCGGACGTCAAACGTTTCGGTCGCGCGGTCGACCGTCTTCAGCGTTGCCGCGGTGTCGATGAAGCCGTGGCGGACCATGCCGCTGGCGGCATGCCCGGTGAGCAGCGCGTTCTCCGACAGCTTCATGCGCGGCGCGGTGCCGTGGCCGAGACGCTCCTCGGGCACGAAGGCGGCGCCGAGCTTGCGCCGCTGCGTGATCGAGAGGTGGCCGGCGGCGATGCCCTCGATCACGACGGTGCCGGGGTCCTTCGACAGGCGCTCGCCGGAGAGTGCGGCGAACAGCTCGTCCTGGCCGTTGCCGGCGACGCCGGCGATGCCCAAGATCTCGCCGCCCTTCAGCTCGAACGAAATGTGCTCGAGACGTACGCCATGCGCTTCGCTTGGAGAGAGCGAGAGATCGTTGACGACGAGACGCGGCACGGTGGTCTTGCGGCCGGATGCGGCCTTCACTTCCTTGATCTCAGCCCCGACCATCATGCGCGCGAGCGAGGCGGCGGTCTCGCGCCGGGGATTGCAGGTTTCGACCTTCCTGCCGCCGCGCAGGATCGTTGCGGTGTCGCAGAGCCGCTTCACTTCCTCGAGCTTGTGGCTTATGTAGAGGATGGCGCGGCCTTCGGCCTTGAGCCGCTCCAGCACGATGAAAAGCTGGTCGGCTTCCTGAGGCGTCAGCACTGCGGTGGGTTCGTCCAGGATCAGGAATTTCGGATCCTGCATCAGCGCGCGGACGATCTCGATGCGTTGGCGCTCGCCGACCGACAATTGCCAGACCTCGCGTCGGGGATCGAGCGGCAGTCCGTAGGTCTTCGAGACCCGCTCCAGCCGTGCCGACATGTCCTTGAACGATTCCTTCCCGTCGAGGCCGAGCGCGACGTTCTCGGCGACGGTGAGATTGTCGAACAGCGAGAAATGCTGGAACACCATGCCGATGCCGCACCTGCGCGCGTCCGAGGGACCGGACAGCACTAGTCGTTCGCCCTGCCAGCGAATCTCGCCGGCGCTGGGCTGGATCAATCCGTAGATCGCCTTGACCAGCGTTGACTTGCCGGCGCCGTTCTCGCCGAGCAGCGCGTGGATTTCCCTCGGCTGGATCTCGATGTCGATGGCATCGTTGGCGAGGAAAGCACCATAGCGCTTGGTGAGCCCGATCGCCTGAAGCAGAGGGGGCTCGCCGGAATGCAGGCCGTTAGGCGTCTGATCTAACATTCGGTGATGCGCTGGCATGGATGAAGTGCCTCAATTGTGGGCTAGTTTGAGCCGCCGCGTAAGATGTGAAAAAGCGTCATCCCTTGCTCAACGCTGCGGCAGGTGCAGCGGTGCCGGTTGAGTCGTTCCGCGCTTTCGAGCGCAAACATGGACAGCGGAAGCTATCGCGCTTCGAGCCGCGCCTGTTGCAAATTTGTGACGGTTCAAACCAAATCGGAACCCGCTGTGCAGGCTTGATGCCATGTTGAGCAATGATGCGTCGGTCCGTCCAGCGCTTGCAGCGCAGCGGTCGCGACGGCTGCTCCCAACTCGGCCTCGCATCGGGGCGCGATCAGAAAATCCGAATAAAAACAATCGGGAAATGTTCGGCAATAGCGATCCCTTGCCTCTCGTGCTCACTACGTGCGGGCACTCTGCAATCTCCTCGATGACTCGTCACGTGCTGCCGCAACAAGCGGCACGCCGTGTGAAAAGTTGAGGCTTCTCACTCCGGAAGATCGGCGCAAGTGTCGCACCCAGGGGACGTTCATTTTTACGTGTCCAAACTTGGGGGTATTCAGGATGTCGTTTCGTTACACGGCAATGGCAGCAGCGGCGCTGTCACTTGCTACGCTGGCCACCGGTGGCCTGGCTCAAGCGGCGGATCTGCCGGTCAAGGCGGTCAAGAAGGCGCCGGACCTTCCGTTCTTCCTGGTCATCGATAACCGCGTCACGTTCTCGTACATCTTCAACGCCTCGCAGCCGGGCGCGTGGTCATTCCGGCCGGATGGATCGATCAACAGCAAGACCACCAAGCAGGTCTATTCGTTCACCCATTTCGACCTCTGGGCATACGGCACGAACTTCTTCACCATCTCCATGTTCAAGTCGGATCACAATGACCCGGCGGGACCCTGCACCAACGCGGGCACGATCTTCGGCGCGCCGGCATCCTGCGCCGGAGCGACCGAAATCTATGGCCTATTCCGCTCGACCTTCGGCTGGAACGAGCTCTTCAACACCAAGGCTTTCACCGCGGGACCGCTGCACAACATCTCGTTTGAAGTCGGCATGGATGCCAATACGGAGAACAGGTATTTCGGCGCCGCCAAGCGCGACGTCGTCGGCGGCCTGCAGTTTGCGTTCGACCTGCCCTACAAGGGCTACATCAACGTCGCGCCGCTGGTCTATTGGGAGTTCGCCAACCACAATTCCTTCAGCCAGTGCGGGCTGTTCGGTCCGGGCGTTCCCGGAGTGACGTGTCTCGCGGACGGCAACACGTCGTTCAAGCCAACCTGGGCTGTCGAAGTCAATTACTACATGGACCTCGGCTTCCTGCCGCCGAACATGCAGTACTTCTCGATCAGCGGCCGCGCTGGCTGGTACGGCAAGAAGGGCACCGACACCGAGCCGCTTCCCTACAGCCCGGCGAATGGCGTCTACAACACGGCGGTCGAGTTGAACTCGGAACCCATCCGTCTGACCTTCGACGCCTCGAAGGCGGCCTGGGGTGACAAGTACTCCCACTTCGTGGACGTCTGGGTGGCCTACCGCTACTGGCAGAACAAATTCGGCCTCGATCACAACCTTGCCGTCGGCTGTACCACGGCCATCGGTGGCCGGACGGTGAGCACCGGCTCCTGCACCGAGTCCTCGCTCTATTCCGGTATCACCGTGAAGTTCTAACCACCTGACGCTCTGCAGTCGTAGGGTGGGCAAAGCGAAGCGTGCCCACCACTTCTGCTTCTGTAGCACTCTACGGTACTGCAGGTGACGATGGCGCCGCGTCAAACCTCCGCGGCGTCATCTCCTTTTGGATGTGCTGCTACTTCGTCCACACGCCGTCGTGCAACGCTTCGGCCTCATCCTCCAGCAACGGCCCGACCACCTCGGTCGGCCGCTGCCCGCTGGCAAAGACCTCGCGGCAGGGCAGGTCGAGCGTCGGATTCTCCGGATGGTTGCCGGTAACGCCGCGCAGGCGGTGCTCGCTGAGACCGTAAACCACGCGGCCGATGCCGGCCCAGTAGATCGCGCCGGCGCACATCGCGCAGGGCTCGGCGGAGGAATAGAGCGTCGCCTTCGCCAGCACCTCGCGACTGAGCGTGCGGCAGGCCTGCGTCGCCGCGAGGCGCTCGGCATGCGCGGTGCCGTCGTGATCCGGCATGTAGCCGTTCTCGGTCTCGATCAGCAGGTTGCCGTCCGCATCGACGATGATGCAGCCGAAGGGATGATTGCCATGGGTGAGGGAGCGGCGGGCGATCGCGAAGGAGAGGCGGAGGAAGTGCTCGTCCCGCTCGGATGCGCCGCTCATCGCTGCTCCCTGGTCAGTGCCCCGCCATGTGCCGGCCGACCACGGTGAGGTCGGCCTCGCTGGTCCGTGCTTCATACACGAATTCGCCGTGGAACATCACCACCAGCCGATCGGACAGTTCGAGCAATTCGTCGAGATCCTCGCTGACGAGCAGCACGGCGGCGCCGCGGTTGCGGGCGGCCATGATCTCGGCGTGGATCTGCGCCACCGCTGCGAAGTCGAGGCCGAAACAGGGATTGGCCGCGATCAGCACCTCGACGTCGCCGGCAAGCTCGCGGGCGAGCACGGCACGTTGCACGTTGCCGCCGGACAGTGCCGAGATCGGCGTATCCGGCGTGCGGGTCTTGATCTTGTATTGCGCAATCTTCGTCCTGGCGTCGTCTCGAAAGGCGCCGCGATTGAGCCACCAGCCGCCACGGGCGAAGGGCGCACGGTCGAATTCGCGGAAGGCGATGTTGTCGGCGACGCTCATGCCGCCGACGCAGGCGTTCTTCAACGGCTCCTCGGGCAGGAGCGACATCTTGTGGCGCCGCATCTCCTCGCGGCTGGCGCGGTAGGGATCGCCGGCAACACGAATCTCGCCGCTTTCGGCCTCGCGCTGGCCGGCCAGCACCTCGACCAGCTGGCGCTGGCCGTTGCCGGAGACACCGGCGATGCCGACGATCTCGCCGGTCCGGACAGTGAGCGAAACGTCATGCACGGCGACTGCGCCGGCATCGTCGAGCGCACGGAGCTTTTGCAGCTCGAGCCTGGCTTGGCCAGCCTTACCGGTGCGCGGCGGCTGCACCGTCAACTCCTCGGCGCCGATCATGGTGCGAGCCATCGCGTCCGGCGTGAGCTCAGCCACCTTGCCATGACCCGCCAGCTTGCCGCGGCGCAGGATCGTGACGTCGTCGGCGAACGCCATGACCTCGCGGAACTTGTGCGTGATCATCAGGATCGTCAGCTCACCCCTGACGACCAGGCCGCGGAGCATGACGAGCACCTCGTCGGCTTCCGCCGGCGTCAGCACCGAGGTCGGCTCGTCCAGGATCAGGAAGCGACGCTTCAGGTAGAGCTGCTTGAGGATCTCGCACTTTTGGCGTTCGCCGGCAGAGATGTCCGAGACTTTGGCGCCGAGCGGCACCTTGAAGGGCATGCGGCTCAGAAACGCCTCGAGCTCCTTCATCTCCTTCGGCCAGTTCACCACCGCCGGCACATCGTCGCGGGCCAGCACGAGGTTTTCCGCGACCGTCATCGCCGGCACCAGCGTAAAATGCTGGTAGACCATGCCGAGCCCGAGCGCGTGAGCGTCCTTCGGATTGCCGATCGCCTGCTCGCGCCCGCCGACGAGGATGTCGCCTTCAGTCGCGTGGTAATAGCCCATGATGCATTTGACGAGGGTCGATTTGCCGGCGCCGTTCTCGCCGAGCAGCGCGTGGAACGAGCCCGGCCGCACCTGCAGCTCGACATTGTCGAGCGCCAGGAAATCGCCGAAGCGCATGGTCATGGCGACGGCATCGACGCCGAAGGCGCCGGAGGGCGGTGGCGTTTCACCGATGATCACGAAATCGCTCCGATGAAGGCGTCCGACGTCGAGACCGCGCCGAACACGCCGCCCTGCATCTTGATCATCTTCAGCGCGTGGTCGTGGTTGCTCTTGTCGGTCGCGCCACAGCAATCGTGCAGCAGCACGCATTCGAAGCCGCGATCGTTGGCCTCGCGCATGGTGGTGTGAACGCAGACGTCGGTGGTGATGCCCGTGAGCACGATGTTCTCGATGCCGCGCACGCGCAGGATCAGCTCCAGGTCGGTGGCGCAGAACGAGCCCTTGCCCGGCTTGTCGATGATCGGCTCGCCCGGCAGCGGCGCCAGCTCCGGGATGATGTCCCAGCCGGGCTCGCCGCGTACCAGGATGCGGCCGCAGGGGCCGGGATCGCCGATGCCGGCGCCGATCTGGCGCGAGCGCCAGCGCTTGTTGGCGGGAAGATCGGACAGATCGGGGCGGTGCCCTTCACGGGTATGGATGATATGGAAGCCTTGGCTGCGCATCATCGCGAGCAGCTTCCTGATCGGCTCGATCGGTGCCCGCGTCAGCGAGAGGTCGTAGCCCATCTTGTCGACATAGCCGCCGATGCCGCAGAAGTCGGTCTGCATGTCGATGATGATGAGCGCGGTGTTTTCGGGACGGAGGTCGCCGTTATAGGGCCAGGCATAGGGCTCGGACTTGATGTGTCGCTCAGGCATGATCTTGCTCTCTAGCGTGTGATCGACAATTCCGCCGGGGCTCCGGTCAGTGTGCGTTTGGGCGAGCAGGTGATGATCATGATCGCCAGCGTCAGGATGTAGGGCGCGGCGTTGAAAAGGTGATA
Source organism: Bradyrhizobium sp. C-145 (assembly GCF_023375135.1). NCBI lineage: Bacteria > Pseudomonadati > Pseudomonadota > Alphaproteobacteria > Hyphomicrobiales > Nitrobacteraceae > Bradyrhizobium > Bradyrhizobium sp. C-145. The sequence continues at coordinate 5,979,061 of NZ_CP088150.1, read as the reverse complement.
GCCGGAGGTGACGCCGACCGATTGCAGCGCCGGCCCCAGCGCCGCGGCGCCGCCGAAGGCGAGCGAGGCCCATAGGCAGAGCAGGGGATCCCAGCGCGCGAAGATCACGAGCGCCACCGCCGTGATGCCCTGGCCCGAGGACAATCCTTCATTCCAGCTGCCGGGATAGAACAGCGACAGGAACGAGCCGCCGATGCCGGCGAGGAAGCCGCCGACCATGGTGGCGCGCAGGCGGATCAGCAGCACCGAGTGGCCCATCGCGCGCGCGGCATCCGAGCTCTCGCCGGCGGTTCGGATGAGCAAGCCCCAGCGCGTGGTGCGGAAGGCCCAGTACAGGATCGGTGCGAGTGCGACGCCGATCAGGAAGAGCACGTTGACGCGCAGCGCGGCGCGGACCTGCGGGACGTCGCTCCACCAGCCGAAATCGAGCGCCGGCAGCCGCGGCGCAGTGGGCTCGATCAGCGGCTTGCCGAGATAGAAGGCAAGGCCGGTACCGAACAGCATCAACGCAATGCCGACGGCGACGTCGTTGACGCGCGGCAGCGAACAGATGCCAGCGTGCAGCGCGCCCAGCAGTGCGCCGGTGATGCCGGCTGCGAGCACGCCCAGCCACGGAGAGCCTGAAAGGTAGGAGATGCCATAGGCGCTCATCGCGCCCATCACCAGCGTGCCTTCGAGGCCGAGATTGATACGGCCGGAGCGCTCGGTGATGCATTCCCCCAGGCTCACGAACAGGAACGGCGTGGAGACACGAATGGCGCCGCCGAGCACGGCGAGCGGGACGGTCCAGAGTCCGATCGATCCGTCTGCCATCAGGACTTGCCTTTCAGGAATCCGATGCGGCCGTAGAGCGCATCGCTGGCCAGCACGAAGACGAAGATGATGCCCTGGAGCACCAGCACGGATGCATCGGGTAATCCGAGGCGCCGTTGCAGCAGACCGCCGCTGGCGCTGATGCCGCCGAGCAGGATCGCTACGGGGATGACGGCGAGCGGATTTTGCCGCGCGAGGAAGGCGACGAGAATGCCGGTGAAGCCGTAGCCGGCAGCAAGATTGGCATTGGTGCGTCCCTGCACGGCGGCGACCTCGACCATGCCGGCAAGGCCCGCGGCGCCGCCGGCGAGAAAGCAGATGGTCAGGATCAGCTTGTCGACGCCGAGGCCGACGATTTTCGCGGCGCGGATGTTGCCGCCGGCAACCCGCGCCGCGAAGCCGAACACGGTGTGATAGATCAGGACGTAGGCGGCGATGGCGGCGATCAGACCGAACAAGAGGCCCCAATGCACGTCGGTGCCCGGAATGGTGCCGATCATGTTGGCGGCGCCGATATCGCGCGTCGAGGGCTTGTTGAGGCTGGCGGGATCGCGCATCGCGCCTTCGACGAGATGGTTGAGGATTGCGAGCGCGATGTAGACGAGCAGCAGGCTCGATATGGTCTCGTTGACACCGCGATACTGTCGCAAGCCGCCCGACAGCATGATCCACAAGCCTCCGCCGATCACGCCGGCGATGACCATGGCAATTTGTACGGCGAGCGGCGGCATGCCTTGAAGCGCCAATGCGGCGCTGGTTGCCGAGAGTGCGCCGATCAGGAGCGCGCCTTCGCCACCGATGATGACCATGCCGAGTTGCGCGGGCAACGCGGTGCAGAGTGCGGTGAGGATCAGCGGCGCCGCGCGCGTCAGGGTGTTCTGCCACGAGAACCAGGTGCCGAACGCGCCGTAGTACATGTAGAAATAAAGGTCGAGCGGATTCTTGCCGAACATCGCGACGAAGATGCCGAACACCACGAGCGCGCCGACGAGCGCCGAGCCCGGGATCAGGACATATTCGATCGTGCCGCCGTGCCGTTGCAGAAAGCCGGAATCGGCGGCCGGGGCTATTGTCCCGACCGCCTCGACAGAATCAGCCGCTTCCGTCGTCACGAAGTCGCTCCGATCACGCCTTCGACGAGGTAGTCCATCTTCTCCAACTCGGGATCCTTCTGGCCGCGATCGGTGCCGGCCGCGATCACCGTCTTGCCCTTGTTGTCGACCAGCCCGCCCTTGAAGATGGCGTAGCCGTCAGCCGAGAGGAATTTGGCCTTGATGTCGTCGGCGTGCTTGCGGGCCTCTGCCGAAACCGCTTCGCCATAGGGCGAGGTCTTGACGATCTCCTCCTTGAGGCCGCCGCGATAGAAGTTCGGGATGCTCTCGCCGGCGGCGATCATCTTCACGAACTTCGGATAGAGCGCTTCCCAATTCCACTCCGCGCCGGTGAGATACGCCTTCGGGGCGAGTGGCGACTGGTTGGTATGATAGCCGCAGACGAAGGCGCCGCGGCGCGCCGCGTTCTCGACCATGGTCTTGGGGCCGTCGACATGGCAGGTGAGCACGTCAACGCCCTGGTCGATCAGGCTGTTGGTGGCTTCGGCTTCCTTAACCGGCATCGACCAGTCACCGGTGAAGATGACTTGCGTGGTCGCCTTCGGATTGGCGAGCCTGGCCCCGAGCGTGAAAGCGTTGATGTTGCGCAGCACCTGCGGGATGGGCTTGGCCGCAACGAAGCCGAGCTTGCCGCTCTTGGAGGTGTAGCCGGCGACGATGCCGGAGATGTATTGAGCTTCGTCGATATAGCCGAAATAGCTGCCGGCGTTCTTCGGATCCTTGTCGCTCCAGAGGCCGCCGCAATGCTCGAAGCGCAGCTTCGGGTACTTGTTGGCGATCTTGACCATGTGCGGATTGTAGTAGCCGAACGAGGTCGGGAAGAGCAGGCTGGCACCGTCGAGATTGATCATGGACTCGATCGTCTTCTCGACCGCGTCGGTCTCCGGCACCTTCTCTTCCTCGACGACCTTGAGGCCGGGAATCTTCTTCAGCGCCGCTGCGCCCTGCGCATGCGCTTGGTTGTAGCCGTAGTCATCACGCGAGCCGACATAGATGAAGCCGATGGTCGTCTCGGCTGCGAAGGCCGGGCGGACGCCAACCGCGGCACCGAGGGTCAGGGCCGCGCTGCCTTGCAACAAATGCCGTCGTGAAATCCTGCCAAAATCCATTGCTTGCTCCCCTTGGCGGATGCCCCGCCTCAATCTCGCGGCTACCGCCGGTCTGGCGGAGCCTGGAACAAGTGTCGCAAGCTTCGTGCCACAGGCTGCGGAGCTTTCATTTGAGTGTAAGCTATTGAAAATAATGGAGCTTGCGCGCTGCCCGAATCCTGGTCAGGGGATCGACAGATTAATTTATGGGCAGTAACTCCCAATTGTATGCAATGGAGTTAAGCAGCCTTAACCGGTTCGCGCGTGTGCATGACGGAGCAGGACGGTCGGCCGGCCACTCGCATTCATGCTAACCACGTGCGGATTGGGACGGCGCCGGATGCGTGATTTTCGCTGGCACCGAACTTGTATCGATCGTCATCAGGACCGCCGCAGCAGCGGTCCGCGAGAGATGGAAAGCCCGCCGAGATGGTTGCTGGGAACGCCTTTCAGACGACATCGCTCGGCAAAGAGATCGTGCGCCGCATCAACGAACTCGCCGCGATATCGGAAGAGGTTGGCAAGCTCACCCGCATCTATCTCAGCAAGGAGCTGCGCGAGGCTGCGGACCTCATCTTGGGTTGGATGCGCGAGGCCGGCATGAGCGCGCATCTCGATGCGATCGGCAATGTCTGTGGCCGCTACGAAGGCGAGCGGCCGGGTGCGCCCTGCCTGATGCTCGGCTCGCACTACGACACGGTGCGAGATGCCGGCAAATGGGACGGGCCGCTCGGCGTGATCACCGCGATCGCCTGCGTCGCAGATCTCAATCGCCGCGGCAAGCGCCTGCCGTTCGCGATCGAGGTCGTCGGCTTTGCCGATGAAGAGGGAGTACGTTTCGCCTCGACGCTCCTCGGCAGCCGTGCGGTGGCCGGCACATTCGACGAGAGCGTGCTGAACACGCGCGACCGTGACGGCGTGTCGATGCGCGATGCGCTCATTAGCTTCGGCCTCGATCCCTATCATATCGGCGCGGCTGCGCGGGCGCGACGCGAGCTGCTTGCCTATCTCGAGCTGCACATCGAGCAGGGGCCGGTGCTGGAAGCACAGAACCTGCCTGTCGGCATTGTCACCGCGATTGCGGGCGCGACACGGCTTGCCGCGCGGCTGACCGGCATGGCGGGGCATGCCGGCACGGTGCCGATGGCGCTTCGGCGCGACGCACTTGCCGGCGCCGCCGAATGCATCGGCGCGATCGAGCAGTTTTGCCGGACCGACGAGGGCGGGCTGGTCGGCACCGTCGGATACATCCAGGCATGGCCCGGCGCGACCAACGTCATCCCGGGCGAGGTGTCCTTCACCATCGACGTGCGCGCGCCAACCGACATGCATCGCAAGCGTGCAGTCGCCGACATCGTCCGCCAGGTCGAGGCGATCGCCAAGCGCCGGCAATTGGTGCTTCAGCTCGACCTCACGCACGAGAACCGCACTGCCCCCTGTGCGCCCTGGCTCAAGGAGCAGATCGCTCAGGCGATCGGAGCGGAAGGTTTTTCCGTGTTCGAGCTGCCGAGCGGGGCAGGGCACGACGGCATGGCGATGATCGACATTGCCGATGTCGGCATGATCTTCGTCCGCTGCCGCGGCGGGATCAGCCATCATCCTGATGAGCATGTCGAGCTCGCCGATGCCGACACCGGCGCGCGGGTGCTGCTGCGGGTGATCGAGAATTTCAGGCCGCGGGAAGGTGAGTTGAGCCCGCAAGTCACGGGATAGAGACACGAATCAGACACGCCTAAAATAGTGACGGCCTTCCGCCGGGACCACGAGGCACAATTCGACGAGACAGATGAACAGCGACATTTCTTTTCCGCGCCATCGCGAAAGCCGGTTCTATCAGGGGCTGACGGCGACCTTCGTTGCCAACGCGCTTCAGGCGGTGAATTTTCTCGGCGATCGATTCCTGCGGCAATCGCATCATCCGTTCACTGCCATTGCGGACCTTTACCGGCACGCGATGGACAGCGCCTTTTCGGTGACCGAGGCATTCCTCGTCACGGGGGCGCCGCATGCTTCCGCATATTATCCGCGCGACTTCGCCTGGTTCTATCCCGACGTTCTCGATCCTGAAACCATCATGGATTCGCAGGACGCGGTGCGACGGGCCCGTCTGCTCGAAAAGAGCGTGCGTCTGTTGCTGGAGGCGGTTCGCGCTGGCGTCGTCACCACGACCATCGTGCCGGCGGGACGCGATCGGTATCTCGGCGTGAACTATTTCTCGCGGCCCTCGGATACGCTGCTCGGCATCCTTGCCGGTCTCCAGCAGATGCTGTCCGCCGAGGACAGGGCGTCGTCCTTTCTGGCAATGTCGCAATGCGCGCATGCTGGCCGCCTGCTGCTGGCCGAATACGGCGCCGACCTGAAGCGGGCGATCCTCCAACTCGCAAGCGAGCTGGAGCCGTTCGACGATGCCGGCACCAGATGTTTGCTGTGCGATGCCCGTGCCCCGCGCTCTGCGGCAACGGACACCCGCGCCGAGCGCCGACGCTTCGTAACCAATGCCTGTGTCTACACGACGTTCGTGTGGAGCGTGCAGCTCGGAATCGTCGACGAGAACGAGCTGAAACGGCTGCTCGGGCGCGACCTCGCGCAGCACAAGAGAGACCTGCTCCGGCTGTTCGGCAAGGACGGCTACATCAGACATTCCCTGGACGGCCCGGCGGCTACGCCAGCGTCCTCGGTTGCGCTGGATTTCGTCAGCGTGCATCGCGGCTTCTGGGACCTGAACGAGGAAAGCGAGCGCGCCCTGTTCGCGGCCACGGCGGATTTGATCATTGCGGAGCCGCGCTTCCGCATCCCCAGCACGTTCCACTTCCTGGTGTCGGCGGATAATCCGCGGACCAAGATGATCCACAAGATCGCGGCTCCCGCCTACCAGGGACGCTCATCCTGGCCGACATTCAACGTCGAGTTTGCGGATCGCATGCTGGACTTCGACGAATTCTCGGGGAGTGGCACCTACCGGGCCTGCGCCCAGGGAATATTGGATGACATTCGGGCTGCAACCGAGGTCCATGGCGGCTATCAGGAACTGATCTCGGAGCGAGGTCTGAAATATCGCACCTGGGCCTATAAGGGCGCCGTGGCTCATTCCTGGTTTCCCCGCTTCCTCTCTGTCTGGAGGAGGGCATATGGAACATCGCTCCTCCGGTGGGATGACTGATCCGCAAGTCGGTTAACCAGTCGGCGGGGGCCACCCTCGAGCAGTTTTGCTGCCAGGGTCATCTAATCCGATTTAGGCAAGACTTGATGATCGGGCGAGTGCGGCCCATCGTTCGCATTAAGCCACGAGATCCAGCAGCCGGCATGATCCGCGCACCAGCACCTTGCGTCCGGTGGGCGTCATCTCAGGCAAGCCATCATTGACGACAACGAGGCCGAGCTTGACGAGACTTTCGAGAAGGTAGGCCTTCGAGAGGCCGTTCGATGCCGGATTGCGAAGTGTGCGTAGCGCTTCCCATTGGTCCGGTGAAAGATCGAAGTCGACGTCGTTGCTCATGTTGCCTCAAGCGATAGTACCGTTCGCGCGCCTCTGTTAGCGACGCTGCATGAAAACCATGCGACGACAATGAGTCGGGAATTCGGTGCGTTGTTTGGAACGTCTCTTCACAAATTGCCGCACTTCGTTGCGCCACAAGAGTTAAGATCGCTCCGCCGCTAATATCGTTCCGGACCTCGATCACTTATTGATGATGTCGGCTTGATGTTGCGCTGCGAACTGCCGCGCTGCACGGGAAGTGCTGCTGTCCCATTTCGCGCCGCAATATGCAGAAAAAATGAGACGGAGCGTTCGGGACACTGTTAGGTTCGTTCGCGGTGAATGGCTTCACAGGCAGGGAGTGGAGTACATGAATAGGCTGGTCGAAATTCGCCGTCAGGAATCGCTGTGCCGAGAGCGCGCTGCGCTCGATTTCGAGCGCCGCGTTTTCTGGCTCGCGCAGGCGGAAGAGTGGAAGCAGCGCGCTGTCGACGAAATCGCGCATCACTTTCGCGAGTGCAATCTTGCTCACGCCGAGCTCACCGCCGCCTGACGATAGAGGCGGGTGCGATCGCCCCTTATTGATAACTGGCCACGATATCGGATACCGCGCGCTCGAGTTGCTGCGCGGTGGCGCATTGCCGTACGACGCTGCAAAAGGTCGCATAGCGCGGCATCTCGGAATCGCCAAAGCCCCAGGCGAGCCGTCCTTCCGGATTGAGCCAGACCAGTCGCTTCGACCGTTCAGAGATGCGGCGCAGAATGTCGGCGCGCGGGTCGAGATTGTTGCTGCGGGCATCGCCGAGCACGATCACCGTGGTCTGCGGCGTCAGCGTGCTCATGAACTCTTTCTCGAAATCGACCAGCGAGGAGCCATAGTCGGACGAGCCGAAGCCGACCTTGGACATGATCTCGGCCATCGCCTCTTCCGGCGAGTTGTTCTCCAGGATCTCGCTGACCTCGATCAGATGCGAGGAGAAGGCAAACGAGCGGACGTCATCGACCACCTCGTGCAGCGAGTGGATCAGCAGCAGGAAGAAGTCGGAGACCTGAGCGACCGAGCCGGAGACGTCGCAGAGCGCCACGATCTTGGGTCGGTCACGATGCTTGCGCTTCCATGCGGTGAGGAACGGTACGCCGCCCCAGGCTGCGTTGCGGCGGAGCGTGCGGCGAACGTCGAGATGGCCGCGGCGCTGGCGCTTGCGCGGCTTCGAGTAGCGCTCGCGCAGCCGGCGGGCGATCTGGCGGATGAGAGCGCGCATCTCGGCGACCTGCCGCCGCTCGATGCGCGCGAGCGGCGCGTTGCGCAGAATCTCGTTGCGAAGGTTTTCGGCCTCCTCGCGGGCGTAGAGCGCGAGCCCCTGCGAGACCGCGTCGCGCACCGCTTCGCGCAGGGCATCGAGCGCGGCGCGCAGACGCTCGGCCAGGGACGGGTTGGTCGCGGTCAGTTGGTCCAGATCGTCTCGCAGGCGCTGGAGGCCCATGGCGTCGAGGATGCGGCTGGAGAAGATGCCGCGCTGGGTGGAATAGCGGATGTCGGACAGCGAGGCAGCACCGGAGGCACTGGCGATCGCCGCTGCGATCGCATTGCGATCCTGCGATAGCAGCATCTGCGCAAGAGGGCCGAGTTCCTTGGGAGGCTGACCTTCACCGGCTTCGCCGGCCGCGTCCGATGCGGACGACTGATCTGAGTCCTGCGAAGCGTCGTCGCTGCCGGCCTCGGGCTGATCCTGCCGCGGTTCCGGCTGGCTGAAGAAGAGGTCGAAACAGTCGCCGAGTGCGAGTTTTTCGTCCTGCGACTTGGCGAGCGTTAGCAGCAGGGCGTCGCGCAAGATGGCGCGGTCGGAGAAACCGACCTGCTTGACCGCGCGCATCGCATCGATGCTTTCGGCGGGCGAGACATGAACGCCGGCGCCGCGCGCCGCCCGAAAGAAACGATGGAGATTCTCGCGCATCGGCGTCAACCGAAGACGTTGGACCGTGCCGCCTTGGCAATGAAGGTCGTAACTTGCGGCACTGCTGCCTCGATGTCGGCTTCGTATTTCAGGAGCACGTTGAGCGTGTCCTTGACGATCTCGGTGTCGAGCTCCGAAGCCTGGAGCAGCACCAGCACGCGTGCCCAGTCGATGCTCTCGCTGACCGAAGGCAGCTTTTTCAGATCCAATGAGCGGATCTCGTGGATGAAGCCGACCATCTGCCGGCGCAGCGTCTGCGAGATGCCGGGCACGCGGCTCTCGACGATGCGTTCCTCCAGCCGCTGCTCGGGGAAGCCGATGTGCAGATGCAGGCAGCGCCGCTTCAGGGCATCGCCAAGATCGCGCTCGCTGTTGGAGGTGAGGATCACGGTCGGCGGCGTGATCGCGGAGACGGTGCCGAGCTCGGGGATGGTGACCTGGAAGTCGGACAGGATCTCCAGCAGCAGCGATTCGAACTCTGCGTCCGACTTGTCGATCTCGTCGATCAGGAGCACGCAGCCGCCCGGCTGCTCCAGCGCCTGGAGCAGAGGGCGCGGCTCGACGAATTCCTTGGAGAAGAACACGTCGCCGAAATCGTGCAGCTCGTCGAGCGCTGCATGCAGCGTCTGCGCACCGCCCAGGACTTCGCCGAGCTTGTCCTTCAGGATCTGGGTATAGAGAAGCTGCTTGGCATATTTCCACTCGTAGAGCGCCTTGGCCTCGTCGAGGCCTTCATAGCATTGCAGGCGGATCATCTTCATGCCGCGCCAGGCGGCAATCGCCTTGGCAAGCTCGGTCTTGCCGACGCCCGCGGGGCCTTCGACCAGGATCGGCTTCTCGATCTGTTGCGACAGATAAACGGCGGTCGCGATCTGCCGGCTCGCGATATAGCCTTGCGCGGCGAGGCCGCTCTCCACTGCCTCGATCGAGGTCGAGGCCTTCTGATCAGCCACGAAAGGGCGCTCCCAAAGGTCTTGCTTGAGGCTTGTTCTGCCTGCGTTCCGGGCAAAGAACAAGCCTCGTTTGGGAGACATCAGACCCGCGCGAACGGCGTTTTTTCCGCTTAACGCAAATAGTTGAGCGGTGCGCGGGCCCCGCGATCAGTGCCGCAGCTGCTCCGGCTTGCGGATGGTTTGTCTGACCTCGGCGCCGCAATCGGCGCATTCATAGACAAAGTCGATCTTGGCAAGGCTCCAATGCGGTTCGACCTCGCGCACATACATCGGCAGGAACCCCATGCAGGTGGGGCAATTCACTGGCGCGATTTCGACATCCTGATGATGCTGAACATAAGCTGGCATCTCGGCTCTCCTTCGCAGGCGACTACCAAACCCCGCGTGAAGGCTACTGCCACTCGCCCCAGGCCCGTCATCAACTCTTCCGAACAGAGACGGAACGGCGGGCGTTTGTTGCCCGTTGTGACATTCTTGTTACGTGTCTGTACTGTAACGGCCGGACTAAATGCCTATTTCACGGGACGATCAGGTGCTCTGAACTTCACTGCAACGATAAGGGAGTAACGCCCATGACGCATGCCATTCGCTTTCACAAGACCGGCGGCCCGGAAGTCCTGGTCTGGGAGGAGGTCAGCGTCGGCAAGCCCGGACCGGGCGAGGCGCGCATCCGCCACACCGCCGTCGGTCTCAATTTCGTCGATATCTACAACCGCTCCGGCCTGTATCCGGCGCAACTGCCGAGCGGGCTCGGCAGCGAGGCGGCCGGCGTTGTCGAGGAGGTCGGCCCAGGGGTCACCGATCTGAAGCCGGGCGATCGTGTCGCCTATGGCGCCTCACCGCTCGGCGCCTATTCCGAGGCCCGGCTGATTCCCGCCGACCGCTTGTTGAAGCTGCCTGACGGCGTCGATGACAAGACCGCGGCGGCGATGATGCTGAAGGGACTGACGACGCAGTATCTGATCCGGCAGACCTATCGGGTGAAGGCCGGCGACACCATCCTGCTCCACGCCGCAGCCGGCGGCGTCGGTCTGATCCTGAGCCAGTGGGCCAAGCATCTCGGCGCGACCGTGATCGGCACCGTCAGCAACGACGAGAAGGCAAAGCTTGCCAAGGCGCATGGCTGCGACCATGTCATCATCTACACGCGCGAGGATTTCGTGAAGCGTGTCGACGAAATCACCGGCGGCAAGAAGGTGCCGGTCGTCTATGATTCCGTCGGCAAGGACACGTTCCTGAAATCGCTGGACTGCCTCGCGCCGCTCGGCGTCGTCGCGCTGTTCGGCCAGTCCTCCGGCGCGGTGGAGCCGCTCAATCTCGGCCTGTTGGCCCAGAAGGGCTCGCTCTACGTCACGCGGCCGACGCTGTTCACTTATGCCGCCAAGCGTGAAAGTCTGGTCGCGATGGCAGGCGAGCTGTTCGACGTCGTCAAGTCCGGCGCAGTCAAGATCGAGGTGCACCAAGCCTATCCACTGAAGGACGCCGCCAAGGCGCATGCCGATCTCGCGGCGCGCAAGACCACGGGATCGACCGTGCTCATGGTGTGATATTCACCCGAGACGGTAGGGCAGAGGCTGCCGGCTTCCGTCACGTCCGCTCGTGCTTGCGCAGGTCGCGGGCGTGATCGAGGCGCTTTGCCTGGAGGTCGATGTCTTCGGGCGGGATCTGGGGTAGCGCAGCCTCGGCCAGGATGGCCTCGGTCACGTCCTCGACCGAATTCTCGGCGATTTCGTGGATGAACGAGACGTTCTGGTATTCGCCCGAAACGATGCGCGAGATGACCTCGCGCCTTGTGATTTCGGGATCGACGACCGCCTCGCGGCCGCGCCGCCCATAGTCGATCATCACGACGAAGTATTGCATGGAATGAACCTGCCGCCCTCCTGAGTCGGGAGGTGCGGCAGAGTATTTCCGAAAATCAGAAGTTAGTCCAAGGGCGATTTCCAAAAATCGTAAATTAGGGTCCTATTTGCCCTTCTTGCGGGGGCGGGCCGACTTGGCCCGCAGCCGCTCGAGCTGTCCCTTGGGCATGGAAAGGCAGATCTCTCCGACCCAGTCGAGCTTCACGCCGACGATCGGCTTGGCGTTGAAGCTGGTGAGATTGACGACGGACGGGCTTTTCCCGCGCTCGATGGTCTTCAAATAGCGCTCGCCGGTCTTGAGCCGTACCACGGCCTCTTCGCCGTAGAAGCTCGACAGCGGATGGCGCTGGTCCTTGTAGACCACGATCACGTCGCCGTTCTCGTACTTGGGCAGCATGGAGTCGCCTACGATCTCGAAGGCGACCGTCTCTTCCATGATCGGGAAAGGCAGCGTGATGTCGCCGAGCCCCTCCGGCGGAACCTGTTCATAATCGGGCTCGATCACGGCGCCGGCGCCGACGCGGCCCATGATCGGCGCGAGGTTTAGCTCGAGATATTCCATGATCGGAATGATTTCCGAGGCCTTCACCAGGCGCTCGCCGCCGAGAATCTCCGAGACCGCGCCAGGCCGCACGCCCATGGCCGCCGCCAGGCCGCCCTTGCTCTTGCCCGTCTTTTCCAGGCCCCGCTCGATCATTGCAACGTCCAACATGGTGATTCCCTCGATTGCGCACCGTCTTGCCTCTTATAATCCGAAATTCGGAATTGATGCAATTATGAATATCAGAATTATCGCTTGACTTTCGATTCGGAATACCGGAATGTGCTTTCCCACCGCCCGATCGTGCGATCGAAGCAGGCGCATCACAGGACAACAGCATGGAACCGGGCCATTGGCCGTCGGAGCACTCCGACGCGCTTTGCGACTATTTTCTCAAAGGAATGTCTTACGCGGCAATCGCAACGGGGATTAACGCAAGGTTTGGAACGGCTTACACGCGCAACGCGGTGGCTGGTCGCGCCAAGCGGCTGGGACTCGTCGCATTGGCGCGGATGACGAGCCCACCGATCGTGCCGTCTTTGCCGGGCGAGGCCTGTCTGCCTTCGCCGCGCCGTCCGGCGTTACCGAGCCTGAACCCGCCGCCAAAATCCGCGATGAAACCTGCGGCGCGCGTGAAGTTGCGCTGTGTCGGCGTCCAGCCACGCCTGATCCCGCTGCTCGAACTCGCGCGAGGCGACTGTCGCTATCCCTATGGCGGCGACAAGGACGGGAAGGAGATCACGTTTTGCGGCCATCCGCGTCAGCCCGGCTCCAGCTATTGCGCGCCGCATGCAGGTCTGACGCGGCCATCCGGGGTTGCGTCCGCCCGCGTCGTCGGTCCCGTCGTGTTGAGGCTGGTCTCGGCCGGCTGAGGAGGCGGCCACCCCGTTCGACTATCGATTTTGCAATCGCCAACTTTGCAAGGAGTATCCGAGTGGCACGTGCTCGACGCAATAAATCTTACAAATTGGCTGGAATCTACGACCGGCGGTCCCGCGACGTGCCGTTCAATGCCGATGTGGCGGAAGTCGAGGTCGACAATCCGCTGGCGCTCGATCCCGGCGAGAAGATCGTGGCCGTCCGGTCCGTCCGCAGTGACCCGCTCGGCCGGCTTCACGCGCACCATCAGATCGACGAGGCACAATATCGCGGCGGGCGCGCCTTCCAGAGCGATTGGGAGAGAGCGGAGCGGGGACCTCAGGCGATGGATCCGACCCGCGAATATGTCGATGGCGCGCGCACGCGCGAGCCGGTCACCGAAAGCCAGCGCCAGGCGGTGTTGCGGCTGAACCGAGTCGAACGCGAACTCGGCACCGACGGCGCAGCACTGGTGCACGATGTGCTCGTGCTGGGCTTGACCATGGATCAGATCGGGCAGCGGCGCGCCGTTCGTACACAGCGCTGGAACGACTATTTTGCGCGGCGTTTTCGTGAATGCCTGGACCGGCTGGCGCTAATCTACGGTTTTGCGACTGAAGGTTAGTTCTGCGCACGTAGCGGCGCTGATGATAGCTGTGCGCCGGCGGTTTCTGCCGCCGGCGCCGGTCGCCCCTTACGGATGCGGTACGATCTGGTAGGTCGTGGAATACGGCTCGACACGGAGAGAGGCGTTGGCCAAGAGCCCGATCTTGGCGGTCGGCGCCTGCTGCAATTCGCCGTTCGGGCCGCGGTGCACGTTGTACTGCCAGACGGTGAGATCGCCTTTTTGCGCCAGCGCATGCGCAAGCGCGCTCGCATCATTTCCGCCGAGCGCCTGAAGCTCCTCCGCCGACAATCCGACGATGATTTCGTCCTTGATGGTGACGATCTTGAGCAGGTTCATCCTGGTCTCCTGCGCCCATGCGCCTTGTATCGAGAGGGTAAGAAGCGCGACCGCGGCGCCCTTGATCAGATCGCAGCGAGAAAGCATGCCGTCGTCCTTTGGTGGTGACACGCGCCCAAATCATGAGTCTATCAGCCATGGCGCCGTCGTCCGCGTGGCCGTTCCGCAACCGCTTTGTCGTTCGCTCCTAAACAACGGTTCACACGCGGAAAACATATCGGGACCGATGAGGCTCGCAGGGAAAAGTGCCAGCGGGACGCATTCCGATGAGGAGGGCGGCCGATCCCAAGGCGCTTGCCGCGTTGGTCGACTTCACCGGCGCCCCAATCGGAGGATTGAAGACGAGCGTTCATGTCACTGCTGTACAACCGCTGAGACGCTACTCAACAATTACGTGTATATGCTGCCGACCCGCCAGTTCGTGTCCGCAAATGTCTGTTCACATCGGAAACAAGGGGAAGCGCATGCCGATTGACAGCGATCTCGGCTGTATGCGTGATTGATGCCGCTTCTTGACGCAGGTGGGTGACGGCGGTCGATATTCCTGTTATCCGGAATTGCCGTGGCGCGATGCCGGCGAAGCATCGCTACGCCGGCCGTCGGGCTTGCCGGATCGGTTGTTCCTTGGCATAATTGCAACCTGCTCGGTTGGGCCCATCCGTTCGGCTAAGGAAGTTCGGCCTGCTAGTCCGCCGGGACCCGCCGGCCGAGAGCTGATTGTCGCCATTGTATTGGGTTGCGGCGTCGCTCCTCGAGTGCGACTTCGACGCAAGAACTGAAGGCTGATGCTTGTCATAGGTGAGGGATGAAAAACCTCAATTTCGCGGCTGAACTGCACCTCAAGCTTGGCGCGCCTGCGAGCGGCACCGTCGAAAGCCTGCGCTTGCTCCGTGCGTTCCTGAAGCTCGAGGCTCGGCAGCGTTTCGAGGTCATCAAGCTCGTCGAAGACCTCGCCACCGAAGAAACTCTTCCCGAACACCCCCTGTCCTGAGTCTGGCCGCGCCGGCCAACACCTCGTCCCTCGTTTCCTCCCAGATCGGCCCACCGGGGCAACCTTTGCGCGGGGGCTGGCCGCTGGAAGGCGATCCGGCAAGTGTGGTATTCAGTCAGAAAAGGGAGGAATGCGACCATGATCGAACCGAAACTCGAAGTTCCGGCCGAACTGCGCGACTTGGCCGAAAAGACGATTGACCAGGCGGAAAAAGCATTCGGCATGTTTTTCGAAGCCGCCACCAAATCGATGTCGTCCGTCCCGGGCGCGGGGACGGACGTGTCGAAGCAGGCGCTCGCTTTCACCGAACAGAACATGAAGTCGGCGTTCGAGCACGCGCGCAAGCTCGTTCACGCCACAGACCTTCAGGAAGCAATGCGAATTCAGTCCGACTTCCTGCGCAGTCAATTCACCAGCGCCGGGGACCACATGCGCCAGATGACCGGCAGTTTCATGCAACCGGGCAAGGACAAGTCCTGATTCTGTCGGTGCCGTGCGGCATGCCCACAAATTGATCTTGCGCGGCAGCGAGATGCGCATTCTGATCCTGGTGCAGGTCCATGATGGGCCACCGAATGGATCCCCATTCGCCGTCCATCATCCTTTCTGCTGATCCCTGTCGGTCTTCCGGCAGGGATTTGCAGTTTTTAGGCTCGCGATTGACCGGGGGGCTCTATTGGTGCAGCGATCCGATATAGGCCGCGATGTCGCCAGCTTCGGTCCGGCTCAAGGGAAAGTTCGGCATCTTCGGGTGCGGGTCGAGCAGGAAGAAAGCGAGCCGCTCCGGACTGAAGTCCGGCCGGCGCGCAACGGATGCGAAGGAGGGGACGTCGGCGCTAGCCTGCGTCTGGCCGCTCGCCACCACGTGGCAACTTGCGCACCAGCGCTTGGCGAGATCGGCGCCGTGCTCGGCATCGGCGGCGCGAGCAGGCGACATGCCGAAGCCCGCGGTGGCGCTGGCAAGCAACAGGCAAATTCGGCTCAAATATCGGTGCATCGGGCAACCTTCATGCATTTGCTTGCGGCCGACGCGCTCACCCGCAACACGATCCCGGAAATTGCGAGAGATCGATGCGGGCGATGATCGACCGCAGCAGCCTGCGGGTCGAACGATAAAAGTGCCGTACGAACGCCGGCGTTCTTGCCGCGGGCAACCCAAGGCTCTTCGTATCAAGGCGCTTCGTATCAAGACTTTCGGTATAGTGCGACACGTGCCTCTCCGAGATGGCGAGGCCCTTCCTATCGTGGCCGGCTCGGAGCTGCCTTGATCTGCCGCAAAGGGGTTCGGCTAATAGTCGCCAGGGTTCATGATCATCGGGCTCTTCGTATCGGCCGGCGCGAGCGCACTGCTGGCGCTGTCACGCAGGAAGCGGTCGAGCGTCGCCTGGATCTTCTCCTTGACCGCGTCGGGACCGCGATCGCTCATCTCGGTGTGCTGTGCGCCAGTATGGACGATGTCGATGCCGCGCGCCCTGGCCTCTTCCGGCGTCGGCAGCACACCCGGATCAGTCACGAAATGCGGATCCTTCGAGCGGAATGACAGGATCTTCATATTATCGCTGATAACGAAGGGCACCCGCAGATTGTCGAGTGTGATCACCTTCGATACCAGCTCCGGGTGCTGATGGGCGACATACATCGAGACATCGCCGCCGTTGGAATGGCCGACGAGGGTGATGTGGTCATAGTCGGCGTTCTCCTGCCGCCTCTTCAACTCGCCCAGCACGAACAGAATATTGGCCTCGCAGCGAATGTAGACTTCACGCCGGCCGACATATTTCTGGCCGGCATGGGTCATCAGCGGCGGATCGCTCGGAAGATCTTGCTGGATGCTGGCAACCAGATAGCCGCGTGCGGCGAGCACGTTGGCCAGGAAGGAATATTCGGTCGCCCTGACGGTGTTGCCGTTGCTGATGATGGCGAGCGGGAGCTTCCAGAGGCCGAGATTGGCTTTGGTCTCATAGTCACGCCGCACCGCGATGTCGACCGAGATCGGCCGCTGGCGCGAGGCGTCGAACAGGGGCAGGGTCTCATGGTGGATCGCGAACCGGCTGACGATGAAATACTGGCCGACGGCGAGGACGCAGAGAAACGCCAGAATTGCAAACACCCTCTTCATGGCTTCGTCTCAAATCACCTTTGGCTGAATATGGTCATGGGAACTCGCGGATCGAGCGATCGTGAGCAAGTTACGGGGTTAAATTTAGGCAAGTCTGTGAGCAAGCCGCAAAAGCGCCGCATGCAGGTTTGTGGGGCAAAGCGCAAGGGCTAGAGACAGCCAGCCTTGCCTCGTTCAGGGCAGAGCCGCAGCGCGCTCGACAGTGTGAGCAGGAAGCGCGGGCTGCGGCGCTCGTTGTCCGGCGCCCTGTAGCTCAAGGGAATGGCTACGCCGAGATCGACCTGGAGATCGTCCGGCAGGAAGAACCGCACGCCTGCCCCGGCCGAGGTCAGCGCGAGGCCGTCGCTCAGGCGGTACCCGTCGTTCCAGACCGCGCCGGCGTCGCCGAAGGCGTAGAGTTGATAGCCGGTCCAGTCGCGAAAATTGAGCTTCTGATCGAAGCGCAGTTCGAGCGAGCCGGCAAGACCGTTGTCGCCACTGATCTCGGCCGCGCCATAGCCCCGGCCGAAGGCGGCGCCGCCGAGATAGAATTGCTGCGAGGTGAACAATGGCCGCGATGCCGTCTGGCTCGCTGCCGAGAGCTTGAGTGACCAGGCGTCGTTGAGCGTCTGATAGCGCGTGAACCAGAGGTTCAGCACCGAGAAGTTCGATGACGCGCCGACGCGCGACAACAGATCGTCGTCAAAATGCGAAGCGCCGAAGATGTCGAGGCCCTGCCGGTAGCTCAGCGTAGCGAAATTGGTGCCGCCGAAGCGATCCTGGAGCCTGTAGTCGGCAGTCAGGCTCGCCGTCCTGATGTGGTCGTTGTACCAGGGGCCATAGAGGTCGTGCTCGGATACATTGCTGAAGGTCGTCGCTGCAGTCAGGGTCAGCGAGGAGGACAGCGACTGCAATGGGACGACACCGGCACGCAGCTCGAACGCCTCGGTGGTGGTGATGTCGCTGTCGAGACGACGAGCATCGCCAGGCCGGACTGCGCTGTACAGGATCGAAGCGCCAAGGCGCACGCCATCGACACCGACCGGTGCGTCATAGGACATCCGCGCGAAACCGAGCTCGCGCGGATCATTGGCAATGGTCGACAGATTGACCGCGAGCGTGTCGCCGGGCGTGAGATAGGAGTTGAACGCGCCGGTCGCGTAGGTCTGCCACGGACCGACCGAGGAAGATCCGAGATTGTCCATGCCGAACGACGAGAAGACGTGCCAGGTCTTCAAATAGACGATCAGGCGGAAGCGGCCGGTCGCTCCACCAATCTCTTCCAGCGCGGTGTCGGTGATCCGGACGCCCGGCCTGCCGTTGATGAGGAACAGCTGGCGTTCGAGCGTTGCCAGGCGCGATGGCTGCTCGGCCAGAACCGGCCCGAGCATCGACCTTACGCCGAACTGTTCGGCGCCGTCGCCTTTCAGCTCGGCCTGCACAATGGCGCCTTCGATCACCTGGATCCGGACGCGGCCGTCGGCGATATCCTGCGGTGGCACGATCGCGCGGCTCAAGTGGAATCCGGCTTCGCGATAGAGATCGCTGATCGCGCCGGCAATCGCGGCGAGATCCGCCTGCGAGACCTTCTTTCCGAGATAGGATTGATAGGCTGTAGCGATGCGGTCGCGGGAGACGGCGTGGGCGCCGACGACGTCGATTCCGCGCAGCACGAATTGCGGCTTGGTATCACCGCCGGTGTTGGGTTGGCCGACCGTCGGTAGCCTGACCGGGGGGCGGTTCAGCGTTTCCCGCTCGGTTTGGTTTTCAAAGTACTTCTCGGGCTGGCGCGGATTAAAGCCTGGCTGGTTCGCCTGCTGCGCGAAGGACTGCGGAATTCCCGTAAAAATCGTTGCCAGCAGTACCGATGTCGTAAGGAAGTGTCGCTTCTCAATACGCGCAGCGAACGTGTCTCCGTAGTTTGACGGGGATTTGCCCATAAGGCGGTAAGGGTTCGTTAGCTGCATGATTTTCCATAGTTTTTCATGGTCAATGATTGGTTAATGCGGCTTCTTGGCTCGCCACTTCGCGCTAATTTTCTCTTGAGTGATTTCGGATAGGCCTCAGGTCTGGCTGTAACGCGGACTGAGGATTGTCATGTTCGGTAGAGTTGGAGTGTGGCGCGCCTTGCTGGCAGCGCTGATCCTTGGAACGCCATCCGGTGCATCCGGCGGGGAGAATGGCGTCTGGTCGGTCAGCAAGGCCACCGGCGAGGTCTGGGTCGCCACCAACGGCGCGCAGCAGGTGTCGTTGAATCAGGAGGAGGCGCTCAAGCCTGGCGACACCATTCGCACCGGCCGCAACGGCCGCGTGCTACTCGTCCGCGGCGAGGAAACGATCCTGATCTCTCCCAACTCGGTCGTCGGCTTGCCTGCCGAAAAGAAGGAGGGACTCTCGACCACCATCATCCAGCGGGCGGGTTCGATCCTGCTCGAGTCGAGAAGCGCAACGTCAAGCATTTCGAGGTCGAGACGCCCTACCTCGCCGCCGTCGTCAAGGGAACGCAGTTCAGCGTCACGGTGGGTGCGGGCAGCACCAAGGTCAGCGTGCTCCGCGGCCAAGTTGAAGTTTCCGACTTCAAGACGGGACAGATCGCGCAGGTCATGCCGGGGCAAGTGGCCACCGTCTTCGAACATGGCAAGCCTGGTCTCGGCCTGAGCGGTGCGGGGGCGTTCAATCCGATCGAGCAGGGTAAGCCCCGCGCCTCCACCATCGAGCGCATTCCCGTGCCGAAATCGGGACTGTCTGCACCGCAAAATGCCGCGAATGGTCATGCGATCCATGCGCTCGGTCCGATTGACAAGGGGATCAAGATGGTCGGTTCGCCGATGCGATCGCATCAGGCGACTGGCGGGCACGCCCCCAAGGCCGGCGTCGTGCGCATCTCGAACTCGCTCGGTGAGGTCAAGCTGAATTTCCAAAAGGTCACGCGCGGGCTTGCCCATAGCGCCGTTGCCCCCGGACAGGTGCGCAGCGCGAATGCCAGCACAACTACCGAGACGGTCTGGAGCGATGGCAAGGCCAGCACGCAAGCATCCCAAACCGCGGCAACGACTAGCGGTGCCGTAACGGCTGGCAGCAGTGCCTCGTCGGCCGCAAGCGCAGCGATAGCCGCAGCGGCAGTTAATGACGGAAACTCCGGTGGCAACGGCAATTCTGGTAATGGCAGCAACAATAATGGCAACGGCAACAACGGCGCCACCGGTAACGGCAGGGGCAACAACGGCGATGGGCGTGGCGGCGGTAACGGCAGCAACGGCCACGGCTACAACAGGCACTAAGGCGATTTCCTAGGGGATGACGGGAGCTCGCCGGTTGAAGCGGCGGGCGCGGGGGAGGATCAGGTGAAACGCTATCGGCCGCATATTCTGGTCGTGATCGCGCTTGCGGTCGTGCTGTCCACGGGGGGGCATGGCGCGCTCCGCAATGCGCTCACCGACCTGCGGTTCGCTTGGCAATCGCGTGCTGCCAGCGGCAATGTCGTCGTAGTGGCGATCGACGCGCCCTCGATCGACCAGATCGGGGTGTGGCCCTGGCCTCGCCAGCTGCACGCGGAGCTTCTGCATAGGCTTGAAGCTGCCGGCGCACAGGATGTGGCCTTCGACGTCGATTTCAGCACGCCGTCAGATCCGGCCTCTGACGAGGCTTTCGTCAAAGCGCTTCGGGACGTCGGCGGCTCGACCGTCCTGCCATCCTTCAAGCAGCCGGCGCCGAATGGCGGTGCGGCTCACATCAATCATCCCCTGAAGCCGTTCGGCAACCAGTCTTGGCCGGCGGTCGTCAATGTCGCGGTCGAATCCGACGGACTCGTGCGCCGTTATCCGTTCGGCGAGAAGCTCGGTGACGCCTTGATGCCGTCGATGGCCGTCGTGCTGGCTGGGCAGGACGCCAATCGGCGGCCGCCCTTCCTGATCGATTTTAGTATTCGGGCGGCTTCCATCCCAAGTGTCTCCTATGTCGACGTGCTGCGCGGCGATGCCGCGACCCTGGATAAGGTGAGAGGCAAGAAGATCATTGTTGGTGCGACGGCGCTCGAACTGGGCGACCGGTTCAGCGTTCCGAATGGCCGCATCGTCTCTGGACCCGTCCTTCAGGCGCTCGCGGCGGAATCGATCCTCCAGAACCGGATGCTGCGCTGGACCTCCGATGCCGGCATGATGCTCGGCCTCGGCCTGATCTGCCTCTTGATGATCACTTCGTGGCGCCGCTTCGCACCGGGACTTCGCGTCGCAATCCTGATCGCAGCCGGCGCTGCCATCGAACTGGTTGCGACCCTTGTGCAGGCGAGATGGCCCTTCGTCATCGATACATCGCTGTTCCACATCGCGATCATCGCTTATCTGACGGCGATCGCGCTGGACGAGATCGATTTCCGCAGTCTCCTGGGTCGCATCGCCGAGAGCCGCTTCCATCGCATCGCGATGTCGCTGGGCGATGGTCTCGTCTGCACCGATGAGGATCATCGGATTACGGTTTGGAATCCCGGCGCGAGCGCGATCTTCGGCTACATGCCGGCCGAGATGATCGGTCGCCCGTTCGAAACGCTGTGCGCCGTGCCTGCGGACGGCGACGCGAGGCCGTCCTTGCACGATGCCGCGCGCCAGTCGCTCCTGGTTCCCGGTGGCGCCGTCGTCGTCGAGTTCGAAGGGCGACGCAAGAACGGCGAGACATTCCCGGTCGAGGCAAGCTTCTCAGGCTGGCAGGGAACGGACGGCTTCCAGTATGGAGCGATCCTGCGCGACATCTCGGCGCGCAAGCGCGAGGCCGAGCGCGTCAGGTATCTCGCCGAACATGATGCGCTGACAGGTCTTGCCAACCGCAACATGCTGCATGCGTCGCTCGCCAGTCTGATCACCGCGGCAGAGCAGCGGTCTTCCAATGTCGCACTGCTCGTGCTCGGGCTCGACGGTTTCCAGCAAATCAACGACATGCTCGGGCATGCCGCGGGCGACCGCGTGCTGCGGGCGGTCGCCGAGCGCCTGACGGCCGAGGCCGGCGCCGGGGCGATCGTCGCGCGCCTCAGTGGCGACGAGTATGCCGTCGCGCTAGATTGCGCGGACGCAAGCGAGCCGATTGCTGAGTTCGCCGAGCGAATCGCGCGCGCGTTCGAAACGCCGCTCGCAACGGGCACAAGGCTGCACCGGGTCAGAATCAGCGTCGGCGTTGCCGTCCATCCCGACGGCGGACGCAATGCTGACGATCTCCTGAGCAACGGCCACCTTGCGCTGACCAAGGCGAAGCTGACGCGGCGCGGCAGCCACCTGATCTTCGAGAGTGCGATCAGGCAGGAGCTGGAGAACCGGCTAAGGCTCGAGAGTGAATTGGCGCTTGCCGCGGATCGCGGCGAGTTCGAGCTGTTCTACCAGCCCCAGGTTCGTCTGGTCGACGGCAGCCTGGTCGGAGCCGAAGCGCTCATCCGTTGGCGGCACCCTGTGCGCGGCTACGTCTCGCCTGCGGAGTTCATGCCGGTGGTCAACACGTCGGCCCTGTCCGAGCGGATTGCGAACTGGGTGATGGAGACCGCCTGCCGCCAGGCGCGCGCCTGGGAAATATCCGGCAACGAGGTCCGCGTGGCGATCAACCTGTCGCCGTCCCAGCTTGATTCCGGTGACCTCGCGCGTTCGGTTGCCGAATTGCTCGATGCGACGGGGCTGGCCCCCTCGCTGCTCGAGCTCGAAGTCACCGAGGACATCCTGTTACACGACGAGGCCCGGGTGCTCGACATGTTCAAGCGGATCCAGGAGCTCGGCGTCCGCGTCCTGTTCGACGATTTCGGCACCGGCTATGCGAGCCTGAGCTATTTGAAGAAATTTCCGCTCGATGGGCTCAAGATCGATAGATCGTTCGTGCTCGACCTGCTCACCGATTCCGACGATGCCGCGATCGTCGGCTCCACCATCGGTCTCAGCAGGCAGCTTGGGCTCACGGTCGTAGCTGAGGGCATCGAGAACCGCGCCACGGCCGACTTCCTGATCAGCATGGGATGCGCGGAAGGGCAGGGTTACTTCTTCGGCCGTCCTATGCCTTCCGAGGCGTTCGAACGGCAGTTCCTCACGATCGAGGGCGCCATCGTCAGCGCCGCCTAGACAGGCGCCTATCCGGTAAAGTCGCTAGCGCCGGCGCGCCACCGCGACGCCGAACAGGAAGGCAACGAACAGGCTGGTGAGCGGCGCTTCGCGCGTAATCGCCGCAACCGTCGAGAGCGGCCGGCCCGGCTTTCGCGCATCCTCGATCGCAGAGGTGAGACGGTCGACCGCTGCATGCAGGCCTCCGGCGACTTCACCGATCGTGCGGGACACATCCGTCGCTGCATCGATGGCGCGTTCGGCCATGCCGGGTTGGGGATTGGACTGCGGTATCTCCGTGCTCAAGCGTGCGATCTCCAGGCCCGATGATGGAGGCCGGCACCTTTGGCTATCCGCGCGAGCGCTCGTTTTGAACAGCGGGTCTGACGACCTTTGGCTATCCGCGACAGGCGCCGTGGTTTACGTTTACGGCGGGTGCCGGCCTTGGATGGCAATTCGGCGCGCGGGATTTTGTTCCGGGATGATATGCCCACAGCGGACCTCCCCGGGAAACGACGGGTGCGAATCTCTGTTAGGCTGACGGTAGCCTTGCTGACGTCAGGAGATTGCGGTGACCGATCGGACCGTGACGGATCGAACCCGGCGGATCGCCTTGCTCGGCGCTCCCATCGACATGGGAGCTTCGCAGCGCGGTACCTTGATGGGCCCTGCTGCGCTCCGCACCGCGGGCCTTGCGACACTGCTCGAGAGCCTCGATTTTGACGTCGTCGACTACGGCGATCTTTCCGTGGCCGAGGTCCGGGACCTCGCCGACAAGCCGCCCGAGAAAGCCAATCACTACCGCGAGATCCAGCGCTGGACGCGCGTGCTGAGTCACAGAGGCTATGAGATCGCGAAAACCGGCGCACTGCCGATCTTCCTCGGCGGCGATCACACGCTGTCCATGGGGTCGGTCAATGCGATGGCGCGTCATTGGAAGGAGCGCGGCCGCGAACTGTTCGTGCTCTGGCTCGATGCCCATACCGATTACAACACGCCGGAAACGACGATCACGGCCAATATGCACGGCATGTCGGCCGCGTTCCTGTGCGGGGAGCCTGGCCTCGACGGATTATTGGGCGATGATCCGCGCGCCTCGATCGACCCCGATAGGCTCGATCTGTTCGGCGCGCGTTCGGTTGACAAGCTCGAAAAGGAGTTGATGCGCGCGCGCCGGATCAGGGTCATCGACATGCGCCAGATCGACGAATTCGGCGTCGCCGTGCTGATCCGGCGCGTCATCGAGCGCGTGAAGGCGAGCGATGGCGTGCTTCATGTCAGCTTCGACGTCGATTTTCTCGACCCGTGCGTGGCTCCGGGAGTCGGCACCACGGTGCCCGGTGGCGCGACCTATCGTGAAGCGCATCTGATCATGGAGCTGCTGCACGATTCAGGGCTGGTGGGGTCGGTGGACATTGTCGAGCTCAATCCGTTCCTCGACGAGCGCGGCCGGACCGCGCGTACCGCGGTCGAACTGATTGGTAGCCTGTTCGGTCAGCAGATCACCGACCGGCCGACGCCGAGCAATGCCATCGCGCCGGGCGAGTGAAACCGGTTTGAACCATGAAAGGAGGTGTGTCTCCCCGGCCTTGGCCGGGAACTTACCGGAGCCAGGACGGGAACCAGGGGGGCGCAACTGAATTAACCTACCATAGGATAATTGCGGACGCTTCTGATGATGATGACGGCTGATCGTTTCGCGGATTCCATCTCTACGGCGCTTCGTCATCCCGGCGTGATCGCACTGATCGTGGCGGGCATGACGATTGCAGCGATGCTGATCGTCGACCACGGCCCTTGGAGCCGCGCCAAGACCCAGCCGGCCCATATCGCGATGTACGCGACCACCGGGGAGGCTGCGCGCGCCGCGGGCGCTGCCGTGCTTCCGACCGAACCGAAGTCGCCGGTCGAGCCAGCACGGCCGGGGCCGAAGACGTCGCCGACGGTCAATCCCGTGACACCGTAGCCTTATCGACGTTGATCTCGTGCTCTTCCGGCTCTCTTTCGTCCCTCGCATCAGCCGATCAGGGACGAGCCGAGCAGGGCGAGGACGGCCAGAGCCATCAGTGCGGTGCCGAGCCAGCCCAGCGCGATTAGCCATGAGCGGGCCCTGAAGCGGCCCATGATCGCGCGACTCGAGACGATCAGCATCATCATCGCCATGATCGGGACGGCGACGATGCCGTTGAGCACCGCGCTCCACACCAGCATGTGTATCGAGTCGATCCCGGTGAAGCCGAGGCCGAAACCGATGATGGTTGCGGCCGCAATGATCGTATAGAAGCCGACCGCCTTCTCGGGCTTCGCCTCCAGCGTGGCGCGCCAGCCGAAGATCTCGGCGACGCCGTAAGCCGCCGAGCCCGCCAGCACCGGGATCGCCAAGAGGCCCGTGCCGATGATGCCGAGCGCGAACAGCGCGAAGGTGAAGTCGCCGGCGAGCGGCCGCAGCGCTTCGGCGGCCTCCGTCGCCGAATTGATCTTGGTCACGCCGTTGGCATTCAGCACCGCTGCGGTGGTCAGGATGATGAAGAAGGCGATGCCGTTGGACAGCAGCATGCCGGAGATGGTGTCGGCCCGGATGCGCGCGAGCACGGGATCGCCGCCGCTCGGCAGATCGCGCAGCGGCCTGTCGTGCTTGCCCTGGTTCATCTCCTCGACCTCCTGCGAGGCCTGCCAGAAGAACAAATAAGGGCTGATGGTGGTGCCGAGCACGGCAACGACCATCAGAAAATAGTCGGCGCTGACATTCGCCTTGGGCCACACCGCGGCGAGCAGCGCCGTGCTCCACGGGATCTGCACGGTGAAGGCGGTGGCGACATAGGCAAACAGCGCCAGCGTGAGGAATTTCAGCACCGGCGAATAGCGGCGATAGGGCAGGAAGATCTCGAGCAGGGTCGAGCCGGCCGCGAAGATCAGCGCGTGTTCGTGCTGGAGCCCGCCGATCACGAGCGCGAGCGCCTCCGCCATCGCGGCGATGTCGGCCGCGATGTTGAACGTGTTGGCGACGACGAGCATGGACACGAGCGCGAGCACCGCCCAGCGCGGCGCCAGCTGCATGACGTTGGCGGCAAGCCCCTTGCCGGTGACCCGGCCGATCCGGGCGCTGACGAGTTGAATCGCGATCATGAACGGCGTGGTCAGAAACACCGTCCACAGCAGCCCGTAGCCGAATTGCGCGCCGGCCTGCGAATAGGTGGCGATGCCCGACGGATCATCGTCGGCAGCCCCGGTGATCAGGCCCGGCCCCAGCCTTTTCAGCAGGACCGGCACGGACTTAGTCGAGGCGTCGGCGCTGCCATGCTTGGCGGGGCGGTGTTTTGATCGGGTCGACAGGGGAGCCTTCCGTAATTTCGAAGTCAACGATTAAGCCAGATTGTAGCCGGAAAGTTCCCGCAGCGGGGCCCATGAGGATTTGATTCTGATAATGCGAATTTCCCTTTGACCCGTCGGGCAAGACAGATATAGAGTGCCATCATCGCAGAAATAGCCGATGCCCGCGCCGCCCCGGCCGCGGGCTTTCTGTTGCGGTGCGATTTCTTGTGTTCGCTTGGCCTGCTCGCAGATCCGGAAGCCAAGTCGTGGCCGGGTGCTATTTGATGCTGACGAACATGCCCCAGGCCGCGGCCAGCGCTGCGCCCGCGAAGACGAGCACCGGATTGTCGCAGAACGCGCTGCCATAGCGGCACACGTCTGCGCCGAATTGGCCGAGCTCGTGACGGCCCGCGGAGTAGAACAGTCCCGACAGCCCCAGCAATGCAGCGGCGACGTAATACATCGGTGGTCTCTCCGAATCTGTCCCGATTGCGTCCTTCGCAACGGGAGCAAAGCGACATGTCCCAGCATGGCGCGAAGAGCTTTCATTCCGCCAAATCCGATGTGCCGGATTTAGATAAAGTTTGACGGGAGTGCCAATTTGTCCCGACGCGGCTCAGGGCATTGACCCATTCGCGCCGGCGTTGGGACGCTATCCGCCCGAAACCAGACCTACGATGCTCACCTTGAGTTTTGCCGAATTTGACCGATTCTGTTGAAAAAGGCCGGCAGTATTTCGTTGTAGTAGCTCCGTCGCAACGTCGCCGAACTGCTCTACCGACCTATGCGAGGCTCGGGGTGGGCATCGGGGTGGGGATCGGGATCAGCTTGGCTATCTTTCGAAGGTTTTGGGCGGTGGCGGTGGCGGTGCGCTTTGATAGATGCCTACCATGGGATGCAGCCAAGGCAAACCCGTCCTTAAGCGTGAGGGCCGCCGCCGCCGAGATGGAGATCGCCGCAAGTAGACGCGACCTGCATAGCGCCATCGCATGTGCAGGGTCCGAACGCGACGGCCTGGCTCCGCCGAGCAAGCTCGCTGAGGGCACGGGAAGGATCTCGATGCGCAAGCGTCGGGATTTCTCGCCCATGTCCTCTGCTCTAACCTTCATCCACCAAGCAAGGCCGGGAGAGATCGAGAGGAAGTAAGTAGAGAGCTTGGAATGAACAGAAGGTGGGGTACCAAAAAGTCTATAACCTTCTCTCCGGGACCGGTCTTCCTGGTTCGTGCGCAAAATTCCGGAATTAAATACAAAAAGCCACCGGCCTGGGACGCAGGTGCGGCGAGCCACGTTCAGCAGGTTTATAAGAAAAAGCCGGAAGATCTTCCAGGATTTTGTGCTGCCAAGCAGCCAGCCGAAAGGAATATCCTGAAGAGTTGGCAAGCCCTGGTGCTCCCATGGAAGGTTGAGCCGATGCGGAGGAATTCGTTCCATGGACGAAGATATCCTACACAAATTGGAGGGCCGCCTCGGACCGCTCCATGCGAGACAGCGATTGGCTATCGAGACGGTTCATGAGGCGCAGATCTTCGGCCACGGCCTTCTCTCCTTTCACATAGAGAACTGGTATCCGGTCCACTCTGTCGTCCGAAATGCACTCAAGCTGACTGGTCTCTACTGGCGCGGACGCCGAAATACAGAAAGTATTCTCGTCAAACGGAATGATGTTGTGTTCAAGGAGCTGCCACAGCTTTTCGACGGCTTCACCATACTCCACCTCAGCGACATGCACGTGGATATGAATGAAGCTGCCATGCAGCGCCTTATCGAACTCGTCGGTGACATGCGCTACGATCTATGTGTCCTAACCGGGGACTATCGGGGGAAGAATCGTGGACCGTTTGAGGCTACCTTGAACGGCGTTGCACGAGTGCGAGCTCATCTAAAGGAGCCCGTTTATGGGGTTCTAGGCGACCACGATACCATCCAAATGGTTCCGGGGCTGGAAGCCATGGGAATACATATACTGCTTAACGAGAGCGAGGTGATCGTGCGCGGCGATCAGCAAATCTACCTAGCCGGAATCGATGACGCTCATTGCTTCAAGGCCGACGATATCGAAAAGGCTGCGTTGCAGATACCGTTTGGCGAGTTCTCCATCTTACTGTCACACACACCGGAGATCTATCATCCGGCGGCTCATGCCGGTTTTAATTTGTTGCTGAGCGGGCATACGCACGGCGGGCAGATCTGTCTGCCAGGATCTATTCCGATCATACTTGATGCAGTATTGCCTCGACGGATGGGGGCAGGAGCTTGGCGGTATCATGACATGGCCGGCTACACCTCTGTCGGTGCTGGATCGAGCGTCGTTCCTGTTCGCCTCAACTGTCCACCAGAAATCACCCTGCACTGCCTTCGTTCGGGCTAACGGCGGGCTAATATGGTTCGTCGCGCAGGTGGACCCGGAATAGAAAACGAGACAGAATTACCGCGCCAATAAAAAAGATCCCGACGCCAAGCGTGACGTCTGCGATCGTCAATGAAAGTGCGCCGCGGCATGCCAGCATCGGAAATACGGATTCGGGAATCTGGTCGAGCCCGAGTGCCTGGCTGCTGGGCGGAGAGTTTAGGCGGCGCTTCACGAAGCTGGAGAACAAATCGCCCGCCATAGCCGCAACCGCTACGATTGCACCAATCGTCAGATCCAGACCGATAAGAGGAGCGCTTGCTGTCGTGACGAGGAATGAAATCAAGATACCGCGGATGGTCTTCGATGGCCCAAACAACGGCCGGCCATCAAAAAATGTGGTGCCGGCATCCAGCGGAAAGGAAAAACGCGAGCCAAAAATCTTCTTCGCAACGATCGGTGTGCCGTTCGCCAACGTCATTAAAACCAACAATTGCAGAATATGCACAAGTTGCATTTCTTCAGCTTAGCTTATAGTTGCATCCGCCAGGGTCGGGCTGATTCTGGCCTCATCGGAATACGCTATATCTACCTGAAGGCCGATCAAGGGGGCTAGCTGGTGGACGACGAGATTCTGCGCAAACTCGAGATCCGCCTCGGGCCGCTCCACGCCCGCCAGCGATTGGGAATTGAGCGAGATCATGAAGCTCAGGTGTTTGGCCAGGGCCTCACATTCTTTCACCTCGAAAACTCATCCTGGGCCGAGTGGATCATTCGAAATGTTCTGCGGGCAACGGGACTTTATTGGCGTGCACGCCAGAATGCAGAACGCATTCTTGTCAGGCGGAATGACTTGAGGTTCGAGAAATTACCGCCCCTCTTTGAGGGCTTCACCATTCTCCACATTAGCGACCTTCACGTGGATATGAATGAAGTTGCCATGAACAGACTCATCGAGCTCGTTAGCAGCATGCAGTACGATGTGTGTGTCCTGACTGGCGATTATCGGGGTCGGACTTTTGGGCCCTTCCAGCCCGCGCTGGATGGTGTCGCGCGATTGGGAAATCATCTGAAACAGCCAATCTACGCGGTGCTCGGCAACCACGATACGATTCAGATGGTTCCGGGGCTCGAAGCCATGGGCATTCGCGTGCTGCTCAATGAATGCGAAACAATCGTTCGTAGGGACCAACGGATCTATCTGGCGGGAATCGACGATGCACATTTCTACAGAGTGGATAACATCGAAAAAGCCGCTCTCTCGATACCCCGCGGTCAATTCTCGATCTTGTTGTCTCACACACCGGAGGTTTATCGCCAGGCTGCCCATGCCAATTTTGATCTCATGCTGAGCGGACACACCCACGGCGGTCAGATTTGTCTCCCCGGATCCATTCCAATCAAGCTCGAGGCGGTGCTGCCAAGACGGATGGGGGCCGGGCCTTGGCAATACGGCGATATGACCGGCTATACTTCCGTTGGTGCGGGCTCGAGCGTCGTTCCCGTGCGCCTCAATTGCCCGCCGGAAATAACCTTGCACCATTTACGTCGCACCTGACGCTCACCTAAGACGGTTCATCACGTACATGAGCCTAAAAACAAGAGTCGGGGAGAGAAGTAGCTCGCCGAAGCGAAATCACGAGCGTGCCGCCGCGGCGAACGCCCTCCGCGTAGCGCGAGGCGTCTTCCCTGGAGACGCCGTTGGGGGAGCGCGCCGACGATGCCGCCCGCGGCCGCGCCGGCAGCCGTGGAGGCGAGCCATCCCGCAGCCACGACCGGTCCGAGACTGGGAATGGCGAGCAGGCCGAGGCCGGCGAGAAGGCCTGCCGCACCGCCGAGGCCGGCGCCGACACCGGCACCTGTGCCGGCGCCTTCAGCGCGATCGTCGAGGCCGTCGCGGTCACGGTCGACCTTGCCGCGCGACGAGCCGCACCAATTGTCGGAATTGTTCGCGACGATGCTGATATCGGAGTGCGGCACGCCGGCGCTCTCGAGCCGGGTGACGGCCCGCTCGGCATCGGAATAATTGTCGTAGAGACGAGAGACGGTGATCGTCATGCTGTTTGCTCCTTATTTCGCTGGGTTCGCGTTGCCTTGGAAGTCAACGCTGACATCGGTCTTGGTGCCGGCCTTGTCGGCCTTCCCACGCCAGACGCCTTCATTGTCCCTCTGCAGGCCGGAAACATTGGAATATCCCGCGCCCTCGATCCGCGACTTCGCCTGTCCGTCAGCGAGGCTGTTGCGGCCCGCGAACGGCGCGTTCGAGTTGTTCTGATCGGAGCTGTTGACGGCTTGTTTCCCGGCCCGCTTTGCCAGGGGCTGCGACTGGGCGCGCGCAGGCGCAGATGCGAGCAGCAACAAGGTTGCCGCCAGCAGAGTTAGACGTGACATGTTTTTGTCTCCTGCGAGTGAATGCGCCGGCGACAAACAAGTCAGATTCGGATTGGTTGGTCGGTTCGACGATGCGAAGTGCCGCAGCACCGTTTCGCGGGGATCAGCGCCCCATTGTGCACACAAGCAGGCGGGAGACGATGTGAAGCCCGCTCACGAAACACCGCTGAAACAGTCCTGAAACCCGATTGTCCTGAACTCCTCAGCCGCGGGCCTCGACCAACGGATCGAAAAGGAGAAAATCATGATCCAAATCGGTTCGAAGGAAGAAGTCGCGTTGCTTTTGGCGCTGTTCGGCACCCACACTCAGCCGGTCAGGAAGCCGAAGCCGAAATCCTCGCGCGGGTGAGGCGCGAAACCCATGTCGGGTTTGGCCGACTGCCAGAGCCTCCTGCGTCTTTTGATCGCGAGGGGAGACCCCCAGGCGATCCCGCTCGCCGAGAATGCCATCGATCAGTATCTTGCCATCACGCCGGCTGGCGCGCGCGGACGCGGCCTGTGCGAGCTTCAGCGCGACGCAAGCGACCAGCACAGGGCCGCGGTCGGCGTGCAGCGCTCGTTCGCGGAGACGGTGGACGCCTACATTGCACGAAAGCTGGCGGAGGAGCGCGTGGGCGCCGAGGGTTGACGGGCCCTCGCGCCCGGAACCACCCGTCGATTCAATCGATTTTCTTCGTTCCGCCGAGCAACCTTTGCCCGCCCGGGTCTATCAAGGCAAAGGATTGCGAAGATGCCCCGATACTATTTCGACCTTCGCGACGAGAAGGGTCTAGCGCTCGACGAGGAAGGGCTGGAACTGGCCAACACTCGCGCCGTTCAGGCCGAAGCCGCCAGGTCGCTGGCCGACATGGCGCGCGATGCCGTGCTCTCCGCGCCCCTGACAGGCAACAGGCAGACGATGGCGATCGACGTTCGCGACTCCGACGGTCCTGTGATGCAGGTGACGTTCTCGTTCGCCATCGAGAGTTACACGACGCGATCGCACGCGCGCGATCATTGACGCGTGTGCGCGGTCGGCAGCGGCTGATCGGGCTCCAGCACGGCGATCTTGCGGCCGAGTTGCCAGACTTCGACCTTGCCGTGGCGGGTGAACTGCCGTGCGAAGGTGAGGGCGGAGGCGTCGGACGCCGCCTCGAACGCCTCGGCGGAGCGGAAGACGCCGTCATCGCCGACGAGGTAAGCGCGATATTGATGGCAGTGATCGGTCATGTCGGGGTCCTCAGGCCGGGCGAATGCAGCCAGGCATCGATCTGCATGGCGGTCTCGTCCTGCCGCGCCTTGCGCAGCAGCAGTTCGCGGCGGCGCCCCGGCGCCAGCGCGCGGGCTTCCTCGCGACAGCGCGCGGCCTCGTCTGCGAGCCGTTCGGAAAGTGTCTTGCTTTGTTTGAAGCGTCGCCGCGTTCGCATGGCGCATCTCCCTTGTTTCGAAGTAGGGCGGGAGCGCAATCAGGCGTTCTCATCACCGATAAATGCCACGAACCTTGCGGTGATAGGTTAACCCTACGCCTGCAGCTGCGGAGAGTCTGTATCTTTTGATATGCTGCGCGAGCTAATTTTCGAGTGCAAGTTCAGTGCTTTGTGCCACTTACTCATCTTGAGTGCAGGCAATTTGTAATGTCCAGTTTTGAACAAAGGCAGCCTCAGGTCGTTGACCGCCATCACCGGCCAAGGCTCTGTCCGTAGGCGTCGGTGGCTGAGAGACCGAGCGCGCTCCCGCCTGCAAAGCAAGGGAGCACGGCCGTGCCAGATAATGACAATCATACGCGCCGCATTCACGACGAGGCTGCCGCTATCGCGAGGCAGAGTGCATACATTCGCGACCTCGTCGCGCGATCGTGCGAGATCCTGAAGCAGCCGGTGCCGGACACGTTTCTGGGCCGTAGGACACATGAGCCCTTCCCCCGCGAGCCCAGCTCTTCGCCGGAGGACGAGCGCTGACCGTCGGCGCGATCGCGACTGTCGGCAGCAGGCCGGTTTGCAGCGCGCGGATTTGCCTGGCATACGCGCAAAAGGCCTGGGCGAGCGCGCGCTCCCTTATGAAGGCGAGCCGAAGCCGTTCGGCTTCGAGGAGGGCGGCATCGGCGCGCGCCAACAAGGGATCGGGCATTGATCCGCGCACGGCGATGCAACGCGGCATCTTGCCGCTCGTTCCCGGCAGCGGCGGTGCCGGACGTCGACGAGGTCGTGAAGACGCAGCTGTAACGGACCGGACGCCGCATGCATTTCACCGGCGATCCGCGAGAAGCGGGGAGCAGCCAGGGGAAGTAGGCGGCATTCGTAAGTCCTGTCTGCGCTCGCACGACCGACGGATCAATCTCTCCCCGTTGGCGAAGCCAAACCAGGCGAATGGGAGCGCTGCGGCGCAGAGGGCTGCCATGGGAAAGAACGCGGCCCCGGCCCACGAGACGTAGAGTGCACCAGACGCGAAGGTGAGTGCAGCCGTGACCACGCCCGAGCCAAATGCATAAAGACCTTGTGCAGTTGCGGCAACACTTGGTGCGACCAAGGTTCTCATCATCCGCATGCAAGCGAGGTGAAGCAAAGCGAATGTCAAGCCGTGTAACGGCTGTATTATTGAGAGCAGCAACACCGAGGTGGTTACGCCGGCTACAGACCAGCGAATGGCTCCCGCCATAGCCGCCAAAACGGCCGCACTACGCACCCCAAGCCGATCGAGGAGTTCTGGACCGGCGAGCATGAACACCAACACTTCAGCAAGTACCGCCTCGGACCAAAGGAAGTTAATCGCGGAAGTGCTAATGTCGGCTTGTCTCCACCTGATCACAGCAAACGCATTGTGCACAGCATGGCTGCCATAGACCAAAGCTGAGACGACAAGAGCGATTCGAAACCGCGAGATCCTGAGTAGACCTTGCAGCTCTGACACAGGAAAGAATGGCGCGCTTTGCAATGCGGCTTGACCAGCCTGGGCCAGCAATGCTGTGGCGCCAGCGGCGGCGATCGGCGACGCCGCGCTGATCGAGGATCTCGAGGGTGCGGGCGTGCAATCCGCCGGCGCGCGTCTCGACCAGCTCCTGGTTCGCGCGCCGCTCGACCACAACGACGTCGACATTGGCGAGCGCGAGCTCCGCAGCCAGCATCAGACCAGTTGGGCCAGCGCCGGCGATCACCACGGCATGATCGGTCATGGCGGCGGCCTCGCGCCGGCGCGATGCACATGCTGGTGTGAACGGGACCTGGGAAGCAATACAGGCATGGCGTGACCCCTCGATGTGTCGGCTGGGCCACGAGTTCTACGGCAGGGACGGGGACTTGAAGCAAGCCCCTCGCGCACCACATATCTAGCTGAGAGGAGGGGTTTCGTCGTCTTGCCCTCGACGGTGTTTGACACGTCGGGCAAAACACTGGCAGAATGGCATCATCGAAAGAGTTTGGTTCAGCCCGCGCCGGAGCAATCCGCTGCGGGTTTTCTTTTGAACATAATCGTCAGAAAATGCCGGCGGTTCGCTGCATGATGTCGGCGAGTTCCTCAAACGAGAACGGCTTCCTGATCATCGGAAGGCCGCCGCGCCGGGGTTCGCGACCGGACAGCTGAAGCACCTTCAACTCGGGGCGAACCCGTTTGGCCAACTCGGCCAGTTCATGGCCATCCATGTCCGGCATATTGATGTCCGTGATCAGGATGGAGATGTCCTGGTTCTCGTTGAGCTGATCGAGCGCATTCGGACCGTTTTGGGCACTGATCACCTGGCAGCCAAGATCCTCCAGCATGCCGACGATCACGTCGAGGACGGCGGGGTCGTCGTCAACAACCAGGACAGTGTGACTCATCGAACGAAAGTTCCTTCCAACGAAGGACTAAACGCGCCTCTCGTCAGGTAGGTTCCCGGCAAGCTCTGGTCGCATTTTCGGACGTTTGACACGACGGGCAAAACCTCAGCCGCATGGCATCATCCAAACGCGCGCCGCCGGTGCCCCTAATCGTCCTTCGACAAATCGCTGGATTTCGTGGGGAGGTCGATGGTTCCGCCGTCGCCGTGCACGAGGTCGCGACCGCTGTCCTCTGTCTCGCCAGCGTCTTCAATAATCGACTCTTGCGTGTCGCGCGCCGTGTCGATGCGTGGCTTGGGTCCCGGCAGATTTCGCGATGTCTTTTGTAGCGTCATCTTAACTGTCATCAACCCGTCCTCCTGATCGCCAAACGCACGCTACGTGAATTTGTTCGTTTGAAACGTCAGGCAAAACACACCGGTAGGATGACATCTTGAGACCAATTTGGTTCACCCGCGTGGAAATTATCTGCCGTGGGTTTTTAGTTCTCGATCCAGAATCGGATGGTGGCCCACATTATGGCGACGCGCTCGCTTGGCATGTGTTCAGGAAGCGCCGCTCAGCGTGCCGCCCGTCCGCACCGTAGCCGGCCTTGGACGCGCGAACGTGCTGGCCCGCGCGGCGCTGCGCTCCTTGCTCACGCCGCTGCGATCTCCAGGAGCCGAGATCGGGCACTCGCAAAAGCCGGACAAGCCGATGGTCTATCGCGCGGCACTACATCTCGCAAAACTCCTGGTCTGGGACAAGGTCCTCGGCTTTGGCATCCGCGGATGCTCTGGCAGGAATCACGGCCAATCTCGTGGTCCCCTACTTCGTCAAACGCGGCTTCGAGAACGCTGCAAGGATCATCAAGCAGTGAAGATGGTGGACGAGGAAATCAAGGCCATTGTTGCCGAGACGCTGGCTGAGCAGCACAGCCTCCAGCAAGAAAGCATCGATGCGATCGTATCGAAGGCAGTGGCGTCGTCGCTGGCTTCTTTTGGAATCGAGGATGACGATCGGAAAGAGCTCAGGGCAGACTTCCAACACCTGCGGCGATGGCGGAAAAGCGTGGACCAGGCGCAGCTGTATACGTTGAAGGCTGTCATCACGGTCATCGCCACCGGCCTGATGGGGGCCGTCTTGTTAGGCGTCCAGGTCGTGCTGGGTAAGTGAGGATTCCTCGGCGGCGACGTCTCCGTACTACGGATCGAGGTTGAGCCCGAGATGCCTTGGGCCCGGTCGCATACGCTTTACTGGCAAAAGTGGCTGAGATGAGCGGTGAGCGGCGTTTCCCGTGATGCGGAACGCGGCCTGCAACATCGAATGGCCCGTGAGAGATGTGGCGCAGCCTACTACATGCGCGGAATGTTGAGAGGCCCAGCAGCCCGATGGCTGCTGGGCTTTGTTGCGCTTTCAGGCGATACAGGTGAAACACTTGCGAAGTCGGTGGCGCCGGGCTTTAAGTTCGATCTTGCAGGAAATTCGGCGGCGATAAGCCGATGTAAAGGAGCGCTATCAATGCCTACCAAGCCTCAGTTGCCGGAACGTGCGTCGCGGGCGAGGGGAGGGCCAACTGCACTCGATGGTCTGCTGGTCGTCGATTTTACGCGTGTCGTCGCTGGGCCGGCCTGCACACAGACGCTTGCTGATTTCGGCGCGCAAGTCATCAAGATTGAAAACCCTGACGGCGGCGACGACACACGAGCCTATGAGCACGCCGAAATCGGTGGAGAGAGTGCCGCCTATCTCAGCCTGAACCGCAACAAGCGCGGCATCGTGCTCGACCTTACCGTGCCGGAGGCTCGCGAGATCGCGCTCGACCTGATCCGCAAGGCAGACGTTGTCGTCGAAAATTTTTCCAGCGGGGTCATGAAGAAATTCGGCCTCGATTATGAATCTGTCGCTTCGCTAAATCCACGGCTGGTCTATTGCTCGATCTCCGCCTATGGGCGCACCGGACCGTTCGCTGCGCGTCCAGGCTTCGATCCCATCACGCAGGCGGAAAGTGGCTTCATGTCGCTCAACGGGTTTGCCGACGGCCCGGCGGTCCGTACCGGTCCGCCGATCGTAGATATGGCCACGGGAATGTCTGCCTGCAACGCCATCCTGCTGGCATTACTGGCGCGGGACCGGCTCGGTCGCGGGCAGCATGTCGAGGTCGCTCTGTTCGACATTGCGATGGGGATGACCGGTTTCTACGGCATGGCCTATCTGATCAACGGCGAGAACCCTGGCCGGTTTGGCAATTCGCCGAGCGGATCTCCCACCGTGGGCGTCTACGAAGCTTCCGATGGGCCGCTCTACATGGCTTGCGCCAACGACCGGCTCTATCGCCGGCTCGTGGTCGAGGTGCTCAACCGGCCCGATCTGATTATCGATCCGCAATTTGCGACGCGGAAAGCGCGCTCCGAGAACAAGGAGCTCCTGCGGGCAGCTATCGCCGAGGTCTTTGCAAGCGATACCCTCGAGAACTGGATGGCAAAGATGAAGCTGGCCAATATCCCGGTCGGCTATCTCCGGACGGTGGAGGAGGGGTTCAATGCGCCGGAAGCGCGCGAGCGCCATCGCTTGAGCCGGATTCCGCATCGTACAGCAGAATGGGTGCCCAACATCGAGCCGCCAATTGCGATGAGCCTGACTGGGGCCATTGATCCCGTGGCTGCTCCGCTGCTGGGTGAACATACGAAACAAGTCTTGCACGATACGCTCGGCTACGACGAACGTCGCATCGCGGAGTTCGCCGAAAAGGGTGCCTTTGGATCGGCCAAGCCTTCGACCGATTTGAGCTAGGCCGTTGGCCGCCTCCGGGCAGGTATGGCGATGCCCGCGGATCGCCGCTTTGCGATGCTCGCGCGAGCGATCCTGCTTTTTCGTCCGGCCGAGGTACCGCGCGAGCGCACTGCGAGTGCGGCCTCGACTTGATTTGGCGAAGGTCCCGCCGCATAACTGTGTGAAAGCGAGGGATACGAATGGCGCCTGGTCGAGAGCCGAGCATGAGCGAGCCCGCTGGACTGGAAGCCGGTGAACGCGCCTATGCGGCAATGATCGCGAAGGCCCGGGCGCTCCTCCCAAGGCTGCGAGAGCGGGCGGCGCGGACGGAGGAGCTACGGCATCTTCCGCCGGAGACTGAAAAGGATCTTCACGACGCCGGCCTGTTCCGGATGCTCCAACCGAGACGGATTGGCGGCGCGGAGCTTGACTATGTCGCCCTGATCGACTGCGCCGAGCTGCTCGGATCGGCGGATGCCTCGGTGGCTTGGAACCTAGCCAATTTGGCGAGCCATCATTGGATGCTCGGCATGTTCGAGCAGAAGGCGCAGGATCTGGTCTGGGACGGCGATCCAGACGTGTTAATTGCGTCCTCGTTCATTTTTCCGGCCGGACGCGCCACGAGGGTCGCGGGTGGATATCGGCTGCATGGTAGCTGGCCGTTCTCCTCGGGCGTCGCCTCCTGCGAATGGAATATGCTTGCAAGCGTTGTTTACTCCGACGACGAAGCCGACGGCATCGCGTATCGAATCTTTTTGCTGCCGAAAGGCGACTATAATGTCCTCGATACTTGGAATGTCGCGGGATTGCGTGGGACCGGATCTTGCGACGTGGAGGTCAGGGACGCCTTTGTGCCTGATTACATGACGGTCGCCGTCGGCGATCTCGCCGGGGGCCCAACGCCGGGAAGCAAGGTCAATCCGAATCCGCTGTATGCGCTCCCTGTGTTCTCACTGTTTCCTTACGTCCTCTCCGGCGTCGCGCTGGGAAACGCGCAGGCGTGCCTCGACGATTATGCCGAGGTCGCGCGTCATCGCATCTCGACCTACAACCGTGCCAAGCTGAGCGACTTTCAAAGCACGCAAATCAAGATCGCGGAGGCCTCGGCGAAGATCGACGCGGCACGCCTGATCATGCGCTCGGCCTGCCTGGATGCTATGGAGAACGCTCGGTGCGGTCGTATTCCTGATATGGCGACCAAAACCAGATATCGGCGTGATGGAGCCTTTTCGGTGAATCTGTGCACCGAGGCGGTTTCCATGCTGTTTGCCGCGAGTGGAGCGCGCGGCCTGTTCACGACCGGGGTGCTGCAGCGGCAGTTCCGCGATGCGCACGCGATCAACTCGCATCTCGCGTTCAATTTCGACGCGGCCGGGACCAATTATGGACGCGTGGCGCTGGGCCTGCCGTCCGAGAATCTCACGCTGTGAGGCCGGCCGATGAATGATCTGCCGAAGCAGCCGGCCGTTCCCGATCCAGCCAACGAATTCGCGAGCGACAGCTCGTCGATCGATCCTCGCGATTTCCGCAACGCGCTCGGGACCTACGCAACGGGCGTGACGATCATCACGGCCGCGGCTGCTGACGGGAAGCCCTATGGCCTAACCTGCAATTCGTTCGCCTCGGTCTCGCTGAATCCTCCGCTAGTTCTGTGGAGCCTCGTTGTCTATTCCTCCAGTCTGACCGTATTCCAGAACGCTAGTCATTTCACGGTCAACGTGCTTGGCGTTTCGCAACAGGCACTCGCGAACAAATTCGCAAAACCGTCCGACGACAAGTTCACCGGCGTCGATTGGGCGCCGGGGCTTGGCGGTGCGCCGGTGCTGGCAGACAGCGTCGCCAATTTCCAGTGCCGCTCCGTCAATCGCTACTATGGCGGCGACCACGTGATCTTTCTCGGCGCAGTCGAGGCTTATACCTACAATGTGAAGGAGCCGCTGCTCTTCGCGCACGGGACGTTTGGTCGCTTTCTGGCCGACGATGAGCGCAACAAGGCGCCGTAACGCACTGCCATCCTAGATAGCTTGACGCTCAGACGCTGAAAGCTTGTAGATCTCCAGCGCGTCCGCTTCCGCGCCTCGCGCTGACTTGGCCAGCCTGAAAAGTTGCCCCGCAAGCGAGGCCATCGGCACCGGCGTCGACGTCGCCTGTGCGACATCGGCGACCGTATCGAGATCCTTGAGCATTGTGGCGATGTGCCCGAGCGGCGGGGTGTGAATTCCCTGAACCATCCGCGGCACGAAAAGCTGGAGTGGGATGGAATCCGCGAAGCCGCCGGCGAGCGCCTCGGGCAATCGGTTCGCGTCAATTCCGGCGTTCACGGCAAGGCGCGTTGCTTCGGCGAGGACGGCCATCGCGCATCCGACGATCACCTGATTGCATAGCTTCGTGGTCTGGCCGGCGCCGATCGGGCCCATGTGAGTGAACCTGCGCGCCATGGCCAGCGCATAGGGCCGCACCCTCTCGATATCGGCCGCTTCTCCGCCAGCCATGATCGCAAGGGTGCCTTCCTCAGCGCCCTTCGTGCCCCCGGACACTGGCGCATCGATCCAGCCGGTACCGTTCGCGTCTTTCAGTCGCGTTGCAAGGCTTCGTGCGGCGTCAGGATGAATCGACGAGAAGTCGACGACAAGTTTGCCGGCGCCGGGGGCCGATGAAAGACCTTCGTGCCCGAAGATCACCTCTTCGACGGCGGCGGCATCTGTCACGCACATGAAGACGATGTCCGAGCTCGCCATCACGTCGCGGGATGTGGCTGCGCGGCTTGCGCCGGCCTCGACGAGCGGAGCCATCTTGTCCTGCGATCGGTTCCAGATGGTGACTTGATGGCCAGCCCTGAGCAGACGCCGGGTCATCGGTGCGCCCATGAGCCCAAGGCCGATATAGCCGAGCCTTTCGACCTCTTGCGGGTTTGTCCTGCTCGCATCAGCCATAGGTTGCCTCCTTCTGTCGCAGCGCAACGCCGCAGCATCGCCGTCTTACCTTTACATAGCGCATCGCCCGGTTGCACCGGTGAGCATGCATGGCTTGCCTGATTGTTTGAACCATGAAACATTTGGACCGGTCGGGTTGGGTGGCGCCCATCGGCGCCGGAGCAGCGGAGTGGGCAAGATGCGAACCGTTTCGAGGTGGATCCTGG
The DNA here is from genome assembly GCF_023375135.1 of Bradyrhizobium sp. C-145. Lineage (NCBI taxonomy): Bacteria > Pseudomonadati > Pseudomonadota > Alphaproteobacteria > Hyphomicrobiales > Nitrobacteraceae > Bradyrhizobium > Bradyrhizobium sp. C-145. The sequence continues at coordinate 5,938,553 of NZ_CP088150.1, read as the reverse complement.
CATTGAGCGCGGTTGCGGCCGTGATCGTGGGCTCAGGCCCGTTGCGGGCGCAGCAGACCATCCGCGTCGGCTGGACGATCCCGGCCGAAGAATCCAAGTACTGGATGATGCGCCGCCCGGCTGAGTTTCCCAACCTCGGCAAGGCCTACAACATCGAATGGACCCAGTTTCAGGGCACCGCGCCGATGACGCAGGCACTTGCAGCTGGGGCGCTGGATTGCGCGACACAGGCGCCGCTGTCGCTCGCCAATGGCGTGGTCGGCGGCAATCTCAAGGCCTATATCGTGGCGCAGCACGTCTTCGAGAAGCCCGGCGGCTTCTCCGTCTATTGGGCTGTCATGGATAACTCGCCGATCAAGACGATCGCCGATCTCAAGGGCAAGACGGTCGGCATTTCCGTGATCGGCGGCGGCACGCAGGGGCCATTCAACCTGCTCCTGAAGCAGAATGGCGTCGATCCGGCCAAGGATATCAAGCTGGTCGAGGTCGGCTTTGCCGTCTCCGAAGACGCGCTCCGGCAGGGCCGCGTCGATGCGGTCAACATGAACCAGCCGTTTGCCGCGCGCGCAGAGGCAAAGGGTGGCACCCGAAAGCTGTTCTCGCTGTCGCAGGCGATGCCGAATATCGTGCACATCCTGGAAGCCTGCCGCGCCGATTTCGTCGACAAGAACCCGGAACTGGTCAAGGCCTATGTCCGCGACATCACGTCGGGCATGAAGAAGGTGCTGGCAAACCGCGAAGAGACCCTGAAGGTCGTGTCCGAGGTGCTGAAAGCGCCCGTTCCAGTGCTCGAAACATATCTGCTCAAGGACAATGATTTCGGTCGCGATCCAGGTGCGGCACCGAATTTCCCCGCGATCCAGAAGATGCTGGACATCTATGCAGAGACAGGAATGCTGCCGAAACTGGATGTCTCACAGTTCAAGCATCCGACCATCGTCGCTCCGCTGCAATAAGCGAGCGGGCGAATTGTCCGAGGACGGGGATCGTGGCGTCCCGGATCATCCGGGACGCAGCATGAAGAAGATGCAGGTATGAAGAAGTTGCGATCACGGGTCACCACAGACGGTCTCGATCGAGCCCCGCATCGTGCGTTCATGCGCGCAATGGGTCTCGACGACGCCGCGATCGCCAAGCCGATGGTCGGCGTCGTCAGCATGAAGGGCGAGCAAACGCCCTGCAATATGACCCACGACTTTCAGGTCGCCGCGGCCAAGACCGGAATCGAGGAGGCCGGTGGCACGCCGCGGGAATTCTCCACCGTGTCGGTTTCCGACGGCATCAGCATGAATCATGAGGGGATGAAGTTCTCCCTGTTTTCGCGCGAGCTGATCGCCGACTCCATCGAAGCGGTCGTCCATGGTCTGGCTTACGATGCCCTGATCGGATATGGCGGGTGCGACAAGACGCTTCCCGGCGTGATGATGGGCATGGTTCGCTGCAACGTGCCATCCATTTTCATCTACGGCGGCAGCTCGCTGCCCGGCCGCGTGGACGGGCGGACCCTGACGGTGCTCGACTCCTATGAGGCCGTCGGCAGCTTCATGACCGGCGAGATCGACGGCGCCACGCTCGAGCGGATCGAGCGCGCCTGTCTGCCGACGATCGGTGCGTGCGCCGGCCAGTTCACTGCGAATACCATGGGCATGGTGTCGGAGGCGATGGGCCTCACCATCCCCAACGTCTCGATGGTGCCAGGTGTCTACGCCGAGCGCGCGCAGATTTCACGCCGGGCCGGACGCCTGATCATGGAGATGCTGGAACGCGGCGGCCCGCTGCCGCGCGACATCGTGACGCGAAAGTCCCTGGAGAATGGTGCCGCGATTGTCGCTGCGACAGGCGGTTCGACCAATGCCGCTCTGCATCTTCCTGCGATCGCGAACGAGGCGGGCATCGCGTTCACCATCGATGACGTCGGCGAGATCTTTTCCGGGACACCGCTGATCGGGAATCTGCGGCCCGGAGGCAAATATACGGCGAAGGACGTTTACGATATTGGCGGCGCCGCCGTGGTGATCGGCGAACTGATCCAGAGCGGGCATATCGATGGCAGCTGCATCACCATCACGGGCCGCACGCTTGCCGAAGAATATGGTGCAGCCAACGCGCCCGATGGTGAGGTCGTTTACGCGGCCCGCGCGCCGATCATGCCCGATGGCGGCGTGGCGGTGCTGAAAGGCAATCTTTGTCCCGACGGCGCAGTGATCAAGGTTGCGGGATTGAAGAGCCAGTTCTTCGAGGGCGTGGCGCGTGTTTTTGAAGACGAGGAGGCTTGCGTCAAAGCGGTTCGTGACCGCAGCTACAAGGCGGGCGAGGTGCTGGTGATCCGCAATGAAGGGCCGGTCGGCGGCCCCGGCATGCGCGAGATGCTTGGGGTCACCGCACTGATCTACGGGCAAGGCATGGGCGAGAAAGTAGCCCTCATCACCGACGGACGGTTTTCTGGCGCGACCCGCGGCATGTGCATCGGCTACGTCTCTCCTGAGGCGTTTGTTGGCGGTCCAGTGGCGCTTGTTCGTGACGGCGACAGGATCCGGATTGATGCCGCAAACCGGCGGATGGATCTGCTGGTCGAAGAGCAGGAACTTGCGGCGCGCCGACGCGATTGGAAGCCTTGCCCGCCGCGTCATCGTGCCGGCGCGCTGGCGAAATATGCGCGATTGGTTGGCCAGGCACCGGGTGGAGCTGTCACGCATGAAGGGCCGGCGGAATGGCCCTGGTTCGAATGACGCACCGCCGGGTGCGAAAACGATCTCTGTCTGGCAGGTTTCTTGCTAAGCTCGTGCCGCTGAAGGTGAACGTTCGGCAGGTTCGTCGAGTAATGTTTACGCGCAAGTGAGGCGAGCGACGGGATGACGGCAGTGCCTTCGAGATCGAGTGAATGGGTGAAACCGGTGATGTCACAAAACCGGGCTTCTGCGATCATTCAGATCGACCGCGTCTCGCAGGTTTTTCAAACCTCGGCGCGCAAGGATCATGTGGCGTTATCGGACATCTCGCTCACGATCGACGAGGGCGCATTTGTCTCAATCCTCGGTCCCTCCGGCTGTGGCAAGTCGACCCTGCTCTACATCGTCGGAGGCTTCGTCAGCCCGACCAGCGGCGCGGCGAAGATGAAGGGGCAGGCGATCACGGGGCCTGGTCCAGATCGCGGACCCGTGTTTCAGGAATTCGCATTATTCCCCTGGAAGACCGTGCTCGGCAACGTGATCTACGGCCCGCGCCAGCAAGGCGTGCGCACCGCTGAGGCTGAAGCGCAGAGCCGGGCCTTGATCGAAATGGTCGGCCTCAAGGGCTACGAGAACTTCTATCCTAAGGAGCTGTCGGGCGGCATGAAGCAGCGCGTCGCGCTGGCGCGAACGCTCGCCTACCATCCCGAAGTCCTGTTGATGGACGAACCGTTCGGTGCGCTCGACGCGCATACCCGGACCCGCTTGCAGAACGATCTCTTGAACATCTGGGAGCGTGATCGCAAGACGGTGTTGTTCGTCACCCACTCGGTCGATGAGGCTGTCTTCCTCTCCGATAAGGTCGTGATGATGTCGAAATCGCCCGGCCGCATCCGGCAGGTCATCGACATTGATTTGCCGCGGCCGCGCCGCCGCAACGAGCTATTGCTCGATCCACGGTACCAGAAATACGTCGTCGATATCGAGCGCATGTTCGATGAGAGCGACGGAGCCGGCGCGCCCGCATGATGTCGTCGGCTACCATAGTCAAGCGCGCTGCCCCGGTGCTCGCCTGCATCGGATTGCTGGCGGTGTGGCAGGTCGCGTCACTCGCGCTGAAGAACGACAGTTTTCCGACGGCGATCGAAGCGATCCGCGCGATCCCGGATATTCTTGGCGATAAGGAATCCCTGATCAACATTCTGGCCTCGCTCCGCCGCATGGCGATCGGGTTTGGCGTGGCCGTGCTTGTGTCGATTCCACTTGGTCTCCTAATGGGACGCAGCCGCGCTGTCGCAGCCTTCTTCAATCCGCTTCTGATGGTGATCTATCCGGTGCCGAAGGCGGCGTTGATGCCGATCATCATGCTGTGGCTGGGCGTTGGCGACATCACGAAGACGTTGGTGATCTTCCTCGGCGTCAGCCTGCCAGTGATTTATCACAGCTTCGAAGGCGCAAAGGCTGTGGAAGAGAAGATGCTGTGGTCAGGCGCCGCGATGGGGCTTTCTCCGGCGCAACGCCTGGTGCGCATCGTGTTGCCCGCGGCACTGCCGGAAATTCTGACGGGCTGCCGCACGGGATTGGTGCTGGCGCTGATCACGATGATCACCAGCGAGATGATCGCCCGCCAGTCCGGCGCCGGGAACATCCTGTTCAACGCGCTCGACATGGGCCAATATGACACCGTCTTTGCAATGATCATCATCGTGGGGGCAATGGGAATCTGCCTCGACGCGATTTTCGAAAGGATTCGTGCCCGCCTTGTGCGCTGGTCCGAGCCTCAGTTCGACATGCCGCTGAGCTTCTCATGATGTCGCGCTTTCTCGCCCCAAACGTCGTTCTTGGCATTGCCCCGATCGTGCTGGTTGTCGCGTTGTGGCAAGGCTTGGTGTCATTCGGCTTCGCACCCGCGATTTTGCTGCCGCCTCCAGGCTACGTCTTCAGCCGGTTGTTCCAGCAACTCGTGACGTGGACGTTTCAGCAGGAGATCACGGCCACCCTGATCCGGCTGTTTGCCGGGTTCGCGATTGCGGTCGTGCTGGGTGTCAGTATCGGCATCGCCGCCGCCGCCAATCTCGCGATCAACGCCGCGGTTCGGCCGATCGTGCGCGTATTGGCGCCGTTGCCCAAGGTCGCTCTCTATCCAGCATTGCTGCTGCTGCTCGGCTTCGGCCACGGGTCGAAGATCACATTGGTGGCCGCCGATGCTCTCTTCCCAATTCTGTTGTCCACCTACTACGGCGCGTCGACCGTCGAGCAGAAGCTGATCTGGTCGGCCATGGCGGCGGGAACGCCGCGCTATGAAATCCTGTTCAAGGTCGTGCTGCCGGCGGCGATGCCGTCGATCCTGACCGGCTGCCGGATCGGTCTTGTCATTTCCTGCATCGTGGTGTTTCTGGCCGAGATGATCACATCGACGGATGGACTGGGTCATGCGCTCGTGACGGCGGCCCGAACCTTTCAGGCCGTGGACATGTTCGTCCCGTTGATCACGATCTCGCTGCTGGGTTTGATCCTGAACGGCTTGCTGGGGGCCGTGCGATCGTATCTGCTCCGGGGCTTCCCCGAAGCGTAACAAGCAAATAAGAATTCTGAAGACAGGGAGTGAACCATGCTGGCTGATCGCATCGAGGCAAAATGGATCGACGCATTTTGCGAGATCTTTGAACGATGCGCCGTCAAGGCCGGCGATACCGCGGCGATCCTCTCGGAAACCCAGTCGCGTGCGTTGAACGTGCATCTGGCGGAGCTCGCGCTGCTGCGGATGGGAGCGCGACCGTTTCATGTGGTGATGCCGACATCGCGTAACCGTCATGTCGTTCCGGTTCGCTCGACCGGGGCGAGCGAGGCGATCCAGCGGCTGGGGCCGGTGATCAGCGCGCTTCAGCAGGCCGGCTTTGTGGTGGATTGCACTATCGAGGGCCTGATGCACGCGGTGGAGACACCCGAAATTCTCAAAGCCGGCGCGCGCATTCTGGTGATTTCGAACGAGCATCCCGAGGCGCTGGAGCGGATGGTGCCAGATCCCGCGCTCGAGAAGCGTGTTCGTGCCGCGGCAAAAATGCTGCGCGGGACCAAGCGGATGCGGGTCACCTCAAAAGCAGGAACGGCGCTCGACGTAGACATGATCGGAGCCTCCACGGTCGGCGTATGGGGCTGGACCGACAAACCCGGCACGCTGGCGCATTGGCCCGGTGGAATCGTCGTCAGCTTTCCCAAGAGCGCAACAGTGAACGGTACGCTGGTGATGGCGCCGGGCGACATCAATCTCACCTTCAAGCGGTACCTAACGTCGCCGGTAAAGATGACGCTGAAGGACGATTATGTCATCGAGCTGGAAGGCGAAGGCACGGATGCCGCGATGATGCGCAGCTATCTCGCCGCCTGGGGCGATCGGGAAGCCTATGCGGTCTCGCATGTCGGTTTTGGCATGAATCCCGGCGCGCGGTACGAGGCGCTCTCGATGTACGACCAGCGCGATACCAACGGCACGGAGCTTCGCGCTGTGTCCGGCAACTTCCTGTTCTCGACCGGTGCGAACGAGTTCGCAGGCCGCTACACGGCGGGTCATTTCGACCTGCCAATGATGGGAACTACCATCGAACTCGACGGCATTGCCGTCGTCCGCGAAGGTGTGCTCCAGGACGTCTTCGGCTAGCCGCGATCGACCACCGGCGGCCGCGCCAGGCCAAAGTGGCGGAGCAGGTCGACCATGGCTTTGAGTCGCTCGACACGATAGGCATCGACATCGAGGCCGGAATAGTCGAGGAAGCCCGTGCCCGTCCGCAGGCCGATCCGTCCCTCGCTCATGTTGCGCGAAATCACCTCTGGCGCCCGATAGCGGTCGCTGCCGAGTGCGCCCTCGAGATATCGGCTCGCATAGTAAAGGATGTCGCCGCCGCCCCAGTCGATGAATTCGAGCAGGCCGAGCACGGCGTAGCGGAAGCCGAAGCCGTAGCGGATCGCCTTGTCGATTTCTTCCGCGCTGGCAACGCCTTCCTCGACCATCCGAGCCGCCTCGTTCATCGCCAGCGCCTGGATGCGCGGGACGATGAAGCCCGGCGTCGCTGCGCAGACCACCGGTACTTTGCCAATGCCTTCGAGCAGCGCCTTGACCTCGTCGATGATGGCGGGATCGGTGATCTTGCCGGGCGAAACCTCGACCAGCGGGATCAGATAGGCCGGATTGAGCCAATGCACGTTGAGGAAGCGGCGAGGGTTCACGATCGCGCCGGACAGATCGTCGACGAGGATGGTCGACGTCGTCGATGCAATGATCGTGTCCGGGCCGACTTGCCTTGAGGCGGCCGCCAGCACCTCCCGCTTGAGCTCGACGACCTCAGGAACGCCCTCGAAGACCATACCGGCCTCGGATAGCGCTGCACCGCTCTCGCCGGCCGCCACCACCGAGACCCGCGCGATGAGCGGATCGACGTCCGCCTCGGTCAATAGCCCCAGCTTCGACAGGCTGGCAAAGGTCTTCCTGACTTCGCCGAGCGCGTCCGTCTCCAGCTTGGCGAAATCGTCCGCGGAGCGCGCCTTGATGTCGATCATCGTGACCCTGTGCCCCGCATAGGCGAATGCGACGGCGATACCGCGTCCCATGCGGCCGGCCCCGAGACAGGCAATGTTGACGCGATTGGTCATCGATCAGAATCCATTGCGAAGCAGCGTCTGCAATTCAGCTTTTCTGAGGTCGCCGAGGCCCAGCGTCTCGAGCGTTCGGCCCCCTCGCGCAAAATCCTCGCCACAGACCGCGCCGCCGATCGCCAGGAACGCTTTGGCCAGCGGTGTGGCCACGCCAGCCAGGCCGGCGACGGAGACCAGCAAAGACAGTCCGAGCCGCAGATCCTCGCGCATGTAGCGGTGCTCGGTCAGCACGATCCGTTCGCGCCAGTCGCCGGAATCGGTCAGTCGGTCGTGCGAGCCACGGCCATACATCCAGATCTCGCCTTCCTTCGCGTAGTGATGAGCGAGCGGGAAATGCGGCGCGCCGTAACCGAGCGCCTCGCGCACCGCGATGCGTTCCGCGTCGAGCGCGTCGGTGACCCGGCGGATCGCGGCTTGCGTGCCTTCCTTGTGGATGTCCCAGCGCTCGAAATGTTCGATCGGGCCGGCGTTCATCACGATCAACGGCGGATGGATGATAGGCCCTGCATTCATCAGCGCGCCGGACAGCGCATCTCCGCACGGTTCGATCACGCCCGGGAAAGCGCGTCCAATGACTTCGAGCGCATGCGCGGCCTGATCGAGCGGGAACACGCCGACCGGCAGTCGCTTGGCGCGGATGGTGATCGCGACCTCGAACGGTCCATGCTTGCGGGTCAGCCAGGGCAAGGTTCCGGTCTCGGCAAAGCTGGCCTTGGCATGGTTGCCCGCATCTCGGGCCGTTTGGGCGAAGATCATCGAGCCGAATGTCGCCGGCGGTAGAAAAACGACCTGGCCGTCCCGCAGATGCGGGGCGAGCAGACCGGCAATGTCCGGCTGTGCGAAGGCCGGGGCGGGGCAGAGGATCAGCTCGACGCCGTTGACGGCTTCGGCGATGTCGGCCGTGATCAGCGCGAGCTTCACGTCGTGGCGGCCGCTATGATCCTTAACCAGGATGCGCGAGCCGGCAGCGCGATGCGCTGCGACCTGATCCGCGTCGCGGCGCCACAGCCGGACCTCATGCCCCGACAGCGCAAAATCGCCCGCGGCCGCGAAAGAGCCGTTTCCCCCACACAGAACCGCAATCTTCAAGATGTTTCTCCTTGCGTGCGCGATTGCGCATCGAGCTGCTTCAGCAGGAAATGCTGCACCTTGCCCAGCGCCGTGCGCGGCAAGTCGGTGACGAAGACGATATCGCGTGGAACTTTGAATCGCGCGAGCTGCGCCTGGATGTGCTTACTGAGCTCATCCGCTTCGAGATGCGAGCCGGATCGCCGGATCACATAAGCGATGGGGACTTCGTCCCAGCGCGGGTCCGGCCGGCCGATCACGGCGCATTCGCTGACGTCGGGATGTTCGAGCAGGACGCGCTCGACTTCCGCTGGGTAGACATTCTCGCCGCCGGAAATGATCAGGTTCTTCTTGCGGTCGCGCACCCAGAAATAGCCGTCCGCGTCGCACAGGCCGATATCTCCGGTGCGATACCAGCCGTCCTGTAGCGCTTCGCGCGTGGCGTCCGCATTGCCCCAATATTCGAAAAACACGTTGGCGCCGCGCACGGCGATTTCGCCCGGTGTGCCAGCCGGCACCTCGGCACCGGCCTGATCGACCACTTTTGCCTCACAACACAAGCCGGCGAGTCCAGTCGATCCCACACGCGACAGATCGCCGCCGAGGCGGGTGTAGACCGCGATAGGGCAGGTTTCAGTGGAGCCGTAGACCTGAAGCACGGGAACGCCCCGCGCGGTGAAGCGGTCGATCAAGTGCGGCGGTACGATGGTCGAGCCTGTGGCGACGGCCTTGAGTGACGAGAGATCGGCCGTCGCCCAGGCGGGATGCTCGCTCACGGCTTGGATGATCGCCGGCACCATCACGGTCAGCGTCGGCCGCTCGCGTTCGATCGCCGCAAGCGCCGTATCCGGTATGAAGCGGGCGTGGATCGTGACGGTTGCGCCCAACTGCAGCGCGGGCGTGGTCTGGATATTGAGGCCGCCGACATGAAAGAACGGCAACACGGTCAGCACGTGGTCGTCCGACGTCATGTTGTGCATGTGCTGGCTCATGACGCCGTTCCAGAACAGCGCCTCTTGCCGCAGCACCGCGCCCTTCGGCCGACCCGTCGTTCCTGACGTGTAGACGATGAGGAGCGGGCAGGAGAGGTCGGTGTGCGGGTTGCGGTCGCTGCCATGGCTGCGAGCCAGCAGACCTTCGAATGTCGTGCCGCGAGGCGGCGCGAAGTCGAGGCCGACGACAGATGTCCCCGGCGCAGTCCGCCCAAGCTCGGCAAGCACTCCCTCAAATGCCTGCTCGAGCACCAGGACTTTGGCGCCGGCATCGCTCAGAATGAACAGCTGCTCGGCGACCGCCAGCCGCCAGTTCAGCGGCACCAGCATCGTGCCGAGCCGCGCACAAGCGTAGAGCAGAACGAGGTAGTCCGGCCGGTTCAGGCTCAGGACCGCGACACGGTCGCCGCGGCCGACGCCGAGTTCCTGCTTCAAGGCGGTTGCGGTCCGTTCGATGCGTGCGGCGAATGCGGCATAGCTCAGCCGTTCGCCTTCGAAGGCAATGGCCGTCTTGTCTGGCGCGAACGCCGCGTTGCGGTCGATCAGGCTACAGAGGTCCACCGTCAGTCGTCCGTCTCGCCGGCCTCGTACAGCGCCTCGCGTCCGATCCGGTCGAGGCAGAGCTCGGCGGTCCAGGGCAGCATCAGCGAGCCGCAGCGGCTGTCGCGATAGATCCGCTCCAGCGGCAGCGACCGCAGCATGGCCTGACCGCCGCAGGTGCGGATCGCGAGCGCGGCGAGCTCATTGGCGCCCTCCATTACCGAATATTGTGCGGCGTAGGCGCGCAGAACCTGTTCCTTGCTCGGATTGGCGCGGGCTTCGGTCACAGCCTGGAACCAGATCGCTTTGATCTGCTCGAGCTTGATTTGCATCTGCGCGACCGCGATCTGCTTGGTCGGGTACATCCGGCGCTTGACCGGCGGCATGCCCGGCACCTCGCCGCGCAAATAACGCACGGTGAAATCATAAGCGGCTTGCGCGAGGCCCATATAGGTCGGCGACAGCGTCAGGAACATGTGCGGCCAGCGCATCGCGGCCTGGAAATAGACGCCGCGCGGCATCAGCGCGGAATCCTCCGGCACGAACACGTCCTTGAACAGCAGCGTCCGCGAGACGGTGCCGCGCATGCCGAGTGGATCCCAGTCGCCGACGACCGAGACGCCTTCCGATTTGGCGGGGATGGCCAGATAAAGTGTATTGCGGCGCGAAGCCTTGCGGCCTTCCTCGATCTCGGTGCAGAGCACGCCGTAATAGTCGGCATGGCCGGAGAGCGATGCAAAGATCTTTTTGCCGTTGACGATCCAGCCGCCCTCGACTGGCCTTGCTTCCGTGCCGAAAGCGACACCGCCTGCCGCCGCCGCGCCGCCTTCGGAGAAGGGCTGCGAGTAGATCGCGCCGTCCTCGACGATGCGCTTGTAGTGGACCGCGCGCCGCCGCTCGTGCTCGGCACGAGTCTGCGCGTCCATGTCGAGATCGTCGGCCAGCGGGCCCGACCACAGCGTCGAGCACACATGCATGTTCCAGGTCAGCGCCGTCGCGCCGCAATAGCGGCCGATCTCGGCCGCCGCCAAGGCATAGGTCTGGTAGTTCGCGCCGAGGCCGCCGTGCTTCTTGGGGACGGCAATGCCGAGCAGGCCGGTGCGGTGCAGATCGCGATAATTCTCGGTCGGGAAGGTCGCCTCGCGATCATAGGTCGCGGCGCGGCCGGCGAACACGCTCTGGCCGATCTCGCGGGCGCGCGCAATGATGCCGGCCTGCTCGTCACCCAGGCGGTATGCGACGGGATCGAAGATCGGCGCATCGAGCACGGCCTTGTCGCTTGCGCCGATATTCTTGCCGACTTGCATGGTCATGGCGCAGTCACCTTACGCTTTGGTCGCGAGAGAGTTCAGGAACCGGCCGAGCGCTTCGTTGAAGGCATCGGGGCGTTCGAGATTGGCGAGATGGCCCACGCCAGCGAGCTCGACATATTCAGCTCCCGGAATAAAGGTCGCCGTCTTCGCCATCATCGGTGCGGGCGCGTTGTTGTCCTTCGAGCCGGACAGCAGCAGTGTCGGGACGGAAATATCCCTGAGCGTGCTGCGCTGATCGAAGCCGATGAGAGCCAGCATCGTGGCGCGATAGCTGGCCTCGGGCACGCTTGCCATGCATTCGCGGGCGAGCTCCATCCCCTTTGGATCAGGATCGTCGCCGACCAGCTCCTTCACCAGCGAAGGCGCCAGCGACGTCATTGTCTCCCCGCGGTCGAGCGGCCCGAGCCGCGCCGCGATGAAGGATCTCTGCCAATCGCCGTCGGCCTTGCCGAAGGCCGGACTGGTTTGCGCCAGGACGACTGCGCGCGCCAGTTTCGGCGACTGCACCAGCCATTTCTGGACGATCATGCCGCCGATCGAATGGCCGACCAGAATGGGCTTGCTTGCGCCGAGCTGCTCGATGAATTGCTGGAGCGCATCTGCCAGGGCAGCGATGCTGACGCTGGCGAGCGGCGCCGATCCACCATAACCCGGCATGTCCCATGCGATCGCGCGGAAGCGGTTGCCGAATGTGGCGAGCTGGTGCCGCCAGGCTCGCGCCGCGCCGCCAATGCCGTGCAGGAAAATCAAAGGTGTCGCGCCCGGATCGCCCGCGGCTTCGTAGGCGAAGCGTCCGTCCTTTGTTATCATTGGCGCAGGCTGCGACACGCGGCAATCCTTTTGCTTGGCTCTTTGATGCTAACAGGCTCGCGGGCGATGGGAAGGGATAATTTTATACTTAAAGCAATTTTCGGGCCGGTCGCCATGCGGCCGTTCCTGCTGTCGATCGGCGCTTTCGTTGCAAAAATTTGAAGGTTAAAATATATCGAGGAACGATCAGGATCTCAGGGAGCGAGCGCATGTCCGGATTGCCGCATTCGCCGCACGCGCTGGTGACCGGTGGTGGTCGCGGCATCGGCCGCGCTATCGCGGCTTCGCTTGTCGGTGCTGGCGCGACCGTGACGGTGCTCGGTCGGAATGCAGCGCCTCTTGCAGAGGCCGTCAACGCAGGCGCCGCGCATTTCGCGGCCGTTGCCGACGTCGTTGATGAAGCGTCGTTGAAGGCGGCCGTCCTTGAGGCGAGTGCGCGCAAGCCGATCGACATCCTGATTGCCAACGCAGGCAGCGCTGAATCGGCGCCATTCGCGAAATCGGACAGCGCCCTCTTCAGCCGCATGATGGATGTCAATTTCATGGGCGTGGTCCATGCCATCCGCGCTGTGCTGCCGGGCATGAAAGACCGTCCCTATGGCCGCATTGTCGCAGTTGCGTCCACGGCCGGGCTCAAGGGCTATGCCTATGTCAGCGCCTACGCTGCGGCCAAGCACGCCGTGGTCGGCCTCGTGCGTTCGCTCGCTCTCGAGATGGCTGGGAGCAATGTGACGGTGAATGCGGTATGTCCCGGCTTCACCGACACCGATCTGGTCGCCGGCAGCATCGAAAACATCATGACGAAGACCGGCCGAACCCGCGAGCAGGCGATCGCCGAACTCGCGAAACATAATCCGCAAGGAAGACTGATCACGCCTCAAGAGGTGGCCGATGCCGTGCTGTGGCTATGCGGTGAGGGCGCTGGCGCGATCACCGGACAGGCGATCGCGGTTGCCGGTGGTGAAATCTAGCGTGTGTGTGGCGCAGGCGCGGAACAAGGAAGCTAAGGAGATAGCATGAGCAGACCAGCCAATCCCGTCACCATACCGCTTGCAGATTACTCGCCGCAGCACTTCCTGCTGGCCGTGGTCGACGGTGTCGCGACGGTTACGCTCAATCGCCCCGACCGAAAGAATCCGCTCACCTTCGAAAGCTACCGGGAACTGACTGATTTCTTCCGCGCCTGCGCGTTCGATGATGCGGTCAAATCCATCGTCGTCACCGGCGCCGGCGGCAATTTCTCGTCTGGCGGCGACGTGTTCGAGATCATCGGCCCGCTCGTGAAGATGGATACCAAGGGGCTGACCGCCTTCACACGCATGACCGGAGACCTTGTCAAGGCGATGCGGGCCTGCCCGCAGCCGATCGTGGCTGCGGTCGAGGGCATTTGCGCCGGCGCCGGGGCGATCATCGCCATGGCGTCGGATATGCGCCTCGCGGCGAGTGGCACAAAGGTGGCGTTCCTGTTCAACAAGGTTGGCCTCGCCGGCTGCGATATGGGCGCCTGCGCGATCCTGCCGCGGATCATCGGTCAGTCACGCGCCTCCGAACTACTTTACACCGGCCGGTTCATGACCGCGGAGGAGGGCGAGCGCTGGGGCTTCTTCAGCCGCCTCGTCACGCCCGAGCAGGTGCTGCCCCAAGCGCAATTGCTGGCCAAGCAGGTCGCAGAAGGACCGACCTTCGCCAACACCATGACCAAGCGGATGTTGGCGATGGAATGGGCGATGTCGGTGGAGGAGGCGATCGAGGCCGAGGCCGTTGCCCAGGCGCTGTGCATGACGACGGCGGATTTCGAGCGCGCCTTCGAGGCGTTCGCCAACAAGGTCAAGCCGGTTTTCAGGGGCGACTAGGACGATCACCTTTAGGGGCAGACCAGCAACGGGGGACTTGCGCAAAATTATTTTAGGCTTAAAATAGTTTTCGTGACCAGGTGAATTGGCGAGGCTCCCATGAAAGTCGCGATCATCGGTGGCGGACCTGCGGGTCTCTACGCTGCGATCCTGCTCAAGAAGCAGCGCCCCGGCGCCGAAGTCACCGTCTATGAGCGCAATCGGGCCGATGACACGTTCGGCTTCGGCGTGGTGTTCTCGGACGCCACGCTGGACAATTTCGAGAAGCACGATCTTCCGAGCTACCGCCGCATCACTCAGGAATTCGCCTATTGGGACGACATTGCCGTGCATTTCCGCGGCACGGTGCACCGGGTCGGTGGCAACGGCTTTTGCGGCTGCTCACGGCAGAAGCTGCTGCTGATCCTTCAGGAGCGGGCACGCGAGCTGGGCGTCTCCCTGCATTTCGAAGTGGATATCGACGACGAATCCCGCTTCGCCGACGCCGACCTCGTCCTTCTTGCGGACGGTATCAACAGCCGCTTCCGCGAGAAATACATCGATCATTTCCAGCCCGAGGTCGACGTTCGCTCCAACAAGTTCGCCTGGATGGGCTCGACCAGGCCGCTCGATGCCTTCACTTTCATCTTCCAGGAAACCGAGTGGGGGCCCTTCATCGCCCATGCCTATCAGTATGAGGCCGGGCATTCGACCTGGATCTTCGAGACTGATCCCGAGACGTTCGCGCGGGCGGGGCTGACGGGGCTGGACGAGGCTCAGTCCGCCGCGCGGATGGCGGACATCTTCGGCTGGTTCCTCGATGGGCACAAGCTGCTGACCAACCGCTCGATGTGGCGCAACTTCCCCATGATCCGCAGCAAGCGCTGGGTCAAGGACAATATGGTCCTGCTTGGCGATGCCAAGGCGAGCGCGCATTTCTCGATCGGCTCGGGCACCAAGCTTGCGATGGAGGACGCCATCGCGCTGGCCGAAGCGATGGAGAAGGCGCCCAGCATCGCGGCGGCACTGGAGGTCTATGAGAACGGCCGCCGCGAGGAGGTCGAGAAGACGCAGCATGCCGCCGACGTCTCGCTGGTCTGGTTCGAGCATGTCGACCGCTTCTGGGATTTTGACCCCGTGCAGTTCGCCTTCGGCGTGATGACGCGCTCGAAGGCGATCACCTACGACAATCTCAAGCTCCGCGCGCCGGATTTCGTGGCCGAGGTCGACAAGTCGTTCGCCAAGCAGGTGCGCAGCAGCGGCTTCGATGTCGACACCGACCGGCCGATGGTGCCGCTGTTCCAGCCGTTCCGCTTGCGCGAGATGGAGCTGGCCAATCGCGCGGTGATGTCGCCGATGTGCATGTATTCGGCGCAGGAGGGAGTGCCGACAGACTTCCACCTGGTGCATTACGGATCGCGCGCGATCGGCGGCGCCGGGCTGATCTTCACCGAGATGGCCTGCGTCAGCCGCGATGCCCGGATCACGCCCGGCTGCGCCGGTCTCTGGACCGACGAGCAGGAAGCCGCGTGGCGACGCATCGTGGATTTCGTCCACGGCAATTCGGCCGCGAAAATCTGCCTGCAACTGGGCCACGCCGGCCGCAAGGGCGCTACCAAATTGATGTGGGACGGCATGGACCGGCCGCTGGAGCAGGGCGGTTGGGAGGTCTTTTCGGCATCGCCGCTGCCCTATTTCCCCGATAGCCAGGTGCCGCGCGAGCTCGATCGCGCCGGCATGAACGCGGTGAGGGACGCTTTCGTCGCGGCGGCCGAGCGCGGCGAGCGCTGCGGCTTCGACATGCTCGAATTGCACTGCGCCCACGGCTATCTGCTCGCGAGCTTCATCTCGCCGCTCACCAACACCCGCACCGACGATTATGGCGGCTCGCTCGAAAACCGGCTGCGGTTTCCGCTCGAGATCTTCGAGGCATTGCGGGCGGTGTGGCCGTCGCACAAGCCGATGTCGGTGCGTATCTCTGCGACTGATTGGGCGGAGGGCGGCATCACCGGCGATGACGCCGTCGCCGTCGCGCGCGCCTTTGCCAAGGCGGGTGTCGATCTCGTCGACGTCTCGACCGGGCAGACCGTGCGCGATGCGCAGCCGGTGTACGGCCGCATGTTCCAGACGCCGTTCTCCGACCAGGTCCGCAACGAGGCGCGGGTGGCCACCATGTGCGTCGGCAACATCACGACGGCGGACCAGGCCAACACCATCTTGGCCGCCGGCCGGGCGGATCTCGTCGCGCTCGGCCGTCCGCATCTTGTCGACCCGTTCTTCACCATGAAGGCGGCGGCTTGGTATGGGGCAAACGACGCTTTCTGCCCGCCGCAATATCTGCCCGGAAAGGATCAGATTTTCCGTAACAGCGTCCGCGACCGGCAGGACTTCGAGGAGCTGAGAATTAAGGCTAAGCCCAAGACCCGGGCCGAGCTGAAGGCGGAGGCGACAAAGCCGCTTGCGGCGGAGTGACCGCCCGTGCGACCTTAACCCATTGCCTGTGTTTCGAGTGGAGTAAGGGCGATGAAGGCGATTATCGTCGGTGGCGGTATCGGTGGTCTCACCACGGCATTGATGTTGCGCTCGCGCGGCCTGGATTGTGAGATCTTCGAGCAGGCCGACACCATTCGCGAGCTCGGCGTCGGGATCAACACGCTGCCGCATGCCATGCGCGAGTTGGCCGGGCTTGGCCTGTTGCAGAAGCTCGACGAGGTCGCGATCCGCACTGATCAGCTCTATTACCTCAATCGCCACGGCCAGGAGGTCTGGCGCGAAGCTCGCGGCATCGACGCCGGCCACGACGTGCCGCAATTCTCGATCCATCGTGGGCGCCTTCAGGGCGTCATCCATCGCGCCGTCGAGGAACGGCTCGGGCAGCAAGCGATTCACACCGGCTGCCGGCTGGGTGCGTTCACGCAGGACGAGGGCGGCGTCACGGCCTATTTCTTCGATCGCGTCGGCGCGCATGTCCACACCGCGCGCGGCGATATCCTGATCGGCGCCGACGGCATCCATTCGCGCGTCCGCGAGACACTGTTCCCGAACGAGGGGCCGCCGTGCTGGAATGGCCTGATGCTGTGGCGCGGCGCCCGCGATTGGCCGCTGTTCCTCACCGGCAAATCGATGATCGTGGCCGGCGGTCTCAACGCCAAGGTGGTGATCTATCCGATCGCGGAAGGATCGAGTCCGGCGAGCCGTCTGACCAATTGGGCGGTGCTGGTCAAAGTGGGCGAAGGCAATGCACCTCCACCGCGGAAAGAAGATTGGTCGCGGCCGGGCCGCCGCGAGGAGCTGATGCCGCATGTCGCGCGCTTCTCGGTGCCCTATATCGACGTGAAGAGCCTGATCTCGGCGACGCCCGAATTCTACGAATATCCGACCTGCGACCGCGATCCCTTGCCCTATTGGTCGTCCGGGCGCGTCACGCTGCTCGGCGATGCCGCGCATCCGATGTATCCGGTCGGCTCCAATGGCGCCTCGCAGGCGATCCTCGATGCGCGCTGCCTTGCCGACGTGCTGGTGCGCGCCGAGCACCCGCGTCAGGCGCTGCTCGAATACGAGAAGAAGCGTCTGCCGATGACGGCCGAGATCGTCCGCTCCAACCGGCGCGGTGGCCCCGAAGGCGTCATCGACGCCGTCGAGCAGCTCGCGCCTGATGGCTTCGACAATGTCGACAACGTCCTGAGCTATTCCCAGCGCGAAGCCATCGTGCGCGGCTATGCCACCAAGGCAGGCTTTGCCGCAGTGCCGGGACTTGCGGCGGTGCGCGCTGAAGTCGGCGGTAGAGCGGGATGAGATTGAGGGAATCGGCGCTAGCCCGGAACTCAGATCACCTTTCCCCGCTGGGAGAGGTGGAGCCCCAGCCACCGAACGAGCCTAACTTCATCCCACTTTAGCTAGCTGCCGGGCGGCGGCGGCAGGAAGTGGATGTTGAACTCGGCGGCCATCGCCACCACGTCCTCGGGCTTCTGCTCCTTCATGTTGTGAAGGCCCCAGAACAGGTCGAACAGCTTGCGGCTCGGCGAAACCCAGAACAGCACCTTTGCGGTCTGCTCCGACTTATTGAAGATGCCGTGCGGCACGCCCATGCCGAGGCGGATCAGGTCGCCCGCGGTCGCCTGCGCCTCGGAATTGCCGAGCATGAAATCGAGCTTGCCTTCCAGCATGTAGAGATACTCATCCTGGTCAGGGTGAATATGCGGCGGCACGAACGTGCCCGGCGGCAGTGTCGCATGCCAGGAGAAACTGTTCTCGGCGTAGCTTTTCGGCACATAGGTCTGGCCGAGGATGTTCCAGGAGATGCCCTGGATGCCCTCATTGGCCCGGGTGATGCCGGTGATTTCGCTCTTCATTGCGGTCCTCCCTTAACGCGATACACGGCCTTAGTTCGCCGCCTTGCAGTCCTTGGCATAGCGGTCGCCGTAATTCTCGAAAACCTTCTGCACGATCTCGGTCTGGAACTTGCCGTCCGGACGCTTGGCGACCTTGGTCAGGTAAAAATTCTGGATCGGATAGCCGTTGGTGTTGAACTTGAAGGCGCCGCGCAGCGAGGTGAAGTCGGCTTTCTTCAAAGCGGCGGCGACGGGGTCCTTGTTGGAGAGATCGCCCTTGACCGCCGTGACCGCGCTGTCGATCAGCATCGCGGCGTCATAGGCCTGGAAGGCGTAGGTGCCGGGCACGCTGTTATAGGCGGCCTCATAGGCGGCAACGAACTTCTTGTTCTGCGGATTATCCAGATTGGGCGCCCAGTTCGCGCCGCCGAACATACCGACGGCCGCGTCCTGCTGCGCCGGCAAGGTCGATTCATCCACCGTGAACGCCGAGAGCACCGGAATGCTGTCGGCCAGTCCTGCCTGCCGGTATTGCTTGACGAGGTTAACGCCGAGGCCGCCCGGCATGAACGTGAACAGCGCATCGGGCTTCTGCGACGAGATCTTGGAAAGCTCCGGCTGGAAGTCAAGCGTGTTCAGCGGCATGTAGGATTCCTCGACGATCTCGCCCTTGTAGTCGAGCTTGAAGCCCGCCACCGAATCCTTGCCGGCTTGATAGTTCGGGACCATCAGGTACATGCGCTTGTAGCCGCGATCCTGCGCAACCTTGCCGAGGATCTCGTGCACCTGATCGTTCTGGTAGGAGGTCACATAGAAGAACGGGTTGCAGTCCTTGCCGGCAAACGTCGACGGACCGGCATTGGGGCTGATCAGGAAGGTTTTCGATTCTGTGATGGGCCGGTGGATCGCCTGGAGGATGTTGGAGAAGATCGGGCCGACCACGAAGTCGACCTTGTCGCGCTCGAGCAAGCCCTTGACCTTCGTCACCGCCGCATCCGGCTTCAATTCGTCATCTGCGACGATCACCTCGACATCGCGGCCGCCCATTTTGCCGCCGAGATCCTTCACTGCGAGCGCAAAGCCGTCGCGGACTTGCTGGCCCAGCGCGGCGGCTGGCCCCGACAGGGTCACGACCACACCCAGCTTGATTTTCTCCTGGGCGAGGGCAGGGCTCATCGCGGTGCCGAGCAGCATAGCGGCTGCGGCCAAGGTCATTTGCGTCTTCATGATCTGTCCCTCGTGACGATCGGCTTGCGCTGCAAGCCGCGTACTCCAATCCAAGCTTATGCCGATGATGGCCGCCGCGGCAAGCCGAGCTCGAGGCGTCGCATCCTGTGGGCAGCGGCGCATGCAAGCGGCGCGCCAATTATTTGAAGCCTAAAGAAATTGACGTACGGTCGATTGTTGCAGCTTTGGACTTGCAGCCGGCCCCGATTTATTTGAAGCTCAAAACGTTAGGAAATCCGTGCCGGCGCCAATGCCGGCCGTGAGTGACTGCATCAACATGCTCGATTCCGAGACCAAGGCCGTCGAAACGCCGGAGGATCATGCCGAAGAGCTTCGGCTGTGGCTGCGGCTGTTGACCTGCACGACCCTCATCGAAGGGGAAGTCCGCGGCCGGCTGCGGCAGCGGTTCGACGTCACTTTGCCCCGGTTTGACCTGATGGCGCAGCTCGACAAGGCGCCGGACGGCATGACGCTATCCGATGTCTCCAAGCGCATGATGGTGTCGAACGGCAACGTCACCGGCCTCGTCGAGCGGCTGGTGGAATCCGGTCATCTCGACCGGCGCACCTCGGAGACCGACCGCCGCGTCCAGGTGATCCGCCTCACAAAGCTCGGCCGTGCCGAGTTTCGCAGGATGGCTGCGGAACACGAAACCTGGATTGCCGACCTCTTCGCCGATCTGACGCCGAAGGATGTGCGCGAATTGATGCGGCTCCTGGCCAGGACCAAGGCGTCGGCGCAGAAATCGGCCGCGCGCCGCCGGCCGTAAGCAGGCGGGCGGGGCGGGCCGCCGAACCCATTTGCCGCAGGAAAAAGCAAGGAATGCCCAAAATCCGCTATTGCGCCAAATTGTTTTAAGCCTAAAATGTTTTCCAGATCGTGCTGCCGGGTGCAATCCATGCTGAAAGGAGCGTGCGATGGCCAACGCCGCCAAGGTTCCGGGCTCGTGTGACGGCAATACTGCGACGGCCCATGTCGATACGTTCGCGCGGCAACATCTGCCGCCGCGCGAGCTCTGGCCCGAATTCATCTTCACGCGGCCGGAGCTGCGCTACCCAACGCGATTGAACTGCGTCAGCTATTTCCTCGATCGCTGGGTCGAGCAAGGCCACGGCGATGCGCCTTGCGTCATCAGTCCTGCGGTCAGCTACACCTATCGCGAGCTGCAAGCCCTGGTGAACCGCATCGCCAATGTGCTGGTCGGCAAGCTGGGTCTCGTGACCGGCGGGCGCGTGCTGCTGCGCTCGGCCAACAATCCGATGATGGTCGCGACCTATCTCGCAGTCATCAAGGCCGGCGGCATCGTCGTGGCGACCATGCCGCTCTTGCGGGCTAAGGAGCTGTCATATCCGATCCAGAAGGCGGAGATCACGCTAGCGCTGTGCGATGGAAAGCTCTCCGAGGAGATGGAGAAGGCCAAAGCCGCGGCGCCGGGCTTCAAGCACGTGGTCTATTGGGGCAACGGCGCCCCCGATTCGCTCGAAGCGCTGATCGCGGATGCGAGCCCGGAGTTCAGGGCTGTCGATACCGCGTCCGACGACGTCTGCCTAATCGCCTTCACGTCGGGCACGACAGGCGATCCCAAAGGCACCATGCATTTCCATCGGGACATGCTGGCGGTCTGTGACGGCTATGCGCGCAACATCTTGCGGGCCGAGCAGAAGGATCGCTTCGTCGGCTCGGCCCCGCTCGCCTTCACCTTCGGCTTCGGCGGTGTGTTGTTTCCGATGCATATTGGCGCCTCGTTCGTGGTGCTGGAGAAGACGACGCCGGACGACATTCTGAACGCGATCGAGCAGTACAAGACCACGGTCTGCTTCACGGCGCCGACCGCATACCGGGCCATGCTCGGCAAGCTCGCCGGCCGTGACATCTCCTCGCTTCGCAAATGCGTCTCCGCGGGCGAGACGCTGCCCAAGCCGACATTCGAGGCCTGGCTGAAGGCCACCGGCATCAAGCTGATGGACGGCATCGGTTCGACCGAACTGCTGCACATCTTCATCAGCGCGACCGAGGACGAGATCCGTCCCGGCGCAACCGGCAAGCCGGTGCCGGGCTATGAGGCCAAGATCGTCGACGATGCCGGCAACGACGTGCCGCCGGGGACGATGGGCCGACTAGCGGTACGGGGGCCGACCGGCTGCCGCTATCTCGCCGACGAGCGGCAGCGGAAATACGTCGAGAACGGCTGGAACATCACCGGCGACACCTATCTGATGGATAGCGACGGCTATTTCTGGTACCAGTCGCGCTCCGACGACATGATCGTCTCGGCCGGCTACAACATCGCAGGCACGGATGTCGAGGCAGCGCTGCTCACGCATCCGTCCGTCGTCGAGTGCGGGGTCGTCGGTGCGCCGGACGAGGCACGCGGCATGATCGTGAAGGCCTATGTCGTCGCCGCGCCCGGTGTGACGCCCGACGCGCAGCTCGTGGCCGAGTTGCAGGAACATGTCAAACGCGAGATCGCGCCGTACAAATATCCGCGCGCGATCGAATTCGTGACGCAATTGCCGAAGACCGAGACCGGCAAGTTGAAGCGTTTCGCCTTGCGTCAGCTGGCACAGGCTGCAGCGACGTCCTCAGGCGTCGCTGCGGAATGAGAGAAGGATAGAGAAGTGTCCGTGACGACGCCAAAAGGCCCGCAGCTCGCGGTGCTGCCGACAGCAGCCGAGCACGAAACCCGCTCCCGCGCGCAAATCCTCCAGCCGTCCGGCTGGCCAATGCCAAAGGGTTATGCCAACGGCGTGGCTGCCGATGGGCGGATCGTCGTCACCGGCGGAGTGATCGGCTGGGATGCCCAAGAGCGCCTTGCGGACGGCTTCGTCGCGCAGGTACGCCAGACCCTGAGCAACATCGCCGCAATCCTGGCCGAAGCGGGCGCACGACCCGAGCACCTCGTGTGTCTGACCTGGTATGTCGTCGACATGGACGAGTACCTGGCCAATCTGAAGGAGCTGGGCAGGGTCTACCGCGACGTCTTCGGAGCGCACTATCCTGCCATGGCGCTGGTTCAGGTGGTCCGGCTCGTCGAGAAGGCGGCGCGCGTCGAAATCGAGGCCACCGCCGTCATTCCTCGCTGAGTTCGGCCCTGATCAGCTCGCCTTGATCAGCTCGCCTTGGCGAGTGCGTCGTCCTCGGGCGAGTTCAGATAGACGCCGGACATGGTGTCGACCCAGCAGAGATGGTCGTGCACCGTCTTCACGCCTTCGACGTTCTCCGCCGCGACGATGGCCGCCTGCCGTGCGCGCTCTTCGGTGATGACGCCACTGAGGTGAACGACGCCGTCACGAACGATGACGTTCAGCCCGAATGGGCACCAGTCGTTCTTCTCCATGATGTCGATGATGCGGCTGCGAATGTGATCGTCGTCCGCCGTCGGATCCGGCACTTCGCGAGCGAGCCCCGCCACCGCCTGTAGCAAATTGGCGCGGGATACGATTCCGACGATCTTCTCGCCGCGCACCACCGGCAGCCGCTTCACGTTGTTCCGTTCCATGAGATCGACGATCTCCGCGAGCGCGGTATCCTCGGTGATGGTCACGACCGAGGCTGTCATCACCTCCGAGACCTTGCGGCCATGCTCGTGGACGAAGTCGCTGGCCGATTTGCCCGGACCCAGGATGAATCTCAGCCAGCGCCCCCGCTTGCGTCCGGTGCCGATTTCGCTGCGGCGGATGAAATCTCCTTCCGAGACGACGCCGACCAGCTTGCCGGTATCGTCGACGACCGTGAGACCGCTGACATGCCGCTTCAGCATGATGTTCGCCGCCTCGACGATGCTGGTGTCAGGAGTAACCGAAATGACCGACCGGGTCATGATCTGGTGGGCGCGCATGAAGAACTCCGCTGGCTCGTCGAATGTCGATGCGCAAAACCTAGCGGGGACGTCGAGATGCGGTTTGACCCAGGTCAAGCGGACGAGGCCGCTTGGTCCTGGTTCAGCGATTGTGATCTGGGCCGGATTTGATGCAGCTCAACGCGCATCCGAAGCATCGCCATATCCTGCCTCGAGACCAGAAGCCCGCAGGGAACATTCAGCCATGAACGTCGTCCAGATACTTCCACGGGCCGACGAGCCGGTGGCGCATGCTCTCGTCAATCCCGTTGCCGACCCTCGAGCCGCCGCGGCAGGCCCCGAAAAACCCGCAGGCAAGCCGGTCGCCGCAGATCTCCCGCCTGCATCACCCCCGTATCCTCTCGACCGCGCGTTTCATGCCATGCTGGCACGGTTCACGGGCGGGATTTCGCCGACGGCCTTGTCGCTCGCCTGGCTCGATTGGAGCTCGCATCTCGCCGCAGCCCCGCAGCGCCAGATGGAGATTTCCAGCAACGTTCTTCGCGACACCGGCCGGCTGCTGGAAGCTGTCGTGCATGCGACGTCGCAAAAGCCCTGGTCCGTCATTCAGCCGCAGGGACGCGATCGTCGCTTCAGGCAACCACAATGGGAGGTCCCGCCGTTCAATCTGCTAGCGCAGACGTTTCTGCTCGCAGAGCGCTGGTGGCACGATGCCACCATCGGCGTGCGCGGCGTGTCGCATGCAAATGAGGCCATCGTCGAGTTCTCGGTGCGTCAGATGCTCGACATGCTGGCGCCGTCGAATTTCGCGGCGACCAATCCGCAGGTGCTGGAGAAGGCATTCCAGAGCGGCGGGGAAAATTTCGTCTTCGGCTGGCAGAACTGGTGCAGCGATCTGATGCGTCTGCTTTCGATATCGAAACCGGCGGGCGACCCGCAATTTGTCGTCGGCAAGACAGTGGCGGCTTCGCCTGGCAAGGTCGTCTATCGCAACGAGCTGATCGAGCTGATCCAGTACTATCCGACGACTGCCCAAGTGCGGCCCGAGCCGATCCTGATCGTGCCGGCCTGGATCATGAAATACTACATCCTCGATCTGTCGCCGCAGAATTCGCTGGTCAAGTATCTGACCGCTCAAGGCTTCACTGTATTCGCGATCTCCTGGCGCAATCCGGATGCCAACGACCGCGATGTCGCCTTCGATGACTACCGCAGGCTGGGCGTCATGGCCGCGCTGGACACGATCGGCCGGATCATGCCGGCTCGGAAGACCCATGCGCTGGGCTATTGTCTGGGCGGAACGTTGCTGTCCATTGCCGCCGCCGCAATGGCGCGCGACGGCGACAGGCGGCTCGGCACAATCACGCTCCTTGCCGCCCAGACCGATTTCACCGAGGCCGGCGAGCTGACGCTCTTCATCAACGAGAGCCAGGTCGCCTTCCTCGAAGACATGATGTGGCAGCGTGGTTATCTCGATACGACGCAGATGGCCGGTGCGTTCCAGCTGCTGCGCTCCAACGAATTGATCTGGTCGCGGCTCTCGCATGACTATCTGATGGGCGAAAGCAGTCCGCCAAGCGACCTGATGGCTTGGAATGCCGATGCGACCCGGCTGCCTTATCGCATGCACTCGGAGTATTTGCGCCAACTGTTTCTCAAGAATGAGCTGGCCGAAGGCCGCTATCGCGTCGAAGGCAGGAGCATCTCGCTCTCGGACATCCATGCGCCGATGTTCGTGGTCGGCACGCTGGCCGATCACGTGGCGCCGTGGCGGCGGTCTACAAGATTCACTATCAGGTCGATGCCGACGTGACGTTCCTGTTGACCAGCGGCGGCCACAATGCCGGTGTCGTCGCTCCGCCTGATGACCCTGGGCACAGCTATCAGGTCATGACCAAGGCTGCGGACGCGCCCTATGTCGGTGCAGATGAGTGGCTGAAGCTGGCTCCGCGAGTTGAGGGCTCCTGGTGGCCGCAATGGGCCGGATGGCTGGCGGCGCGCTCCGGGGGGCCCTGTGATCCGCCGCAGATCGGGCTTGGCGATGCCCCTTCAGGCCTGCCCGAAGCGCCGGGAGACTACGTCCGCACCTAGTCCTCAGGCTCTGCATTTGGCGCGAGGTCCGAGGAGCGGAAGGGCTTGGCCTTGTCCAGTTTGCGGTAAGCCGCCGCGGCGGTTCGCAACAGCTTCTTTTCCCGTTTGCGGTCGAGGAAGCGAGTGCCGGCCTGGAAGCCGACACCGTGCAACGACGCCGCCAGCGTTTGCCCTCGCGCATCGTCGTTCAATTGCCCGAGAGATCTTTGCGCCTTGCGCAATTGCTTGAGGATGGACTTCTGCTTCGTCGCTGATCCGTCGGCGAACAGATCCGTCAGCGATTCGACCGAATAGGTCATCCGCTTATTGAGCAGCCGCAGCTTGTGCCGTTTCTCGACGTCGAGCTTGCTCAGCTTCCGGGCCTTCTTGAGCAGTGTCGTCTCCCACTCGGTCAATCGCGCTGTCGCGTGGTCGGCGAGCGAGCAGCGACGCAATCTGATGGCTTCCTTGCTGCGCCGGGTCGACCAGGGGCCGCTCTCGATCCAAGCCGAGGTCTGCTCGACCAGGCGGCGGTAGCGGGCGGATTGCAGCGCGCGTGCCAGCAGGCGGTGGCTCTCGGCGCGCTTCTCGTCCCAGTGCTGGAGTTCGGCGATCACGGCGAGCTCGTTGCCACTTTCGGCGACAACCCGCTCGATCGCCACGTCGAGGTCCCGCACCATGCCGAGCTGGCTGTTGAGCCATTTCAGCTCGGCCCAGACATTCGGCCGCAGCGCATCGTCGACCATCGGCGCGAAGAAGCGGATGGCGGTGCGCAGATGCGTCAGCGCGATCCGGATCTGGTGCAGGGCGTCGGGATCGCCGCGGCAGGTGCCGTCGTGCTGGGCGAGGACGGCATCGAGGTGACGGCGCGCGATGATCCGGAACGCCGTGTCGCAGGCCATGCCGGGGCTGAGGCGGCCGGGCAGGGCATTGCGCCGCGTTGCCGGCATTGCGCGGGCGGTCGTCGAGATCGTGCTGGGTCGCGCCATCCTTGCCCGCGTCAATCAGATTGCCTTATTTGACCTCAGCGATTGCGTCCCGGCAGCTCTGGAGCGTCTGCTCTGGTGTCCCGGATGCATCGATGGTCGCCCAACCGACATGACCGATATTATAGCGCTCCTGCTGCGCGGCAACCTCTTGCGTGGCGTCGGACGCATCTCCCCGGCGGCTTCCGATTCGCGCCTGCCGGGTCGCGAGGTCGGCGACGAGGAACAGGCCGTTCAGCGGCACGTTGCGCTCGCGCGCCAGTGCGGCGATCGCGTCTCGTTCGCCCTCGGCGGCGAATACACCGTCGATGATCGCCGAATGGCCTTGCGCCAGCACGCGCCGGGCGTAACGAGCCAATGTGCCGTAAACCCGGGCCGTGACCTCTGGCGTGTATGCGAATGGCGGCAGTCGCTGCGTGTCCTCGATCCCGAACATCTGCTTGCGGACGATGTCGCTGCGCAGCACGATCGCCCCCGGCTGTGGCGCGACGACCGGGGCGAGCGCGCGCGCCAAAACCGTCTTTCCGGTACCGGACAGTCCCCCGACGGCAATCAGCCGCGGAGCTGGGGGGTGGATCATCGCTCGAGCGAGGCCGAAATAGCGCCGTGCATCGTTAAGGATGCCGACATCATCAGAACGCGGCGGCTTTAGCCGTGCCAGCGCCACCTGAGCGCGGATCGCCGCCCGGATCGACATGAACAGCGGCAGCACCGAGAGCGCGTCGAGATTGTCGGATGGCGTCGCAGCGAGATATCGGTTCAGGACGATGTTGGCCGCGAGCGGTTGATCGTGGTGCAACAGGTCCATCAGTGTGAATGCGAGATCGTAGAGCACGTCGACAGTTGCCATCTGGGCATCGAACTCGATCGCGTCGAACAGGACTGGCCGCCTGCGGATCAACACGATGTTCGCAAGATGCAGGTCGCCGTGGCAGCGCCGCACAAAACCCTGCTGGCCGCGCTCCTCGAGCAAGATGCGGAGGCGCAGAAACATCGCCTGCGAGGCTCTGCCGAGCAGCGCGATTTCTTCAGCGTCGAAATGGTTGCCTTTTCCCAGGCCATTGCAGTTGCCATCGATCAGGCCGGGGATGGAGGAAATCCACGCCTTGCCGTCGGAGCGGCCCGCCGCCGCATGCGAAGCCACGATCGCGTCGGCGGCAGCCGAAGCCAGATTCTCATCGAGCGGGCCGGCCTTGGCCAGATGATCCAGCGTTTGGCTTTCGTCGAAGCGCGACATGTCGACCGCATACTCGATCGGCCGGCCGGGGCCGTCGATCTTCACCGACCCATCCGGCTCCTCTGTGATCGCCACGACGCGATGATAGATCTGCGGCGCCAGCGGCCGGTTGATCCTGATCTCCTCCTCGCAGGCCGCCTTGCGCTTGTCGAGCGTCGAATAGTCGAGGAACGGAAATTGCACAGCCCGCTTGATCTTCAGCGCGCGGTCGCCGTCGAGAAATACCGAAGCCGCGTGGGTATCAATCCGTCTCACGCCAGGACGTCCAGTCAGGAACTGGAATATCCGGTTCTGGGCCTCCGTCTCATCTCTGATCGACTTTGGCATCTGCGTCACCGTCAGGGCGTCAGCACGGCCGCGCCGAGAATCTGGCCATTCCGCAGCATTCTCAGAACTTCGTTGGCCTGATCGAGCGGAAATGCTGTGGTTTCGGTGCGTATGCCAGCTTGCGGGACGATCCGGAGAAAATCGAGGCCATCCTGCCGAGTCAGATTGGCCACCGAGACCAGCTGCCGTTCCTCCCAGAGCAGCTCATATGGAAAGCTTGGAATGTCCGACATGTGGATTCCGGCGCACACGACGCGGCCGCCCTTGCGTACGACGCGCAGCGCTGCCGGGACGAGTTCGCCAGCTGGCGCGTAGATGATGGCGGCGTCGAGCGGCTCGTCCGGCGTTTCGTCAGAGGCCCCTGCCCAGACGGCGCCGATACGACGTGCAAAGCCTTGCGCAGCGGCATCGCCACGCCGCGTGAATGCATAGACGGATCGTCCCTGCCAGACCGCAACTTGCGCGATGATGTGGCCGGCCGCGCCAAAACCATAGAGGCCGAGCTTGCTGGCAGAGCCGGCTATTACCAGCGAGCGCCAGCCGATCAGCCCTGCGCACAGCAGAGGAGCAATCTCCACGTCATTGCCGTTTTCGCCGAGTGGAAACGCGTAGCGCGCGTCAGCGATCGTGTGCGTTGCGTAGCCGCCGTCGCGCGTGTAGCCGGTGAAGAGGGGCGCGTCACACAGGTTTTCCATGCCGTCCCGGCAGAACCGACACTTGCCGCAGGTAAAACCAAGCCAGGGAATGCCAACCCGATCGCCGGGCGCATGCGTTGCAACATTCGGACCCACGAGATCGACCCGGCCGACGATCTCGTGACCAGGCACGATCGGATAGCGAATATCGGGCAGCTCGGCATCGACGACGTGAAGATCGGTGCGGCATACTCCGCAGGCGCTGACCTTCACCCGGATCTGGCCTTCGCCGGGGATAGGATCGGGCCGCTCCTCCATCCGGAGCTGCGCTCGTGAGGCCGGCAACACCATTGCACGCATGAACCTCTCCCGGGCGAACCGCTCGGACTGACTTATTCATAGAATGGCCGAGCGGCCAGTCCTTGATGTTGGTCAACGGGCCGTCGCGAACGACCGGACGGAGTTCCCCAGGCTTGACGAGGATCAAGCGTCCCGACGAAACCCGGCCTATGCTGGCGGCCAAGGAGAATCCCGATGGCCATCAAGGACGTCTTTCTGCCGCTTGTCGGCCAGCCGCGCCGGCCGCTTCTAGCCGCGATCGAGAAATGCGTGGCTGTCGCCGCGGACCTCGGCGCCAGGATCACCGCACTTGCGCTCGAGGAAGACGTTTTCGTGCGGCCGAAAGTGCTGCTGCCGGACGATCCCGCTGCGGCCGAGGCAACGGGGTTGCTTGGGGCGGGCGATATGCAGCTGCTCCTGAATGCCTTTACTGATGCATCGTCCCGCGCCGACATTCGCGCCCATGGCCGATCGGCCAAGGTGCCGGCAGACCAGATCGCTTCGATCCTGGCCGAGCATGCGCGCTTCAGCGATCTCACGTTGCTCCCGGTGAAGCCGCACGACAGCCGAACGGAACACATCATCGAGACGCTCCTGTTCGAATCCGGGCGGCCGCTCCTGCTCTGTCCGGAACAGCATGTTGATGAGCTGCGACCGGAATTCGAGAATGTCATGATCGCGTGGGATCACTCCGCGCGTGCGGCGCGCGCGGTCGGCGATGCCCTGCCGGTCCTTCGGGCGGCCGCATCGGTCCGCGTGGTGACCGTGGCGGACGAGAAGACCGACGCGATCGTGCAATCCGGAACGGCACTCGTCGACCACCTCAGGGAACACGGCGTTCACGCCTCGTTCGAAACGACGAAATGCGGCGGCAGTTCGATCGGAAAGGTGCTCGGAAGCTGGGCGAATTCCCATACTATCGATGCGATCGTGATGGGCGCCTATCATCATTCGCGCCTGAACGAGATCGTTTGGGGCGGTGTGACAAAGACCGTCATTGGCCAGCCACCGTGCTGGGTTATGATCTCGCACTAGGCAGGCAGTTTCCAGCCTGATCTTCCATCCTCGGAACCGCCAGCGACCGGGCGCATTTGCTTTCATGTCCACCTACCGCCTGAAGAATCTGCTGTCACCGCGTTCGGTCGCGCTGGTCGGCGCGAGTGCCCGCCCAGTCTCGGTGGGACGCGCCGTCCTGGAGAACATCCGCAGCGCCGAGTTCAAAGGACAGTTTGGCCTCGTCAATCCGCGCCATGCCGAGATCGGCGGCATCGCCGCGGTGAAGAGTCTGGACAGATTGGACTTCGTCCCCGAGCTCGTGGTCATCACCGCGCCGGCGCGGGAGGTTCCCGGCATCATCGATCAGGCCGGACGTCGCGGCTCGGCGGGCGCGCTCATCGTCTCGGCCGGGCTCGGCCACGGACCGGGATCCCTGCACGAGGCTGCAATCGCCGCGGCCCGCAAGTACGGCATGCGGCTGATCGGTCCGAACTGTCTCGGCATCATGATGCCCGCAGTGAGCCTCAATGCCAGCTTCGCCGCGCATATGCCAGGCGCGGGCAATCTCGCGCTGATCTCGCAATCGGGCGCGATCGCGGCCGGCATGGTCGATTGGGCGGCGCAGCGCGGCGTTGGCTTCTCCGGCATCGTCTCGATCGGCGATCAGATCGACGTCGACCTTGCCGATCTGCTCGACTATTTCGCGATGGATCACAAGACCCGCGCGATCCTGCTCTATATCGAGGCGATCAAGGACGCCCGCAAGTTCATGTCGGCGGCGCGCGCCGCCGCGCGCGTGAAGCCGGTCGTCGTGGTGAAGTCCGGCCGGATGGCGCAGGGGGCGAAGGCCGCGGCCACGCATACCGGGGCGCTCGCCGGCGCCGACGCCGTCTATGACGCCGCGTTCCGCCGCGCGGGCGTGCTGCGGGTCTCCGATCTGCGCGAGCTGTTCGATTGCGCCGAGACGCTCGGCCGCGTCGAATCGCCGGCGGGAAAGCGGCTCGCTATCCTGACCAATGGCGGTGGCATCGGCGTCCTCGCCATCGATCGATTGGTCGAGCTTGGCGGAATTCCGGCATCGATCTCGGCGGACGCGCGCAAGAAACTCGATGACCTGCTGCCGCCGAGCTGGTCCGGTGCAAATCCCGTCGACATCGTGGGTGACGCCGACGCCGCGCGCTACGCGGCGGCGCTGGGGGCGCTGCTCGCCGATCCCGACAATGACGCCGTGCTTGTCCTCAACGTGCAGACGGCGATCGCTTCGGCGGCCGACATCGCCACGACGGTGACGGAGCTCGTCGGAAAATACCGCGAGCAGCACCGCCGCTGGGCAAAGCCCGTCCTTGCCGCCTGGGTCGGAGCCGACCAGAACATCATTCAGACGCTCTCCGGCGCGGGCATTCCGAACTACCCGACCGAGGATGATGCCGTGCGCGGCTTCATGCATCTGGTCCGGCACCGCGAAGTGGTGGAGGAGCTGAGCCAGGTTCCGCCCGCGATGCCCGACACGTTCGTGCCGGACGCCAAGGCGGCGAGGCAGATCGTCACTGCCGCGATCACAGACGGCCGTCAATGGCTCGAGCCTGTCGAGATCAAGCACCTGCTCGAAGCCTACGACATTGCGATGGTGCCGACCTATGCCGCAACCGATGTCAAGCAGGCGGTGGCCTATGCGAACGACATGTTCGCGAAAGGCGCGACCGTCGTGCTGAAGATCATGTCGCGTGACATCGTTCACAAGTCAGATGTCGGCGGCGTCATCCTCAATCTGACCACGCCGGATGCGGTGCGCGCGGCTGCCACCGACATTCTCGACCGGGCGAGGAAGCTGCGACCCGAAGCCCGCATCGGCGGTGTCATCGTCCAAGCGATGGTGGTCAAGGCGAAGGCGCGCGAGCTGATCCTCGGTCTTGCCGATGATCCCACCTTCGGCACCGTCGTCGTCTTCGGCCGGGGCGGGACGGCCGTGGAGATCATCAATGACAAGGCACTTGCGCTGCCGCCGCTCGACCTGCAGCTCGCCCGCGACCTGATCGACCGCACGCGCGTGTCACGGCTGCTTCGCGCCTACCGGGACGTGCCGGCAGTGAAGCCGGATGCCGTCGCTATGGTGCTGGTCAAGCTGGCGCAGATGGCCGCTGACATTCCTGAAATCCGCGAATTCGACATCAACCCGCTGCTCGCGGACGAAATCGGCGTGACCGCGGTCGATGCCCGCGTCGCCGTGGGGCCGCCGCAGCGAAAGTTCGCCGGCTCCGGCCCGGCCAATTTCGCCGTTCGAGCCTATCCGTCACAATGGGAGCGCCGCCTCAAGCTCAAGGACGACTGGCGGATCTTCGTGCGGCCCATGCGCCCCGAGGACGAGCCGACCATCCACGAATTCCTTCGTCACGTCACGCCGCAAGACCTCCGCCTGCGCTTCTTCGCGCCGATGAAGGAGTTCACCCACGAGTTCATCGCGCGCCTGACCCAGCTCGATTATGCACGCGCGATGGCCTTCATCGCATTCGACCAGGAGACCGGCGAGATGGTCGGCGTCGTCCGGCTCCATTCGGATTCGATCTACGAGAGCGGCGAATATGCCATTCTGCTGCGGTCCGATCTCAAGGGCAGGGGACTCGGATGGGCCCTGATGCAGCTGATCATCGACTACGCGAAGTCGGAAGGGTTGAAGACCATATCGGGCGACGTGCTCCAGGAGAACATAGTGATGCTCGAGATGTGCCGGCAGCTCGGCTTCGAGGTCAAGCCGGATCCCGCCGAGCCTGATATCTGCGACGTCAGGCTGAAGCTCTGAGCGCGTGCTTTAAGAGTGCGCTTCAGCCGACGTTGCGGTGGATTTCCTGGCCGTCGTTCGCAAATTCTTGACGATGATCGCAATTAGCGGCACCAGCACCGGCACGACGGTGCTGAGCGGATGATGCACGGCGCCTGACACCTGGACCTGGAGCGCGCGCGCCTCGAGCTGAAGGGCTTCGATGGATGCGTCATGAATTTCGTTCGCAAGTTCGATGTCACGCCCTGACGGAGCGCGGCCGGCGACCATGAACAGGGCGGCCGCGATGGCGAAGTTGACGGCGCCGAGGATGGCGGCGGCGGCAACCGCACTCCAGATCTGCACCAGCGCGAAATAGGCCGAGAGCTCCAGCATCAGGAGTCCGAAGGCCGCGATCAGCGCCGCGAAGGCGCGAAGGCCAAGCCCCATCAACAGATGGCGCAGCCTGATGTCCGCGATGATCCGATCGGTGCGCCACAGCACGCGCAGATGTTTGACGACATTCTCGGTATTCACCTAGTGCCTCCTCAGCATGAAGCCGACCATCACGCCGAGCGCGAAGACGGAGGCGAGCGATGTGATCGGCCGCTCCGCAATGAGGCCCTGAAGCTGCTCCTGCTCTTCGTCGACGGTCTCGCCAAGCTCGGTGAGCGCAGCCCTGATCTGATCGGCCAGCGCCTCGGCCCGATCTTTCGAACTGTCGTAGATCTCCTCGCCGGCGGTGCTCAAAAGGCGCGTGACGTCAACCTTCAGCGCTCGCAGTTCGTCGCTCATCTTGTCGCTGTCGAACATGGCTTGATACCCCCACGGATCGCCAGCGAATCTAGGATCCTCGGGCGCAACCGTACTTGATATGCGTCAAGGAGGTGCGGTGTTGCCCTGGTCTTGAGACAGGTCAACCCGGGCGCCACATGCTGGCCTAGAAATCCCGGCTGAATGGGCGCCAATCGTCCCGATGAGGTGGAAGCGTGAACCCCGAACCGCTGTTGCTGGCGACGCCATCCGGCGATGTGCTGAAATTGCGCCCGGAAGGGCCGTGGACCGCAGCGAATGTGGTGATGCTCGAATCGCTGTCCCGGTCGGTCGGGGCGGACGTCGATCGATCCAGAGCCGTGACCCTGGACATGTCGGGCGTCAGCGCGCTCGACACGCTCGGCGCCTGGGTCCTGGAGAAGCTGTCGCGCCGGGCTGCATCATCCGGCAGATCGGCTGAATTCGTCGGTGTCGCCGATCAATTCAGTGGGCTGATGGACGAGGTGCGCCAGGTCAACCGCGACAGGCCGGCACCCGTGGCCGTGCCGAATCCGGTTTTGCTCAGGCTCGGCGATCTCGGCAAGGCCACGATCGGTGCGCGGGAAGACGTCACGATCTTTCTGCAAATGCTCGGCGCGCTATTCATGGCCGTGATCGGCGTGCTGCGCCGGCCACGATCGCTGCGGCTGACCTCGCTGGTCTATCAGCTTTACCGCATCGGATGGCAGGCTATTCCCATCATCGTGCTGATCACCTTCCTGATCGGCGCCATCATCGCCCAGCAGGGATTCTTCCATTTCCGCAGGTTCGGCGCGGAGTCCTACACCGTCGACATGGTCGGCATCCTGGTGCTGCGCGAGCTCGGCGTGTTGATCGTCGCCATCATGGTCGCCGGACGGTCGGGAAGCGCCTATACCGCCGAGCTCGGCTCGATGAAGATGCGCGAGGAGATCGACGCGCTCTCGACCATGGGGCTCGACCCCGTCGACGTCCTGATCCTGCCGCGCGTTGCGGCGCTCGTCATCGCGCTGCCGATCCTCGCCTTCGTCGGATCGATTGCCGCGCTCTATGGCGGCGGGCTGGTCGCACAGTTCTACGGCGACATGGGACCGGCGATCTATATCGCACGGCTGCATGACGCCATTTCCATCACTCATTTCGAGGTGGGGATCCTGAAGGCGCCGTTCATGGCGCTGGTGATCGGGATCGTCGCCTGTAGCGAAGGATTGCGCGTGAAAGGCAGCGCCGAATCGCTGGGACGGCAGACCACGACATCGGTGGTGAAGTCGATCTTCCTGGTGATCGTGCTCGACGGCCTGTTCGCGATCTTCTTCGCTTCGATTGGAATGTGACGATGGAGGACTCACAGCAGGAGTTCGCGATCCGCGTCCGCGACCTCGTGGTCGGCTTCGGCCGCCAGACCGTGCTCGACCATCTGTCGCTCGACGTCCGCCGCGGTGAGATACTCGGGCTGGTCGGGGCGTCCGGCGGCGGCAAGTCGGTGCTGATGCGCACTATCATCGGCCTCATCCCGCGCCGAAGCGGCAGCATCGAAGTCATGGGACAGCCAGTCGGCGGCGGCGCTCAAGGTACGGCCACGACTTGGGGCATCCTTTTTCAGCAAGGCGCGCTGTTCTCATCGCTGACGGTGAGACAAAACGTCCAGTTTCCGCTGCGGGAAAATCTCGCCCTGTCGCAGGAGCTGATGGACGAGATCGCGATTGCCAAGCTCGAGATGGTCGGGCTGCGGGCGCAGGATGCGGACAAATTTCCGGCGGAGCTGTCGGGCGGCATGACCAAGCGCGTGGCGCTGGCGCGCGCGCTCGCGCTCGATCCGCCGATCCTGTTCCTGGACGAGCCGACCTCCGGCCTCGACCCGATCGCCGCCGGCGATTTCGACGCGCTGATCAAGACGCTGCAAAAGACCCTGGGCCTCACTGTGTTCATGGTCACCCACGACCTTGCGAGCCTGACCACGGTCTGCGACCGCGTGGCCGCCCTGGCCGACGGCAGGATCGTGGCGATCGGCCCGATGCGCGAACTGCTGCAATCCGAGCATCCCTGGGTGCGGGCCTATTTCCACGGCAAGCGCTCGCAGATGCTGCAACACGAAATGAGATGACACATGGAAACCCGCGCTCCTTACGTGCTGATCGGCACCTTCGTGCTGGCTGCGATCGTTGCGGTGTTCGGCTTCGTCTATTGGCTGAACAACACCGGCGGCATCGGGCCGCGCACGAACTACCACGTGCAATTCCAGGGACCGGTGCCCGGCCTGCTGGTCGGCGCCGGCGTGCTGTTCAACGGCATCCGCGTCGGTGAGGTGACCGAGCTCGGGCTCGCGCCGGATAACCCGCGCTTCGTCAATGCGACGATCTCGGTGGCCGCGGCAACGCCAGTGCGTGCCGACACCAAGGTCGGACTCGATTTCCAGGGCTTGACCGGCGTGCCGGTGGTGACGCTGGAGGGCGGCATGATCGTCGCCAGGTCGGGCGCCAAGTCGGGCCCTATGTCCGATGCCAAGTCCGACGCCAAGTCCGGCGAGCCGCTGACCTTGATCGCCGAGGCCGGCGCAGGCCAGAGCATGACGCAGGCGGCGCGCGATGCGCTGCGGAAGGTCGACACCGTGCTGGAGGACAATTCCGGCCCGCTAAAGGACACCATCGCCAATTTGAAGACGTTCTCCGACGGGCTCGCGCGCAACACCGGCAAGATCGACGGCATTCTGGCGGGCCTCGAGAAGATGACCGGTGGCGGAGCGCCCGCGCAGAAGGTCACCTATGACCTGCGCACGCCGAAGAATCTGGGGCCGGCCGGCAAGACGCTGTCTGCGTCACTGGCCATTCCCGAGCCGACCGCGGTCGCGATGCTCCAGACCCAGCGCATGCTGTTCTCGCCGGTCGGGGACAATCCGGGCTTTGCCGATTTCCTCTGGGCCGACAGCATTCCAAAACTGGTGCAGGCGCGCCTGATCGACAGTTTCGAGAATTACGACATTGCCCACGCGCCGCTACGCACGACCGATCTCGGTCAGGCGGACTACCAGCTCCTGATCGACATCAGGCGCTTTCGGATCGCGACGGACGGTGAGGCGAGGGCCGAGATCGGACTGTCGGCGCGGATCGTCGACAAGAACGGCAAGGTGATTGCCTCGCGCCTCGTCGAGACCAGCGAGAAGCTCGACAAGGTCGAGCCGGCCGCTTCAGTCGCAGCGTTCGATGCCGCCTTTGCCCGGATCGCAAAGGAGCTGATCGGCTGGACCGTGCAGGCGGTGTGATGCCTGCTATTCCAGGGTCTTCAGGTAGGACAGGAGGTCGTGGATCTGGTCCGGATTGAGCTCGAAGGCGGGCATGTCGGCATGGCCGGTGTAGATGCCTTCGGCCAGTGCCTCACCAAGGGTCTCGATCGGATAACGCCGATGCAGGGTGCGCAGCGCCGGCGCGCTCTTGAGCGGACTCTCGGAGACACGGTCGATCGCATGGCAGCGAGCGCAATTTGCCCGTGCAAAGGCCTTGCCGCGCTGCTCGGCAGTCGTTGCGGCTAGCGCAGGCGTGATCAGGAGCAGCCCAATCAGGCCGTGACGCAGCGCGCTTTGCAGCATGGAAAGTGATCCCCGTCGAACTCTGGAAGGACAGAATAAGGCGGGGACCCCGGCCAAAATTGATCTGAGTCAATCGGCTTTGTCACAGCGCAGTAAAATGCAGGTGCGTGGCAACTCGGCCTGGGGGCAGAGCGGGGCCGACGCTTGGAGCGGTGGATGAAGCCTTCCGTGGTCACGATTGAGCCGAACGGGCATTTCTGCAGCGATTGTGCCGTACGCGCATCGGCGGTTTGCTCGTCGCTGGATGCAGCCGAGCTCAGCGAATTCGAGCATCTGGGGCGCCGTGTCCATTTTGGCTCAGGCGAGACCGTGTTTTCCGAAGAGGACATCACGACCTCGTCTACAACGTGCTCGAAGGCGTCATGCGGCTGTACAAGCTGCTGCCCGACGGTCGGCGGCAGATCGTGGGCTTTGCCCTGCCGGGCGATTTCCTGGGGATGAACCTTTCCGGCCGCCACAATTTTTCGGCCGATGCGATCGGCGCTGTGACCGTGTGCCAGTTCGCCAAAGCACCTTTCGGCCGTTTCATCGAGAGCCGGCCGCAGCTGCTCAGGCGGATCAACGAGCTGGCCATTCGCGAGCTGAGCCAGGCGCGCGACCACATGGTCCTGCTCGGCCGGCGCTCGGCGGACGAGAGGGTCGCAACGTTTCTGCTCGGCTGGCGCCAGCGTCTGTTGGCGCTCGGGGGATCGTTGGACACCGTTCCGCTTCCGATGAGCCGGCAGGACATCGCCGACTATCTCGGCCTGACCATCGAAACCGTCAGCCGCACCTTCACCAAGCTGGAGCGTCACGGCGCAATCGAGATCCTTCATGGCGGTATCAGCCTGCGCGACCCCGCGCGCGTCGAGGCCCTGGCCGCGGCCTGACATTCTGTCCGCAACGCTCGCGGATTTTTGATCCCGATCAATGACGCCGGCCATCCGCCGCAAAATAATGCCTCAGACAATCCGGGAGAAGCATGATGCCCGCTGACGCGTTGCTGGTGACTGTCGTCGTCGTCGCGATCTTCGTCGCTTTCGCCGCAGCCTTGGCTTGGGCGGACCGGCAGACCAGTGCAGGCCGGCTCGACCCGGATTCCAAGCGCTGAAGCTCCTGAGATCGTCGTCCGATCTGACGCGCCGACCGCCGACGCTCGTGCAGCGCTCTGGCCGTGCGGCAGCGCCTCAACGCAATCACGACTTGCGCAATCTGCAACTCTGCATCGGTCCAAATGCAGTGGCACATCCTTCGGATGTTGCCTTCCGCCTAACCACGGCGTTTTCGCGGCATTTGCCTAAAACAGCGCCCGTGCTTTCCGGTTGAAAAGCCTGATAACGTTGACTAGGCAGGAACCCCAATGCCTCGCAGTCTTAGGAGCCCAGTGGCGTGCCTCAGGACAAGACCGGCGACCCCCGACAGTCAGCGGGCAACAAACTATCGGTACTGCGCAAGCACCCGATCTTCGCGGATCTGGAGCCGGAGGCGCTCGATCAACTCTGCCGCTATGCCAAGCACACCACCGTGAAGCGTGGCGCGACGATCGCCGCCAAGGGCGATCCCGGTAACAATCTATTCGCGGTGGTCACGGGGACGGTGAAGATCTCCTCTTCGTCGCCGGATGGGCGGAATGCCATTCTCAATCTGATCGGTCCCGGAGAAATTTTTGGCGAGATCGCGGTGCTCGACGGCGCCCCCAGGTCGGCCGATGCCACCGCGAACACCAATTGCGAGCTCTACATCATCGATCGCCGGGACTTCCTGCCATTCGTGAAGAGCCAGCCGGCGCTGGCGATGAAATTCATCGAGCTGCTCTGCGCGCGCCTGCGCTGGACCAGCCAGCAGGTCGAGCAGGTGATCCTCCAGAACCTGCCGGGCCGGCTCGCCAGCGCGCTGCTTGGTCTCACCGAGGAGCGCAAGCTCGACTCCGGCAGCGGTACGCTCGCCATCACCCAGCAGGAGATCAGCGAGATGGTCGGGATGACGCGCGAGAGTATCAACAAGCAATTGCGCGCCTGGGCCGGCCGCAACTGGGTTCGTCTCGAGCACGGCGCCATCGTCGTGCTGGATACCGATGCACTGCGCGAACTCGCCGAGAGCGGCCTCTCCGGCGATTGAGAGCGTGCTCTACATTATTGAGCATTTAGCCATCGATGATGGCGACCGCGCGGGTCCAGCCCGCGGAGGCGCGTTCGATCTTGACCGGAAGGCATGAGATCGTGAACCCGCTCGAGGGCAATTGATCGAGATTGTGCAGCTTCTCGAGATGGCAATAGCCGATGTGCCGTCCTGCCTTGTGGCCTTCCCAGATCAGGCTGGCATCCCTTGTTTCGGCGTATCTCTTCGCGGTGTAGACAAACGGCGCGTCCCAGCTCCAGCCATCGGTACCGGTCAGGCGGACGCCGCGTTCGAGCAGGTACATGGTGGCTTCATAGCCCATGCCGCAGCCGGAATTGACGTAGTCGGCTTGGCCGAATTTCGCGCCGGCGCTGGTGTTGACGACGACGATCTCCAGCGGCGACAGCGTGTGTCCGATCCGTTTCAGCTCCTTCTCGACATCGTCGGCGCTCGCCACGTAGCCGTCGGGCAGATGCCGGAAGTCGAGCTTCACGCCGGGTTGAAAGCACCATTCCAGCGGCACCTCGTCGATCGTCCATGAACGTTCGCCGCGGTTCATGGTCGGATGGAAGTGCCAGGGCGCATCGAGATGTGTCCCGTTGTGGGTCGACAGCGAGACATGTTCGACGGCCCAGCCCTGGCCGTCCGGCAAATCCTGCGCCTTGAGGCCGTCGAAGAACTGCAGCATGCGCGGCAGGCCCTGCTGGTGATCGATATATTGGATCGTCGGATGGTTGCCGGGCGGATCGGCCGTCACATCGTTTCGGAGCGGCACTGAGATATCGATCAGCTTCCGCGGCATGGGCATTCCCTCGAGATGGTCCGCTGTTTCGAACATGTTGAGGGGGCTCCGCCGGTGGCGTCAAGTAACGTGCCGGCGACGTCGAGCCAGCCCGCCGTACCCCACCCTAATGCGAATTGCGCCAGAAATTGATCGATGCAACTCTTGCATCGATCAATGCTGGATTTGGCTTGGACTCAGAATGCCGCCAGCCCTAGGGACGACATTGGCGCTTGACTTCACACCGGAAGTGGGGCGACCCAAGGCGGCCTGCAGCCGGCCCGACAACGACATAATCAACCCAGTCGACCAGGAGGAAAGCCCAGATGAAGACGCTCACCGGTATCATCACAGCCGTTGCACTGGCGGTTTCAGCGCCCCTGGCGACCGCGCGCGATTTCCGCTCCGCCGACGTCCACCCCGCCGATTATCCGACCGTCGAGGCCGTCAAGTTCATGGGCAAGCAGCTCGCGGCGGCGAGCGGCGGCAAGCTCGGCGTGAAGGTGTTTCCCAACGGAGCCCTGGGATCCGAGAAGGACACCATCGAGCAGCTCAAGATCGGCGCGCTCGACATGATGCGGATCAACGCATCGCCGCTGAACAACTTCGTGCCGGAAACCATCGCGTTGTGCCTGCCTTTCGTCTTCCGCGATACGCAGCACATGCGCACCGTCCTCGACGGTCCCATCGGCGATGAGATCCTCGCGGCGATGGAGCCCGCGGGATTGGTCGGCCTTGCCTATTACGACAGCGGCGCCCGGTCCATCTACACCGTCAAGGCGCCGGTCAAGTCGCTCGCCGACCTCAAGGGCCTCAAGATCCGCGTCCAGCAATCCGACCTGTGGGTCGGCATGATCCAGAGCCTCGGGGCCAACCCGACGCCGATGCCCTATGGCGAGGTCTATACCGCGCTCAAGACCGGCCTCGTGGACGCTGCCGAGAACAACTGGCCGTCCTACGAATCCTCGCGCCATTTCGAGGCCGCCAAGTTCTACAACGTCACCGAGCACTCGCTGGCGCCGGAAGTTCTCGTGATGTCGAAGAAGGTCTGGGACACGCTGAGCAAGGATGATCAGGCCATGATCCGCAAGGCGGCCAAGGAATCGGTGCCCGTCATGCGCAAGCTCTGGGATGAGCGCGAGCAGGCCGCCCGCAAGACCGTCGAGGCCGCCGGCGTTCAGGTCGTGACCATCGCCAACAAGGCGGAGTTCGTCGACGCGATGAAGCCGGTGTACACGAAGTTCGCCGGTGACGAGAAGCTCCAGAGCCTCGTCAAGCGCATCCAGGACACGAAGTAAACACAGCGGTGTCGGGTCCGGAGTCGCCTCAGTTGCGGCACCGGACCCTCGCGAGGGAGGCGCGGGATGACAGACCCACACGTCGCAAGCCACGAGCACGAGGCGGTCACTGGTCGCCCGTCCACCGGATTGCTGTCGCGGATCAATGCTCCCGTCGCGCGCGCGGGCATGTATCTGTCCGTGGCCGGCCTGCTCGTCATCGTCGTCATCGTGTTCTACCAGGTGTTCGGACGTTACGTGCTCAATTCCAGCCCGACCTGGACGGAGAACCTTGCGCTGGTTCTGATCCTGTATGTCACCTTGATCGGCGCCGCCGTCGGCGTGCGCGATGCCGGACATATTGGCATGGACAGTCTCTTGGTGATGCTTCCGGATCACATGCGGGAGAAGATTGAGCTCGTGATCCACGTCCTGGTGGCCGTGTTCGGCATTGCGATGGCCTACAATGGCTGGATCCTCGGGGCGTCGGTCGGAACGGTGAAGATCCCCAATCTCGGCCTGCCTGAGGTGATCCGCTACGTGCCGCTGATCGCCTCCGGCATCCTGATCATCTCTTTTTCAATCGAGCACATCATTGCTCTCTTGCGCGGCGAAGAGGTCGTCCCCTCATGGAACTGATCATCCTCGGCGCCACCTTCTTCGGCTTCCTGATCCTCGGCGTCCCGGTCGCGTTCGCGATCGGCCTCTCGGCGATCTGCACCATCCTTTATGAAGGCTTGCCGGTCGCCGTCATCTTCCAGCAGATGATGTCGGGGATGAACATCTTCTCGTTCCTCGCCATCCCGTTCTTCGTCTTCAGTGGTGAGTTGATGCTGCATGGCGGCGTCGCCGACAAGATCGTACAGCTCGCCAAGAATCTCGTCGGGCACATCCGCGGCGGGCTCGGCATGTCGAACGTGGTCGCCTGCACCCTGTTCGGCGGCGTCTCCGGCTCGCCCGTCGCCGACGTGTCGGCGATGGGCGCGGTGATGATCCCGATGATGAAGAAGGAGGGTTTCGACACCGACTACGCCGTCAACGTCACCACCCATGCCTCGCTGGTCGGAGCCTTGATGCCGACCAGCCACAACATGATCATCTATGCCCTGGCCGCCGGCGGCAAGGTCTCGATCGGCGCGCTGATCGCCGCCGGCCTCTTACCGGCGCTGGTGCTGATGGTCTGCATGCTGGTCGCGGCTTACGCGGTCGCGGTGAAGCGCGGCTATCCGGCGGGCAAGTTTCCGGGCTGGGCCGAGGTCTTCCGCTCGCTTGCGGCCGCGCTGCCCGGCCTTCTGATCGTCGGCATCATCCTGGCCGGCATCCTGTCCGGCGTCTTCACGGCAACCGAATCCGCAGCCGTCGCGGTCACCTACACGATCCTGCTGACCTTCTTCATCTACCGCACCATGACCTGGGGCAATTTCCTGCGCGCCGCCTCCAAGGCGGTGAAGACGACGGGCGTGGTTCTGCTGCTGATCGGCGTCTCCACCATGTTCCAGTACCTGATGGGGCTTTACGAGGTGGCCGATCTTGCCGGCGAGATGATGAGCAAGGTCTCCACGCAGCCCTGGATGATCTTCCTGCTCATCAACGTCATCCTGTTCGTGCTCGGCACGTTCATGGACATGGCCGCGACCATCCTGATCTGCACCCCGATCTTCCTGCCGATCGCGATGAAGGCGGGCATGGATCCAGTGCAGTTCGGCATGCTGATGCTGATCAATTGCGCCCTAGGGCTGAACACGCCGCCGGTCGGAACGACGCAATTCGTGGGCTGCGCCATCGGCGGCATCTCGGTCGGCGCCGTGATGCGCACCATCCTGCCGTTCTATGCCGCGCTGATCGCAGCACTGATGTTCGTGACCTACGTCCCTGCATTCTCGCTGTGGCTGCCGCGCCTGCTGATGGGCTACAAGGGCTAGCAGCACCAGGGAGAAGCCATCAGTGACGGACTATCGCAAGCTCTTCGATCTCACCGGCAAGACCGCAGTCGTCCTCGGCGCCGCATCCGGCATCGGCAAGTCGTCGGCCGAGGCGCTGGCCGGGCTCGGTGCCCGCATCGTCTGCGCCGATCGCGCGCTCGACGCCGCGGAAGCGACCGCCGCCGGCATTCGCGACAAGGGTGGCTGGGCGGAAGCGGCTAGCTGCGACGCCGCAAGCGCTGCGGACGTCAACGCGCTGGCCAAAACCGTGATGCAGAAGTTTCCGCGGCTCGACATCGCTGTGACGACGCCCGGGCTCAACATCCGCAAGACCATCCTCGACTACACCGAGGAGGATCTCGATCGCGTCCTGAACCTTAACGTCAAGGGCACGGTCT
The DNA here is from genome assembly GCF_023375135.1 of Bradyrhizobium sp. C-145. Classification (NCBI taxonomy): domain Bacteria; kingdom Pseudomonadati; phylum Pseudomonadota; class Alphaproteobacteria; order Hyphomicrobiales; family Nitrobacteraceae; genus Bradyrhizobium; species Bradyrhizobium sp. C-145. The sequence goes on along the minus strand of NZ_CP088150.1, from coordinate 5,895,127 downwards.
GGTTCTTCCAGGCTTTTGGCCGCATCATGGTCGAGCAGAAGGGCGGCAGCATCATCGCCTGCTCCTCGGTGCGCGCGGTCACCATCGAGCCGGGCCTCGGCGTCTACGGCTCGACCAAGGCGGCGATCAGCCTTTTGGTGAAGGGCTTTGCCTCCGAGGTGGGCCACGCCGGCGTGCGCGTCAATGCGATCGCGCCGAGCATCGCCGAGACGGCGCTGACCGGCCCGTTCAAGCAGCGCCCCGATATCTACAATCTCTACGCCGGGCACACCGTGTTCAATCGCTGGAGCAGCGCCGACGAGGTCGCCACCGCTGTCGCCTATCTCGCTTCGGACGCCGCGAGCTATGTCAGCGGCAGCACGCTGTTCGTCGATGGCGGCTGGACTGCCGTCGATGGCCCGCCGACCGGCCTCACCCAGCTGCACAAATAGGGGCGGGCGTCTAGAGCGGAATGGCTTCAGGTTGAATCGGTTGCCGCAGGCTCGTTCACCTCTCCCGCTTGCGGGAGAGGCATAGGCCACCATCGGTGGCCGTCCTTTCAAGGGACGCCGAGGCAAAGCCTCGGCTACGGCGAAGCGCCGGGTGAGGGTTCTCTCCTCGAGTGGATTGTCCATTGCGGAAGCACCCTCTCCCCAACCCTCTCCCGCAAGCGGGAGAGGGAGCCTACCTCCGCCATCGCAGCTATCGAGCCTCATCTCATCCCGTTTAGCCGGTGAAGCCTGCGCGTTGGCGCAGCTCCTTCCGGTCTGCGCTGGTCAGCAGCGCGATCAACGCGGCCGCCTCCCTTGGATGTGCGGCCCGCGCGGTGACGCCGGCCGTGTACATCGTCACGAGTTCGCAGCCGGGCGGCAGCGACCCTGACAGCGCGATGCCGTCGGTCGCGATGATCTCGGTCGCCTGCGTGCAGCCGATCGGTCTTTGCGCGGTGGATGCCGCAAGCTCCCGCATCGCGGTTGCGCCGTTCGGAAAGATCTTGAGGCGTGAGGCGACCTCATAGGCGATGCCGAGCTGATCCAGCACTTTGGCGACGTGCTGTCCCGCGGTCGAGGCCTTGGTGTCCGGAACGTAGATCGCATCGGCGCTGCGCAAGACCTCGCGCAAATCGGCCTCGCTCTTCACCGTCACCTTGGGATCGCGGCTGCGAACCGCCAGCGCGGTCTCGACGCGGCCGACATCGGCGATCGAGGAGGCGGTGACAAGCTTCTCCTCGGCAAGCTTTGCAAGAAGCGCTTGCGTCAGGATCACGAGATCGGCCGGCGTTCCCGCTCGCAGCTTGTCGGCCATGAACCCGACCGCGCCGAACTCGCCGTCGATACTGAGGCCGGTCTGCGCCTTGAAGGCGTCGGTAAGGCCGCGCACCAGCCCCTGCGCTGCGCCACCGCTCAAAATGTTCAGTGTCGTCACGATGCAAGCTCCGCCGCTGCAATGATCCTGTCGCGCGTGATCGGCAGGTCGCGCACGCGCACGCCGAGGCAATCGTAAACCGCATTGGCGATCGCTGCCGTTACCGGGCCGTGCGCGGCCTCACCGGCGCCGACCGGCTCGATCTCCGGCCGCTGGATGATCTCGACATCCACCGCCGGCACCTCGCTGAACCTCAGGATCGGATAGTCGGTCCAGGAGGTCGAATTGATGCGCGTCCGATCGAAGCGGACACGCTCCTTCAGCACCCAGCTCGTCGCCTGGATCGCGCCGCCTTCGATCTGGTTGATGACACCGTCGGGATTGATGGCCTCGCCGACATCGACAGCAAGCGTCAGCCGCTTCACGCGGATGTCGTCGGTGCCTTCGATCTCGGCAATCGCGGCGCAATAGGCTCCCATGTTCTTGTAGCGCGCAAATCCGACGCCGTGACCGATTCCGGTTCGCTTCTGCGGCTTCCACGCGGCACGTCGCGCCGCGGCGCGGATGACGTCCTTGGCGCGCTCGTCGCGCAGATGACGAAAGCGGAATGCGATCGGGTCCTCGCCGCGCAGGGCGATCTCGTCGAGCAGGGACTCGATGGCGAACACGTTGCCTTGCGCGCCGAGGGTCCGCAGCGCTGAGGTCCGCACCGGCATCGTCAGCAGCCGGTGGCTCGTGATCGTCCAGGCCGGGAGGTCATAGAGTGGAACGGCGTTGCGATCAGCGCCGCCGCCATTCGCGGCCGGCGGGTTGGACGAGATCATGCGCGGGTAGGGGTTTGCGATCTCGGTCGCGGCAAGCAGCGCCGGCTGTGCCGCGCGCCCCGGCCGCGCCGCGTGGCCATTGCTCCAGATCGCGTGGCGCCAGCCGGTGATCTCGTTGTCGGCATCGAGATCGGCCTCGATCTCGATGGCCATGGCCGCGCCGAACGGCGCATGGGTCATCTCGTCGTGGCGCGACCATTGCACCCGCACCGGACGGCCATCGGCAGCCTTTGCCAGCAGCACGGCATCGAGCGCGACATCGTCGGCCGCATTGTGCCCGTAGCAGCCGGCGCCCTCCATGTGCTCGACGACGATGTTTTCGGCCGGCAGCTTCAGCACGATCGCAAGATCGGCGCGCAGCAGATAGACGCCCTGGCTGTGGGTCCAGACATGGACGCGATCGCCATCCCATTGCGTCATGGCGCAGGACGGCGCGATCGAGCCATGTGCGATGTAGGGGCGGGTGTACTGCCGGCGCAGGGTTTGGGCCGGCCTGTCCATCGCTGCCATCCTGGTGTCGATGACATCAGTCTCGACCGGCTGGCTTCTTAGGAAGCCTGCCAGATCATCTTCATCGGGCAGCGGATCGCCGGCCGACCATGTCGCGCTCTTGCCCAGGGCTTTCACCGCGGCTTCCGCCGCGCCCTCGCCATCGGCAACGACGCCGGCAAAACCGCCGTCGCGGACGATCGCGACGAGGCCAGGGACAGCGCGTGCAGCCGTTTCGTCGAGTGCAATCATTTTTGCGCCCGAGACGTCCGGCCGCAGCACGCGTCCGTGCAAAAGGCCCGGCAGCGCATAGTCGTGGATGAAGCGCGGCCGCGCGAACACCTTGTCGGGAATGTCGACGCGCTGGACCGAATGTCCGGCGAGGGCGCGCTTCGTAGCGCTCTTCGCTGTCGCGCCCGCGGTGGCGTCGTGATCAAGCGAAACCTCGCCAGCCAGCTCCCAATAGCTGGTCCTGACATTGCCGGGACCCGAGATCGTGCCGTCATCGATGCCGAGCAGCGCCGCATCGACGCCGAGACGCTCCGATGCAGCAGTGAGAAAGCGCCGGCGCACCTCGGCACAGGCCTGGCGCAGCGCGCGGCCGGATTGCTGAATCGACAGGCTGCCCGAGGTGACGCCTTCATTCGGGCTCCTCGCCGTCGAGGCGCGGATCATCTCGACCCTGACGATATCGACATCGAGCTCGTCCGCTGCAATTTGCGCCAGCGCCGTGACGATGCCCTGGCCGATCTCGACCTTGCCAGGCGAGATCGCCACACGGCCTTCGCCCGTGAACCGCACCCAGGACGACAGCTTTGGATTGGCTACGAGGCTAACCGGTAGCTTCGGGGCAGGGGACGGCACATTCATGACGTCGCCATCTCCGATGCTGCCCGCAGCACGGCGCGGACCATGCGGTTGTGCGATCCGCAGCGGCACAGATTGCGGTCCAGCGCGGCTCTGACGTCGGCCTCCGTCGGCGATGGATTGCGCTTCAGCAGGGCTGCAGCACTGATCAGGATCCCCGAGACGCAATAGCCGCATTGCATCGCCTGCTCGGAGATGAAGGCGCGTTGCAGCGGGTGCGGTTGCTCGACCGTGCCGAGGCCCTCCACCGTGACGACGTCCTTGCCCGCGACCGACCACATCGGCATGTCGCATGAAGACATCGCGCGGCCGTCGACCATGACGTAACAGGCGCCGCACTCACCGGCGCCGCAGCCGAAATGCGCACCGGTGACACCGAGCCGGCTGCGCAGCACGTCGAGCAGCGTCTGGTCAGGATCAGCATCCACGGCCATCGCTGCGCTGTTGAGCTGGAATTGAATGGCAGGCATTCTCGCGCTAAGGCCTCACGACTTGTCGAACTTCTTGACGACGTCGGCCCATTTCTCGATGTCGCCGCGCAGGAATTTTTCGAACTGTTCCGGTGTCATCGACATGGGCACGGCGCCCTGTTCTGTCCAGAGCTTGACGATGTCGGGCCGCTTCACCATTGCGTTGACGGCCGCATTGAGCTTGTCGATGACGGGCTTCGGCGTACCCGCGGGAGCCATCAGGCCTAGCCAGATCGTCGCCTCATAGCCTGGCACTCCGGCCTCGATCGCGGTCGGCACGTTCGGCAGCACGGCCGAGCGCTGCTTGCCGGTGGTGGCGAGCGCGCGCACCTGGTTCTCGCCGATGTTCGGCGCCATTGCCGGTACCGCGTCGATCATCATCTGCACCTGTCCACCGATCACGCCGCTGCGCGCCTCGCCGCTGTTGCGATAGGGCACGTGGACGATCTCGACGCCGGCCATGGCTTTGAACAGCTCGCCGGCCATGTGATAGGGCGTGCCCTGGCCGGAGGAGGCGTAGTTCAATTTGCCCGGCTGCGCCTTGGCGAGCGCGATGAACTCTTGCAGCGTCTTCGCTGCGACTTGCGGGTTCACCACGATGACGAGATCGGAATAGTTCACCGGCGCGATCGGCGCGAGGTCGCGCATCAGCTCGTATTTGCGCTTGTCGGGTGTCAGCAGCGATTCATTCGCGGTCTGGGTGTTGGACATCATCAGCAGCGTGTAGCCGTCGGGTGGCGACTTCGCCGCTTCGACCGTGCCAATGACGCCGCCCGCGCCGGTGCGGTTCTCGATCACGAAGGGCTGGCCAAAGCTCTCCTGGAGCACGTTGCCGATCAGCCGGGCCGCGACGTCCGCAGGGCCGCCGGCGCCAAAGGGCACCACGATCCGGACTGCGCGGGTGGGATAATCCTGTGCCAAGGAGGGGGCTGCGGAGAAGGCGCCGAGCAGGCCGACGGCGACCACCAGCATAAATCTTCGGGCTTTCATGCCCACCTCCCTGACGTCGTTCTTGTTGGCCGGCACTGTAGCGGCAGGGGATGTGGACTGTCGACGGCTGACAAGTCCGATCGTGCCGGGAATATCGGGACGGTATCGGTGTGGCTGCGCCGCTGTTCGCAGTCGCGGCAGGAACCGGCCGCGCACGTGATCTGAGCAAATCGCATGGGCATTGCCGGATAAATGCCCTCGGCTGACAGGTATTTTGGTGTTACGAAATTGGCCATGAACCAGCACGCCAAAATCGAAATCCGCCATTCGACCTGTCCGCATGATTGCCCCTCGGCCTGCGCCCTCGATGTCGAGGTGATCGAAGGCCGCAGCATCGGCCGCGTGCGCGGTTCGAAGCAGCAGACCTATACGGCCGGCGTCGTCTGCGCCAAGGTCGCCCGTTACGCCGAGCGCATCCATCACCCCGAGCGGGTGACGTTTCCGATGCGCCGCATTGGGCCGAAGGGCTCCGGGCAATTCGCGCGGATCTCCTGGGACGAGGCGCTGGACGAAATTGCCGATCGCTTCAATCAAGCCGAGCGCGAGTTCGGCGCGGAATCGATCTGGCCCTATTACTACGCCGGCACGATGGGCCTGGTGATGCGCGACGGCCTCAACCGCCTCACCCATGTGAAGAAATATTCGCGCTTCTATCAGACGATCTGCGCCAATGTCGCGCGCATCGGCTTTGCGATCGGCACTGGCAAGATCGCCGGCGTCGATCCGCGCGAGATGGCGCTCTCCGACCTCGTCGTGATCTGGGGCACAAATCCCGTCAACACCCAGGTCAACGTGATGACGCACGCCTCGCGCGCGCGCAAGGAGCGCGGCGCGAAGATCGCAGCGGTCGACATCTACGACAACGAGACCATGAAGCAGGCTGACATCAAGATCATCCTGCGGCCCGGCACCGACGGCGCGTTCGCCTGCGGCGTGATGCATGTCCTGTTCCGCGACGGCTATACCGACCGCGCCTATATGGACAAATACACCGATTGCCCTGATGAGCTCGAGGCGCATCTGAAGACGCGCACACCGCAATGGGCGTCCGCCATTTGTGGCGTGCCGGTGTCGGAGATCGAGGCCTTCGCGAAAGCGGTTGGCGAGACCAAGCGCACCTTCTTCCGCTTCGGCTACGGCTTTACGCGCAGCCGCAATGGTGCCACGCAGATGCACGCGGCAAATTGCATTCCCGCAGTGATCGGCGCCTGGCAATATGAAGGCGGCGGCGCCTTCTTCAACAATTACGCGCTGTGGCATTTCAACGAATCCGTCATCGAAGGCCACGACGCGATCGACAAATCCACGCGCGCCCTCGACCAGTCGCAGATCGGCCGCATCCTCACCGGCGATGCCGAAGCCCTGCAGGGCAGGGGCCCGGTCAAGGCGATGCTGATCCAGAACACCAATCCGATGGCGGTGGCGCCGGAGCAGGCGCTGGTCCGCCAGGGCTTTGCGCGCGAGGATCTGTTCGTCGTGGTGCACGAGCAGTTCATGACCGAGACCGCCGAGATGGCCGATATCGTGCTGCCGGCAACCATGTTCATGGAACATGACGATCTCTACTACGGCGGTGGCCACCAGCACATCTCGGTCGGGCCAAAGCTGATCGACCCGCCCGGCGAATGCCGCTCCAACCACGAGGTGTTGCAGGCGCTGGCGCCGCGGCTTGGCGCCAAGCATCCGGGTTTTGAGATGACGCCCCGCGAATTGATCGATGCGACCTTGAGGCTCAGCAATCACGGCGACATCGCCGGCCTCGAAGCCGATATCTGGCGCGACCTGCAACCGGATTTCCGCACCTCGCATTATCTCGACGGCTTCGCCCATGCCGACGGGAAATTCCATTTTAGGGCGGACTGGGCGCATCCGCCGTTCGGTCAGACGATGGGCGATTTCGACAAGATGCCGGCGCTGCCGGATCATTGGGCGGTGATCGAGCACAGCGATCGGGCCCATCCATTCCGGCTCGCGACCAGCCCGTCGCGCAGCTTTCTCAACACCACCTTCAACGAGACGCCGTCCTCGCAGGCGCGCGAGGGCAGGGCCAGCGTCATGATCCATCCCCTCGATGCGGCCGCGCTCGACATCGCCGATGGCGATGCGGTGACACTCGGCAACGGCCGCGGCGAGACCACGCTGGTCGCAACGCTGTTCGAGGGCGTGCGGCGCGGCGTGCTGATCGCCGAATCTGTTCACCCGAACAAGGGTCATATCGGCGGCCGCGGCATCAACATGCTGACGGGCGCGGACACCATCGCGCCGATCGGCGGGGCTGCATTCCACGACAACAAGGTCTGGATTAGGAAGGCGCTCGCGGATTGAAGCGTGATCGCACGCTGATCCTCCTGCATATTGTGTCGAGGCGCTAAAGCGGCGCCTCGCCGCAGATTGCCCTTGCGCGCGCTGCCCCAGCTGCTGCAAATGACAGCAAAACGGGACCAACGAAGTGAGCGTGTCATGACCAACACCACAGCTGTCGTCACCGAAAAGCGCGGGCAGGCGTTCTGGATCACCATCAACCGCTCGGAGAAACGCAACGCCCTGAACGGCGAGGTCATCGCCGGCATCACCAAGGGCTATCGCGACGCGCATGACGACAGGGACGTCCGCGTCATCGTGCTGACGGGCGCGGGCGACAAGGCGTTCTGCGCGGGCGCCGACCTGCAGAATTCCGGCGCGGCTTTCGCGATGGATCATTCCAAACCAAATGTCGATTATGCCGATCTGCTACGTCTGTCGCAGAACGCCACCAAGCCTGCGATTGCGCGGGTCGGCGGCGTCTGCATGGCCGGCGGCATGGGCCTTTTGTGCATGACCGACATGGCGGTTGCGGCCGATCACGTCATCTTCGGCCTGCCGGAGGTGAAGGTCGGCGTGTTCCCGATGCAGGTGCTGAGTCTGCTGCAGAGGATCGCGCCGCCGCGCCTCGTCAACGAATGGGCGCTGACGGGCGAGCCGTTCGACGCCAGAGCCGCGCAGGTCGCGGGCCTCCTCAACTACGTCGTGCCCACGGCCGAGCTCGATGCCAAGATCGACTGGCTGATCGGCCGAATCGTCGACAAATCGCCCACCGCGATCCGCCGTGGCAAATACGCCATGCGCGCGATCGCCTCGATGTCGTTCGACGAGAGCATCGCCTACACCGAAAGCCAGATCGCGCTGCTCGCGATGACCGAGGACGCCAGGGAAGGCCTGAAGGCGTTCAGCGAGAAGCGCAAGCCGGCCTGGACGGGAAGGTGAGAGCGCCCCGTGTCATAGCACTTTGTTAGGTCGACTGCGATCGTGCTTCCCTCGACTGAGTTGGCTACCTAGAGCATGAGCCTCGCTTTCAGGCGCGAGATCTCTATGTTTCGAGTTTTCGCTGCCAAAGCAGAGGACTTTTCGTGAAGCTGAAGTTCGCGCTGTCTTCCAACGTTCCGTTTTAGTTGTATTCTGGCTTCTAGACTCTCCTCATCATACGGATGATCGCCACCAACACAGTCACGAATGCCGGGCGATATTGGTATAGGACCACGCTCTTGAACGCGGCGTTGACAGGCCCATGAAGCCGAGTCAGCGAACTCTACGCGATTGCGTGGAACGCTTGGCCTTGAGTCCGTGACCGGCTGAAGCCTCAGCATGTTTGGGGATGAGTTGCTTCAGGTCGGCTTGGCTATCTCACGCTCAGCGTAGGCGTCTCGGGCGCGAACATAGGTGGCCGCAAGTTTCGCCCACCGATTGGAGGCCGACATATCGACTGGCTTGACTGCATCCAGTCGTGGGCGCGCGATGTCTTGATGTTGAAAAGAGTGGGCGGATGGCCGCTCTACGCGCTTTCGAAGCGCCACCGGCCGCTCGCTCCCCACTATTCAGGCTTTGCAGTCGGTTAGATCGTGTTTCACGCATAATCCAAATCAGGCGATCAAACGAGCTTGTGATTGCCTATAATTTAGGCAAATTGCCTTAGATCGAAACTGTCCTATTCGAATTGCTCTCCTTCTCCGGCGCGGCGGTAGCGGAGTGTCGTTGGTGGGACACGCGCCGTTCGACAAGACGACGTTGTTGGGGGCATCCAAAAAGCGAAAACTTTTCGCATTTGGTTTGCCTCCAAGACCGTGCCAAGTTGCCATCATTCTGAAAAGATTGACGTTTTTCTCCTTTGGTGTATCTTGGTCTAGAATACATTCGAAAACGAGAGAGCGTTGGAGCGCGCGACCATGACGGGCGGCGAGCAGTTCGACTATGGTCAGTTTTCACCGGAGGTCCGGGACAGGCTGGAGGAGCTCGCGGGTGTCATCCTGGAGGGCGAGAAGCGGCTGACCTGCAGCGGGGTGGTGATCGGCGCAGCGCTGATAGAGGCCAAGCAACATTTCGCGCACGGCATGTTCTTGCGGTGGTGTCGTCTGGTCGCAGGATTCGAGCCGCGGAAGGCGCAACTCTATATGAATGTCGCGCATCTGTTCCAGTGCCACGGCGAGGACGTGTGCCGGCTCCCGCTGACCGCGGCGCAGGATCTGGGGGCTTCGTCGGTGAGCGAGGATACGGTGCACGAAGTGCTCGCGCGTGTGCGGCGCGGCGAGCGGGTGACGGTCGAGTGGGTCAAGCAGACGATCCGCCGCGACAAGGGGGGCTCCGTCAAAATGGAGACCGACCAGGCTCAGTCTGTCCAGATCGCGGCGATGATCACGGAGATGTTGGACGTCCGCCATTGCCGGCTTTTGCAGGCCTTCCTCGAGGAGCGGCCGTCGGCTCGCCAGTTCATGGCCGATCTTGCCGAGCGTGCGGCCGCGAAGATTCGCAGGAGCCGCGCCGCACGGGTGACGCCGGTGATCCTCAGTCTACCTGCGTCCTGATCGGGCATCCAACGTCGTGACGTCCGGTGTCGAAGGGGGCCGGACGGCATGTTTCTCGTTCGTCATCTAAGCGCAGGGGTCGGCGATGATCATAGACGAGTTGCTGCAACCGATTGTTGATGCGCTGGCCAGGACCGAGCTGGGCGCTCCAAAGACGCAAGCGGTCATTGACCGACATATCGAGGCGCTCGAGGCAATGTTGGGGCTTGGCTTGACCTACAAGCAGATTGCCGCGGGTCTGAACGACCGGGGGGCACGGGGTCGCACAGGGGCGGAATTCACCGAGCAATCGCTCTACAACCTTATCAGCCGAGCCAGGGGAAGGAAGGATCGCCCGCCCGTAGCGGCAACGAGGCGTCCGTCCGTTCGACCAGCCGATTTCGGCCGGCCATCGCCGCCGAGCGGGGCGCAGAACTCGCCGATCTCGCCTGAACTTGATCGGTTCAGGCAACGCATCGACCAGGCTCGGACCCAGGCCGCAATGGACGAGTTTCTGTTCCGTCGTGGAAAGTCACGGTAGCGGGCATGCTTCTGGATGAGAATCGTGTCGAGCTCGATCGGCTTGTGCGCCGGGTCCGCCGTCCTGCGATTGACGTCGCCGTTCAGCTCGAAGCTCTCGATCAGGCTGCGTCGTCATTTCGACGCCGGAGCGCGTGGCGCAGAGCTTCGGCTCGTATCGGGGAGGTAATCTCGCAATTGTCCGCGCTCGTAGACGCGGCACATCAGGCGGCTCGCACCGGAGCGGGCTCCATTCCGTCCGAGATATTGCCCGAGGCGTTCGAGGCGCTGGTCGGGCGCTATCCATTCTCGAACGTCGACATGGCGCCGGTTACGGCCGAAACGTTGCGGAATACGCGCGGTTACGCAGGTTCTCACCGGACGGCCGTTATAGATGCGCCCGTCGAGCCTCATGTCGTGAACGCGGCGCTGCGCCAGTTCTCGGGCAAACCGCATCTGGTGGCGGTCAGATCAACAGCGTTCCCATTTGACGCGGCGATGGCTTACTTCTTCGAAGGTCTGGCCGAGCCGATTGCGGACGATCTGAGAAGGCGGCTCGAAGACTTCGTCGTTCGGATGACGGATGTCGCGCCCGGCTTTCTTGAACATGTACGCGATCGTGTGTGTCTTGCGACACGGGATCCGGAGCGGCAAAACCGGGGACGGCGAACGCTCTACGATTGGGCCGAGCCGTCGCCCGAAGCCCGTCTGGTATGGGACGTGCTCGAGGCGGTCCTGCAGCCGGCGACGGAGCGGCCGAAGACGCCGGTTCAGGACGTCATCGTTCGGATCGTCGATCTGCTGGCGGGGTCGATTGCCGCAGACGGCATCCGTCCCGACATCATTTCGGCGATGTTGACGATCTGGGTCGCGAGCTGCCAGCACCACATTGTAGCAAGGCGTCTGTCGGGAATGCTGGACGGAGCGCCGGGGCAGGCGGAGACGCCGCGCCGCCGGCATCGACGCGGCTTCTGGATCGCCTGCCATGGCGCCGTGTGCGACTCGGCCGCCGAACTCTGGCGCCGCGCGTGCATGGGCGACCATCACCATGTCGCGCAGCTTGGCGGCGATTCCAAGTCCTTCGATGCAATGTCAGCCTCGCCTGCCGGCGACATCAGCAGCACGCCCAAAGGTCGCGCGACGGGATTGCCGGTGCCGACCCTCGATCTTGCCGCCGCGGCGACCGCCGAGACGACGCTGCGATTCCTTCGCAGCCTTGCAAAGGCCTGCGCCCCCAGGCTCCGCCCGCAAGCCGAGCCCGACGTCCTCAGACGATAGATGCCATTTCTCCGACGGATGACGACAATCTACAACAATTCCCGCGCAGGGTTCGTGGGAGCGTTGTTCGTCAAGCCGTGCCTTATTCAGCTGCTCACCGATAGAGGAGAAGCACCTGATGCAGGGATGGTACTTCATCGTCGTTCTGTCCGCCATCGGCGGCCAGGGAAAGACGCTGTTTTCCGAGCTCATGGTGCTGATCTTGCGCTCCCTCGGATGCAACGTTCAGATCTTTTCCGCGGACGTTCAGCAGCGGTTGGCTGCCAAGCTCGGCAGCGTCACCACGATTGACACCGATCTGCTCGACGCACCCGATGATCCCCTTGCCCTGTTGCGGGCATTTTCGCCCCTGTCTCACGCCATCGACCAGGCGGCGGAGAGCGGCGGCAGCATCGTGCTGGACACGGCGGCCAGGTGGGACGTGCCGGTCGTGCGTTTCCTGCGCGACGTGGGTCTCGATAAGGTGGTAGCCGATGGCGGCGGGCAGATGATCGTCGCGCTTGTGACGACCTCGAATCGTGACGCCATGCGCGCGTTGGCGACGACCACCGACTTGGTGCGCGCTGCGCTGCCACTCGCCCGGCCGGTGTGGGTGCTCAATGAACGGGTCGGCACCGTATTCCCGGCCGATTTCGACCCCGGCCTCCTCGACTTGGAGCCGGAGCACTTCGCCAAGATGCGTGCGGGCGTGTCGGAGATCGTGCTGCCGCGCATGGATGACCGTCTGTGGCAGCCTGTGGACCGTAGGGGACTGAACCTCGTCAATTTCGTGACCGCCGATCCGACGAAACTGGCCGCGTTGTGGCTTGATGCCTCGGGCCGGCCGCTCGATCGGCTGTCGGCGGCGACCGTTCAGCGGCGCATCGCGAACTGGATCGCAAAGATGATGGAGGAGGCCTCGCGCGGCCTCAGGTTTCCCCAGGCCGATTAGGCTCGCCCCGGACTTCGCACGAGCCGAGCAGCGCGGGGATGAGGCGGCTCGCGCGCTGATCCGGCGCCTCGCCCGATCGACCAGCCATCTTACCTTGCGCGATCTTCCATGGGAGTTTCAGTTGTTGACACGGGCCGAACGCGAGCAAGTCCTCAGACTGCGGGCCCATATCTACCGGACCCGGATCGGCACGTGCGAGCACATGCTGCGGCGGCTCGGCCGCAGGATGGACGCCGTCTGGAGCAAAATCAAGTGAATGGGGACAGCTCCAAGCAGGGCCGGAAAGAGCCATTGGCGAAGCATCCAGAGATTGGCTGTAGTACGCCAAACGCGACCAACGCCCCGTTTTCCGTGCGCCTGCCGAAAGCCCTCAAGGACGCCGCCACCGCGCGATCGGCCTCGATGGAGATCGATCTCGGTCAATACATCAGAGATCTGATCGAAGCTGATCTGTCTGGAACGCGTCCGCGCAGGAGGCGCGCCAAATACGACGGAATAAGACAAATGCTCGCCGAAATCCACGCAGCCATCATTGGCTGCGCTAACGAGGTCAAGCAGAGCAGCGCTCGGGCCGCGGATGCCGAACACCACGGGCAGATGATCACCTTGCTGCGGGATGCAGTGTCCGCCTTGCTGCTGCTTGCCCGCTCGATCGGGCCGCGGTGATGATCACGCGCGCCTTTCCATATCGGGGTTCGCTGACGGACGCCCGTCGTCTCGATGCGCACCTCTGGAAGGAAAAGGATCAGCGTCCGGAACTGGTGGAAATGCGCAATCTCTGCGTCCGTCAGACCATCGACGGCATGCAAGTCATGGCGGCCCTGACGGCGGCGTCCCGTGCCGAGATTGCCTTCTGGCATCTCTATGTTTCGCCCCGGAAGACTCTGACGGCGGACGAAGCGGCGAAGGTGGTCGACCTTGTCGTCACGGAATTGAAGGCGCATGACCACCCGTTGATGGTGTTCGCGCACAGCGACAAGCCGCGTGCGGGCGGGGGTGCAAATCATCTGCACCTGCTGATTGGTCACGTCTCGCCGATAACTTTTCGCGCGCTGGACATGCGCCACCATGCCCCGAGACTTCACAAAGTCATGGCGGTCGCGGCCTTTCTGATTGAGGGAAAGGCCGTCCCGAGCCGTTGGCACAAGTCGATTGTTCGGGCGCTTCGTGCCGATGGCTATGATCATGTTGCCGACTGGCTAATCGACGAACTCGGGGTTGCACCGGTCATCAATGCGCCGCGCATGACCGATTCCATGCGTCGATCGGCTCAGGCGGCCGGTTTCCCGCTGACCTTTCAGTCGGAGCTCGAACGTCTATGGAAGAGCCCAGCGACGGAATCGGAAATCGCCTGGTTCTTGGTTCGGAATGGCGTCGCGGTGAGACGCGGGAATGCGACGAACGGTATCGCGCTCTACCACGAAAAGCTTTTCGTCGGATCGCTGCATCGTATTCTCAGGCAGGACGCCTCGACTGTCCACCAAGAGGCTCAGCGCCGGATCCCCCGGCTGCTCGACGCCGATGAAAGCATCGTACCCGATGCTGCTCCATCACGCGCTTCGCCAGAGCACCTGAAGCCGTCGGATGCCGAGCGGCGCGCCCGTCTCGATCTGCAGAAGAGAATCGATGCCGTCGAGGGGGAGTTGGCCAGTTTGAAGACGGAACGGCTATCTTTGATCTACCAACCGAACCACGCAGGCTCGCGCGAGCGGAAGTCTAGGGACGAGATCGCCACCCGCATCCGCCGCCTTGCTCGGGCTGAGTCCATTCTGGAAGAAGCGATTTCGCTGCTGTGGCAGGATGCGAGGTGGATGGCCAGATCGGAGCTCGAACTGATGCAGGCCGCCGAGCGGAGTGTCACCTCGGTGGCAGTGGAACAGGCGCGTGCTCCGGGCTGGAGCCCTTAGTTCCAAAATTTCGTCCCGGTCTAATTTAGAGCCTTCGAAAGCGTCGTCAAGGCGCAGGGCTATAATGCCGCGTGCGGACGTTCGATGAGGATGGCTGAGGCCTCTGCCCGCTGGTCAGGCCGGGCGATCGAGTGAGGTCGTTCAATGGCGGCTTGCTTGGCCGTCGCGCTGGCGCAACACGATCTCGACGAGGCGGCGGAGCCGTCGCACCGATCCGCCGCGCCAATGGTGCGCGATGGCGGCCGTTTCGCTCGGGCTCAGGCCATCGATCCAGCGCTGGTCCATCCCCTGGTCGCGCAGGATGTCGGTGACTACCGCGGGGAGCAGGGCTTGAAGGTCCTCCTCTGCCGGCTTGGGGAAGACGATCTGGCGGAAGCGATCGAGCAAAGGAGAGGGCAGATTGTCGATGAAATTCGCCGTCGCAACGTAACAAACGTGTCGCAAGTCCACGGTGGTCTGCAGCGCGGGATCAGGATATTGCCGCGCCGAGTCGATTTCGAGGAACCCAAGAAGGCAGTCAAACAGGCGGCCGTGGTCTCTGCTGATCGCGGCCTTGTCGAGCTCATCGAGCAGGACCAGTACGTTGGCATGCCCGGCGCGGGCGATCGCCAGAAGCGGATGGCATGGCTGCGCGGTCGCCCATCTGCGGTCGGTTCCGGAGAAGGCCGCGCCATCGGCACCGCTGGAATCGGTCCGCCACATGCCGATGCCGAGAAGCTGATGCAGCCGTTGCGCGAACCGCGTCTTGCCGCCCCCGGGCGGCCCCACCATCAGCAGCGGGCGGAAGGCGATGGTGGGACGGCCGACCAGATCGGACAGCACGAAATCGACGACACTGGCAGCGTAGCTGAATTCCGCCATCAACTGGCGGCGCACCTCCGCAAGCGGCGGGGTCTTGATCAGCGGCAATGGCACATCGATCAGGCTTTTCAGCGGCGTGATGATCTCCTTGAATTTGTGGCCGGACATGGTGACCGGATCCGTTCGCGCCACGACGACATGGCCATCGGGAACGGCCGGGAGCGGCCCCGCCGTATCGACGTCGCCGCGCGCGGCCTCCCGCCCGTCGGCTTTGCGCAGACGCTCCCGCGAGCGCGCGAATGCTTTTTCCTCGGCCTCATCGATCCTGCGGCGGGCCATGCGGGCGCCGAGCATCGCCGCGGCCCGGATCGCCGGCGTCTGGAAGGCGCCTACCACCTCGTGCGCGCAGACGGGCAGCGCCGCCCAGCCATAAACGACAGCCTCGACCTCGGCGGCGAGCGCGAAGGTGATGGATTGCGGGAGCTTGCGAAGGGCAGCAGCAAGCGCGCTTGCGACACGGCGGTGCTCCTCACCGAGTGTCCTGTCGCGAGGTAGCGCGAGCGAGATCAGCCGGACGCAATCGGCAAGGCTCCGGCACTCCGACTGGTCCTCGCGAACCGCCCGGTGGTCAAGCTCGATGGCAAGCGCGCATCCGCTTGCGGCATCGGGCGTGTCAATCCAGGTCGCCGTCAGGGCGATGCCGGGGCAGACCGTCTCGATCTCGGCGGCGAGGCGCTGGTAAACGGAATGGTCGGCGCGCGAGGCCAGGACCGCATAGCGCAGCACGCGCGGCAACTCAGCGGCGGCTTGCTCGCCGGATGCGGAATCTTCGGCTGCGCCTTCGATGAGATCCTCATCGAAGTCGCTCAGTGGCGGGTCATCCAGATCATCGATCATGAGGTTGCTCGGCTTGCGTCGACGCCGGAAAGCGCGGCGACGGCCAGTCCTTTTGTGAAAAATTGCGGATCGCTCTTGCCGTCGCGGACGAGGGGAGGGCCCCGCCGAACGCGATCGACGAACATGGACGCCGCAGGAAACTTCCTGCGGCGCCCAGTCGCGGTCGGGTCTAGAGCTGCATCACCGGGCGCTGCGTCAGATCGACCGGCCGCCACTTCGAGCTATCGACATGCGCCCCGCACACCGCTTTGGCGGCGGTCGCCATCGACGGGAAGGCGATGTCGACCGTGATACGCATGCGATCGACGGCGCCCGGGATCGGCGTCAGCACGCCGGCCTCGAACAGGGCGGCGCGACGAGCCCGGGTCACCGGGCTCGCGCTCGGGTTCGTGGCAATGCGAAAATCCGAGCCGGACGCCACGACGAAACGGTCGTTGGCGGGATACCCGCGCGCCCAGATCGTCTCATCGTAGCGCAATTCGAACTCCGCGCCGCCCGGCGGCAGGTGCACGTCGATCTCCATCGGGCCGCTCTCGGCGTCGTCAGCCACTTCCGGCAACAGCGCAGGCGCGTCCACCTGCGGCATGCCGCCCGGCACCGGTTCGAAGGCGGTCAGCCCGGCATCGAACAACAAGCGCTTCGCGTCTTCGAGCATGCGCTCGTGCAGCGGCATCTCCAGCGGATCGATCTCGGGCATCCGCGGCGGGCACCCGGCGACCACCTTCATGACGCCGCAGCGATCGGCCGCAAGCGTCAGCCAGAACTGCAGGTAGGCCGCGGTCTCCTTCGTGAAGCGGACCTCTTTCGAGGTTCCGCGCACCACGACCATCAGGCGGGCCCACGCCTTCTGCGGATCAGCGAGGTGTTCGCCGAGCCGCCGGCTGAAGCAGTTCGTCTCGCCGAGATAGATCGGAACGTTGCCGTCCGCGGCGTCGCCGGTCATGGCGTAGAACGCCGGGCAGGCGAGCTCGCTCGCCACGAGCCGGGAGGCGAGGCTCATCGGAAACACCAGCACCTTGACGTGGGCGGCGCGGTCGATGATCTCGCGAACGTCGGCAACGCCCCCATAGGGTCGGTGCACATGGCTCGTGGTGCGCGTGCTGATGAGCGGCTTGTCCTTGAAGTACGACATGTTGAAGATCTCCTGTTCGATCGATTGTCCGTTGAGATCCGAACGACAGGCTGTCCTGGCATCTTGGTGCCGAGAAGCTGTGCCGTTCGGAAAGCTCGTTGGAGCGGGGGCCTAGTGGATCGCGATCGACGACAGCGAATGGTCGCCGGCCGTGCGCGTCAGCTCGCCCGACGAGCCGATGAGCCGCGGGTGCGCGAGGCGGGACCGGACAGCCCCTTGAGAGGGAACAGGAAGATCAAAAGCGGGAAACGCCGACGAATCGGCAATATACTGGCGGATAGCCATCGGTAGACTCCTATATAGTCTGCTGTGGTTAGGTCGCCGTCCGATCTGATTCATCGGCGGCGGCCGCCCTTGCGGTTACCGGTCAGGCGAGGACAAATATAGAACAAACTGTGGCCGTGCGCCACTGCATAGTGGAAATATCGTTAATTTCCCCCGGAATCCGTCGTGGCGATTTGCGCCTCCTGAATTGCGCAGCCAAGCGCTCGCCGATGCGACAACTTCAGGCGTTCCGCCGCGCGCGTGATTACGACGTTACCAGTCAGCCTTTGGAATGGATGCTGTGGTGCGAGACATCTTTGCACGCAGTTGCGTGGAGATGAATTCGAACGAATAGTCTCATCGGCCGCGTCGCCATCTCAGTTAGACAGCCGGTGCGACGACCCAGATCAGTCGACCGCCTGGTCGCGCACGCAACAGGAGCGATACAGTCTCTTCGCCTGAGCGGTGGGGTATTGGTGTTGTTCCCGCATCCGCATCGGTGACATTTTAGGGTGCGCAGCGCTCAAGTGGAATGACATGGCTACCCCGCGTTCGCCTTCAACCCCGCTGCCTGGATGCCCGCGACTGCGCAGGCTTCGTCATTGTCGGAGGTGTCGCCGGAGACGCCGACGGCGCCGAGCAGCGTCGTGCCATCCATGATCAGCACGCCGCCGGGGACCGGCACCAGCGCGCCCTTGGCCATAGTGTTCACCGCGTCGATGAAATAGGCCTGCTCCTGCGCGCGCTGGAATAGAGCGCGCGAGCCCATGCCCATCGCAAGTGCGCCATAGGCCTTGCCGTGCGCGATCTCGGCGCGCATCAGGCTAGTGCCGTCCTGCGCGGCTGCGAGCTTGAGCACGCCGCGCGCGTCCAGAATGGTGACGACCAGCGGCTTCAGCTTGAGTTCACCGGACTTCGCGAAGGCAGCGTCGAGGATCTTGCGAGCGGTGTCGAGCGTGAGGTCAGCCATGTCTGGTTTCCTTTGCAGCTGGAGACGTGGAATTGGTTTCGGCGCGATCGAGGCTCATCGCCAGCACGCGCGCGACGTGAAGCGCCTCGCGTTGGGTACCGTCGTGGATCTGGTGCCGGCAGGAGGTGCCATCGGCGACGACCAGCGTCGTCTGGTCTGCGCGCCGCACGGCCGGAAGCAGTGACAGCTCGGCCATTTCGATCGAGGCATCATAGGTGTCGGCGCCATAGCCGAAGGCGCCGGCCATGCCACAGCAGCTCGATTCGATGGTCTCGACCTCAAGGCCAGGGACGAGGCGCAGCACCTGCTCGACCGGCTTGAACGCGCCGAAGGATTTTTGATGACAATGGCCGTGCACAATGGCTTTGTCGGCGATGGTACCGAGCGGCAATTGCAGCCGGCCGGCCTCGGCCTCGCGCACCAGGAATTCCTCGAAGGTCAGCGCGTGGGCGCCGACCGCCTTGGCATCGTTGTCCTTGCGCAGCGAGGCGAGCTCGTCGCGCAGCGTCAGGAGGCAGCTCGGCTCGAGACCTATGATCGGCACGCCGCGCGCGGCGAAGGGCGCGAAGGTGGCCACGAGACGATCGAGCTCGGCCTTGGCCTCGTCGACGAGGCCGGCTGACAGGAACGTGCGACCGCAGCAGAGCGGGCGGCGGCCGCTCGCAGGCTTCAGCAGATGGACGCGATAGCTACCGGCTGCGAGCACGCGCAGCGCTGCGTCGAGATTTTCGCGCTCATAGATGCGGTTGAAAGTGTCAGCGAAGAGAACGACCTCGCGGCCACTCTCCGGTCCCACGCTTGCGGCCGGCGCCACGAAGACATCGTTGCGGAAGGCGGGCAGGGCACGGCGCGCGCTGATGCCGGCAAAGCGCTCGAACAGCTTTCGCAACAGCGGGCTGCGGTTGCGCAAATTCGCCAGCGGCGCGAAGCGCGAGGCAAGGCCTGCGTAGCGCGGGAGGTAGCCGACCAGGCGGTCGCGCAACGTGAGGCCATGGGACTCTGCGCGCGCGGCCAGCACTTCGATCTTCATCTTGGCCATGTCGACGCCAGTCGGGCACTCGTGGCGGCATGCCTTGCAGGAGACGCAGAGCTTCAGCGTCTCCATCATCTCGTCGGAGGCGAGCGCGTCAGGGCCGAGCTGGCCGGAGATCGCGAGCCGCAGCGTGTTGGCACGGCCGCGCGTGACATCCTTCTCGTTGCGCGTCGCGCGATAGGACGGGCACATCACGCCGCCCTCGAGCTTGCGGCAAGCGCCGTTGTTGTTGCACATCTCGACTGCGCCCTGGAAGCCGCCGCCGGCGCCGGGATAAGCGGACCAGTCGAGCCTGGTCTTCAGCTCGGTGACGCGGTAGCCGGGCCGGTAACGGAACAGCGAGCGGTCGTCCATCCTGGGCGCATCGACGATCTTGCCGGGATTGAGCACGCCGTCGGGATCGAAGCGCTGCTTCACTTCCTTGAAGTCGGCGACGAGGCGTTCACCGAACATGGTTTCGTGGAATTCGGAGCGCACCAGGCCATCGCCATGCTCGCCGGAGTGCGAGCCCTTGTACTCGCGCACCAGCGCAAACGCCTCTTCGGCGATGGCGCGCATCGCCTTGACGTCCTTCTCGAGCTTGAGATTCAGCACGGGCCGCACATGCAGGCAGCCTTCGGATGCATGCGCATACATGGTGCCGCTGGTGCCGTGCTTGGCAAACACTTCGTTTAGCCGCGCGGTGTAGTCGGCGAGATGCGGCAGCGGCACGGCGCAGTCCTCGACGAAGGAGACGGGCTTGCCCTCCTGCTTCATCGACATCATGACGTTGAGGCCGGCGGCGCGGAAATCGGCGATGCCGCTCTGGAGCGCCGGCTCAGTGATCTCGACCACGCCGCCCCATTTGCGCTTGTCGTTGGTCCAGCCGAAGCCGAGATCGCCCATGAGCTGGCCGAGCTGCTTGAGACGTGCCAGATTTTCGGTCTGGTCTTCTTCGGCGAACTCGACCACCAGCACGGCGTCTGGATCGCCCTTGATCGCGGCGGAGATGATCGGGCGAAACATTGCGATGTCGCGGCCGAGCGCGATCATGGTGCGGTCGACCAGCTCGACGGCAATCGGCTTGAGCTTGACCAGATGCTGGGCCGCATCCATCGCCTCGTAGAAGCTGCCGAAATGGCAGACGCCGAGCGCCTTGTTGCGGATCACGGGCCAGAGCTTCAGCTCGACCTTGGTGGTGAAGGCGAGCGTTCCCTCGGAGCCGACCAGGAGATGCGCCATGTTGTTCGGCGCATTGCGCGGCACCAGCGCATCGAGATTGTAGCCGCCGACCCGGCGCTGCACCTTTGGAAAACGCGCGGCGATTTCCTCGGCCTCGCGGGCCCCGAGATCGAGCATGTCGCGAAACAGGGCGCGTGCGCTGTCGCCAGCCTCAACATCGGAGAGATCGCGCGAGACCTCACCGAAGCGGCTCAGCGTGCCGTCGGCGAGGGATGCCTCGATCGACAGTGTGTTGTCGCGCATGGTGCCGTAGCGCAAGCTACGGCCGCCGCAGGAATTGTTGCCGGCCATGCCGCCGATGGTGGCGCGCGAGGCCGTGGAGACGTCGACCGGAAACCACAGGCCGTGCTTCCTGAGCTGGCGGTTGAGGTCGTCGAGCACGATGCCGGGCTCGACCACGCAGGTCCGGCCCTCGACGTCGAGCGACAGGATCCGGTTCAGATGCTTGGAGAGATCAACCACGAGCCCGTCATTGACGGTCTGGCCGCATTGCGAGGTGCCGCCGCCACGCGGGGTGACCTTCAGCCCCTCGTCGCGGGCAATCGCGAGCGACAGCAAGGCCTCGTCCATGGTCTTGGGCACGACCACGCCGGCGGGCATGATCTGATAGAACGAGGCGTCGGTGGAGTAGCGGCCGCGGCTAAAACCGTCGAACAGGACGTCGCCGGTGATTTCCGCGCGCAAGCGTCGTTCGAGCGAGGAAGCGTTTGTCATCCCTGATCCCGGACCGATCCAGCCAGGTGGTCCAGCCTTGCTGAGTTATTCACTATGTTTCGCGTTCGATTATATTGTGAATTCAAAATGAGCAAGCCGGCCGCCCTCAGGACGAGGCTGCTGCGTCCTCTTGCGGCTCGGTCAGGTGCTCGATCGCGGCCGCCCGCTTGTTGCGCAGGTGCTGGAACAGGATGTCGCTGAGCTCGCTTGCGGCCCGGCGGCGCAGCGCATCGAGAATGGCCTCGTGCTCGCGCATCGCCTCCGCCCAGCGCTGGCGCTTGCGGGCGAAATTGGCGGAGTAGCGGACGCGCCGGATCCGGCCGGCGAAGTTGGCGTAAGCCGTCTTCAGCGTCTCGTTGCGCGCGGCCGCGACGATGCTCTCATGGATGCGCTGGTTGGCCTGGAAATAGCCGTGCATGTCACGATGCAGGTAGCGGCCGTACATCTCGTAATGCAACTGCTCGATCGCGGTGATTTCCGCGTCGGTAATGGCTTCGCAGGCGAGGCGCCCGGCGAGGCTCTCCAGCCCCGCCATCACGTCGAACAGCTCCTCGAGGTCGCGCTGGCTGAGCTGGCGCACCCGCGCGCCGCGGTTCGGTAGAAGTTCGATCAGCCCCTCGGCAGCGAGCACCTTCAAGGCTTCGCGCAGAGGCGTGCGCGAGATTCCGAGCATCTCGCAGAGCTGCCGCTCGGGAACGCGCCCGCCTTCCGGAATGTTGCCCTCGACCACATAGTCGCGCAGCCGCAGCAGGATCTCGCCATGAAGCGAGGCCTCCTGGCGATCGCCGCCATTTGCGGCGGGCGGGGTAATCGGAACCCCGGTGTCGGGAATCGTGGATTTCATTTGCAGCACAGTAATTTGCTCATTCGGTCGCGTCGACGTCCACAATCGAATACCAAATTTCGATTGAAAGGACAAAAAATGAATGCAAAATAGCCGGGCCGGCCAGAATCCCACTGAAGGGAGGTTTTCATGCATCAGGGACGCCATTTCCTCCAGATTCCGGGCCCGAGCCCGGTCCCCGAGCGCGTCCTGCGCGCCATGGACATGCCGGTCATCGACCACCGCAGCGCGGAATTCGGCGAGCTCGGCCGGACCGTGCTGGAAGGCAGCCAGAAGATTTTCCAGACCAAAGCTTCCGTCGTGATCTTCCCCTCGTCGGGGACCGGCGCCTGGGAGGCCGCGATCGTCAACACGCTGTCGCCGGGCGACAAGGTGCTGATGGTCGAGACCGGCCATTTCGCCACGCTGTGGCGGCAGATGGCCGGGCGCTTCGGCATCGAGGCCGATTTCGTTCCGGGCGACTGGCGCCGCGGCGCCGATCCGGCCGTGATCGAGGCCAGGCTCACCGATGACACCACGTGCGGGATCAAGGCTGTCATGGTCGTGCACAACGAGACGTCGACCGGTGCGACCAGCCGCATCGCCGAGATCCGCGCCGCGATCGATCGCGCCTCGCATCCGGCGCTCTTGATGGTCGATACCATCTCCTCGCTCGGCTCGGTCGATTACCGCCACGACGAATGGAAGGTCGACGTCAGCGTCAGCTGCTCGCAGAAAGGGTTCATGCTGCCGCCCGGTCTTGGCTTCAACGCAATCTCGGACAAGGCCCGTGCCGCATCGAAGACCAACAGGATGCCGCGATCCTATTTCGACTGGGAGGAGATGCTCAAGCCCAACGCAAAAGGCTTCTTCCCCTATACGCCGGCGACCAATCTGCTCTACGGCCTGCGCGAGGCGATCGCGATGCTGCTCGAAGAGGGCCTCGACAACGTCTTCGCTCGCCACCAGCGGCTGGCTGCCGCGACGCGCGCCGCCGTCAACCATTGGGGCCTCGAGATCCTCTGCCAGGAGCCGGCTGAGTTCTCGCCGGTGCTCACGGCGGTGCTGATGCCGCCGGGGCATGACGCCGACCAGTTCCGGAAAGTGGTGCTCGACAATTACAACATGTCGCTCGGCTCGGGCCTGTCGAAGGTCGCCGGAAAGGTCTTCCGCATCGGCCATCTCGGCGAATGCAACGCGCTGACGCTGCTCGGCGCGCTCACCGGCGTCGAGATGGGCCTGTCGGTCGCCGGCGTGCCGCATCGCGCCGGCGGCGTCGATGTCGCGATGAAGCTGTTGGAGCAGCGCCCGCCGGGCAATGCATCGCCGCATCTGAAGGTCGTCGGCACGTAAGGGTGGTCGCGGTGGAAGGGGATGGTAGGCGAGGGCAGGCCGGCCCGTTATGCACGGACGTACCCTCTTAGAGGAGGGGACAAGCCGGTCAAATGGTGCTATTCGGCGCCCACCAAAGCAAGGCTAGACCGGGAAGGACGCCGATGACCATGCATACTGGAAGGCATTTCTTACAGATTCCAGGACCGACCAACGTGCCCGACCGGGTGCTGCGGGCGATGGACATGCCGACGCTGGACCATCGCGGTCCGGAGTTCGCCGAGCTCGGTTTTGCCGTCCTCGCCTCGATGCAGCGCGTGTTCCGTACCAAGCAGCCCGTGATCATCTTTCCCTCGTCCGGCACCGGCGCCTGGGAAGCGGCGATGGTCAATGTGTTCGCACCCGGCGACAAGGTCTTGATGTGCGAGACCGGCCAGTTCGCCGTGCTCTGGCGCGGCATCGCCGACAAGTTCAAGCTCGACGTCGACTTCATCCCGAGCGACTGGCGCCATGGCGCCGACCTTGCCGAGATCGAGAAGCGCCTTGCCGCCGACAAGCAGCACGCGATCAAGGCAGTCTGCGTCGTCCACAACGAGACCTCGACCGGCTGCGTGACGCCGCCGCTCGAGGTGCGCAAGCTGCTCGACCGCGTCAAGCATCCGGCGCTGCTGATGGTCGACACCATCTCCGGCCTCGGCTCGATGGAATACGAGCACGATGCCTGGGGCATCGACGTCTCGGTCGCAGGATCCCAGAAGGGCCTGATGCTGCCGCCGGGGCTCGGCTTCAACGCCGTCTCGGAGAAGGCGGTCAGCGTTGCCAAGGCCAACCCCGGCATGCGCTCCTATTGGGATTGGCAGGAGGTCATCAGCTTCAACAAGCTCGGCACCTTCCCCTATACGCCCGCGACCAACCTGCTCTACGGCCTGCGCGAAGCGGTCAAGATGCTGGAAGAGGAGGGGCTGGAGAACGTCTGGTCCCGGCACAAGCGCCACAGCGCGGCGACGCGCGCTGCGGTCAAGGTCTGGGGCCTGGAGACGCAATGCACCGATCCGGCCGCGCATTCGCCGGCGCTGACCGGCGTGCGCGTACCTGACGGACACGACGCCGACGCCTTCCGCAAGGTGGTGCTGGAAAACTTCGACATGTCGCTCGGCACCGGCCTGAACAAGGTCAAGGGCAAGGTGTTCCGCATCGGCCATATCGGCCATTTCAACGATCTGATGCTGATGGGCACGCTCGCCGGCGTCGAGATGGGCCTCGATCTTGCAAAGATCCCGCACCGGAGCGGCGGCGTGTTGGCGGCCATGGACGTCCTGAAGGGGCGCGAAATGGTGCCGATGGCGAAGGCCCAGGTGGCTTGAACTAACTCTAAGAAGAAGTGAGCGCGCGATGAACGCACCGACTGCCAACGAAGACCTGCTCTACTCCGTCCAGGACGGCATCGCGCGGATCACCTTCAACCGCCCGCAGGCGCGCAACGCAATGACCTTCGCCATGTATGACCGCATGGCGGAGATCTGCCAGGAGATCAACGCCGATCGCTCGATCAAGGCGCTGATCCTGACCGGCGCCGGCGACAAGGCGTTCGCCTCCGGCACCGACATCTCGCAGTTCCGCGCCTTCAAGTCCGCGCAGGACGCGCTCGACTACGAGGCCCGCATCGACCGCGTGCTCGGCACGCTCGAGCAGTGCCGCGTGCCGGTGATCGCGGCCATCGCCGGCGCCTGCACCGGCGGCGGTGCCGGCATCGCGGCCTGCTGTGACCTCCGCATCGGCACCGAGACGACGCGGATGGGCTTTCCGATCGCGCGCACGCTCGGCAACTGCCTGTCGATGTCGAATATCAGCCGCGTCGTCGCGCTGGTTGGTCCTGCCCGCACCAAGGATTTGATCTTCAGGGCGCGCCTGGTCGAAGCGCCGGAAGCCCTCGCGCTCGGCCTGCTCAACGAGGTCGTGCCTGACGTCGAGACCTTGCAGCGCCGCGCCGACGAGACCGCAAAGCTCGTCGCCAGCCACGCACCGCTGACGCTGGAGGCGACCAAGGAAGCGGTGCGCCGTATCCGGCGCACGCTGTCGCGCGAAGAGGGCGAGGACCTGATCCTGAAGGCCTATATGAGCGAGGATTTCCGCGAGGGCATGGATGCCTTCCTCAACAAGCGCACGCCGAACTGGAAGGGTAGGTAGCATCTCAGATCGGTAGCGCGGAACTAATCATGCGCGGAGCTTCGCATGCGCCTATTAGATCTAGGTATCTGGGCGCGTTCTAAGCCTATCTGTCGCGAGCGTCTTGGTAGCCCGTAGCCTCATCAATGAGGCGGATCATGTCCGAGTGTCGGAGCTTCTCGGCGATCACTCGGATGCGGTTAGCGAGGTTGCGCTGAGTGGCCTTTAGCACTCCGGCACGTTGGGCGCGCACAAACACATCACAGACCTCCGGGAGGAAGTTCGCCGCGTAGCCGAACGCCTTTCCGCCTTGTTTGGTGCGAAATTCAACCTGGTTTGCTAGCACAATCAAACTTTCGCCGATGAACGGTTTTAGGTTCTGCACCGTCAAGAATGCAGGCAGATTGGCGCCGCCCCTGTAATACTGCCGCCCCCTGGGTGGTCGAATGCGGCCGACGCCCACCATGAAGCCACGCTGAGTGATCACACGCTGCCCATTGTCTAGGACGTTAACCTCAATCTCGATGTCTTCAAAACGCATGACCCCTTCATGCGTCGCCTGCGGTAAATGTCTCGCCCAACGGGCCTTAGCCGCCTTCCGAGCAATCTCGTCGCCTGATAACGCCGCGGCTCTTGCAATGCCGCCGGCGGCTCGGGCGGGCACTCCCCACCGCGTTTTCCTCCGCTCGGGGACGGGATCCAAACTAACTTTGCTGCGCGCATCCATATTTCAGGAATATGGTCGGACCAGAAAATTGCAAGCCGGAAGCTTGCCCAGATCCTGCATGGGGTTATGCGGGCGTCTCTTCCGCCGGACCGCGGTTTTGGAGCGCGGCAACAAAGTGGCCTTATGAAGGCTGATGGACGACACGCTTACTCTGCGAGCAGCGCAGGCTCGTTTAAAACGACCTTCACGCGTGCGGGCGAAGAACAGTGCCAGAAGAACGATTTGAGTATCACGTCCTTGCACCCAATTTGCGGAACCGGCCGAAACGTTGCAGCCAGAGCTTGAGCAACGTTTAGGGCTCGGTAGATATCCCGCTCCTGATAGAGCTTCGGACCAAACAGGCTTCCCAGCAATCCGCCGCAGAAGGTGTGCTTGTGAGAGCGCACTAAGATGCTCCTTTTACTGACCGAGATCCAACAGGCGTCTCCGCTATCCAGGATGATCGTCGCGTCGTGGCCAAATCTCTCATTAATATAGAGGAGGCGCGGCATCGATTTAGCACTCTACCTTCTTTAAATTCTGTTTCAGCGAAGTGTCTGAGTTTGGAGATCTTGTATCAAGGCCACCGCGTTTTCAAAAGAGCCCCCTTGAGGCAGGTCGGTAGTAACCCATTTTGCGCGAGGCTGATCTCATTCCAAAGTCATAACGAGGATGATGCGGGATGGCTTGAACTCGGCCGGATTCGCCAGCACAATGGGTACTCAATTCAGCTCTGAATTTCCAATCCGAACAAGAACATAGGGAAGACGCGCGTGGGACATGGAATCAAGGCGGCGCTGGCGCTGACGGCCGCGCTTTGCGGCTCGCCGGCTTTTGCGGGCTGGGAACCGGCAAAGCCCGTCGAGATCGTGGTGGCGGCGGGCGCGGGTGGCGCCTCCGACCAGATGGCGCGGATGATGCAGGCCGCGATCCAGAAGAACAATCTGATGAAGCAGCCGATGGTCGTCTCGCTCAAGGGCGGCGCCTCGGGTGCGGAAGCGCTGATGTACATGAAGTCCAGCGAGGGCGATCCGAACAAGGTGCTGATCGCCTATTCGCTGATCTACATGCTGCCACTGTCGGCGAAGATCCCGTTCAACTGGCGCGAGCTGACCCCGGTCTCGGTGATCGCGCTCGACCAGTTCGTGCTGTGGGACAACAGCGCAGGTCCCAAGACGGTGAAGGAGTTCGTCGCGGCCGCGAAGGCGGCGAGCTCGCCCTTCAAGATGGGCGGCACCGGCTCCAAACGAGAGGATCACGTGCTGACCGTCTTCCTCGAGCAGAAGACCGGCGCGAAATTCTCCTATCTGCCCTACAAGTCCGGCGGCGAGGCCGCGACCCAGCTGGTCGGCCACCACACCGAAGCCAACGTCAACAATCCATCCGAGAATCTCGAAGTCTGGCGCGCGGGCCAGGTCCGTCCGCTCTGCGTGTTCGACAAGGAGCGCATCGCCTACTCCAGCAAGGTGACGGAGACGCAGTCCTGGGCCGACATCCCGACCTGCAAGGAGGAGGGCGTCGACGTCCAGTACCTGATGCTGCGCGCGATGTTCCTGCCCGGCAAAGTCACGCCGGAGCAGCAGGCGTTCTACGTCGATCTCTTCCAGAAGGTGACGCAGACCGCCGAGTACAAGGACTACATGGAGAAGCAGGCGTTGAAGCCGATCTTCCTCACCGGCAAGGACATGGTGCAATTCCTCGAGGAGGACGATGCCATCAACAAGTCGCTGATGACGGAAGCCGGGTTCGTCGCGAAGTAAGCTCTCTTCTCCCCCCTCGCCCCGTTCTTACGGGGAGAGGGGGGATTGAACGCACTCCGTCGCTGACAGCTAATGTCCCAAACCGATCTTGAAATCGTCGTCGACGATCCGACCGCGCCCGAGGACGATTCTCCCTCCGTCGTTTCCTCCGGCACGATCGAGATCGTCGTCTGCCTCCTGCTGCTGGCCCTTGCCGTCACGCTCGGCTACGACAATTGGCGCACCGGCGCGTCCTGGGATGCGACCGGGCCCGAGCCCGGCTATTTCCCGTTCTATCTCTGCGTCATCCTCGGCGGCGGCAGCCTCTACGGCCTGATCGTGGCGCTCCTCGCGCACCGCGCGGCGCGCGAGACCTTCGTCACGCGGGCGCAAGCCCGCCGCGTGATGGCGGTGTTCGTGCCGACGCTGCTGTTCTGCCTCGTGACCCAGTTCCTCGGCCTCTATGTCGCGAGCTTCCTCCTGATCTCGGGCTTCATGCGCCTCGTCGGCAAGATCGCGCTGTGGAAGTCGCTGCTCACCGCTTTCGTGTTCACGGCGATCATGTTCGTCACCTTCGACATCGCCTTCGACGTCATCATGCCGAAAGGGCCGCTCGAAGCGGCCCTCGGCCGCTAGGACGGATCGCGATGGAAGCGTTTGGTCTCCTGCTTCACGGCTTCGCGGTCCTGCTGACGTGGAAGACGCTCGTGCTGATGATGGTCGGGCTGGTGCTCGGCATCTTCGTCGGCGTGCTGCCGGGGCTCGGCGGCCCCAACGGCGTTGCGATCCTGTTGCCGCTCACCTTCACGATGGATCCGACCTCGGCGATCGTGATGCTGTCCTGCATCTATTGGGGCGCGCTGTTCGGCGGTGCGATCACCTCGATCCTGTTCAACATCCCCGGCGAAGCCTGGTCGGTCGCGACCACGTTCGACGGCTATCCGATGGCGCAGCAAGGCAGGGCGGCGGAGGCGCTGACCGCGGCGTTCACGTCCTCCTTCATCGGCTCGCTGGTCGCGGTGATGCT
The DNA here is from genome assembly GCF_023375135.1 of Bradyrhizobium sp. C-145. Taxonomy (NCBI): domain Bacteria; kingdom Pseudomonadati; phylum Pseudomonadota; class Alphaproteobacteria; order Hyphomicrobiales; family Nitrobacteraceae; genus Bradyrhizobium; species Bradyrhizobium sp. C-145. The sequence goes on along the minus strand of NZ_CP088150.1, from coordinate 5,865,869 downwards.
GATCACCTTCCTCGCGCCGATGATCTCGTCCTTTGCCCTGAAATTCGGCCCGCCCGAGTTCTTCGCGGTGTATCTATTGACCTTCTGCTCCTTCGTCGGCCTCGGACGCGAAGCCAAGCACAAGACCGTCATCTCGATGTCGCTGGGTCTTCTGCTCGCCGGCGTCGGTATGGACACGGTGTCAGGCCAGTTGCGCATGACCTTCGGCTCGGTCGAGCTTTTGCGCGGCATCAACTTCCTGGTCGCGGTGATCGGCCTGTTCGGCATCAGCGAGATCCTGCTGACGATGGAGGAGCGACTGGCGCTGCGCGGACATGCGGCGAGCATCTCGCTGCGCGTCGTGCTCAGCGTCTGGAAGGACCTGCCGAAATATTGGGTGACGCTGCTGCGCTCCTCCTTCATCGGCTGCTGGCTCGGCATCACCCCGGGCGGCGCGATCGCGGCATCCTTCATGGGCTACAATCTGGCCAAGCGCTTCGCCAAGGAGCCCGAGAGCTTCGGCAAGGGCCGCATCGAGGGCGTGTTCGCGCCCGAGACGGCGGCGCATGCGTCCGGCACCTCGGCATTGCTGCCGATGCTGGCGCTCGGCATTCCCGGCTCCGGCACCGCGGCGATCCTGCTCGGCGGCCTGATGGTATGGGGGCTCAATCCGGGGCCGCTGCTGTTCGTCGAGCATAAGGATTTCGTCTGGGGCCTGATCGCCTCGATGTATCTCGGCAACGTCGTCGGTCTCGCGCTGGTGCTGACGACGGTGCCGATCTTCGCCTCGATCCTGCGCGTGCCGTTTGCGGCAGTGGCGCCGATGATCGTGGTGTCCTGCGCGATCGGTGCCTATGCGATCCAGAACGCGATGTTCGACATCTGGCTGATGCTCGGCTTCGGAATCGTCGGCTACGTCTTTAAGAAGATCGGCATTCCGCTGGCGCCGTTCACGCTGGCGCTCGTGCTCGGCAACCGCGCCGAGGATGCCTTCCGCCTGTCAATGATCGGCTCCGGCGGGACCCTGAAGGTGTTCTGGTCGAACGGGTTGGTTGGATCGATCACGACGCTGGCGATCGTGCTGCTGTTCTGGCCGCTGATCGACCACTTGCTCGCCCGCGCTGGCATTGCACGCCCCTCCAAACAAGGCCGCGCGCGTCTCTGACTCGGCGCCTGTCGCGCCCTTGGAAAGCCAGACCATCTCGCGTTTCCGTGCTTAGGAGCGAATGAGGGGACAGCGTTAGCGATCCGTCGACAGGAACGAGGCCATTGCACTTTTGATTGTTGAGAGCCGGCCTCCTTTAGGCTGGCGCGGCGGCCTCGGCTATCTCCCTCCAGCCGCTGCCGGGGCCGCATCTCGCATGAACAGTTCGTAAATCCTCTGTTCAGCGGCCGTTGCGCATTAGCGTCATATAAGAGTCATTGCGGGAACTCGCTTTCCATTGCTTTGATTAAGCTCGATCAAAGGGAGAGAAACAGTGCTCATTCAAGCTGCATTACTAGCGCTGGGTGCTCTTGGACCAATATCGGCCGCACCTGTCCAGGAAGCTCAAATCCAACAAATCCAATTCCGGGGAAGAGACGGCGGCTGTCCGCCTGGCTACGACTTCAACTTTTCCAACGGCCGCTGTTATCCGAACAACTATCACGCCCCGGGGGTCTATAAGAGGCCGCTGCCCGATGATCCGCCCTACGGCTATTACCGGCCCCACCGGCATAGGTACCCGTACCCACCAGCGTATTATGACCGCTACTAGGCTGGCCGCGCGGGCCCTCTCTGACGTTTGTGGAACATTATGAGTCTGCTGCCGTTTTCGCGAGGCAATGGAAGTTGCAGCAGAATATGGGCAAGAAAGCGAAGAAGCAGTCGGCCCGCGGCCGCAGGATCGTGCCCGCGTCGCGGGTGGACAGGACTATGAGGTGCGGCACGAAGCGAAGAAGACGCGCCGATCGGTGTCTGCCGTGAAGAAGATGGGCGGCAGCCGTAAGAACGTTGAGCGACGCTTAGATCGATGAGGGGGCTTGGCGTTCGGGGCATCTATTAACTTAGGAACGAGCGCCGTCACAGCCAGTTCGAATGATCAGTCTTGCGTGCCATCGATTGGCAAGACTTTGTTGCCACTTGACTCCAGTTCGTCCCCCTTGAAGTAGGGCCTTCGTTTTGCGTCCGATTCACAAAGTTGAATGCATGAGATGTTTTTGAGGATCAAACAGCGTTTGCCGACCAGACAGCGGCAGACCGCTCGGTCCAGGCTCGTTTTCAATCCGGAAATCTCTAGGCTGGGACCGATTTGGTCTACGTCGGGTGTTTCATGCGCGGCAACTTCGATCAGGACGACGTCGGTACAACAGTCAAGGGGCTTCAGCGCCAACTTCCGCTTGAGGCGGCGCCATGCGCCTGCTCCACGAAGCGAGCGAATTGCCCATAGCTATGAACGGTTTTTCAATCAAAGCCCAGGTGACGTGGAAATGATGCACGTCGTGAGGATCGTCGCGAATCTCCACGGCTCACAAGCCCATTCCGGCAGCGATAGCAGGCGCACCGAGACGTTTGCGGCCAGGAAGAACACAAGGTAATGGAGTAGGAAGATCGAATAGCTCGCGTCACCTGCTCGAACCAGCCAACGGAACGGCGCGCGGTGCCAGGGCGGTCTGATGTTGATGAATCCGGCGAGTAGGGCAGCAACGGCAGGTGCGGTCCAAAATGGGTATTCGTGGGTGCTGCCTATCCATAACAAGATGGTGCCATTGACGAGTGGGATCGGACCAAGGAGGGCGAGCGGCTTTCGGAGGAGGAAGACGATGACGCCGGCCAGGAATTCGGCCTGTGACGCTGCGGTTAGGTGCCAAGTCCATGGGTTGCCATAGAGCCAGCCGACGAATGTAAGGGCGAACAACGTTATTGCGAGCATCGGAATGCCGCCAACCGGTACGATAAGAGCCGCAAGGGCATAAAAAACCATCTCGCGTTCTAGAGTCCAACTGAAGTCATAAACGGGTGCTCCCTGCTGCGGCAGCAGGCTCATCGAATAAACAAAATGCCAGAGTGATTCATGGCGCCATTGCCCGATGGCGATCATGATGGCTACCACTGTCATCAGGATCCAGTAGAGTGGGTAGATGCGAAACACGCGCTTCATCGCGAAGTCGCGCACCGTGAACGAAGGGCGCGAGCACACCAGGCAGATCACATAACCTGAGATCGCAAAAAAGAAATCGACGCCTAACTAGCCGCGCTGACTGAGCCATGGGATTGGATGCCAGGCATGCTCAGGGAACGCTGCTCTGATCGAAACGTAGGAATGGAAATAAGCTACACTGAGCGCCGCAATGGCTCGAGCAGCCTGCAACCCAGCCAAACGCTCTTCGGAATCTGTCAAGGCTCAGTTCGCTCCCTTTTGGATGCTAAATTTACAGCCCCGTCCAAGCCCTCAACCCATGGTAGATGGTTGTCGGGGGCGCATGCTCGCCGCCGCAGATGAATTGGCGCGTCGTCCCAGCGATGCATCAAGTGCGTAGGCGTGCGCGGCGTCGGCAACAGCATGCGCCTCAGCCGCTTCGCTCATATAGTTCTGTCATCGGCGACCTCAGCCTCGTGCAGCTCGCGTTGAATGCCTGTCAGTGCCGCCAGACATCGGCAGCGTGATAGTGCGGGCGGCGGATACTGGCAATAAGCACCGCCGCTGCCTCGAGTCACGCGTTTCGTTATGCGAAACAACTCCGGTGACTCTTCGCGTCACAGAGCCCAATAGACGCCTTTTGTCCGGACTTGTCCTCAGATGAGAACGCATTGGCCGACAGCGGATCAAGTATGCAAGCTTGATTTCTATGTGGATTTGCTTACGGACGCTGGCGATCCCGGCAGGAACGTCAAAACCTCCAATTTTCAATAAGTTAGGACGGATAACCGGACTAAACATTAAAGGGCTTCCGCGAGCGGTGGCTAGAGGATCCGGGTGATGCCATGAGCCCCCTGGTTCGTCGCCGTCGGATTTTTGCTTCGGATGTGGAGGAGATTGGGCGGGTTTGTTTCGGTGCACGCCGGCACGGACCCTGCGATGGCTCCCCGGTCTTCCGGGTTGGTTACATCAGCCGCGGTGGCGATCTGAGGTTTACGTCGGCGCCCATCCAAGACGAGGCCTATGCGGCCGCGGCCGCGCGCGTCCTGAGCGAATTCATTCAAGGGGAGGTGAAGCTTGTCCCCTGAAAGACGTAACCCCGCCAAGAGGGGCGGGGCTGCTCAATCCGTGATGTTGATCTGCTTGGCGGCAATTAACTTCACGATAGCGAGATCACCGCGCTACTGCAAGAAAATCATGTGGCGCGACTCTTTCGCGTTGCGCCGGCGACAGCGGCAATGATCGCGCACCTCGCTTACGGGTGCGCCCATGGCAATCCGCGCGATCGATAATCAGAAGCGGCGCTTTATCTGCGTGCAGCTGTCAAGAGCGGCTCCCTTGATCAGAACGAAGTGCCAGAAGCAATCCGGTGAAGTGTTAGTGAGCGCGTATGCATCATCCGGTTACGTGATGGCCGCCGGCTTGAATTCAAAGATGCTCAGGTGCTTCAACCGACGCGCTGAGGATCTTCTTCAAGAGACGCGAGGAGAAGCGCAGGCTGGCTAACTTGAAGAGCCTAAAGGGTCGGCTGGCGGCTTTCGGCGCGATCGCATACGCCGTCGCGAGGAATCCTTGCAAGCTCGATGAGGGCGTGGTGGTGGGTCGAATTTCGACGGTTCGGCTTCGGAGCGATTGCGCCCCTCGCAAACGAGTTTCCGCGGGTTTTGAGAGTCGGTAGCAAACGAATGCTCGCAGAGAAGCGGAAGAGAGGCGGCCAACCAGGGAATTTCAGCGCCCTGAAGCACGGCCATCGCAGCCACGGAAGAGGGCGAAAAGGCGTGTGAAGTGGCAGGCCGCGGCCGATGAACGCCTCGAGCGCGAAAAAGCTTGGGCCCCCTTGAGGACGCAAACTGATTACGGCGCGATCTGTGACGCAATCGCTGCCGACGTGGCCCATAAGGCCGGGAGAATTCACGGATGAGTGAGAGATTTGTATGATCCGAAAACTACCATGGCCATGGCCGTCTTAGTCGGCGGGCTGGAGAACCTTGCTCCGGACGTCGCCAGCGCATTCCTCGTTGGGTGGGAAATTTGACCTCGGTTAGATTGAATGCCGGCTGGCGCGCTTGGACATGACATTCGATCCATGTGGGAGGGATACCGACCAAAGTTGCAGGAGTTTTCGGCCGCCGGTTCTGTTGAACCTCGCGGCGCTTTCGATTAGGAGTTGAGGCCGTTGGGGAATTTCTTCATTATGTTTTATCGTTGGGCAATTTTGGCCCTGTTGGGCCTCGTGTGCTTTGCGCAAAGCGCGGCTGCACAAGACGTCTTTGGAGAAGCGCCATATGACGAGGCGTGCCTTAACCTCGCGCTCGCGGCGGTTTCAAAGGCGGAACTATCGCAAACTAAAGAAGCTCTGGCTTGGCTGATCAAATGCGCTGCTCATCCAACTCGGCGGATGTGCCTCGGGGCCGACGCGTTTATTAAAACTGAGCGGAAGGCGTCGCCCGTGATTTGCGAGGAAAAGTCGCTGCCAGAAAGTAGGGCGAGGTCCGCCCTGGTTGCTTTTGAGAAAGCGATAGCTCAGCCACCTCCGATAACTACGAGTCGGCCGCCTCCTCCCACAACCGCGAAGATCGCAAAAGCTGTGGCGGATCCCGTCAAGCGGAAGAGCGCTTCCAACAGAGGAGTTGAGCGATGACGCGGCGGCGGCAGCTAGTGGTGTGATACCAGTCATTCTAAATTCCTAGTAGCGGTCATAAAACCTTAGCCCGTACCCCTAGTCTGGATGGGCGCCGTATCGGTGATGTCGATAACGATAGCCATACGATCATCGCCGCCCATGACGAGGATATCGAAGGCGTACAGTTGCACCTGTTAGTATTGCCGGCTGTGCAGCCCGTTGAAGTTGCTGATGCCGTCCACACTGAGGATCACGGCCTCGCACAAAGCGCTTCTGCCGGTTCTTCACCCTCGACAGCAGGCATGTCATTGACGCGAGCTCGACGACAGCGACTCCGGGCCGTGCTTAGGCTGGGCGATCGATGGCGTTCTTGACGGGTGTCGCGATCTAGAAGAGCATTGCGATAGCCAGGGGGGCGGTTGGGGTGACGGTATGACCAGCAAAATTGAGCCGGGCGCCGCCGGCGCCGATCAATTGTCTCCCCAGCTACTGATTCCAGCCAGCCCTCGCAATCCTTTGAGCGGCCGTTCCGCGAGCGCGGCCTGCCGGTTGCCATCCGCTCCGACCATGGCGTGCCCTTTGCTAGTCCCAATGCTTTGTTCAATGTCTCAAAGCCGTCGGTGTGGTGGCTCCGGCTCGATTGCGCCGCCGGTTGCGTCTGCCCGGCCTGCTCAAAGCCTCGGCCAAGCTGCACTATGCTCACTTCATCTCCTGTGCGCTCAGAGGTCTATTGATCCTGACAAGGTGGCCGCAGATGCCCTAGAGAAGCGTCGAGCCAAACAGATCGCGTAGCGTGCATGCGTCGTGGAAGCCGAAGTCCGCAATGTGCTCTACCGCGCGATCACATCGAGCTTCTGCTTTCAATGTCTTCAGGAAGCGGAACTCATAAAGTCAGGCGGAGCGATGGGCGAAGGCCTGAGAGTTCTTATCGCGATCACTGTCACCGCCATTGTAGCCCTGGGCGCGTACTTTGCAGTACAATATCTGGCCTCTTTCTAGGCCCAAGCGCGCTATCGCCTTCTGCGATTCGTGCTCTGGGATTGTTGTTGTGGCGCCGAGCCAGCTTCAGCGCTTGATGACGCCAACGCATCGATCCGCGAACTCACGGCGCCAAGCTGATCAGAGAGGAGTTTGCGCTCCCCTTGGTTCATCGCCACCGCGCGTTGCAGCTGGCTCACTTGCTCGCCCAAATTCTGTTGGGCAGTCTTGATCTCCGCAATGGCCTGCTTAACACTGGCTATGGCTTGCTGAGTTTCGTTGATCACGCTCTCTTGGCGCGGAGCCGCTGCGGCCTGCACTGAATCGATCTTCTGATTCAACCAGAATGCACCGCCTGCAGCTAAGATAGCGACCAAGCCCAAAGCCAGCCAAGAAAGGAGCGGACGGCTTGCGGACGGAGATGGCAAAGACGGGTCCATGCTGAGGTCCTCGTACCGGGGAGAGGCGAATTAACGCCCGAGTTCCAACATGGTTGCAGTGGGTAGTTCCTATGCGCTGAATATGGGTGTGAGAAGGGACCACCGTAACGATGCAACAGTCATCACTCGTGGCTGCCAAAATTGACTAAGTGATTGAACGTAAAGCTCCCATCCACACTTTCAAGCCTACGGCAGATGAACTAAGCTTACTTCCATTCTACATCGAAGAAACAGTGCTCCGAGAAGCGCTCATCTCCAATGCCAGAGCGCCTCAGACGATTCGGGCTTCTTTAAGCTCTGCGATTTCCCCGGCACCGAAGCCGAATTCCTTCAGCACCTCGTCGGTCTGCTCGCCGAATTCCGGCGGCCGCGCTACCATCTTGCTCGGCGTGCGCGACAGCGTCACGGGCTGGCCGACCAGGCGGATGTGGCGGTCCTCGTCGTTCGGCACGTCCTGCGCAATGCCGAGATGCTTGACCTGCGCGTCCTCGAACATCTGGTCGATGGCATAAATCGGCCCGCAGGGCACGCCGGCCTCGTTAAGCTCACGGACCCAGGTCTCGGTCGACTTCATCACGGTGCGCTTCTCGATCTCGGCGTTGAGCGCGTCGCGGTTCTTGGAGCGGGCAGGGGCCGTCGTGTAGTCGGGATGGCCAAAGAGCTCGGGCGCGCCGATCGCCTGGGCGCAGCGCTCCCAGATCCGCCCGCCTGTGGTGGCGATGTTGATGTAGCCGTCCGAGGTCTTGAACACGCCGGTCGGGATGCTGGTCGGATGGTTGTTGCCGGCCTGCTTGGCCACCTCCTTCTCCATCAGCCAGCGCGCGGCCTGGAAGTCGAGCATGAAGATCTGGGCCTGGAGCAGCGAGGTCTGCACCCATTGGCCCTTGCCCGAGACCTCGCGCTCGAGCAGCGCGGTGAGAATGCCCATGGCGCAGAACAAGCCCGCCGTGAGGTCGGCGACGGGAATGCCGACCCGCATCGGTCCTCCGCCCGGCGCACCGGTGATCGACATCAGCCCGCCCATGCCCTGCGCGATCTGATCGAAGCCAGGGCGCTTATGATAGGGGCCGTCCTGGCCGAAGCCGGAGATGCTGCCATAGACGATGCGCGGGTTGATCGCGGCGAGGCTCTCATAGTCGATGCCGAGCTTCTTCTTCACGTCGGGGCGGAAATTCTCGACCACGACGTCGGCCCTGGCGGCAAGGCGCTTGAACACGGCGAGCCCGCGCTCGTCTTTCAGGTTGAGCGTCATCGCCCGCTTGTTGCGGTGCAAATTCTGGAAGTCGGAACCCCGCCGAGGGCCGCCCGGCTGCTCGCCGCCGGCATCCTCGGTCAGCGCGTCGATCTTGATGACATTGGCACCCCAATCCGCGAGCTGCCGCACGCAGGTCGGCCCGGAGCGGACCCGGGTCAGATCGAGCACGGTGAAGCGCGACAGGGCTTCCGAGGCATGCGGAAAGGGCATCGTAAAAGGCTCCAGGACAAATTGCGGGCCCACCATAGTGCCGAAAGGCCCCGCGACAAGTCTGGGCCGGCGCGGATGCCGCCTGTCGAAATGCAATGGCTGGCGCGGTTTGCCGCGCTGCGTGAAGGAATCAGCGCGACAGGCGCTTCAGTTCCGTGCGCGCCTTCTCGGCCAGCGGATCATCGCCGTGGCGCGCAATGAAGAGTTCGAACGCCTCCCGCGTTCCCTTCTGGCGGGCCGCTTCGTATTCCTCGGCTACGGCAACGGCAGGATCGCGGGCCATTGGCATGGTGGGCGCGCGTCCCGCCTTGCCGCTGTCATCTGCATTGGCCTTCTCCACCATGAAGGGCAGTCCTCCGAAGGGCGCTTGATCGAATCCAGCGAGCGCCGCAAGGGCGCCAAACAGGCCGGCCGCGAGTGAACGTCGTTTCATGAAACCCTGCAAATCACGGGCGCCGGGGGAACCGAGGTTCTTGCTTGCGCCCCGTATGAATACGGGATTTGATGGCTAACAGCGCATTATGGCAGAGGTCCGGGCGCTCTCGCCCCATTTAAACCAAACGCTTAACCCTCTAGCTAGAATCATCTGTTAAGGCCTCGAATTGGATGGGGCCTGCTGCTTCGGAGATTCGCTTTGGCAACCGCGGTCACGGTCTCCAAGACCAACAACGCCGATATCGATGGTCTGCTGTCAGGCTACAAATGGTCGGGCGCGATCACCTACAGTTTCCCGGACACGCCCAGCGACTACGTCAATCCGTACACCGGCGGCAGCAGTGAGCCGACCACATCGGGCTTCGCCTCGGCGCCGACCCAGATGCAGGTCGCGATCAACTACGCCATCGGATTGATCAACGGCTACACCAACGCCAACATCCAATACGTAGGCACGAACGGCGCCGACATCATGATCGCGCAGTCGCCGTCGGCCAACCCGACCTCCTACGCCTACTATCCCGGCAACTATGCGTCCGGCGGCGACATCTGGATCGGGACTCAGTACAATTACTCGCTGGCCAAGCTCGGCAATTATTACTTCGCGACCGCGCTGCACGAGCTCGGCCATGCCTTCGGCCTCAAGCACAGCCAGGAGACCGGTGGTCCGGCCAACGTCGCAGTGCCGACCGCGCACGACGACAGCGAATATACCGTCATGAGCTATCGCAGCTATGTCGGCGCTTCGACCACGAGCGGATACACCAATGAGGCCTACGGATATCCACAGACCTACATGGCCAACGACATCCTCGCGCTGCAGACGATGTACGGTGCGAACTTCACGACCCAGAGCAGCAACACGGTCTACACCTGGAATCCGACCACGGGACAGGAGTTCATCAATGGCGTCGGGCAGCCCGCGCCCGGCGACGGCGTCGGAGGCTCGGCCAATCGAATCTACGAGACGGTCTGGGACGGCGGCGGCGTCGATACTTACGACCTGTCGAACTACACGACGAACCTGAGCATCAACCTCAACCCCGGTGCATCGTCGGTCTTCTCCTCCGTTCAACTGGCCTATCTCGGCGATGGCCATTACGCATCGGGCAACGTCTACAACGCCTATCTCTATATCGGCGACGCGCGCTCCTACATCGACAACGCCATCGGCGGCTCCGGCAAGGACACGCTGGTAGGCAATGCCATCGCCAACGTGCTGAGCGGCGCGGGCGGTAACGACACGATCACCGGTGGGGCGGGCAACGACGTCATCGATGGCGGCTCAGGCTCGGATACCGTAGTGTATTCGGGCAGCAAAGCCAATTACTCCGTCGCATACGACGCGAACACGCAGACCTTCACCATAAGCGATTTGCGCTCCGGCGCGCCCGACGGCACCGATACGGTGACAGGGGTAGAGAATTTCCAGTTTGCGGACGGTACAGTCGCCAGCGCTAGCCTGATCAACAGTACGATTGAGGCATACGGTTCCACTAAGCTGGTCCAGACGGGCACGAGCTATTACCTCGACAGCAACATCACCGGAACTGGACCTGTTCTGAAGATTTCCGGCTCAGCCGTGGTGTCGACCAGCTACGCGCCTTGGGCTCCAATCGGGGCCGAGCAGGCGGGCAGCGGATACGAAGTCGTCTGGAAAAATTATTCGACCGGCTTTTACACCGTCTGGAGCACCGATAGCAACGGCAACTATATCTCCAGTCTCACTGGCGACCTGTCCGGCACCAGCACGTCCCTTGAGTCCTTCGAGACAATCTTCCACCAAGACCTCAACGGCGACGGCACCATTGGCATTCCCACCCTCACCATTGAGGCACAGGGCTCCACCAAGCTGGTGCAGGTAGGTGATAACTTCTACCTCGACGATATCAGCACTGGCAGCGGGCCTATCCTGAAGATTTCTGGCTCGTCGGTCAGCGCCAAAGCGTATGGGACCTGGGCACCAATAGCAGCCGAGCAGACTGCCAGTGGCTACGACGTGGCGTGGAAAGATCTTGCGACAGGTCACTATACGGTCTGGAGTACTGACAGCAACGGCAGCTATACCGGGAATATCGTTCCCGAAGTGACGGGGACGAATACGTCATTTGAGTCGCTTGAGACCACCTTCCACCAAGACCTCAACGGCGACGGCACCATTGGCATTCCCACCACCACCATTGAGGCACAGGGCTCCACCAAGCTGATGCAGGTAGGTGATAACTTCTACCTCGACGATATCAGCACTGGCAGTGGGCCTATCCTGAAGATTTCTGGCTCGTCGGTCAGCGCCAAAGCGTATGGGACCTGGGCACCAATAGCAGCCGAGCAGACTGCCAGTGGCTACGACGTGGCGTGGAAAGATCTTGCAACAGGTCACTATACGGTCTGGAGTACTGACAGCAACGGCAGCTACACCGGGAATATCGTTCCCGAAGTGACGGGGACGAATACGTCATTTGAGTCGCTTGAGACCACCTTCCACCAAGACCTCAACGGCGACGGCACCATTGGCATTTCCACCCTCACCATTGAGGCACAGGGCTCCACCAAGCTGGTGCAGGTAGGTGATAACTTCTACCTCGACGATATCAGCACTGGCAGCGGGCCTATCCTGAAGATTTCCGGCTCGTCGGTCAGCGCCAAGGCGTATGGCACCTGGGCACCTATAGCAGCCGAGCAGACTGCCAGTGGCTACGACGTGGCGTGGAAAGACCTTGCGACAGGTCACTATACGGTCTGGAGTACTGACAGCAACGGCAACTATACCGGGAATATCGTTCCCGAAGTGACGGGGACGAATACGTCATTTGAGTCGCTTGAAACCACCTTCCACCAAGACCTAAACGGCGATGGCACCGTTGGAATTCCTTCGGAGGCTGCTACGTCCGATTCATCATCCGCAACGAAGTTTCTCTTGCGGCAAAAGGAAGGTTTTATTTTCCAACCTGAGATCCAGCCCATTGGTCAGATCGAGGCTGGTGGTTCTACCAACATTGGAGCGCCGGATTTTTCAAGCGACCTTCTGGGCACTGGATTTCACTTCGAGACGCAAGCGTCCTCCTATGATCATGGATTTTGGGAAAACCAGCGGAGTGATCCGGGCTTCTCCCATCTTGATTATTCAGGCCTATCCTATCTTACCGACCATCTGATGCGAAGCTTCCTGATCCACTAGGCTGACGAGTGCACACGCCTAGCGCTGCTCGATCCGTGCCCTTGGCGACGGATCACAATCTGAGAAATGACGGTGTGCAGCCTCATGTATCCCAGCGCTCATCCAATTCACGACTATGTCGCCAGCACGCGAACTCGCGCGGGGCGTCTCTAAGCTCCTCTCCCGAGCCACAGTAGCGTAAGCGCTTAGCCATGACCCTATTGAAGCTGGCTTGACGTTTTGCGGAATCGCCACGGCATGAGGTCATCGATCCTGCTGTGGGGATGGCCGTCGATGATCGCCTCGAGTGTTTCAGCGATGTAGGCAACCGGGTTGACGCTGTTGAGCTTGCAGGTGGCGACGATCGACGCCAGCATGGCCCAGTTTTCGGCCCCGATTTCATGGCCCGCGAAGAGCGCATTTTTTCTGGTTAGGCAGACCGGCCGGATGGCGTTCTCGACCGGGTTGGTGTCGAGTTCGAGACGCCCGTCTTCGAGGAAGCGGGTCAGCCCCTGCCAGTGATTGAGCGCATAGCGGATGTCCTCGGCGAGCGTTGAGCCGCTGGAGATCATAGAAAGCTGCTTCTCAAACCACGGTTTTAAAGCCGCGATGAGGGGCAGCGAGTGCTCCTTGCGCGTGGCCAACCGGACGTCCGGCGACGAGCCGCGCACCATGGCTTCGATGGCGTAAAGCTGCGCGATGTGTCGAACGGCGGCCTCGGCGATCGGAGACTTGCTGTTGCGCACCAATTTGACGAAGCGCCGGCGCAAATGGCTCCAGCAATGCACGAGCGTCCACGGCCCTTGCGGTCGAACGACCTCGGTCAGCCGGTCATAACCGTCATAGGCATCGCATTGCAGGTAGCGTCCGCCAAAACCGTCGAGGAACTGCTCAGCAAAGGCACCGCTGCGACCAGGGGCATATCGGAACAGCACGATCGGCGGACTTGGCCCGCTGTGGCCGCGGTCGTCTGAGGCGATCGCCCAGAAGTAGCCTTTCTTCGTTTGGCCGCGCCCCGGATCGAGTACCGGCGCCCTGGTCTCATCCATGAACAGCCGATCCGCCATAGCCAGGTGGTGGCGCATGTGGTCCGCGATGGGCTGAAGATGGAAGCAGGCGCGGCCAGACCAGTTGCCCAGTGTCGCCCGATCAAGCCGGATCCCCTGGCGCGCATAGATCTCGGCCTGACGGTAAAATGGCGTGTGGTCGCCAAATTTGGAGACGATCACGTGCGCGATGGCCGCTTCGGTCGGCAGCCCGCCGGGCACGACGTGCTCCGGTGCGTGCGCCTGCACGACGGGGCCCGAGCAGCGGCGACAGATATATTTCGGGCGGCGCGTGACCAACACCCTCCATTGCGCCGGGATCACGTCCAGGCGTTTGCTGACGTCCTCGCCGATCTTCGCCATGGCGCCGCAACCGCACGGACAGAGCGTGCTTGCGGGCTCGATGATCCGTTCCACCTGCGGCAAATGGGCAGGCAAGCAGCCGCGATTGCGATGAGGACCTTGATCCGGCACGTTCCGCGATCGGCCGTTGATCACAGCCTCGGCTCTCTCCTGCGCCGCGTCCAAGATGCCTTGCGCGATCTCCACGTCTTCCAGCGGTAAGTGATACTGATCTGGCCGCAGCTTCTCGGACTTCGAGCCGAACTTCTCGCGGCGCAATTCGCCGAGAATGATCTCTAGCCGACGCCGCGCTTCCTCCGACGCCGCCAGCGCCCCCTGATGCTCGCTCAAGGCCGCCTGCGTTTGCGCCAAAAGCGCCTTGAGGCGTTCGTTTTCGTCGCGCAGCGCCGCGATGCTCATGTGCTATTTCGAGCACATCGGCGCCACACGTGCCACGCTCAAAATAGCGGCCGAGTCATTCTGCCGCAGTTATCCAGCGACCTGCGGCCGCCGCGCTTCTTCCGGGCGGACCAACCTCCAATCCAGCCCCTCGAACAAGGCCGCGAACATCGCCGGCGACATCCGCATCACGCCGTCCGCGATCGTTGGCCAAACGAACTTGCAACCTTCGAGGCGCTTGTGAACCAACACCAGGCCCGTTCGGTCCCACACCAAAATCTTGATTCGGTCCGCTCGTTTCGATCGGAACACGAAGGCTGCGCCGCTGAACGGGTCAAGACGAAGCATCTCCTGCACCTTCACCGCAAGCCCATCGTGGCCACAGCGGAAGTCGATCGGCCGCGTTGCAACGTAAATCTTCAGATCAGCACCGGCCGCAATCATCGTGATGCTCGCAGCACGCGGATCACCCGGGACAGCTGCTCGGCATCAATGGCCGTATCCGTCCGCAGCACGATATCACCAATCGCGATCTCAAGCTTGATGGCCGGAGCCTGACGCTCTTCCAACGCACCTCCCACCACCAGCGGCGCGAATGTCGGCTGGGACGCTTCGCACGCCGGCAGCAGGCCTCGCTGTCGAAAGCGCCGTCGCCAATCGTAGATCTGCCAGCGCGTCGCTCCGTGCTTGCGCGCCACCTCGGCCACCTGGGCACCGGGCAACAGACTCTCGGCGACGATCCGAGCTCTCTCAGCTTCCGAGCGCACGCGCCGCCCCGACGGTCCTTCCAGAACTTCCAACCGGCTCAGCGACCCTGGGCCGTCTAAATGGACGTCCTTTTTGCTGTCCAATCCCATCTCAAACCTCCGTCCAACCCGGAGGCTTCTTCGCACAGCTATTCCGATCCCGAAGCAAGGGTTCCGGCTAAGCGCTTACCAGTAGCGGCACTCTTGTCAGGTAGGTTGCAGCTTGACCCCGCGCAATCTGCCGCAAGAGACAGCAGGGAAGCCGCCGCATCCACGCCAAGCGGCCGCTTGCGCCGCCTGATCCACGGCTGGTTGGCCAATCTTGTACAGATATTGCTCCGCATGCCCCCAGCACTGCTAGTCATTCCGGTGTTCCTGGCGACGTGCTCGCGGCCCGGCTGCCGGATGCGTGGGTTGCCTAAGCTGTTCAACCGGCGATTCTGTCGGTCGAACTGCCACTTCTGGCAGACTGGAAGCGCGCGCCAGGCCGCGAAGTTCTATAACGTCGCGCTGAACCAGATAGAGCGCATGCAGGTGCAACTAGCCAGGGCGAAACCACGTCTCTCACCCTTCTATACGATCAGGCGTTCCAAGCGCTACCCAGGCTGAGCGCGGCCAATCCAGCGACCCTCTCCCGCGCTTCGCTTTAGAGAATGTAGCGCTCCTAGCTGGCGAACTGCGACGGCGCTGTGATGGAGCACGAGCAAGGTGAGCCCGCGCCATGAGTCAAGTCGAGATCCCAAGCTGAGATGATGTTGGAAAGGCAAGCTATGTGGGAGGCCGTGCATCCAATCAGGAGAGTTCGAGTGTACGCTTGAAATAGGCGATCGTCTCCTTCAGCCCATCCTCGAGCGCGACTTTCGGTTCCCAGTTCAGCGCCGCCTTCGCCTTGGCGAGATCGGGCTGACGCTGCCGCGGGTCGTCTTGCGGCAGCGGCTTGAATACCAGCTTGGAACGCGAGTCCGTGAGCTTGATGACCTTTTCGGCGAGTTCTCGGATCGTGAACTCAGAGTTGTTGCCGAGGTTGATCGGGCCGGTGACGTCTTCCGGTGTGACCATCAGCCGCGTAATGGCCTCGACGAGGTCGTCGACATAGCAGAACGAGCGGGTCTGCCCTCCGTCGCCGAACACCGTGATCGGCTCACCCTTGAGGGCCTGGACGATGAAGGACGACACCACACGTCCGTCGTTGGGCTGCATGCGCGGGCCGTAGGTGTTGAAGATGCGCGCGACCTTGATCGGCAGGCCGTGCTGACGCCAGTAGTCGAAGAACAACGTCTCGGCGCAGCGCTTGCCCTCGTCGTAGCAGGAGCGGATGCCGATCGGGTTGACGTTACCCCAATAGTCCTCGGTCTGGGGATGGATCAGCGGATCGCCATAGACCTCGCTGGTGGAGGCCTGGAAGATGCGCGCCTTGAGCCGCTTGGCCAGGCCGAGCATGTTGATGGCGCCGTGCACCGAGGTCTTGGTGGTCTGCACAGGATCACGCTGGTAGTGGATCGGCGAGGCCGGACAGGCTAGGTTGAAGATCGCGTCGACCTCGATGTAGAGCGGGAAGGTAACGTCATGCCTGACCGCCTCGAACAGCGGATTGGCGATCAGATGGGCGATGTTGCGCCGACTGCCGGTGAAATAATTGTCCGCGGACACCACCTCGGCCCCCGCTTCGAGCAGTCGCTCGCAGATATGCGATCCGATGAAGCCGGCGCCTCCTGTCACGAGGATGCGGCTGTTCTTGTAGCTTTCAAACGGCATGATCGGGTTCCAGGAGGATCTCGGGGGCGGACTCGTCCGGTGAGGCCGGCAGAGTGGTATCGGCTACGGGCGGAAAGGCCAATAGGCTTGCATTCTGGCGTGATGATACTTCAAAAGTCCAGTGGGCCGCCGTCCGGACCGAAATGTTCATTTCCGGCTGTTGCAGCTGGCTGCACAGCGCTCGTGCGCCGAGCTCCGCTAGAATTCCCGCCGCTTGAGCCAGGCCCGCGCACCCCAATGGGCAAAACACCAGGCCGACCTGATCAGCGAGAGGTGTTCCACATTGCGGTAGATCTGCCAGACCCATTTGGCCGAGCGCACCGGGCGGCTGGAGACCGAGGAACCCCTGACACGGTAGCGCGCAAGGTCCTCGTTGAGGCCGTATGCGGTGTGGCCACGTTTGAGGACCGAGAGCCACAGGCAGAAATCGTCATAGCCCTCGTTCTTCATCGCTATAGGACCGGCGATCTCGCGGTCGACCATCGCGGTCAGCGTCGCGATTGCGGTGTTCTCCAGGAGCTGGGCATATGTGAGCGAGGCCGGCACCTCGATCAGCCGTCCGGTGACCGTGTTGGTCTCGTTAATGCGGCGGAAGGCGGTATAGCTGAGAGCAGCCCGCTTCTCTTGGGCGAAGGCGAGCTGCCGCTCGAGCTTTTCGGGCAGCCATAGATCGTCGCTGTCGAGGAAGGCGAGATAGCGGCCCTTTGCGGCGTCGATCGATGCCTGGCGCGCGAGCGCCGGGCCACCATTTTTGGCCTGCCGGATCAGCTTGACGCGTGGATCGCGCTCACCAATTGCCGCGATGATGCCCGGCGTGTTGTCGGTCGAGCAGTCGTCGGCGATCAGGAGCTCCCAATCGGCGAATGTCTGGCTCTGCACCGAGCGGATCGTCTCCCCGATCAGGCCTTCGACGTTCCAGGACGGTGTGATGATCGAGACGAGCGGCATGATGGATCCGTTCAGTTCACACGGGCCGGTTCGGCCATTGCGGCGCGCAAGGAGGCCGCAAACGTGTCGAGCAGCTTGGGATCGCTGATATAGAGCTCGCCCGGATGAGACCGGCGCCAGGCGGACTCAAAATAGGGCGCCCCCCTGGCGGGATCGAATGCCCCCGCGGAGAGCGCTTCGCGCAGCCGCGCGGGCACGTCGGCCATGCGATCGACCGCGTACACAAGAGGGCAGGAGCGGTAGAACGCATCGCCCATCACCACGACCGGCTTGCCGAGCAGCAGTGCCTCGGCACCCGACTTGCTGTTGACGGAGACGACGGCATCGGCGCGATTGAGCACGGTGTAATTGTTGGTCTGCGGCGGCAGCAGCACGAAATTGTCGAACCGGCGCGCGAGCTCGAGCAGGCGGGTGGCCGAGATGGCGCCGATCTGGGCGGGATGTTCCTTCACCACGAGCACGTGCGAATCCGGGATCGTGCGCAGCAGGAAGTCGACGGTCGCGACCTGGTCGAGATAGTCCGGCGAGCGCAGCGTCAGCGCCATGTCGGCCGGAACGTGGAAGGGATAGTAGACGAAAGGCATTTCGGGCAGCGGCCGGTAGAGCTTGCGAAGCCGCGTCGCGTTGAGGGCCATCGCGGCGTGCACGCGGGCATGGCGCAGATTGTGTCCAAACTCCTGGTGCTTGCCGAGCGCGAACTGGTCCCAGAGCTTCTCGGCGAGACGATGGGCATTGCGCAAATTGACGACCTTCTTGAATGCCGCCGAATAGTGGTGCTGATCCTTCTTCGGAATGACTATCGCGCGCTGCGTCAGCGTCTCCTTCAGATAGGCGCGCACCTCGGCTGACATCGCATC
The DNA here is from genome assembly GCF_023375135.1 of Bradyrhizobium sp. C-145. Lineage (NCBI taxonomy): Bacteria > Pseudomonadati > Pseudomonadota > Alphaproteobacteria > Hyphomicrobiales > Nitrobacteraceae > Bradyrhizobium > Bradyrhizobium sp. C-145. The sequence goes on along the minus strand of NZ_CP088150.1, from coordinate 5,847,580 downwards.
CGCGGGTGTTGCCATCACATTGGGGGCAGCAAAGCTGTCCGGCGTGAAATACATCCGGCCTCGAAAGAACGAAGGCTCAATGAACCAGTTGCGGATGCCCCGGCGCCTGGCGGCATAGAAGCTTGCGATGACGGAAAGGAAGCCGCCGAGCTCCTGGACCAGTTCGGCGCGTCGCTCCTGCGTCTCCAGCCGGTCGAGCACCGCCTCCATGGCGTTGGCATAGATCATGAAACGCCGGCGCAGCGCCGCCGTATCGTTGATGCCGAAGGTGAAACGCTCATGGCTGAACAGGAAATTGGTCCCGTTGAGCCCATAAGAGCCGACACGCGCGTCGAATGCCTTGCGATCGTCGGGCGAGGGGCCGGTCTTGAGACCCTCGCGATACATGTTCGTGACCGGCACGCCTTCGGCGACAGACATCTCGGCGCTGCGATCGTCGAAGGCGAGTAATTCGACCTCGCAGCCGGCCGCACGCAATCGCTGCGCGACCGGAATCCAGAACCGGGTCTGGTATTCGGCGAGTGTGGTGATCAAAATCGTTTTTTCGGAACACATGCTATGGCGGGGGTTGTGCGTTTGCGACTTCCGCATATAGAAGGGCCTGCGACAGTCAAGCGTGGATTAGTATCCTTTTTTGCTCCGAATTGTAGTAGTAGGCTGCCTTTTGGAGGCCTAATGCCTGGAAAAGCCCCGCTTATTGCGCCGGCTATTCGGGAAGAGTTGACCGAGTCTATGAACAGCATGAAGCGGGTCATTTTTCGAGTCGACGCTTCGGTCCAGATGGGGATGGGGCACCTTACGCGTTGTCTGACGCTGGCGAATATCCTTGCCGAAGGCGGAACCGCATCGTGCTTTCTTATGCGTAGCCATGCCGCTCCGTTGGCTGCACTGGTCCAGGGCGACGGCCATGCCGTGCGGCTCTTACCGGATCCACAGGTGCCGAATCTGGAGGCGGCCACTTCGGACCGCAGCTATGCGCACTGGTTGCCCACGACGTGGCAACAGGATGCGGAGCAGACATTTCAGGCGATGGAGGAGATTGGATCAGCCGACTGGCTTGTCGTCGATCATTATTCTCTCGATGCCAATTGGGAGAGTGCCTGCCGACGAGAAGGTTTGCGAATCCTCGCGATTGACGATCTCGCCGATCGTCCGCACGATTGCGAGATCCTCCTCGATCAGAACCTCATTCAACAGATGGAGACGCGCTATCGTGACTGTGTATCGGCTTCTTGCGCGCAATTGCTCGGGCCGAGATACGCGTTGCTACGTCCTGAATTTCTCGAGCAGCGTCGCTTGTTGACGAGCCGCAGCGGCGAGATCGGCCGGATCCTGGTTTGCTTCGGTGGCTCTGATCCGACCAACGACACGGCTAAGGCGCTGCAGGCTATCGCAAGCCTCGGGGTTCCAGAGATTGCCGTGGATGTTGTAATCGGTCAGAGCAATCCGCATGCAGAGTTGATCGTGCAACTTCTAGGCGAATTGCCGTGTGCGGAGGTGCATCGGGCTGCAAATAACATGGCCGAGCTGATGCGGCGGGCCGATCTGTCGATCGGAGCTGGTGGTGGGATGAGTTGGGAGCGTTGCTGTCTGGGCCTGCCCGCGGTGGTGGTCGATATTGCGGCAAATCAAGTTGGTGCGTTGACCGCGCTCGCCAAGGCGGGGGCGGCGCTGTATCTCGGATCGAGCGCGTCTGTCACAGCCGAGACCCTCGCCGGCGCCATCCGCTCGCTGCAGGAGGATTCGGCGTGCGTGAAGGTACTGGGGGAGGCTGCCTTCGCGCTTGTGGATGGCCAGGGTAGCGGCCGCGTGCGTGTCGAACTCGGTTCCCGATCCTAGCAGGCAAGCCGAACCAGTTTCCCGAGGCGTCAGTGGGATTTTCCCCTGATCTTACAATGAGTAGCGTCGTCCGCGCTCGCTTCGCTTCTTGTTGACTAACGCGGGGCTTGTGCCTATGTGGATCGCGGTTGGGCGGGCTTGCGATCATGAACCATTTTCAAATTCGACCGGCCACGAAGGACGACGCTCGACGGTTGTTCGAATGGCGCAATGATGAGTCGACCCGCAGAATGTCCAAGAACAAGGACGTCGTGGGATGGGATGAGCATGTGGGCTGGCTCGATCGACGGCTCAAGATGGACCAGCCAAACCTTTTCATCTTCGAGTTAAACCAGGAGTCGGTTGCGACGTTCAGGATAGATGGTGAAGACGTGTCTTATACAGTTGCGCCTGAGCATCGTAATCGTGGAGTTGCAAAGCTGATGCTGAACGAAGTCAGGTCGCGCTTTGGTTGTCTTCGCGCTCACGTTTATGCCGATAACGAGCCATCCATCAGGGTCGCGCGGAGTGCTGGGCTCGATGTGGTGATAATGGACTCGTGATCCGACGAAATGATGAGTGCGCGGTCGCTTCTGGGGCGCCGCTGTCTTTGAAAGTGTCAGGAGCATTTTATGACAAACACGATCTCCATTGCCGGTCATTCAATCGGCCGGTCGCATCGGCCATTCATCATTGCCGAAATGTCGGGCAACCACAATCAGTCGCTCGACCGTGCGCTGGCGATCGTGGATGCGGCCGCCAAGTGCGGCGCGCACGCACTCAAGCTACAGACCTACACCCCCGATACGATGACCCTTGATCTGGATGAGGGCGAATTCTTCATCGACGATCCCAACAGCCTGTGGCGAGGCACGTCACTACACAAACTCTATCACGATGCCTACACCCCATGGGAGTGGCATGCACCGATCTTCGAGCGCGCCCGCTCATTGGGCATGATTCCATTCTCGACGCCGTTCGATGCTACGGCTGTCGATTTTCTCGAGAGTCTTAGGGTCGCTTGCTACAAAATCGCATCGTTCGAGAACACTGATCTACCGCTCATTCGCAAGGTCGCGGCTACCGGCAAGCCCATGATCATTTCGACAGGCATGGCGACCGTGGCCGAACTCGATGAGACGGTACGGGCGGCGAGAGCTGCGGGCTGCAGACAACTTGTGCTCCTGAAATGCACGAGCACCTATCCCGCAACGTCCTCCGACACCAATCTCCTGACGATCCCCCATATGCGGAAGCTGTTCGCTTGCGAGGTGGGCCTTTCGGACCACACCTTCGGGATCGGCGCGTCAGTCGCGAGCGTTGCGCTGGGTGCGACCGTGATCGAGAAGCATTTTACGCTTGCGCGCGCCGACGGCGGTGTTGACTCCACGTTCTCGATGGAACCCGAGGAGATGGCGGCTCTGGTCGTGGAGACCGAGCGCGCCTGGCTCGCGCTTGGAGAGGTGCATTATGGCCTCACGGAGAAGGAACGCAAATCGCTTGTGTTCCGTCGCTCGCTCTATGTGGCGGAGGATCTCGCTCCGGGTGATGTGCTAACCGAAAAGAATCTGCGGATTATCCGGCCCGGCCTCGGCCTGCCACCGAAATATTTCGAGACTTTGCTCGGCAAGCGTGTCGGGCGGGCGGTTCGCCGCGGGACTCCAATGAGTTGGGATGTGCTCTCGTCCGCGGACGATGCCTTTCAAATGCCGCAGGGGAAATCGAGGAGCGATCGTGGCTGAACAGCCCCATGTCTGTCTGATCGTCGACAACCCGCTTCGCGACCTCGATGGGCTAGTGCTGCTTGCTCGGCAATTGTCAATGCGTGGCGCGCTCACCACGCTCGTGCCCATGTACGAGCAGGGGTTCGATGTCCCAGCCTTGCGGCCTGATCTCGTGCTGGTAAACTACACTCGTCCCAACAACGCCGACCTGATCAAGTCCTACAAGCGCGCGGGGATTCTCGTCGGTGTTCTGGATACGGAGGGAATTGGCGGCAAGAATGCGGATCAGTTCGCAAACATGGTGAAGAGCGCGGGCTGCCCTGACCTTGTCGATCTCTATTGTGTCTGGGGACAGGCGCAGTACGCGGCGTTCTTGCGGCAGGGCACCGTCGCAGCGGGTATCCTGCACGCCACCGGTTGTCCACGCTATGATTTCTGCGCACCGCCCTGGCGCGCGGCGTTGGCGAGCCCGTCCGTCGGTTCGGGCTATGTCCTCATCAACACGAATTTCCCGACTGTGAACCCGCGGTTCTCCGGCAGCTCGTCTGCCGAGGAGGAGTCGATGGTGCAGGCCGGCTTCGCGCGCGAGTTCGCTCGTCAGTTCATCACTGATGGCAGGCGAGCCTACCGCAACACATTGGACATGGCCATCAAGCTGGCGGAGCACTTTTCTAAAGTGGAGTTCGTGCTGCGGCCGCATCCGTTCGAGAACATCAACTCGTATGATGCGTTCGCCGCCTTGCCGAATGCAAAAGTGATCCAGAGCGGAACGTCCCTCGAGTGGATCAGCGGCGCGCGTCTGCTTGTCCATCAGAACTGTTCCACCGCGATCGAAGCAACTATGCTGAACGTGGAGCCGTTGAGCATGGAGTGGTTCAACACGCCCTCCCTGCGCCTTGATGCTGCGACGCGGGTCAGTCGCGGAGCGCGCGGACAGGCTGAAATGCTCGAGCTGGTCCGGCGGGGCCTCGAAAATCGCATGCCACCGCTGCCCCCTGAGACCGGGGCATTTCGCCGCGAAATCATCAGCGATCTCTATACCGCCGTGGATGGCGATAGCTCCGCCCGCGTTTCCGAGGCAGTTCTCGCGACGATCGCTATCGCCAGGCGCTGCAAACAGTCCATGCATTCGTTGCCGCCGCCGTCTTTGCGCGGTGTCGTGGCCGGCGCGCTTCGCCGAACGCTCGGGTATAAGGCAAGTTCGGTCCTGCGCCGGAGCTACAGCTCCGAGGAGAGCGAGCGTCGGCGGGCCGGGAAGGCGTTCGATGCCGAAACCGTGAACGCGATATTGCAGCGACTCAATGCGGCGTCGGTTGATAGCCGGCGATTTGTAGCCCGGCCTGCCGCGAATGTCCGAACGAGAAAGTTGAGCAGCGGCGCAAGCCTGCAGCTCGCAGAGGTGAACTGACCGTGCTGCGCCCATTTCTGCATAATACTGCAATCTCTGCGATCGCCTACGGGGCCGCAGGCGTGCTGGGACTCCTTTCGGTCGGACTTATTGCAAAATCCTATGGGATTGCCATTTTGGGTCTTCTCGTCTTGGTGCGAGCGTTTCTGCCGAGCGGCTTTCTCGCCCTGATCGATTTCGGTGTGTCGGAACTTGCCACGCAGGTCGTGGCTCGCGGGCGGCTCGGAGATTGGAGGCTGGCGAGCGAAAAGGTATCGCTTCTCACCTTGATTGCCATGGCCACGGGGACCATCTCGAGCATGGCGCTATGGCTTGCGTCCACCTGGCTCGCTGTCGCCCTAAAGGTGCAGCACGAGCAGGTTCTCGGGTTCGTTTCGATGCTGCACGTTACGGCGCTCGTGCTGCCAATCTGTTTCGTTGGATTGGTCGTGGAAGGAGTTCTCAAGGGCTTTGAGCAGTACGCTTGGTTGCGTCTAACTGAAGTCGGAAGCAGTTTGCTCTATATCGGTTCGATCTACCTTGCCGCTTGGGAGCAAGCTCCGTTCGAATGGCTTGCGTATGCCTATCTCGGAACGACTGTGACAAAGTATCTGGTGTTGGGCATCGTTGTCAAAAGTACAGTCCATGGCTCTTTATTGAGTTTCACGTTGTGGACGGAGGCGAGCCGCAAAGACCTTCTTCATCGATGCCTGCAGATGTTCAATAACCGGATCGCAGGAACGTTGCAGCATACTCTTCCGCCTCTCGTGATCGGGTTTCTGTTTAGTCCCATCGAAGTGGGTACCTACGATTTGATCACGAGGTTGCCGCGCTTCTTGAAGGCGACGATGGGGCCACTCTATTCGGCGATACTTCCCCTCTCGGCTCGTATTGAAGAGACCACCGATACCCGCCGCTTGCAGATCTTGGGGCGGAACGGCCTCGTCTTGCCAGCAGCCTTTGTGCTGCCAGTCTTGATGGTGCTTGCTCTCTGCTCGCGCCAGGTTTTGACCGTGTGGGTGGGCCCGCAACACTCTCAAGAATGGCCTTGGGTTGCCATGTCGATGCTGGTGCCCGCGATAACGATACAGCTTGGTGCGGGCCAGACGGCCTTGATGGTCAAGTCGGAGTTTCTCTCCTTCAGTACAAAGCTTCTGTACTTGCAGGTCTTGACCCAATACACAATAACCCTGTTAACGCTTGCTTGGTTTCGCGAGCATGCGTTCATTCTAGGGTGGACTATCTCGCACGTCGTGTTTGCACCGCTCCTCGCACACAACATGCTAGCTCAGATGAGTTTGCCGAACTCATTGTTTTGGGGGCAGCTTTCGCGCCACTTGGTGGTCGGGATCATCCTTTCCGGAATAGTAGGCCTATGCAAGTTCGTCCTGCCCCTCGAAAGCTTGAGTGAGCTTGTCATCCTGGGCGGGCTTCTCTGCCTTATTGCGTTGGCCTTGAGCAGTGCGATCGTTCTTACGAGCGCCGAGCGGGTAATGTTTGGACGTCTTGGGCGCGCACTGGTGCGTCGTGAAAAGGCACCTAGTCGATGAGATCGACCAAACTTTCTCGCGATCCTAGACTTCGGGGTCATTGCGCGACAATGCAAGGTTGATTGTTGACCTCTGGGAGCGTAAAGACGTCCCAGGTTGGGCCAAATTCTGACGCTTGGTGCTGTGGCGCGCCGGCGCTAGTCCCGCAGACCGCAACGAGTATCTCAGGACATGTCGAGCGATTTAAAAATTTCTGAGGCCCTTGAGCGCGGTTACCCGCCTGCGGTCTTGTATCTTCGCAATGATGATGTTGTGGCCACCGAAGTCTGTGCCTTCAACTACTTCTCGATCTTTCTTAAGGAACAGCAGGACGCCGAAGCTCACATCTGGTTTTTCGATGCGGAGGGTAGGTGGGTCAACTACCTTCGGAAGGATCTGGGATTCAACGGTCAACTGCAGCTGAGGACTTCGGACCTATGTCCCGACGTCTCGGGGACCGTCGCCATGACGTTGCTGCCGAAGCAAGGCGCGAGCGTCCGTCCGGGGAAGAAGGTGACGACCGGCTACTACACCCAGTATTACTCACAGTGCGGCGCCATCACGTTGTCCCACGAGCGCGAGGCAGTTGCCGCCAATCCATTCCCTACACCCGCCTGGATGCAGACCTACCTGACGAGGTTCGTCGAGGTATCGGGTGTCATATTGGTCAATGCCTGTCTTGCGCCGGACGGGGAGGCTTTTGGAACCGCGAGACTGCGTGCGTTGGATGGCACGCTATTGGGTGAGAGAAGCCTCCCAAGTATACCATCGATGGGAGCACGGCGCATTAGCACGATGGACCTGTTCCCCGATGCCAAGCGTCTTATAGGTTCGGCGGAAACTTTTGCGCTGGAATTCAGCGGAGGTAATATGGCTAGTCCCTTTAGCTTCTATCAGTTCGCCAACGGCAAGTTTAGTTTGCATCACTTTTGAAGGGGGCTCACGTGAGTCGATTTCCAGCCACGCCTTGGAAGCCGCACGAGCCGAGGTTCATCCTTCCCACCTTTGAGGGGCTTGAGTGCAGACTGGGGTTTTCAATTCCCATCTGGCACAAGGCGATCGATGCCAAATATTTGCGCAGCCTCGTGGCCGGCAGCTTGAAGAAGAATCTGTGGGAGGCAGTCAAGGACCTTGGTCCCGAATTCGCAAGTCTCCTTAGATCAGGTTTCAGTAGCAATTTGCGTTTCAAGCTTCATGTGCTGTCGCGCGATGGCGAATACTTGGCCAGCCGAGAAATTCCTTCGACGCACAAGCCGGGGGCCTCTTTCGAGATCGACCTGACCAGGTTGATCGCAGAGTTGGGGCTGGCGCCGCGAGACTATCTGATCGTCGCGGTCATGTCGCACGGTCGCATGGACGCCTATCGCTCCTCGCCCGGCAGCTTTTCCATGACCTATGTCGATCAAGACAACGTCGCCATCTATCGCACTGGCGCCTTTGCTCGCCCCCTAAACGAGGGGCGACTGAAGTCTCACGTGGGGTTCACAGGAATCAACCCAAAAATCCTCGCTACAGAGGACTTTGTCAGCAGCTTGATGCTGCTCAACCATTCATCGGATCCCGACTACGCGCACGCGGCGCGACCGTCGTCGATATTGATCCGCGAGGACGGAGAACAATTGAAAGGCGACTTCGGTGAGATTCCGCCGCTGGGAGCGCGCGAGATGTCCGTTGTCGACCTTTTCGGAAGCGGTGTTTTTGATTTCCTGAAGCCCTTCGGCGGACGAGGAACTACCGTCACGACGTGTGTGGGCGTTACGCTGGCAAGCCTTCATTTGCAGCGCTCCAATGACAATCGTCGAACCATACTGGGAATTGAGCACTCGCGGCCGGCTCACATGAATCTGATGGGAATTATGCAGCACTAGAGGGTGCACGAGAGACGGTGGGGAGTTTCTGGACAATACTGTGCAAGTCGGGTGGGCTGGAGACTCCTGGCAGATTGTGGGATCCAGCCGATGATTTATGCCGCGAGGGGGTATCCATTGTGGGACTCGGAACTATGGACGCTGTCGAGCGCGCTCGCTGTGTGTCTTGTGCTGCTGGCGATGGTGCGGATTGCGATCAACAAGCTCGGCCTGTTCATGGTGGCTTTTTTTGTTTTTTTCTCGCTTGCTTGGAGATTGCTGTCCGTCCTCTACATCGATTTAGCCGGCCCTGTGTTCTCGGAGCAGTTGGAGCGAGACATCGGTTCGGGTAGTGCGGCCTTACCCCTCGCGGCCTCGCAGGGATTGGTAATCGCAGCATTGATGTATTCGTTTCGGAACAAGCGGCTCGTTGCGCTGACAAGCGGCCCGAGGTTGGCCGATATGCTTCCCGGCGGTCGTCCGACGCTGTCTGATTTGGCACATTGGATCATAGGCCTCTTTGCGGTCGCGCTCTGGGTCGAACTGCTGATTCGCGGGCCGATACCAATATTGGCTGCTATGGAGCGTTACGACTATTCGGCGCAGTATGGTGGTCCCTTGCATCATCGGCTGATCGAGTGGGGTCCCATGTTGGCTTTTCAGCTGGGCGTCTTCTTCGCGGCTCCGTCATCGAGAGGTCGAGAGTTTGACCTGCGATTTGCTGTGCTTTTCGGGATTTTCATCCTTTATCTGTTCGTCGTCGGGCATCGGTTCTCCTCGTTCTTTTCCTATTCTTCTTTCTTTATCCTGCCCGTAGGTGCCGTGCTGCTCGCAAACACTACCTCGGCCTTCGACTATGCCAAGATTTTCAGGACCATCAGGCTGCCCGGCGTCGTCGTTTCAGTCTTGATCCTAGGTGCAGTGATTTACTCCTATGCCATTGTTAGAGGGTTTGAGCGCGACCAGCTTCTGTTCAAATTGTCCCAGCGCATCTTCGTACAGCAGGGCGAGATGTGGTGGATGACTTATGAGCGTGTGTTTCTGCGAGGCGACTGGAGCACTGATCAAACCTTGTACAAGTTGTTCGTCGATCCTTTCGATCCAAATCGGAATTCGACCATGCAGTGGCTGATGGAGCTGGCGCTGCCGCTCGATCGCGCTCACTTCATCCTTGGAAAAGGTTCGGCCTACACCGGTGGTTGGCCCGAAGTGCTTTTCGAACTCGGTGGACCGGTGGAAGGCTTGGCTCTTGTCGCTCTTTCGGCAATGCTGTTTTCGGAGTTCATGTTCCTGCTCACGCGCTGTATCGTGCAGGAACGGTATGCTACGTGTTTTTTCTTGACCCCACTGTTGTATGCATTCTCGCTGTACGTCGTCACGGGAATGGTTAACTCTTTCGTTCAGTTTACGTTTTTCGTGAAGCTTGTGACCGCCGTTTTTGTATTTGTTGCTGAAGAGAAATGGCGTTCGAGCTTGTCCGGGCCGTTGATTTCCTGCGAAAGCTTGCCTGCAGTCGAGGGAGGAAAGAGGCTTGAGTAGTGACCAGATCCGGACATCAAGCAGAGAGTATCTTGGTGGGATGCTCGTATTCGTCGGCCGGGCGGTTCGGCCGCGCATTTTTGCCATCGTGTCGGTCACGCTGGCGGTGACGCTAGTAGTGTTCCTAGTCGATCGTTTGCTTCCTGTCGGCTACGTCGCTTCCGCCAATGTTAGGCTGGGCCGGGTCGATGGAGCGGAAGTGGTGCCGGTCCAGGCGGCCGCCCTTCAGTTGAACTCTCTGCCGCTCAAGGAGCGCTTAGTAACGGCTATGAACCTTCGTGCCGAAAACGGTGACCGAGATCGGCAACAGATCCTGGAGAGTCTGAGTGCGCGACCGCAGACATCCGACGCGTTTTCTTTGACGGTTCGTGCCGGGACGGCGCAAAGGGCTAGGGAAGCCCTCCAGACTGCGGTACGCCAGCTCAGCGAGGGTCACGACAAGCTCCGCAACGAGTTGCTTTCGGAACTCAACGCGCAGATTGCGTTGGTCGACGCCAACATCGCCAATCTTACCAAAATTCGAGAGACGCTGGCGTCGCCGAACTCGTTGGGCCCGGAGGTATCGAACGATGCCGCGGCATTGATGTTACGGCGTGTGTGGGTGCTGGATCTCATATCTAAGAATGAGGAGAGGCTCGCCGCCGCATTGGCGGAACGGCGTGCCCTCACGACGCGAATCGGTCCGACCAAGACCTATCCGACGACGCTCAGCGAGGATGTGACGATCATTCAGGTGTCTCCCCAGCCGACCCGACATGCGATGTTCGCCGGGGCAATTGCGCTGCTAGCGATGCTGCTGTATGCCATAATCCGTGGGCCGAGCGCAGTCCGCGCACGCACCGTAGGTAACTTGAATTGACCGCTTGTCTACGAGACATGAAACTCGCTCTTGACTCAACTCCGTCGTGCGAATCGGTCTCATGCTGAAGCAGGCGGCGATCCTGGTCGGAGGTCTCGGGTCACGGCTCGGCGACAGAACGCGGCTCGTCCCTAAGCCGCTCCTTGACGTCGGCGCCAGACCGTTCCTCCACTATCTTCTCGACGAGCTGTCGCGTTATCCGACCATCGAAGAAATCTTGCTGCTTGCCGGCCATCGCGCCGAGAGTATTGTCGAGGGCTACCATGGCAAGCGCTGGCGCGGTGCATCGTTGACGGTCGTGTCAGAGCCGTCGCCGTGCGGCACCGGCGGCGCGTTGAAGCACGCCGCATCGCGGCTCCACGACCAGTTCTTTGTTTTGAACGGCGACTCCTATTTCGACTTCAATCTGCTCGATCTCGCTGCGCAAGCGGCGAAATCGCGCTCGATTTGTCATATGGCGCTAAAGCGGGATATGGCGGGCAACCGTTACGGCCGCGTTCTGCTCGAACACAAACGGGTTAAAAGCTTCCTAGCAGCCGGCGACCAACCGAGTGGGCCGATCAACACTGGCATCTATTGCGTCGATCGAGAGATTTTCGAGTACATCGACGAGATGCCGTGCTCGCTCGAACAGCAGATCTTTCCGCAGCTGGTCGCAGAGGAGCGACTTGAGGCCGAACTTTACGACGGATTCTTTATTGATATTGGCATTCCTGCCGATTTTGAGCGTGCCCAAAGCGAATTACCCAACAGGCTGAGGCGTCCTGCGGTGTTCTTCGACCGGGACGGCGTGCTGAATATCGACAAAGCTTATGTGCACCGGATTGAGGACTTCGAGTGGGTCAACGGTGCCCGCGAGGCCATCAAGCTGTGCAATGATCGCGGCTACTACGCCTTTGTCGTCACCAACCAATCGGGCGTTGCGCGGGGCTACTATGGCGTCGATGACGTCCACCGGCTACACGACTGGATGACCGGCGAGCTCGCCGCAATTGGTGCGCATATCGACGACTACCAGTATTGTCCGTACCATGAGGAAGGCACCGTTGAGGCGTATCGGCGCGTTAGCGACCGCCGCAAGCCGGCCCCGGGCATGATTCTCGATTGCATGAAGGCATGGCCTGTCCGGACGGAAGGAAGTCTGCTTGTCGGGGACAATGGTCGCGACGTCGAAGCAGCCGTCGCTGCGGGAATATCGGGGCACTTGTACCAGGAGGGCGACCTTGCCGCGTTCCTTCGCCCGCTGCTCGAGGCCGGATCTAACGCCGGCTGATCGCGCGGAACATGTATTCAGCCTGCTCCCAGTCCTCGATCGTATCGATGTCCTGAACCAGGTACCTTGGCAGGACGATTCCGACGGAGCGTTCCGAGAACATCGGGACGGCATCGCAAAACGCCGCGGCGGTGCCCCAGTAGAACTGGCCTGCGTCGTGATAGGCCGGCTCGAGATCCTGCGACCGCGTCATGCGATGCTCTGGATGAAAGGGAACGACGCGACCTGCCGCAGTAAGGCGAATGGCGCGCTGGATCGGAAAGGCGTAGCTTGTCACCGAAAAGGCATAGGTAGCGTCGGATCCGGCCAGGACATCATAGGCTTCGCGCAAGAAGTGCGCTTGGATCAACGGAGCGGTCGGGTAGATGCAGCAGACGTGACTGACGTCGGTGCCCTGTGCAAGGAACCAGGCGATTGCGTGCTGGACGACCTCGGCGGTTCCGGCGTGGTCGTCGGCAATCTCCTTTGGCCGCATAAATGGCGTGGTGGCGCCGAGTTGGCGCGCTATAGCTGCAATCTCCTCGTCATCCGTGGACACGATGATCTCGTCGAACACGCCGCTCTCGCGCCCAGCTTCGATCGAATAGGCGATGATGGGCTTGCCGCAGAACGAACGGATGTTCTTGCGTGGAATACGCTTGCTTCCGCCTCGCGCTGGAATGACTGCGATCTTCATGCGAGGATTTTCGTAAGCGCCGCGACGACGGTGTCCTGCTCGGCATCGGTCATCTTCGAGAACAGCGGCAGCGTGATGGCGTCCTGGTAGTAGCTCTCGGCCTCCGGGAACATTCCGACGCAGAAGCCTAGACGTTGATAATAGGGCTGAGTATGCACCGGAATGTAGTGCACGTTGACTCCGATGCCGGCAGCGCGCAGTGCCTCGAATACCTGCCGCCGGCTGAGCTCGATTTCGTTTCGCCGCAGCCGGATCACGTAAAGGTGCCAAGCCGAATTCGTGTCAGGATGCTGCCAGGGGCAGATCACCGGCAGCTGCGCAAGCAGGGCATCGTAGCGTACTGCGAGCTCGCGCCGACGCGCGACGAAGGCCTCGAGCCGGTCAAGCTGGCTGGTGCCGAGCGCCGCCTGGATGTCCGTCATGCGATAGTTCAGCCCAAGCTCGATCTGTTCGTACATCCAGGGCCCGTGCTGATCTTCGTTGGAGCGCCGTTCGTCGGAACTGGCCGGAGCCTGCACAGGACGGATGATGCCGTGGGTGCGCAAATACGAGAGCCGTTCGGCAAGCTTCGGCTCGTTGGTCAATGCCATACCGCCTTCGCCCGTCGTAATAATCTTGACCGGGTGGAAGCTGAAGACTACGACGTCGCTGAGATGACCGGAGCCGACCTTCCGCCCGCGATATTGGCCGCCGACCGCGTGAGAGGCGTCTTCAATGATGCGAAAGCCGTAGCGATGCGATAGGGCGCGGATCTCGGTCATCTCGCAGGATTGTCCAGCGAAATGTACGGGGACCACGACCTTTGGCAGCCGGCCTTGCCCACTTGCGCGCTCCAGCTTCTCCGACAGCGCCGCTACACTCATGTTGTAGGTGCGCGGGTCGATGTCGACAAAGTCGACGCTTGCGCCGCAATAGAGCGCGCAATTGGCCGAGGCCACGAAGGTGTTCGGGACCGTCCACAGAATGTCGCCGGGACCCAGATCAAGCGCCAGACAGGCGATGTGAAGCGCGGCGGTCGCGTTCGACACTGCGACCGCATTGGCCGCCCCGCAGTATTTGGCGATCGCCTGTTCGAACCGTGGGCCGGCCTGTCCCTGGGTCAGCCAGTCTGACTGCAGGACGTCCTTGACGGCGTCGATGTCCTCAGCGGAAATATCTTGGCGACCATACGGGATCATTGGACCGCAATTTTGTTGAATTCTCTGATCTCGGCCACGTTAAGGAAGTGGTCGTTCCTTCCGGAATTGTACTCGAAGCCGTCTGACACCGCTTCGCCGCGTTCGCCGATCTGGTTCGTGAGGTAATCGACGTCACGACGAAAGAACTTGATCGTCGGCTTAATTACGAAGTGATCGCCAAATTTGAGCGTCAAATGCGAATCGTCGGTCGGGCACATGACTTCGTGGAGCTTCTCGCCTGGCCGGATGCCGATCACCCTGGTCGGCAGTGTCGGAGCCATCGCCGCCGCGAGATCAGGAATGCGCACCGACGGTATCATCGGAACGAAGATCTCTCCCCCGGACATGCGCTCGAAACTCTTGATTACGAAGTCGACGCCCTGCTGCAGCGATATCCAGAACCGCGTCATACGCGGATCGGTGATCGGCAGGTGATCGGCGCCCTCGGCAATCAGCTTGTTGAACAAGGGCACGATCGAACCGCGCGAGCCGACTACGTTCCCGTAACGAACCACGCTGAACGTGGTGCGATGGCCACCCGCCATGTTGTTGGCCGCGATGAACAGCTTGTCGGAGGCGAGCTTTGTTGCGCCGTAGAGGTTGATCGGCTGCGCCGCCTTGTCGGTCGACAATGCGATCACCTTTTCAATGTCCGCCTCAAGCGCCGCTTGGATTACGTTCTCCGCCCCATGGACGTTGGTCTTGATGCACTCCATGGGATTGTATTCGGCGGCAGGCACCTGCTTCAGCGCTGCGGCATGCACCACGAAGTCGATGCCCTTCATGGCCGTGCGCAGGCGCTCGCCGTCGCGCACGTCGCCGATGAAGTAACGCATCGCCAGCTGATTGAACTCCTGCTGCATCTCATACTGCTTCAGCTCGTCGCGCGAATAGACCACGATACGACGGGGCTTGAAGTTCTTCAGGAGACAGCCGACAAACTTCTTCCCGAACGATCCCGTGCCTCCGGTGATCAGAATAGACTTATCGTTGAACATGCTCATTTTTGCGCCGGATCATCATTTGCACGAAATAGGAGATTGGGGAGCTGGTTACCATACGCTCCTGCCGCCGTCCATCACCAGGTTCTGCCCTGTCATGTAGCTCGAGGCATCCGAGCAGAGGAACTGCACCGCCGCGCGGTATTCGTCGACATGAGCCATGCGGCCCATTGGAATCAGTCGCGTCAGTCGTTCGACAAAAGCTGGATCCTGGTTGTTGAAGACGCCACCCGGCGAGATCGCGTTGACGCGCAC
Organism: Bradyrhizobium sp. C-145; assembly: GCF_023375135.1. Taxonomy (NCBI): domain Bacteria; kingdom Pseudomonadati; phylum Pseudomonadota; class Alphaproteobacteria; order Hyphomicrobiales; family Nitrobacteraceae; genus Bradyrhizobium; species Bradyrhizobium sp. C-145. The sequence continues at coordinate 5,832,494 of NZ_CP088150.1, read as the reverse complement.
GCCGTGATCAGCCCAGTAGGTCGCCAGATATTTCGTCAGCCCGATTAAGCCGTGCTTGATCACCGAGTAGGTCACCGGCTTCACCGGCTGTTCTTCTTCGCGTGTCACGTGCGGCTGGCGGTAGAGCCGCTGGTCCGGCGCGATCACCCCAAGATCGGAGGCGATGTTCAGGACCACGCCGCGGCCGCGTTTGGCCATCTCGCCGCCGAACACTTGCGCGCACAGCATCGCGCCGGTCAGGCCGACCGCGATTTCGGTCTGCCACTGCGGTACCGGGAACGCCTCGAAGCGCGAGGAGTGCGTGACGCCGGGCGCGGAGGTCACCTTGGGGTCGATTGCTGCGTTATTGACGAGGATGTCGACGGTGACGCCGCGGCTTGCAAGCTGCTCGCGTGCGGCGCGCACCGAGTCGAGCGAAGTGACGTTGATCTCAAGCGCGATCGGATCTGCCGAGGGTGCGACCTGCTTCAGCGCCGCCGCGGCGGCTTCGGCCTGCGTCAAGCCGACATCGGAGACGACCACGCGCGCGCCAGCTTCGGCGAGCGCCGCGACATGCTGCTTGCCCAGGAGGCCGCCGGCCCCGGTCACGAGCGCGGTCCGTCCGGTCAGGTCGTAGCGGGAGAAGGGGACTGCCATCGAAGGCTCCTGTTCAGCTTTTGAGCTGGCCGCCGTCGGCCACCACGACGCTGCCGGTGATAAAGCCGGCGCGCGGCGAAGCAAGGAAGGCAACGACGTCGGCGATCTCCTCCGGAGTGCCGAGTCGGCGCAGCGCCACCTCGCGCTGGAGCATGTCGTCGACCGCCCGCTTGTTTTCGGCCATCTTGCGCGCCCAGGTGCCGTCCGGGCTCAAGATGTTCCCGGGGGCGACTGCGTTGATGCGTATGCCCTCCAGCGCCAGCGGCCGCGCCAGTCCGCGCACGGTCGCGTTCAGGGCCGCCTTCGCACCGTAGTAGGTCACGGGCGCGCCAAGCGCCGCCATGCCGGCGATCGACGAGATGCAAACGACCGCCCGGTCGCCGCTGCCGCCCGCCATCAGCGGCCGGGCCGCCTCGATCATGTTGGTCGCGGCGAACAGGTTGAGATTGATCACGCGCGACCATTCCGCCGCGGTTTCCTGGCCCGGCGGCACGGAGGCGCCGTTGCCGACATTGCAGATCAGGACATCGAGCCGGCCCCATTGCTTCTCGACGCTCGCGACCAGCGCCTTCGCCGCGGCCGCATCCGTGACGTCGGCAACATGGACCGAGGCGCTGCCACCGATCGCCGCCCGTGCGGCATCAAGCGCGTCGGCACCGCGCGCGGCGAGCGCGACCTTTGCGCCCTCGGCGACGAGCGTCGCTGCGATCGCAAGCCCGATGCCGCGGCTGGCGCCGGTGACGAGAGCGACGCGATCGTTCAGCTCGAGTTTCATCGCGCGGCGTCCTCAATCCAGCCGACCGTCATGTCGCGATATCTGGCCAGCGCGCCGGCATGATCGCCGTCGGCAGCGCGCGCGGTTTGCAGGATGTAGTGCCCCTTGTAGCCGGATCGCTCGATCAGCCGGATCGTCTTGGCGAGATCCGCATTGCCGGTGCCGAGTGGGACAGTGGTGCCGCCACGGATGCGGTCCTTGACGTGAACATTGAGGATGCGCGGCGCGTAAGCGCCGATCTCGTCGTCGCTGTCATAGTCGAGCGAGGCGCTGTTGCCGCTGTCGTAATTGATGCCGAACACGTCGGCCGGAAATGCCTCCATGAACCGGGCGAGCTCGCGCGGGGGCAGATCGGATTCGAAGACGATCTTGACGTTTCGCCTTGCAAGTGACTCCGAGCGCGCGAGCAGCACGCGCTTCAATGTATCGCTCTCGCTCTCGCGCTCGATCTTGCCGTTGTCGACCAGCGGGATCACGACGAATTCGATTCCGATGCGGCTACAGGCGGCGATGAGTAGGTCGAGGTCGGCGACGAGTGCATCGCGCACGACGGCATCGACCTTCCAGAACGGCGCCTGCATGAAGCAGTCGCCGGTCAGGCTCGGGATGCGCACGCCGTTCTCGCGCGACAGCGCTAGAATCTCCTGCTGTCCCGGCTCGGTCGTGAGCGGATTCTCGCGCAGCCGCTCCTGGTCGATGGTCCATTCCATCCGCGTCAGGCCGAGTTCCTTCGCGCGCGGGAATTCGTCACGCCATTCGTTCCACGGAAACGCCTGGATCTTGCCGTCGACGAGCGCCGACAAGCGTCCCTGCATGAAGCCGATGCGTTGCAGCGTTGCGGTCACGATTTGCTGTCCGAACTGATGGCGAGGCCTTTGGCGATCCAACCGCCGTCGACGAAGATCTCCTGGCCGGTCATATAGGCGGAGGCTTCCGATGCGAGGAAAACGGCGGCTCCCACCATGTCGGCGGGCTGCCCCCAGCGGCCGAGCATGGTGTGGCGGCGCCGATCCTCATGCATGACAGGATCGGCGAAACTCGTCGCGGTCATCTCGGTCGCGACATAACCCGGTGCAAGCGCGTTGACGCGAATGCCGTCGGGCCCATAGTCGGCGGCGAGCGCGCGCGTCAGCCCGGCTAGACCGGCCTTTGCCGCCACGTAGCCGGGATTGCCGGGAAAGCCGCGGACAGAATTGATGCTGGTGACGTTGACGATCGCAGCCGAGCCCGCGTTCTTCAGCAGCGGATGGGCGGCAAGGATCGTGGCATAGACTCCGGTGAGGTCGGTTGCGACCGTCGCACGGAACCGCGCGAGCTCGCTTTCGGCGCTTTGGGCGGGAAGACTGATGCCGGCGGCGTTCACGAGTGCGTCGATGCGTTCGCCTCGTGCCGCAATGATACGGAACGCGCTTTCTATCGCCGCATCATCGGAGAGATCGCAGGCAATGGCGCTCACGCTCTGCGGCGCGGTCCCGGACCGGCTGAGCCCGAACACCGTGGCCCCGGCATCTTGCAGGCCACTCGCAATCGCCGCGCCGATGCCGCGCGAGGCGCCGGTGACGACCGCGATCTTGCCTGCGAGGGAGAACGCGCCGAGATCAGGCATAACCGTAACTGCGCATGATGGCGGCGCATAGCTTGACGTCCTCGGGACGGTCGATCTGGAACATCTTGTGACGCTCCATCACGTGAAAGCCGATCTTGCCGCCGAGGCGATTGCTCTGCTCGCGCAGGAGTGAGGGAATGAGAACGTAGAACGAGCCGTTCTCCAGGTAGCGCTTTTCGATCTGTTGCCGCATCCGGCGATTGCGGAAATCGTAGTTGATCGGTTCCGGGCCGTTGGCGCCGATCCGCCAGTTGAAGTAATCCTCGACCTCGCAGACCGAGAGCAGGCTGTCGAGGTGCTCGCGGTCGAAGGTCTCCAGCGCCCGTTCGATGTCGGCGGATTCGCGGATCGGCGAGGTCGCCTGGAGCGCGACGATGCGCTCGAAGCGCCCGAGGCGCGCGTCGATGGCTTCGAGCGCGTGCAGCCAGGCGGATTCGGAGGAGGCGAGGTCGCCCGAAATGTCGTCGGGCCGGCGCACGCCGACGGCGCCGGCCGCTTCGGCCGCGGCGAGAATCTGGTCGCTGTCGGAGGAGACTGCGACCACATCGACACCGCGCGCGCCGCGTGCCTGCTCGACTGTCCAGGCGATCAGCGGCTTGCCGCAGAGATCGAGCAGGTTCTTGTGCGGGATGCCCTTGGAGCCGCCGCGTGCGGCGATCACGGCCAGCGTCTTGCGCGCCATCAGATGTGCCCCTCAAGACGCTCGAGCGCGGTCCAGAAGCCTTCGCCCATGTTCTTGTGGCCCTGCCATATCTCGGGAATGAACGACGCGGTCGGTGCATGCTTGCGCAGCACCTGTCCGATCTCGTCGAAATCGATCTCGCCGTCGCCGATCTGGAGGCCTTCGCCGTCGAGCCCCTTGGCGTCGCCGAAATGCAGATGCGCAGTGTGCGGTCCGAGCTGGGCGAGGCCTTGCGCGAAGTCGAAGCCGAAATGATTGGCAGCGAGCTTGGTGTGGGAGATGTCGACGCACATGCGCAGGTCATGCTTGGCGCAGAACGCAGCCGATTCCTCCGGGAAGATGAAGATGTTCTGGTGACGCTGGCCGCCGAAATGCCAGGGGAACGGCGCCATGGTCTGCGGCGTCAGCTCGACGCCGTCCATGTCGAGCTCCGTCAGGCTCTGGGCAAAGATGCGGTAACGCTCGGCCTTCGCTTCCGGTGGCAGCGGCTCGTCCATGGTGAAGCCGCCGATATTGGCGACGATCGGCGGACGCTTGGTCTTGGGAAAGAACTTCTTCAAGCCGCGGGTGATGTCGATCACCGCCTGCGTCTGCTCCAGCGAGTACCGCCGCAAAGCCTCGTCGGGAGTTGCGAGGTCCATCAGCTTGGAGCCGGCAAACAGCTCCGGCGCGTGCACGACGAAACCGAGATCATAGGTGCCGGAGAGATAGGCCGCGGGATCGCGCTCCATGTCGCTATAGCTGAGATGGAACTCGATGATGTCGGGCTCGCAAATCTCCAGGAAGCGCTCGGTGTCGTGATAGCGCACCGGCACGCCCCACGGGCGGTCGAAGCGGTAGCGCCGCGCTTTTGCGGCGCCTTCGTCGAGGTCGGTCTGGAAGAAATAGTCGTCGGCCGCCATCGTCCGCGTCAGCTTGCGGCCGAGCAGCGCCGGCATCTTCAGCGGCGACAGGCCCTGTCCCGGGCTCTTCACCGCAATGTCGCTCTCGGAGATCATCGTGCCGGCCGGAAGGTCGCGCGCGGCCACCAGGCTCTTCGCGAGATTTTCACGGTTGATCAACTCACCCTGACTTAGCGCGCGTTCTGCGAGCTTCTCGCCGCGCGCCGCCTCGACCTCGCGGATGCCGGAGACGAGTGCCTTGAATTCCTCGGGCTCGAGGCTCGCGGCATGATCGGGGCCTTCCATCTCGCGGTCGAGTGTGATGTGGCGCTCGATGACGACGGCGCCGAGGGCCACCGCGGCGGTCGAGACGGCGATGCCGCGCTCGTGGCCGGAATAGCCGACGGCGGGATGAATCTCGCGCAGCGTCTCCATGAAACGCAGGTGGATGTTGTGGAGCGCGGCAGGATAGGTGCTTTGGCAGTGCAGGAGCACATAGCCCGCATTGCGGTCGTCGAGGAATTTCGCCGCGGCCTTGATCTCGTCCGTCGTGCTCATGCCGGTCGAGACGATCAGCGTCTTGCCGGTGGCGGCGAGGCAGGCGAGCAGCGGCAGGTTGGTGAGATCGGCCGAGGCGACCTTGTAGGCCTGCACGCCGAAACCTTCGAGCACGGCGACGCTCTTCGCGTCCCAGGGCGTGCAGAGGTACTGGATCCCCTTCGCTGCGCAATACTCAGCGATCTTCTTCTGCTGCGCGGTCGGCAGTTCGAAGCGGCGCAGGAGATCGAGCGTATATTCGACGGCGAGGTCGTCGTCCTTTCCGGACAGGCTCGAGGCGCGATAGACCTCGTCGAGCTTGCGCATCTGGAATTTGGCGCAATCGGCGCCGGCCGCGACCGCGGCATCGACCAGCGCGATGGCGCGGTCGAAGTCGCCATTGTGGTTGTTGCCGATCTCGGCGATGACGTAGCAGGGTTGGCCATCGCCCAGAAGACGGTTGCCGATGCGGACCGGAGCAGGCTGTTTGGGCGATGTCATCAACATTCTCGTCTCAATTTCGTCAGGCCAGCCGCGCGGGAAAGCGCGACTTCCACGTCCGCAGCCCATTCTCCTCGAACATGATGCGCGAACAGCGATGTCCCTGCTGTTCCAGCGCGGCGATCAGCTGGTAGCGTTCGAACGGACGTACGAAGAACAGGAAGTAACCGCCGCCGCCGGCGCCCAGCAGCTTGCCGCCGACCGCGCCGTGCTGTTTGGCGAAATCGTAGATCGCATCGATCGCGTCCGACGAGATCTTCGAGCTCAGCTTGCGCTTGGCGTGCCAGGCCTCGTCGATCAGCCGGCCGCATTCCAGGAGCTGGCCGCGCAGCAGATGCCGCCGGATGTGGCGCGTCACTTCCTTCTGCTTGGCGGCCGCGGCGACCGCGTCGCTAGTCTCGTGCTGGGCCTTCTGGTCGCGGTGAATGGCGCCGGAATCGCGGCCCGAGCCCATGTAGCAGAGCACCAGGCTCTCTTCGAGCTCGGCGATGATGTTGGGATCGAGCCGAAGCGGCACGATGGTGTTCTGATCGGAGAAGAACTCCATGTGGTTGAAGCCGCCGAACACGGTGGCGTACTGATCCTGCCAGCCGCCGGGGATGTTGAGCATCAGCCGCTCGGCCTGGAACGCCATCTCCGCGATCTCGTGGCGGTCCCACTGATCCCCACGGAATTCATTGAAGCAGCCGATGATCGCGGACGAGACCACCGCCGAGCCGCCGAGACCGGAGCCGACCGGGAAGTCGGCCGACACTTCGAGCTCGAATCCGTAAGGCGGCTTGATCAGGCGCACGACCGACTTGATCAGCGCGAGGTCTCCGTCCGTTCCGAGCTCTGCGAGATTGTCAGCCTTAACTGTGCGGCGGAAGTCGTGCGAGTAGATCCGGATGCTGGGATCGCTCCGGCGCCGCAGCGTCGCGTGAGCGTACATCTTGATCGTGGCATTGATGACCGCGCCTCCGTCATTCGCCACGAAGTAATGCGTGAGGTCGGTGCCGCCACCGGAGAAGCTGATCCGCACCGGCGAGCGGGCGCGCGCGAACACCTCGCTCTCTTCCGACAGGTTGAACAGCTCGCGGCTGAACACGTCCACCAGCCGTCCCTCGCCATCGAGGATCGGCACCACGTGCACGCGCTGGTCGAGCAGCTTGAGGATCTGCTCGCGCGGTCCGCCGGTCCGTGCCCAGACAAAGTTGCGATTGATGCAAGAGGCAACCCGGTCCTGGATCGTGGTGCCGGTCAGCATGCGCCTACGGATGTCGCCGTCTGTCACCGCGCCGACGATCCGTCCGCTCGCGTCCTGCGCGAACAGGATACCAAGCATGTTCGCATTCAGGCGCCGGAAAGCTTCCTCAATGGTCTCGGTTTCGGCGATCGTGACGAGGGTTCGTTCAAACACGTTTTGGGATCCAGAAAGGGGTAATTCCAGGCCATATCGTTACAGGGGGTGGTAATAAGGGAGCGGCTGGGACGATGCAAGGTTCCTGCGCCAGGGGTATCACGCCAAAATGGCAGTGGTCAGGGGCTTCGGCAGCACAATGGCCAGCTTCTATAGAAGGCGCCCTGAAGGGGCCTACACGAGATGTATCTGATCGGAATCAGCTCGGGAATCAAGCACGGACACCATGATGGTGCGGAGGTGTTGCTGGACGGCGAGTTGATCGCAGCCGCGCAGGAGGAGAGTTTCACGCTTGATAGCAATCCCAGGCGGAGTGAGCACATCGAGCTCCCTGAAGGGCGCGCGACCATCACTTCTGCGGCCGTGCACGAGACGGTGCAAAAGGCGAGGTGGCGCGCGCAAACCATTGCTGTGCTGCGGGCCTGCGACTACCGTTGAGAACGCCCCGGTAGAGTTAGACCGCATGCCTCGTTGGTTGTGATGTACGCCCATCTCGCCAAATAACGACGGTGGACGCCGGCTAGGGCAGCTGCCAATTAGTTCCCGGAGACCGATCGATTCGATACGACCTCCTTCTCGATGCCATCCAAGCGGCATTGCGGACTGTCCATCCCGGGCAGCGAAGGCCACGCGTAAAGTGGCGGCCGATAAAACTGTTGGCTGCTGTTACCAGCACAACGGGCTCATTATCACTCATCGCTTGCTCGTTGTTTCACTGAATGGGTTACGCATTGTCAGGCCGCGGTCGACCCGAATTCGGGGACCGCATCCTTCAGGATGGTCCTGATGGTGGCGCGGTCGTCGCGCGCGATCGCCTGCTCGAGCGCCGCAATCCATTTGCGCAGGGTCTGCATCGGCGGCTCGTTCGGCTGCGCGGCCATGATGCCGGGGACGCCGATCTCGCGGGTCGGCTCCTCGGAGGCAAACAGGATCTCGTGCAGGCGCTCGCCCGGCCGCATGCCCGTGAACACGATATCGATGTCGTAGCCCGGCTGAAGCCCGGAGAGCCGGATCATGCGCTCGGCGAGATCGACAATCTTCACCGGCTGGCCCATGTTGAGCACGTAGACCGAGACGTCCGAATGCTGCGCTCCGAGCGCGTGCGTTGCCGCCGTGATGACGAGATCGCAGGCCTCGCGGATGGTCATGAAATAGCGGACCATGTCGGGATGCGTCACGGTCACGGGGCCGCCAGCCTCGATCTGGGCCTTGAATTTCGGCACCACCGAGCCGTTCGAGGCCAGCACATTGCCGAAACGGACCGAGATCAGCCGCATCGGCGGCTTGGCACCGCCGTTCGCTGCAGCAAGATCACGGTCGAGCGCCTGGCAGTACATCTCGGCGAAACGCTTGGTCAGGCCGAGCATCGACACCGGCTCGATCGCCTTGTCGGTCGAGATCATCACCATGGCTTCTGCGCCGGCGGCGAGCGCTGCGTCGGCCACATTCATGGAGCCGAAGATGTTGGTCTTGACGCCCTCGCTCCAGTCGCGCTCGAGAATCGGCACGTGCTTGAGCGCCGCGGCATGGAAGACCATGTCCGGCTTGAACTCCGCCATCAGACTCATGATGCGCTCGCGGTCGCGAATGTCGGCGATCCGCCCTTCAATCTGCGCCGCCGCATGCGCGGCGAGCGCTTCGGTGACCGCGTAGAGCGCCGGCTCGGAATTTTCCACGATCAGAAGACGCGCGGCGCCGAAGGCGACGACGCGCTCGCAGATCTCGGAGCCGATCGAGCCGCCGCCGCCGGTGACTATCACCGCCTTGCCCCTGATCAGGGTTTCGAGGCGCAGATAGTCGATCTTCTCGCTCGGCCGCAGCAGGAGGTCTTCGACCGCGACGGCCGTGAGCCGCGGCGTGTCGCCGCTCTCGAGCGAGGGCATGCGGTTGACGATCACGCCCAACTTGCGCGCCCGCATCAGGATCGATTCCGGACGCGCCTCCGGCTCGAACGCCGACGGTGTCATCACCAGGCGGGCGATCGGCTTGTTGCGCTTGGCGAAATCCGCGATGACGTCCTCGACATCGTCGATGCCGCCCAGCACCGGCAGGTTGCGGATGAACTGGCCTCGATCCGCAAGCGACGGCGACAACACGCCAACCGGCCAGATGCGCTTGATCGCCCCGCTCTCGATCCCACGTAGCAGCACCTCCGCATCCGCGGCGCGGCCGATCAGCAGCGTCGGCGCGGCATCATCGGTCCTCGCATGACGCCGCACCCGCGTATAGCGGAAATAGCGATAAGTCATGCGCAGCGCGCTGAGGAAGGAGATTTCCAGGAACCAGTAGAGGACGATCGTCACCTTGCCGAGGAAGAAGGCACCGCGAACGTTGGGCGCGACGAAGATGTAGTCGAGCACGAGCAAGGCAACCGTCAGCACGGTCGCCGCGCGAATGATGTTCAGCGCGTCCGGCAGCGAGATGAACCGCCATTTCGTCGTGGTCAGGTTCAAGACGAAGAACACGACCACGCTGAAGGCAAGAAAATAGGGCAGGATCTGGAACAGCAGCGGCAAGCGTTCGAAGAAGCCTTCGCCACCCTCGAATCGTAGATAAAAGGCGGCGAAAAGCGCCGCCGTGGTCGCCAGCAAGTCGTGGAGCGCGATCAGGAAATTGCGCAAATTGAGATGCGAAAGACGCGTCATCCGCCGACCGATGAAAACCCAGTTAGATGCAACCTGCCCGCGCTGATAACCCATCTCGGCGGGACATGCCAGCGGGGCATCGGGCATGTCGAGAGAGGTAGCAGTTCTTCCTGAGCTCACACACGCTACTCGGTTAACTCGAACTAGTCGCGGCGCTTTGGTGGCGAGCTGCTGGAGACCCATGACCAAGTGGAAGGCTCTCTGCCCGCCCAATTGAAGGCGATCGCCATGCCTCTGTATCGCGCCTCTTACGTGAAGGTACGCCAGAGGGGCGCATCGGTCGTTCGCGGCGGGCCTCCATAGCGGCTTATATGGAAGGGCAACCCGAGTGAAACGTGAATGCATGGAGCCACCCCTTCGTATCAGGGACGATTTGTTTAGCGCCGGGGCTTGGGGACTCCTGCGGCTTAGTCTTTATCAAAGTCCTAGGTTGGGGGGCCCTTGGGACGCGCTTAGTGTCGATCGCGTGCACCACGTTATCCTGGTCCGGATCCAGGTCTGGAAGCTCGCCGAGTGCTTTCGTCTCTAATGGAACCGTTGCTTGCTTTACGACGATTTGGCCATTTTCATTCACTTGGGCATACAAGTGTTCAAGCTAGGCGCAGAACGCGAGGTTATACATCGATCTCCGTTGGCTCCTGAAGATCGGTGCTTCCTGGTATTTGCACGCCCGATAAATTCGGCCTCACGGGTCAGCTTGGCTTCAAACCAGCGGCCAGCGTTCGCGAGAGTTAGCGCGTTGAGGCTCCGAAGAAAAAGCTGCAGAAGACAGGCTATGAATTGCTCTAGTTGGGGTAGTGAGTTAGGTTCGCCGCTCCTGCGGATGGGGAGCGAGCTTTGAAATCTGAAAGATCGGTGGGGATCGACTGTCTACGGGCAGTCGCGATAATTTGGGTTCTACTCTACCATTTCGTGCCGATTTCCCTGTTTAATCGGGGAACTCATGGCGTTCTGCTGTTCTTCATTATCAGCGGATATTGCATCTCACTTAGCGCAGAGCACTCACGCTCGGCCTGGCACTTCTATTGCAAGCGTGTTGGCCGGCTCCTGCCGGCCCTCGTCATCTGCGGCTTCGTCACCACCGCGTTCAAACATACGGCACCACACCTCATTGAGTCTTCGCGCTTGCTGCCCTGGCGCGACTACGCCTACACATTAATTGCACTCCCCACTCTCAACGTGCTCCGCATCGACTATTCTCCGCCGGATTGGGCGTACTGGTCGCTGATAGTCGAGTTTCAGTTCTACGTGCTGTGCGCCGCAATCGTCGCAGTAGGGCTGCGGAGCTTTCTGCTGCCCGCGGTCGGCGTCTGGTGCCTCGCCCGCTTTGCGCTATCAGACCCAGATACATACTCCACGAACGACTTCTTCGCCTTCTTCCTTGCCGGGCTCAGCATAGCCGCGTTGGCAGCAGGCCATCGCAAGCAGGCGCTGTTCGGACTAGCAACGGCGCTGTTCCTAGAATGCGCCCATGAACTGCTGCACTACAACCAGCCATCTGTCCCGATGGAAGGCTGGCGGCTCGTGACCCTCATTGTCGGAACTCTTGCTGTGTTTCTAGCCTCACAATACGAGGCACCGCGCTGGCTGCGTCCCGTCGCCTTTATCGGCCTGATCAGCTATCCGCTTTACCTGATCCATCAGGACGTCGGAAAGATGATCCTTCACGCCTTGCATATCGGCGACGATCTGCCGGCCGATCTGCTCGTGCGAGCCTTTGCCCTTCCAGCTGTTCTCGGGGCGGTTTCATGGCTCGTCTACCATTTTGTGGAGCAGCCCTACACCAAGCCGCTCACAGCGTTCCTGCGAGACCCGATTTATGGGTTTAAGACGATTTGGGGCGGACTACGAGCCGTCACTAGTGCGAGCGGAACAGTTGGAATCAAAAAAGAATAGGGGACTACAGGCGGCCCGCGCGATTGCCGCGCTCAGTGTTGCCTACTTTCACTCTTACATCGCGCTCCGAGCCTTCCCCGAAAGTAGTCAACTTACGCTTTGGCCACTCAAGGAATATGGTTTGAACCTCCTCCGAATGAGTGGACACCTGTAGTAGGCTCATTGAGCCCGGAGGTGTCGAATGGAACGTCAACGTCGGTCATTTACCGAAGAGTACAAGCGCCAGGCCGTTGAGCTGGTGGTGTCGAGCGGTCGCTCGATCACGTCGGTAGGCAAGGAACTCGGGCTGCGCGACTCGGTGCTGCGGCGCTGGGTGGATAAGGCCGGGCAGCAGCCGGCATCGGCGGCGTGGCGCCCCACCACGCAGGCGACGCCGATGTCGGCGGACCAGGCTTCGGAGATCGCCCGGTTGCGCCAGGAGAACGAACGGCTGCGCATGGAGCGCGACATGAGCGGGCCACATGATTACCGCTCGTCCGCGATCACCTTGCCGTCGTTCGGCAGCACGCCGGGGCTGACCAGCTCGACATTGCCGCCGAGCTTCGTCACAGCACGCAAGGTGCTGGCGATCTCCTCGCGCAACGTGTCACTAGCAGCCGTCGTTTCCGCTTTCAGTGTCATTGCGTCGGTCTCGCCCTGGCGCGTGACGATGAGGCGTAGTCGTCCGAGCGCGGAATGGCGCTTGCCGATCTCGGCGATCTGCTCGGGGCGGATGAACATGCCCTTGACCTTGGTGGTCTGGTCGGCGCGGCCCATCCATCCCTTGATGCGCATGTTGGTACGCCCGCACGGGCTCGGGCCGGGCAGGGTCGCGGTGAGGTCGCCGAGCGCGAGCCGGATCCAGGGATGGTGCGGGTCGAGCGAGGTGACGACGATCTCGCCGACATCGCCCGGCGCAACCGGATCCCCGGTGCCGGGCTTGACGATCTCCAGGATCAGGTCCTCGTTCACGACCATGCCCTCACGGGCCTCGGTCTCGAAGGCGATCACGCCGAGATCGGCGGTGCCGAACGCCTGGTAGGCGTCGATGCCGCGCGCCTTTATCTCGGCCTGGAGCGAGGGCGGAAACGCCGCGCCCGAGACCAGGGCGCGCTTGATGGAGGAGACGTCACGGCCGGCGCTTGCTGCGGCATCGAGCAGGATCTTCAGGAAATCCGGCGTGCCGCTGTAGCCGACCGGCCGGTAAGCCTCGATCAGCTCGAACTGCTGTTCGGTATTGCCGGGACCCGCCGGAATCACGGCGCAACCGAGCGCGCGTGCCGATGCATCGAAGATGAAGCCGCCCGGGGTGAGGTGGTAGCTGAAGGTGTTGAGGACGATGTCGTCGGGGCGGAACCCAGCTGCGAACAGCGCCCGTGCGCCGCGCCAGGGGTCGGCCTGGCGCCCCTCCGGCTCGAAAATGGGCCCAGGGGAGGTGAAGAGGCGGGCGAACGACCCCGGCGCGGCCGCCACGAAGCCGCCGAAGGGCGTGGAGGCCTTGTGCAGGGCCGGCAGTTCCGACTTGCGCAGCACCGGTAGGCCCGCCAGTGCCTCTCTCGACCTCACTGAGGCGGGGTCGAGCCCCCTCAGCCGCTCGGCATAAGCTGGAGCGGCCATCGCGCCGCGCAGGACCTCCGGCAGCCGGGAAAACAGCTCGGCCTCGCGCGCGCCCTGGTCGCGCGTCTCGAGGGCGTCGTAATGGGCGGTCATGGCTGATCTTTCCGGGTTGGCATGGTCCGTTGCACGCCGCCGCTGGCATCGGTATCAGACGGCCATTGGCGAGGCTTGAAGAGGACCTGATGGCGGACGAAGGAATTATTGCGGCGAACGAGGCGACGGACGTCGTCGCGCGCCTGAAACGCCGCATGATCGAGGAGGCGCTGCCGCTGTGGTCGATCGTCGGCTGGGATCACGCCACGGGCGGTTTCATCGACCGGCTGCACCGCGACGGCACGGCGGACGTGGCGGCGCCGCGGCGCGTGTTCGTGCAGGCGCGCCAAATCTACTGCTACGCCAAGGCCGCACAGATGGGCTGGTACCTCGACGGGCGCGCCATCGCGCTGAAGGGGTTGGAGCATCTGCTGGCCAGAGCGAAAGCGCCTGACGGCCGGCCCGGCTATGTGCACCGGCTGACGCCGGAGGGGGCGGTGCTGGATGCGCGGCGCGATGCGTACGATCACGCCTTCATCCTGTTTGCCCTCGCGACGGTGTACGCGCTCGAGCGGGATGCGCAGGTCCGCGCCGAGATCGACGCGCTGCTCGCCTTTCTCGACGGGCATCTGCGCTCGCCGCATGGTGGAGTGCACGAAGGCCTTCCGGTCTTGCTGCCGCGCCGACAGAACCCGCACATGCATCTGTTCGAGGCAATGATCGCGTGCTTCGACGCCACCCACGATCTGTCGTTCCAGAACCGCGCCGGCGAGTTCTTTGCGCTGTTCCTCGCCAATCTCTATGACAAGCGGAAGTGCGTGCTCGGCGAATATTTCGAGGAGGACTGGTCGAAGATCGAGCCCATCAGCGTCGAGCCCGGTCACCAGGCGGAATGGGTCTGGCTTCTGAAGGGTTTCGAACGCATCACGGGATGCCCGACCGGGCAGCGGCGCGCCGAACTGCTGGCGACCTCGCTGCGCTACTGCGACGAGGCTACGGGCTGCCTGATCGACGAGGGCGATGACGCCGGCAACATCCGCCGCAGCACGCGTCGGCTGTGGCCGCAGACCGAGATCGCGAAAGCGTGGATCGCGCAAGCCGAGTCCGGCGAGGCGGGCGCGGCTGATGAAGCGCGCGCAGCGCTGTTGAGGCTCGAACGGCATTATCTCAGCCATCCCGTGAAGGGCGGCTGGTACGATCAGTTCGACCGCGACGGCAAATCGCTGATCGACACCATTCCTGCGTCGTCGTTCTATCATGTTCTCTGCGCAGTCACGGAAGCGGAACAGGTGCTGGGCTAGGCTCGTCGTGGATCACAGCCAGCGCTTGCGCCGCTTGAAGCTCTTCAGGTTCTTGAAGCTCTTGCGCTGGTCGCCGGCGCCGCCGAGGTAGAATTCCTTGACGTCCTCGTTGTCGCGCAATTCGTCCGCGGTGCCGTCGAGCACGACCTTGCCTTGCTCCATGATGTAGCCGTGGCTCGCCACCGAGAGTGCGGCGCGCGCGTTCTGCTCGACCAGCAGGATGGTGACGCCGAGGTCGCGGTTGATCTTCTGGATGATCGAGAACACCTCCTTCACCAGCAGCGGCGACAGCCCCATAGACGGCTCGTCCATCAAGATCATCTTCGGACGCGCCATCAGCGCGCGGCCGATCGCAAGCATCTGCTGCTCACCGCCGGAGAGATAACCGGCAAGGCCGGTGCGTTCCTTCAGGCGCGGGAAGTAGTTGAAGACCATGTCGAGGTCGGCATCGACCTCGCGGTCCCTGCGCGTGAAGGCGCCGAGCCTGAGGTTCTCCAGCGAGGTCATGTCGGCGACGATGCGCCGGCCCTCCATCACCTGGAAGATGCCGCGGCGCACGATCTTGTCGGGATCGATGCCGTTGATGCGGTCGCCCTCGAACAGGATCTCGCCACGCGTGACCTCGCCGTCCTCGGTCTTGAGTAGGCCCGAGATCGCCTTCAGCGTCGTCGACTTCCCGGCGCCGTTGGCGCCTAACAGCGCCACGATCGCGCCCTTGGGCACATCGAGGCTGAGCCCGCGCAGCACTAGGATAACGTCGTCATAGACGACCTCGATGTTGCGCACGCTGCGGTGGGGGGGGGCGGGCACGATGCTGGGGTTGGGGCGCGTTGCTTCGGC
The DNA here is from genome assembly GCF_023375135.1 of Bradyrhizobium sp. C-145. Lineage (NCBI taxonomy): Bacteria > Pseudomonadati > Pseudomonadota > Alphaproteobacteria > Hyphomicrobiales > Nitrobacteraceae > Bradyrhizobium > Bradyrhizobium sp. C-145. The sequence goes on along the minus strand of NZ_CP088150.1, from coordinate 5,817,166 downwards.
GGTCTGGCTCATGCTTCATAACTCTCCACTGTCGTCGCCCGGCTTGACCGGGCGACCCAGTATTCCAGAGACGCCGAAGTTTCACGGATATGCGGCGTACTGGATCCCCCGCCTTCGCGGGGGATGACGATGGTGCGTGAGGCGAGCCGCGGGCTCACCACCCCAGCAATTCCGGCTTGCGCGGCAGTTCGACGGTCTTGACCTTCTCGAGCTTGATCGTGCCCTTGGCCATGAGGTCGTTGAGGTCGCCGTCGGTCGCACCTGAGACTTTGGTGCGATAGAGGTCGACCTTCAGCGTGCCGCGGTGGTCCTTGTCGGTCCAGGTCGAGGGATTGCAGACGCCGTCCATCCCGGCCGGCACCCAGTTCTTCTTCTGGTAGAAGCCCTTGGCGACGTTCTCCCCGGTGGCGCCGCCGTTCTTGGCGGCCCAATCGAGCGCTTCTTTCATGTACAGCGCCGAGCAGACGGCCGCGACGTAGTGCACGGGGCGATAGACCTTGCCGGTGGGATCGGACATCTTGGAGATCTCCATCAGGGTCTTCATGCCGGGCGCATCGCCGCCCCAGCTCACAGCGGTGCGCAGCGGGAAGATCACGCCGTTCGCAGCATCGCCCGCGGTCTTGGCGGCGTTCTCGTCCATGCCCCAAACATTGCCGAGGAACTGGACCTCGACGCCCGCGGTCTTGCAGGCCTTCATCACCGAGATGTTGGAGGCCGCGGTGTTGCCGAGATAGGCGTAGTTGGCGCCCGAAGATTTCAGGCTGAGGCACTGTGCGCTGTAGTCACCCGGCGCGAGCGCGAACACCAGCGGCGGCAGCACCTCGAAGCCGAGCTCCTGTGCCATGGCTTCGCCGGCGGCCTTAGGCGCGTTCGGATAGGGATGGTTGGCGCCCATGTGCACGAATTTCGGCTTGCCGGACTTGCCCTTGGCCTTCCAGTCCTCGGCCGCCCACATCAGCATCGCGCGCAGCGAATCCGAATAGCTCGGGCCATAGAAGAAATTGTAAGGAGCGGGCTTGGCCTTGCCGCTGACGCCTTCGGGATCGGTCAGCGCGGCGGCATAGGAGCCGGACATGTCGGGAATCTTGTCCTGTGCGAGGAAGCCGGTCAGCGCCTCGGTGTCCGCGGTGCCCCAGCCCATGATCGCAGCGACTTTCGAGTCCGGCGCCGACCACTTCTTGTAGAGCGCGATCGCCCGCGGCACCTGGTAGCCATAGTCGTTGGTGTCGACGTTGAGCTGCTTGCCACCGACGCCGCCGTTCTTGTTGACCCAGGCGAAGGTATCGGCGACGGCCTGTCCATAGGGCGTGCCGACATCGGAGGTGCCGCCGGAATAATCGGCAAGATGTCCGAGCGCGATCTGCGCCTGCGCGCCTGCCGAGAACGCGGCGATCGCAAGCGCGAGTGATGCGGTGCTCAAAAGGGACTTCATCGTCATGGGGTCGGTTCCTCCTGTTATTGTTTAAGTGAAGTTTCCGCACTCAATGCGAGAACGGGTAGAGTTTCCAATAAGCCTTGATCTGCCGCCAGCGATGCGCGAGCCCATCGGGCTCGAACATCAGGAACGCGATGATGATCACCCCGATCGCGATCTCGCGCAGGAAGGTGATGTTGGTGTTGAGGGAGAGCGCCTTGTCGATCGCGCCGCCCTTCAAATGCAGGCTGAGGAATTCCATCGATTCCGGCAACAGCACCACGAAGGCGGTTCCCATCAGCGTGCCCATGATCGAGCCGGTGCCGCCGATAATGATCATGGCCAGGAACAGGATCGAGCGCTCGATGCCGAAACCTTCCTGGGAGACCACGAGCTGGTAATGCGCATAGAGCGCACCGGCGATGCCGGCGAAGAACGCGGCGAGGCCGAACGACAGCGTGCGGTACTTGGTGAGGTTGATGCCCATGATCTCCGCCGAGAGATAATGGTCGCGGATCGCCACCAGCGCGCGGCCGTCCCGCGTGCGCATCAGATTGGTGACGAGGATGTAGCTCGCCAGCACATAGGCCAGCACGACGTAGAAATACTGCCTGTCGCCGCGTAGCGTGTAGCCCAGAATCGAGAACGGCTCGGCGCTCGCCGGCACCGATCCGCCCGAGAACCATTCGGCGCGCGAGAAGAAGTCGAGCAGGATGTATTGCGCGGCCAGCGTCGCGATGACGAGATAGAGCCCCTTCAACCGCGCCGCCGGAATACCGAAGATCAGCCCGACCAGCGCGGTGACGATGCCGGCGAGCGGGATTGCGAAGAACACCGGAATCGGCGCGTTGTTGGAGATATAGGCCGAGGTGAAGGCGCCGAGCAGGAAGAACGCGGCGTGGCCGATCGAGATCTGGCCGGTGAAGCCGACCAGGATATTGAGGCCCAACGCCGCGATCGAGAAGATGCCGATCTGGATCAAAATGCTGAGCCAGTAGCCGCTGAAGAATTGCGGTGCGAGGCACAGCAGCAGCACGCCGGCGATCGCAAAATTGCGGCTGGTCGTGGTCGGGAAGATCGTGGTGTCCGCGGCGTAAGTGGTGCGGAAATCACCAGCGGGGATGAGGGTAGGGCCGGCCATGGGTCAGATCCGCTCGATGTCGTGGGTGCCGAACAGGCCGTAGGGCTTGATCATCAGCACGATGATGAGGACGTAGAACGGCGCGATCTCGTAGAGATTGCCCCAGTGCAGGTACTCGCTGTCGACATATTGCGCGACGTTTTCGAGTAGCCCGATGATGATGCCGCCGAGAACGGCGCCGCCGACGGAATCGAGCCCGCCGAGGATCGCCGCCGGAAATACTTTTATGCCGTAGGCCGCAAGGCCCGAGGATACGCCGTTCACGACTGCAACGACGACGCCGGCGACGGCCGACACAGTCGCCGAGATCGCCCAGGCCATCGCGAACACGCTTTTCACGGAAATGCCGAGCGACTGCGCGACCTGCTGGTTGAATGCGGTGGCCCGCATCGCAAGGCCATATTTGGAGGCGCGGAAGAACCATGCCATGCCGATCATCATCGCGACCGACACTACGAGGCTCATGACGTAGACGGTCTGGATCTGGAGGCCGAACAGGCTGACCGATTGGCTCTCGAACACGCGCGGGAACGGCTGCGGATTGACGCCGAACATCCATTTCAGCGTCGCCTGGAGCACGGTCGAGAGGCCGATCGTCACCATGATCACCGAGATGATGGGCTCGCCGATCATCGGTCGCAGGATCAGGACCTGGACCGCGATACCGAACACGAACATGAACACCAGCGTGATCGGCATGCCGATCCAGAACGGCACGTGGTATTTCGCCAGCAGCGCCCAGCACACCCAGGCGCCGACCAGCAGCAGCTCGCCTTGCGCGAAATTGACGACCTGCGTCGCCTTGTAGATCAGCACGAATGACATCGCGACCACGCCATAGAGCGTGCCGACCACGAGGCCGTTGACCAGGAGCTGGAAGAGGAAGGCGGTGTTCATGCAGATATGCTCGCTGACAAATCCGGCGCGCTCTTCCCCTCTCCCCTTGTGGGAGAGGGTGGCTTCGCGAAGCGAAGAAGGATGAGGGGTTGTCTCGGCAGCAACGGTGTGGAGAGAGGACCCCTCACCCGAGTGAGGGTGTGGTTGGCTGCGGAGATGCCCTCTCCCACAAGGGGAGAGGGCGCATCGGTCGGAATCGCGCGCTGGGTCGGAAGCGAGCTCACTCCGCAGCCTCCGCCATGTGCCCATGTCCGTCCAGGTCCACCACGCGCAGCGTCGTGCGGACGCGCTGCGTGGTGCCGTCCTGGAAGCGGATCACGGTGTCGACGGGGATGTCGGCATCGCCGCGGTAGATGGCGTCGATGATGCCTGCGTATTTCTCGTTGATGACCCCGCGACGCACCTTGCGGGTGCGGGTGAGCTCGCCGTCGTCGGCATCCAGCTCCTTGTAGAGCAGCAGGAAGCGTGAGATGCGCTGGGCAGGCGGCAGCGTGGCGTTGACGGTCTCGACCTCCTTCTGAAGCAGCGCGTAGATCTCAGGCCGCGAGGCGAGGTCGCTGTAGGTCGTGAACGAGAGTCGGTTCTTCTCCGCCCATTTCGAGATGATGGAGTAGCGGATGCAGATCATGGCGGCGAGCGCGTCGCGGCCGGCGCCCAGCACCACGGCCTCCGCGATATAGGGCGAGAACTTCAGCTTGTTCTCGATGAATTGCGGCGAGAAGCGCTCGCCGCGCGAGGTCTCGGCGAGATCCTTGATGCGGTCGATGACGACGAGCTGACCGTTGTCATTGAAATAGCCGGCATCGCCGGAACACATCCAGCCGTCCTTGATGTCGGCGACGCTGGCCTCGGGGTTCTTGTAATAGCCGAGGAACATGTTGGGGTGCCGCACCACGATCTCGCCGACGCCATGAACGTCGGCACTGTCGATCCGGATCTCGACGCTGTCGGCCATCGGTACGCCTGTCGTGTCAGGATCGACCTTGCCCTCGGGGTGCAGCGTATAGGCCCCTAACAGCTCGGTCTGGCCGTAGAGCGTGCGTAACGGCACACCCATCGCCTGGAAGAACTTGAAGGTATCAGGGCCGAGCGCCGCGCCGCCGGTCGCCGCCGAGCGCAGGCGAGTGAAACCGAGCCGGTCGCGCAGCGCGCGGAACAGGATCGCATCGGCAAAACCCGAGCGCTTGCCCTGCGCGAGTGCGGTCAGTCCCGATTTCATTCCGACGTCGAACAGGCGCTGCTTCAACGGCGTAGCGTCCATCACCTTGGCGCGGACATCAGCGGCGATCGATTCCCAGACGCGCGGCGCGAACAGTACGAACGTCGGCGCGATCTCGCGCAGATCGTTCATCATCGTATCGGGCTCTTCGACGAAGTTAATCTTCATCCGGCACAACAGGCCTTTGCCGAGCACGTAAACCTGTTCCATGATCCAGGGCAGCGGCAGCACCGAGACGTACTCGTCCTCAGGTCCCTTCGGATCGAAGGCGAGATAGGTGGCGCAATGGCCGAGCACGCGCCCGGCGGCGAGCATCGCGAGCTTCGGGTGTGAGGTGGTGCCCGACGTCGTGCAGAGGATCGCGACGTCCTCGCCCTTGGTTGCATCCACGAGCCGGTCGTAAAGCTCCGGCTCCCGAGCGGCGCGCGTGCGGCCGAGCTCGGCGAATTTTTCGGCTGACATCAGCCTGGGATCGTCATATTTCCGCATGCCGCGCGGATCGGAATAGATGATGTGCTTCAGCTTCGGAACGCGCTCGGCAAGCACGAGCAGCTTGTCGACCTGCTCCTCGTCCTCGGCGAAGACGAGCCGTGCCTCGCCATAGGTCAGGAGATAGGCGGCTTCCTCATCCAGCACGTCGCGATAGAGCCCGAGGCTCAGCCCGCCAACGGCATGGGTCGCGACTTCCGCCGCGACCCAGTCCGGCCGGTTGTCGCCGATGATGCCGATGACGTCGCCGCGGCCGAGGCCAAGCTCGACGAGCCCGAGCGCGAAGTCGCGCACCCGCATCTGGTAGTCGTTCCAGGTGAACAGGCGCCAGAGCCCGAGATCCTTCTCGCGCAGCGCGATCTCGCTGCCATGCTCCTTCGCGTTGAGCCGGAGCATCTTGGGATAGGTGTCGGCCTGCGCAACGCGTCCTGCGTAATCCATCATGCCGCGCTCTCCTGCGCCGGCGGGGCGTCGTCCGGATCGACCAGCACCTCGTCTTCCTCACCAAGGTAGGCGCGTTTGACGTGGGGATCGGCGAGGACCGCCGCGGGATCGCCTTCGGCGATCTTCTTGCCGAAATCCAGCACCATGACGCGGTGGGAGATGTCCATCACCACGCCCATGTCGTGCTCGATCATCACCACCGTCATCCCGAACTCCTCGTTGAGATCGACGATGTAGCGGGCCATGTCCTCTTTCTCCTCGAAGTTCATGCCGGCCATCGGCTCGTCGAGGAGGATGAGGCGGGGCTCCAGCGCCATGGCGCGGGCGAGCTCCACGCGCTTGCGCAGGCCGTAGGAAAGGGTGCCGGCGGTGGCTTTTCGCACCGATTGGAGATCGAGGAAGTCGATGATCTCCTCGACCTTGCGGCGGTGGTCGAGCTCCTCCTTGCGCGCGCCGGTGAGCCAGTACAGCGAGCCCGTGAGGAAATTGTTCTTCAGCAGGTGATGGCGGCCGACCATGACGTTGTCGAGCACGCTCATGTGGTGGAACAGCGCCAGATTCTGGAAGGTGCGGCCGATGCCGAGCGAGGCGCGGGCAGTCGGCGTCAAACCGGTAATGTCGCGGCCCTGGTAGTAGAGCTGGCCTTCGGTCGGCTTGTAGCGACCGGAAATACAGTTCACGATCGAGGTCTTGCCGGCGCCGTTGGGGCCGATGATCGAGAACAACTCGCCTTCCCTGATGGCGAAGCTGACATCGGTCAGCGCACGGACGCCACCGAATCGCAAGGACACGCCGCGCACTTCGAGACTAGCCACAAACAAATCCCTCCCGGTGATGGCGCATTCAGTGGCGCTCTTCATCCGTTGTTTTCGAACGATCCTAGTACGGTCGTCCCGGTGAGGCCATGCAGCCATTGGTCTCGACCGGACCCCGCGCCGCCTTCGTTCCCATCAGGGATCAAAAGCCGCATCGCCCAAGGTGGCTCTCAATACGGGAAAGCGCTATTTTGAAATGTCTTCGGCCTGACAATTCGGTGACAAAGTTTTTCGGGCGGGTGCGGCGTCCATCTTTCGTCGGATGGCCGCCGAGGTGATTATGTTGCAGTGCAACAGAAGCGCGGAGTGACGAAACGGTGCGGCTGGCCTCTCCATCATGATTTCAGAGGATCATCTGAAGCGCATCGCCGCCTGGTCGCGCGAGCTCACGGAGGCCGAGATCGAGGTCGCACGCGCCGGAGTCACCGAGCGGTCCTACGGCACCGGCGAGACTGTGTTCATGCGCGGCGACAGCTTCGACTATTGGGCCGGCATGGTCTTTGGCCTTGCCCGGATGGGCGGGGTGTCGCGCGACGGCAAGGAGACCAGTCTTGCCGGGCTGACTGCAGGCGCCTGGTTCGGCGAAGGCAGCGTGCTCAAGAACGAGCCGCGACGCTACGACGTGGTCGCGCTGCGCGACAGCCGGGTTGCGCTGATGGAACGCAGCGCCTTCATGTGGCTGTTCGAGAACAGCGTCGGCTTCAACCGCTTCCTGGTCCGCCAGCTCAACGAGCGGCTCGGCCAGTTCATCGGCATGCTCGAGGTCAACCGCACGCTTGACGCCACCGCCCGCCTTGCCCGCAGCATCGCCTCGCTGTTCAACCCGATCCTCTATCCCGAATCGACCGCGCATCTGGAGATCACCCAGGAGGAGATCGGCGCGCTCTCCGGCATGTCCCGCCAGAACGCCAACCGCGCGTTGAACCGGCTGGAGAAAGAGGGGCTGCTGCGGCTTGAATATGGCGGCGTCACCATCCTCGCTATCGAGCGGCTGCGCAGTTACGGGGATTAGCGCGCATTGGCGGGGGCGTGCACCGGCCAGAGGTCGGCGCGCCAGCGGATCGCGATCGCCAGCATCGCGATGATGCCTGCGGCGGCATAAAGCGATCCCGTCGCGGAATAGCCGATGACATCGATCAGGCTGCCGGCCGCGAGCAGTCCGAGCGGCAGGCCGTAGATCACCATCATGCGGACGCCCATGACGCGACCGCGCAGATGTGCGCTGGCCGTCCGCATCAGGATCACAGCTGCCGAGATCATCGACATGCTCTGCGCAATACCGGCGAGGACGAGGCAGGCCATCGCCACCGGCATGGTCCTGATCTCGACGAACACCAGCAGCATGGCGTACCAGGCCAGCGTCGCGCCGATCAGGAGCCGGGCAATGCGCAATCCGCCGACCAGGCTCAGCGTGATGGAGCCGGTCAGCGAGCCGACGGCGAAGCTCGCCGAGAGATAGCCGAGGCCGGTCTGGTCGGTCTGAAAGATCTCCCGCGCGATGTAGGGCAGCAATCCTCCGGTGAAAGGAAACGCGGTGAGATTGGCCAGGAAGGCGACGCACAGCGCCGCGCGCATTCCCGGGCCATTCCAGGCGTAGACGATCCCCTCCTTGAGGTCGCCAAATAGTCGGGAAACGGCGTGGCTGTTGGCCGGGAGATCGCTTGTGGTGAGGGTCCTTTTCGGCCGGGTCAGGCAGAGCATGAGCAGCGCGGCCACGAGGTAGAGGCAGGCGATCGCCACATAAACGAGGCCGATGCCGAGGACGGCGAACAGTCCGGCGCCCGTCAATGCTCCGGCGATGCGGGCGCTGTCCTGGGTGGTGCGCGCAACGCTGATAGCGCCGACGAGTTGCTCCGCCGGCATGATCTCGGCAAGCAGCGCCCCCCGGACGCCGAGGTCGGAGGGGCGAATCAGGCCCATGATCGCGACGATGATCATGACGCTCAGCGGCGACAAATGACCGATCAACGCCAGAACCATGATGGTCGACGAGAGTACCGTATAGGCAAGACGCATCGCGACCAGCAGGTCGCGATGACCCATGCGGTCGCCGATCATACCGAATACCGGCGCGACCAGTGTCCCGACGAACTGGAGTGATGCAAGCACGGTGAGCAGCAGCACCGAGCCGGTCTCGACCAGGATGTACCAGCCGAGCACCAGCGTCTCGACCTCGAACGCCCAGGAGGTGAGCAGGTCGGACGGCCACTGGAAGCGATAGTTGCGGATGCGGAATGGCGCGAGCGCGGAAGGTCGTGCGGATGCGCTCAAGATGCGATGACGGGTTTCACGGCGATTCCCTGCCCTCTTTTATTTGTTCTTCTGTTTGGAAGGGTAGCCCCGGCGATGGCCCTGTCAATTGACGCTACCGCATGCCACCATGCTTTGCCGACGACGTGCGGTGCGGCAGTGCGCCCGCAGCATTGCTTCGTCGCCCATATTGAGAGGTAGGCTTGCGCCGCTTGCTCTTCCGGCGCGCAGAGCCCATTCTGATCCTGCATCCTGGGACCCATTTGGTAGGGGCCAGCAGATTGCGTTATCGCGGCTTCCGCGAGGTCTTGAGCCATGAACTGCTCGGGTTGTGGTTTCGAGGTTCAGAGCGGCTTTGCCTTCTGCCCGAATTGCGGCACGAAGCAGCCGAACGCGTGCCCCGGCTGCGGCTTTCCGTGTGCACCGGATTTTGTCTACTGCCCGAAATGCGGCTCCCTGATCAGCGGGGCCACCAACGACGGCGGACAGGCATCGGCGCAGACGAGCCCAGCGACACTCCCAATCAGATCGTCTTCGCCACCGCTCCTGCAGACGGCTCAACACGCATTTCGACCGCAGTCGGACAACGTCGATAGCGAAGCAAACCGCCGCACCATAACCGTGCTGTTTGCCGACCTCAGCGGCTTCACTGCGATGAGCGAGCGGCTCGACCCAGAGGTCATGCAGACGCTTCAGAACCAGTTGTTCGAGGAGTTGACGGCCGCGGTGCAGAGCTTTGGCGGCTTCGTGGACAAGTTCATCGGCGATGCGCTGCTCGCGCTGTTTGGTGCGCCGACTGCGCACGAGGACGACCCCGAGCGGGCGGTCCGCGCTGCCCTCGACATGATCAGCCGGACGGCGCGCCTCAGCGAGCGCGCGAAGGCCTATGCCGGTTCACCGTTGCAGCTCCATGTCGGCATCAACACCGGCCACGTCGTCGCGGGTGGGTTAGGCGTGGGCGTTGCCAAATCCTATTCGGTGACCGGCGATACCGTGAATACGGCGCAACGATTGCAGTCGATGGCGTCTCCGGACGAGGTGCTGGTCGGGCCGTTGACCCACCGTCTGACGCGGCATGCGTTCTCCTATGATTCGCTCGGAGAGATCTCGCTCAAGGGCAAGATGGGCAGCGTTCTGGTCCATCGTCTGAGGGGACCGCTCGATACGCCCCGCGCGGCACGCGGCCTCGACACGTTGGGCCTCGATGCACCACTGATCGGGCGCGACGCCGAGCTTGCGCGCGTGATCGGCAGCCTTGATCGCGCGTGTGGCGGCGCGGCTCAACTGGTGCGGCTGGTTGGCGAAGCGGGCATTGGGAAAACGCGGCTGGTGAACGAATTCGTCGCCCGCATCCGCGATGAGGATCGCTTCGCAGGCGTGGCGATCCGACGGGCGGTCTGCTCGCCGCTTGGCGAACAGTCCTACGGAGCACTCGCCGCCGTGCTGCGTAGCGCCTATGGCATCGCACAGAAGGCCGGCGCCGCGGAGGCAGAGACGAAAGTTGCGGAAGCGCTATCGGAGCTCGGCCTCGCGGCCGAGGAGGCCGACCGCCTGATGCCTCTCTACTTGCACGTTCTTGGTCTTGGCGATCCCAACGCCGTGCTCAGGCATGTCGAACCGGAACAGCTCCGGCGGCAGATCTTTTTCGCGATCCGTACCGTCTTCGAACGCCGCCTCGCCTTGTCGCCGCTCCTGATCATCGTCGAGGATCTGCATTGGGCCGACGCGGTGTCGCTTGAAGCGTTGCGGTTCCTGATGGACCGGCTGGAGCGGACGCGGCTGATGCTGCTGTTTACACATCGGCCAGCGCTGGTGGATCAGTTCGGTTCGAGCAGGATCAGTCACACGACCATTCGGCTGCCTCCACTTGGCGATGCTGACGGACGAAGGCTGCTCGCGGCGTATTTCAGTCACGGTTGGCGGGAACCGCCGGGACATTTGTTCACCCGAATCCTCGATCGCGCAGGCGGAAATCCGCTTTTCCTCGAGGAGATCATCCGCGGTCTCATCGAAGGCGGGGCCCTGGAGCGTGACGGCGCGCAGTGGCGGATGAAATCGGATGAAGCCGCCGCCGATATTCCAGCAAGCATTCAGGCGTTGTTGTTGGCGCGCCTCGACCGGTTGCCGCATCAGGTACGCCAGGTGGCCCAGGAGGCCGCGGTGATCGGTCCGCGCTTTGATGCGGCTGTTCTCGGTGCGGCGGCAACCGAGCCGGCAAGGGTCGAAGCAGGGCTCGAACTTCTGTGCGACGCCGAGCTCATCGAGGAGGTCGCGGGCTCGAGTTCGATGTCGCTGCGGACCTATCGCTTCACGCAGACCATGCTTCAGGACGTGATCTATCAAAATCTGCTTTTGCAGCGTCGGGTCGAGCTCCATGGACGGATTGGTGCCGCGCTGGAGCGGCTCTATGGCAACGAGCCGGAGCGGCTCGAAGACCTCATCCAGCTCGGACACCATTTCAGCCTGAGCGCAAGCAAGCCGAAGGGCGCGCGCTATCTGCGCGCGGCCGGCGATCGCGCACGCGCGAGCTATGCCAACGACGATGCCATCCGCTTCTACCAGCAATCCCTTGCCGTGCTCCTGAGCGGCGGCGAACGGCCGCCGGAGCGCCTCGTTCTGTATGAGCGCATCGCGGACCTCAGTCGCGCGGTTGGCCGGCGAAGCACGGCCGAGGAGCACTATCAGAGCGCGCTGGAAGGGCATCGCACGGCCGGGGACCGCATCGCCGAAGCGCGAATTCTTCGCAAGCTCGGCGGATTGCTATGGGACGCCGGCAAGCGCATCAGGGCAGAGGAGCGCTATGCCGAGGCGGCAGAACGGCTCGGCGGGACCGACGCGCCCATCGAGTGGGCGCACCTCCTCCAGGAGCGCGGCCGTCTCGCGTTTCGCGTGGGCGATCACGTCGCCGCCGCGCGGTGGGCCGACGAAGCGCTCGGCTACGCGCGGTCGGTGCCGGCGAACGCGGACGAGCAGGCGGGTCTCGAGGCGGCGCGCGCCATTGCGGAGGCGCTCAACACCAAGGCGGTTGCGCTGGCGCGGCTTGGGCGAAACCAGGAGGCGGTGAACGAGGTGGAGCAAAGTGTCGCGGCAGCCGAGACCGCCGGCCTCCTCAACGTGGCGTGCCGCGGCTACACCAACCTTGGCGTGCTCTACACGATCGTCGACCCGGCGCAAGCCATGGCGGTTTGCCGGCGCGGCCTCGATGTAGCGAATCGTATCGGCGATCTCGGCTTCCAGGCGCGCCTTCTGGCCAACCTTGCCGTCGCCTGTTGCACCTTCACGGATAGATGTACCGAGGAGGGGGTGCCGGCTGCCGAAAAGGCGATCGAGATCGACCGCGCGCTCGATCAGCGCGAGCATCTCCCGGTACCCTTGATCGTGCTCGGGCAGATCCATCAATGCCACTTCCGCCCCGACATGGCCGCGCGCTGCTACAACGAGGCCATCGAGGTGGCGAGCGAGACCGGCGAGCCGCAGCAGCTGTTTCCGTGCTATGATGGTCTTGCGACACTGAATCTTGATCGAGGCGACATGCCCGAGGCCGAGCGGTATTTCGCGCTGGCCCATGATGTCTGCGCCCGGCACGGGCTCGATCCCGCAGGGCTGATCGTACTGCCGTTCCTTGACTAGCCAGGGAGTTCAACCATGTCAGACCGTCATGTAGATGGAACACTTCAGCCGGGCGATCGCGCACCGAACATCGTGCTGGACGCCATCACACGCGAAGGAAAGATCGCGCTCGAGGATTATCGCGGGCATAGTCCCATACTGGTGGGCCTGTTTCGTGGTCTGCACTGCCCGTTCTGCCGGCGCCATATCGCGGCGCAGGCGCAGCTTGATGGCGCGCTGCGCGGGAAGGGGATCGAAAGCCTCACGGTCGTCAACACGCCGATCGACCGGGCGCGGCTCTATTTCCGCTATCACCCATTGCCCAATCTGCTTGCCGCGTCCGACCCCGATCGGGTCTCGCACCGCGCATTCGGCCTGCCTAATATCGAGTTCACGGAAAACGAAACCGAGTGGCCACGCAAAGTGGGCATGGACGCGGTCATGAGCATGCAGGTGGACATGCCCGGCGAGTTGCCCAGCCCGATGAACCGGCCGGCAGCCGCGGAGTACCTCAACAAGAAGGACGGTTATGAGATGACCGAAGCCGACCAGCGTATGGCCGCAACAGGCACGGGGCAGCTGTTTGGCCAGTTCCTGCTCGACCGGGAAGGGATCGTGCGCTGGACGTTCACCGAGGTTCCCGGCGGCGGCCAGCGCATGTTCGGAGCGCCGAGCCCACAGGAGCTGATGTCGGCCGCCTCGCAGGTGGCAGGCTAAAGCATCCGGAAAAGTGGGCAGCGGTTTTCCGAAAAGATCATGCTCAAACAATAACCTAAAGCGCGATGACGAGTCATCCTAATCTCATCGCGCTTTAGGCATCTTGGCGATTAACCCGCCACCCTCGGTCGTTTCTCGGCGAGCGCCGCAGCCATCGCCGAGATCAGTGGGCGCATGAAATAATGATCTTCCACCGGCGAGACATCAGTGCGCAATCCGTGCGCGGCGAGCTCGCCCGAGACCGCCGGGCCGACTGAAGCAATCAGCGTCCGTTCGAGGCCGGCGCGAAGGCGTGCCTCGCTGCCGTGCACCTTCGCGGCCTCGAACAGTCGGCGGACCTGGCCGAGATTGGTCAGCGCGATGGAATCGATCCGCCCCTCGGCCATTTCGTCGATCGCGGCGACGATGTTGGCATCTGCCGCCTTGGAATCGTAGACATAGGGCAGCACGGTATCGACCTCGGCGCCTTGCGCGGCGAGCGCGCCGGTCAGCGCGCTGTGGTCCTTGTCCGGATAGAGCTGCAGACCGAGACGGTGGCCCTTCAAGTCGAGCCCGCCCAGCATATCGATCACGCCCTCGGTGGTCGGCTTCTCCGTGGTCTGCTGCGCGTCGAGGCCAACCTCGCGCAGCGCCCTGCCAGGCTTCGGGCCGCGGGTGAATTTTCGTGATTTGGCAAGCGCTGCCACGAGAGCCTGATCGAGCCCGCGAGCGACGGCGAGCTTCATGAGCCGCCGCAGGCCTTCGCCCGTCATCAACACGAGGTCGTCGAACGGCTTGTCGATGGCGCGGCGGATCCAGGCCTCGACCGGCGCCGGGTCCGGCGCGTCGTGGATGGTGAACATCGGGCACTGCACGACCTCGGCGCCTTGCTCGGCCAGAAGCTTCGCAAACTGCGCCTCCTCACGCGTTTCCAGGATCAGGATGCGGGTGCCGTTCAAGCGGTCGGCCATGGGCCTGCTCCGGTCAAAAATCGCAATGGTACGTTCATCCTGACTCTGTGCCCGGGATTGGCGCAAGAGTGGGTCAGTGCTAGAGCGGGCGCAAATCGCGGGTCGTTTCGCTTCATTTGCCCAAACCTTCATCAAGAGCCATGCCTTATCATCAATATGTCCTGACCCTGTCCTGTCCGGATCGCCCCGGCATCGTCTCGGCGGTGTCGACGTTCCTGGCCCACAACGGGCAGAACATTCTCGACGCCCAGCAGTTCGACGACGTCGAGACCAAGAAGTTCTTCATGCGCGTGGTGTTCACCGCGGCTGATCTCGCCGTGGAACTGTCGGCGCTCCAGACCGGCTTTGCGGCAATCGCCGAGCGTTTCGGCATGGAATGGCAGATGCGCGACCGTGCCGCGCATCGCAAGGTGATGTTGCTGGTGTCGAAGTCCGACCACTGCCTGGTCGACATCCTCTATCGCTGGCGCACCGGCGAATTGCCGATGATTCCCACCGCGATCGTCTCCAACCATCCGCGCGAGGTTTATGCCGGGCTCGATTTCGGCGGCATTCCGTTCCGCCACCTGCCTGTAACCAAGGAGACCAAGCACGAGCAGGAGGCGCAGATCCTCGACCTCGTCGCCAGCACGGGCACCGATCTCGTCGTGCTCGCCCGCTACATGCAGATCCTATCCGACGATCTCTCGGCAAAACTGTCGGGGCGCTGCATCAACATCCATCACTCGTTTCTGCCGGGCTTCAAGGGCGCAAAGCCGTATCACCAGGCTCATGAGCGCGGGGTCAAGCTGATCGGCGCCACCGCGCATTACGTCACGCGCGATCTCGATGAGGGCCCGATCATCGACCAGGACGTCGAGCGCATCAGCCATCGCGATACGCCGGAGGATCTGGTCCGCAAGGGCCGCGATATCGAGCGACGCGTGCTCGCCCGCGCGATGCGCTATCATCTTAACGACCGCGTCATCCTCAACGGCCGCAAGACCGTGGTGTTCGTGGATTGAGTTGTTCACCTCTCCCCGCGTGCGGAGAGAGGGCGTACAATCTTAACGCACCGCGTTGCCCGACGTTGTCCCCGTCGCGCCCTTCTGCGCCTGCTCTTCCTTCTCGCGATCGGCTGCCGGCAGCAGCCGCTTGCGTTCGCGTTCCTTCATGTAGGCGTCGTATTGCGGCGTGCCCGGTCGTGGCGGAGCGTCGGCCGGCAGGCCACCGGCCCATTGCGGGACGTAGTCGCCCATGCCGGCGGAGAGCTTTTCGTTGACCGTGCCGCAGCCTGCAAGGTCCGAAGCCAGCAGAGCGACGACGGCAGCGATCGAAAGCGAACGGAAACGCATGAGCATCTTCTACGTCGTGCCCGATCGGGCACGTGTGATGGGACGCCGAACGGGCGCGAGCGGCGGACTGTAGTCCTCAATAAGCAAAATTGGCCTATTCGAAGACAGATTCTTTTGTATACATGAAGGTATTTTAGTAGCGATATTTCGGTCTTGAGAGGGCCATCCTAGCTGGTATGGTATACATAGCGTATTCACTAGTTAGGAGATGGCCGGCAACCGTGAGGCTCAACGGCAAAAGCATCCGGGGATGTTCAAATTCGGCAAATGAGAGGCGGAATTCTCCATCCACGCTGCCGTGGCGCCTCTTAGAGTGCCGCATCAAATTCGCGGCAAACTGGCTTGAGCAACGAAGGGCTTTTTCGTTGACAAGACCATTTTCGTTGACAAGACCATTTTATTTGTACAATCGTACAAATCTCCCTGCTGTCGTCGACGGGACCGCGCGCTTGCGCCGAATGGTCGCCCAACGTCCGATTGACAACGGGGTTGCAGAGGACGCCATGTGGCCGCACGGCATGGCTTGTCCGCGAGTTAAAGCGCGGCAAGGACCGGGCACTCGGTTCAGGGCACAAAGTCGGGAATTAAGGGGAGGGAGATCTGATGTTCGTACGCAAGCCATTTTCTTGGGCGGCCGCGGTGGCTGCCATTTCGGGCCTCGCTGCCATCGCGCCTGCGAAGGCGCAGGACACCGTCAAGGTTGGTCTGATCCTGCCGATGACCGGCGGCCAAGCCTCGACCGGCAAGCAGATCGAGAACGCGATCAAGCTGTACATGCAGCAGAAGGGCGACACCGTCGCCGGCAAGAAGGTCGAGATCATCCTCAAGGATGATGCCGCGATTCCCGACAAGACCAAAACCGCCGCGCAAGAGCTGATCGTCAACGACAAGGTCAACTTCATCGCCGGCTTCGGCGTGACGCCCGCCGCGCTCGCGGCCGCGCCGCTCGCAACGCAAGCCAAGCTCCCGGAAGTCGTCATGGCGGCCGGTACCTCCATCATCACCGAGCGGTCGCCCTACATCGTGCGCACCAGCTTCACCCTGGCACAGTCCTCCACCATCATCGGCGACTGGGCAGTCAAGAACGGCATCAAGAAGGTGGCGACGTTGACCTCGGACTACGCGCCGGGCAATGACGCGCTGAACTTCTTCAAGCAGCACTTCACCGCCGGTGGCGGCGAGGTGGTCGAAGAGGTCAAGGTGCCCTTGCAAAATCCTGATTTCGCGCCGTTCCTCCAGCGCATGAAGGACGCCAAGCCCGACGCGATTTTCGTGTTCGTGCCGGCGGGGCAGGGCGGCAACTTCATGAAACAGTATGCCGAGCGCGGCCTCGATAAGGCTGGCATCAAGGTGATCGGACCCGGTGACGTCACCGATGACGACCTGCTCAACAACATGGGCGATGCCGTGCTCGGCACGGTCACCGCGCATCTCTACTCCGCAGCGCATCCCTCGCAGATGAACAAGGATTTCGTCGCCGCTTACAAGAAAGCGTTCGGCAACCGTCCGGGCTTCATGGCGGTGAGCGGCTATGACGGCATCCACCTGATCTACGAAGCGCTGAAGAAGACCGGTGGCGACACCAACGGCGACAAGCTGATCGAAGCCATGAAGGGACAGAAGTGGGAGAGCCCGCGCGGCCCGATCTCGATCGACCCCGAGACGCGCGACATCGTGCAGAACATCTACATCCGCAAGGTCGAGAAGGTCGACGGCGAGCTCTACAATGTGGAGTTCGCGACCTTCGACGCCGTCAAGGATCTCGGCAAGACCAAGAAGTGACGCGCTCTTCTACACCTCTCCCGCTTGCGGGAGAGGTCGGCGCGAAGCGCGGGTGAGGACTCTCTCAATACGGGAATGTCTCGTTGCGGAGATACGCTCTCCCCAGCCCTCTCCCGCAAGCGGGAGAGGAAGCACAGCAGCCTACTCCGCTAGACCTCATATTTTCTCGACAACGACCTGTCATCGATGACCGCAATCCTCACCAACCTGTTCGATGGCGTTGCCTACGGCATGCTGCTGTTCGTGCTCGCCTGCGGGCTCGCGGTCACCCTCGGCCTGATGAACTTCGTCAACCTCGCACATGGCGCCTTCGCCATGGCCGGGGGCTATGTCTGCATGGTGCTGGTCAACCGGATGGGCTGGCCGTTCTTCGCCGCGCTGCCGCTCGCCTTCGTCTCCGCAGCCGCGATCGGCATTGCGCTCGAACGCACGCTCTACCGCCACCTCTATGCGCGCAGCCATCTCGACCAGGTGTTGTTCACCATCGGCCTGACCTTCATGTCGGTGGCGGCCGTGGACTACATCCAGGGTTCCTCGCGCGTCTTCATCAATTTGCCCGCTGCGCTCCAGGGCCAGTTCGATGTGTTCGGCGTCGGCATCGGCCGCTACCGGCTGATGATCATCGTGATCTGCGGCCTGCTCACCATTGGCCTGCAGATGGTGCTGGCCAAGACCCGCTTCGGCAGCCGCCTGCGCGCCGCGGTCGATGATCCCCGCGCCGCGAGCGGCCTCGGCATCAACGTGCCACAAGTGTTCGCCTTCACCTTCGCTTTCGGCTGCGGGCTCGCCGGCCTCGGCGGCGCGCTGAGCGCCGAGATCCTGGGCCTCGATCCGTATTTTCCGCTGAAATTCATGATCTACTTCCTGATCGTGGTCACCGTCGGCGGTTCGTCCTCGATCACCGGGCCGTTCCTGGCCTCGCTCCTGCTCGGCATCGGCGACGTCGCCGGAAAGTATTACGTGCCGAAGATGGGCCCCTTCGTGATCTACACCATGATGATCGTGATCCTGATCTGGCGCCCGAACGGCCTGTTTGGCCGCACGGCCGCGCGTTGAGTTCGCCGATGAGCGCTTCCTCCGACGTCGGTTATCACGCCCAGCGCCAGGCGCGCTGGCACTATGGCGAAGTCGCCTTCTGGCTCATCGTATTGGCCTGCGGCTTCGCCTTTCCCACGCGCTATCTGATCATGACCGACATCCTGCGGCTGGCGCTATTCACGATGTCGCTCGATCTCATCCTCGGCTATGCCGGCATCGTCTCGCTCGGCCATGCCGCCTTCTTCGGCGTCGGCGCCTATGCGGCGGGACTTCTCGCGCTGCACGGCATCATCAAAGAGCCCGTGCTGGCGCTGATCGTCGCCGGCCTTGCGGCGATGGTGCTCGGCTTTGCCACCAGCTTCCTGGTGATCCGCGGCGTCGACCTGACCCGGCTGATGGTGACGCTCGGCATCGCCCTGCTGCTGGAAGCGCTGGCCGAACGCTTCTCCAACATCACCGGTGGCACCGACGGCCTGCAAGGCATCGAGATGCAGCCGATCTTCGGCGAGATCCCCTTCGACATGTTCGGCAAAGCCGGCTTCTTCTACTCGCTGGCCGTGCTGTTCCTCCTGTTCCTGCTCGCCCGCCGCGTCGTGCATTCGCCGTTCGGCCTGTCGCTGCGCGCGATCAAGAACAATCCGCTGCGGGCCGCCGCCATCGGCATCCCCGTCAACCGCCGCCTGATCGCGATCTACACGCTGGCGGCGTTCTATGCCGGCATTGCGGGGGCGCTGTTCACCCAGACCACCGCGATCGCCTCGCTCGACGTGTTTGCGTTCGAGCGCTCGGCTGATTTGATGCTGGTGCTGGTCATCGGCGGCACCGGCTATCTCTATGGCGGGCTGATCGGCGCGGTGGTGTTTCGCATGCTCCAGGAATTGTTCTCGACCATCACTCCGCAATACTGGCAGTTCTGGATCGGCCTCGTGCTGGTCGTGATCGTGCTGATCGGCCGCCAGCGCCTGCACCGCTGGGTGCTCTATGTGCCGAACTTGATCATCAGGCAGGTGGCCGGGCGCAAGGCCGTCGTCGCGGTGCCGGAGAGCGACGCATGACCATCGCGCTCGAAACGAAGAATCTCGAAAAGCAGTTCGGCGGCCTGCGCGTCACGCGCGACCTGTCCTTGAAGATCGAGCAGGGCGCCCGCCATGCCCTGATCGGCCCGAACGGTGCCGGCAAGACCACGGTCATCAACCAGCTCACCGGCGTTCTCAAGCCGAACTCGGGCCGCATTCTGCTCGAAGGCCAGGACATCACGGATCTGCCCGTGCACAAGCGCGTGCTGCGCGGCCTGTCGCGCACGTTCCAGATCAACCAGCTCTACCCGGACCTGACCCCGCTCGAGACCATCGGCCTTGCCGTCTCCGAGCGCCTCGGCCATGGCGGCGACTGGTGGCGGCGGATGGGGACGCGCGGCGACGTCAACGGTGAGGTCGCCGATCTGCTCACGCGCTTCCACCTGCTCGACGTCATGAACGAGCAGACCGTGACGCTGCCTTACGGCAAGCAGCGTCTGCTCGAGATCGCGGTGGCGATCGCGGCCAAGCCCCGCGTGCTGCTGCTCGACGAGCCCGCCGCCGGCGTGCCCGAGAGCGAGCGCCATGACATTCTCGCGGTCGTCAGCGCACTGCCGCGCGACGTCACCGTGCTCCTCATCGAGCACGACATGGACCTCGTCTTCTCCTTTGCCGACCGCATCTCGGTGCTGGTCTCGGGCGCGCTGCTCACCGAGGGGCCGCCCGAACAAGTCGCGCGCGATCCGCAGGTCAAGGCGGTCTATCTCGGCGAGGAGGCGGTCAATGTCTGATCTGCTCGCGATCGACTCCCTTCGCGCCGGCTACGGCGAAGCGGTGGTGCTGCCCAACATGTCCTTGCGCCTCGCCGAAGGGCAGGTGCTGGCGCTGCTCGGCCGCAACGGCACCGGCAAGACCACGCTGATCAATTCCATCGTCGGTGTCACCCGCCGTTTCTCGGGTTCGGTCGCGCTTGCCGGCGCGGATGTCACCTCGCTTCGGCCTGACCAGCGCGCGCGCGCCGGCATCGGCTGGGTGCCGCAGGAGCGCAATATCTTCCGCTCGCTGACGGTCGAGGAGAACATGACCGCGGTGGCGCAGCCCGGCCCCTGGACGGTCGAGAAGGTCTACGAGATGTTCCCGCGGCTGAAGGAGCGGCGGAGCAATTTTGGCAACCAGCTCTCCGGCGGCGAGCAGCAGATGCTAGCGATCGGCCGCGCCCTGACCCTCAATCCGAAAGTCCTGCTGCTGGACGAGCCGACCGAGGGCCTCGCCCCCATCATCGTCGAGGAGCTGCTCAAGGCGATCGGCACTATCACCCGGGCGGGCGGCATCTGCTCGATCATCGTCGAGCAGAATGCCCAAAAGATTCTGGGGCTGGCCGACCGCGTTGTGATATTGGAGCGCGGAACAATCGTCCACGATGCCCCGAGCGCGGCGCTGAAGGCCGACCCATCCGTCCTGGAGCGCCACCTCGGCGTCGCCGGAGCGGCCGCCCATTGATCTTCGCCTCTCCCCGCAGGCGGGGAGAGGGAGTACAACTTGCGCCACTGAAATTTCGGGAGAGATAACAATGCAGCGAACCAAAGCCCCCTTCCGCGCCGACGAGGTCGGCAGCCTTCTGCGTCCCGCCAAGATCAAGGAAGCCCGCAGTCGTCTAGAGAAGGGCGAGATCTCGGCCGACGATCTGCGCAAGATCGAGGACATGGAGATCGAGAAGGTCGTGCACAAGCAGGCCTCGATCGGGCTCAAGCTTGCGACCGACGGCGAATTCCGTCGTTCCTGGTGGCACTTCGACTTCCTGGCCAAGCTCACCGGCTGCGAGCTGTTCCACCCCGACACCGGCATCCAGTTCGCGGGCGTGCAGACCCGTCACGACGCTGTGCGCGTGATCGGCAAGCTCGACTTCCCCGACAACCACCCGATGCTGGATCACTTCCGCTTCCTGAAGAAGTATGCCGACCAAGCCCACGTCACCGCCAAGATGACGATCCCATCGCCGGCCGTGCTGCATTTCCGCGGCGGTCGCAAGTCGATCTCCAAGGACGTCTATCCCGATCTCGACGCCTTCTACGAGGACCTCGGCAAGACCTATCGCAAGGCGGTGAAGGCGTTCTACGACGCCGGCTGCCGCTATCTGCAGTTCGACGACACCGTCTGGGCCTATCTCTGCTCGCAGGACGAACTGCAGAAGGCGCGCGAGCGCGGCGACAATCCCGAGGGCCTGCAGCAGATCTATGCCCGCATCATCAACTACGCGCTGGCTGAGAAGCCCGCCGACATGGTGGTGACGACGCATGTCTGCCGCGGCAATTTCCGCTCGACCTGGATCTCCTCGGGCGGCTACGAGCCGGTCGCCGAGACCCTGCTCGCCGGCACCAATTACGACGGCTATTTCCTCGAATACGACAGCGATCGCGCCGGCGGCTTCGAGCCGCTGCGCTTCCTGCCCAAGGGCAACAAGGTCGTCGTGGTCGGCGTCATCACCTCGAAGTTCGGCGAGCTCGAAAAGAAGGACGACATCAAGCGCCGCCTGGAGGAAGCCGCCAAGTTCGCCCCGCTGGAGCAGCTCGCGCTGTCGCCGCAATGCGGCTTCGCTTCGACGGAAGAGGGCAACATCCTCTCCGAGGAAGAGCAATGGGCCAAGCTCAGCCTTGCCGTGGAGATCGCGAAGGAAGTGTGGGGCAAGTAAGCGGTATGTCCGGGCTGGCGCGAGATGGAAAGCTCGCGCCACTCTATCGGTGTCGTCCCGGCGAAGGCCGGGACCCATACGCCGAGTTCACGTTGTAGCGCGAGCTTGCTAATGCCAAGTCTTCGCCGAATTGCATTCGGTGGTTATGGGTCCCGGCCTTCGCCGGGACGACACCGAACTTGACGCGCGGTCTTCGCGTCATAGCCAGCACCACGGCCTCGCCTGCCCTCACTTCTCTGCCAGATAGACCTCGCCCAGCAGCGACGAATTCGACCACGGCACCTGCTTGTTCTTCGTGGTCGAGACCACCTCGGCCCGGACCCGTGTCAGCATCTGCTGCACCTCCAGCCCGGGCGTGCCGATGTGACGCGACAGCGCGGCGGAGAACGGCGAGTTCGCGCCTTCGCCGTCGAGCGCGACCTGGCCCGGCGCGGTCGCGTAGGCGATCAGCGTGCCGGCTCCCAATGTCGCGCCGGTGCCGAGGCTCGTTGGAGCTGCGAGGCCCGGGGCACCCTCGATGCCGCGATTGCTGCCGACGGATGCGACCTGCTGCGCCATCGGATTGTTGCGGCAGGCGTCGAAGATCAGGATGTTGGTGCGGACCTGGTCGTCGAGGCCGGCCATGATCGTATCCGTCTCGATCATCGCCTCCGTCATGTTGGCGCCCGGCTTGAGCGCGACGTCGACGGGAATGAGATAGTTGCGGCCGTCGACCTGCACACCATGGCCAGCATAGTAGACCACCGCGACCTGCGCCCGCACCGCCTCGCGCAAGAAATCGCGCGTCACCTTCTGCATCGCGGCGCGGTCGAGGTCGATGCCCTCGGACACGGTGAAGCCGATATCGCGCAGGCTCTTGGCGATGGCGCGCGCATCGTTAGGTGGATTGGGCAGCGGCTTGACATGCGCATAGGCGCCATTGCCGATCACCAGCGCCATGCGCTTGCCGGGGGCGACCGGTGCGGGCGAGGGCGCCGGCCCCGCCTGCTGCGGAGCGGGGTCGGTCGGCTGCGTCGTCGGTGACGGCGCATCGCGCGGGATCGGCGCGCTCGCATCCGTCAGCAGCGACAGCCGCACCTTCGCGGTGGCCTGGTTGGCCTTGCTGCCGGCGTCCGAAGCCACGATCGCCAGCGTCGTCTTGTAGTCGTCCTTCGCATGCGCATAGTCGCCCTTAGCCTCATAGGCGAGCGCGCGATGGATGTAGCCGGAGATCAGCACGCTGTTGGGCGGCGTCATGATGTTGACCGGCGGCCGTTCCTTGGCGAGCCGGATCGCTTCGCTGCCATCGGCGATGGCGCGATCGAGATCACCCTTGGCGCGCCAGATCGCGGTGCGGTTGATCAGCGGCTGCGGCAGCGTCGGATCGAGCCGGATCGCCTGATTGATGTCCGCGAGCGCGCCGTCGAGATCGCCGAGCGCCTCTTTCGAGATGCCGCGGTTCTGGAACGAGAATGCCGATCTCGGATCGGCCTTGATCGACATGTCGTAATCGGCAATGGCCTTGGCATAGTCGTGCTTGCCGCGCCAGGCATTGCCGCGATTGTGGAAGATGATGCCGCTGGGCGGGCCGAGCTTCAGCGCGTCGTCGAAATCGGCGATCGCGATCTCGTATTCGCCCTTGTCGTAATAGGCCGATCCCCGCAAGTTGTAGACCGCCTGGCTCGGCCGGAGCCGGATCGCTTCCGTGGCATCAGTGATGACCTTGGCGTACTGGCCCTTCTTGTTCCACCCGACCGCACGCCAGAAGTAGACCGTTGCGAGCTGCTCGCCCCTGAACACTTTCAGCGCGATGATCTTGGTGCAGGCGTCGACCATCTGGTCCGCGGGCGTGGTCCCGGTGGTGCAGAGCGGGCCGAGCTGATTGCGGGCCTGGGCGAAGGCGGGCCCGGACCACGTCGCGACGATGAGCAGGCAGAGCGCGACGAGCAGGCGGCGCATGGCGATATCTCGTGAGAGGAGAAGCGCTTGTTTGTTGCCCCGCGGGGCGCAGGGGTTCACGGGCTCCCGCCCTGGCGCGCGGCCAATCGAGGCGCCTCGATCCGCTATTCCCTGAGTGGGCAGAATTTGCTAGGACGCAGAACCCAATCCGTCTGCCCACCGTGTCCCACCGATGAAAAACGACGAAATCCTGAGCCAGATCACCGAGTTCTGCCGCAAGGCGGGCATGGCGGAATCGACCTTCGGTCGGCGCGCGGTCAACGATGGGAAGCTGGTGCATCGCCTGCGCGAAGGAAAGCGCATCACCATCGACACGCTGGAGCGGATCCAGGCCTATATGGCCGCATCGATGGCCGGCGGCGTGCCGCCGCCACGGGGACTTCAGGTGCCGCCGGAAAAGCGCGACCCGCGCGGCAATTTCCGCTTCTTCGAGAACCGCCAGAAATACCTGCTGTTCGTCCACACCTGCAGCGAGAAGCGGGTGATCGCAGATAGGGTCGCCTTGGAGTTAAGCTCCATCCATCCGCGCCCGCCGGCACTGCGCCTGTTCGACGCGGGCGTGGGCGATGGCACGGTGCTGGCGCGGGTGCTACGCGCAACGCACCAGCGCTTTCCCAACATGCCCTTCTATGTCGCCGGTAAGGAGCTCAGTCTCGAGGACCTGCGCCTGACGCTGGAGAAGGTGCCGGATCGCATTTTCGAGCATCCGGCGTCGGTGTTCGTCTTCACCAACATGTTCTACGCGGAGGCGCCCTGGCTGACGCCGGCATCGCCTGCGGCGGCGGCGGCCACCGTCTGGCATGAGGTGCCGCTGCGCGGCGCTTCATCGGGCGAGTTCGAGCAGCAGATCGCGGAACTGCGGCCGTTCTTGGAGCAGAACTGGCGCGCCGCGATCAGCCCACGCACGGCCATGCCGCTCTACGAGCGGCCCGTCGTCCTCGTGCTCTATCGCAAAGACCACAGATTTCTCTTGGATTCGACCATCCCGCGGCCGGGCCAGACCGAGGCCAATTTCGACCTCGTCATCGCATCGCAGCCCTACCGGGCGCTGTCCTCGGTCAATTTCCGGGCCAAGCGGATCATTGCACCCCTGGCGCGGGCGCTCCGGCCTGGCGGCAGGCTGATCGGAATCCACTCCCACGGCCAGGATCCGGGCATGGAAATGATCCAGGCGATCTGGCCTGGAGAAAATCCTTTCTCAGTCAGCCGTCATGAGCTACTGCGTGCAGTTAAGTATGAACTTGGATCGGTGGGCCGCGACTTAAATTTTAATGCTTACGCGGATAACCGTTCGATCTTCAGGTATGATATGGAAGCGCTGCCCAACGAGGTCACCGGCACCATCGGTACCTCGACGGCCTTTGCAGCGTGGAATGCGGCGGTGTATGTCGCTCAGATTGAGGACGACCGGTTGACAGAAATGACTCAAAACGGCCGCACTCTGGATGCCGCCAGGGACGTGCTGCGCAAGTACAATGGGCTCTGGTTTCTCGACGAATCCTACGTCATCTCGCGTCGGCGTGATTGACATCATCAAAAGTAAACATCGCAAACGCCCGCCGGCTAATGGCGGAACAAGGGGTTACTGATGCGCGCATCCTATCTCTTCACCAGCGAGTCCGTGTCCGAAGGCCATCCGGACAAGGTCTGTGACCGGATCTCCGATGAGATCGTCGACCTGTTCTATCGTGAAGGGCCGAAGGCGGGCATCGATCCCTGGGCCATCCGCGCCGCCTGCGAGACGCTGGCGACCACCAACAAGGTGGTGATCGCTGGTGAGACCCGCGGTCCGAAATCAGTGACCAACGAGCAGATCGAAAGCGTCGTCCGCGGCGCGATCAAGGACATCGGCTACGAGCAGGAAGGCTTCCACTGGAAGACCTGCGACGTCGAGATCCTGCTGCATCCGCAGTCGGCCGACATCGCCCAGGGCGTCGATGCGCTGCAGCCGGGCGAGGTCAAGGAAGAAGGCGCGGGCGACCAGGGCATCATGTTCGGCTACGCCACCAACGAGACGCCTGATCTGATGCCGGCGCCGATCTTCTACGCCCACAAGATCCTCCGCCTCATCTCCGAAGCGCGCCACTCCGGCCGCGAGAAGGTGCTGGGCCCGGATTCCAAGAGCCAGGTCACCGTGCAGTACGAGAACGGCAAGCCGGTCGGCGTGCGCGAGATCGTGGTGTCGCATCAGCATCTGATCGAGGACCTCACCTCCAAGCAGGTGCGCGACATCGTCGAGCCCTATGTGCGCGAGGCGCTGCCGAAGGACTGGATCACGCCGAAGACGATCTGGCATATCAACCCGACCGGCAAGTTCTACATCGGCGGTCCCGACGGCGACTCCGGCCTGACCGGCCGCAAGATCATCGTCGACACTTATGGCGGCGCGGCCCCGCATGGTGGCGGCGCGTTCTCCGGCAAGGATCCGACCAAGGTCGACCGTTCGGCGGCCTATGCCGCGCGCTACGTCGCCAAGAACGTCGTTGCCGCCGGTCTCGCCGACCGCTGCACGCTCCAGCTCGCTTACGCCATCGGCGTCGCGCGGCCGCTGTCGATCTACATCGACACCCACGGCACCGGTAAGGTGTCGGAGGATCAGCTCGAGAAGGCCGTCGCCAAGGCGATGGATCTCACGCCGCGTGGCATCCGCACGCATCTCGACCTCAACCGCCCGATCTACGCGCGCACCTCGGCCTACGGCCATTTCGGCCGCACGCCGGACAATGAGGGTGGCTTCTCCTGGGAGAAGACCGACCTCGTCGAGCCGCTCAAGCGCGCGCTCTAGTTTTAAGCGTCATCCCGGGGCGCGCGCGGTACGCGAGCGAACCCGGGATCCTTATCCATCACATCGAGATTCCGGGTTCGCGTCTTTTGGGCGACCCGGAATGACGAGTTCAACAACAGGATACTCGCAATGAACGCGAAGCCCGGCTTCACCGATTACATCGTCAAGGACATTTCGCTCGCCGATTTCGGCCGCAAGGAGATCTCGCTCGCCGAGACCGAGATGCCCGGCCTGATGGCCACCCGCGAGGAGTACGGCCCGAAGCAGCCGCTCAAGGGCGCGCGCATCGCCGGCTCGCTGCATATGACGATCCAGACGGCGGTGCTGATCGAGACGCTGGCCGCTCTCGGCGCCGATATCCGCTGGGTCTCCTGCAACATCTATTCGACGCAGGATCACGCCGCGGCTGCGATCGCGGCCGCCGGCATTCCCGTCTTCGCCGTCAAGGGCGAGACGCTGACTGAATATTGGGACTACACCGCAAAGCTGTTCGACTGGCATGGCGGCGGCACGCCGAACATGATACTCGATGACGGCGGCGATGCCACCATGCTGGTGCATGCCGGTGTCCGTGCCGAGAACGGCGACACAGCCTTCCTCGACAAGCCGGGCTCGGAGGAAGAGGAGATTTTCTACGCGCTGGTCAAGCGACTCCTCAAGGAGAAGCCGAAGGGCTACTTCGGCGAGATCGCCAAGAACATCAAGGGCGTCTCGGAAGAGACGACGACAGGCGTGCATCGCCTCTACGAGATGGCCAACAAGGGCACGCTGCTGTTCCCGGCGATCAACGTCAACGACAGCGTCACCAAGTCGAAGTTCGACAACCTCTATGGCTGCCGTGAATCGCTGGTCGACGGCATCCGCCGCGGCACCGACGTGATGCTGTCGGGCAAGGTTGCGATGGTCGCCGGCTTTGGCGACGTCGGCAAGGGCTCGGCCGCTTCGCTGCGCCAGGCCGGCTGCCGCGTCATGGTCTCCGAAGTCGATCCGATCTGCGCGCTTCAGGCCGCGATGGAAGGCTACGAGGTCGTGACCATGGAAGACGCCGCGCCTCGCGCCGACATCTTCGTCACCGCGACCGGCAACAAGGACATCATCACCATCGAGCACATGCGCGCGATGAAGGATCGCGCCATCGTCTGCAACATCGGCCACTTCGACAACGAGATCCAGATCGCCGCTCTGCGCAATTTGAAGTGGACCAACATCAAGCCGCAAGTCGACGAGATCGAATTCCCCGACAAGCACCGCATCATCATGCTGTCGGAAGGCCGCCTCGTGAACCTCGGCAACGCCATGGGCCATCCGTCCTTCGTGATGTCGGCGTCCTTCACCAACCAGACGCTGGCGCAGATCGAGCTGTTCGCCAACAACAAGAACGGCAAGTACGAGAAGAAGGTCTACGTGCTGCCCAAGACCCTCGACGAGAAGGTCGCCCGCCTGCACCTCGCCAAGATCGGCGTCAAGCTCACCGAACTGCGCAAGGACCAAGCCGACTATATTGGCGTGAAGCAGGAAGGCCCGTACAAGTCGGATCATTATCGGTACTGATTGCGTCAGGACGTTTGTCCTACTTTTGCCGCGCTGGACAGGCTGTCCGGCGCGGTTTTTGCCATCTAGTG
Organism: Bradyrhizobium sp. C-145; assembly: GCF_023375135.1. Lineage (NCBI taxonomy): Bacteria > Pseudomonadati > Pseudomonadota > Alphaproteobacteria > Hyphomicrobiales > Nitrobacteraceae > Bradyrhizobium > Bradyrhizobium sp. C-145. The sequence goes on along the minus strand of NZ_CP088150.1, from coordinate 5,789,017 downwards.
AACTGCATCACATCCTGTTCGATAGCTGCGGTGTTATTGCAATCTTTGGGAGTGAATATTCGCATTGCGATTTCGTTCATTGCTGGAGGGTACTATGGCGTATTTCAGAGACGCATGGCCTTTGGCTTTTGTTCTGGTGGCGGCCAACCCCACCAATGCTGCAACTCCAATCGACTCTGATCCTGCTGCGTTCTTCCAATCCGGCAGCCTCGCAGGTGCGCTTGAAGCGGCATCTGCCGATGTGAAGCAAGACGAAGGCGGTTCGGGTCCGCGGCGGATCCAGCTGTCGCAGTGGTTCAATTTCGCCAATTGTTTTAGCGGGGTCTGGCGAAGGTGTTGAACGATGTGGCGCCCGGCTCTCATTGTACTTCAGCCAACGCCGTTCTGTAACATCGACTGCGACTATTGCTATCTGCGCCACCGCGACGACCGTACCGTGATGGGTGCAAAGGTCGTCTCTGCGATCCGCGACAAGATTTTTCCCAGGATCGCCCGCGACGCCGCGCCGACGATTATTTGGCATGCCGGCGAGCCGACGACAGTGCCCATTGCTTGGTATCGAAGCGCCTACACCGAGCTGCGAAAGACGGCGCCAGGGGCGACCAACTTCTCGCTGCAATCAAACGGGATTGGCCTCGGACGGGACTGGATCGAGTTTGCCCGAGAGACCGGTACGCAGATCGGACTCTCGATCGACGGTCCGCGAGAGTTTCACGATGCGCGCAGGAAGACGCGAAACGGCAAGGGGACCTGGGCTCTGGCGATGCAAGCATTGCGAGAGCTGCAACAGGCGCGGATACATCCCAACGTCGTCACGGTCCTGCATCCGCTGTCGCTTCAGGCGGTCGATGCATATTTCGAGTTCTATCGCGACAACGACATCTCTCACGTCTCGTTTTCGATTGATGAGTCCGAGGGACGTCATGCGACGAGTTCGTTCGATGCCGGAGACTACACCGATGCCATCACCGGGTTCCTTTTCGGTCTGATGAAGCGCGCCTACCTCGAGGGCTTCCCGCTGCACATCAAAGAAGTCGAGCGGATCGCCTCGATTCTAGCCGGCGGGCAATTGCGCAACGAGCAGATCGACGCCTGGGACGTCCTGGTCGTCGCTGCAAACGGCGATGTGACGACGTTCTCGCCGGAGTTCATGGAGGTGCGCTCACAGGCGCATCGCAATTTCAACTTCGGGAATATTCTGATCGACGACTTCGATCGGATCTTCACCAGTGCCCTCGTCGCCCGAACTCAGGCAGAGATTCGGCAGGGCGTGGACCTGTGTCGCGCGCGGTGCCGATACTTCGCGGTGTGCGGCGGCGGCGCCCCATCCAACAAGATGCAGGAAAACGGGGGGCTCGATTCTGCCGAGACGCAGTTTTGCAGATTCTCCGTGCAGCCCGCGGCGGAGGCTTTCCGTAAGATGATCCATTGGGCGCGGCAAATACCCGAGGATCGTTTCATTTCCAATCCGAGATGTTTTGCAGAGCCGCTGACGTAGTCGGAAGTTATTTCGATGGGAGGTCACGATGACGGAATGCCCTGCTTCTGTTCTCTCCACCTTCTGTATGTGGACGCAGTATCTTCCTCCTATCATTCAGCAGATTAGGGGCCCGCAGATTGCATCATTCCTGTTCGGCGTCCTTGTGGTCGTTGTTTTCTCGGTCGATCATTACAAGGTTCCCACTTACGCTAAAACGACAATCGGCGAATTCATCGAGCTTGCGCCGGAATCGTTGACTTCGCATTCGAGATATATGAAGGGTTTGGCAATCTACGTTGCCTTAATGTTGGGCTTCTACTTCATTTTGCTCGCGATTGGCCCGACCGCGATTGCACCAATTCTGTCCTACATTCCTGGCGGCTCCGACGGCAAGATCGACAATTCGGTTTGGCCACTTGCGGCGACATCGATCATCACCTTGATCGGGAGCCGCGACGACGACAAATATCTCGGCCGGATGGAGGGTTGGCTCCGATCCATCGCCCATGAGGCGGCCTACATCCCTTATGCGGTGACGAACCTCGCGGTCGCGCTCGACGGTAGCTTTCCTCTGGCCGACGAAGAGCTGCGCGCCGCAGGAGAATTCTCCCCGGCGACGCAGGCTCTGATCGAAGACAATCAGGAAGGCTCCAGGCAAAATTGGCTACGCGCCAAGTTTCTTTATTCGCGGTTGGAGCTGTTGCGAGATCGGGACGATCAGTTCAAGCCGGTGATGAGGCAACCGGAGAACGAGCGTGCATTTGGGTTCGTTCGCGATCAACGTGATGTCCTGGCCAAGGAGCTTGATCGTGGTGACCCCGGCGAAGATGCTGCGCGGAAGATCGACGCATTCAAGAATGCGCTCGCAGTGTTCCTGGCATCGATCTTGTGGCGTGCCTGTGAGAACGAAACCGCCGTCAATGCCAAGCTGAGGTCGCTTAAACTCAATGTAAGCACGCCGGCGCCACGTTCGCCTGCGACCTTCATTTTTCATCTGGCGTTCTATCTCGGTGGCGTGGCGTCTGTTTTCCTGATCGCGCTGAAAATCAGATCGATGCAGTTCCATGACGAGTCGGCCCAGCAGAAATGGCACCTCACGTTGGCCTTTTTCGTCTTCCTGCTCACTGCATTCTTCGTTACCCGCTGGCGGGAGAAGCGGCTAGCCAGCGGCGACTGGAAGTACAGTTCGGATGTCGTCATTCGTTGCGCGATCATGAACACGATCGCCGTCACGCTCATCTCGGTGTTGGTCACATTTGCTGTTCACCAGGGCGGAAGCGGCCGGTTCTATGCGATGCTCCTGATGGCGTTCGGTATGGCGCTTCCGTCGACCCTGCTTTTTCAACTATTGATGCGCTGGGCTGCAAGTTCACCTCCGACGGGTGAGGCGGTCGCCGCTACTGTGGGATGTAGTAGAAATCCATTCGAACTGTTCAGGACAACACTTTATGCAGGTGGCAGCTATTCGATCATCGCGTTCGTATTCGCATTCGTGCTGTACTGGCCGTCGGATTATACTGTCATCAGCAGCACGCCGCTACAATACGTCGAATCGGCGCTGATCAGCCTTAACAACATCGACAAGGTAAATCAGGACAAGAGGGACGAAGACAGCTGGTTCCGCACCTCGGTATCACAGGCATCCATCCGAAATTTGGAAGCCGAGCTGCAGAATGTGAGATCGAGTATCGCGACGGGTAACTATCAGCCTGAAGCGCTGTCTACGATCGTGGCGGAGTGCGATACCATGGGCGACCTGGGTGGAGGGCGACGGCTCTTCAACCCAGGTTGCGAGCTCGGTGGGCTGTTGTCGACCATAGAGAAGGGCGAGGTCATGTCCAATCTGTATGGGCTACAAATGCAGATCTCGAATCTGAAGCCCGCATTCGCAGCTTTTCAGAACTATAAGACCCTTTCGAACGCAGTTCATTTGCAATGGCCAAACGCGTTGCTCGCAAGTCTGATGTGGGCTGTGATGGCTGGCGTCTTTGCTGTCTCTGCACTGCTATATCGGCGGCGGGAGCTGTGGGACGGATTGTCCCTCAGGAAGCTGCCGGACTTTGTGCCGAAGGGGCGGCAGGAAAGGGAATCCTGGCTGCGTACCCCGCTTTACGACCTGGCGAAGCTTTCGCCGCTCGAAGCATTGCGCTATCCAACGTTCCGCGCCCGGTTGGCGGATAATATGAGCGCGCAGCCGAGCATCCAGCCGAGCGTGCCGCACTTGCGAACTGTGGCTTGATTCCGGTTCATGAACGAGTGCTGGAGGTCACGTGTATCGGTTTGGTGGTTGATTTTTGCTCGGATCGAGCGCTAATCAATCTATGGGAGCGCGTGACAGCGAACATTTCGACGTCCTCATCGTCGGTGCCGGCCTGTCCGGCATCGGCGCGGGCTATCATTTGCAGACGAAGTGCCCGGGCAAGAGCTACGTCATCCTGGAGGGACGCAACTGCATCGGCGGCACCTGGGACCTGTTCCGCTATCCCGGCATCCGCTCCGACAGCGACATGTTCACGCTCGGCTATTCCTTTAAGCCGTGGACCGACCCGAAGGCGATCGCCGACGGGCCGCAGATCCTGAACTATGTGCGCGAGACCGCCGCCGAGAATGGCATTGAGCAGCACATCCGCTTCAGTCATCGGGTCAAGCGCGCATCGTGGTCGACGCCGGAGGCGCGCTGGACCGTGGAGGCCGAGCGCATCGCGGGCGAGGGCGCACCCGAGCTCGTGCGCTTCACCTGCAATTTCCTGTTCATGTGCTCGGGCTATTACAAATACGAGGCGGGCTACACGCCGGAGTTCAAGGGGACGGCGGATTTCCAGGGCCGCATCGTGCATCCGCAGAAATGGACTGAGGACATCGACTATTCGGGCAAGCGCGTCGTGGTGATCGGCTCGGGCGCGACCGCAGTGACCCTAGTGCCGGAGCTCGCCAAGAAAGCGGCGCAGGTCACCATGCTGCAGCGCTCGCCGACCTACGTGGTGTCGCGCCCCGCTCAGGATCCCGTCGCCAACAAGCTGCGCCGCAATTTGCCGACGCGGCTTGCTTATCACCTGATCCGCTGGCGCAATGTGATGTGGGGAATGTTCTTCTTCCAGCTCAGCCGGCGCCGGCCGGCGAAGGTGAGGGATCTCATCCTTAGGGGCGTGCAGATGGCACTCGGCCCCGACTACGACGTCGCGACCCATTTCACGCCGCGCTACAATCCCTGGGACCAGCGGCTGTGCCTCGTTCCCGACGGCGATCTCTTCAAGGCGATCCGCGAGCAGCGCGCCGCGGTCGTCACGAGCGAGATCGACACGTTTACGCGCGACGGTATTCGCCTGAAGGACGGCAGCGAGCTTGCGGCCGACATCATCGTGACGGCGACGGGCTTGGTGCTCCAGGTCGTCGGCGGGCTCGAGATCAGCGTCGATGGCCGCGCCGTCGATTTCGCCAACACGCTGACCTACAAGGGCATGATGTATGCCGACGTGCCGAACATGGCGTCAGCCTTCGGCTACACAAACGCGTCGTGGACGCTGAAATGCGATCTCACCTGCGAATATGTCTGCCGGCTCATCAACTACATGGACCGGCATAATTTCCGTCAGTGCATGCCGCACAATGACGATGCCACGATCACCGCGCAGCCCTCGCTCGATTTCACCTCGGGTTATGTGCAGCGCTCGATCGCCAAGATGCCGAAGCAGGGCTCGAAGCGGCCGTGGCGCCTCTATCAGAACTACGCGCTCGACATCGTCTCCTTGCGCTTCGGCCGGATCGACGACGGCGTGATGCAATATTCCTGATCTCCGTATGTTGCCGGAGGAACCCGTCGACCGCTTGAGGCGAACCGCGACTTGAAGTAGTATTGTTGCGTTGCATGCAATTTACTTCCGACAGCGCCTGAGTTCCGCGTCGCTGGCATTGATGGGAGCGCGGGACGTGCACGTGCTTGCTCTGGTCACGCAGAAAGGCGGAAGCGGTAAGAGTACGCTGGCTGTCGGGCTTGCCGTGGCCGCGATGGAATGCGAAGAGCGCGTTGCTCTCATTGAGGCGGACGCGCAGGGCACCATCTCGAAATGGAAAGAGCGTCGCGAGAATTCCTATCCTCGTGTCGAGTGCGTTGCGGATCCGGCAGAGATCGAGCCGGTGCTATCTCGGCTCCAGGCCGAAGGGATTGGGCTCGCAATCATCGACACGGCCGCAACGAACAACGCCCTGGCGCTGCGCGCCATCACCAATGCCGACCTCTGTCTCATTCCGGCGCGTCCGAGCCCGGCCGATATCGAAGCTGCCATCCCTACGCTGTTGGCCATTCGTAGGGGTAACCGCCGGTTTGCCTTCATCCTCAATCAGACGCCCACACGGGGGTGCCGGCTGAGTGAAGCTGCCACGTCGCTCAACTCGCTTGGGGTGCTTGCGCTTCCCTTTATTGGACAGCGCAACGACCATCAGGATGCGCTCGGGGTAGGCTTGGGCGTCACCGAGTTTGCGCCGGACGGAAAAGCCTCGGACGAGATCGTTGGGCTGTGGCGCTGGATTTCGGAGCACATCTTCGCGGAGTCGAATCATCATGGGCAAGGCGCGGTCGAGACAGCCTGCTGATGGCGCACGCGCCAAACGTCGGTCGCTGGTGGATCTGACTGCGGCGGTGAGCCGCACAATCGACGAGAGCCTCTTGGAGATGCCGCCTGATCCGGTCGCCGTCCCACGGGGCGATGGACTCCGGAGCGAGCAGGCAGCCAGGACTGCTCGAAAGAAGCCTGCTCGAAAGGTGCCTGCGGAGACGACCATTCCCGCGGCAATCGACAACGTCGCGACGTGCCCGTCTACCAAGGTGGAGCTGCGTTCGACGCAATTCCAAAGTGCCAGCAACACCTCCGCTCTCGCCGTGGAGATCGCCAAAGAGATGCAGACGCATGCTCTCGAGGCAATGAAGTTAGGCGTGCATACTGCGTTCGAATATACGAAGGATATTGCCAGTCCGGAAAGCGACGTCCTGGACGGAGCTGCCGCTGAGTGCCACGCTGTCGTGCTCGAATTGATGAAAGTGAATGCAGGCGCGACCCTGCAGTATACGCGCGAGTTGAGCCGCGTGAGAACGCTCTCGCAATGGATCGAGTTGTCGAGCTCACATGCGCGGAAGCAGTGTGAGTTGGCGCGACAGCAGGCCGAATTGCTGAAATCATTGACACGCAATGCGAGAACGTCCGGCGCCGACTAGCGCGCATCGGAATCAGGATATCGCCGAGGCCGGGGCGGGGCAGCCCGCCCGCCAATGTTGTTTGCGTATTCGGCCGCCTGTCTGAATCGGCCATCCCTGCCCAACGGTTAACGCCGGATTAACGGATGGGTCCTAGCCTGTCTCGGCCAGGGTGACTCGCAAGGCCGAGGTGAGCCCAATGGAAGCCCAGAGAATCGCGGTCGACGCCGTCGTCGCGCTGACCGATTGCGACCGCGACGCCGTCATCGCCTTCATCCGCCGTCTCTACCTCGCCGGCGTCACCGATCCCAAGCGCCTGACGTTCAAGGGTCTCCAGGCGCTGTCGCGGGCCTAATTTGGGCGGTTTCGGCCCCAAGTTCCGCTCGAGCGCTCTCCCCAGCGTGATTGCAACCCGGCGGTGAATATCTTGCCGCTCGGGCTCCGTCGGGCTACACGACACCCCGGCTGGGTCACTTGGGATTGGGGAAATGCTGAAACAGCTTTTTGCGCCGCAACTTGTTATTCTTTATGTGCTGGCGGCTTCGACGATTTACGTTCACTTCCGCGGCAAGCAGCGGCTGCGCTTCGCGCGCCAGCTCGGCGATCACTCGACTTATCTCGCGCCCTACAACGTGCTGATGTATGCCGGCTCGGCCGTGCCCAACAAGCCGGTGATCTCGGTCGATCAATTTCCCGAGCTGAAGCCCCTGAGCGAGAACTGGGAGACCATCCGCGATGAGGCGGTGCGGCTGTTCGACGAAGGTTTTATCCGCGCCGCCGCCAAGAACAACGACTGGGGCTTCTATTCCTTCTTCAAGAGCGGCTGGAAGCGGTTTTACCTGAAATGGTACGATGACTTCCTGCCTTCGGCGCGCACGCTCTGCCCGAAGACGGTGGAGCTGCTGAACTCGATCCCGAGCGTGCACGGCGCGATGTTCGCGATGCTGCCGCCGGGCGGCAAGCTCGGCGCCCATCGCGATCCCTTCGCGGGTTCGCTGCGCTATCACCTCGGCCTCGTTACGCCGAACTCGAACAAATGCCGGATTCTCGTCGACGGCGTCGAATGCGTCTGGCGCGACGGCGAAGCCTTCATGTTCGACGAGACCTTCATCCACAGCGCCGAGAATGCGACCGACGTCAACCGCATCATCCTGTTCTGCGACGTCGAGCGCCCGATGAAGTTCGGCTTCATGACCGCGATCAACCGCTGGGTCAGCCATCACATCGTCAAGGCGTCGGCGACCCAGAACGTCGACGGCGAGAATGTCGGCGTGCTCAACAAGGTGTTCGGCAAGCTCTACGAGATCCATCTCGGCAGCCGCAAGGTCAAGGAGTGGAACCGCAACGTCTACTACACGCTGAAATATTCGCTGACGGCGCTCATCCTCGGCCTCATCGTGCTGTCGGCGTTGCGGTGAATCGGCGCCTCGCGATGAGCCCCTTGCCGGTCGCGAATACGGAGATCGTGCGGTTCTTCCGCCAGTGGCTGGACACCTTCGCGGGCTATGTCCGCGAGGTCGACTATGCCTCGGCGCGGCCGCTCTTCCATCCGGATGTGCTCGCCTTCGGCACGCATAACGATGTCATCCCCGGCCTCGATCAATGGGTCGCGACGCAATGGGACAACGTCTGGCCGAAGACGACCGATTTTCGTTTCGTGCTCGATCAGACCTCGATCCTGGCATCGTCCGACGGCACGATGGTGACCGTGATCGCGCCGTGGACGAGCACGGGCTATCATTCCGATGGCAGCGCGTTTCCACGCCCCGGGCGGGCGACGATGGTGTTCTCCAAGACCGCCGACGGCTGGCTGTGTGTGCATTCCCATATGTCGCTCAACCGCGGAGTGCCTCAGGCGAGCCACGCCAATCGGCGGGTAAGGCCTGGTAGAGCCAACCCATCCGGCAGCGTGCGCCGCCGGCTTTATTGGCCGACTAAAGTTTTACACTCTCGTTCCAGTTCGGCCGGAACCCTTGGAACCTGATCTCGTTTTTTCTCAACGAATAATCGGTGAAAAATGCGCAACCGGGGGGCTGTCCGAGGGAAACGCTCCCATGGCAACACTCGACCTTGATGCCACCCGACTTACTGAATCCGAGCATCAGCGCCAGCTTCGTCGCGCGGTGATCGCGTCCACGGTAGGGACCGCGATCGAATGGTATGATTTCTTCCTCTACAGCACCGTCACCGGTCTGGTTTTCGCAAAGCTGTTCTTTCCGCAGTCCGATCCCTGGGTTGGCACGCTGGAGGCGTTTGCGATCTACGCAGTCGGCTTCGTCGCGCGCCCGATCGGCGCGGCAATCTTTGGACACTATGGCGACCGCATCGGACGTAAATCGACGCTGATCGCGACGCTGCTTTTGATGGGACTGGCGACCGCCGCAGTGGCCGTGGTGCCGACCTATGCGAGCATCGGCATCTGGGGCGCCGTGATCCTGACCGTGCTGCGATTCATTCAGGGCGTCGGCGTTGGCGGCGAGTGGGGCGGCTCGGTGCTGATGTCGATGGAATGGGCCCGCAGCGACCGATCCCGAGGATTGATCGCGTCATGGCCGCAATTCGGCGTGCCCTGCGGCCTGTTCCTCGCAAATCTCGCCGTGCTGGCGTTCAGCCAGATGGCGGGCGATCAGTTCCTGGCGTGGGGCTGGCGCATTCCGTTCGCGCTCAGCATCATCCTGGTCGGCGTCGGGCTTTATATCCGGCTCGGCATTCTCGAAACGCCGGTGTTCTCAAAGCTCGTGGCCGAACGTCAGGTCGACCGCACGCCGATGCTGACGGTGATCCGGGAATACCCGAAGGAGATCCTGCTGTCGGCCTTCGCGCGCATGTCGGAGCAGGCGCCGTTCTACATCTTCACCGCCTTCGTCTTCTCCTATGGCATCGGCACCCTGCACGTTTCGCGCGACTTCCTGCTGACCGCGGTGCTCTCGGCCTCGGTGCTGTCGTTTGTCTCGATCCCGCTGTGCGGACATATCTCCGATCAGATCGGCCGCAAGAACATGTACATGATCGGCGCTGCCGTGACGGGCATCTTCGGCTTCGTCTATTTCGCGCTGCTCAACACCGGATCGCCAACCATCATCTTCCTTGCGATCATCCTGTCGCTGATTCCGCACGACATGCAGTACGGGCCGCAAGCCGCCTTGATCGCCGAGAGTTTTACCGGACGCCTGCGCTACAGCGGATCCTCGCTCGGCTATCAACTCGCATCCGTGATCGCCGGCGGCCCGGCGCCGCTGATCGCAACCTGGCTGTTCGGCACGTTCCATTCGGCGACCGCGATCGCGATCTACATCGCGATTTGCGCTGTCATGACGCTGGCCGCAACCGCGATGATGACCGATTACACCGGGAAGGATATCAACGCGGTGGGCGCGCATGAGCGGCGAACTTGAGGCCGCAAAAAAGCCCCGGACGTGACGTCCGGGGCTTTGCCTGTCTGTGATCTCGAGCTCAGCCTATTCCGGCTGGCCGATGCTCACCTTCAGCGTGCCGACGCCGTCGACGCCGCATTCGAGCTTGTCGCCCACCTGGAGCTGCGAGACGCCGGCCGGCGTGCCCGTCATGATGATGTCGCCGGCGGCGAGCTTCACCTGCTGCGAGAGCTGCCAGATGATCTCCGGCACGTTCCAGATCAGCTCGGTGAGGTCGCCCTGCTGCGCTTCCTTGCCGTTGACGGTGAGCCAGATCTTGCCCTTCGAGGGATGGCCGATCTTCGAGGCCGGCTGCACCGCGGAGCAGGGGGCGGAGCCGTCGAACGACTTGCCGATCTCCCAGGGACGCTCCTTCTTGCGCGAGGCGATCTGGAGATCGCGGCGGGTGAGGTCGATGCCGACGGCGTAACCGTAGACGTGGTCGAGCGCCTTGTCGGCGGGGATGTTCAGCCCGCCGCTCTTCATCGCGACGACCAGCTCGACCTCGTGATGCAGATCCTTGGTCAGCGGCGGATAGGGAATGGTGGCGCCATCCGGCACCAGCATGTCGGCGTGCTTGGCGAAGAAGAACGGCGGGGCGCGCTCGTCATTGCCCATCTCGCGGATGTGCTCGAGATAATTGCGGCCGACGCACCAGATGCGGCGCACCGGATAGCGGCCGCTTTCCCCGACGACGGGAAGCGATGCCTGGGGCGGAAGCGGAATGACGTAGGAGGCGGCGTTCATGAAGCGGTCTCGCGGCTCTTGAGGTTGATAAGGAACTCTATGCGGTTGCGCTGATCGGCGCCAGTGCACCGACATCGTGATGTTGCAGGCGGAAGAACGAGGCGTAACGGCCGGAGCGGCGCAAGAGCTCGTCATGCCGGCCCTGCTCGACGATCTCGCCGCCCTCGACCACCAGGATGCTATCTGCGTGCATGATGGTGTGCAGGCGGTGCGCGATCACGATGGTGGTGCGGTTCTGGCAGAGATGTTCGATCGCCTCCTGCACCTGACGCTCGGACTCCGAATCGAGTGCGGCGGTGGCTTCGTCCAGGAGGATGATCGGCGCGTTCTTGATCAGCGCGCGCGCCACCGCGATGCGCTGGCGCTGGCCGCCGGAGAGCTGCGTGCCGTGCTCGCCGACCGGCGTGTCGTAACCGAGCGGAAAACCCATGATGAAATCATGCGCGCAGGCCGCCTTCGCCGCCTCGATGATCTCGTCCTCGCTCGCGCCGGGCCGGCCGAAGGCGATGTTGTTGCGGATCGTGTCGCGGAACAAATAGACGTCCTGGCCGACATAGGCGGTCTGCGCCCGCAGCGATTTGCGCGAGACCGAGTTGATCGACTGGCCGTCGATCACGATCTCGCCTTGCGTCACCTCGTAGAAGCGCAAGAGCAGCGCCAGCACGGTGGACTTGCCGCCGCCGGACGGGCCGACCAGGGCGGTGACCTTGCCGGGCTCGGCGATGAAGCTCATGCGGTTGAGCACGGTCTCGCCTGAGCGATAGGAGAAGCTGACATCGCGCAGCTCGATGCGGGCATCTGACAGCTTCAGTGCCGGCTTGTCGTCGTCGGACTGCTCGCTCGCGGGGCTGTCGACGACCTCGAGCAGCATGCGCGCGCCGACCAGCTGGCTGTTGAGGTCGATGTTGAGCCGCGCCAGCCGCTTGGCCGGCTCGGTCGCCATCAGGAAGGCGGTCATGAACGAGAAGAATGCGCCGGGCGTCGCATTGAGCGCGACCACGGCGTAGCCGCCGTACATCAGGCAGCCGGCGACGGCGAAGCCGCCGAGCATCTCCATCAGCGGATTGGAGCGGTTGGCGACGCGGGCCATCTTGTTGGCGTTGCGCTCGACGACCGCGATGTTCTCGTCGATGCGGTTCTGCATGGTATCTTCGAGCGTGAACGCCTTGACGGTGCGGATGCCTTGCAGCGATTCCTGCATCGTCTCCAGGATGTCGGCGATGCCGGTGAACTGGTTATGCGCAAGGCCCTTGATGCGCTTGACCAGCTTGCGCAGCACCAGCATCGCCGGTGGCACCGCGACGAGGCCGATGAACGACATCAGCGGGTCCTGCCACACCATCACACCGATCATGGCGAGCAGCATCAACAGGTCGCGCCCGATGGCGTTGACCAGCATGTTGAGCACGTCGGTGATGGACTTGGCGCCGGCGGTCAGCCGCGCCAAAAATTCCGACGAATGCCGCTCGGAGAAGAAGCCGACGCTCTCGCGCATCAGCTTGGCGAACAGCTGGCGCTGGTTGGTCGCGAGGATCGCGTTACTGATCTTGGTCAGGATCACCATGTGGCCGTAGGTCGCCACACCCTTGATGAACAGCAGCACCACCGTGATGCCCGAGAACATCGCGATGCCCGGGATGTTCTTGTCGACATAGGCCTGGTTGATGACCTGGCCGAGCACATAGGTCGCGCATGCGGTTGAGCCTGCGGCGAGCGCCATCAGCGCAAAGGCGACGAGGTAGCGCCGCCAGTAGACGACCCCTTGTTCCATGACCAGGCGGCGAATCAGGACCGCTGCCGCATAGGGATCGTCGGTGATTTTCTTTGGAAACTGAGCCATCCGGTGTCCATTGACGGCGCAGGACAAAGCCTGCCCGCGCGTCAGGGATCGATGGGCCTCTGTGCCCGCTCAAGCGGGGTTTTTCAAGCCCAATTAAGGGCTTGCGCTCGGGATGATTCTAGGCCGAGACGGCGTGGCGAAGCTCGCCATGGCGCTCGCGGAACAGCTTGTCCTCCCAGGCCAGCGCATGCGCGGCGATGGTCTCGAGGTCCTCGTATTGCGGCTTCCAGTCGAGCAAGCCGCGGATGCGGCTGGTGTCGGCGACCATGGTCATGATGTCGCCGGGCCGGCGCGGGGCGTATTGCACGGCGAAGCTGCGGCCCGAAACCCGGCGCACCGCGTCGATGGTCTCCAGCACCGAATAGCCGCGGCCATAGCCGCAATTGAGCGTTGTCGAGGTGCCGCCATTGCGCAAGTACGCCAGCGCGGAGCGATGTGCCTGCGAAAGGTCCGTGACGTGGATGAAGTCGCGGATGCAGCTTCCGTCCGGGGTCGGATAGTCGGTGCCGAACACGTCGATCTTGGCGCGCTGACCGGTGGCGGCTTCCACAGCGATCTTGAGCAGATGCGTCGCGCCGACGGTGGCAAGGCCGATGCGCGCCTGCGGATCGGCGCCGGCGACGTTGAAGTAGCGCAAGGTCACATATTGCATGCCATAGGCGGCGGCGACGTCGTGCAGCATGATCTCCGTCATCAGCTTCGACGAGCCGTAAGGCGACAGCGGTCGCGTCGGCGCGTGCTCGGGCACCGGCACCTGGTCCGGATTGCCGTAGACGGCGGCGGTCGAGGAGAAGATGAAGCGGCCGATGCCGCGCTTGACCGCGACGTTGAGCAGATTGCGCGCGGTCGTGAAATTGTTGCGGTAGTAGCCGAGCGGATCGCGCATCGAATCCGGCACGACGACCGAGCCCGCGAAATGGATGATGCTCTCGATGTCGTGCTGCGCGATCACGCCTTCTAGCAGGTTCTCGTCGCCGGCATCGCCAATGAACAGCGGCACGCCTTCCGGCAGATAGGTGGAGAAACCTGTGGAGAGATCGTCGATCACGACGACGTCCTCGCCGGCTTCCGCCAGCGCCAGGACCGTGTGACTTCCGATATAGCCGGCGCCGCCGGTGACTAGCACAGTCATGATCTCACCCGTCTTCGATCAACGCGCAAAACTAGCGCTGGCGTGGTGAAGAGGGGGTATCGGCGCGGCTGAACTGGTCACTATGCTTAATGTTGCGTATAGGGGACCTGTTAAACGGAGCATGACGTGGCGAATTTCCCGGGCGATCTCGAAGTGATCGTGCCAAATCTGCACAGGCGTTATTCCGGGGTCACCGCGACCAATCGGATGGTGGCGCCGCGGCTGGCGAAACTGTATCGCGCGGCGTGGTTCGGCTCCGATGCGCCGAACGGGATTGCGCGCCTGAGCGCTGCGGATTTCCTGAAACTATGGCATCGCAAGGCGCCGCTGATCTGGCATGCGCGCCGCAACAACGAGATGATCGCCGGCGTCGCGTTGCGCGCGCTCGGCTGGCCACTGAAGCTCGTGTTCACCTCGGCGGCGCAGCGGCATCACAGCTGGATCACGCGCTGGCTGATCCGGCGCATGGATGCGATCATCGCAACGAGCGACATCTCGGCATCGTTCCTGAAAGTGAAGGCAACCGTGATTCCGCATGGCGTCGACACCGACGTCTACGCGCCGCCAAGAGATCGCGTCGCTGCGTTCGCGGAAGCCGCGCTGCCGGGCCGCTACGCGATCGGCTGCTTCGGCCGCGTTCGCGCGCAGAAGGGCACCGACGTGTTCGTCGATGCGATGTGCCGGCTGTTGCCGCGCTATCCCGATTTCACCGCAGTCATCGTCGGCCAGGTCACGCCCGAGCAGACGGCCTTTGCCAACGAGCTGAAGCAGCGCATCGCGGCCGCCGGCCTGCAATCGCGCATCGTCATCACCGGCGAATTGCCGATCGGCGAGGTGCAGCGCTGGTATCAGCGATTGACGATCTACGCTTTCACCTCGCGCAACGAAGGTTTTGGCCTGACGCTGATCGAGGCGATGGCGGCCGGCAGCGCCCTCGTCGCCGCACGCGCCGGTGCGGCCGAACTCGTAGTCGAAGATGGCGTGACCGGCGTGCTGGTGCCGCCCGGCGATGTGGATGCGCTGGTCGCCGGGCTGGAGCCGCTGATGCGTGATGTGGACGCCGCGACTGCGATGGGCGCGCGCGGGCGGGCAAGGGTGCTCGAACGCTTCAGCCTGGATGCGGAGGCGGCGCGGATCGGCGAGGTCTATCGCCCGCTGCTCTGAGCGTTGCTTTCGTGGGTGCAAACAAAAGTGCGAAAGCCGAAGACAATGAAATCAACGGTTTGGCGGTGAGCTTGTTTTTCTTGCGGATTTTTCGAATAGCCGTTGATTTGTCGGGCAAAACACTGGCAGGATGTCATCATCGGCGCTCGCGCCACTCACGTCGTCGCCCTTGCCCCCGTCTCACCCAGCACCCGCTGCGCAATCGCCACGACCTCGCTCGCCGCGATGTCGCGCATGCAGCGGTGATCGTTCATCTTGCAGATCGTGCTTTGGCAGGGCTGACATGACAGCACGCTCTTGTCCTGCACGACGGTCGCGGCGAGGCCATTGAGGGGGGCCCAGAGATAGGGGCTGGTCGGGCCGAAGATGCCCATGGTCGGCGTGCCCAGGGCGGCTGCGATGTGCATCAGGCCGGAATCGTTGGAGATGGCGACGCCGGCCGCGGCCATGGCCAGCACGCCATTGCGCAAATCGTTGCCGGTGAGGTCCCGCACCCCCGCGCCACCGGCCGCGACGATCTCCTGGGCGAGGCCCTTTTCCGCGGGGCCGCCGACCACCCAGACCTCCAGGCCGCGCTCGACCAGCAATCGGGCGGCCTCGGGATAGTAGGTCCAGCGCTTTGACACGCCGACCGAGCCGGGGGCCAGCGCCACGGCCGCGCCGGCGCTGAGGCCATTGGCTTGCCGCCAGCGGACGATCTCCTCGGCGGGGACGCGCAATTGCGGCACCGGCCATTCCGGAGGCAGCGGCGCGCCGTCGGGCTGGGCGAGGGCGGCGTTCTTGTCGATGAAGCGGGGCAATTTTTTCTCGCCCCAGCGCCAGTGGTTGATCAGGCCGAACCGGAACTCGCCGACGAAGCCGACCCGTTCAGGAATGCCCGCCAGCGCGGGCGCGATGGCCGCCTTCCAGGTCCGGGGCAGCACCAGGGCGGTGCCGTAGCTCCGCTCGCGCAGGAGTTTTGCCAGGCTGAGCTGGCGGCCAACTGCGAGCCGGCCACGCGGCAGGTCCCAGACGACGCCAGCGCGCACGCCGGGCATGTAATCGACCAGCGGGGCGCACAGGGAGGTGGTCAGGAGATCGACCGGCCGGTTGGGCCAGCGCTGCTTCAGGACCCTCACGACAGTGTGATTCCGGACGAAATCGCCGATCCACATGTAGGGAATGATCAGGATCGGACTTGTGTCGTCCCGGTCTGCATGTCCACTAAGTTGCGAATCTATATTCATTTGTTAATAGGGCCGAAGGCGAGCTATGGGCCGTTCGGTTAGCCGCTCCGGGCCGGCAGGTAAAGCCGGCTGAGGACCGATCCCAAAACCGCTTACACTTTGGCGGATCATGCGCTACGGCAGGACCGGGCTTTCAGAAATCGGGCAGGTAGGTGGAATGTTGCTGGTGACCGGCGGGGCCGGTTTTATCGGATCGAATGTCGTCGCCGCGCTCAACGAGGCCGGCCGCAGCGACGTCGTGGTCTGCGATCTCCTCGGCTCTGACGGCAAATGGCGTAACCTCGCCAAGCGGCAGCTTGTGGATATCGTCCCGCCAGCCGAGCTGGAGGACTGGCTGAAGGGCCGCAAGCTCGACGCCATGATCCATCTCGGGGCGATTTCCGAGACCACAGCGACCGACGGCGATCTCGTGATCGAGACCAATTTCCGCCTGTCGATGCGCCTCCTGGACTGGTGCACGGCGAATGCGGTGCCATTCATCTATGCCTCATCGGCGGCGACCTATGGCGATGGCACGGACGGCTTTGACGACGACGCCTCGCTGCCCGCGCTGAAGAAGCTGCGGCCGATGAATCTCTACGGCTGGAGCAAGCACCTGTTCGACCTCACTGTTGCCCAGCGCGTCGCGAACGGCGATCGGCTGCCGCCGCAATGGGCGGGCCTGAAATTCTTCAACGTGTTCGGCCCCAACGAATACCACAAGGGCTCGATGATGAGCGTGCTGGCGCGCCGCTTCGACGACGTGAAAGCGGGCCGCGTCGTGCAGCTGTTCAAGTCGCATCGTGAAGGCATCGAAGACGGCGACCAGCGCCGCGATTTCATCTATGTCAACGACGTCGTGCGCGTCGTCATGTGGCTGCTCGCGACGCCGTCGGTCTCCGGCCTGTTCAATGTCGGGACCGGAAAGGCGCGCAGCTTCAAGGACCTGATGCTGGCAGCCTATGCCGCGCTCGGCAAAAGGCCCAACATCGAATACATCGACATGCCCGAGGCGATCCGGGGCAGCTATCAATACTTCACCCAGAGCAAGGTCGATCGTCTCCACCGCGCCGGCTATAACGGCGGCTTCACGACGCTCGAGGACGCGGTCAAGGCCTATGTCGGGGATTATCTCGACCGGCCCGACCGTTTCCGCTGAGGCCCCGCGATCATGCCGACACCCATTCTCGATTTCGACGCCCTCGCACAAGCCATCAGCGGCCGCACGGTGCTGTGCATCGGCGACATCATGCTGGACGAGTTCGTCTATGGCGAGGTGTCGCGGATCTCGCCGGAAGCGCCCGCGCCGGTGATCTCGGCCCAGCGCAGCGAGATCTATATCGGCGGCGCCGGCAACGTCGCGCGCAATATCGCCTCCCTCGGCGCGCGCTGCATCTTCGTCGGCCTCGTCGGCGAGGACGATGCGGGCAGGCGGCTCGCCTCGGCGCTGGCGGAGTACGCCGGCATCGACAGCGTTCTGGTGACCGACTCCTCGCGCCCGACCACGCGAAAAGTCCGCTTCGTCTCCGAGCATTTTTCCACGCACATGCTGCGTGCGGATTGGGAGCAGGCGGGGCCTGCCTCCGATGCAACCGAGACGAAGCTGATCGAGGCGATCCTGCCGCAGATCGCGCGCGCCGACATCGTGCTGCTGTCCGACTACGCCAAGGGTGTGCTGACCGCACGCGTGATCCGCCACACCATCGATGCCGCGCGAAAGCTCGGCAAGCCCGTCATCGTCGATCCCAAGAGCCTGAACTGGGCGATCTATCGCGGCGCGACGCTGCTCACGCCCAACCGCAAGGAATTTTCGGAGGCGACGCGGAGCCGCGCCGACACCACGCAGAGCATCGTCGATGCCAGCGAGGACGTGATGCGGCTCGCCGATTGCGAGGCGATCCTGGTCACGCTGGGCGAGCACGGCATGACGCTGGTGCCGCGCAGCGGCGAGGCCGTCCATGTTCCGGCTTTCCCGGTGAAGGTGCGCGACGTCTCCGGCGCCGGCGACACCGTCGCCGCCGCGCTTGCGGTCTCGCTCGCAACGGGCGCGGACTGGGACGCGGCGCTGCGCATGGCCAATGCCGCCGCCGCCGTCGCCGTCGGCAAGCAGGGCACCGCCACCGTGAGCGCGGCCGAGCTGCGGCGAAAGATCCTGCCGCACGCCTATCTCGCCGCCGAGGAGAAGATCGTGCTCGAGCCGGGCGTGCTGGACGCGCAACTCGCCGAATGGAAGAGACAAGGCCAGCGCGTCGGCTTCACCAATGGCTGTTTCGACATCCTGCACCCCGGCCACGTCAAGGTGCTGACCGCGGCGCGCGCGGCCTGTGACCGCCTGATCGTGGGTCTCAACAGCGACGCCTCGGTGCGGCGGCTGAAGGGCGCCGATCGCCCGGTCCAGGACGAGCGCGCGCGTGCCGAGGTGCTCGCTGCGCTGGAGGCCGTCGATCTCGTCGTCATCTTCGAGGAGGACACGCCGATCGACCTGATCACCAAGATCAAGCCCGGCGTGCTGGTCAAGGGCGGCGACTATACCCGCGAGCAGGTCGTCGGCCACGAGGTCGTCGAGGCCGCAGGCGGGACGGTCGTGCTGGTCGATATCCTTCAGGGCTTCAGCACCACGGCGCTGGTGCATCGCGCGCGGGGAGGGGACAAGTGACGGCGCTCGCCCGCGAGACGGCGGGCCAGATGCTCGGGCGGCGGCTGCGCAGCCCGACGGCCTGGCGCGAGACGGTCGACATTTTCGCGGTGCTGACCGCGGCTTCGCTGCCATGGTCGACCTCGCTTGCGGGCATCTTCAATGCCCTGCTGCTGCTCTGCATGGTGCCGTTCCTCGACCTCCGCGCGTTCCTGCAATCGCTGAAGCGCCCGATCTGCGTTGCGCCGATCGCGCTGGTCGCTCTCGCGCTACTCGGGACGCTGTGGTCGGATGCGACCTGGGGCGCGCGCCTGTATGCGGTCAATCCGACCGTCAAGCTGCTCGTGCTGCCAATCCTGCTCTACCATTTCGAGCGCTCGCAGCGCGGGCATTGGGTGCTCGTCGCCTTCCTGGTGTCCTGTGCGCTGTTGTCGGTGATGTCGTGGCTGGTCGCCTTCTATCCCAACCTCGCGCTCAAGACCGATGCGCCCGAACGCGGCATCTTCGTCAAGAACTACATCGACCAGAGCCAGGAATTCACGCTTTGCGCGGTCGCGCTCGCCTATCCGATCGTGATGCTGCTGCGTGAGAAGCGTTACTGGCTCGCCGGGCTGCTCACGGCGCTGGCGCTCACCTTCTTCGTCAACATGGCCTTCGTGGTGGTGTCGCGCACGGCGCTCGTCACCATTCCGATCATGTTCGGCGTGTTCGCGCTGCTTCATCTCAAATGGCGCAGCATTGCGATAGTCGCCGCCGCTCTGCTCGCCGGCGCCGTTCTGGCCTGGCAGGCTTCGCCGCATTTGCGCCAGACCGCTGAGAGGTTTACCAATGAGTATACGCGCTATGTGGAAAGGGGCGAGCCGACCTCGATCGGGCTGCGGCTCGAATTCTGGCGGAAATCGCTCGGCTTCTTCGCGGAGGCACCGGTCGTGGGGCACGGCACGGGCTCGACGCGCGGATTGTTCGAGCGGGTCGCGACACCCAGTGGCCAGTACCAGGCGTCCGCCGAAGTGATCGGCAATCCGCATAACCAGACGCTGAACGTCGCCGTGCAATGGGGCGCCATCGGTATCGCCGTTCTCTTCGCGATCTGGATCCTGCACCTGCTGTTGTTTCGCGGCGACGGGTTCGCCAACTGGATCGGACTCCTGGTGGTGGTGCAGAACGTCTTCACCTCTCTGTTCAATTCCCACCTGTTCGACTTTCACGAGGGCTGGATGTACGTCATTGGCGTCGGCGTTGCCGGCGGCATGGTGATCCGGGCCCAACGGTCCGAGGCGAAGCCGGAAGAGGCCGGTTCCTGAATGGCCCTCGCGGCCGGGTGGTCTCGACTGCTAGCGTCACCGCGCAAGCCTTCTCTGGCATGTCCTGCCGAGATGGGTTATCAGCGCGGACAGGTTGCATCTAACTGGGTTTTCATCGGTCGGCGGATGACGCGTCTTTCGCATCTCACTTTGCGCAATTTCCTGATCGCGGTCCACGACTTACTGGCGACCACGGCGGCGCTTTTCGCCGCCTTCTATCTGCGATTCGAGGGCGGCGAAGGCTTCTTCGAACGCTTGCCGTTGCTATTCCAGATCCTGCCCTATTTTCTTGCCTTCAGCGTGGTCGTGTTCTTCGTCCTAAACCTGACCACGACGAAATGGCGGTTCATCTCGCTGCCGGACGCGCTGAACATCATTCGCGCGGCGACCGTGCTGACGGTTGCCTTGCTCGTGCTCGACTACATCTTCGTCGCGCCCAACGTTCGCGGCGCCTTCTTCCTCGGCAAGGTGACGATCGTCCTCTACTGGTTCCTCGAGATTTCCTTTCTCAGCGCGCTGCGCATGGCTTATCGCTATTTCCGCTATACGCGGGTGCGGCGTCATGCGAGGACCGATGATGCCGCGCCGACGCTGCTGATCGGCCGCGCCGCGGATGCGGAGGTATTGCTGCGCGGGATCGAGAGCGGGGCGATCAAGCGCATCTGGCCGGTTGGCGTGTTGTCGCCGTCGCTTGCGGATCGAGGCCAGTTCATCCGCAACCTGCCGGTGCTGGGCGGCATCGACGATGTCGAGGACGTCATCGCGGACTTCGCCAAGCGCAACAAACCGATCGCCCGTCTGGTGATGACACCGTCGGCGTTCGAGCCGGAGGCGCGTCCGGAATCGATCCTGATGCGGGCGCGTAAGTTGGGCGTGATCGTCAACCGCATGCCCTCGCTCGAGAGCGGCGACACGCCGCGGCTCACGGCCGTCGCGGTCGAAGATCTCCTGCTGCGGCCGAGCGAGAAGATCGACTATCTGCGCCTCGAAACCCTGATCAGGGGCAAGGCGGTGATAGTCACCGGCGGCGGCGGCTCGATCGGCTCCGAGATCTGCGAGCGCGTCGTCGCCTTCGGCGCCGCGCGTCTTCTGATCGTGGAAAATTCCGAGCCGGCGCTCTACGCGGTCACCGAAGCGCTCGCCGCGCATGCGGCGGCGCAGATTGAAGGGCGGATCGCCGACATTCGCGACCGCGAGCGCATCATGAGTCTGATGGCGGAGTTCAAGCCGGACATGGTCTTCCATGCCGCGGCGCTCAAGCACGTGCCGATTCTCGAGCGCGACTGGAGCGAGGGCGTCAAGACCAACATCTTCGGCTCCATGAATGTGGCCGACGCAGCGCTCGCCGCCGGCGCAGAAGCCATGGTGATGATCTCGACCGACAAGGCGATCGAGCCGGTGTCGATGCTCGGCCTGACCAAGCGTTTCGCCGAGATGTACTGCCAGGCGCTCGACCGTGATCTTGCTGCAGCGAACGGCGGTGCCAAGCCGCCGATGCGGCTGATCTCGGTCCGTTTCGGCAATGTGCTGGCCTCGAACGGCTCGGTGGTGCCGAAATTCAAGGCCCAGATCGAGGCTGGCGGCCCCGTGACCGTGACGCATCCCGACATGGTCCGCTATTTCATGACCATCCGCGAGGCCTGCGATCTCGTCATCACGGCGGCAACGCACGCGCTCGGAGCGCAGCATTCGGACGTCTCGGTCTACGTGCTCAACATGGGCCAGCCGGTGAAGATTGTCGATCTCGCCGAGCGCATGATCCGGCTCTCCGGGCTTCAGCCGGGCTACGACATCGATATCGTGTTCACGGGCATGCGGCCGGGCGAGCGCCTGCACGAGATCCTGTTTGCCTCCGAGGAGCCGACCCGCGAGATCGGCGTCCCCGGCATCATGGCCGCGCAGCCGAACGAGCCGCCGATGCAGACCCTGCGCAAATGGATTGCGGCGCTCGAGCAGGCGATCGCGCGCGACGATCGCGCCACCATCAGGACCATCCTGAAGGATGCGGTCCCCGAATTCGGGTCGACCGCGGCCTGACCATGCAGCCTCGAGGCAAGATCGTCGTCGCCTGTGCCGCTCTGGTCGACGGATTGTTGCGCAACGCTGTTCTGGCGGGGCAATGATGAGCGAGATAAAGCCGGTCGCGCTGGTGACGGGGGCGAGCGGCTTCCTTGGCCGCCATATCGTACCTGCGCTGACGCGGGCGGGATGGTCGGTCCGCCGCGCGGTGCGCAGCCCGGAAGGCACCGACAAGGTCGTGATCAAATCGATCGGCCCGGAAACAGACTGGCAGGCCGCGCTCGAAGGCGTCGACGCCGTCGTCCATCTCGCCGCGCGCGTGCATTACAAGAACGAGGAGCACGCGGTCCAGCTCTACCGCGACGTCAATGTCGACGGCACACTGCATTTGGCGCGCTCCGCAGCGATGGCCGGCGTGCGCCAGTTCATCTTCATCAGCACCGTTCTCGTTCACGGCCGCAGCAATGACGGCCGTGCGCCGTTCAGCGAGAGCGATGTCCCGACGCCGCGCGGCCTCTATGGCACATCCAAGGCTGAGGCCGAGGCAGGCTTGAGGACGCTGGCGCGCGACAGCGACATGAAAATCTCGGTGATCAGGCCGCCTCTGATCTATGGCGCGGGCGCCAAGGGCAATTTCGCGCTGCTGACGCGCGCGGTCAGGCGGGGACTGCCGCTGCCCTTTGCGGCGATCCGCAACCGCCGCAACTTTCTTTCCGTGCAGAACCTGTCGTCGTTCATCCTGCACCGGCTCGTCCATTCCGACCCGGCGAGCAATTTCGAGATCTTCCTGCTGGCCGATCGCGAGCGGGTTTCGACGCCTGAATTCATCGCGTGTCTGGCGAGAGCCTCCGGCAAGAGCGCCCGGCTGTTCGGCATACCGCCAAAGCTGCTCAGTGCGGCCCTCCGCGTCATGGGCCGTCAGGATATGCAAGACGGCCTGATCGGCTCGCTCGAGCTCGACATCTCGAAGGCGATCGCAACCGGCTGGCAGCCGCAGGTCACCCTCGAGGAGGGCTTGCGCCTGGCAGTGTCGGATCAGGAGCCCTGAGGCCGGGAGAAGCGGCGCAGCACGAATGCGACCGCGAGCGCGCCGGCAACAAGCGCGACCACGGTGATCGCCACCGCGGCGGCGCGGATGGTGAGGATGGCAAGCCCGGCGAGCACGAGGTTGAGCAGGAAGACCTCGCCGATCACCTGCGGCACCGTGAAGCCGTTGTCGGTGGCGCGCTGGTAGAAATGCGAGCGGTGCGCCGACCAGAACGGCTCGCGCCGCGCGATTCGTCGAAACAGCGTGATGGTGGAATCGGCGAGATAGTAGGCGGGCAACAGCAGCGCCGCGGCCGGCTGCCCGCGAAAGGCGAGCTCCAGCAGGCACCAGCCGAGCAAAAGGCCGATCGGCAGACTGCCGACATCGCCCAGGAAGACTTTTGCGACCGGACGGTTGAACGGTGCAAAGCCGAGCATGGCGCCGCACAGCGCCGTCGCGATCAGCGCGGCCGGCCACGGCAGCTCGCCGAGCCATCCCAGCAGCAGCAGCGCTGCGGTGACCGGCACCACTTCCGCTGCCGTCATCAGATCGAGCCCGTCCATGAAGTTGACGAGGTTCACGAACCAGACTCCTGCGAGCAGGATGAGACCGCGCTCCAGCGCAAGCGGCAGCGCCGGAACGATGCGCGCAGTCTCGGGCGCGGTGAATACCACGGCGCCGACGGCTGCCGCCTGCAGCACCAGCCGCAACAGCACCGGCAGCGACACGATGTCGTCGGCAAATCCGACCAGCGCGATCAAGACCGTCGCACCAACCAGCGCCGGCGGTATCGCGACGTTCGCGACAATCGCAAAGAGCGAGGCGACGATCAGCGTCGCGGCGATCACGGCGATGCCCGCACCCTGCGGGGTCGGGATGCGATGCGAGGACCGCGCGTTCGGCCGCGCCAGTGCGTAGCGCTGGAGCAGGGGACGGCTGGTCCAGGTGATGAGCGCCGACATCAGCGCGGCGATTGCGACGGCAAGCAGCGATGGCATGGCGGCGAGGGCGTCGGCGGGCGGGCTCACTCGGGCACCCCGATCGGCGCCGATCCTTGCGCGGCTTTCTCTGCGCTGAGGATCCAGACCAGGCCGCCGATCGCCCCGACGATGAAGAACACCGCGCCGAACAGCAGCGAGACGTTGACGCCCTCGTTTGCTGCGAGTCCGGCGAAGCCGAACGCGAGGCCCATCGTGGCTTCACGCACGCCCCAGCCTGCGATCGAGATCGGCATCATGGTGATCAGCATCACCGGCGGGACGAGCAGGAAGATCTGGCCGAAGCTGATCGGTGCCGCGATCGACTGCACCACGCACCAGGCGATGACGACGGCGAGCACGTGAACGAGGATCGACAGGATCGCGACGATCGGTCCGCGGCTGCGGTTGAAGATCACGCGATTGGCGACCACGGCACAGGCGTGGATGTGATGCGTGGCCCACCAGGTCTTCAGCCAGCGCCATTTCAAGGCGCCGAAGATCAGAAAGCCGAGGCCGCCCGCGAGCGCCGCGAAGTCGAGGAGCAGCAGCGCCGAGCGCCCGTTCGGATCAGTGATGAGGGTGTAGCTCCAGGGCAGGCTCGCGACGATGAGAACCGCGAGCGCGATCAAGCCGATCGCGCGATCGACGAAGATCGAGTAGGTCGCCGCGCGCCAGCCGGCGCCGGCACGTGCGACCAGCCACAGCCGGACCGCATCGCCGCCGATCGCGGACGGCAGGGTCTGGTTGAAGAAGGCGCCGATCACGTTGTAACGCATGGCCCGGCCGAGCTCGAGCGGCGCGCCGCATTCGGCGCTGATCTCGCGCCAGCGCAGCACGCCGACGAAGATTTGCAGGAAGGTGACCGCGATCGCCACGCCGATCCAGACCAGGCTGGTCACCGTGAAGCGCGAGAACAGGTCGGACAGGTCCACCTTGCGCAGCGCCAGATAGAGCAGCGCCGCGGATATCAGGATCTTGGCCGCAGAAAGCAGGATTCGGCGCATCTCGCCCGCATGGACAGGGTTTGCGAAGATTGGAGGCAACCCGACGCGAGGCGCCGAATTCGGCCGCTTTGGTATGGTTTTGGCGCCAATCTTGCAATAGCCGTGTGTAGTCAGCCGTGTGTAAGCCGTGCAGCGGCGTCTTGAAGGGCCCTCATGAGGAGCGGCAGGCCTATTGCGGCCTCCACGATGCGGCGGCTAAACAGGTTCTGCGGGCAAGGGATCTCTGGGGAACAGGATGACGGATCAGGCGATTTTGGTCACGGGCGCTGCCGGCTTCATCGGCTTTCACGTCGCCCGGCAGCTCCTGGCCGAGGGCCGGTCCGTCGTCGGGCTCGACAATCTCAACAGCTATTACGATCCCGCGCTGAAGCGAGCACGCCTTGCACTGCTCAAGAACGAGTCCAGCTTCTCCTTCGTCGAGGCCGACCTCGCCGACCGCGAGACGATCGAGGCGCTGTTTGCGCGACATCAATTTGCCAAGGTCGTGCATCTCGCGGCCCAGGCCGGCGTGCGCTACTCGATCGAGCAGCCGCACGCCTACGCCGATTCCAATCTCCAGGGCTTTCTCAACGTGCTCGAAGGCTGCCGCAACAATGGCTGCCGCCATCTCGTCTATGCTTCGTCATCCTCCGTTTATGGCGCCAACACAAAGATGCCATTTGCCGTGCAGGATCGCACCGACCATCCGGTGAGCTTCTACGCCGCGACCAAGAAGGCGAATGAATTGATGGCGCAGTCCTACAGCCATCTCTACCGGCTGCCGGTCACGGGCTTGCGCTTCTTTACCATTTACGGCCCGTGGGGACGGCCTGATATGGCCATGTTCCTCTTTGTCGATGCCATCATGGCGGGCAGGCCGATCCGGCTCTTTAACCATGGCAGGATGCGCCGCGACTTCACCTATATTGATGACGTGACGCGTGTAGTATCCAAGCTGATCGATCTTGTGCCTGCGGACGATCCGGCTGCCGCAAATGCGCCGTCAAAGCTCTACAACGTCGGCAACCACCATCCGGAGGAACTGATGCACGTCGTCGGTCTTCTGGAGCGGGAGCTGGGCCGGACGGCGATCAAAGAATTGCTGCCGATGCAGCCGGGAGATGTGCTGGAAACGTTCGCGGATGTCGAGGACCTGATGCGCGACACCGGCTTTGCGCCGTCAACGCCGATCGAGCATGGGGTCCATAACTTTGTCACCTGGTATCGGGACTATTTCAAGGTTTGAGATGACGATGGACAAACGCATAATCCCCCTGATCATGTGCGGCGGTGCCGGCACGCGGCTGTGGCCGGCTTCGCGCGAGGTGCGGCCCAAGCAATTCCTGCCGCTGTTCGGCACCCGCTCGACTTTCCAGGACACGCTGCTACGCGTCTCCGATCCCGCGCTGTTCGATCGGCCGATGGTTATCACCAATGCGGCCTATCGCTTCATGGTGCTGGAGCAGCTCGCCGAGATCGGGATCGAGGCCGATGTGATCCTCGAGCCGATGCGGCGCGATTCCGGACCTGCGATCGCCGCGGGCGCGGTGTTCGCGCAGAACCGCGCCAATGAAGCGATCGTGCTCGCGCTCGCCGCCGACCACGTGGTGCGGGACAATGCCACTTTCGTCGCCGCGTGCCGCGAAGGCCTTGCGGCCGCGAATGCCGGGCGCATCGTCACCTTCGGCGTCAAGCCGGAGCGGCCGGCGACCGAATACGGCTATATCAATCCGGGCGAGGTGATCACTGGCGAGGTGCTCGCGGTCGCGCGCTTCGTCGAGAAGCCGGATGCGGTGAAGGCGTCGGACTACGTCAATTCCGGCTATCTCTGGAACAGCGGCAACTTCATGTTCCCGGCCGCCGTGCTGCTCGACGAGTATCGCAGGGTGGATGCGGCGAGCATCGAGGCTGTCACGAGCGCCGTCACTAACGCCGGGCGCGATCTCGGCTTCGTCACGCTGGAGCCTCAGGCGTTCGGCGCGGCGAAGGCGATCTCGATCGACTATGCGGTGATGGAAAAGACCTCGCGCGCCGCCGTCGTGCCGGTGTCGTGCGGCTGGTCCGACGTCGGCTCCTGGCACGCGGTGTGGGAGCTCTCGGCGAAGGACGCGCTGGGCAACGCCGCGCACGGCACCGCCGTGTTCGAAGACTCCCGCAACTGCAACGTCACCACCGATTCCGCGCTGGTCGCGCTCGAAGGCGTCGACGATCTCGTGGTGGTCGCGACTGCGGACGCGGTGCTGGTCTCGCGCCAGAAGGATGCCAACGGCTTAAAGCGCCTCGTGACCAAGCTCAAGACGGTGGCGCCGAAGGTCACCGAGGAGCATCTTAAAGTGCACCGGCCCTGGGGCAGCTATCAGTCCGTCGACAATGGCGAGCGGCATCAGGTCAAGCGCATCGTGGTGAAGCCGGGCGGCCGGCTGTCGCTGCAGAAGCATCACCATCGTGCCGAGCACTGGATCGTGGTGCGAGGCACGGCACAGGTGACTGTCAACGACACCGTGAAAGCGGTGCATGAGAACGAGTCGGTCTACATTCCGATGGGCGCCGTTCACCGGATGGAGAACCCCGGTAAAATCATGCTGGAGCTGATCGAGGTCCAGACTGGAAGCTATCTCGGGGAAGACGACATCATCCGGATTGAAGACGACTATCAAAGGTCGTAACCAGCAAACTCCGAATCACGCGACCCGGGCCGAAAGAACGGTATCGCTTCCCGCTTAAGGCCCGGGGAACGTGTAACTTTTTGAATCAAATCGTGTCCGGACCGCTAGCGCGGCATTCGCCACAAATGTGGCGTCCGTGCTAGAAGCGGCGCGGGGATTTGGGTTGAATCGGGGTTCCATCAGATGAGTTCCAAAGGATCTGCACCGGCAAAGGCCGGCCTGCGCGTCGGCGTCATTGGCGCGGGCGTGATGGGCAGCAACCACGCGCGCGTGCTCGCGGGTCTTCCCGGCGTCAGCCTGGTCGGCATCGTCGATCCTTCGCCGACGCACCGCACCCGCACCACCGAGCTTGCGAGCTGCCAGGGTTTTGAGACGCTCGACCAGCTCTTCGCCGAGGGCGTCGATGCCGTCACCATCGCGGCGCCCACACATCTGCATCACGAGGTCGCGCTCGCCTGCATCGCCAAGAACATTCATGTGCTGGTCGAGAAGCCGATCGCATCCACGGTCGAAGAGGGCCGCGAGATCGTCGCCGCCGCGCGAAAGGCCGGCGTTACGCTGATGATCGGTCATGTCGAGCGCTTCAATCCGGCGGTCGCCGCGGTCAAGCAGGCGATCGCAGGCGAGGACATCCTGTCGATCGCGATCACCCGCGTCGGCCCGTTCCCGCCGCGCATGTCCAATGTCGGCGTCGTCATCGACCTCGCCGTGCACGACATCGATCTGATCCGCTGGTTCACCGAATCCGACATCGTCGAGGTGCAGCCGCAATTGTCGAGCGCGGTCGCCGAGCGCGAGGACATCGCGCTGTTGCAGTTCCGCACCGCCAACGGCGTGCTCGCCCACATCAACACCAACTGGCTGACGCCGTTCAAGGCACGCAGCGTCACGGTCGCGACGCGCGACAAATACGTGATGGGCGATCTGTTGACGCGCCAGGTCACCGAATGCTTCGGCTTCAAGCCCGATGGCAGCTATTCGATGCGGCATCTACCGGTCGGCCATGACGAGCCTCTGCGCGCCGAGCTGATCGCGTTCTTGAAGGCCGTGGCTAACGGCGAGACGCCGGCCGTGACCGGCGATGAGGGCGTGGCCAGCCTCGAGATCGCCACGCAGTGCCTGGAGACGCCGTCGCGGCCCGCCGCGGCGGCGCCCGCCCGCAAGGGCCCGCGCCGCGTCGCCGGCTGATCCCTTTCCATGTCGGCTTCTCAAACTTCGCGAGAAAATCAGCAAAGCGCCATGAACCAGCATCCGCGTTCCGATCCCATTCCCTTCATCGATGTCGGTGCGCAGCGCCGCCGGCTCGGCGCCTCGCTCGATGCGGCCGTGAAGCGGGTTCTCGACCATTGCCAGTTCGTCAACGGCCCTGAGGTCTTCGAGCTGGAGAAGCAGCTTGCGGCCTACAGCGGCGCCAAGCACGTCATCGGCTGCGCCAGCGGCACCGATGCGATCCTGATGGTGATGATGGCGAAGAATGTCGGACCTGGCGATGCCGTGCTGTGTCCGTCCTTCACCTTCATCGCCACGGCGTCGCCAGTGGCGCGGACCGGCGCGACGCCAGTCTATGTCGACGTGGACGAGACCACCTTCAACATGAGCCCGGAGTCGCTGAAGCGCGGCATCGCGACCGCCCGCAAGGCCGGGCTCAAGCCTGTCGCGGTCATTCCGGTCGACCTCTTCGGCCAGCCCGCCGATCACGACGCCATCGCCGAGATCGCCAGGGACGAGGGCCTGTTCGTGCTCGACGACGCCGCGCAAGGCTTTGGCGCGAGCTACAAAGGTCGCAAGCTCGGCACGCTCGGGCACGCCACCGCGACCAGCTTCTTTCCTGCTAAACCGCTCGGCTGCTTCGGCGACGGCGGGGCGATCTTCACCGACGACGACGAGCTCGCGGCCACGCTGCGCAGCATCCGCGTGCACGGGCAGGGCGTCGACAAATACGACAACGTTCGCCTCGGCCTGACCGGCCGGCTCGACACCATGCAGGCCGCAATCCTGCTCGAGAAGCTGAAGATCTTTGACGACGAGATCGCCGCCCGCAACAAGGTCGCGGAACGTTACGCGCGTGGCCTGTCCAACGTCGTCACCGTGCCGCGTCTGTCGCCCGGCAACACATCGGTCTGGGCGCAGTACACCATCCGCTTGCCTGAAGGTACCGACCGCGACGGCTTTGCCGCCGCGCTGAAGGCCCAGGGCGTGCCGACCGCGATCTATTACGGCAAGTCGATGCATCAGCAGACCGCCTACAAGCAATATCCGGTCGCAGACGGCGGCTTGCCTGCTTGCGAGAGCCTGTCGGAGGACGTCATCAGCCTGCCGATGCACGCTTATTTGACCGAAGCCGACCAGGAGCGGGTCATCGCCGCCGTGTACGGCGCGCTTTCAGCCTGATTGCGCGGTGCTGGCTTGAGGTTAACCTCTCCCGCTTGCGGGAGAGGTCGCGCCGAAGGCGCGGGTGAGGGCTCTCTCCTCTTGGGGAGCCTTTTTTGTGGAAGCAGCCCTCTCCCCAACCCTCCCCGCAAGCGGGGGAGGGGGCGCACCTTCGTCGCGGCGTGCACCTAGACCTAATCGCGCGATGCTCTACAAGTGACGCATGCTCGGACGCATCTTCACGGTTGGCGGATATACGCTGCTCTCGCGGGTGACGGGATTTGCCCGCGACATCATGCTTGCGGCGATTCTCGGCGCCGGCCCGGTGGCCGACGCCTTCTTCGTGGCGCTGCGGCTGCCCAATCATTTCCGCGCGATCTTCGCCGAGGGCGCCTTCAACGCGGCCTGGGTGCCGGCCTATGCGCATGTCCATGGCGAGAAGGGGGAGGGAGCGGCAAGCCTGTTCGCCGATCGCATCTTCACGCTGCTGCTGGCCTCGCAAATCGTGCTGCTGATCGTTGCCTGGCTGTTCATGCCGCAGGCCATGAGCATTTTGGCGCCCGGCTTTTCCGAGGACGCCGAGCAACGCAAGCTCGCGATCGAGCTCACGCGAATCACCTTTCCTTATCTGCTGCTGATCACTCTGGTGACGCTCTACGGCGGCATGCTCAACGTGATGCAGCGCTTCGCCAGCGCTGCGGCCGCCTCGATCTTCCTCAACGTCGCGATGATGATGACGCTGGCGCTGGCCGCCTGGTTTCCAACCGCGGGCCACGCCGCGGCCTGGGGCGTGCTGATCTCCGGCTTCCTGCAATATTTCCTGCTCGCTGGCGATCTGGCGCGTCATGGCGGCCTGCCGCGCCTTGCGCCGCTGAGGCTCGATGAAGACGTCCGCGGCTTCTTCAAGGCGTTAGGGCCTGCGACGCTGGGCTCAATGGGTACACAGGTCGCGCTGTTCGCCGACACCATCATTGCGACCTTCCTGCCTGCCGGCGCGCTGTCGGCGCTCTATTACGCCGATCGCCTCAACCAGCTCCCGATCGGCGTGATCGGCATCGCCATCGGCACGGTGCTGTTGCCGGAAATGTCGCGGCGGATCACCGCCAACGACCACGACGGTGCGATGAAGGCGCAACGCCGTGCGTTCGATTTCACTTTGCTGTTCTCGGTGCCGTTCGTCGCGGCCTTCATCACCGTGCCCGAGGCGATCATGCGCGCGCTGTTCGCCCGCGGCGCGTTCTCGAAGGCCGATGCGGCCGCGGCAGGTGCAACGCTCGCCGCCTATGCCATCGGCCTGATCCCCTTCGTGCTGATCCGCAGCGCGGTCGCGACTTTCTATGCGCGCAAGGATACGGCAACGCCGGTCCGGGCATCGCTGACCGGCATCGCGGTCAACGTCGCCCTGAAAGTCGCGTTAATGGGATCGCTCGCCCAGATCGGCCTCGCGCTCGCAACAGCCGTTGGTGTCTGGACCAACCTCTTGCTGGTGCTCTTCTTCGCAGTGCGGCGAGGCTTTCTCGTGCCGGATCGCGGCTGGCTGATGTCGCTCGCCAAATTCCTGCTGACCGGATTGATCCTGTCTGCCGCCTTCTGGCTGATTGCGCACTTCAGCGCGGCCATTTTGGCCTCCATGCAGACCTTCCGGGACGAAGTGACGCTGGCCCTCTTGGCCATCGGGGGCACGATCGTCTATGCGCTCGCGATCCTCATCCTGTTCGGCCGCAACTGGCTGATCTCGCTGGTGCGAGGCTAGGCGTTACCCCGCCGTCACCGCGTCGTGCGATGCCGCCGCCGGGGCCTTTCATGCGGTTCGCCGATCATGATACGATCTTTACATATTCGGGTGCCGTCCTCAGGCAACAAAGCGATGAGGCAGTGACCATGACATTATTCCGCTCTCCCTGGCCCACATCTCAAATTGACAAGTTCGCCACCAGCAATGCCGACCTGCTGATCCTGATCGGCCGCATCCTGCTTGCATGGGTCTTCGTTGGAAGCGCGTACGGGGCACTTACGAACTTCAGCGGCTCAGTGGGCTATTTTCGGTCGCTGAACCTTCCAATGCCCCAGCTGTTCACGGCAATAACCGTCCTGCTGGAAATACTGATATCGGTTTGTTTGATACTCGGCATTGGAACGCGCTACTGCGCAATTTTGGTTTTGCTATTTGTAGTCGCGGCTACTGCAATCGCACATCGTTACTGGGAATATCCCGCCGGTGCGCAACAGATTGGACAGTACAATAATTTCTTGAAAAACATCTCGATATTGGGAGGCGCTCTGTTGATCTTGGTCACCGGAGGGGGACGGTTCTCGCTCGATCGGAGGCTGGCAGGCTAGCAGCGTTGTTCGTTTCTCAGCGTCAATAGCCAATAATTTTCCTGAACTGCCTGGAGGCGCAAGCATCGTCGCTCCCTCGCAGAGCTGAGAGAGTGTGGCCGCACGATGTGCGCGCTTTGGGTTCGTTCGCCCTTGCGTCATCAGGCGACGCGCAGCCCTGCCAGTTTGGCAGCTGCCAAGCCGCGCCTTAAGGCCACTGCCTTAAGCCCACTATTGCGTCACTTCGCCCTCAGCCTGAACGTAACCTCGAGCAGATGGCTGAGGAGTTTTGAGAGAGGCTTCAAGCGCTCGGCAGTGATTCCGAAGAAAAGCATCAGCCACGTCGCCAGTGCGGCACACCACAATAGACTTTCCAATGTTTCGGGCATGAGGACACCCCTTCAAAACAAGTACTTGAAATGCGAGCAGTCTTGCCGAACGAAACCCGCGTGGCAAGTCCTCCAATAAGTGGCAAGACGCCGAAATACTCGGAAGAGCGTTAGCTCGCACATGACATTCGCCAAAGCACTGCATCTGGGTGTGCGCCGGGGAAGCAAAACCAATCTGCTGCTGGTGCTCTTCTTGGCGGTGCGGCCAGGCGAATTTTCAGAGACGAATGCGGAGCGAAGGGCTCGCGTCTAGGATGCAACCGACAGCGGCGCATCCCTTGATTTTACACGATCGTTGTGGTACGAGCGCCTCATGATCAAATCCGTGCGCACCGTCAACTTCATGCACATGACCCGCTTCGGCTGGGCCGTGGGAGGAGTCGCGCGCTAGGAATTCGACGACGACATCTTTTCCACCAGGCCCCGCCGGCATCGGACGGGGCCTTTTCTTTGGCCACGCTCCCTGCCGGCTCAACAGCAGGAGCATCCGATGCCACCCCATCAGACGATCATTACATCCGAGACCGAGCGCGATGCCGCGGCGCTCCGTCTCGACCTCCCCATTGCACTGGAAAAGGATATTGCTGGACCAGCGGCCACTTCGGCGCAAAGCGTCTTAGGCCTGCTCAAGCAGTGTTGGCGAGCGTTTCAGCGGCGGCGCCAGCGCCAGGGCTTACGGGTCACTTTGCAGGAGCTCAGTGACAGGGAGCTGATGGACATCGGCTTGACGCGTAGCGAGATCGACTACATCACATCTCAACGAGCCATCGAGACGCTTAGAGACAGGGCGACGCATCTATGGAGCCGTGGTGTGATGTGACTGATAGGCATCAGACGCGGACATGCGCTTTGCGAGCAAGCGGCGGTCAGCGCGGCCGCTTGTTCATGGGAGTGTGCGGGTTAGTTCGGCAACTATCATGCCAATAGCCGGACCGATCTTCACGGGGAAATGACCGAGCTGCGACCTTTCGCGCCCATCCGCTCTAACAGGCGAGGGCAGCGAACAACTTTCGCGGACTCCGGGTGCCTAAACCCGTTTGCCTTGCAAGTTTTTCCACGGCAATATGCCGCCAAAACAACCATGAGAACGGAAGACAAAATGGCGGCTCCCATCAAATTCGGCGTTGGCCAAAGCGTGCTGCGCAAGGAGGATGACGCACTCATCCGCGGCAAGGGTCGCTATACCGACGATTACACGCCGCAGGCCGCGCTCCGCTGCTTGATGCTGCGCTCGCCGCATGCGCATGCCAAATATACCATCGATGTGAGCCGCGCCCGCGGCTTGCCCGGCGTCGCGCTGATCCTGACTGCCGAGGACGTCAAGGATCTCGGCAATCTGCCGTGCCTGTTCAACCTCGAGACCGATCCGTTCACCGGCCCGCCATACCCAATCCTCGCCAAGGATGAGGTGCGCCATGTCGGCGACGCCGTCGCCTTCGTGGTCGCCGAGACCATCGATCAGGCCCGTGACGCGATCGAGGCAATCGACGTCAAATGGAGCCCGCTGCCGGCGGTGACCGGCGTCGTCAACGCAGTCAAGAAAGACGCGCCGCAGGTCTGGCCGGACAAGCCGGGTAACGTGCTGTTCGACGTCTCGATCGGCGACAAGGCCGCGACCGAAGCCGCCTTCGCCAAGGCGCATGCGGTCGCCGAAATCTCCATCGTCAATCCGCGCGTGGTCGCGAGCTTCATGGAGACGCGCGCGGCGGTCTGCGAATACGACGCCAAGCGCGACCATCTGACGCTGACCGTCGGCAGCCAGGGCAGCCATCGCCTGCGCGACATCCTCTGCCAGAACGTGCTCAACATCCCCACCGACAAGATGCGGGTGATCTGCCCAGACGTCGGCGGCGGTTTCGGCACAAAGCTGTTTCCGTACCGGGAATACGCCCTGATGGCGGTCGCGGCGCGACAGCTGAAGAAGGCGGTAAAGTGGGCGGCCGATCGCTCCGAGCATTTCATGGGCGACGCGCAGGGCCGCGACAACGTCACCACCGCCAAGATGGCGCTGGCCGAGGACGGCAAGTTCCTCGCGATGGATTGCGACCTGATGGGCGACATGGGCGCGTATCTGTCGACCTTCGGGCCCTATATCCCGCACGGCGGCGCCGGCATGCTGCCGGGCCTCTACGACATCCAAGCCTTCCACTGCCGGGTGCGCACCATCTTCACCCACAGCGTGCCGGTCGATGCCTATCGCGGTGCCGGACGGCCGGAGGCGGCCTACGTCATCGAACGCCTCGTCGACGCCTGCGCGCGCAAACTCGAGATGACGCCGGATGCCATCCGTCGCAAGAATTTCATCCCGCTGAAGGCGCTGCCTTATAAGACCGCGACCGGCAAGGTCTACGATTCCGGCGACTTCGCCGCGCATCTGAAGCGCGCGATGGAGATCGCGGAATGGAAGGAGTTTGGAAAGCGCGCCAAGGCAGCCAAGAAGCAGGGGCTGATCCGCGGCATCGGCCTTGCGAGCTACGTCGAGATTTGCGGCGTGATGGGTGAGGAGACGGCCAACGTCCGCCTCGATCCCAATGGCGACGTCACCGTCCTGATCGGCACGCAATCGAGCGGACAGGGTCATCAGACCGCCTATGCGCAGATCGTCGCCGAACAGTTCGGCCTGCCGCCGGAGCGTGTGCATATCCACCAGGGCGACACCGACGAGATTGCGACGGGTCTCGGCACCGGCGGTTCGGCCTCGATTCCCACTGGCGGCGTCTGCGTGGAGCGTGCTGCGGGCGATCTCGGCAAGAAGCTGAAGGAGTTCGCAGCGCAGGCGCTGGAAGCGAGCGCGGGCGACCTCGAGATCACCGACGGCGTGATCCGGATCGCCGGCACCGACCGCTCGATCTCCTTTGCCGACCTCGCCAAGCGGCCCGGCGCCGATTCGTCGAAGCTCAACGGCAGCGCCACCTTCGCCAGCGCCGACGGCACCTATCCCAACGGCACGCATCTGGCGGAGGTCGAGCTCGATCCGGCCACCGGCATCATCAAGATCGTCAACTATGTGATCGTCGATGATTTCGGCAAGACGCTCAATCCGCTGCTGCTGGCGGGGCAGGTGCATGGCGGCGCCATGCAGGGCATCGGCCAGGCTTTGATGGAGCAGGTGGTCTATGGCGCGAGCGACGGCCAGCTCATCACCGCGACCTACATGGACTACGCGCTGCCGCGCGCGACGGACGGGCCGG
The DNA here is from genome assembly GCF_023375135.1 of Bradyrhizobium sp. C-145. Taxonomy (NCBI): domain Bacteria; kingdom Pseudomonadati; phylum Pseudomonadota; class Alphaproteobacteria; order Hyphomicrobiales; family Nitrobacteraceae; genus Bradyrhizobium; species Bradyrhizobium sp. C-145. The sequence continues at coordinate 5,752,965 of NZ_CP088150.1, read as the reverse complement.
CCTTCGTGTTCGAGACCAACAACGTCCCCTGCAAGACCAATCCGCTGGGCGTGAAGGGGGCGGGCGAGGCCGGCGCGATCGGCTCCTGTCCGGCCGTCGTCAACGCCATCGTCGATGCGCTCTGGCGCGAATACAAGATCGACCACATCGACATGCCGGCAACGCCCGAGCGGGTGTGGATCGCGATCAACGAGCATCACCGCCGTCACAGTCTCTAGGCCCAGAACCTCCGCGCGGGAATAAACGCCCTGCGCGGGGTTCTATTCATGATGGCCGAATTCCCCCAACCGCCTCGGAGACACAAGCCGATGAGACGAACGATGATTGTCGCGGGTACCCTGCTGCTGGGTGTGGGCGCCGTGATGGCGCAGCAGGAGATCGCCGTTCAGCAGGACAATCTGATGCGCTCGATCGCCAAGAACCAGTATGGAATCATCCAGAAGATGACCAAGGGCGACATCCCCTATGACCAGAAAGCGGTCGATCAGGCCATCGCCAGCATGGAGGCGGATGTCGCCAAGATCGCCAAGACCTTCGAGGTCAATCCCAAGCAGGACGTGGTGAACGCGACGTATGGCGCCTCGCAAAAGGTCTGGCAGAACAAGGCCGATTTCGATTCCAAGATCCCGCCGGTGCAGAAGGCGATCGCCGACGTCAAAGGCAAGATCACCAATGTCGCGAGCCTGAAAGCGGCCTATACCGCGATCAACGATCGCTGCACTGACTGCCACGAGACGTATCGGGTGAAGCTGAAATAACAGGGCCAAGTCCGTAGCCCGGATGGAGTGAAGCGAAATCCGGGAGGTCTATCCTAGAATGATAGTCCGTCCCGGATTGCGCTGCGCTCCATCCGGGCTACCAGAATTGAAAAATGGCGGTTGCGAAAGCAGCCGCCCTTTTTGCGCGACCATGGGCCGCGAGTCGCCGCGCAGCACGGTAGGAAATTCCTCCGCGAGGCCTGACGGATCGCCGTGAGAGCGGTTATGTTTGCTTCAGCCGCCGCGGCATTGATGTGAGCTGTTGGATGCCGGCGCATCTCGCGCCTGACTGCCTCATGACAGCAGGAGTTCCAACGCCCGGCGAGGAACTGAAGCAACAGCGAGATAGGCCATGGCAAAACCGTTCCCGTCGAAGACCCACATCGGCAACCATATGCTGCATCCGGAAACCTTGATGCTGACCTATGGCTATGACCCGCAACTGTCGGAAGGCGCCATCAAACCGCCGGTGTTCCTGACCTCGACCTTCGTGTTCAAGACGGCCGATGACGGCCAGGACTTCTTCGACTACGTCGCCGGCCGGCGCGAGCCGCCGGAAGGGATGGGCGCGGGCCTGGTCTATTCGCGCTTCAATCATCCCAACAGCGAGATCGTCGAGGACCGGCTCTCGATCTACGAGCGCACCGAGAGCTGCGCGCTGTTCTCGTCCGGCATGGCAGCCATCGCAACCACGATCCTGGCTTTCGTGCGCCCCGGCGACGTCATTCTGCACTCCCAGCCGCTCTATGGCGGGACGGAAACGCTGCTGACGAATACGCTTGCGCGTCTGTCGATCGGCGCCGTCGGCTTCGCCGACGGCATCGACGAGGCCGCAGTCAAGCAGGCTGCGGAGGAGGCCATGGGCAAGGGCCGGGTGTCAATGATCCTGATCGAAACTCCCGCCAACCCGACCAACGGGCTGGTCGACATCGCGATGATGCGCCGTGTCGCCGAAGTCATCGGAAAGGCTCAGGGACACACACCGATCATCGCCTGCGACAATACGCTGCTCGGACCGGTGTTTCAGCGACCGATCGAGCACGGCGCAGATATTTCCTTGTACTCGCTCACGAAGTATGTCGGCGGTCATTCCGACCTGATCGCGGGCGCCGCGCTCGGCTCGAAGGCGCTCATGAAGGGGATCAAGGCGCTGCGCGGCGCCATCGGCACCCAGCTCGATCCGCATTCCTGCTGGATGATCAACCGGTCGCTCGAGACGCTGAGCCTGCGCATGGAAAAGGCCGATGTGAATGCGCGCCTCGTCGCGGACTATTTGCGCGATCACCCCAAGGTGGCGAAAGTCCACTATCTCGGTCATCACGAGGACGCATCGCCAGCCGGACGGGTGTTCGCGGAGCAATGCTCAGGCGCCGGCTCCACCTTCTCGTTCGACATCGTCGGCGGCAAAGAAGCGGCCGTCAAATTCCTCAACGCGCTCCAGATCTTCAAGCTCGCCGTGAGTCTCGGCGGAACGGAATCGCTGGCCAGCCTGCCGGCGACGATGACCCATTCCGGCGTTCCCGCCGACATTCGCCGGAAAATCGGTGTCCTCGATTCCACGATCCGGCTGTCGATCGGCATCGAAAATCCGTCCGACCTGATCGCCGACCTCGCGCAGGCGCTGAGCGCGGCTTGAGCGTGGCGAGAATCGAAAAGGCCGGACGCTCCCTCCCAGCATCCGGCCCTTCCGCGACGAAGCAGCGTTCGCGCTTACTTCGTCACCTGGCCGCGGATCTCGCCGCCCGGGTTCGCCGCCGTGTGGATGTTGATGTAGTACTTGCCGCCGAGCAGATCGGCCGCCTGCGCGTCGGTGAGCGTCGCTTCGCCCTTGACCGGGCTTGAGGCCGCATTCGGGATCGCGACCGCAACGCCGGCGTTCTTGCCCGCCTCGGCCGGGCCATGGAAATGAGCCGCGGTGGCAGGGCCAGAGAGCCCGGAATAGTTGACAGTCCAGGACAATTTCTTGCTGGCTGCATCGTAGTTCAGGTCGGCCGTTCCGCTGCCGCTGCTGGTCGTTGCGGGCACCTCGGACTTGGCGTCGAGCGTTGCTTTCAGCTTTTCGGCGCAGGCCGGGCCTGCAAAAGCGACGGCACCGAGCGCGCACATGGCGATGACGGTCTTGTTCATGACATTCTCCCTGCAAAACCCGTTCGGGCTGGCTAACTTTCAACAGTCGGCATTTCAGTTTATTCCCGTTTCCGGCCAGGGCGGGCTAAATTCTTTGTGGTTGGAGCCGCACGGAGATCGGTCATAGGTTCGCCGCAACGAATGAATGGATCAGCATGTTGCAACGAACAATTTTCGTGGCGCTGCTCGTCGCGATCGCCGCTACGGACATCTATTGGTGGCTCAGCGCGCCGGTGGTGGCGGCTGCGAGCACCACGCCGCCGCCCCATGCGCCTGATCTTGCCAATGGCGAGGTGATGTTCAACGTCGGCGGCTGCGCGTCCTGCCATGCCGTTCCCAATCAGCCCGATCGTCTCAGGCTCGGTGGCGGCGTCGCGATCAAGTCGCCGTTCGGAACGTTCTACGCGCCGAACATCTCGCCCGATCCGGCCGACGGCATCGGCAAATGGACGGATGCCGATTTCGTCAATGCGGTGATGCACGGGGTCTCGCCGTCCGGGCAGCATTACTTTCCGGCGTTTCCCTACACCTCCTATCAGCACGCCAGGCGCGAGGACGTGCTCGATCTCTTTGCGTATCTGAAAACGCTGCCGGCCGTTGCAGGCAAAGTGCGTGACCACGACGTCGGATTTCCGTTCGACATCCGGCGCAACATCGGTATCTGGAAGTTCTTATTTCTGGACGACAAGCCCTTCGTCGCCGACGCCGCGAAGTCGCCGGAATTCAATCGCGGCGCCTATCTCGTGAACAGTTTCGGCCATTGCGCCGAATGCCACAGCCCGCGCAACGCGCTTGGCGGCATCATCTCCGGTGAGCGGTTTGCCGGCGGGCCCAATCCGGAAGGCGAGGGGTGGGTCCCCAACATCACCCAGAAGCGTCTCGGTGACTGGAGCGCGAAGGATATTGCCTATTTCCTCAAGACCGGCGAATTGCCCGACGGCGACAGCGCCGGCGGCGCGATGACGCGCGTCATCAAGAACACCTCGCAATTGCCGGATGCCGATCTCGCGGCGATGGCGGACTACGTCAAATCGCTGCCGCCGGTGGACGGGCCGACGCCGCCCAAGCGCAAGCAGGGCAGCTAGTGCAGCTCGATCGGATGTCCGTGGTTCACCTCTCCCCAACGGGGAGAGGTCGGATTGCGCCTGGCGATGCGAAGCATCGTCTAACCAAACTCATCCCGCACTACTGACGCGGCGCTAGCTCGTGCCGAACGCCTTGAACGTGATGATGGTGAGGGTGTCCTGGATGCCCGGCAGCACCTGCACCTTCTCGTTGACGAAGTGGCCGATGTCGGTGTCCTTGTCGACGTAGAACTTCACAAGGAGGTCGTATTGGCCGGCGGTGGAGTAGATCTCGGAGGCGATTTCGGCTTCGGCGAGCGCATTGGCGACCACATAGGACTGGCCGAGCTTGCATTTGATCTGGACGAAAAAGGGAACCATCGCGGTCACTCCGAAAGCACATCTGGCCGGCTAATAGGCCAAAACGGGCCGAATTTAGCAAGCGAGCTTGCCGGCCGCCAGATGCCGGCCCAGCGCTCAGGAGGCGACGGCCGCCGCGGCGAACGCATCCCTGAGCCGCTGCGCGAGCTCGACCTTGCGATAGGGCTTGGTCAGCACGATCGCCTGCGCATGCGCGCGGCCCTGCTCCACCAGGGTCTCCAGCGCGTAGCCCGAGGTGAACAGGACCGGCAGGCCCGGGCGAATCCGCCGCGCCTGATCGGCGAGCTCCCAACCGCTCATGCCGCCGGGCATCACGATGTCGGTGAACAGCATGTCGATGCTGGGGTCGGTGCGCAGCTGCTGCAGGGCCTCCTTGCCGTTGAACGCGGCGACGACGCGGTATCCGAGAGCTTCCACCCTGCGAATCGCGGAGGAGCGGACAAACGGATCGTCCTCGGCGATCAGAATGGTCTCGTAGCCTCTGGGTGCTGTGTCCTCGCCGTCCACGAGGTCGGCCTGTGTTTGCCCTGCATCAGCGCGCGGCAGGTAGATCCGGACCGTGGTCCCAAGGCCTGCCTCGCTGTAGATCGAGACATGGCCATTGGATTGCTTGGCAAAGCCATAGACCATGCTGAGGCCGAGGCCGGAGCCCTTGCCGACCTCCTTGGTGGTGAAGAACGGCTCGAAGGCGCGCGCGGTGACATCAGGCGTCATGCCTTCGCCGTCGTCGGTGACCGAGATCAACGCGTAAGTGCCGGATGCGACTTCCGGGTGAAGGACACGATAGTCGTCGTCGATCGCAACCAGCTCCGTGCTCAGCGCCAGATGTCCTCCTGATGGCATGGCATCCTGTGCGTTGAGCGCAAGGTTCAGCACCGCGGATTCGAGCTGGGTGCGGTCTGCAAAGGCCATGATCGTGCCGGGCCCGGAGCTCGTCCTGATCTCGACATTTTCGCGCAAGGTGCGCTTGAGCAGCTTGAACATGGAATCGAGCAGGCCGCGGCAATCGATCATCTGAGGCTGGAGCAACTGGCGGCGGCTGAACGCGAGCAGGCGCTGCGTCAGCTCGGCGCCCCGTTCGCCCGATTGGCAGATGTCGTCGGCAAACCGCTTGAGGTCGGGCCTCGCCTTGAGCTGCTCGCTGAGGTGCTCGGCGTTGCCGATGATGACGGTCAAGAGATTGTTGAAATCGTGCGCGATGCCGCCGGAGAGCTGGCCGACCGTCTCCATCTTCTGCGCCTGCTGGAGCTGCTGCTCGGTCAACTTGCGCGTGGTGAGGTCATGGATGATGCCGACGAAGATCAATTCGCCGTCCTGCCGCGCCTGGCCCACCGACAGGTCCATCGGAAAGGTCGATTCATCCTTGCGCAGGCCGATGGCCTCGCCGCCGGTCGCGAAATGCCCCGTGCGGCTGTCGGACGCAGCAGCTGCCTCGGGCATCAGCATGCCGATGTGCCGGCCCATCACCTCGTCAGCCCGGTAGCCGAACAAGCGCTCGCAGGCCGGATTGAACAACAGGATTCGATCCTGCGCATCGAACAGGATGACCCCGTCGACCGCGGTCTCGACGATTGCGGTGAGGCGCGCCATGCTGTCGCGCATCGCGCGCTGGGCTTCCCCGACCTGCTGGAGCAGGAGCGTCGCGTCCCGGCTCTTGATTTCCTCCTCCTCGAGCGCGGCCTGGACCTGCCGCAGCTCGAACGGAGAGGGAATCGTCAGGATCTTCGGCAGCAGCGGCCAGAGCGCAGCGGCGGTCACCACGGACGCGACCGCTGTGGTCGCCTTTACGAGGCCTTCGATGCCATAGATCGGGACCCAAAGCGTGTAGATCGACAGCACATGGGTCAGGCCGCACGCCATGATGAAGATCGCGAACGCCCAGTAGACCCAACCGAATTTGAGGTCGCGCCGCTTGGTGACGAGGATCGCGAGCGCGAACGGGATCGAAAAATAAGCGGCGGCGATGCAGGCGTCGGAAACGACATGGAGCCAGATCAGTTCGGGTTCCCACAACAGGCAAATGCCGTGCGGCGACAGCATCGAGGAGTCGAGGAGACGTTCAAAATAGGCCCACATAATTCCACCCCGGGAAGACGTGCGAGCCGGGGGCGGCTCGCGCGAATGGTGTCGCTGGACGATTCTACCACCTAACGTCTCACTCATCGGTGTGCACGCCAAGGGGCAGGCTATCAAGGCTATGGCGAGGCTCGATTTTTCAGGCCGGCACGATTGCGGGGGCATGCCGCGCCGGTTGCGGGCGCGACGGGCCGCCACGAATCATGGCGGCGGGCCGCCGCGCTTGCTGCTGTTCCACGGTCGCGCTAGGACAGGCCATGGCGGTGTCCTCCAGCACATGCATCCCGCGATGACGACCCCGGTCGCACTCACCATCGCCGGCTCCGATTCGAGCGGCGGCGCCGGCATCCAGGCGGACCTGAAGACTTTTGCCGCGCTCGGCGTCTATGGCGCCTCCGCCATCACGGCGCTGACGGCGCAGAACACGCGCGGCGTCACCGGCATTCACGCGGTGCCGGCGGAGTTCGTCACCGCACAGATCGATGCGGTGTTTTCCGATCTCGATGTCGGCGCGGTGAAGATCGGCATGGTGGCCCAGGCCGCCAGCATCGAGGCGATCGCGGCCGCGCTGTCGCGCTGGGCGCCGCGCCACGTGGTGCTCGATCCCGTGATGGTGGCAACATCAGGCGACCGCCTGCTGGCCTCCGAGGCCGTCGCAGCGTTGCGCACGAGACTGATACCGCTGGCCTCGGTGATCACGCCGAACCTGCCCGAGGCGGCCGCGCTGCTCGAGGAGCCCGTGGCGGAAAGCAAGGCCGAGATCGAAAGCCAGGGGCGCCGCCTGCTGGCGCTCGGCTGCCGCGCAGTCCTGGTCAAGGGCGGGCACGGCGAGGGCGCCGAGAGCATCGACTATCTGGTCGATGCCGACAGCACCATCGCGCTCGCTGCGCCGCGCCTCGCCACCAATAACACCCATGGCACCGGCTGCTCGCTGTCCTCGGCCGTCGCGGCGGGGCTTGCCAGGGGCGAGGATCTCGAGCAAGCAGTGCGCAATGCCAAATCCTGGATCAGCGCCGCGATCGGAGCCGCCGACCGCTTCAGCGTCGGGCATGGCCACGGGCCGATCCATCATTTCCACAAGTTTTACTGACGCGGGCTCGCTCAACCTCTCCCGCTTGCGGGAGAGGTCGCGCCGAAAGGCGCGGGTGAGGGCTCTCTCCACTCGGGGGTCATCGCTTGAGGAGGCACCCTCACCCCAACCCTCTCCCGCAGCGGGAGAGGGAGCGCACTTGCCTCGTGGGTTCCAGCGCGAATCTGGTCTGGCCGCTGCGGCGCCATGTCGCCTGATTGTCGCATGCGACTGATATTCGCGGGGAGGGCGAGGCAAGGCGTGATTCGTATTTGAAGGTGCCTCGAAGGTTCAATCGGTCATCCCCCTGTCACGGGACATTGTTACAGGCTGGCGCATGGGAAGCTACGATGTGAGTGATGAAAGCCCGGAGCGGCGCTTTCGCACGTTGTTCATCTCCGACGTCCATCTCGGAGCCCGCGGTTCTCAAGCCGACCTTCTGCTAGACTTTCTGCGCTACCACGATGCCGACACCATTTATCTCGTCGGCGACATCGTCGACGGCTGGGCGCTGAAATCGAGCTGGCACTGGCCGCAATCGCACAACGACCTGGTCCAGAAGCTGCTGCGCAAGGCGCGCAAGGGCGCCAAAATCATCTACATTCCCGGCAATCACGATGAGTTCCTGCGCAATTATTACGGCACTCATTTCGGCGGCATCGACGTGGTCGAGAACACCGTCCACACCGGCGTCGACGGCAAGCGCTATCTCGTCATCCACGGCGACATCTTCGACCTCGTGGTGCAGAACGCGCGCTGGCTCGCCCATCTCGGCGACAAGGCCTACGACTTCGCGATCCAGATGAATCGCTTGGTCAATTTCTTCCGCCGCCTGTTCGGCGTGCCCTATTGGTCGCTGTCGCAATGGGCCAAGCAGAAGGTCAAGAACGCCGTCAACTATATCGGCGCGTTCGAGCAGGCGCTCGCCGCCGAGGCGCGGCGCCATGAGGCCGACGGCGTGATCTGCGGCCACATACACTATGCCGTGATCCGCGACGAGGCCGGCATCCGTTACATGAATTGCGGCGACTGGGTCGAGAGCTGCACGGCCCTCGTCGAGCACGACGACGGCCATTTCGAGATCATCACCTGGGCGGATCATTTGCAGAAGCCCGCACAAGTCCCGCAGGTCGCGGCAAGAGCTGCCTGATGAGAGCTGCCTGATGCGCATCCTGGTCGCGACCGACGCCTGGCACCCGCAAGTCAACGGTGTGGTTCGGACGCTGACCAAGCTTGCTGACGCCGCCGAGGGGCTCGGCGTCGCGTTCACGTTCCTGACGCCGCAATCGTTCCGCACCTTCGCGATGCCGAGCTATCGCGACGTGCGCCTCGCGATGCCGCGTCCGGCGCGAATTGCAAAGCTGATCGAGGAGGCGCGCCCGGACAGCATCCACATTGCGACGGAGGGGCCGATCGGCCTGATGGTCCGCCGCTATTGCCGCCAGCGCAAGCTGCCGTTCACGACCAGCTTCCACACCCGCTTTCCCGAATATGTCCGTGCCCGCGTGCCGGTGCCGGGCTCGCTGATCTGGCGCGCGCTGCGCCGCTTCCATGCGCCCAGCCGTGCCGTGATGGCGGCAACGCCTGCGCTCGCCCGCGAGCTCGGCGATCGCGGCTTCGACAATGTCGTGCTGTGGCCGCGCGGCGTCGACACCGATTTGTTCCACCCGCGCGCGATCGACCTCTGTCTGCCGGCGCCGGTGTTCCTGTCGGTCGGCCGGGTTGCGGTGGAGAAGAATCTCAAGGCCTTTCTCGATCTCGATCTGCCCGGTACCAAGGTGATCGTCGGTCACGGTCCGGCGCGCGCCTCGCTCGAAGAGGCCTATCCCGATGCGATCTTCCTTGGCGAGAAGCACGGCGAGGCGCTGGCGGAAATCTATGCTGCGGCCGACGTCTTCGTGTTCCCGAGCAAGACCGACACGTTCGGTCTGGTCCTACTGGAAGCGCTCGCGAGCGGCCTGCCGGTGGCGGCCTTCCCGGTGAAGGGTCCGCGCGACGTGATCGGCAATGCGCCGGTCGGCGTTCTCGATCACGATCTGCGCAGCGCCTGTTTCGCCGCGCTCGACATCTCCCGGCAGGACTGCGTCGCGTTCGCCGCCAATTACACCTGGGAGGCTTCGGCCAGGGCTTTCGTGGCTAGCATCGAGGCGGTCGGCGCGGTACTGCCCGGCCGGAACAGGGCGGAACAGCCACGCTTCGTCGCCTGACGGGGAAAATCCTCGCGGGGAGGTGTCTTGCCCGCGGCTCGTCGGCCGCGATAAAGTCGGCCATGACCGAACAGCTCCTTCCGGTCGGCCCCGCCGACATCGACGCCGCAGCGCGCGTGATCGCGCCTTACGCCATCCGCACCCCGCTGTTGTCTTTTCCCGTGCTCAACGAGCGCGTCGGCGCAAAGGTCTTCCTGAAGCCGGAAATGCTCCAGCGCACCGGCTCCTTCAAGTTCCGCGGCGCCTTCAACAAAGTGTTCTCGATTCCGCAGGACAAGCGCGCCGGCGGCGTCGTCGCGTTCTCCTCGGGCAACCACGCCCAGGGCGTGGCGGCCGCGGCAAAAATCCTCGACATGCAGGCGACGATCGTGATGCCGGCGGATGCGCCGCTGTCCAAGCGCGAGCGCACCAAATCCTACGGCGCAGAGGTCGTGCTGTACGATCGCGATCGCGACGACCGCGAGGCGATCTCGCGCGGCATCGCCGAGAAGCGCGGCGCGACGCTGGTCAAGCCGTATGACGATCCCTTCGTGATTGCGGGGCAGGGCACCGCCGGCCGCGAGATCGCCGAGGACATGGCGGGCCTCGGCCTTGCCCCCGATATCGTGGTGGCGCCGGCCTCCGGCGGCGGTCTGATCGCGGGCGTCGCCACGGCGGTGAAAGCGCGCTATCCGCTAGCCGAGATCGTGGTCGCCGAGCCCGAGGCGTTCGACGATCACGGCATTTCGCTGACCGCCGGCCATCGCGAGCCGCATCCGCCCGCGGGCCGCACCATCTGCGATGCGCTGATGGCCCTGATGCCCGGCGAGATGACCTTTGCGATCAACAGCAAGCTGCTCGCGCGCGGCGTCACGGCCTCGGATGCCGAGGTCGGCGCCGCCGTCGCGTTCGCCTATCGCGAGCTGAAGCTCGTGGTGGAGCCGGGCGGCGCCGTGGGCCTTGCCGCGCTGCTCGCGGGACGTCTCGACGTCGCTGGCAAGAACGTCGTCATCGTGCTCTCCGGCGGCAATGTCGATGCGGAGTTGTTCGCAGAGCTGGTGGCTTAGGTGTCATTCCGGGCGCGCGCGAGCGCGAACCCGGAATCCATTTCCTCACCGACCTGCTGCACAATGGATTCCGGGCCTGCGCCTCTCGGCGCATCTCGGAATGACAATGTTCAGAGCTGACATGAAGAAAGGGGCAGAGCGTTGCCGCTCTGCCCCCTTGTCGTGTGCGCTTCTTGCGCGATCAGTGCATGAAGCTCCGGCGATTGTTGCCGCCGCCCGTGCTCGGCGCCTGGTTCATCGACTGCCGGAAGTTGTTGCTGCTGTTGACCATGCGGTTCGGCATCGTGTTGAGCTGCGGACGATTGGTCTGCACGTTATTCTGCACCTGCACCTTGTTCACCGGATTGTTGTTGAGCTTCACGATACCGGTGTTGCCGTTGTTGATGCGGATCGGGTGGTTCTGGGTCTGAACGGGCTTCACATCGATAGTCGAGTCACCCATACCGACATTCACCGGCATGCTCACGATCTTGCCCGGCTTGCCGTTGGCGTTGCTGGCATTCGGCTTGGTGTTGGTCACCGGCAGCGTCACGATCTTGCCGGTGCCGCCAGTGTTGTTGCTCGTGTTGGTCGGCGCGGGCAGGGTGACGATCTTGCCCGGGGTCTGCGACGGCGTGCCGTTCGGCTGGTTGTTGCCTGAGGGCAGGTTGATGATCTGGCCACCATTGCCGAGCTTGCCGATGACGTTACCGTCGATCGGCTTCTGCACGACCGGCAGATTGCCGTTCACTTGCGCGCCGCCATTGCCCTGCTGCATCAGCGGCATGTATTTGGGCTGGCCGAGATTGCCGATCTTCAGCGTCGGGGCGATGTTCTGTGGCGCCAGGAACTTGGTCGCTTGCATCAACGGGATCTGCTTCGGCTGCGCCTGCAGTTTCAGCGCGACTTGCGCATAGGGGCTGTTGCTGTAGCTGTCATAGAAGCTCTTGTAGCCGAGCGGCGAGTTCGCGAGCACGGCCTTGTGCCAGGCCTGCGAGACCAGGAGATTGTTGAGCAGCCAGCGGATGTGGTCGCACAGCGGATCGTGCGGGTACATCTGGATGAACTCCTGATAATATTCCGGCCGGCCCTCGGACACGACGTAATCATAGGCCTGGCGGGTCGAGCGGCTCGGCAGGTTGGAGGCCATCTGCACCACCGGCTCTTTCACCGGCGCGCGGTTGGCGGCAACGGCGGTGTCGCCGAAGAAGGTGAAGTCGCTCGTCAACGACGAGCTCTCCCACGGAATCTGCGCGCCGCTGGTGGTCTGGTTCACCTGCAGGCGCACGCGCTTGAACAGCTGCTCGATTGGCACATTGGGCTCGCGTGCGACGTTGAGGAAGGCTTGCGTGTAGGGGCTGTGGCCGCTGGTGCCGTCGAGCGCTTCGGCGCCCGGCGCGGTCGAGTAGCCGACGATCGAGCCGTTCGGCGCATCGACGATGGCTAGGCCGCGGCCGGCGTCGTTGACTTGGGGGAACGGGTTGTTGCGGCAGGCATCGAGGATGACGATGCGCATGCGGCTCGGGATCGTCTCCAGCGTCGACATCACGTCGACCAGACGCACCGAATTGTTGACGAGCTCGGTCGGGCTCGACACCTTGGCGTCGACGGGAACGAGATAGTTCTCGCCGGCGAGCTGCACGCCGTGACCGGCGTAATAGACCATCGCCACCGTGTTCGGACCGCGCGAAGCGACCTTGGCGGAAAAGTCCTGCACCACGCGCAGCATGTCGTTCTGGGTCAGGTCAGTCGCGGCGACCACCTCGAAGCCTGCCGAGTTCAGGAATTGCGCCATCGATTGCGCGTCATCGTCGGGGTTCGCAAGTTGCGGCGCGTTCTGGTAGTTCGCATTGCCGATCACCAGCGCCACCCGCTGCTCCGGGCCTTGCAGCGCGGTGGGAGCCGGCTGGGCCGGGGCGACTTGCGCGGAAACGGGCCCGCAGGTGAAGCCGAACAGGCTTCCCAAGAGGCTAGCCGTCATCAGGAAAGGCTTTAGGCGGAACATGGCGTGCTCCTTTGCCACTCATCTCGATGCGAGATTGGTTGCGAGCAAGCCTGGGCGCGTTCAAGTCCGGCGTCCGTGATCCCTATCACGATGGTAAGTTGCGTGATCTGAATCACGCTTAGAACCCGCTATGGTTGGGGATCGATTGGGAGGATGGCCTCCGCGCAGTCGATCGACTATTGTCGATTCATGTCGCGCCTTATGTGTCTATTCGTTGCGGTCATCCTGTCTCTGCTGCCCGCAGTCGCACCCGCCGAGCCCGTTCAGAAGCGTCCCAAGCCGGTCTGGCGCGGCTACGGCTTCCTGCCAGGCTATCGCCAGCCGCTAAGCAACAGCATTCCGCTCTACAAGCAGAAGGACGCGATGCGTCGCCTGTCGCGCGCCGACCGGCGCCACTGGTACATCGATCCGGTCCCTCAGTATTATCGTTGGGATGGCGAGTGGCACTATTTCGGCCGCCCCGGCTTCGGCGGCGGCCGCTACAATGGCGGCAGTTTCGGTCCATGCTGGACGCGGACGCCGATCGGGCCGGTCTGGAATTGCGGGTGACGAGGGGGCGCGGCTAGCCCGTCATTGCGAGCGCAGCGAAGCAATCCAGAATCTTGCCGCGGAGGGATTCCGGATTGATTCGCTTCGCTCGCAATGACGATGTGGCGAGAGCGCGCGCTCTCTTACGAGAAGAACGCGATCTTCTCGGCCTGGGTCATGCGGCGGATCGGCGCGAGCGGGTCGTTGGCGGCGGCGCGGGGCTTTTGCAGGATGCCGCTGGCGAGGATGGTGGCGCCGAGCGAGGGCTCGGGCAAGGACGTGGATAAGGGCGAGGGCATCGGCAGGGTCGCGCTCGGTGCCGCGGCGAATGTTGCCGTGGTCGCCATGGCCGGGGCCGGCGGCTCCATCACTTCGGCAGCGGCTTCCGCAATGGCGTCGGTGAGGCGCGCGAGCGAGTCCATCGCGATCGGCGCGTCCGCGGCGGGCTCGTCCGCGACCGCTGCGACGACCGGCTCTGGCGCGATCGGCTCCGCTGCAACGGGAGCTGCGACCTCCGCAGCCGTCGGCTCCGGAGCGACCGCTTCCATCTCCACCGGCTCGATGATCTCGTCGAACTCCGGATCGGGCGCGGCCATCTCTAGCGCGATGGCCTCGAGGATGGCTTCATCCTCGGCTTCCGCGGCGGCGTCGAGCGAGAACTCGTCGGTGACCTCCGGGATCGCAGTGGGCTCTGCGGCGGGCTCTTCAAAAGCGACGTCTTCATGCGCCGCTTCTTCACGTGCGGCTTCTTCAGGTGCTGCCTGGCTTTTGGCGACGGTCTCGGGCGCGATTGCCTGCTTGGCAACGGCGGAAGTATCAGTGATGCCAGCTGCTTCGACCTCGGGAGCGGCGGCGATGTCCTGCGACGTCTCCGTAAAAGCCACGGGGGCTTCGCTCGCCGTCGCGCCAAGCGCGACCTCCGAATGCGGCGCTTCTGCCGCGGATGACGGTGCCTCCTGCCTGGGAGCCGGCGCGGCCTGCGGCGTTGCGTCGCCGTCAAGCTGCTCGACCCGATCCTTCAGTAGATCGAAGGCGGCCTTGAGCTCGACGCGGGGATCGATGGTCGAGATCTGCCCGCAGGCGGCCTCGATCGAGGCGAGCTGCGAATCAATGAGGTCGCAGATTCGCCCGTCGGCGCCGATCTCGCGCCAGCGCCAGGAGATCTCCTTGATGATGCGCACCCCGCGCGGAATCGGCGCGAGGCTCGCCTCGATCGCCGCGGGATCGAACGCTGCGATCGCGATCGTCTCGGCCTCGCGGATGGCGCGGCGAATCTCGATCAGCGCCTCAGGCAGGCGGTCCTCGACGACGGGTTGTCGCTGTGCCGCAAGGGTTTCTTCGATCTTCGCGACCGCATCGAGCACCATGCGCGTATCGGCGTTGCGGTTGCGCTTGGCATATTCGCCGAGGAACCAGCGGCCGCGCGCGGTTTCCATGAAGGCTTCGCGGATCGCGTCGTAATCCTGCTCGTTCGGCTCGGCCGCGCGGGCAGACATGGGCGAGAGGGCGAATGCTTCGTTGGCCATGACAATCTCGTCGCGCAAATCACCGCGCGTTACTGTAACGATCACCACGATATCGACCGAATCGCAATTGGTTTGATGCAGTCCGAATCACAAATCCCCATCGCGGCAGCGAAGAAGCGGCGATTTGCCGTGAGTCTTGCCCTGTTCTATTCGGCTGTCTTCGCGGTCGCGGGCACGCATCTGCCGTTCTTCCCGGTTTGGCTGAAGGCGATCGGCATCGACGCGGCCTGGATCGGGCTCATCAACGCGCTGCCGGCGATCACGCGCTTCACCACGCTGCCGCAAGTGACCGCCTTTGCCGAAAAGCGACAGGCCATTCGCACTGCCATGATGGTGTCGGTGCTGGCGACGGCGATCGGTTTTACCGCGGTCGGCTTGCAGCAGCAGCCGCTGGCGCTGCTCCTGATCTATGCGCTTACCTGCGTGATGTGGACGCCGACGACCCCACTGACCGACGCCTATGCACTGCGCGGTGTCGCGCGTTACGGGCTCGACTACGGACCGTTGCGGCTGTGGGGCTCGGCGGCGTTTGCCGCCGGCTCGCTCGCCTGCGGCTATCTCGTCGACAGCATCGCGCCGCGCGACCTGATCTGGGTCATCGTCGCATGGGCCGTCGTTGCGGTTCTCGCCAGTCTGCTGCTTCAGCCGCTCGACGATGTCAGGCGCAAGACCACCGAGACGCATGCCGGCAAGGCGCTGCTGCGCGATGCCGGCTTCTGGGCCATCATCGCCTCGGCGGCGCTGATCCAGGGCAGCCACGTCGCCTATTACACCTTCTCGGCCATCAACTGGCAGCTCCATGGGATCAGCGGGCTGACGATCGCGGGGCTGTGGACGTTGGGCGTGATCGCCGAGATCGTCGTGTTCGCGCTGTCGCCGCGCTTCTCGCTGCATCCGTCCACGATGATGGCGATCGGGGGGCTAAGCGCCGTGGTGCGCTGGATCGTCACCGCCAACGAGCCGCCGCTGGCGCTGCTCGCGATCGTGCAGCTCGGCCATGGTCTCAGCTTCGGCATGACCATCGTCGGCACCATGAATCTCCTGGTGCAGCGCGTACCGCCGCATCAGATCGCGCGGGGGCAGGGCTACTACGCCGCGTGCAACGGTCTATTGGGCGCAACGACCTCGATCGCGTCAGGCGCGATCTACGCCCTCATCGGCGACGGCCTGTACTACGTCATGGCGGCGATGGCCGCTGCCGGTGCGCTCGTGATCTGGTCAGCGCGGCATCAGCTCCAGGCTCATCCCCACAGCGAGGCGTCCGGCGGATAGACCAGGCTTTCGTCGTAACGCAGGCCGTGATCGCGATCGCGCGCCAGCAGCAGCGGGCCGTCGAGATCGACGAAGCGCGCCTGCGGCGTCACCAGCATCGCAGGCGCCATCGACAGCGAGGTCGCGACCATGCAGCCGATCATGATCTCGAAGCCGAGCGCTTGCGCGGCATCGGCCATTGCCAGCGCCTCGGTGAGGCCGCCGGTTTTGTCGAGCTTGATGTTCACGGCGTCGTAGCGTGCGCGCAGCGGCGCGAGCGACGAGCGGTCATGCACGCTCTCGTCGGCGCAGACCGCGAGCGGGCGCTTGATTCGTGCCAGCGCCTCGTCCTTGCCTGATGGCAGCGGCTGCTCCACGAGGGTGACGCCGGCGGCGGCACAGGCGGCAAGATTGTGCTCCAGATTGGCCTCGCTCCAGGCCTCGTTGGCATCGACGATCAGCTCGGATTTGGGAGCGGCCTTGCGCACGGCCGCGATCCGCATCCCATCGCCTTCGCCGCCGAGCTTGACCTTGAGCAGCGGACGGTGTGCGGCCTTGGCGGTTGCCGCGGCCATGGCCTCGGGTGTGCCCAGCGAGATGGTGTAGGCGGTGGTGCGTTCGCGGGGCGTCGGGTGGCTCAGCAGGTTCCAGGCCCGCAGGCCGCCAGCCTTGGCCTCGAGGTCGATCAGGGCGCAATCCAGCGCGTTACGGGCCGCACCGGGCGGCATGGCGGCCTGGAGGGCCTGTCGGGTCAGCCCAGCGGCCACCGCGTCCTGCATGGCCTCGATGGCGGCCAGCGTCGCCTCGGGCGTCTCGCCATAGCGAGGATAGGGCACGCACTCGCCGCGGCCGGTCAGGCCGGCCTGGCTGATCTCCGCCACGACCGTCACGGCCTCGGTCTTGGCCCCCCGGCTGATGTTAAAGCTGCCGGCGATGGGGAAGCGCTCGATTCGCGCCGCCAGGGAGGCAAATTTCATGGAAGTCATTTTGAACTCTGGCGAAATCTGAACCTGCTAGTTACCTGTAGCAACTAACAATGGGCAGTTGGGGATACCTTCTCTAGGTAAGGGCGCGTGCGCAACCATCCGATTCTATCCGTTTCCTGCGCCTCGGCACGGGAGCGGACATCTTGAGTGGCGATCCGAAGCTGGAGCGGATTGCCAAGGGCAATGCGCTGGCACTCTGCGCCACCGGAACCTGGACCGCGAGCTTCGCGCCGGTCCTGGAGCGGATGGTGGCGGACGCCGAGAAGCTCGCCGGCGGCTCCCAAAGCATCTTCATCGACGTCTCCGAGGTCGCCAAGCTCGACACCTTCGGCGCCTGGCTGATCGAGCGGCTGCGCCGCAGCCTGACGCAAGGCGCCGTCGAGGCGCAGATCGCCGGGCTCTCCGCCAATTATTCCAGCCTCGTCGACGAGGTGCGGCGGGTGCGGGCGACCCCCGTGATCGACAGCAGCCCGATCACCATCACCGGCATGCTGGAGCAGATCGGCCGTACCGCGGCCGGCGTTGCCGGCACCGTGGCGGGCCTCGTCGACATGCTCGGCGCGGTGCTCGCGGCAGGCTTTCGCGTCTTGCTCCATCCGCGCTCGCTCCGCCTGACCTCGACCGTGCACCACATGGAGCAGGTCTGCTGGCGCGCAGTGCCGATCATCGTGCTGATCACCTTCCTGATCGGCTGCATCATCGCGCAGCAGGGCATCTTTCATTTTCGCAGGTTCGGCGCCGATATCTTCGTTGTCGACATGCTCGGCGTGCTCGTGCTGCGCGAGATCGGTGTGCTCTTGGTCGCGATC
This sequence comes from Bradyrhizobium sp. C-145, assembly GCF_023375135.1. Classification (NCBI taxonomy): domain Bacteria; kingdom Pseudomonadati; phylum Pseudomonadota; class Alphaproteobacteria; order Hyphomicrobiales; family Nitrobacteraceae; genus Bradyrhizobium; species Bradyrhizobium sp. C-145. Next base: position 5,735,153 of record NZ_CP088150.1, on the reverse strand, counting down.
ATGGTGGCGGGCCGTTCGGGCAGCGCCTACACCGCCGAGCTCGGCTCGATGAAGATGCGCGAGGAGATCGACGCGCTGCGCACCATGGGGTTCGACCCGATCGAGGTCCTGGTGCTTCCGCGCATGATGGCGCTCGTGATTGCGCTGCCGATCCTCGCTTTCCTCGGCGCGATGGCCGCGCTCTATGGCGGCGGTCTCGTCGCCTGGCTTTATGGCGGCGTCGAGCCGGAGGCCTTCCTGTTGCGGCTGCGCGACGCCATCTCGATCGATCATTTCATCGTCGGCATTGTCAAGGCGCCGGTGATGGCCGCCGTGATCGGCATCGTCGCCTGCGTCGAAGGACTCGCCGTGCAGGGGAGCGCGGAATCGCTGGGACAGCACACCACGGCGTCGGTGGTGAAGGGCATTTTCTTCGTCATCGTGATGGACGGCGTGTTCGCCATCTTCTTCGCCTCGATCGGGATGTGACGATGGCAGGCGAGATCCAAAATCCCATCATCCGCGTCCGCGACATCACCGTGCAGTTCGGCGCGACGCGCGTGCTCGATGGGCTCAACCTCGACGTCAAGCGCGGCGAGATCCTCGGCTTTGTCGGCCCATCCGGCGCCGGCAAATCGGTGCTGACGCGCACCATCATCGGCCTCGTGCCGAAGGTCGCAGGCTCCATCGAAGTGTTCGGCGTCGACCTCGATTCCTCCAGCACGTCGCAGCGGCGAAATGTGGAGCGGCGCTGGGGCGTGCTGTTTCAGCAGGGCGCGTTGTTCTCCTCGCTGACCGTGAGGCAGAACATCCAGTTTCCGATGCGCGAATATCTTCGCGTCTCGCAGCGACTGATGGACGAGATCACCATGGCCAAGCTGACCATGGTCGGTCTCAAGCCGGAAGTTGCCGAGCGCTTCCCGTCCGAGCTCTCCGGCGGCATGATCAAGCGCGTGGCGCTCGCACGCGCACTGTCGCTCGATCCGGATCTCGTCTTCCTGGACGAGCCGACCTCGGGTCTCGACCCGATCGGCGCCGGCGATTTCGACGAGCTGGTCCGGACGCTCCAGCGCACTTTGGGGCTGACCGTTTTCATGGTAACCCACGACCTCGACAGCCTTTACACAGCATGTGACCGTATCGCCGTTTTAGGGAACGGTAAGATCATTGCGGCAGGGTCGATCGCCGACATGCAGGCCTCCCAGCATCCCTGGCTGAGGCAGTATTTCCATGGCAAGCGCGCCCGCGCGGTCATGGGTTAAGAGCTGGGTTGATTAGCCGGAGCACCTGATGGAAACGCGGGCGAATTACGTATTGATCGGGTCGTTCACACTGGCGGTGATCGCCGCCGCGATCGGCTTCGTGCTGTGGTTTCAATCGCTGCACACCACCAAGCAGCGCACCCCCCTACGCGTCGTGTTCGAGGGCCCGGCGGCGGGCCTGCGCAACGGCGGCAGCGTCAACTTCAACGGTATCAGGGTGGGTGAGGTGGTCTCGGTGAAGCTGGACAACCCGCGGCGGGTTGTCGCACTCGCCATGATCGAGAACAACGCCCCGATCCGCAAGGACACGCTAGTCGGCCTCGAATTCCAGGGCCTCACGGGGGTCGCCGCAATCTCGCTCAAGGGCGGCGACGAGGCCGCGGCCGCACCGCCGCTCGACCAGGATGGCATCCCGACGCTGACGGCGGACCCCAACAAGCTCCAGGACGTCACCGAGGCGATCCGCGGCACGCTGCAGAACATCAACAAGATCGTCGCCGACAATCAGGAATCGGTGAAGAACTCGCTGAAGAATCTGGAGACCTTCACCAACTCGCTCGCCCGCAACTCCGAGAAGATCGACGGCATGATGGCCAAGGTCGACGGTGTCATGCTCAAGGCCGACAGTCTCATGCTCGGCCTCAACACGCTCGCCGGCGGCAAGGACGGCGGCGAGCTGTTCCAGGCGGTCAAGTCGATCCGCGAACTGGCCGAGGACTTCGACAAGCGCTCCGGCGCGCTGATGAGCGACGGCCGCCGCACCCTCGGCGACATCAGCCGCGCCGTGAACAATTTCGACCGCAACCCGACCCGCGTCCTGTTCGGCGCCAGCAACTCATCGCAAGCAGCCCCGCCGCCCGAGCCGCCGAAGCCGGCGGCGTCGAACGAGCGCCGCAGGCAGTAGGTTCCGACCTCCTAGTTTCCGTTGGCCCCCTGCATCGGTATCCATCGGAAGTCGATATCATCGGCTTCGATCACCCATACGAACGCTTTGCATTGGGCGCGGTAGGCCCACTCAATCTCGTGAATCAAGTGACCGCGATCCGAGATACGAAACTCGTCGTAGCGCCAATCACCGTGCGATGGCGCATCTGGCGAGAGCTCCTGGAGTGAGTAGGCGTACACCGTCGGATACGTAATCTCGATGTGCCCATCTTTGTAGGCGCCGAGTAGGCGAAGCGCGATCGAACAGGATTGTTGACGAGGGTAGGAGCCGGGTCTTTCCAATACTTGCAACGACTCTAGCCAGGCATCGTGCGGACAGCGGCTAGCGCGCCTCGCGATTGCGCAGCGGATTGACGAATTTAAATCCTGCGAAGTCCTTTTCGTTGTCCGTCGCAACAACGCAGTCATTGGCCTCGGCCACGGCGGCGATAATCATATCGAGCGCACTCCGCGGCCTGCCGGTGGCGGTGCCACGCGCCATGAGGCGCGCCCAGATCAGGCTTGCTTGCTCGTCGAAAGCCAGCACGCGACCTGCGAAAAGCAATGGTGGTCCTTCAGGTCCGGCGAACCAGGTTTCAAGTGCATTTCGCTTTCGTCCCGCCGGCTTTTCCAGGATGCCTCGCAGGATTTCTCCGATCGTCAGGGAAGAGACGAACAGATCGTCATCGTTCTGGTCTGCCAGCCACGCCAGGAGTACCGGCGACGGACTCGGTTTCGTGACATGGCTGATGATGTTGGTGTCGAGGAGGTACCGTGTCACAGGTCAACCTTGCGACCCGTTACGCGCGCGCGCGTGACATCGAGGTCTGTCCCGACGAGCGGTGAGCGTCGCAGCGCGGCAAGGATGCCGCCCTTCTTGGCGGGTTCCGCTGTCATCGTTTGACGCAATGTAGATCGGATTCGTTCGGCCTCGGTCCCATCCTCGGCAAGCTGCTTGGCGATTGAGCGGATCAATTCGCGGTCGGTATCGAGCCCGAGCACCTCGAACCGCGCCATGCCGCGCTTGGTCAGCCTGGCCCGGTAATTTCGCAGTGCTCTCTTTTGCGCTGTGTCGGCCACTGGAATTCTCGCGCTCTTATCTCTGGAAATATATCCTGAAATAGGTCGGAACGCAAGCGATCCGAAGTCGCCGCCGATACGAAAGTATGGGGGTCTGGCCGAGCCAACGTAGGGGGAGGGGCTGGCCGTCATTGTCAGTTATATCGCGCTCAAGTCGCGTCCACGAAAAGGCGCGTCGACTTCACTCATAGGGGAGGAGAGCGTGATACGTCTGTTGCTGTTGTTGCCGTTCATCGGCCTGATGATCGTGCCGTTCTACAATATCCGGGAGCCGCATCTGTTCGGCTTTCCGTTCTTCTACTGGTACCAGCTCGCCTGGGTGCCGCTGACCTCGCTCCTCACCTATATCGTCTACAGGAGCGTGCGTCGTGCTGGCTAATGTCGATAGCGCGGCGTTCGCCGTATTCCTTGCGCTCTTCATCCTCGTCACCGGCATGGGCTTCGTCGCCTCGCGATGGCGCAAGCCGGAGACGCTCGCCCATCTCGACGAGTGGGGCCTCGGCGGCCGCAAGTTCGGCACCTGGATCACCTGGTTTCTGGTCGGCGGCGACTTCTACACCGCCTACACCGTGATCGCCGTGCCTGCATTGGTCTATGCGGTCGGCGCCTACGGCTTCTTCGCGCTGCCCTACACCATCATCGTCTATCCCTTCGTGTTCGCGGTGATGCCGGTGTTGTGGAAGGTCGCCAAGGAGCGCGGCTATGTCACGGCGGGCGACGTGGTGCGCGGGGCCTACGGATCGCGCGGGCTCGAGCTCGCGGTCGCGGCCACCGGCGTGCTGGCGACGATGCCCTACATCGCGCTCCAGCTCATCGGCATGGAGGTGGCCATCAAGGCGCTCGGCCTGCACGGCGAGATACCGCTCGTTCTCGCCTTCCTGGTGCTGGCGCTCTACACCTATTCGTCGGGGCTGCGCGCACCGGCGCTGATCGCCTTCGTCAAGGACATCATGATCTACATCGTGGTGATCGCCGCGATCGCGATCGTGCCGTCCAAGCTTGGCGGTTACGGCGCGATCTTCACCGCGGCGGATGCGGCATTCGCTGCCAAGGGTTCGGGCGGGATCCTGCTGTCGCCGGCACAGATCGTGCCTTATGCCTCGCTGGCGCTGGGCTCCGCGCTCGCGGCCTTCATGTATCCGCACACGCTGACCGGCATTTTCGCGTCCTCGGGTGGCAACACCATTCGCAAGAATGCGATGCTGCTGCCGGCCTACACGCTGCTGCTCGGCCTGCTCGCGCTGCTGGGCTACATGGGCCATGCGGCGGGGCTGAAGCTCGCGAGCAACAACGACGTCGTGCCTGAGCTGTTCAAGACCCTGTTCCCGAGCTGGTTCGCGGGCTTCGCCTTCGCCGCGATCGCGATCGGCGCGCTGGTGCCGGCCGCGGTCATGAGCATTGGCGCCGCCAATCTGTTCACCCGCAACTTCTGGAAAGTGTGGGTCGATCCGAAGGTGACGCCGGCGGGTGAGGCGAAGGTCGCCAAGATCACCTCCATGCTGGTGAAGGTCGGCGCGCTGCTCGCCATCCTCTTGATGCCGACGCAGTTCGCCCTCGACCTCCAGCTGCTCGGGGGCCTCTGGATCCTGCAGACCCTGCCGGCGCTGGTGTTCGGCCTCTATCTGAACTGGTTCTCGAGCACGGCGCTCCTGGCTGGCTGGGCCGTCGGCCTTGCGGGCGGATCGTGGCTCGCCTGGTCGGACGGGCTGAAGCCGCTCCACACCATCGATTTCGGCATGGGCCCGGTTGCTCTCTACACCGGCCTCCTGGCGCTCGCGCTCAACATCGTGGTTGCCGTCGTGGTCAACCTCGTGCTCAAGCGCGCGCCGCAGGAGCGGCTGTCCCGCGAGGCGGCCTGATTTGATCCGCCAGCGGCGGCCGGGGATGCTCCGGCCGCCGGCCTTTTCCGGAATGAATAGCCTTCCATGCGATTGAAAACGCTATAGTATCCGCCCGCGATCTGGCCCCGCTCGTCGCCGGCGGATCAGACGGTCTCGGGTGAGGATGTCTTGCAGGCGTGGTTCGTTCTTGCGGTCGCTGCCGGCTATGTGACCACGCTGTTCCTGGTGGCCTGGTGGGGCGACCGACGGAGCGCCGGTGGGCCGCTGGTGTCGCCAAACTCCTGGGCGGCCGCGATCAGCTATTGCCTCACGCTTGCGGTCTACAACACCTCCTGGAGCTTCTACGGATCGGTCGGGCGGGCCGCGACCAGCGGGCTGGACTTTGCCACGATCTATATCGGCCCGACCCTGGTGCTGCTGTTCGGCCAGAGAGTCCTGTCAAAGGTGATTGCGATCGCGAAGGCGCAAAACGTCACCTCGATTTCGGACTTCATCGCCGCGCGCTACGGCAAGAGCCAGGTGCTCGCGGCCTTCGTGACGCTCGCATCGCTGCTTGGGGTGCTTCCCTATATCGCGCTCCAACTCAAGGCCGTCGGCAAGAGTTTTGACTACCTGATCCTCCAGCCCGAGCGTGCCGGCGGCGAAGCGCTGCGGTTCTGGCAGGATTCCGCATTCGGCGTCGCCGCGTCGATGGCGCTGTTCGCGATCGTGTTCGGCGTCCGGCACGTCCATGCCAGCGAGCATCATCGCGGCCTGATGCTCGCGATCGCCTTCGAGAGCGTCGTCAAGCTGCTCGCATTCCTGATCGTCGCCCTGTTCGTGCTGTTCGGACTATCCGGCGGGCCGGCCGCTCTGCTGTCGCAATTTCAATCGGAGCCGCAACTGGCGGGCATCCTGAGCTTCGATCCGACGCAACCGGTGTGGCCTGCGACGATCATCATCTCGGCGATCGCCTTCCTGTGCCTGCCGCAGGCATTCCATGTCGCCGTCGTCGAGAACGAGGCACCTAGCCATACGCGCACTGCGGCATGGCTCTATCCGAGCTATCTTGCGCTGTTCAGCCTGCTGATCCTGCCGATCGCCGCGGCCGGGCTTGCCAGGTTCGGCGCGATGATGGACCCCGACACCTACGTCATCTCGCTGCCGATCGCGGCGGACGCGAGCACCGTCAGCCTGATCGCCTTCCTGGGCGGGCTGTCGGCCGCCACCGGCATGGTGATCATGACGTCCGTCGCCCTCAGCACCATGCTCTGCAACGACGTCATCATGCCGCTGCTGCTGCGCTCGCGCGTCTTTGGCCTGCGTGCGCAGAGCCGGCCGATGACCTCGGTGCTGGTGACGGTGCGCCGGCTCTCGATCCTCGGTATCCTGCTGCTCGCCTATCTGATGCACCGCCTAGTCAACCAGTCCTATCCGCTCACCGTGATCGGACTCCTGTCGTTCGTCGCGGTCGCGCAATTCGGTCCGGCGTTCGTCGGAGGGCTGTTCTGGCCGCGTGCCAACAAAGCCGGCGCCTCGATCGGGATCGCCATCGGCTTCTTGATCTGGGCCTATGCGCTGCTGCTCCCTTCGGCCGCGCCGCTCTGGCCCGCGATCGAGGAGATCGTCCGCCACGGCCCGTGGCAGCTCGCCTGGCTCAAGCCGAACGCGCTGCTGGGTCTCGAAGGGATCGATCCGATCTCGCATGCCACACTCTGGAGCCTCGGCGCCAACCTCGTCTGCTTTCTGATGGTCTCGGCGCTGGGCCGGCAGTCGACCGTCGAGCGCAACCAGGCCGCGGCGTTTGCCGATGGCGTCGTCCGCGAAAATACCCCAAGGCTGTCTTCGCGCGTGGTGGTCCGCCTCGATGATCTCCGGGCGCTGGCCTTGCGCTTTGTCGGGCCCGTGCGGGGCGCCGCGGCCTTCGACAGCTATCTCGCTGCGCGCATCGCCGGCAGCGGGCCGCGCCTCGATCCGTCAGGCTTCGTCGATCTCGACTCGATCCGATTCACCGAGAATCTGCTTGCCGGCGCGATTGGTGCGGCATCGGCGCGCGTGGTCATCGCCGCGTCGCTGGAAGGGCACTCGCTGTCGCGGCGCGCGGCGATGGCGATGCTCGATGAAGCCTCCGAGGCGTTGCGGTTCAACCGCAGCCTTTTGCAGAGCACGCTGGAGAGCGTGCCGCAGGGCATTTGTGCGTTCGATGCGGATTTCAACATCACGGCCTGGAACGGCCGTTTCATCGCGCTCCTGGACCTGCCGCCGGATTTCGTTCGCGTCGGCCTTCCGCTGGCGGATCTCATTGCCTTCAACGTCGAGCGCGGCGAATATGCCGCGTCCGAATTTGCTGCGCTCCTGGTCAACCGTGACGTCGCCACGCAGAGCTGGCCCTATCTGTATGAGCGCAAGCGACCGGATGGTACGGTGCTTGAGATCGTCTATGACCGCGTTGCCGAGGGCGGCTACGTTTCGACCTACACCGACGTCACCGAACGTCATCGCGCCGCGGAAGCCCTGCGACGCGCCAATGAGGGGCTCGAGCTGCGTGTCCGTGAGCGGACCGAGGCGCTCGAGCTGGCGAAGGCGGACGCAGAGCAGGCCAATCTCGGCAAGACCCGCTTCCTGGCGGCGGCCAGCCACGATCTGCTGCAACCATTGAATGCGGCCCGTCTGTTCCTGTCCGCGCTCGACGAGAGCCTGCATGCTTCGTCGCGAGCTGGTGATGCCGACAAGGAGCGTACCTTGGCAAGCAGCGCGATTACCGCGCTGCGCTCGACCGAGCACGTGCTCGACAGGCTGCTCGACATCTCTTCCTATGATGCCCGCGCCGTTCGCGCCGAGGTTTTCGATTTTCCGATCGCGGATCTCTTCGTGCAGTTGAACCTCGAGTTCTCGGCCATGGCGCGCGAGCGAGGGCTCGTCCTCAACGTCGTCGATAGCCGCCTCGCTGTGCGCAGCGATCCGCATCTGCTGCGCCGCATCTTGCAGAACCTGCTGTCGAACGCACTCCGCTACACGCCCAAGGGACGCATCCTGCTCGGCTGCCGGCGGCGTGGTGACGCGCTGCGCATCGAGGTCTGGGATACCGGCGTCGGAATCGCAGCTTCTGACCAGAAGCGCATCTTCGAGGAGTTCCAGCGCCTCGCGCCCGGGTCGGAGAAGGGATTGGGGCTGGGGCTCGCCATCGTCGATCGCGTATCGCGGCTGCTGGACCATGCCGTCGACGTCCGTTCGCGCCCGGGACATGGTTCGTGCTTTGCCGTCATGGTGCCGCTTGCGCGCGGGCCTGGCAGGCCGCTTCAGCGCAATCCCACGATTGCAGCGCCCGTGGCAGCGGAACGACTGTTGACGATCTTGTGCCTCGACAATGATGCGACGATCCTTCAGGGTCTGACGGCGCTGCTCGGCGCCTGGGGACATCGCGTGCTGGTCGCGGCGAATGCCGCCGAGGCGATGGCTGCGGCCACAGCCAGCCCACCCGACGTCGTGCTGCTCGATTACCATCTCGATGGCGGCCGCAGCGGCTTGGACTTTCTCGACGATCTCAGGCAGAAGTCGAGCGGCGAGGTCCGCGCGCTGGTCGTCACCGGCGATCGCAGCGAAGCGGTGCGCAAGGAGGCGAGGGCGCGCGGCTGCGAGATCCTGTCGAAGCCGGTCAAGCCGGCGGCTCTGCGGCGCTTCCTCGGCGGCGAAGCCCTCAGCCGGCAGTTCGGGACGAAACAGGAGATCCCCTGACAATGCGCATCCTGATCGGCGACGATCATCCGCTGGTACAGGCTGCGTTGCGCAGCGCGCTGTCGAGCGTGCTGCCGGATCTCGACATCATCGCCTGCCAGTCGCTTGACGAGGCGACCGGCGTGCTGACGGCCCGGTCCGACGAGATCGACCTGATCCTCTGGGATCTGACCATGCCGGGTATCCAGGGATTTGCCGCGCTGTTCATCCTGTCGGCGCAATTCCCGACGGTGCCGGTGGCGATCATCTCCGCGCGTCAGGATGCCGCCACGATCCGCCGCGCTATCGCCTACGGCGCATCCGGCTACATCCCGAAATCGCTCAGCCTGCCCGAGATGGCGGATGCGATCACGAAGATCCTCGCCGGCGAGATATGGATGCCGCCCAATGTCGGCGGGCGCGGCTCGATCCAGAGCGCCGATATCGAGCTTGCTGCGCGAATGGCCTCGTTGTCGGCGCAGCAGCTGCGCATTCTCGCGATGATCGTCGAAGGCAAGCTCAACAAGCAGATCGCGGGTGAGCTCGACATCGCCGAGCAGACGGTGAAGGGCCACGTCTCGACGATCCTGCGCAAGCTCGGCGTCGGCTCGCGCACCCAGGCTGCGGTCCTGGCCGAGCGACTGTCATTCGGTCAGTCCGGCGCGACTTGACCCTGCGGCAAAACAAAACGGAGGCCGCGAGGCCTCCGTTTTCATCGTGCTGTCTTGCGAGACACCTGCTGCTTATCCCAGCCGTCCCGCCGCGTGGGCCAGCAGCGTGTAGACCAATCCCGTCTCCGAGATCAGGTGGCTGCGCAGCTCCTGCGGGCCGCGGCCGTCGCGGGCGACTTCGTCGAGCAGGCGTTCGAACTCGGCGACATAGCGGTCGACCGTACCCTTGAAGTTGCGGTCGGCGCGATACTTGCGGGCGACCTCGTCGAAGGCCTTCTGGCCGGCGGGCGTGTAGAGGCGCTTGGTGAAGGCCTTGTTCTCGCCGCGCTGGTAGCGGTCCCACATCTCGGCGGCGAGGTTGCGGTCCATCAGCCGGCCGATGTCGAGCGACAGCGATTCCAGCGGATTGCCACCACCCTGCGGCGCCTGCGGCTGCGGCGCGGGTGCCGCGCGGCCGCGCGGAGCCTCACGGCCGTTCGGAGCGGCAGGACCGGTGTCGGCGCGGTTGAGCAGGTCCGACAGCCAGCCGTCGCGGCCCTGGTCGTTGCCGGCAGGCGCGACCGGCGGCGCTTCGGTGCGGCGCGCAGCCGGCATGCCGAGGTCCGGCGGCGGCAGCGTCGAGGCGCTGCCGGTGTCGCGCATGCGGGTCTCGGTGGTGCGGCCGCCGACGGCTGCCAGCACCGACGGCTCTTCCTGGCGCTGCACGCTGGCGCGGTTCGTCGTCGTGACGTCGAGACCGCGGCCATGCTGGGCCACGATGCGGTTGAGTTCGGCGAGAGCCTCGATCTGGTCGACGATCACCTTGCGCATCTGCGCAGTGCTCTCGGCGGCCTCCTGCGGCATCTCGAGCACGCCGCGGCGCAGCTCGTTGCGGGTGGCCTCGAGCTCGTTGTGCATCTCGAGCGCCATCTGCTTCATGCTGGCGACGAGGTTCGAGAACTTCTCGGTCGACTGCTTGAACATCACATCCGCCTCGTCGGTGGTCTGGCGGTAGATGTCATGCATGGCTTCGATGGTCTGCCGGTGCTCCTCTTCGGACGCCGCGCGCACCGCCTCGAACTGGCGGGTGATCGCGGCCGAGCCTGCGCCGGCGGTCTCGGCGACGACGCGGGCGATGTCGCGGGCACGCTCTTCGGCTGCGGCCAGCGATTCATCGAGCAGGCCGGTGAAGCGCGACAGGCGCTGGTCGAGATCGGCCGTGCGCAGGTCGATCGTGGTGACGAGCGATTCCAGCGCCTGCTTGCGCTCGGCGAGCGAGGCGGTGGTGTTCTTGTTGCTCTGCTCGACGACCTGCGCGGCCTCGACGAGCGCCTTGCCGTGCTTGTCGAACTGGGTCGACAGCTCGCCGAGATCCTGGAGCGCCTTCGTGGTCTTGCTGTTGAAGACGTTGAGCTGGTCTTCCAGGTTCTGCGTCGCAGCGCCGTTGCGCGAGGTGACGTCGTTCATCGCGGAGACGAAGTCGGCGACGCGCGTTACCAGCGCCCGCTCGAGCGAGTTGAGGTTGTCGTGCGCACCGGTCAACACCTCCTGGAGCAGGATGTTGCCTTCGCGCAGCCGCTCGAACAGCGCCACCGTGTCGGTGCGCAGGATCTTGCTGGTCTCCTGCATCTCAGTGACGGCCGCGATCGAGACCTGGCGCGACTGGTCGATCGCCGAGCGCGAGGCCTGCTCGAGGTCCTTGAGCGACTTGCCGACCGCGCCGGTGGCGATCTCGCTCGCCGTATTGATGGCGCGGGCGACTTCCGAGCCGTTGCCCATCATGGTCTGCGAGAAGGCCTGGCCGCGCGTCTCGATCGACTTCAGCGCGTCGGAGGTGACGCGGTCGATGTCAAGCGTGAGCTGGCTAGTCTTGGAGCCGATCGCGTCGACCAGAGCGCCGCGCTTGGCGTCGATCATGTTCGACAGACGGTCGGCCTGTTGCTGCACATAGGTGACGATCTCGTCGGTCTTGCCGGTCATGGCCTGGCCGAAGCTGCTGCTGGCGGCGAGCACCGAGCGCTCGACATCGGCCGAACTCGACTTGACCCGCGAGCTCGCCTCGTTGGAGGCAGATATCAGCGCGTTCTGGGCGTTGAGCGCGCTGGTCTGGATGTCGTTGGTCGCATTCGCGGTGGCTGCGCTCAGCGTACGCTCGATCTCGGTCGAGATTGTGCGGATCTGGCTCGCGGCGTCCGCCGAGGTCGAGGTCAGCGAGGTCTGCGCCTCACGTGCGCTGTTGAGGATCGTCGAGGCGGTATCGGCGCCGACCGCGGTCAGCGTGCGCTCGATGTCCGTGGTCAGCGACTTGATCTGGCTCGCCGCGTCCGTCGAGGCGGAGATCAGCGTGCCCTGGGCCTCGCGGATGCCGCCGGTGAGCGCCTCGATGGTGGCGCCGCCGGCGGTCGCCAGCGCGCGCTGCATCTCGGCCGCGAGCGAACGGACCTGGCTGGTCTGCTCGGCCGAGACCGCGAGCAGGGTGCTCTGGGCGTCGCGGGCGCTGGTGGTGATCGTCTCGGCGGTCGACACGCCGACCTGCGAGAGCGAACGATGCACTTCGGCCGCAAGCGACTTGACCTGGCTCGCCGCATCCGAGGATGCCGTGACCAGCGTGCTCTGGGCCTCGCGGGCGCCGCTCATGATGGTCTCGGCGGTCGAGGTGCCCGCCATCGAAAGCGAGCGCTGCACGTCGGAAGACAGCGCCTTGATCTGGTTGGCGGTCTCGGTCGAAGCTGCGATCAGCGCGCCTTGTGCATCGCGGGCGCCGGCGACGATCGACTCCGCCGTGCTGGTGCCGGCCAGCGATAGCGAGCGCTGCACGTCGGCGGTGAGCGTCTTGACGTGGTTGGTCGCATCCGAAGAGGCGGTGACGAGTGTGGTCTGCACTTCGCGGGCGCCGGCCAGGATCGAGGCCGCGGTGGCCGAGCCCGCCGCGGACAGCGTGCGTTCGACGTCGGCAGCGAGTCCCTTGAGCTGGTTCGACGCCTCGCCCGACGCGGCGACCAGGGTCGACTGCGCCTCGCGGGCGCTGGTCAGGATCGAATTCGCAGCACCGGTGCCGACCGCGGTCAGCGCACGCTCGACCTCGGTGGAGGTCATCTTGAGCTGGGCATTGACGTCGGAGGAGACCGTCAGCAGCGACTGCTGAGCGGTGCGCGCGCCGGTCTGGATGGTCTCGCTGGTGTTGACGACGAGGTTGGTGAGCGAGCGCTCGGCATCTTCGACATGCGAGCGGATCGCGGTCGAGATCATCTCGGCGCGGGACATCATGTCCTCGCTGGCCTGGCGTCCGCTGCTCTCGATGCGGCCGGCGACGGCCTCGACGCGCGAGCCGAGCAGGTCCTCGAACTGCGCCACGCGCACGTCGATGTCGTTAGCGACCGAACCGACCTTGCTCTCGATGGCCTGGTGGATCTCCTGGAAGCGCGCCGTGACCGTGTCGGCCAGATGCGTGCTGCGGCCGTCCATGATCTCGGTGACGCCGGTGATGCGGCGGTCGACCGCCTCGATCGCCTGCGCTGTGCCATCGGTGAGGGTCGAGGTCAGCAGTGTGAGGCGCGTGTCGATCGACTGTACGGCCTGCGAGGCGCCGTTCGTCACCGCCGTGGTCAGGTAGGTGAGGCGGGAGTCGATGGACTCGAGCGCCTGCGATGCGCCGCCGGTCAGCGTCGTCGTGAGATGCGTCAGCCTCGTGTCGATCGACTGGAGGGTCTGCGATGCGCCGTCGGTCAGTGAGGTGGTGAGGTGGTTGAGGCGCGTGTCGATCGTTTCGATGGCCCGCGATGCGCCGTCGGTCAGCGAGGTGGTGAGGTGGTTGAGCCGCGTATCGATCTTTTCGATGGCCTGCGATGCGCCGCCGGTCAGCGACGTCGTGAGATGGGTCAGGCGGCCATCGATCGACTGGATCGCCTGCGCGGCACCGTCGCTCAGCGACATCGCCAATGTATTGATGCGTCCGTCGATGGTTTCGGTCATGGACCTGGCGCGGCTGTCGAACGACTGTTCGAGCTCGGCGACGCGGCCGATGAGCTGTTCGTCGAAGGTCCTGATGTGGCCTTCGATCGTACCGTCCAGGCTGGCGAACTTGCCGTTCAAGGAGGCGTCGAAGTTGCTGACGCGTTCGCCGATCGTGGTCTCGAATTGCACGAGGCGCTGGTCGAGCAAGGCCGTGATCGCGCCGCCATTGGACGTGAAGCGGGTGTCGAAATTGTCGACATAGGTCTTCAGCGTCTCGGCGATGTCCTGCGTGCGCTGGCCCATGCGCTCAACGATCTCGCCGCCGAAGGTCTTCACGGTGCGGTCGAACTCGGAGATGTGGCGCGTAATCAGCGCGCCCAGCGTGCCGGAGTCGCGGGCGAACTTCTCGACCAGCTCGGTGCCCTGGTTCCTCACGAGCTCGTCGAAGGCGCTCATCTGGAGCGACAGCGAATCGTGCGCGGTCTCGGTCTGGCTGACGACCTTGGCGACCAGGGTGTTGACAGTGGCGTCGAGCGCCTCGCTCGCCTTGTCGCCGCTCGTCATGATCTGGCCGGCGAGCCGGTTGCCGGCGTCGTCGATCTTGGCGGAGATGTCGTTGGAACGCAGCTCGAGCTCGAGCAGCAGCGAATCCGACGAATTCTTCAGGGAATCGTGCACCTGCTCGGTGCGCTCCGAGATGCCGTCGACGATCGCGGCGGAGCGCTGCTCGAACTCGCCGGTGATGCGGTCGATGCGCTCGTTCAACATCTCATGGACGCGGTCGGCGAGGTCGACGAACTCGTCGTGGACGTGGCCGGTCTTGAAGTTGAGGCTGGTGGTCAGCCGCTCGCTGGCGTCGAGCACGGCGCGCGTAGTCTCGTTGCTGGCCTCCTCGAGGCGGTCGAGCAGGTCACCGCCGCGCTCGCCGAGCGCCAGGATCATGTTGTCGCCGGCGTTACTCAAGGCGCTGGTGATGTGCGCGCCGCGCTCTTCCAGCGCGCCGGTGATGGACTTGGCCACCTCGTCGACGCGCGAGGCAATCGCGTCCGAGATCAGCGCGATGTCGTGGCGCAGGTCGATCTGCACCCCGGAGATGGCGCTGCGGACCTGCTCGGCCTGGCCGACCAGATTGTCGCGCTGATGCGCGATGTCCTGGAGCAGGGCGCGGATGCGCACCTCGTTGTCGGAATAGGCGCGCTCGAGCGCCGCGACCTCGTTGGCGACCAGCGTCTCGAGCTCGCCGGCGCGCGCAATCGCGCGCTCGATGCCGTCGCCCATCGCCGCGACCTCGCGGCGGATGGCCTGGCCGACGGTGACCATGGAATCGGAGGCCGAGCCTTCCGGCTCGGAGAAGCGGATCGCGACCTGCGCCATCGCCTGCGCGATCATGCGCATTTCCTGGCCGCGCCAGACGAGGCTCGCCAGGAAGTAGAACAGCATGATGGGCGCGAAGAACATCGCGATCAGGCCGGCAATGACGAGCACGCCGCCGCTCTGGCCCACGGCGGCCTGGATCGAGGGCAGGAAACCGAACGTCAGCGCGGCGCAGGCGGCGAGCCAGACGCCGGCAAAGATGGTGGCGAAGGTGTAGACGCTGCGGGCAGGGCGACCCTTCTGAAGCGCCTGGAGCAGCTGGCCGATTGTCTCGCGGTCGTCATTGGCGGCGCGGCGCGAGGTGCGCGGCTCTTCGATCGGGTCGAACGCGGATGCTCGTTCGTTGGCGGCGGGGCGCGGCTCGAAGCTCGGCTCGTCGAAGATCGGTGGCTCGGGCGGCGCCACCGGAGGCGGCGTTTCGTTGCGCATCGCGGCGTTGCGGCTCGTATCCGCAGCGGTGTCACTGATGTTGAGGGCTTCCTGGATCGCAGAAAGCGCAACTTCTGTGGGGTCTTTGACCTTTTTCGGAGTGTTCGCCATGTCAGTCCGAGCCCTCGTTACTTGTACGCGTCCCCCCGCGAGCCCTGCGCGTTACGCAAGCCCACAGACCGGATCATGCCGCTTGCGCGGATCTCCGAGCCGTCCCCACCCGGACGGCTTGTCCGCCAATTTCTGCAACATCCTATTGGCAGAGCGTCTCGAATGAAATGCCCGCGATTAAGACAATCTTAATCATCGTTAACAGGATCGGGCCGTAACGCCTTAGCAATAAATGCAATTCTCCACCGAACTTGGCAGATTACGGCAACTTTTAGTCAACAAACCGGCGGATCTGCGTCAAACGACCCAAACATTTCGTTAACCATTTTCATGCTTGGGTGGGAGGAACCTGACCGCCGGACCGGCGGGACCATCGCACGATGCCGGGGCCTGGGTCATGACGCCTGAACTGCAACGGATGGACTGGATGCCCTCGACCCCGCTTGCACCCATCGACAGCCCGCTCGACCTCGATCACCTGTCGCGCATGACGCTCGGCGATGCCCAGCTGGAACGGGAAGTGCTGGCGTTGTTCGCGGAGCAGGCGGCCCGCCTGATTGCGGCGATGACGGCGCTGCCGGCAGAGGCCGGCGCACTTGCCCACAAGCTCAAGGGTTCGGCTCGCGGGATCGGCGCCTTTGCGGTGGCCGATGCCGCAGCCAGCCTGGAGACCGCGATCCGGACCGGCCATGGCCGGCCCCACGCCCTTGCTGCCTTAAAAGAGGCGGTAACCGAGGCCCGCACCGCCATCGAGGCGATGCTGAAGCCTTAAGCGCGGACTGTCAGAACCAGGTTCTACTCTTTTGTTTTGACGCGTTTTCTTGCCACGAAGCGGGATTCAGGTCGCACGAAAACGCTATGGCGCCGGGCGGACCGACCCGTTATAGGACAGCCGGGACCCTCCTTCATTCCAAGCACCGCGGCAGCACGAGCACACATGGCCAAGATTCACTTTGTCGACCACAAGGGCGAAACCCGCACGGT
Source organism: Bradyrhizobium sp. C-145 (assembly GCF_023375135.1). Classification (NCBI taxonomy): domain Bacteria; kingdom Pseudomonadati; phylum Pseudomonadota; class Alphaproteobacteria; order Hyphomicrobiales; family Nitrobacteraceae; genus Bradyrhizobium; species Bradyrhizobium sp. C-145. The sequence goes on along the minus strand of NZ_CP088150.1, from coordinate 5,718,872 downwards.
GGAAATCGAGAACGGCGCAACCGTGATGGAAGCCGCCATCCGCAACAGCATTCCCGGCATCGAGGCCGAATGCGGCGGCGCCTGTGCCTGCGCGACCTGCCATGTCTATGTCGACGAAGCCTGGCGCGAGAAGGTCGGCAGCCCGACGCCGATGGAAGAGGACATGCTCGACTTCGGCTTCGACGTGCGCCCGAACTCGCGCCTGTCCTGCCAGATCAAGGTCTCCGACGACCTCGACGGGCTCGTCGTTGGGACGCCGGAACGCCAGGCCTGATCTTCCCTTCAATAGGGCATGATCTTTTCTGGAAAACCGCCGCACGCTTTGCAGCTAGCGCGCCCTTCGGGTCTCGATCATCGATTAGGCGCGCGGCGGCGCGACCTCGATGCCGCGCTTGTGCCAGGGGCGTAGCTTCGCGACCACTTCCGCAGTGAGCGGCGTCGGTCGCCGCGACGCTTCGTCGATCATCACGCCGACCGAATTCGCCGACGCGATGCACTTTCCTTGCGAGAATACGACCTGCTCGAAGGTCACCGAGGTTCGTCCGAGCTTCACCACGCCGAGGCCGAGCTCGATCGTGTTCGGCCAGTGCAGCTCGGCGCGGAAATGGATGTCGAGCCGCACCATGATCCAGGCAAGACCCGGCGGCGTCAGCCCATATTCCGGCAGCTTCATCAGCGTGACACGGCCGGTCTCGAAATAGGTGGCGTAGACGGCGTTGTTGACGTGCTGGTTGGGATCGAGATCGCCGAAGCGAACGTTGTCGCTGAGGCGATAGGGGTAGTCTTCCAGGCGCGGCGTCGTATCGAGGCGGCTTGGTGCGTTCACCGATTGATCTCCGTCATATCCTTCCTCGTTACAACCCAGTTATTTTGACCCGGCAAGTGGGTGCGGCGGCCGGGTGCTCCGCTTTTATGCCTTCCCTGTTCCATCCCCGTTGGCTAGACAGGCAGGGTCACCTCGGCCCAAAGGGCGCCGTCCAACCGATAACGACCGATAAAGAGACGACATGAGCGACGTGATCAAAACCGATGTGCTGATTATTGGCGCCGGCCCCTGCGGTCTGTTCGCCGCCTTCGAGCTCGGCCTTCTCGACATGAAGGCGCATTTCGTCGACATCCTCGACAAGGTCGGCGGCCAGTGCGCCGAGCTCTATCCGGAAAAGCCGATTTACGACATTCCCGGCATTCCGCAGGTCTCGGGCCAGGGGCTGACCGACGCGCTGATGGAGCAGATCAAGCCGTTTCATCCGACCTTCCATCTCGGCGAGATGATCGAGACCGTGGAGAAGATCGGCGATCCCGCCTTTCGCTGCACCACCGACGCCGGCAAGGTGTTCGAATGCAAGGTGGTGGTGATCGCGGCCGGCGGCGGCTCGTTCCAGCCCAAGCGCCCGCCGGTGCCGGGGATCGAGGCCTACGAAGGCACTTCGGTGCACTACGCCGTGCGCAAGATGGAGACGTTCCGCGACAAGAACGTGCTGATCGTCGGCGGCGGCGATTCCGCGCTGGACTGGACGCTCAATCTGCATCCGATTGCCAAGCGCATCACGCTGCTGCATCGGCGCGACGAGTTTCGCGCCGCGCCCCACAGCGTCGAGCAGATGCGCGCGCTGGTCGCGGGCGGCAAGATGGATCTGAGGCTCGGGCAGGTCACGGCGCTCTCGGGCGCTGATGGCAAGCTCTCCGGCGCCACCATCAAGGGCAACGACAACGCCATGACCGAAATTGCCTGCGACACCATGCTGCCGTTCTTCGGACTGACCATGAAGCTCGGCCCGGTCGCGAACTGGGGCATTGCGCTGGAGAACAATCTGGTGCCAGTCGAGACGTCGGCGTTCGAGACCAACGTATCAGGCATCTTCGCCATCGGTGACATCAACACCTATCCCGGCAAGATCAAGCTGATCCTGTGCGGCTTCCACGAGGGCGCGCTGATGTCGCAAAAAGCCCATCGTTACGTCTATCCGGAGAAGCGGCTGGTGTTCCAGTACACGACCTCATCCTCCAGCCTGCAAAAGAAGCTCGGTGTCAACTGACGGTGCTGAGCAGGAGGCGATGCCCCATGTTTCTGGTGCTGGAACCATTCGCGAAATCGCCGTAGTCTGCGGCCATTCCAGTCGTGGAATAGCAAGGTGATCTAATGCGGAATTTCCTGTCCAGCTCTCGGCTGCTTCCCTTCCTCGCGCTCGCGTTGTCGCTTCTTGCGGTGACACGGTCTGCGGCGCAGACCGCCGAGCCTACAGCGGCGGGCCTCTGGCAGAAGGTCGAAGACGGCAAAACAGTCGGATGGTTCCTCTTCGTCGACCACAACGGCATCTTTGAAGGCGTGATCGCAAAAACCTTCCCGCGGCCAACCGACGATCCGAACGAGGTTTGCTCCAAGTGCACCGACGATCGCAAGAACGCGCCGGTGCTCGGCATCTCCTTCGTCCGCAACATGAAGCGCGAAGGCTTGAAGTACGAAGGCGGCAACGTGCTCAATCCGCGCGACGGTCAGATCTGGAAGGCCAACATGAAGGTCAGTCCTGATGGCCAGACACTGACGCTGCGCGGCTATCTCGGCATCGCGTTGCTCGGCAAGGACGAGACCTGGACGCGCCTGCCGGATGCCTACATGGCCCAGGTCGATCCTGCCATCGTGGCAAAATATCTCCCTGCGCAGGCCGCTGCCACGAAGCCGGCGGCACCCGCGACGAAAAAGGGCGGCGCGATGATGGCGCCGGCGCCCAAGCAGTAAGGGCGTCCCTCGCGCACTGTGCCGCCTGGTCGGCAGTACCTCCACACATCATCATTCCTCGTACTGGCGGGGAAGACGGAAAGTCGGCGGCGGCCATATCCGCCGAAAGACGAACGCGCCGCGGGCCCGCTCCAGTAGTTGCCCGGAATGCAAGCTGGCGCCGGATTTGCATAGCTATCCGCAAAGCTGCTGGGGGAACGAGTCGCTGCCTTCACGCCTTTCGCCGAGCCGCGGAAGGCGGTCGGCGCGCGTTGTCCCCCCGCGGCGATCATGTCGACCCGCGGAGACGATATGCGACTTGTAAGATTGTGTGCGCCGCCATTGCTGGCCCTGACAGCGCTCTTGGCGACATCGGCGCTGGCGCGCGACGACGGGCGCTATGCCAACTCGCCGTTAAAGCCCTGGTTCGAAAGCCTGCACAGCGAATTCGGACAGTGCTGCTCCGACGCCGACGGCTACGTCATTGCCGACGTCGACTGGGAGTCCGATCGCGGCCGTTACCGCGTCCGCATCGACGACGAATGGGTGTTGGTGCCCGACGGTGCGGTGATCACTGTGCCGAACAAGATCGGCCGCACCATGGTGTGGAAGCACTATATCGACGGCCATCCGCGCGTGCGCTGCTTCATGCCGGGCAGCATGACGTAGACCCGCGTGTCATTCCGGTCGGCGCTGGGCGCCGAACCCGGAATGACAAAGCGAAGCTTAGTGCGCCTGGTTTTCCGAACCCGCGCTCGCGAGCCGCTTGACGCGCGGGGTCAGCACCGAAACCTGCGCGGGCGAGGCGGGCATGCCGGCGACGATCATCGCAGGGCTTGCCGACTGCTCCTCGACGCCGGCGCCGCCGAGCACCTGCACTTGCGTCGCCGAGATCGGAAACGAGGTCACTTCGTAAGAGGGAAGCTCGCTGGCAAAGGCACCGGCCGAGCTTGCAATCATGGCGCCGGCAAAGGCAATCATCGCGAGAACACGCATTGGAAAATCTCCGTGGAAGATGTCAATCGGAGGTTTGGTCGCGTCGATGCCGGGCCAGGTTCGCTCGTGTGCGAACATTCGCATTGCCTTCGGGGCAGATATTGATTGCTTGACGCGAAGGGACGAAACGCGGACGAAGTTTTTCCGCGCCAATGTTTCCGGACGGTTTCGCGGAACCGCCGATGCACCCTGCCTAACGCTCTTGCAGATCAAGCTGGGGAGATTTGACCGGGGCGGCGGCCGCGGGAAAGCGCAGGCTCATCGTCGTGCCGCAGCCGGGCGCGGAAGAGACGAACGGTTGCGCGCGGCGATTACGGACCTGATCACGCGCAGCCTGCCTGTCACGCTGGGCGACATGCACCTGATCGACAGTCAGTGAGGCCGGCTCGCCAGCCTCAGGTCACCGGCGCCGGATTGAACAGCGTGAGGTCGTTGTGGATGCCCCAGCGGTCCGACCACGGTTTTGCGCGGCCGCTGGCGACGTCAAGGATCAGGCGGAACAGGTCCCAGCCGGTTTCCTCGATGGTCTTCTCGCCGGTGGCGATGCGGCCGGCGTCGAAGTCGATCAGGTCCTTCCAGCGGCGGGCGAGCTCGCTGCGGGTGGCGACCTTGATCACGGGTGCGGCCGCAAGGCCGTAGGGCGTGCCGCGGCCGGTGGTGAAGACTTGCAGCGTCATGCCGGAGGCGAGCTGGAGCGTGCCGCAGATGAAGTCGGACGCGGGTGTCGCCGCGAACAGCATGCCCTTCTGCGTCGCTTTCTCGCCGGGCGAGAGCACGCCGGTGATGGCAGACGATCCGGACTTGACGATCGAGCCCAGCGATTTCTCGACGATGTTGGCAAGGCCGCCCTTCTTGTTGCCGGGCGTGGTGTTGGCGCTGCGATCGGCGCCGCCGCGGGCGAGATAGGAATCGTACCAGGCCATCTCGCGCACCAGCGCGCGGCCGACGTCCTCGTTGATCGCGCGCCGCGTCAGGAGCTGGATGGCGTCGCGCACCTCGGTGACTTCCGAGAACATCACGGTGGCACCGGCGCGAACCAGGAGGTCCGCGGCGAAGCCGACGGCGGGGTTCGCGGTGACGCCGGAGAAGGCGTCGCTGCCGCCGCATTGCAGGCCGATGACGAGATCGGAGGCCGGGCAGGTCTCGCGCTTGCGGGTGTTGAGCACCTTCAGCCGTGCCTCGGCCCGAGTCATGATGGCATCGACGATGGCACCAAAGCCGTCGAAGGCTTCGTCCTGCATGCGCACGATGGCATCGCTGACGCCTTCCGGTACCAGCCGCTCGGGCGCGAGCTTCTCGCAGCCGAGGCCGACGACCAAAATCTCGCCGCCAAAATTCGGGTTGAGCGCGATGTTCTGCAGCGTGCGGATCGGCACCACAGCGTCGGGCGCGGTGATGGCGACGCCGCAGCCATAGGCGTGCGCCAGCGGCACGACGTCGTCGACATTCGGGTACTTCGGCAAGAGCTCGGCGCGGATGCGCTTGACCGCATACTCCATCGTGCCCTTGACGCATTGCACGGAGGAGGAGATGCCGAGGATGTTCTTGGTGCCGACCGAGCCGTCGGGATTGCGATAGCCCTCGAAGGTGAAACCTTCGAGCGGCGGCAGCGGCGCCGGGACGGCGGTCGAGATTTCGAGCTTGTCGAGGACAGGGGCCTCCGGCATGCGAATGCGGGCTTCGTCCACCCATTCGCCGGCCTGGATCGGCGACAGCGCGTAGCCGATCACCTCGCCATAGCGGACGATCGGGGCGTCTTGTGCGATGTCGACCAGCGCCGTCTTGTGCCCCTGCGGCACGAAGGTGCGCAGCGTCAGCCCGCAGGCAAAGCGGGAGCCGGCGGGAAGCCCGAAATCATTGACGACGATCGCGACATTGTCGCGCTCGTTGAGCTTGATGTAGCGAGGCTGCTCTTTCGCTGCGACTGACTGGTCCATCTGCTCTTGCCTCAGAAACTGAATCGTAGGGTGGGCAAAGGCGCAACGCGCCGTGCCCACCATGCTTCACACCGAAGATAAGCGGTGGGCACGCTTCGCTTTGCCCACCCTACGATATCTACGATATCGGCCTATCAACCCGGATTGGTATAGGCCGTCTTCACCGCAGTGTAGAACTCGCGGGCATAGGAGCCCTGCTCGCGGGCGCCGTAGCTCGAACCCTTCCGGCCGCCGAACGGCACGTGATAATCGACACCGGCGGTCGGCAGATTGACCATCACCATGCCGGACTCGCTGTTGCGCTTGTAGTGCGAGGCGTATTTCAGGCTGGTAGTGCAAATGCCCGAGGCGAGGCCGAACTCGGTGTCGTTGGAGATCGCCAGCGCCTCCTCGTAGCTCTTGGCGCGGATCACGGCAGCGACGGGGCCGAAGATTTCCTCACGCGCGATGCGCATGTTGTTGTTGACTTCGGTGAACAGCGCCGGCTGGAGGTAGTGGCCGGGCGTTTCGCGCTTGAGCAGCTCGCCGCCCCACGCAAGCTTGGCGCCCTCGTCCTGGCCAATCTTGATGTAGCGCAGGTCCTGGTCGAGTTGGCTCTGGTCGACCACCGGGCCGATATGCACGCCGGCCTTGAGCGCGTCGTCCACCGACAGGCCCTTCAGGCGTTCGGCCATCGCCGCGACGAAGCGGTCATGGATGCCTTCGGTAACGATCAGGCGCGACGAGGCGGTGCAGCGCTGGCCGGTGGAGAAATAGGCGCCGTTGACGGCGACCTCGACGGCGGTCTTGAGGTCGGCGTCGTCGAGCACGACCAGTGGATTCTTGCCGCCCATCTCGAGCTGGAATTTCTTCATCGGGTTCGACAGCACGCAGGCCTGCGCGATCTTGCGGCCGGTCTGCACCGAACCGGTGAAGGAGATCGCCGCCACATCCGGGTGGTCGAGCAGAGTCTGGCCGACCACGGAGCCGGAGCCGACCACGAGGTTGAACACGCCGGCGGGGATGCCGGAGCGGGTGATGATCTCGGCGAGCGCATGGCCAGAGCCGGGCACCAGCTCAGCCGGCTTGAACACCACGGTGTTGCCGTAGCAAAGCGCGGGCGCGATCTTCCAAGCGGGGATTGCGATCGGGAAATTCCAGGGCGTGATCATGCCGACGACGCCCACCGGCTCACGGGTGAGCTCTACGTCGAGGCCGGGACGCACCGAGGCGCCTTTCTCGCCGATCAGGCGCAGCGCTTCACCGGCGAAGAACGCGAAGATCTGGCCGGCGCGGGCGACCTCGCCGATGCCTTCCGGCAGCGTCTTGCCTTCCTCGCGGGCGAGCAGGCGGCCAAGCTCTTCCTTGCGGGCGAGGATTTCGAGAGAAACCTTGTTCAGCGCGTCATAGCGCTCCTGCGGCGTCGAGCGCGCCCAGGTGGGGAAGGCGGCCTTGGCGGCGGCGATCGCCTTCTCGGTCTGCGCCTTGTCGGCCTTGGCATATTCACCGACGAGGTCGTTGGTGTTGGAGGGGTTGATGTTCCTGGTGACGCCGGAGCCGTCGACCCATTCGCCGCCGATGAAGTTCTTCAGGATTGCCGTCATGTATTCCTCCTTGTTCAAGGGGCATGATCCTATCGGAAAACCGGTGTCCACTTTTCCGGGATCATGCCTGAAGTTTCTTAGCGCACGAGGCAGGGACGCTTGTCGTCGAAGGTCCAGCCGGGGATCAGGTCCTGCATGGCAATAGCGTCATCACGGGCGCCAAGTCCATGCTGCTTGTAGAGGTCATGCGCGGCGTCGATGGCCGCCCTGTCGATTTCGATACCCAGGCCCGGCCTATCGGGAACGGCAATCTTGCCGCCCTTGATCTGAAGCGGCTCCTTGGTGAGCGCCTGGCCGTCCTGCCAGATCCAGTGGGTGTCGATCGCGGTCACCTTGCCGGGTGCAGCGGCGCCGACATGGGTAAACATGGCGAGCGAGATGTCGAAATGGTTGTTGGAGTGCGAGCCCCAGGTCAGGCCGTTGTCGCGGCAGGTCTGGGCGACGCGGACCGAGCCTTGCATGGTCCAGAAATGGGGATCGGCCAGCGGAATATCCACCGCACCGAGACGCAGCGCATGGGAAAGCTGCCGCCAGTCGGTGGCGATCATGTTGGTCGCGGTCGGCAAGCCCGTGGCCCGGCGGAACTCGGCCATGATCTCGCGGCCGGAGAAGCCGGCCTCGGCGCCGCAGGGGTCCTCGGCGTAGGCGAGGATGCCGTGCATGTCCTCGCAAAGCCTGACAGCCTCATCGAGCGACCAGGCGCCGTTCGGGTCGAGCGTCACGCGCGCGTTGGGGAAGCGCTTGGCAATCGCGGTGACGGCCTCGATCTCCTGCTCGCCGCGGAGCACGCCGCCCTTGAGCTTGAAATCGGCGAAGCCGTAATGGTCGTGGGTGGCTTCCGCGAGCCGCACCACGGTCTCGGGCGTCATCGCCTCCTGATGGCGGAGGTTGAACCACTCGGCCTTGCCGGTCTCGCCGTTGACATAGTCGAGCTTGGATTTACGGCGGTCTCCAACGAAGAAGAGATAGCCGAGCGTCTCGACGCTCTTGCGCTGCTGGCCTTCGCCGAGCAGCGCCGCGACCGGCAGGTTGAGATGTTGGCCGAGCAAATCGAGCAGCGCGGATTCGATCGCCGTGACCGCGTGGATCATGACGCGCAGGTCAAACGTCTGCTTGCCGCGGCCGTCGGCATCGCGGTCGGCGAAGGCGGTCCGGATATCGGCGAGGATGTTGTTCATCGCGCCGACGGTCTTGCCGATCACGAGATCGCGGGCGTCCTGCAGCGTCTGCCAGATCTTTTGTCCGCCCGGCACCTCACCGACGCCGGTGTGACCGGAATTGTCGGTGAGGATGACGATGTTGCGGGTGAAGAACGGCGCATGCGCGCCGCTCAAATTGAGGAGCATGCTGTCGCGGCCCGCGACCGGGATCACCTGCATCGCCGTGACGACCGGTGCGCCAGAGATCTCCATCTGGGCCATCGCACGCTCCTCCTGTTGTCGTCCGTTATTCTGCCGCCTGTTGTGTCGAACGGATGGCGGGCAGATTCTTCACCAGCGCGGTCAGTTCCGCCATCTCCTGCTCGGTGAGATCGGTGAGCGGCGGACGGACCGGACCGGAATCGCGGCCGATCACTTTCATGCCGGCCTTGATGATCGAGACCGCATAGCCCTTCTTGCGGTTGCGGATCGCGATCAGCGGCAGGATGAAGTTCTTCAGGCCGGCATGGATCGTCTCATGGTCGCGCTTGCGCACGGCGGCGTAGAAGTTGGTGGCGAATTCCGGCACGAAGTTGAACACGGCCGAGGAATAGGTCGTCACGCCCATGTCGAGATAAGGCAGCGCGAAGGTCTCCGCGGTCGGCAGGCCGCCGATATAGGTCAGGCGGTCGCCGAGCTTGGTGTAGACGCGGGTCATCAGCTCGATGTCGCCGATGCCGTCCTTGTAGCCGACGAGGTTCGGGCAGCGCTCGGCGAGACGCGCGAGCGTGTCGGGCTGGAGGATGGCGTTGTCGCGGTTGTAGACGATCACGCCGATCTTCACGGCGGCGCAGATCGCCTCGACATGGGCGGCAAGGCCCTCCTGCTCGGAATGGGTGAGATAGGGCGGCAGCAGCAGCAGGCCATCGGCGCCGGCCTTCTCGGCGCCAATGGCGATCTCGCGGGCGATCGCGGTGCCGTAGCCGGTGCCGGCGAGCACGGGCACGCGGCCCTTGGTCTCCTCGACGGCGATCTTGACGATTTGCGGAACCTCGGTCGGCGTCAGCGAGAAGAACTCGCCGGTGCCGCCGGCGGCGAACAGGCCGGCGACGTCATAGCCGCACAGCCAATCCATGTTGGCGCGGTAGGTCGCCTCGTCGAAGGAGTAGTCAGCCCTGAACGGCGTGACGGGGAAGGACAGGAGGCCCGATCCGATCTTCTGGGCCATTTCCTGCGGGGTCATCTTGCTCATGGGCGCGGCTCCCTTCTTGCGTGTTGTGGAGGACGCAAGCCTGCGCGTCCATGCGCCGGTGTTTAGGAGACCGTTCGATGCGCGTCCAAGCCAAAGCCTATATCGACTGATGCAGATTGAGTATCAATCCTCCGCCACCTCCACCGAGGACAATTCACCAGCGATTTTGACGAGGGCCGAGAGTAACGGATTCTCGTCGTCGCGGCGCCAGACCATGAAGAGCTCGACGGGAACGCGCGTACGCAGCTTCAGCGGCCGCAGCCGCACGTCGGCGATCTTCAGGCTTGCCGCCGCCGCCGGCACGATGGCGAGGCCGAGGCCGGCACGCACCATGGCGAGGATCGAGTGGATCTGGCTGAGATGCTGGACGTAGCGCGGCAGCACGTCGGCGCGGGTGAACAGCGCCACCAGCAGATCGTGGAAGTAGCGGCTCTCATAGGGCGAATACATCACGAAGGGCTGGTCGTCGAAATCCTTGATGGTGATGGTCTCCGCATTCGCCAACGGATGCTTCTTCGGGATCGCCGCGAGCAGGGGCTCGGCGACGACGCGGCGGCTGGCAAGCTCGGGCCGCGCGATCGGCGGCCTGAGCAGGCCGGCGTCGATCTGGCCCGAGGTCAGCGCCTCGAACTGGTCGCCCGACACCATCTCCTTCAGTGAGAAGTCCACCTCCGGCAGCTTGGCGCGGCAGGCGGCGACGAGCTCAGGCAGGAAGCCGTAAGCCGCGGCGGCCGTGAAGCCGATCTTCAGCGAGCCGGTCTTGCCGAGCGCGATGCGGCGGGCGACTTGCGAGGCGCTTTCCGCAAGCTTGAGGATGCGCCGTGCCTCCGGCAGGAAGCTGCGCCCCGCAGGCGTCAGGCGCACCGAGCGGCTGGTGCGCTCCAGAAGCGGCGCATCGATGATGTGCTCGAGCACCTGGATCTGCCGGGACAGTGGCGGCTGCGTCATGTTCAGCCGCGCGGCGGCGCGGCCGAAATGCAGTTCCTCCGCCACCGTGACGAAACAGCGGAGCTGGTTGAGGTCGAACATCGATACATGCCTTAGATGGATAAGGCGTTTCCCCGGCACTTCTAGCATCGATCACCCCCAAAACAAAGACGGCGGCTGGGAAGCCGCCGTTGAGTTGCGTGGTCAAGCTCCCATGGAGCCCTCAGGAGGAACTTTTGAGCGTCACCCGCTCGATCTTGCCGACGACCACGAGATAGGCGAACGCCGCCACCAGCGCGTTGAGGCCGACGAACACCAGTGCGCCGTTGAACGAGCCGGTCGCGGCCAGGATGTAGCCGATCACGATCGGCGTGGTGATCGAGGAGAGATTGCCGAAGGTGTTGAACAGGCCACCGGAGACGCCGCCGGCTTCCTTCGGCGAGGTGTCGGAGACGACCGCCCAGCCGAGCGCGCCGATGCCCTTGCCGAAGAAGGCGAGCGCCATGAAGCCGACCACGAGCGCCTGTCCGTCGACATAGTTGCAGGCGATGATCGACATCGACAGCAGCATGCCGCCGACGATCGGCATCTTGCGCGCCATGGTCAGCGAGCCCGTCCTGCGCAAGATGGCGTCGGAGATGATGCCGCCGAGCACGCCGCCGATGAAGCCGCACAGCGCAGGCAGCGTCGCGACGAAGCCGGCTTGCAGGATCGACAGGCCGCGCTCCTTGACGAGGTAGACCGGAAACCACGTCAGGAAGAAATAGGTCAGCGTGTTGATGCAGTACTGGCCGAGATAGACGCCGAGCATCATGCGGTTGGAGAGCAACTGGCGGATGTGGTCCCAGCCGGAGCCGGCCCCGGGGGCACGCTCGCGCAGCAGATCGTCCTTGGGCGCGTCGAGATCGACCAGCGCGCCGCCTTCCTTGATGTAGTCGAACTCGGCGTCGTTGATCGAAGGGTGCTCCTTCGGGCCATAGATGCTCTTGATCCAGACCAGGCCCATGACGATGCCGAGCGCGCCCATCACGAAGAACACGAAGCGCCAGCCATAGGCGTGCGCGATCCAACCCATCAGCGGCGCGAAAATCACCGTCGCGAAATACTGTCCCGAGTTGAAGAACGCCGACGCGGTGCCGCGCTCATTGCCGGGAAACCAGGCGGCGACGATGCGGGCGTTAGCGGGGAAGGAGGGCGCTTCGGCGATGCCGACCAGGAAGCGAAGTGCGAACAGCACAAGAACGGCGGTGCCGGCGCTGAAGAAGCCGACCCAGCCCTGCATCATCGTGAAGATCGACCAGACGATGATGCTGAAGGCATAGACGAGGCGCGAGCCGTAGCGGTCGAGCAGCCAGCCGCCCGGCACCTGCGCGATCACATAGGACCAGCCGAACGCCGAGAAGATGTAACCCATGGCGACGGGATCGAGGTGCAGCTCCTTGGAGAGCGCGGGGCCTGCAATCGACAGCGTGGCGCGGTCGGCATAGTTGACGGTGGTGACCAGGAACAACATGGTCACGATGAACAGCCTGACGCGAGACCTCTTCACGTCCGCTGCGGACACCACTGCGCTCATCACGCGCCTCCTTAGAACTCGAACATTTCCTCAAGGCGACTCCTAGAGGCGCGCGCGGCAAAGTGTCCAAGTTCAAGGCAGTATCGATCGATGCCGTTTTTGGATTGATGGAACGGCGGGTGAGGGGAACGATCGTGAGGGCGGCGAGATGCTAACTCCAAGCTCGTCATTGCGAGCGCAGCGAAGCAATCCAGAATCTTTTCCGGAAGGACTCTGGATTGCTTCGCTGCGCTCGCAATGACGGCGAGGAGAGAGTTGATCTTCGCTTCTACTGCCGCGCACTCGGTAGCAACTGTGGCAGAAATCCGCGCGTCACATCCGGCGGAGCGGCGTCGAGGCCGAGCACGGCGCTCGCGGCGGGCAGTGCGGCATCCGCCATCGCAGCGTGGCCCTCGGCGCTTGGATGCACGGCACCGCCATAGACGGCGGAGAGCACGCCCCAGGTCGCGTCGTGGATGTCCGTCGGCTGGCTCGCGGCCGGCAATCCTTGCGGATAGGTCATCGCGGCAAAATAGCTGTCGTTGGCGTCGCGGATCCAGCGTGCGCGCGGCAGATAGGCGCGGTATTCCGAAGCGCCGCGCCCGCACAGCATCGGCTGGCTCGCCGCCGTCACGATGTCGGGATTGAAGCTCTGGCCGTTCTCGGCAAAGCAGGTGCGGTCGAATTCGGGATCGTTGCCCGAATGAGCGCAGAAGCCGTGATCGGCGAACGCCGCCTGATGCGTGTCGACGAAGGTCATGCGATCGGCTTCGGGATCCCGGCAGAGCGCGCCGCGGGTGCAGGTGGCGAGCCCTTTCAGCTGCGGCAGGAATTCGGTGTCGACGAAGGTCGAGACGCGGGCCAGGCGCTGCGGATCGGCGTTGAAGGACGGATGGATGTCGAAGCCAGCGCGGCCGCCGCGGCAGGGCACGCCGCCATCGGCGAGCGCCGGGTTGGCGTAGGAGACGTAGACCACGTGCGAGAGATCGCCGCCGACCAGCGGCTTCAGCGCCTCGCGGAGCTTGACGAAATTCTGCGGCAGCTCGCGCGCCAGCGCATCGCGGGAATCGTCGACGCTCGCCATCACGCCGGAGCGACGGAACAGCGCGCGCTCGGTCGCGGTGTCGACGATGACGTCGGCGACGAGACCGGAAAAATAGACGTCGTTGGCGCCGACCGACAACAGCACGAGATCGAGCGTGCGGTCGGGCTGGCGCTTCTTCGCCGCGGTGAGCGCTTCGCGCAGCTCGGCGACCTGCGCGTTCACGCTGGTGTTGCAGACGCCGGTCTTGCCCGGCGGACACTCGCGGGCGCGCTGCGAGCCGAGCAGTCCGTCGCCGATGCTGGCGCCGGTGCAGGCGAGCGGCAGGAACGTCACGGCGATGTGGGTGTAACGCACCGCGAGCGCCAGCGCGGTGCGGGCCTGATAGCTGTAGAGCGAGCGGTGGCAGGGCGCGTTGAACCACAGCGCACTGTAGCGTTGCCAGTTGGCGAGCGTATCCGGCGCCTCGCAGGCGCGGCCACCCTTGAAGCCGTGGCGGCTCGGCCGGTAGTACTGCGCCCCGGCGGTACCGAGATAGGAGCGGAAGCAAAAACCTTCGTCCGACAGCGCCAGCGGCCGGTCCGGATTGCCTTCGCCGGAGGCGATGCTGTCTCCTAAGCCGGCGACGAAGATGTCGCGGACCTGGATCTCGGCCTGGACCCGCTGGGTCGGATCGGAGCCGGAGGAGACGTCGACGGTCGCGACCGTCTGCTTGCCGTAGCGGACGCGCAAATTGACCGGCTCGGCGCAGTCGAAGGTCGAGGCTTGCGGCCCGTCGCCATCGTCGAACGACCAGGCGCAGGTGGCGCCGACCGGCACTGCGCCGACGAGGCGCACGGTGACGGGATGGTCGATCGGGGTGAGGTAGTTCTCCTTGACGTTGTCGCGGGTGCAGGGCTGGTTGACCCGGCCCTGGAGGTCGATGCAGAGCCGGTTGACCATGTTGCGGGCCCAGCCGCGGCCCTCGCTCTGAAGCTCCAGCGACTGCTCGGCGGCCAGGATGCTGCGGTTACGCGCATTCTCGACATGGAGCAGGAAATCGCGCTCCTCGCGGAACAGGCGGAAGCGGTTGCGCACCTCCCAACTGATCTGCATGGCGCCGGCGTCCTGCGCGGCGGCGCGCTCGAGCGGCAAGGCGGATAGAATCCCGGCAAGCAGCAGGGCGCCTGCGGAGAGGATGCGAAAGGGAAGAGGAACCATGGTCCGCGTGTTCAACGGCAAAGTTGGGGCGGAAATAAGAGAGGATTGCTGTCCCGCCCGCAACCTTAGTCTGACGCTCCTGCTGACCCGCCTATCGCTTGCCGGCCTGCCGCAGCGTCCGCTCGCGCTCCATCGCGGCCACCTGCTGGGGCAGGTTGGCCTGGGCGCAGGCCTCCGCCAGCCGTCGCCGCTCCTGCCACGGCGCGACCACGTTCATCCAGAGTTCGCGCGCGCCCATGATGGAGATGGCGAGACCGAACGGGATCACGAAATAGAGAAGGCGGAACACCAGCAGCGTCGCCAGAAGCTGCTCGCGGCCGAATTCGGGCAGTGCTAACAGCATGGCGGCATCGAACACGCCGATCGAGCCGGGCGCGTGGCTGGCAAAGCCGAGAAGCGTCGCCAGGATGAACACCACGGCGAGCGACATGAAGTCGATTGGCGGATTGGCCGGCATCAGCAGGTACATCGCCGTGGCGCAGAAGCCGAGATCGACCACGCCGATCAGGATCTGCACCAGCGTCAGCGGCGTCGAGGGCAGCACCACCTTCCAACCCTTCTGGCCGAGCTCGCGCCGCTTCTCGCCCATGCAAAGCCAGACCAAATAAGAACCGATCGAGGCGAGGCCGCCGAGCGCGATCAGCCGGTTGATCGACGACGGCAGCTGATCCATCGCGGACGCCGCATCCGGATGGATGGCCATGCCGATCGAGAGCACGAAGATGTTACCGAGCCAGAAGGTCAGGCCCGACAGGAAGCAGATCTTCGCGACGTCGATCGCGTTCAAGCCGTAATCCGAATAGATCCGGAAACGGATCGCGCCGCCGGTGAAGACGGTGGCGCCGATGTTGTGGCCGATCGAATAGGACGTGAAGCTGGAGAGCGCCGCGATGCGATAGGGCACGTGCTTCTTGCCGATCGTTCGCAGTGCAAAAAAGTCGTAGAAAGTCAGGGTGCAGAACGCGAAGAAGACGCAGATCGCCGCCAGCCCGATACTTCCGCGGGGAATCTCGGTCAACGCCGTCAGGATGACCCCGGTATCGATGCCCTTGAGGGTCCGCACCAGCGTGGTGACCGCGAAGGCGATGATGCAGACGCTCGCGGCAATGCCGAGCCGTCGCCAGCCGATCCATTTATTGAAGCCGCGTCTCAGCGCGGGCAGCAGTCCGTGCATTCATCCTCCCGGCGGGGGGCAAGACCGATCCAGCCAGGTATTGGCAAGTCGGGTACGATGACGGCCAAAGATAGGCGTCGATCGGTTGGCATGATCCAGCTCATTTAAGGCAAAAACAGCGGCTTGTGCAGCCCTTGACAACAATAGGTTCTGCGTTGGACCGGCCACTTTTGTCATATGTGGTTCACATCTGACGCGCGTTAAGCATATGAGTCGCGAAACGCGGTTCGGACGGCGCATTCATGTTCAAGAGGATGGTTTCAAATCCTGCCGCCATCCGCGTTGTTCCAGCGCAAAGCGATGGGCGTTTTGGAACGTCGATACCGCGCGCTCGTTGGGCCCCATCAGCAGCCGAACATGGCGGAATAATGGGGCCTTTCGTGCAGGCCGATACCGCCGTGTTCCCGAAACCGAGAGGACCGGAACGATGGGACTGTTCACAAAAGACATCAAAACCATGAACGACCTGTTCGTGCACCAGCTCCAGGACATCTATTACGCCGAGCAGCAGCTCACCAAGGCGCTGCCGAAGATGGCAAGCAAGGCCACCGATCCGCAGCTGAAACAGGGCTTTTTGACGCACCTCGATGAAACCAAGCAGCATGTCACGCGTCTCGAGGAGGTGTTCAAGATGCACGGCATCGCCGTGAAGGCGGTCGACTGCCCGGCCATCGACGGCATCATCGAGGAAGCCGACGAGACAGCCGGCGAGGTTGCCGACAAGGCCGTGCTCGATGCTGCGCTGATCAATGCGGCCCAAGCCGCTGAGCATTACGAGATCGCCCGCTACGGCAGCCTGATCGCCTGGGCCAAGCAACTCGGCCGTAACGACTGCGCGGCGGTGCTTGCCAAGACACTCGAGGAAGAGAAGGCGACCGACAGGAAGCTGACCACACTCGCCGAGAGCAAGGTAAATCTGCGCGCGGCGAGCTGATGAAGGTGGTAGTCAACGAAGCGCCGCGCGATGGTTCGCGCGGCGCTTCTGCTTCTTCACTTCCGCTGTTGTCCTCCGCGAAGGCGGGGCATCCAGTACGCCGCGGCGCCGATTGGGTTTCATAAATTCCGTTGCGGAGTCCTGGATCGCCCGATCAAGTCGGGTGATGACACCGCGGATATCGCGGGCTTTGCGCGGACACTACCTCACGTCCATCCTTCGTCCATTATCGAAACATGATAGCGGGCTGGATGGGTATATTTCGCATGGGGCTGCAATCGAGGTGGCAGCATGCGAGCAAGCACCATCAAATATCAAACCTTGGACAATGCGCGCGCCGCGTCGCGCAGCGGCTCGCATCTTGCAACCTCCCTCACGCTTGCCGCGATGAGCCTCGGCTACGGCGTGGTGCAGCTCGACGTCACCATCGTCAACACCGCGCTCGATGCAATGGGCAGGGCGCTCGGCGGCGGCGTTGCCGAGTTGCAATGGGTGGTCAGCGCCTACACCATCGCGTTTGCCGCTTTCATCCTGACGGCCGGCGCGCTGGGCGACCGGATCGGCGCCAAGCGCGTCTTCATGGCGGGGTTCGCCATCTTCACCGCGGCCTCGCTCGCCTGCGCGCTGTCGCCCAATGCGGTCGTGCTGATCGCAGCACGGCTGGTTCAGGGCCTGGCGGCGGCGATCCTGGTGCCGAATTCTCTTGCGCTGCTCAATCATGCCTATGCGGACGACCGCGAGCGTGGTCGCGCCGTTGCGGTCTGGGCCGCCGGAGCAAGCCTTGCGCTCACCGCCGGCCCCTTTATCGGCGGCGCGCTGATCACGCTGGTCGGCTGGCGCGCGATCTTCCTGGTCAATCTGCCGATCGGGCTCGCCGGCCTGTGGCTGAGCTGGCGTTACGCCAGCGAGACCACGCGGGCGCGCTCGCGCGAGATCGATCTGCCCGGCCAGCTGGCCGCGATCGGTGCGCTGGGCACGCTCGCCGGTGCAATCATCGAAGGCGGGGCGCTCGGCTGGGACCATCCAGCCGTGATCGCAGCCTTTGTCGGAGCCGCCGTTCTCGCCGTGCTCTTCGTTTGGCGCGAGAGTCGCGCGGCGCAGCCGATGCTGCCGCTGTCGTTGTTCGGCCACCGGCTGTTCACGCTGACCTCGCTCGTGGGGCTGCTGGTGAACATCGCGATCTACGGCCTGATCTTCGTGCTCAGCCTGTATTTCCA
Organism: Bradyrhizobium sp. C-145; assembly: GCF_023375135.1. Lineage (NCBI taxonomy): Bacteria > Pseudomonadati > Pseudomonadota > Alphaproteobacteria > Hyphomicrobiales > Nitrobacteraceae > Bradyrhizobium > Bradyrhizobium sp. C-145. Next base: position 5,701,200 of record NZ_CP088150.1, on the reverse strand, counting down.
GAGGATCAACGGGCTGTCGGCGTGGTGGACCGGGCTTGCCTTCGTGCCGATGATGGCGGCGGTGCTGCCGGTCAATCTGCTGGCGCCGCGTCTTTCCGAGCGCATCGGCCCGTGTCCGACCATCGTCGTCGGCGCCTGCATCTCGGCACTCGGCTGTCTCGGCCTGCTCTGGATCGAAGCCGGGACCAGCTATTGGACGATCTGCGCGCAGACGATCGCGATCAGCGGCGGGCTCGGCCTCCTGGTGCCGCCGCTGACGTCGACGCTGCTCGGCAGCGTCGAGAAGGCGCGTTCGGGCATCGCGGCCGGCGTCCTGAACGCGACGCGGCAGACCGGCAGCGTGCTCGGCGTTGCTCTGTTTGGTTCCTTGGTGGCGTCGGACCGTGCGTTCATGACGGGGCTGTATTTGTCGCTCGTTGTTTCGGCGGCCGTCTTGCTGATCGCCGCCGGCGTGATCGGAATCGGTGCGCCGGCGCGAGGATGAACAATGTGAGCGAACGCACACATCTCCTATTCACCATTCCCCGAACAGGTTTGTAGCCAGTTACCGATCATCCATCTCTGTCGGGTCAAGTGCCGGTTGATAGGGGCCGGCAATGTATCAAGTTCTCTTTTGTCTTACCGACGAGCACGATTGGCGACTGGTCGCGCTTGGCGGCGCAGTGTGTCTGCTCGCCAGCGCGGCGGCGATCAGCTTGTTTCAGCGCGCACGCGCGACGCACGGCCCCGCGCGTCTGGCCTGGATCGCCCTGGATGCCGCCGTCAGCGGATGCGGCATCTGGGCGACGCATTTCATCGCGATGCTCGCCTACGGGCCGGGCGGCGCCGGCGCCTACAACATCCCAGTGACGCTCCTCTCCTTGATCCTTGCGATCTCCGTGAACTTCGTGGGGCTAAGCATCGCGGTATCGTCCTCGCGCCCGGTGTGGATCGCCCTTGGCGGCGCGATCGTGGGCAGTGGTGTAGCCGCGATGCATTACACCGGTATGGCGGCGCTGGAGATACCGGCACGGGTGGACTGGATCGGAAGCACGGTCGCCGCCTCGGTGCTGTTCGGAATCGTCTTTGCCGCCTTCGCATTGTTCATCGCCGCGCGGCGCGACGACCTCTCCCATGCACTGACGGCGACCACGCTGCTGACGGTCGCCATCGTCGCGCATCATTTCACCGCGATGGGCGCGGTGCTGCTGACGCCGGATCCGACGCGCGCGATCAGCGGGCTTTCCATCCCGCCGGCCTCGCTGTCCTTCCTCACCGCCAGCGCCGCGGTCGCCATCATCGCGATTGCGCTCGTAGCCGCGCTGCTCGACCGCCGCGCCAAGGGCGTACTGGGGCGCCAGCAGATTGTGCTGGACAGCGCGCTCGAGAACATGTCGCAGGGACTGTGCATGTTCGACGCGGACGGCAAGATCATCCTGTTCAACGAGCGCTATGCCGCGATGCTTCGTCGTACCGACATCCTGCTCACCGGCCGCCTTCTGGTCGACGTGCTCAGGGAAGAGCAGGCCAAGGGCCAGTGGCAGGGCGACGCGGATGAATTCTTCGCTCGCCTCGTCGCCGACGCGCGCGAGGGCCGCACCACGACTGACGTCGTCAACCGGTTCGGCCGCTCCATCCGCGTCGTCAATCAGCCGATGCAGGGCGGCGGCTGGGTCGCGACCTTCGAGGACATCACCGAATGGCTGGAGGCGCAGGCCAAGATCTCGCACATGGCGCGCCATGACGCACTGACCAGCCTGCCGAACCGCGTGCTGTTCCACGAACAGCTCGAGCAGGGACTGCGTCGGACCAATTCGGGCGACCAGCTCGCTGTGCTTTGTCTCGATCTCGATCACTTCAAGGACATCAACGACTCGCTCGGCCATCCCATCGGCGATGCGCTGCTGAAGGAGGTCGGCCGCAGGCTGAAGACGACCGTCGGCGAACACGATACCGTGGCGCGGCTCGGCGGCGACGAGTTCGCGGTGGTCCAGATCGGACGTTCCGAGGAAACCGCTGCGAGGTCCCTTGCCGGGCGCCTCGTCGAGGTGATCTCGGCACCTTATGAGATCGACGACCATCAGATCGTGATCGGAGTCTCGATCGGCATCGCGCTGGCGCCGCAGGACGGCAACAATCCGGACGAACTCCTGAAGAACGCGGACCTCGCGCTCTACCGCGCCAAGGCGGACGGCCGCGGCACCTATCGCTTCTTCGAGACCGGCATGGATGCCCGCGCGCAGGCACGGCGCCTCCTGGAAATGGATCTGCGCGCGGCGCTGCAACGTGACGAGTTCGAAGTGTACTATCAGCCGATCCGTGACGTCGCGAGCGGTCGCGTCGTCGCTTTCGAGGCGCTGCTGCGTTGGAACCACCCGCAGCGCGGGCTGATCGCGCCGATCAGCTTCATCCCACTGGCCGAGGAGACCGGACTGATCGTTCAGCTCGGCGAGTTCGTGCTGCGTTCCGCCTGCACGGACGCGGCCACCTGGCCCGACGATGTCGACGTCGCCGTCAATCTCTCGCCGGTGCAGTTCAAGAGTCCGAACCTCATCGCATCGGTGACCGAGGCGCTGGCCGCCTCGGGACTCGATGCGCGCCGCCTCGAGCTCGAGATCACCGAATCGGTGCTGCTTCAGAACAGCGAGGCGACGCTGACGACCCTGCACGAGTTGCGCGCCATGGGCGTGCGGATCTCGCTCGACGATTTCGGCACCGGCTATTCGTCGCTGAGTTATTTGCGCAGCTTCCCGTTCGACAAGATTAAGATCGACCGCTCGTTCGTGTCGGAGCTGGCGACGCGCGAGGATTCCATGGCGATCATCCGCGCAGTGACCGGCCTCGGCCGCAGCCTCGGTATCGTCACGACTGCGGAAGGCGTCGAGAACGACGCGCAGCTCGAGCTGCTCCGGCGCGAAGGCTGCACCCAGGCGCAGGGCTATCTGTTCAGCAAGCCGCGGCCTGCTTCCGATGTGGCGATGATGCTGGACGGCCCGCGGCTACGCGCGTCGGCTTGATGGTCTAGCCGCGGCGCAGTGCGAAATGCGCGCCGCAAAATGCCATCACGGCGCCGAGACACAGCGCAGCGAGCCCGGTCAGCACGCTCGAGACGGTCGGGATCGGGGTCGGTGCCGAGGCCACCTGGCCCGCGCCCGCAAGCAGCAGCACGCCGACCGCGATCAGGAATTGGCGCATCCGTTGCGGGATCTGTCCGGAAATCGCGCTCTGCATCATGGTCGCCGTGAAATAGCCGCCGGAAAAGCCGACGGTCGCGATCAGCCACCAGGCGATTGCCGCGCCGGCCGGGATGAACTCATGCGCGTCGGAGCGCCAGAGGCCGCCGAGGTCGAGCCCGTAGCGCGCGCCCAGCATGTGCACCGCGAGCGCGAGCAGCACGCCGGAGATCATTGCAGCGCCGAGAATCAGGCGGCGCGGAAAAAAGGTCGTCTCAGCCATGCCCCGCTTGTAGGATGGGCGAGGGCGGTCGCGCAAGCGGATCGCGAACCGGATCGCGCGGACGGGATTGATTGTCGAGATGCAGGTTTCGGATGCTGGGGCAGTCACGAGCTATGCCTACAAGGCGTCGCTGATCGGCTCGGCACATCGCTTCGAGCTGACGGAGCAGGGGCTGTCCTGGCACGTCGCCGGGCGCTCCGCGGTGTGGCGCTATGACGAGATCAGCGCGATTCGGCTGTCGTTTCGCCCGGTGTCGATGCAGCAGCACCGCTTTCGTGCCGACGTCAGCCACGCCAGCGGTGGGCGTATCGCGATCCTGTCGACGAGCTGGCAGACCGCGGCGCTGATGGCGCCGCAGGACAGCGGCTTTCGCGCTTTTCTCGTCGCGCTGCATGAGCGGATGGCGAAGGCGGGGAGCCGGGCGACGCTGAGCGCGGGCCTCGGCCGCAAGACCTATGCGGCGGTGCTGGCTTTCCTGGCGGTGCTGACGGTGGCGATGGCGGGTCTGTTGATCCGCGCGCTGATGATCGGCGAGTTCGCCGGCGCGCTGTTCATCCTCGGCTTTGCCGCCCTGTTCGCCTGGCAGGTCGGCGGCTTCGTGTGGCGCAACCAGCCGCGGAGCTACAGCTTCGATCAACTGCCCCGGTCCTTGCTGCCATAGACCGATCGCTACTCCGTCGAGTCGAGATCCTCTTCCTTGGTGCCGAGCAGCGACACGATCGTGCGCAGGCCGGAATCGAGCTGTTCGGGCGACGGCGGAGCGAGCGCGAGCCGCACCGCATTCGGTGCATGACCATGCGCGATTGCGAAGGTCGAGGACGGCGTCAGCGCGATGCCGCGCCGGGCCGCCGCCGCGACGAAGGTCTGCGAACGCCAATGCGGCGGCAGTGTCAGCCAGAGATGGTATGAGCGCGGGTCGGCGGCGAGTTGGTAGCCCGCCAAAAGCCTTGCCGCGGTCTGCTGGCGGCGCGCGGCGTCAATGCGCTTCAGCCGCGTCAGCTCGGCGACGGTGCCGTCGGCCATCAGCCGCTGCCCGGATGCGAGCGCGTGGCCGGAGGCGATCCAGCCACCGGTGCGGACCGCGCTCATCACGCTTTCGCGTAAGTGAGGCGGTGTGACGAGGATGCCGAGCGCGAGGCCCGGCGCGACCTTCTTGGACAGGCTGTCGATCACGATGCAGCGGTCCGGACCGAGTGCGGCGAGCGGCGTGTCGTCGGCGAGGAAGCCGTAGACGGTGTCCTCGATAATGGTGAGATCGAGCTTTTCGGCAACCCGCATGATGTCGGCGCGCCGCGTCGCGTTCATGGTGACGCCGAGCGGGTTCTGGATGATGGGCTGGAGATACAGCGCCGACAGGTGCGCCTCGCGATGCGCCTTCTGGATCGCGTCGGGGCGCGCGCCGTGCTCGTCCATGGGAAGCGGGACCAGCGTCACGCCGAGCCGCGCGGCGATGCTCTTGATGTAAGGATAGGTCAGCGCCTCGACGCCGCAGCGGCCGCCGGTGGGAACGAGTGCTGCGAGCGCGGCCGCGAGTGATTGCTTGCCGTTGGCGGTGAAGACGATCTGCTCGGCCTGTGGCGTAAAATCCTTGCGCGAGAGATAGGCGGCGGCCGCAACACGCGCGCTCTTGGTGCCGGTGCTGGTCGAGACGCGCAGCGCGGATTCGAGCGCATCGACGCGCTCGAGCCCCGCAAGGCTCTTGGCGATCATCGCCCATTGCTGCGGCAGCAGCGGGTAATTGACTTCAAAGTTGATGCGCGCGTCGGCCGGCTCGCTGATCGTCTCGACCTCGCGCCTGATGTCGCCGGAGATGAAGGTGCCGCGGCCGACCTCGCCGACCACGAGTCCGCGGCGGAGCAATTCCGTGTAAACCCGGCTCGCGGTCGAGACCGCGATACCGCGGTCATAGGCAAAATTGCGCTGCGGCGGCAGCCGGTCGCCGGGCCTTAACGTGCCGTTAGCGATGTCGACGGCAATGGCATCGGCAAGCTTCACGTACTCGAACTTGGACATTATTGCACCGAGAGCAATGTTTTCCTTGCTCCGAGCAATGTACTGGAGCATTTAGGTTCCATCAAGTTCCGCGATTGAGCCGAGGAGAGCGAGAGCAATCCGACGGCAAATGAGGTGCAAGCGCTCGAAGCGTCTGCGCCAACGGCATCGGATTCGCCGCGCGGGACGACAGGCCGGAGAAGAACAATGACCACGATCTCGCAAACTGCCGGGCAGAGTTTACGCCCATCCCCATCGAGCGGATTTTTCAGCATGCTCGCTGGCGCCGTCTACGCGCTGTTCGATCGCTTGGAGCGCCGCTCCGCCGTCAAGACGCTGAACGAGCTCGACGACCGCGCCCTGCGCGACATCGGGATCACGCGCAGCCAGATCGAGGACGCGGTCTACGGCCAGTTCAAGGCCGAGCTGACGCGGTATTTGTGAGGCAATGATAATGGCGGAGGGTGGCTGACCCCTTCGCGTGTCCCGGACGCGCTGCAGCGTTTACGCTGCTGCGCGGAACCGGGACCCAGCAAGCCAAGCATTCGCTGCCGCATGGGCCCCGGCTCTGCAGCGCACCGCTGAAGAAGCGCCGCGCTGCGTCCGGGGCATGAGAGCGGAGTTTGTCGCGCAACTGTTTCAACATCGTCATTGCGAGCGCAGCGAAGCAATCCAGAATCCCTCGGCGGAAAGACTCTGGATTGCTTCGTCGCAAGCGCTCCTCGCAATGACGGAATATGTGGATGGCACTGTCCTTCCTCTAACGTACATTTCAATCGCAGACACACCCTCGCATCCTCGCGGCTTGTTCGCCCGAGCTTTGCTTCGTCGCCTTGCCTTCAATGCAAGAGGGCGCAGGGAAGACCGGGAGCCGGTTGGCTCCTATGGACCGCCATGCCAAGAGCAGATTGCGTGTGCTTCAATGCATAGCGGGAAACAGGGCAACCGGAAGCATCCCGGCCTTCCCTGCGCAGTGGTTGGAACGGCTTATGTCGCGCTCTCCCCGGGGAGCGATGCACTATTGCCCCCGTCGGCTTGCGGATCGCTGATGCTGCGAACCCGGTCGGGCCGCCTCATCACCGCCAGACTTGGCGCACAGAACCCGGACGCCAGGACCACACGATTTGGCCGTACGCGAACCGCACCTGTCGTTGGCGTGACGCTTTCGCTCACGGTTGCCCGCCCTGCGAAGCCTTTCGCGCCGGTATGGTCAACGTCCACCGCCGCCCGACCTGCGTTCGCGACGATCGCGATACGCCCCTCTTCCTCGGGCCGGGTTGCGGCGACACATACGCCGTTTCCGAATTTCGGTAAAGCGGAATATTTTGGATGGTAGGCATTGACCGACAGTTGGGGTGTTTTGCCCGACAGGGCGACGCAAGGTCTTGTAGCCCGAGCAATAGGCGGACGGCGTTTGCTGCAACCCTCAGTGCCTGACCACCAGCACTGAGCATTTGGCATAGCGCACGACGTGTCCGGCGTTGGAGCCGAGGAAATAGGTGCGCATCGCTGGCCGGTGCGAGGTCATTACGATCAGGTCGGCTTTCATGTGCGCCGCTTCTTCCAGGATCTCGTGATAGATGCCGCCCTGGCGCACCACGCTGGAGATACGGGAGGGCTCGATCCCGGACTCGCGCGCGACGATGGCGAGGGCCTCCTCCGAGGTCTGGCGCTGCTGCTCGTCGAAATCGGCCGGCACGTATTCGGCCAGCATCACCGGCGTCATCGGCAGCACGTTGAGCAGGCGTACCGTGCCGCTCCAGGTCTGAGACAACGTCGCCGCGGTTGCGATCGCCGGCTTGGCGAGATCGGTGTCGGCGAGGTCGATGGGCACGAGGATGGACTTGAACATCTGCGCCTCCAGTCTTCCAGTCAGCACCTCTTAAGCTGAATCAACCGGTCGAGACCGCGTTCGCGCGTCTCATCCTGATCGAAGCAGCTTGGGGCTGACGAATAGCACCAGTTTGCCGCGGCGGTAGGCCACGTCACCCCAATCCTTGACGTCAAAGTCGAAGATCGCAAGCCCCGCTGTGGGCAGGTTGTGGCCGAGTGCCCTGGCTCCGGCCGGGTCGCCGCCGCCCGTCAGCATCAGCGCGACCTCGTGCATGCCGGGATTGTGGCCGATCAGCAGCAATCGCTTCGGGTCGGCCGGCGCTGTTGCAGTGCGAATGGCTTCCAGGATCTGCGCGGGATCGGCGCCATAGAGTTCCGGCAGGACCTCGACCTGCGGCGCCGCGACGCGGTCCTTCATTGCCTTCCAGGCGATGTCCCAGGTCTGTCGGGCCCGGACGGCATGCGACACCAGCACGGTATCGGGGAAGGGCGGATGGGCGGCGATCCAGTCGCCCATCTGCGCAGCATCCCTGTGGCCACGGTCGTCGAGGCGGCGATCCTGGTCACGGCCGCTCGGCGCGTCGGTCTCGGTCTTGGCGTGACGCAGCAGCATCAAACGGCGCATGGCATTCTCGAATCGTTACGCATCCAGGATAATCTACAGGCGCGGGTTGAGGACAAGGTGACAAGCGCCCGATCGGTCCTTTAAGAAAACGACATGAATGAGACCTTCACAGGCGTGCCCAAAGACGAAGCCGGCTTTCACGAGCGGGAGCGGCTGTCGTTCGATCTCGATGCCGACATTTGCGTGATCGGGGCGGGGCTTGCCGGCCTTTCCATCGCGCTGGAGGCGGCCCGGTTCGGGGCCAGCGTCGCGGTGCTCGAGGGCCGCCATGTCGGCTGGAATGCCTCCGGCAATCAGCTTGGCACCGTGATGCCGGGCTTTGCACTGCCGCTCACCGACCTGATCGAGCGCATCGGCTTCGAGGATGCGCACGAATTGTGGACGCTGTCGAAGGAGGGCGCCGAGTTCGTCCGCGCCAACGCCACGGAAGAGAACATGCCGGGGATCGGCCTCAGCGAGGGCGTGCTGGAAGTCTCCAATGTCGATGCCGGCGACCGGCTGATCAGCCGGTTGCAGATGCTGAGCGAGGATTTCGACACCGAGGTCGAGGGCTGGCAGGTCGATCGCGTCCGCGCGGTGCTCAAGACCGACCGCTATTTCCACGGCATCCATTATCCCCGCGCGTTCCAGGTCGACGGCCGCAAATATGTGCATGGCCTTGCGACGCTGGCGCGGCGGGCGGGCGCCCGCATCTTCGAGGACACGCCGGTCGTCAGCATCGATCATTCGGGCATCCGCAAGCGCATCGTCACGCCCTCGGCGCGGCTGCGCGCGACGCATATCGTGCTCGCCGGCAACATCCATCTCGGCGCGCCCTTGCGGCGCCTGTCGGAGACGCTGCTCCCGGTCTGGCGCTATGCCGGGATCACCGCGCCGCTCGGCGAGCGTGTGCATGAGATCGTCGCCTTCAAGGGATCGGTGCTGGATTCCGACGGCATCGACCATTTCCGTATCGTCGACGGCGACCGGCTGATGTGGGAGAGCCCGGAGACCACCTGGGCGGCACGTCCGCAACGCTTCACCGGTGCCATCAAGCGGCGGATCCGCACGATCTTTCCCCAGCTCGGCAATGTCGAGATCACCGATACGTTCGGCGGCGCCACCGGCCAGACCGTGCACGGCATGCCGCAGATCGGCCAGCTACGCAAAGGCCTGTGGGTGGCGAGCGGGTTCGGCCGCCAGGGCATGAACATTTCGGCCATGGCCGGACAGATGATTGCGCGCAGCATCCTGTGGGGCGACGAGCGCTGGCGCCTGTTTTCGCCGTTCGAGCTGGTCTGGGCGGGAGGCACGACCGGACGGGTCGCGGGCCAGCTGGTCGGGATCTGGGGCAGGGCGAGCTCCGCCGCCGCCGGCTCGCTCGCCCGCTACCGAGAGCGGGCGCGGGTCAAGGACAGGGAACGCGAGGCCAGCCTTGCCGAAGCCAACCGGGCGGCCGGCACTGGTCCGCGCCGTCCGCCGCCCGGTGTCCGGCCACGGCCGGCCCCCCCGCCACGAGCTGCGGCCCAGAACGCGGAACCGGCCTCGCACGAGGACATTGTCTCGCAATAGACCCGAGAAAATTTCCGCCCGGAAGTGTAACGTCAGCCGCAAGAAGCCCGTATCTCAGGGCGTGGACACGCTCCCGCACGGAGAATGAGATGTTTGATCGCCGCATCCTGCTATCGACTGCCGCCGGCCTGTTCGGTCTCTTGGCCTTCCGCTGGCTGAGGGCATCCCCGGCCGAGGCTGGTGAGAAGGCCGCGGAGAAGTTCGAAATCACGAAGACGGAGGCCGAATGGCGTGCTCAGCTCACGCCGCAGCAATATGAGATCCTGCGCAATCACGGCACCGAGCGGCCCGGCTCCAGCCCGCTGCTGAAGGAGCACCGCAAGGGCATCTTCGCTTGCGCCGGCTGCGACCTGCCGCTGTTTGCGTCCGAGACCAAGTTCGAGAGCGGCACCGGCTGGCCGAGCTTCTACCAGCCGATCGAGGGCAATGTCGGCAAGACCGAGGACCGTGCCTACGGCATGGTCCGCACCGAAGTGCATTGCCGCCGCTGCGGCGGCCATCTCGGCCACGTCTTCGACGACGGTCCGAAACCGACCGGCTTGCGCTACTGCATCGACGGCTTCGGGCTGGTCTTCCACCCCGCTGCCGCATCGGCAACTTGAGGTTTGGTCCCGGCAATTGTTGCCGGCCCGGCAATTGTGCCCCGGTCATTCGACCGGGGCATGTCTATTTAAGTCGTTGATTTCCTGAACATACCCGCATTGGCATGGCCTTTGCGATTGTCTCCCCCGACTGCGGCCATGGTCGACCGGCCGCCGAGATCGGATTTGGAGACAAAGTTATGGGTATCTTCGATGCAATGAACACCTCGGTGGGTGGCTTGCAGGCGCAGTCCTACGCGCTGCAGAACATTTCCGGCAACATCGCGAACTCATCCACCACCGGTTACAAGGGCATCGGCACCAGCTTCGTCGATCTCATTCCCGACGCCTCGGTCCCGAGCAAGCAGGTCGCGGGCGGCGTGACGGCCAACGCGAAGGCCACGATCACCACCCAAGGCACGATCTCGTCCTCCACCGTCGCCACCAACATGGCGATCACCGGCGACGGCTTCTTCTCGATCCAGAAGGCGACCGGCGTCGTCGACAACGTGCCGGTGTTCAACGGCGTCACCTACTACACCCGTCGCGGCGACTTCCAGCTCAACGCCAACGGCAATCTGGTCAATGGCGCCGGCTATTATCTGATGGGCACCACGGTCGACCCCAAGACCGGCAACCCGACCGGCAACGTGGCGACGGTCCTGAAATTCCAGAACAACTTCATCCCGGCCCAGGCGACCACCTCGATCCAGTACGCGGCGAACCTGCCGAGCGTGCCGAACACGGCGGCGAGCTCGACCGCGGCGAGCGGCACGCTGCTGGCGGCCGGCGGCCTTAACCCGTCGGATTTCGCCGCCAACCCGCTGATCGTCGGCACGCCGCCGCCGCCCTATACGAATGCGACGATCTCCGGCGCAGCGGCGACCGGCAATCTGCGCTCGGCCTATACGGCGACGACCGCGACCGGCACGGTGGCGCTGCTGGATAGCGCTTCGGCGGCGGCAACTGGCGGCACGTCTCTCGATTCCACCGTGTCCCCGCATCTCAACACCAGCCTTCTCACCAACCTGGCCGGCAAGTCGCTGACGGTCAACGGCCAGACCATCAACTTCGACGCCACCGTTTCTGGCGCTTCGACGGTCGGCAGCGTCACCACGATCGGCCTGCTCTCGCCTACCGGCGCAAAGATCTCGGACATCCTGAATGCGATCACCCTGGGCGCCGGCGGCGCCCCCGCCACCGCGACAATGAACGCCAGCGGTAACATCCAGATCACGACCAGCACCACGGCCGACGTCACGATCGGCGGCACTGCGGCAAGCTTGCTCGGGGTCAGCAGCGTGACACGCGGCGGTAACGTGCTGTCCACCCCCGCGATTACGAGTGGTACACAGCTCGGCGGCACCGCGACGCCCGGCGGTCCGGAAGTCCTCTCGACGCCCTTCGTGGTCGGCAACACGATCCAGGTCAACGGCACGGCACCCGCCAATACGATCACCTTCGTGGCCTCCGGTGCTGTCGCTCCGAACCAGATCAACATCACCGACGACATCGCGACCTTGCTTCAAAGGATCGACACGCTCAGCGGTGCGAGCGGTTCTTCGATCAGCAATGGCGTGATCACCCTGAATACCGGTATCGCCAATCCCACCCTGACGGTGACCAGCAACAATAGCAGCGCCTTTGCGGCGCTCGGCTTTACGTCGTCCATCTCCAAGAACCGCGGCGGTGGCGGCACTGCCGGCACCGGCGGCGTGATCGGCAACGACATCGCGACCTTCACCAAGGAATCGATCAGCGGCGGTGCGGTCACGGCCTACAACGCCGCCGGCACACCGGTGAACCTGCAGCTGCGTTGGGCCAAGACCGACAGCGCCTCGCTGGGCACCGGCCATACCGACACCTGGAACCTGTTCTACCAGACCGATCCGAATGCGACCGGCACGACGGTCGGCTGGGTCAACACCGGACAAGCCTTTACCTTCGCCGCCGATGGCTCGCTGACCTCGCCGAGCGGCTCGGGCATCACCATCAACAATGTCAGCGTCAGCGGCCAGTCGCTCGGCTCGGTCGCCTTCAACATCTCCCAGGGCGGTCTGACGCAATACGCCAGCACCAGCGGCGCGGTGACCATCAACACCATCACCCAGAACGGCTACGCCGCGGGTCAGCTCCGCTCCGTCGCCGTCAACAACAACGGCCTCGTGGTCGGCACCTTCTCCAACGGCCAGAACCTCGACCTCGCGCAGGTCTCGCTGTCGCACTTCAACGGCACCAATTATTTGAAGGCGCTCGATGGCGGCGCCTATGCCGCGACCGAGCAGTCGGGACCTGCGATCGACGGCGCTTCGGGCACCATCAGCGGCTCGTCGCTGGAAGGCTCGAACACCGACATCGCCGACGAATTCACCAAGCTGATCGTGACCCAGCAGGCCTATTCGGCCAACACCAAGGTGATCACGACCGCGAATTCGATGGTGCAGGATCTCCTGAACGTGTTGCGCTGATCGGCGCGTGACGTAACCAAAGGCGGGTAAGTAACATGGGTTTGAGTTCAGCCCTCGCCAGTGCGATGAGCGGTTTGCGTGCCAACCAGGCCGCGCTCTCGATCGTCTCGTCGAACGTCGCAAATTCGCAGACGCCGGGTTATATCGTTCAGACGCCGAACCAGATCGAGGTCACCACCGGCGACTTCGGCTCGACGGCGATGACCACTGGCGTCAGCCGCGAGCTCGACAGCTACGTGCTGAACCAGCTGCGGACCGAGACCGGCGGCAGCGGCTACGCCGACCAGATGGCCAACATCCTTAAGCAGCTTCAGAATGTCTACGGCACGCCGGGCAACGACGGCACGCTCGAAAGCGCGCTCAACAAATTCACCACGGCACTCCAGGCGTTGTCGACCAGTTCGGGCGCCTCGTCGGCGCAGACCGTTGCGCTGGGCGCGGCGCAGGCGCTGGCGCAGCAGCTCAACGTCACCACCAAGGGCATCCAGTCGCTGCGCTCCAATGTCGAGCAGGATCTCGGCACCTCGGCGCTAGCCGCCAACGCGGCGATGCAGAAGGTCGCCGATATCAACACCAAGCTCCAGGGCCTGTCGGCCAACGACCCCTCGGCGGCCACGCTGATGGACCAGCGCGACCAGGCCATCAACACGCTGTCGAAATATGTCGACGTCCGCGTCACCACCGACGGCTCGAACCAGGCCAACATCTACACCACGACCGGCATTCAGCTCGTCGGTGCCGGGCTCGCCTCGCAATTCTCTTTTGCGTCCACCGGCGCGCTCTCGGCAACGTCGCTCTACAACAGCGATCCGGCCAAGTCCGGTGTCGGCGCGCTCACGATCAAGCTGCCGAACGGCTCGCAGCTCGACGTCGTCGCCAACAACGTGGTGTCTTCCGGCCAGATCGCGGCCGATCTGAAGCTGCGCGACCAGACCCTGGTGCAGGCGCAGACCCAGCTCGATCAACTCGCCGCGACGATGTCGAGCGCGCTGTCCGACAAGACCACGGCCGGCAGTACGGTCTCGGGCCCGCCGGCCGGATTCGATCTCGACCTTGCCGGTGCGCAGCCTGGCAATACCGTCAACATCACCTACACGGACACGGCGACCAACACCCAGCGCCAGATCACGCTCGTCAACGTGACCGATCCGGCGGCGCTACCGCTGCAGAACGCGACGAATGCCAACCCGATGCGGATCGGTGTCAACTTCTCCGGCGGCATGGGAGCGATCGCGTCTGCGCTCAATACCGCGCTATCAGGCACGCATCTGTCGTTCGCCGCCGCCCCATCGCCGGCGACGGCCACGACCCTGCGGGTGACCGATGACAACACCGGTCTTGCCAAGGCCAATTCGGCCTCGACCATCAAGACGATCTCGTCGCTGACCTCGGGCAATCCGCAGCTGCCGCTGTTCACCGACGGCGGGCAGGCGCTCTACACCGGTGCCATCACCGCGTCGGGCTCGCAGATGACCGGCCTTGCCGGGCGCATCGCCGTGAACACGCAGCTGGTTTCCGATCCGACCCGGCTGTCGGTCTACAATACCTCGCCGGTGACGCCCGCGGGCGACACCACGCGTTCGGATTATCTCTATTCGCAGCTCACCAGTGCGGTGTTCTCCTATTCGCCGCAGACCGGCCTCGGCTCGGCGAACCAGCCCTTTACCGGCAGCGTTTCGAACTACCTCAAGCAGTTCCTGAGCATCCAGGCCAACGCCGCGACCCAGGCGACCCAGCTCCAGCAGGGCCAAAGCGTGGTGGTCTCGACGCTCCAGGCGAAGTTCGACTCGACCTCCAAAGTCAATCTGGATTCGGAGATGTCGAACCTGATCCAGCTCCAGAATGCCTATGCCGCCAACGCTCACGTGATGTCGGTGGTGCAGAGCATGATGAACACGTTGCTCCAGGCTCAAGTGTAGCAAGTAACAGGGCTCTGAAAGATGTCGATCAGCAGCATCAACTACTCTTCGTCGATTCTCGGCGCGCAGATCCGCAACATCAATGAGCAGCTCACGGATCTGTCGACGCAACTCTCGACCGGCAAGCTGTCGCAGAACTATTCCGGCATGGGCACCAACGAGGGCTTTGCGATCGCCGGACGCGCGCAGCTCTCCAACATCGCCGCCTATACCGACACGATCACCAACGTCAATGTCAGCATCAACCTCGCCAATACCGCGCTGCAGTCGCTGACGAAGATCCGCAACACGGTGCAGACGGGCTCGGCCAGCACCGCGCAAGACCTCAACGTCAACGGCCAGACGGTCGCGCAGAACACCGCCGCCGCCCAGTTCGGCTCGATGGTCGGCGTTCTCAACACGCAGACGGGCAGCCGCTATCTGTTCTCCGGAACGGCCGTCAACACCCAGTCGGTCGCGGATGCCGGCGACATCATCAATGGCACCACGACGCAGGCGGGCTTCAAGGCCGTCATGGCGGAGCGCCAGGCCGCCGACCTCGGCGCCAATGGCATGGGCCGCCTGGTGCAGACGCAGGCGACGCCGAGCTCGGTGCGGGTGTCGGAGGACGTCGCCGGATCGCCGTTCGGGCTCAAGATCAAGGCGGTCTCTTCGACGCTGACAGGTGCGACCGTCACCGGCCCGAGCGGCTCGCCGGTGTCGTTCTCGGTCGATCTCAACGGCGTCAACCCGAACAACGGCGACAAGCTCAGCGTCCAGTTCACGCTACCGGACGGCACGACCGAGCAGATCGACCTGACCGCCTCGACGGCGACGCCGACCCCGCTCGGCAGCTTCGCGATCGATGCGAGCGTCCCCGTCAACCCGAACAACACGGCCGCGAACCTCAACACGGCGCTGAACACCGCGATCACCAAGCTCGCCAACACCTCGCTGGTGGCGGCATCCGCGGTGGTCGCCGGCGACAATTTCTTCAACACGGCGAGCTCTGCGATCGGCACGCCCGTCAACAACCAGGCTGCGCCGCCGGCCCCCGTCACCGGCGCGACGGCACTGTCCGGCGCGAGCCCGTCGGACTCGATCTCGCCGGGCTTCGTCGCCGGCGACACCATCACCATCAACGGCACCACGCTGACCTTCGTCAGCTCGGGTGCGACCGGCAACCAGCTCAACGTCACCGACAGCATCCAGACCCTGCTGAGCAAGATCGACCAGATCACGGGGACGTCGAAGCCCTCGACCGCCCATGGCGGTTCGATCACGATCAACACCGACGATGCGGCGAGGCTCAACATCACGAGCTCGAACACGGGGGCGCTGGTTTCGCTCGGTTTCGGTTCGACGCCCGTGATCGCCACGCAACCGCCGCTGCGCGTCGGTTCGTTCCCGGCGAGCTCGGCAACCACGCTGGTGAACGGCTCGGCCAATACGGTGAAATGGTATTTGGGCAATGACGGGCCGGGCTCGCCGCGCTCGACCGCGATGGCACGGGTCGACGATGCCGTCACGGTGCAGTATGGCGCCCAGGCGAATGAGGATGCGATCCGCCGGCAATTGCAGGCGATCGCGGTGTTCGGGACTTTCTCGACCTCGCCGACCGGGCAATATTCGGGCGGGCAGGTTTCCGCGCTGAGCCTGCGCGTGACGCAGGCGCTGACCCAGCAGCCCGGTCAGCAGCGCATCGAGGACATCCAGACCGACATCGCGATGGCCCAGAACACGATGAAGGACGCGACCACGCGCCAGACCCAGGCCAAGGCGCAGCTCCAGACCATCGTCGACCAGGCGGAATCGGCCTCGCCGGACCAGGTCGCGAGCCAGATCCTGGCGCTCCAGAACGCGCTCCAGGCGTCCTATCAGGTGACCTCGAACCTGGCGCAGCTCTCGCTCGTCAAGTTCTTGTAAGGTCGCGTTAAGGCGCCGTTAACCATGCCTCTTTACCTCTTGGTGAGGATTGGAGCGGGGCGGGGCTGCCGATGTCGGACAAGATGCAATTGGTGGTGGCAACGCCATGCTTCGGCGGGCAGGTGTCGAGCATCTATGCGAGCTCGATCTTTGCGCTGCAGCGCGCCGTGCACGGCATGTCGAATCTCGAGCTCAAGGTGCACTTGCGCGACGGCGACGCGCTGATCACGCGCGCGCGGGCCAATCTGGTCGCGATGTTCCTGGACGATCCCAAGGCGACGCATTTCCTGTTCATCGATGCCGACATCGGCTTCAAGCCGGAGCAGGTGTTCCGGCTGATCGAATGCGGCGCCGACGTCGTCGCCGGCTGCTACCCGATCAAGCGGGTCAATTGGGACAAGGCGAAGCGCGCCGTCGAAGCCGGCCGCACCGATGTGCCGGCGGCCTCGCTCGACTACGTGCTGGAAATCGAGGATCCCGACCGCATCGTGGTCGTCAACGGCTTCACCCGCGTGCGCTATGCCGGCACCGGCTTCCTGATGATCCGGCGCCACGTGCTGGAAGCGATGTGCCGCCACCCGGATTATGCAGCTCTGCAATTCTTCCGCGAGCATTCGCACGATACGCTGGCGGCGAGCCCGAACCGGTTCGCGCTGTTCGAATGCATGATCGATCCGGCGACCGGCACGTATCTTTCCGAGGACTTCGCCTTCTGCAAGCGCTGGACCGACATCGGCGGCGAGATCTGGGCCGACATCCAGAGCTCGCTCGACCACGTCGGACCGTCGGTGTTCCACGGCGACATCGCCTCGCA
The DNA here is from genome assembly GCF_023375135.1 of Bradyrhizobium sp. C-145. Classification (NCBI taxonomy): domain Bacteria; kingdom Pseudomonadati; phylum Pseudomonadota; class Alphaproteobacteria; order Hyphomicrobiales; family Nitrobacteraceae; genus Bradyrhizobium; species Bradyrhizobium sp. C-145. The sequence continues at coordinate 5,684,077 of NZ_CP088150.1, read as the reverse complement.
ATTCGCGCCCGCGCCTGCAGCGGCGGCGGCCGATGCGGCGTGAGCCTCTCGGGATGAGCGCCGGCGCATCCCGTCTGTCAGCACCGGAACGCGCATCCGAGCGCGGCTCGCGTTACCGCCTGCGCGATCTCTTCACGCCGCTGGACACGCTGCTCGTCTCCGGCGGAGATCCGCGGCTGGCGCTCGACGCTAGCGATCGCGTCAACGCCTATGGCTGCGCGGCCTCGCTGGAGCCGGAGATCTGGAATTTCGCCTCCTCGACCGCATCGACGATCTCGCGAGCGGCCTATGATCGCGCCGCGCTCGCGCGCGAAGAGCTGATGCACAAGTGCCTGTTCGACGAGGTCGAGATCGCCTTCGATGCGCGCTGTGAAGGCATGCGCGAGGAGTTGCGCGGCCATTTCCAGCTCTCGCCGCGGGTCGATGTGGTGTTCTCGCCGTCCGGCACGGATTCCCAGCTCCACGCCCTGTTCGTGGCGCGCGCGGTGCTCGGCGCGCCGCCGGTGACGATCGTGGTCGGCGCCGATCAGACCGGCAGCGGGACGATCCATACCGCGCGTGGACACCATTTCAGCTCCATGACGGCGAGCGGCTTGGCGGTCCGCAAGGACGGCACGGTTGCGGGCTGGCCGACGCCAGCATCGCGCTGCCACTGCGCGAGGCGGGACCCGGGATCGCGATGCGCACGGATGCGGATGCTGCGGTGCTGCGCGCGATCGAGGCCACGATTGCGCAGGGCGCGCCGGTGCTGCTTCAGATCATGGATGCCTCGAAACTCGGCTGGCGCGCACCGAGCGCGGCCTGCCTCGACGAGATCGCGCGGCGCTGGCCGCGCAAGGTTCAGATCGTCGTCGATGCCTGTCAGGCCCGGCTCGGCCGCCGCCGGCTGCGCTCCTATCTCGATCGCGGCTATATGGTGCTGATGACCGGCTCGAAATTCTTCGGCGGACCGGCCTTCAGCGGCGCGCTGCTCGTCCCGAAAGGCTTTTCGCGATCGCTCGACCGGGGCGAGGCGATCGCGCCTGGCTTTTTCGATGTCGGCCGTTGCGACTGGCCGATGGCCTGGACGATCCTGCGTTCGCGCTTCGAGCGCCGGCCGAATTTTGGCCAATGGTTGCGCAGGGAGGGGGCGCTGGCCGAGATCGGCAGCTACTATGCAGTGCCAGGTGCATTTCGCGCCAGGGCGCTGGCCGAACTCGCGGCCGGCATCGACAGCATGATCGCGCTGTCGCCGTCTCTTCGCCCCGTTCCAACCGGAATCGAAAAGGTCGGTGTCGACGACGAGGAGTTCGCGCAAACTACGATCTTTCCGTTTCTGCTGCTGCGCGACGGCAAGCCGATCTCGATCGCGGAGACCGGCGCCGTTCAACAGGCGCTGACGCGTGACATGAACGAAGAGATCGGCGGCAGCACGGCGGACCGGCAGGTCGCCGCGCAGCGCTGCCTGATCGGCCAGCCGGTCCGGCTGGAGCGCCAGGACGAGGCCCTGCTGGCCGTATTGCGCCTCTGCGTCGGCGCACGGCTCGTGACCGAGATCTGGTCCCCGGACATGGCGCAGGCGCAACGCAATTTGCAGCACGTGCTCGATCGCGTCGCCGTCGTCCTGATGAAGATCGAACTGTTGCTTGATCGTGGCGCGGCGGCGCCCATGCCGGCAAAGTCCGCGTTCGAGGTGTGAGATGCAGCAGCCGGTTTCCGTGCCGAAATTTGCCGACCGTATCGGCTTTGCGCAGTTGACGCGCCGGGCCTTCGAAGGTGTCGATTTGCAGCCGTTGCGCGACCAGCTCGTCGTCCGGATCACGGAGGGGACGGCGCAGGCCGGCGAAGGCCTGGATCTGTCGCTGATCGTCCAGCTCCTTGGCGACAAGGCGGCGGGGCTTGCGATCCAATCGGAGGTGCTGACCTTCCATCAGTTGTTTCGTACGCCCAGCGCGGCTCCGAAACCGGGCTTGCGCGTGCTCGCGCTTGCAGCCGACATCGACATGGGCGGCAACACGCCGATCGATTTCCTGCTCGAAGGTTCCGACATCGAACTGTTGACGCTCTACGTGGTCAAGGGCGTCGGTCTGCCCGAGAACTTGCCCGAGCACGACGTCGCCATCGTGATTGCATCCGATTCCGAGGAATGCCGGGACGCGCTCGCGCTGATCGAGAAGGCCGCACCCGAGTGGCCGCGGCCGCTGCTCAATCGCCCCGATCTCATCGGCAACCTCGATCGCGACAAGTTGTATCGGCTGCTGACGGGTGTGCCCGGCCTAGACATTCCCGCGACCGTCCACGCCACACGCGAGCAATTGTCGGATCTTGCGCAGGGGCGAATCGCCTGCGAGGCCATCGCGGACGAATTGCACTTTCCGATGATCGCGCGGCCGCGCGGCTCACATGCCGGTGTCGGGCTCGCGAAGCTCATTGATGCGGCGGCGCTCGCGGCCTATCTCGCCGAACGGAAAGAGCAGGACTTCTTCGTCGCGCGCTTCGTCGACTATGTTAGCCCCGACGGGCTCTACCGCAAATATCGCCTCGCTATGGTCGACGGCAAGCCTTACGCCTGCCACATGGCGATCGCCGATCGCTGGGACATCTGGTATCTCAACGCCTACATGGCGTTCAGCGAGGAGAAGCGGGCCGAGGAGGCCGTCTTCATGCTCGACTTCGACCACGCCTTTGCCGCGCGCCACAAGAGCGCGCTCGAGGAGATGAGCAGGCGCGTCGGCCTCGACTATTTCATCGTCGACTGCGCCGAGAACCAGAACGGCGAGCTCCTGGTGTTCGAAGCCGACAACACCGCCGTCGTGCACAACATGGATTCGCCGGTCGTGTTTCCGTACAAGCCGCCCCAGATGCGCAAGATATTTGCGGCGTTCACGGCGATGCTGTCGCGGCATGCGCGAGCGGGCAAGGGAAGCGCAACATGAACGAGATCATCCGCAACACCCAAAGCTCCGTCACCCACACCTCGCTCGATCCGCAGGACTGGAGCGAATTTCGCGCGCTGGCCCGTCGCATGTTAGACGAGGCGATCGATGGCATCGCCAATGTTCGTGCGCGCCCCATCTGGCAGCCGATCCCCGACGAGGTCCGCGCGGCATTCAAAGCCGACGTGCCGCGCGAGGCGAGCGACCTTGCCGATGTCTATCGTGAATTTGCCGCGCATGTCGCGCCCTATGCGACCGGCAACGTCCACCCGGGCTTCATGGGCTGGGTCCATGGCGGCGGCACCGCGGTCGGCATGCTCGCGGAGATGCTGGCAGCCGGCCTCAATGCCAATCTCGGCGGACGCGACCACATGCCGATCGAGGTTGAGCGCCAGATCGTCGCGTGGATGCGCCGCCTGTTCGCCTTTCCGGAAGACGCGAGCGGCATCTTCGTCACGGGCACGTCGATGGCCAATCTGATGGCGGTGCTGGTGGCACGTACGAACGCACTCGGCACGCTGGCGCGCCAGCACGGTATCGGCAATGACGGCGCACTGTTTACGGCCTATACGTCGCACGCTGCACATGGCTGCATCTCGCGGGCGATGGACATTGCCGGGCTCGGCACGGATGCGCTACGCAAGATCGGTGTCGATGCCGATCATCGCATCGATGTTGCCGCGCTGCGCGCGCAGATCGCTGTTGACCGCGAGGTCGGCTTCAAGCCGTTCCTGGTGGTCGCGTCTGCGGGTACGGTCGATGTCGGCGCGATCGACGATCTCAGAACAATCGCGGAGCTGTGCCGCGAGGAAGGGATCTGGTTTCACGTCGACGGTGCCTTCGGTGCGCTCGCAATTCTCTCGCCTGAGCTCGCGCCACTGCTCGGCGGCATCGAGCTCGCCGATTCCATTGCGCTCGATTTCCACAAATGGGGACAGGTGCCGTACGATGCCGGCTTCCTGCTGGTGCGCGACGGCGAGCAGCATCGGCAGGCCTTTGCGCAGCCGGCGGCCTATCTCAGTCGCGAGGCGAGGGGGCTTGCGGCCGGCACGGTCTGGCCCTGCGATCTCGGCCCTGATCTGTCGCGCGGCTTCCGCGCGCTGAAGACCTGGTTCACGCTGAAGACGTTCGGGACCGATCGCCTCGGCGCGGTGATCGCGCG